>NZ_CANLWM010000001.1 GCF_947494875.1 uncultured Williamsia sp.
AGTACTACCGTGAGAACACCTCCCACCGCGAACCCGCGCTGGGATAACCCGCCCTCCACAAAACCCGGGGCGATTCAATGCGTCTGCGAAGGAATCGAAACGGAAGCAGAAGCGGCGTTCTGCACAACCGCGGGAACCCACTACCTACAAGGATTTCTTCTCGGCCGACCCGCCGACATCCGTAAACGTGTCTAACCGACAGTCCCGCAAAGGCTGTCAGGCCGTAGTCAGCAACTCATCAGAGCGAATTGGCCAGTACCTTCGATGGCTGCTGGGCCGCACGCCGGCTCACCAGGGGCCACCCTGGCTTATAGCTTGGCCAGGGTCGCGTCGACTGTACCCACGCTCGAGGCAGATCACCATCACCAGAAAGGCCGGTGGGCGTCTCAGGCGCTACGCATCCAGCCCGTAGTCGCGCGACGCCGCCCGGCGAACTGCCACGGTGCCTGCGTGCAGGCAGCAGCCCGGACACTCAGCAGCGCAACGATCTTCGTCAGCTGGGCGACACAACAGCAATGTCCGGCGATGAAGTGACTACAGCCCTCTCGTCGACGACGTACATCTCATATGCCCGAACCGCCCGACCTACGGGAAGTTCTGTCGACCGTTGGGTTCAGCGAACTCCACCCGAAGGGGGTCTGCGGTGCGTGCGGGTGCAAGTTCGAACCCGGCGACTTCGACGTGGTCGGAGGCAGCCACCCACCCGTGCTGCGGTGAGGGCCGGCGCCGCCGGTCAGTCGATGATCACGTCGAGACCGCGTTTCCGGAGCCCGGCGAGCCCCGACCTCATCGCGTCGATCTGTTCGGGGGTGTGACCGGTCCAGTCGGTCAACTCGCCGACGACGCGCACGGGGTCCAGCGTCCGGTAGGACTGCGTCGGATTGCCAGGGAACTTCTTGTCGGTGACGTTCGGGTCGTCCTCGATCTCCCCCTGCGGTTCGACGACGTAGATGCGACAGAGCCCGTCGCCCTTGGCCAGTTCTGCACCCCACGCCGCCGCGTCGAGCGTCCGGGTCATGTAGACGTGGCGCAGCGGGGTCTCGCGGAAGTTCGATCCGTGCCCCGGGATCAGCAAGTCGCCGACGTTCAGGTCAGCTCGCGTGCCGTGCAGGAACGCGCCGGATTCATGGGGCTCGAAGGGTGTCGGAGGTGTGGTCGCCATGTGTACTCCCCGTGGCTCGATCGGTGTGCGCCGGAGCAGTCTGGACCACGCACGGGGTCTTGCCGCAAGACCCGGGTGCACCCATACTCTGAAGTGGGAAGAGGACCGCAGCCGTCTCAGCTGACGATGTCCTTGCGGCCGAACCACCACCACGACGCCCCGAACAGGATCGCCGCATAGATCAGCGAGATACCGACACCGCGGGCCATGTCCTCCCACACCACACTCGGGTTCAGGGCGTCGAGCCAGGCGAACTGATAGTGCGTGGGCAGGAACTGCCGGTACGGGTCCAGCGCGGAGATCGAGTCGAGGATGTTCGACAGGATGACGAGCATCGTCGCACCACCGACGGCCCCGAGCGGCGCGTCGGTCACGACGCTCAGCAGGAAAGCGAAGCCGGCGACCACCAGGGACTGGATCAGCGTGTAACCCACCACGATTGCCAGGCGCTGTAGCGTCTCGACGCTGGTGAACTCGCCGCCCAGGGGCGATCGGGCCGGACCCCACCCGAAGAACAGTCCGCCGACGACGTAGGCCCACACGGGCAGCAGGATCAAAACCACAGCGCTCGACGCAAGTCCCACGATCAGCTTCTGCCGCAACAGATGTGAGCGCCGCACCGGGATGACGAGCAGGTAGCGCAGCGACGCCCACCCCGCCTCGCTCGCGACGGTGTCGCCGCAGAACAGCGCGACCAGCACCGTCAACAGGAACGACCCGGCCGCGAACTCGGTGAACAGCGCGAAGTTCGCGCCACCCGCCGTCGCCAACGAGTACAGCGCCGACGACTGCCGGCCACCACCGGAGTCCGAACCGCCCGCCGTCGACGGGTCGTTCGAGCTGAGCGAGAACGCGATCGCGATGATCGGCGGCAGGATCACCAGCAGCAGCGCCGCGACCTGCGTCCGACGGCGCCGCAGCTGCCGGACCGTCTCGACGCGCAGACCCAGGGTTCGACGCGGACGCAGATCCACCGGCTGGACGGGACCGAGTCCGTCGAGCCGGTCGTGCACGCCCTTGCGGGTCGCGGCGACGCGCCCGGCCGATTGCTCGTCACTCATCGCGACTCCTCTCCGATCAGGTCGAGGAACGCCTCTTCCAGGTGACGACGTGACTCCACCACGTCGGACGCGATGCCCGCATCCGCCAGGACACGTTGCGCGGCGTCCACATCCGCCACCGACAACGTCGACGACGCGGCGCCCGCCAGGTCGCCGACGGAGCCCGCCGTGATCAGCCGCCCCTTGTGCATGACGACGACGTGGCTGCAGGTCTGCTCCACCTCCGAGAGCAGGTGGCTCGACACGACGACGGTCCGCCCGGTGGCGGCGTAGCGCCG
Organism: uncultured Williamsia sp.; assembly: GCF_947494875.1. GTDB lineage: Bacteria > Actinomycetota > Actinomycetes > Mycobacteriales > Mycobacteriaceae > Williamsia_A. The sequence goes on from NZ_CANLWM010000001.1 coordinate 2,502, forward strand.
CATCACCTCACGCATCTCGGCGATCTGCGGCGGGTCGAGACCGTTGGTCGGCTCGTCCAGGATGAGCAGCTCCGGCAGGCCGAGCATTGCCTGCGCGATCGCCAGACGCTGGCGCATGCCCTGGCTGTACTTGCGCACCTTGCGGTCGACCGAGGCTCCGAGACCGGCGATCTCGAGTGCGGTCTCGACGTCGGCCTCCTCGCGGGGGCGGCCTGTCGCCGACCAGAACAGGTCGAGGTTTTCCCGGCCCGACAGGTGCGGCAACAGACCCGGCCCCTCGATGAACGCACCGACGCGAGCGAGGACGTCGGACCCGGGGCGCACCGTCTCACCGAACAACCGGATGGACCCGGCCGTCGGGGTGATGAGCCCGACCATCATCCGCAACACCGTCGTCTTGCCGGCACCGTTCGGACCGAGCAGTCCGACCACCTGGCCCCGCTCCACGGTGAACGAGACACCGTCGACCGCGCGGTAGGAGTCGCCGTACTCCTTCACCAGCGAGTCGACGACGATCGGTGTGCTGTCGCCGACGGCGTCCGCACGATCCCGACGACGGCGACGCCACCCCGCGAGCACGATCCCGGCGACGAGCAGCAGGATCGCGACGACACCCGCGACGGGCCAGCCCCACGGGAACGGCGCGGCCTGCGCCCGTCCGGTCAGCGTGGTGAGCGACAGGGTCGGCGAGGCCAGGGCGACGGAGTAGGTCCGGGCGTCGGTGGGCAGTCGGTAGCCGAGATCGGTGGTCGACACCTGCACGGCCACACGGTGTCCCGCAGCGACGGTCCGCACGATGGTCGGCAGCGGCACGGTCACCGTGGCCGGCTGACCCGGCGTCAGACCCGTCAGCCGCACCGGCGTGACCAGACCCGATGGCTGGGTGCGCTGACCGTCGGGTGCGACGTCGACCAGGGAGACGAACAGCGTGGCGTCGGTGGTGGTCGCGGGTGTGACGCGCAGCCGGACGGTCGACGAGCCGCCGACGAGGGTGTCGGAACCCAGTGGTGCGGACACGAATCCGCCCGCCTGACCCGGCAGTGCCGACAGGACCGATCCACCGGTCACCGACGCGGCGGTGGCCAGGAGGCTCCCGATCCCGGGGACCGCGGTGATGGCCGTCGGCGTGCCACCCGCCGGGGCGTTGATCGTCTGGGGTGGCCCCAACAGCGGCATCTGCCGGACGTCCTGGACGTCGGCGAGAGACCCGCCGCTGAGTTGACGGGGCGTCGACCGCCCGGTCTGCGTCGAGAGTGCGGCGTCGGGGACGGTCGCTGCGAAACCGTCACGCGGCGTGCTCCGATCACGCAGCACCTCGGTGAACCAGTCACGCGCCTGCGCCGTCGGGTCACCGCCGGGCTGGTCGTGACCACCGGCGCGCCACTCCATCCGGACCGGTGCGCCCGCCGCGCGGATACCGGCAGCGTTGCGGACCGCCTGGTCGAGCGGGAAGAGCGAATCCTGTTGTCCCTGAGTGAGAAGCGTCGGAACCTTGATCTGCGACAGCACCGACGACGGGCTCGACGCCGCCATCAGCGTGCGCAGGGCGGCCGTGGGTTCGCCCGCCGTGGCGGACGCCTGGTAGGCCGCGCAGACGTCGGGGGCGAACGACCCGCACCCGCTCGCGGTCGCTGTCCGGGCCGCCTGGGAGAACAATTGCCCCGCCCACCCCTGCTTGAAGACGTCCGCCGTTCCGGTGCCCGCGGTCGGGAAGAGGGCCTGCGACAGGTCATTCCAGGTGATGTCGGCGGCCACCGCGTCGACGCGTCGGTCGTAACCGGCCGCGAGCAGTGCGAGACCGCCGCCGTAGGACGCACCGCCGACACCGACCCGCGGGTCGCCCGGACCGTCCTTCTCGACCTCGGGCATCTCCGCGAGACGGTCGATCACACGGCGCGCGTCGGCGACCTCGTAGTCGGGGCTGTCGAGGTGGATGAGACCGCCCGATGCGCCGAACCCCCGCGCCGAGTAGGTGATGACGACGAAACCGCGGGAAGCGAGATCGCGCGCCTGGGCTCGGAGGTCGTCCTTCGACCCACCGAACCCGTGCGCGAGGATCACGGCGGGCGCCGGTGTGGTCTCCGGCAGGAACAGCGAGGCATCGAGGGACACGGCCGTCGACCCCTCGGGCACACCGGCGATCGTCATCGCCCGCTCGGAAATCCGCGGACTGTCGGAGCCACTGGTCGCCACCACGGACGCGATGACCGCGATCAGCACGACGACGACCGCCACTGCGATCAGCAGACGCCGACGACCGCGGAGTCGGGAGGAGATGCTGGCGATGGTCGATGCCTCTCGTCGGATGCCGAGACGCTGCTCGACCGCTGACCACCGATGGTAGGCGTCACTCCCCGCGTTCGGCCGCGCTCCGCCGGTCAGCGTCGACCGGCGGAGCGACCACCCGACGTCACGTCAGACCGGTGTCAGCTCGCGGTCCTGATCTGCGGACGACGTCGACCACGAAGACACCAGCAGCCCGAAGACGGCGGCGAGGACCGACGCGACCGCGCAGATGACGAACAGGACGCGATATGCGGTCAGCGACGGCAGCGCCGCTCCACCGACCGTGATCGTGATGGCGGCCAGCAGACTGCCGCCCACAGCACTGGCAAGGGTGCTCCCCAGCGATCGAGCGAGGGTGTTGATCCCGTTGGCCGCTGCGAGATCGGCGGCCGGGGTGTGGATGTTGATCAGCGAGGGCAGCGACGCGTAGGCGACACCCGTCCCCGCCCCGATGATGGTGGTGCCGAGGATGATCTGCCACAGCGAGTCGACCCAGATGATGCGCACCAGCAACCCGCCGGCGATGACGAGACCGCCGGTGCACAACACTCGGCCGGGCCCGAACGCCGCCATGAGGCGGGCGGAGACCGGCGACAGAACCAGCATCAGGACGCCGCTGGGCATGAGGCACAGGCCGGCGACGAGCACGGAGGACCCGAAGCCGTACCCGGTGCTCTCCGGTGCCTGCACGTAGTTGGCCGTCCCCACGAAACTCGCGAAGAGTGCGAAGCCCACGAAGACCGAGGCGACGTTGGTGATGGCGACGGGCGGGTTGGACAGCGCCGTCATGTCGACGAGCGGGTCGGACGAGCGCTTCTCCACGACGACCAGCAACGCGAGCAGGACGACCGACGCGACCAGCAGTCCGATGGTGGCCGGTGAGCTCCATCCCCATGACGACCCCTGGGACAGCGGGAGCACCAGGCAGACGAGACCGCCGACCAGGAGGCCGATCCCCGCGACGTCGATCGAACCCTCCCGGGTGCCGGCCGGATTGCCGACGACGGCCAGGACGAGGGCGATGCTGATCGCGGCGCCGACCGCGCCGATCCAGTACAGCGCGTGGTAGTCGAAGTGCCCGGCCACCACGCCCGCGAGCGGGAGTCCCAGTGCGCTGCCCACCCCCAGCATCGCGCTCACCATCGCGACGGCGGAGCCCTTGCGCGCCTCGGGCAGGACCGCCGACAGCAGGCTGATACCCAGCGGGACGGCCGCGCTCGACAACCCCGTGATGGCACGACCCACGATCATCACCCGGATGTCGTCAGTCAACGCGTCGATCACCGAGCCGACGAGCAGCGCCCCCAGCGCGACGACCATCATCAGGCGCCGGCCGTACATGTCCGCCAAACGCCCTATCACCGGGACTGCGGCCGCACCGACGAGCAGAGTCGCGGTGAGCAACCACTGCGCCTGTGTGGTCGATGCGCCGATGTCGGCCGAGATCTTCGGTAGGACCGGCAGGACCAGCGTCTGCGCGAGCGCCGCCATCAGCGCGCCCAGTCCGATCGCGACGATCTCGATCGTCGCCCGCCCGTTCGATCCCGCGGACACGTCCCCCGGCGACGCATTCGTCGTCATCTCCACCACTTCCCTCACTGTGAGCAAACGTGCGTTTACATGAGGACGGTAGTCCGATGTGGCATCCTGGTCAACATGCGTTTACATGGGGGAGGCCCGCCGACGGAACCCTCCACGGTCACCACCAACCGGGAACGCAACGCAGACGCGACACGCGCGGCGCTGCTGCAGGCGGCCAAGCGTCGGTTCACCGTCTACGGGTTCGAGCGCACCACGGTCCGCGAGATCGCGGCCGACGCGGGCGCGAACGTCTCGCTGATCAACCGCTACTTCGGGTCGAAGGACGGGCTCCTGGCGGCGGTGGTGGCCGAGACCGCGAACGAGTTCGACGACCGGCCGACAGAGGGCGTCTCACGTCCGGAGGCGGTGGTCGACCAACTGTTGTCCGGTCTGCGCCCGGAGGCGTGGCCCGAGTTCGGGCACCAGAATCCGCTGTTGCTACTTGTCCGCGACGCTGCGGGTGACGAGGCCACCGCAGACCTTCGACGTCGGTCTCTCGCCGCCGTCGTCGAACGCTTTGCCATCGACATCGCCTCCACCGACGATGTCGACGAGGAATCGCGGGTACGAGGCGCGGTCCTGTTCGCTCTCATGACCGGGGTGGTGACCTTGCACTCCGCCCTGCCCGACACAGTCTTCGCAGACTTGGAGTCGACGAATCTGCGAACGGTCCTGACCGAGGCGGCCGAGGCGATCACGCGATCGGACGTCAGGGGATGATGCGCGCCTCGCGGTAGCGGGCGATCGCGTCGGCGAAGCTCTGCGGGGTCGAGCGGAACCCGAGGAAGCCCGCCTGACGGCTCTTCGTCATGTCGGTGAGGCACTCGAGGGGGCGGCCGAGGTCGCTGTCGGTGTGCCACCACGACGCGAGGCGCGTCACGTCGGGCTCGACGAGGTCGTGCTTCTCTGCGATCGCGCGCCACTCGTCGGGCGCGTCGCCCATGCGGTCGTCGAGGGGCTTCGTCTCGCCGTCGAACCCGACGGGCTCGACGGCGAAGTGCTCGGCGATCTGCGGCCACAGCCAGCGCCACCGGAAGACGTCGCCGTCGGCGATGTTGAACGGCTCGTTCTCGCCCTCGGGGTGCGTGGACGCCCAGATCATCTGCTCGGCGAGCAGACCGACGTCCGTGACGTCGGTGAGGCCGTTCCACTGCGTCTCCGAGCCCGGGAAGACGAACGGGCGGTCGTGCTCGCGGCAGAGGGTCGCGTACACCGACAGCGTCAGCGCCATGTTCATCGCGTTGCCGACGGCGAACCCGACGATCGTGTGTGCGCGGTGGACGCTCCACGTGAAGCCCATGCGCTCGGCCGCGGCGAAGACCTCGTCCTCCTGCGCGTAGTAGAAGTTGTCGTTGTCCAGGCGCGGCTCGGACTCGTGGAACGGGGTCTCGGCGGTCACCGCGGTCCCGTAGTCCTCGAACGGTCCGAGGTAGTGCTTCAGCCCGGTCATCAGCGCGACGTGTCGCACCGAGCCGGCGGGCTCCAGCGCCGCGAACACGTTGCGGAGCAGACGGCTGTTGACCTCGATGTTCTCCTTCTCGGTGTCCTGCTTCATCCAGGCGACGAGGAACACCACCTCAGGCTTGACGTCGCGCAGGGCGGTACCGAGCTGGTCGGGGTCGAGGAGGTCCGCGGCGATGGGGGTGACGCCGTCGACGGGGAGGGTGTCGTGGCGGGACAGTCCGTAGGTGGTCCACCCGTCGGCGACGAGCTGCGAGCAGAGGGCCTGTCCGGAGATGCCGGTGGCGCCGACGACGAGGGCCACCCGGGGTTCACGATCGGTCATCTGAGGTGCAGCACGCACAGCCGTCGGCTTGTTCCGCCACCTACCCTGTTCTCGTGACGACACAGCTCGACGACCGCGCCGACGACCGGATCGACCCGGACGAGGGCGGCCCGCCCGCGCCGGGTGCGGTCGCCTCGTGGATCGTGCTGATCACCGGGGTCATCGGTCTGATCGCCGCGGCGACGCTCACGATCGAGCGGTTCAAGCTCTTCAGCGACCCCGGCTACCGACCGAGCTGCAGCATCAACCCGATCATCTCGTGCGGATCGGTGATGACGACGGATCAGGCCGCGTTCTTCGGTTTCCCCAACCCGATCATCGGGATCGCGGCGTTCTCGGTCGCGATCGTTGCGGGGCTGCTCGCCGTCGCGCGGGTGGCGCTGCCGGCGTGGTTCTGGGTCGGCCTGACGGCCGGCACCGGCGTCGGGCTGGTGTTCATCGGCTACCTGATCACGCAGAGCCTCTACCGGATCGGCGCACTGTGCCCGTACTGCATGGTGGTCTGGGTGGTCACGCCGCTGCTGTTCGTGACCGCTGCGCAGCTGGCGGCAGCCGCGAGCGGGCGCCGGTCCCTCATCGAGGCGGCCGGATGGCTCCGACCGCTGCTGATCGTCGTCTACGCGATCGTCGTGGCGATGATCGCGGTGCGATTCTGGTCGTACTGGTCGACCCTGATCTGACGCCGACGCGCCCAGCGCGCGCCGACGGCGCTCCACAAAGTGCACACCAACGCCAGCTGTTCCCTGCTGAACACTGCATAGCCCATCGGACTGCCCTCCTCGCGACTGTGACGCAGGTTACACAAGCGAGTGCTTGGTCGGCGGGTTTTCGTAGGCCTCGACGATCGGCTCGAGTTCGGTCGGCGTCGAACCGTGGAGGATGACCGCGTCGCAGCCGAGGTCGAGCTGCCCGCGGATCGCGGCGACGCACTGCTCTGGGTTCCCGACGGCCGCGTTCGCGAGCCAGTCGTCGGGCAGCAGTCCGGCTGCGTGCTCCAGCTGGTCGGCGGTGGCGGCGATGTCGAGGCCGGCGATCGAGGGCACGACGGGATCGGCGAGGAATCGCTGCAGCACCGCGGGATCCCAGCCATTGGTGCGGACCAACAGATCGCCGTATCCCTGGAGGTACGTCCCGAGCCGACCGACCGTCTTGCGGAGCCGTTGGGGGTCGGTGAGGTGATCACCCACGGTGGCCAGGCACGACCACACCCGGACCGAGGCGGGGTCCCGGCCCGCCTTCTCCGCGGCGTCCTTCACCGTGCGCACGCAGCGGCGGGTGGTCTCGGGCGTGAAGTAGGTGTGCAGGACGACCTCGTCGAAGCACCGCCCTCCGAGTTCCAACGTCTTCGGGCCGAAGGCGACGAGCGCCAGGGGCAGGTACTCGTCAAGGGACGAGTCGAGGTGCAGCAGCGGAAAGCTGCCCGCCGGCCCGTCGTGCCCGCCCACCATCTCCCCGCGGAAGAGCCGGCGCAGCAGCGTGGCGGTGTCCTCGAGGCCGGCGGTCGTGATCGGCGGCAGTCCGTACATCGACTGCAGGATCGGGATCCCGCGGCCGAGACCGAGGACGAAGCGACCGCCGGCCAGGTCCCGCAGCGTGCGCGTCGCCCCGGCGGTGACCATCAGGTGCCGCGTGTTGTGGTTCGTCGCGGCGGTCGCGACCGTGATGCGGTCGGTCACGGCGACCGCGGCGCCCGCCAGCGCGATCGCCTCCTTGCGGATGTAGCGCTCGGAGACGAACGCGGTCCCGAACCCGAGGCGTTCGGCAGCACGCGCCTCGTCGAGGATGTCGCGACTCGAATCCGGTTGCCCGGCCAGCAGATAGCAACCGAGCTCGGGGTGCACGGTCACGCGAGCGCGGCGACGAGGTCGAGCGTGCCGTGATCGCGGATCGCCGCGCAGCCGCGGGTGAGCATCGCGACGGCCATGGCGTCACCGCGCTCGGTGGCCGCGGAGAACGCGAAGCCGAGGGTGGTGATCAGCGGGACCTGGAGCATCGCGAGGCGGTGGTCACGACGGCATTCCTCCAGGTCGTGGCCGGTGACGCCGTGGCGGAGCAGCTCTGCGTGGTAGGCCTGCACGGCGTCGTCCTCGATGTCGGCGCGGGCGTCGGGCTCGACGGAGGTCGCGACGAAATAGGCCAGGTCCCGCGCCGGCAGACCCACCGCGAGGGTCTGCCAGTCGACGACGGTCACCGACGACCGGTCGGGCGCGAACATCAGGTTGTCCAGGCGGTAGTCGCCGTGCAGGACGCTGAACCGGGTGGGTTCCGCGAGCAGCCAGGGCGCGATCGCCGGCGCCACGGCCCGCAGCGTCGCGACGTCATCGTCGGGCAGACGGTCCCCGATCCGCTCGATCGTGGTGTCGACGGCGATGCCGACGATGTCGGCGAGACCCTGGGCACCGTCGCGGTCCGGCCGACCGAGCACGATGCCCGGCAACGCATCCCACGCCGGGTCGCACCATCGAGGACCGTGCAGCCCGGCCAGCGCCCGCGCGGCGAGCACGGCCTCGTCGCGGGTGCACCCGCTCAACTGGTCGCCCTGTTCGGCGGGCTTGAGATCGTCCATCAGCAGGACGAACTCGTCCCCCTCCCCGGCGATGTCGATGTGGTGGCACGTCGGGACGGGCACCGCGACCGTGTCGGCGACGCGCGTGTAGAAGGTGTGCTCGGAGCGGTAGCCCAGGGCCACCCGCTCGCGGACCCCGGGGTCCACCGACGGGAGCTTCACCGCGAACGACGACGGCAGACCGCGATCGGCGCCGTCGCGGTAGGTGACGTCGAGGCGATACGTCGACCCGGTCTGGCCGGTCCCGACGACGGCGTGGGTGACCGCGTCGACGACGACGGGCTCGTCGGGTCGTGACAACACAGTGGACAGCCACTCTGCGGACACATCGGCGACGGTGCTCGGTATCGGGGTGTGCACCCACCAATGATGGACACCTGTCCAGACGGCCGTCCGTCCATTCGTCGATCCCGTGACATTTCCGTGACCTCGACCACGACCACGTACCGGTTGTCCGGGTCCGCTTGTTCGCGTCGCGTCGACGGCGCACAGTCATCGCCACGACAAGTCGCACGGAAGGATCAGCCCATGGACCCGACGACCGCTCAGGCAGACCCACCGTCGGCCAACGTCCACGTGGCGATCGCGGACATGGTCCGACGACTCGCGTCCGGCGGCCCACGCGAACTCTCGGATGTCCTCGACGACCTCGTCGCCGGCGCGGTGCACAACATCGACGGCGCGGAGGATGCGAGCATCTCGATCGCCGGCCGTAAGCGCACGATCTCCCCCGAGGCGGCGACCAGCGCGCTCGCCGAGCTGCACAGCAAGATCCAGAACAGCAATGGGCAGGGACCCTGTCTGGCCGCGATCTGGGATGAACCAGTGGTGCGCATCGACGATCTCCGCACCGAGACCCGGTGGGCCAGTTACGTGTCCGATGCGCAGGCCGCGATCCCGTACCGGTCGATACTCTCCCTGCGGATGTACACCGCGACCGACTCCTTGGGGTCCCTCACCCTCTTCGCGACGCCGCCCAACGCCTTCGCACGCGAGGTCGAGGAGATCGCGTCCGTCTTCGCTGCCCACGCCACCGCGGCATGGGCGTCCGCGGTGCGCGGCGCCCAGTACGCCGATGCATTGGCGAGTCGCGACATCATCGCGCAGGCCAAGGGCATGGTGATGGAGCGCTTCCACATCGACGCCCTCGCTGCGTTCGCCCTGCTCAGCCGGCTCTCGCAGGACACCAACACCCGGGTCATCGACGTCGCCCACCAGCTCATCGACGCAGAGACGGCGCCCCCGGAGCCGTCCTGATCGCGCGCGAGAGAACGAGAACACGTTCTCGTCACGGTGCTAGCGTGCGCTCATGGCGCGGATCGGTGATTTCGCACCCGACGACCTGATCGGGTGGATGGGGCTGTCACCCACGATCGGCGGTGCACTCGGTGGCTACGCCGACGCGGTGTACCGCCACGGCCGGTTGGCTCCGCGGGTCCGGGAGATCGCCCGGATGGTGATCGCACTCGACAACGAGTGCGAGGTATGCCGGAACACCCGCACCACTGATGGCGCCGCCGACGGTCTCGACGAGACGTTCTACGAGCATGTCGCCGACTGGCCGACATGGTCGGGCTATTCCGACACCGAACGCCTTGCCGCAGAATTCGCGTCACGGTTCGTGCGTGACCACGTCGCGCTGCGCGAGGACGACGACTTCTGGACACGCGCCCATGCGGTGCTGAGCGACGAGGAGATCACCGACCTCACGCTGTCGTGCGCGCTCTGGCTCGGACAGGGACGAGCTCTCCGCGTCCTCGACGTCGGACAGGCCTGCCGGCTCACCCTGTGATCGGTGCGCGGTAGTCGATGACGCGGATGATCACCGGTTCGGGTTCGGGCCGCGGTGTGGGTTCTGCCGCGTTGTGGTCGGCGAGGATGAGTTCGAGGCGGTGTTCGATGTCGGACCAGTCGGGATCCGGTGGTGCGGTGTCGTCGAGGATGCGGTCGGGTCGGTGCAGGTGGTTGGTGCGCGGTGGGTCGGTGGTGCCGTTGGCGACCCAGCCGTATTTGCCGCGGTCGGGGCCGTCGGTGATCTTGACGGTCTGCCAGCCGCCGGGTCCGTCGTGCACGGCCCGGTTGTGCGGGCCGCACGCCGGCGCGAGGTCGGTGATGTCCGTCGAACCGCCCTTTGCCCAGTCTTGTTCGGCGTGGTGGGCCTCGGTGTGGGAGAACGGGCGCGGGCAGCCGGGCATGGAGCAGCCCCCGTATTCGGCGAAGGTCACGAACCGTTGTGACTCGCTGGCCAGCCGCTTGGCGCGCCCGAAGTACAGCGGTTCGCCGGTGTGGTCGTCGAACACCGACAGGTACATCTGCGCCTGCGCGGCGAGTTTCACGATCTCGGACATGGGTAGATCGGTGCCGGTGGTGGTGTGCCCGATGCCGGCCCGTTCCCACAGCTGGGTTTCGGTGATCGAGACGACGATGTGTGGCGGCAGACCGCGATGCGACGCGCCGTACAGTCCGCCGTCGGCCGCGGCACGCAGCAGTGCGTGGAAGGCGTCGTGGTTGCGTTGGGCCTGCGTCCGACAATCGCGCTGCGCGGCCTCCCGCAGCGCGTCTGTGTCGACGCCGTCGTCATCAGCGCCGCCGCGTGGCGATGCCTCGTCGTCAGGGTTGTTCATCCCGGGCTTGGCCCACGCCGCGAGCAGCACTTCGAACAACGCGCGCGTTGTCGGGTCGAGGGTGCCCATCAGCTTCGACATGCCCTGGGTGTCCTGCGAGCCGAGTGACACACTCCGGTTGCGGGCCCGATCACGCTCGGAGGGTAGGTCGCCATCAGGGTCGAGGTGCTGCAGAATCCGCGCCCCGGCACGGGTGATGTCGCGGGGTGAATGGTGGCGTGCGATGTCGGCGAGCTGCTCCTCGGCCAGATCCCGCACCTCGGGCGGCGTCGCGGCGGGGACCTTCGCCAACACATCGAGCACCGCGTCGACATGCTCATGGGACAGGTCGCCGTCGGCCATGGCATCCGCGGTCTCCGGGCACCGCGGCGGCAACTTCTCGCCGGTCATCGCGTGCATCGCAGTCAGCTCGGTGACCTGCCGCAACCTTCTGCGTGGGTTCGCGATCCGCAGCCGCTGGCCGACGAACTCGTCCAACTTCGAGCAGTGCACCGCGCGGTATGCCTCGCGATCACTGACGTCCAGGATGCGCTGCAGCCCCATCGAACCCATCCGACGCACCGCGTGCTCATGAGTGATCGCCAGCTCCGCGACCTCCGCCTCAGAACACGCATCCGACGTGCGCTCCGCGATCCGTTCCAACAGGGCATGCAACTCGGCGTAGTCCTCGACCAGACTGTCGCTCACGATGCACCTCCCCCCGACCGAAGCGATGCCACCACCCTAGTACGCATGTACGACATTCGCAAGCATGTTCGAATCGCTGGTGTCTACGAAGGAGGCTGCAGATCCAACGGGTTGATGTACTCGCGGTACTCGCGGACCACATCGCCGTCGAAGGTGACCACCGCGACGTAAGAGATCTCGCGCGACGCGCCGTCCGGGAAGTGGCCGACGGCTTTCCATTCGGCGGTCAGGAAGTCCGCACCCTCGTGCGTGACCACGTCGTGGATCCCGCCGCCGAAGGTGACGATGTCGGAGACGCTGCGCATCCAGCGTTCGATCTCGGCGCGGCCGACCACCCGCGACGGCATGGTCGGCGGGGCGAAGGGGAACGTGTGCACGGAGCGCTCGTCGTACAGCTCGAGGAACGTGTCGAGATCGCCGACGAAGAACGCCTCCAGAGCTGTCCTGAACCGATCGGCGCGCGAGGGTGACGTCACGTGCCCCAGGATGCCACGGCTCGCGCGGAGTGAGGGTCAGACCGCGTCGATGACTGGCGCTGCGCCGGAGTCGATCTGGGCGCGTGAGGTGTCCTTGAGAGCGACCCCCGATCGCCCGAGCCGCCGGGCGCCGTCGACCAGCGACGCGGCGATCCGTGCCGCGGTCTCGTAGCTCTGTCCGTCAGGAGGGTGGATGTTCGAGATGCAGTTGCGGTCGGCGTCACTGCAGCCCGGACGGGCCCGGTGGGTGAGGTAGATCCCCAGGCTGTCCGCCACCGACAGCCCCGGACGTTCACCGATCACGACGATGACGGTCTGCACGCCCAGCGCCTCGGCGATGTGGTCGCCGAGTGCGACCCTCGCCTGCGTCGCGATCACCGGCGGTGCGATCGAGAACCGTTCCGACAGAGCATTCTCCAGGGCGACGACGAGCCCCTCCGCGTGGTCGACGAGGGCCCGCGGCGACAGCCCGTCGGCGAGGACGATGCCGATGTCGGCGCCGCTCGACGGCACCTCCGCGAGATCCGCCGGCACCCGTCCGAGATCGGGGCGACGCAGGTACTCGCTGCGCGACGACGCCCGACTCGTCACCGCGACAGGGTCACCCAGACCGCATCCGGCGATGGTCGCCCGGAACGACTCGACGTCGAGCGGGTCGTGGACGGCATCCCGCGCAGCAGCGTGCGCCGCACGGAACTCCAGGACTCGGTGCGACGGCAACGAATTGCCCGCACGCCCCAGGCCGATCCGGGCCTGGGTGGTGAGGCGCAGATCCGCCCACACATCGGTCGTGTGCGGTTCGCTCATCGCGCGACCGTCAGCGACCGCAGCGGCGAGGTCCCCATGTCGACCGGCAGGATCCGGCCGTCGGAGTCCGCCATCCCCAGTCCCGCGAGCCAGGTCTCGAACTCCGGCGCCGGCCGGAGGTCGAGCGCCTGGCGGACGTAGAGGGCGTCGTGGAACGAGAGGCTCTGGTAGCCCAGCATGATGTCGTCGGCACCGGGGACGGCGATGACGAACGCGGCCCCGGCCACACCGAGCAGCGTGAGCAGCGTGTCCATGTCGTCCTGGTCGGCCTCGGCGTGGTTCGTGTAGCAGACGTCCACGCCCATCGGCAGACCGAGCAGCTTCCCGCAGAAGTGGTCCTCCAACCCGGCGCGGATGATCTGCTTCCCGTCGTAGAGGTACTCCGGCCCGATGAACCCGACGACGGTGTTGATGAGCAACGGGTCGAGGGCCCGGGCCACGGCGTATGCACGCGTCTCCAGCGTCTGTTGGTCGACGGGCTTGCCACCGGTACCGATGTGCGCGTTCGCCGACAGCGCGGACCCCTGACCGGTCTCGAGGTACATGACGTTGTCGCCGACGGTTCCCCGGCGCAGCGATCGCCCGGCCTCGTTGGCCTCGAGGAGAATCGACATGTCGACACCGAAACCCTTGTTGGCGCCTTCGGTCCCGGCGACCGACTGGAAGACGAGATCGACGGGGACGCCCTTCTCGATCAGCTCGACGGTGGTGGTGACGTGGGACAGCACGCACGACTGCATGGGGATCGCGAACCGCTGACGGATGTCGTCGAGCAGGTACAGCAGATCCGACGTCGCCTCCGGCGAGTCCGTCGCCGGGTTGATCCCGATCACCGCGTCGCCGCATCCCATCAGGAGTCCGTCGAGGGTGGCAGCCGCGATGCCGCGGGGATCGTCGGTCGGGTGGTTCGGCTGCAGACGTGTGGCGATGCGGCCCGGCAGTCCGATGGTGGTGCGGAACGCCGACACCACCGAGCACGCCTTGGCGACGAGGACGAGATCCTGGTTGCGCATGATCTTCGATGTCGCGGCGACCATCTCGGGAGTCAGGCCCGCTGCCACCGCCGCGAGTCGCTCGGATGCATCGGCGCGCGTGGACGTCTCGAGCAGCCAGTCCCGGAATCCGCCGACGGTCAGATGGGAGACGGGCTCGAACGCGGCACGATCGTGACCGTCGACGATGAGGCGGGTGACCTCATCGGTCTCGTATGGCACGAGGAGCTCGTCGAGGAAGGTGGACAACTCGACGTCCGCGAGTTGCCATGCGGCAGCTGCCCGTTCGGCGTCGGACTCGGCCGCGCACCCCGCGAGCTCGTCACCCGAGCGCTTTGGCGTCGCTTTGGCCATCAGGTCGACCAGGCCGTCGAACTCGTAGGTCGTGCCGGCCAGCGTCTGGGCGAACCTCACCGCAGGTCCTCCTCCGCCCGCGCCAACGCGGCGAACTCCTCGTCGGGCGAGGCCGCGACCAGGCGGTGGCGGCTGTACAGGGCGAAGTAGGCCATGAAGACGGCGAAGACACCCAGGCAGCACAGGGCGGCGACCGTGTCGACGAGGAACGTCGCGATGACGGCGACCACCGCGACCACAAGCGCGAACCCTGTGGTCACGACACCGCCCGGGGTGCGGTACGGGCGCGGCATGTCGGGCTCGCGACGTCGCAGGACGATGTGGCTCACCATGATCAACACATAGCTCAGCGCGGCCCCGAACACGGCCATGTTCAGCAGCAGAGCTCCCTCACCCGTCAACGACAGCAGGAACCCGATGACGCCCGGGACGATCAACGCAAGGGTCGGGGTCTTGCGCGAGTTCGTCACCGACAGCACCGTCGGGAGGTAGCCCGCCCGGGAGAGCGCGAACAGCTGGCGCGAATAGGCGTAGATGATCGAGAAGAAGCTGGCGACCAGACCGGCCAGACCGATGTAGTTCACCACCGTCCCCATCGACGACCCACCGAGCGCCTCGACGAGCGGATTGCCCGACTCCGACATCGCGTCCGCGCCACCGGCTCCCGTGGTCAGGATGAGCACCGCGACGCAGGTGACGACGAGGACGCACATCGCGGCGATGATCCCCCGCGGCACGTTCCGCTCGGGGTTCTCCGTCTCCTCGGCGGCGAGCGGAACGCCCTCGATGGCGAGGAAGAACCAGATCGCGAACGGGATCGCCGACCAGATGCCGATGTAGCCGAACGGCAGGAAGTCCGACGCGCCCGCGGCGTCGGTCGGCGCGATGTTCGTCAGGTTCCCGAGGTCGAACTGTCCGAGGGCACTGACCGCGAACACGACGAGACCGACGAGCGCGATGCCCGTGATCACGAACATGACCTTGAGTGCCTCGCCCGCGCCGGACAGGTGGATGGCGATGAAGATCGCGTAGACGACGAGGTACACCCACCAGCCGTCGGTGATGCCGAACAGGTTCAGCGACTCGACGTAGGCACCGATGAACGTGGCGATCGCGGCCGGCGCGATGGAGTACTCGATGAGGATCGCCGTCCCGGTGGCGAACCCGCCCCATGGCCCGAGGGCACGACGCGCGAACGTGTAGCCGCCACCGGCAGCCGGCAGCGCCGAGGACAGCTCGGCCATGCCGAGCACCAGGCATACGTACATCGCGGCGATGACGACCGCGGCGATCGCCAACCCGCCGAAACCGCCCTCGGCGAGACCGAAGTTCCATCCCGAATAGTCGCCGGAGACGACGTAGCTGACCCCGAGACCGGCGAGCAACAGCCAGCCGGCGGTGCCGCCCTTCAGCTGTCGCTTCTCCAGGTAGTCGTCAGCGGGGCCGGCCGCGGCCGTCGGGTGCGTGCGGATCGGTTCGTCGACGGACACCGTGTCACTCCTGTGCTCGGGCGACCCGCGTCGGATGTGCGCGGTATGTCGTGTGCGCAGTGACAGTAGGACCGGCACGTTGCAGTGACGTTGCGACAACGCGTCGATCGCCGACCTGGCAGGTTCCGTACGAGGGTGCGATGAGAGCACTACTGGCGGGTAATCTCCCTCACACCGATGGCGGCACGGAGCCCGCGTCGCGAGAGCGGGATCGACAGCATGGACCACGACGACGAGACGGCACCGGACGACGCGTTCCGTCGTCTGGTCGAGTCGTCCCCCGACGGTCTGAGCGTGCACGACGGCGAGTGCCTCCTGTACGCCAACCCCGCCGGAGCGGCGATCCTCGGCGAGAGCTCGCCCGACGCCATCGTCGGTCATCGCATCGACGAGTACCTCCACGTCGACGAGCGCGCCGCATTGGCGGACAGACTCGCGGCGATCGTCGCGGACGACCCCTCGGTGACGACGGTCGTGACCCGCGTGACCCGGCGCGACGGACGGGTCCGCACCGTCGAGGCGCGGTCGGTGCCGACGACGTGGAAGGGACGGCCTGCAATCCTCTCGGTGATCCGGGACCTCACCGGCCAGTCGACAGCGGACGAGGCCGCGCGCGTCGCCGAACGGCGGCTCGCCGAGATCGTCGACAGCCTCGTCGACGGGGTGATCGTCCAGGATCGTCGCGGGTACGTGCGGTCGATGAACCCGGCGGCCGCGCGGATCATGGGGGTCGACGTCGACGACGTCGTCGGCACCGACCTCGCGGCGGACCTCCTGGAGCGGGGCAACGTCTGCCGCACGGACGGCAAGATGATCACCCCCGCCCAACTCCCCCACCGGCGGGCGCAGCGGGCCGGGGAGCCGGTGAGCTTCACCCTCGAGATCACCCGCCCCGACGGGTCCGTCGTGACCATCCAGGGCACGACGACCCTCGTCGGGGTCGACCACACGCGGCTGGTGATCTCGTCCTTCACCGATGTGACCGCCGACCGCGAGGCGGCGGATCAGCTGCGCTACCAGGCACGCCACGACTCGTTGACCGGGCTCCCCAACCGACAGCACGTCGTCGACGAGCTCACCGCCGCCGTCCGAGACCCGGCACGTGACTGTGATCTCGGCGTCCTCTACCTCGACCTCGACGCGCTCAAGGCCGTCAACGACTCGCTCGGCCACAGCGTCGGCGACGACCTGCTGACCCACGTCTCGACGAGACTGGCCTCGGTCATCCCGACCGGGGGACTCCTCGGTCGGGTCGGCGGGGACGAGTTCGTCGCCGTGCTCCGCGGCACCCCGGACGACGTCGACGACGTCGCCCGCGCATTGCACGGCGCTCTGCGCGGCACCATCGGACTCGAGGGACGGGCCGTGCGCATCACGGCGAGCATCGGCGCGGTCGCGGTACCGGTCGGCGATCACCGCACCATCGACGAGGTGCTGCGCGACGCCGACTACGCCATGTACGAGGCCAAGGGATCCGGCGGGGATCGCACGGCCTGGCACCGGCGACCCACGCGTGCCGACCGAGACGCCTAGCTCTGACCGGGCAGCGTCACGTGCGCCGGTGTTGGCAGGGGCAGCGCGATCAGCGTGGCGATGTCCTCGTCGGTCACCCCGAGTGCTCGCAGGACATGCGCGGTCACGGTGTCCGCCGCGGCCGCGTCGTCGCGATCGGGTTCGTCGAGCAGCAGCTTGGCCAGCGCCAGGGTCGCGCCGGAGACGACGGTCAGCGCGAGGTCGAGGTCGGCGACGGCGAAGCGGCCCGCCCGGACGGCGGCACCGACGTCACGCCGGGCCCGCGGCAGCAGTCCCTCGTCCGCGGTCAGCATCCCCAGGCCGCGGTTGACGATCACCCTGCTCAGCTCGGGGAACTGACGGTGCAACCGCCCGGTGAGCCGGAAACTCTGGGCGAACGCCTCGGCCGGGTCCTCGATGTCGGCGGTCAGCTCGTCCATCATCGCGCCGTGGACGTCGACGACGGCCATCACCGCGGTGTCGAACAGCTCCTCCTTGGTGGCGAAGTGGTTGTAGAACGACCCCGTCCCCACGTCGGCGAGGGTGGTGATGTCGAGGACGGACACCGCGGTCCGCCCCTCGGCGAGGAACTGTTGGGCCGCCCGGATCAGGGCCTGTCGCGTCTGCTGTTTGCGGCGCTCGGAACGACTCGCCACACCGTCGGCGGTGGGGGTGCGATCGGAGTCCATCGGGCCATCTTCGCACGGACCCAACTCTGACGATGTCGTCAACCGGCTTGTGTCAGCGCTGCTCCGAGCGGTGCTTGCCCAGCTCGATGCGCGCGACCATGCCGAGATGCACCTCGTCGGGACCGTCGGCGAGCCGGATCGCCCGCGCGGCGGTCCACGCCGCCGCCAACGGGGTGTCGCTGCTGAGCCCGCCACCGCCGTGGATCTGCATCGCGACGTCGATCACCTGCTGCGCCATCGTTGGCACGGCGACCTTGATCTGCGACACCTCCGACAGCGCGTTCCGCGGACCGCCCTCGTCGAGCTTCCATGCCGCGTTCAGGACGAGTAGTCGCGCCGAGTCGATCTGGATGCGCGCCCAGGCGATCCGCTCCCGGTTCCCGCCGAGATCGATCAACCGCTTGCCGAACGCGGTGCGATCCAGGCCCCGTCGGATCGCGAGCTCGAGCGAGGCCTCGGCGAGCCCGATCAGCCGCATACAGTGGTGGACGCGCCCGGGGCCGAGCCGGCCCTGCGCGATCTCGAACGCCTTTCCGGCACCGGCGATCACGTTCTCGGCGGGCACCCGCACGTCGGTGAAGCTCACCTCGCCGTGGCCGTACGGCTCGTCCTTGAAGCCCATGGTGTCGAGCAGACGCTCCACGACGACGCCGGTCGAGTCCCGCGGGACCAGGATCATCGAATGGCGGTGATGGCGATCGGCGTCCGGGTCGCTGACCGCCATGACGATGAGGATGCGGCAGTCGGGGTGGCCCACACCGGTGGACCACCACTTGCGGCCGTTCAGCACCCAGTCCTCGCCGTCGCGGATCGCGGTGAGCTCCATGTTGGTCGCGTCCGACGACGCCACCGCGGGTTCGGTCATGCAGAAGGCGCTGCGGATGTCGCCGGCGAGAAGCGGTGCGAGCCATCGCTCCTGTTGTTCGGGGGAGCCGTACTTCAGCAGGACCTCGGCGTTGCCGGTGTCCGGCGCGTTGCAGTTGAAGGCGTACGGCGCCATCGCCGATCGGCCCATCACCTCGGCGACGGGTGCGTAGTCGACGTTGCTCAGCCCGACGCCTCCGCGGGTCCCGTACCTCTCCGCCCACGGTCCCTCGTGTCCGGCGGGGAGGAAGAGATTCCACAGACCCTCGGCGCGCGCCTTCTCCCGCAGCTCGGCCAGCACCGGCAACGGCGTCCAGGGGTCACCGCCGGCCTCGCGCAGTCCGGCGAGCTCCCGGTGGTAGCCCTCTTCGATCGGCTCGATCTCGCGGGCGACGAACTCGGAGACGGCATCGACGAGGTCGGTGGCGCGCTGCGACGGGGCGAAGTCCATCCCCCGAGGCTAACGATCGCCGCCACGTGCCGGACGCGCCTCGCGACTGGTCAGGCTGCGGAGAACCTGTCGAGGATCGCGTGGATGGCCCGGGTGACCGTCGCGCGGTCGTAGGTCTGCACGAAGTCGAAGGTGCGATCGAGGTCGTCGGCGCCGTCGTGCCGGTCGCGGGCGGCGAGCAGCGCCGAGAAGTGCGGCGCCAGCACCGCCACGTTCCACTCGTCGGCGAGCGGGTCGTCGGGGTCGAGTGCGGCGTGCACGACGGCGCCGTCGGTCATCGAGCGCACACCGACCCCGTAGACGCCGGCCAGCGCGGTGGTCTGCGCGAGGCGGTCCCACCGCAGCGACGTCGCGACGGTGAAGTGCCGGGCGTGCTGGAAGGTGCCGAGCACGACGACGGCTCCACCGCTCGCAGCGGCTTGCGCCTCGAGCGCCTTGCTCATCTCGATGAGGAGGCGTTTGCTGCCCGTGCGGGCGCGATGCGACCCCGCGCAGATCGTGTACGGCGTGGTCGGCTCCGTCGGATCACCCTGTGCCCGTGTGCCGATCGACATGGGGACGCGGGGACCGACCACCATCCCGGGATGGTCGACGGCCGGGAACGCCTCCCCCATCCCGTGGGTCGCGCCGAGCGTCTGCGCCACCTGCAGGTGGCGGGCCGAGTCCACACCGTCGGCGATCACGACGGTCGACGTCTCCTGCACGTGCGCGGACAACGCATGGACGAACGTACCGAGGCGAGGCGACGACCCGATCTGCATCACCTGACGGTCGACGACCACGACGTCGGGCTCGATGAGCGCCAACAGCGTCATGGCGGCGTCGTCGATGCCGAGGCCGTCCACCCACACCGACCGTCCGGCGCGGCGCGCCGCCTGCACCGCGGCGATGGTGCGGTGGGGCCGGTGCAGGAGGTCCTGCGGACGGACGGACACGGCCGCCGCCTCGGCCGAGGTGTCCGAGGTCGCGACACCGGGGGAGAAGAGATCGATCGTCACGAGCAGCGGGAGATCGGCGGCGGTCGACCGTACGGCCTGGGCCGCCGCGAGCCGGGTCGCGTCGACGACGCGCTCGAGGCCCATCTGCCGCGCCGCGTGGACGAGGGCGTGGGGTTGCGCGATCGCGGTGTTCGGCGGGCCGGTGACCTGCACGGTCACCGCTGCGGCAGCCCCGTCGGAGAGACGGTGGACCGGGGAGAACCGCGGGTGCAGCAATTCGGACCACGTTGTCAGTTCATCGTCGGTCTCGATGTCCACCCTCGCCCCCCTCCTGCACGATTCGTCCAGCATATACTTTCCATGGAAAGCAATTGACCCGATGAGACGAATTCGTCACGCAGGCCTCTTCGGACTCGGTGACGAGACGGTACGGGGGTGCGATGGACGACGACACGGCGATCGTGGCCGACCTCTTCGACCACCTCGTGCGGGCACAGATCCTCCTGTGGAACGCCGTCGACGGCCGGTTGCGCGCCGACCACGACCTGCCCCTGAGCTGGTTCGAGCCGATGCGGGTGATCGCAAGTCGCGACCACGCGCGGGTCCGCGACATCGCCACCACGCTGCTCGTCACCGACGGCGGCGCGAGCAAACTCGTGGACCGCATCGCCGCGGCAGGATTCCTCCACCGCCACCGTCACCCCGACGACGGGCGCGCGGCGTGGCTGGAACTCAGCGACTCCGGCCGACAGGTCCTCGCGGCCGCCGAGGCGTCCTTCCACGACGAGTTGTCACGACGGCTCGGGTCGACGATGTCCGCCGACCACATCCGGGAACTCGCCGGATCTCTCGCGATCCTGCGCACGGTGGCCGCGAGTGCCGGATCGGCCTCTGCCGACCGCTGAGGCCCGATCAGCCCCGACGGCGGCGGCGAGCGGTCTTGGTCAGTTCCTCTGTGCTGGTGAGCTTCACGCGCGGGCGGCCCGCACCGCGGCCACGTTCCCGTTCGACCCTGTCGATGGTGCGGATACCGCGACGACGGATCGGGGTGACTCCGCGCTTGCGGAGGAAACCCTCGAGACCGTCGGCCTCCCGGTTCGGCGCCGGGACCAGGCCGTCGGCGATGTCGTCGATGACCGCGCCGACGGTGTCCTCGGCGCAGGCGCGGTTCGCACCGATGCCGCCCGACGGGCCCCGCTTGGCCCAGCCCACGACGTATGAGCCGCGCAGGATCTCGTCCCCGTCGACGACACGGCCGTCGCGGCTCGGGATGAGGCCGGCGTCGGCGTCGAACGGCAGGCCCTCGATGGGCCGCGTCCGGTACCCGATGGAGCTGATGAGGTTGTCGGCGGCGATGTCGTACTCGCTGTCGCCGCTGCGCACACGCACCGCGGTCATCGCGTCACCGTCGCCGACCACCTCGACGGGCGTGGTGCCGAACACGAACACCACCCGACGCCGACCGGGCTGCGGCGGCGCCGAGAACTCGGCGGGATCGACGTCGTCGGCGTCGAGCGCGACCACCTCGATACCGGGCATCGCTGTGAGAGCTGCGAACTCGGCCTTCGTGTAGGCGGCGGTCTCGGGGCCGCGACGACCCAGGAGGACGATCTCCGAGGTCGCGTTGTCGTCGAAGAACGGCAGTGATCGGTCGGCGATGTCGGTGCGTCGCAACGCATCCGACGAGGTGTGGAACAGGCGCGCGATGTCGAGCGCGACATTTCCCGTGCCGACGAGGACGGTTCGGCCGACGACACCGGGTCGCAGCGGGTTCTCGACGTCGGGGATGCCGTTGTACCAGGCGACGGTCTCGGTGGCCGACGTGCTGCCGGCCAGGTCCTCGCCCGGGATCCCCAGGCGACGCGGCTCCGACGCACCGACCGCGTAGATCACCGCGTCGAAGTGGGCGGCCAGGTCCTGCGGCGAGATGTCCACACCGACCTCGACACCACCGAGGACGGTGACCCGCGGGTCACGCAGGTGCAGGTCGAACCCGTGCATGATGTTCTTCGTCGCCGGGTGGTCGGGCGCCACACCGCTGCGGATGAGCCCGCCCGGAGTCGGCAGTTTGTCGATCACCGTCACCGACGCCATCGTGCGGTTCAGCAGGGTGCGCAACGCATATCCGGCGGAGGGTCCCGTCCCCACCAGGGCCACGCTCAGACCCTCGGGCAGACGCGGGATCCGCGCGTACTGCGTGGGTACCGGACCGGATTCGACGTCGGCATCGCGGTAGTAGGCCGCGTTCACCTCCGCGAAGTGCGCGTCCTTCGGACCCAGCCGGTCGATCGGGAAGATCGCGTCGACCGGGCAGGCATCCGCGCACGCACCGCAGTCGATGCACTTCTCCGGATCGATGTGCAGGATGTCGGCGGTGCCGAACCCCGGTTCACCCGGTGCCGGGTGGATGCAGCCGACGGGACAGACCGACACACACCCGGCGTCGCTACAACACGACTGGGTGATCGCGAAAGCCACGAGGTGCCGCGATCAGAGGATGTGCGCGCGGCGGTACCAGAACGCCGCGGGGCGGGTGAGAAGGCCGACGCTGTCGAGGAACTCCATGAGATGCGTGCAGCTTCCGCGCATCATCGAGTGGAAGTGGGCGTTCTTCTTGCGCGCCGCCATCGCCTGCTTGCGGTCGAGGCCGGCGTTCACGTACGCCTCGGGCGAGTGCAGGCTGCCGACGATCACGAAGCCGGCGATCGCGATGATGAGCGCGCTGATCTGGCGGCGCAGCCGGCCCACACCCTTCAGCGACTCGCGGACCTCCTCGCGGGCGAACTTCATGTGCCGCGATTCCTCGAGGACGTGGATCTCGTTGATGGTGCGCACGAACGGCAGCACGCGGTCGTCGTTCATGCAGCCGCGCTGCAGGACGTCGAGGACCTCCTCGGCGACGAGGATGCCGGCGTACGCGACCTCCTTGCGGGCGAGCAGCTTGAAGCCCTGGCCCAACCAGCCGACCAGCGTGGACGGGCGGTAGGAGGTGCCGACGAGCTTCTCGGAACCCTTGGCGAACATGAGCGAGTGCCGACACTCGTCGGCGATCTCGATGAGCGACCACTGGAACTCGGGGCTGTGGTACTGACCGAGGTACTGATCGCGCAGCACCATCTCCTGCAGGATCATCTCGAACCAGATGCCGTTCGAGGCGACCGACGCGGTCTCATGCTTGGTCAGCTCGATCCGCTGCTTCTCGTCGAGGCGGTTCCACAGGTCGGTGCCGTAGAGCGTGCACCACTCCGGGCTGCAGCCGTACTTGGTGGGGTCGAGCGGCTCGTCCCAGTCGACCTCGGTCATCGCGTTGCGCGACAGACGGGCCGCGGAGGCGATGAGGCGGTCGGAGACCTCCTGCGCACCCTGGTCGAGCCGGGACTCCGCGGCCTGCGCCTGCGATCCGTCCTGTGTGACCGTGTTGTTCGCGACCACCGTCATCGTGCACCTCCATGTCGGACGACTTCGTCGTCGTCGATCGTGACAATTGATGTTGTCGTCAACGTTCATTGTCACGATACGACTCGGGTGCACACCTGTAAACCCACTGACGGGTGGTCGATCTGCACCGCCGTCAGTGATCTACGTCACCGGCGTCCGCGGTATTCCTGCGGGTCACAGCCGTCGCCGGGCGATCGGTGTGTGGACATCCAGACGTGGACCGGCGGCTACTGGTAGCTGACGTAGTCCGGCTGCGGTGCCAGCGCGAGAACCTGCGCCGGGTTCATGACTCCGATGTCCTGGCGGTAGAAGACCTTGAACCCGGGATGCATCCGCGGGTCGGTGAGTTCGCCGTACTTGCGCACCTTGGTGCCCGTCGTGCCGAAGCCGTCCGTGTGGGCGATCAGGGCGAGCTCCGGCGGGGTGAGGACGCCGGCACGTCCGGTGATCATGTCGGCCGTGAACTGGTGCAGTACCAATGGTTTCTGCGGCAGTCCGCCCCGGCGGGTGACGTCGGCGAGCCACGACACGACGGTGTTCACCTCCGCGGCGGAGACCGTCCCGATCTGCGTGCCGGGGACGACACCCCGCGGCATCCGCCACTCGGCGTCGAGCGCGAGGCCGACGTCGGGCTGGGTGAGGAAACGCTGCCACCGCTGGACCTGCGGCAGGAACGGGCACTGCCCGGGCTGCACGTCGAGGACGAGCATCTGGCGGTGGGCGCGCGCGGCGGCGAGGTAGCGGTCGACGTCGGCGTCGGCGATCGGGTGGGAGTAGCAGCCACCGGGGCCCGGTGTCGGGTCGGCGACGGTCACGATCATCTCCATGACGGGCAGCACCGGTCGGCCGGGCCGCGCGTAGGCGGCGGCCTGCTGTTCCAGCCGGTCGGCGGCCTGGTCGGGCGTGCCGACCCCCAGCGCACCCAGGCCGCCCCCGTCGTCGGTGCCGTAGAGCGCCACGAGCCGGCGTTCCGGGAACAGGACCCGACCGCCGCGCGGCAGCTGCGCCGGCGAGGGTGCGGATGAACTCACCGTCGAGGCGGGGCGCGGCGTGGGGTCCGAGTCACCCGCGGGAGACGACCCGCACGCGGCGAGCGACAGACCGAACACGGCCACGGCCGCGACGACGACACCGCGAATTCCTCTGCCCCCGGTCACGATCGGCGATGGTGCCACGCGGCGGGGCCGCGACGCCACCGGCGGGAGGTGTCAGAACCCCGCCACGCGGACCGGACGGACCAGGTCGTCCGGCGAGAGCCGGGAGACCTGGGACGCGAACCAGGGACTGAACGCCCACGGCGCCCGCTCGACGGCCGTCCACACGTCGGAGACGTCCGCCCATGCGTACTCGGCGACCTCGTCCGCGGACGGCGACACCTCACCGACGGGGCGTGCCGTGAACACCGGACAGATCTCGTTCTCGACGATCCCGCTCGCGTCCACGGCGCGGTAGCGGAAGTCGGGCAGGACGCAGCGCAGGTCGGCGACGGCGAAGCCGAGCTCTCGGGGCGCGTACCGATGCACGGCGTTCTCGGTGGACTCGTCGGGCCGGGGGTGGCCACAGAAGGAGTTGGTCCACACACCGGGCCAGGTTCGCTTGCTCAGCGCCCGACGCGTCATGAGGATCGCGCCGTCGTCGACGACGAGACACGAGAACGCGAGGTGCAGGGGCGTGTCCTCGGTGTGGACCGTCGTGCGGTCGGTGACACCCGTCGGCGTGCCCGAGTCGTCGGTGAGGACCACCAGATCTTCGTTCATGTCTCCCGGCCGAGTCTCGCCTGCAGTTACTGGACTGATCGTACAGAGACGCGGAGCGTCGCACCGGGCCCGACGCCGGACCGAGACCTGCACGCCGCCGTCCGTCTCTGTTCGGCCGCACCTGCCCTCGCAGACCCCGAGCTCCTCGTCAGGCCCCCCGACCCGCTCGTAGCGTGGGTCGGGTGACCGATCCCGAGAAAGTCCCCGACCTCGAATCCGGCGGTGGCGCCGCACCAGGATCGACACCTCCTGCAGCGGAATCCACGTCCTGGGTCCACGACGACGCCGATCCGAGCGTGACACGACGCTTCCCGCCCGGCGGGCGGACGGGGAAGATCCTCGCGGCCGTCGTGGTGCTCGTCCTGCTCGCCTTCCTGATCGCCGGAGCGGTCAGCGTCGGGATCAACTACGCGACCTGACCGACCCGGCGGCCGAGCCGGGCGCCGGGCGGACGACCAGGGCACGCACGCTCCACCTTTGTTACGGTGAACAGGTTCGCGATCGCGAACTTGTGACCAGCAATCGCACAGCGCCGTGGTGCGCACCGAGGGTCGAGCGGAGATGCCAGCGTCTGGGTGGGGAACGATTCGGCGGACGCCGGAGCCGATGACGTGGGTTCCCTCCCGCGACAGAGTCATCGACGGGCCGGTTCGCGTGACGACAGCGATGGCGTGCGTCAGCTTCGCCGGGTGGGCCGCGTTGGCGGCGTCGGCCGATCTGGGTGTCACCAGGACGAACACCTGGGTGTTGTGGGTTCTGGCCGGCGTCGCGATCGTGCTGGCTCTGGCGGCGGCGACCGCGCCGTCGACGTTCGAGGGGCGCGGCGCGGTGGCCTTCGTCGTCGTCGCAGACGTCGCCATCGCCGTCGGACTGTCCGCGGTGTCGGACGAGACACTGTCCATCGTGGGGTGCTCACTTTTCATGTTCGTCGGCGCCTTCGCGGCCCTCCTCGTGGGTCGCGCCGCCATCCTCGCCCACGTCGCCATCTCCTCGGCGTGCCTCGTCGTCGTCGCGGCCGCGGCCCACCCCGGCGGACGCACCACGATCCTTCTGAGCCTCGCGACGTGGCTCGCCCTGGGTGTCCCTGTCGCCGTCCGCGCCCTCTGGCGCGACCTACGCCCGCGAGCCCAGCTGGCCTTCACCGACCCGCTCACCGGGGCGGCGAACCGCGCCGGACTGGAACGCAACTTCGTGTCCCTGCGCGCGCTCGCGCACCGCCGGGGACTCGCCGTCGCCGTGGTCATCGCCGACATCGACCGGTTCAAGAGCGTCAACGACGTCCACGGGCATGCGATCGGGGACGCGGTCATCGGTGAGGCCGCGCGGATCCTGTTCCACCATTTCGGGGCCGGGGCGACGGTGGCCCGCCACGGCGGCGAGGAGTTCACCGTCCTGGTCGCCGGGCATCCGGGCGATCTGCGCTACCGCGTGGCCTCGTTGCCGACCGCCACACAAGGTGAGCAGGGACCGCAGGTCACGATGAGCGTCGGCGCGGCGTGGTGCCGCGTCGACGTGGAATCGACCGATTGCCTGTGGCGCGCGGTCGGCACGGCGGACGCCGCGATGTACGAGGCCAAGGCGCACGGCGGGAACTCCTGCGTCAGCAGGCTCTGACCCGGTCGACAATCGCGTCGGGGTCGCCGCCTCAGGCGGGTTCGCGCAGTTTGCTGAACGACACGACCACGTCGCGACCGTCGGGACAGTCCTTGCCGGCGACGTCGACGTGGTCCACCGAGGCGTTGACCACCTGCCATCCCACGCCCACGCCGAGGTGGCGTCGACCGGCCTCGACGCGCCCGCGGATCTCGCCGTCAGCGGCGTGCGGCCCGGTGATCACAGAGCACGTGAGCGAGTGGCGGTGGTCGGACCGCTCGACGATCTGATCGCAGATCTCCGTCACGGCCACGACGAGGTCGAACGTCGACTCGACGCTGAAATCGACACGCAGGAGCAAGGTCTCGAGCATCGCCCGTATCACACCGACCCGGTGAGGTGCCACGGTCACCGTCACCATCGCCGACGACCGTGTCCAGTCGTCGTCCACATGGACTCCTCCCGTCGCAGGGCTTCGGTCACTGCGAACCGTGGTTATGGATCGTTCGGTCGCAGTGGCGATACCCGACCCGCACGACGTGAAACCTCGACGACGGGAGTCGTTTACGTACCCGGGAGGTGGGTAGCTGGCTGTGCAGACGACGTGAGGGAGACGATGACATCACTCTGGCTCGAGAACCGTGGTCGTGCCGCGGCTCCGATGCGCCAGGCCGACGACCTCGAGGGGTCCCGGTTCGACCACGTCGTGGTCGGAGCGGGGATCACCGGCATGGTGACGGCCGTCCTGCTGGCGCGTGTCGGCGGGAGCGTCGCGGTGCTCGAGGCCCGACATCTCGGCGCGGTGACCACCGGACACACCACCGGGAAGGTGAGCCTCCTGCAGGGGACACGCCTGTCGACGATCGCCCGGCGGCACGACGACGCGGTCGTCGCGGCCTACGTCGACGCCAACCGGGAGGGCATGCAGTGGCTGCTGCGGTTCTGCGCCGACCACGACATCCCCGTCGACCGCGAGACCGCACTGACCTACGCGACGGGTGAGGACGACGCGGACACCGTCGTCGCCGAACACCGCGCGGCGCGTGCCGCCGGGCTCGACGTGGAGATCGTCGGCGACACCGACCTGCCCTTCGACGTGGCCGCGGCGGTGTCCCTGCCGGACCAGGCCCAGTTCGACCCGATGCCGGTCCTCGACGCCCTCGCCGACGACCTGCGCGCACACGGCGGCGTCCTCGTGGAGGGCGTGCGGGTCCATGGGACCGGCTCACCGTTCCCGGGACTGCCCGGCGTGCTCCCCCGCGGGGACGTGACCGTCCGGACCGACCGCGGCCGGGTACGGGCGGCCACCATGACCCTGGCGACCGGCGCACCGACGCTGGACCGCGGCGCCCACTTCGCACGTCTCACCGCGCAGCGGTCCTACGGTGCGGTGTTCTCCCTCGACGACGAGCGCATCCCGCGGTCGATGTCGCTGGCAGCGGGATCCCCGTCGGTCTCGCTGCGGTACGCCTGGCGGCCGTCGCCGGACGGTTCCGAGCGCGTGCTGATGGTCGGCGGCTTCGGCCACGAGACGGGCCGGACGTCGTCGGAGCGCTCCCACACCGACGACCTGATCCGCTGGACCCGCAGCACCTTCCCCGGCGCCGAACTGCGGAACCTGTGGTCGGCCCAGGACTACTCGTCGGTGGACGAACTGCCTGTCGTCGGTCCGGTGATCCCGGGCGACGACCGGATCCTGGTGGCGACCGGCTTCGCCAAGTGGGGCATGACGAACGGTGCCGCCGCGGCGCTGGCGTGCAGTGGCCGCATCCTCGGCGCCGACATGCCGTGGGCGACGGTGTACCGCTCGTGGCGGCCGTCGCAGGTCACCTCGGTCGCGTCCGCGGCGCAGATGAACGCCTCCGTCGCGCGCCACATGGTGACGGGATGGGCGTCGGCGCTCGGTCGCACCGCGGACCGCACGCCGTCGGCGGACGGGGACGCGACGGTCGGTCGAGCCGGCGTCCGACCCGTGGGGCGGTGCCGGGTGGACGGGACCGAGTCGACGGTGACACCGGTGTGCACCCACCTCGGCGGCATCCTGCACTGGAACGACGCCGAGCAGAGCTGGGACTGTCCGCTGCACGGATCACGCTTCGGCCCCGACGGCGACGTCCTCGAGGGTCCGGCGACGCGACACCTCCCCTGAGGGGACGCCGACGGCCTCAGGCCGCGCCGACCGTCCACCCGTCGTCGACGGACGGGTCGCGCACGCCCTCCCGGAGTCGGACCAGCGTGGCCGAGAGTATCCGCGACACGTGCATCTGTGAGATCCCGACCTCCCGGGCGATCTGCGACTGCGACATCGAGTCGAAGTAGCGCAGCACGAGGATCCTGCGCTCACGGGCGGGCAGGGCGTCGATGACCGGGCGCACCGACACGAGCTCGTCGACCTGTCCGATCCGCTCGTCCCGGCTGCCCAGGGTCTCCCGGATGCTGGGGGTCGCGGAGTCGCCGCCGAACTCCGCGTCGATGGAGGTCGTGTGGTACGAGGCGCCGGCGACGAGCCCGTCGATGACGTCGTCGACGGCCAGGCCGGTCTCGGCCGCGATCTCCGACGGCCGCGGCGACCGACCCAGACGCTGTGACAACGCGTCCGAGACACGGGTGATCTGGAGATAGTTCTCCTTGGTGCGCCGGGGAACCCGCATGCACCACGCGGCGTCCCGGAAGTACCGGCGGACCTCACCCATCACCGTGGGGACCGCGAACGACAGGAAGTCGCTGCCCCGCTCGGGGTCGTATCGGTCGATCGCGTTGACCAGGCCGACCCGCGCGACCTGGACGAGGTCATCGTACGGCTCGCCCCGCCCGCCGAATCGACGCGCGACATGATCTGCCAGCGGAAGGCATCGCGCGATGACACTGTCGCGCAGTCGTTCTCGGTCACGCCCGCCGGCCGCGGCCACCCTCGCAAGCACCTCGGGCACGTCGGCGTAGTCGTCGTCGTGACTGCGCGAGCGCGTGGACGCGGGTCGGACGGGAGAGCCGGGGGAATCGTTGGAAATCATGAATCACCCTGTTTCTGGGTTGATCTCGGATTCGGCGCGGTGGTCCGGTGTCGCGTCCCGGGTGGGTGCGGCGACGACCGACAGAATGGGTGTGCGCACCTCTAGCGCCGGCGACCGGTGAGATGCAGGGCTTCCAACTGAACCGTGCGTCCGGTCTCCCCTTGATCGTCGCACGTTCTGGCCGATCTGAACACCCTTCGGGCCGCCCCATCAGGTCACGAAGGAGCACGGATCAGCCCTCACCACGGTCGGTGGGTGACGGATTCGACACAGGGTCGTGCCTGCGGTACCGGCTGCATGGTGTGCGGTGCGCGCGCACACGGATCGCGCACGCGTGCAGCGCAGACTGCTCAGCCGGGCAGCGTCTCGCCGCCGATCGGTGCGAGGACCTCTCCGGAGTAGTACGAGGACATCGTCCGTGCGGCGAAGAAGACGAACGACGGGGCGATCTCGTCGGCCCGCGCGGCCCTGCCGTACGGCACCTGGGCACCGAACTCGGCGACCTGCTCCACCGGCATGGTCGCCGGGATCAGAGGCGTCCAGACCGGTCCGGGCGCAACACAGTTCACGCGGATGTCGCGCTCGAGCAGAGACTGTGCGAGGGAGTACGTGAGCGCGGTCACCGCGCCCTTGGCGGCCGAGTAGTCGATGAGGGTCTTGTTGCCCCGCAACCCGTTGATCGATCCGGTGTTGATGATGGCCCCGCCGCCCGTCAGATGCTCCACGGCCGCGCGGGTGACGTGGAAGAAGCTGTGGATGTTCACGTCGAACGTGCGGTACCACTGCTCGGGGGTGAGCTCGAGGAAGTCGTCGACAGGGTTCTGGAAGGCGACGTTGTTGACGAGGACGTCGAGTCCACCCAACGTCTCCACGGTCTGCGTGACCACGTCGCGGCAGTGCTGGGGGTCGGCCAGGTCGCCCTCGATCGAGTGCGCTCGTCGACCTTGCGCAGTGATGAGGTCGCAGGTGTGCGAGGCGTCCTCGGGCTCGGCAAGGTGGGCGATGACGACGTCGGCGCCCTCCTTGGCGAACGCGACGGCGACCGCGCGGCCGATACCGGAGTCACCACCCGTCACCAACGCCCGCTTGCCGGCGAGCAGACCGCGCCCCTCGTAGTGCCGCATCTCGTCGTGCGGCTGCTCCGACATGTCGGCGGTGTGGCCGGGGTAGTCGATGGTCTCCTCGGGGTGCTCACTCATGTCCGGCAGGCTGCCCCGACGCGGCCGGCGCCAAACCTCCTGCGGCGGCGAGTGAGTCCGCGCTCGGTCAGCGGGGCAGCGCCCCGAACGCGACGGTCAGCAACACCAGGGCCAGGACGAGGAGCCCCACGATCACCATGACGCCACCGTGCTCGCCGAGCAGCAGTCGTTCGGGGTCGAACGCGTCGACGCGGTCGGTGTCACCGGACGCGGCTGTGATGCCGGCGCCGAAGGGCACGGATGCCGACATGGGGGCCGGCGCCGACGCGGCGGCGTCGAGCGTGACCATGCCGTCGTCGCCAGGGTCTGGCAGGGAATCGGGGAGCGTGTGCATCGGGGGTCCCTCCACAAGACAGGTGGGCCGGACTCCGGTGTCTGCATCCGACGGAACTCCCTGAGCCTATGTATCCGATGCTGACGCGAACGAATCCTGAGCGGGTCTGCGCCCCGATCGATACTGCCGCCGGCTCAGGTCACGAAAAGGTCACGACGCCGCGGGCTCGGACCGGGTGGCGCGTCCCCCGCCGGCGCGCTTCGATCGGTACATCAGATGGTCGGCCTGTGCGATCACCCCGGCCGCCCCGTCCGCGAGGACCGCGGACATGTCGGTGGTCACGACGCCGGAACTGAGCGTCACGGAGGGATCCCCGTCCCGACCACCTGCGACGGACGGGATCGCGGCGAGATCCGGGATGCGATCGGGGACCACGACGGCGAACTCCTCGCCGCCGGTCCGCGCGACGATCCCGTTGCGTTGCCCCGCAAAGGACGACAGGTCCTCGGCGACCTGGCGCAGCACGCGATCGCCGGCGTCGTGGCCGTGGGCGTCGTTCACCGCCTTGAAACGGTCGACGTCGACGACCGTCACCGACACCGGGGAGTTCGGCGGGAGCTCCTGCAACGCGGCCAGGGCGGCGTCGAGACCCCAGCGGTTGAGGACACCGGTGACCGGGTCGTGGTAGGCGCGTTCCGCCCGCCCCAGCACGTTCGCGAAGGTCTGCCGGAGCGTCCACGGCGTGACGACGACGACCGCGCCGAGCAGGATACCGCCGGCCACGATCGCGGCAGGCGGCTCGTCGCCCGTCACCCGAACACCCATCGCCACGATGACACCGAGCGCGTAGACCAGATGGGCGACCAACCACGAACGGGCGAGATGCATCGTCACGAACACACCGGGCAGGACGAGCGCGAAGGTCCCGATCGCGGCGTAGGTCGGTTGATGGATCACCCCGAGCACGACGGTGACCCCGAGGTCGGCGAACACCCCGAACGCGATCGCGCCCCGGCCGGACAGCACCGCCGGCGACAGGAGCACCCACACCGCCGCCGCGACCGATCCCCCGGCGAGTACCCCTGTGACGGACAGCGCGACCGGATCAGCCGCGGACAGTGCCCCGCTCGTACCCACGATGACACTCAGCGCGGCGAAGAGGAGGCACCCCAGCGCGACCGTACGGCGGATCGCGGTCATCAGATCGTGGGAGGCGAGCAGTCGCCCGAGCAGCGGACTGGCCGGGTCGAGTGGTCGGAGCCGGAACTCGATCCCGTCCCGTCGTCCTCGCTCCCCCATCAACGAACGGTAGAACATGTCGGACCGGCGATGCTCGCAGGTCGGGTTGCGGGTTCCTAACAGAATCGGGGCCACGCCGTGTCCGGTTTGTACATCGTCCAAGAACCGTCGCCGGCGGCGGGGCAACCGATGAACTGCTCAGCGAACGACCTCCGTCGTGAGGGTTGCTACCTACCGTCTGGTCTCGTCGATCGAAACACCAGGTCGGCGTCACCCTTCAGACACCCGGGGAGCCCCATGACCATCACGAACACCCGCCTGAGGCGGGCAGCTGTGGCCTGCATGTCCGTCGCCGCGGCCGTCGGCATCACCGTCGGCGCCACCGGGCCGGCCACCGCCGCGCCTTCCGTCCAGCAGTTGGCCGACGTGATCAAGACCGGCCTCAAGTCACCGAAGACCTCCGGCAACCTTCAGGCCCGGCAGCAGAATGTCACGACGGCAGCCGCGCCCCTCACACTCCCGGACGGCACCGACAGCGTCGCGAGTGAGACCTCCGGGTTCGGACCCCGCCAGACCCGATTCATCCCAGCGTTCGCCTACTCGGCATTCAACCCGAACGTGGCCCCTCCCGGTGCGAACGACTACAGCTGTAAGCCCAAGGCAGGCCAGCGGCCGGTGGTCCTGGTCCACGGCACCTGGGAGAGCGCCTACGACAACTTCGCGATGATGTCGCCCGACCTCGTCAAGGCCGGGTTCTGCGTCTTCACCTTCAACTACGGGAAGCTGAACATCACCAACGGTGGTGGTGTCATCTCGCTGATCCCCGGTGTGTACGGCACCGGTGACCTGCCCACGTCAGCGGGCCAGCTCTCGACGTTCATCGACAAGGTGCTCGCCCGAACGGGCGCAAGCAAGGTCGACATCGTGGGCCACTCGCAGGGCGGGGTGATGCCACGCTGGTATCTCAAGTTCCTCGGCGGTGCGGCCAAGGTCCAGAAGATGGTCAGCTACGGCGCGACGAACCACGGGACAACGCTGCTGGGCATCGGCCAGCTCGGACGCACCATCAACAACCTGGGCATCGACGTCCTCGGCGTCGCTCAGCTGCCTGTCGGCGTCAGCGGGATCCAGCAGGTCGTCGGGTCCGACTTCCTCACCAGGTTGAACGCGGGCGGGGACACTGCCCCCGGCGTCGACTACACCGCCATCCGGACCTACTACGACGAGGTGACCACGCCCTCGGAGTCGACGTTCCTCGTGGCGGGCCCCGGTGCGACAGTCAAGAACATCACGCTTCAGGACGGATGCCCGATCGACTTCTCCGACCACGTCTCGATGTCCTACTCACCTCGCCTCATCACGCTGGTGCAGCAGGCCCTCGACCCGACGACGAAGCTCGTCTGCACGGTGAACGGCTTCATCACCGGCTGACGTCCCCACCCGCTCGACCCACCGCGCCCAGCCGTCGCCCTTGACGGCTGGGCGCGGTGTCGTCCGGCCTGTAACGCATGCGTGCGTCACAGCGATGGGTAGTCGGACACCTGCCGCCGAACAGGGGGTGCGGCAGGTGTCCATCGACAACCGACGCGGCGGTACGGCCCTACGCCTCAGGCGAAGACGGCCACGGTCTGCGTCGCGACCATCACCACACGCCGATCGGCGTCGTACACCCGCATGGTCTGATGCGAGTACCCGTCGCCGGCGTGGTCACCGTCGGAGTCGACGAGGAACCAGCCCGTCGCGTCCTGCAGGTCCGCGTGGCACATGTGCACGTCCCAGGTGATGGTGCTGACCGGCGCCCACTCCTCGAACACCGCTGTCGCGGCGGGCGGGAGGGCGTCGGCGAGTGCGATCAGCGCGACCACGGGGTCGACGCCGGTCGCATCACGATGGCGGACCCAGGCGACGTAGCGGGGCGGACCCCCGGGATGCAGTGGACCGTCACCGATCGCGCGGCGGATGTCGAAGTTCTCCGCGAAGGCGGGACGGGGTGCATCGGCATCGGCGAACGCCGGACACGTCTGTGGGTCGGGGACGTCCGGGGCGCGGCTCAGGTCATGGGTGATGCCACTGGGTCGCGGGCGCGCGAGCACGATGGTCGACTGCGCCGCCACGTGACCATGACTCGTGGCCTGCACCGAGACGCTCGTCACCGACCGCCCCTGTCGCAGAACGGTTCCCGTCACCGTCACGGTGTCCACCGCGGGTGCCGTGAACGCGAAATGGGCCGATCGCACCGGTGGGGCGTCGTCACCCACGACCTGTCGCGCTGCCGTCACCGCCAGCGCTGCGGTCAGTCCGCCGTAGGCCGTGCGGCCCTGCGTCCAGCTGTCGGGGACGGTGACGGGGGTGCCCGCGCCGCCGCAAGTCACGATCTCGGCCAGTGTCGTCATGGTGACATCACCCGACCACACCGATGGGCCGACCATCACGGCCGGCCCATCGATGGGATCGCGCTCGGATCAGATCAGTCGCGCGTGGGCATGTCGAACATCACGCCGTCGTTGCCGTCGCTGTCCGGCCCGGCGGCAGAAGGACCGGCGGGCATCCGGCCCCGGTAGGCCGCGGCCTCGCTGACCCGACCATCGGCCCCGGAGTGCTCGGGACGGTGGTACGGGGGCGCCTTCGGACGGACCTTGCCGCCCGGGAACGCCAGCCGCAGGATGGTGCGCTGCACCATTCCCCACTGCTGGAAGAACGGTCCGGTGTTGTACGGCAGGTCGTAGCGCTCGCAGATGTCCTTCACCTTCGGGGCGATCTGCGAGTACCGGCTGCTGGGCATGTCCGGATAGAGGTGGTGCTCCACCTGGTAGCTCAGGTTGCCGCTGGCGATGTGGAACAGCGGGCTGCCGTCGATGTTGGCCGCGCCCACCAGCTGGCGGACATACCAGGCGCCACGGCTCTCGTCGGACGCCTCCTCCTTGCTGAAGGTGTAGGCCTGGTCCGGGAAGTGACCGCAGAAGATGATCCAGTTGGACCAGAAGTTGCGGATGATGTTCGCGGTGAAGTCGGCCCAGAACGTCGCGACGAAGGTCTGCTCCGCGGCGACGAGGTTGTCGTCCGCGAGGCGCGCCAGGGTGCGGGTGGGCTTGGTGCCGACCCGGCGGAGCAGGTTCCCGAACCGGGACTTGCCCCGCTGCGGCACGCGGCCGCCGGTGGCGGCGTGGGTGAGCAGGACGGCACCGGCGCTGATCAGGGGCCAGCCGATGTAGTCCTTGACGACCTGGCGACGCATCTTGTAGCCGATACCCCCCAGATCCTTCAGCATCTCCTTCGCGGACTTGTCCCCGCGACGGAAGGCCTCGAGGTCGAGGTCGTGCAGGGCGACGCCCCACTCGAAGAAGGCCATCAGCACCACGTTGTAGACCGGCTGGAAGAGGTAGACCGGGTGCCACTTCTGGTGCGGGTCGATCCGCATGATCTCGTAACCGAGATCCTTGTCGAGCCCGCGGATGTTCGTGAAGGTGTGGTGCACGTAGTTGTGCGAGTGCTTCCACGCCTCGGCCGTCGAGGCCGTGTCCCAGTCCCACACCGACGAGTGGATGGACGGGTCGTTCATCCAGTCCCACTGGCCGTGCATGACGTTGTGCCCGATCTCCATGTTCTCGAGGATCTTCGCGGCACCGAGTGCCGCGGTCCCCACGAGCCATGCCGGCTTCGAACGCGAGTTCAGCAGCACAAC
This sequence comes from uncultured Williamsia sp., assembly GCF_947494875.1. Lineage (GTDB taxonomy): Bacteria > Actinomycetota > Actinomycetes > Mycobacteriales > Mycobacteriaceae > Williamsia_A. The sequence goes on from NZ_CANLWM010000001.1 coordinate 38,798, forward strand.
GCGACCGAGCGCGGCGAGCTGACGCTGCGCGGCGATGACCGACTTGATGTACGCCCGGTCCTTGTCACCGAGATCTGCATAGACCTCGTCGTGGATGGCGTCGAACTCCTTGCCGAGTCGTTCGATGGTGTCGGCGTCGAGATGAGCCAGGGGGCTGATCGGCTCAGATCGCTCGGTGGTGGTCATGGTGATCCCTCCGTGGTGTGGTGCGCCGGGCGGCGCGGTCATGCGGGGCTGGCCCGGGACGGGTGGCGGGTCGAACCTGTCGGCAGGGGTCTGGTCGCCGAGGCGACCTACAGGTCGATCTCCACATCGCCTTCGGCACTGTTGACGCAGATCCGGATGGACTGCCCCTCGGGCGAGCTGACCTCACCCGAACGCAGATCCCGGATCTGACCCTTCTTCAACACTCCGGTGCAGGTGTGGCAGATACCGATCCTGCATCCGTACTTGAGCTGCAGGCCGGCTTCTTCACCTGCTGCGAGAATGGGAACGCCCGGCTCGACCTCGAATTCCTCATCCGACTTGAGCAGGGCGACATGGCCGCCTTCACCCTCACCGGGTGTGGCGGAGAACGTCGGCTGGAACCGCTCGAGGTGGATCTTGTCCTTGACGCCGTTCTCGTCGTAGAACTCGACGAGGTCGTCCAGGAGTTCGCCGGGCCCGGAGGCCATGGTCTCGCGCTCCCGCCAGTCCGGACACAGCTCGTCGAGGTCTGCGGGCTTCATGCGCCCTTCGTCACCCGTCACCCGCAGATTCAGGGTGAATCCGTCGTGGACGCGGTCGAACCTCTCGAGTTCCTTGCTGAACATGGTCTGCTCACGCGCGTGGATCGAGTGGATCGCGACGATGTCGTTCATCTCGTCGCGACGATCGAGCTCGCGCATCATGCTCATGATCGGGGTGATGCCGCTGCCCGCGCTGATGAACAGCATCTTCTCCGGTAGCGGGTCGGGCAGGAGGAACGTCCCCTCCACGTCACTCAACCGGACGATCTCACCCGGCTTGATCTTCTCGACGAGGTACGGCGACACCGTCCCCGACTCGACGAGCTTCGGCGAGACGCTGATCAGGCCGTCCCGTGGCTCCGGGTCGGACGTGAGCGAGTAAGCGCGCCAATGGAACTTGCCGTCGATGACGAGGCCGAGACGCACGTACTGACCGGGCTCGTGACCCGGCCACTCATAGCCGGGACGGATCCAGACGGTCGACGCGTCGGTGCCCTCCGGCGTGACCTCCTCGACCCGACCGCGCAGTTCCTTGGTCGTCCACAACGGGTTGATGAGCTCGATGTAATCGTCCGGTTCGAGCGGACTGAACAGCGCACGGATGCCTTTGAGGAACAACCGTCGCGCAGGGGACACCTGTGGTGTCGCGCCCCGTTCAGCCATCGTGCACCTCTTCGGACTTCGGTCCGGCAACGTCAACGCGCTGTGGGCGCGGCGGTCGGCTGAGCACGTTCACCCCCTCCACAACTCGTTGTGACGCTCGTCTCTTCCCGAGAGTACAAGTGTTCACGGGTGCCTGCCGCGCCTTGGTGGCATCGGGGGCAGAATCGGACAGGCGGTCGTCAGTGCCGCCGACGTGAGGTCTCACCTCGCGCCGACTGCCGCCGACGAAGGGCCACGCGTGCGCAACCGATTTCGAGTCCGACGGCACCGGACGCGTCTCGCGTCGACGGCGTCGCGGGCCGACCGCGCAGTGTTCCTGGCGGTCGCTCGGACCGACTCGGCCGTCCTCGACGCGACCATGCGCCGGCTGACGATCGCGGCCAGTTTCTCGCGACTCTGGTTCGGCATCGCGGCGATCCTCGGCATCTCTCGCGTGGGGTCGGCACAGCGTGCGGCGGCCCGCGGCGTCGCCGGGATCGCGGTGAGCAGCCTGGTGACCAACCAGGTCGCCAAACGGATCTGGGGACGACGTCGGCCCGTCACCGACGCGGTCCCGCTCGCGCGACTGGTCCCGACCCCGACGTCCGGGTCGATGCCCTCGGGACACTCGGCGAGCGCCGCGGCGTTCGCCGTCGGCGTCGGCGTCGAGAACCGCGGCCTGGGGCTCGCGCTCGCGCCGCTGGCCGCTGCGGTCGGGGTGTCGCGTGTCGCGACGGGCGCCCACTACCCCGGTGACGTCGTGATCGGGTTCGCCACCGGCGCCGGGATCGCGTGGGGGATGTCGAAGGCGTTCCCACCCCTGTCGGTGCACCGCGAACGCGCCCCTGAACCGTCCTGGGTCGACGTCCCACCCCGGCCCGACGGCGAGGGCGTCGTCCTGGTGGTGAACCCCGCGTCGGGAGGCGGCACCGGAAGCCGCCTCGCCGACGTGGTGCGCCGTCGCCTGCCCGCCGCGCGGGTCGTCACCCTCGGCGAGGACGACGACCTCACCGCGGTGGTGGCCGACGCCGCACGCGAGGCCGAGGTGCTCGCCATCGGTGGCGGCGACGGCAGCATCGGCGCCGCGGCGACCGCGGCCCGGGCGAACGGCATCCCGCTGGCCGTCGTCCCGGGCGGCACGTTCAACCACTTCGCCAAGGACATCGGCTGCGCCACCGTGCACGACACGATCCGCGCCATCCGCGAGGGACGCGCCGCGGCAGTCGATCTCGCGGTCCTGAACGACGAGACGTCGTTCGTGAACAACGCCAACATCGGCACCTACCCCCAGTTCGTCCGGTTCCGCGAACGGTACGACCGTCGCGTCGGCAAACCCGCGGCGTCGCTGATCGCTCTGCTGCACGTGCTGCGCCGCGAACGTCCGGTGCGACTGCGCATCGGGGACCGCGAGGTGACCACCTCGATGTTCTTCATCGGCGCATCCACCTACGAGACACCGGGTTTCGCCCCGGCACACCGCCCGCACATGGACGACGGCGTCCTCGACGTCCGTGCCCTCGACGTGGGGCCCCGATGGGCCGTCCCCCGGATCATGCTGGCCGCGCTGACAGGGCGCCTCGACCGAACCGGCCTCTACCGTCAGGACCGCGTCTCCGAGCTCGAGGTCGTCGCGCTCGACGGCCCGACGGCGGTGGCACTCGACGGGGACGTGCGCACCCGCACCGACCGTGCCCGGTTCCGCGTCGACCACCGGGCACTCACGGTCTACGGCTCCTTCGACCGCGACTGAGGCGTTTCACCGACGCCGAACGGGGTAACCCGGCGTGCCGTGGACATCCATCGGCGCATGGCGGAACTCGTCCGGGAGATGCACGCGATCCCCGAGACGGCACCCGACGCCCTCGACCGGGTGCTGACGGCCGTCACGTCGGGGGCGCTCGCGAACGTGCCCGGGACCGACCACGCCGGGGTGCTGCTCGTCGACGCCTCCCAGCGCGAGCTGACCAGCGTGGCGACGACCGACGACATCATGTCGACCCTCGACGCCCTGCAGCAGGACACGGGTGAGGGCCCCTGCCTCGCCGCGGCCGCCGGCGCGACGGCCGGCGACGACACGCTGGTCTGGGTCGACGACATCAGCTCCGATCCGCGGTGGCCCCGGCTGTCGGCGCGGATCGTCGCCGAGACACCGGCCCGGTCGAGCGTGTCGTTCCGGCTCTTCACCCACCAGGGCACGCTCGGCGCCCTGAACCTGTTCTCGGACACCGTGAACGCCTTCGACGAGGACAGTCGGGAGATCGGTCGCGTCTACGCGACCCACGCCGCGCTCGCGATGTTCCGCACACGTCAGCAGGGCGAGTTCCGCAGCGCGTTGGCGAGCCGCGACGCCATCGGTCAGGCCAAGGGGATGGTCATGGAGCGGTTCGGTGTCGACGCCGTCGAGGCGTTCGCGCTGCTGCGCCGTCTGTCCCAGAACGGCAACCTCCCCCTCGCCGACGTCGCCTGGCGACTCGTCGACGCGGGGTCGGAGTCCGCCGGGGGTGACGCTCGGGGACGTCAGGCCACGCGGTGATCCTCGCGACGGAAGTCGCGGGCGAGTCGTCGGAACGTGAAGCTGAAGCCCGGGTAGGTCACCACCACGTGTCCGTCGGCGGACTTGTACCAGGAGTTGCAGCCACCGGCCTCCCACACGGTGCCCTCCATCTCCCGATGGATCATCTCGGTGTAGCTGCGCTCGGCGTCCTCGGTGACGTCGATGGTGCGCGCACCACGGGACCGCACCTCGTCGATCGCGGTCATGATGTAGTCCATCTGCGCCTCGATGAGGAAGATGGCCGAGGTGTGGCCGATGCCGGTGTTCGGCCCGGTCACGACGAACAGGTTCGGGAACGACGGGATGGTCGTGCCGAGGTAGGCCCTCGGGAACGGCGACCAGGCGTCGGCGAGCATCCGTCCGTCCACCCCCTTCACCGGATACGAGACGAGCCCGTCGGCGAAGTCGTAGCCGGTGGACCAGACGATGACGTCGACGTCGACGTGATCGCCCTGTGTCGTGACGATGCCCGTCGGGGTGACCTCGGCGACGCCGTCAGTCTTGTCGTGCAGGGTCACGGTGTCGCGCGCGAGCGCGGGGTAGAGCGTGCTCGACAGGATCACGCGCTTGCAGCCCAGGGTGTAGTCCGGGGTCAGCTTGCGTCGGAGCTCGGGATCGCGGATCGTCCTGCGCAACAGCCGCTTCGCCGCCGTCTCGTAGACGAGGTGGATGGCCTGGCGGGAGTACTTGAAGCCGACGATCCGGGTCTCGAGGTTCCAGTAGATCGCCGTTCGGAGCAGCTGGTTCACCCGGGGCCGGGCGAGGAACCGCGACAGACGCGGACCGAACGAGACGTCGTGGCGGCGCAGCACCCAGTGCGGGGTGCGCTGGAAGACATGTAGGCGCTCGACGTCGTCGACGATCGCCGGGATCACCTGCGCCGCGCTGGCGCCGCTGCCGACGATGGCCACCCGCTTGCCGGTGAGGTCGACGTCGTGATCCCAGTCGTTAGTGTGGAAGGCGGGTCCGGAGAAGGTGTCCCGGCCGGGGAAGTCGGGCACCACCGGGGTGCTCAGCGGGCCGGAGGCGTTCACGACGAACTGTCCACGGAAGTCGCCGGCGGACGTCCGCACGGTCCAGGCGTCGTCCTCCCATTCGATCCCGGTCACCTCGGCGCCGAGGACGATGTGGCGGTCGAGGCCGTGCCGGGCGATGACGTCACGGGTGTAGTCGGCGAGTTGGTGCTGCTTCGCGAACAACCGACGCCAGGGATAGGGCTCGCCGGCGATCGAGTACAGCGGCGACGGCACGTCCACCGCAGCACCCGGGTAGGTGTTCTGTGTCCAGGTCCCGCCGACGAAGTCGCGACGCTCGAGGATGACGAAGTCGTCGATGCCCCGATCGAGGAGCCGCATCGCGGCGCACTGCCCGCCGAAGCCGCTCCCGACGATCACGACGGTGTGTTCGCTCATCGACCTTCTCCCGCTCGTCGCCCACCCCCGCGCAGACTATCTGACACGCCGCCGTTCCCGACGAGCGATCGGCGGACCTCCACCGGGCGGTAGCATCGGCGCCCGTGGGAGAGGCGCCGACTGCAGCGGATCGCCGCACCGGCGGTCGTCGGTACGGCGGTCGCTCGACCGCTGCGCGGGTGGCCGAGCGTCGCGCGGCTCTGCTCGAGGCGGGCCTCGACCTCTTCGGCACCGACGGCTATCAACGGGTGTCGGTGAAGCAGGTCTGCGACCGTGCCGGTCTGACCCAGCGCTACTTCTACGAGTCGTTCGACGAGCGCGAGGCCCTGCTCCTCGCCGTGTACGACGAGATCGTCGACGACGTCGGCCACCGCACCGTCGACGCGATCGACAAGACACTGCCCACGATCGCCGAACTCGCGCACGTCGCCCTGACCGAGTTCATCGGCTATCTCACCGCGGACCGGCGACGGGCCCGCGTGATGCTGCTCGAGGTGGTCGGCGTCAGTCCCGCACTCGACGCGCGTCGGCGTCGCGTCATCGGCGACTTCGCCGAGATCATCGTCACCGCGGGGATGGCGCACGCCGGGCTCGCCGAGACCACCGACGAGTTCCGGCTGAGTGCGATCGGTCTGGTCGGGGCGGTGAACCAGCTCCTCGTCGACTGGGTCCTCGGCGAGGCGACTGCCGACCCGGCCGCGATCGAGCACGTCTGCACGCGGCTCTTCTCCGCGGCATTCGCCGAACTGCTCCCGAGCTGACGTCGGCAGACGAGCTCGGGTCAGAGATCGTCGAGCTCGACCAGGCCGTCCTGCAGTGCACGCGCGAGGAGTTGCGCCTTCGTCCGCGCGGGGCGTCCCACGTCGGCGTATTTGTTCCGGATCCGCGCGATGTGGGTCATGACCGTCGCCGGCGCGATCGTCAATGCCGACCCCACCTCGTCCTTGCTCTCCGACCGGATCCACAGACGCAGGACCTCGGCCTCACGCGGGCTCAACACCGGCCGCGGCATATCTCCCATGACGCCCCCTCACGACCCATCATTCGTGCTACCCGATCGAAAATACACGCTGCCACAGACACGTTTTCGCAGGCAGGAGGCATATTTGTGTCCATCTGCACGTATTGCAGAAAAATTGCACCCATTTCCTAGACTCCGGTCGGGGCACTTTCCGCGCTTGTCAGAGAAAGGTGGTGCGACCCGCTCAGAATCGCGAACCGGTGAACGGCGCCGCCCGCTCACACACCGGCGTCCGCGGGTGCGCGGGGTCGAGGGCGGTGAGCACGAACGTCGCGGCACGGCGTGATCCGGCCAGACCCGCATGCTCGGTCAGGTCCTGCGGGCACCCGTCCTGGACGACGATGTTCGTGACGTTCGCGCCGCCGGGCACCAGGCCGGACGTGTACGGCACGACGGCCTCGTCGTGGATCGTCGCGATGTTCGTGTAGGTGATGTCCGGCTCGTACAGTCCGCCGGCCTGCAGTCCGCGGATGATCGACGAGGTCGGGTCGAACTCACCGCAGGCCGCACACACGGGTAGCTCGGCCGGCAGCAGTCCCTGCCGACGCGCGATGTCGATCGTCGGCCCGGCCGGGGACGTCCCCTCCCACAGCGCGGCGAGCGAGACGTACCTCCCGATCTTGCGCGCGCCGGCTCCGCTCTTCACCCACAGTGCGGGGATGAGCGTCCCCTGCGAGTGACCGACGACGTCGACGCGGGCGGCGCCCGTCGCGGCGAGGACGCGATCGGCGAAAGATCCGAACTGCCGGGCACTCTCGCGCATCGGGCCCATGCCGCCGATCGCGGACACCGGCCAAGGGCCGGGAAGCGCGCCGTAGGTGAGCGCGAAGACGCAGTAGCCGGCGTTCTTCAGCAGCGGGACGTAGGTCCCCCAGTTCGTCTGCTGCGAGCCGCCGGTCCCGTGCACGAGGATCACCGGGTCCGGGTGGGCGGCAGTAGGTCGGCACGAGAAGTCGTTCGACCCGGGCAGCGATCCTCCGTGATGTGCGAGCTCGGGGCCGACACCCGAGAAGAAGTCGTACGTGACCGGCAGTGGCGTCGCCTCCGCCGTCCCGCCCACTGCGGTCGTCACCGCGACCACGAGGAACAGGGCGATGAGCGCGCGACGCAGAGACCTCACACCCGCGAACCTAGCAAGTGCTTGGTCGATCGCGTCGCGGTTCGCGCCTCAGCCGCGGGCGTTCACCGCGGCCTGGACGGCATCCTCGTCGGCGCCCCCGGGCACCTCGATGAGCCGCTCACCGTCGAGCGAACCGTTCGCCCAGTCGTCACCGTCGGATTCCCGCCAGTCCATGAGCTTGCCGTCGGCGTCGAACGCGAGCGCCGCACGATTCGGGTACTGCTCGGTGATCTGCGCGATGCGCTGCGCGAGGGTGCTCTCGTCGACCATGGCCACCGACTACCCCGCACCGGCGCGACGAAACGCTGTCCTAGTCCTCACCCGGCTCGGCGGGCAGATCGTCGACGGTGACGCGCGGCAGTGTCGTCACGGCGTACAGGGCGCGGACGAGGTGTACGGCGGTCAGCGCGCCGAACACCGCGGTGGTGACGCCGCAGAGGACGAGGAGAACCAGCGACCCGAGGCCGTCGCCCTGTGCGGCCACGACCACACCGGAGGCGCCGAGGACGGTCCCGACCCCCGCCCACGCCGCCGCGACCAGGCGCGGGCCGACCGTTCCGGCCGAGAACAACCGCTGGTAGATCCGCACCTCGAACTCGTCGACCGCGGCCCGGTGCACCGGGTCCTGCCCGGCGAGCGACCGCAGCCGTTCGACGAGCGCCGCCTGGTCCTCGAGCCGACGGGCGTCGCTGCGGCGGTGCGCGACGAACGCGACCGCCGCCACGACCGTCACCACGACGAGGACGAGGGCGGCTGCTGTAGGGCTCACGCCGGTCACCGTACAAGCCGTGGGACCGAACGCTCGGACGGTGCGCTGTCGACGCCGCCGATACGATCCGGCACGACACGACACGCGGAGCGGAGGGACGCCGTGGACCGACCGAAGCCGACGCGGCGGGCGGTTCTGCGGGGGCTGGCCGCCGCCGGACTGCTCGATGCCCTCCGGGCCGTGCCCGCGAGGGCGGACACCGGCTCGGCGTCCGGAGCGGGGTCGTTCGCCGCGATCACCGGCGTCGGACTGACGACTCGAATCGATCCCGGCTACGCCGCGGCCAAGCAGGTCTTCAACAGCCGGTTCGACGACGCGACACCGGTCGCCGTCGTCGCGCCCACGACGGTGCAGCAGGTGGCGGCAACGCTCGGCGTCGCCGGCGAGCTCGGGGTGCGTGTCGCCGTGCGCTGTGGCGGTCACTCCTACGTCGGCGCGTCGACTGCGAGCGGCGCGGTCGTGCTCGACCTCCGCCGCCTGGCCGGCGGGATCGTCGTAAACGGTGAGACCGTCACCGTTACACCGGGTTCAGCGCTCGGGCCGGTGCAACGACGGCTTGCGCAGTCGGGACGATCGCTACCCGTGGGGATGTGCCCGACGGTCGGCATCGGCGGGTCGACGCTCGGTGGTGGGATCGGGATCGACTCCCGGACAGACGGTCTCACCTGCGACCGCCTCCGTTCCGCCGACGTGGTCCTGCCGTCCGGCACAGTGCTCACCGCCTCCGAGACGGAGAACCCGGATCTGTTCTGGGCCTGCCGCGGTGGCGCAGGGTCCGTGGGTGTCGTCGTCTCGATGACGTTCGAGACCTCGACCGTGCGCGACCGCGACGTGGTCGCGATGACATTCGACGACTCCGCCGCGGCAGCCGCGATCGCGTCGACGGTCGCCTGGACGGCGGCAGGACCGCGGGAGTCGTGGGGGACGGTGACGGTCGCGACCGACGGTGTCGACGAGGTCGGCGCGACCGTGCTCCTGATCGTCCCGCGCGGCGAGGGTGCCACCGCCGCAACGGAGGTGACGACGCGCATCGCGGCGAGTCCTCGTGCGTCGCAGACGGTCGGCCTCGACCAGACGGGGATCCTGGACTTGTTCGCGCGTTACTCGTCTCAGACGCCGCACCCCTTCGTCGGCGGATCCGACGTCCTGCGGACGATCGACGACGAGGTGTCCGTCGCCGTCATCGAGGCCGTCCGCGCCCGCCGCGCGCAGGGCCGCGCGACGTCGGCCATCGTCGATCCCCTCGACGGGGCGGTGACCGATGTCGCCGCACCCGCGACGGTGTTCCCGTGGCGCACCCACGCGGCCGTCGTGCAGTGGATCGTCGACCCGCTGGCCGCCGACGACAGTGCGGCCGCCGCCTGCGCCTGGCTGTCCGATTGCCACGACCGGGTGCGAGCGGAGTCCGACGGCGGCTACGTCAACTACACCGAGGCGGGGACGCCACCCGAGCGGTGGTTCGCGGACAACACCGCTCGCCTGGCCGACATACGACGACGACACGACCCGGATGGCCGGATCGTGTCGCCGTGGTTCGGGTGAGCGCCGCGGTCAGCCGACGCCCGGATGATCAGACGTGCGCGCGGACGGTCTGCTCGATGTTGCCCCTGGTGGCCTTGGAGTAGGGGCAGAACTGGTGCGCGCCCTGCGCCAGCTTGTCCGCGGTCGCCTGGTCGAGGCCGGGGAGGGTGACGTCGATGGTCGCGGTGAGGCCGAATCCACCGTCGGAGGAGTCCTTGCCGATCCCGATGGTGACGTCGACGGTGCTGCCCTCGGGGGCGGGGGTGCCGGCCTGCTTCGAGGTGGCGTGCAGGGCGCCGAGGAAGCATGCGGCGTAACCGGCCGAGAACAGCTCCTCGGGGTTGCTGCCCTCCCCGCTGCCACCCATCTCCTTCGGCGGACGCAGGTCGAGGTCGATGTTGCCCGTCGCGGAGTACACCTGCCCGTCACGTCCACCGCCGGTGGCCTTGGAGGAGATGGTGTAGGCCGGATCGATGCTCATCTGAGTCCTTTCGGGTCGGTCGTGTCCGCGCACTGTCCGCGCAGATCTCGCCGCTGCGGTCCAACGCTGCGGCACGCATGGGGCATTCCCCGTGGCAAGGGCAGCCTCAGTAGCGGCCGGTACGCCCGGGGCGCAGGCGCATCGGAGCCGGCAGCCACAGGTTGACGTCGCGCCGGAAGGTGAACAGGGCGGACAGGATCAGCAGGCCGAACTGCACCCACGCGATCACCGTCATGACCGTGGGGACCTCGGGGTAGGCAAAGAGGAGGTCGACGCCGACGGGGATCGCGAGCAGCGTCACGACGACGACGGTCACGTAGAAGTTCCGGCAGTTCCGGCTGTGGTGCCGGGCGACGGCGGTCAGCAGCGGATACTGCACCGCGAGCGCCACCAGGATGCCGACGAGCAGGATCGGCGGCACCGTCGACGAGAGGGAGTCGATGTTCGAGGCGGGTGCGGCGTTGCGGGGATCGCGGACGACGCCGTCGGCGAGGCGGGCGCGCAGCGCGTCCCCGATGGTGCCGAGGGCGACGAAACCGTAGACGACGGAGACGAGCCCGAGTGCCGCTTGCGTGTACCAGACCGTGAGCGCGTGGCGCAGCGAGGCGGGCGGCGGCCCGGGATCCTCGTCGCGCAGATGCTTGTCCACCGAGGTGCGCCCGGCCGCGATCTTCGCCATGTCGAGGGCGTCGAGTTCGGCCATGCTCGGCACCCGTTCGGGGGTGTCGTCTCCTCCGGTGGGCGTGGTCATCGTCCCAGTGTGGCAGCCGCCGGGGGCACGTCAGCCCGCGACGAGCAGCTCGGCGATCTGGATCGTGTTCAGCGCGGCGCCCTTGCGCAGGTTGTCGCCGGCGACGAACAGCGCCAGCCCACGGCCGTCCGGCACACCCGGGTCGACGCGGAACCGTCCGACGAGCGACTCGTCGATGCCGGCGGCGTCACGCGGGGTGGGCACGTCGACCACCCGGACGCCCGCGGCGTCGGCGAGGATCTCCCGCGCACGCTCCGGCGACATCGGACGGTCGAACTCGGCGTTGATCGACAGCGAGTGACCGGTGAACACCGGGACGCGCACGCAGGTCCCGCTCACCAGCAGCTCGGGGAGGTCGAGGATCTTGCGCGACTCGTTGCGCAGCTTCTGGTCCTCGTCGGTCTCGAACGAACCGTCGTCGACGATCGCACCGGCCAGCGGCAGCACGTTGAACGCGATCGGCGCGACGTACTTCACGGGGTCGGGCCCGGTGACCGCCGAGCCGTCGTGGACGAGATTCTCGACGTCGTCGATCCCCGCGCGCAGCTGACCGGCGAGCTCCTCGACACCGGCCAGACCGCTGCCGGAGACCGCCTGGTAGCTCGAGATGATGAGCCGACGCAGCCCGGCCTCGTCGTGCAGCGGCTTGAGCACCGGCATCGCGGCCATGGTCGTGCAGTTCGGGTTGGCGATGATCCCCTTGGGCGGGGTGTGGGCCAGGTGGCCGTTGACCTCGGAGACGATCAGCGGGACCTCGGGGTCCTTGCGCCACGCCGACGAGTTGTCGACGACGGTGACGCCGGCCGCGGCGAACCGCGGCGCCTGCTCGCGGGACATCGTGGCGCCCGCCGAGAACAGCGCGACGTCGAGTCCGGACGGGTCGGCCGTCGACGCGTCCTCGACGGTGATCTCGCCGTCCCGCCACGGGAGCTTCTTGCCCGCCGACCGCGACGAGGCGAAGAACCGGACCTCGTCGGCGGGGAAGTCCCGCTCGGCGAGCAGGGTTCGCATCACGGCGCCGACCTGACCGGTCGCGCCCACCACTCCCACACGGATCCCCATGGTCAGCGCCCCGTTCCGGCGTGGACGACGGCGACCTCGTCGCCGCCGAGGTCGAATGCGGCGTGCAGCGCCCGGACGGCGTCGTCGAGCTCGCTGTCGCGGGTGAGCACCGAGATGCGGATCTCCGAGGTGGAGATCAGCTCGATGTTGATGCCGGCGTTGCTCAACGCCTCACAGAAGGTCGCGGTGACACCGGGATGGCTCTTCATGCCCGCGCCGACGAGCGACACCTTGCCGATGTGGTCGTCGTAGAGGATCTCGGAGAAACCGATCTCGTCCTTGAGCTTCATCAGCTTGTTGGTCGCGACCGGGCCGAGCTCGCGCGGCAGCGTGAAGGTGATGTCGGTCTTGCCGGTGTCCACCTTCGACACGTTCTGCAGCACCATGTCGATGTTGATCTCGGCGTCGGCGACGGCGCGGAACACCTTGGCGGCGTAGCCCGGTCGGTCGTCGAGGCCGACGACGGTGATCTTCGCCTCGCTGCGGTCGTGTGCGACACCGGTCAGGATTGCGTCTTCCACGGGGATGTCCTCCATCGATCCGGACACGATGGTCCCGGGCTTGGTGGTGTACGACGAGCGCACGTGAACGGGAACGTTGTAGCGGCGGGCGTACTCGACGCACCGCAGCATGAGCACCTTCGCCCCGCAGGCCGCCATCTCGAGCATCTCCTCGAACGAGACGGTCTCGAGGTGGCGGGCGTCGGAGACGATGCGCGGGTCGGCGGTGTAGATGCCGTCGACGTCGGTGTAGATCTCGCAGACGTCGGCGTTCAGCGCCGCCGCGAGGGCGACGGCCGTGGTGTCCGAGCCGCCGCGGCCGAGGGTGGTGACGTCCTTGGTGTCCTGCGAGACACCCTGGAACCCGGCGACGAGGACGATCTTCCCCTCGTCGAGCGCGCTGCGGAGACGGCCCGGCGCGACCTCGATGATCTTCGCCGACCCGTGGCTGCTGGTGGTGATCACGCCCGCCTGCGATCCGGTGAAGGACTGCGCGTGCGCGCCCAGCGAGCTGATCGCCATCGCGACGAGCGCGTTGGAGATGCGTTCGCCGGCGGTGAGGAGCATGTCCATCTCGCGCCCGGGCGGCGAGGGGCAGACCTGCTCGGCGAGATCGAGCAGTTCGTCGGTGGTGTCGCCCATGGCCGAGCACACGACGACCACGTCGTGTCCGGCCTTCTTCGTCTCGACGATGCGCTCGGCGACCCGCCGGATCCGCTCGGCCGACGAGACGGAGGACCCGCCGTACTTCTGCACCACGAGTGCCACGCCGGCGTACCTCCACGCAGTTCATCTCTCAGGCCGCCGGGGCGCGCCACGCTGCGCGTCGTCCCGGCGATGACGCGCCACACATTACCGACCGGCCCGATCGGGGCAGATCGGGCGCTGCGTCGATCGCGGAAGGGGCCGCCGTGCCGGATCGGCTTACGATCTCTGCCGTGGCGACCACAACCACCGCGACCGTCGACGACGCGGGCGAGACGACGACGCGACCGAGCAGCTTCGTCGCCTGGCTCGCCGGACGCGACTGGGTCGTCCCGGTGGTGGTGTTCCTGGCGGTCCGCGCGATCGGTGTCGCGACGCTGGCACGGTTCACCGACCTCCGCGGCGGCTCGCTGGGAGCCACCCTGTCGGCCTGGGACGGCAAGTGGATGCTCGCGATCGCCGAGTACGGCTACGACGGGGTGCCGTACACCCAGGCCGACGCGCACGGGTACCGCGACGCGAACACCCCGTACGCGTTCTTCCCCGGTTACCCCTATCTCGTCGGGCTGGTCGCGGACATCCCCGGTGTCTCGGTGCTCGGTGCCGCGATCGCGGTGAACATCGTGCTGGGTGCGATCGCGGCGGTGGGCGTCGCACGGCTCGGTGCGCTGTGCGCACGTCGGATGGCCGAGCGTCCCCGCGGTGGCCGCGGATGGTTCACCGACAACCTGCGTGCGCGCACACGGATGTCGATGCTGTGGAACGAGAACCCCTCCCCCACCGGCGATCCCGATCCCACCCGCGTCGGGCTGATCCTCGTCGTGCTGTTCGCCGCGGCCCCGATGGGGATCGTGCTGTCGATGGCCTACACCGAGGCCCTGTTCTGCGCGCTGGCCGTGTGGGCGCTGCTCGGGGTGCTCGAACACCGGTGGATCCTGGCGGGACTCATGACCCTCGGCGCGGGACTCACCCGACCGACCGCCGTCGTGCTGATCGGCGTCGTCATGTTCGCCGCGCTGATCGCCCGCCGCGACGGACCGTCGACGTGGATCGCGTTCGTGCTCGCCCCGCTCGGGTACATCGGGTACCTCGCCGTCGTGTGGCACCAGACCGGCAGCCCCACCGGCTGGTTCACCATCCAGACCCAGGGTTGGGGCACCGAGATCGACTGGGGCCGCAGCACCTGGGACTTCGTCAACTACTCGCTGGTGAACTCGTCGGAGGTCGCGCTGGTCGCGACGGCGTGGATCACGATCGCGACGGTCGCGCTCGTCGTGGTCGCGGTGTGGGAGCGGCTCCCCTGGCCGGTGCTGGTCTACGGGACGCTGGTGGTCGTGTCGATCGGCGCGTCGAGCGGGCTGATGATGAGCCGGCCGCGGTTGTTGTTGCCTGCGTTCGTGCTGCTGGTACCCGCCGCGATCGCGCTCGCCCGCAGCCGGCCGTTCACCCAGGCGTGGGTCCTGGTCGCGGTGGTCGCGTTGAGTTCGTGGTTCGGCGCGCACATGCTCACCGTCTACCCGCACGCGATCTGAGTCAGCGCACACCGATCCACCCGGGCCCGGGGAACCCGTGGCTCTCGACGGCGGGCTGCTCGTGGGCGGCGATCCCGCGGACCTCCTCCCGGATGCGATCGGTGTCGGGGCCCAGATCGGTGATGTGGCCCGGGTATGTGTCGAGGGTCGGCAGGCCCGCGGCTCGGCGGCTCCGCCGGTCGGCCAGTGCGAGGCCGGCGACGAAGAGAACGGTCAGGGCGACGAATGCGATGAAGGTCATGGCAGTTATCCTGCGACCGCTGATTTCGTGCCACCAGTGGCAGTGATGACACCGTCGGTAAATTTTCTGCCATCATGGTGGGGTGCTGAAGACCGTCGCCGTGATCGTCCAGGAGCCCGTCGCGCTGTTCGAGTACGGCGTGATCCACGAGGTGTTCGGTCTCGACCGGACCGACGACGGCGTCCCGGCGTTCGACCTGCTCATCTGTTCACCGACACCAGGTGTGCCCCTGGACAGCGGCAGCGGCGCGTCGGTGATCGCACCGCACCCGCTGTCGAAGGCGCTTGACGCCGACCTCGTCGCCATCCCCGGCGGCCGGACCGACGTCGACCCGCCCGTCGAAGTTCTCGACACCCTGCGTGAGGCAGCCCGTCGTGGGGCGCGGCTGCTGTCGGTGTGTTCGGGCGCCTTCGCCCTGGCCGCGACGGGACTGCTGGACGGCAAACGGTGCACGACGCACTGGCGGCACGGCGCGTTGCTCGCCGAGCGGTTCCCTGACGTCCGCGTCGACACCGACGTGCTGTTCGTCGACGAGTATCCGGTGATCACGAGCGCCGGCACCGCCGCCGGCATCGACGCGTGCCTGTACGTGGTGCGCGAGGAACACGGACCCGTCGTCGCCAACGCGATCGCACGCCGGATGGTGGTGCCGCCCCATCGCGACGGCGGTCAGCGGCAGTTCGTCGCCGCCCCGGTACCGAAGTGCTCCGACGACGGGTTCGGCGCGATCCTGGCGTGGATGGTGGAGAACCTCGACGCCGACATCGCCGTCGACGACCTCGCCCGCCGCGCCCACATGTCGTCGCGGACCTTCGCCCGGCGGTTCGTCGACGAGGTCGGGACCACCCCGCACCGGTGGCTCACCGAACAGCGTGTCGCCCATGCCCGGACGCTGCTGGAATCGACCGACATCGGCATCGAGCAGGTGGCCGCCCAGGTCGGTTTCGGCTCGGCCACGCTGCTGCGCCACCACTTCACCGCCGCCGTGGGCCTGTCCCCCTCCGCCTACCGCCGCCGCTTCGGCTGCGACGTCGCCGACGCGAGCTGAGCCGGGTCTCGCCCTCGACTTCTGCGGTTCGCCACCGGGATTCGGGCTCGCCTGTGTGATTTCCCGGGCGAACCGAGACTGTGGTTGCGAAACCCGGCTGAGGACAGAGGGTGGGCGACGAGTTCGCATGCCGGGCTGCGGTTCGCACGCTGCCGGGACGTTCGCATGCCCCCGGAACCATGCGAACGACGTGAGGCAATGCGAACGCACGTCGACCATGCGAGCGTCCGGCCCACTTTTTCTGTCGATGCTGGTTTTTGGGTTTTCGTCCGTGGTGTGCGGACTTCGCAACCCCGCCCCCGGTTCGCCACCAGAATCCCCCGGGCGAACCCAAAAGCGCGTGGCGAAACCCGACAACCGCCCGCGAATCAGCCCCGAGCGACCCGGGCGACCGCCTCGAAGCCGATACAGAGCATGTCGACACCGCGGTCGAGGCGGCGGCGCATGTCGGTGAGTCCGACGGCGCGGCCGGCACCGACGAGGTCGGCGATGCGCGGGGGCGGTTCGACCGACGGGGTGCCGTCGAGCACCTCGTCCAGGCCACCGCGGGCGGGATCCTGGTCGGGTCCCGTCGTACGGACGAGGTCGGCGCTGACCGCGGTCAGCGCGACGCCCTGGATGTAGCTCCACAGCGTCAGGGTCATCTCGGCCGCGCCGACGCGGTCGACGCCGAGCTGCGAGAACCCGGCCATCATCCAGTCGAGGCAGCTCAGGCTGGCGGCGCCCATGCTGTGCCGCGGCGACGAGTAGGCGAGCACCACCCACGGGTGGCGGGTGTAGAGATCCCAGTCGGTGTCGGTGGCGACCTGCACGCACTCCCGCCACGTCCGCCCACCGACCGCCGCGCGATCGTCGGCGGGGTCGTCGGCGGCGTGCTCACCGTAGGGGTACGGGAACCGCGCGCCGATCTCCTCGGTCATCGCCATGAGCAGCGCGTCCTTGTCGGCGACGTGCCGGTACAGCGACATCGCACCGACGCCGAGGCGGTCGGCGATCTTGCGCATGCTCAGCGCGTCGAATCCCTCGACGTCGGCGATGTCGATGGCCGCCGACACGATCGCCTCCCGGGTCAGTCGGACGCCCTCGTCACCGTCGGTCACATGCGCCCCTTCCTGGGATGTCGCGGTCGTGAAGCCGTTTGCGTACAGCGTACCCAGTGGGTATCTTCGCCTGGGCAACCATCGCGCGTACGCCGTACGCGCGGGCCATGTCATCGACATCAGAAGGAGGCGATCACGATGAGCACCATCCACCACCCCGCGGAGGCCGACGCCCGTCGCGACGACCTCCCGTCGATGCGCACCTGGATCGGCCTCGCCGTCCTCTGCATGCCGGTGCTGCTGGTGGCGATGGACTTCTCGGTCCTCTACCTCGCCATCCCGACGATCACCGACCAGCTCGCGCCGACGGCCGCGCAGCAGCTGTGGATCGTCGACATCTACGGATTCCTCATCGCCGGACTGCTGATCACGATGGGCAACATCGGCGACCGCTTCGGTCGACGCCGCGTCCTGCTCAGCGGCGCGATGCTGTTCGGTGCCGCCTCCGCCGTCGCTGCGTTCGCGCCGAGCGCCGCGGTGCTCATCGGCGCCCGCGCGGTGATGGGAATCGGCGGCGCGACGCTGCTCCCGTCGAGCCTGTCGCTGATCTCGAGCATGTTCCCCGACGCACGCCGGCGCTCCCTGGCCATCGGCATCTGGACCGCCTGCTTCGCGGGCGGGTCGGCGATCGGGCCGGTCATCGGCGGCGTCATCCTGCACCACTTCTGGTGGGGCTCCATCTTCCTGCTGAACGTGCCGGTGCTGGTGGCGCTGTTGATCCTGGGCCCGCGCCTGGTCCCCGAATACCGCTCGGGCACAACGGAACCCTTCGACATCCTCGGTGTCGTGCTGTCGCTGGCCGGCATCCTGCCGGTGGTCTACGCCGTCAAGCACATCGCTGCCGACGGTGTCGACGCGACTGGTCTCGTCGTCGGCGTCGTGGGTGTGGCCGCACTGGTCGCCTTCCTGCGGCAGCAGCGTCGCGCCCGGCACCCGCTGCTGCAGATCGCCCTGTTCCGTCTGCCGCAATTCTCGTCGGCGGTCACCTCCGCGCTGATCTGCATGATGACGCTCGGCGCACTCTCGTACCTGACGGGCATCTACCTGCAGTCGGTGCTGGGGCGTGACGTCCTCGCCGCGGCGCTGGCGGGCCTGCCGATGGCGGTCGCCGTCGCGGTGTTCTCCCTCGGCGCCTCCCGGGTGGAGGCGCTGCTGGGCACGCGGGCGGCGTTCGTGCTCGCGCTGCTGGCCGCGGCCGTCGGCAACGCCGGCCTGCTGTTCGTCGGCACCGACACCCCGCTGTGGATGTACCTGGTGCCCACCACGATCGCCGGTGTCGGGTACGGCATCGTGTTCAGCCTCGTCTCCGAGGTGGCCGTCGGCTCGGCCCCGCCGGAGCGGGCGGGCGCCGCGTCGGGAATCAGCGAGACCAGCTTCGAGCTGGGCAGTGCCCTCGGACTCGCCCTGCTCGGGTCGCTGGCGACGGCGGTGTTCCGCGCCGACGGCGCCGGTCGGGGCTTTGCCGAGACACTCGGCCAGACCCTGGACCGCGCGCGGTCGGTCGGCGACAGCGCCCTGGCAGTCGACGCACGCACGGCGTTCGTTGACGGACTTCACATTGCCGTCGGCGTCTCGGCGGTGCTACTCGTGGTGCTGGCCGCGGTGATCGCGGTGGTGCTCCGTCGACGCGACCCGCGGGTCGACTGACACCGGGTCGCCGGGCCTGGCCCGACGGCGTCGCGACGACGGGAGGGCACATGCACGAGTTGTTCGAGAAGCGCTGGAGTGCACGGGGATTGGATGCGTCGACGACGATCGATGCCGACGACCTGCGTGACATCCTCGAGGCCGGGCGGTGGGCGCCGACGTGGGGCGCCACCCAACCTGTCCGATTCGTCGTGGGTGTCCGGGGCGACGAGACCTTCGACGGGCTCGCCGACGCCCTGACCCGCGGGAACGCCTGGGCGAAGGCCGCGGCGGCGCTCGTCCTCGTGAGCACCCGCGACGACGCCGACGACGAGAAGGCGACCACCTACGGCGCCGTCGATCTCGGGCTCGCCGTCGGGCAGATGGTGATCCAGGCCGTCTCCTCGGGTCACATCGCCCACCCCATGGCGGGGTTCGAGGTCCCGGCCGTCATCGAGCGGTTCTCCATACCCGCAGGTGAACGCCCCCTGGTGATGCTGGCGATCGGCACCCTCGCCGACCCGTCGACGCTGGAGCCGACGATCGCCGAGAAGGACGCCCGCGAGCGCACCCGGCGACCGCTCGAGGAGATCGCGTTCGCCGGCCGATGGGGCCTGCCGTTCCACGGCTGACACACCGATGACGAACGCCGCGACCACCGATCACCATGACGCCCCACCGGCGCGTCCCTCGGTGCTGCGCACGTTCGTCACGGTCGACGGGATCGGCTCGCGATGGCCGGCGGCGATCCGCGCGGCCGCGGCCTTCACCCTGCCCGCGTCGGCCCTGCTCGCGGCGGGCCTCGGCCGCACGGCACTGCTCGCGGCCCTGGGTGGATTCGCGGTGCTGTACGGCGAGAACCGTCCGTACCGCATCCGCTGGCGGGTGATCCTCGCCGCGGGGGTCGCGCTGATCGCGTCGGTGGGGATCCTCGGCGCGCTGTCGCAGCTCGCGGGCGCGTCCCCGTCGACAGCGGCGTCCCTGGGGCTCGTCGCGGCGTCGGTGGTGATCGCGGCGATCGCCGTGTTCGTCGGCAACGCGCTGCGCATCGGTCCGCCCGGTCCGTTCTTCCTCGTCCTCGCCGGTGGCGTCGCCCTGTCGGTGACGCGCCACGGTGTCGACCCGCTCGTGGTCGTCGGTGTCACGGCGACCGGCGTCGGAGGGTCGCTGCTCGCTGGAATGGCCCCGGCGCTCGTCCGGCGCCGCGCTCCCGAGGCCGCCGCGGTGGCCTCGGCCACGGCCGCAGTCGAGGCGTACCTCGACGCCGGCGCATCCCGCTCGTCACAACTGCGTCAGGGCGCCTCCGGTGCTTTGCTGCAGGCGTGGAGCGTCCTGCACGACGCCGCCCAGGTGGACGGACCACTCGCCCGACGACTGTGGGAGGCGCACCACCGCGTCCACACCGGGACCGACCCGGATCCCGCGGGCCCGTCGGCGATGGCACCGCTACCCCGGCCGTCCGTGGCCCACCGCCTGCGATCCGCGCTGCACGTCGACAGCCCCGCCGCGGTGGCAACCGTCCGCGTCGCGGTGGCTGCCACCGTGGCCGGTGTGCTGTCGGTCCTGTTCGGTCTCAGCCGACCGGACTGGGCGATCGTTGCCGTGGTCCTCGTGCTGCAGCTCGGCCCCGACCGGATCCGCGGCGCGCTGCGCGGCGTGCACCGCCTGGTCGGCACCGCCGTCGGGGTCGGCCTGTTCGCGGTCGTCCACCAGCTCGCGCTGTCACCGCCGGTCCTCGTCGTGCTGCTGACCGTCCTGACGTTCGTCATCGAGCTGACCGTCGTCAGCAACTACGGCCTCGCCGTCGTGGCCATCACGCCGCTCGCGCTGTCGATGTCGGCCTCGGGTCCGGCGATCGCCGGCCCGGCGGCCGACCGCATCCTGGAGACCGTGATCGGTGTCGCCGCGGGCGTCGGCGCACTGTGGGTGGTCGCACCGCGCGCCCACCGCCGCACCACGCGATTCACCCGCGCGACGACAGTGACCGCCATGACCCGACTGCTCGACACCGTGGCCACGACGCCACCCGCGTCGGCCGCGGCCATGGGGCGGCGACGAGATGTGCAGTGGGCGTCGATGGAGGCCGAACTCGCAGCAGGCACGGCGGCCGTCGACGAGCCGTCGTTCGCCCACGACGACTGGTCCCGCCACCTCCGGCTGCGCGCGTCGGTGCACGAGCTGCTCGGCGTCTGCTGGCGTCGAGGGGACTCCCCACTCACCGACGACGAGATCCGAGCCGTGCGCGACACCGTCGCCGACCTGTCCGACGACGTGGTGTTGTCCCCGCCGACACGGCGGGGGTAGGGTCTCCGCTCGTGTGGCGTGCTCTTCTCCTCGGTTGCCGCGGCGGGGTCTGATCGGACCGGCTCCTCGCCGCGGGATCCCTGCGTGTGCCGGTCTCCACTTCACGTAGACCCCTCACACGAAACCGGAGATCCACCCAATGCCCGCAGCAGACAGCTTCACGTCGGCCGCCAGCCGCATCGTCGAGCCCGCCGGCCCCATCCCCACCGACCAGCCCGCCTGGAACACCCAGCGTGGCTCGGCCATGCCGTCGCACCGCTACCGACCCTTCGCCGACGAGGTGGAGACCATCTCGGTGCCCGATCGCACCTGGCCGGACAAGGTCATCGACCGCGCACCGGCGTGGTGTGCGGTCGACCTGCGTGACGGCAACCAGGCACTGATCGATCCGATGAGCCCGGCGCGCAAGCGCCGCATGTTCGACCTGCTGGTCCGCATGGGCTACAAGGAGATCGAGGTCGGGTTCCCCTCGGCCAGCCAGACCGACTTCGACTTCGTGCGCGAGATCATCACCGACGATGCCATCCCCGACGACGTCACCATCCAGGTGCTCACGCAGTGCCGCAAGGAACTGATCGAGCGGACGTTCGAGGCCTGCCGCGGGGCGCGCAGCGTGATCGTCCACTTCTACAACTCGACGTCGGTGCTGCAACGCCGCGTCGTGTTCCGCGCCGACAAGGCAGCGATCACCAAGATCGCCACCGACGCAGCGCACCTCGTGAAGTCCGAGGAGAAGAAGTACCCGGAGACGCACTGGCGCTACGAGTACTCACCCGAGTCCTACACCGGCACCGAGCTGTCCTACGCCAAGGAGGTCGTTGATGCGGTCAGCGAGATCATCGCGCCCACACCCGACGACCCGATGATCGTCAACCTGCCGGCGACCGTCGAGATGGCGACCCCGAACGTCTACGCCGACTCCATCGAGTGGATGCACCGCAACCTGGCGCGACGGGACTCGATCATCCTCAGCCTGCACCCGCACAACGACCGCGGAACCGCCGTCGCCGCAGCGGAACTGGGCTACCAGGCCGGCGCCGATCGCATCGAGGGATGCCTGTTCGGCAACGGCGAGCGCACCGGCAACGTGTGCCTGGTGACGCTGGGCATGAACCTGTTCAGCCGCGGGGTCGACCCCCAGATCAGCTTCTCCGACATCGACGAGATCCGTCGCACCGTCGAGTACTGCAACCAGCTCAACGTCCCCGAACGTCACCCCTACGGTGGGGATCTCGTCTACACCGCCTTCTCCGGCAGCCACCAGGACGCGATCAACAAGGGCCTCGACCAGATGAAGGTCGACGCCGACGCGTCGGACTCCGACGTCGACGACCTCGTCTGGGCCGTCCCGTATCTGCCCATCGACCCCAAGGACGTCGGCCGCAACTACGAGGCCGTCATCCGCGTCAACAGTCAGTCCGGCAAGGGCGGTGTCGCCTACATCATGAAGGCCGATCACGGCCTGTCCCTGCCCCGACGGTTGCAGATCGAGTTCAGCCGCGAGATCCAGAAGATCACCGACGGCGAGGGCGGCGAGGTCAACCCGAAGGAGATGTGGGACGTCTTCGCCGAGGAGTACCTGCACCCCATCCGACCGCTCGAGCGGGTCAGCCAGCGCGTCGACGCCTCGGAGGTCGACGGCGGCGACGACACCATCCACGCGGTGGTGAAGGTCGACGGCGTCGAGAAGGAGATCACCGGCACCGGCAACGGACCGTTGGCCGCCTTCGTCGACGCCCTGGGCACCGTCGGGTACGACATCCGCGTCCTCGACTACAGCGAGCACGCGCTGACGTCGGGCTTCGATGCGCAGGCCGCGAGCTACATCGAGACCGAGATCGGCGGCGAGATCGTCTGGGGCGTCGGCATCGCCACGTCCATCACGACCGCGACACTGCGTGCGGTCGTGTCGGCGGTCAACCGGGCGAACCGGCACAGCGCACCGGAGTCCGGCGAGCAGGCACCGCGTACCTGGGCACCGTGAGCTCCTGGGTCACCCGGCCGGTGACGGCCGGGTGGCCCCGATCTCCTGGCTCGCCCGTTCCCGCAGCTCCACCTTGCGGACCTTGCCGGTGACGGTCATGGGGAACTCGTCGAGGATCTGGACATGCCGCGGGATCTTGTAGCGGGCCAGACCGTCTCGACAGAACTCCCGCAACGACTCGGCGGTGATGTCGTCGGCACCCGGTCGCAGCCGCAGGCACGCGACGAGTTCCTCGCCGTACCTGTCGTCCGGGATGCCGACCACCTGCGCGTCGAGGATGTCCGGGTGCCGGTAGAGGAACTCCTCGATCTCGCGGGGGTAGATGTTCTCGCCGCCGCGGATGACCATGTCCTTGATCCGGCCGGTGACGGCGACGTACCCGTCGTCGTCCATGACGCCGATGTCGCCGGTGTGCATCCACCCGTCGGGGTCGATCGCCTGCGCGGTCATCTCCGGGTTGTCCCAGTAGCCGAGCATCACCGAATACCCACGGGTGCACAGTTCTCCGGGCTCGCCGCGTGGGACGCGCTCACCGGTCGCCGGGTCGACGATCGCGACCTCCAGGTGCGGTCCGACCCGACCCACGGTCGAGACCCTCTTCTCCACGGGGTCGTCGACGCGCGTCTGCAACGACACCGGTGACGTCTCGGTCATCCCGTAGGCGATCGACACCTCGGCCATCCCCATCCGGTCGATCACCTGCTTCATGATCTCCATGGGACACGGCGAGCCCGCCATGATCCCGGTCCGCAGCGATGACAGGTCGACCTCGGTGAACCGCGGATGATCGAGCTCGGCGATGAACATCGTCGGCACTCCGTACAGCGACGTACACCGTTCGGCGGCAACGGCGTCGAGGGTCGCGCCCGCGTCGAACGCCGGTGCGGGGATCACCATCGTCGACCCGTGGGTGAGGCACGCGAGGTTGCCCATGACCATGCCGAAGCAGTGATAGAAGGGCACCGGGATGCAGACGCGGTCGACCTCGGTGTACCCGCACAGTTCGCCGACGAAGTACCCGTTGTTGAGGATGTTCCGGTGGCTGAGCGTCGCGCCCTTCGGCGAACCCGTTGTCCCCGAGGTGTACTGGATGTTGATGGGGTCGCCGACAGCGGTGGCCTCGCGCGCCTGCTCGACCGCGGCTGCGTCGACTCCGCGACCCGCCTCGAGGAACTCCGCCCAGCTGTCGGTGCCGACCAGGACAACCCGCTGCAGGCTCGGCACCTCCGGTCCGACGGCGTCGAGCATCGCGGCGTAGTCCGACGACCCGGCGGTCGGTGTCGCGACGACGAGACGCGAGGTCGACTGCTGCAGGACGTAGCGCAGTTCGTGGGTGCGGTAGGCCGGGTTCACCGTCACCAGGATCGCGCCGATGGTCGCCGTCGCGAACTGGACGAGAGCCCACTCCGCACAGTTGGGCGCCCAGATGGCGACACGGTCGCCCTTCTGCACACCTGCGGCCAGCAACGCGGCGGCCACCTCGTCGACCGCGTTCCCCAGCTCGGTCCACGTCCACCGGCGGCCGGTCGCGACCTCGACGAGCGCGTCGCGCGCGCCGTACCTGCCGGCGGTCGCCACCAGCACCACGCCGATCGGATCCTCGAGCAACGGCGGGCCGGTGGGGCCCACAGCGTGGCTGGTCGTCGCGGCCTCCATCGCGGTCACCTCTCGTCGCATTCCGTTAAGCGTCGCTAACCGAAATGGTAGGCGCACTCTTGACGGCGTCCGATCGGATCGAGCAGACTGCCCGTTACCTGTTACTCGGGGTTATATACAGAAGGGTGGTGTCGACGATGACACCAGAGTTCGACGCGGTGATCGTCGGCGCCGGGTTCGGCGGTATGGGCGCCGCCATCGCCCTGCAGGAGATGGGCTACCGGAACCTGACGATCCTCGACCGCGAGGACGATCTCGGCGGGACCTGGCACGTCAACCACTACCCCGGCCTCGCCGTCGACATCGCCTCGGTGACGTACTCGTACTCCTTCGCCCCCAATCCGAACTGGTCCCGACTGTTCGCCCCCGGCGCGGAGTTGAAGCGCTACGCCGACCACATAGCCGACTCCTACGATCTGCGCCGCGCCATGCGGTTCGGTGTGCTGGTCGAGCAGGCCGAGTGGGACGCCGACGCACAGTTCTGGCGGGTGACCACCGCGGACGGCGAATCGATCACCGGCCGGTTCCTGGTGACCGCGACGGGATTCCTGTCGCAGCCGCACACCCCGGACTTCCCCGGCATCGACACCTTCACCGGGACCATGCTGCACACGACGCGCTGGGACGACACCCACGACGTGACCGGCGAACGAGTCGCCGTCATCGGCACCGGGGCCACCGCGGTTCAGCTGATCCCCGAGATCGCCCAGCGCGCACGGGCGCTCACGGTGTTCCAACGGACTCCGATCTGGGTCGTCCCGAAGATCGACTTCCCGATCCCGCCCCTGGTGCGTCGGCTCTTCGCCCGAGTCCCCACCACGCAGAGGGCCGCCCGGAAGGTCAACGACGCGCTCCTCGAGGCGCTCATGATCGTCGGTGTGCTGCACTTCAGGCAGGCGAAGCCGATGAACAAGTCGGCCGCACTGCTGGCCCGAGCGCACCTGCGGCTCTCGGTGCGCGATCGGTCGACGCGTCGGGCGCTGACCCCCGACTACGATTTCGGCTGCAAGCGACCGACGTTCTCGAACAAGTACTTCCGCGCGTTCAACCGAGCGAACACCCGCCTCGAGACGTCGCCGATCGCGCGGTTCGATCCCGACGGCATCGTCACCGCCGACGGGCGCCACACCCCTATCGACACCCTCGTGTTGGCCACCGGGTTCAACCTCTGGGACGTCAACTTCCCGGCGCTGCGGATCGTCGGGCGGGAGGGTCGCGACCTCGGGCAGTTCTGGCGCGACAACCGATTCCAGGCGTACGAGGGCATCACCGTGCCGCGCTTCCCGAACCTGTTGAGCCTGAACAGCCCCTACTCCTACAGCGGGTTGTCGTACTTCACGACGATCGAGTCGCAGATGGGCCACATCCGTCGGCTGCTCGGCGAGCTGCAGCGGCGCGACGCGGTCTCGTTCGAGGTGACCGACGCGGCGAACGACGCGTTCCTCGCCGACGTGACCGAGCGCCTCGGTGATTCCGTCTTCTACCGCGGTCAGTGCTCCACCGCCCGCAGCTACTACTTCAACCAGCACGGCGAGGCCGCGCTGCTCCGTCCGACGTCGACGACCGCCTCGTTCCGGGCCGCGTCGACGTTCCCGCTGAGCGACTACGAGTTCGTCTCCGTCGACGCACGATGACCCCGCGGACACACCGACGGGGTCATCGGCCGATTGATCAGACTTTGTCGGCGAGCACGTCGAGATACGTGATCTCGGGCGCCACGGCGAAGAGTTCGTCAGCGCGTTCTCCGAGCGCGGTGCCGACCGGTCCGTTCAGATGTGTGTCTCGGGCCTCGTCGTCGGGGAAGGCGTCGACGATGCCGAACGTGGACTGCCCGAACTGGACCGCCAGCCAGGGCTTCGTGCCGGGCTCTTGTTCGACGAGGGGCAATGCCGATCGCAGGAACTCCGCGACGGCCTCCTCCTGACCCGGCTTGGCTTCCAGACGGACCATGAGCGCTTTGTTCACCATGACAAGTCTCCTACTCAAATTTGGCATACACCTTCGAAATCGGCATACACCGCAAGAGTCCCACGTCCTCCGATCGACGGACACCGCTGAACCGACCAAGGATACGTTCGACTGTTTGTCGTCGACGCTCACATTCCCTGGGACACGTGGACACACAGGTCCCGCAGTGCAGTCGCCACCGCGACGTTGACCGGCTTCTCGAGCGCACCTGGACGACAGAGGACCTCGTAGATCCGTGCGGCCCGTACGCCAGAGATCTCCAACTGGTGAATCCTGTTGTTGCGCACTGCATGCCGCGGTATCAGCGCGACGCCGTGTCCGTCGGCGACCATGGCCTCGATGACCGCGAAGTCGTTGATGCGGTGGACGACCCGCGGTTGGACGCCGGTGATCGTCGCCAGCGACAACAGCACGTCGTCGACGGGGAACCCGCCGCGCACACTGATCCAGTCCTCATCGGCGAGATCGTCGAGCGTCACCGAGTCCTGCGCCGAGAGGCGATGGCCCGGCGGCACGACGAGGTCCACCGGCTCACGCATCACGACCGACGACCTGATGCGCGGCGACCGCACGGACGGCGCCCGTTCGTCGCGGTGGGTGAGGACGAGGTCGTGGTCGGCGAGCGTGTCCGGTGCCGACGCGTACGGCACGTCGACGTCGGTGGCCACCACCTCGACGCCCGACGCCCCCATCCGCGTGAGCAGTCCGGGCAGCAGCAACGCGGCGGCCGACGGGAACATCGCGAGCCGGACGGTCCCGAGGGTGGTGCGGGCGCGCGCGGCCATCTCCTCGGCGGCACGATCCACCGCGGCGAGGACATCGTCGGCACGGAGTACCAACGCGCGTCCGGCGTCGGTGAGCCGAAGCCCACGTCCGTCTTGCTCGAGCAGGTCGATCCCCGCCTCGCGGGCGAGCACCTTCAACTGCTGCGAGACCGCCGACGGCGTGAGCCGCATCGCATCCGCGACGGCCCCGACGCTGCCGCGGTCGGCGAACTCCCTGAGCAGCCGCAGGCGGTGGACGTCCATGTAGGAAAACTACATTGTCTGTCTACATCTATTCGATTGTGCTGAACGACCGCCCGCCCCGACGATGTGCACCATGAGCACACGGGATCGCATGATCGGGCTGACCGTCGTCGTGCTGTGGGGGTTGAACTTCCTCGCCATCCACGCCGGCCTCGACCACTTCCCTCCCTTCTTCTTCGCCGCGCTGCGCTTCGCCGTGATGGCGGTCCCCGTCATCCTGTTCGTCCCCCGACCGCAGGTGCCGGTGCGCTGGCTGCTGCTCTACGGCACCGGTTTCGGCATCGTGCAGTTCGCGTTCCTCTTCCTCGCGATGGCGACGGGCATGCCGACCGGGCTGGCGTCGCTCGTGCTGCAGTCGTCGGCACCGTTCACCGTCGTCCTGGGCGTGCTCCTCCTCGGTGAGCGGATGACGCTGCGCCAGGTCGCCGGCATCGCCGTCGCCATCGGCGGGATGGCGCTGATCGCCGTCGACCGCATCGGACACGGCGCCGGAGCCGGCCTGCTCCCCATGCTGCTGACCCTCGTCGCGGGCCTCGGCTGGGCGTTCGGCAACCTCGGCAGCCGGCTGGCGAAAGCACCGAACCCGCTGCACCTCACGCTGTGGATGTGCGTCATCCCGCCCGTCCCGATGTACCTCCTCAGCCTCGGCATCGAGGGTCCCGGCGCGGGATTCCACGCTCTGGCGACGGTCGGCGACCACAGTGGCCTGATCGCCCTCGCCGGGCTCGCCTACGTGGTGGTGCTCGGCACCGCCGCCGGCTCGGGGCTGTGGACGTTCCTCATGGGTCGGTACCCCGCGAGCACGGTCGCGCCGATGTCGCTGATGGTCCCCGTGGTGGGGATCACGGCGTCGTGGATCGTCCTCCGTGAGACCCCGTCGGCGCTGCAGCTCATCGGGGCCGCGATCGTGATCGTCGGGTGTGTGGCGGGCCTCATGGGACCGCGGGCGAAGGCCCACGTTGTGACAGACTCGTCGCCATGTCCGACGCCCACGCTCGATCCCGGGCACGTCTCCCCCTCCGCACCCGCACAGCCCTCGCCGCCGCTGCCGGAGCACGGTGGACCTCGCAGAGAACCGGTCGCGGCAAGGGGTCGATGATCGGTGGGCTGATCGCCGCGAAGATCGATCCGTCGATCATGCGGCGACTGGCCGCGGGCAAGCGGACCGCCGTCGTCACCGGGACGAACGGCAAGTCGACGACGACGAAGATGACCGCCGCCGCGCTCGCGACCCTGGGCGAGACCATCAGCCAGGCCGACGGCGCCAACATGGACGCCGGGATCATCGCGACGCTCACGCTGGGCCGCGCCGCACCCTACGCGGCGATCGAGGTCGACGAACTGCACGTGCCCCATGTCAGCGACGCACTGGAGCCGGAAGTGTTGGTGCTGCTGAACCTCTCGCGGGACCAGCTCGACCGCGTCGGCGAGATCACCATCATCGAGAAGCGGCTCCGGGAGGGCATCGCCCGTCATCCCGACATGGTCGTCGTCGCCAACTGTGATGACGTGTTGGTGACCTCCGCCGCCTACGACGCGACGAACGTCGTGTGGGTGGCCGCCGGCGGTGGCTGGGCGAACGACTCGATCAGCTGCCCGCGCTCCGGCGAACCGATCGTGCGCGACGGCGACGACTGGTGGTCCAGCGGCACCGCTTTCCGTCGTCCCACCCCCACGTGGTGGTTCGACGACGACGCCATCCACGGCCCCGACGGCTTCACCGCACCTCTGCGGCTGACCCTTCCCGGGAAGGCCAACCGCGGCAACGCCACCCAGGCCATCGCAGCGGCGGTCGCGATGGGCGCCGACCCTGCCGCCGCCGTCACGGCCGTCGGCACCGTCGGTGAGGTCGCCGGCCGCTACGGCATCCGCCAGGTGGGTGCGCACTCGGTCCGGATGTTGTTGGCCAAGAACCCCGCCGGGTGGCAGGAGGCGTTGTCGATGATCGACCCCGACGCCGCCGGACTCGTCATCGCCGTCAACGGCCAGGTGCCCGACGGCGAGGACCTCTCCTGGCTGTGGGACGTCCGCTTCGAACACTTCGAGAACAACGCCGTCGTCGCATCCGGAGAGCGCGCAGCCGATCTCGGTGTCCGGCTGCTCTACGCCGGGGCCGAACACACCACCGTCGACGACCCGCTCTCCGCCATCGCCTCGTGCCCACCGGGACGCGTCGACGTCCTCGCCAACTACACGGCATTCCGCGACCTCGGCGTCGCGATCGACCGCATCGAGCGCAGCGCGGGGGTCGGTCGTGGCTGACACCTCCACCCTCCAGATCGGTCTCGTCCTCGGAGACGTGATGGGCACCTACGGCGATGGCGGGAACGCACTCGTCCTGCGGCAGCGGGCGCTGATGCGGGGCATCGACGCCGAGATCGTCCAGATCACGCTCGACGACCCCGTCCCCGAGTCCCTCGACGTCTACACCCTCGGCGGCGCCGAGGACTACGCACAGCGCCTGGCCACCCGACATCTGTTGCGGTACCCGGGATTGCAGCGCGCCGCCGAGCGTGGTGCGCCGGTGCTCGCCATCTGCGCGGCCATCCAGGTGCTCGGGCACTGGTACGAGACGTCGGCGGGTGAGCGGGTCGAGGGCATCTCGATGCTCGACCTCACCACGAGTCCGCAGGGCAAGCGCAGCATCGGCGAACTCGTCGCCGAACCACTCGTCGACGGGCTCACCGACACCCTGAGCGGTTTCGAGAACCACCGGGGTGGAACGGTTCTCGGTTCGGACTCGGTCCCGTTGTCCCGGGTGCAGGCCGGCGACGGGAACCGTGCCGGCGACCGGTTCGACGGCGCGGTGACCGGATCGGTGATCGGGACCTACCTCCATGGACCTGCACTGGCTCGCAACCCGCAACTCGCCGACCACCTGCTGTCGCGGGCTGTCGGATCTCCACTGCCTCCGCTCGATCTCCCCGAGATCGATCGTCTTCGCCGCGAACGGATCGCCGCCGGTCGTCGCTGAGCCACCCACGTGATACACCTCCGACGGCGGCCCGACCGTCTACGTGGGTGGGTCCGTCTTCTCACGATGGTCAGTCTTCGGAAATCGCCAGCGAGTTCGCCCCGGTCGCCGTGGCACGTCCCGGTCCGCCGCTGACACCGCCCGCGCCGGTACCACCTCGCCGGGCAGAAGCGACGCTGTTGTCGCCTGTGGCGTCAGCGATCCCGCCGCTGCCTCCCCTGCCGGTGACGGAGCTGCCCCCGCCCAGCGAGGTTGCGTCGGAATCGTCACCGATGGTGGTTGCGGTGCCGCCGTTTCCGCCGTTGCCGTCGACAGTGTTGCCGCCCCCGGTGGTTTGGGCGACGCCGCGCGCGCCGTCCACCCTCGCCGAGCCTGCGGCCCCGCCGTTTCCGACCACGGTCGACCCGCCGGCCCCGCCATAGGCGACTCCGTTGTTCCCGACGACTGATGCGTCACCCCCGGTGCCGCCGTTGCCGTGAACAGAGTCGCCGCCACCGTCGCCGCCGAAGCCGCCGCCGTTGGCGAAGGCCACGCCGTTGATACCGTCCACTCTCGCCGAGCCGCCGGTGCCGCCGTCTCCGGTGACGGTGGATCCGCCCACACCGCTGGTGGCCCATCCGTTGGCTCCGACGACTCTTGCGTCACCGCCGGTGCCGCCGTCGCCGGCGGTGGTCGAACCCCCCGCGCCGGCAGTCGCGACACCGTTCGCGCCGTCCGCCCTTGCCGAGCCGCCGGTGCCGCCGTTTCCGGTGACGGTGGATCCGCCCACACCGCTGGTCGCGACTCCATTGGGTCCGACGACTGATGCGTCACCGCCGGTGCCGCCGTCGCCGGTACTGGTCGAACCGCCCGCGCCGGCGGTCGCGACACCGTTGGCGCCATCGCGTGGATCGTTGCCGCCGACTCGGGCGTCACCACCGTTGCCGCCGGCGCCGAACTGTGAAGCCCCACCCGACCCGGCGGTCGCGACACCGTTGGCTCCGACGACCGATGCGTCACCGCCGTTGCCGCCGGCGCCGGACTGTGAAGCCCCACCCGATCCGGCGGTGGCGACACCGACGGCTCCGACAACTGATGCGTCACCGCCGTTGCCGCCGTCGCCGCCGGCGGTCGACGATCCACCCGCGCCGCCGCGGGCCGTCCCGAAGAGGCCCGCGGTTGCGTCTCCGCCGTCGCCGCCGCGACCACCGATTCCGGCAGCGCCGGCCAGTCCGGCTCTGCCGGTGCCGGCCAGTCCGCCTGTGCCGGCCGCGCCGCCGTGACCCCCGACGCCGATCCCGGCGCCGCCGTCGCCGCCCGTGCCCGCGACCGCATTCGCGGACGGGGTCGCCGCCGATGCGTCGCCGCCTCGACCACCGTTGCCACCGGAACCGCCGGTTCCGCCGATCCCGCCGTCACCGTTCGCGCCGAGAGATCCCGTGACGGACCCTGACCCACCGATGCCGCCGGACCCGCCGGTTCCGCCGTTCCCTCCGGCGCCGCCACCGACGGCGCCGTTCGCGCCGTCGCCCGCGACGAGTGTCCCGGATCCGTCGTCCACCGCGTCTGCCCCGTCGGCGCCGTTCGCTCCGGTGAATCCGGTCCCGCCGACTCCGCCGGTGCCGCCTCTGCCGCCTGATCCGCCGTCGCCGAGTTGCCCAGCGGCCCCGATGATTCCACCGGTTCCGCCGCGCCCGCCCGCTCCCCCGACGCCACCCGAACCGCCCGTTCCCCCGGTGCCGGCGGCTGTCGCGATCGCCGTGCCGGTCGTGCCCGTTCCGCCGACTCCACCGGTGCCGCCGACACCTCCGGTGCCGCCGATGCCACCGTTGCCGATCAGGCCGGCCGCGCCGCCCCGGCCGCCGACACCACCGGCACCGCCGACTCCGCCCGTGCCGTCCCCGGTGCCGGGTGTACCGGTCGCGCCGATCGCTCCGTTGCCGCCACGGCCACCGACGCCGAAGATCACGCCCCCGTTGCCGCCCGATCCTCCCGCAGCGCCGGCTGCCAGACCGTCACCGCCACGGCCACCGGCGCCGAACAGTTCGGCGTCACCGCCGGTCCCGCCGTTGAAGCCGTTGCCCCCGTTGCCGATCAAACCGCCACGGCCGCCGTTGCACACCATGCCCAGCAGGCACGTCGCCGAGGTGTAGCTGAACCCGTTGCCGAACAGGAGGCCCGCATCGGGGTGCTCGGCGGTGCCGTCACTGATCAGCAGGACGAGCAGCGCCTGCAACGGGTTGAACGGCGGCGCCGTCGCCGTGACCGGCTGCGGGGTCAGTGCATTCGTGGATGCAGTGCCGGTGGTCGTGGCGAGCTCACGGCGGGCGACACCGGCGGCGACCCAGGATGACGGTCCATCCGCCGACGCAGGACTGCCGGTGGAGCCGTGCTGCTGGGCCGTGGTGAAGATACTCAGCAGCGCTGCGACGATCGCCGTCGCCGGCGTCGGCGGGGTATGCGACGCAACAAGCGGTACGGGCGTCTCGCCCGCAGCATGTCGCTCACCCGGCGCCGTGGTCACCGTGCCTGCTCCCGTCGCGGTCGACGGTGCTGAGGTCGTCGACGTGTACGTGGTCGGCGGCGTGTTCGTGGTCGGCGGCGTGGTCGTCCTCCCCGCCGTCGTGGATGTCGTGATCGGCGTCGAGGTGGTGGTCGATGGCGAGGCAGTCGACGCGGCGGCGGTCGGCGTCGACGTGGTCGACGTCGCGGTGCTCGTGGCCGGCGCCGCGTCCCGCGTACCCGACGACGATGTCGTCGGAGTGCCCGCGTGGTCCGGCGCTGTTGTGGTGGTCGGGGCCGGTGCGCTCGAACCCGCAGAACCGGCCGGCGACGTCGACACACCACCACCAGTGGCTGTGGAGCTCGGTACGGACGTCGTCGACGTGGGTTCGGTACCCGTCGAGGTGGTCACGGTCGAGGACGGACCCGACGATGTCGTCGTACCCGCGCCCGCAACTTCCCTGTCGGCCGGAGCTCTGCTCACCGACTGAGCGCCGGTACCTGAGGTGACCGGGGCGGTGTCCGCAACGGCGGTGCCCGTTCCCGCGGCACATGCCCCCGCGATCGCAGCAGCCCCGCCGGCGAGCTTTGCAGCGCGCACCCAATTCCGCTTGGCCTTCATGGACATCCTTCACCCATCTACAAGAGGGCGCCGGACCACACCCACGATCACCACTCCGGAACAGCGTCACTCGGGGATGACCGGGCACGCGCGAGACGAACGCTAAAGCGGCGCATGTCGGCGTGTCCACGATGCGCAGCGCCACTAACGGAAGTGCAGTAGTGGAGTCACAGTGCAGTAGTGGAGCCATACTGGTGCAGTAGTTCCCGCCGCCATTCGTCCGGTGCAACGGCATGCACCGTCGTTCGCCCGACACCTGGCAGGCGTTCGGCTATCGTCGCCGGAAACCGGCATGCCGCGACTGCCGTGCGAAATGGATTGGGACGGCGATGCCGCAGGAATGGGCCGTGGTCGGACGTGACCGGGACCTCGCCGACATCACCTCACTGATCGAGGATCCGACCGTTCGTGGGATCGCCCTCGTCGGGGCCGCGGGCGTCGGAAAGTCCCGCCTGGCCAGGGAGATCGCTCACCGCACCGCCGCGAACGGATGGACGGTGCGCTCGGTGGCGGCGACCGTCACCAGTCGGTCGGTCTCGCTCGGCGCATTCGCCCGATGGACCGACGACCGGGGCGGCGCACCCGCTTCTCTCGTGCGCCGCGTCAGCGATGCGATCGTGCAGGACGTGACCGTCGGGACGCTTCTCGTGGTGGTCGACGACGCACACCTCCTCGACGACCTGTCCGCGCTCGTGGTCGACCATCTCGTCGACTCCGGCGCCACCATGCTCCTCACCGTGCGTTCGGGCGACGCCGCACCCACCGCGATCACCGCCTTGTGGAAGGAGCGGCGCCTCCTGCGGCGGGAGATCGAGGTCCTTTCGCCCGCCGATGTCACCGGGGCTCTGGCACGGGCTTTCGGAGCACCGCCGGATCGGCAGTGCGCACAGCGGTTCTGGGACATGACCCGCGGCAACATGCTCTACGTCCGCCAGCTGGCTGACCAGGAGGTGCACGCGGGGCGCTTGGCGGTCACCGACGGTGCGTTGCGGTGGGGCGGCGACATCGCCGTGCGCGGGTCGCTTGCCGAACTGGTCGAGGCCCATATCGGAGACCTACCCGAGCCGGTTCGCGACATCGTCGATCTCGTCGCCGTGTCGGAGCCGATCGAGTGGCGGGTCGTCGCCACGCTCGCGCCGCAGGTCGCGATCGAGGAGGCAGAACAGCGAGGACTCATACGGAGCGCCGACGGCAAGTTCGTCGTCGGGCATCCCCTGTTCGCCGAGGTCCGGCGTGCGCAGTGCGGGTCGGCCAAGCTGCGGCGGCTGCGTGGGATGGTCGCATCGTCGATGGACGACGCCGTCGGCGCGGCGCAGCTCATCAAACGCGGCCTCCTGTGGCTCGAGTCCGACCTCGCTCCCGACGGCCGGATACTGCAGGCCGCGGCCACGGCCGCGAACTCGCTGCTGGACTTCGACATCGCGGAACGCCTCCTCGCCGCGGCGACCCAGGCGCGTACAGGCGCCGACGCGCATGTGTCTCGTGCGTGGACGCTGTTCATGATGAGTGACGGCGAATCGGTCGAACGGGTTCTCGCCGAGGCACCCTCGGCTCCCGGTGACACAGGCTTTGTCAATGACGTCGTGGTGCGCGCATCGAATGCGCTGTGGACGCTGCGCGCACCGGATGAGGCGACCCGCATCGTCGAGAACGCGCTCGCCACCGAGGTGGGCGCACGACAGCAGCACATCCTCGTCTTCCGGGCCATGCAGTGCGCACTCGCCGGCCAGACGCCGGCCGTGCTCGACACCCTCGACGACATCGACATCGACATGCTCGACCCCCACGGCACGGCGATGGCACGCCTGGCCGAATGCATGGCCAGCGGTGAGCTCGGTCGTCTGGAGAGGTTGGCGTTGTCCGCGACCCGCGCGGTCCAGGCGATCGCCGCGGATCAGCAGGCGGCGGCATTGCGTGGACCAGTCACCGAGGTCTACGCCGGCGGCCTGGCCGTGTCCGGACGCATCGGTGATGCCGTCGAGCTCGCCGAGCAGTTCCACCAGAGCAGCCACGGGCAGGCCGCGGCGAATCGCCCTGTCGCTGATCAGATTCTCGGGATGGCGCGCTTCGCCGCCGGAGACCTCACGGGCACCCTTCGCCTGCTGCCGGCGCAGTTCGACCCGGGCGACTGGGTGGGGCGGGGATTCCTGTCCATCAACAGTTTCGCCCGTTTCCATCTCCTGCGTTCGCAGGTCCTCGCCCGCCTCGGGGACGCGAGCTCAGCGGCGACAGCAATCGAGACAGCTCGCGCTCTGCACCATCCCGGCTACGCCTACTACGACTCGTGGATCGCCCTCTCCGAGGCCTGGCTTTCGGCTGCGCAAGGGCGCATCGACGATGCGTGCGCCTTCGCGCGGGCAGCAGCCGACACCGCGCGCGGTCACGACCAACCGGCCCGCGAGGTGTGGGCACTGCAGAACGCCATCCACTTCGGGGACAGGACCGCTGCCGACCGGCTGAGCGAGCTCGCCGCGCAGCTGGCGACGCCGCGAGCGATTGCCGCGGCGCGCTACGCGATCGCGCTCGTCGGTGACGACGCCGACGGGTTGCTCGCGGCCTCGGAGCGGTTCGAGTCGATCGGTGATCGACTGGGCGCGGCCGAGGCCGCCGCCCAGGCCACTGTCGTGCACCGCAGTGCAGGCTCGGCGAGCGAGGCCATGACGGCGGCGGCTCGGACGCGTCGACTCCTGGTGGAGTGCGGCGGTGCCACCAGCCCGGCGATCGCACTCGCCACCGCTCGCCTCGAGCCGCCGTTCACCAGCACCGAACGGGAGATCGTCATGCTCGTCGCACGGGGTGTCACCAATCGCCAGATCGCGCAACAGATGTCGTTGTCGGTGCGAACCGTCGAGAGCCACATCTACCGCGCGAGCAGAAAGGCCGGGGTGACAGGTCGGGCAGGACTGCGAGACGTCACCCTGAGATGACCCGGCGGCATCCGCTCCCACCGGGCGAGGGACTGAACGCAAGTGGTTCGAACCAGTCGCCTCACCCTCTGTGTTCGGGCCGGTCGCGACGATCACCTCGGTCACGTCGGCACAGTCGGACTGATCGACCGACCACCGCAACAGTTCCCGGGAACGGCGCCCGCTGACTGGCCGATCACCCGCCGCGAGTGGATCGCCGCCGGTCGTCGCTGCCGCGGGCCAGGCCACCTACTGCGCGAACAGATCCGGCAACGGCGCGACGTGCCCGATCCCGCCGGGCGCGACAAGGACCGGTTCGAGCAGGAGCATCTGCCGCATCACCCGTCGGCGCAGCAGCGCGACCAGGGCGCGGTCGTGCTCGGGGCCGGCGTCGACCACGAAGTCCTCCAACGCCTGATCGGTGGATCGCCGATCAGCGGGGACGTCGGCCCCGAGCAGTTCGGCCACGTCCGCGGCGTCGGCGGCGTCGATCCCCGGGCCGTGGGCATGCGCGCGCTCCACGTACCGGGCCACCGCGGCGACGGTCTCGCGACGGTATTCGGCCATGGCGTCCGACACCTCCAGGCTCTCGACCATGGTCGCCAGACCCCTGGCCACACCGCTCTGACCGTTCTCGACGGGGTCGGGCAGGGCGATCGGATCGAGGCGCACATCCTCCAGCCGGGCGATGCACTCGATCGCGTGGAGCGAGAGCTGATGAAACCACTCGGTGTACTGCAGGATCTCCGGCATCGGGAGGTCGAGGTGCAGCGCGATGACGAGCCCGAGCGGGGTACAGACCGCGAACTTCGCGGTGTGGAACTCGACGGCGTCACGGTCGACGGCCCGACCCGTCACCTCCTCGTAGCGGCGCAGCACACGCCCCAGGTCCCCCATGTGTTCGGTCACCGCGCGCAACCGGAGCCCGGCGAGGTCGTGGGCGACGTCCCCGACGTGTGCGAGCTCGACGTCGATCAGGCCGGTCACGCGCCCATCGGCCCACATGAACTGTCCGGTGTCACCGAGGAGGAAACGCGGGGAGCCGGCGCCCTCCGGCACGCGGCGTCGCAGCCATCCGATCACGAACTCCAGCACCGGTTCGGGTCGCTGCTTGAACTCGCGGTACCGGGCCACGAAGTCCTCGAAGAAGTCGAGCGCGACGCCGGCCGGGGTGTCCGGGGTCGCGATCCCGATCTCGGCGAACTCGGCCGGATCGATGGCGTGCACCGCGGCCAGTGCGTCCACGTAGGAGTCCATGACGGCGTCGACCTCCCGCGGATCCGCGGTCGCGTCGAGCCCTGCGTCACCGGGGAGCCAGTCCATCACCACGGCGTCGCCGTCGATCTCCCCGTGGACCGTCGGGACCGGGACCCCGTGGCGGGCGAGGACGCGGAGTACCGCCGCCTCCCTGCTCACCTCCATGAACCCGAACCCGTCCCGGTTGCCCCGGACGTAGAGTCGTCGCTCGCCGGTGTGGGTCTGAGCCACGACGAACCACGCCGGTCGCCAGCGGTGCTGGCGCTCGATGTCGACGATCTCGCCGACGTTGGCGGTCACCCATGCGCGGACGCGGTCATCCATGGTCGGAGATGTGACAGTTGAACACAGGATGTCTTGTCATCCCGCGGATGCTATCGGCCCGGCGCGCTGTTTCAGTCGAGAACCGTGCACCGCTCGCGGGTGCGGTCGACGGCGAACCAGCCGGCCTCGAAGTCCTGCCAGCGGCAAAGGTGGGGCCGGGCCGATTCCCCGTCGCGGGCGACGGCGCGCTCCAGGCGCGTCTCGCGGTCCTCCCCGTCGATCCACAGCGCGAGCGCGACACGGTCCGCGACGCGACGGCGCGCTGACGTCACCCCCTCGACGACCAGCAGCGGCTCCCACCGTCGCCACACACGCGGCCCGGGCTCGGCTGTGTCGCCCGACCACACGCGCGGGCGATGGCGGAAGTCGTGGCCGCGCGAGAACGCCCGCAGCACCTCGCGATCGAGCTCCGGCCACCAGCCGGCCGGATCGTCCCAGGTGGCGAACTCGTCGGTCCGCACGAGCGCCGCCGGGGTCCTCTGCGCGGCGAGCGCGGCCATCAACGCGTCGGCAAAGGTGGACTTGCCTGCGCCCGACGGCCCGTCGATCACGACGATGCCCGTCGAGAGATCGGCCGCGACCGACGCCGCAGTCGCCTCGACGTCGAATCCGGTCACGTCAGGATGCGACGACCCGACAACGCGCGGCCGAGGGTCAACTCGTCGGCGAACTCGAGGTCACCGCCCATCGGCAGACCCGAGGCCAGCCGCGTGACCGACAGGCCGGGGAAATCCTTGAGCATCCGCACCAGGTAGGTCGCCGTCGCCTCACCCTCGGTGTTCGGGTCGGTCGCGACGATCACCTCGGTCACGTCGACACCGTCGGTCTGATTGGCCAACCGTCGCAACAGTTCCCGGATGCGGAGCTGGTCCGGACCGACGCCCCCCAGGGGGTCGAGAGCCCCGCCGAGCACGTGGTAGCGACCCGTGAACTCCTTGGTGCGTTCGATGGCCTGGACGTCCTTCGGCTCCTCGACGACGCAGATCTTCGTCGCGTCGCGCCGCGCGTCCGAGCAGATCCGGCACAGCTTCTGGGCGGAGACGTTTCCGCACTCTGCGCAGAAGGTGA
The DNA here is from genome assembly GCF_947494875.1 of uncultured Williamsia sp. GTDB lineage: Bacteria > Actinomycetota > Actinomycetes > Mycobacteriales > Mycobacteriaceae > Williamsia_A. The sequence continues at coordinate 78,183 of NZ_CANLWM010000001.1, forward strand.
CGTTGTCGCGGACGTTGCCGAGCGCCGCGATCAGGCGGTCGATGTCGGTGCGTTCGCCGCCGAGGAGGTGGAACGCGATGCGCTGCGCGCCCTTGGGACCGAGTCCTGGCTGCTTGGCCAGCTCGTCGATCAGATCCTGGATCGGCCCCTCGTACACGGGCCTGTCACTGCCCCAGACCAGGGCCGCCGAAGCCCGGGATGCCGCCGCCGAGCCCACCGGCGAGCGGGCCCATGGTGGTCGCGGTCAGCTCGTCGCGCTTCTGCGCCAGATCGGCCAGGGCGCCGACGACGAGGTCCTGCAGGGTCTCGACGTCGGACGGGTCGACGACGGACGGGTCGATGGTCACGCTGGTGACATCTCCCTGGCCGGTCCCGGTGACCGTCACGCGACCGCCGCCGGCGGTGCCGGTCAGCTCGGTCTGCGCGATCCGGGTCTGCGCCTCCAAGAGCTGCTGCTGCATCTTCTGCGCCTGCTCGAGCAGACCTGCCATCGGGTTCTCGGGATCCACTCACGCCAGGGTAGTGGCCCGGTGCGACAGGTCAGCGGAGGATGCGCTCGACGTGGTCGGCGATGTCCTCCAGCGTCATGCCGTCGGTGGGCTCGGCGACGAAGGAGAGCACGTCGGCTCCGCCGAAGATCCGCGCGGCGCGCGCGGTGAGGGCGAACTCGAAGCGGTCGTCGACGCGCCGCCAGTCGACGATCCCGCCGTCGAGCGGCGCCGACACACCGGTGCTCAGCTGGTACGTCGGAGCGGTGTCGGTGACCGGGGCGGGCAGCGACCGCTGGATCTGGAAGCACTCGCTGCTCTCGGTGTCGAGGAAGATGACGGCCTCGATCCCGTGCCGCTCCAGGCGGTCGTACGACGCGACGATCACGCGCCCATCGTCGCACTGAGCCCAGCGAACCACCTCGACCGTGCAGTCGATGCGCGCCACTGTGCACTCGATACATCCGGTCCCGGACGGTGTGCACGCTCGGCGGGATCTACCGCACGCTGGGCGGGATCTGGTGCACGGTCGGGGACCGGTGGGGTCACCGTCGGGAGACGAACTCCCGACGGTGACCGGTCAGCGGGTCGTCGAAGGCGAGGCGCTTCGCGACGAGGCGCAGCGGTCGACTGAAGTCGCCTTCGTCCGGGAGTGCGGCGAGGTCCGGACGCACCTCGGGATAGAGCGGGTCGTCCACGATGGGCACCCCGAGAGACGCCATGTGCAGCCGCAGCTGATGGGTCCGTCCGGTCTGTGGGAGCAACCGGTACTCAGCGGCCCCCTGTTCCGGCCCCGGCCCGACCACCTCGATCCGGGACCGGGCGTTCACCGGACCGTCGACGACGCGTGCCCGGAGGTCACCGGCGGTCTTCTCGATCCGGTCGGCGACCGACCACGGCGGCGTCGGCCCCGGCGGCGGCTCGGGAGCGATCGCGCGGTACTCCTTCTCGACGCGGCCGTCGGCGAAGAGTTCCTGGTAGGCGCGACGGACCTCGCGCCGACGCGTGAACAGCAGGACGCCCGCGGTCAGACGGTCGAGACGGTGCGCGGGGCTCACCGCGTCGTCGTCGAGCAGCCGTCGGAGGCGGACCAGCGCGGTCTCCGCGACGTGCGCGCCGCGCGGCATCGTCGCCAGGAAGTGCGGCTTGTCGACGACGACGATGTCGTCATCGGCGTGCAGGATCTCGATCGCGAACGGGATCGGCGTCTCCGACGGCAGGTCCCGGTACATCCACAGCGGTCGCCGCGCGGCGACGGTCTCGTCCGCGGACAGGGCGCGTCCGTCGCCATCGAGCACCTCGCCGCGGACGAACCGATCACGCAGCGCGTCGTCGGACAGATCGAAGAGCGCCGACGCCGTGCGGAGAGCGTCGAACGCGGTCCCGTCGGCCCGAGGCACGATCCGCGTCGCGTCGACACCGTCCCGCGCCGGCAACGGCACCGGGCGGCGTCGACGGGCCACTACTTCTCCAGGTGCGACTTCAGGTTGCCGAGCAGCGCGGCCTGGATCCGGTTGAGGCCCTTCGGTGCGAAGGTCTTCTCGAAGAACCCGCCGATGCCACCGGCGCCCTGCCACGACGTGGTCGTCGACACCGATGAGCCCGAGCCGCTCGGCGTCACCGTGTAGGTGGTGACCATCGTCGAGTTGGCGTCGGTCTCGGTGATCGTCGACCCCTGGACGGCGACGGTGGCCTTGACGTTCCGCGACCGCTTCTTGGTGGCCTGCAGCGTCCACTGTGCGACGGTCCCGCTGCCCGAGGTACCGCTGACGACCTGGTAGTCGAGGTACTGCTCGGGAAGGATCTGCGGGCGGACCGTCGCGTAGTCGGCGAGGGCGGCCAGCGTCGCGTCGGGCGCGGCCGCGATGTCGATCGACTGGGTTGCGGTCACCTGTGCCACGTCGTCACTCCTGCGTCTTCTCGGGTGCGTTCTCGGGACACAGGGTACGGGGAGCGCTCAGCCCCGCTTGATCGTGACCGGGACGTTGAGGGTCTGCGCGACGACGCAGTACCGCTCGGTCAGCTCCAGCAGCTTGTCGACCTTCGCATCCTCGGCGCTGGTGTCGAAGGTGAAGGTGAGGGCGATGTCGGACATGCCGACGCGGGCCTCACGGTCGGTACCGAGCGTCCCGCGGGCGTCGAATGTCCCGTCGGCACGGACGGAGACGTCCTGCACATCGATGGACATGGCCGTCGCGACCGAGCGGAAGGTCACGCCCGCGCACCCGACGAGCGCCTGCAGAAGCATGTCGGCCGAGCAGGCATCGCTGCCGTCGCCGCCGGTGGTCGGGTGGAAACCCGCGCGCACGGGACCCGCCCAGGTGTCGACCGTGGCGGTGATACCGCCGTCGGCGAAGCTCCCATGCGCGTGTACCTGTGCGACAGCAGCCGACGGGTCGGTCTTGTACGTGTCCTTGAGCGGCTTCTGCAGCTCCCGCAACGACGAGGCATCCATGCCGTGATCGTGCCACGGGGCCCGTCTGGCAGCCGCCTGCCCGGGGTCCTAGGCTCAGCGGTGATGACTGCGGACGGCGCTGGGACGGACGGGCGAGAGATGGGCTGGGAGGCCTTCTCCCGCGGCGTCGACACCCTGCAGGCGAGCTACCGCGCGATCCCTCCGGATGCGACGGTGCGTCTGGCCAAGAAGACGTCGAACCTCTTCCGCCGTCGCGCGGCCAATCCCCACCCCGGTCTCGACGTCTCCGGTCTCGACCGCGTGATCGAGGTGCATCCCGACGAGCTGACCGCCGACGTCGCGGGGATGTGCACCTACGAGGACCTCGTGGCGGCGACGCTCCCCTACGGTCTCGCCCCCTACGTCGTCCCGCAGCTGAAGACGATCACGCTCGGCGGCGCGGTCACCGGTCTCGGTATCGAGAGCACGTCGTTCCGCAGCGGCCTCCCGCACGAGTCGGTGGTCGAGATGGACATCCTCACCGGCAGCGGAGAGATCGTCACCGCAGCGCCCGACGGCCCGGACGCCGCGCTGTTCTTCGGGTTCCCCAACTCCTACGGGACGCTCGGGTACGCGACGCGGCTGAAGATCCGACTCGAACGTGTGCAGCCGTTCGTCGAGTTGCGACACATCCGTTTCACCGACGTCGCGGAACTCCAGGCGGCGATGGACCGCATCGTCACCACGCGCGAACACGACGGCGAGACCGTCGACTACCTCGACGGTGTCGTCTTCACTGCCTCCGAGAGCTACCTGACACTGGGACGACAGACCGACGTCGCCGGCGCCGTCAGCGACTACACCGGGATGGAGATCTTCTACCGGTCCATCCAGCACGCGGCTGCGCAGACACCGATCCGGGACCGCCTGACGATCCACGACTACCTGTGGCGCTGGGACACCGACTGGTTCTGGTGCTCGCGCGCGTTCGGTGCGCAGAACCCGCGCATCCGTCGGCTGTGGCCGAAACGCCTGCTGCGCAGCAGCTTCTACTGGAAGCTCATCGGCCTCGACCACAAGTACGACATCGCCGATCGCCTGAACGCCCGTAAGGGACTCCCCGCGAACGAGCGCGTCGTGCAGGACATCGAGGTGCCCATCGAACGCACCGCGGAGTTCGTCACCTGGTTCCTGGAGAACATCCCGATCGAACCGATCTGGTTGTGCCCGTTGCGTCTTCTCGATCCCGCCCCCGTGGGCGCCGATTCGGCACGGCCGTGGCCGCTCTACCCGCTGGAGCCGCATCGCACCTACGTCAACGTCGGATTCTGGTCCGCGGTGCCCATCGAGCCCGGCGCACCCGAGGGTCGCGCCAACCGGCTCATCGAGGCCACCGTGTCCGACCTCGACGGACACAAGTCGCTCTACTCCGACGCGTTCTACGACGAGGCGGAGTTCGACGAGCTGTACGGCGGCGAGCCCTACCGCCTCCTCAAGAAGCAGTACGACCCCGGGTCGCGCCTGCTCGACCTGTACGCGAAAGCCGTGAGACGACAGTGATGGTGACCCGATGACGACATCCCGCGAACGCTCCCGCGCCGACCACCAGACCGCCCGCGCTCTGCTCGACCCGCCGAAGATGACGCTGGCGGAGATCGTCGAGACCATCGCCGGCGGAGACCTGCGTGTGCGGATCACCGCCTACGACGGCAGCACCGCCGGACCCGAGGACGCGCAGTACGGTCTGGACCTCGTCAGCCAGCGCGGCACCACCTACCTCGCCACGGCTCCCGGAGACCTCGGGTTGGCTCGCGCGTACATCGCCGGTGACCTGAAGCTCCACGGCAGCCCGCCCGGTGACCCGTACGACGCACTGAAGGCGTTGAGCGACACCGTCAGCTTCGCCCGTCCCGACGCGCTGACGCTGGCGGCCATCGCCCGGTCGCTGGGCCTGGAGCACTTCAAGCCCGTCGCCCCGCCCGCGCAGGAGGCACTGCCGCGCTGGCGTCGGATCGCGGAGGGTCTGCGGCACAGCAAGACCCGCGACGCCGAGGCCATCCACCACCACTACGACGTCTCGAACACGTTCTACGAGTACGTGCTCGGCCCGTCGATGACCTACACCTGTGCCTGCTACCCCGAGCGTGACGCGAGCCTCGAGACCGCGCAGGACAACAAGTACCGGCTCGTGTTCGAGAAGCTCGGCCTCAAGGCCGGCGACCGTCTGCTCGACATCGGGTGCGGCTGGGGCGGAATGGTCCGGTACGCCGCCCGCCAGGGTGTCCACGCCATCGGTGCGACCCTGTCCGCCGAGCAGGCCGACTGGGCACAGAAGGCCATCGCCGACGAAGGCCTCGCCGAGTTCGCCGAGGTCCGGCACAGCGACTACCGCGACATCACCGAGAGCGGCTTCGACGCGGTCTCGTCGATCGGCCTCACCGAACACATCGGTGTCGCGAACTACCCGTCGTACTTCGGCTTCATGTACGACAAGGTGAAGCCCGGCGGCCTGATCCTCAACCACTGCATCACGCGGCCCGACAACAAGGGCAAGCACAAGGCGGGCGCGTTCATCGACCGCTACGTCTTCCCCGACGGTGAGCTGACCGGCTCCGGCACCATCATCAGCGCGATGCAGAACCTCGGCGGCCTCGAGGTCCTGCACGAGGAGAACCTGCGCGAGCACTACGCGATGACGCTGCGCGACTGGAATCGCAACCTCGTCGAGAACTGGGACGCGGCGGTCGCCGAGGTCGACGAGTCGACCGCACGGCTGTGGGGGCTGTACATGGCGGCCTGCCGGATCGGGTTCGAGCGCAACGTGATCCAGCTGCACCAGGTCCTCGCGGTCCGCCTCCACGACGACGGCTCCAACGGCCTGCCCCTGCGTCCGTGGTGGAGCGCCTGACCCGTAGCCCCGGAGTCGACTCACTGCGACCGCTCCGGTCCACCTCGCCGACCGTGCAGTAGATTTCGCCCACCGTGCGGCAGATCCTGTCGATCGTGCAGTCGATGTCGGAGCGCCCAGAACAAGTGCACGTTCGAGCGAATCTGATGCAGCTCGGCGGATCGGCGCCGGGGCGCCAGCGGCGGTGGCGATCAGTCGATCCGGCGGGCTCCGAGTTCCGACTGCAGGAGCTCGAGTGCCATGGTGTCGGGATCGTGGTGCGGATCCGGGTCGCTGTCGCGGGCGTCGGCGATCATCTCGTCGCGCTCGGCGTCACTGAGGTCCTCGTCGGCGACGGGTGGCCCCGGTTCCGGCGCAGGCTCCTCCGGCGGCGGTTCGTCGTCGTTCGACGGCGGTGACGCCTCCGCGGAACGGCCACGCCGGGTGTAGGTCGGGGCCGCAGCCTTGGCGGGCCGACCGGCGCCGCCCCGCCCGGCCGGCGGTGCCGCGGGTGCGGCGTCGGCGGGCATGTGCACGCAGCGCATCGACCAGTCGCCGCCGAAGATCTGACTCAGCGCCGTACCCACCGCCGACGATGCCCGGGCATCGGAGAGTCGCGCGACGAGGGGCGCGGTGTCGTGGCTGATGACCAGGGTGTTCCCCTCGACGGCCCGGACCACGGCCGCCGACAGCATCACCTGGATGACCTTGTCGTTCTCGCCCACCTTCGCGCGGATGTCGCCCCACGCGGCGCGGACCGCCTCGACGTCGACAGCCGCCGCATCCGCAGCGGGTTCCGCGGCGGGCGCCGCCTCCGGGACCGGATCCGGCTCAGGTCCCGGCTCGAGCTCGGGCTCCGGTGCGGGTTCAGGCTCGGGTTCGGGCGCCGCCTCGACGACCGGCTCCGGTGCCGGCTCCGGCTCGGGTTGCGGTGCGGGCTCCGGGACAGGCGGCGCTGCCGCGGCGGCGGGCTCCGGTGTCGGGTCGGGCGCGGGCGCCGGGGAGGGCTCGGGCGTGGGCTCGGGCGTGGGCTCGGGCGCCGGAACCGGTTCGGGTGCGGCAGCATCCGGTTCGGGCTCGGGGGCTGGTATCTGCTGCGACTTGCGGACGAATCGCGATCCGGACTCGGCGCGAGACGGATCGGACGGGGCCGCCACGGGCGCCGGGGACACCACTCCCGTCGCAGATGCGGGGACGTCGCGGACTGCGGGCGGAGCCGTCACCGCTGGGGCGCCGCCTGCGAGCTGCGCCTCGATCCTCTCGAGCCGCTGCAACATGGCCGACTCCTCATCGGTCGCGGCCGGCAGCAGCATCCGCGCGCACATCACCTCCAGCAGCAGCCGCGGCGAGGTGGTCCCGCGCATCTCCCCGAGGGCGGCGTTCACCGTCTCCGCGTAGCGGGTGAGGGTCGCGGGACCGATCCGCGCGATCTCGTCGCGCATGTGCTCGAGCTGGTCGCCGGGGGCCTCGACCAGTCCACGATCGGCCGCGTCGGGGACGGCCTGCAACAGGATCAGGTCGCGAAAGCGTTCGAGCAGGTCGACGGCGAAGCGCCGGGGGTCGTGGCCGGCGTCGACGAGCCGTTCCACCGCCGAGAACAGCGCAGCGCCGTCGCCGTCGGCGAGTGCGTCGACCGCAGCGTCGATCAGTGCGACGTCCGTGACGCCGAGCAGGGCGAGCGCCCGCTCATAGGTGACGCCGCTGTCGTCTGCGCCGGCGAGCAACTGGTCGAGCACGCTCAGCGAGTCACGCGGGGATCCGCCGCCCGCCCGGATGACCAGCGGGTACACCAGCGGGTCGACGGTGACGCCCTCACGCGCGCAGATCGACTCCAGCAGGCCGCGCATCACCGGCGGTGCCAGCAGACGGAACGGGTAGTGATGCGTGCGCGACCGGATCGTCGCGAGCACCTTCTCGGGCTCCGTGGTCGCGAATATGAAGATCAGGTGCTCCGGCGGCTCCTCGACCACCTTCAGCAGCGCGTTGAAGCCTGCGCTCGACACCATGTGCGCCTCGTCGATGATGAACACGCGGTAGCGCGAGGTCGCGGGCGTGTACGACGCGCGGTCGCGGAGGTCACGGGTGTCGTCGACGTTGCCGTGGCTGGCCGCGTCGAGCTCCATCACGTCGAGGTTGCCGGGGCCGCCCGGCGCGAGGGCGACACACGAATCACACACCCCGCACGGCGTAGACGTCGGACCCTGGACGCAGTTCAGCGACCGCGCGAGGATGCGCGCGGACGACGTCTTGCCGCAGCCGCGCGGCCCGGAGAAGAGGTAGGCGTGGTTGATGCGACCCGAGTCGAGCGCTCGGCACAGCGGTTCGGTCACATGTTCCTGCCCGACGACCTCGGCGAATGTCGACGGTCGATAGGTCCGGTACAGCGCCACGGGTAGAGACTACCGGCGCGCTCCGACGCCGATCGGGGGCGGAGTGACCACCTGTGGATGACGCACCGGCCGCAGGCAGACGGCGATCGTCACGACGGCTGTGATCGCGAACGCCCAGAGGTACGGCTGCGCCGCGAACCACGTCAGAGCAGGGTGGACGGGGTTCATGAACAGACCGATCCCGTAGAAGGGCCGCAGTCCGCCCACACCCTGCGGCACGAAGTACTTCCAGATGAACGCGTCGAGGACCACGGCGAGGGGCGCGACGACGAGGACCGCTGCGGCGAGACGTCGACCGTCGGTCCAGGCCCGCAGGACCAGGTCGATCGCGATGACGAGCAGGGGGACGAACCACACCCAGTGGTGACCCCACGAGAACGGCGAGACGGCCGTCGTCGTCATGCCGGTGAGCGTGAGGGCGAGCAGCTCGTGTCCTCGACGGTGCGCGAGGTATGCCGCGGTGACACCCAGCGCCGCCGCGACCAGACAGCACGTCAGCCACAGCGCGGTGTTCGGGTCCGCGGTGTGCAGCACCCGCGCGAGTGCGCCGCGGACCGACTGGTTGGCCGGGTTGCCGGCCACTCCGACGCGCTGGGAGTCGAGCATCTTGTCGGTCCAGAACATCCACGACTGTCGCGGTGTCACCGCGACACCGACCACGATCGTCGCGACACCGACCACGACAGCCGTCGCGGCCGCGCGCCACTGCCGAGTGACCGCGAGGTACACGACGAAGAACGCCGGGGTCAGCTTCACGCCGGCGGTCAGTCCGACGGCGAACCCGCGAAGTCGGGAATCACGCCCCCGCAGCAGGTCCCACAGGATGACGGCCATGAGGAAGAGGTTGATCTGGCCGAACCACACCGTGGTGCGCACCGGCTCCAACACCGATGCGACCGCGGCCGTCGCGACCGTGAGGAGGATCAGCATGCTCGACCGTCGGTGCCCGAGGCTCCGGAAACTCGCCCACACCACCCACAGCAGCGCGACCACCTCGAGCGCGAGCCACGTCCATCCCGCCGCACGCCCGCTCATCAGGGCGAACGGCGCGATGACGATCGTCGAGAACGGAGGGTAGGTGTACTCCATGTGGCCGAGCACCATGCCGTCGTAGATCGGCCGGCCGTGCAGCAGGTGTGACGCACCGGCGCGGTAGACCCGAAGATCGAGCTGGTTGTCGAGCAGGCCGAAGACCCGCGCGTCCCAGGGGATGTAGCGGTACTGCACATACAGTGCGAATCCGGCGACTACGACGAGCAGTGCGCCGAATGCTGTGCTGCGGGGCAACACTCGGGTGTCGGCGATGGTCACGCGTACGAACTCGGCTCGATCGGGGGCTCGGGCGTCTGTCAGGCTATAGCGTGGCGCGCCGTCCGCGGGGGAGTCTGCGCGCGACTCACCGATCAGGAGTGCATCCCATGCCCGCTGTCCTCGTCACCGGAGCCGGTCGCGGCATCGGTCTCGCGACCACCCGACGGCTCGCCGCAGCGGGATGGACGGTCCACGCGGCGGCACGTTCCGATGCGCACCGCGCCGAGCTCGGATCGATCGAGAACGTCGTCCCCGTCGAACTCGACATCACCTTGGAGAGCGACGTCGCCGCGCTGCCCGGGCGCCTGCCCGATCGCCTCGACGGGCTGGTCAACAACGCGGGCATCGCCGTCCACGGGCCGATCGAGGCGCTGTCACGGGCCGACGTGGCCCGCCAGCTCGACGTCAACGTCGCAGCCCAGGTGGCTGTGACGCAGTCGGTGCTGCCGGCACTGCGCGCCGCCCGCGGTCGCATCGTGTTCGTCTCGTCGGTCAGCGGACGCGTCGCGACGCCGGGCACGGGCATCTACTGCGCGTCGAAGTACGCGGTCGAGGGCCTCGCCGACGCGCTGCGGATCGAGCTGCGGCCGTGGCGGATCGGGGTCTCGCTCGTCGAGCCCGGCCCGACGCACACGGACATGTGGACCGGTGTCTTCGACGATTTCGACGCCGCCACCGCCGCCATGAGCGAGGAGCACCGGAGTCTCTACCGGAAGCAGATCAGCGGGATGCGTCGTCTCCTGCCGGCGATGCAGCGCAGCGCCGTCGACCCGGACGTCGTCGCGACGCGCATCGAGCACGCGCTCACCGCGCGACGACCACGGCGGCGCTACCTCTGCGACACGGCCAGTCGGGCGCAGGTGGTGGCCACCGGACTCACACCACAGCTGATCACCGACCGCGTCATCTCGCTGGCGACCCGCTCGCGCTGACGACCGGATCGGTGCTGCCCGTCGCGTCACCGGGCACTGCACGCCGCACGAGGACCAGGGTGAGCACGGCCGTGACGACGAGGATCCACAAGTAGGGCGCCAGCGTGAACCAGCGCAGGGTGTCGATCCCGTTCTTGAAGAACAGCCCGGTGTACAGCGCATAGGGATGCTCGACGCCCACGAACGTCATCACGCCGTCGATGCGCGTGCGCCACGCGAATGCGGCGAGAACCATCGCGATCAGGCCGATCCCGGCAGCCGTCGCGACGAGCCGCGAACCGTTCAGCAGGTGGTGCACCCCGATCACCAGCAGCGGGACAAGCCACACCCAATGATGTCCCCACGACATCGGTGACACCGCACAGGACGTCATCCCGACGAGCGTGATCGCGAGCAGTTCCCGACCGCCACGGTGCGCACGGCGAGCGGCCCCGAAGCCGAGGACCGCGACGAGGCCTGCGAGGACCACCCAGAGCAGCGTCGACGGGTGCTCGGTGCGACCGAGGTTGGCGATGAGACCGCGCAGCGACTGGTTACCCACGGTGTCCGGGACGCCGACGCGGTCCGAGTCGAGGAACGTACCGGTCCAGTACTGCCACGAGTCGCGCGGCATCACCGCGAACGCCAGCGCGATGGTCCCGACGAACCCGACGACACTCAACACCGCCGCGCGTGAGCGTCGTGTCACCAGCAGGTAGAGGGTGAAGACGAGCGGCGTGAGCTTGATGCCGGCCGCGACGCCGGCGCCGATGCCCTGCAGGCGGGACCCGCTGGGTCGCAGCAGATCCCACAGGACGATCGCCATGAGGAAAATGTTCACCTGGCCGAACCAGATCGTGCTCCGGACCGGCTCGAGCAGCGTCGACACGAGCACGATCGCGACCGCGACAGTCCGGAGCCGCCAGGTGATGTCCCGCCCGAGCGCCCGGAACGACATCGTGATCACCCAGTAGAGGGCCGCGAAGATCAGCACGGACCAGACGATGCGCGCCACGAGGAACGGGACCGCGGCGAAGGGCATGAACACCAGCACCGAGACCGGCGCGTAGGTGTAGTCCATCTGCCCCAACAGCTTCGCCTCGTAGAGGCGCCCGCCGTCGAGGACGGTCTGCGCGCCCGCTCGATAGACGTCGAGATCGAGCTGGTTGTCGAACAGTCCCCAGAACGGCTCGTCGTAGGCGGTGACGAGGTGCTGCACCCAGATCGCGAGCAGACCGAGGACCGCGGCGACGACGACTCCGGCAACCGGGACGTCGGGGAGGGCGCGTCGACCGGTGGTCTGGTCACCGGTGGCCGTCACCGGCGTCAGTTCTCTCCGGCGGCGAGCAACGAGTCGGCCGCGGCGAGCAGGACACACGTGGCAACCCCGTCCATCGCCGTCTCGAGGTCGGCGAGCGAGGGGAAGGTGGGCGCGATGCGGATGTTGCGGTCGTCCGGATCGCGCTTGTAGGGGAACGCCGATCCCGCTGCGGTGAGGGCGATCCCGGCGTCCTTCGCGAGCTCGATGACCCGCGCAGCGGTGCCGTCCAGGACGTCGAGGCTGACGAAGTAGCCGCCGTCGGGATCGGTCCACGATGCGACCTTCGACGCACCGAGCCGCTCGTCCAGGATCCGCGCGACGAGGGCGAACTTCGGCGCCAGCAACTCCCGATGCTTGAGCATGTGCGCACGGACCCCGTCTGCGTCGCCGAAGAATCGCAGGTGCCGCAACTGGTTCAGCTTGTCCGGGCCGATCGTCGACACCGATTGGTTGTCCTGGTGCCAGGCGATGTTCTCCGGCGTTGCCCCGAAAAACGCCACGCCGGCGCCGGCGAAGGTGATCTTCGACGTCGATCCGAACACGTAGGGACGGTTCGGGTTCCCGGCGTCGGCCGCCATCTGCAGGATCGGCAACGGGTCGTGGAACTCGCCGGTCAGCGTGTGCACCGCGTACGCGTTGTCCCAGTAGATGCGGAAGTCCGGCGCCGCCGGCATCGACAGCAACGACCGGAGGACGTCGTCGGTGACGGTGGCGCCGGTCGGGTTCGAGTACATGGGCACCAGCCACATGCCCTTGATCGAGTCGTCGGCGGCGGTGAGTTCCGCGCACTGCTCGACGTCGGGTCCGGTGGGGAGCATGTCGACCATGACCATCTCGATGCCGAGCTTCTCGCAGATAGCGAAGTGCCGGTCGTACCCGGGCGACGGGCACAGGAACTTCACCGTCTGACGCGACCACGGGGCGTCGGAGTCCGGGGTGCCGTGCAGCAGCGCCGCCACGGTGAGGTCGTACATGATCTCGAGGCTCGAGTTGTTCGCGGCGACGAGTTGGTCAGCGGGGACCGCGAGGAGTTCGCCGAAGATGCGACGCAGACCGGGCAGGCCCGCGAGGCCGCCGTAGTTGCGGCAGTCGGTGCCGTCGGGGTCGCGGAAGTCGTCGCCGGGCAGCGAGAGGATCGGCGTCGACAGGTCGAGCTGGTCGGGAGCGGGCTTGCCGCGGGTGAGGTCGAGGGAGAGTCCGGCAGCGCGGAGCTTCTCGTAGAGGTCGGTCAGCTCGTCGCGGGTGGCGCCCAGTTCGGCGGCACTCATCGAGTGGAAGTTCACGCTGACCTCTCACCGGCCCTGCGGCCGGGCAGTCCCGGAAAAGTAAAGGGGACCCCGCGCACCCGAGAGAGCCCGCTGACCCTTGCTGCCTTCCGGCCCTGGGGGAGTTCACAGGATGCACGCCGCGCGGGATCCGTCTGCAAGTGTAGACGCCACCATCCCGTCACCCGAATCAGCAGCGTGACCAGCGCCGTTGTGACCGTCGACCGGCCCGCGGCTATCATCTTCCGCACTGGAGGATTCGCCTAGTGGCCTATGGCGCTCGCCTGGAACGCGGGTTGGGTTAACAGCCCTCGGGGGTTCGAATCCCCCATCCTCCGCCGTGAAGCACCCGGTCTCGACCGCACGTGGTCGAGATCGGGTTCTCTCGTCTCATTCCTCAGTCGCGCCGGACGTACCAGAACTGACTCGGCTTGCCGCTGGGTGCGACCGTCGTCACGAGCCGGTTGCGCTCGTTCAGGTGATGAAGCGCGTCGCGCACGCTGATGTAGACGACGCCCGGGATCCGCTTCTGGATCTCCGGCACTCGAAGCCCTTTCTCCTCGACCGTCCACCCGCCCGACGCGATCAGAGCCTGGATCTCGGCGGCCGTCTCGGTGACCGACAGATGCCGCATGTGCGGGTAGTGCGATGGGCTGCGGAGGTAGGCGTCGCCATCGGGAACGTCGATGAGCAACCAGTCGCGCTGCAGTTGATTGCTCACGCGCTCCCAGACACCGCGAACGCCCGCCCGGTCCGGGCCGAATCGGTCGGCGAGGAGATCCAGCCACCCGTCCCAGTTCCGCAGCACCCCGTCGTCGTATTGATCGAGGACGAACTGCCGCACAGACGCATCGATCCCGCGAGGTCCGCCGCGACCAGATGCCGCCTGCGATCCCTGGGCATCGACCGTGCCGTGTCGACCGCAGAAGCACGGATCCGAGTCGCAGAGATGGCAGTAGTCGTTCATCGGGGTCATCCAAGCACCCGACTCCGCCACGGTCAGCCGGTCCGGACCTCCGTGGCAGCGAAAAACATCTCTGTTCCTGAAGGTTCTGTGCGCGGTCGAGAATCCGCAGTGACCGGCCCGCGTCGGTGTCGTGATCTCTCTGTGACCATCGCGGGCCTGAGCCGTGTCGGCACGTCACGACCATGGTTCGCACACGTGTTCATCCGAGAGAGGGGTCGTCATGTCCACCACCACCCGTCGCATCGCCACCGTCGGTGCGTTCAGCCTGTTCGCCGGTGCCGGCATCGCCTTCGCCGCCGCCCCCGCATCCGCCGCCCCGGTCGCGTGCCCTGCGCTGCCGAACCAGACCTCGGTCACCGACAACTGCTCGGCGACCTCGTCACCCACCGGCACGTCGGCCGGCATCGGTGACACGAAGGGCGCCGCGTCGGCGAACGCGAAGGCCAACGGCCTGTCGCTGGCCATCGGACTCGGTGGTGGCAAGGCCAGCTCGCAGGCGCAGAACTTCGCGGCACCGGCGGCGATCGCGTCCGGCCCCGGCGCGATCGTGAACCTCACCGGCGTGAAGCCCGGTCTGGCGATCGGCATCGCGGGCCCAGGCGCAACCGTCACCGTGACCGGGACCTCCGCGGCCACCTGCACCGGCGGTCAGGGCTTCGCCGGCGACTTCCAGACGTTCTCGGGTTGCATCAACTTCGGTCAGGGCCCGATCGCGCTCGGCAACCGCTGACTTCCGCCCACCGCACCACAACCGCGGCGGTTCCTCGTGACAACGGGGAGCCGCCGCGGTTGTCGTTGACTCACCGCGTGATCGGTGCGCGGTAGTCGATGACGCGGATGATCACCGGGTCCGGTGGTGACGCGTTGTGGTCGGCCAGCATCAGTTCCAGCTTGTGTTCGATGTCGGACCAGTCGGGATCGGGTGGCGCAGTGTCGTCGAGGATCCGGTCGGGCCGGTGGAGGTGGTTGGTGCGCGGTGGGTCGCTGGTGCCGTTGGCGACCCATCCGTATTTGCCGCGGTCGGGGCCGTCGGTGATCTTCACCGTCTGCCACCCGCCGGGCCCGTCGTGCACGGCCCGGTTGTGCGGTCCGCACGCCGGCGCGAGGTCGGTGATGTCAGTGGATCCACCCTGGGCCCAGTCCTGTTCGGCGTGGTGGGCCTCGGTGTGGGAGAACGGGCGCGGGCAGCCGGGCTTGGAGCAACCGCCATATTCGGCGAACGTCACGAACCGCTGGGACTCGCTCGCCAGGCGTTTCGCGCGGCCGAAGTACAGCGGTTCGCCGGTGTGGTCGTCGAACACCGCCAGGTACATCTGCGCCTGCGCCGCCAACTTCACGATCTCCGACATCGGCAGGTCGGTTCCCGTCGTGGTGTGGCCGATGCCGGCGCGCTCCCGCAGCTGGGTCTCGGTGATCGACACGACGATGTGCGGCGGCAACCCCCGATGCGACGCTCCGTACAGTCCGCCGTCGGCGGCTGCCTTGAGCAGTGCGTGGAAGGCGTCGTGGTTGCGTTGGGCCTGGGTGCGGCAATCCCGCGACGCCGCCTCCCGCAGCACGTCCGTATCAACACCCTCATCGTCAGCACCGCCGCGCGGCGACGCCTCGTCGTCGGGGTTGTTCATACCCGGCTTCGCCCACGCCGCCAGCAACACCTCGAACAGGGCCCGAGTCGTCGGATCGAGGGTGCCCATCAGTTTCGACATGCCCAGGGTGTCCTGCGAACCCATCGACACACTGCGATTCCGGGCCCGGTCACGCTCGTCGGGGAGGTCGCCGTCGGGGTCGAGGTGCTGCAGGATGCGGGCGCCGGCCCGGGTGATGTCCCGCGGCGAATGATGCCGCGCGATCTCGGCGAGCTGCTCCTCAGCGAGATCCCGCACCTCCGACGGTGTCGCCGCGGGGACCTTGGCCAGCACATCGAGCACCGCGTCGACATGCTCATGGGTGAGGTCGCCATCAGCGAACGCGTCGGCGGTCTCCGGGCACCGCGGCGGGAGTTTCTCGCCGGTCATCGAATGCAGCCGGCCGAGCTCGATGACCTGCCGCAGCCGCTTGCGTGGGTTGGCGATCCGCAGCCGCTGGCCGACGAACTCATCGAGCTTCGAGCACTGCACGGCCCGATATGCCTCGCGATCCGACACGTCCAGGATGCGCTGCAGCCCCATCGAACCCATCCGACGCACCGCGTGCTCATGAGTGATCGCCAGCTCCGCGACCTCTTGCTCAGTGCAGGCATCCGACGATGCATCGGCGATCTCGTCGAGCACAGCATGCAACCGCGAATACGTGTCGATCAAATTGTCGCTCACGATGCACCTCCCCCGACCGAAGCGATGCCACCAGCCTAGTACGCATGTACGACATTCGTAAGTATGTTCGACTAGATCGGGATTCGAATCCCCGTCCAGCTCTTGACTCGGCATTGCCCGTCGCTGTCCTCACCGGTGCTCACGACGGTTCCATCGGCCAGCAGCCCGAGCGTGTGGCGTGAACCGGCTGCCACCGCGACGAGCCCGCTCCAGGCGTCGACCTCACATTGACCGAACTCGTTGTCGCCCTGCGCCAGTGCGCGCCCGGCCGTCGTCACGGCCACCGAGTGATGGCTGCCGGCGTCGACCTGGATGACGTCCCGCCACCTCTCCACGCCGCAGGCGCCTGATGGCGCATCGCCCGCAGCGACGACATGGCCGTCACCGCGCAGCCCGAGGGTGTGCGTGTATCCCGCTGCTGTGGAGATGATTCCGCGCCACTCGTCGACTTCGCACTGTCCACGACGGTTGTTGCCGACCGCGATCACGGTCCCGTCGACCCGGACCGCGACGGAATGCCAGTCGCCGCACGACACCGAGCGGACGTCGCGCCACGCACTCACATCGCACTGTCCTTCTGCCGCGCGGCCCGTCGCCACCGCGCGACCGTCGGCGAGTACACCGACCGTCGTCCGCCACCCGGCCGCCACTGCGACGACGCCCCGCCACCCCGACACCGCGCACTGCCCGTCCGCGTTCCACCCTGTCGCGATCACCGAACCATCCGACCGCAGACCCACGGTGTGTGAGCGCCCCGTGTTCCGCGCGGCGTGGACGGCGCCCGCGGCGACCGCCACCACGTCGGTCCACGCGCTCACCCGACACTCGCCCGCACCTCCCACGCCGACCGCCACGACGGTTCCGTCCGAGCGGACGCCCACCGAATGCCGCCGACCGGCCGCCAGCACACGACCGGTCACCCCGCCGGCCTCCGCGCGCAGATGATGACCCCGGGTCTCTGCGACGGAGCTTCCGCCGCGAGGTGGACGTCGGCGCACAACTCGAGTCCAGCCTGTGCGGTCATCGCGATCAGCTCGTCGGGCTCGTAGAGCTGTGTTGTCCACGAGACCGGGACGTCGCCGTAGCACCGCGTCCGCTGGACTTCACCCTCGCCACGGTGGGTGGCGATCAGGAGCAGGCCGCCGGGGCGAAGGGCCCCGGCCATCGTCGCGACGACGGTCGGCAGCACGTCGCGGGGCAGGTTGAACCACGACCACCACCCCAGGACACCGCCCAGCGACCCCGGGTCGACGTTTACCTCGGTGACCGAGGCCACCTGGAACGAGATGCCCGGGTACTGCCGGCGGGCATGGTCGATCATGCGCGGCGACAGATCGATGCCGGAGATGTCGACCCCCATGTCGCGCAGGTGCGCGGTCACCCACCCGGGTCCGCAGCCGGCGTCGAGCACAGGGCCGATCCCGCGAACCTGCTCCGCGAACGCGTCGAGCGCCGCGCGCTGCCACGGTCCAGGGTCGCCGACCATCGCCACATAGTTGTCGGCGACGGCGTCGTACGACGCACGCACCGCATCGAGGTCAGCAGGTGGATCGAGGGCCACGTGCCGGACCGTAATCCACGCCTGGACACCCGGCGGCGGCTCCACGTAGGCTGCGATCAGTTATCAGTCATTAACTGAAACGAGGAGGTCGTCGTGCCGGTCGACCGCGCGCACAACCGCGCCGAGCACGAGCGCCTCGTCACCGAGCTCTGCGAGCGCACGGCCACCGCAGCGCTCGGCGGGTCCGAGAAGGCGCGTGAGCGTCACGTCGCCCGCGGCAAGCTGCTCCCCCGCGATCGTGTCGACACCGTCGTCGACCCCGGCAGCCCGTTCCTCGAGCTGTCGCCGCTCGCCGCCACCGACATGTACGACGACTCGTGCCCCGGCGCCGGGATGATCGCCGGCATCGGGCGGGTGTCCGGCCGTGAGTGCATGATCGTCGCCAACGACGCGACGGTGAAGGGCGGCACGTACTACCCGATCAGCGTCAAGAAGCATCTCCGCGCACAGGAGATCGCGGCGGCGAACCGCCTCCCGTGCATCTATCTCGTCGACTCCGGAGGCGCCTTCCTGCCGATGCAGGACGAGGTCTTCCCCGACCGCGACCATTTCGGCCGCATCTTCTTCAACCAGGCGACGATGAGCGCCCGGGGGATCGCGCAGATCGCCGCGGTGCTCGGATCCTGCACGGCCGGTGGGGCGTACGTCCCCGCCATGAGTGACGAGGCCGTGATCGTCGCCGATCAAGGCACCATCTTCCTCGGTGGACCGCCGCTGGTGAAGGCGGCAACCGGCGAGGACGTCACGCCCGAGGAACTCGGCGGCGGGCTGCTGCATTCGCAGACGTCCGGCGTCACCGATCACCTCGCCGCCGACGACCGGGACGCACTGCAGCGCGTGCGGAGCATCGTCGCGACCCTGGGACCACGCGAGCCGTCCCCGTGGGAGGTGCACGAGACACATTCTCCCGCGGCCGATCCCGACGAGCTCTACGACGTCGTCCCCGTCGACCTGCGCACCCCCTACGACGTCCGCGAGGTCATCTCCCGACTCGTGGACGGCCGGCCCGACGGCAGCTCGTCGTTCGACGAGTTCAAGGAGCTCTATGGCACCACCCTGGTCACCGGCTTCGCCCGCATCCACGGCCATCCGGTCGGGATCGTCGCGAACAACGGCGTCCTCTTCGCCGAATCAGCACTCAAGGGTGCCCACTTCATCGAGCTGTGTGACAAACGGTCGATCCCACTGTTGTTCCTGCAGAACATCTCCGGGTTCATGGTCGGCCGCGACTACGAGGCCGGTGGCATCGCCAAGCACGGCGCCAAGATGGTCACGGCGGTCGCGTGCGCACGGGTCCCGAAACTGACCGTCGTCATCGGCGGTTCCTACGGCGCCGGGAACTACTCGATGTGCGGCCGGTCGTATTCGCCGCGTTTCCTGTGGATGTGGCCGAACGCCCGTGTGTCCGTCATGGGTGGCGAGCAGGCCGCCTCCGTTCTCGCCACCGTGCGCGGCGACCAGCTCGACGCGGCCGGCAAGCCCTGGTCCGACGACGACGTCGAGGCGTTCAAGGCACCGATCCGCGAGCAGTACGAGCGGCAGGGCAACCCCTACTACTCCACCGCGCGACTCTGGGACGACGGCGTCATCGACCCGCTCGACACCCGCCGCGTGGTCGGGTTGGCCCTCGGGGTCTGCGCCAACGCGCCGCTCGAACCCGTCTCCTACGGCGTCTTCCGGATGTGAGCGCGATGACCCGAGCGATCCGTTCCGTCCTCGTCGCCAACCGCGGCGAGATCGCCGTCCGCGTGATCCGCACCCTGCGCGACATGGGGATCCGTTCGATCGCCGTGTTCAGCGATGCCGACGCGGATGCGCCGCACGTGCACACCGCCGACGACGCCGTCCGCATCGGCCCGCCGCCGGCGCGCGAGAGCTACCTCGACATCGATGCCGTGATCGTTGCGGCCCTCACAACCGGCGCCGACGCGGTCCACCCCGGCTACGGGTTCCTGTCCGAGAACGCCGCTTTCGTCCGCGCCTGTTCCGAGGCGGGCATCGTCTTCATCGGCCCGTCCACCGAGGCGATCGCGGTGATGGGTGACAAGATCACCGCGAAAGCCACTGTCACAGGACACGGCGTGCCCGTCGTCCCGGGCGTCTCGCGCCCCGGCCTCACCGACGACGACCTCATCGCCGCCGCACCCGAGATCGGCTTCCCCGTCCTGGTGAAGCCGTCGGCCGGCGGTGGCGGCAAGGGCATGCGCGTCGTCGAGAACGCCGACGACCTCCCTGCCGCACTCGCCGGTGCGCGCCGCGAGGCGGCCTCGTCGTTCGGCGACGACACCCTGTTCCTCGAGCGATTCGTCCACCGACCCCGGCACATCGAGGTCCAGGTGCTCGCCGACGAGCACGGAACCGTGATCCACCTCGGCGAGCGGGAGTGCAGCCTGCAGCGCCGCCACCAGAAGGTCATCGAGGAGGCACCGTCGCCCCTCCTCGACGCCGAGACCCGGGCCCGCATCGGTGAGGCAGCCTGCGCGACAGCTCGCAGCGTCGGCTACACCGGCGCGGGCACTGTCGAGTTCATCGTCTCGGCCGACGCACCCGACGAGTTCTTCTTCATGGAGATGAACACCCGACTCCAGGTGGAGCACCCGGTCACCGAGTTGGTCACCGGCGTCGACCTCGTCGCCTGGCAGGTGCGCATCGCCCGCGGTGAACCTCTCACGCTCGCCCAGGACGACATCACCCTCACCGGGCACGCCGTCGAGGCACGCGTGTACGCCGAGGACCCCGCAGCCGGCTTCGTCCCCACCGGGGGCACCGTCGCCCGGGCGCAGTTCGCGTCCGGCGTCGGCGTCCGCGTGGACGCGGGGATCGCCGACGGCACCGTCGTCGGCGGCGACTACGACCCGATGCTGGCGAAAGTGATCGCCCACGGCGACACCCGCGTCGAGGCGATCGCGCGCCTCGACGGCGCTCTCGCGGACACATCGCTGCCGGGTATCGGTACCAACATCGACTTCCTGCGGTTCCTGCTCGCCGATGAGGACGTGCGCGCCGGACGACTCGACACCGCACTTCTCGACAGCGTCGCCGGGAACTACGCGCCCACACCGGCTCCCGACGACGTCCTCATCACCCTCGCGGCCGTCGATGTCGCGGCCGGATGGCACGCTTCCGACGACCCCTGGACCCGCCCGGACGGCTGGCGACTCAACGCAGCACCCGCGGCGCGGACCATGCGTCTCGGCGTCGGGGACGCCGTCCGGATCGTCGAGACGCGCGGTGAGCCGCATGCCCTGGCAGTCACGCTCGACGGCGACGAGCACCGCGCGACGGTGGGAGCGGTGAGCGGCTCGCGTGCCGAGGTCACCGTCGACGATCGGCGACGTGTCTACACGGTCGTCACCGACGGCACCACGACGTGGGTCAGTCGGCGTGGCGGCAGCTGGGCTGTGCACCGCGTCGACGACGAACGCAGCGAGAGCGCGAACGCCGTCGCCGGTGACACCGACGTCCGCAGCCCCATGCCGGGCAGTGTGATCGCGCTGCCCGTCGACGCCGGGACGACCGTGGCCGCCGGGACGGTCGTCGCGGTGGTCGAGGCGATGAAGATGGAACATTCGCTCACCGCCGCCGTCGACGGCGTCGTCGACGTCGTCGTGTCGGTGGGCGACCAGGTGAAGGTCGGTGACGTGCTGGCGCATGTCCGGCCGGAGGGAGAACAGACATGAGTGGGTTCCTGAGCACGGAGGATCTCCCCGAGGACTACCGCGACCTGAAGGCCACCGTGGCCGACTTCGCACGCACGGTCGTCGCACCCGTTGCCGCCCAGCACGATCGCGACCACACCTTCCCCTACGAGGTCGTCAAGGGCATGGCCGAGATGGGCCTCTTCGGCCTGCCGTTCCCCGAGGAGTACGGCGGCATGGGTGGCGACTACTTCGCCCTGTGCATCGCGCTGGAGGAGCTGGGCAAGGTCGACCAGAGTGTCGCGATCACGCTGGAGGCCGCGGTCTCGTTGGGTGCCATGCCGATCCACCGCTTCGGCACCGAGGAGCAGAAGCAGGAATGGTTGCCGCGCCTCGCGTCCGGGCAGGCGCTCGGCGGTTTCGGGCTCACTGAGCCCGGCGCGGGCAGCGATGCCGGCGGCACAACCACGACGGCCGTCCTCGACGGTGACGAGTGGGTCATCAACGGGTCGAAGCAGTTCATCACCAACTCCGGCACCGACATCACCGCACTGGTGACGGTCGCCGCGGTGACCGGGACCGACGCCGCCGGCCGCAAGCAGATCTCGACGATCATCGTGCCCAGCGACACACCGGGATTCGAGGTGGGCCCGGCCTACGACAAGGTGGGGTGGAACGCGTCGGACACCCACCCGCTGTCGTTCACCGACGTCCGGGTCCCGCGGGATAACCTGCTCGGCGAGAAGGGTCGCGGCTACGCGAACTTCCTCCGCATCCTCGACGAGGGCCGCATCGCGATCGCAGCGCTCGCCGTCGGTGTTGCCCAGGGGTGTGTCGACGAATGTGTCCGCTACGCGAAGGAGCGCAGCGCATTCGGAAGGCCCATCGGCGACAACCAGTCGGTCGCCTTCACCATCGCGCGGATGCAGGCACGTGCGTACACAGCCCGGACGGCCTACTACGACGCCGCCGCACTCATGCTGGCGGGCAAGCCGTTCAAGCGGCAGGCGTCGATCGCGAAGATGATCGCGTCGGAGGCGGCGATGGACAACGCCCGCGACGGCACCCAGGTGCACGGCGGGTACGGGTTCATGAACGAGTACACCGTGTCGCGGCACTACCGGGACTCGAAGATCCTCGAGATCGGCGAGGGCACCACCGAGGTTCAGCTCATGCTGATCGCCCGCGACCTCGGGCTCTGACCGACGCTCAGCTCCGTGCGGCGATCACTCCGGGAAGTGCGTCGACGAACCGCTGCAGCATCGCGGCGACCACAGGCCGCCCCACGGTCATGCCGAGTTTCGCGACCGGATTCCTCGGCGCCATCGCGGTGATCCACGTCAGTCGGCACCCGGTGGGCGTGCGCTCGAGGCGGTAATCCTCCAGGAACGCCGACAGCATCGACGACGACGTCGCATCGAACCGGAACACCAGGCGATCGCCGCGCTCCCAGACCAGGAACTTCTCGAACCCGGTCAGCCCGGCGACCATCTTCACGGTCCGCTCGGAGCCGACGCCATACGGTTCGCCGGACGTCCACCGCGCGTGGCGGACCACCTTCGCCCACCGCGGGAGCGCGTCGGCGTCGACGAGGACGTCGAAGACGGTCTCGGGTGTCGCGTCGATGTCGACAGCGCTCTCGAACCGCACCGGTGCCCGCGCGGCCCAGTCGGCGTCGACCTTGTCGAACTCATGTCGTGTGGCCATGGGCTCATGGTTCCCGCCACCTCGCAGCACGAGAAGGGCCTCCCCGGAGAACGATCGTTCCCACGGACTGGGACGGGCGGAATGACCAGCGGAGAACGACCGTTATCCGCGGCATGACAAATCTCGGTGACAAGGCGACAACCCTCCTCCAACTGCACAAGCCCGGTGATCCGGTGATCCTCCCGACCGTGTGGGACGCCTGGTCGGCGAACCTCGCGGTCCAGGCGGGCTTCACGGCCCTCACCGTCGGCAGCCACCCGATCTCCGACTCCATCGGCAAGCCCGACAACGAGGGCCTGACCTTTGACGAGGTGCTCACCCGCATCCGTCAGATCACCGCGGCCGTCGACGTGCCGATCTCCGTCGACATCGAGAGCGGCTACGGCGAGGACCCGAAGCGACTGATCGAGGGTCTGATCGACGCCGGCGCCGTCGGCTTGAACATCGAGGACACCGTGCACAGCGAGGGCGGCCGTCTGCGCGAGGCCCAGGAGCACGCGGATTTCGTCGGCGCCCTGCGCGCTGCGTCCGACGCGACTGACGTCCACGTGGTGATCAACGCCCGCACCGATCTGTTCGTGAAGCAGGTCGGCGACGAGTCCGATCGGGTGCAGCGCGCGATCGAGCGCCTGAACCTGGCCGCGCAGGCGGGCGCGGACGTGCTCTACCCGGTCGGGTTCCACAGCGACGAGGACCAGAAGCGCCTCACCAGCGAACTCACTCTGCCGGTCAACGCGATCGGCCACCCCGCGAAGAACGACAAGGCGTCGCTCGCCGCGCTGGGCGTCGCCCGGGTCAGCTTCGGCCCGCTCCTGCAGGCGACCCTCGCCGAGCGTGCGACGGAGCTGCTGAACCGCTGGAACTGACTCCGACATGGCCGGGGCGGCGGTGGACGCGACCACGCCCCCCGGCTCACGGTGATTGCACGAACCTCGGCGCGCCGAGTTCGATCGCGAGGACTCCCACGACGATCAGCACGATGCCCGCGATCATGCGGCGCGTCAGGGGCTCGGAGAACAGGAAGCGCGATGCGACGGCCGTCAGCGCCACACCGGCCGCTGCCCAGATGCCGTAGGCGACGCCGAGCGCGAGACCCGCACGCAGGGTCCAGACGAGTCCGAGGAACGACACGACGTAGCCGACCGCGACACCGATGTAGAACGCGCGGTGCCCGGTGGCCGCCGCGCCCAGCGCGAGCGTGCCGAGAACCTCCGACACGATCGCCAAGACGAGGAACAGGTACGCCATCACCGATCGCCGTCCGGCGCGACGGGGTCGTGGCGGGACCCCGTCTCGACGAGGAGGACGCCGCCGATGACGAGGACGATGCCGCCGATCATCACCGGGGTGAGACGCTCCCCGAAGACGAGCCAGGCGAACACCGCGGTCAGTGCGACGCCCGCTGCACCCCAGATGCCATAGGCGACACCCAGCGCGAGACCGCGTCTCAACACCACGGTGAGGCACACGAACGCGGCGGCGTACCCCACCACGACGACGACATACAGGGCCGGATGCGACTGCGACCCCTTCAACGACAGCGTCGCCGCGACCTCGGCGAGGATCGCGCCGAGCAGGATCAGCCAGGTCATCTCGTGACTCCACCATCTCCGGCGTAATCGCACCAGGCCGCCCCGCGCTCACTACGCTCCTGGGCCATGGGTGACTCCGGGCTCCGGCTGACCGTCGAACTCCAAAAGCGCGGTCCCGCCGCGGCGATCGTGCTCAGCGACGACCAGGTCGCCTCGCTCGGGTCGACGAAGACGCCGGCGGTCCGGTTCACCATCAACGGCCAGACCGTCGAGGGTCGCGTCGGCCGGATGGGCGGGGAGAACCTGCTGGGGCTGAACAAAGCCGTCCGCACCCAACTCGGCGTCGAGGCCGGCGACACCGTCGACGTGGTGATCGAGCCCGACGCCGCGCCGCGCGAGGTGACAGTGCCCGACGACCTCGCCGCCGCACTCGATTCCGAGCCCGGACTGCGCGCGGCGTTCGACGCACTCGCCCCGTCCCGCCGCAAGGAACACGCACGATCGGTCGCCGACGCCAAGAAGCCAGAGACGCGAGAGCGCCGCATCGCAGCTGTACTCGCCGCCGTGCGCGGCTGACTCAGTCGGGCCGCGCGTCGGCCGTACCGAGAACGGCCGCAACGGGATCGAGCCATGTGTCGGAGCTACGACGCAGCAGGTAGGTCGTCAGTGTCTCGTGCATGTCGTCGACGGGCAGCACCGCGTACTCACCACGGTCGATCGACGCGACGAGCTCGGACTCCATCGGCAGGATGGTGAACGCGGCGGCACCGCGGAGAAAGATCAGCATCCCGGTCAGGTCGCTGAACTGGGCGTCGGTGTCGATCACGGCGCCGACCGCCGCCAGCCGATCCGTCCGCCCCGCGCCGAGGTCCCAGTGCCGCGGCCCCTGGATGTACCGCATTCCCCTCAGGTCGTCGGTCGAGAGCGACGTCCGGCCGGGGAACCGGGATGCGTCGACGACGGCCCCGAGCGGCTCGCTGTAGAGCACGCGCGACGACAGCGTCGGGTGGGTCGTCCCGACGTGCGCGATGGCGACGTCGATGGACGAGCTGAGCAGCGCCGACTCCATCTCCAACGACGGCATCTGGCGGAGCGTGACCGCCCACTGCGACTCCAGGTCGCGGATCGCGTCGCCGAGCGCGCGGCGGTGGCGGGGGTTCAACACGTCGGGGACGGCCAGCCGGACCTGCTCGCGCACAGCGCCCTGACCGACGAGCCGGGGGATGGCGTCGAAGTCGGACACCACCGACGTCGCCAGCGGCAGCAGCGCCTCACCGGCAGCCGTCAGCCGCGTGTGGTGGGTGGACCGGTCGAACAGCGTCGTCCCCAGCTCGTGCTCGAGCGTGCGGATCCGCTGACTCAGCGGAGGCACCGACATGTTCAGGGACTTCGCCGCACGGGTGAAGTTCAGTTCCCGCGCGACGGCGAGGAAGTACCGCAGGTGGTGCATCTCCACCGGTCACACGCTACGCCCGGTGTTATCGCTGTGGACATACCGTCCTGAGGGCATCGGACATTCCTTTACCCCTAGTAACTACCTACCGTCGAAGACAGAGACAGGAACACGACCGACGAAGGAGCGCACATGACCGTGCAGCAGACCACCGAGACCGAGGCCACCGGGCCGCTCGCAGGGGTGACCGTCGTCGACATCTCGACCGTCGTCATGGGGCCCTACGCCACCCAGATCCTCGGCGACTTCGGTGCCGACGTCATCCGCATCGAGCCCCCGTTCGACACCGCCCGCACCTCGCCGGCGAACACCGGCCGCAACCCGGGCATGGCGCCGCTGTACATGCAGGTGAACCGCAACAAGCGCAGCGTCGCACTGAACCTCAAGGATCCGGAGGGTCTCGCCGACCTGTTCGCGATCCTCGCCGACGCCGACGTACTCGTCACCAACATGCGGGCCGGCGCGCTCGGACGTCTCGGTCTCGACTACGACGCGGTCCACGAGCGCTTCCCCCACCTGATCTACGCGCACGCACAGGGTTTCGCGCCGCAGTCGTCGCAGGGCAACCGCCCCGCCTACGACGAGGTGATCCAGGCCGTGTCCGGTCTGGTGAGCCTGCAGGACCGCGCGGGTGACTCGCTGCAGTTCATGCCGACCTTCATCGCCGACAAGACCGCCGCGCTCTACCTGCTCAACGGCATCCTCGCCGCGCTCTACCACCAGCAGCGCACCGGTGAGGGCCAGCATGTCGCGCTCGCCATGGCCGACGCCATGATCGCCGTGAACCTGGTGGAGCACATGGCCGGTGACGTCTTCGTCCCCGCCGCGGGTGACGTCGGCAACCCGCTGAGCCTCACCGGAGCGCACGCCGCCATGCGCACCAAGGACGGCGGCGCGATCGCCGCGGTGCCGTACACCAACGAGGCCGTCCGCAAGCTGCTCATCGGCGCCGGCCTCGACGCCGACGCCGCCGATCCCGCCTGGGACTCCCCCACCATCGACCGCCCGGTGTTCACCGCCGGCATCGAGAAGGTCCTCGCCCACTCGACGAACAAGACCACCGCGGAGTGGGAGGAGTACCTCACCGCCAACGACATGCCCTACGGCGTCGTCGTCGACATCGCAGACCTACCCCAGGACCCGTACGTCCAGGAGATGGGCCTGATCTCCGAGGTCGAGCACCCCACCGAGGGGACCATCCGCGTGATCGCGAACCCGCTGCACTTCTCGGCCACGCCCACCTCGTACCGCCGCCATGCCGAGCGCGCCGGAGCCAGCACCGACGAGGTGCTCGACGGCGTCCGTGCACACGCCTGAACCACACTGCCCGACAAGCAAGGGAGAGAACCATGGACCTCGAACTCTCGAGTGCCGACATCGAGTTCCGCGACAGCCTGCGCGAGGTGTTCCTCGGGGAGATCCCCGCCGACATCCGCCGCCGCAGCGCGCTGAACCAGACCACCCACGACGACATCGTGACCAGCCAGCGGATCCTCAACCGCCACGGACTGGCCGTCCCGCACTGGCCCACGGAGTGGGGCGGTAAAGACTGGACCGCGACGCAGTCGCACATCTACGGCTCGGAGATGCAGCGCGCCGGTGTCCCACAACCGTTGGCGTTCAACGTGTCGATGGTCGGACCCATCATCGCCGAGTTCGGCTCGCAGGAGCAGAAGGAGAAGTTCCTCCCCTCCACGGCGAACCTCGACATCTGGTGGTCGCAGGGATTCTCCGAGCCGGAGGCCGGCTCCGACCTCGCCTCGCTGAAGACCACAGCCCGCCGCGACGGTGACCACTACGTCCTCAACGGCCAGAAGACCTGGACGACGTTGGGCCAGTACGGCGACTGGATGTTCGTCCTCGCCCGTACGAACCCCGATGCGCCGCGCAAGCAGCAGGGCATCTCGTTTCTCCTGCTCGACCTGACCACGCCCGGAATCGAGCGCCGCCCGATCCGCCTGTTCGACGGCAGCGCCGAGGTCAACGAGTTCTTCTTCGACGACGTCGTGATCCCCGCCGAGAACCTCGTCGGCGAGGAGAACAAGGGCTGGAGCTACGCCAAGTTCCTGCTCGGCAACGAGCGCAACAGCATCGCGCAGGTCGGCACCGCGCAGCGGATCTACGCCGACCTCGCCGCGGCTGCGTCCGAGACCGACACCGGCGTCGGCACTCTCGCCGACGATCCCGCGTTCCGCGGCTCGATGCACTCCCTGAAGACACGGCTGCTGGCCCTCGAGGCCACCCAGCTGCGAGTCACCGGTGCATCCGAGCACGGTCAGGCCAGCCCCGTCTCGTCGCTGCTGAAGATGGAGGGCACCCAGACCCTCCAGGAGCTCACCCGACTGCGTATGTCCGCCGCCGGGTCCGACGGTGCGATCGTGTCCGCCGAGGGCGACCTCGTCGCCGATCCCGCCGCCACCGCGTCGGCCGCGCAGTACCTCAATCTGCGCAAGCTGTCGATCTTCGGCGGTTCCAACGAGATCCAGCGCGGCGTCATCGCCAAGACCATCCTCGGACTCTGAGGCAAGGAGTAGTAGAAACATGAACCTCGACCTGAACGACGACCAGCAACTCCTCTTCGAGACCGTCGACTCCGCCGTCGGCCGCGACTACACCATGGGCGGCCGCGCGAGCGCGACGTCGTCCGACCTGGGCTGGAACGCCCGCACCTGGTCCACCCTCACCGAACTGGGCCTGACCGGCCTGACCATCGACGAGGACCACGGCGGCGTCGGCGCCGGACCGGTGGAGCTCTACGCGAGCCTGCAGGCCATCGGCCGGCACGCCGCCACCGAACCGCTGCTCGACGGTGTCGCGCTGCCCGGCTGGCTGATCACCGATCTCGGAACCGCCACCCAGGCGAAGGAACTGCTCGGCGCTCTGGCCGCCGGCGAGACGACCATCGCGGTCGCCCACGCCGAACCCGGCCACGCGTGGGATGCCGCCCCGGCCTCCACGGTCACCGTCGCCGACGACGGCAGCGTCACCGTGTCCGGTGTGAAAGCACCCGTCGCCCATGCTGATCAGGCATCGCACCTGCTGGTGACGGCGGTCGACGCCGACGGTCGGACACAGGTCGCCGTCGTCGAGTCCGGCGCGACCGGCGTCCGCCGGGCCGACGGCCGTACCGCCGACTGGACCCACGCCTCGCAGGTGACGTTCACCGACGCCGCCGGCGTGCTTCTCGGGGACGGCACCTCCGACGCCGCGACCGCACTGCGGACCGCGTTCGCGAAGGCCCGCATCGCCCTCACCGGTGAGGCCGTCGGCCTGATGGAGTCCGGCCTGCAGATGACGGTCGAGTACCTCAAGTCCCGCAGGCAGTTCGGTGTCCCGCTGTCGACGTTCCAGGCGCTGGTCCACCGCGCCGCCGACCTCTACGCACAGGTCGAGCTGGCCCGGTCGATGGCGCTGCGCGCGACTGCGGTCGCCGAGGCCGTTGCGGCCGGCAGCACCGACGCGGCGATCCTGCCGGAGACGGCCGATGACGCCTTCGTCTTCGTCGCGGACGCCGCGCTGGGTGTCGCCGAGGAGACAGTGCAGTTGCACGGCGGCATCGGCATGACGTACGAGTCGGAGATCGGCCACCACGCTGCACGTCTCGTGGGGCTCACCGCAGCGTTCGGTGGCGTCGACGCGGCCCGTCGGCGTGCGATCACGTCCGACACCGTGCTCGAGGCGCCGAGCGCACTGCTCAACAACGCCGACGCCGCCTGAGAGGAGCTCGCCGTGTTCGACCATCTGCTCGTGCTCGACATCGTCGCCGGCGTCGTCCGGCGGATCGACCTCGACGGGACCGTCAGCACCGTCGTCGCGGACACCGGTCCCGCGCCCGACGGGATCGTCCACGACCCGGCAGGCGACCGCATCTTCTGGACGCTGATGGGTCAGCCCACCGGCCGTGACTTCTCCGCCCGCACAGGTGGATTGCGATCTGCCCGGACCGACGGTTCGGACATCACAACCGTCCTCGCCGACGGTGCGATCACCACCGGCAAGCAGCTCGACCTCGCCGACGGCCACCTGTACTGGTCGGACCGCGAGGGCGGGCGCGTCACCCGCGCAGCGCTGGACGGGAGCGACGTCACCGACCTCGTCGTCCGACCACGTGATCCGGCGACCGGTCTCGTGGACATCCACGATCAGTGCGTCGGCATCGCCGTCGACGTCGCGGGCGGATTCCTCTACTGGACGCAGAAGGGTCCAGCGAAAGGCGATGCAGGACGGATCTTCCGGGCCGGTGTCCACATCCCCGACGGCGAGACCGCAGAGACCCGCACCGACATCGAGACGGTGTGGTCCGACCTTCCCGAGCCGATCGACCTGTGGCTCGACCCTGCGTCGTCGACCCTGTTCTGGACCGACCGTGGCGCGCCGCCGTTCGGCAACACGCTGAACAGCGCACCCGTCCCCGCCGTCGGCGACCCCGGCGTCGAGCCGACCGTTCTTGCGAAGGACTTCGCCGAGGCCATCGGTCTCGCCGTCGACACCGACAGTGGGATCGCCTACGTGACCGCACTCGACGGCACCGTGCACGCCGTGCCGATCCGACCCGACGCTCCCGCCGAGCGGGTGGTGGCGTCGGTGTCCGGCAGTGCGTTCACCGGCATCGTGGGGGTGGCGTCATGACCCGGATCGCGATCGTCGGTGCCGGTGTCATCGGCCTCTCCTGGGCGCGTCTCGCGCGCGAGCACGGCTGGACCGTCGCGATCACCGATCCTCGGCCCGATCTCGTCGAGATCGTGGCGGCCGAGTTCGGTGAGGACCCGCAGGTCCGCGTGACGAGTGACCTCGCCGACGCCGTCCGCGACGCCGATCTGGTCCAGGAGAACGGGCCCGAGCGTCTCCCGGTCAAGCAGCGGCTGTTCGCCGAGATCGGTGCGGCCGCACCCGCTGATGCAGTTCTGGCCACATCGAGTTCGTCGATCACCGCGTCAGAGATCGCCACCGATCTCGACGCCGGCGTCGCAGAGCGACTGCTGGTCGGGCACCCGTTCAACCCGCCGGAGCTCATGCCGCTCGTCGAGGTTCTGCCCGGCGCCCGGACCGCGTCGACCACCACTGACCGCGCTGTCGAGCTGTACCGCGCGCTGGATCGGGAACCGGTCGTCATCGCCCGGGAGATGCCCGGGTTCGTCGCGAACCGACTGCAGGGAGCCATCTCTCGCGAGGCGCGGTATCTCGTGCAACAGGGCGTGGTGTCGCCGGGCGACCTCGACACCATCCTGCGGAACTCACTCGGCCTGCGCTGGGCGACCATCGGACTGTTCGAGGGCAACGTCCTCGGCGGCGGGCCCGGCGGCATCCGTCACCTCATCGAGGGTGTCGGAGCACAGACCGGCGGGATCGAATTCGGCGTCCCCGCCACGGATCGCGCGTCGATGGAGGCGCTGATCGAGTCCGTCGAGGACACCTACGGCTCAGGTCAGGACGTCTACGACGCCCTCGCGGCACGTCGGGACCGTCGGACGCGGGCCGTGCTCGCCGCGCTGGCCGACACGGACGAAGCCACAACGCCCTGACGGTTGTCCCGGCACTGCTGGACGGGTGACGCCGCCCGGCCTCGGTGGACCGGGCGGCGCGGCACCTACCTCCCGCCGGTGGGACCACCCAGTGCCCGTGGGCGCGGGATCCCGCTGTCGAAGAGCTGCCGTGCCTCGCCGGGCGAGATGTCAGACCAGCCACCCTGAACGGTGAGTTGGGCGGCGCCGAGCCCACCACTCCGCAACGTGCGCTTCTGATAGTCGAAGCGATAGGTGGTCTCGGTCCAGGTGTTCCCTGCCGCATCCCGGACCTGACGCTGCCCGGTGGGGGTTGCCGACGAGATCCGCACCTGTGTCCCGGCCTGCCCCGTCACCTCGACACCCTTGAGCTTCCGCGGCGCGCCGGAGATGTCATCCGGCGCCGATCCCGCGGGGATCTGCACCCGGCCCCGGCCGAGCTTGAACTGCTGCCCGTACGCCCCGACACCGGGGTCCGGCCCCCAGGATGAGGTCCTCTCACCGGGAGCGGGGAAGCTGACCGCAGAGGCCGGCGCGTTGTCCGTGCCTGGTGTGTAACGCCGCGTGTAGTCGGGCGCCCCGTGCGAGTCGTCCGGTAACGCCACAGTGCTGGGGAGCCCCTGGGGACTCGTCACCGAACCGAGCCGTGTGACCGCCGGGAGTTCACGCGCCCGGCCGGGCGCACTCTCATGCGGCGCCGCGGTCGGTTGCGTGTCCGTCGCGAGTTCACCGCGCGGAGTCAGCGTCTGCGCGGGTTGCTGCGTCGCGCCGGGTGCGGAACGGGTCGAGGCGCCGCCCCCGGCAACCGAGATCGACGGCGATCCGCTGCCGGGGTGCGTCGCGGTCGACGTGGACCCCGTGGGAGCGCTGTCGCGAAAGTCCGCACGCCCGCCGTTCGTCTGTGCATCAGGTGACGACGAGACGTCCCCGGGACGTGTCTTGTGCGCGCCAAGGTCGGGTTCGGCCCCGCTGCGGGCGCGGTCGTCGTTGAACGACCTGTCACCTGGACTGGTCTTGTTCGGGCCGCGGTTCTGTTCGTACTGCGATGACCACCTCGTGTTCGCCGACCGGGATGTGCTCGTGTGCGATCCGCGGCCAGTGCTGCCCTGCGAGGCGCCGCCGGTTGTCTTCTGGGGTGTGGCCTTGTGAGGACCACGATCGTGGGTGCTGCTCGAACCGGACGCAGTGCTGGTCGGTTTCGCATCAGCGACACCGACGCCTCCGTGTACGACACCCACCAGGACCGCGGCGGCGGCGATCGCGCCGGCGCCGCCGACCCTCACATGGTGTGACACGTTCATCATCTCGACTCACCTCTCGTTTCCTTGAGCGCCCGCATGACAGTCCATGCGGGTCGAGCTCTTGGATGCGATCGGCCCCGAGAAAGTTCCCGACAGCGGATTCCGACTCGACGGAGTGCGGCCAGGTTGCGTGACTCAGACCTGCGGGCCCCGCGCCCGGAGATCGTCCACGGAGTCCATCGCCTTCCGCAGTTCCGCGAGCCACGCCTCGGTGTGTTCGCCGACGAGCTTGACCGACCAGGCCACCGCGTCGGCGCGCGAGCGCGCGACCCCCGCGTCGACGAGGGTGTCGAGGACCTTCCGCTCGGACTGACGGAGACGGGTCATCACCGGAACAGCGAGGTGCGTGAACATGATTCGTTCGTCACCGATCCGCACACCCCACGACACCGTGCGCCCGTAGCGCGCCTGCGCCTCGTCGGCGATGGCCATCCGCTGCGCGCGTGTGTCCTCGCGAAACCGCGACGCACGCCCCTGCGCGGCTGGGATGCCGTCGGCGTCGGGAGCGGTCAACGTTCCCACCACCGTGATCTCGTCACGATCGACGACGACCTCGGGGGCGCCGTCGAACCAGTCGTCGGGCAGACGACCGACGAACCACGCCGAGGCGTCGCCCGCATCCGGCAGTTCTGCCTGCTGCCACCCACCGCGACGACCTCCGCCGCGAATCTGTTGCTTGGTCATGATTGCTCCTTCGTTGCGTGATTACATAATTACACGCTTACTTGGTAAGCAAAGTCGCGTTCGCTCGCGGCAGACATCCGCGCCGGCGGATCTCGCGCTGCGGAATCGCACATGCCGAAATATTCTTCCCACCGTCTATTCGCGAAGGTGAATGTCCAGTTCGGGGAAGTCCATGTCGCGGTTGTTCATTCTCGTCACCGCGGTGGCGCTGGTGTGTCTGACCGGCGTGTCCACCGCCTCGGCGGCGCCCACCGACGTCGTCGGCACGGCGTCCCGCGATCTCGCGCGGTCCGGCCCGTACGACGTCGCCTCGACGGCACAGATCGTCCCGTGCTCCGGACCGGGCGCAGCCGCCCAGAACGCCGACGCCCGGCGGCAGGGTGCGCGAACCCCGTTGCAGTGCACGTCGACCGCGCCGATCCTCGGCGGGCCGGAGACGAGTGTCGACTATTGGTATCCGACCGTCGCGGGCCCGCGACCGCTCGTCGTGTTCGTCCCCGGCGACGGGGCGAACCCCGGCTACTTCGCCGCTCTGGCCCGTCACTGGGCGAGCTTCGGTTTCGTCGTCGCGATCGCGATGATCCGACATGAGGTGCTGCCGCAGAGCTCGTTCCTCGGCGTCCGGCGAGCTGTCGCCGCGAGTCGGGATCCGCGATCACCGCTCTTCGGGCGGATCGACGACCGATCGGTGATCTTGGCCGGGCACTCCGCCGGCGCGACGAAGGCCGTCGAGGCGGCCGGTCTCGTCACCGCTGCACAGCGCGGACTGCCCGTCCCGAACGACCTCCGGCTGCCGACCGGAACGGCTCTGCGCGCAGTGCTCGCGGTGCAACCCGACATCCACATCGTCACCGCGGGCGTCGACGTCCCGACGTTCACCGTGACCGGCGACGCCGACGAGACCTCCCGGCCCGGACTCGTCGGGGCCCTCGTGTACGACCGGGTCACGGGCCCGGCATGGTTCGCCGTCGCGCGCGGGGCATCGCATCTGGTCACGGTCGATCCCGTCGACACCATCCCGTTCACCCGCGCCGTCGTCGCGTTCCTGCTGGCGACCACCGGTGACGCGACTGGGTGTCGCGCGTTCGTCGGTCCGGGCTGGGCACTCCGCGCCGATCCGACATTCGTCCGCACAATCCGCAACGGCGCCGCGGTGTCGACGGGCTGCCCGATCGGAGGAGCACGATGACCCGGATCCTCGCGATGACGTCACCCGCCCGCGGCCTGCTCTACCCGATCGTCGAGACGGCCCTGACCCTGCGAGCTCGCGGCCACGACGTCCACATCGTGACGATCGCCGACGAGGTGCCGCTGCTGCGCACCCTCGGGCTCGGTGCGTCGCCGCTGCCGACCGACCTCGAACACGCCGTGCCCGGGGACCAGCACGGTGGGTCGCGGAGCGTCCGAGCGCTCACCGACCGCCTCGTGGCACGCGCCGACGCCGAGTTCACCCACCTCACGGCGTCGATCGCCAGGCACGCACCCGATGTGGTGATGGCCGACGTCTCCGCGACCGGCGCACACCTCGCGGCCGAGGCGTCCGGACTGCCCTGGGGTGTGTGGAGCCCGACCTTCGTCCCGCTCCGCGGCGACGGCCCTCCGCCCGGTCTGGGCCTGCGCGTCCGCCCGGGGCCGGTGTGGCGCGCTCGCGACGCCGCGCTCGGCGCGATCGCCCGCGGCGTCTGGGACCGCACCTTCCTGCGACCGCTCAACGACCTGCGCGCCCGCCACGGACTCGCTCCCGTCGCGCACACCGAGGACATCATCGCCGCGGCCCCACTGGTGCTCAGCCTGTTGGGACCGCCGTTGCAGAACCCGTCGCCGTCGTGGCCCACATCGGTGGTCACCGTCGGGCCGTCGCTGTGGGGTCCTCCCGCCGACCCGGATCCGCGGATCGACGCCGTCGACGGACCGATCGCGATGGTCACCTGCTCGACGGAGGTCCAGGACGACGCGGTCCTCGCCCACACCGCGCTCGACGCACTCGCCGGCAGCGACCTGCACACCGTCGTGACGACCGGGGCCCACGATCCCGACGGCTTCCTCGGTCATCCCCGCGCCACCGTGGCTCGGCTGCTTCCGCACCATCAACTACTCGCCCGTGCAGAGGTCGTCATCACCCACGGCGGTCTCGGCATCACGCAGAAGGCGCTCGCCCGCGGGGTGCCGCTCGTCGTCGTGCCGTTCGGCCGTGACCAGCGCGACGTCGCCGTCCGCGTCGAGGCCGCCGGCGTCGGAGTCCGCCTCGTCCCCCGATCGCTGACCGCCGACACCCTCCGCGACGCCGTCGACCGTGCCCGGGCGCTGCGGCCCCGCGTCGAGGAGGTCGCGGCGGAGATGGACGCGAACACTTCGGCCCGACGGTCCGCCGACGCGATCGAGGACCTCGCCGGTGCACGGTCCCGACGGGTCGCCTGAGCGCACACATCCCGGGAGACCGCGTGGCCGATCCGGACATCGCCTACCCTCGACAGGAGCACAGTGGCACCACCGTTTCTCCAGGAGAGCGAGTCCATGTCCGGCGATCAGCGTCCGCCCACGCGGAGGGTTCCCTCCCGTAGATCCGTCGCACGCACGGACCGGGGTCGTCGACATCCTCTCGAGCGCGACATCGACATCCGCGAGCGACGACTCCAGCTGCTGCTCGGGTTCGTCGGTCTGCTGATGCTCCCTCTCGCGATCGTGCCCGGCATCGTCATCTGGGCCTCTCAGGACGACGCGCCTGCACCTGTCATCACGATGGTCAACGCGACCACGGACACCACGTCTCCGCCGGTCACCCCGATCGCCTCGACCCTCGGCCGCGACGACATCAACACGGTCGTCGCCCACTGGGACTTCGACGGCCAGAAGCACACCGGACGCATCACGGTGCCGCCGGGAACGCAGGCCGGCAGCAAGTTGCTGCTCACCGTCGACGACAAGGGCGAACCCACTCCTCCGCTCCCGCTCCGCGCGGACTCCAGCGTGACCGGCGTGGCCGTCGCCGTCGTGCTCGTCGGACTGGTGATCGCGATGTATCTCGCGCTCCGGGCGCTCATCACCAGCCGCTGCGACCGCGCCCGCATGGACGGCTGGGACGACGCACTCACGCGTCTGCTGAACTGATCGGCGTCCCGTGGAGAGGCGCACCGCCATTCGTCTTCAGCGACGTCCGTCGCTGACCGCCGTGCGCAGAACCGACAGGACCGCGGACCTGATGCGCGCGTCGACGCGATCGCTGGTCGCCGCGTAGAGGGTGATGTCGGGGATCGACGGCAGTCCGCGGACCTCACGGAGTCCCTCGGGAGGCGGGCCGATCCGCGGCAGGGGCGTCATCCCGACACCGGCGCGCGCAGCGCTCAGGACCGAGGTGTGATTCACACATTCCGTGGCGACCCGATGGCCGCGGCTCCCGAGTGACGCGACCGCCTGATGACGGATCGCGCAGGGCGGCGCGAACAACACGAGCTCCTCTCGCGGGGTGGTATCGGTCGCGAACCACTGCAATGCGATCGGGGCGATGGCGACGCTGCCCCGTGCGGGGCGGGTGAGCATGAGAGCGATGTCGGCGCGAGCCTCGTGGACGAGGTCGCGGACGTGCGCGCTCCGGGTCAGCCGCAGTCGCACCGACCGGCCGGGCAGCCTGTCGTGGAGCAGCGCGACGACCGTCGGCACGAGGAACTCGGCGGCGTGCTCGGTTGCGGCGACGAGGATCTCGTCGGCATCCAGCGGCATGATCGCGTGTAGTGCGTCGTCGTGCCGTGTGACGATGTCGCGCGCCCGGATCGCGAGTTCCTCGCCGTCACTGGTGAGCACGATCCCCCTCCCCTGGGGGATGACGAGGCGGCATCCGAGTTCCCTCTCGAGCTTGCGGATGTGCCCGGACACCGCAGCCGGGGACAGGTGCAGAGTCTGCGCGGCCCGTCGGACACCCGAGAACGCGACGACCGCCGCGAAGCTGCGCAGTGGGGTGATGTCCAACGTCGGCACCGACCGAGACTATTCGATCGTTCGTGATCCGTGAACGATGTTGGCTCGGCGCAGATGGCGGAGCACCGTCGACACCACACCCCACAGCGCACGACGACCCCGAAGGAAAGCCCTCATGGACGACGACCTCGTGTACCGCGACGCCACCGACCTCGCAGCACTGATCCGCTCGCGGGAGGTGTCGTCGGTGGAGATCGTGCAGGCTCACCTCGACAGGATCGAGGCTGTGAACCCGTCGATCAACGCCGTTGTCACGCTGAATGACTCGGCACTGGCCGCGGCACGCGCCGCAGACGAGGCGGTCGCTTCGGGCACCGATGTCGGCCCGCTGCACGGCGTCCCGTTCACGGTGAAGGACTCCATCGACACCGCCGGGGTGCTCACGCAGCGCGGCTCGCCGATCTTCGGCGGGCGGGTTCCGACCGCCGACGCCACGAGTGTCGCCAGGATGAGAGCCGCCGGCGCGGTGTTGCTCGCCAAGACCAACCTTCCCGAGTTCTCGTACTCGACGGAGAGCAACAACCTGCTGACCGGCCGGACCAACAACCCGTGGAACCTGGACCGGACGCCGGGAGGGTCGAGCGGCGGGGAGTCCGCCGCGATCGCGGCCGGGATGAGCCCGATCGGACTCGGCACCGACCTCGCGATCTCGGTGCGTGGACCCGCTGCGCAGACCGGCATCGTTGCACTGAAGCCGACGCACGGACGTATCCCGATGACCGGCGTGTGGCCGCGGGTCCCTCGACGGGACTGGCACGTCGGGCCGATGGCGCGGTCCATCCGCGACCTCGCGCTCGGGTACTCGCTGATGGCCGGGCCCGACGGGCGCGACGCATTCGCCGACACACCCGCAGACCTCGACACCGGTGTGGGCGCCGGCTCCGGGAGGCCACTGCGCGTCGGATGGTTCACCGACTCCGGGCTCGGTCCGGTCGACCCCGAGGTCGCCGCCACCGTTCGCGCCGCCGCACAGGCCCTGCAGGACGCCGGCGCCCACGTCGAGCCGGTGACGATCGCCGCCCTGGAGCGGGACAACCCGCTCGCCGCCTTCAACAAGCAACACGTCATGGAGCTCAAACCCGCCATGGCCGAGGTGATCTCGGGTCACGAGGACGAGATGTTCACCATGTCGCGGGCGATGCTCGCGACCCCGGACACCTCGATCCAGGATTACGTCGACGCCGAGCAGGCGTTCGAGCGGATCCGCGACGGCTACACCGAGTACTTCCGTCACTTCGACGCGGTGCTGCTCCCGGTCCTCCCGCTCCCTGCGCACGCCCATGGCCTGTCGGAGCTCGTCGTCGACGGTCAGACCGTCGACGCGACGCATGTCCAGGCGTACACGGTCCAGTTCAACATCACCGGGATGCCTGCGCTGTCGATGCGATTCGGCACGAGCGGCGACGGGCTGCCCATCGGTGTACAGATCGCCGCGGCTCGGCACGCGGAATCGACGGTGCTGCAGGTGGCGTCATTGCTGGAGAGCGTCAGCCCGGTTCGCGGACTCCACCCGCAGCTGTAGGCGGTACGGCAGGTCCCCTACGCGACCGGGCCCGGGGAGGCGGCGGCCATCAGCCGGACGGCCGCCTCTCGCGCGCTGCCCCAGGGATCGGATCCGACGCCGACGCCGTGGGCCACCAACGCCCCCTCGTGCAGGGCGAGGACCGCCTCGGCGAGACCGTCGTCGGTCACCCCGGCGTCGGCGACGATGCCGCGGAAGAGGTCGAGCAGTTCCTGTTTCTGCGCGGCGACCACCTTCGCCACCGCATGGGAGGGATCGCTGAACTCCGCGTGGGCGTTGGTGAATCCGCATCCGCGCCCGCCGTCGCTGTCGGACCAACCGGCCGACGCGTCGAAGACCGCGCGGAGCCGTCCGATCGGATCCGGCCCGGCGGCGTCGAGGGCCTCGTCTCGCACCGCCCGCCAACGACGATCCCGACCGTGCAGATACTGCTCGACGAGGACGTCCTTCGACCCGAACCGGTCATAGAGGGTCCGCTTCGTGACGCCGGCCTCCTCGGCGATCGTGTCGACGCCGACCGCGTGGATCCCCCGCTCGTAGAACAGTCGCGACGCGGTCTCGAGGATGCGCCGGGCTCCGGGAGTGAGTTCGGGGACGACCTGCTGCGAGCTCATGGACACCGACTATACCGATCTGTAAGGTCGGCGCCCATGAGAGGTTCACAGATCGGTGAAGTCAGAGGGCGGGTGTCGGTCCGCACGGCGGCGACCTGCGGGTTGTCCGCTCTGTTCGTGCTGTGCTGGAGCTCGGGGTTCATCGGTGCGAAGCTCGGCGCCGCGGACGCCGACGTGGCGACGGTCCTGATGTGGCGCTTCCTGCCGCTCGCCGCGGTGCTCGCCCTACCCGCGTGGTGGCTGGCCCGTCGGCGCGGGGAGGTACCGGGCCGGCGGTCACTCGCCCGACAGGTGACGATCGGACTGCTCTCCCAGAGCGGCTACCTGCTGTCCGTCTACTGGGCGATCGCGCTGGGGGTCAACACCGGTACGACGGCGCTGGTCGACGGGATCCAACCGCTGGTTGCGGCAGCCCTCCTCGGACCCGTTCTCGGCGTCGCGGTCTCGGGCCGTCAGTGGGTCGGGTTGGTACTCGGGCTCGCAGGGGTCGCCCTCGTGACGCTCGCCGACGCCGGAAGCAACGCGGTCGCTCCGTGGTGGTCGTATGCCGTCCCGGTCGCCGGGATGCTCGCACTCGTCGGCGCCACGTTCGTGGAGCGGCGCGACTCCGACCCGGTGTCGCCGCTCACTGCGATGGCGATCCACTGCTGCACCAGCGCAATCGTTTTCGCGATTCTCGCCGTGGTCACCGGTCGGGCGGTCCCGCCCGGCGACGGGTCGTTCTGGGTGGCCATGGCGTGGCTCGTGGTGCTGCCGACCTTCGGTGGCTACGGCCTGTACTGGCTGCTCCTGCGACGGGTCGGTGTGACCCGCGTGAACACGCTGATGTTCCTGATGGCGCCGGTGACCGCGGTCTGGGGCGCCCTGGCGTTCGGCGAGTCGTTCACCGTGACGACGGCGGTCGGGATGGCGATCGGGGTGGTGGCGGTCGGCGTGGTCGCCGCGAGCGGGCGATCAGACGGCGTCGCGGACCCCGGACCGGCGGTCGCGCAGGGCGGCCCACGCCCCGGTGCACCACAGCGCCCAGGCCACG
This sequence comes from uncultured Williamsia sp., assembly GCF_947494875.1. Lineage (GTDB taxonomy): Bacteria > Actinomycetota > Actinomycetes > Mycobacteriales > Mycobacteriaceae > Williamsia_A. The sequence goes on from NZ_CANLWM010000001.1 coordinate 118,948, forward strand.
AGCAGCGGTTGGAAGAACAGTCGGATCAGCCGGGCGGTGTCGGTGTCGAGCCCGAACGCGTCTCGGTGGTCGACGTATTGGGCGATGTTGCCCGGGAACACCGCGACGAAGAACGCCGCCACGATCCACCCCATGACCACCGTGTGGCGGTACAGCAGTAGAAGCGCGACGCCGAGGACGATCTCGACGACACCCGACGCGACCACCACGAACCCGGTGTCGAGCGGGACCCAGCCCGGGACCTGCGCGTCGAACGTGTCGCGCGCGAAGGTGAGGTGCGCGGTGCCCGCGAAGATCAGGAACCCGCCGAGGACGCCTCGGGCGAAACTGCGCAACCAGGGCACGAGAACTCCTGTCACCGGGGACCTGTGCTCACACGGTAGGTGCACGGCCGCGTCGTCGACAGCGCATGCTGACAACAGGCCGGGTGACGGTGAGGAGGTCGTGGTGCTGAGCAGCCGAGCCGACTGGACAGCAGGTGGACAGGTCGCCTCGCTGGTGCCGGGGAGATCGATCTTCTGGCGCCGCGACGGCGACCCCGATGGCGATCCCGTCACCCTGCTCCATGGGTTCCCGACGTCGTCTCACGACTGGGAACCGATGATCCCAGCGCTCACCGCAGCGGGATTCGCCGTCACCACCGTCGACCTGCTCGGCTTCGGGGCGAGCGACAAACCCACCGACCACCGGTTCTCCATCATGGAACAGGCATCGATCGTGGAGGCCCTGTGGGAGCACTGTGGTGTCGACGGGACGGCCGTGATGGCTCACGACTACAGCGTCACCGTCGCCCAGGAACTCCTCGCGCGTGATCCGGCGCGCATCACGTCAATGACGTTCCTGAACGGCGGCGTCTACCCCGACCTCCATCGACCGATCCTGGTGCAGCGGCTCCTGCGCAGCCCGCTGGGCCGCATCCTCGGACGGTTCAGCTCGGAACGGATGTTCCGCGCCGCCATGGACGCCATCACCGCCGAGCCGCTCGCTCGCGAGGACCTGCACGAGCTGTGGCTCGACATCAGCACCGCCGGCGGGCAGAGGATCCAGCACGACCTGTTGCGCTACATCGACGACCGACGGCAGCACGCCGCGCGGTGGACCGCCGCGATGGAGTCCTATTCGGGCCCCGTCCACTGCATCTGGGGCCCCGAGGACCCCATCAGCGGCGCCCAAGTCCTCGAGCGACTGCGGACACGGATGCCGCGTGCCGAGTTCACCGCGCTCAGCGGGGTCGGCCACTACCCACACCTCGAGGACTCGCCCGCGGTCGCCGAGGCGATGGTCGCCTTCCTCGCGGCGCACAGGCCGCAGTCGCGCCCCTAACCGTCGATCCGGTTGCCGTCGGCGTCCCAGTGCTCGGCCACCTTCTTCGACGGCTGCACGCGCGGCGGCTCGCCGGGCATCTTCGGGTAGTCCGGCGGGAAGTTGAGCTCCCCGCCGGGCAGGGTCTCCCACAGCTCCAGCAGCGGGTCCAGCGAGTAGGCGGTGTCGTTCATACCCGCCCAGGGGTCGCCGTCGGCGACGTACTCCGGGACGGTGAAGAGGTTGTAGGCGGTGGGATCGTCCGTGTCGGCCAAGCGATCCCACGTCATCGGCGTCGAGACCGGCGCGCCGGGGCGCGGTCGCAGACTCCACGCGCTCGCGATGGTGCGGTCGCGGTTGTTCTGGTTGTAGTCGATGAACAACCGCTCACCGCGCTCCTCCTTCCACCACGCCGTGGTGACACTGTCGTCCCGGCGCTCGAGCTCGCGACCGAACCCGATCGCGGCGTGCCGGACGTCCTCGAACGAGCGCACGGGTTCGATACGGACGTAGATGTGGATGCCGCGGTTGCCGCTCGTCTTCGGGTACCCGCGCAGGCCGAGCTCCTCGAGCAGCTCCCCCGCCACCAGCGCGACGCGCCGTGCGTCGGTGAACGTCGTGCCCGGCTGAGGGTCGATGTCGATGCGGAGTTCATCGGGGTGGTCGACGTCGTCGCGTGTGCACGGCCACGGGTGGAAGGTCAGCGTCCCCATCTGCGCGGCCCACACCGCGGCCGCCGGCTCGTGCGGACACAGTTCGTCGATCGGTCGGCGGCCGGGGGTGTAGACGCGGACGGTCTCGAGCCAGTCGGGTGCGCCCTTCGGCAGGCGCTTCTGATAGAAGCCGTCGGCCTCGCGGTCCTGGGTGCTGGTGGCGAGTTTCATGCCCTCGCGCCACCCGCTGGGCCACCGCTCCATGGCGAGGGGTCGGTGCCCGATCGCACCCATGAGGGGGTCACCCATCGTGGCGAAGTACTCGCACACCTGGAGCTTGGTCACCTCGGGTGTCGCGTCGGTGGCGTCGTAGACGACGCGGTCGGGGCTCGAGACCCGGACCTCACGATCACCCACCGTGACGGTGGTCGCCGGGGCTTTGGCCATGGGTCCACGCTATCGGTGCGTGGGCCCGAGTGGGCACGGCTCGCCATCTCGGTGCGCCACAATGGCGGGGTGGATCTCCCCGTGATGCCTCCCGTCTCACCGATGCTGGCCAAGCCGGTGAAGTCCATGCCTGCGGACGCCTCCTACGAACCGAAATGGGATGGGTTCCGCAGCATCTGTTTCCGCGACGGCGACGACGTCGAACTCGGCAGCCGCAACGAGCGACCCCTCACCCGCTACTTCCCCGAGGTGGTCGCGGCGGCGCTCGCCGAGTTGCCCCTGCGGTGTGTCATCGACGGTGAGATCGTGGTCGCCACCGACCACGGACTCGATTTCGAGGCGCTGCAACAGCGCATCCACCCCGCGGACTCGCGCGTGCGGATGCTGTCGGAGAAGACCCCCGCGGCGTTCATCGCGTTCGACCTGCTGGCTCTCGGCGACGAGGACTACACGTCGCGACCGTTCACCGAACGCCGCGCCGCGCTCGTCGACGCCCTGGGCGGCGTCGGGCCGAGCTTCCACGTCACCCCCGCCACCACCGACGCCGACGTCGCCCAGACCTGGTTCTCCGACTTCGAGGGCGCGGGCCTCGACGGCGTCATCGCGAAGCCGTTCGACGTGACCTATCAGCCGGACAAACGCGTGATGTTCAAGGTGAAACACGAACGCACCGCCGACTGCGTCGTCGCCGGCTACCGCGTGCACAAGTCCGGTCCCGACGCGATCGGGTCACTGATGCTGGGGCTCTACACCGACAGCGGTTCGCTGGCGTCGGTCGGTGTGATCGGTGCGTTCCCGATGGCCAAGCGGCGCAGCCTGTACGAAGAACTGCAGCCACTCGTCACGACGTTCGACGACCACCCGTGGAACTGGGCGGCGACCGAGGCGGGTCAGCAGACACCGGGCCGTAACGCCGGGTCGCGATGGAACTCCGGCAAGGACCTGTCGTTCGTGCCGCTGCAACCCGAGCGCGTCGTCGAGGTGCGTTACGACCACATGGAGGGTGAGCGGTTCCGGCACACAGCCCAGTTCAACCGCTGGCGCCCCGACCGGGACCCCCGCTCGTGCACCTACGAGCAGCTCGAGCAGCCCGTCACCTTCCGCCTCGACGACATCGTTCCGGGGCTCGGGTCGTCGTGAGCGCGGCGATTCGTCCCATCGCCCTGGCACTCGTCCGGCGACCGACCGACGGCGCACTCCTGGTGACGGGCCACGGCATGGACTCCGACGACCCCCGCGTGCGACCCGTCGGCGGGGGCATCGAGTTCGGCGAGTCCGCGCGCGTCGCGCTCGACCGCGAGCTCCGCGAGGAACTCGGCGTCGGCGTCCGCGACGCCGAGCTGCTCAGCGTGTTCGAGAGCATCTTCACCGTCGACGGCGTGACCGGACACGAGATCGTCTCCGCCTTCCGCACCACCGTCGACGACCCCGCGCTGTACGTCCGCGACCACTTCCCCATCCTCGACGCACCCCACGAGATCGCGTTCTGGTGGCGACCCGGCATCGACCGCGGGCGCCTCGTCCCCGAGGCGATCGTCGGGCTCGACGACGACACCGACCGCAGCCGGCCGGTGTAGGAAGAACGTGTGAGCATTCGTTTCGGCATCGGGGTCGGCGGCAACCTCACTCCCCCCGAGCTGCCCGGTCTGGTGGACAGGCTCGAGACCGACGGTGTCGACTCACTGTGGTTCTCCGAGTTGGTCCATTCGCCCGCCGTCGACCCGTTCGTCGGCATGGCGTTCGCCGCCTCGCGCACCACGAGGCTGAAGGTCGGGACGTCGGTCGCGATCCTCCCCGGCCGCCAGCCGGTCCTCGTCGCCAAACAGCTGATCTCGTTGTCGGCGTTGGCCCCTCGTCGGATCCTGCCCGTCTTCGGACTGCAGCCCGCTCTGCCCGACGACCGTGACCTGTTCCCCGTCCACGGTCGGCGCGGAGACGTGTTCGACGAGTCGCTGCGGCAGCTGCGCACTGCTCTCGACAGCGACGACATCCGTCAGGGAACCCCCGGTTCGCTCGACATCTGGTTGGGCGGCCGGGCACCGGCGGCGTTCCGGAGGATCGGGACTCTCGGCGACGGGTGGCTCGGGAGCTTCCTCACCCCCGCCGAGGCGGAGGCAGGTGTGTCCGCGATCCGTGCCGCGGCCGCAGACGCCGGGCGTCAGGTCGACGACGACCACTTCGGCATCACGCTGCTCGTCACCGACGGAGACCATCCCGACGAGGTGATGCGACGGATCGGAGCGCAGCGGCCCGACGTCGACCCGCGCGAGCTCGTCGCCACCGACTGGCCGTCGCTGCACAAGCTGATCGACCACCACATCGCCGCCGGTCTCAGCAAGTTCGTCATCGTCTCCGCCGGCGGTGACATCACGTCCTTCGTCGACCGGTTCGTCGGCGAGCTGCTCCCGCGCCAGAACTGATCGCGAGGCGCGGCCGGCGGCCGAATGCCCGGTTTCGGCGACCACGGCTCATTGTGTTCGGTGCAGTCACCTCGATGGATTGGTCCTCGAATCAGTTTGTTCTCGTTGCCGATTCCGTTGCCTCACCTGTGCTTTAGTGGCGAAGCGTCCTGGATCGGTTGGGGGCGTCTCGCGGCGGCCGGCCGGTCGCCTGCCCGCCACCATCAGGGGAATTCCTATGTTCGATCGCAAGTTCATCGCGTCTGCCATCGACAACAGCGCCGAGAACGGCGTCGACCGCCGCAGGTTCATGCGCGCCGCCGGCCTGACCGGGCTCGGCGCGACCGCCGCGATGGTCGCCGGCACCGCCGTCGCCCAGGCGGGTGGCCCGCCCATCCCGCCGCAGGCCGGCGACTTCGTCCCGCCGCCCGTCGGGCCGATCACCGACGGCGCGATCCTCAACTTCGCGCTGAATCTCGAGTACCTGGAGGCGGAGTTCTACCACCGCGCGGTGTTCGGTACCGGCATCCCCGCCAACCTGCTGCCGGGCAAGGGCCGTTTCGGTCAGGTGACGGGTGGTCGCAAGGTGTCATTCGCGACGCCGGCGGTTGCCGCGTACGCGAAGGAGATCGCCCAGGACGAGCTCGCGCACGTCGCGTTCCTGCGCAAGGCGCTCGGCAGCGCGGCCGTCGCGCGTCCGGCGATCGATCTGGATGCCAGCTTCACCGCAGCCGCGAAGGCGGCGGGACTGGTCAGTGGCAACCAGCGGTTCGACGCCTTCGCCAACGAGGACAATTTTCTGCTGGCATCCTTCGTCTTCGAGGACGTGGGGGTCACCGCGTACAAGGGTGCTGCGCCGCTGGTGCAGAACAAGACGTACCTCGATGCCGCGGCGGGCATCCTCGCCGTCGAGGCCTACCACGCAGGGATCATCCGGACCAGCCTGTACAACAAGGGACTGATCTCCGAGGCCAACGCCATCTCGACTGCCCGCGACAGCCTCGACGGACCGCAGGACGACGACCAGGGGATCACCCAGAACGGCGTGGCCAATCTGGTTCCGACGGATGCCAACGCGCTCGCGTTCGGCCGCACTCCGTTCCAAGTGCTCAACGTCGTGTACCTCAACCCGAAGCCGGCGAACCGCGGCGGCTTCTTCCCTGTCGGCGTGAACGGTGCGTTGAACTTCAGCCTCTGACGGGGATCGCGACACACGGACCCGCTCCACGCCGTCGAAGGATCACAGATCGGCGTTCCGCCAGACCAATCCGCAAGCAGGTCGGGGACGAACCACATCTGTATCGGGCGAGGTCGAGGACGCTGTCCCGCTCCCGCAACGCAGCACCTCCGAGTTCGATGCGTCGGCAACGCTTTTCGTCTCTTTCGTGCGTTGGTTCAATACTGCGGGCCGCTGTTCCGTTGGGGAATGGTCGCGGTCCGCACGTGGGTGGCCCGGCGGACCCGGGCCACCCACACCCGGTGAGGCCTACGAAAAGAAGTTCTCCCCTTCACCAAGCCGCAACACATCGTGCTCCGAATGACTCATCAACGCCTCGCCGAGACATTCCCGGCGAGCGCGGACGATCAGTGGCGGTCCGCGTCACAAGAACCCAACGCAAGGACACTCATCCCATGAAGATCTCGTATCGCAAGACCGTGGTCGCCGCGGCCATCGCCGCCGTCGCCATCCTCCCCGCCGCCGCCTGCTCCAGCGACGACTCGTCCTCGGGCAGCTCGTCGTCCACCGCCGCGTCGGCCTCCGCCCCGGAATCGTCTGCCGCACAGAGCACCCCGGCACCGGTGGCCACCGTCCCGGCCCTCACCGGTCGCGACACCGCCGTCGCCCTGGACACCGGCTTCACCGACGCCCTCACCGCCCTCAAGCTCACCCCCGGCGTGGTCGGCGGCGCCAAGCTCGAGAACGGCTCGCTGGTCTTCCCGATCACCGGCGGCAACGTCACCTACTACACGCCCGGATCGATCCAGCCCTACGTGCAGGGCATCATCAACCACCAGGGCGCCGGGTTCTCCCTCACCGGTGGCGGCAAGACCGTCGACATCACCAACCTGACCATCGACCCGGGCACCTCCAAGCTCATGGCCGACGTCAGCGTCGACGGCACCGTCGCCGCCACCCAGGCGATCGTGTTCGACCTCGACGGCAGCACCCTCAAGCCGCTGCAGACCAACCCCGACGGCACCGCCGTCCTCGAGGGCACCCGCGTGCTGATCTCCGAGACAGCAGCCGGCCTGCTCAACCAGACCTTCGCGACCGACGCCGTCAAGGCCGGCCTGCTCGTGGGCATCGCGAAGATCACCATCAACACCAAGTGACACACACCGACTCCGGTCGGTGAACGCACCAGTTCGGCGGCCACGTTCTCGTGGCCGCCGGATTGCGTTCCGACGTGTGTGAGACCCCGCCCTAGACTCGACGGGGTTGTCGCGACGAGGAGGACGCAGAGTGCAGCACCCGTGGCGCCCGGCGTTGCGCTCCGCGTCCGGCGCGGTCGCGCTGGAGTGGTGGACCCCGAACGACGCCCGGACCGCCGACTGGTGGGTGGAGGCGTACGCCCAACGGATCGCGCGCATCGCCGATGCCGACGAGGTGGCGGTCCATCACCTCGAGGGTGGACTGGTCCTGGCCGAGGTGGTCGCGCCGTCGCGTGTAGGTCCGGACCCCACCGACCTCGCCCGTGGCCCGTACGAGACCCGCGTGCCCATGGCCGGCCAGGTGACCTCCCGAGGCGACGTGCTGACGACGATGTCTGAGGCGACGGTGCACGGACGCGCGATTCTGGTGACAGCCCACGACCCCCGCGGCGCCGCCGCGCGGCGCTCGACTCTCTGCGACCGGGTGCTCCCCGCTCTGCATGCCGCACCCGGTGTCCGCGGTGTGCGGGCGCACCTCACCGACGGCCGGCAGGGAGAGTCGATCCTGGGCGACGTGGTGGTCGTCGAGGCTCGCGACACCGACTGCGCGCTGGCCGCCGTGCACGCAGCCGTCGACGCGTTCGGCGCCGACCTCGCAGACCCCCGCACCCACCGTGTCGTGACGACGCAGATCCTCCGCGAAGGTGGGCGGCCGCTCCTACCCGCCGAGCGGCCGGTGGACAAGCCCCGACTCGATCCCCGACGCCGCCCGGCTCCCCCGCCCTCACCGGTGTCGACGACGAGAGCGCTGCCGCCCGCACGGACCATCGAACTCCCCGCCGGTTTCGCCGAGGACGTGGTCGTCGACGGTGCGGGGCAGCTGCTGTGCGGCGTCGACGGCGGCGCGATCCTGCGGATCGATCCCGAGACGCACACCGCCACCACGGTGGCGTCGACCGGCGGACGGCCCCTCGGACTCGAACACCGTTCCGACGACACGCTTCTCGTCTGTGACGCGCACCTCGGCCTACTGCACCTCGATCTCACCACAGGCGAGATCGCCACCCTCACCCGATTCGTCGACTCACGCCCCCTGCGGTTCTGCTCGAACGCGACGACCCTGCCCGACGGCACCATCTGGTTCACCGAGTCGACGACACGCTTCGACTTCGAACACCACCGCGGGTCGATGATGGAGAACCGCCCATCCGGTCGCCTGCTGCGCCGCAGCCCGGACGGCAGCGTCACCGTGATCCGCGACGACCTCTGGTTCGCGAACGGCATCACCGCGACCCCCGACGGCACCGGCCTCATGGTGGTCGAGACCGCCGGCCACCGCGTGAACCGCTTCGCGCTGACGGGAACCCGTGCCGGCGCTGTGGACGTGGTGACCGCCGGGCTGCCCGGCTTCCCCGACAACATGTCCGACTTCCGCACCGGCCGGTCGTGGATCCCGCTGACGAACCCGCGGATGCGCGCACTCGAGATGCTCGGCACCAAACCGCGATGGGTCTCCGAGGTGGCCTGGCGCATCCCCGATCGCCTCCGCCCCGAGCCCGAGCACACCGTCTGGGCGGTGGCGATCGACGACCACGGCGACATCGTCGACGAGGTGCACGGAGCCCACCCCGACTTCCACACCGCCACCGGAGCCGTCGAGGTGGGTGGAAAACTGTTCCTGTCCAGCGTGTTCTGTGCGCCGATGCTCGAGATCGACCTGGAGGCACGATGACCGGTGCGGGACGTTTCGCCCCCTCCCCCTCGGGCGACCTGCACATCGGCAACCTGCGCACAGCGCTGCTCGCCTGGCTGTTCGCCCGGTCGTCGGGGCGGGATTTCCTTCTGCGCATCGAGGACCTCGACGACCGGACCTCGAGCGACGTCGCACAGCGACAGATCGCCGACCTCACCGCGATCGGCCTCGACTTCGACGGCGAACCCGTCGTGCAGTCGCAACGCCGCGACCGCTACGACGCGGTGATCGAGGAACTCACCGCCGCGGGGATGACGTTCGAGTGCTTCTGCACCCGCAAGGAGATCCTGTCCGCACCGCGGGCACCGCACTCGCCGCCGGGCGCCTACCCCGGGACCTGCCGCGACCTGACCGAGGACGAGCTGCGCGAGCGTCGCGCCTCCGAACGGCCACCGGCGATCCGATTGCGCTCCGACGTCACCCAGTTCACGATCCGTGACGACCTGTGCGGCGAGTTCACCGGCGTCGTGGACGATTTCGTCCTCCGTCGCGGCGACGGTGTGGCGGCCTACAACCTCGCGGTCGTCGTCGACGATGCCGACAGCGAGATCGACCAGGTGGTCCGTGCCGACGACCTGCTCAGCTCCACGCCCCGTCAGGCGTATCTGGCGCAGGTCCTCGACCGACCGATCCCCACCTACGCCCACGTCCCGTTGGTGCTCAACACCTTCGGGACGCGCTTGGCGAAACGTGACGGGGCCGTCACCCTCGCCAGCCTCACCTCGATCGGGGTCTCGTCCGATCGCGTCCGCGCCCAGCTGGCGGGGTCGCTCGGCCTCGGCGACGGATCCGAGACCCCCGACCCGGCGACCCTTCTCGCGAGGTTCGACCCGGCGAGGATCCCGGCCGGACCGTGGATCCTCGACCCGGTCGACCTCCTCTAGGCCCTCAGCCGAGCCTGACCGGCGCCACCGGCTTGTCGGTGAAGCGACGGAAGCCATAGGCCTGGGCGATCCCGGCGATCGGTGCGGTGATGACGGCTCCGATGTAGCAGAGGATGGCCCCGATCCCGCCGACGATCCCGCTGAGCAGCAACAGCACGAACGTGTCCGCGAACCGTGATGTCGTCAGGCGGAAACTCGCCGCAACCGCCTGCGTGGGCGACATGTCGTCGTCGATGGCGAAGGGGAGGGCGAACGCGAGCAGGAAGGCGGCGATGATCCCGGGCAGGTAGAAGAGCGCCAACCCGATGCCCACGATCACACCGACCAGCAGCGCCGTCAGCAAGACGCCGCCGGTGTTCCGGAATCGGAACATCGCGCCGAGCTGCGCCGGGGTACCGGCCACCTCCGACAGCGCACCGTTGACGCCCGCGGCCTGGAACGCGAAGAAGCCGAACACCGCGATCGCGAAGAACACGATGCTGACGAGCGTCACGAGAACCTGCGAGTCAGACGCGACGGACGCGAGGAGGACGAAAAAGTACAGGACGAACGCGATTGCGATGTACAGGAACTGCAGCACGTAGAAGCCGATCCATGTACCCGGGTTGGACTTGAACCGCTCCCAACCGACCGAGATCGCGTCACCGACGGTGTACGGCGGCGGGAACGCCGGCGCACCGGGCGCGCCGTAGGGGTTCGGCTGCCCGTAGGCGCCGGTGTAGGGCGGCGGGAAGGCTCCGGGCGGCTGTTGCCCGTACTGCGGCGGGGGATACGAACCCTGCGGCGGGGGATACGCACCAGGCGGAGGCGGGTACGAGCCCGGTGGCGGGTAGGAACCGGGAGGCGGCGGAGACCCGGCCGATCCCTCGTCGGACTGCTTGCGCAGCGGATCCTCGGGTGGCTGGGTCATCGTCGCTCTCCTCGACAGGTGGTCCATCCGGTCAGCTCAGAAGCGTAGAGCGTCGATGCCACGACCGCCGGTACACGACGGCCTTGTGTCCGCCGGACAGCGCGGGAAGAGCCGCTGCGCCCGATCCGTCTGATTTACCCTGGGACGGCAACCGCCACAACTGTGGCGCGCACACGAGAGGACCCGACATGACCGGACCGCAGCAGTACCCGGGCCAGCCCGAGGGACAGGACCCCGGGCACGGGCAGTCCCCCCAGTACGGCCAGGCACCCCAGTACGGGCAGGGCCCCGATCTGGGCAAGGGCGGGCAGCAGGCGAGCTACCCGCCGCCGGGCGCCTACCCGCCCCCGCAGGGCAGTTACCCGCCACCGGCCCAGGGCAACTATCCGCCCCAGCAGGGCAGCTTCCCGCCGCCCCCGCCGCCCGGGCAGTACGGCGCCCCCACCGAGCAGGGCATCTACTCGACCACCGGCCAGCCGGCGGGTGCCGGCCTGCGTCTGGTGGCCCGCATCCTCGACGGCCTGATCGTGGGCATCCCTGTCGCCATCGTCGAGTCGATCGCCGCCGTCGCAGGCGGGGCGGTCGTCGGCTACATCGTCGGCCTCATCCTCAGCGTCGCGGGCTTCGCCTACTTCGTCCTGCTGGAGTCGCGCAACGGCGCCACGCTGGGCAAGCGCATCCTGTCGCTGCGCACCGTCGGCCCCGACGGTGGTCTGCCGTCGCAGCAGGTGGCCATGCGCCGCAACGCGTTCATGCTGCTCGGCGTCATCTCCGCGCTGCTGAACTTCACGTTCATCCTGTCCGGACTCGTCGGCCTGGTGACCCTCGCGGTGTTCATCGCGCTCGGCGTCACCATCGCCAACGACCCCAACAAGCAGGGCTTCCACGACAAGTTCGCCGGCGGGACGCGCGTCGTCCGGGCCTGAACCCACCGCACCGCACGAACACCCGGCCGGTCCGCCTCAGGCGGGCCGGCCGGCGTAGTACCGGGCCAGGAACGCGTCGCGGAAGTCGGTGTAGGTGCCGTCCTCGATGGCAGCTCTCGCCCGGTCGACGAGGGTGACCACGAAGTGCTCGTTGTGGATCGTGCAGAGGGTGGAGGCCAACCCCTCCTTCGCACGGAACAGGTGATGGATGTACGCGCGGGTGTACGAGCTGGTGTAGTTCTCCAACTCGGGCTCGATGGGCCGGAAGTCGCGCTTGAACCGGCTGTTCGTGATGTTCACCCGTCCGTCGAACGTGTAGACGGCGCCATTGCGCGCGACCCGCGACGGGGAGACACAGTCGAAGGTGTCGGCGCCGTTCTCGATCGCGGTGAAGATGTCGTCGGGTTCGCTGATGCCCAGCAGGTGGCGCGGGAGGTCGTCGGGGAGCTCGTCGACGACCCACCCCACGATGGTGCCGAGGTTCGACTTCTCCAGGGCACCACCGATGCCATACCCGCCGAAACCCCGCCCCCCGTCGGCGATGTCGCGACGATGGAGCTCGACGAGACCGCGGGTCGCTTGTCGTCGCAGGTCCTCGTACTGCGCGCCCTGCACCACACCCCAGAGCGCCTGCGCCGGCCGGTGGGAGCGTTCGCGCGACTGCCGATTGTGTTCGGCCAGACAGCGTTCCGCCCACAGGCGGGTGCGCTCGACCGACGTCTCCTGGTAGCCACGGGTGTTCATCAGGGTGGTGAGCTCGTCGAACGCGAAGATGATGTCCGCGCCGAGCTGGTGCTGGATCTGCATCGACACCTCGGGCGTGAACCGGTGTGTCGTGCCGTCGAGATGCGACTTGAACGTCACGCCGTCGTCGTCGACCCGTGCCAGCCGCTCCTTACCCGGCGCGATGACGGCGTCGTCCTCCTGCCCGGAGACGTCCATCGCGATGACCTTCTTGAACCCGACACCCAGCGACATGACCTGGAACCCGCCGCTGTCGGTGAAGGTGGGGCCGGGCCAGTTCATGAACGCGCCCAGGCCGCCGGCCGCGTCGACGATGTCGGGCCCCGGCTGGAGGTAGAGGTGGTAGGCGTTGGCCAGCACCGCCTGCGCGCCGAGGTCCGCGACGGATTCCGGGAGGACGGTCTTCACCGTCGCCTTCGTCCCGACGGGCACGAATGCGGGCGTGCGGATGTCCCCGTGCGCGGTGTGGATGACGCCGGTGCGGCCGCGCGTCCCCGGCAGAGCGATGCCCGGGGTGAAAGGGGTGGACGTCACCCCAGGATCCTCCCAGGCCGACGGCTGCGAGGTCGGGACGGGTGAGTCGATCTCAGCGGTCGCAGGGCGGCGCGGGCGCGTCCTCGAAGAACGGCGCGCCCTTCGGCAGCAGATAGACGACGTCGAGCACGACCGGGGTGGTCGTGAGGTTCTGCCCGCGGTGGGTGTTCGCCCTGCCCTCGGGTTCGAGGATGACCTGGCCCGTTCGATAGGTCACGGGCTTGCAGTCGGCGCCGGGGTGGGTGAGGGTGCCCGACTCGACGATCCCGACGATCCGACCGTCGTGGAAGTGCCATCCGGTCGTCCCACCGGGCGCGATCGTGATGCGCCGCGCGGTCGCGACACCGGGACCGCTGATGAACGGCAGGAGGCCCGCGGGCAGATCGGCGGTGGCGATGGTCGTCGCGGTGACGCCGGAGCTCGGCGTCGCCGATGCCGTGGTCACGGTGGTGGTGGCTGCGGTGGCGACGAGTCCCACGGCACATGCCGCCACGCCGAGAGCACGTCGTGCGCGATGGTGAACCGACGGATGAAGCAGGTGCATCGGCGCAGCGTACGTCCGAATCGTCCGTCCTCGACGGCGATCGGTGAGACCGGCCGTGTTCGCTACGGTGGCGACATGGTTGCGATGCGTACCTGGCCCCTTGCCGTCGCCGTGGTCGGTGGGGCGCTGCTGCTGGGTGGATGCGGGGCGGACTCGGGCGACGTCGCCGGGACCGTCTCGTCGACCGCCGGGACGGCTACCACCGCGGCGACGTCACCGTCATCTGTCTCGGATGCACCGACCAGCACCGATCCGAGCGCCACCGCCGTCCCGGGGCCACGTCTGCCGGCTGCGACGTCAGTACCGGCGTCGAAGGAGGGACCCGCCATCGCGGGCACCCGCTGCGACACCGCGAACGGGCCGGAGGGTGCCCTGCGGGTCGTGATCTTCCCGGGCGGATCGGCCGACTGCGGCGCGGTCATGCCGGTGGCGCGTACCTTCGGTCCACTCATCGCGACCGGACGCGACCAGGACGTCGACGGCTGGAGCTGCGGCCCGTCGCAGACCACCGGCGTGCTCGCGAAGTGCACGAAAGGCTCCGACTCTTTCGGCTTCCTCCCCCAGTAGCGCCGACCCCGAACGACGAATCCCCGTCCCGGAGACCCGGGACGGGGATGCGTTCTGCGGTGGCGGGGGGATTCGAACCCCCGGTACGGGGTTACCGCACACAGCATTTCGAGTGCTGCACCTTCGGCCGCTCGGACACGCCACCGTCGGTGACTGTACCGGAGGCGGCCTGGCCCCCTAAATCGGCAGCTCAGCGCGCACTCGGACCGATCAGCGACCGGTCAGCTTGTCCTTGACGTCGTCGATCTTGCCCTTGACGGCGTCGGCGGCGTCGGCCGCCTTCTCCTTGATGTTGGCGCTGGCCTGGTCGCTCTTGCCCTCGGCCTTGAGGTCGTCGTCTCCGGCGACACTGCCGGCGGCTTCCTTGCCACGGCCCTTCAGTTCCTCGGCCTTGTTCTTGGCATCGTCAGCGAGACCCATGGTGAACTCCCTCGGTCGTTGTTCGTGCAGACGTCGGCGACGCCCATGACCCCACAGTGTCACCGCATCGGACGACTTCCCACCGGATGCACTCATCTCAACCCGATCGTTGTCCCCGGAAGAATTGGGTAACGAGTTCGACACAGTCCGCCTCCCGCACGCCGCCGACGACCTCGGGACGGTGGTTGAGACGCCGGTCACGGACGAGATCCCACTGCGATCCGACCGCGCCGGTCTTCGGCTCCCAGGCGCCGAACGCGACGCGGGCCACACGCGCGGCGACGATCGCGCCGGCGCACATCACGCAGGGCTCCAGCGTCACGACCAGTGTGCAGCCCTCGAGCCGCCATCCGTCGCCGTGGACGCGGGCCGCGGCTCGCAGAGCGGTGATCTCGGCGTGGGCTGTGGGATCGTCGTCGCGCTCGCGGGTGTTCCCCGCCCGGGACAACTCGCGCCCGTCCGGCCCCAGCACGACGGCACCGACCGGGACATCCTGCGGCCCAGACGATCTCGCGGCGTCCAGTGCTGCCCCCATCGCCGCGGCCAGCCCGGCGGGCCCGACGTCGAGGGTCATGGCGCGAGGTCAGTGACCGAGACGGTCCAGCACGGTGGACAGCTCGTCGGCGAAGCCGAGTCGCGCGGCGATCATCCCGATCTGCTCGTCGGCGTACAGATCGGTGTCGCCGACGATCACGCTCATCACCGACTCGGGCAGGCCCAGGTCCGAGAGCACGCCGAGGTCGCCCTCCTCCCACGGCTCGACGTCGTCGAGGTCGTCGGAGTCGATGTCCGGGACGTCGACGTTGAGAGAGTCGAGGACATCGGCCGCGATGTCGTAATCGATGGCGGCCGTCGCGTCCGAGAGCAGGAGCCGGGAGCGCGAGGGCGCGGGACGGATCACGACGAAGAACTCGTCGTCGACGTCCAGCAGACCGAAAACCGCGCCGGCGCTGCGCATGTCACGCAGTTGCTTCTCGGCGTCGTCCAGTCCGGTGAGCGCGGCGGAGTCCATGGCCGTCACCGACCACTTCCCCTCTTCGCGCACCACCGCGACGGCGAACCCGTCGAGGTCGTCGCTGTCCGCTGCCGCCATGTGCGACACCGTAGTCCCCCGCCCGGTGTTGTCCCAACTGCGACGACCACGACGACACCCCGTGAGGACCTGCCCGCCGAACCCCCTGCCCTGCGACGATGTGCGACGCTGACCGATGTGACCGCCCCGATCGCCGACCATGTCGCGCTGCCGGTGTGCGTGCTGGGACTCGGGCTGATCGGCGGCTCGCTGCTGCGCGCCCTCGACCGCGCGGGACGGCCCTGCTTCGGCTGGAACCGCTCACCGGCGACCGTCGTCGCCGCCACCGCCGCAGGACACGACGCCGACACCGACCTGACCGCTGTCCTGACGCGGGCGCGCCGCGACCACGCACTCCTCGTCGTGGCGACCCCGACGCCGACCGTGGGGGCGATCCTGGACCAGGTCGCGCGACACGCAGCCGACTGCGCCCTGACCGACGTGGTGAGCGTGAAGCAGGCAGTCGCCGACGCCGTCGCCGAGCACGGACTGTCGGCGAGGTTCGTCGGTGGCCATCCGATGGCGGGGACGTCGCAGTCGGGGTGGGATGCCACCGACCCCGACCTGTTCGTCGGGGCACCCTGGGTCGTCTGCGCCGACGACGACGCCGACCCGACGGTCTGGACCGCCGTGGCGGACGTCGCGCTCGCGGTCGGGGCCCGCGTGGTCCCGGTCGCCACGGAGGAGCACGACCCGCTGGTGGCGGCCATCTCGCACGTCCCGCACCTGACGGCGGCTGTCACCGCCGTGGTCGGTGCCGGTCCCGGGGACCTCGCCCTCCGACTGGCCGCGGGCAGCTTCCGCGACGGCACCCGTGTGGCCGCCACCGCCGTCGACCTGCAGCGGGCGATGATCGAGGCCAACGGACCCGCGGTCCTGACGATGCTGTCGGAGGCGATCGACCGGTTGACCGCCGCCCGCGACGAGCTCCGCGATGCCGGCACCGTCCACACCGTCGTCGAGGACGGCCACCGCGCGCGGACACGGTGGGATGCGATGCGCAACGCGGACCCCGAACCGATCACCGACGTGACCGTCGGGGCGCCGGGATGGGCAGCCGAGCTACGCCGGCAGGCGCACCTGGGACGGGTGTGGACCGGGTGAGGATCAGACCCGGCGAGCCAACCCGGGGTAGTCGACGACGAACCCGGCCGCGTCGGTGGTCAGGGTGACGTCGCCGACGGGCGACTGCACCGCGACCGACGACCCGTCCGACGAGTACCGGGTGGTGACGGGCTCCACCGTCCCCTCGGGTAGGCGGAGATAGACCAGAGGGACGTCAACGGGGTCGGACGCCTCCTTGTGCAGGTCGAGGCGACGGATCGGCAACGCGTTGAACAGCGGGCTGAGCACCAGGTCCACGTCCTGGGCGCCACCGAAGTCACCGCGCTCGGTGCCCCCGGCGGACTGGATGAGCCAGGTGCTCTCACCGTCGCGGGTGATCGAGACGTGCGACTCACCGGTCTCACGGATCATGTGGACCGCCAGCCGCCGCGTCACGCCGCCGTCGTCGGTCACCAGGTCGTAGTTGGCGCCGAACGCCGGGTGGTCGTCGGTGGCTGCCGCGATGATCTGGCCGTATGCCTTCACCCGGAGTCCCGACACCTGGACCCGCGCCTGCTCGAGTCGGGTCGAACCGTCACCCGACCAGGTGAGAACGGTTTTCAGGTCGTCAGAGGCCGCTTGCGTCGCCTGTGGACTGGTCACCCGACAACGGTAAGCGAACGCCCGGGTCGGCGGGCAATCGATCCGCCGATCCGTCCGCTCCAGCTGTCGGCGGCACCGAGAAGTCCGCGAGGAGTCCGGTGTACCGCTTGGGCAACGGTGTCGCGAACTCACCGAGCTTGCCCGTCGCCAGACCCATCGTCACCAGCGACTGCACCGTCAGGGTCGCGGCGCACACCCCGTCGATCACGGGGACGCCGAGGTCGGCGGTGAGGTTCGCGCACATGGCCGCCATCCCGGCGCAGCCGAGGACGACGGCGTCGGACTCGTCCTGGGTGATCGCCATCCGACAGGCGTCGGCGATGCGTTGGTAGGCGGCCGGGTCGGTGTCGAGGTCCAGGACGGGTATCTCGCAGGCGTGGATCCCTCGGCAGAACCGCCCCACGCCGTAGTGCTCGGCGAGATCGGCGGCGCGGCCGCGGGTTCGGCCGAGTGTCGTGACGACGCTGAACCCGCGACCGAGGTACGCCGCGGTCCGCATCGCGGCCTCGGCGATCCCGACGACGGGACCCGACGCGACCTCGCGAGCCGCGTCGAGACCCGGGTCGCCGAAGCAGGAGACGACGTACCCGTCGACGCCGCGTCGCTCCCCGTCGGCGATGGCGGCCAACAGTCCCGGCACGGACATCGCCTCGTCGTAGTGGCTCTCGATGGAGACCGGACCGGTGGTCGAGGTGATCGCCTCGATCTCGACGCCCGGCGCGGCGACCGACCGCGCCGCGGCCGCCGCGACCTCCGTCATCGCGACGGTGGTGTTGGGGTTGACGACCGCGATGCGCATGCCGTTCAGCGTGCCACCGCGGCGTACTGGCGCCGCAGAGCGCCCGTCATCGCGAGGTAGAGGCCGAATCCGATCGCGACACCGATGAACCAGGAGTACTGCGAGGCGCCGGCCATGCCCCAGATGTGCATCCCGAACGGGTGCGCCTTCGTGATGACCGGGAACATCGCGATGATCGCGGCGACGAACGTCGCGATGACGGCGGGCGGGTTGACGCCGTTGCGGTACCAGTACGGCTTGCCCTCCTCCATGGAGAACAGGGCGTCGACGTCGACACGCTGCTTGCGCACGAAGTAGTAGTCGGCGATCAGCACACCGAACAACGGACCGATGAACGCGCCCAGCGTCTCCAGCGTGTAGTGGATGACGTCGGGGTTGTTGTACAGGTTCCACGGCGTGATCAGGACGGACCCGACGGCGGCGATCATGCCGCCCGCACGCCAGCTGATCCGCTGCGGGCTCACGTTCGAGAAATCGAAGGCGGGCGAGACGAAGTTCGCGACGATGTTGATGCCGATGGTGGCGACGATGAACGTCAGCAGACCGAGGACGACGGCGGTCACGCTGTCCATCTGGGCCACCGTCTCGACGGGGTCGGTGATGAGCTTGCCGTACACCGGCAGCGTCGCCGATGCCGTGATGACCGTCAGCACCGAGAAGAACAGGAAGTTGATCGGCAGGCCGAGGAAGTTGCCGGTGCGGACCGCCGACATCGACTTGGCGTAGCGGGAGAAGTCACCGAAGTTGAGCATCGGTCCCGAGAAGTAGGAGACGACGAGGGCGATCGCTCCGAGCATCACCGGCACCGACGACCACCCGGAGTACTGGACCGAGCCGAGGTTGAGGCTGATGTTCGACCAGCCCGCCTTGGTGACGAGGTAGATGGCCAGCACCAGCATGACGAGATAGACGGCGGGACCGCAGAAGTCGATGAACTTGCGGATCGCCTCCATCCCGCGCCAGAACACCACGGCCTGCAGGACCCACATGATGGCGAACGCACCCCAGCCGAGGGCCGACAACCCGAGGAAGCCGTGCTGATCGACGTCGGCCCACGGCGCCAGCGACGGCCACAACTTCAGGCCGAGGACGACGAACGCGTTCGACGCGAGGTAGGTCTGGATCCCGTACCAGGCCACGGCGATCAGGCCGCGGATGATGGCGGGGACGTTCGCGCCGAGGACACCGAACGGCGCACGACAGATGACCGGGTAGGGCACCCCGGACACCTGAGAGGGCTTCGCCACGAGGTTGGCGAAGATGTTCACGATGATGATGCCGACGACCAGCGCCACCAGCACCTGCCAGCTGGTGAGGCCGAGAGCGAACAGGCTGCCGGCGGTGACGTATCCGCCGACGCTGTGCACGTCGGACATCCAGAAGGCGAAGATGTTGTAGCCGGACCAGGTCTGCGGGACCAGGGGCTTCAGATCGTCGTTCGTGAGCCGGGCGTGATACCCGAGCTCGGCGTCATACATCGCTGACGCGGGCGCCGGTGTTGTCGTCATGCAAGGAAAATATTCCCCGTCTGTTTCCGCACCGTTGCTCGGACAATATATCTTCGCCGGCCCTGCGGAAGAGGAGATCATCATGGCCTGTCGGTTGAGCGAACTCGTCCTCGAGTGCCGCGATCCGCGCTCGCTCGCCCGTTTCTGGTGCGACGTCCTCGACTGGGTGGTGCTCGACGAGCCCGGGGACGGGTCCCTCGAGATCGGGTCCCGAGCCGGGTTCGGCGGACTGCAGCCGACGATGATCCTCAGTCCGCACCCGTCACCCGAGCAGGCGAAGCCCCGCCTCCACCTCGACGTGAACCCCACCGACCGCGACCAGGACGCCGAGCTGGAGAGGTTGCTGGCCCTCGGCGCGCGTACGGCCGACGTCGGTCAGACCGGCGAGGAGTCCTGGCACGTCCTCGCCGACCCCGAGGGCAACGAGTTCTGCCTCCTGCGCGCCCGCATCCCGGAACTCTGACCCGTGGTCACAAACGTCCGACATAGGCGAGCTGAGGGCGATATCCCCTCCGCACACCTATGTCGGACGTTTCTGACCGCAAATAGGCTCAGTCGTGTCCGAATTCCGCATCCTCACCCGGTACGGCGGTCACAATGACCACGACATGAGCCCAGGACGCGGATTTCGACACCTTCCGGCGGTGATCTGGTTCCGCCGGTGGCGATGACATGCATCGCTGCGACTGAGTCAGTCGGATCCCTGGGACTGCGCGATCGCGGCGCGGAGGCGGTCGTTGTGGTCGGTGGTGGCGGCGGTGAGGGCGTCACCGTCGCGGGCGAGGAAGGCGCGCAACATCTCCGCGTGGTCGAGGTGCAGGGCGACGCGTTCGGTGGTCGGTATCTGCCACATCGGGCGGCCCGGTTCGGTGATGTTCCAGGTCGACTCCAGGACGTGCAGCAGCCGACGCATCCGGCACGGCGTCACCAGAGCCAGGTGGAACGCGCGGCTCTCCTGGTGATAGCCCACGACGTCGTCGGCGAGGACCGCCCGGTCGAGCGCGGCATAGGCGGCGCCGGCGCGCTCGTCGTCGGCGGCGGTCGCGGCCGGTAACGCGACACCGTGGGCGGCGGTCTCCAGCGCGCCGCGCACGAGATACAGCTCGACGAGTTCGGCACCGGTCAGCCGCGCGATCGAGTACCCACCGTTCGCGCGATGGTCGACGATGCCCTCCCCGACCAGCGTCTTCAGCGCCTCCCGCACCGGGATACGGCTCACCCCGAAGTGCGCGGCGACGGTGTCGACGGGGATCGGCGTGCCCGGTGGGGCGACGCCGTCGAGGATCACCGTGCGCAGCGCCTCGAGGATGATCGCCTGCGACGCCCCGTCGTCGGTGCGGGGCAGCGCGGCGACCAGTCGCTCCTGCGGTGGTCCCAGCATCGAGCCATCATCCCGCCGGGAGATGATCCCCGCTCGCTGTCGGTGGGCGTGTCGCCCGCCAATGACGAGCGATGTCGACGCGACGCGCCACCCAGACTCCGTCGTGCGCGGCGATGTGATCGCAGAACCGTTCCAGCGCAGCAGTTCTTGCCGGCCGACCAGCCAATCGACAGTGGAGACCGATCGACAGCATCTTCGGGGACCCGGCCTCACCCTCGGCGTACAGGACATCGAATGCGTCCCGCAGGTGAGCGAAGAACTGGTCGCCGATGGTGAAGCCGCCCGCCGACGCGAATCGCATGTCGTTGGTGTCGAGCGTGTACGGCACGACGAGGTGGTCCTTCGTGCCGTCGACGGTGTCCACCCTCGTCCAGTACGGCAGGTCGTCGGCGTAGGAGTCCGCGTCGTACTCGAACCCGCCGTGCTCGACGACGAGCCTCCGCGTGTTCGCCGAGTCCCGTCCGGTGTACCAGCCGACCGGCACGGAACCCGTGATCTCGCTGAGCATCTCGACCGCGGCGGCCATGTCGGCGCGCTCGGTGTCCTCGTCGACGAGCTGGTAGGACTTCCACCACAGTCCGTGGCAGGCGATCTCGTGTCCGAGTTCGGCGAACGCCGCGACGGCCTCGGGGTTGCGGCGCATCGCCTGCGCGACAGCGAAGATCGTCAGCGGCCAGCCCCGCCGCTCGAACACACGCAGCACCCGCCACAGCCCGGCGCGAGATCCGTACTCGTACAACGACTCCATCGACATGTGCCGGTTCGGGAATGCCTGCGCACCGATCATCTCCGACAGGAACGTCTCGCTCGCCGGGTCACCGTGCAACGGGTTGTTCTCCGCGCCCTCCTCGTAGTTGAGGACGAACTGCACGGCGATCCGGGCCCCACCGGGCCACTGCGGATCCGGCGGCGTGGGTCCGTACCCGATCATGTCGCGCGGGTAGTCGGCGGTTCCGGTCATGACGCGAGAGTCTGCCGCCCCGCGTCGGTGAGCGCACCCCAGGCGCGAACGCGCGCCATCCCACCGTCGGGGAACACGTCGACGCGCAGCGCCGTGACCGCCGGTGCGTCGCGCACGACGAAACGGTGTCGTGTGTCGGGATGCAGGCCGACGCGGGGGAGGATCTCGTTCCAGGACCCGTCGGCGACGCGCCCGCGCACGCTCGCGGCGCCCGGCGCATTGCCCAGAAAATACGACGTGTCCAGCTCGATCATCTGCGGCACACCCTCTGCGGCGAGGGCGATCTCGACCCAGTCGTTGCCGTCGTCGCGACGGCGCGCGGTCTCCCACCCGTCGCCCATCGAGCGCGCGACGCCGGGCAGCAGCATGTTCTGCGGCGAACCGTAGAACATGTTGGAGCAGTCGGTGACCCGTCCGCCGTTCTCGATCGCCGCGAGGTCGACGGGGCCCGCATCCAGATAGGTCACGTCGGGACGGGCGACGCCGTGCACGCGGAGGCGGGCGACCCCACCGTCGGGATGCATCGTCAGCTTCACGTGGGTGACGCGGGGGCCGGGTTCGACGTCGAAGTCATTCTTCGTGTCACCCCGCACCCGCGACCGCGGGACGAGTGTGGACCAGTCGGCCGCGCGCACCTCGTCGACCGAGGGGTGGCCGTCGACGCATGCACCCTCGACCGACACCTCGGGCGGATAGTTGCCCTTGAACCAGGCGGTGTCGACGACGACGCCGTGCACGAACCCGGGCGCACCGAGCCGCACGATCGCCTCGTCGACCCCCGAGGACCGACGACGTCGCGTCTCCCAGCCGTCGTAGACCTGACCCTTGTGACCGAACGTCGCGGCGGAGTAGCCGGCGGGACCGGGCTTGATGAGGTTCTCGCGCTCGGCGAAGAACTCGTCGTTCGCCCAGATCACGGCGCCGCCGAGGGAACGCAGGGCGAGGTCGGGCAGGGTGCGGAACACGTGGTCGTCACTCATGATGTGCCCGAGTATCGCAGCAGCCCGCGCAACGTCGACACGGTGCAACTCGGGGCGAGCGCCAGGATCTCCGACTCGGTCAGAGCACCGCAATCGACACCACGCAGGACGACGGCGGCGAGGGCCTCCGCGGTGGCCGGCTCGTCGACGACGGATCCGCCGAGCCGCCCGAGGTAGGACTCGAGACGTCGCGCAGCGGGCGGCAGCGCGCCCCGGAAGAACGCCGTCGTCGCCGCCCAACGGGTGACGAGGTGGCCGGGGTGCATGTCCCAGCCCTGGTAGATCCCGCGCTGCAGCGAGCGCGTCACCAGCCGGAAGTGGCGTGAGAGCGCCGCGACCACCACGTCGGGATCGCCCTCGGGAACCACCTGCGTGGACCCATCGGAGACCCACACCCCGGTCTGGGCCGCCGCGGCCGTCATGACCGCCTTCGCGTGGTCGGCGACGGGGTGGTCCAGCGACTGGTGCCGCGCGGCGATGCCGCATGCCGCGCTGTAGTCGTAGGTGCCGTAGTGCAGCCCGGTGCACCGGCCCTCCGCGGCGACGATCGCGCGGGCGAGGGTGGCCGTCCCGTCGGCCCCGACAACGGCTTGCGGACTCTCGATCTGGAGCTCGAAACGCAGGCTGCCCGTGGGCAGTCCGTGTGCGCGTTCGATCTCCTCGCACAGGGCGACGACGCCGTCGACCTGGCGGACCGATCGCAGTTTGGGGACGGTGAACACGAACCCGTCGGGGATTCCGCCGGCGGCGTCGAGCACCGTCTCCAGCGTGCGGATGCCGCGACGCCGCTCGGCCGCCCCGAGTCCCTTCGCGCGGATCCCCAGCGAGAACGGGCCGGATGGGTCGGCAGCCCAGGCCGCCAATGTGGCGCCGGCACGACGCGCGTCCTCGTCCTCGACGTCGTCGCCGCGGTCGCCGTAGCCGTCCTCGAAGTCGATGCGCAGGTCCTGCACCGGGCACTCACCGAGGATTCGGTCGACGAGCGACACGTCGACCGCCGCGTCGAGCCCGGCGACGATCATCGTGTGGTCGGTGAGCAGCGCACGCGCCTGGGTCCCCCACGCCTGCGGTGTCTGCGGGACGGCCTTGTCGGCGGTGACGTAGACGGTGTGGACGGGCTGCCCCGTCCGCCGGTCACCGGGGTACAGGCGGTCGAGTTCGGCGTCCGCCTCGGCCAGGATGGCCTCGACCCGATCCAGTCCCTCGGCAGGGATCCGTGCGTGCATGACAGGTGATCGTGTCAGACGCGTGCGGCCGCCCCGTCGAGAGCCGGTGTGGGCCGCAGACGACCGGTTCCCGGCGCCGAGACCCAGACCAGCCCGGCGAGGACCACGTCGAGGACCAGGGCCAGCAGCGTGACGAGGATCGACCCAGCGATCATCGGCGCGTAGTCGTAGGTGGCGAGACCGTCGAAGATGGGGCGCCCCAACCCGCCGAGTCCGGCATATGCGGCGATGGCCGCGGTCGCGACCACCTGGAGGGTGGCGTTGCGCAGCCCACCGAGGATGAGCGGCAACGCATTCGGCAGTTCGACCCGGAGCAGGATCTGCCACTCCCGCAGCCCCATCGCGCGTGAGGCGTCGACGACGACCCGGTCGACGTTCGCCACGCCCGAATAGGCGCCCGCGAGCAGGGGTGGGATGGCCAGGAGGATCAGCGCGATGATCGTGGGCGTCAACCCCAGGCCCATCCACAGCACGAACAGCAGGAGCAGACCGAGGGTCGGCAGGGATCTGACCACGTTGACCAGACCCACGACGACGACCTCGCCCCGCCCGGTGTGTCCCACGATCAGCCCCAGCGGCACCGCGACTGCGGCGGCGACCGCCACGGCGATGACGGTGTACTGCAGGTGTTGTCCGATCAGCAGACCGAGCCCGTCGACGTCGGCGGTGCCGGTCCAGTTGCTGCCGGTGGTCAGGTACGACCACGTCTGGGACGCGATGTCGCTCATGCACCCGCCCCCTGGGCCACGACCCGCTGCTCACGACGTCGGAGGAACCGTGACGACGAGGACGCACGCGTCCGTGACGACGAGGACGCCCGCGTCCAGGGCGTCGCGAGCCGACCCAGCACCACCAGGATCACGTCGATGACGAGCGCCAGGACGACGGTCGCGATGATGCCGGCGATGATCTCGTCGGTGTAGTTGCGGCTGTATCCCTCGGTGAACAACTTGCCCAGACCGCCGAATCCGATGACCGACCCGACGGACACCAACGAGATGTTGGTGACCGACACGACGCGGATCGACGCGACGAGGACCGGGATGGCCAGGGGCAGTTGCACCTTGACGACGCGTTCCCACGGCTTGTACCCGATGGCCTCGGCGGCGTCGAGCGATGCGGCCGGCACCGCGTCGAGCGCCTCCGGCACCGACCGGACCAGCAGCGCGGTCGCGTAGAGCGCCAGCGCGACGATCACGTTGAGGTCGGAGAGGATCCGCGTGTCGATGAGCGACGGCAGCACGATGAACAGCGCGATCGACGGGACGGTGAAGATGATCGACCCGACGATCACGGTGACGCGCCGGGCCGTCGCGGATCGGTGCACCGCGAGACCGAGGGGGATCGCGATGACGAGGGCGACGACGATCGGGATGAGCGCCAGCTTGAGGTGCTCACCGACCAGTCCCCAGACCTTGTCGAAGTGGGTGAACAGGTAGTTCACGACGAGGTCCGCTCGCGCTCGATGACCGACAGGACCCCCGCGGCGCGGAGGCCGCCGGTCACCTCGCCGGCGTCGTCGACGACGACCCCGACTCCCGACGGGGACGACAGCGCAGCGTCGAGCGCCTGCCGCGCGGTGCCACCCTCGACGAAGAGTGATCCTCCGGCAGAACAACTCTCGTACAGGCCCGCACCTCCGCGATGTGCCTGCACGCCGGCGGCGTCGACCCAACCGAACGGGCGGCGGTCACCGTCGAGTACCAGTCGCCAGTCGTCGTCGCCGAGGGTGAGCCCGTCGATGTCGGACTCGCCGATCGGGGCCAGCGGTTCCATCGGGATCGACTGGCCGGAGGTGAACTGCAGCAGGCGGTATCCGCGGTCACGCCCGACGAAGCCGGCGACGAAGTCGTCCGACGGCGCCGCCAGCAGTCGCTCCGGGGTGTCGTACTGGTGGAGCTTCCCACCCGAGCCGAAGATCGCGATCCGATCGGCGAGCTTCACCGCCTCGTCGATGTCGTGGGTGACGAACACGATCGTCTTGCGCAGTTCGCCCTGCAGACGAAGCATCTCGTTCTGCAGGTCCTCGCGGACCACGGGGTCCACGGCGCTGAACGGCTCGTCCATGAGCAGGATCGCCGGATCGGCGGCGAGTGCCCGTGCGACGCCGACGCGCTGCTGCTGGCCGCCGGAGAGTTGCGCGGGGTAGCGCGTCGCCAGCACTGCGTCGAGACCGACGCGTTCCAGCAGTTCCATCGCCGCGTTCCGCGCCTTCTTGCGCGGGACGCCCTGCAGGACAGGCACTGTCGCGACGTTGTCGACGATCCGCTGGTGCGGCATGAGCCCCGCACTCTGGATCACGTAGCCGATCCCGCGGCGCAGCTTCACCGGGTCGACCCCGGCGACGTCGTCGCCGTCGACCCGCACCACACCGCTGGTGGGCGTGATCATCTTGTTGATCATCCGCATGGAGGTCGTCTTGCCGCAGCCCGACGGACCCACGAACGCGGTGAACGACCCGGCCTCGATCTCGAGGTCGAGGGTGTCGACCGCCGTGGTCCCGTCGGGATAGGTCTTGGTGACCGACTCGAAGCCGATCATCGTCGATTGAGGACTGGGCATCACTGTCCGATCTTCTCGTTCAGGTTCCACTTGTCGACCCACTCCGACGCCGCCTGTTCGACCTCGAGTTTCCGGGGGCCGGAGACGGCGTAGTTGAGGTCCCGCAGCTCGGTCACGGTGAGCTTCGCCGACACCGCGTTCAGCACCCCGAGCAACTTCGGTGTCACCTTCGACTTCGCGATGAGGGGGACGACGTTGTTGGCGGGGAAGTTGTTCTTCGGGTCCTCGAGCACCACGAGGTTCTCGGTCGTGATCGCCGGTGTCGTCGTGTAGATGTCGGCGGCGGTGACCCGGCCGGAGGTCAGTTCGTTGATGGTGGCCTGGCCGCCGGAGTCGTTGTTGGGACGGAACTCGACCCGCAGGCCATAGTTCTTCTCCAGCCCGGGTACACCGACGGAGCGGGTCGCGAACTCGCTGTTGGCCATGAACGTGACGGTCTGCCGCTTCGACAGCTCGGCGAGGTCACCGATGGTCCTGAGCCGGTAGCGGTCCGCGGTGGTCGACGTGACCGTGACGCTGTCGGAGTCGGATCCGGGCGCCGGCTGCCCGATCGCGAGGTCGGGGCCGATGGCCTCCGGCATCGCGGCCTCGATGCCGGGGAGGTCGGTGATGGTCGAGATCTGTTCTGCGCGTTCGGCCGACACGGACGAGTTGTTCGACGCGAGGTAGTAGAGAAGGTTGCCGATGAAGTCGGGCGTGAGGTCGATGTCGCCGGCCTTGAGCGCGGGGACGTACCGCTCGCGGGTGCCGGAGTTCAGCTGGTCGGTGACCTGGAAGCCGTTCGCTTTCAGTGCGTCGATGTAGATCTGACCGATGATCTGCGCCTCCAGCACACCGCCGGACCCCACGACGATGTGGTTGGGGTCGGGATCACGCGATCCGGCGCGGTCGAGCGGGTCGAAACACCCGGCGAGAAGGACCGCGACGGCGGCGAGCATCACGGCGAGGACGAGTCGACCGCGGCGATGGCGGCTCGTGGGCAGGCGCACCCGTTCCATACAACACCACCGACCGGCGCGACGTGCACCTTCGGCGCGCAGTAGGCGAGACCGTCAGCGGACGAGCGCGGTGACGACCACATAGGGCGACTCGAACGCGACGGTCCCGTCGCTGTCGGTGGTCGCGGTGAGCGCCGCCTCGAATGCCGTGAGCAACCGATCCCGCTGCACCTCGTCGACGCGGGACAACAGATCCACGTGGACCGGCGACTCGTGGGCGATGAAGTGCAGAGCGGTGTCGACGGAGTCGAAGCGCCAGGTGTGCACGCGGGGGTCGACCTCGACGGTGTGGAAGGCGTCGGCCAGGCGGGCGCGCACCGTCTCGGCGTCGCCCCACGCATCCGGGCCGGGCGTGGTGCTCGGCGGGGAGCCGAGGACCTCCACGACCGGATCGTGGAAAGGGTTGTGCGCGGACCGCGTCCATGCGGTGAAACCGAGCGTCCCGCCGGGGCGGAGAAGTCGGGCGATCTCGTCGAGCACGGTGGCCGGGGTGAAGATGATGCCCATGCTCGACAGCACCACGTCGGCGCTGCTGTCCGGCAGCCCGGTGTCGGTGGCGTCGGCGACGACCCAGTCGATCGCGTCGGGCGATGCGGCGCGCGCGATGTCGACGAGTTCGGGGGTGATGTCGACGCCGGTGACCCGCGCTCCCCGGCGCACGGCGGCGCGGGCGACCGAGCCGGTGCCGCAGGCGAGGTCGACGACGTCGGTCCCGGTGAGTGGCCGAAGGTCCTCGACGCGGGCGACCAGCTCGTCGGCGACCGGTGCGATGAGCGTGGCGACAGACTCGTACCGACCTCGCGCCCACGGCGCCTGCTGGGACATGGCCTCAGCCTAGTGCCGCGATCTGCACGGACGGCCGGCTCCGCGAACCCGCGTCGGACCACCGATCCCGCGCCGGGCACGACGCGGATCGACGAGGAGCGCGCGGGTCGGTGAACCCGCGCCGAAGCGGCCGTTCCGTGTAGAGCACGAGGCGGGTTCGCTCGGTCGGCGCGGGTTCAGGGATCAGTCGGGGACCGGGACGGCCTCGGGCGTCGGGGCCTCCAGCGGGATGCGGACCTCGAAGACGGTGTCGCCGGGTTCCGATCGCACCGTGAGGCTCCCGTGGTGCTTCTTCACGACGATCCGCCACGAGATGTCGAGGCCCAGGCCGGTGCCCTCACCGACGGCTTTCGTCGTGAAGAACGGTTCGAAGATCCGTGTCCGGATGTCCTCGGGCACACCGGGTCCGGTGTCGGCGATCTCGACGACGGCGTCGTCGTCGTCGCGGCGGGTCCGCACGGTCAGCGTCCCCGACCCGTCCATCGCGGCGACCGCGTTGTCGATCAGGTTGGTCCACACCTGGTTCAGCTCGGCCGCGTAGACCGGGAGCGCGGGCAGCGCCGGGTCGTACTCGCGGACGACGGTGACCCCGTCGCCGATCTTGCGGCCCAGCATCACCAGCGTCGAGTCGATGAGCTCGCGCAGGTCGGCGCGCTGGTGCGGTGCCCGGTCCATCTGGGAGTACTGCCGCGCGGCGTCGACGAGCGTCGAGACACGGGTGGTCGAGTCGCCGATCTCGTTCATCAGCAGCTCGGTCTCGACGGTGTAGAAGAGCCAGCGGATGGCGCTCTCGAGAATCGAGACGTCCACGCGGGCGGCGATCTTCTCCAGCCAGTCGGCGTCGATCCCGGCCGCCACGAACGGCGACGCGAGCTCCCAGCTCTGGGCGATGGCGTGGTCGTCGAGCCAGTCGGCGATCGCGTCCTCGCGGTCCGAGGCCTCGAGCGGTGTGAGCGTCGGCGCCTTGGCGACGAGCTCGGCCGCCTCGTCCTGCAACCGGATCAGGGTCGCGATGGCCTCGGCGTCGTAGATGCCCGACGCGATCACCTGCAGTTTGCGCCGCATGTGCGATACACGGTCGCGCAGCGCCGACGTCGCCCGGACCGCGGCCGCCGCCGGGTTGTTCAGCTCGTGCGTGAGCCCGGCCGACAGGGAACCCAGCGCGAGCAGACGCTCCCGCTGGTCGAGGATCTGCCGCGAGTTCTGGTTGCCGATGAAGAGCCCCTCGAGCAGGTGTACCGCCATCGGGAACCACTCGCGGACAAGACGCCCGAAGACGTCGGCGTCGAGGACGAAGAACGTCGACGGGGTGACGGCGCGCATCGACGCGGGATAGGTGTCCGACCCCATGTCGCCCAGATATGCCTGCCAGGCGCCCGCATACACGCCCTTCTGCGAGGTCCGGGAGATCTGGATGTCCTCCCCCGCCGACATCTTCGACATCACCACCTCGCCGGAGATGAGGACGTAGAAGCACGTCGCCGGTTCCCCCTCGGTGTAGAGCGGTCCCGGCTCGATCTCGACGACGTGTCCCTCGCGGCAGAGCGTGTCGAGCTGATCGTCGGAGAGGTGCTCGAAGAGGAACAGCTCGCGCAGTTCCTCGGGTGTGCACATCACGGGTTCTGTCATGACTGCCCCAGATATCGGTGGACGAGCATGACGGCCATCGCCCCCTCGCCCACGGCGGAGGCGACGCGTTTGGCGGACTGCGATCGGACGTCACCGGCGGCGAACACGCCGGGGACGGTGGTCTCGAGGTGGTGCGGCATCCGGTCGAGCGACCAGTCGCCGGGCACGGTCCCGTCGGAGACCAGGTCGGGACCGGTGGGGATGAAGCCGTGCTGGTCGCGGGCGATCACCCCGTCGAGCCAGTCGGTGCGGGGCGCCGCCCCGATGAACAGGAACAGGAAACCGCTCGAGACGGTCTCCTCGTCGCCGGTGGTGCGGTCGCGCAGGGTGATCGTCTCCAGGTGGTCGTCGCCGGCGACGCCGACGACCTCGGTGCACGTGCGGACGGAGACGTTGGGGGTCTTGTCGATCTGCGCGATGAGGTAGTGCGACATCGACGCCTGCAGCGACGGCGCGCGGACCACGATCGTCACCGACCGCGCGCCGCGGGCGAGGTACAGGGCAGCCTGCCCGGCGCTGTTGGCACCGCCGACGATGTAGACGTCCTGATCGCCGCAGCGCGCCGCCTCGGTCACCGCCGAGCCGTAGTAGACGCCGCGCCCGGTCAGCTCGTCGAGACCGTCGGCGTCGTGCCGTCGGTAGGAGACGCCGGTCGCCAGGATCACGGTGTGCGCGTCGATGGTGCTGCCGTCGTCGAAGCGGACCGTCCGTGCCGAACCGTTGACCTCGAGCGCGACCACGTCGCGGGTGGTGATCAGCTCGGCGCCGAAGCGGATGGCCTGTCGCCGTGCACGATCGGCGAGCTGCGCCCCCGACACCCCGTCGGGGAAACCGAGGTAGTTCTCGATGCGTGAGCTCTGTCCGGCCTGTCCACCGGTGGCGGTCCGTTCCACCAGGACCGTCCGCAGTCCCTCGCTGGCGCCGTACAGCGCCGATCCGAGCCCGGCCGGTCCGCCACCGACCACGACGAGGTCGTAGAAGTCGCCGCTCGGGTTGGTCTGCAGACCCAGGTGATCGGCGAGTGCGGTGTCCGTCGGCTCCTGCAGCACGGTGCCGTCGGCGCACACGACGACCGGCAGACGCGCGTCGTCGGCGAGACCGGCGGCCGCGAGCAGTCGCGCGCCCTCGGGTTCGTCGGACATGAACCACCGGTACGCGAGCTGGTTGCGGGCGAGGAACTCCCGCATCGCCGAACTCCGCGGGTCCCAACGGTGTCCCACGATGCGCGTGTCGTCGGATCGACTGCGATCCGACGATCGCCACGCCTCCAGCAGCGCGTCGACAACCGGGTAGAGCTTCTCCTCCGGCGGATCCCACGGCTTGAGGAGGTAGTGGTCGAGGTCGACGACGTTGATGGCGTCGATCGCCGCGCCGGTGTCGGCGTAGGCGGTGAGCAACACCCGCTTCGCGGCCGGGACGATGTCCATGGCCTGCTCGAGGAACTCGATGCCGGTCATGAGCGGCATGCGGTAGTCGGCGAGGATCACCGCGACGTCCTCGCCGCGCAGCGTGATCTCCCGCAGCGTCTCGAGCGCGGAGTCCGGCGACTCGGCGCGGATGATGCGGTGGTTCTCGCCGTAGCGACGCCGCAGGTCGCGGGCCACGGCACGCGACACCGACGGGTCGTCGTCGACGGTCAGGATGGCGGGTTTGCTCCCGGATGGCACGAGTACTGATTGTCCGCTCCGTCACGCTCCCGTGTCACATGGTGCGGAGGGCGGGATACTGGTCGGCATGTCCAGCATCCTGGGAGCACCGCTCACCGCGCCGAAGCTGCCGCGGCCGATGATCCTCGACCAGCGGTGGGAGAACCTGACTTTCGTCCACTGGCCCGTCGACCCCGCGTCGGTGGCGCACATGTTCCCGCGCGGCACACGACCGGATGTGTTCGCCGACGGCGTAACCTACGTCGCCCTGGTGCCGTTCGAGATGCACGACATATCCCTCGGTCGCACCCCGGCCGTCCCGTACCTGGGGTCGTTCGCCGAGACGAACATCCGCCTCTACTCGGTCGACGACAAGGGCCGGCACGGCGTGCTGTTCCGGTCGCTCGAGACGAGCCGACTGGCGGTGGTCCCACTCACCCGCATCGGTCTGGGCATCCCCTACACATGGGCCGACATGTCGATCCGCCGCATGGGCACCCGCGTGGAGTACATCAGCAAGCGGCGCTGGCCCGACCGGGGACTGCGCAGCCGCCTCGAGGTGGAGATCGGCGCGCCGGTGGAGCCCACGGATCTGGAGCAGTGGCTCACCGCCCGCTGGGGGGCGCACACCCGTGTGGCGGGCCGGACGCTGTGGGTGCCGAACCAGCACTCGGCCTGGCCTCTGCACCGGGCGGACATCGTCCACCTCGACGACGACCTGCTGGACGCGAGCGGCGTCCGTGCGGCCGGTGAGCCGCTGCGCGCGCTGTGGTCGCCGGGCGTGCGGACTCAGTTCGGGAGGCCGTCGATCGTCGCCTGACGGGCCTCGGTTCGTCGTCGGTTGCAGTCGGCGAATGTGTGATGAGATATCGCACAGATCGCCTCTCGCACGCCCAGGAGCACCGATGACCCGCCCGACCCTCACCTCGCGCGTGGTGCGGCACTGTGCCCTCGTCGCGCTCGCGACGACGATCGTCGGCGGGTTCGTCACCGCGTGCTCCGACGAGAAGGCAGACCCCGCCGCCATGTTCAGCGGCACCTATTCGGTGACTCGGCTGACCGCCTCGATCGACGGGACGCCCGCCACCGGCACCGACGCCGTCCCACAGACGACGACGTGGGTCGTGCAGACCTCGTGCGCGGGGCCGGGCAACGGGTGTGTCGCCGTCGCGTCGTCCACCGCCGCGGATCCGAGCCTCCCCTACGACCAGGACCGCATGGAGTTCGTGCTGGAGAACGGGACCTGGTCGCGTGTGGTGGTGCCGCCGACGCGACCCTGCGTCCCCGAGGGGCTCACGGCTCCGGTCGACGAACCGTGGGTGGCGTTGGAGAGCGCGTCGATCCGCGCCAACGACTCGGCGAGCCGCCTGTCGGGCACGCTCGCGTCGGTCCAGGGAGGCTCCTGCGCGATGACGTCGGAGGGGTCGATCACCCTCACCCGCACCGGGGGCCTGCCGTCCGGGACCCGCACGATCGGGGACGTCCGTGTGCCGGCGGCGGTCGCGTCGCCGGTCGAGGGGTTCCGCGGGGCCTACGAGGAGACGACGAGGATCGTGGCCTGGAATCCCCCGACCCTCATCAGGACACCGACCGTGCAGACCACGCGGTTCACGGCGGCACCCACCTGCACCCGTGACGCGACCACCTGCGTGGTCGTCATGAACGGCCAGGACTCCCAGGGTTCACCCACCGTCGCGGGGTTCACCGGCGGGCCGTCTCGGATGCTGTCGCAGGTGGAGACCGTCGGACCCCGGCGATGCGCGGACGGACGCAGTTACCGACCCGTCCTGACCTCGACCGCCACCCTCCCCGAGGGCGACGCGTCGCCGGTGCAGTCGATCACCAGCACCTCGACGCTGGCGTGGACCGAGGCGTGCCCGGGTCGTGTGACGTTCGAGAACGACCTGCGGCGGATCGGCGACTGAGGTCACGACGGCGTTACCGAACCGCGACCGCCGACACGGTTGCACCGTCGATTGCCTCCGACGTCTTTCGGGCACGCCTGCGCCGACCTACCGTCGAAGACGTGACGAACCACAAGGCAATCGCAGAACACCTCGCACTCGGATCGTCGCCGGCTCAGGTCGCGACGGCACTCGACGCGCCCCTGTCCGACGTCGAGCGGTGCGTGGCCGACCTGCAGACGATCCTGCGCGCGACCTCCCTGGACGAGGTCCGCGACCGCCTGGTCCAGATGGGCTACGGTGCCGCACCTCTTGCCCCCTGGAGTGCAGCGGCTTTCCGCTCCCCGCGACAGTCGCAGTCGGTGGTTCCGGCCGCCTGACACGGCGGCCACGCACACGACGACGGCGCCGACACCCTCGTGGGGTGACGACGCCGCCGGTCGGTGGACGGGGCCGGTGATGCGCCTCTCGGCGAGTGGCCGCTCGTGGCGGCGATGGGGTGGGGCCCGGGGCATTCGGTCCGGCTCCGTCGGACTCATCAACCGCGGATCGGCCTCGACTATTCCGGCATCGCGTGCGTCTCGCGCGTCACACCCGGGTCGACCGTCGGAATATGCGTCGAGCGCCGATCCTTCTGCAAGACATGCGTATCGGGATCATCGGAGCAGGACACATCGGCGGCAGCCTGACGCGGCGGCTGACCGCCCTCGGACACGAGGTGCACGTCGCGAACTCGCGTGCACCGGAGACGTTGGCCGAGCTCGCCGGCGAGACCGGTGCCACGCCCGTCTGGGCGCGCGAGGCCGCCCGCGACGCGGACCTCGTGATCCTGTCGATCCCGCAGAAGAACGTCCCGGATCTCGAGCCCGGCATCTTCGCCGCGCGCACGCCGGGCGCGCCGATCATCGAGACGAACAACTACTACCCGCAGCAGCGCGACGGCCTCATCGCCGCGATCGAGGACGGACAGACCGAGAGCGCGTGGGTGTCGGAGCAGATCGGCCAACCGGTCGTGAAGGTGTTCAACGGCATCTTCTGGAAGTTCCTGCTCGAGCGCGGCAAGCCCGCCGGCGAGGAGGGGCGCATCGCGCTCCCGATCGCCGGTGACGACGCCGCGGCGAAGGTGGTCGTCTCCAACATCGTCGACGAGCTCGGTTTCGACCCCGTCGACGCGGGGACGATCGCCGAGTCGTGGCGCCAGCAACCCGGCACCCCGGTGTACGGCCAACACGGCACCGCCGACGAGACCCGCGACGCACTCGAGCAGGCATCGCCGGAGCGCACCGCCGATTGGAAGGCCGCCGCGTCGGCCTGATCCACGAATCAGGACCGCGTGTGTCGGTCCAGCCACGCCAGCACCCGGTCGGGGTGACGCTGGAAATGCAGGTAGCCGTCCCATCGGCGTGTCGTTCCGTCGATCCAGAACAGCTCCTTGTCGGAGGTCCCGACGGCGTCGTGAATCGCCTGTACGTCGTCAGGCCTGGTCATCACATCGTCTCTGACCTGGTACATCAGGGTCGGTGGTCGGACGCTGCGTGCGGCCTCGACAGGTGAGAGGTCTGCCAACGTGAACCCGGCCCGCAGTTGGACCAGTCTGTCGAGCTCGATCATGTTCTGGATCGGGACACCGCGACGCTCGAGGGTGCGTCGCAGGACCTGTGCGGGAGACAGCGGCTGGCAGGCGACGACGCACCTCACCTGGTCGAATTCGTCCGGGGCTTGCGACATCGCGAAGAACGCTGCGTTGGCACCGAGGCATCGCGTCACGAGCGCGACGGGGATGGTCGGACGCGGGCTCCGCGACCGCACGAATCTCAGCGCTCCTCGCACGTCCCGGGCCTCGAACCGTCCGCTGCTCGTCACCCCACCGTTGGCCGCACCGCTCCAGCCGGAGTTCCGGAGGTCGAAGGCGAGTACTTCGTACCCAGCGTCGTGCAGGACGCGGATGTCAGGCAGGAAGTCAACGGCGATGTCGTTGCCGGTCTCGGCGTGGATCGCCCGCCACGGTTCTTGATCCGCCGGCAGCCCCGTCCTGCTGAATCCGCGTGGATGGGTGGCGATCACGGTGGCCCTCGGCGAGCTCGCCGGGACGAACCACCCTTCGAGCGCAACACCGTCGGTCGCCGGGAAGACGACCTCCTCGAACGCGAGGCCCACACTCGCAGGTGAGCCGAGGACCGGTGCGCGCATGGTGGTGGTGAAGCGCGCGGCGATCTCCCCGAGCAGGGCCGTCGTCGCGGCAGGCGATGCCGGCGGGTCGGTCATACGACCAGTGTCCCGCGACGCGGGGGGCGAGGGTGTCGACGCCGGGCGAGTCGTGGCCGCCCGGCAGAACAGGGACCTGCCTGAACAGGCCCTCTGAGCGGTCCGAACTAGGTGCCTGCGTGCGTCATCTGTACCGTTGGCGGGGCTCGA
This sequence comes from uncultured Williamsia sp., assembly GCF_947494875.1. Classification (GTDB taxonomy): domain Bacteria; phylum Actinomycetota; class Actinomycetes; order Mycobacteriales; family Mycobacteriaceae; genus Williamsia_A. The sequence continues at coordinate 155,017 of NZ_CANLWM010000001.1, forward strand.
CCCCCTACCGCTCGACGGGAAGGAGACAGGCATGACACAGACGCAGACCCAGTCGGCGACGCAGTCACAGACACAGGTGCAGACCTCGGGACGCAGGGTCCCGAAGAACCCCGACAAGGGATATGTCGCACTCCTCGGATGGAGCCTCGCCGCAGTCGAGGCGCTCGACGCATTCGACCGCCGGTACGTGGTGGTCGCGCCCGAATGGGCACGCGAGTACTGCGAACAGCACGAGATCCCGTACCTCCCCTGGGACTTCGAACGTCTCAACGACAGGTCACTCGAGATCGCGGAGACGTTGCGGGACATGGGTGTCGACGTGTCGATCCCGCTCTACGAGGAGACCGTCGAGTGGGCTGGCGCGATCAACTCCGTCCTACTGGACAACCCGCGCCTGTTCGGTCAGGCGATGCTGTTGCGCGACAAGGCGTTGATGAAGCGGCGGGCCCAGCTCGGTGGCATCCGCGTCGGCATCTTCGAGGAGGCGCACGACCGCGAGGACGTCATCCGTTTTCTCCGTCGCGTGAACCAGACGCTGCTCAAGCTCGACGGCGACCCGAACGACCCGATCCACCTGAAGGCGTTCGACAAGGCCGGTTGCCTCGGCCACCGCGTGATCCGCACTCCCGACGAGGTCGACTCGATCCCGGACGAGGAGTTCCCGGTGCTCATGGAGTCGCACCTGGACGGGTGGGAGTTCGCCGTCGAAGCGTGGATCCACGACGGGAAGGTCAAGTTCCTCAACATCTCCGAGTACGTGACGCTCGGGTACTCGGTGTTCGTGCCGGCGACGCCGGAGCTGGAGAAGTACCGGCCGGCGATCACCGCGCAGATCGAGAAGCTCATCAAGGCTTTCGACATCGAGTTCGGGTTCATCCATCCCGAGTACTTCGTCACCAGTGACGGTGAGATGTACTTCGGCGAGGTCGCCTACCGCCCACCGGGTTTCAAGGTGTTCGAGCTCCTCGAGCGGGCGTACGGGTTCAACGCCTACCAGGGGCTCGCGTTGGCCTTCGACCCGAAGACCACCACGGAGGAGATCGACGCCTTCTTCCCGAAGGAGGTCGTCGACGCGACGGGCGTCGCCGGATGCTTCGGCGTGTATCCCCGTCGGCGCGTCGTCAGTTCGCTGGAGATCCCCGCCGAGACGGCCGAACACGACTACTACGAGACGAACGACCTGGCACCGCCGTTGGAGCAGACGGTGACCAAGCGGACCGCGTTCGGGACGCACTGGGGACTGCTGTACTTCTTCGGTGACGACCCCGTCCGGATGCGAGACCTGTTGAAGCACCAGGAAGAACTGGACTTCTACGTGTGAAGCAGGAACTCGGTACGGCCGACCGCGGCCCGACGCAGTCGATGGACCCCGTCGTGGACGAGGGATCGACTGCGCCCGATCCTGCGCTGACGACGCGTCTCGCCCAGCTCGATCACGCGACCGCTGCACTGCACGACGCACCGGAGTTCTCCAAGAGCACCAAGGTGCGACGGGTTCTCGACGCGCTCACCCGCGTCCTGACGCAGAAGGGCGGGTGCGCGGCGGTCCGCGAGCGCGCCGGGGCGTTGGAGGAGGCGGGACTGTTCGCGGGCACCGACTGGGCCCAGCCCGACATCCTGGTCCCCGCGATCGTCGGCTCCAGCCTGCGCAGCGGCCACGCCGACACCGTGGCCCTGGAGGCCGCGAGCGAGTTGCGGCTCGTCGCCGTGGCAGCCGGTGACATGACGCACCCCGCCGTCGACGCCGACGACGCGCGACGGTTCCTGTCGCAGGTTCTCGCGATGAACCTCGAGGTGCTGTTCACGCCGCCGTCGGAGGCCGAGCGCGTTCGCCTCGGACGTACCGCGTACCTCATCCGCGATCTCTTCGGCTACGTCGCCGAGCAGATCGGCTACGACAGCGTCCTCGACGAACTGGTCGAGGAGATCTGGCGCATCCTGCGACAGCGCCCGATCCAGGTCGAGCAGGTGACCGCGATGGTCACCCGCATCGCGATCTACCGCGACGACCCCGACGTCGACCTCGGGTCGTCGGGGCAGGGGCTGGACCGCCTCATCACCGCACTCTTCGGGACCACCGAGGCGTGTCGGGAGGATCCCGGCGTCGACGTCTACCGGTCGCGGCTGGAGGTGATGGACGCCGGCGGGCTGCAGTTCGAGGCCGGCGGGTTCGCTCGCGCCATGCACGACACCGGCCTGGTGTCGCCGTACCACGCGACGCTGCTGCGCTACCTGGTCGAGACGAATCCGCATCTGCTGCCCGAGGCGCTCGGCCTGTCGGACGTGGGTCGTACGTCGCTGCAACGCTTCCCGGATCTCGTCTACCGCCTTGTCGACGTCGCCGTGCACCCGGAGACCGCCCAGTGCATCTATGGTCTCGCCCTCATGCTCGACCGCGGCATCCTCCACCAGCCGCCGATCGTCCCGTCGCTCTGGCGGCAGATCGCGCTCCCGCTGTCGTCCGCGTCGTCGGAACGGCTGCGGCTGGCCTTCGGTGACGCCCCCGTCCCGTCGGCACGGCTGCTCGCGGGGATCCTGTCGATGCTGGGCCAGCCGCTGGGCGTCGGGCAGGGCGACAACCCGACGTGCCAGTCGGCGCGCGCACTGTCGATGTGGGCCTACAACGATCCCGACTACCTGCTCCAGATGGTGGTGTGGGCGGCCCGCGACGACGAGGTCGTCATGCACTTCGAGGGCGCGGCGCTGTCGTCTACGGCGAGCGAGAGCGGCGTCGCCACCAGCGATCCCATCGATCTCGACCCGGTGTCGCTACTGCTGGTACCGCATCTCGACCGGATCTACGCCGAGATGGTCCGGCGATGCGCCGGGCGTGACGGTGACCCGCACCGCTGGGTGAACCCGGAGTTCCACGGCTGGTGGTCGTGGCGGGAGTTCCACATCGACGTCGACGTGGAGACCGGCAACCTGATCGACCTCGACGGGTTTCTGCGCCAGTTCCACGCGTCGTACCACCCCGCCTACAACGGTGATCAGCCGCTGATCCACCCGCAGCCGGCGGGCGTCGCGGTCACCGACAGCGCCGCCCGGTACGTCGGGTGGCACGCGATCACGATCCTGCGCGTCGCCGCCGACCCGGACGGCGTCATGCGGGTCTACTTCTTCAACCCCAACAACGACAGCGGGCAGGACTGGGGCGACGGCGTCGTCGTGGGCACCGCGGGCAACGGTGAACGCCACGGAGAGGGGTCCCTGCCCTTCGACCAGTTCGCGTCGCGGCTGTACATCTTCCACGCAGACCCGCTGGAGAACGGCCGACCCGACGACGTCCCCGCCGAGGACATCGACCGCATCGTCGGCTACATCCGTCGCAGCTGGGGCACCGACCGCATGCCCGACCCCGCTCCGTCGGCGGAGGATTGACGGGCGACGACCGCGACCGGTAGGACTGCCACGTGACCACCACCGTCGTTGCCGGAAACCCCAAGCCGGCCTCGCGCACTCTCGACGCCGCTACCCGGCTTGCCCAGGGACTCACGGGCGCTGCGCCGGACCACGTCGTCGACGTCATCACTCTCGGCGCCGGCCTCCTCGGCTGGGGGGACCCGGACGTGACAGCCGCGGTGACGACCGTCGCCGAATCGGATCTGGTCGTGTTCGCCAGCCCCACGTTCAAAGCGACGTACACCGGGGTGCTGAAGCTGTTCCTCGACCAGTTCGCCGGTGACGAAGGGCTTCGCGACGTGGTGTCGGTGCCGCTGATGCTGGGTGCCGGCCCCGCTCACGCGATGGCGCCGGAGCTTCTCCTGAAGCCCGTCCTGGTCGAGCTGGGTGCGGTCACGCCGGCACCCGGGCTGTACCTGCTCGACTCGACCTACACGACCGACACCGGTATCACCGATTACTGCGAGCGCTGGGGCCCTGCGCTGACATCCCGCCTTCCTGCGGAGTCATGACGTCCGACCGCCGGGCCCGATGACACGATCGGCGCGTGCGGCCGTCGACGCCACCAGTTCGGCGTTGTGGTCGTCGACGCCTGCGATCCACGCGCGCGCCTCGCTCGGCGTCTTCCCGAACTCGACGTGCCTGGCCAGCAGGCGCTCACGACGTGTCGACTCGTCGGCGGTCACGAACCACACGGCGTCCATCGCGGCTCTCGCCGGGGACCACTCGGGGTCGTCGAGCAACAGATAGTTGCCCTCGGTGATCACGAGCCGCGCCTGCGGCAGCACCACCAGCGCGGCGGCCACGGGTTGCTCGAGCGTCCGCTCGAAGCCGGGGGCGTAGACCGGTCGCCCGGTCTCCAGCCGGACCCGCGCGAGCAGGGCTGCATATCCGGCTGCGTCGAAGGTGTCGGGCGCACCTTTGCGTCCGAGCGCGCCCAGACGTCGAAGTTGATCGTCGGCCAGATGGAAGCCGTCCATCGGCACGAGCGCAGCCCACCCCGGCCCCCGGAGTTCCTCGATCCGGGCGACCAACGCCTGCGCCAGCGTGGTCTTTCCCGCGCCGGGTGCTCCGGTGATGCCGAGAACAGCGCGCGCGTCCGCCCCGACCAGGTCGACGGCATCCCGGGCGAGAGAGTCGATCACCGCACGCTCGGAGCGTGGGGCACGATCTCGGCTGTGGCGAATCCGTGGCCGACTCGCGTGTACTCCACAGTCACGTCGAGTCAGCGCCGGCGTCGACGTTGCCGCACCGGAGGGACGGAGAGCGTCGGCACCGATCGCTTCATGTACCGGTCGAACTGGGGAACCGTGAACGCGGCGTAACCGTGATTCGGGGTGTAGAGAAGTCCCTTCTCGATCAACACAGAGCGCGTCGGAGCGCATTGCTGCGACGTCCGATCCAGCAGTCGGGCAACGTCACCCGCGAGCTGGGGCTCGGGGCCGAGTTCAGCCATCGCCCGGAGGTATGCCTGCTCCAGTTCGGTGGTTCGATCTTTCCGGACACGGAAGAAGCTGCTGTCCAGCTTCTCCTCGTAGACACCTTGCGCTGCCTCCACGTCGTCACGTGTGATCCGGCCGTCGGACGCGATCAGCCACACGGCATATCCGAGTTCTTGGAGGAAGTAGGGGTACCGCCCTGTGATCTCCCCGGCGAGTTCGAGCGCGTCCGCGTCGAAGATCGCACCCTCTTCCGAGGCCGGTTCGCGGAGCGCCGTCGCGGCCTCGTCGTGCGAGAGGATCCCGATCTCAGGGAACTTGAACAGGCGTTCGGCGTACGACTTCGCCTCGCCGGCCAGCTCCGCGATCTGCGGTAGCCCTGCCCCGACCATCGTTATCGGTAGCTCGCGCTGGACTGTCTTGTGGAGCGCGGCCACGAGTGCTTCCAGCTGCTGCTTGTGCAGGAATTGGATCTCATCGAGCAGCAGCACGAGACCCGCCTCATGCTCGCGCGCCGCCTCACCGAGTGCGACGACGAGGTCCGTGAGATCCGACGTCAAATCACCCGAGTCGCCGACTCCCTCCTCCGCGCCCACATCCAGACCCGCGGTGATGCGACCGTCGGGGTCGATGTTGATCGTGAAAGACCGGATGACAGCGGCTGCTCGTCGTGCCCTGTCGGTCCAGCGCGCCTTCGGCGACATCGACAGGAGTGCTGAGCGGAACTCGCGGGCAAGCTGCCGACGAAAATCGTCATCGTCGTGTTTGCTGACCTCGATCTCGACGATCGCCCATTTCCGCATCTCGGCCTTTTTGCGAAACTCACGCAACAGCACCGTTTTCCCGACGCCTCGCAAGCCCGTCACGATCATCGACTGTTCGGTCCGACCGCGCTCCAACCGTGCCAGCAACAGATCGAAGGACTGTTGCTGATCTTCGCGCCCGACCATCACCGGAGGAGTGGCCCCGGCGTTCGGTGTGTAGGGATTGGACAACGCATCCATAGCAAGAGTTGTAGAGCTTTATAAGGATCTTGTAAAGCCTGATAACTCTTACTACGACTGACGCGAGCCGGTCGTTCATCGTCATCACCCGACGACGAGAGATCCCCCGCCCGGTCCGTGTGGACCAGGCGGGGGATCTCGGTGTGCGCCCGAAGGGATTCGAACCCCTAACCTTCTGATCCGTAGTCAGATGCTCTATCCGTTGAGCTACGGGCGCAGGTATTCAGTTGTCGTAAGGCCGGTGCCTCGGCGGAGGCGAGAGGATTCGAACCTCCGGTCCCGTTTTAGCGGGACAATTCATTAGCAGTGAATCCCATTCGGCCGCTCTGGCACGCCTCCAGTGGAGTTCTCGCGAACTGCCGAACGCAAAGATTACACATGCGTTGCGAGCCGGGGCAAACCAGCATGGAACCGCAGGTCGCGGCACGGTTACATTGGTCTGCGTGACCCCGCGCATCCGCCCCGACCTGGCCTCGGTTCCCGCCTACGTCCCGGGCAGGACGTTCCCGGGCGCGGTCAAACTGGCCAGCAACGAGGTGACGTTCGGGCCGCTCCCGAGCGTCGCGAAGGCGATCGCCGATGCTGCCGCCACGCTCAACCGCTACCCCGACAACGGGATGGTCGTCCTCACCGAGGCGCTGTCGAAGAAGCTCGGTGTCCCGCCGGACGCGATCCAGACCGGGTGCGGGTCGGTGAGCCTCTGCCAGAACCTCATCACCATCACCTGCCGTCCCGGCGACGAGGTCCTCTTCGCCTGGCGGTCGTTCGAGACCTACCCACTGGCCACCCGCGTCGTCGGCGCGACACCGGTTCAGGTCCCGCTCACCGGCGACCGCGTCCACGACCTCACCGCGATGGCCGAGGCGATCACCGAGCGGACGCGACTGATCTTCGTCTGCAACCCCAACAACCCGACCGGGACCGTGGTCGAGGCGCAGGCCCTCGTCGACTTCCTCGAGAAGGTGCCCTCGGATGTCGTCGTCGCGCTCGACGAGGCATACGTCGAGTACGCACGTCCGAGTGACGAGCAACGGTACGACGCGATCGAGCTGCAACGGCGCTTCGCCAACCTGGTGGTGCTCCGGACCTTCTCCAAGGCCTACGGCCTGGCCGGCCTCCGCGTCGGGTACGCCGTCGCCGACGACGCCGTGATCGACGGACTGCGACGCGTCCACGTCCCGTTCAGCGTGAACTCGCTCGCGCAGGCCGCCGCGACCGCATGCCTCGACGCCGACGACGAGCTGCTCGCGCGGACCGAGGCCGTCGTGGCCGAGCGTGCCCGCGTGTCCGCTGCACTGCAGGACCTCGACTACTTCGTCCCGGAGTCCCAGGCGAACTTCGTCTGGCTCGACCTGGGCGACGCGGCAACCGATTTCGCCGCCGCGGCGATCGAGAACAAGGTCGTCATCCGTCCGTTCGCTGGGGACGGCGTGCGGGTGACCATCGGCGATCCGGACGAGAACGACCTGTTCCTCGCGTTCGCCGACAACTGGGCTCGCGAGCACAGGGCCGGCGAGCATCGCTGACGCACCCCGCACCGAGGGCCTCGGGTTCGCCCAGCGTGCGCGAACCCGCGGGTGCAACATGTTCCCGCACTACCTCGAGGTCGTCGGCTGGCTCGCGCTCGCAGTGGTGACGCTGGCGTGGCTCGCGATGGCCGTCTTCGTCACGTTCGATCTCATCGGCCGCGAGGTGGCATCGCGATCGCGACGACGGCGGCTCGCCCTGATCTGGCTCGTGCCGATCGTCGGCATCGCACTCCACCTGCTGGCCATCCGCCGCGACGCCCGCTGACCATGTCACCGCGGTGCTGCCCGGGCACACCGCGGTGCTGCGGGAACAGCTCTCCGGACCGATGTCGACCGACACTGTCCGCGCGTCGCCGGTGAGCGGGAGCGCGCGTCGGGCTAGAGCCCCCGGGCGATCGTCGGCCACAGCTGTGGGAGGTCCTGCCGCCAGTAGGCCCACGAGTGCGTACCGATCAGCGGGAAGCTCTCCGTCGCCGCGATGTTGCTGGCGCGCAGCGTCAGCGCGAACTCCAGCGAGCACCGGTAGGCGCCGCTCTCCAGCCCGGACGCCGCGAACGTCTGCTGCTCTCGACTCATCCCGGGGTCCAACGGCTCCTGGAAGTCGAGCGGACCGATCGCGCCGGAGGCCGCGGAGATGTAGAGGTTCTTCCCGCGGAGCTTGTCGAGGTGCAGGCTCGGGTCGTGCGCGGCCCACCCGGGCGCCCCGAACGGACCCCACATGTTGCTCGCGTCGGCGCCGTCGCGACCGACGGTCGCACGGACGTACGCCTCGTTGAGCAGGCCACTGGTGGGCGGGCACCCGCTCAACGACGCGGCGCCGGTGTAGAGCTGTGGGTGCCGGAACGTGAGCGCGAGAGCGGCCTGGCCACCCATGGACAGTCCGACGATCGCGTTGCGACCGTTGCCGTTGTAGTACTTGTCGATCAGTGGCGGCAGTTCCTTCGTCAGGAACGTCTCCCACATCGGTTTGCCGACGACGCGGTCGGTGCGCTCCCAATCGGTGTAGAACGTGCTCTTGCCGCCCGCGGGAAGGACCACGTTGACGTCCTTGTCGGAGAAGAACTTCACCGCGTCACCCTTGGTGATCCAGTCGCTGACGTTCCCCGTCGCGCCGGCACCGTCGAGCATGTAGACCGTCGACCTGCTCCGGGACGTGTCCCGCGGCAGGAGCACCGTCACCGACACCGGGCCGCCCATGGCGGGGGACTCGACGGTGACCTCGAGCTGGCGCGGACTCACCTTGGTGACCTCGTCCAACGCGGGTTCCCGAGGCGGGGCGGGTGCGGCAGACGCGACCGGGGCCACCGCCCCGGCGACGGTGAGCACTGCGGCCAGGCACACCAGGGCACGACGGAGCCCGCAGCGTCGATCCCCCACCGGCCTGCCCACGTTCTCAACCCCTCGTCGCGACTCGCGCACCCCGGCGCTGTACTAACGAGGGGTGCCTGCGCCCACCAACAGTAGCCACCGCACATGTGAGGACCCGACCGTCGACGCGGTCCGTCGGGCATCGGGTCAATCACGATTGCGCGTCCGTACCGCAACATCAGCCCCATCCGTCCCACGATGAGCGGCGTCGCCCCCGCCTTCGTCGCGTCGATCCCGGTGCGGTGGTCCGACGCAGGGGCGTCGGGTCTGCTCGCCACCGCGCAGCTGGTGACCGTGATGGAGGAGGCCCGCGTCGCCTGGCTGCTCAGCGCCGGCGAGGAGCACCGCCCGCTCATCACCAGCGCGATGATCGTGACCGTCGACCTCACCGCGCACCGACACCTCACCGCCGACGACGGACCGATCCGCGTCGCGATGTGGATCGACGGGTTCCGGTCCGTCGACTTCACCATCGGGTACGCGCTCACCGCGGTGTCCGACGACCCCGACGCGCCCCCGGCGTACACGGCCACCACCCAGATGGCCGTGGTCGACGTCGAGGCACACACACTGCGCAGACTGACCGACGACGAGAAGGCCACCTTGCGGGCGTGGTCACGCACAGCCTGACGTGGTTCCCACTGCCGTCAGACACGCACCCGCGCGCCCCTCGCGCACCCGCGCTGTGCAGGGCGCGGACACGCGTGCGCCACGCGGGACGAGCGCGTGTCCAGACCTGACGCCCGAATGGTCGACTGCGTCCGGATCCTCCTGTCCTCCCACCGATCACACAGCGACCGGACAGGATCGCTCGGCACACTCGCAGTTGTGCCTGTGTCGTCACACAACGGGGTGTCCCTGCTCGACGGATGGTTCCCGCTCACCCTGCAGATCGTCTCGGTGGTCCTGCTCGTCGCGGCGATCGGTTGGCGGACCCGCCGCTGGCGCTTCGTCTGGGTGCCGGTGTCCGTCGTCATCGCTGTGATCGGCGCACTGCTGGTGCACCTCTACTTCGACTCGCAGGGTCTGGCGACCGACCCCGCGCCCTGGCAGCTCTGGATCTGGGTGGGCGTGACGGTCGGCGCGGTGGCGGTGCTGGTCGTCGGGTTCCGCAGCGCGCGGTGGTGGCGGCGCGGTGTCGCCGTGCTCGCCGTCGTCGCGGCCGCCCTGACGACAACGGTCGTGCTGAACCAGTGGGTCGGCTACTACCCGACGCTGGCCGCCGCGTGGGGCGGGATCACCGCCGGGCCACTCCCCGACCAGGTCTCCGCCGACCACCTCGCGGCGATGCGGGACACGAACCGGACGACCGGCGCCGTCGTCCCGATCACCACCACCGACGACGTCAGCCATTTCGCGCATCGCACCGAGTACGTCTACCTGCCGCCGGCGTGGTTCCGCGGTGCGACGCCCCCCACCCTCCCGGTGGTGATGATGATCGCGGGCGAGTTCAACACCCCCGCCGACTGGGTGCGGACGGGCAACGCGATCCCGATCGTCGACAAGTACGCCGCAGCCCACGGCGGCGTCGCGCCCGTGCTCGTGTTCGTCGACGCCGGAGGGTCGTTCAACAACGACACCGAATGCGTGAACGGGCCCCGCGGCAACGTCGCCACCCACCTCACCGACGAGGTCCGCCCCGCGGTGATCTCCCGCTTCCACACGTCGTCGGCCGCGGCGAACTGGGGCATCGTCGGGTGGTCGATGGGCGGCACCTGTTCGGTCGACTTGACGGTGATGCACCCGGACCTGTTCAGCTCCTACGTCGACATCGCCGGCGACGCGGCACCCGTCGCCGGGACGAAGCAGCAGACGATCGATCGACTCTTCGGTGGGAACGCCGCTGCCTACGCGTCGTTCGACCCGGCGACGGTGATGCAGAAGCACGGCCCGTACGTCGGTGTGTCCGCGCGGTACGAGGAAGCCGAACAGTCCGGCATGCCCCGGTGGCACGGGCAGCACGTCGGCGGCCACCACCGCCCGCCGGGCGGGTGGAAACCCCCGTCCCAGGGCGGCGCGGGACTCGGCGGTCGCGGCGACGGCGGCTCGGCGAACCAGGGGCAGGAGGCCGTCCAATTGTGCGCCGAGAACCGCGCGGTGGGCATCAGCTGCACCATCGACAACCGGCCCGGCCGGCACTCGTGGCAGTTCGCGTCGACGTCGTTCGAGGACTCGCTGCCCTGGCTGGCGCAGGAGATCGGCATCAGCACGGTCTGACAGCTCACTCTCCGGAGCGGTGCAGGGTCGCGAGGTGGAGGACGGCACCGCTCATGAACTCCGCCGCCAACCGCGACGCCGCAGTGGGATCCGCCTGCGACACGAGGAGCGCCTCCCGCGCGGAGTAGACCGACGCGCCGACGAGCATCGCGGCGATCTGTCGCAGCACGGCCGAGGTGGGCTCTACGCCCGTCCGCGCGGCGAGGCGCCCGACGATCCGGTCGACCACGGAGTCGGTGAAGCGTTGCGCCGCCTGGCCTCCGGGGCCTCGATGGGTGTCGTCGACGATGAGCCGGAACCCGTGCGGACGCATCCGGGCGTAGTCGAAGAACGCGACGACGTCGGCCGTCACCTCGTCGGCGATCGAGTCCGACTCCGCCCGCGTGTACGCGTCGAAGAGGAACTCGCGAGCCGCCGCGATCTCGCGGTCGAGGCAGCTGCGGTAGAGGCCCGCCTTGTCGCCGAAGTGCTTGTAGATGGTCGGCTTGCTGGTGTGCGCGCGGCTCGCGATCTCGACGAGAGGCGCGCCGTCGTAACCCGACTCGGCGAACACCTCGGCCGCCGCGGTGAGCACCTGCTCGCGGGGGATCGGCGCCGGACCTGGCCTTTTCCGGCGGGACGACGGCTCGGGCACGGCTGACACTGTACGCAGGCAGACTCGTGTGCTAACTGTTTACCGTGCGGTCAAGTGTTTCAGGTCACAGCAGGTGGACGACGGTCGTGATCGGTGTGCTGTGCGCCTTGGTGGCGGCGCTCGCCGCGCCGGTCGCCTCCGCGGAGCCCACACCGGCACTGCGGTCATGCTCGGTCCCGACCGGGGCCGCGGACCCGCAGACCGCGACCCCCGCCCAGGTGGGCATCGACGCAGCCACGCTGCGCACCGCCATCGCGTTCGCGTCGTCACGGTTGCGGACCAACATCCAGATCTATCGGAACAACTGCCTCGTCGGCCAGGGACCGTTCAACCCGGCGACCGACCGCGTGCCCTGGAACCTGTGGAGCGGCACGAAGTCCGTCGTGTCGATGGTCGCGGGCGTCGCCTACAGCGAGGGACGCCTGCGACTCGACGCACCGATCGGCGACTACCTGCCCGCGGGCCTCGGTGACGCCGCGCATCGCGCGATCACCGTGCGGGATCTGCTGACCCAGACCTCGGGACTGAAGCAGTCGATCGTCAGCGAGGGGATACCGGCCGCACTCGACCTCGACATCAACGTGGTGAAACAGGCTCTGGCACTGCCGATCCTGCACCACCCCGGCACGTTCTTCGAGTACGGCCAACACAACGGTGACCTGCTCGCCTACGTCGTCGGCCGCGCCGTCGGCGAAGACGTCCAGCGCTACGCCCAGGAGAAGCTGTTCGGACCCGTCGGCATCGGTCCGCACGACTGGTTCTGGAACCGTGACCGCAGCGGGAACACCTACGGGTATGCGTTCCTCTACATGCCCCCGGACGATTTCGCCCGACTCGGCCTGTTGATGCTCAACCGCGGGGAATGGAACGGGCGCAGGGTGGTCGCCGCGGACTACGTCGACCAGGCGCGCACCCCGACGGCGACGAACCCGTGCTACGGCTACCTGTTCTGGCTCAACCGCGGACCGTGCACGGGACCGTCGATCCCGTCCCGGCAGACCATCGACGTCGCGCCGTTCCAGGGTCTGCCGTCCGACACCTACGCGATGGTCGGTCTGGCGCAACAGAACAACTTCATCCTGCCGAGCCTGGGGATCCTGGTGAGTTGGACGGGCGCGTTCGGCGACGTCTCCCCCGACCCGATCACGACGCTCAGCGGAAGCCTGAACAGCGAGCTGTACCACAGCTTCCTGCGGCTGTTCGCGGCGTCGGTGACGTCCCCGCGCCTCCCCGACCCGGGCCCGTACCGGCCGACGTTCAACCTCACGGTCGATCCCGATCAGTTCGTCGACCCGTCGGTCGCCCTCGGTGCGTTCGGTCTCGGCCCGTACGCACCGGCCGGGTGCACCATCACCCGCTGCGGCTCGACACCGCTACGCGCGCCACTCCAGGGCAACCCGGGATGCTTTGCCCTGGCCTGCCTCCCCGTCCCTGGTGCGCCACAGCGTCCTCGGTGACGTCAGCCCTGCGCGGCGGCGTCGACCGCGCGCAGGCTGCGGTCGACGACCGTGAGAACGGCCAGCGCCGCGGCGACGACGAGCATGAACACCGCCAGCTCGTGCACACCGGAGGTGGTCGCCCGGGCACCGAAGAAGGCCCCGCTCGCAGCCGACGCCAGCATCGCACCGGAGTACATGAACGTGCGCAGCAGACCCGACGACGCACCCATCCGTTCCGGATCGGCCTGGTGGTACAGCGTGTTCTGTACGGCGAGGTTGATGAGCCCCTGCGGCACGCCGGTGACCGCGGCCGTCACCACCAGGTACCAGAGCGGAGCATCCGTCCACGTCGAGAGGATCAGTGCGGCGGCGGCCATCTGGGCCACGGCACCGACCAGCAGCTTGCGCCGGATCTGCGGTCGACGACCCGTCGTCACCGACACGACGATCCCCACGGCGAACGTCGGGAGCAACACGAGACCCGCAGCCGTCGCGGACAGTCCCCGCGTCTCCTGCAGCCACTGCGTGTAGCCGTAGAGATAGCTGTAGGAGACCGTCGCCGCCAGGACGGCCCGCACATAGGTCACCACGAGCGGACGGTTGCCGACGAAGACGGCGACGTCGATGAAGGGGTGCGCCACCCTGCGCTCCCGCATCACGAACGCCGCGCCGACGACGACGGTGACCACGGGCAGCCACAGTCGGTCGACGGACAGGTCCATCAGGAACACCAGGAGCGACAGCACCATCGCGGTGAACAGGGCCACACCGACCCAGTCCGATCGGGCGCGTGGACCGTCGGGCACCGGGACGGACCGGGGCAGGAACAGCAGCCCGAGGACGAGGATCGCCAGCCCGAGCGGGATGTTGATCGCGAAGGTCGCACGCCACCCCCCGAGGCCGATGAGGAGTCCACCCAGCGTCGGACCGATCACAGCGATGGTCTGCGTCGTCACCGACAGGGCCGTCAACACGCCCGCCGGACTCGTCGTCCCGGTGCGCTCCCCCTCCATCCGGATCAGGTACATCGACGCGGGATACGCAGCGCACGTGCCGATCCCGAGCAGCACACGAGCGAGCACGAGCACCCAGAGGTCGGGGGCCACCACTCCGAGCACCCCCGCGCCGACGGTGCAGAGGGCACCCACGAGATAGAGGCGGCGCGGACCGTGCACGTCGATGAGTCGACCCATCACCGGTTGTCCCACCGCGGTGGCCAGGTACAACCCGGACACGAGCCACACCGTCTGCGAGGCCGGCGCCCCGAGAGCCACGGCGATGGGCACCAGTGCGATCGCGATGATCGACGAGTTGATCGGGTTCAGGATCGACCCGATCATCATCGGTGCCAGCAGTCGCCGGTCGAATCGTCGCCTCGCCTCGACGGTGTCGGCCGTCATCTCGCGACCAGCTTCTCGATCACCCGGGCGGCCTCGATGAGGGTGGCGCACTCGTCGTCGGACAGCCTCTCGGCGACCGTCTCGGTCAACCACTCCGTCCGGGCGCGGTGGTTGTGGTCGTCGGCGTCGCGCCCGGCCGCGGTCAGCATGACGATCTGTCGACGGCCGTCGCCGGGATCGGCGTGTCGCTCCAGCAGACCCACCCGTTCCAGGGCCGCGATCGTCGCGGACATCGACTGCGGCCGGACGTTCTCCACCTCGGCGAGCCGGGCAGCCGTCGACGCCTCTCCCTTGCCCACCCGGGCCAGCACCGACGCCTGCGCGGGAGTCAGTTCGTCGCCGGTGGACACCTCCCGCAGACGACGCAGCAACCGACCCACCGCCACGCGGGTGTCCCCCGCGGCACGGAGGGCGAGATCGGAGGCAACAGTGTCGGACATGTTCGACAGCCTAGACTGATCAGGTTGTGATGAACAGTCTTGACTGACAAACTGTCCCCATGGCCTCAGCACTCCTCGTCATGGACTTCCAGAACGGCATCGTCGACCGGTTCGACTCCGCGGCGACACTGGCGAACGCCGTCTCGGCGACGGACGCAGCCCGCGCCGCGGGTGTCCCCGTCGTGTTCGTCCGCGTCGCGTTCCGCCCGGGCTACCCGGAGGTGGCCGCGACGAATCTGGGCTTCGGCAGGCTGGCGGACGCCGCCGGCGACTCGATGACCGAGTCCGCGCACGGCACGCAGATCCACCCGGCATTGGCCCCTCGGCCCGACGAGGCGATCGTGACGAAGCGGCGCGTCAGCGCGTTCACCGGCAGCGACCTCGAGGTGCTGCTGCGGGGCCTCGACGCGTCGGAGATCGTGCTCGCCGGCATCTCCACCAGCGGCGTCGTGCTGTCCACACTCCGACAAGCCGCCGATCTCGACTACCGGATCACGGTGTTGTCCGATGCGTGCGCCGACACCCAGACCGACGTGCACGAGGTGCTGATGACCTCGGTGTTCCCCCGTCAGGCGACGGTCACGACCACCGCGGACTGGGTGTCGTCACTCTCCTGACCAGGGCCGGCTCCCGGCCGACAGGCGAAGGATGTTGCCCTGCAGCACATCCCGGTAGATGCGCAGGTTCTCCTCGCCTGCGCGCACCTGCTCGGTGAGTCGGCGGGTGTTGTCGGCCGAGACCTCGCGCGACCCCGCCCGACCGACGAGCTCGTCGATGCGGTCGTCGATGGTCGCGGTGTGCGCATACTCCTCGAGCACACGGAGCTCGGCCGCGGCCGACTCGACGACCTCGGCAACGGTCGCCAGAGCCGCCACGCGGTCGACGAGTTCCCGCCACACCGGACGCAGCGACTCCTCGCGTCGGGCGATGTGACCGTCGAGGCTGTCGTCGAAGCCCGCGGAGCGGCGCGACGCGTCGAGATCGACACGGATGGCACGCAATGCGATGACATCGGCGGCGATCTCGGCCAGCTCAGCGTTCAGGTCGACCTGGCCCCGCTGCAGCGTGAAATGCTCGGAATGCCATGCCGGACACCGCAGCACGCGATCGTAGAAGCTGCCCGCCGCGAAGAGCATGGTCTCGTACCCGTCGATGAACCGGGAGTCGCTACCGGGTGCAGCGCCCTCGACATCGCCGGCGATCTCGGCGAACCACCGTCGGCCTGAGTCCTTTCCGGCTTTCGCGGCGGCGTTCTCGATGGCCCCGGCGACCCGCTCGAGCGCGGCGTTGCCGATGCGACGGACGTACCCGCCGACATCCGGCGTCGGGGTGTAGGTGAGGCCGATGAACAGGCGCTCCCGGTCGACCGCCTCGAGATGCGTGCCCTCGCGACGCTCGCGCCGGATCGCACGGACCCCGGTCGCGAACACGCCCTTGCCGCTGACCAGCGTGCGGCGGGCGTCGTCGAGCTTGCGCGCCACGGAGTTCCGGCGTGCCCGGATGACCGCCGCGACCACCGACGGTGTCACCGGCGCGTCGGCCTGCTCGTCGAGCGTGGCCACGGTCCGCTGGAGACGACGCAACTCGGCGAACTCGCGCGCGCCCGGCAGCATCTGCGACGACGACGGGATCGGGAGGCCTGCCCGCATCCGGGCGAGCACGATCGCTCGGGCGGATGCGTCGAGGTGGCCGGTCGCGATCGCCACGGCCGCGGCGTCGGACAACTCCGGGTGACGCCCGGGGATCGTCGACCTCTCGCACCAGCGGTGGACGGTGTCCGACGTGACCTGCACGGAGGAGGCGTCGCGGCTCATCGGGCACTGCTCCTGTCCGGGGTCGGGGTCACCCCCGATGGTACGGATCGGGCCCACCACCAGGCATATGTCGTCCGATGTAGCGCCCATGCGATCGGGATGGAGACCACAGTCGTGATGATCAGCACCCCGAGCATCGACCCCGTGAACGTCGGATAGCCGAGGAGGTCCATCACCCACACCAGCACGACGAGGTGGACCAGGAAGAACTCGTAGGAGATCTCGCCGAGCCACACCGCGACGCGATGGCCGAGCAGTCGGTCGAGGAGGTTCCCCCGCCTCGAGAGCGCCAGTGCACCCACGAGGCACGACGCGGTGATCGCGTAGAGCACCGACTTCACGACCGTCGCGCCCGCGGTCGTCGGCGTGATGGTCGGCTCGCCCGCCGCCGACGTCCAGCTGAGCTGGAACGCCAGCACCGCGACGAGCACCGCCAGCAGCGGATGCACCCGCATGGAGCACTGCGCGGCGACGGCGAGCACCATCCCGCAGGCGAACCAGATCACGAAGGCCGGTGGCCACAGGCGGGCGGTCGGGTCGGTGAGTGTGCCGTCGGAGGTGAGAACGGCCCAGATCGGGCTGATCGCACCCACGACCACCAACGCCCCGACCACCGCCCACGGTCGCCACCGCCCCCGGCACACGACGCGGACGGTCACCCACGCGATCAGCGGGAGCGCGACGTAGAAGGCGGCCTCGACCGCCAGACTCCACATCTGTGTGAGACCGACATGCAGGTGACCGAACCCGTAGATCTGGGTCAGCGTCATCGACCGCAGGAAGCCCGACCAGTCGTGTGCGAGCGTCGCGTCCTGCGTCCGCCACACCGAGAACAGTGCGTAGGTCGCGATCACCGTGACCCAGTACGCGGGCAGGATCCGTCGCACGCGGTGGACCGCGTAGCGCCGCAGCGACGGACCAGGCCGCCCCTCGGCGAGGGCCCGGACCCACGGCCGGAACAGCAGGAACCCCGACAGCACGAAGAAGATCGCGACACCGATCTCCAGTCGCGCGGCCATCCGGCCAGGGAGGTCGTCGGTGTAGCCGCCGGTCCAGAACGCGGCGTGCGTCGCGCAGACCGCGAACGCGGCGACCGCACGCAACCCGGTGAGCGAGTCCCGGCGGCGTGCGACCGGCGGGTCACGACGGCCTGCGATGGCGGTCAGCGCGAGGCCGGGGCCGCCAGCAGAGCTGCCGCGACGCGTTCGAGCGCGGCGACCCGAGAGCCCTTGACCAGCACCGCGTCACCGGCCGACAGGTCCGACAGCGCGGTGAGTGCCGCGTCGATGTCGGCGACGTGGCGCGCGTCGGGTCCGTAGTCGGGGGCGTCGACGGCGATGACCTCGACACCGAGTTCCTGCGCCCGCGCGGTGATCGCGAGGTGCTCGGCCTGCGCCGTGTCGCCGATCTCCGCCATCACACCGACGACGGCGACCTTTCGGCTGTCGGTGAGTCCCGACAGCGCGTCGAGCGCGGCCCGCATGGAGGTCGGGTTCGCGTTGTAGGAGTCGTTGAGGACGGCGACCCCGTCGTCGGTGCGGGTCAGTTCCATCCGCAGACCGGAGATCGAGGCACCCGAGAGCCCCTCGGCGATCTGATCGACCGACAGGCCGAGCCCACCGGCGACGGAGGCCGCGGCGAGGGCGTTGTGCACCTGGTGGCGACCGCGGGCCGCCATCGCGACCTCGATCGATCCCCACGGCGAGTGCAGCGTGAAGGTCGGGCGCAGCTCGGCGTCGACGCGGATGTCGGTGGCGTGCACGTCGGCCGTCGGCGACAGGCCGTAGGCGATGACGTCGGCGGTGGTCCTCGCGGCCATCGCGATGACGGTGTCCTGGTCGACGTTGAGCACCGCGAGTCCGTCGTCGGGCAGGGACGCGATCAGCTCGCCCTTGGCCTGGGCGATCGCACCGATGGAGCCGAACATCTCGAGGTGCACCCCGTCGACGCGGGTCACCACACCGACCGTCGGGTGGGCGATGTCGCAGAGCATCGCGATGTGGCCGATCCCGCGGGCCCCCATCTCGACGACGACAGCCTCGGTGTCGTCGGCGGCACCCATCAGGGTGATGGGGAGGCCCAGTTCGTTGTTGAAGGATCGCTCGTTGGCGTGCGTCCGCAGAGCCGTGGAGAGCACCTGCGCGAGCATGTCCTTGGTCGACGTCTTGCCCACCGATCCGGTGACCCCGACGACGGGCCCGGTGAGGCGGCGGCGCGCTGCCTCACCCACCGCCATCAGGGCGCGAGCGGTGTCGTCGACCTCGATCGCCGCCGCCGACGCGCCCGGCAGCGGCGGCCGGGCCGTCAGGTAGGCCGCCGCTCCGGCGGACAGGGCCTGGGGGATGAAGTCGTGACCGTCGCGCTCCGCGACGATCGGGACGAAGAGCTGTCCCGACCCGATCGTGCGGGAGTCGATCCCGGCGCCGTCGATCTGGACATCGGCGCCGGTGAGACTCCCGCCGGTGGCGGACGCGATCTCGCTGGCTGTGAAACGCACCCGTCGATTTTACGCGGGCGGTGACCGTGGACAGTCCCACCACGTCGAGCGGGTGTCCGGATCGTGACCGTAGGGTGAGCGCCATGGTCCTCCCGCCCGACCCCGACCAGCCCCTGGAGCACGTGCGGCTGGTCGTGCTCTACGGCGGCAAGTCGGCCGAACACGACATCTCCTGCATCACCGCGGCGCACGTCATGGCCGCCGCGGACCGACGTCGCTACGAGATCGTCCCGGTGGGCATCACCCGCGCCGGCGAGTGGATCCGCAACGACAAGGCGGTCGCCGCGCTCCAGGAGGGACGAGAACTCCCCTCCAGCCTGCCGATCGAGGGAACCACCGCGGCGTCCACAGAGATCCTGCGCGGCCCCCGCGCGGTCACCACCGGCGACCTCATCCCGACGACCGTCGTCCTCCCCCTGTTGCACGGCCCGCACGGCGAGGACGGCACGGTCCAGGGGATGTTGGAGCTCCTCGGGGTCCCGTACGTGGGGAGCGGAGTCCTGGGGTCCGCGGTCTGCATGGACAAGGCGATGGCGAAAGTGGT
The DNA here is from genome assembly GCF_947494875.1 of uncultured Williamsia sp. Taxonomy (GTDB): domain Bacteria; phylum Actinomycetota; class Actinomycetes; order Mycobacteriales; family Mycobacteriaceae; genus Williamsia_A. Next base: position 174,744 of record NZ_CANLWM010000001.1, read on the forward strand.
GGCGGCACAGAACGACATCCCCCAGTGCCGCTGGCTCGAGTACCGCGACGGCGTCGGCACGACGGCCGACTTCGCGACGCGGGTGGCCGACGAGCTCGGGTTCCCGGTCTTCGTCAAGCCCGCCAATCTGGGCTCCTCCGTGGGCATCTCGAAGGCGCACGACGCGGCCGAACTGACCCCCGCGATCGACCTGGCGCTGCGGTACGACGAGGTCGTCATCGTCGAGGAGGGCGTCACCGGGCGCGAGATCGAGGTGGCAGTCCTCGGCAACGCACAGCCCGAGGCCTCGCTGCCGGGTGAGGTCCTTCCCGGTGCCGAGTTCTACGATTACGCCGACAAGTACCTCAACGGCACCGCGGGACTGTCGATCCCGGCGCAGCTGTCCGAGGAGGCGACCGCCGAGGTGCGGGAACTCGCCCTGCGCGCGTTCACAGCGATGCGCTGCTCGGGCATGGCTCGCGCCGACTTCTTCTACGAGGAGGACGGTCGCGGCTGGCTCCTCAACGAGGTCAACACCATTCCCGGTTTCACCCCGTCGTCGATGTACCCGAAGATGTGGGAGGCGACGGGCCTCTCCTACCCCGATCTCATCGACCGTCTCGTCGACCTCGCCTGGTTCCGGCACGGCCGTCGGTCGACGTTCTCGACCGAGCACTGACCACCACCGTGTCCGACGGGGCGATCACCGGGCAGATCTGGCGCGACGGCGCGCCCGTCGACGGGTTCGACCTCGCGGTGATCTCCGACTGCCTCACCGAGTCCCACACCCTGGTGTGGGCGGACCTCGAGGACCCCTCCGAGGAGACCATGGGCCGGCTCGCCGAGGAGCTGGACCTCAGCCCGTGGGCGGTGGAGGACGCGCTCGCGGCGGCCGAACGCACGAAGGCGACGACCTACGCCCACCACACCTTCGTGACCGTCTATGCCGTCCGCTGCTCCGCCGACGCGGGCGTCCGTGCGTCCGACACGCCCGTCGGCGCCTCGCAGTCGATCGCCACGCAGCGCATCTCGGTGTTCATCAAGCGCAACGCTCTCATCACGGTCCGACTCACCAGATCGGCCGACATCGTCGACATGGCCGAGGTGCGACGGCGATGGGACGAGACGGAGGCCCACGACCGCGGCGTCGAGGCGCTCTTGCACGGACTGCTCGACGTCGTCGTCGACGGGCACTTCGAGGCCGTGCAGACCCTCGACGACGCGATCGAGGACCTCGAGGGCCTGCTGTTCGACGAGTCCGTCCTGGCACGCACCCTGCAGCGGAGGACCTACGGCGTGCGCAAGGATCTCGTCGCGCTGCGCCGCGTGGTGCTGCCGATGCGCGAGGTGGTCGCGGTGATCCAGCACCGCCGCGACGCGCTCGGCGCCGGCGACCGTCTCGATCCCGAGTTCGCCGACCTCTACGACCATGTCCTGCGCGCGGCGGAATGGACCGAGTCGTTGCGCGACATGGTGTCGACGGTGTTCGAGACGAACCTGTCGTTGCAGGACGCCCGGCTGAACACGGTGATGAAGAAGCTCACCGGCTGGGCCGCCATCATCGCGGTCCCCACGGCGATCACCGGGTTCTACGGGCAGAACGTCCCGTTCCCCGGCTTCGACCACACCGTGGGATTCGTCACCAGCTGCGTCTTGCTGCTGACGGCCATGATCGTCCTGTATGCCCTGTTCAAGCGACGCGACTGGCTCTGAGCGCGTCCTGCCGAGAGCCCCCGTGCCCGGCCCCACCCGGCGAGTTACGCCTACCGTGGTGGCATGCGCATCCTGGTGACCGGTGCCAGCGGCTACGTCGGGTCACGACTGGTCACGGGCTTGCTCGAGGCGGGGCACGAGGTGATTGCCGCGTCCCGCAAACCCGACGGCCTCGCCGACTACGGCTGGTACGACGACGTCGTCCCGGTAGCACTCGACGCCTCCGACCGGACGGCCGCCGCGACGGCGTTCGGCGCCGTGGGTCCGATCGACGTCGTCTACTACCTCGTCCATGGCATCGGCCAGAGCGATTTCCGTGCCAAGGACAACGCCGCCGCTCGCAACGTCGCGGAGGCCGCCCGGGACAACGGCGTGTCCCGGATCGTCTACCTCGGCGGGTTCGTGCCCGACGAGGACAAGCTCTCCGAGCATCTCGTCAGCCGCGCCGAGGTCGCCGACCACCTCCAGGTGCCCGGCGGGCCGGAGCTGGTCTGGTTGCGCGCGGCGGTCGTGCTCGGCGCCGGGTCGACGTCGTTCGAACTCATCCGCTATCTCGCCGATCGCCTGCCGGTCATCCCGCTGCCCGCGTGGGCCGACAACAAGATGGATCCCATCTCCGTCCGCGACGTCGTGCACTACCTCGTCGCCGCGGCCGACTCGTCGACCGTCCCGGCGGGTGCCTACGACGTCGCCGGCGCGGACGAGTCCAGCTACCGCGACGTCCTCATGACCTATCTGTCCGTGGCGCATCGCCGGCGTATCCCGTTGCCGCTGCGCGGTTTCGGGACCGGTCTGGCGTCGAAGGTGAGCGGCCTGCTGGTGCCCGTGCCCAGCGGTCTCACCGGCGACCTGGTCGCGTCGCTCGACTACCCGATGTACGCCTCCGAGCACCGCATCCGAACGCTCGTCCCCGACCCACCCGACGGCCTGCTCACCGTGCGGGCCGCGGTCGAGCGCGCGCTGAGCGGAGGCGCACCGAAGCCGGTGAACGAACTGTCGGACCCGCACCACCTCGCCGACTCCGATCCGGACTGGGCCGGCGGCGACGTCGCCCACATCCGCAAGCTCGGCTCGGCTGCGGTCTCCGCCGACGGGTGGGACCAGTTCGAGCGCCTCGGTGCGGCGCTGGTCCTGTCGTTCGGTCCGGCCGCCGGTGCGGTCCGTGTCGGGTGGGACATCGCGGCCGACGCGGTTGCCCGAGTGAACCATCACCTGGGACGGTGATCGCGTGACCACGTTGGTGACCGAGGGCTGGGACCAGTTGCGCGGAGCCGTGCTCCACCGGGAACCCGCACATCCGGCGGAGCCGCCGCGCACCGTCAAGCGCCGACGGGTCGTGGTCGTCGTCTTCCTGGTGATCGGTGCGGTGTTCCTCGGACTGTCGCTCTCGGCCGAGCCCGGCGACGCGATCTTCTACGTCTACACACTCGCCCTCGCCGCCGTGTGGTGCGTGGGGGCGGCGCTGTCGCGACCACTGCACCTGGGGCGCGTGACGTGGCGCGGCCACCGGCGACGCCCGATCCTCACCGGCATCGGTGTCGGCCTGGCGCTGGGAGCCGTGTTCATCGTCGGTGGGCTCGTCGTGCGACTCATCCCGCCGCTCAAGGATCTCGTCACCTCGGTCTTCGAGCACGCGACGGCCGGCAACCTGACCGTCGTCGTACTGATCGCCTTGATCAACGGCGTCGCCGAGGAACTGTTCTTCCGCGGCGCGCTGTACTCGGCGCTCGGCCGCCACTACCCGGTGATCTTCTCCACGCTCATCTACATCCTCGTCACGCTGTGCAGCGGCAACCCGATGCTCGGTTTCGCCGCGATCTTCATGGGTTTCGTCGCCGCCGTCGAACGTCGCGCCACCGATGGCGTGCTCGCCCCGATCCTCACCCACGTCGCCTGGACAGCGGTGGTCCTCCTGGCCCTGCCCCCGCTGTTCGGGGTCTGAGTCAGGGCTTGCGCCACTCGATCACGTAGCGCCACATCGGGAGTCGGCGCCACCGGCAGCCCGGCAGTTCGCGCCGCGCGGTGTCCCGTACCTCGCTGTAGGTGTGCGGAGGCGCCCACACCGTCGGCGCGCTGTGCTCCCAGTAGCCGTGCCGGCGAGTCAGGGTCTGATGCTGGACGAGACCGACGAGGTGGACCACCACGTCACCGATCGTCGACGTCCGCGCGAGGCCGACCACCACGACGACACCCCCGGGCGCGGTGAGCTCGGCGAGCCGGCGCAGCGCCGCCCCCGGGTCGCCGAGATGATGCAGCGTCGCCACCGAGGCGACCACGTCGAACGATTCCGCGCGAAGGGATGCGTCATGACGTCGCCGTGAACCCATGTGACCGCAGTGCTTTCCCGACGCGCCGACTCCAGGACCTGCCCGTCGGCGTCGATCCCGGTCACCGACCCGACCGCCGTCGCCAGATCCGCCGCGAGCAACCCGTTCCCGGTGCCGACGTCCAGCGCGGTCCGGGCGCCGGCGGGAACCGCGTCCAGTACGACGCGGTGATGGTGGATGTTGTGGTTCCACCGTCCGTCGATCGGTCCCCGGCCGCTCACAGGGCCGACCGTACTGGATTTCTGTCCGAGATCCGCACCGACAGCGCGCCCCGTGGACGATGTGACCGCGGTGGGTCCTCTGGATGCCAGATCTCGGACACCGGACCACGAATCCTGGCGGAAGTGGAGGGATTTGAACCCCCGGTGGTTTCACCCACGCTCGCTTTCAAGGCGAGTGCATTCGGCCGCTCTGCCACACTTCCCTCGCCGGTCAGGGTAACGCAGCCGGTCGAGCGGGTTTCCGGGCTACTCCAGCCCCTCGCGGATGTCGCGGAAGAACTTGTCCAGGTCGGCGGTGTGGCCCTGCCAGACATGGGCAAACAGATGACGACGGACGCGGTGCGCGTGACCGTTCGCCGCGCGGCGGAGGTGATCCCGGCCGGCGTCGGTGATCCGGACGAGCCGGTTGCGGGCGTCGCTGGTGTCGGGGATGCGTTCGACGTCGCCGAGGTCGACCAGTCGCGACACCTGGCGGGAGATGGTGCTCCGTGACGCCAACCCGCCACCGGCCAGATCGGTCATGCGAAGCACGGGTTGGTCGGCCAGCGCCTCGAGGATCATGTATTCACCCAGGGCGAGGTCGGTCTCGTCCACCAGCTCACGGTCGAGGAACGTCAGCAGCGCCTGGGTGCCCTCGACGAAGCTCCGCCACGCCTGCTGATCGGCGTCGCTCAGCGGGCCGTCCGGCTCGTTCTCGACCGAGCGGAGCGGGACGACGCGGACGTCGGGCTGCGGCTCCAGGTCGTCGCCTCTGCTGAACATCGCCCCCCATCTCTCCGCGGCGATTCCGCGCAGCGTTCAACGGAAGGCGCCTTTTCTCGGCTTCTCGACAGTAGCGTCGGACCGGGCACGTCAGCAGTCGGTCGATCGCATCATTCCCGCTGGTCAAGCATCGTCGATGACTCATGCATGCTATGTAACGATCGTTCGGGAATGACGGCTGTCCGCACCGGTTGGAGGAGTTATGCGCGCAATCTCTGTCGAGAACGAGGGACCCGATTCCCGCCTGGTCCCCGCCACCGCCGACCGCCCGTCACCGGGTCCCGGCGAGGTCGTCATCGCCGTCACGGCCGCCGGCATCAACCGGGCCGACTTCATGCAGCGGCAGGGCTTCTACCCGCCGCCCCAGGGCGCGAGTCCGATCCTGGGCCTCGAGGTGTCCGGGGCCGTCGACGAGCTCGGCGAGGGTGTCACCGACCTCTCCGTCGGCGACGAGGTGTGCGCCCTCCTCGCCGGCGGCGGATACGCGGAGTACGTCGCGGTGCCCGCGGTCCAGGTCCTCCCCATCCCCGACGGCGTCGACCTCGTCGAGGCGGCGGCACTGCCCGAGGTCGCCGCGACCGTGTGGTCGAACCTCGTCCTCGCGGCGGGTCTGCGGTCCGGTGAGCGGCTGCTGATCCACGGCGGGGCGAGCGGCATCGGCACCCACGCCATCCAGCTGGCACGGGCCCTGGGCGTCGAGGTCGCGGTGACCGCGGGGTCGCAGCGCAAGCTCGACATCTGCGCGCAGTTCGGCGCGACGACGCTCATCGATTACCACCAGGACGACTTCGTCGACACCGTCGAGGACCTCGGCGGCGCCGACGTCATCCTCGACATCATCGGCGCGAAGTACCTCGCGCGGAACGTCGAGGCGCTGGCGTCCGGTGGGCGTCTCGTGATCATCGGGATGCAGGGCGGCGCGAAGGCCGAGCTCGACATCTCGAAGCTGCTGCCGAAGCGGGCGTCGGTCACCGCGACCAACCTGCGCGGTCGACCCGTCGACGGACCGACGGGCAAGGGCGCCATCATGGCCGGGGTCCGTGACACCACCTGGCCGTTCGTCGCCGACGGCAGCATCCGCCCTGTCGTCGACCGCACGTTCCCTCTCGACGAGGCCGACGCGGCACACCGTCACCTCTTCGACGACGGCGCCGCCGTGGGGAAGGTGCTGTTGACGGTGTGAGCCGCATTCAGCCGAGCGAACCGAGGCAGCGGACCAGCTGATCGACTTCGTAGGGCGTCGAGTACTGCCCGAGCCCGATCGTGATCGCTCCCCCGACGTCGCCGACGCCGATGATGTCGAGCGCCCGACTCGGCCGATCGACGAGCGCGCAGATCCCGTTGTCGGCGAGTCGTCGAGCGACCTTGTCGGCGGTGACACCGTCGACGGTGAAGCTGGCGGTCGGCACCCGCTCTGCGGCGGAGCCGACCATGTGGACGAAGTCCAGATGGGACACCGACTCGACGAGATAGGCGGTCAGGCGGCGGAGGTAGCCGTTCAGGCTGCCGATCGAGGTGACCAGGCGTTCCCGTCGACTCCCGGTGGCGGCCTCGTCGAGCGATGCGAGGTGCTCCACGGACGCCGCGAGTCCGGCGAGCAGCGCATGGTGCAGTCCGTCGACCTCCAGACGCGCAGGTCCGCTCGTGGACGTCGACAGCCCCGACGGACGCAGCGTCGCGATGCGACCGGGGTCGCGGAAGATCAACGCCGCCACCTGCGGACCGCCCCACCGTTCGGCGGAGACGACGAGGACGTCGGCGCCCATCGCCTCGATGTCGAGGACGGCGTACGGGGCCGCGGACGTCGCGTCGACGACGAACAGCGCACCGGCGTCGTGTGCCGCGGCACCGATTGCCGCGATATCGGTGGCCGTCCCGATGGTCGACGATGCTGCGGTGACGGCCACCACGGCCGTCGAGTCGTCGAGGAGGTCGGAGTACTGCCAGGGCGGGAGCTCGCCGTTCTCGATGTCGACCTCGGCCCACCGCACGCGGGCGCCATAGCGGTCGGCCGCGCGGAGCCAACCGATCACGTTCGGTTCGTCGTCGAGGCGGCTGACGACGGCGGTCGACCCCAACCAGACCCGTGGCGGCAGCGACTCCGCCAGCGTCGACAGCAGGATGCCGCGGCTGGGACCGAGGACCACCCCGGCGGGATCGCCACCGACGAGATCGGCGACCGCCTGACGCGCGGCGTCGACGACGGTCTGCGACTGACGGGCCGCCGGATAGACGCCGCCGGGCTGCGACACGAGCGCGCGGAACGCCTTCGACACCGTCGACGCGACCGAGTCGGGGATCTGGCTCCCGGCCTGCGGATCGAGGTGGATCCACCCGTCGCCGAGCGACGGGAACAGCCCGCGCACCCGTGCGACGTCGTAGGTCATGGCAGACACCTTAGACCCGCGCAGAAGTGCTCTTCCGGGTCGTTCACACGGACGAACTCGGACATGTGAGTGTGCACGCATGCGTCATCTCCGCAGGTGACGGCGCTCAGGCGGTCGCGCCGCGTGTGACCGGTCGTCGCGCGGCCGTCGGGGCCTGTCGCACAATGGGGTCATGACGTCACCACTGTTCGGTTCGGGTCCCGACAACCAGTCCGACCGCGACGACATCATCGTCGTCGGCCCCGGGTCGCAGCCGTCGGGCGGCAAGGGTGAGGAGTCCGAGGAGCAAGGCGGCATCGCCGACATGGTGGAGCAGCCGGCCAAGGTCATGCGGATCGGGACGATGATCAAGCAGCTGTTGGAGGAGGTTCGCGCCGCTCCTCTCGACGACGCGAGCCGCACCCGCCTGAAGGAGATCCACGCCTCGTCGATCCGCGAGTTGGAGGAGGGTCTCGCCCCGGAGCTCCGTGAGGAGCTCGAGCGGCTCGCCCTACCGTTCGGCGACGACACGACGCCGTCGGATGCGGAACTGCGGATCGCGCAGGCTCAGCTGGTCGGCTGGCTCGAGGGCCTGTTCCACGGCATCCAGACCGCGCTGTTCGCCCAGCAGATGGCCGCGCGGGCTCAGCTGGAGCAGATGCGGCAGGGGCAGCTCCCCGGTCCGGGCGGCCCCGGACACGGTCCGGGCGGCGGCCACGGCGTCACCGGCACGGGGCAATACCTGTAGCCCGGTAGTCTCGACCCTCGTGTCCACCGTCGCCCCGGGGGTCGAACCCCCACCCGAAGTCGTCGACTCGCGCACGGTACGTCGTGCCGTCGACGACCTGCGCGAGGGGTTCCGTCAGCACGAGCTGTGGTTGCTGCTCGGTTGGCAGGACATCAAGCAGCGGTATCGCCGGTCGATGCTCGGCCCGTTGTGGATCACCGTCGCCACGGCCGTCACCGCAGTCGCGATGGGTTTCCTCTACGCCGAGCTGTTTCACATCGACATCCAGACGTTCCTGCCGCACGTCACGCTCGGCTTGATCTTCTGGAACTTCATCAGCCAGTCGATCCTCGAGGGCTCGGTGGTGTTCTCCAGCAACGAAGGGTTGCTCAAGCAGATCCCGGCCCCGCTGAGCGTGCACGTCTACCGGCTCGTGTGGCGGCAGCTGATCATCTTCGCCCACAACATCGTCATCTACGTGGTGATGTTCGCGATCTTCCCGCAACCCATCAGCTGGACGATCCTGCTGGTGATCCCCGGCATCATGCTGTTGGCACTGAATGCGGTGTGGGTCACCATCGTCTTCGGTGTCATGTCGACCCGCTTCCGCGACATCGGCCAACTGTTGAACACGTTGGTGCAGTTGGTCTTCTTCCTCACCCCGATCATCTGGACCGCGGACAGCATTCGTCAGAGGACGAACGGAGGCGACTACCGCCTGACGCTCGTCCAGTTGAACCCGATGTACCACTTCCTGGAGATCACGCGCGGTCCACTGGTCGGTTCCCCCATCTCATGGCACAGCTGGGTCGTCGTGGTCGGGTGCACCGTCGCAGGGTGGACCTTGGCGATGCTCGTGCTCCGCAACTACCGCGCCCGCGTGGCGTACTGGGTCTGACGACATGGTGAGCGGAGCGGTGCGATGACAGAGGTCCAACTCGACGCGTGGGGTGCCTGCGTCGACTTCCCCATCTTCGACGCCAAGACGCGGTCGCTGAAGAAGTCGGTGCTCGGCAAAGCCGGTGGTGTCATCGGCGCCAACGAGTCCGACGTGGTCGTCGTCGAGGCGTTGAAGAACATCGACCTGCACCTGCATCACGGCGACCGCATCGGCCTCGTCGGGCACAACGGCGCCGGCAAGTCGACGTTGCTGCGTCTGCTGTCGGGGATCTACGAACCCACCCGCGGCGCCTGCCGCATCCGCGGTCGCGTGGCCCCCGTCTTCGATCTGGGCGTGGGCATGGACCCGGAGATCTCCGGGTACGAGAACATCATCATCCGCGGCATGTTCCTGGGGATGAGTCGCCGCGAGATGCTCAAGCGCGTCGACGAGATCGCCGAGTTCACCGAACTGGGCGACTACCTGACCATGCCGCTGCGCACCTACTCGACCGGTATGCGCGTGCGCGTGTCCCTCGGTGTGGTCACCAGCATCGACCCCGAGATCCTCATCCTCGACGAGGGCATCGGCGCCGTCGACGCGGACTTCATGCGCAAAGCGCGTGTGCGGCTCCAGGAGTTGGTGAAGCGCTCGGGCATCCTCGTGTTCGCGAGCCATTCCAACGAGTTCCTCGCGCAGCTGTGCGACCGCGCCCTGTGGATCGACCGCGGTGAGATCCGGATGGACGGCGACATCGAGTCGGTCGTCGGCGCCTATGAGGGCCCCGATGCCGCTCGCCACGTGCGCGAGGTGCTCGCCGAGGTCGCGGGCGACGCCGCTGCTGGGGCGTGAGGGTGCCGCAGACCACCGACACCGTCGTGGCGGTCGTCGTCACGCACCGCCGTCGGGACCTGCTCGCGCAGTCGCTCGAGGTGTTGACGACGCAGAGCCGACCCGTCGACCATCTCGTCGTCGTCGACAACGGCGACGAGCAGGATGTCGCCGACCTCGTTGCCGCGCAGTCGATCCCGACTACGTACCTCGGATCGAAGAACAACCTCGGCGGCGCCGGCGGGTTCGCGCTCGGGATGCTGCACGCGCTCGCGCTCGGCGCCGACTGGGTGTGGTGCGCCGACGACGACGGCCGACCCGAGGGCCCCGAGGTGCTCGCGACACTGTTGCGTTGCGCCGTCGCCGGCGGGTACGACGAGTTGTCCCCGGTGGTGGTCAACATCGACGACGCCGACACCCTCGCCTTCCCGCTCCGTCGCGGACTCGTCTGGCGCCGCAAGCGATCCGAGCTGTTCGAGCCCGGTGAGGACACCGCCGCGCAGGAAGTGCTCGACGGCATCGCCTCGCTGATGAACGGCGCGTTGTTCTCGGCGCGCGCGATCGAGGCGGTCGGGGTGCCAGATCTCCGCCTGTTCGTCCGGGGCGACGAGGTCGAGATGCACCGCCGGCTGGTGCGGTCAGGACTGCGGTTCGGGACCTGCCTCGTCACCGCATACCTGCATCCCGACGGCACGGCCGAGTTCCGGCCCATCCTCGGCGGTCGCATGCACACGCAGTACCCCGACAACCCGACCAAGCGCTACTACACCTACCGCAACCGCGGGTGGTTGCTGCACCAGCCGGGACTGCGGCGCCTGATCCCCCAGGAGTACGCCCGGTTCGGGTGGTACTTCCTCGTGCAGCAGCGCGACGTCGCGGGCTTTCGCGAGTGGGTCGCGTTGCGGCAGAAGGGGCGTCGGGAGCTGTTCAGTCGGCGCTGACACCGTCCAGCACTCGCGCGAGCAGGTCACCGAGCTGGTCGAGGTCACGTTGGGACAGGTGTCCGACCGTCGAATCGAGGATGTTCTCGACGACGTGGCGTCCCTCTTCGAGGAGTTCCCTCCCCGCGTCGGTCATCGTCAGGCGTACAACCCGCCCCGGACCGGCGGTGCGCTCCACGAGGCCGCGGTCCTCCATCCGCCGTGCCAGGGTCCCGAACGCCTGGTCGCTCTGGAAGGTCCGCAGGGCGAGGTCGTGCAGCGAGGCGTCCGGGTGGTGGGCAAGGTGCCGGAGTGCGTCCCACTGCACGAGCGTGATCCCGCGCTCCGACAGCGCGCTGTCCAGCAGTCGGTGGTGCGTGCCCTGCACACGCTTGATCAGTTGGGCGACGTCCTGCCGCGATCGTGTCACCCCGCCAGGATAGGCGGCTGTATCAGGTTGCTTATATCAATATGTTGACTTACCGTGGTGGCACCACACGAGACAGGAGCCGCCATGACGACCACGACGTACCCGATCCCTTCCCCGAGCGGCACCGACCTCGTCGACCTGCGGGTCACCGAGACGGGGAGCGGCCATCCCGTCCTCCTGCTGCACGGCGGAGCCGGCCCGGCCTCGGTCGCCGGTTTCGCCACTCTCCTCGCCGACGCGTTCCCCACGAGGGTCGTCGTCCCGACGCATCCCGGCTTCGACGGCACCGATCGTCCTGCCGACCTGACCTCCCCCGCCGACCTGGCAGCGCTCTACGTGACCCTCCTCGACCACCTCGGACTCGTCGACGTCACGGTCGTCGGCAACTCACTCGGCGGCTGGGTCGCCGCGGAGATCGCACTCGCACACTCCCCGCGCGTCAGCAGTGTCGTGCTCGTCGACGCCGTGGGCCTGACGTCAGACAGCGAGCCGATCGTCGACTTCTTCGCGCTCACCATGGACGAGATCGTCGACCTGAACTACCACGCGTCCCACCGCGAGGCGGCCCGCGCGGCGCAACAGGCACTCCCGGACGCCGTGCGAGAAGCCATGGCGGGCAATCGATCCGCTCTGCTGGCCTACGGCGGCGAGAGCATGGCCGACCCCGGCCTCGCCGGCCGCCTGCCATCGGTCGCGGTGCCGACCCTCGTGGTCTGGGGCGCGGCCGACCGCATCGTCGCACCGGGCCACGGCCGCGCGTACGCCGACAGCATCCCCGGTGCGACGCTCCGGATCATCGACGACGCCGGACATCTCCCGCAGATCGAGACACCCGACGCGCTCGCCGCCACGATCTGGGAGTTCGCCGACCGCCACGCCACCGCACGACCGGTCTGAGGCCGTGCGTCACAACCGGAGCAGCGCCTCGACCCGATCGGCGATGTGCTCGATCCCCTCACTGCCGTCGACGTCGATCGACGGCAGACCGAGGCGGGCCACCTCCTCGCGGAGGTGGTCGGTGAAGAGGGCGTCGCGGGCGAGCAGGCGCTCCAACGCCTCGTCGGGATCACTCGTCTGCCCTGCGATGTCCCACGTCGAACCCCGCTCGTCGAGTGCCTGTCGACGGAACTCCGGTGTCGGCAGGAGCCACACGGCGTGGTCGGACGGCGTCAGCAGCCGCACGACGAGGCGCGGGAGCAGGCGAAAGCCCTCGGCGATCACACGCGCGCCGGACGCAACGAGCTCGTCCACGTCCTCGACGATGCAGTCGAACGCCTGGCGTGATCGAGCATGGTGGCGTCGCTGGAGTAGACCGCCAAGCCGTGACGGGCGGCGAGGAGGGCCGCGACGGTGGACTTGCCGCTTGCGCTCCCACCGCCGATCCACCTGACGCTCCGCAGCGGGCCGCCACTCATCTGGGTGGAGTAGCGCAACACTCGCTGCCGTCTACAGCCCCATTAGCGAGACCTAATCCCTTCACCAGCTCACCGCGCCCACGACGAACCTTTTCTTGTGCCGCGGGGGTGAATCGGCGCATTTTCATGACAGGACACTATCGGCACCGAGTCGCGTGATGCCGAGTCTCTCAGCCAGTGATGCGACGGCCTCCTCATCGGATTCCGCCGAGGCGACGATCGCGAGGAGGTCGTCTCGTTGTGCCCCAGCGCGCAGAGTGGCCTCGAGAATCTCGAGCCGTTCCCGCAAGTCGTCGGCGTCGTCCATCACGAACCGCCGTCCTCGTCGAACCCTCGGAACACACCATCCGTCGCGGAGCGGGCGAAGTCGTCGAAGTCCACGTTGCCGAGCGAGAGGTTGCTCTCGACCAACCAGAGCAGGTTCGCCGGCACGCGGAAACTGCTGCCGGGGTCGTCGTCGAGATCGATCGTCAGTACCGCGGCGTCGTCACCCCCGAGTGTCTCCGAGTCGACGACGAATACGAACCAGGGCGGATCGTCGCCCTCTGCATTCGCCGCGACGACGTCCTCTGGGGTCGCACCGTCGAAGCGACGGTCGCTGATCGGTCGCACGTCAGCGACAAACTCGGCGCCAGCGATTTCTCGGGCTGGTAGGCGAACCTCCTCGACGAGAGCGAACCATGCCTCGTCCGACGAGAAGTCGGTGCGAATGAGCAATGGCACGTCGGATGCCGGCAGAGTCCGTGATGCGGGCTGTCGACCCGGCGCCACATGCGGCTGAGCGATCACCGAGGTGATCGACTCCGGCATGAAAGCATCGCCGATCGTCAGCGTGCGAGGCGCGACGACCTCGTCGGACTCCCACAGCTGGATCCGCAGAGCGACATCGTTGCGATCCGGCTCGCGACCGATTGCCGAAACACGAACCCGATAGGTTCCCGGACCCGCGTCGACAATCGGGATCGCCTCGAGGTCCCTCAGCGAACGGGTGTCACCCGACGGATGCGGCAGCAACACAAGATCTCCGGTGACGACGACGGAGCCTTCCTCGACGGTCTCCCAGTCAGTGTCGAGCGGGGGTTCGCCGTCGAGAAGCTCGCTCACGATTTGGGTGAGCCCATACGTCGCGCCCGTGAAAAGGACAACACCGTCGCCCGCGAAGTACGCGAGCCTGCCGGTCTCGCCGAAATCGATCCCGGGCAGCGCCGTCGCGTCGCGCCCGACGAGATAGAGGATCACGAATCCGAGTTCGTGCTGCACGTCTGTTGTCTGCACGTTCACCCCTGAAATGTCGCGATGTCGAGGACTTACGGCGGCACACAGCCAACCGACGCTAACCCACCCATACGAACACCCACCTCGCCCGCGGCCCGAATGCGACCGTCCGTCAAACTGGAACATGTTCTACTTTGGGGGCTGCCGTACTGAGGAGGACCCATGCGTTTCACGTACGCCGAGGCGATGACCGAACCGCGGTTCTACACCGATCTCGCGGTCGCCGCGGAGGAGGCCGGCTACGACGGGTTCACCATCCCGGACTCCATCGCGTACCCGGAGGAGTCCGACGCGACCTACCCGTACACCGAGGACGGCAACCGTGAGTTCCTCGACGGGAAACCGTTCGTCGAGACGTTCATCCAGGCGATGGCGATGGGCGCGGTCACCAGCCGTATCCGGTTCACGCCGTTCGTGCTGAAGCTGCCCATCCGCCCTCCGGTGCTCGTCGCGAAGCAGGCGAGCTCGGTCGCCTACCTCACCGACAACCGACTCGCCCTCGGCGTCGGTAGCAGCCCGTGGCCGGAGGACTACGACATCATGGGCGTCGACTTCGCCCGCCGCGGCCGCCGCATGAACGAGTGCATGGACATCATCCGCGGCCTCACCACCGGCGAGTACTTCGAGTTCCACGGCGAGTTCTACGACATCCAGAAGATCAAGATGACCCCCGCGCCGACGCAACCGATCCCGCTGCTCGTCGGAGGGCACGCCGACGCCGCCCTCAAGCGCGCGGTGATCCGCGGCGACGGATGGATGCACGGCGGTGGTCAACCGGAGGAGCTCGACGCCCTGCTCGCCCGCATCGACGAGATCAAGAAAGCAGAAGGTCTGCAGGACAAGCCGTTCGAGGTCCACGTTATCTCGTTCGACGCCTACACCCCGGACGGCTGCAAGCGACTCGAGGACAAAGGCGTCACCGACGTGATCGTCGGGTTCCGCATCCCGTACATCATGGGGAACGACACCGAACCGCTGCAGACAAAGATCGACAACCTGCGAGGGTTCGCCGACGGTGTCATCAGCAAGGTCAACCGCTGACCGGGAGAATCGACCCCTGATGGAAGGGGCACCATGACGACGCCCGACATGCAGTTCACCGATCTGCACGGCGAACGGATCGCCTATCGCGACATCGGCGCAGGTGACGCCCTACTGCTGGTCCACGGGATGGCCGGGAGCTCCGCCACCTGGGACGCCGTGATCGGTCCCCTGTCCCAGCGCTTCCGGGTGATCGCCCCGGACCTGCCCGGACACGGCCTGTCGTCGAAGCCGCGTGGTGACTACTCCCTCGGTGCGTTCGCGGCGTTCCTACGCGACCTGCTCGATCACCTCGGAGTCGAGCGGGGGACTGTCGTCGGCCAGTCGCTGGGCGGCGGCATCGCGATGCAGTTCACCTACCAACACCCCGAGCGCTGCGAACGGCTGGCGCTGATCGGGTCCGGCGGTCTGGGGCCCGAGGTCAACTGGACGCTGCGGCTCCTCGCCGCCCCGGGTGCCGAGCTCATGGTGCCGCTGATCGCCCCGCACTGGGTCGTTGCCGCGGGCGGTCGGATCCGGGGATGGATGGCATCGGCCGGCGTGCGGTCGCCGCGCGCCGACCAGTCCTGGCAGGCGTATGCGTCGTTGTCCGACCGCGCGACCCGCGACGCGTTCCTGCGGACCTTGCGATCTGTCGTGGACCATCGGGGACAGGCCGTGAGCGCGATGAGCCGCCTGCACCTCAACGCAGACGTGCCCACGCAGCTCATCTGGGGTGATTCGGACAAGATCATCCCGGTCGCCCACGGCCACGCCGCACACGAGGCGATGCCGCACAGTCGACTCGAGGTGCTCGACGGGGTCGGCCACTATCCCCACGCCGAAGCGCCGGAGAAGGTGGTCGCGATCATGACCGAGTTCATGGAGACGACGACCCCGACACGCGTCGGGCGGTGACGAGTCGTCACCCTGACTTCTTCGACTGCGCGCGGTGGGCGGGCTTCGCCAGCTCCATCTTCGCCGTCAGCTCGTCCATCTGTTGCTGCGCGTCGGCGTGCGCCCGGTTCGCGGTCGCGAACGCCCGGATGATCTGGTCGACACAGGCACGTTGGTCCGGCGTCATGAAGGAAGCGACCGTCGGCGGCTCGTAGGGCTCGTGCTCCGCCCAGCCGGCGCCGATCCATCCGCCGAGGGTGCGGGGTGGCAGACCGAGTGCCTCGGCGAGCACCGTGAGAACCTGATGCGTCGGGCCTTTGGGGTTCTGGCCCTTGATAATCCGCGAGATCGTCGACACGTGGACGCCAGTGGCCTCGGAGAGACGGTTCATACTGGGGGTGTCCCACGGACTGACGAACCCCGCGTCGTACAGAGCAGAGGCCCACGGTTCAGGGATTCCGTGTTTGAGCGTCGGCGCCATCGTCGTAGCTTGTCTCATGCAACACGCAAAGGTCAAGCGGTCACCAGGATCACCAGATCGACGACGGCGATCGTGACGGTCACGGTCAGCGGGGCGCGTCGGCACTGGGTCGCGATCACCACCACCCCGGCCAGCGCCACCCAGTGCCACACGTGCGCGCCGGCGCCGATGACGGCGACGAGCGTCGCGAGGGTCATGACCACCGTGGTCGCCACAGGGATTCCCCGCCGCCCGAGCCGTTGGGGCAGTCCCCGGACGCCCGTCGCGGCGTCCACGTCGAGATCGGGGTAGACGTTCAGCAGATGCGCCCCGATCCCCAACAGACCGGCGACCACGACGACCCACACCGGTGGGAGCTCCGTCGGCCGCAGGGTCAGTCCCACCGCCACGGGGAGCGACCCGAACGCGACCATGTACGGAACCCAGGACAGGACAGTGCCTTTGAGGCCGAGGTTGTAGGTGATCGCCGCACCGACACCGAGGACGAGATGGACCGCGGCGGCCGCCGGACCGCACAGCAGCGAGAACACGATGCAGACGACAGTCGAGACGCCCGCGGACACCACCACCCACCGCACCGGCAAAGCGCCTGAGGCGAGCGGCTTCTCGTCGCGGCCGGCACGACGGTCCACGCGCGCGTCGATGAGGTCGTTGGTCCATCCGACGAGCAGCTGACCGCTCAGCACGGCGACCGCGAGGATCACCAGACGTTCCAGCGGGAGACCGCCGAACGCTCCGAGCGCGACGGTGAGGGCCGTGACGGCGACACCGGGCTCCGGATGGCTCGCCCGCACGACGTCGGCCACACGCGACGCGCGACCTGATGACCGGGCGTCTGCCATCGCCCGACCGTACTCGTCCGCCCTGCTTCGTGACCGCCGCCGTCAGGGCCCGCCCATGTCGTCGAGAGCCCTCGTGAGCGCCGGGAAGGCCTGAGACAACTCGGCGACCGCCGTCTCCGACAGATGCTCGCGCACGACGACGTCGAGCTCGGCGTAGACGGACCGCCCCGACCGCAACAGCTCTCGCCCGATGTCGGTGACGAAGAGCCGGGCGGTGCGACCGCGGCCGGCGTCGGTCTCCCGGTGCACCGCCCCGATCTGCTCGAGGCTCCGAAGGGTGGCCTGCATGCTCTGCGGCGTCAGACCCGCACGGCGGGCGAGCTCGCTGTACGACAGGCCCGGGTCGCGGGAGAGGTGCCCGAGCGCAGACAGATGACGGACTGCGATCCCCGTCGTCCGTAGGTGCTCCTCCGCGATGTCGCGCAGACGTCGACCCAGCGCCATCACGAGGAACGAAGGACTCATCGGTGGAGGGATCTCGTCGGCCATCAGTTACAGTCTAACTGAAACCGCGAGACCGACCAGGAGGCCTGCATGGAAACGTTGCGACACGTGGTCGTCCTGGTGCACATCGTGGGGTTCGCCGTCACGTTCGGCGGATGGGTGACGCTGGCGGCGGCACGACGTCGCGACTTCGTCCGGCCACTCGAGTACGGATTGCTCATCTCACTGGTGAGCGGGGCCGCACTGGCGTTTCCGTGGCCGGCGGGCACCGAGGTGAACTACACGAAGGTCGGCATCAAGCTCGCGATCCTCGTCGTCCTCGGAGCGGTACTGGGGATGGGACGGGCGCGGCAGAGGCGCACCGGAGGTGCCGTCTCCACAGCGATGTTCGGCGCCGTCGGCGTGTTGACGCTCACGGCCGCGGGACTCGGCGTCGTCTGGCGCTGACGATCAGCCCTGGTCGCCCATGAGCGATCGCTGGTATCGCCGCATCCCCGCGAGCCAGCGATCGGGATCGGCGGCCTTCTGGGCGTACATGGTCGCCACCTGCGCGTGCGGGAGGATGAGGAACCGCTCGTCACCGATGGCCTCGATCACCACATCGGCGACCGTCTCCGGGCTGAGGACCTCTCCGGCCGACCGCACGGCGCTCGCGGCGACGGCCGCGCCGTCCTCACGGTCCCCGCGGAAGCCGGCGTTCAGCAGTTCGGTGTCGACACCCATCGGGCACAGGCAGCTGACGCGGACACCGGCGTCGCCGTAGGTGACGCTCAACCACTCCGCGAACCCGACGGCGGCGTGCTTGCTCACCGAATATGTGGCCGAACCGATCTGGGTGAGCAGACCCGCGGCCGACGCCGTCGACAGGAAGTACCCGTGGCCACGCTCGACCCACTCGGGAACGAGCGCCTTGGCCGCACGGACATGGGCGAGGGTGTTCACCTCCAGCGCGGTGTGCCAGGCGATCTCGTCGGAGTCGAGGCCCATGCCGGCGGTGGTCCCGGCGTTGGCGACGTAGAGGTCGACGGGTCCGAACTCGCCCCGCGCGACCTCGATGGTCCGAGTGATGAGTCCCGGGTCGCTCGCGTCGCCGGCGATCGCGACCGCCCGCTCGCCGCCGACGGCCTCGTTGATCTCGGCGGCCACCGTCGAGACGCGGTCGGCGGCGAGGTCGGTGACCACCACGCGGGCGCCCTGGGCGACGAGTGCGCGGGCCACCGCGGCACCGATCCCTGCGGCGGCACCGGTGACGATGGCGACCGTTCCGTCGATCTGCATCAGCGGATCCGGAAGATGACGGCGCGCTGGACGACGAAATTGATGACCGTCGCCGTCCCCTGCGCGATGACATAGGCGAGGAAGCTGTACAGCACCGTCTCCTCCCAGACGTGGGACAGCGCCGAGTAGATGCCGACCTGGACCGCGAAGGTGACCAGATACAGGGCCACGACGGCGATGAAGCGGGCGCGGCTGGGCTCGGCCCGGAAGGTCCACCGGCGGTTGATGAGGTAGGCGGTCGTCGTCCCGCAGACGAAGCCGATCGCCTTGGCCAGCCAGTACGGCGCGCCGATGACGTACTGCAGCAGCAGCGTCACGCCGAAGTCGAGGACACCCGATCCGGCGCCGGTCACGACAAACCGGATGAGCTGGGTGACGAGAGGGACGTCCGTCGACGCCTCGGCGTCGTCGAGTGGCAGCTCGATCGGCATCGGCGCGTGCGGGGACGCGTACTCCTCGTGCGAGTGGTGGGCGGCGTCGGTCACGACGATCAGGGTAGGACCCTCAGTCCCTCGTTCGTCGACGCGCGCGCGATTAGCGTCGAAGACAGCGCGGACGAGACCGCGAACGACGACGAACGGATTCACCCATGTCGGACACCACGCTTCCCGGCGGCACCTACCACCTGGGCGACCTCACAGTCACTCGCGTCGGCTACGGCGCGATGCAGCTGGCCGGCCCCGGCGTCTTCGGTCCCCCGAAGGACCGGGACGGTGCGATCGCCGTCCTGCGCGAGGTGACAGAGCTCGGGATCAACCACATCGACACCTCGGACTTCTACGGCCCGTATGTCACCAACGAGATCATCAAGGAGGCGCTGCACCCCTACCCCGACGATCTGCACATCGTCACCAAGGTCGGCGCACGTCGCGACGACGAGGGCGGTTGGCCGCACGCGCGGACACCCGACGAACTCCGCCAGCAGGTCCACGAGAACCTCACCCACCTCGGACTCGACACGCTCGACGTCGTGAACATGCGCGTCGGCGCGGTCGACGGGCCCGAGGCGGGATCGATCGCCGAGCAGATCGAGACCCTGGCCGAGCTGCAGAAGAAGGGCGACATCCGGCACATCGGCGTCAGCAACGTGACCGCCGAGCAGCTCGCCGAGGCGCAGGGCATCGCCGAGATCGTCTGCGTGCAGAACAACTACAACCTCGTGCATCGGGCCGACGACGCACTCGTCGACAGCACCGCGGAACAGGGCATCGCATTCGTCCCGTTCTTCCCGCTGGGCGGGTTCTCCCCGCTGCAGTCGGACAAACTGTCCGACATCGCGAAGCGCCTCGACGCGACACCGCTGTCGGTCGCTCTCGCGTGGCTGCTGCACCGCTCGCCGAACATGCTGCTCATCCCGGGCACCTCGTCGGTCGCGCATCTCCGCGAGAACGTCGCGGGCACGGGCCTGGAACTCAGCTCCGACGTCCTCGCCGAGCTCGACGCCGTCGCCGCCGGCTGATCGCCGTCACAAACGTCCGCTCTGCGCGAGCAGGGGGCAATGCTCCCTCGGCTCGCGTGGAGCGGACGTTTGTGACGACGTCCCACCTCACCCGGCCAGCGACGCGAGGAGCAGCACGCCGCAGCCGATCATGACAACGGCGACGACCGCGTCGAGGACCTGCCACGCGCGGGGCCGCGCGAACAGCGGGGCGAAGCGCGCGGCACCGAACCCCAGTGCGGCGAACCAGATGACGCTGGCCAGACAGGCACCGGCGCCGAACGCCCACTTGCCGATCGGGCCGTGCGCGTGCGCGATGGTGCCGAGGGTCAGCACGGTGTCGAGGTAGACGTGGGGGTTCAGCAGCGTCGGGATCAGCGCTGCACCGACCGCGGCGACGCGCGTGACGGCCAGGCCGGGCGTGGGGATGCGCGCGTCCATGCTCCCGCTCGGGACGAACGCCCGCCTCGCAGACGCGACGCCGAACGCGATGACGTACGCCGCACCCGCGATCGTCGCCGTGACGACGAGCCATCGGTGGCCGGCGAGCGCGGAACCAACCCCGGCTACGCCGGTCGTGATGAGTGCGACGTCGGCGGCCGCGCACACCGCGACCACCAGCGCGACGTGCGTACCGACGAAGCCGGCGCGCAGCACCATCGCGTTCTGCGGACCGATCCCGACGATGAGGCCGGCGCCGGTGAGCAGACCGGCCACCGCCGCGAGCACCATCGCCACAGCGGCGAACACTACGGCTGTTGAGCAGGCGTGACTGTCCCCTGATCAGACGTCGCCGACGCGCGTCGGGTCAGTGGAGCAGGGAGCCGATCAGCACCGCACCGAAGCTGATCATCACGACGGCGATGACGGCGTCGAGGATCTGCCAGGCCCGGGGGCGGGCGAACCACGGCGCGAGGCGGCCCGCACCGAAGCCGAGTGCCGCGAACCACAGGATGCTCGCCGCGCACGCGCCGAGGCCGAACGCCCATCGCAGGTCGGGGCCGTGCGCGTTGGCGACCGCGCCGAGGGTGAGGACCGTGTCGAGGTAAACGTGCGGGTTGCCGAAGGTGAGCAGGAGCGCGGTCGCGACGACAGCGGTGCGCGTCACCTGCCGACCCTCGTCGCCGACCGTCAACGACTCCCCACCGCCACGCCACGCGCGGAACGACCGTCGCGCAGCGAGTAGTCCGAGCACGATGACGTAACCACCACCCAGCACGGTCGCCACGACGACGAGCGACGGATGCCCGCTCACGACCGTCCCGAGACCGGCGACGCCTCCCAGGATCAGCACGATGTCCGACGTCGCGCAGACAGCGACCACCGACCTGACGTGGGTGCGCGCCACCCCGGTGCGGAGCACCATCACGTTCTGCGGGCCGATCGCGATGATCAGCCCTGCGCCGGTGAGCAGGCCCGCGAGTGCGGTGGAGAACCAGGTCATGTCGACGACGCTAGGGACGCGACCGTGATCAGACCAGCGAATGTTTCTCACGTTTCATTAGTATTTCTTCATGTCGGTCTCGAGCGACGGTCTCGCCACCCTCGTCGCGGTGGTGCGTGGGGGGACCTTCGACGCCGCGGCGCGTGCCCTGCACATCACCCCGTCGGCGGTCAGCCAGCGGATCAAGGCACTGGAGACCGACACCGGTCGCCTCCTGGTCCGACGGACGCGACCGTGCACACCCACCGCGGACGGCGAGGTGCTGCTCCGGCTCGCCGAGCAGTGGGACCTGTTGCGCATTAGCGCACTCGCCGAGCTGGCCGGCGAACCGGAGGAACACTCGACCGACCCCCGGGACCAGCCGAGGGTGTCGTTGCCGATCGCCTCCAACGCCGACTCCCTTGCCATCTGGCTGCTGCCGGTGATCGCCGAGATGCAACGACGGCATCCCGTGAGCGTCGAGGTTCTCCGTGACGACGAGAGCCGCAACACCGATCTGCTGCGGTCCGGACGGGTCGTCGGGGCACTGACCTCGGAGCCCGGTCGCGTCCGCGGGTGCGTCGTGCATCGACTCGGCGCGACGCGCTATCTCCCGGTCGCCACCCCGGAGTTCGCGTCCTACTGGTTTCCCGACGGCCTTCGCGGCGCCGATCTGGCGCGCGCCCCGATGGTCGCGTTCGATCGGGCCGACACGATCATGGCGACCTTGATCCGACGCCACACGCGCCGCTCGGTCGACCCACCGACGACCTACATCCCGGCGTCGACGGAGTACCACCGTGCCGTCGAGCACGGAGCGGGCTGGGGGACGGTCCCGGCCGACCAGATCGCGCCCGCCCTCGCGCGGGGAACGGTGCAGCTCCTCTCCGACCACCACGTCGACGTCGAGTTGTTCTGGCAGCACTGGGGTGTGGGGTCACCGCTCATCAGCACGCTCACAGAGCTGATCACCGAGGCGGCAGCGGATCACCTGGTGTGACGGCCTAGAACTCCTCGTCGACGTGCGAGTCACGAGCGGCGGCCTCGCCGAGGTCCAGACCCGCGAGCACGGTCATGTCGTCGTCGGTGAGTTCCCAGTCGAACAGAGATGCGTTGTGCACCTGACGCTCGGGATCCGCCGACTTCGGGATGACGCCGATCCCTTGCTGCACGGACCACCGCAGCGCGACCTGGATGGGGCTCCGTCCGTGCGCATTCGCGACGCGGGCGACGCGCTCGTCGTCGAGGACACCCTCGGTGCGGCCGGTGGGACTCCACGCCTGCGCATGGATGCCCTGCTCGGACATGAACGCGCGCAGGTCCTGTCGGGGCAGGGCGGGTGAGCACTGGATCTGGTTGAGCACCGGCCACCGACCGGTCGCGTCGAACAGCATCTGCAACTGGTCGACGGTGAAGTTCGAGACTCCCGCCGCACGGACCAGTCCGTCGTCGACGAGGGCGAGCATCGCTCGCCACGTCTCGACGGTGAGACCGAGGCTCGGACAGGGCCAGTGGATGAGGAACAGGTCGATCCGGTCGACCCCGAGCCGACGGGCGGATTCCCGCGCGGCGGTGATCGTCGGATCGAAGCCGTGGTCGCCACCCCCGAGCTTGGTGATCACCGTGATGTCGTCACGGGCCACGCCCGAGTCCGCGACACCGATGCCGACGCATCGCTCGTTGCTGTACCGCGTCGCGGTGTCGATGAGGCGGTAGCCCGACCGGATGGCCGTCGCGACCGACTCGGCACCGGGCCTGCCGAGCAGCTTGTAGGTCCCCAGACCCACCAGCGGGATCGGCGGGGCGTCGGTCAACGGGACGGTCGGGATCGCGTGATCGCTCATCGGCCCATCATCGTCGACGGGGCACCCGGCCCCGCCCAGAGCGTCTCGATCGCGACGGTGCGCCCGAGCACGCGGGATGCCGCCCGGTGCCCGGACAGCAGCGCGGCGGGGACGGTCGCCGGGTCGTCGGTCCAGGTCCCCTCACCCGCGATGTGCAGGACGTCACCGATCGGCGTCGCGAGGTCGTCGTGGTCGGCGGTGGTCGCGCCCACCGCCATGTAGGCGTAGGAACCGCGCGCCCAGGGGTCGCCCTGCCTGTCCGTCCGGTGGACCGCCACCGGGGTGGGCACGCCGGGTCCGTAGAGACGACGCAGTTGCTCCAGGATCAACTCGACGACCTGCGCGTCGTCCCACGCCCGGATCTCCGTCGCGGTCGGCCCCGCGGCGAATGTCAGCAGGGTGGGCTCGCCGTGCAGTCGCGTGAGGTCGTACCAGGAGTGCCACCGCCGCCCCTCCGGTCCTTGCTGCCGGACGGCGTAGACGTCGTCGGGCCAGAACCGATCGGGAAACCGCAGCACGATCTTCTCGAAGGAGTTCATGCGCAGGTGATCCAGTGCGCGGGCGTTGATCGGCGGCAGCGGCGGCTCGACGATGAGATCGCGTGACTGCAGGACGCCGACAGGCACGGTGAGGACGCCGGTCGGTGCGGTGAAGCGACCGCGGTCGGTGGTCACGACCACGCCGTCGTCGCCCCAGCCGATGTGCGTCACGACGTGCGAGGCCCGGATGTCGAGCCCCTCGGCGAGACGCGACGGCAGCACGTCGTACCCGTCGGGGAACACGACCTCGTCCCCGACGACCTCGTCGTCGTCGAGACCGTGCGCGGCGAGGTCGTCGATCCAGACGCCGTACTGCTCCTCGGCGCGGTGCTCGAGGTACTCCCGCACACGGGCTGCGCGAGCGTCGGCCCATCCCTGCTGCGCGATCGCCACCTCGGTGACGTCGCGGTACGAGGCATCAACAGGCGAGGCGGCGATGATCCCGGCAAGCGCCGCGTCGACGGCGTGAATGTCGGCGACGTGGGCCCGCGCCTGCGCATCCGACAAGCGTCGCCCGTCGGGGCCGTGCAGGGCGATCGGGCGGCCGTCGGGTTGATGAGCACCGACCGTGAACTCGACCGTCTCCATACCGAAGGCTGCGACCGCCGCGGCGACCGGACACCCGTCGACGCCATGGATCCACGAGGCCCCGAGATCGGTGACGCGGCCGTCGGAGCGGTCGGTGACCACACGGCCGCCAACGCGGTCTCGCGCCTCGAGCACGACGACATCGCGCCCGTGGTGCGTGAGGATCCGGGCCGCGGCGAGTCCCGCGACCCCTGCGCCGATCACGACGGTATCGGGCTGGGCCATCGAGTCCTCCTGACGCGGTCGGACTCGACGCTAGCGAGCCCGGTGCGTCATGGCGCGACAACGTACCGGCCCTCGTGCCTACAGTCAGCGGGTGATTGTTTCCCCGCGCGTTCGGGCGCGTCTGGTGACCCTGGTCCTGGCGATCGGAGTCGGTGCATCTCTTCTGACTCCTGGCACGGCCGGTGCGGACTCGCCGCCACCCACCGCCGCACCGGTGTGGTCCGGCCTCGACGTCCGCGACTACGCGGGCCCGGTCCCGACGACGCCCGGGACGCTCATCCGCTCGGTCCCCCTCGACCGCTCCCTGTGGGTCCGCAGCGCCGGTGACGCCCGACGCTTCCTCTACTCCTCGGTCGACCAGCACGGGAAGGCGGCCGTCAGCACCGCCGCCGTGTTCCTCCCACGCTCGCGGCCGCCCGCCGGCGGATGGCCCGTCGTGGCGTGGGCGCACGGGACGGTCGGGATCGGAGACGACTGCACACCGTCGGCGCAGAAGCGGTCCACGCGCGACGACGACTACATCTCCCACTGGCTCGACCAGGGGTACGCCGTCGTCGGCACCGACTACACCGGTCTCGGCACCCCGGGACTGATGAGCTACCTGAACGGCGACGTCGAGGCGCGATCGGTGGTCGACTCGGTCTCCGCGCTCCGGCAACTGGGCCTGTCGACGTCGCCGCGCTGGGTGATCGTGGGCCAGTCGCAGGGTGCGGGCGCCGCCATGAACGCGGCGCGTCGGGCGACCGAGCTCAGCCGGGGTCGGGGACTCGACTACCGCGGGGTCGTCGCGACGGGCACGCCGGCCAACATCGAGTCGATCATCGCCCTCGGCGGACCGACGTTCCCGCCGGTGCGCCTGCCCGCCGGGTTGACGACCTACCTGGCCTACATCGTCGCCGCGGTGCGCGAGGCCCGCCCGGACCTGCCGATCGACGGGCTCCTCACGCCCGTCGGCCGCTCGGTCGCCGACGTCGCCGAGACGATGTGTCTGCCGGAGTTCGAGAAGCGGCTGACCGGAGTCGACGTGCGGTCGTTCTTCGCGAAGCCCATCTCGTCCATCCCGAACGCTCGTGGACAGCTCGCCGCGTTCCTCGGCATCCCCGCCTCCGGGTACGACAGGCCGATCTTCCTCGGACAGGGACTCCGCGACATCGACGTCCCCGCACCGTTCGCCCTGTCGTTGGCCGCCCAGCTCGCACAGAACCGTCAGCCGTTCGAACTGCACGTCTACCCGACCGACCACTCCGGCACCGTGTACGCGTCGCAACCCGATTCGACGCCGTTCGTGGCCCGCGTGCTCCGATGAGATCGGTCCGCCGTTGGGCGGCAACGGTCCTCGCAGTCGCGGCGGGCGTCGCCGTTGCCGCCCCGGCGTCGGCGGTCCCGGCGCCGCCGCCGGAGCCCGCACCCATCTGGTCGGGACTCGACGTCCGTGACTACTCGGGCCCGGTGCCGTCCCGCCCGGGAACACTCGTCCGAGCGGTCCCGCTGGACCCCCGACTGCGGCTGCCGGGTGCAGCGTCGGCCACGCGCGTCCTGTACTCGACCGTCGACGGATTGGGACGCCCCGCCGTCAGTACCGGGTCGATCACTCTTCCGCCCGGGTCTCCGCCACCGGGCGGGTGGCCCGTCCTGGCGTGGGCACATGGAACCGTCGGCATGGGCGACGACTGCGCGCCGTCTGCGCAGCGGCCGAGCGCGGACGACATCTCCTATCTCGGACACTGGCTGCGGCGCGGGTACGCGATCGTCGCGACCGACTACGTCGGCATGGGCACCCCCGGCCCGCTCTACTACCTCGACGGGGTCGCCGCCGCCCATTCCGTCGTCGACTCCGTCGTCGCCGCCGAACGGTCCGATCTGCCGCTCGCTCGACGGTGGGCAGTGCTCGGGCACTCCCAGGGTGCCGGTGCGGCTCTGAACGCAGCGCGGTACGCGCAGACCTTCTCGGCCGGTTCGGGTCTCGACTACCGCGGTGGTCTGGCCACCGGAGTGCCCGCGAACCTCGAGTCGGTCATCCAGACCCTCGGACCGCAGTTCCCGCCCGTCGTGCTGCCCCGCGCACTCAACGCCTACATCCTGTACATCCTCGCCGGGCTGCGATCGGCCCGACCGGATCTGCGCGTCGACGACCTGCTGACGACCTCCGGTCGTCGTCTCGTCGACCAGGCGGACGTCGCCTGCGGGAAACAACTCCGCCCGGTGACCGAAGGGCTGGACCTGCGCACCGTGTTCGCGCGACCCCTCGCGTCCATCCCCGACGTGTACGGGGTCCTGCGGCGCTACCTTGGCACCCCGGACTCCGGGTACACCCGACCGGTGTTCATCGGGCAGGGACTGGTCGACGTGAACGTCCCCGCCCCGTCGGCGCTGTCGCTGGCGGCGCAGATGACGGCGAACCGACAGCCCCTCGAACTGCACGTCTACCCGGCCGCCGATCACCCCGGGGTGCTGTCGGCTGTGCTGCCCGACGCGGACCGGTTCCTGACGCGCATCCTGCGCTGATCGGCGCCCGTCCTAGGCTCGACAACGTCGAACACCGATCCACCCCTCGCAGTCAGGAGACGCCATGTCGACCGAGAACCCCTCCCCCGACGTGAAGCCCCGCAGCCGGGACGTCACCGACGGCCTGGAGAAGACGGCGGCGCGCGGGATGCTGCGCGCGGTCGGCATGGGCGACGACGACTGGGGCAAGTCGCAGATCGGCGTGGCCTCGTCGTGGAACGAGATCACCCCCTGCAACCTGTCGCTGGAGCGGCTGGCCAAGGCGGTGAAGGGTGGTGTGAGCGCCGCCGGCGGTTTCCCACTGGAGTTCGGCACCATCTCCGTCTCCGACGGCATCTCGATGGGCCACGAGGGCATGCACTTCTCGTTGGTGTCGCGGGAGGTCATCGCCGACAGCGTCGAGACCGTGATGAGCGCCGAGCGTCTCGACGGATCGGTCCTGCTCGCCGGGTGCGACAAGTCGCTGCCCGGGATGCTCATGGCGGCTGCGCGTCTCGACCTCGCGAGCGTGTTCCTCTACGCCGGATCGACGCTCCCGGGGTTCGCGACGCTCTCCGACGGCAGCGAGCACCAGGTGACGATCATCGACGCCTTCGAGGCCGTCGGCGCCTGCTCCCGCGGGCTGATGTCCCGCGAGGACGTCGACACCATCGAGCGCGCGATCTGCCCGGGCGAGGGTGCCTGCGGCGGCATGTACACCGCCAACACGATGGCGAGCGCCGCCGAGGCGCTGGGGATGTCGTTGCCGGGCAGCGCATCCCCGCCGGCACCCGACCGTCGTCGCGACCAGTTCGCCCACGCCAGCGGCGAGGCCGTCGTGGAGCTGCTCCGTCGTGGGATCACCGCCCGCGACATCCTCACCCGCGAGGCGTTCGAGAACGCCATCGCCGTCGTCATGGCGTTCGGCGGGTCCACCAACGCGGTGCTGCACCTGCTGGCGATCGCCAACGAGGCCGAGGTCGAGCTCACCCTCGACGACTTCACCCGCATCGGCTCGCGTGTCCCGCACCTCGCCGACGTGAAGCCGTTCGGCAAGCACGTCATGACCGACGTCGACCAGATCGGCGGCGTGCCCGTCGTGATGAAGGCCCTGCTCGACGCGGGCCTGGTCCACGGCGACTGCCTCACCGTCACCGGCAAGACGATGGCCGAGAACCTCGCCCACATCGCGCCGCCGGATCCCGACGGCAAGGTGCTGCGCGCCATGGCCGAGCCCATCCACCCGACCGGCGGCATCACCATCCTGAAGGGCTCGCTGGCGCCCGGCGGCGCGGTCGTGAAGTCGGCGGGTTTCGACTCCGACGTCTTCGAGGGCACCGCGCGTGTCTTCGAGCGTGAGCGCGCCGCGATGGACGCCCTCGAGGACGGCACCATCACCGCCGGCGACGTCGTCGTCATCCGGTACGAGGGCCCCAAGGGTGGCCCGGGGATGCGCGAGATGCTCGCCATCACAGGCGCGATCAAGGGTGCGGGTCTGGGCAAGGACGTCCTGCTGCTCACCGACGGCCGGTTCTCCGGTGGCACCACCGGGCTGTGCGTCGGACACGTGGCCCCCGAGGCGGTCGACGCCGGCCCGGTCGCGTTCGTCCGCGACGGTGACCGGATCCGGCTCGACGTCGGCAAGGGCACGCTCGACCTCCTCGTCGACGAGGGCGAGCTCGAGTCCCGCCGCGAGGGATGGGCACCGCTGCCCCCGCGCTACACCCGTGGGGTGCTGGCCAAGTACACGAAGCTCGTGGGCTCCGCCTCGCAAGGGGCTGTGCTCGCGTAGGGGCTCGTAGGGTCGTGGACATGCGCCTCGGACTCCGCCATGCCATGCCGACGGTCGACCGGGCGATGCCTGTCCCGCCGGAGGCGGCCTGGGACGTCATCACCGACCTCGAGGCGTGGCCGGTGTGGGGTCCGTCGGTGTCCGGCGCCGAGCTCGACGGCCCGGGTCCGCTGACCGCGGGCTCCCGCGGCCGCGTCTGGACGCCGGTCGGCGTTCCCCTCCCTTTCCAGATCACCGAGTTCGTCGACGGGCGGGCGTGGGCGTGGAAGGTCCTCGGCGTCCCGGCGACCCGCCACGAGGTGATCCCCACCCGCGGCGGCTGCGTGGTGAGCTTCGGCGTGCCGCTGTGGGCGCCGGGCTATCTGGCGGTGATGGCGCTGGCCCTCCCCCGCATCGACCGCCTCGCCCGACAACGCGTCTGACGCGGGCGGCCGGTCCGTGTGACACGGTGAAGGTGACACGGTGGAGACAACGGATGCGGCACCGACCGCCCGGTGACGAAGGAGAGACGCGATGCAGCGTGAGACCGTCCGATACGAAGTGACCGACGGGATCGCTGTCCTCACCCTCGACCGTCCCGACGCCCTCAACGCGTTCACCGTTCAGATGGCCGACGACCTCGAGGCCGCGTTCGAGGAGGTGTCCGCCGACCCCGCGGTGGGCGCGGTGGTGGTGACCGGCTCCGGCCGGGCGTTCTGCGCCGGCATGGACCTCAGCAGCGAGGGCAACGTCTTCGGACTCGACGAGACGCTGCGCCCGACCCTGCAGGACATGCACGACCACTTCGACGACCCCGCCATCGTCAGCGGCGTCCGCGACACCGGTGGACGCGTGTCACTCGCCATCTTCCGGTGCACGAAGCCGGTGATCGCGGCCATCAACGGTCCCGCGGTCGGCATCGGCGCCACGATGACGCTGCCGATGGACTTCCGCCTCGCATCCGAGAAGGCCCGCATCGGTTTCGTCTTCGGTCGTCTCGGCATCGTGCCCGAGGCCGCCTCGTCCTGGTTCCTTCCCCGCGTCGTCGGGATGCAGAACGCCCTCGAACTCGTCTACTCCGCCGACATCGTCGACGCCGCCACGGCCAAGGAGATGAACCTGGTCCGCAGCGTCCACGCCCCCGACGAGTTGATGGACGCCGCACTCGCGCTTGCCCACCGCTTCACCGACGGACGCTCCCAGGTGGGCACCGCTCTCACGCGACAGATGATGTACCGCAACAGTGCCGCCCGGTCGCCCGTGGACGCCCACCGTGTCGACTCGCTGGCGATGTTCTACACCAGCATCGCCGACGGCAAGGAGGGCGTGGCCGCGTTCCTCGAGAAGCGGCCCGCCGACTTCTCCTCCCGCGTCCCCGACGACCTCCCGGAGACGCTGCGGGACTTCTGATCCCGGGAGATCCTCAGCGGCCGCGTCGCAGCCCGAGAACGGCGAGGAGCGCCGGGCGACGCAGCAGCACGGCGATCCAGAGCAGCACGCCCAGGTAGACGGCGAACAGGGTTGTGCTCATCAACGGCTTGTCGGCGTTCCAGTTGGCGCACACCGCGCCTCCCAGGTACGCGGTGATCCCGATCGCGCCGAGCACGGCGGTCCGCGGGATCAGCCAGACGATGGTGCACAGGGCCAGCACGATTCCCATCACCGTCGCCTGATCCGTGGTGAACCCGAGGTCGGTGGTGCCCTTCACGACGGAATCGGGCTGGAACAGCTTGCCCAGGACGTCGAACACCAGGAACGCCGCGATCACCACCGTCAGAACCGTCCCGGCGATCCAGGTGCGGGGTCGGCGCGCCTCCACCGGTGTGGTGGGTGTCGCGACGGGCGTGGTGGTGGACATGTTCTCGCTCATGGTGGCTCCCTGATGCCTCGGAGATGACGGTGACATGGGGACAGACCCCGGGGTCGCGCGAAACTCATCGCGGGGAATCGGACGAATCCCCCGCACGCGTGCGGTCACGACCTACGATCGGTCGCGTGGACACCATCGGGGGCATCCCCGCCCATCCCCTCTTCGTGCACCTCACCGTCGTGGCGATCCCGCTCGCCGCCCTCCTGGGCATCGTCGCGGTCGCCTGGCCGGCAGCGCGGCGACGGATCGGGATCATCGCGCCCATCGTCGGGCTCGTCGCCGTGGTGATGACCCCGCTCACCACCAGCGCCGGTGAGACGCTGGAGAAGTCGAAGATGCCGCTCAACCCGGATCTGGCCGATCACGTCGAGTTGGGCGACCAGATGATCATCTGGGTCGCACCGTTGTTCGTGTTCGTCGTGCTCTTCTGGGCACTGCACACACCGGCGATCATGAACCGGGTGCCGGTGACACTCCCTGCGCGTGCGGTCACCCTGTCCACGTGGGTGTTCGGTCTCGCCATCGTCGTGTTCGGGATCGGCGCGATCGTGATGGTCTACCTCGTCGGCGACAGCGGTGCACGGTCGGTGTGGCTCGACTGACCGCACCCACAGTCCGCGCGACGCAACACATCCGGTGACAGGTCGCCGATCGACGTCTGCCCCGCCAGTCCGAGCGTGAGGTCGAGCTCGGCGATGATGTTCGCGACCGCGTCCCGGGCACCGTCGCGCCCGTCGATCGCCAGTCCGTACATGTGCGGCCGCCCGACACACACGGCGTCGGCGCCCAGCGCCAGCGCCTTGTAGACGTCGGCGCCGGTGCGGATCCCGGAGTCGAACAGGACGTGCGCGCGCCCGCGGACCGCCGACGCGATCCCCGGCAGTGCGTCGAGCGCCGAGATCGACCCGTCGACCTGCCGACCGCCGTGGTTCGACACCACGATCCCGCCGACACCGATGTCGACCGCGCGCGCGGCGTCGTCGGGATGCAGGATCCCCTTGAGCACGACGGGCAGATCGGTGCGATCGCAGAGGCCGGCGATGTCGTCCCAGTTCAGCGACGGCCGGGAGTAGATGTCGAGGAAGGTCTGCACGGATTCCCGCGGGACCGGTGAGCGCAGGTTGGACAGGAACGACCCCGGGACCCGTCGTGCCATCGACGCGAGTGCGGCGACCGCCGACCGCGTGACGCGGACCTTCGGGCCCGCAGGGCGATCCGGCGCGGCCAACCGGGCCGCGACGATGTCCCGGAACCGCGGGTCCGAGGTGTACTGGGCGATCCCCTCCGCCCGCGCGAACGGCAGCGACCCGATGTTGAGATCCTGTGGGCGCCAACCGAGCATCGTGGTGTCGAGGGTGACGACGATGGCCTGCGCGCCCATCGCCTCCGCACGCCGGACCAGGCTGGTCACGAGGTCGTCGTCGGTGGACCAATAGAGCTGGAACCAGCGGGGTGCCCCGGACCGCACCGCCTCCATCGCGGCTGCGGTCTCCTCCATCGGTGAACACCCCTGATTGGAGAAGATGTACGGCACACCGAGTTCCGCTGCCGCCTCACCGATCAGCACGTCGGATCCGGGACGGGCCAGTTCCCCCGCCCCGACGGGGGCGAACAGCACCGGCGCGGGCAGCCGATGGCCGAACAACTCCACGGACAGGTCGCGACGCGAGACGTCGCGCAACACCCGCGGGACGATCTCCCAGCGGGTGAAGGCCGCCCGGTTCGCGGACATCGTCGAACCCTCACCCGCCCCACCCGCGATGTAGGCCCATGCCCGCTCGGACATGGCGGCACGGGCTCGGCGCTCCAACTCCGAGAAGTCCGCCGGCACCCGGGGCCGATCACCGAAGACACCGGCGGTGTAGATCGCGTTCTGCCGCGCGCGTCCCGGGGATGCGTTCGCGCCGGACTGCTGGTCGGTCATGGCTGCCCTCTCCCGGTGGCGTCTCGCGCCACCTTCTCCAGATGCCGTACGTAGGCGGCCCGGTCATCGGCGTCGGGGTGTGCAAGGTTGTCGTTGCCGTCGGTGAGACCCGCTGCCCCGTCCAATGATTCGCGCAGGATGTCCATGTGACCGGCGTGACGCGCCGTCTCGCCGATCATGTGGACGAGGATCGCGCCCAGGGTGACATCACGTCGTTCGTCCGGCCACCACGGGACTCGCCCACGGGTGTCGAGGTCACATCGCGCGAACGTCTGCGCCGCATGGGCCCACGCCTCCCGATACAGGCGGACGACGTCGACCGGGGTCTCGTGGACCGTTGCCCACATGTCTGCGTTCTCATCCTCATGGCCTGCCCACGGGAGTTCCGTCTCGGTGGGACGACCGAACACGTCACCGAAGTACCCGAACTCGACGGCGCTCAGATGCCGGACGAGACCCAGGAGGTTCGTGCCGGTCGGCGTCAGTGGCCGCCGGAGGTCGTACTCGTCGACGCCCTCGATCTTCCACAGCACTGCATCCCGCAGACTCTGCAAGCGGGAGACAAGGGTTGTCCCCAGGGAACCGGGCACCTCGTCAGCCACCGCCATGTGACGCACGTTACCCGCTGGGCCACTGCAGGATCGCGCAGCGGATCCGCGTGACCGTAGCCGAACAACCAGTGCACTATCGTCGGTCTCTGTAGCGGTTTCGGGGGACACCGCGTGCAGCAGGTCGGGGGATCAGATGCGTACACCGGGATCCAGGATGTCAGCCATCCTGGACGATCCGTCCTGCGTCGTGCCCGTCTTCCAACCCGTCGTCGAGCCCGCCACCGGGCGCACCGCCGGATACGAGGCGCTGGCCCGATGGCCTGTCCTGCCCGGTATCTCGCCGGTGGAGGCGTTCGACGCCGCACGACGGTACGGATCGGCCGCGACGATGGACTGGTGGTGTCGTCGCCGCGCGGTGGAGGGAATGCACCACCGCGGACCCGGCGCCGCGCGTCACGTGTTCGTCAACGTCGAGCCCGACTGCCTCGCGGCACCGCCACCATGGGGTCCCACACCGGTCCTGGCCGATCCCGACGGCACGGAGACCGGGATCCGGGTCGTGTTGGAGCTCACCGAACGCACCCTCCTCGACGACCCGCCGACGGTCGTCGCCGGCGTGGAATGGGCTCGGGCCCTGGGATTCGGGATCGCGCTGGACGACGTCGGGGCGCTGCCCGAGTGCCTCGCCCTGCTCGACGTCGTCGCTCCCGACGTCGTCAAGCTCGATCGGACCCTCACCCAGATGTCCGCGCACGGCCTGGAGGCGGCGCGGGCGATCAACGCAGCCGGTGACCTCGCCCGGCGCCGCGGGTCGG
This sequence comes from uncultured Williamsia sp., assembly GCF_947494875.1. Taxonomy (GTDB): domain Bacteria; phylum Actinomycetota; class Actinomycetes; order Mycobacteriales; family Mycobacteriaceae; genus Williamsia_A. The sequence continues at coordinate 209,024 of NZ_CANLWM010000001.1, forward strand.
TCATCCTCGCCGAGGGTGTCGAGACCGACGAGCACGAGCAGTGCGCCGTCTCGATGGGGGCCACGCTCGCCCAGGGCTACCGGTACGGCCGTCCCGGACGGCTGCCGGACAGACCGGCCGAGTCCTCGCCGATCCGCATCGTCGACAGCCGTCGCGGCCGCATCCGTTCGCTGCCCGACATCCTCGACGACGCACCCACCGCGCTCGGCGACGCCCGGGAGGCCGTCGACGCCTGCGCCCTGGTCGAGTCGATGGCCGCGTCGGAACACCGGGCCGGCTGCGTCGTCGCGATGGTGCACGGCGCGCGCCACCTGTCCGCGGAGGTCGCGGGACGCTATCGGGGCCTGTCGGGACGACACGCCTTCGTCGGCATCAGCGCTCCCGGGCTGGGTCCGTCACCCCGTCCCGGCGTGCGTGGCCCCCGATCGCCGGGGCTCCCCGATCCCGGGGCGTTCGCCGTCGCGTCCATCGGTGCCGACCACGCCGTCGCCGTCATCGCGTCCCCGTTGATCGCGTCGGACCCCCGGGGAACCGTGCGGTGGTGCATCACCACCGACCGCGACGTCGTCGCCGACACCGCACGATCGATCATCGGAACCCTCGCGACACGCTGATCCGCCGATCCCCCGGCTACCATCCGGTGAGTGGCGTCCACGGCGATCGGAGACGGTGTGGCGGGTCCGTCCCATCTCCCTCGCGACGAGGGGCTCACCGCCGCGCAGCAGCAGACCTGGCTCGCCTACATGCGTGTCCACCACCGTCTCGAGTACGAGATGAACCACCAGCTGCTGTGCGACAGCGGCCTGTCCCTCGGGGACTACACCGTCCTCACCGCGCTGTCGCAGCGTCCCGACGGACGTGCGCGCCTCGGGGTTCTCGCCGCGACGATCGGGTGGGAACGCAGCCGACTGTCACGACACCTGAGGCGGATGGCCAGCCGCGATCTCATCGAGTTGGCTGCGTGCGAATCGGACGGTCGCGCAACCGATGTGGTGCTGACCGAGGTCGGCACGCGCGAGTTGGACGCCGCTGCACCCGTGCACGCCGCCTGGGTGCGGTCGGCGTTCTTCCCCGACCTCGACGACGATCGGACGCGACAGCTCCGCGAGGCGCTGGAGGTCGCCCACGAGAGTCTCCTGCGGACCGGGACGCTCCCCCGACCCGATCAGACCTGAATCGAGCCGCCGTCGACGAACACCTCGCTGCCGGTCATGAAGCTGCTCGCGTCGGATCCGAGGAACGCGACCACGCCGGCGATCTCGTCGGGCCGCCCGACACGACCGACCGGCAGTGCCGAGCCGAGTTCGTCGAGGAACCCCTGCTGCTGCTCGTCCGGCACCAGGCCGGCGAGTCCTGGGGTCTTGGTCGGCCCGGGGATGACCGTGTTGACGCGGACGCCGCGCCCGGCGAGTTCCGCGGCCCAGGTACGCCCCAGAGAGCGGACCGCCGCCTTCGACGCGGCGTAGGCGCCGAACGCCGGCACGCCCTCCGACGCCGACGTGGACCCGGCGAGCACGATCGACGCGCCCTCGTTCAGGAGCGGCAGCACCGCTTGGACGGTGAACACCGTGCCGCCCACGTTGCGGTTCAGGGTGTCGGCGAGGTGCTCGCGCGTCTCGTCCTCCAGGCTCGCGAACTCCCCGCCCCCGGCGTTGGTGAAGACGACGTCGAGTCCTCGTCCGCGCGACCGGATGGCCTCGGCGAGTCGCTCGAGGTCGGCGGGATCGGTGACGTCGCCGACCACCCCGGTGGCCGCCTCGCCGATCGACGCGACCGCGTCGTCGACCGCGTGCGCTCGCCTTCCCGTGATGAACACATGGGCCCCTTCGGCGGCCAGCCGTTGCGCGGTGGCGAGCCCGATGCCCGAGGTCCCGCCGGTGACCAGAGCCGTCTTGTCGTCGAGCTGATGCATGGTGACCCTCCTGGTGTCTCGCACGTCGGGATCTCCGGCGCCTTCGAGACAACTAGGTGACATGTCACGCTATTCCGGGCGCGTCGCCCCGGGGTGAATCCGTAGCGGTTCTTCCCGCTGAGCGGGAAAGATCGCTACGGATCAGCGTTGGCGCGGCCACGGCCGATCGGACCGGGCGCGTTGACGCCGAAGTGGACGCCGGCCATGCGGATCGCGAAGCAGAGTGCGGCGCCGACGATCGCCGACGGGAGGGCCGCGACGCCCATCTGCGTCCCGGCGACCACCACGAGAGCACCGACCACAGCGGGGATCGCGTAGAGCCCGCTGGTCAGGACGGCCGGGATCTGCCGGATGAGCACGTCGCGCAGGCTGCCGCCGCCGACCGCGGTGATGACACCGAGGATCACCGCCTGCGCCACCCCGACCTGAAAACCGACGCCCTTCAGCGCGCCGCTCACCGCGAACAGGCTGAGCCCCAGCGCGTCCAGCACGAGAATCGGCGTGGCCAACTTGTCCGCGAACTGACCTGACACGAACGCCACGAGGGCGCCGGCCGCGGCGACCGCGAGATACCGCCAGTCGGAGAACGTCGCCGGCGGCAGCGCGTCGAGGATGGTGTCGCGGATGAACCCGCCGCCGAGCGCGGTCATCATCCCCAGCGTCACCACGCCGACGATGTCGAGGCGGGCCACCCGCATCGCCGTCCACGCGCCGTTCAGCGCGAACGCGAACGTCCCGGCGAGATCGAGGACGAGGAACGTCGGCGAGGTGGAGTTCACGCCGATGTGTCTACCCTGCTTCGCATGGACCGCGTCTCGAGCCCCGACGGTGTGTCGATCGCGTACCGGGAGGCCGGGCGGGGCAGTCCCGCGGTGCTGCTCCACCCGAGCGGGCTGTCGCAGGCGGTGTGGCGAACGTTCGGCTACGTCGACGCTCTCCGTGACGACCACCGCCTGGTGATGCCGGACTTTCGCGGGCACGGCCACAGCGGCAAGCCGCACGACCCGGCTGCGTACACGATGGACCGGCTCGTGGGCGACATCATCGCCGTGATCGACGAACTCGGCCTCGACCGGGTGAGCATCGTCGGGTACTCCCTGGGTTCACGCGCGGCGCTCACCTTCGCGGCGACACATCCCGACCGGCTCGACCGACTCGTCCTCGGCGGCACCAGTTCTCGGGCGCTCAAGGGAGCTTTCGACGATCTGTTCTTCCCCGGATGCGTGGCCGTCCTGCGCGACGAGGGGACCGCGGCGTTCCTGGAGGGTTGGCAACGACAGCGCGGCACGACCCTCGACCCGGGAAGCCGTGCCGCGTTCGAGGCGAACGACGCGACCGCACTGGCCGCCTACATGACGAGCGTCGACGCCGAGCCCGGCGTCCCCGACGACGATCTCGCCGAGATCACCTCTCCGACACTGGCGTTCGTCGGGTCACAGGACGGCGGGCGACTGGAGGACACCCGCCACGTGGCGGCGACCATCCCCGGCTGCCGACTGCTCGTCGTCGACGGCACCGACCACGCGACCACCCTCGCGGCGACGGCGGAGGTGCTCCCGGCGATCCGGGAGCACCTCGCGGCGCGATAGGACGACTCAGACGTCGGCGGTCTGACGGACCCGACCGAACGTCATCGCGTCGGTGACCTTGCCGCGCTTCTCGTCGATCGTGTCGAGCACCACGTTGGCCCGGACACGCCACGGCTGCTCCGGCGCCGAGCGCGGCAGCGCGTCGGCCGAACGCGCGATGTACCCGGACTTCAGGTCCACCATCGGCTCCTGCGGCAGCGGCGCGTCACCGCGGTCCGGGTAGGCGTGGGTGTACCCGTTCTGACCCATGTAGGCGATCAGCTCGGCCACGGCCTTCGAGGTCAGGTCGGCCCGCAGCGTCCACGACGCGTTCGTGTAGCCGAACGTCCACGCGAAGTTGGGCACTCCGTCGAGCATCCGACCCCGGTAGAGGACGTGCTCGTTCGGCTTCATCTCCTCGCCGTCGATCGACAGCCGGATTCCACCGAACACCAGGAGCTGCAGACCCGTCGCGGTGACGACGATGTCGGCGTCGAGGTGATCGCCGGACGACAGCCGGACACCGGTCGCGTCGAACGACGCGATGGTGTCGGTGACGATGTCGGCCTTGCCCTTCTTGATCGCCCGGTACAGATCGCCGTCGGGGATGACACAGAGCCGCTGATCCCACGGGTTGTAGGTCGGGTTGAAGTGCGTGTCGACGTCGTAGTCCTTGGGCAGCACACGCTTGGCCAGACCGCGCAGACGAGCGCGCGCCGAGTCCGGGTACTTGCGGCAGTACAGGTAGAACGCCAAGGCGATCCCGGCGTTCTTGAACCGCACGATGCGGTGCGCGAGGCCGGCGGGCAGTCGCTTGCGCAGAGCGTGTGCGATCCGGTCCTTCGACGGCAGGATGGTGATGTACGTGGGCGACCGCTGGAGCATGGTCACCTTCTCGGCGTCCCGGGACATCGACGGGATCAGCGTGATCGCCGTTGCGCCGCTGCCGATCACGACGACCTTCTTGCCGGCGTGGTCGAGGTCCTCGGGCCACTGCTGCGGGTGCACGACGGTGCCCGTGAAGTCCTCGATGCCCGGGAACTCCGGCGTGTAGCCGCCGGAGTAGTCGTAGTAGCCGGTGCACAGGAAGAAGAACCGGCATCGCACGGTCTGCGTCTGGCCGCCGACCTCGGTGACGACGGTCCACTCGTCGGTCGTGGTGTCGAAATCGGCCGAACGCACGGACACCCCGAACCGGATCCGCTCGGTGATGCCGTACTCGTCGGCCGCGTCGGCGATGTACTGCCGGATGTCGGCACCATCGGCGATGCTCTTCTCCCCCTCCCAGGGGCGGAAGGGATAGCTCAGCGTGTAGATGTCACTGTCGGACCGGATCCCGGGGTAGCGGAACAGGTCCCACGTGCCGCCGATGCGGTCACGCTGCTCGAGCAGTGCGTAGCGGATACCGGGATTGCGCTCGACGAGCCGGTAGGCGGCGTCGATCCCCGAGAGCCCCGCGCCGACGATGACGACGTCGAGGAACTCCGACGAACGATCACCGGCACCACCGGTCGAACGGTCCTGCACCTGGGTCATGGCATTCCTTTCGGTCTGCCGACCACGGTACCCAGCTTATTGACGGGTCGTCAATAAGAACTGCCGACGAGCGTCGCGCAGCTGATCGTGAGGGCGAGGATCGCCAGGATGACCAGCACGTCGACGACGCCCGGCCGCCGGTCCCGGCGCGCGACCGGACCGATGCCGCCGCGGTTGTCCATCGAGGTGGCGACCTCACGGGCGTTCTGGATGGCGAGGCTGCAGACGATCGGCAGGCAGGCGCTCCACTGCACCGCCCGTTGCGTGATCGACTGCGGGCCGGGGGTGCGGCGTTGGCCGATCGTCTGCAGGAGGGCGCGGAAGTCGGTGAGCAGGAAGGGCAGCAGCCGCAGGGCGACGGTCACCCCGACCGCGACCGGCTGCACCGGGATGCGCACCCGAGCGAACCAGCCCACGACCCGCTGCAGGAACGCGGGCACCTCCACCATCGGCGTCGTCCAGCAGAACAGCAGCGACAGGTACAGCGAGACGACGGTGATGGAGATGAGGATCCCGAACGTGCTCGCACCACCGAGTCCGAGGCGGACGTCGGCGACCGTCACGTAGGGCGCGCCGCCGCCGAACGCGGTGAGCGAGCCGCCCAGGAGCGCGACCACCGGCACCCACCACGGCAGGCGGGGAAGCGTTCGCAGCGAGATCCGCCCGGCGAGCGTCCATGCCACCGCGACGAGCGCAGCGGCGCCGACAGTCGTCCACGACGGGTTCCAGCCGAGCATGAGGGCCGTCGCGACGATCGCCAGCACCTTGGTCCCGACCCACAGTCGCTTCGCGGGTGACGGCTGCGGCAACACACGACCCACGACACCGATCAGCGACGCGCGAGATGCCTTGCCGCGCAGCGGCTCGTCGACGTCCGGCAACGGGGACACCTCGACGACCCGGTCGGCGATCGCCATGAGCTCGGTCTCGTCGTGTGTGACGATCACCAGCGTGGTGCCCGAGGCGCGGACCCGCGCCAGGGCAGCCACCATCGCCTGTCGCGACGCGGTGTCGAGGCCGGCGAGCGGCTCGTCGAGGACCAGGAGGCGCGGTCGGGCCGCGAGCAGTCCTGCCAACGCCACCCGTCGCTGCTGGCCGACGCTGAGGTTGTCGATCCGGGCCTCGGCGACCTGTGCCGGGTCGAGCCCGAGCTCTCGAAGCGCCTGCCACACGAGGCGGCCGTTCGCGCGGTCGACGCCGGCGGCGTCACAGATGTCGTCGCGGACGCGGGAGCGGACCAGCGACAGTCGCGCGAACTGGTGGCCGTAGAGGGCGCAGGTGCGGTCGTTGCGGACCGGTTCCCCGTCGACGAGAACCGTTCCCTCGACCGGCTTCTCGATCCCGGCGAGCACGCGCGCCAAGGTGGTCTTGCCGGCACCGTTGGCACCGGTGATGAGCACCGTCTGCCCCGGCGTGATCGACATCGACACGTCGCGCAGGACCGGTCGCTGCCACGGGGTGCCGCTGTCGTGGGCGAATCGGAGGCTGTCGACGCGTACCGCGCCGCCGCGCAGCCACCGGCCGCCTCCGTCGGCCACGGGGACCGCGGGCTCCCAGGTGCCGCCGGGGACGACGACCGTCGAGTCGGCACCCGTCATCTCGGCGGGATCGTGGGTCACGTGCACGACGGCGGTGCCCGCGTCGGCGAGTCCGCGGTAGAGCCGCATCAGCCCGTCGCGGCCCGCGGCGTCGATCATCGCGGTGCTCTCGTCGCTCACGAGGAGCGCGGGGTCGCGGACGAGCGCCGACGCGACGGCCAGCCGCTGAAGTTGTCCGCCGGACAACCGGGACGTCTCGGCGTCGAGGTCCAGGTCGAGTCCGACGCGACGGAGCACCGCCTGCGAGCGCTCCGGCGTCATGTCCGACACACCCCAGGCGAGGTCGTCGCCGACGGCGAGGCCCAGCACGGAGGTCTCCGGTCGCTGCCCGATCATCGCCGTTCCGCCGGGCATCCCGAGTCCGACCGCGCCCGGGCGCCACACCTCACCGGCGGTCGGGGTCCGGCCCGAGATCACGCGGGCCAGGGTCGATTTGCCCGCGCCGTTGTGTCCGACGACCGCGACCAGGGACCGCGGCAGCACGTCGACGTCGACACCGGCGATCGCGGGCACGGTGGTCTCCGGGTGCACCACCGTGACGCCGCGGGCGTGCAGGGGGACCGGCGCGACCACGGCGGTGTCGTCGCCGGGGGCGTCGTCGGTCGCGACCGCGCCCAGCCGGCGCGCGATCGACCGCGCCGGCCGCCAGACGAAGAACGTCGTGAGCAGCACGCCGAGTGTGGAGCCGATGAGCCCGACGACGGCGATCGTGACGGGCCACACCTCGAGGGCGCGCCGTACGGCGGCGTCGAACTCCTCCACCTGGGCGATGCCCGCGTTGGCGAAGAGTCGGGCGGTCCCGCCGATTCCGTTGCGGATGTTGTCGAACACGAACTCGCGGTAGCTCGAGAACACGGCGAGGAGACCGGTGGTGAGGGCGGCCGACGGTACACCGACGATCACCAGGGCCCGCACGATCACCGACGGCGGCGACCATCCCCGTCGGATCGCGATACCGGAGAAGCAGCCCGCGATCGCTGCGGCGCCGACCATGTTCGCGGCCGTGTACCCGCCGAACAGCAGCCCGACGATCCATCCGACCACGGTCGCGAGCACACACACCGACAGTCGTCGTCGGATGCCGAGCACCGCGAACGGGATCGACGCGACGAGCATGGCCGCGCCGGCGATCGGCAGGATGCGGCTCAGGACACAGATGGCGGCGGCGACGTCGGCCAGGACCGCGGCCTCGGCGACCTCCGGGGCCGAGATGCGTCGGCGGGGCGTCTTCGGCCGGGGCGGTGCCTCCGGGTGCGCACGACGCAGGGTCGGGTGTGCCACGAACCACCCCTCTCACGCTGCGCCGACGATGTCCGAATCCAGGGTGCCAGAGCGGTGGGGACGATTCCGGCGCCGACTGGACGCCATGGGGTCGGCGCCGGGTGCCGAGACGCTCGTCGGGTCAGTCGGCGTCGGCCGCAGCGCCGTGTCGCCCGGCTCCGGCGGCGAAGCGCGCAGCACCCTCTGCCGTGCCGTTGACCAGCGACGTCGCGCCGTGCCGGGTCTCGTTGAGCAGCGCCTGAGGCAGGGACAGGCCGTGCTGTTCGCGGGCGGACAACCGGTCCTGCCGGAGGCAAGTCTGAGGAAACGCTGCGAGTTCGCGGGCGAGGGTCTGTGCGGCCTCGACGGCGGTGCCCGACGCGACGACGCGGTTCGCGAGTCCCATGGTCAGCGCCTCGTCGGCGTGCACGGCGCGCCCGGTGAGGATGAGGTCCATGGCCCGGCTCTCGCCGATCAGTCGCGGCAGTCGGACCGTCCCTCCGTCGATCAGCGGCACGCCCCACCGGCGACAGAAGACGCCGAACACCGCGTCGTCGGCCGCGACGCGGAGGTCGGCCCAGAGCGCCAACTCGAGCCCGCCCGCGACGGCGTACCCCTCGATGGCGGCGATCACCGGCTTCGACAGCTCCATCCGGGAGACCCCCATCGGGGCGTCGCCGTCGGGGGCGAAGCGGTTGATCCGCGCGGGATCGCCCGCGATGGCTCCCAGGTCCGCGCCGGAGCAGAACGTCGACCCCGCCCCGGCGAGAACCGCGACGGCCGCGTCGTCGTCGGCGTCGAACGCGCGGAACGCGGCGGCGAGCGCCTCGGCCGTCGGTCGGTCGACCGCGTTGCGGACGTCGGGGCGGTCGATGGTGACGGTGGTGACCGGGCCGTCGCGGTGGACTCCGACGAGATCTCTCATGCAGCGAGGCTAGGCCCCATCCCTCAGCGCTGGACCAGGTAGCGCAGGTAGGTCCACCCCGAGGCCCGGAAGACCCGCGACTCGGCGAGCGAGAGCTCCCATCGGTGGCCGCTCGGGTAGAACGGCGTGCCACCGCCCAGCACCGTGGGGAGCAGATATGGGTCCACCTGATCGACGAGGTCGGCGACGGACGCGGCCAGTCGTGCCCCGCCGATGCTGAGCGTCCCCGCGGTCTCCGCCTTCAGGCGCACGATCTCGTCGCGGGTCTCCGCGCTGCGCACGAGTCGGCACCCGTCGGGCACCGATTCCAGGGAGTCCGAGAACACGATGCGCGGCGTCGCACGGTAGATCTGGGCGAACTCCGCCTCGACCGGTTCTGCGTCGTCGCGGTCGGGGGACGTCCAGAAGCCCTCCATCACGTCGTACAGGCGACGTCCGAACAGGAAGGCCGCCGTGTCGCGGGCCTGCACATTGGACGCCTTGTGCATCTCCTCGTCGGGGACGCCGAACCCGATGCTCCCGGTCTCGTCCTCGATGTAGCCGTCGAGGGAGATGTGCATGCCGTAGGTCAGGATCCCCATGTGGCTAGTGTCACACCATGAGCGACGACTCGGACATCGTTACCCCGACCGACGGCGGCGATCGGCCTGCCGGCTGGCGCGACGACTGGACAGCCGTGCCGCCGGTCTCCGCGGCGCGGCACCGCACACCACCGGACTCGCTCGAGTTCCCGACACTGACCTACGAGGTCACCGATCGCGTCGCCCGCATCACCTTCAACCGCCCGCGCCACGGCAACGCGATCACCGCCGACACCCCACGCGACATCGCGGCGGCCGTCGAACATGCCGACCTCGACCCGCGCGTCCACGTGATCCTGTTGTCGGGGCGGGGCAAGGGGTTCTGCGGCGGCTACGACCTCGGGATGTTCGCCGAACGGTGGGAGGACCCGGGCGCCGACGAGACCGGCAAGGCCACCCATCAGGTGAGCGTCGACGGCACCGTCCTCGACCCCGTGGTCCAGGCGACCAACCACGACCCGAGCGGGCAGTGGGACCCGATGGTCGACTACGCGATGATGAGCCGTAACGGACGAGGCTTCGCCAGTCTGCTGCACGCCGACAAGCCCGTCGTCGCCAAACTGCACGGCTTCTGCATAGCCGGCGGCACCGACATCGCGCTGCACTGCGACCAGATCATCACCGCCGACGACGTCCGCATCGGCTATCCACCCGTCCGCGTGTGGGGTGTGCCGTCGACGGGACTGTGGGCGCACCGCATCGGAGACCAACGCGCCAAGCGGATGCTGTTCACCGGCGACAGCATCGACGGGAAGACCGCCGTCGACTGGGGACTCGCCGTCGAGTCCGCGCCGGCGGATCAGCTCGACGAGGTCGTCGAGGACTACGTCGCCCGCATCGCCCGGATGCCGATCAACCAGCTGATGATGGTGAAACTCGCCCTGAACAGTGCGTTGCTGTCACAGGGTGTGGCCACTTCGGCGATGATCAGCACGGTGTTCGACGGGGTCTCCCGCCACACTCGCGAGGGCTACGCCTTCCAGAGCCGTTCGGCGACAGCCGGATTCAAGCAGGCTGTCCGCGAACGCGACGAGCCGTTCGGGGATTGGCGCGGTACGCCGAAGTCGTAGGCTCGCCGGTATGGCAGCGGCGATCAGGGTCATCGTCGGCGGACGGGAGATCCCGCCGTCGGAGGTCGAACGGTGGGAACGTCGCCGCGCGGCCTCGGTGCTGCGACGCCTCGGGGTCCGCGACGTCGACGCCGCGACTGTCGACATCGACGATCTCCGGAGCACCCTGACGGAGCGCAAGCTCGAACTCGGCCACTCCGGCATCGAGAAGCGGATCGGCCGGCAGCTCGCGATCACGGCGCGCGTCGCCTCGGTGGCCGCGGTCGTGTCCCGCGGGCGACGACGCATCGCGCGTACCGATCTCCTGTCGGACACCGGTTCCGCGACCGCGTTCGCCGCGTGGTTCACCGACCGTGTCGAGACGGCTGACGAGCCGCGGATGCTGGTTGCCTGTCCCGATCACTACATGGTGCGGCGGTCGCCGCAAGGCCACAACGAGGTCACCGAGACCGTCGGCAACGCGCCGATGCCGTTGCGGCTCACCATCGACTACGACGATCTCGCATCACTACGCACGCCGCAGGACCCGGACTTCTCCTCACGGGTCGAGGGTGTCGCCTCCTCGACGCTGGGCGTCCGGATCGGCGGCGTGCGCCACCAGTTCCGCGACGAGGGGACCGGCTTCCGTGCGCGGCTCGCCGTCGAGTTCCCCGTCCTGCTCCCGCCGCCGATCGCCGACGCGCACCAGATGCACCTGGCGTGCGAGTTCTCGAACTGGATCCGCGCCTCGCTCCACGACTGACGACCACCTTGTCCGGGCGCGGGAATTCCGTTGCACCACAGCCTCTCGACACGAACACTGGGTCGGCACATCGAGAGGAGAATCCCGTGCCCACCCGTGTCGGCAACCACAAGTTGCTCAGCTTCGCATCCGTCCTCGACGACAAGACCGTCGAGCAGGCGATCGAGGCTGCCCGGCTGCCGTTCGTCCACCCACACGTCGCCCTCATGCCCGACGCCCACTACGGCCGTGGGTCGTCGGTGGGCACGGTGCTGCCCACGGTCGACGCCGTGATCCCTGCCGCGGTCGGCGTCGACATCGGTTGCGGCATGATCGCCGTCCGCACCGTGCTCGACGCCGCGTCGATCACCGGGCGTGACCTCACCGCGCTCCGGGAGTCGATCGAGTCGGCGATCCCGTTGTCCCCCGGCAACTACAACCGCGGGACCGACCGGTTCGCCTTCACCGCAGCGCGGATCGCAGGGTTGGAGGAGCTGGCCGAGCGGGACGCCGTCGACCTCACGCACTCACCGAAGTGGCGTGAGCAGCTCGGGTCGCTCGGTGGCGGGAACCACTTCATCGAGCTCTGTCTCGACGAGGCCGACCGGGTGTGGATGTTCCTGCACTCGGGCTCGCGAGGTGTCGGACACCGCATCGCGTCGAGGTACATCACCCTCGCCCAGAAGCTCTGCCGCCAGTGGCATGTTCGCTTGCCGAACGCCGATCTCGCCTACGTCCCCTCGGGGACCGACGAGCTCGACGCCTACCTCCGCGACCTCGCATGGGCTCAGCGATTCGCGGCGGAGAACCGGGCGGAGATGATGGACCGGTTCCGGCAGACGCTCGCGCACTGGTCCGGCACCGACGACCCGGCGTCGCTCGAGGTCGAGCGCCTCAATTGTCACCACAACTACACCGCCAGGGAGACCCACGGTGGTCGTGAGGTGTGGTTGACGCGAAAGGGTGCGATCGATGCTCGAGCGGGCGTGCGCGGACTCATCCCGGGGTCGATGGGCACGCGCTCGTACGTGGTCACGGGCAAGGGCGACGCCGCGTCGCTGTGTTCGGCACCGCACGGTGCCGGCCGCCGGTTCTCGCGGGCGGAGGCGAAGCGACGCTTCACCGAGGACGACCTCGCGGCGGCGATGACCGGTATCGAGTACCGCCACGGCGCCGACTGGATCGACGAGATCCCGATGGCCTACAAGGACATCGACGTCATCATGCGTGACGCCGAGGCCCTCGTCTCCGTCGACCACACCCTCCGGCAGATCCTCAACGTCAAGGGGACTTGATCGGTCGGTGACGTGCCCCGGGCCGACTCCCGGCCCGGGGCACGGTCGGGGGCAACCACGTCATCGGGCTCGCCCGTTCGTCACGCCGACGCGACCTCGTTCACCACCCGCGCCAGGGTCCGGCGGAACTCCACCGGCGAACACGCGGTCTCGACGTACGCCCATCCCTCTTCCCGGGAATCCACCCATGCCTGCTCGTCGGTGTAGAGGCGGGCGCACTCCTGTGCGAACTCCCCTGCCGTGTCTGCTGACCCGCAGACCCGACCGTCGATCCCCAACTGGTCCGTCAGGAGGCGCGTCGCCACGACCGGGATGCCTCGGCCGAGCGCCTCGGTCACCTTGTGGGGGATCCCCGAGGCAAAGCGTGTCGGCGCGACGAACACACGACACCGGTCGTACAGACCGGTGAGATCGTCGAGCCGGCCATGGACCACGACGCGATCCGACGCGAGCGCCGACACCTCCTCGGACTCGACATGACCGACGAGGTGCAGTCGGACCTCGTGATCGAGCATCTCGTCGAGGAGCGGCAGCACCTCGGTCACGAACCAGACCACCGAGTCGACGTTGGGGAAGCGATCGGGTGTGCCCTCCAGCCGTCCGACGAAGAGGAGGTCTGATCGGTCGGCGAACCCCGGGCCGCTCCGACTGACCCGATCGGAATGCGCGAGCACATGGATCGGTACGTCGTGATGCGCAGCGATCACTGCTCTGTCCTGCGGGCCCACCGTCATGATCGCGTCGACGCCCCGCATCCGATCGAGCTCCACGGTCATCTCATCGGCGAATTCCGCGTCGGTCATCTGCGGCGGATACAGTCCGCGGCGGAGTCGTTCTCGTGGGGTCTCGAGCGCCTCGGCGTCATGGACCACGCCTGGTCGACCGCGCCGTCGCGGCCGAAAACCGGTGTCGTGGTACATCTGCAGCGGACCTGGGCGGCTCAGGATGACCACGTCGAACGAACGAACACGACGCCGGAGGAGCCGACGCAACCCCCGCACACCCCGTGACCGATGGAACCGCACCGCACCGGTGAATGCCGCCGTCACCCTCTCCCGCTCTTCGTCCGACGCGGCAACGAGATACACCTCGACGCGATGCCCGTCGTCCACCAGGCACCGAAGCATCTCGCGAGCGCGAGGGAACCCCGCGCCGCTGGTCGGATCCGGGATCCGCTCGTCGACGAGGAGGATCCGCACCGGGCTCAGCCCGCCTTCTTCGCCGGGGCCTTCTTCGCGGTGGTCTTCTTGGCAGCGGTCTTCTTCGCGGTCGACTTCGCTGCGGTCTTCGCCGGTGCCTTCTTGGCGGTGGTCTTCTTCGCGGCCGCCTTCTTCGCCGGGGCCTTCTTCGTCGTGGACCCGCCACCGGAGGAGTCGGAATCGGTCGAGTCGCCGCGGCTCTTCACCGACGCACGCAGGGCCGCCAGCAGATCGGCGACCTCGGAGTCGTCGTCGGACGCGTCGTCGGACTCCTCGGCGGTCGGGAACGCCTCGCTGCCCTGCGCTTTCGCCTCGATGAGCTTGCTCAGCTCGAGTTGGTAGGTGTCCTCGTACTCGTCCGGGTCGAAATCGGTGGCCATGCTGTCGATCAGCGACTGCGCCATCGACAACTCCTGCGGGCGGATCTCGGGTTCGTCGTCGAGGGAGGCGAACTCGGGCTTGCGGACCTCGTCGGGCCACAGCAACGTCTGCAGGGTCATCACGTTGTCGACGACGCGCAGGGCGGCCAGCCGGGTGCGGTTGCGGAGGGTGAACGTCGCGATCGCGAGACGCTCGGTCTCGGCCAGCGCCTGCCGCAGCAGCACATACGCTTTCGTCGACTTCGACGCCGGCTCGAGGTAGTACGGCTTGTCGAAGTAGATCGGGTCGACCTGCTCCTCGGGCACGAAGCCGGTGATCGAGATCTCCGGGCTCCGCTGCACGGGCAGCTCGGCGAGATCGGACTTGGTGAGGATCACCGTCTCCCCCGAGTCGGCCTCGTAGGCGTTGGCGATGTCGGAGAACTCGACCTCGGTGTCCGTTCCCTCACGCACCTTGCGGTAGCGGATCCGGGTGCCGTCCTTCGAGTCGACCTGATGCGAGGTGCGATCGTGCGACTCCGTCGCCGAGTAGACCTTGACCGGGACGTTCACCAGGCCAAAGCTCAGATCGCCTTTCCAGATCGAGCGCATCTGCACATTGTGCCCACCAGGGGTCCTCGCCGCAGCCCCCTGCGCACCATGACGCGCCGGGATTCACCCGAGTCGTGCCCGGAGCGCCGCCACCACCGCGGCACGGGTGCCGGGCTGCACCCGGTCACCGAACATCGCGTAGAGCGGGACGTGGGGGATGTCCGGCAGGTCCCGCACGCGTCGCAGACCGTCGGGCACGGGCCCGATGCGTGGCAGCGGCGTCATACCCGCACCGCCGCGGGCATTGGCGAGAACCGTGCTCAGATCGGCACATTCGCGCTGCACGTGGTAGTCCCTGCCGGCGAGGGACGCGATCGCCAGATGCCGGACGGCGCACGGGTTGGCGAAGAGCACCAGCGACTCCGAGGCCACACCGTCGGCGCTCATCCACTGCAGGGGCAGATCCGCGATGTGGACACTCCCCAGCGCCGGCCGGGTCAGCATCAACGCGACGTCGGCACGGTCGTCGTCGGCGAGCTGTCGGACACGCTCGCTGCGGGTCAGCCGGACGCGGACGTCCATCTCCGGATGGTGGCGGTCGAGGGTCCTGACGACCGCCGGGACCAGGAACTCGGCGGCGTGTTCGGTGGCCGCGACCAGCAATTCCCCGTCGCCCGGCGGTGACAGGGCACGCACGGCGGCGTCGTGGGCCTCCAGAAGTGCCCGTGCACGGCCGACGAGTTCCTCCCCGTCGCTGGTGAGCCCCACTCCGCGACCCTGGGCCATGAGGAGCCGGCATCCCAGCTCGGCCTCGAGCTTGCGGATGTGTCCGCTGACCGCGGCCGGGGACAGGTGCAGCGCCTCGGCTGCCGGGCGGACCCCGGAGACCGCCGCGACGGTCACGAGACTCCGCAACCGGGGGATGTCGAGGGTCACCATGGCCGCCAGTGTGCCATGACGACCGTCAACGAATCGTGAACGTTCTTGCGGCCTCGACGCCGACGGTCGCACGGTGGACCCATGACCCGCACTGCATCTTCAGCGAGCACCATGTCGATCGGCCTCGTGGTGCCGACCGTCGTGTTGTACGCGGCCGGCTACCCGATCGGCGCGGCGACGATCGCCGTGATGTCCCCGTTCCTGGTCATCCTCATCCGATTCGCCGTCTCCGCGGTGCTGCTGTGGGGGCTGCTGGCGGTCCGCAGGGTGCCGCTGCCGCCGCGCCGACAGCTCGGGCACGCGGCGATCGCAGGCCTCCTCACGCAGGGGGTGCAGTTCATCGGGTGTTACTGGGGGCTGTCGCACGGTGTGCCCGCCGGTCTCGCGGCGCTGATCGTGGCCCTGAACCCGGTGGCCACCTCGGCGATCTTGATGGCCGCCTTCGGGCATCGCGAATCCCGCTGGGGTGTGGTCGCTCTCATCCTCGCGACGGTGTCGGTGGTACTCGCCTGCGCCCCGTCGCTGGCGACCGATCACCACCTCGGCGTGGGCATCGTCGCCGTCGTCGTGGGCATGCTCGGCCTGTCACTCGGCGGGATCCACCAGGGCCGGCACTGCGCGGGGATGGACCCCGCGCTCATCACCGCGATCGGGATCACCGCCTCCACCCCGCTCGCCGCGGTCATCGCGGCGGTGTACCCGATGCACGTCACCGACTTGCCCCGCGCCGCCGTCCTCCTCGTCGTCATGGTCGTCTTCAGCTCGATCGGCGCGACGTCGCTCTACGCCGCCTGCATCGCGCGATCGGGGCCGCGGGGCGCCTCGATCCTGTTCGCGGTCATCCCGTCGGTCGCGGGCGTCATGGCGTGGATAGGCCTCGGCGAGGCGCTGTCGCCGCTGGCCGTGGTCGGTCTGGTGATCGGCGCGCTGGCCTGCGTCGTGCAGGCCCGCGCAGGTCAGGCGCGCTCGGAGGTCTCCACCACCGACAGCGCCGACCGCGGGCAGGCACGCACCGCCCGGACGACGCGACCGGTGTCGGAGGCCGCGACCTCCGGTTCCCGCTGATCCGTCGTCCGCGGGTCGGCGATCGCGATCGGGTAGCCCCACGGGTCCCGTGCGAGGGTCGCGGGCAGCAACTCCGCGCACAGTCCCCGGCCGTCGCACCGGGTGAAGTCGATGTGGACCGCGGTCCGCTCGGTGCGGGTCATCGGTGTCCTCCGGGTGTACGGGCGGCGCATCGGCCGACTGCGTGCTGAGGGACGTCGTCGGCGAAGGCGACGAGGGCAGACCGCACGAGCCGCGCCGTGCCGTCGGGGTGCGCGCAGGCCCCCCGCCCGTCGACGGTGGCGGCCAAGCGCGCCACGATCTCCGCCCGCTCGGCGCCGCCGTGGGTCACGAGATCACGGAACGCATCGGACAGGGCGGGGAGGCCGAACATGCACGGACCGCACTGACCGGCGGACTCGCCGGCGAGGTGGTCGACGATCGCGACGGTCGCCTCGAGGCCGCACGACCCGGCGGGAAGCGAGTGGACGATCCCGGCACCCGGACTCGCCCCGACCTCCCGCAGCGATCCCGCTGACAGGGCCAGCGACCCGATCGCACGACCGTCGATCCACGTGCCGTGGAACCCGCCGACGAGGACGGCGCGGGCGCTCCGGTCGACGACCGAGGCCAACGGCGCACCGATGTCGCACTCCGCGACGCCCCGGATCTCCCGGTCGTCGGACAGGGTGACCAGCATGGAACCGGGTTCAGCCCCGGTGCCGCGCTCGCGGAACCACTCTGCGCCGTGCCGGTCGATCAGCGCGACCTGCGCCAGAGTCTCGACGTTGTGGACGACCGTCGGCCGTCCACGGAGTCCGGCGGTCGCGGTCGGGACACGTCGGTCGTGAGGCAGTCCGGGTCCCCCGGCGACTCGGTCGACCACCGCCGTCGTCTCACCGGAGACGAAGCGGTCGGCGGCGTCGACGACCACCGTCGGTCGGCGCGCCCACCCCACCGCGATCCTGCGGTCGACGATCGCGCGCAACCGCGGCGCCAGCGACGCCGGCGCGACCAGGTAGGTCTCGGACGCGCCGACCGCCGACGCCACGGCGGCCAGTCCGTCGAGCACCAGGTGCGGCGCCTCCATGAGCAGGACGACGTCCTTGCGGGACAGTGGCTCACCCTCGGCGCCGTTGGCGATGACGACCGAGCGTTGGCCCCGGGTCATGGCGGTCCGGGCGGCCACGAGCTTCGTGGCGACCGGGAAGGCCGCACCACCCCGACCGGTCAGACCCGATCGGTCGATCTCGTCGATGATCACCGGTCCGTGCAGGCGGCGCGGTCCGTGGACGGCGGCGTGACGGTCGAGGTCGTCACCCACCCCGACCAGCAACCGGCGACGACCTCTCGGAGCCGACGCCGCTCCGAGCGGCGTCGTCGCGGCCGCGGTCATCGCACACCCGCCAGAGGCCTGTTCGCGCGCGCGGTCGTCCGCGCGGCGGCGAACTCGCCGGGCAGGGTCAACCGGGCGACGACCGCCGCGACGACGAGGACGGCACAGGCCGCGCAGACGGCGATCATCCATGCGTGACCCGTGTCGGTCCCGCTGCCGAGGGCGTGGACGAACGCGACGGGCCACAGCAGGTACGTGACGAGATGCAGGACACGGAAGACGTTCGGACTCAATCGATGTCGAAGAAGTCCGGTCACGACTACGACGATCAGCAGGTCGAGCGCGAGCGTGCCCAGCCCCACCCACAGCGGCGCGTAGCCGGCGCGGAACGGGAGGACGACGTCGACGAGGTCGATCTGTGCGTAGGGGTCGACGACCATCGTGGTCACGTGCAGGACCACGAGCAGCGTCGCCCCGAGCGCGACCGACCGGTGCAGCGAGGACACCGCGAACCGCGGCAAGCCGGGCAGAGACCGTCCCGAGCGTGCCGCGACGCCGAGCGCGATCGACAGGGACAGCAGCATCAGCGCGGTGAGGCCGGTCCCCCGGCCCAGCGCCCAGAGGGCCTCGTCGCTCATGCCGCCCGCTCTCGCTCGTCGGGCCAGCCGCCGAGCCTGACCACGGTGCCGTCGGCGGAGACGAGGCGCGCAGGAAGACCAGTGCCGGCGGCGAAGTCGTCGCCCTCCCGCCCGGTGACGATCGATGCGGTACTGGCGGTGTTCGCGTCGACACATCTCCGTGCCGCAACCGTGACGGTGACCCAGCGCTCGTCGGCCGGCAGCCCCGTCCACGGGTCGATGATGTGGTGGCGGTCGATGCCCTGCGCGTCACGCCAGCGACGGTGCAGCGTGCTCGACGTCGCGACGCCGCAGTCACCGCTCACCGCGATCTGGGCGGTCGGCTGACCGGGGCCGTCGTCGACCAGGATCTGCCACCCGCCGGAGGGATGCGCTCCGCGCGTGGCGATGTCCCCTCCGAGGTCGACGAGCACCCCGCTTCCGGTCCGCGACGCGACCACGTCGGCGGCCAGGTCCGCCGCGACGGCCTTGGCGGTCGCTCCCAGGTCCAGGGTCACGCCCTCCGGGACGGTCAGGGTGTCGCCGCGACGCACGACCATGCCCGCGTGCGCGCGGTGCGCGGCGATCGAGCGCCGGAACCGCCGGGTGGGGTCCGCGGCGTGGACCGGATCGGTGAGGGATGCGAGGTCGCGGTCATATCCGAGGGCGACGAGCCGTTGGCCCACCGTCGGGTCGACCGCGCCCCGGGACACATGCGCGGCGCTGAGCGCGGCGTCGACCAGGGTGGCGAGCATCGGTGAGATCCGAGTCGGCCGTCCGCGGCGGATCGACGAGCTGTTCAGCTCGGCGTCGTCACGGAAGCGGCTGCAGGCACGGTCGACGTCGTCGAGGACGGTCGCGACGATCGCGCGGGCGTCCTCGAGCGCGGAGGGATCGGCGACGGTGACCGATGCGTCGAGACCCCAGACGGTCCAGTGGGAGGTCGCGGTGGCCATGTCTCAGCTCCCGTTCGTCTGTGCGTGGCTGTCTCCGCGGCCCGACGAGACCGTCGGGGCGGTCCCCCAACCGCTCGACGAGCTGTCGGGGTCGGTGGAGCCGGTCGAGGAGTCGGTGCCGGCGGAGGAGTCGGTGGTCGGGCTGGTCGTGGACGTCGTCGGGGTCGTGGCGTGGTCGGTGTCCGCGTACGCCAACCCCGACGTGACCCCGATCGCGCCGAGGGCTGCGACGCCCAGAGCGACTGCTGCTGCGCGTGCCCGGCGGATCCCCCGTTCCGGTGTGCTCATGTCCGTACCTCTCGTCAGGCCGACGGTGTCACTGTCGGCGATGGAGTCGAGTGTGCGAATCGAAGCTGTGGGGACGCTGGCAGCACCATGTGAGGTACGGACGGCCCGTGTGGAACAACCCGGACGCGCGGTGGTGTTGACCCAGGGTTTGCACACGTACGACCGAGGAGAGACATGACCACCCACACGACCCGACGCATCGTCCTCGCCGCCCGCCCGCACGGGGAGCCGACCGACGACGACTTCCGGTTCGAGGAGGTGGACCTGCCCGAGCCCGGCGAGGGCCAGGCGGTGCTGCAGACCCTGGACCTGTCGCTGGATCCCTACATGCGCGGTCGGATGAGCGCGGCGAAGTCGTACGCGCCGCCGGTGGAGATCGGCGACCCGATGGTCGGTGCGACGGTGTCACGCGTCCTCGAGTCCCGCGACCCGTCGTTGTCCGAGGGCGACGTCGTCCTCGGATACGGCGGTTGGCAGACCCACTCGGTCGAGTCGACGAAGCACCTCCGCAGGCTCGACACCTCCGTGGCACCTACGAGCACGGCCCTCGGCGTGCTGGGGATGCCGGGCTTCACGGCGTACTCGGGCCTGCTGACGATCGGGGATCCGAAGCCCGGTGAGACCGTCGTCGTCGCCGCGGCCCTGGGGCCGGTGGGTTCCGCCGTCGGGCAGATCGCGAAGATCAAGGGCGCACGCGCCGTGGGGATCGCCGGCGGCGCGGAGAAGGTCGCACACCTGACGGACGAGTTCGGTTTCGACGCCGCGATCGACCACCGCGCCGACGACTTCGCCGATCAGCTGGCCGCGGCCACACCCGACGGTATCGACGTCTACTTCGAGAACGTCGGCGGTGCGGTGTTCGACGCGGTGCTGCCGCGGATGAACACCTATGGACGCATCCCCGTCTGCGGTCTCGTCGCCAACTACAACCGCACGTCGCTGCCCGAGGGCCCCGATCGCAGCGGCGCCCTGATGGGTCAGATCCTCACGCGCAGTCTGACCGTGCGCGGGTTCATCCAGACGGAGTTCGTCGCCACGCAGCAGGAGGCGTTCCTGCGCGAGGCGTCGCAGTGGGTCGCCGACGGGAAGCTCAAGTACGTCGAGGACGTCACCGACGGCTTCGACAACACCCTCGACGCCTTCCGCGCGATGCTCGCCGGACGCACCTTCGGCAAGACCGTCGTCCACGTGGCGGACTGACCGCAACTCACTGCCTGGTGAACACCCCGTCGTTGCCGTCGGACTTCAGGTACTCGACGGTCATCCTCGACCCGTCGAACGTCACCGCCGAGATCGATCCCGGTTCTGCGTTCTCGCTGTAGGGCGCGAACGTGAAGACGTTCCCGTCACGATGGGTCAACGGGTAGCGGGTCCGTCCGTTCGGGCCGAGTGCGATGGTCAGACCACCGTTCTGGTCGCTGATCACCGCAGGACCCCAGTACGCACTCTGGTAGGTGCCGGCATAGGCCGAGTTCGGCTGCGCCGGGGCCGGGTTCGAGGGCGCCGGTGTGCCGACGAGCGACCCGCTGGGCTCCGACAGACCGGCGTACGCGTCACCGTAGAGCGTGTCCCAGGGTTGACGCTCCTCGCCGTACTGGACGAGGTCCATGAACCGCATGTCCACCGCGTCCGCGACACCGATCGGTGCCGCGTTGGTGAGCATGATGATCGCGACGTCGGCGGACGGCATGACGACGAAGTTGGTGCCGGCGCCGGAGGCGAACGCGCCGGAGTGTGAATAGGTGGTCCGGCCGTCCGAGGTGGTGGCGGCGTTGAAGCCGTAGCCGTAGAACCCCGCGCGGTCTGCCGCGGATCCCGGCATGCCAGTACGGATCTCGGGGACCGTCGCGGGGAGGATCGCGTCCGGGCTGAACACCTGGGAGCCACCCTGTTTCCCATCGGCGAGCATCACCGCGAGCCATCGGGCCATGTCGTTCACCGACGAGCTGGCACCCCCGGCGGGAGCCTGCGCGTCGGGTTCGCGCTGCATCGGTGTGACCACCCATCTGCCGTTCTGTCTCACGTGGCCGATGGCCCGATCCGTGCGAGCAGCGAAGTCGGAGTAGCGCATCGACGTCGATCGCATCCCCAGCGGGGAGAAGATCGAGCGGTCGGCAAGGGTCGCCCAGTCCGTCCCGGCCTTGTCCGCGACCGACTGTGCGGCCGCGGTGAGTCCGAAGTTGGTGTAGTCGTACGTCGTCCGGAACGGCTGCAGGGGCAGGAGGCGCAGACGCTGCAGGATGGTGTCCCTGTCGTATCCGAACTCCTCGAGCTTGTCTCCCGCGTGCTCGGCGAGGCCCGAGCGGTGTGCGAAGAGATCCCCGACGGTGACGTTCGCGGTCACGTAGGGGTCCGAGAGGGCGAAACTCGGCATGTTCGCGACCACCGGTGTGTCCCAGGAGACCTTGTTCTGGGTGACCTGGGTGGCCACGACCGATGCGCTGATCGACTTCGACACCGACGCCAGCTGGAACACGGTGTCCGCGTCGACTTTCCTGCCCGTGGCGAGGTCGGCGACGCCGAAGCCTCTCGCGTACACGGTCTTGCCGCCATGCACCACCGCGACAGCCGCGCCGGGGATCCCGGTCCGGGCGAGTTCGTCGGAGACCATCGCGTCGAGGCGACCGACCGCCTTGCTCACGGCGTCGTCGGGGAGCTTCTCCGCGGCTGCCGCGTTCACATCTCCGGCACTCGCCGACGACCTGACACCGGATGATTCCGGCGAACCAGACGAACAGGATGTGACGGCGAGAACGAGACAGGTCGCGACGACCGCCGTGGAGAGCAGATGGGTTCGTGCGCCGAGAAGCAGGGTGCGAGAGGGCTCACAGATCATCGTCGCTCCGTCGGGACCGGCCGGTGGCCTGTGTCACCGACTCAGGTGGGATCGAACACCCCGTGGGCACAGGATGTCTGCCGTTTCGTCGCATTCGAGATCGGGCGGGGCGGTTCCGCGACGGTTGGTGGGTAGTTGCGCTGAGCAGGTCGTATGTGGGGCTCGTGACCCTTGGCTAGGGTCGGGGCATGGCCGCCGCTCATGAGTACTCCGACTCCGTCGTCGTCACCGCCGCCCCGGATGCCGTGTATGCCGTCGTGTCCGACGTGACACGCACCGGCGAGTGGAGTCCGATCTGCGAGGCCTGCTGGTGGGACGAGGGCGACGAGCCCGGTCCCGACGGTCCTCGCGAGGGAGCGTGGTTCACCGGTCGCAACAAGACCCCGAACCGCACCTGGGAGACCCGCTCCGTGGTCGTCGCGGCCGAACCGGGCCGCGAATTCGCCTGGCTCGTCGGCGGGAAGTTCGCGCGGTGGGGCTACCTGCTGCGACCGGTCGACGGTGGCACCGAACTCACCGAGACATGGCAGTTCCTCGACGACGGCATCGAGTTCTTCCGCGAGAAGTACGGCGACGAGGCCCAGGACCAGATCCAGAACCGGATCGACGCCGCGCACAGTGGGATCCCCGCCACACTCGCGCGGATCAAGGAGCTCGTCGAAGCCGCCTGACCTCGGGAGTCAGTGTTCGACAGCGCTTCTCAGGCTTGCCTGTGCTTGCTGGACGCGCAGGTCAGCGCCGTGTTCCATGGTTCTCATGACCGAGATCCCCACGCAGCACACCGCAGAGCCGCACGGCGGCACCGCAGCGAGCAAGCTGAACTGGTTGCGTGCCGGCGTGCTCGGAGCGAACGACGGGATCGTCTCCGTCGCAGGCATCGTCGTCGGTGTCGCGGCGGCGACATCAGCTGTCGAGCCGGTCCTCACCGCGGGCATCGCGGGCCTGACCGCCGGAGCCGTGTCGATGGCTCTCGGCGAGTACGTGTCGGTGTCCACTCAGCGCGACACCGAGAAGGCGCTGCTCGCCAAGGAGCGGACTGAGCTCGACGAGCAGCCCGAGGAAGAGCTCGAGGAGCTCGCGGCGATCTACGAGGCGAAGGGCCTCTCGGCCGAGACCGCATGGCAGGTCGCGACCGAACTCACCGAGCGCGACGCATTCGCCGCACACGTCGAGGCCGAGCTCGGCATCGATCCCGACGACCTGACGAACCCGCTGCACGCGGCGTTCTCGTCGATGTTCGCGTTCACGCTGGGTGCGCTGCTCCCCCTGCTCGCAATCGTGCTGCTCCCGCCGAGCATCCGCATCCCGCTGACCTTCGTCGTCGTGGTGGCGGCTCTGGCGTTGACCGGCCACATCAGCGCCGTCATCGGCGGGGCGAACCGGACGCAGGCGATCCTCCGGGTGACCATCGGCGGCGCGATAGCGATGACAGCGACCTATCTCATCGGGACGCTGGTCGGCACCGCCGTCGGCTGACGCTCGTCAGGCCAGGGCGAGGAAGAGTTTCTCCAGCTCGGCCTCGGTCATCGGTTCCTTGGCGTTCGGGTCGCCCGTGATGCACTCCCGCAGACCGGTCGCGACGATCTTGAACCCGGCCTTGTCGAGGGCCCTGGAGACGGCCGCCAACTGCGTGACGACGTCCTTGCAGTTGCGGCCGTCCTCGATCATCGAGATCACGCCGCCGAGCTGGCCGTGTGCGCGACGCAGCCGGTTGAGCACCAGCGCCAACGTCTCGTCGTCTCCGGTCATGTCAGTACCTCCCGTGTGAAGAGACCATCGTACCCCCGGGGGCATGGACCCCCCGCGAGACGACAGGGTGGGATCAGGCGTCGGCGAGAGCGGCGATCGCCTTGCCGAGGAGTTCGGCGGCCTGTGATGCGACCGGCTCGAGATCGGACTCGCCGGTCACCGACACCATCAGATCGGGGTTCATCGCCTCCACGATCATCGTGCGGCCGGACTGGTCCGCCGTGTCGGCGCGGATCACGACGTTGCACGGCAGCAGCATCCCGATCTGAGGCTGCACACCGAGCGCCTTGTGCGCCAACGTCGGGTTACAGGCACCGAGGATCGTGAACTGCTCCATGTCCTCGTCGAGTTTCTGCTTCAGCGTCGCCTGGACGTCGATCTCGGTGAGCACGCCGAAACCCTGATCCTTCAACGCCGCGGTCACCTTCTCGCGAGCGGTGGCGAAGTCGGTGTCGGTGAGGGTGGTGGTCAGTCCGAGTTCCATGGTTCTCTCCTTCGTGTCGATTCTCTGTGAGGTCAGTTGTGGGCGAAGCTGATCGACGGCAGGACCCGCCGCAGCCACGCGGGTGACCACCAGCCGGCGTGGCCGGTGATCCGTAGCAGCACCGGCAGCAGGATCAGCCGGATGAGCACGGCGTCGAGCAGTACCGCCACGCCCAGGATGATCCCCATCTCCTTGGGCGGGAGCGGATCGGCGAGGGCGAAGCTGAAGAACACCGCCACCATCACCGCGGCCGCCGCGAAGATCACCCGACCCGAGTGGGCCATGCCGTCGATCTGCGCCGTGTGCGGGTCACCGCTCTTCTCGTAGTGCTCCTTGGCCGTGGCCAAGAGGAACACCGTGTAGTCCATCGCGATGGCGAAGATCATCGCGAAGAAGAACACCGGCCCCCACCCGTCGAGGAAGCCCTGCGGGGTGAACCCCAGCAGCGACGCCCCATGGCCGTCCTGGAAGACCAGCTTCGCGACACCGAACGCCGCCCCGGTGGACAGCAGGCTGACCACGGTTCCCATCAGGGCGATCAGCGGCGCCTGCAGTGCGACGAGCAGCAGCAGGAACCCCATGATCAGGATGACGCCGACGATGATGGGCAGGTAGTCGTTCAGTGCGGTCTGCAGGTCGAGGTTCTCCGCGGGTGCCCCGCCGACGAGAGCGTCCGCCGGGAGACGGTTGCGCAGTGTGTCGAGGATCGACCCCATCTGCGCGTTCGACGGGTCCACGGTCGGGATCGCCTGCATGAGCGCGTATCTCGACCCGTCACGCGCGGGCTGCGGCGGGGTGACCATCGCGATGCCCGGGCTCGACGAGGCTGCGGTCGCAGCGGCCGGGGCGTCGGCGTCCGGGACGATGATCTGCAGGGCCCCGGGCGCACCCGGGCCGAACTGCTCCTGCACCAGCGCGTACCCCTGCCGCACCGGGGCGTCTTCCGGGACGACCGAGATCGACGGCATCGCGACCTTGAGCCCGAACACCGGCAGCGCCAGCAGTACCAGGATCCCCAGGGAGACGACCGCGAACGGCCACGGGTGCTTGTGCAGCAGCGCGCCCCAGCGGTGGAACACCGGGGACCGGTGTTCCTGGTTCTTCGCGTAGGGCAACGACACCGCGTTGACCTTCGGACCGAGGGCACCGAGCACGGTGGGCAGCAGCGTCAGGGTCGCGAGCAGGACGAAGACCACCGCCAGCATGATGCCGACCGCCATGGTGCGCACCGCCGGTGCCGGGACGAGCAGCACGGCCGAGAGGCTCACCAGCACGGTGAGTCCCGAGAGGAAGACGGCCTTCCCCGCGGTGTCCATGGTGTCCACGACGGCCTGTCGGAGATCGCCGCGCTGCTTCAACGCATCCCGGAAACGCGAGACGACGAACAGGGCGTAGTCGATACCGAGCGCGAGGGCGAACATCATCGCGAAATTCATGGCCCACACCGAGATCGGTGTTATGTGGTTGAGCAGCACGAGCCCACCGGCGGATGCGACGAGTCCCGCGATGGTCAGCAGCAGTGGAAGCCCGGCTGCGACCAACGATCCGAACGCCAACACCATGATCGCGAGAGTCACCGGCCACGAGAACAGTTCGGCCTTGATCATCGCGTCGTGGTTGGCCTTGTTGAAGTCCGCCCACAGCGCCGACGCCCCGGTCGGGTAGACCTCGATGCCGTTCTTCGACAGCGATGTCAGTTGCGACTTGTGGTCGTCGACGGCCTTCACCATCTCGTCGGGCGACGCATTCGCGCCGGCGATGAGGATCCCGGTGTGACCGTCGCGGCTGATCGTCATCCCCGGTTGGGGCGCGACGATCTCCCCGAATCGCGGGTCCGATCCGAGTTCGCGACCGATCTGGGTGAACACCGCCTGCATCGGCGGATCGGTCACGGTCGCGGAGTCCGAGTGGACGACGACCTGGACCGCCGAGGAGGCGTTCCCGCCGAAGTGTTTCTGCGCCAACTCGCGCACGGCGACCGACTTTGAGCCGTTCGCCTGCCATCCGGCGCCCGCGAGTGACGAGAACACCGACGGAGCGAACGCGCCGAGGATCACGATCGCCCCCAGCCAGACGCCGAACACGATGCGGCGATGGTCGCTTCCCCAGCCACCGAGGCGACCGAGGACGCCCGGGGTGGATTCTGGCGCGGCACCCGACCGATCGGGCGGCGCAGTGGTGTCGGTGCTCGTCATCTCTTCCGTCCTGTCAGTCGCGAGAAGATCGATCCGGTCTGAGTGGTCGCGTGGCCGTCACACCACTGCGAGTCGGGTACCCGTCGCTTGACGGATTCGACGTGTCGACCGCACCCGGCCCACGTCGTCTTGCCGCATGTCTTGCAGGTCACCGCATGGCACATCGGTCAGTACTCCCCTGCTGTCGTGAGGGTGGGCGGGCCCGATCGTGGCCGCCGGAGCTCCGCGAACGCCGGCGTGCGGGCGACGGCGGCCAGCGCGTCGAGGAGGTCGTCGGCGGCATCGCCAGTCGGGATCTCGGTCATCACCGGACCGAAGAACGTTCGACCATCGATAGAGACCAACGGCGTGCCCGACGGCTCGCCGTAGGCGGCCACAGCGGCTGCATGGGCGTCCGCGACCGCTATGTCGTGCGTGGGATCGTCGACGGCGTCCGCCAACGCCGGGTCGAGCCCGCACTCCTCGAGTGCGGCCCGGGCGACGTCGGTGTCGACGTCGGCGTGATCGAGGTGGATCCGCCGGCCGAGCGCCGCATAGAGATCCGCGAAGGCGTCCTCGGGTGCGGCTACGAGCAGGCGTCCGCCGCCGCGCGAGACCTCCATGTGGTGCGCCATGCCGGGATCCACGTCACCGCTCGTGATCGCGTCGGCGTTCAGCACCGCCAGACTCATCTGCCGCAGCGTCAGCGTCACGTCGTCGTGGCGAGCGGCGACGTCGGTCGACCACCGAGACGTCGCCCACGCGAACGGGCATGCCGGGTCGACGTAGCAGTCGATGTGCATCGGACCTCCTACCTCCACTACCCCCGGGGGTATCTGCCAGGAGCCTTTTGTATACCCACAGGGGTATCGAGGTCAAGGACGGAGCCGTCGCGGGACCGCTCGGTTGACGACTGATTCGACATTCGTCAATATCGACGTGTGTCGAATCATGACGAGACGTGCTGCTCGCCGCTAGTGCGCGAGCCACTGTCCGAAGAGGCCGCGCTCGATCTCGCTGCCGCGTTCAAGGCACTGTCGGATCCTGTCCGTCTCCGGCTGCTGAGCCTGGTGGCCAGTCACGACGGCGGTGAAGCGTGCGTGTGCGACATCTCGCCGGCCTTCGACCTGTCCCAGCCCACGATCTCCCACCATCTGAAGGTGCTGCGCAGCGCCGGGCTGCTGGATTGCGAGCGCCGCGGCACCTGGGTCTTCTACTGGGTCGTTCCCGCAGCCCTGCAGCGTCTTTCGCTGGTCCTCGACGCCGCGACTCCCGGTGCCGCCGGACTGGTGACCGCGTGAGCACGGCGACGACCGACGACCTGCACGTCGTCGGCAAGCTCTCGACGCTCGACCGATTCCTACCGGTGTGGATAGGGGTCGCGATGGCGGTGGGGCTGGGGCTCGGCGCGGCGACCCCGGGACTCGACTCGGGACTGTCCGCGATCTCCGTCGACGGCGTCTCCCTACCGATCGCGATCGGGTTGCTCGTGATGATGTACCCGGTGCTCGCGAAGGTCCGCTACGACCGCCTCGACTCCGTCACCGGCGACCGTCGCATGCTCGCCGCGTCGCTGTTCCTCAACTGGATCGTCGGGCCCGCGCTGATGTTCGCCCTGGCCTGGCTGCTTCTCCCGGACCTGCCCGAGTACCGCACGGGTCTCATCATCGTCGGTCTGGCGCGATGCATCGCGATGGTGATCATCTGGAACGACCTGGCCTGCGGCAATCGGGAGGCCGCGGCCGTGCTGGTCGCCATCAACTCGGTCTTCCAGGTGATCATGTTCGCCGTGCTCGGCTGGTTCTACCTGTCGGTGCTGCCCGGCTGGCTCGGTCTGGAGCAGACCACCATCTCCACCTCACCGTGGCAGATCGCCGAATCGGTGCTCGTCTTCCTCGGGGTCCCCCTGGTGGCGGGATTCCTGTCCCGACGGCTGGGCGAGCGTGCCCGCGGTCGCGACTGGTACGAACAGCGTTTCCTGCCGCGCATCGGCCCGTGGGCGCTCTACGGCCTGCTGTTCACCATCGTGATCCTCTTTGCGCTGCAGGGTGATCAGATCACTTCGAGACCCCTCGACGTCGTACGGATCGCCGTACCGCTACTGGTCTACTTCGCGATCATGTGGGGCGGCGGGTACCTGACGGGCGCACTCCTGCGCCTGGGATACGCGAGGACGACCACGCTGGCGTTCACTGCCGCGGGCAACAACTTCGAGCTCGCCATCGCGGTCGCCATCGCCACCTACGGCGCGACGTCGGGGCAGGCGCTCGCGGGAGTCGTCGGACCCCTCATCGAGGTGCCCGTGCTCGTCGCCCTGGTCTACGTCTCGTTGGCGCTGCGCCGACGATTTCCCGCGCGATGACAGCACCACGACCGTCGGTGCTGTTCGTGTGCGTGAGCAACCGCGGGAAATCGGTGATGGCGGAGAGCCTCGCTCGCCTGGACGCCGACGGGCTGCGGGTGTCCTCGGCAGGGACCGAGGCGAAGGTCGGCGCGTCACCGAATGCCGAATCCGTCGCGGCCCTCGCCGAGGTCGGTGCCGACGCATCGGGACACGCACCACGTCAACTCACCGACGCGATGATGCGAGGCGCGGATCTTGTTGTGGTGCTGGGGACATCGGCTCGGGTGGCCGCACCGGGCGAGGTGACTGTCGAGATCTGGGACACCGACGAGCCCTCGCGTCGCGGCGTCGACGGACTCGACCGCATGCGCCTGATCCGTGACGACATCCGCGCCCGCGTCGTCGACCTGGCCGACCGCCTCGCCCGCTGACCACAACGTCGCTTTCAACAGTGCGTCTGTACGATTCGAGCATGTCTCGGACAGCCCTCGCCGCGATGGTGGCGATCGCCGCAGTGACAGTGGCCGCCGTGCTCGGTGGTTGCTCAATCCGACCTGTCGACCCTCGGCAGCTCGGTGCCGCGCCCGTCACACCGACGAGTCCGACCTCGGGAGCCCGCTATTTCACCGCACCGCCGACCGGTGTGGCCAAAGATCCGTCTGCCCGTTGCATCGACGCAGGACTACCGAACATCACCCTCGACGATTACCTCGCCGACTGGCGAGTCATCTTCGCCGATCAGCGCCGCGCGCATCCGGAGGGCTCGTTCCCCACCGATGAGTCGTCCGACCAGCAGCGGACCGAGCAGTGGATGCACGCGCCTGAGGTCGCTGCGAAGGTCGCCCCCGGTGCCGACGCTCGGTTCGCCGCAGACGTGTGCGGACTGTCGACGAACGACGGGGCGCTGTACTCCGGCCCCGAACTCCGCCAGGTCCGGGCGCACGTCGCCTCGGCAGGCAGGGACACCTGCATCCGGGTCGCCGACGAGGGCACGAAGGCGGTGTGGGACAGCATCCGCGGACTGAACCCGAAGGACTCGGACCGCGCTGCCGCCGAATACCAGGTCTATTCCGCGATCAGGAACATCTGCCCACAGCTCGCCGACTTCACCGTGCCGCCGAACCAGATCAAGAGGTGCTCTGACGTTCGACCCGATCCCTCGGCGCGAAAGGGCGAACTCTCCATCTGTCTGGGCGGATGACGCCGTCGGGCTCGTGGCCACCACCCGGTCGCACGCCCTTGGGTACCGACCAGGTCACCCACGCAGGGAGTACGCAGACGCAGCTCAGGTACTGACCGGCACCAGCCAGATTGCATCCGGCGGAATGACCAGTCCCACCGACGATCCGATCCCGATGATTTTCCCAGGCGGGAGGTCAGCCACGACACGCGCGTCCCCGACCGCGACGGTGACGCGCGTACGGACGCCGGCCGCAGAGACGGCGACCACCGTGCCGACCGTCGTGGATTCCTCCGGCGAGCACACACCGACCGCCTCGTGGCGCAGCGCCAGCGTCGCCGGTCCGGCGGGCACCGGGCAGTCGTCGGGCACCGCCACATCACCGAGATCGCTGTGGTGGGAACCGTTGTCGACACGACCCGGGATCTCGACGAGTCCTCCGAGGTGCCGGTGCACCGCCAGGGTCGTCGGACGGTGAAACGCCTCGGCGACAGCCGACTCGTGCTGCACCTCTCCGTCGATGAGGACGGCGAGACGGTCGGCGGTCTGGGTGGCCTCGTCCAGATCGTGTGTGACGAGGACGATCGTCGGGTTCACCTCGGCGCGGATGTCGCGCAGCAGCCGATACATGTCCGCCTTGAGAGGCCCGTCGAGCGCGCTGAACGGTTCGTCGAGCAGCAAAACCGACGGCGCCGCGCAGAGCGCGCGAGCGATGGCTACCCGCTGGGCCTGCCCGCCGGAGATCTCCGTCGACGACCGGTTGGCGAGGTCGGCCGCCGCGACCATGTCGAGGAAGCGACGCGCCTCGCGTCGGGAGTCCTTCTTCGACGAGCCTGCCGCACGCAGCGGGAACCCGACGTTGTCGAGGACGGAGAGGTGCGGGAACAGCAGCGGTCGTTGGAAGACCATTCCCACGCCGCGTGATTCGGGCGGCACACCGGTGACGTCATGGCCGTCGATCCGGACGACACCGCTGGTCGGTTCGTCGAGACCGGCGACGAGGCGCAGCGCGGTGCTCTTCCCCGATCCGGACGGGCCCACTAGTGCGAGACAGGATCCCCCGGAGACGTCGAGGGTCATTCCGCGCAACGCCGGGGCGGCGGCGCCGGGATGCCGACGGCCGAGATCGACGACCGACAGCCCCGATTGCCCACTCACCGGGCCACCTCACGACGTCCGCGGAACCGGGCGACGACGATCAGGAGTATCAGCGGCGGGACGATCGCGGCCAGCGACAACACCGCGACGACCGACTCGTTGCCCGTGCCCGCCGCGAACGACCCGACGAGCATCGGGAGCGTGATCAGCCGACCGCCGCCGATGAGGAGTGTGACGACGTAGTCGCTCCACGCGACGAGGAACGCCAGGAACGCGGCGCCGGAGATCGCCGGGGCCAGCAGAGGCAGTCGGATCCGCAGCGCGACAGTCCATCGCGATGCCCCGAGGGTGCGTGCCTCCTCCTCGTAGGCGACGTCGTACGCGCCGAACGCGAGCCGCATCACGGTGGTCGTGTACGGGAGGGCGGCGACGGCGAGGATCAGCACCACGGCCGCGGCGCCCGGAACCCGCACTCGCAGCACGACGACGTCGAGTCCGAGGGCCACCGCGAACGCGGGCAGCACGAGCGGTGAGAGCAGTAGCGCCTGCACGAGACGCGGAGCGACGACTCGGCCGGACGCGAGTGCGCGGGCGGCGAGGGCGCCGACCGGCGTCGCGACCGCGGCCACCGCGACGCCGAGCGCCGTCGACAGGAGCGCTGCGTGTACCGCCCCGGAGTCGAGAGCGGTTCGGACGCCGTCGAACCCGAACTCCTGCGGGAACCTCGCGGGGAAGGGCCAGCGGTTCGCGAACGCCCAGAGGGCGAGGGGTACGAGCGGGACGAGGAACCATCCGACGAGGATTCCCCGAAACACCCGACGTCGCCCCGTCACCGCCACACCGCCAGTCGTCGCAGCGACGCGAGCGCGACGCCGATCGCGAGCAGCGACAGTGCGGACGTCACCACCGCGACCGCGGCCGCCTCCGGTCGCGCCGTCAGGTCGATCGATCGGAAGAGCCGCACCGCCATGACCGCCATCGGTTCCGGGTACGGCCGACCGAGAAGCAACGCCACCTCGTAGGACCCCAGGGCGTAGGTGAAGGTGATCGCCGATGCGGCGACCACCGACGGCGCGATCAGCGGGAGGGTGACCCAGCGGAACCGTGCTGTCCGACCGGCGCCGAGGAGCGCGGCGGTCTCGTCGTAGCGCGTCACGCGCGAGGCAAGCGTCCCACCGACGACGAGAGCGATGAACGCCGACTCCTTCCAGGTGTACTCGGCGATCACCGCGACCCACCAGCGACCACCGACCAGGCCGAGGGACTGGGCACCGTCGATCCCGAACAGCCGGGCGAGCAGCCCGGAGTCGGCGAGGAGCAGTCCGATGGTCGCCGCCCCGACGAGGTGCGGGACCGGCACGGTGATGGTCCCGGCGCCGAGCACCGAACGGCTTCCCGCGGCCACCGCCAGCGCCGCCGCGACACCGACGATCGCTGCGAGCACGGTGGACACCGCAGCTATCGCGACCGAGACCTGGATCGACGAGAACAGATCGGGCCACGCGGAGGTGTACCCGTCCACGCTGAGTGCCGGGGTGCCCACGAGGGGCATCAGCCCGAGGCTCTGGAGCACCGCGGTCACGAGGGCGACACCGACCACCAGGAGCACCAGCAGGACTGCGGGCACGACCAGGAGCGTGGACCGCCAGGAGCGCCCGGTGGACGCCGACGAGCGAACTGCCACGTCAGCGGCCGGCGAGCACGGCCCGGCGCCACCCGTCGTCGAGCGGCGTCACCCACGCCGACGACAACTCCGCGTGCGCGTCGCGGGACAGGACCTCGTAGGGCGGGACCACCGGCGACGACGGCAGCATCGCGAACGCCGAGCGGTCCGCGGTGTCGAGTCGGGCCAGATCGAGGACGGTGAACTGCCCCCATGTCGTCGGACGGGCCTTGGCCAGCTGCTGTTGTGGGGACAACGCCAGGTTCGCGACGACCTGCGCACCCGCCGAGTGCCCGGACGTCGACGGGATGGCGAGGAAGCTCGCGTTCCCGACCGTGCCGTCGGAGAGGGTGAGTACCTTCGTCTGCGGCGGGAACGTGCCCTTGGCGACGAGCTCCGTGAGCGTGGCCGGGCCGTAGGTCATCGTCATGTCGACCTGTCGCCCGGCGTACAGGTCGTCGAGAGCCGCCGAGGTCTGCGGGTAGGTGGTGCCCCCGCGCCAGAGGGACGGCGCGACCTGCCGCAGTCGGTCGAACAGGGTCGGGGTCAGCCGGTCGTAGGCGTCGCGCGAATAGTCCAGCGGGACACGACCGCTGCCCCCGGAGAGCGCGACGAGCGCCTCCCGCACGAACACCGATCCGGTGAAGTCGGGCGGTGCCGGGTAGGTGAACCGACCGGGGTGGCGCTGCGCCCAGTCGAGCACCCCGGCGAGCGTTGTCGGCGGATCGGACACCGCCGCGGCGTTGTAGACCAGGGTGAACTGCGCCTTGTTCCAGGGGGATTCACACCCGTCGACGGGGACGCCGAAGTCCTTCTGCAGGAGGGGGTCGTCGGGGTCGGTGTACTTCATGTTCGGCAGGCGGGACGTCCACCCGCACAGCCAGCCGCCTGCCTGCTTCGCGGTGCCGTAGTTGTCACCGTTCACCCACACCAGGTCGACGGAACCGTTCGTCGTCCCCGACTGCCGCTCGGCCAGGATGCGGCTGATCGCGTCCTTCGTGTCGGCGACCGGGACCCTCCGCAGAGTCACACCCTCCTTCGCGGCGGCCGGTGCCAGCACGGTGTCGACATAGGCGTTGCCCTGCTGGTCTCCGCCGTACATCCACAGCGACACCGTCTGCCCGCGCGCCTCCGACTGCACCTGTGACCAGGGCTCGTCGGCCGCCTGCCGACCGGTCGACCCGGGCGCAGCACACGCGGCGGAGACCAGTGCGACGACGACAAGTGCGAGCATGGAGCGGGGTCGAGTCACTCGCGTCATCACGGATGTCCCCTTCGTTCGGTGTGTACCCACCCGCCGAACACGCCGGGGAGGTCGGCCTTCCCTGCCCGATCGTCCACGAGAACCCGAGGAGATGCGATGGAGACCCACCGCGACGCCGTCGACGACGGCGTCGAGGGCGACGGTCGGTCCGCCGACGCGGGCACCCCGTCTCGCCGGCGGTGGCTCAAGCCCGCCCTGTTCGGGATCCTCGTCGTCGCCGCCGTGGTGGTCGCGTTGACCGTCGACATCCCCGACGCGGCGTCGGTCCGCGACCGCGTCGACGCCGCCGGCGTGTGGGGGATCCTGCTGTTCGTCCTGGTCTACGCGGCGCTCGCCCTCACCCCGTTCCCGGCCAGTGCGCTCACGATCGCGGCGGGCCTGCTGTTCGGGTTCGTACCCGGGGTGCTCGTGGTGATCGTGTCCGCGACGCTCGGCGCCTGGATCGGTTTCGGGATCGCGCGGTGGCTCGGACGCGAGGCGGTGTCCCGACGGATCACGGGTCGCGCGGCCGGTCTCGACCGGATGCTGACCGACCGGGGCCTCCCGGCGGTGATGGTCGTGCGGCTGATCCCGCTGCCGTTCGCCGTCGTGAACTACGCGGCCGGCCTGACGGGGGTCCGTCAGTCGCACTACGTGGTCGGCACGGCCGTCGGCATCATCCCGGCGACCGCCGGATACACCGCCCTGGGTGCCTATGGGACGTCGCCGCTGTCGTGGCCGTTCCTGCTCGCGGTCGCCGCGGTGGTGGTCGTGACCGTCGTCTCGACCCTGGTGGCGCGCCGGATGCAGCGCTCCCACGCCGAGGTCGTCGACTGATGTTCGACGCGCTGCTCCGCCCGCGCCTGGACGGCCCGCTGCGGAAGGCCGCGCGCCTCGTGGACCGCCCCGGCATCAGCCCCGATCGGCTGACGGCACTGGGACTCGTGCTCGGGCTCGGCAGCGCCGTCACCTCCGGGCTCGCCTGGTGGTGGGCCGCCCTGATCCTCTGGCTCCTGTCGCGCCTGGCCGACGGACTCGACGGTCCCCTCGCGCGGCGTCGTCGCGCCGCGAACCCGGCCGCCGCCGACGCGGGCGCCGGGGGCTTCTTCGACATCACGGCCGACTTCGTGGTCTACGGCTCGACCGTCGTGGGTGTCGCGGTGGGCGCGAGCCAGGCCTACGGCGCCCCCTGGTGGCCGTTCCTGCTGGTGCTCCTCGCCTATTACGTCAACGGGACGGCGTTCCTGGCCTTCTCGTCGATTGCCGAGAAGGCGGGGCGGACGATCGACGACGGGCGGTCGCTGTCGTTCCTGGGCGGTCTCGCCGAGGGGACCGAGACGATCGTCGTGCACGCCGTGTGGCTGGTGTTCGCCACGGTCGCCTGGCAGATCGCGATCGTGTGGGCGGCGGTGGTCGCTGTGAGCTCGGGGCAGCGGATGGTCGCCGGTTACCGCGCCCTGCGCTGACTCACCGGTCCTTCCGCCGCAGCCACAGCGATCGGGCTCGCGCGACGACATGCAGCGCGCGACGGGTGACCGGCGACTGCAGCTGCTCGCGGACGTCGGCGATCGCGGCGTTCCACGCACCGTCGGAGAAGGTGGGATACGGGTGCGTCGTCGCGGCGAGGTCACGGGTGCGTGCACCGAGGCGCACCGCGAGTGCCAGTTCCCCGATGGTCTCGCCGGCGCGCGGACCGACCACGGTCGCGCCGACCACGCGGTGCCGTCGGTCGAGGATCAGCCGCGAGAACCCGGCCGTGCGCCCCTCCGCGACGGCGCGATCGACCTCGTCGTGGCGGATCGTCTGCGCCCGCAGGCCCGGGCGGAGAGTTGTGACGCCGACCGCGGCGACCTCGGGATCGGTGAACGTCACGCGTGGTTGGCCGGTGTCGTCGACCGATCGGGGCACGCCGAGGACGGCGTTCGACGCGGCGAGGCTGCCGTGCACGCCTGCGGTATGGGTGAACTGGGGATGCCCGGTGACGTCCCCGCAGGCCCAGATCCGCGGATTGCCCGTCCGGAGGTGCCGGTCGACGACGACATGCCCCCGCTCGTCTGTCACGACACCGGCCGCCTCGAGGCCGAGATCCCGCGTGCGCGGCGTCCGTCCCACGGCGAGCAGCACGTGATCCACCGCGATCCGACCGCCGTCGTCGAGGACGAGGTGCCCGTCGGCGACCTCCTGCGCTCGGACACCGGTCAGCACGGTGACGCCGTCGGCCGCGAGAGAGTGGGCCACCACCTCCGCGGCGTCGGGATCCTCCTGCGGCAGGATCTGGTCGCCGGCCTCGACGATGGTGACGGCCGACCCGAGACGCGCGAACGCCTGCCCGAGCTCGCACCCGATGGCGCCGCCGCCGAGCACCGCGAGGCGCGCGGGCAGCGCGGTGAGATCCCAGATCGTCTCGCTGGACGACGTCGGTACGCGATCCAGACCGGGGATGTCCGGGACGACCGGCCCCGCGCCCGCGGCGAGGACGAGCTGTCGGAACGGCAGGGTGCGCTCCCCCACGACCACCGAGTCCGGGCCGGTGATCCGGGCCGATCCGTGCACGACCTCGACTCCCGCGGCTCGCAGCGCCTCCGGTGAGTCGATGGGGGCGATGTGCTCGATCGACGCGCGGATGTGCGCGCGCACCGCGGCGAAGTCGACGGTGACGTCGCCGACGGACACACCGAGCCGTCCGGCATTGCGGGCATCCGCCGCCGACCGTGCCGCGGAGAGCAGGGCCTTCGACGGCACACATCCCGTCCACAGGCAGTCGCCGCCGGTGCGGTCGCGTTCGATCAGGGTGACGCGGGCGCCGAGCCGGGCCGCGGTCTTCGCGGCGACGATGCCCGCGGTGCCGCCGCCGACGACGACGAGGTCGGATGTCTTCGGCGTCTTCTCCACGGTGATGGAACCGTCGGAGCACCCAGAAGCGTTCCCCGGACATGGAAGCGTCGACCACCTCGTCCGCCGGATGACGAAATACACCGCGTCGGCGCGCTTCTACGACCTGATCTCCGCCGAGTGGCCCGTCTACCGGGCCGGTCGCGTCCGGGGCATCGCGATGGCGGGGATTCGCGGCGGGGACCACGTCGTCGACATCGGCTGCGGCACCGGGCTAAACTTCTCGCTGCTGCAGGACGCCGTCGGACCGTCGGGTCACATCACCGGCATCGACAGCAGCGAGCAGATGCTCGCGCAGGCCCGGCGCCGATCCGAAGCGCGCGGATGGTCGAACGTGACCCTGGTGCAGGGCGACGCGACATCCTCGGATGTCGACGGCCTACCCGACCACGCCGACGTCGTGCTCGCGACCTACGCGGTGTCGCTCATGCCCGAATGGCCGCGGGCGATCGACGTGATGCTGCGGATGGCGACCCCCGGCGGGACGGTCGTCCTCGTCGACATGCAGGAGCCGACGGGTGCGGCGCGGATCTGGACCCCACTGGCCCGACTCGCCTGCGCGTTGGGCGGATCCGACATCACCGCCCATCCGTGGACGCAGCTCGAGGAGCGGGCCACCGACGTCCGATCCGCCGCGGTGCGGGGCGGGCACATCCAGATCCGCGTCGGTCACGTCCCGTCGTGACGATCGGCGACTACCGCGCGATGTCGTCGAGGCGCTCGGCGAGCTCCTCGGCGTACGCGAGGTGGGTTCTCAGACGGAGCGTGGACTCGCTGACGCGAGATCGATACGACTGCACCACATCCCGCGCCTCGACCCGCTCGGCGTCGGAGGCGTCGTCCACCGAGAGGACCGCGATCGCCTGCAGGATGGCGCCCATCTCCTCGAGCGAGAACCCGAGGGGTTTCATGCGGCGGATGGTCAGCAGCCGGTCGACGTCGTCGGGTGTGTACAGGCGGAAGCCGCCGGCTGACCGGGCCGACGGTTGGACGAGTCCCACCTCGTCGTAGTGGCGGATGGTCTTGATCGACAGCTCGGTCGCGGCAGCCACCTCGCCGATCTTCCGCAGCGCAGCGGCCTCGTCGTGGTCGGGCGCCATCTCAGTGCGCGCCGGCGAGCGTGCCGCTGAGCCGCTCGTGACGGCTCGCGCTGTCGTCGTTCAACCCGATGATGGTGGCGTTCTTGCCCTTCGCCGCGTACTTGGCGGTGATCGCGTCCAACGTCGCGACGGTGGAGGCGTCCCAGATGTGGGCCTCACTCATGTCGATGACGACGGTCGAGGGATCGCCCACGTAGTCGAACTGGTGGACCAGATCGTTGCTGCTCGCGAAGAACAGCTCCCCGCGCACCGCATAGACGCGGGTGTCGTCGTCGGGGTGGTCGATGTCGACGACCTCGGTGAGATGGGCGACGCGGCGGGCGAAGAGCACCATCGCGGTGAGCACACCGACACCGACGCCGTAGGCGAGATTGTTCGTGGCGACGGTGACGGCGACCGTCGCGAGCATGACCAGCGTCTCGCTCTTCGGCATCCGTCGCAGGGTGCGTGGCGAGATGCTGTGCCAGTCCATCGTCCCGACCGACACCATGACCATCACGGCGACGAGAGCCGCCATCGGTATCAGCGCGACGATGTCGCCGAGACCCACGACGAGGATCAGCAGGAACACACCGGCAAGGAATGTCGAGATCCGCGTGCGCGCACCGGAGACCTTCACGTTGATCATCGTCTGGCCGATCATCGCGCAGCCGCCCATGCCGCCGAAGAACCCGGTGACGACGTTGGCGACACCCTGCCCGACGCCCTCGCGGGTCTTGTCCGAGTGGGTGTCGGTGATGTCGTCGACGAAGGTCGCCGTCATCATCGACTCGAGCAATCCGACCACCGCCATGGTCGCGGCGTACGGGGCGATGATGCCGAGCGTGTGCAGCGTGTACGGCACGTCGGGGATCAGGAACGCCGGCAGGCTCGAGGGGAGTTCGCCCTCGTCGCCGACGTTCGGCACCTGACTCCACCCGAACGTCAGGGTCGCCGCCGTCAGCAGCACGATCGCGACGAGCGGCGCAGGAACCACCGTGGTGATGCGGGGAAGCAGGACGATCATCGCGATCCCGACCACCACGAGCGGGTAGACCAGCCACGGCACACCGATGAGGTTCTTCAGCTGCGCGAGGAAGATCAGGATGGCCAGCGCGTTGACGAATCCCACCATGACGCTGCGTGGGACGAACCGCATGAGCTTCGCGACGCCGAGGGCGGAGATCACGACCTGGATCACCCCGGCGAGGACCACCGTCGCGATGAGGTAGTTCAGGCCGTGGCTCTTCACCAGGGGAGCCACCACGAGCGCGACGGCGCCGGTCGCCGCGGAGATCATCGCCGGACGGCCGCCGACGATCGCGATGGTGACCGCCATCGTGAACGACGCGAACAGCCCGACGCGCGGATCGACGCCCGCGATGATCGAGAACGA
Organism: uncultured Williamsia sp.; assembly: GCF_947494875.1. Lineage (GTDB taxonomy): Bacteria > Actinomycetota > Actinomycetes > Mycobacteriales > Mycobacteriaceae > Williamsia_A. Next base: position 248,918 of record NZ_CANLWM010000001.1, read on the forward strand.
GATCGCCTCGGGGATCAGGGCGAGAGCGACGACCAGTCCGGCGAGGACCTCGATACGCAGGCGCTTCGGGGAGCGGAGCGTACCCAGGACCGACTGCAACACAGCGGGGCTCGTCTCGACCGCCGATCCGACGGTCGACGGTGTGGGGGTATCGGAGGTCACGGAGACAGAACTCTACCCCTTGGGGAGAGTTCTGCCGAATCGCTGTCAGGTACCCGAGACCCGACAACCGACCATCGACTGCAGCCGTAGCGGGAGATGCGGTCGGATCGCGGCGAGCACCGCGTCGACGATCACCGGTGCGGCGACGACCGCGGCGACGGCGACCGCAAGCGAGGCGAGCACGTCGGTGAGCCAGTGCGCACCGAGGTAGAGGCGCGACATCGCGACCGACAGGCTCAGCACCGACGCGATGGTGATCGCGGCGGCTCGGGCGGAGCGCGTCGGCGACACGGTCAGCGCGGCGGCGAGCAGAAGCGCGCAGGTGCCCGTGACGTGTCCCGACGGGAAGGACATCGCCGCCTCCGGTGAGCCCATCTGATCGACCGCCGGTGGGCGCAGTCGGTCCACGGCCACCTTGAGCACCTCGGCCAGCGCCCCGGCGATCACGACCGCGCCGAGGACACGGGCCCCGCGGTCCAGACGCCCGTCGCGCCGGACGAGTCCGATGGCCACCACGAGTGCGGCGATCGCGACCCACGTCGGTGCGAACACGGTGCTCAGCGCGGTCGCGAGATGTGTGGCCCACGGCGTCCGGTGATCGAGGAACCACCGCAGGGTCCCGCTGTCGGCGCCCGCCGCCGGATCGTGGTGGACGGCGATCGCGATCCCGAGACCGAGGACGACGGCCACCAGGAGCAGGGTGATCGCACCTCGTGCACGAAGAGACATGCGATCACGGTGCCCGACGTCCGCTGTGAGGATGCTGAAGGCGCACGCCTGACAGGGTGGGCCCGGGCATGAAGCCGGGCAGTCGGTGGTTTGCTCCAGCCATGAGCGCTCTTCTGCACGCCCTCGAGGTCGCCGGCTCGATGGCGTGGACCATCCTGTGGCCGCTGGTCTTCGGATTCGCCATCTCGGCCGTCATCCAGTCCGTCGTCCGCAAATCCGCCATCACCGGTGCACTCGGCGGCGACGGGCCGCGGGAGCTGCTGGTGGCGACGGGCTTCGGTATGGCGTCCTCGTCCTGCTCCTACGCCGCTGTGGCGCTCGCGCGATCACTGTTCCGGCGCGGGGCCTCGTTCATCTCCGCGATGGCGTTCGAGATCGCCTCGACCAACATGGTCATTGAACTCGGCGTCGTCCTGGCCCTGCTGATGGGGTGGCAGTTCACGCTCGCCGAGTTCGTCGGCGGCCCGATCATCATCGTCCTCGTCGCCGTGATCTTTCGGATCATCCTGCGCGAGAGGGTGATCAGCGCCGCCCGCGAACAGGCCGACAAGGGCATCGCCGGATCGATGGAGGGTCACGCGGGCATGGACATGTCGGTCGACTCCGAGGCCGGCTTCTGGCGGCGACTGTTCTCGCGCAAAGCGTTCACCTCGGTCTCGGAGATCTTCGCCATGGAGTGGGCGGCGATCTACAAGGACATCATCGCCGGTGTGCTGATCGCAGGCGCCGTGGCGGCGTGGGTCCCCGACAGTTTCTGGCGGGCCCTGTTCTTCGAGGATCACCCACTCGCCTCCGCGATCTGGGGGCCGATCATCGGACCACTCGTCGCGGTGGTGAGCTTCGTGTGTTCGGTCGGCAACGTGCCGCTGGCAGTCGTCCTCTGGACCGGTGGCATCAGTTTCGGGGGCGTGATCGCGTTCATCTTCGCCGACCTGCTGATCGCCCCGATCCTCAACATCTACCGCAAGTACTACGGCACCGCGATGACGATCCGGATCGTCGGCACGTTCTACGTCGCGATCGTCCTCGCCAGCTGGATCGTCGACGCCCTCTTCTCCGGGCTCGGCCTGGTGCCCGATCCGTCGTCCGCACACGTCCCCGATCAGGGGATCTCGTGGAACTACACGACCTGGCTCAACATCGTCGCGCTGGCGCTGGCCGCAGTCCTCGTGACCCGCTTCGTGCGAACGGGCGGACTACCGATGCTGTCCCACATGGGTGGCGAACCCGCCGACCACTGACCCGGCCGGCTCTCTTCTCCCTCGACGACACGATCGCGTGCGGGACCGTCAGACAGAGGACGACCACCAGCGCAGCGGCGACGACGCCCGAACCGGGCCGGACAATGGCAAGAGCTGCGGCGGCAGCGAGCGCCGCAATCGACGCCGCGCTCGACGCGATCGCCAACCGTGCCCATCGTGGTCGCTTCCCGGAGCGCCGACGGACCATCGTGTCGACCATGAGTCCCGTCTGTCGCCAGGCGTGCCAGAACCCGAAGTACACCGCGAACGCGTACAGGGGTGACAGCACGACGAACAGCGTGGACAGGGCGAGAACGTCGATCACGACGTCACCGCGGGCGTCCGGCGTTAGCGCAACGGTCCACACCGCGGCCGCCGCGACGATGGGGAGCAGGGCTCGACAGACCAGGACCACGACCGCACCACGGCCGGCGGTCAGGTGATCAAGGATGTCCGTCACGGCACCACCGTGCAGTCCGAGAGGGACGGTGACAGGGATTCCCCCCATCGCCACCACCCGCACCGTCCGCTCGACTCGACCGAGGTCGACGGCTCCGCCGAGACATGTGGTCACGTCGAGGTCCCCGACCCCGAAATGCACCGCCGAGACCACGAGCAGAGCGAGCACCGTCCAGAGCGGTGCCAGGAACCACACGAGTCCGACTGTCAGCGCACAGAGGGCATACAGCGTTGCACCGGTGACGAATTGGCGTGGGGTACGACCCAACCGCGCGACATCGCTCGCGCCGTGGGGCGTTCCGACCACGAGCGCGACGAGGAGCAGTCCCGCCCCCACCACGCCCGCCGGCCTCACCCCGCCGACCGAGATCGACGGGGTGAGGCCCGAGGCGATCGCCGCGACGACGACCGCGACGACGACGGCGAGGCGAGGCGGACCCACCAGCCATCGTCGCGCGGTCATCGAGCGCAGGATCAGCGCGCCGGCGTCGCGGTGTGGGCGCCGGTCGTCCCGAGCGTCGGCACGCTCACGAGCTGCCCGGAGATCCACACCTCACCCGGTACGTCGTCCGGCAGCGTCGACGCCGTGACGGGATCGACCGTCCCACCGGCCGCGAGCGCGTCGGCAGCGGTACGCAACTTGGCCGCCTTGTGGATCAGCAGACCGAAGCCGACCTTGGCCGCGATGTCGGCAGCGGTGAACGCCAACTGCTCCGCGGTCGCCCATCCACTGTCGTTCGCCCCCGTCCACAGCGGCACCATGTACGCGATCGGATAGACCCCGAAGACGCTGAACAGCAGGATCAACGCGTTGCGGTAGGTGACGAGGGTCTCGCCCTTGCCCACGACGGCTGCGGTGGCCCGGTACGCCCGTAGTCCGACGACGTAGAGCACGATGAAGAAGACCGTGCTCACGATTCCCCACACCCAGAACGCCCAGGTGATGCCACGAGAAGCGTTCTCGCCGTAGACGACACCGAGATATCCGGTCACGATCATCAGCGCTGCCGAGATCATCGCGACGGTGCGCCAGCGCAGCGCGGCGGTCCGGTTGAGCGCCGCGACCGCGATGATCTCCACGGTGAGCAGCGGGACGGTCACCGACCAGTCCATGTACCGCAGTTCGGTGACGACGGTGCCTGCGGACGGGGCAAAGCTCTGCCCGTCGGGGGAGGCCCGGAACTTCAGCACCCATTCGAGGATCAGCGCCAGATAGGCGACCGTCGCGACACTGCACACGAGGGTGCTGGCGATGGCGGCCGGGCGGTATGCCTTGGACACCTCCCCGGTGGTCTTCAGGCCGTAGATCGCCGCGGCGAAGAGCGCGAAGGCCGCGACGACGAATGCGTAGAGAACGAGCAGATACTGCCCCGAGGTGTAGGTCGCGGTCGCCGAGAACTCGGCGGCCAGCACGGAATGTGTGGACATGGCACTCCCATCGCCCTTTTGATTGCACGCCGGAACTGTTGCAGCCTGCAATAGTTCCGCTAGCGTAAGACCGTCCTGGTGCAACCGTCAAGGGCCACCCCCGCTCCTCCCGATCAGGCTCATCGTCGGGTCTCGGCCTGTGGCACCCTGAGCGGATGCCCAGCGTGACCGGCACGCACATGGCGCCTGGCCGGACGCCCCGTCGACATGACGCGGTGTCGCCATGAACGAGTCGACGCGCGCTGCGCTGGCCGCGATGTCGTCGACGCTCATCGATCGCCACGTCGTGGCGGCGGCCGAGGTCGCCCAACATCTGACGTTCGCCCAGCTCGGAGTCGTCGCTCAGATCCGTGGTGAGGATCGAACGACGGTCTCGGCCATCGCCGAGCACGCGAACGTCGCCGTCTCGACCGCGAGCAGATGGGTCGACAGGTTGGAGGCGCTCGGTCTCGCGGCCCGCGAACCCGTCGAGGGAAGTCGTCGCGAGATCGCGGTGACCCTCTCCCCGCTCGGTGAAGCGGTCGCCTCACGGTGGGATTCGGCGCGTGTGGCGATATGGACAGATCTGCTCGGTGGACTCGACGATGCAACCGTGGCGGCGGTGGTCGAATCCATGCACGCGGCGATCGGCCTCGATCGAGTCGACACGACCGAGCCGGACCCGACGAAGGCCGGCTCCGGTCAGATCCTCGGCGACCCAGCGTCGTTCACCGCTCGTCTGAGCCAGGCCCTGTCGACAGCCTCACCCGACACCCACGCCCGCACCGTGGTGCAGACGCTCTCCGAGACTCTCGACGCCACCGTCTTGGTACGGATCGCGACCCACGACGGACGTCACCTCAACACCCTCGCGCTCGCGCGACCGCCCGGTGTCGTCGAGATCAGGGGTCAGGACGACATCGTGGAGAGCGACGAGACCGTCGACCGGAGTCCGCCGGGTGACGCGTTCCGAGCCGGGGAGCCGGTCGTCGACCTCGGACACCGGTGGTCTCTGCATCTCCCGATGACGACGACCACGCACCGCGTCGGCGTGCTGACGGCCGCATTCGACGTCCGACCCGGGGACGAGACGGCCGTCCGCGACCACGTCCAGGCCGCAGCCGACGCGGCGGCACCGTATCTCGCGACAGCGAAGTCGCCGAGTCGAGACGCCGAACTCGCGTCACGATCCCGATCCTGGACGGTGGGTGCCGAGATCCAGAGCCGTCAGCTCGGGCCACCACGCACGGTCGCCCACGGGATCACCATCGCGGCACGGATCGAGCCTGCGTACAACACGTGCACCGACTCCTACGACATCGAGGTGACGACGGTGGAGGGGCGGCCGGTGATCGATGTCGCGGTTCTCGACTCCGGGGTCGACCGCTATTCGGCGCCCCTGGTCACCGGTCTCGCGCTGGGCGCCGTACGACATGCGCGCGCGCAGGGATGGAGCCCCGCCCAGCAGGCCCGGTTGCTCGACGAGGCCGTGTTCGGCCACTTCCGCGGGCAAGCTGTCGTGAACTTCCTGCTTCTGCGCATCGACTGCGACTCACGCGACTGCGACGTGGTCGCCACCTCGGGGGGTATCGACCTGATCCATCACACCTCGACGCCGCACCGGGTCGAGCTCGAACGCAGCGACGCGGCTGGGCTGACGGGCGAGAGCGACCGCTTCACGACACGGCTCGAGTTCGCCGCCGGTGACCGGGTGGCGGTGTTGGGCGACGGATTCGCGGCCCGCTCCGCGGTGGGTCGTCGCGCGGAACTGATCATGGGCCGCTCGCGGTCGGTGTCGGTGGACGAGGTGGTCCGTCAGGTCGGCGTGGACCTGCTCGACCGGACCGGCGCCGACGGCCCACCGGACGACGCGACGATCGTCTGCATCGACCTCTGAGGAGAGTCCGGGCCACACCCCGCGCGCGGCAGGCGCAGTGTGAACCGCGCCCCACGGCCGCGACCGTCGCTCGTCGCCGTGAGCGACCCGCCGTGCGCGTGCGCGAGCGATCGGGCGATGGTGAGACCGATACCGCTGCCACCCGTGGCGGTGCTGCGGGCGGAGTCGGCCCGGTAGAACCGGTCGAAGATGTGCTCGATGTCGGAGGCCGCGATGCCCTCGCCGGTGTCGGAGACGACGATCGCGACACCATCGGCCGAGCCCGAGGCTCCGATGTGCACCGATCCTCCGGACGCCGTGTGGCGCAGGGCGTTGTCGAGCAGCACGCCGAGGATCTGCCCGACGCGGTCGACGTCCACCTCGAGCTCCACGTCCTCGACCTCGTCGACACGGAGCGTGACGCCGCTGAGTCTGCTCCGCGGGAGTGCGAGCGTGACGGCGTCGTCGACGACCTGTCGGACGGACACCGGTTCGACCGACAGGGCGTGTCCCTCGTCCGCCGAGGACACCGCACCGAGGTCTGCGGCCAGGCGGTGCAGACGGCCCGCCGCGGCGCGGATCGCCTGCAGCGTCTGCGCATCGGGCTCACGCACACCGTCCTCGATGGCCTCGACCTGCGCGGCGATGGTCGCCACCGGCGTCCGCATCTCGTGTGCCAGGTCCGACAGCAACCTCCGTCGTACGCCGTCGGTGGCGGCCAACCGCTCGCCGAGGATGTTGATCGACTCGCCGAGACGATCGAAGTCGGCGCCCAGCCCGGACGGTCCGACGCGGGTGTCGAGGCGACCTTCGGCCATGTCGGCGGTGGTCGACGCGACCAACGCGATCGATCGCTGGATGCGGTGCGTGAAATACCAGGCGACGCCGATGCTCAACAGGACGGCGACGAGCAACGCGACGCCGAGCGACACCGCGAGCGCCGAGGTGAACGCGCGATCGGCGTGTTCGACACCCATCGGGATGTTCGCGACCCCCGCCTCGAGCAGGTGCTCGTGGAACAGGCCCGGGGCGATCGCGGCCGCGATGCCCGCCGCCGTCGCCGCACCCGCCACCACCACCGCACTCTGCGCGATGAGCAGACGCCTCGCGAAACCCGCTCCGGGCGAACGGCTTCTCGTCATCGTCCCTCTCCGATCCGATAGCCCACACCTCGTGCGGTGCGGATGTACTTCCCCACAGCGGCGTCGTCACCAAGCTTTCTGCGGAGATGACCGATGTGTGTGTCGATGAGATGGGGATCTCCCACCCACCCTGCGCCCCAGACCATCTCGATCAGTTGGTGGCGACTCAGCACGGCACCCGGGTGACGTGCGAGCGCGGCGATGACGTCGAACTCGGTCCGGGTGAGGGCGACGAGATCACCGGCGATGCGGACCTCACGCGCGTCCGGATCGATCTGCAGATCGCCGATGACGGTGACGTTCTCGGGGCGATGGTCCTGCCCGACGCGAGGTCGACGCATCATCGCCTGCACCCGCGCGGTGAGTTCGCGGGGCGAGAAGGGCTTGGTGACGTAGTCGTCGGCCCCGACGCCGAGCCCGACCAGGGTGTCGACCTCGTCCGACCGCGCCGTGAGCATGACGACGTAGGCATCGGAGAACGTGCGCAACCGGCGGCAGACCTCGATGCCGTCCAGGCCGGGGAGACCGAGGTCGAGCACCACCACGTGCGGATCGGTCGCGCGGGCTTGCTCCACCGCGGTGAGACCGTCGACGACGTGCTCCACCTCGAACCCTGCCCTGTCGAGATAGGAGACGACGACCTGTGCGAGATCGACCTCGTCCTCGACCACAAGGGCCCGGAATGCCGCACCGCCGTCGTCGACACCCATGCCCACATCGTCGCGGCGAGGGGTCGGTCTGTCGACCACATCCGCCCTGGCCACGAAACTCCATCGAATCTCCATGATTCGACGACCGGCTCTCGACACGGCGTGCCGACCATCGGATAGATGACCGAGAACATCATTCGTCCTCGCCGTGCCCGACGCGCCGCGGTCGCCGCGGTGGCACTCGCCGCCGGCGCGGCGATCGCGCTCACCGCGTGCGGGAGTTCGTCGAACGGCGCGTCGGGCTCCGCGGCCGCGTCGTCCGTCACGGCCTCGACGGGGTCCCACAACGCCGCCGACGGGATGTTCGTGCAGATGATGATCCCGCACCACGAGCAGGCCGTGGAGATGTCGGACATGCTCCTGGCGAAGCGGGGCATCGACGCGCGCGTCGTCTCGCTCGCACAGGAGATCACGGCCTCGCAGGGACCCGAGATCACGACCATGACGCGGTGGGCGTCGTCCTGGGGCGTCTCGACCGGGGGAGGCATGGACCACGGCGGCATGGACCACGGCTCGATGTCCGGGATGATGTCCGCCGGTGACATGAACCGCCTGAAGGCCGCGCAGGGCAGGGACGCCGCGAGGCTGTTCCTGGAGCAGATGATCGAGCACCACACCGGGGCGATCACGATGGCGCAGAACGAGATCCGTGACGGACAGGACTCGTCGGCGAAACGACTGGCCGAGTCGATCGCGACCACGCAACAGCGGGAGATCGCGACCATGAAGCAGCTGCTCACGCAGGTGTAGTCCTACCCTGCAGGGGTGCCACCGCCCCTCCGTCGCGCAGTCGCGGCCGCGCGCACCCGGATCGCCCGCGTCCGCGTCCGCCTGACCGTGGTCGCGACCGCGCTGCTTGCGGTGGGACTCGCCCTCGCGGCCGGGGTCATGCTACTGGTGCTGCACCAGTCGTTGCTCAGCACGGCCGACGGTGTCACCCGCGCCCGGGCGACCGAGATCGCCGACGCGATCCGTACGACACCGATCGCAGCGCTGGATGCCGGGGTCCTGGCGCCGACGACGAGCGTGGACCTCGTGCAGATCGTCGATGCCGGCGGACGGGTCCTGGCCACGTCACCGGGCGGCAGCCGGACGCCGATGACCTCGCCGGTGGCGGTGGGATCCACACGCACCCTCGACGACGCCGAGGTGCCCGGGGAGGACGTGAAGTTCCGGGCGACGGTGAGAGGGGTGAGCACACCGACCGGTGTCGTCACGGTGATCGTCGGCGCGGCCGAGGGCCCAATCGACCGTGTGCTGCTGATCGTCGCCGCGATCGTGGCGTCGATCTTCCCGATCATCCTGGTGATGATCGCCGCAGCGACGTACGTGCTGAGCGGTCGGACGCTCGCACCCGTCGAACGGATCCGGTCGCGCGTCGCCGCGATCACCGGGTCCGGCCTCGACCAACGGGTGCCCGTGCCCGACACCGGGGACGAGATCGCCGACCTCGCCGAGACCATGAACGCGATGCTCGATCGCCTCGACGCGGCGCACCGACGACAGGTGCAGTTCGTCGGCGACGCCTCCCACGAACTGCGCAGCCCACTGGTCACGCTCCTCGGACTTCTGGACCTCGCTGCCTCCCGGGGTGACGGTGTCGACGGGACGACGGTCGCGCAGGTGCTGCTGCCGGAGGCCCGGCGTCTGCACGACCTCATCGACGACCTGCTGCTCCTGGCCCGCTCGGACGAGAGCGCGAGCCTGCCGGTGACCGACGTCGACCTCGACGACGTGGTGGACGCCGACGTCCGTCGTCTTCGCGAGACGTCGACGATCGCCGTCAGCGCGGTCGTCCGCGCGATCCGCGTCCGCGGCGACCGCGAGACCCTCGCCCGCGCGCTCCGCAACCTCACCGACAACGCTGTCCGACACGCACGGTCGACGGTGCGCGTCAGCATGGCCCCCGGGGACACCGAGGGCACGGCACGGATCGATGTCGAGGACGACGGCCCCGGGATCCCCGCCGCCGATCGGGCGCGGGTGATCGAACGCTTCACCCGCCTCGACGCGGCGCGGTCCCGCGGTGACGCCGGTGGATCCGGGCTGGGCCTGGCCATCGTCAGCGAGATCGCCCGCGCCCATGGCGGATCGCTGGTGATCGACGGCTCCCCACTGGGCGGGACACGAGCGCGGGTGACGATCCCCGTCGCAGGGGGTGAGGTCGATCAGTCCACGGCGACGAGCCGGTAACCGACCCCACGCACCGTCTCGATGGACGCGCAGCCGAACGGCTTGTCGATGCGACGTCGGAGGTACCCGACGTAGACCTCGACCACGTTCTCGTCGCCCTCGAAGTGGGCGTCCCAGACGGCGTGCAGGATGTCGGCCTTGCTCACCGCGACACCGACATTGCGCATCAGGAACTCGAGCACCGCGAACTCCCGCGGAGTGGGGGCGAGTTCGGTGTCCCGTCGGCGGACCGTGTGGGCGGCGGGGTCCAGCATCAAGGAGCCGGCGGTGAGCACTGACGGGCGTTCCGGCGCGCCTCGACGGATCAGAGCCCGCAACCGCGCCACCATCACGTGCGTCGGGAACGGTTTGACCAGGTAGTCGTCGGCGCCGAGGTCGAAGGCGTCGATCTGGTCGTATTCGCCGTCCTTCGCGGTCAGCATCATGATCGGCGTCCACACCTCGCGGTCGCGGAGTCCGCGGAGCACCTCGTAGCCGCTGCGCCCCGGCAGCATGATGTCGAGGACGACGGCGTGGTAGTCGCCGTGCGTGGCCCGTGCGAGTCCGGAGTCCCCGTCGTGGACGACGTCGACCGCCCAGCCCTGGGAGACCAACGTCCGCCGCAGCGTCTCGGCGGCGTTGCGGTCGTCCTCGACCACAAGGATGCGCACTCCCCGGCTCCCCTCACGCAGGTGTGCCTCACCTGTCTCAGTGATCTCTCAACAACGCTCTGCTTGCATGCGCGTATGGATTCCATCAACGGGATACCCGCCCACCCGCTGTTCGTCCACCTCGCCGTCGTGGCCATCCCACTGCTCGCGGTGCTCGGCATCCTCACCGTGGTGTTGCCCGCCGCGCGACGCAAGCTCGGGATCATCGTCCCGTTGGTCGGTCTGGTGGCGGTGGTGATCACCCCGCTGACGACGTCGGCCGGCGAGTCGCTGGAGAAGGTCACCCGCCCGGACCCGGTGCTCGAGCACCACACCGAGCTCGGCGACCAGATGATCTATTTCGTGGCGCCGCTGTTCGTCGCGGTGGTCCTCTACTGGGCGCTGAACAGTCCTGTCGTGATGAACCGTCTGCCGTCCGCTCCGGCAGGGGCGGTCCGCGTCGGGTCGATCGCGTTGGCCGTCGTCACCGTGGTCTTCGCGATCGGCGCGATCATCTGGGTCTACCGCATCGGTGACACCGGCGCGGAGTCCGTCTGGCTGCACTGACGGACTCCGCGCCGGCGGCGTGGTCTTCTCGGACCCCGGGGTTCAGCCCTGGTCGGATCCGCCGAACGGGTGGTCGATGAGGAAGCGCCAGGCGCCGTCGTCCCCGCGGACCGCGATCTCGCACGTGATGCCGTGCAGGTCGATGGGCGTGCCGTCGGGCGCATGGGCCCCGGTCATCTGGTGCGCTCCACTGCCGAGCGCGAGATCGCCGGCGACGAGCCAGAACCGGTCGGTGCCGTGGATGGTGCCGCCGAGGGCGACGAAGTCGACGAGCGCCTGACGGATCGCGTCGGTGCCGCGGACCTCGGGTGCGCCGGGTCCGGGGACGATGACCGCGTCGTCGGTGTACATCGCCATCATCGCGTCGATGTCGCCGGCGTTGAACGCCGCCTCCCAGCGATGGTGGAGCTCGTGGACGTCGAGGACGGCTGCGGTGTGATCGGTGACGGTCATGATTTTCTCCTTGTGGTGGACGTGTGTCGTGGTGTGGGCGTGCAGGTGTCGGATCAGGGTGTGCGGGTGCCGTGGACGGCCAGGGCACGTCGGGCGTAGATCCGGGGGCCGATGCGGGGCACCAGGATGCGGACGGGAGCGGGCGCTGCGCGCAGCATGTCCCGGAGAACTGCGGGATCGGCCTCGTAGGCGAACATCCCGATGACGAGCGGCATCGACGGTTTCGGCACCGACGCCGCGCCGGCCTCGCCGACGGCGTGCCATTCCGCGGCGTCGAGGTGGGCCGCCGCGAGCGGCAGCACTGATCGTTCCTCCACCTCGAGGTGGTCCCGCAGTGCGCCGAAGAGGTCCTCGAGTGCCGACGCCAGGCGTCGGCTGGTCGTCGCGTCGATCGACCCTCGCCACGCAGAGCGGGCGTCGTTCACCCGGGACAGCGCGGCGTCGATGCCGGCGTGCTGGGCCTCGACGACGTCCAGCATCGCCGCGTCGTCGCCGTCCAGACGCTCGCGCAGGAGCGGCCAGAGGAGCTCGTCCTCACCCTCGTGGTGGTGATGCATCAGCGAGCAGAGCAGGTCCAGGTGGGTGTCGACGCGGTCGCGCTGTCGAGGGTCGTCGTCGCCGACTCGACGGACGGCGGCCGGGGCGAGCCGGAACTCGCGGAGGAGCGCGGTGTGCACGACGAGCATGTCGCGGACGTCGACGGTCGGCGCGGTCTGAGCGGCGGTCATCGGATCGTCCCGCCCGTCTCGGTGCCGGTGACCGCGCCGCAGCGCCACCGTGCGTCACGGTGATCCCACCAGCATCGGCGGTCGTGGCGGTGACGGTGTGTCAGGTCGGGGATGGTCCGGGGTGTCGGGGTCGTGCTCGGTGATGTCATGCGGATGACGCTAGGAATCGCGCGTCGCACACGGCATCCCAGAAATCTGGGTAATCCGTCGTGGGGGTCGCGACGTCCGCACGTGCGTGCGACAGTGCAGGTATGGCACGGCCCGCACCCTCTCTCGCGCTGAGTGACCGGCTGACGCGTGATCTCGCGTCGGCGTCGTCGATGGACGACCTGGCGGACCGGGTCTACTCGGCGATCCGCCGGCACGTCGCTTTCGACTTCGCCTGCTTCGCGACCACCGACCCGACGACCGGTCTCATCACCTGGGCGTCGAAGACGCGAGACCTCGGCGTGGGCGACGTCGACTTCGCCGCAGCCGAATACGGGGCACCCGACATCAACAGGTTCGACGAGATCGCCCGTCGCGATCCCCCGGTCGCGATCCTCTCGATCGACACCGACGGCGACCTGTTCCGCTGCCGGCGCCATCGGGAGTTCATGGCGCCGGTGTTCGGGTTCGGCGACGAGCTGCGTGCCTGCTTCCTCGGCCGCGCCGCGACATGGGCGGCTCTCGCGCTCTATCGACGTGCCGACGAGAAGCCGTTCAGCCCCGCCGACGCAGCGGTGATCGCCGACGCGTGCTCCGTCGTCGCCGAGTCCGTGCAGCGCGCCATGTTCCGGCTGCCATCGGCGGGCAACTCCCCCACCGACGCCGACCCCGGCGGACCGGCCGTCCTCATCGTCGACGCACGAGACCGGGTGACCCACATGACCGCCGGCGCGCACGCCGCCGTCGAGAACCTGGGCGGCCTCGACCACGGGCAGCTGCCCCCCGGCATCCTCGCTGTGGTCGCATCGACGCGGACGTCGGGGACCCCGCTCACCACGCAGACCCTCACCGCAGACGGCTCGTGGCTGAGCGTCCGTACCGCGCCGCTCGACGGCGCCGATGCCGGACCCGACGTCGTCGTCACCGTCGAACCCACCTCGCGGGTCGCGGTGAGTCGGATGGCGCTGGCCGCACACGGACTGACGGCTCGCGAGGAGGACGTGGCACTGCAGGTGCTTCAGGGCGCGAACACCCGTGACATCGCCGCGACGCTCCACCTCTCGCCGTACACCGTTCAGGACCACCTCAAGGCGATCTTCGCCAAGCTCGGCGTCTCGAGCCGTCGGGAGATGACAGCGCGCCTCGTCCTCGAGAACTGACCTGGACGTCATCTACTCAGATGACACCTTTGCGATCTCACATTGGCATATGGTGATCGGCAACTCAGTGGCGCATCGGCGCGTCACCGCGGATCGAAAGCGCTCACCATGACGATGCACCTCACGCGGCGACCCGCGACCGGCTCCGACGACGACCGCGTCCTGGCCGATCGGCTGGTCGCCGACGTCGTCGCCGCCGGCGGCCTCCGGGAGTCCCTCACCGCGGAGGTGCTGGTGCTCATGCTCTGGTCGGCCGGCCATCGCGTCGACGTGGAGGCCCGGGCACGCCGGATCGCCGACATCATCACGCGAGGCGACACCGCGATCGCACGCTGACCCCGGTCGGCGGCCGAACCCACCCGGGTCCCGACCTGGGACACTGGGGTCATGGCGGACACGCTCGACGTCGACGGCCGCACCGTGTCGGTGACGCATCTCGACAAGGTGCTGTACCCGGCGACCGGTACCCGAAAAGTCGAGGTCATCGAGTACTACGACCACGTCGCGCCCCTGATCCTGCCCCACCTCTGGTGGCGACCCGTGACCCGCAAACGCTGGCCCGACGGCACCGGGGCTGCCCCGTTCTTCGAGAAGAACCTGCCCGCGGGCGCTCCGGACTGGCTGACCCGTCGGGTGATCGAGCACAGCGATCGCAGCGCCACCTACCCGCTCGCGACCTCTCGCGCCGACCTGATCTGGTTCGCGCAGCAGGCAGCGCTGGAACTGCACGTCCCGCAGTGGACCTTCCCCGTCGAGGAGGGGCAGCTGGCGAAGGCCGACCGCCGCGCGAACCGCCTCGTGCTCGACCTCGACCCGGGCCCCGACGTCACGCTCGCACAGACCGCCGAGATCGCGCTGCTCGTCCGCGACATCCTCGACGGCGCAGGGTTGGTCGGCTACCCCGTCACCAGCGGCAGCAAGGGGATTCACGTCTACGCGCCGTTGCCCGCCGCGGTGACGTCGGACAACGCCCGCACCGTCGCCAAGCAGATCGCCACCGCCCTCGCGGCCGAGCGGCCGAACGACGTCACCGCGGTCATGGCGAAAGCCGTCCGTGCGGGCAAGGTGTTCATCGACTGGAGCCAGAACTCGAGCGCGAAGACGACGTTGTCGCCGTATTCGTTGCGCGGTCGGGACGCGCCCACGGTCGCCGCCCCGCGGACGTGGGACGAGCTCTCCGATCCCGACATCGCCCACGTCACCATGGCCGAGATGCGTTCTCGCATCGATGATCTCGGAGACCTTCTCGCTGACCTCGACGCCGCCGTCCCCGATCCGACCACAGCCGACGACGCCGCGGACCCGGTGGCGCCTGGCGTCGTGGACCTGTCGGAGTACCGGCGCAAGCGCGACGAGACCCGCACCCCGGAGCCGTTCGGGGACAGTCGCGACGTCGACGAGCCCGAGCCGGAGGTCGCGTCCGGTCCGATCTTCGTCATCCAGGAGCACCACGCGCGACGACTCCACTACGACTTCCGCCTCGAACGGGACGGGGTACTCGTCTCGTGGGCGGTGCCGAAGAACCTTCCCGTCGATCCCGACCAGAACCGGCTCGCGGTGCACACCGAGGACCACCCGATGGACTACGCCGACTTCGCCGGCGACATCCCGGCAGGTGAGTACGGCGGCGGCCACGTCGAGATCTGGGACCGCGGGACGTACGAGACCGAGAAGTGGCGCGACAACGAGGTCATCGTCCGTCTCCACGGTGAACGGATACAGGGCCGGTACGCGCTCATACGGACGGGTGAGAAGAACTGGCTGGCCCACCTCATGTCCGACGAGCCGCGGCCGATCGTGCCCGACAGTCTCAAGGACCCGCGGCCGATGCTCGCGACGCTGGAACCGGTCGAGGCCCTCGACGCGGCGGACTGGGCGTTCGAGGGCAAGTGGGACGGCTACCGCATCCTCGCGCAGTACACCGACGGGACCCTGCGCCTGCGGACCCGGTCCGGGATCGACATGACCGCCGACTTCCCGCAACTGGGCTCTCTCGCCGACGATCTCGGTCTGCTGGACGTGATCCTCGACGGTGAGGCAGTGGCGATCGACGCGAGCGGCCGCAGCAACTTCACGTTGCTCACCGGCCGCGCCGGCGCCGACGAGGCGGTCGATGTCCGGTATCTGATCTTCGACGTGCTGTTCCTGAACGGCACGTCGCTGCTGCGCAAGCCGTGGCGGGATCGTCGGGCCGTCCTCGAGGAGATCGCGCCGCTGTTCGCTCGGGACCCGGTCGTCGAGGTCCCCCCGGTGTTGGACGGGTCGGGCGAGGAGGCGATGGCCCACAGCCGCGACCGCGGGTGGGAGGGGGTCGTCGCCAAGCGCCGCGATTCCGTCTACCAACAGGGACGACGGTCGAGCACGTGGCGCAAGCAGAAGAACTGGCAGGACATCGAAGTGGTGGTCGGCGGGTGGCGGCCCGGGAAGGGCAACCGATCGTCGACCATCGGCTCGCTGCTGGTCGGGCTGCCCGAGGACACCGGGCTCCGCTACATCGGCCGCGTCGGGACCGGCCTCACCGAACGACAACTCGCCGAGCTGACCGCCGAACTCGAACCGCTCCGACGCAAGACGTCCCCGTTCCTCGAGCGGCTCGACCGGCCGATCGAGCGCGACGCGGTGTGGGTGTTGCCGAAGGTGGTGGCCGAGGTCCGGTTCATGGACTGGACGACGGCGGGGCATCTGAGGCATCCCAGCTGGCGCGGCATCCGGCGGGACAAGTTGCCCGGCGATCTGTGATCATGTCGGGCGTGACCGTGATCGCCCACATCAGCGACCTCCACGTGACGGGCGACCCGGCACGGCGGGCTCGCATCCGTGCGGTGATCGATCACGTGAACGACCGCGCCGCCGGGATCGACGTCATGGTGGTGACCGGCGACATCACCGACGACGGCACGCCGGCACAGTGCGCCGAGGCCGCCGAGATCATCGGTGCCGCGCGCGTCCCGACGCTCGTCATCCCCGGCAATCACGACCGCCGACCGGAGTTCTCCCGGGCGCTGCTGGACGGTGCTGCGACCGACCTCCCGTTGAATCGGTCCGCCGTGGTCGGCGGTGTCCTGTACCTGATGTGCGACAGCACCATTCCCGGCCGCGACGACGGGTGGCTGTCGGACGGGAGCCTCGAATGGATGGAGTCGCAGATCGCCACGGTCGGTGCTGACACACCCGTCGTCGTGTGCTTCCACCACCCGCCGGCGACGCTCCAGATGCCGTTCATGGACGGTATCCGTCAGATCGGTGAGGACCGCCTCGCGGAGGTGATCGGCCGCCATCCGAACGTCGTGGGATCGCTGTGCGGCCATGCCCACTCCGGCGCGGTCACCGCGTTCGCCGGGCTGCCGCTGGTGGTCGCCCCGGGAGTCTCCGCGACGCTCAAGCTCCCCTTCGAGGGTGAGGGGATCGTCGACACGACACAGCCCGCCGGCATCGCCTTCCACCACCTCGACGGCTTCCGGTTGATCACCCACTTCCGCGTGGTGGTCTGAGCGCAACGGTTCACGCCGCCTCCCCGCCGACCCGGTCAGGCGCCCGGGAGCGGTGTTCGTGTCCGGTGGGTGTGCGGATCAGAGCTTCGTGGGTGCCGTCGTCGTCGATCGCGGTCGTGACAGACCAGCCGGGGTTCTCTTTCTGCCGGTTGTGGGTCCGACACTCGCCCAGCCCGTTCAGGACGTCCGTCGGTCCGCCGTCGTGATGGGGGTGGGCGTGGTCGATCTCGGCGATCGGTGCGTCGCAGTACGGGAAGCGACACGAGATGTCGCGGCGGATGATGAACCGGCGCAGACCGGACGGGAAGATCCGGGCCTTCGACTCCATCGCGACGAGCGCACCCGAGTCGGGCGCCGCGAACAGACGTCGCAGCGTCACGAGGGCATCGGCGTCGAGGGCATCGGTGATCAGGTCCCGTGCCGTGTCGGCCGGGATCAGGCCGTAGCCGGGGACCTCCGCCGCGGCGGAGGAGTCTCCGACGAGAACATCCGCGCTGACAACGACGTCCACGGAAACGGCCACATCCTCCGCTCGGGCCTGGCCAGTCAACCGTTCGACAACGGTGTCGGCCATGATCTGCGCGTGGCTGCGGTCACCGTCCCCGACGAGCCCGTCTGCGTGTTGCTTGAGTGCGGCGTACGCGGCGATCCCGGCCTTCATGGGCAGCAGCGCCGACAGCTGCACCATCGCGTCGGGTTTGGGCCGCATGCTCACGCGACGGTCCTTCGGCGCGGATGCGTTGCGGTCCACGACGGCCTGCGGGTCGCGTTGGTAGGCGATCTGTTTGGCCAATGCCTCGAGAGCGCGGTCACCGACACCGTCGAGAGTCGTGGCGTCGGAGCACAGTGCGTGGTCGATGATCCGGCGATCCTCGACCTGCAGGTAGGCGGTCTCGCGGACCAGGATCGTCGCCCGCCATTCCGAGAGGGATCCTTCGCGGAGGCGGGCGAAGGTGTTGGGCATCTCGGCCATCGCCCGGGCGAACCCCAGATACCGGCCACCGGCGTTGCCCGACACCCGCCGCGCCAGAGCGACCTCCGCCGACAACCCCCGGCACCGTCGCTCGATCGGAACGCCACGCTCGGCCTCCGCCGCCGACCGCAGTTCCTGCAGCCGCAAGGTCTGCTCGGCCTGCACAGCGGCACATGAAGACTTCACCGACTCCGCGAGAGAGATCAGGTCGATCGCCTCGGCCTCGTCATCCGCAGCAGGAAGCGCGGCGAGCACGGCCATCACGTCACGCAGCGCGTCTCGCGCGTCGGCGATGTCCGTGCCCTTCATGAGTACATGTGTACACGAGGGGTCTGACAAGACCAGAAGCCCAAAACCACCTGTGCACAATCCGTTTGGATGTCCCGGGTGCCCAACAGATGGTTCCTGCCGCCCAACAGATGGCGGTGGTTCTGGGCACAGACGACTCGCTCGGGATCAGGCGGTCGTGAGCGCCACCTCCGGCGTCGCCGCGGTCTTCCGTGCCGGCGTCATGAAGACGGCGGCGAGCGCTGCCGCGACCGCGACACCGGCGGTTGCCCACCAGGCGTGCTGAAAAGCGTTGTGCGCGGCTGCGTATCCGACCGGTGCGCCGACGGTGGCGACGACGAGACTGACGCCGAGCACCATGCCGACCTGTCGGAACATCGACACGGTGGCGCTACCGGCCGCGGCCTGCGATGCCGGGAGGTCGACGGTGGCCGACGAGAGGATCGACGGCAGGGCCAGGCCCACCCCGATCCCGCCGATCACCCAACCGGGCAGCACCGCGCCGAGATAGTCGGAGTCAGGGCCGACCGACATCGACACCAGGACCGCGCCGGCCCCGAACAACAGACACCCTGCGGCGACGACCATCCCGACGGGAATCCGCGCGGCCATGCGATGTGCGACCGCGGCGAAGATCGGGACCATCATGGGGCCCGGCGCGACCGCGAAGCCGGTGGTGATCGCCGACCACCCCCAGACCTGTTGCAGCCACAAGATGTTGACCAGCAGGCCGGCGGCGAACGGCACGCCGAACAGCAGAGCCGCGACATTGGACCAGGCGAACGCCCGGACGCGGAACAGCGCCGTGGACAGCAACGGTGACCGGTGTCGGGCGTTGCTCACCGCGAACACCGCGAGCGCGAGCACCGCGATCAGCCAGACCACGAGGGACCGCGAGGACGTCCAGCCCCAGTCGGGCCCTTCGACGAGCGCCAGCGTCAGACCACCGATGCCGACGACGGCGGCGATCGCACCGAGCATGTCCGGGAAAGGTGTCGGAGTGAGCTCCCGGGACGAGGGGACCACGAGCCACGCCCCGACCATCGCGACGATCCCGACAGGCACGTTCACGAGGAACACCCAGCGCCAGTCGATCGAGACCAGCAGGCCGCCGACCACCGGACCGAACGCCGCGGCCAGTGCGCCGGTCGCGGCCCAGATCCGCACCGACCGCTCGCGGTGTTCCGGGCGGGCCGCGGCGACAACGAGTCCGAGGCTCGCCGGCGTGAGGATGGCCGCCCCCAGCGCCTGGACCACGCGGAAGGCGACCAGCCACCACACGCCCGGGGCCACCGCACACGCGACCGACGCGAGGGTGAAGACACCCACGCCGAGAAGGAAGCCGCCTTTTCGGCCGTAGCGGTCGACGAGACGTCCCGCGGGGATCAGGAAGGCGGCGAACACGATCGCGTAGGCGTTCAGCA
This sequence comes from uncultured Williamsia sp., assembly GCF_947494875.1. Classification (GTDB taxonomy): domain Bacteria; phylum Actinomycetota; class Actinomycetes; order Mycobacteriales; family Mycobacteriaceae; genus Williamsia_A. Next base: position 268,697 of record NZ_CANLWM010000001.1, read on the forward strand.
CCCAGGACAGCGTCGTGAGGTCGGCGCCACCGAAGTCCTTCCCGATCGCATCGAACGCGACGTTGACGATGAACACGTCCAGGCTCGCCAGGAAAGCCGCGAGGCACAGCACGGCCAGGGCGAGCGGTTCGCGCCGATCCCGCACGGTCGATCCCGGCAGGCTTGTGTTTGTCATAGCCAGATGGTCTGCCGCTGGCAATGGTTTTGTCAAGCTAGACTGAGGTCATGAGTTCGACAGAAGACGGGGCGGTGCTCGCCCCGACGGGGCCACTCGCGCACCGGTCCGCCTGGCGCGCCGACGGATGTCCGGCTGCGGCGACGCTCTCCGTCGTCGGTACCCGCTCGGCGCTGCTGATCATGCGGGAGGCGCTCTACGGCACCCGCCGCTTCGACGATTTCGTCGACCGGGTGGGCGTCACCGAGGCGGTCGCCGCCGCCCGCCTCAAGGAGCTGACCGCAGCCGGACTGCTGCACAAGGTGCCCTACCGGGAGCCCGGCAGCCGCACCCGCCACGAGTACCGACTCACCCCGGCGGGAACCGATTTCGCCCCGGTCGTCATGGCCCTCTACCAGTGGGGCGCGGAGCATCTCCTCGACGACGGCGGCCCGCTCGAGTTCCGGCACGTCGGGTGTGAGGCCCCTGTCCACGTCGACATCGTCTGCGACGAGGGACACCGCGTCTCCGTCGACGAGGTCCACGTGACCCCGTCCCGCAGCGTCGGCACCGCAGGTCAGATCTCGCCGACCGCCACCGCGTCGAGGAAGGTCCGGTAGTCCTCGTCGACCTGGTCGGCGTAGTCGACCGACCACCGCGCGACCGCGACCTGGGCGGCGTCGTTCTTGCCGAGGTATCCGGCTATCTGGCCGAACGCCGGGCTCTGACTGTGTGCTCGTGCGAGCAGACGGGCACAGAGTTGGCCGTACCGTCGCAACTCCTTCGCACTGAGGTCGCTCGCGTCGATCGACCCCTTCATGTCCCGGAACTGGCGCCAGTAGAACGCACCCTCCGGTGATGCGGTCCAGCCGAGGAACGGATCGGAGTTCGCCTGCAGCACATGGGCTGCGGCGACCACCCTGACCGCGTCGCGGGCGACCTCGAGGGTGTCCTCGGTCTCCGGGATGACGTCTGTCAGCCCACCGTTCGTCTCGAGCACGGATTGCGCCGCCTGCTTGAGCTGCAACACCATCGGCTCCCGGGACGGACCCTCGAGCAGGACGATCAGCGCGATGTTGCCGACGGAACCCACCCCGACGACACGACGCGCGACGTCGACGATCTCGAACTGCGACAGCAGCAGCGCGACGTCCGTGCGCAGAGATCCGAGGTAGTGCTCGAAGATCTCGTCCACCCGCTGACCGGCCAGCTGCACCGTCGCCGGGTCCTGCGCGGAGAGCGGCACGACGATCGGCGGGTCGGGGATGATCCGTCGGCGCCCGTCGGGTCCGACCTCCGTCAGCTTGTCCACGATGGACGCCGCGGTCCTCCGCCGCGCCTTCGCGAGGGCCTCCTCGATCACCTCGGCGACCGCGCCGGGTCCGGAATCCGCGAGTTCCTCCGCGTCGACGGCGGTGTAGTACCGGTCGAGCACGGACTCGCCCGCCGCCCGACGGATCGCTCGTCGGTACGCTTCGCCGACCTGCTCGCCGAGCTCGCGTTGATCGTCGCGGTCGGCCCCGTCCTCGCGCGCACAGAGGACCGCGCTCGTGACGAGCCGCTTGAGATCCCACTCCCACGGGCCGACGCCGGACTCGTCGAAGTCGTTCAGGTCGAACAGGATGCGGCGCTCCGGACTCGCGTAGAGCCCGAAGTTGCCGACGTGCGCGTCGCCGCTGATCACGACGTCGACTCCGGTCACCGGGGTGCCGGCGAGGTCGGTCGCCATGATGTCGGCGGTGGCCCGGAAGAACGCGTACGGGGACTCGCTCATGCGGGCGACCCGCAGCGGGATCAGCTCGGGGATCCGGCCCTCGTGCTGTCGTCGGACGAGATCGACCACCTCGCGCTGCACGGTGCTGCGCTCTGCCAGCGCCGACCGTGGCACGTCGTCGCGGCGGGCCTTGCCCATGGCGACGGCCTCGTCGTGGACGTGGCGCTCGAGGAACCGGTGGAACGGCACGCGGCGATCCTAGTCGGGCTCGATGTCACCGGCCTCGGTCCACGCGTCGGCGCGAATCGGACTCGGTTACCGTCAGCCCATGCCGAGCCGGATCGCGGTCATCGCCGTCGACTGTCACGACGCCCGCGTGCTGTCCGAGTTCTGGTGCGCCGCACTGGGCTGGGAGGTGCGCGACGTCGACGGTTCCGACATCGGCATCGGCCCCGCCGACCCCGACGCTCCCGGGATGGACCTGCTGACCGTCCCCGAGGCCAAGACGGTGAAGAACCGCCTCCACCTCGACCTGCGGGCCGACGAGTCGACCACGCCCGCCGACGAGGTGCGCCGACTGATCGGGCTCGGTGCCCGTCACGTCGACATCGGCCAGCCCGACGACGCACGGTGGGTCACCCTCGCCGACCCCGAGGACAACGAGTTCTGTGTGCTCGGCGTGAACCGGGGTGAGGTCGCATGACCACCACCGGAGTCGCGGACTGGCTGCGCACGGGTCGATCGGCGATCGTCCCGCTGGCCGTCGTCATCGGGGTGGGGACCGGGCTCGGGGCCGTGGGCTTCCGCTACCTCATCGAGGCGGTGACCTGGCTGTTCACCGGGACCGGCGACTACTCGGACGTGGGGCGCATCGCGAGTCCGCACTTCCCGGGCCTCGGGTTCTGGTTCCTGCTGATCACACCGGTCATCGCGGGCGCCGTCTACGGGCCGCTCGTCTACCGGTTCGCCCCGGAGGCGAAGGGCCACGGCGTCCCCGAGGTGATGTTCGCCGTCGCGGAGCGCGGTGGACGGATCGCGCCACAGGTCGCGGTGGTGAAGGCGTTGGCCTCCGCGCTGTGCATCGGTGGCGGCGGATCCGTCGGCCGCGAGGGACCCATCGTGCAGATCGGGTCGGCGCTCGGGTCGACCCTGGGGCAGTGGACACGCCTCGACGCCGATCGACTCAAGGTGATGGTCGCGTGCGGCGCGGCCGCCGGGATCTCGGCCACCTTCAACGCACCCCTGGCGGGTCCGTTCTTCGCGCTGGAGCTGATCCTGCGCACGTTCGCCGCGGAGTCGTTCGGTGCGGTCGTGCTCGCGAGTGCGACCGCGAACATCGTCTCGCGGGCGATCCTCGGCGACGAGACCTTCCTGCAGCTCCCCCGTTTCACCGTCGACCACCCCGCGGAGTACCTGCTCTACATCGCGCTCGGTCTCGTCGTGGGCGTGCTGGGTGTCGCGTTCTCCCGGGTGCTCTACCTCATCGAGGATTTCTGCGACTGGGCCTGGCGATGGCCCGAGTGGGCGCGGCCGATCGTCGGCGGCGTCCTGCTCGGGGGACTGCTGCTCGGCGTCCCGCAGATGTACGGCGTCGGCTACCCGATCCTCGAGAAGGCGGTCGAGGGGCACTACGTCGTCGCGGTGCTGATCGGGTTGTTGTTCGCCAAGATGGTCGCGACGAGCCTCACCATCGGGATAGGCGGCTCCGGCGGCGTCTTCGCCCCGACGCTGTTCGTCGGGGCGATGGCGGGCAGTGCGTTCGGCCTCATCGGGCACGACGTCGCGCCCGGGATCGTGGGCAACGCCGGCGCCTACGGACTCGTCGCGATGGCCGCGGCACTGGCCGGTGCGACGCGCGCGCCGGTGACCTCGGTCGTCATCATCTTCGAGCTCACCGGCGAGTACGGCATCATCCTGCCGCTCATGCTCGCCGTGGCCATGGCGGCGGGCGTCTCCCGTCTCATCTCCGAGGACACGATCTACACGCGCAAGCTGCTCCGACGCGGGATCGACATCGACCGCGCGCCCGAGCGTGACCCGTTCACGGAAGTCTCGGTGGCAGCTGCGATCTCGCCCGCCCCGGCGCCTCTGGGTGCTGACCTCCCTCTCGACGACGCGGCGGATGCGCTCACCGCCGCCGACCATGCGATGCTCCCCGTCGTCGACGGCGACGGCCGCTACATCGGATGTGTCACGTCCCGCGCGGTCACCGAGGCCCTGCGGATCCCGCACGCCCGTGCCGTCACCGTCGAGCAGATCACCTCACTCCCCGATCCGATCACCGCGTCCGACGATGTCGACGCGGTGCTCGACGCACTCGCCGACCACGGGTCCACCGGGCTGCCCGTCCTCGACGCGGATCACGACCGGGTGGTCGGCTGGATCACCCACGCCGATGTCCTCTCCGCGCTGCGTCACTGAGGTCTTTCCTCTCTGAAGCCCGCGGACCCGGCCGGGCTCTCAGGTTCCGCTTTTACCCTGAGGGCATGCACCTCGAGACATCCGTGGGTCGTCGCTCTGTCCTGGCCGGTGGGGCAGCCGGAGCCTGCGTCTGCGCGCTCGCCGCCTGCGGCGCGGGCGGATCGTCGGAGTCGACACCCGCTCCGTCCACGAGCGCCGACGGCTCGCTGACGGAGCTGTCCGCGGTCCCTGTCGGCTCGTCGGTGGCTGTCGGCCTGCCAGGAGGGGCGATGGGGATCGTCACCCGCACCGGCGACGCCGCCGTCCGCGCGTTCTCGGCGATCTGTCCGCACCAGGGCTGCGCGGTCGCGCCGAAGGGCGACAAGCTCGTCTGTCCGTGTCACGGGTCGGAGTTCGCGCCGGACACCGGCGCCGTCCTGGAAGGCCCGGCGCGAACCGGCCTGGCCACCGTGGCCGTCTCCGTCCGCGACGGCAAGGTCTATCCGGCCTGATCTGTCGTGATCGTCCGATCGGGTCGACGCGGTCTGGTACAGCTGTACGAGCACCCGCCCCGGACCCGAGGAGAAGCATGCGCCGCTGGACCCGCCCCCTGACCGCCCTTGCCGCGACGGCCTGTGCCGCAGCCGGACTGATGGCGGGAGTCTCGTCGGCGTCGGCGCTGCCAGCCCGTCCGGACCTCGTTGTGTCGCTGCCCGAGCTCGGGCCCCGGAACTACCCACCGCAGGTACCGTTCGTCGTCCGGATCATGAACCGGGGCAGTGTGACGGCGACGAACATCGCGGTGGCGGTGTCGGGGATCCCGCCCACCGCGAGCGACGGTTTCACGATCGAGTCCATCCGCCCCGGGCAGACGTTCACCGTCCACACCCGCAGCCTGCTGGGCCGCTTCTACATCGGTCAGTCGACGGTCACGGCGCGTGAGGCAGAGCGGGATGCCAACCCCGCGAACAACTCGATCACCGGCTTCCGGTTCCTGGTCGGCTGAGACGAGAACGCCACGAGGCGATCCTTACCGGTGAGCGGGAAGGATCGCCTCGTCTGACGTGACTCGGGTCAGAGCGCCTTGAGTTCCTCGATGACCTCGCCCACCGACTTCTTCGCGTCGCCGAAGAGCATCGACGTGCCGGAGGCGCCGAACAGCGGGTTGTCGATGCCGGCATAGCCCGACGACATCGACCGCTTGAGCACGATCACCGACCGCGCCTCGTCGACGTTGAGGATCGGCATCCCGTGGATCGGCGAACTCGGGTCGTTGCGGGCCGCCGGGTTGGTGACGTCGTTGGCGCCGATGACGATGGCGACGTCGGTACGGCTGAACTCGCCGTTGATGTCGTCCATCTCCTTCATCGCGTCGTACTCGACGTCGGCCTCGGCCAGCAGCACGTTCATGTGCCCGGGCATGCGCCCGGCCACCGGGTGGATCGCGTACTTCACCTCGACGCCCTTGCCCTCGAGCAGGGTCGCCATCTCCTTCACCGCGTGCTGCGCCTGCGCGACGGCGAGGCCGTAGCCGGGCACCACGATGACCTGGTTCGCGTAGGCCATCTGGATCGCGGCGTCGGCGGCGGAGGTGGCCTTGACGGTCCCACCGTCGCCCGCTGGACCCGCAGCAGCGCCACCGGCGCCACCACCGAAGGAGCCGAACACGATCGCGGGGATGGACCGGTTCATGGCCTTGGCCATCAGGTTGGTGAGGATGGAGCCCGAGGCGCCGACGATCATGCCCGCGACGATGAGCGCGGTGTTGTCGAGCGCGATACCCGCTGCGGCAGCGGACAGTCCGGTCATGGCGTTGAGCAGCGAGATGACGACGGGCATGTCGGCACCGCCGATCGGCAGCACGACGAACAGGCCCATCACACCGGCCGCGATCAGCAGGCCGACGATCCACCAGACGCTCGCGCCGCCACCGCTGGTGGCCTGCACGCCGAGGAAGATCGCGATCCCGATCGACAGCGCGAGGAGCACCATGTTCGCCAGTTGGAACAGCTTGGCGTTGCCGACGAAGACCTTCTCGATGCCCTTGGGCAGGATCTCCTGCAGCTTGGAGAACGCGATCAGCGAGCCCCAGAACGAGATCGAGCCGATGATGGCCGCGATCAGCGACCCGATCACCAGAGGCGAGGCCGGCTGCTTGTCGCCGAACTCGGAGAAGCCCGAGGTCTCGATGAACTCCGACCACGCGATGAGCGCGACCGTTCCGCCACCGACGCCGTTGAACAGCGCGACCAGCTGCGGCATCGCCGTCATCTTGGTCTTCAACGCCGGTGGGATGCCCAGTGCGACACCGAGGACGAGGCCGACGGCGATGAGGATCCAGTTGATCGTCGGGACCTCGACACGTCCGGCACCGTCGTCCGCGCGAGCGCCCTCGTTCCAGACGTAGAGCAGGGTGGCGGCGACCGCGATGCCCATGCCGACGGCGGCGATCCAGTTGCCGCGCACGGCGGTCTTCGGACCGGTCAGTCCGGACAGACCGTAGATGAAGAGCGCGAAGGCGACGATGTAGAGCGCGGTGACCGCGTACGACACACCCTGGTTCGGCACATGGCCGGCGACGAACGCGAGATCGACGGTCACTTCTCGACCTCCTTCTTGCCCTTGAACATCCCGAGCATGCGGTCGGTGACGGCGAAGCCGCCGATGACGTTCAGCGTGCCGAACACCAGCGCGACGAACGCGATGATGCGCACGCCCCAGTTGGCGTCGGCGGGCAGCGCCCCGAGCACGACGAGCGCGCCGAGCACGACGATGCCGTGGATGGCGTTGGTGCCCGACATCAGCGGCGTGTGCAGGGTGTTGGGCACCTTGGAGATGACGGCGAAGCCCACGAACCCGGCCAGGACCAGGATCGCGATGTTCGCCAGGAGACCGGTGTACATCAGGCGTCCGCCTCTCGGGTCACGCACGACTTCGCCAGCACCTCGTCGGAGAAATCCGGGGCGATGGCGCCGTTCTCGTCGAGCATCAGCTCGATGAGGGCGAGGAGATTCTTGGAGTAGAGCTCACTGGCGTGCTCGGGCATGCCGGCGGGGAGGTTGAGCGGCGAGCAGATCGTGACGTCGTGCTTGACGACGTCCTGCCCGGGCTCGGTCAGTTCGCAGTTGCCGCCCGTCTCGCCGGCGAGGTCGACGATGACGCTGCCCGGCTTCATGCCCTCGACCGCGGCGGCGGTGACCAGTCGTGGGGCGGGACGGCCCGGGACGAGAGCGGTCGTGATGACCACGTCGAAGCCCTTGATCGCGTCCTCGAGCGCCTTCTGCTGCTGCGCGCGCTCCTCCTCGGTGAGTTCGCGGGCGTAGCCGCCCTCACCGGCGGCGTCGATGCCGAGGTCGAGCCACTGCGCACCGACGGACTTGACCTGCTCGGCCACCTCGGGGCGGACGTCGTAACCGGTGGTGCGGGCACCGAGCCGCTTGGCGGTCGCGAGTGCCTGCAGTCCCGCGACCCCGACGCCGAGGATCAGCGCGGTGGCCGGCTTCACCGTGCCGGCGGCGGTGGTCAACATCGGGAAGTACCGGGTCGACTTCTCGGCGGCGAGGATCACGGCCTTGTAGCCCGACACGTTGCCCTGCGAGCTGAGCGCGTCCATCGCCTGCGCGCGGCTGATGCGCGGGATGGCCTCGACGGCGAACGCCTGCACGCCCGCCGACTTCAGCGCACCGATCTGGTTCTCCTGGTTGCGCGGGGCGAGGAAGCCGATCAACGTCTGACCGGAGTGGAGCTTCGCGACTTCGCCGTCGGTGGGGGCCACGACCTTGACCACCACATCCGCCGACCAGGCGTCGCCGATGGTGGCGCCCGCATCCGTGTAGAGGGCGTCCGGGATCAGGGCCTGCTCCCCCGCACCGGACTCGACGACGACGTCGACCCCCTTGTTGACCAACGTCGCGACGACCTTGGGCACGAGCGCCACTCTGCGCTCCCCCTCGGCCACCTCCCGCACGACACCGACACTCATGAACCCACCCGTTTCTCACATACGGCGCGATGGACACATCTCCCACACCACGCCGGGGGTCGCCCAGGGTGTCGGGATGAGGGCAGGGCTGCGATCGGCAGCCCGTGAATGCACGAAACATAGCATGAGGCCATGACGGGTACTCAGCTGTCCAGACACCTGTCCATCACACTATCGTGCCCTAACTGTTCGTGTACGATCGAATCGTGTACATGACACCTGAGACCGGCGACGACCTGCTGGCGCTGGATCGTCAGCTCTGCTTCGCGCTCGCGGTGACCAACCGGACGGTTCTCACCGTCTACCGACCCCTGCTGGAGCCACTCGGCCTCACCCATCCGCAGTACCTGGTGATGCTCGCGCTCTGGGAGGAGTCGCCGCGGTCGGTCCGCTCGATCGGCGACGCGCTCGTCCTCGACTCGGCCACCCTGTCCCCGCTGCTGAAGCGCCTCGAGGCGATGGGCCTGCTCACGCGCCGACGCTCCGACGTCGACGAACGACGCCTCGACGTCGCACTCACCGACGCCGGCGTCGCCCTGCGCGAGCGCGCCCAGGCCATCCCGCCTGCGGTGGTCGACCGCCTCGGCGTCTCCCTCGCCGAACTGGAACGGCTGCGCGACGTCCTCTGGGACCTCAACCGCGCGGCGTCGACCGCCTCGACAGGAGAACCCGCATGAGCGCCCGGAGACGGCCGTCACCGCTGCAGTGGATCGGCTACTCGTTCGGGAGGCGACTCCCCGACGAGCTGCGCGACTGGGTGCGCGAGGACCTCACCGGCCGCCACGCCTACCTCCGCCACCTCGTCCGCGGCATGGTGCCGTTCATCCCGATCTTCGTGATCTTCATGCTCTTCCCCGGCCCGTGGTGGTTGCGAGCACAGATGGTGGCCCTCGGTCTCGTCCTGGGTCTCATCTACTCGGCGGCGTACATGAGGCAGAACCGCGCCCATCGCCTGGAGAAGCACGGACTCGACCCCGACCTCAAGCCCGCCCGGCAGCAGGCCGAGGACGACCGCGCCCGCGCCGAGTACGAAAGGCTGTACCGGTCGGGGTCCTGAGACCGCTGCCGGTCAGAAGGTGACCGCGGCGACGACGGCGCCCGTCGGCTGCGCCGACCCGCCGTCGGGCTCGACGGTCATGCCGATGGTCCGCGAGCCCGTCAGGCCCGTGACGACGATGGGGGACTGCCCCGCCACCGACGAGACCAGGCCGGCCGACTTCGGCGCATGTGAGTTGCCGATCAGCCAGAGCTGATAGATGCGCTCGCTCGGCGGCTGCTGCGCACCCTCGAGCACCACGACCGCCTTGTCGGCGCTGCGTGAGGACGCGACCACGACCGTGCCCGGCATGCCCGTCATCTCGGTGCGGTGCACCTCGACGTCGCTGCGGCTCATGACGTTCTGCATCGCTGCCATCTGGTCCGACTGCGCGATCTGCGGCTGATCGGCGGGCGACGAGACCGTCGACCGACCGATGACGACACCGCCGACGACGAGCAGCAGAGCCGCGGCCGCGGACGAGATCGCGACGGCCATGCGTCGGCGACGTGCCCGACGGGCGGCGAGCTCGTCGGTGACGACGGCCCGGTCGACGGGGGCGTGCGCGGACTCCCGGCGGGCGACCGAAGTCAGGACGCGCTCCCGGACCTGCGGGCCCGGGTTCTCGGCGTACTCGCCGGCCCAGCGGGAGACGGCGTCGCGTGTGCTGCGGATCTCGGCCACCGCGCGGCGCCGTGACGACTCGTCGAGCGCACCGAGGGCGCGCTCGAAGGCCTGTGCCTCGTCATCGGGCAGGGCGTGGATGGCGTACAGCTCGAGCAGGTCCTCGACCATCCGGCCGGCGTCCGTGGTGGGATCGTCAGGCCTCATCGGAGGTCTCCAGGCAGGACTTCAGTCGACGCAGCCCGTCCCGGATGCGTGATTTCACGGTCGGTAGTGCGGCGTTCAAACGCTCGGCGACCTGCGGATAGCTCAACCCGCCGTAGAACGACAGCTCCACGCTCTCGCGCTGGGTTGCCGTCAGCGTCCCGAGACAGGCGATCACCGCCCGCCGTTCCTCGCGCGTCACCACGGAGTCCACGACCTGATCGGTCTCGATCGTCGCGGTCGACACCGAGTACTCCACGCCACGACGTGTCGACGCCTGCTCGGATCGGACGCGGTCCACCGCTCGACGGTGACCGATGGTCAGGATCCACGAGATGACCGAGCCCATGTCGGACCGGTAGTTGGGGGCGTTCTGCCACACCTGCAGGTAGACCTCCTGCAGCGTCTCCTCGGCGTACCCCGAATCGCGCAGAACGCGCTTGACCAGGCCGAAGACCCGGGAACTCGTCGCGTCGTAGAGGTCGGCGAAGGCCTCGCGATCCTGCGCGGCCACGCGCTGGACCAGCGCGACGAGCCGTGTCGGTTCGTCGGGGGAGTCGTCGCCACCGCGTGTCCGCGTGGCCGGGGACGCCGGTCGCGCAGCAGAGCGGTCGGTCACACAGGTGACAGTAGCGTGTCATGGTCGAGGTCCTAGGTGATCGTGAAGACACGGTTGTTCCACCCCGTGGCGCCGCCGGGGATGGGTGGTGTGCGCTCTTCGGTCTGCAGCTGACCGTCCATGTCCGTGGCACGACAGGTGACCGTGTGCTGACCGGGGGTGGCCTGATAGCGGTAGGACCACTGTCGCCACGTGTCGATCGAGTACTCCTCCGCCAGTTGCGCAGGCACCCAGGGGCCGTTGTCGATCTGCACCTCGACCTTGGAGATCCCGCGGTGCTGCGCCCACGCCGTCCCGCCGATCATGACGTCCCCGGCCGGTGAGGTGGAGAAGGAGGCGGGGGTGTCGATCCGGGACGCCGTCTTGATGGGGCCCTCCTGGCCCCATCCGCGCTCCGTCCAGTAGGCCTTCTTGCGATCGAAGCGGGTGAGCTCCCAGTCGACGACCCACTTGCACGCGGAGACGAATCCGTAAAGCCCGGGCACGACCTGGCGCACGGGGTAACCGTGCTCGAGCGGGAGCGGCTGCCCGTTCATCCCGACGGCGAGGATCGCGTCCCGGCCGTCGGTCAGCGCAGCGACCGGCGTCCCCGACGTCCAGCCGTCGACGCTGGTGGAGAAGAGCATGTCCGCATCGGGCTGGACGCCGGCCTTCTCGAGGATGTTCTTGATCGGGAAGCCGATCCAGGTCGCGTTGCCGGCCAGGTCACCGCCGACCTGGTTCGAGACGCAGGTGAGGGTGATGACCTTCTCCACGGACTGCATGCCCATGAGGTCGTCCCACGTCAGTGTCATCTCGTTGTCCACCATGCCGTGAATCCGCAGCTGCCACTCGGAGGTCTTCAGCTCAGGGACCTGGAGTGCGGTGTCGATGCGATAGAACGTGTCGTTGTTCGTGACGAACGGGGTCACGCCAGGGATGTCGAGGTTCGCACCTGCGGGGATCGCCTTGGCGCGCACACGCGGGACAGGCAGCTTCAGCGAGGCGCGCTCAGAGATGGCGTTGCCCGCGTTCGCGATCGCCCGGCCGACGAGGGCGACGGCACCCGCGGCGACCGCAGCGGTCGCGGCGGCGCCGACGAACGCCCTGCGCGACAGCCCGTCCTGCTCGGGAGCCGCGGCATTGCGCCGCGCGCCCAGGTATCCGGTGAGCACACGCAGCACCAGCACCCCGACGACGATGGCGGCGAGAGACGGGAGGACATAGGTGGCCTGGGCGGTCGGACGTTGGAACGCCGCGATGATCCCGACGACGCCGAACAGCACGACGAGCACGGATCCGAACGGCTTGGTCCGACGCTCGATCAGCCCGGCCACGATCGCGAGGACCGCGATGCCGATGGCCATGCCGGTGAGGAGGACCTGCTTGTCCGACGTGCCGAACGTGTCGATCGCGAACTCCCGTACCGGCGCCGGGGCGTTGTCGACGAGCAGGGCGCCGACCGCGAAGTAGGGAGAGGAGAACGACGACACCGCGACCGACACGATCTCTCCGGCGGCAAGGGCGGCGCCGACGGCGATCAGGCCGGCGAGCGCCCGGCGGAGCACGAACTCGATGCGGGACACGGGTGTCACCCCTCTCGGATGAAGTGTGGAACGGGCCTGACCGACGTCCGTCGCCCGCGGGTGAGGTGGGTGGGATGAGCGTCGACATGGAGTTCGGTGCCGAGGCGTCAGCGGATGGACCGATGACGTGGATCACGGAGATCTCACGCACGCCTGCGTTACGTGTTCGTGACGCACGGCGGGGATAGACGCGAATTCGAGACCGGAAATTTCGGGCACCACCCATCCGCCCGCACGTACGTTGCGAATGGATAGCGACCGATCCCCCAACGAAGGAATCAAGAACATGGCTCTGAAGCGCACCCAACGATTTGCTGTCGCCATCGCCGGCGTCGGCCTGGCCATGGGCCTCGTCGCCGGTTGTTCCAGCGACGACAGCTCTGACTCGTCCTCCGCGTCGAGTGCTGCCCCCACTTCTTCTGCCGCCGCCGAGTCCTCGGCTGCGGGCGGTGCCGCCAGCGCCGATCCGGCCGCCGATCTCGTCGGCTCGGGTTGCGCGAGCTACGCCGAGCAGAACTCGTCGGGCCCCGGTTCGGTCAGCGGCATGGCGCTGGACCCGGTCGCCACCGCGGCCAGCAACAACCCGCTGCTGAAGACCCTGACGCAGGCCGTCTCGGGTCAGCTGAACCCGCAGGTCAACCTGGTCGACACCCTGAACGGCAGCCAGTTCACCGTGTTCGCGCCCGTCGATGAGGCCTTCGCCAAGATCCCGGCCGCCACCATCGACACCCTGAAGACCGACAGCGCCCTGCTGACCAAGATCCTGACCTACCACGTGATCCCGGGTCAGCTGTCGCCGTCGCAGATCGCCGGCACCCACAAGACCGTCGAGGGCCAGGACGTCACCGTCACCGGCTCCGGCAACGACCTCAAGGTCGGCGCCGGCAACGCGTCGGTCATCTGCGGTGGCGTCAAGACCGCCAACGCGACCGTGTACCTGATCGACTCGGTGCTCATGCCCCCGAGCTGATCACCACCCGTGATCCGATGAGCCGGAGGTCATCTCCGCGCTGATCGACCCACACACGACGACCCGGAGTCATCTCGGATGGCTCCGGGTCTCGTCGTCTGTGGGAGTCGGGTACCGAGAAGTGGTGCGGGCGAGACGGTGTCAGCGCGACTCGGCGGCGTGCCGACCGGCGCGACGGCCGAAATACGAACCCTCGCCCAACTGCGTGCCGCTCGCGTAGCCCTTCGCGTCCTGGGCGATGTTGGCCGCACCGGCGCCCGCGGCGTAGAGACCGGGGATGCGATCACCGTTGCCGGTGAGGACCTGCCCGTCCACCGAGGTGGCGAGGCCGCCCATGGTGAAGCCCGCGTACAGCGCCTCACCGAGGCTCATGTTGAACGCGGCCCACGGTCCGGTGTCCTGCGGCGCGAGCCATTCCGCCGCCTTGTGGAAGTCGGGATCCTCCTTGCGCGCGGCGAACTCGTTGTAGCGCTGCACCGTCGCCACCAGCGCACCCGTCGGCATGCCGAGGTCAGCCTCCATCTCCTCGACGGTCTCCCAGCCGTCCACGAACTTGATGAGTGGCATCTTCGGACGTTCCATGTGCGCTTCGTCGACGATCAGCCACGCGTGCGAGTCGGGCTGGTCGAGGATGAACCCCGCGGTGCGCGAGTGGTAGGAGTCCTCGGCGACGAAGCGCTCGCCGTTCTTGTTCACGATGAGCCCGGTGATGAGGATCGACGGCGGATAGGCAGGCGCGGTGACGAACGGCTCGCCCATGTGCTTCAGCCCGGCACCCACCGACGCGCCGAGCCGGATGCCCAGGCCGTCGTCGAAGGTGTTGCCCAGCGAGTACGGCTTCTCGGCCAGCGCGGGGACGAACTCGTCGACCATCTCCGGGTTCATCACGAAACCCCCGGCCGCGATGATCACACTGCGGGCGCGGATGAAACCCCTGTCCGACAGGCTCTTCCAAGCGACACCCACGACGGCACCCGAGTCGTCGACGACGAGGTTGCGGGCCCCGGTCTCGTAGCGGATCTCGACACCGAGGTCGGCGAGGCGCTTCACGATCAGCTCGATCACCATGCCGGCACCGCCGGTGTCCCCGGGGACCGGCACCTTGTGACCCCGAGGTGCGGGCTTCGCCATCTCGCAGAAGGGCCACACCTTCTCGTTGCCGGTGAACATCAGGCCCTGCGTCTCGGGCTGGATGACCGCCTTGCCGGAGAAGAACGTCCGCTCGAACTCGAAGCCGAGCGACTCGAGCCAGTCGAAGTGCTCGACGCTGTCCTGACAGTAGGCGTGGATCTTGTCGGGCTCGGGGTCGCGGCTGACCGCGGTGATGTACTTCTCCATCTCCTCGGCCGAGTCCTCCTGGCCGGTCGCCTTCTGCACGGCGGTGCCACCGCCGAGGTAGAAGTGCCCACCGGCAAGCGACGTCGTGCCGCCGGCGACCGCGGCGCGCTCGAGCACCAGGACCGACGCACCATGCGTGGACGCCTCGACGGCCGCGCAGCCGCCGGCGATCCCACATCCGATCACCAGGACGTCGACCTCGTCGGTCCATGACTCGACCGACGACGCGGTCACCACCTCGGGCAGCTCGGCGCGCATCCTCAGACCTCCGGCACTCGACGCGACGACGTCTGGCGACGCCGCCTCGAGACAGCCTAGCGACTGACTAGAACAGGTTCTAGTTCCGATCGCGATCGCGCAGGTGGAGACTCATTCCAGATCAGCCCAGTGAACGTCGATCGCCGACGACACCCGGGCGGCGTGATCGGCGCCGATGACATCTTCCAGGAGCGCCTCGATCGCCGCCCGCGCCTGCTGGGCCACCACCTGGAGATCGTCGGCGTATTGCGCGACGAGACCCAAGGTGATCCCGACGGCCTCGCCGTCGACGATGCGCACGGCCACCTCGACGACGCGACGTCCGATCGCCGACCGGACGGCCAGCAGGACGAGTCGCCGGACGACGCGGTCGGTGACCACGACGAGCCCGTCGTCGGTCGCCAGTTCGTCTCGTGACTGCGACAGCCGGCGGGCGGTGTCCACGACGGTCTTCGTCAGACGGGCGATGTCCGATGTCGTCGGCCCCAGGCGTCGACCCGCCTCGAGGATCCAGTCCTCGGACCGCGGCTCGGCGGTATGCATGTCGACCATCACACACCAGCTTCCTGTGATGCGCCCGCTGCGGCCACCGCGCGATCCGGCCCGGACGGCCGGGGTCGCCAGGGTTCGAGTCGTTCGGCCAGACGCGCGCGAGTGCGCTGCAGGTGTCCCCGAACGGAATTGGGCGATATGGACAGGATCTCCCCGATCTCGGGATGGGACAAGCCCTCCATCTCACGAAGCCACCACACCGCCCGCGCGGTCGGGGTGAGCGCACCGAGTTCCGCCTCGAGCGCCTCGTGCAGCGACTGGCCCACGGCGGCGTCGGCGGGTCCGGGACGGCGGTCCGGGAGCGCGATCATGACCTCGTCGTCGAACGGTGCCTCGACCCGACGCCGACGCAGGTCGATGATCTTGCGGTGGGCGATCGAGAACACCCAGGTGCGAAAGCTGCTCTGGAACCCGAACTTGGGCAGGCTCTTCCACGCCGCGACCAATGTCTCCTGGACGACATCCTCGGCGTTCTGGGCATCCGGGGTGAGCCGACGCGCGTAGCGCAGCAGCAGCGGGAGGGTCCGACGGACCAGCTCTTCGAACGCGGCACGGTCGCCGACTGCCGCACTCGCGGCGAGTGATTCGTCGGTCTCCTCCGCGAGACGTCCACGAAGGCGTCGGCTCTCGCCGGCGTCGTTCTCACTGGGCACGTCGTCTCCGTTCGGCGGGGCCGTCGTCGGCCCGTCTCGTGCAGTGACAACGAGCCGCACCCCCCACCGTATCCTGGTGTGACTCACATCACAGCACGCACGAGTGCATTCGGCGGGGGTGCCACGACTACATCTGTGCGCCGGTTGGGAACCCCGGCCACGGGGAACCCGGTCGTCGCGACCGCGTCCACCGAATCGTGCGAGTCGACCCGATCGGTCGGCTCACCATGTGTTGACATAAGGAGTGGCTATGAGCACACCGACCACCACCACCAGCAGCGCTGCGGCCAAGGTCAGCCCCAGCAAGGAGATCTCCCCCGAGCACCGCGACCTCGTGGGCGAGCACGGTAAGACCACCATCGCCGACCAGGTCGTGGCGAAGATCGCCGGCATCGCTGCCCGCGAGATCGACGGCGTCTACGCGCTGGGCGGCCAGGCCGCCCGCATCGTCGGCCGTGTCCGTGAGGCCATCCCGGGTGGTCAGCAGAGCATCACCCAGGGCATCTCGGTCGAGGTGGGCGAGAAGCAGGCGGCCGTCGACCTCGGGCTCGTCGCCGAGTACGGCGTCGCGATCCACGATCTCGCTGCCGCCGTCCGCTCGAACGTCATCAACTCGATCCAGCAGATGACCGGACTCGAGGTGACCGAGGTCAACGTCGCCATCCACGACGTCCACTTCGAGGACGACGACGACGACACGACCACCGCCGAGCCGCGGGTCCAGTGACCTCCGACGCCGACCTGGCCGATGCGGTGGCGACAGCCGCCGCATCGGTCCCCGGTGTCACGGGGCTGAACGCGGGCCGGTTCGGAGAGGTCGCCACCTTGGCGGCCGGCCGACGGATCGTGGGTGTGCGACTGCACGACCACAGTGGCGAGGTGCACATCGAGGTCACCCTGGACCGCTCCGTCATGGACACCGCCGAGGACGTCCGTCGCACCGTCGAGAAGGTCGCCGGACGGTCGATGACGGTCGTCGTCGAGGACGTGTCCATGGGAGAGGACGCCGGACCCGAACCGTCCGACGCCCCCGCGTCTGGGACCTGACCGCCTCGTGCCGGTCCCGTCCGAGTACGCCGCGCGGCGTCGAGCACTGATCCGACGACACCATCCCGACGTGGGTGGTGACGCCGAGGTGCTCGCCGCCGAGCTCGACGCCCTCGACCGGGAGTTCGCGCAGCGGCGGGCCGTCGTCCCGCCCCGCGTCGTCGCGAACCCACCACTGCGCGTCCGACCCACCGGGCGGGTCCGCCGCCTTCGTCGGTCGGCCACACGCGCCATTACACGCCTGCGCGGTCGACTGCCCCGGTCCGTCCCCGGCAGTCGTCGATACTTCGAGATCTGACCGCCACCCATCCATCGCATCGGAGAGAGACCTCATGAACAACAACGCCACCATCGGACTCCTCGTCGGACTGCTGCTCGCCATCGCGGCGACCACCGGCGGTTTCGGCGGGTTCATCCTCGCGATCGTGCTCGGCGCGATCGGACTGGCCATCGGCCTGCAGCGTGACGGGACGATCGATCTGTCCGGTCTGCTGCGGAGCCGGAACCGTGGCTGACCGTCACCTCCCCGTCGCCTGGCCGGATCTGACGCCGACTCCGCCGACCGAACCGGACGGCGGCCCCGGCACCACGACGATCCACGACCGCGTCGGGGAGAGCATCGGCAAGAAGGCCGCGCTGTCCATCGAGGGCGTTCTGCGCCGGAAGGGATCGCTCGGCCTCATCACCGGTGGCGAGTACCCGAAGGTGTCGGTCGACATGTCGCGGCCGCACCCGGACGTGAAGGTCGACGTGGCCATCCACTGGCCGACCCAGGCGACCGCCCTCTGCCAGGAGGTGCGCGCCCTGGTGCACACGGAGCTGTCGCGTCTGACGGGCGTCACGCCCCATCGGGTGGACGTCACCATCGCCGACGTCGTCGTCGGCGACGAGGGCTCGCAGAGGAGAGTGCGATGACCACATCGACCACGCCTGAACCCGGGCCGGCCCCCCGGCTGAAGAAGATCGTCCCACCGACCGCCACACCCGGCGCCGTCTGGATCACCTCACTGTTCGCGCTCATCCTCATCGCGGTGGGTGCCATCGCGATCCGCGACATCTGCGTGGACCAGAAGTGGATCAGTGGATCGCAGTGGATCGCCGCCGCGTCCCGCTGGATCTCGAGGTTGTCGTGGCAGGGCTGGTTCTGGGCGGTGGCCATCGCGCTCGTGGTGGTGGGACTCCTGCTGGTGTGGACGGCCATCCGCCCGCGCAGCAAGACCCACATCGCGCTCGACGGCGCCGGCACCGTCGACGGTTACGCGCCAAGCACGTGGACTCGCAAGGTCGACGTCGCCCGTCGCGCGAGCGCCGTGGCCCGACAGGCCAAGGGCGTCACCAAGGCGGACACCACCGTCAAGCGCCGCAAGGTCGTCACCCGCATCACCTCGACCGACGAGGCCCCGGCATCCGCCGACGCAGTGCGCGATGCGATCACCGCCGCCATCACCCCCGTGCTGCCGAAGCACAGCGTGAAGGTGAAGACGACAACAGTGAAGATTCCACACTCCCAGACGCCGCCCCCGCCGAGCGGCCGTCCGACCCTGCCCGAGCCGATCGTCGGCGGCGAGACCGACGACGACTCCGAGGACGCCACGTCGACGACCCCGACACCAGCCGCGGCGACGGGTGCGACGACCACGAAGGAGGTGCGCTCGTGAACGCACTGCCCGCCGGCGTCAACCGGCTCATCACCCTGCTCCTCGGAGCGGTTTTCATCGTCGTCGGTGCAGCCGCCATCACCTGGGAACTGAAGGTGCAGTTCGTCCGTGACCAGCTCGACAAGATCGATCTGTCGTGGTTCGACCGCACGCCGGACCAGAGCTGGTGGCTGTACGTCCTCATCGGCATCGCGGTCGTCGGGATCCTGCTCGGCCTGCTCCTGCTCGGCATGAACAGCCGGCCCCGCAAGACCGGCTCCGTCGTCCTGCCGGGCAGCGACGAGACGGGGACGTTGTCGGTGAATCCGTCGAAGATCGCCAACGCCGTCGCCGACGATCTCGAGCGTCACCGGCTGATCACGTCGACCCGCTCCCGCGCCGTCGACGACCGCAAGCGGAAGATGCTGGAGATCACGGTCGAGGCAGAATCCGACCGCGACTTCGCCGACATCGTCGAGATCGTCGGCAAAGCCGAACAGCAGATCGCCGCGGCGCTGCCGGGCAGCGAGATCCGCCCGCGGTTCCAGATCCACCTGTCGACACCGAAGAAGAGCGTTCGCGTCGACTGACGCGTCACAGGGAGCGAAGCGGGCCCCGAGGCATCCCGCCTCGGGGCCCGTCTCTCGTGTGCAGGCTTTACCGGAACCGACGCAGTCGCAGGCTGTTCGTGACGACGAAGACCGACGAGAAGGCCATCGCCGCGCCCGCGAACATCGGGTTCAACAGGCCCGACGCCGCCAGGGGCAGTGCCGCCACGTTGTAGGCGAACGCCCAGAAAAGGTTGCCGTGAATGGTCTTCCGCGTCGCCCGCGCCAGCCGGACGGCGTCGACGGCCGACGACAGGTCTCCGCTCATCACGGTGATGTCCGACGACTCGATCGCCGCGTCGGTCCCGGTGCCCATCGCGAGTCCCAGATCGGCGGTCGCGAGCGCCGCGGCGTCGTTCACGCCATCGCCGATCATCGCGACACGAGCACCTTTGCCTTGCAACGACTCCACCACCGAGGCCTTGTCCGCGGGAAGGACACCGGCGATCACCTCGTCGATGCCGACAGCCGCGGCGACCGCCCTGGCGGCACCCTCGTTGTCACCGGTGAGCAGCACCGGCGTCAGACCCAGTTCGCGGAACGCGGCGATCGCCTCGGCCGACGACCGCTTCACCTCGTCGGAGACGACGACGACACCGCGAACGGCTCCGTCCCAACCGGCGACGACAGCCGTCGCGCCGGACGACTCGGCGTCTGACACCGCTCGCACGACCGTGTCGTCCGCTGACAGCCCCTGGCCCTGCAACCATCGAAGCCGTCCTGCGACAACGGTTCTCCCGTCGACGACACCTCGCACCCCTCGACCCGGCTCCGACACGAAATCGGCCGGGGCCGGCAGGTCCTCGCCGACCCGGTCGCGTGCGCCCGTCACGATCGCACGGGCGATCGGGTGCTCCGACCGCGCCTCGACCGTCGCGGTCGTCCGAAGGAGGTCGTCGGCGTCGACCCCCGGTGCGGCGACCACCTCGACGAGGGTCATCACACCGGTGGTGACCGTGCCGGTCTTGTCGAGCACGACGGTGTCGATGCGACCGGCGCGTTCGAGCGCCTCCTGCCCGCGGATGAGGACACCGAGCTGCGCGCCGCGGCCGGTGCCCGCCATCAGCGCGGTCGGTGTCGCGAGACCCAGCGCGCACGGGCAGGCGATGATCAGCACGGCGACGGCAGCGGTGAACGCCGCCGACACCCCACCCCCGGCGAGCAACCACGCCGCGAGGGTGACGATCGCGAGCCCCAGCACCACGGGCACGAAGAACGCCGAGATGGTGTCGGCGACGCGCTGCAGACCGGCGCTCCCCTCCTGCGCGCGCTGCACCAACTGCGCGATCTGCGCGATCTGGGTGTCCGCCCCGACCGTCGTCGCACGGACGGTCAGCGTGCCGTCGACGACGATGGATGCCCCGACCACACGGTCGCCCGGTCCGGCGTCGACGGGCGCGGACTCGCCGGTGACCACCGACGCGTCCACCGACGACCGTCCGTCCTCCACCACCCCGTCGACCGGGATCTTCTCACCGGGGCGCACGACGACGAGATCACCGACCGCGACCTCTCCGACGGCGACGGTCCGTTCTCGCCCGTCGACCAGCAGAGTGGCCTCCTTCGCGCCGACCTCGGCCAGTGCGCGCATCGCCGCGCCCGCCTCACGGGTGGACCGCGCCTCCAGGTACCGCCCCGCGAGCAGGAACACGGTCACACCGGCGGCGACCTCGAGATAGATCGACGACGAGGCGTCGCCACGGTCGAGGGTGAACGAGAAGCCGTGGCGCATGCCGGGCATCCCGGCGTGCCCGAGGAACAGGGCGTACAGCGACCACCCGAACGCGGCGGTGATGCCGATCGACACCAGGGTGTCCATGGTCGTCGCCAGATGGCGAGCGTTGCGGACCGTGGCCACGTGGAACGGCCACGCTCCCCAGACGACCACCGGGGCGGCGAGCGTCAGCGACAACCACTGCCAGTTGTCGAACTGCAGGGCCGGGATCATCGCGAGCGCGATGACCGGGATGCCGAGCAGCGCCGAGACGCGCAGCCGGTGACGGAGGTCGGCGGCGTCGCCACCGTGGGACATGTGGTCGTGGCCGTCGTCGGTGTGTGCGGGAGCGGTTCCGCTGTCCTCGTCACGCGCGATCGCCCGGTAGCCGGCCGCCGCGACCTGCCCGGCCAGGTCGGACACGGAGACGTCGGCCGGGTGGTCGACGCGGGCACTGCCGGTCGCGAAGTTCACCGTCGCCTCGACACCGTCGATCTTGTTGAGGCGCCGCTGGATCCGGGCGGCGCATGACGCACAGGTCATGCCCTCGATGTCGAACCGTGCGGTGGTGGTGTCGCCGACGGTCGTCGTCGCGTCGGCCGTCGAGGTCATGACGCCAGCTCGTAACCCGCCTCGTCGACCGCAGCCGCGACCGCGGCCCGATCCGGCTCGGCGTCGGCGTGGACGGTGAGACCGCCCGAGGCGAGATCGACCTCGACATCGGTCACGCCCGGGATCTGCGACACCTCCTCGGTGACCGCGCGGACGCAGTGCTCGCAGGTCATGCCGGTGACGGTGTAGGTGCTGGTGGTCATGGTGATTCCTTCCTGGAAACGGTGCGCTCGGTCAGGACCGGACGAGACGGGTGATGGCGTCCATCGCCTCGGTCACCTTCACCTGGCCGAGCTCGGGATCCTCGCGGGCGGCGTCGACGACGCAGTGGCTCATGTGCTCCTCGAGCAGCCCGAGGCTCACGGCGTGCAGGGCCTTCGTCATCGCGGTGACCTGCGTGAGGATGTCGATGCAGTACGCCTCGTCGTCGACCATGCGCTGCAGGCCGCGCGCCTGACCCTCGATCCGCCGCAGTCGCTTCAGGTAGTCGTCCTTGCGATGGATGTAGCCGTGCTGGTGCGTCTCGTCCACGACGACCTCCTCTGATCGGATACCCCCACCAGGTATACCCGCAATCGCCCGGTCCGCGCTACCCCCTGGGGGTATGCGCCCGGACGTTCGACGCGCGAGATCGCGCGGCCGGTCATAACCTCGGCGGATGGGTGCGGCGAACGATCACGGTGTCTTCGGCCTCGACGAGACGGCTGACCTCCTGTGGTTCTACGACATGCACGGATACGCGATCCTGCGGGGGCTCGTCGGCGAGGAGCGGTTGGCACGAATCGAGTCCGAGTGTGTCGACGCGCAGGCGCGCGTGCTCAGCGGTGCGCTCGCCGGACGGCACGGGTCGACGGTGTTCCTCGACGATGACGCGTCGGCGCCGGGGGTTGTGAACTACGTCGAGTACGTGTCCGAGGTGTCGCCGGCGGTGGCCGACGCCGTCACCGATCCGGCGCTCGTCTCGGTGATGAGCGCCATCCTCGGTCCGGACTGCTGGCTGCGGGCACACGAACAGTTCGGGGTCGTCTACCAGGACGCACGGCCGGGTCGCGACTCCGGATACGCCCGGATCGGGTGGCACTCGGACTGGCAGGCCGGCCCGAGCCTCGACGTGTGGCCGAGCACGGCGTTCACGATCCACGTCGACGGCACCAGCCCTGCCAACGGTTTCCTGAGAGTCGTTCCCGGAAGCCACCTCTGGGCCACTCCGGCGCCGTTCCGCAACGCGAACGGGGTGACCGTCCCCGAGGGCGCTCGGGCGTCGGGAGGCCGGACCGACCGGACACCGCCGTTCGACATGCCGCTGCGGTTCGAGAAGGTCCGCGGCGAGGTCGCCGTGTACGCCGAGGCCGGGGACGTCATCCTGCACGACGCCTACCTGTGGCACTCCGCCGCACGCGCCACCGACGACGACGAGCGTCGGCGACACGTGCGCGGTGGGTACTTCGGTGGGACACGTCCGCCTGCGGGTGTCGAGGAGTTCGTGAAGAACGCGGCTCGCTGACCCGTCGCGGGCGGGCCGGCCGGCCGGGGCGTGGGACCATCGGCGTATGCGCGCGCGGCAGCGGATCCTCGAGGCCACGCTCGAGATCGTGCGGGCCGACGGTTTCGACGCGGTGTCCATCTCGTCGGTCGCGCAGGCCGCCGGCGCGTCGCGCCAGACCATCTACCGGAACTTCGACGGTGCCGACGACCTGGTCCTCCAGGCGGTGGGCTCGCTCGTGTCCCATCTGCGCGACGAACTGGAGGCGCGTACCCAGGCCGTCGAGACCCCGCTCGACTACGTCGTCGAACTCATCGTCTCCGGCCGCGCGCTGGCGCGAGCAGATCCGTTGGTGACGCGGCTCATCACGCCGTCCGAGGCGAACCCGTTCTTCGACCCGTCGTTCATCCACGGCGCGAAAGCAATCCTGCGTGAGGCGTATTCGACCCTCGTCAGCCGGTCGCCGGAGCTGCAGGCGGGTGTCGACGACGTCGTCGAGGTGTCGGTGCGCCTGGCGCTGTCGGTCATCCTGTTCGACGATCCCGCACTCGAGGACGACGACCGCCTCCGTGCGTTCCTGCGTCGATGGATCGGACCTGGGCTGCCCGCGGCGTGGCGCTGAGCCCACCGTCCACCATCGAAGAACGAGACAGTTTTGCGCATTTCTGTCACATTTCGCGGGTGATTCTGTTGTTCACAGTCTCAAACTTCACCGGTTGGGCGGGGCCGACACGACCCTCGCGCCCCTAGTCTCCGGTCGACCATTCGCCCCGATCCCCTCGTCTGGAGACGCATGTCGATCACCCGTCGTAGTTTTCTCGCCGGCAGTGCAGCCGTCGCCGCCGCAGGCACCGTCGCCGGGCCGGCCGTCGCACGACCGACGCAACCGGGATCACCGAGGCCGGCGCGCATCCCCACGGTGCGCGAGGACCACCGCGCGGTCATCGTCGGATCCGGTTTCGGGGGCGGCGTCAGCGCTCTCCGTCTCACGCAAGCCGGTGTGCAGGTCACGCTGCTCGAGCGCGGGATCCGATGGCCCACGGGCCCGAACGCCCACACCTTCCCCGAACCCGGCTCGAACCTCGCCGACAAGCGGTTGCTCTGGTTCGGCACCGCCCCCGAGGCGCTACGCACACTGCTCCCGACGGGCTTCCCACGGATCGGGCCCGTGCCGCCGTACCCGGGCCTGATCGACGCGGTCGTCGGCGACACCATCACGGCGCTGTGCGGTGCCTCCTACGGCGGCGGCTCCATCACCTACCTCGGCATGTCGTTGCAACCCTCACGTGCCGTCTTCGAGGAGCACTTCCCCTCCGGCATCGACTACACGCGGATGGACCGGGTCCTCTACCCACGGGTGTCGCGGATGCTGCAGCTCCAGACGCCGCCCGACGAACTCATCGCGAGCCCGACCTACGAGTCGGCCCGCGTCTTCGCCCGCAACGCCCGTCGGGCCGGCTATCAGGTCGACAAGGTGCCCGTGCCCGTCGACTGGAGCTACGCACTGGCCGAGCTCCGCGGAGAGCTGCGGCCCTCGTACACGAACAACGGGTCCATCGGGATCAACAACGGGGGCAAGCACAGCGTCGACGTCACCTACCTCGCGGCAGCGGAGGCGACCGGACGACTCGACGTCCGCACACTGCACGAGGTCACCGAGGTCTTCGAGACCCGTGACGGCCGATGGGAGGTGCACGCCGATCACCTCGACCTCGCCGGCCGGGTCATCGAGAAGAAGATCCTCACCACCCGCGCGCTCGTCATGGCCGCCGGCAGCGGCAACACCCCGAAGATCCTCGTGCGGTCCGCCGCACTGGGACACATCCGCGACATGCCCGACGCGCTCGGGACGGGCTGGGGAACGAACGGTGATCTGATCTACGTCTGGAACGACCCCGCCGAGCGGTTCGGCGCCGTCCAGGGTGGCCCCGTCGTGTACGCGTCGGAGGACTGGTCGAATCCGACCACGGCGAACACGGTGATCCAGGCGGGCCTCCCGCCCCTCCCGGCCGACCTGCGCACAGCGATGATGGTCGGCTTCGGTGTGAGTCCCGACCGCGGCCGGTTCGACTACGTCGGCGCCTCCGATTCGGTGATCCTGCGATGGCCGCGGGACGGTGACCACGCCATTCGCGAGCTCATGAGCCGTCGCGCTCACCGGATCGCCGGGCCGGGGAGCACCCTGGTCGACACCAACGCGATCGCCAACACGACCTGGCACGGCCTGGGTGGCGCCTGCATGGGGTCGGTGTGCGACATCGACGGTCGGGTGCTCGGCAAGCGAGGTCTCTACGTGGTCGACGGGGCGCTCATCCCGGGGACGACGGGCGCCTGCAACCCGTCGATCACGATCGCCGCCATCGCCGAGCGCGCCATGGAAGCCATCGTCACCCGCGACGTCGGCACCGTCATCTGACCCGGCGGTGCTCACGGACAGACATCACCCTCCGAGAAGCGAGACAAAATTGCTCCGATACGTCTCGATCGCTAGGGTCCTCACCATGCGTGTCACACGTCACATCGCGGTGGGTGTCCTGGCTGTCGCCGCTGTCGCCACCGCCCTCGCGGCGCCCACCGCCTCCGCCGCGGACCCCTTCTACGCTGCGTCGCCCTCGACAGTCGCAGCAGCGGCACCCGGGGCGGTGCTCAAGACACGGACGATCCCGTACCACGTCCTCGGAGTCGCCACCCCGGTCACCGCGATCCAGATCCTGTACCGCTCCACCGATTCCGTCGGCGCACCCGTCGCGAACGTCACGTCGGTGCTGATCCCGCCGCGACCACTGCCGACCACGAAGGTCGTCTCGTACCAATCCGCCTACGACTCACTGAATCCCGCGGACTCCCCGTCGCGGGCCATCGCCGCCGACGACCGGCTCGGCGGCCTCACGGCGGGCGGGAATCCGGCCATCGGCGGCGTCGCCGCCAACGGTGAGGGTGCCATCGTCGGGCCGATGCTCGCGGCGGGTTACACCGTCGTCATCCCCGACACCGAGGGCCCGAAGGCGAACTTCGCGGCGGGCCCCGAGTACGGGGTGCACACCCTCAACTCACTCCGTGCCGTGCGTGATGTGCCTGCGACCCGCATCACCGGCACGTCACCCGTCGGGCTCATCGGGTACTCCGGCGGCGCGATCGCGACGAACTGGGCGGCGATCGAAGCACCCAGGTACGCACCGGATGTCGACCGGCAGCTGATCGGTGCGGCGCAAGGCGGCCTCCTGGTGAACCCCGCCACGAATCTCCGCTACATCAGCGGCACACCGGTCTGGTCGGGGGTCGCGGGGATGGCGGTGGTGGGCATCGGCCGCGCCTACGACATCGATTTCGGCCCGTACATCAACGACTTCGGGCGACGCATCCTCGGCCGCCTCGCCGATGCGTCGATCCTCAACGTCCTCGGTCAGTACGGACGACTCACCTGGCCGCAGGTGGTGCAGCCGAAGTACCGGAACCCCAACTCGGTGCGCGCGTTCGTCGACGCCACAAACAAGGTCAACATGGGAGCCGCAGGCACGCCTTCCATCCCGATGTTCGTCGCGCAGGGCGCCAACGGAGCACTCGAGGGAACCCCCACCGGGCCCGCCGGTGTCGGCACCGGCGACGGCGTGATGGTCGCCGGTGACGTGCGCACCCTGATGCGTGACTACTGCGCAGCGGGATTGCGCATCCAGTACGACGAGTACCCGGCGCTGAGCCACACGCTCTCCGCCGTCCCCTGGCTCGCCGGCGCGCTGCAGTGGCTGACCGATCGTTTCGCCGACCGACCCGCGCCCAGCAACTGCGCAGCCATCCGTCCCGGTAACAGTCTCGCCCCGCAGGTCTACGAACCCGCGCCCTGATCGGTGTCACCGTGGCGGCCCCCCGAAAACCGGGTGACGTCGGCACGGTCGTCGTGCGACCGTCGGAACCCCGACGGGCGAGAGGATCGACGATGGCACACGTGCTCATGGCGAGCATTCCCGCACCAGGACACGTCAACCCCCACGGCGAGGTGATCCGACGGCTCGTCGAGCGAGGCCACCGGGTGTCGTACGTGAACGACGCCTCGTGGCGTGCTCAGGTCGAGTCGCTCGGCGCGACCCTGGTGTCGTACTCGTCCGTCCTCGTCGACCACGCCTTCGCCGGCGACACCGACGCCGTGGACCATCTCGCGCTGTTCCAGGACGAGTACGAGGCCATGCTCCCCGCGGTGACGGCGATCGTCGACGACGATCCACCAGATCTGGTCCTGTACGACATCGCAGGCGTCCCCGCCCGTCTCGTCGCTGTGGCACAGGGCATCCCGGCGATCCAGTTGTCGCCCACGTACGTCGCGTGGCGCGGCTACGAGCGTGACATGGCCGAGTTCCTCGACGGTGTCCGAGCCGACCCCCGCGGCGTCGCCTACCTGTCCCGTCAGCAGGCGATGCTGCGCGCACACGGGATCTCCGCGGACCCGCTGGAATGGATCGGCCACCCCGAACGCAGCATCGTGGTCATCGCCGAACAATTGCAGCCACACCGCGACGAGGTCGACCGAGACGTCTACACCTTCGTGGGGCCGGCCGTGCGTCGCGCTGACCCGGCGGCGTGGAGTCCTCCCGACGACACACCGCTCATCGTCGTCTCACTCGGCAGCGCCTTCACTCACCAGCCCGCGTTCTACCGACGGTGTCTCACCGCGTTCGGCGACATCGATGACACCCGGCTCGTCCTGCAGATCGGGTCGGTCGATCCGGATGAGGTCACCCGCGGACGCCCTCTGCCCCGCGGGGTCGAGCTCCACTCCTGGATCCCCCAGCGCGAGATGCTCGACGCGGCAACGGTGTTCGTCACCCACGCCGGCATGGGCGGTTCGGGTGAGGGGCTGGTGACCGGGACGCCGATGATCGCCGTGCCCCAGGCCGTCGACCAGTTCGAGAACGCCGACGCGCTGGTGGCACTCGGTGTCGCTGTCCGTGTCGACACGTCCGACGCCACCGTCGACGCGCTGCGTGCGGCGTACACGACGGTCACCGGAGATACGGTGCGCGAGAGGAGCCGGCAGGTCGCCGCGTCTCTCGCCGAAGCGGGAGGGGCTGACCGCGCGACGGCGATCGTCACCGAACACCTGGCCGCCGTCTGAGGCGGCGGGCAGTCAGTTCTCGCGTGCCCGCCGGCCACGCGGCGCGCGGAGCAGGTCGGCGAGGCGGGACAGGGCGACGACGACCTCGTCGAGCGCGGCCACGACCTCGGGATCGGTCAGGGACGGACTCGCCGTCCGGTGGTCGTCGAGGTCGCGTGAGGGTCCGCCGTGGCGGCCCAGCGGCTGGTCGGGCGTGCGCGGTTGGTCCACGGGTCGGCCCTGTCGTGGCAACTCGGCGCCCGGATCGTCGAGGCCCGGCGTGCGAACGGCGCGACTGCGCATCGACGGCACATCGGTCGCCAGGTCGAGGATCGCCCGCTGCGGGATGTCGGTGCTCTGCGCGGGCGACGCCGGGGGCGCGGGGGGCGGCGAGGGCGGCGCGGGGCGTGGTGCGTGGCCGTTGCTCGGCGCGAACCAGTGGGCGCCGGGATGTCCCTCGAACAACATGCACGGCGTGACCGCCGGTGCGGAGCAGGGGTTCCGCTCGATCAACGACTGCGCGTGCGCGGCGGCGTCGTTCCACTGGATCCAGAGGCGCCGGTCGAAGCGCGGGACCATCTCGGCGTCACTCGCGTGATCGCCCCGGTGGCCGATGGACAGACGACAGTTCACCACCCAGCCGCCGACACTGGTGTCCCCCAGAGCGGCACGTTCGGCCTCCGTGCAGATGACGGTCGACCAACATCCGTCGTGAACCATGCCCCATCCCCTCGCCCCCGCGCGCGATCAGACTAGCCGCAGGGATCCGACCATGTGCACGCGACGGCGGGGACCTCAGCTCTGTTCCGCGAGCATCCGGTCGTCGAGGGGCGGGGCCTCGTCGGTCGCGCGCTGCTCCGCCAGCGATATGGCCCTGCCCACGAGGACCGAGACGAGCACGGCAACCGTGGCCCACACGACAACGATCGTCGCGACGACGGCGATGAGGAGAACACTCACCTCTGCCACCTGCCTTCCGGCCGGTAACCCCCCGTCCGGCTGTCGAGAACCCCGACCGAACATTCGTACCCCTGCATTCAGGATGCACGATGTTCCTGAAAGGTCGATGAGCGGGCGGTGAGAACACGCCTCGGAGGGATCAGAAGCCCAGGTCGCGACCCACGATGTCCTTCATGATCTCGGTGGTCCCGCCGTAGATCGTCTCGATCCGGACGTCGGTGTACATGCGCGAGATGGGGTACTCGGCCATGTAGCCGTAGCCGCCGTGCAGCTGCACGCAGGTGTCGACGATGCGCTTGAGCAGCTCCGTGGTCCACCACTTCGCCTTCGACGCGTCGACGGCGGTCAGCTCGCCGTCGACCATGGCCTGGATGCTGCGGTCGACGTAGGCGCGGGCGACGTCGAGGTCGGTGGCGATCTCGGCGAGCTTGTGGCGGTTGACCTGGAACGACCCGATCGACTGGCCGAAGGCCTTGCGGTCGAGCGCGTAGTCCTTGGTCATCTGGAACGCCTGGTGCGCGGTGGCGACGGCGCCGACCGCGATGGCCAGCCGCTCCGACGGCAGGTTGTGCATGAGGTGGTAGAAGCCCCGACCCTCCTGCCCGATGACGTTGGTCTCGGGGACCCGCACGTTGTCGAAGTGCAGCTCTGCGGTGTCCTGGGCGTGCTGGCCCATCTTGTCGAGGTTGCGGCCGCGCTCGAAGCCCTCCATGCCCCGCTCGACGGCGAGCAGCGTGAAGCCCTTGTGGCCCGCCTCCGGGTCGGTGCGCGCCACCACGATGACGAGGTCGGAGTTGATCCCGCAGGAGATGAACGTCTTGGACCCGTTCAGGACCCAGTGGTCGCCGTCCTTGACCGCGGACGTCTTGATGCCGGCGAGGTCGCTGCCGGCACCGGGCTCGGTCATCGCGATCGCGCCGATGATGTCGCCGGCCGCGAACCCGGGCAGCCAGCGCTGCTTCTGCTCGTCGGTGCAGAGGTTGACGAGATACGGACCGACGATGTCGTTCTGCAGGGTGAGTCCCGGCGCCCGCGAACCCGCCCGTGTCATCTCCTCGATGATCACGGCGTTGAAGCGGAAGTCGTCGATGCCCGAGCCGCCGTACTCCTCGGGGATGTAGTGGCCCACCAGCCCGGCCTCACCAGCCCTCTTGAACACCTCGCGATCGATGATCCCGTCGGCCTCCCACTGGTCGGCGTAGGGCAGGACCTCGCGGTCGACGAAGGCACTCGCCGACGAGCGGAGTTGATCGTGTTCGGACTCGAAGACCAGGCGCTTCATCGCGACCCTCTCGGTTGTCGGGCACAGCCCGGCCGGGGCGGCGACGGGCCGACGTAAGCGAGGTTACACAGAACGGAAGATTTCTGAAAGGGGGTTCAGTTCTGGGTCGGTCGGTGCAGATCGTGTGGCATGCGTAGCATTTCCTGGTGACCACGGGGGACATCTCAGCAGCGACGACGGACGAGCCCGCAGACGCATCCACGACCGTCCGGTTCACCGGGGCCGGCGGCATCGGGCTCGTCGGCAGCCGGTGGGATCCACCGACCGGCGCCACCGCGACCGCCCTGCTCCTGCACGGCGGCGGCCAGACCCGGCACTCGTGGAAGAGGACCGGCGATCATCTCGCCGCCGCCGGCCTGCGGGTGGTGACCCTGGACTGTCGCGGCCACGGCGACAGCGACTGGTCGTCGGACGGCTACTACGACATGGACGTCCTCGCCGAGGACGTCCATCACGTGATCACCGACCTGGGTGGTCCCGTCACGCTCATCGGGGCGAGCATGGGAGGCCTCACCGGCATCGCCGTCGCGGATCGCTGGGGCGTCGACGAGGTGTCCGCGCTGGTGCTGGTCGACGTGGTCCCCCGCTACGACCGTGGCGGCAGCCGCCGCATCCGCACGTTCATGCGCAGCGGCATCAGCGGTTTCGACTCTCTCGACGACGCCGCCGACGCGGTCGCGGCGTACCTGCCGCACCGGAAGCGGCCCCGCAGCATCGACGGCCTGCGTCGCAACCTCCGGCGGCGGGAGGACGGCCGGTGGTACTGGCACTGGGACCCGAACGTCATCGCGGCGGAGACCGTCGCCCGGATCCCCACCGACCAGCTCGACGACGCGGCGGCGCGCCTCGAGATCCCGATGATGCTGGTGCGCGGGATGTTGTCCGACGTCGTCCCCGACGACGTGCTGTCGGCGTTCCGGCGGCGCGTCCCCCACGCCGAGGTCACCGAACTCCGTGGGGCGGGCCACACCGCGGCCGGCGACGACAACGACGCCTTCAGCGACGCCGTCGTCGAGTTCGTCAGCAGGATCGCCCCGCCGACCCCCTGATCACCCGCCGAGCGTGCAGTCGATCTCGCCGAGCGGGCACTCGATTCCTCCGACATCGACGCGAATGCACGATCGTGGGGATTTACTGCACGGTCGCGTGCATCTACTGCACGGTCGCGGGGTGGCTGGTCTCAGACCGCGGCGACGGGAGCGTGATCGCGGGACATCGTCGACGCGGTGAGTTCCCCGCCGGCACCGTCGAGGCGAAGGGTGAAAGTCGCGTCCGCATCGCCGGAGGCGACGGCGTCCGAGCGGCGGTGGCACCCGCGGCTCTCGGTCCTCAGGAGAGCAGCGGTGACGACGGCCCGCGCGACCAGGGCCATGTCCGCGGTGTCGGCGGATCCTCCGGAATCGATTGCGGCGAGAGCGTTCTCGAGTGCTACGGCGTCGCGGTCGATGCCGGCGCCCGCGGTCATCGCGGCGCGGATCACCGCCGCCGGGGTACCGGGACCGCGGTCGTGGCGGACCTGCGGGACAGCCGCCGGCGGCGTCACCGACAGGTCCTCCGATGCCGTCTCGACGGCGCGGACACCCATGACGACGGCCTCGGTGAGACTGTTGGACGCGAGCCGGTTCGCGCCGTGCAGACCGGTCCGCGCGACCTCGCCCGCGGCCAGGAGTCCGGGGACGTCGGTCCGTGCGCGCAGGTCCGTGAGCACGCCACCGCAGTGGTAATGCGCTCCGGGCACGACGGGGATCAGGTCGCGGACCGGGTCGATGCCGGTGGCGCGCACCCCGGTGGTCACGGTGGGGAAGCGACGGGCGAGGTCGGGGACGTCGCGGGCATCGAGGAACACACACGGCGCACCCGTGGAGACCATCGCGTGATGGGCCGCGGACGCGACGACGTCGCGGGGCGCCAGATCGCCCAGGGGGTGCACGCCCGCGGTGATCGACGCACCGTCCGCGTGGACCAGTCGCGCGCCCTCCCCCCGCAACGCCTCGGTGATGAGCAGGCACCGACCGCCCGCGCCGGGCGTGAAGAGCATCGTGGGGTGGAACTGGACGAACTCGAGGTCGGCCACGGTCGCGCCCGCCCGCAGTGCGAGCGCGACGCCTGACCCGACGGACGACGGCGGGTTCGTCGTCGACGTCCACAGCGCCCCGAGTCCGCCCGTCGCGAGAACCACCGATCGCGCCGGGAGGAACTGCCCGTCCGCGTCGACCACCCCGACGGCCCTGCCGTCCACCATCGCGACGTCACGCACCACCGCCCGGCGGACCCGGATCCGGGGATCGTGACGAACGGCCGACCACAGCGCGGCATGCAGATGGGCGCCGGTCGCGTCGCCACCGGCATGCACGATGCGTCGGACAGCGTGGCCGCCCTCGCGGGTGCGGGCGAGGTCACCCGACGGGTCGCGGTCGAAGGCGAGGCCGTGCCCGGCCACGAAGTCGACGGCGGCCGGACCGTCGGCGAGGATCGACCGGACCGCGGCGAGGTCGGCGTGCCCGGCTGCGGCGGTGAGTGTGTCCGCGA
The DNA here is from genome assembly GCF_947494875.1 of uncultured Williamsia sp. Taxonomy (GTDB): domain Bacteria; phylum Actinomycetota; class Actinomycetes; order Mycobacteriales; family Mycobacteriaceae; genus Williamsia_A. The sequence continues at coordinate 301,724 of NZ_CANLWM010000001.1, forward strand.
CATGCGCGTCGAGGGAGTCACCCCGGCCCGGGGCGAACGCCGCCATCCCGCCCTGGGCATAGGCGGTCGAGGTGGCCGCGGGAACCGAGCCGTCCCGCGCATCCGCGGCGGCGACCACGGAGACGGACAACCCACGCTCGACGGCGTGCAGTGCGGCGGTGAGACCGGCGACGCCGGCACCCACCACGACGAGATCGTCGACGTCCATCAGGCGCTCCGTTGGTCGGGGGTTTTCGACCGTGAGTCGATAACCACCTTCACCGTACTCCGCCGGGTCAGGTGTCGAACGTGACGGTGATCTCCTCCGAGCGCGGGACCGCCTGACACGCCAGCGTCAGCCCCAGGGCGATGTCCGAGTCGACGAGGGTGTCGTTCTTGCGCATCGTGACGTCGCCGCTGACCACGCGGCAGGCGCACGAGCTGCACTCACCCTCGCGGCACGAGAACGGGGCGTCGTGTCCGGCGGCAAGCAACACGTCGAGCAGGGTCGCCGACCGCGGCCACGCCAGGTCCACGGTGTCGCCGCGCAGGGTCACCGACACCTGAGCGTCGTCGTCGTTGTTGACGACGGTGACGTCAACGTCGGCGAAGGGGTCACCGGACAGCGAGCGGTACCGCTCTGTGTGGACGCGGTCCGCGGGGACACCGACGGCCTCGGCGGCCTTCTCGACGACCGCCATGAAGGGCCCCGGACCGCACACCCAGATGCGATGCCGGGGATGTGCGGCGAGCTCATCGACCAGGGCGTCCGGGGACGGGAGGCCCCGCTCCGACTCGTGCCAGTGCTCGACCGTGAACCGGTCGCCGAATTCGGCACGCAGCTCGGCGATCTCGTCGACGAAGATCACCGAGTCCGGGTCGCGGTTCGCGTAGAACAACCGAACGTCGCGGACCCCGCCCATCAATGCCGACGTGGCGATCGACATCAGTGGGGTGATCCCGCTGCCCGCCCCGACGAGCAGGAAGTCCTCGTCGAACGTGCGGGGGAAGAACGACCCCGACGGTGTGAGCACGGTCAGTCGGTCGCCGACCCGCACCTCGTCGCACAACCACGACGAGGCCCGACCTCCGGGCACCCGCTTGACGGTGAGGATCAGATCGTCGTCGAGGTGGGGTGAGCTCGACATCGAATAGCACCGCGCCACAGTTGATCCCGCGTCACCCCCGGGGACGCGCACGGTGAGGAACTGGCCGGGGTGATAGCGGAAGCGATGGGCCACGGACTCGGGGACGTCCAGCACGAGCGACACCGAGTCGGCGGTCTCGCGGACGATCTCGACGATCTCGAGGTCGTGGGCGCGTCCGCGCGGTCCGTCGCTCACGAACCGATGCGCTGGCCGGCGGCCAACGGGCGAGCCATGACGTCCTGGTATCGACCGCCGAGCAGCCGCGGCAGGCTGTCGAACAGTCGGGCGTCGGGTCCGATCAGCACCCGCGGCTTGTTCTTCTCGATGCCGCGGATGATCCGTTTGGCCGCGGTCTCCGGGCGGGTGAACGCGATCCGCTGGAAGTTCTCGTCCTTCACCTGCAGGTCCTGGGCGTATTCACCGCTCTGCCGTCCGTTGCGGACGATGTTGGTCTTGATCCCCCCGGGGTGCACGCACGTCACGCCGACAGGGTGCCCGCCGCTGATCATCTCCTGTCGCAGCGAGCCGGTGAACCCGCGGACCGCGAACTTGGCCGCGTTGTAGGCACTCTGGCCCGGGATCGACATGAGACCGAACACCGACGACACGTTGACGACGTGTCCGTCGCCCGACGCGATCAGGTCCGGCAGGAACGCCTTCGTGCCGTTCACGACACCACCGAAGTCGATGCCGACGATCCAGTCGAAGTCGTCCCACTGCATGTCGGCCACCGTCGCCGACAACGAGACGCCGGCGTTGTTGACGACGACGTTCACACCGCCGAAGTGGCCTCGCACCTCGTCGGCGTAATCGAGGAACCCCGACCGGTCGGCGACGTCGAGCCGATGCGGCACCGCCTCGACGCCGAGCTTCTCGGCCATCCGGACGGTCTCGGTGACCGCGTCGATGTCGATGTCGCTCAGCGCGAGTCTCGCGCCCCGGTCGGCCAGCCGCAGCGCGAGAGCACGGCCGATCCCGGACCCCGCGCCGGTGACGACGACGACCTTGTCGCGAAAGTCCTTCACTGGCCACGCTCCTCGTCACGGATCGCCTGCAGGACGTCGTCCGGCAGGGCCCGCGACGCGCGGTACAGCGCTGTGGTCACACGGCCTTTGATCAGGCCGGCCTCGTGGAAGTACCGCAGCATCGGACCGCACATGAAGGACGCGTTCTCGCGGTAGCGCGGCGACCGCTGCGCGGCCCACCATCCGCGCAGCTGGCCGATGCCGACGGACTTGTACGCCTGTGAGTCGACGAGCGTGGGCATCACGAACAGCGTCAGCGCCGCGCACAGCAGGCGGTTGATCGCGAGTGAGACAGGCCCCGACCGGTCGATCGCGTCGGCGAGTTCGTTGCGCGCGAACGTGATGTGCCGGGCCTCCTCCAGCACGTGGATCTTCATGAGCTGGCGGACGTGGGGCTGGATGGTCTCGTCGGCCATCGACTCGCGCTGCACACGGTCGAGGACCTCCTCCACCAGCAGCGTGCCCGCGTAGACCACGGGGCCGTGCGGGATGAACCCGATGAGCCGCAACGGCATCGACAGCGCCTTGGGGCGGCGGTAGGGCTCCATCCCGGTCTTGTTGATCAGCCGACCGAACATCGTGGAGTGCCGGGTCTCCTCGGCGATCTCGCTGAGCGAGTACAGCGTGCTCGCGTCGGCGAAGTCCTTGCCGTGGAAGATGCCGCGCAGCAGGTTCGTGCACAGGCCGATCTCGGCGTTGATGCCGTAGGTGAGGATCGCGACGGCCTCCGCGCGACTCAGGCGCAGCTTCTGGTCGTCGGTCAGCGCCGCGTAAATCTCGGTGCCGAACAGTGTCCCGCGCATTTCCGTCGCCCACGGCTTGTCGGGTGCGATCGGTGCGTCCCAGTCGATGTCGAGGTCGCCGTCGTAGGCGCGGTCCGCGGTGGACCGCAGCAGACGCTCGGCGAGCGCCACCCGTTCGGCCTCCACGTCACGGGTCGTCTCGACGGTCGTGTCCCGGGTCAGGGTCTCGGGCGCGATGCTCTCGATGGTCACTGTTCCCCCTCAGCTGGAGTGTCGAGTCGTGCCCCGGTGCGCCGGACCAGCATCCGGCTCACCGGGTCGGTGAACATCCCCGCGGCGCGTGCGGCCTCGAGGAACTCGCCGTACAGGATGTGGGCCCGTCGGGCGCGCATCGGTGCGCGTCGGCGGGCGAGTCGGGTGCGCCACCGGGGAACACCTACGACCTCGGCGGCGTCGGACCGGTCGAGCGCGCGGGTCACGGCGCGCATCACGACAGCGGAGGCGACGGAGTACCACGCCAGCAGGAAGCGACTGCGGCCGGGAACCGACGACGCGAAGTCGAGGTGCGCGAACTCGCGCAACCGTCGCGTGGCCCGGAGGTGGACGTCGGCGACCTGACGGGCGTGGGGCTGGACCCCCGGGTCCTCGGCCAGCGCGGACGCCAGGCCGTGCACGAACGACTCGGCGAGGAGATAGAGCGCCGCCGTGGTGCCGCCGGCGGGCGTGAGCAACGTGTACCGCTCGAAGCGACGAGCCAGCGTGGCGTGGCCGTTCGGCGGGAGACCGGTGACGGTGACGAGCCGACCCAGCATCGCGGTGCTGGTGGTCCGGATGTTGATGGTGGCGAACCCCCACCGGGCGGTGTCGTCGCACAGCGTCTGGTCCTCGCCGATGCGCCGGAACTCCAGCATCGACTGCGCCGTGGTCGCGAACGCGGCGAGGGTGAGGAGGTCGACGAGCTCGTGCTGTCCGAGGTCCAGGCGCGCCGCAGGCGACAGCCGTCGCCACGGGCGGGTGCCCGCTGTCCCGACGAGGCTGTCGGGCAGCCATGCCGCGTCCGGCCACGGCGGTGCCGACCAGTCGATGTCGATGTCCGGGTCGAACCGGTCCTCGACGGTGTCGATAAGGAACCGCTGCGCAGCAGCGTCCCGCTCGGCGACCGATCTGCGTCGGGTCGGACGACGCGGCGCGCGCATCGACTCGGCCCCGACCATGGTGTTGGCCGTGGCGTCCCCCGGCTCTGCGAGCCCTGACATCTACCACCCTCCCGGCCGCATTTCTTGTGGCGAGGTCACGAAGTCAACCAAACGACCGATGCCGCCGTTCACCGTCTGATGGACTTTGGTGTCGCGTCACAACGATCCCGGGGCAGGGTGATCGGACGACGGCGCCGGGGAGCCACATGGGGGAGGAACACGCATGGACACGTTTCTGGACATCCGCGACACGGGCCGCGCGACGCCGCGGTCACCGCACGACGACTCCGACTACATCGGCAACGCGTCGATCATCGTCAAGGGCATCGAGGTCCCGGTGAACCTGGAACTCAAGGGCTATCGCGAGCCGATCGACGGCGTGTACCGCTGGATCGGACGGGTCGCCGCCAACGACCGGCTGTCGGCGATCGTGGGAGAGGTCAAGAGGATTCGCGTCATCGTCTCCACGCCGCACAGCGCGCGCGAGGCCTACCTCGGCGATCCCGACTTCTGGGGACGGTTCCGGATCAACGGCAAGTCGACCCCGCCCTTCGCGGTCGAGACCGCCGTCGACTGACCTCGCGCCGCCGTCGCCTGCCCTCAGGCGATGCGGGCGAAACGGGCGCACCCGGGCGGGAACCCGAACCGGTAGCGTCGGCCCATGGCACCCACGCTGGTCCTCGGACCCATCCTGCGTTTCGTCGACGACAGCCGGGCGACCGTGTGGGTGGAGACCGATCACCCGTGCACGGTCACCGTCGAGACCGCAGTCGGGGTGTCGGCGACCGAGGAGACCTGGGGCGTGGGCGGCCACCAGTTCGCGCTGGTGATCCTGCGCGGCCTGCCGGCCGACACGTTGGTGGACTACACGGTGCGGCTCGGCGAGTCCGGCGAACCGGGCGAGCACGTGTGGCCGCCCGCCGGCGTCGCCTGTCACCTGCGCACCAGCGGGCCCGACCGCCACCCGTCCATCGCGTTCGGGTCGTGTCGTCGCGGGGAGAACCACGACGCGGAGTCGCTGGAACGCATCGGCGCCGACGCGCTCACCGGCCTCGCGGGGCGGGTGCGCACCGAGGCCGTCGACCGCCACCCGGATCTGCTCCTGTTCCTGGGCGACCAGGTCTACGCCGACGACCCGTCGCGCGAGGTCCTGACCCGGTTGCGGCGTCACCGCGCCGCCCACTCCCCCGATCCCGACCTCACCCCGGAGGTCCGCGAGGAGATCTGCGACCTCGAGGAGTACACGTGGCTCTACCACGAGTCGTGGGGGTCGCCGGCGGTGCGCGGACTGATGGCGTGCGTGCCGAGCTGCATGATCCTCGACGACCACGACCTCCGCGACGACTGGAACTCGTCGTGGTCGTGGCGGCAGGAGACGTCGGCGAAGCCGTGGTGGCGTCGCCGGGTGATCGGGGCCTTCACCTCGTACTGGATCTATCAGCACCTGGGCAACCTCGACCCGGACGCACTCGACCGGGATCAGCAGTACGCACGCGTGCGCTTCGCCCTCGACGACGCCGAACGGGAGCAGATCCTGGCCGACTTCTCGCTCCGGGCGGACGCCGAACCCGCCTCGGCCCGATGGAGTTACACGCGCGATCTCGGGCCCGTACGGCTGATCATGATCGACTCCCGGTGCTCTCGTGAACTGAGCCCGGAGCGGCGCGGCATCGTCGACGACGCCGAGTGGAAGTGGGTGGTGGAGGCGGCGACCGAGCGACCGGCCCGACACGTCGTGTTCGGGACGTCGCTGCCCTTCCTCATGCTGCCCGCGCTGCACCACCTCGAGCAGTGGGACGAGGCCGTGGCCCAGGGTGCGTGGGGACGCACGGGTGCGCGGCTCGGCGAGAAAGCACGTCTCGCACTCGATCTCGAGCACTGGGCCGCCTTCGACTCGTCCTTCCGCGATATGGCCCGGCTCGCGGAGGAGTTGTCGGACGGACCCGACGCGCCCGCGTCGGTGGTGTGGGTGTCCGGCGACGTCCACTGCTCCTACATCGCCGATGCCCACCTCGTCGACCGTCGACCCGGGCGGGGGACGTCGCTCATCCAGCTCACCATGTCACCGTTCCGCAACCCGCTGGAACGTCCGGTTCGGGTCGTGAACCGCCTCGCGCGCCGGAAACCGTTGGTGCGGTTGATGCGTCGTCTCGCCCGATCCGCGGGTGTCGCGGACCTGCCGCTCACCTGGGACACCTCCGCCGGCCCGTGGTTCGACAACGGGGTGATGACCCTCTCGGCGGACGGCGACGACCTCTCGGTCCGCGTCGAGCACGCGTTCACCGCGCCGGACGGTTCGCAGCGACTCTCCTCGACGCACGACGCCCAACTCGCGGGGCGCCGCGGCCGGTGAGATCAGATCTGCGCGCGGAGCTCGGGCGGCAGTGTGCGCGAGAGCTTGTACAGGCGCGTGGTGAGGCGTCCGCGGATCAGCCCGACGTCGTGGAAGTACGTCAACATCGGACCGCAGGCGAACGTCGCGTTCTCGCGGTAGCGGCGCGAGAACTGGGCCACGATCCATCCCCACGTCGGTGAGATGCCCACCGACTGGTACGCGCGGGGGTCGATGAGTGTCGGCATGACGGCGACCACGATCACCGCCACCAGGACACGGTTCACCGCGAGGGACAGTGATCCGCACCGTGCGACGGCGCGCGCCAACTCGGTACGGGCGTAGGTGATGTGCCGCGCCTCCTCCAGGATGTGGATGCGCATCATCTGGCGGACGTGGGGCTGCACGTTCTCGTCCGCGCACGCCTCCCGCTGCACCCGGTCGAGGATCTCCTCCACGATGAGGGTGATCGCGTAGATCAGGGGTCCGTGTGGCACGAAACCCATCAGCCGCAGCAGCATGTTGACGGGGCCGGCCGCGGACCAGGCGGGCATCTCGGCCTTGTTGATCAGACGGCCGAACATCGTGGAGTGCCGCGCCTCCTCGCCGACCTCGCTCATCGAGTAGAGCATCTCCGGTGCCGTCCAGTCCGGCACCGCGTACATCGTCCGGAGGAGGTTCATGCACAACTGCTGCTCGGCGACGATGCCGTAGCTCAGCACGGCCACCGCCTCGGCACGACCCAGCGTCAGCTGCTCCTCACGGGACAGCCGCTCCCACAGCCGGGTTCCGTAGAGCGTGCCGCGCCGCTCGGTCAGCCACGCCTTGTCCGGGTCGACCGGGGCGTCCCAGTCGATGTCGATGTCGCCGTCGAGCAGGGTGTCCGCGGTGGACCGCAGCAGCCGCTCCGCCGTGGCCGTGACGTCGATGGTCATCGTGTCCATCCCCTCTCAACAGTTGCTGAGACAGCTTTCGACACCCCCACCGCAATGTCAAGGACGACGCGTTACCCGGCCGTGATCCGGGGACACGAGTCAGACGCAATGACAGCGAGCTGGTGTGCACCGACCGCACCGGTCAATACCGTCGAATCCATGGCTGACTATCGCGTTCTCGATCCCACCGGCGACGTCGTCTCCGAGGAGGCGTTCGACAACTCCACCGACGCATACGAGTGGTTCATCAACTCCAAGGCGGACAACACCGAGCTGGGGTGGCGCCTCGAGGTGAACCACGACGGCGACTGGGCGTTCGTCGACGACACCGAGGGCAACGCGGTGGGCGAAGACGGCGCTGCGAGCGTCTGATCCCATGGCGATAGCGACGACGAACCCGGCCACCGGCGAGGTCCTGAAGGAGTTCGACGCCCTCTCCGACGCGGAGATCGAGGAGAAGCTCGCCCGGGCCGTCGAGGCTTCCCGGGCCCACCGCCGGACGTCGTTCGACGAACGCGCCGCGGTGCTGCGCGCGGCGGCCGACATCCTCGACGACGAGGTCGACTCGCTCGCCGCGACGATGACCACCGAGATGGGCAAGACGCTGACGGCCGCGAAGGCCGAGGTGACCAAGTGCGCCACAGGTCTCCGCTACTACGCCGAGCACGCCCCGGGGATGCTGGCCGACGACATCGCCGACGCCGACGCCGTGGACGCGTCCCGGGCCTTCCACCGGTTCCAGCCCCTCGGGGTGATCCTCGCGGTCATGCCGTGGAACTTCCCGCTGTGGCAGGTGATCCGCTTCGCCGCCCCCGGCCTGATGGCCGGCAACGTCGGTCTGCTCAAGCACGCGTCGAACGTGCCGCAGACCGCGCTGTACCTCGAAGACCTGTTCCGTCGCGCGGGCCTCGTCGACGGCGGTTTCCAGACGCTGCTCATCGGGTCGAAGCAGGTCGAGGCGATCCTGACCGACAAGCGCGTGGCCGCGGCCACCCTCACCGGCAGCGAGGGGGCGGGTCGCTCCATCGGCGAGACGGCGGGCAAGCAGCTCAAGAAAGTCGTACTCGAACTCGGCGGTTCCGACCCGTTCGTCGTCCTCCCCTCGGCCGACCTCGAGAAGGCCGCGGAGGTCGCCACGACCGCCCGGTGTCAGAACAACGGGCAGTCGTGCATCGCGGCGAAGCGGTTCATCGTCCACACCGACGTCTACGACGAGTTCGCGCGACTGTTCGTGGAGAACATGGCCGCGCAGAAGGTCGGCGACCCCACCGACGACGACACCGACATCGGCCCGCTCGCCACCGAGCAGGGACGCCAGGATGTCGTCGACCTCGTCACCGACGCCACCGGGAAGGGCGCTCGCATCCTCACCGGCGGCGAGGTCCCTGACGGCCCCGGGTGGTTCTACCCGCCCACCGTCATCGCCGACATCACCACGGAGATGGACATCTACGGCGAAGAGGTCTTCGGGCCCGTCGCGTCGCTCTACCGCGCCGCCGACGCCGACGACGCGTTGCGAATCGCCAACGACACCGACTTCGGCCTGGGCTCCAACGTGTGGACAACGGACGCGTCGGAGATCGAGATGTTCGTCGACGGGTTCGAGGCCGGACAGGTGTTCGTCAACGGCATGACGACGTCGTATCCCGCGATCGCGTTCGGCGGGGTGAAGAACAGTGGGCACGGTCGGGAGCTCACGAAATTCGGTATCCGCGAGTTCTGTAACGTCAAGACCGTCTGGGTCGCATGATTCTTCGAGAACAGGAGATATGAGCATGTCGCAGAACACGTCCCCGTCGCGGAGGGTGGGCCGACGATCGTCCGTCCTGGTCGCCCTGCTCAGTGCGGTCGCCGCGGCGATCGGTCTCGTCGTCGGGGCCGGTGGTGCGAGCGCCGCACCCCTGCAACCGATCCCGTCGCTCGACCTCGCCCGCTACCTCGGGGTCTGGAACCAGGTCGCCGCCATCCCGCAGCCGTTCAACATCGACTGCCTGCGCAACACCCAGGCGCGCTACACGAAGATCGACGACCGGGACGTCAAGGTCGAGAACAGCTGCACACGCTTCGACGGTGGGCGCCAGGGCATCGTCGGCAACGCCCGCGTCAACGACACCCGGACCAACGCCCAACTGCACGTGAGCTTTCCGGGTGTGCCGTTCCAGGACTCGAAGTCGGGTCCGACGAACTACATCGTCACCTACATCGCCCCGGACTACTCGTGGGCGTTCGTCGGCAGTCCGGAACGACTGTCGGGCTTCATCCTCAAGCGCGACCCGAAGGTCACCAGCGCCCAGTGGAAGCAGATCCGCGACGTCGTGCGCTCGCGCGGCTACAACGACTGCTTCTTCCTCACGACGCCGATCGACGGGGCGTACCCGAACATCCAGCCGCTCTGCACCGTGCGCTGACGCGATCGGCGAGCACGCCTCGACCGCCCGTCCGGACCTCGTCCGGGCGGGCGGTTCGTCGTTCACGACGCGAGAGCGTCAAGACGCTGCCGCGCGGCGGAGCTCAGGACCACCTGCGCGGCAGCCGTGTTCGACCGCAGGTGTGCCGCGTCCGCCGTGCCCGGGATGAGGCGGGTCACCGGCGAATGTCCTGACAACCAGGCGAGTCCGACCTGCGCCGGTGTCGCACCGACCTCGTCGGCGACCTCCCGGACGACGGGGTGTTCCACGACCGACGCCATCCGGCCGGCCGCACCACCCAGCGGGAAATACGGCACCCAGGCGAGCCCCGACGTCTCGCACAGCGCGACCTGCTCCTCGTCGGCGCGGGCGAGCAGGTTGTAGGCGTTCTGGACGCACACGATCCCGGCGGACAGGGCGCGTCGCACACCGTCGGTGGTCACACCGCTGATCCCGATCGACCCGATCGCCCCGCGCTCGCGCAGGTCGATCAGAGCCGCCAACTGGTCGTCGAGGGGAACCACCTGATCACCGGTGGCGCGGATCCCGTGGGGGGTGTCGAGTCGACGGAGGTTGACGACGTCGATCCGATCGCGGCCGAGTCCGGTGAGGGCGGCCTCCACGGACGCGCGCAGATCCTCCGGCCGCTGGGCGGGGCGCAGCGCACCCTCGTCGAGGACTGCACCCACCTTCGTGACGACGAGGACGTCGGCCGTGGCCGGGATCGCGTCGCGCAGCACCTGGTCGACAGCGCCGGCGGCGTAGAACGGCGCGGTGTCGACGTGGTCCACGCCCAGGTCGACGGCCTGCCGGACCAGGTCCACCGCGGCGGCGCGATTACCGGTGTGCAGCAGTCGTTCGAGGTTCATCGCCCCGAACCCGATCGGTGCGCGCGACGCGAACGGGTTGGCCGCGGGCAGGGTGGTGAGCGTGGTCATGGCGTCCTCCTGTGGGACGATCGACGTGAAACGGAGGGACCTCCGCTTCGACCACCGTACCGAAACGGAGGATCCTCCGCTTGATGGCCGATCGACCCGTGCGCAAGGACGCTCGCCGGAATCGCGCACGCATCCTCGACGCGGCGCGCGCCGCCTTCGCGGGCGGTACCGCCACGCCCTCGTTCGACGCGATCGCGCGCGACGCGGGCGTCGGGGTGGGCACGGTCTACCGCCATTTCCCGTCCCGCGAGTCCCTGATCGAGGCGGTGTACGAGGCGGAACTCGACGACCTGACCGGCGGTGTCGCCGGATTGCTCACCGAGCACCCACCTGCCGAGGCGCTGCGTGAGTGGATGCGCCGTTACGCCCGCTTCTTCACCACCAAGAGCGTCATCATCGACACGTTGCGTGCCGGGTGGTCGTCGGGCTCGATGACGACTCCGGCCACGCGCGAACGGATCACGGCGGCGGTCGCGACCATCGTCGCGGCCGGCGTCGAGACCGGATCCCTGCGCGCTGACGTCGATCCCGACGACATCACCGGGATGGTGCTCGGGGCGCTGATGTCCACCGGACCCGACGACCCCGCGAAGACCGACCGGATGTTGGGCCTCGTCGCCGACGCGGTCTCCACGGCACCCGGTCAGGAGAAGAGCTCGTAGCGCGGCAGGCGGAAGTCGCCGCCGGCACGGGAGACGAACCGGTGCTCGAGACGGTCCCGCACCGAGGGTCGAGCGATGACCCGGTGGACCGCCCGCTGCAGGGCGAGCGCACGAGCGCTGCGCGGCAACACGACCCGAGGGCCACCCGGCGGGAGCGTCTGCACCGCCTGGGCGTACGGCCGGATCACCGATTCGTATCCCCGGAAGGCGCGCGCGTGGTCGACTGTCGCCCCCGACCGCGCCCGGTCGAGCTCGCCGGCCAGCACGTACGCACCGACGAGGGCCAGCGTCGTCCCCATCCCCGTCGGACCCGCGGCCCACGCGGCGTCGCCCACGACGATCACCCGTCCACGCGAGTACGCCGAGAGCGCCACCTTGTCCATGCGCTCCATGTAGAACTCCTCAGGGGACGCCGCGAAGCCGTCGAGGATGCGATCGGTGGCCCATCCGACACCTGCGAAACGCGTTCGGAGCACGGTCATCTGCGCGGCGTGGCCGATCTTGTCGAGCGCGAGGTCGGGCGCGAGGAAGCTCAGGTTGGCGCGGATGGTGCCCACGTCGTCGGGCCGCGTCGACACCATGCGACCGTCGGTGGTGGTCATCCAGTTCCACCAGTCGTCGTCCTCGGGCGTGCGCGGGACCGTCCCGTAGGCGATGTACTGGTCCCGGCTCACCCGCGTCACCTTGTCGGCGAGAACGAGGTCCCGGGTGGTCGAGTTGCGCCCCTCGGCGACGACGACCAGGTCGAACCGCTCACGCCCTCCGCCCGCGAACCGCACGTCGACGCCGTCGTCGTCGTCCTGCGTGAGGTCCGCGACGGAGTCGCCGTAGCGATGCTCGACGCGCGGGTGGTCGACGGTGAGCCGTCGCAGGATCTCCGACAGCCGTCCGCGCAGGATCTCCAGTTCCGCGGTCGGCCCGTCGCGCCCCTCGGTGGTGGGCAGGTCCGCGTACGGGCGGCCCTCGGGGTCGCGGTACCGCAGTCCGATCTCCCCGGTGGTGTTCGCGGCGACCTCGTCGCGGACCCCCATCGCGCGGAGCACGTCGTGCCCGGCGTCGCGGATGTCGATGTTCTGGCCGGCCTCCCGCGGTGCGGATGCCCGTTCCAGCAGCGTGACGTCGAACCCGGCTCTGGCCAGCGCCCACGCCTGTGCCGGGCCCGCGATGCTGCCGCCGGTGACGAGAACCGATCCACCCATGTCCACCCCTGTACGTAGTTCATCTATTTACTAGATTGTCTAGTCACAAGGTACATGGTGCAATGGGGCATGGCCATCGACGAGACGTTCACCGACCTCGACCCCGCCACGGTCGCCGTCCGCGACATGGTCGGGGCCTCACGGGAACTGACCGGACGGATGGCCGCCCACATGGGGATGAACGCCAACGACATGGCGGCGATCGGCGAGTTGACCCTCAACGGCCCCCTGGGCGTCGCCGACCTCGCGCGGCACCTCGGCATCCGTTCCGCCTCGGCGACGGCGATGGTCGACCGCCTCGAGCAGGCGGGCCACGTGGTGCGGGCACGCGACGACGTCGACCGTCGCCGGGTCACGGTCACCGAGACACCGACGGCGCGACAGGCGTCCTTCGAGGCGTGGGCCCCGACGATCAGCGCGATCGACGACGTGTGCCGCCGGTTGGACGCGCGGGACCGCGCGGTGGTCACACGCTTCCTCGACGAGATCACCGAGATACTGCGGACCCGCCCCTGACCCTCGACTACCGTTTGCCCGTGCGAAGGAACTGGGGGCTCTCCGGACTCGTCGTGCTGCTGATGGCGCTGGGCCTGACGGCCCCGGCGTCGGCGGCACCCGCCGACGGCTACACGACGCAGCTGCTGCACTTCTCGGTCCACACCGGCCCGAACCGCGCGACACCGTGCACGGTCGTCGGCCAGCTCTATCGACCGGCCGGCCTGTCGCCGACGAGGCGCGCTCCGGCGATCCTCACCACCAACGGGTTCGGCGGGTCGTACACGACCCAGGCGCCGATCGCCGCGTACCTCGCGACCCAGGGCTACGTGGTCCTCGCCTACTCGGGCCTCGGATTCGGCGGGAGCACCTGCCCCATCACCCTCGACGACCCCGACGTCGACGGCGTCGCGGCATCCCAGCTCATCGACTACCTCGGCGGACGGACCGGGATCGCCTTCACCGATGCCGCGCTGCGACGCGCGGCACCCGCGCTCGACGTCGTCGTCCACGACGACGTCGACCACTCCGGTCATCGCCGCGCGGACGATCCCCGCGTCGGGATGGTCGGTGGCTCGTACGGCGGCGGCATCCAGTTCGCCACCGCAGCAGTCGATCCGCGCCTGGACACGATCGTCCCGCAGATCACCTGGAACGACCTGAGCTACTCGTTGGCCCCGAACTCGACGTCGACGTTCTCCGGCGTCAGCACCCGGGTGTCGGGGTCGGCCAAGATCGTCTATGCGGCAGGCCTGTTCGCAGACGGCGTGGCCAACCCCGGCCGAGTCGGGTACCAGGCCGACCCGGCACGCATCACGCCGTGCCCGAACTTCACCGTCGCGCAGTGCACCACATTCGCCGAGGGCGCGACGGTCGGCCAGTTCAGCCCGGCGAGCGTCGCGCATCTGCGGCACGCGTCGGTGGCAAGCTACATCGACCGCATCCGCATCCCGGTGCTGCTCGAACAGGGTCAGCGCGACACCCTCTTCGACCTGAACGAGGCCGTCGCCACGTACCAGGCGCTGCGGGCGCGGGGCGTCGAGACGTCGATGATCTGGCAGCAGTGGGGACACAGCGGCGGGCCGGCACCCGGCGAGTACGACAAGAAGAACCCGGACCGGACCACCCAGTACGAGGTGGGTCGCACGCTCGACTGGCTCGACAAGCACCTCAAGGGTCTCGACGTCGACACCGGACCGGAGTTCGCGTACTTCCGGAACTGGGTGTCCTACACCGGGATCGCGACGCCCGCGTACGCGAGCGGTACCTACCCCGTCGGCGCGCCGACGGCGTTCCGGTTCTCGGCGGGACGGGGCCTCGTGGACGGCGCCCTCGTCGCGGCGGGCGCCTCGGCACGCGCCGGCGCGGCGACCATCCGCACCCCACTGCTCGGTGGGCGCACGCAGACCGGTCCCTACAACGACGCACCGGACGCCCCGAAGCCGGTCCGTCAGGACCCCGGCACCTACGCTCGGTGGGACACCGCGCCGCGCACCACACCGCTCGACGTGGTCGGCATCCCGACCATGCAGCTGCGACTGCGTGCGGTCGGACAGCCCCTCGTCTTCGCGAAGATCTACGACGTCGCGCCGGACGGATCCGCCGATCTCGTCAACGGACTGGTGGCCCCGATCCGCGTCGCGGATCCGTCGCGACCCGTCGCGGTGACGATGCCCGGTCTGGTGCACCGGTTCGCCGTCGGACACCGCCTGCGTGTCGAGATCGCCGGTGGCGACCAGAGTTTCCGGAACGGGCTGCAGGGTCAGCCGGTCTCGATCCTCAGCGGGCCCGACACGTCGCTCACCCTCCCGGTGACGACCGACTGACGCTGCGCGAGCGGGCCGGTCGGCTCCGCATGTGGTCGCGAACGCGGGTCATGATGCCGCCGAGCGTCGCGACGTCGTCGTCGTCGAGGACGCCGTAGAGCAGATCGCGGACGACCTCGATGTGGCCGGGCAGGACCCGGTCGACGCGGTCGCGGCCGGCGTCGGTGAGGGCCACGACAGTCGCCCGCTGGTCGGTGGGACTCGGTGAGCGCGTGATGAGCCCGGCCTTCTCGAGGAGTGCGGCCTGGTGGGTGAGCCCGCTGCGGCTGTAGACCACCCCGTCGGCGATCGCGGTCATGGTCATCGGCCCCGGTGCGGCGCCGAGCGTCGCGAGGATCTCGAACTGCACGTAGCTCAGGTCGGCCTCGGCTCTGAGCTGCTGGGCGACCGCGAACTGCAGCAACGACGCGGCCTCGGTGAACGCGAAGTAGGTGTGCATCTGCGACGGGGCGAGAGGCTCGGCCATGCCTGCCACCGTACCGTCCTTTACTTCGATCTCGAAGCAGTCTACTGTCGCTCTCAGTTGCTTCGACATCGAAGCACTTACGAAGGAGGAGTCATGAGGGCAATCGCGTTCGATCGATACGGCGAGGACGTCCTGGAGCGGGTGGAGCTGGATCGGCCGGTCCCCGGCACCGACGAGGTCCTGATCCGGGTCGCCGCCACCTCGTTCAACCCCGTCGACGCCGGCATTCGCGGCGGATGGCTCAGCGAGATCTTCCCGGTCGCCTTCCCGCACGTGCCGGGCGTCGACGTGGCGGGGACGGTGGCCGAGATCGGCACGGGTGTGGCGGATCTGCGTGTCGGTGATCCCGTCGTCGGGATGCTGCCGATGACCGCGAACGGCGCCGCGGCCGAGTTCGTCGTCGCTCCGGCGGAGTCCCTCACCGCCGCGCCGACGTCGGTCCCCCTCGCCGATGCCGCGGCCCTCCCGGTGGTCGGACTCACCGCCTGGCAGTCGCTGTTCGAGATCGGCGGGCTCCGCGCGGGCCAGACCGTGCTCGTCAACGGGGCCGGTGGCGCCGTCGGCGACTATGCGGTGCAGCTCGCCCACCGGGCCGGTGCCCACGTCACCGCGACCGCCTCGGAGCGCAGCGCTGCGCGGGTCCGGGCACACGGGGCCGACCGCGTCGTCGGCCACCTCGACCTGTCCGGCACGCCCGCGGTCGACGGTGCCCCGTTCGACCTCGTGCTCAACCTGGTCAGCACGTCACCCGAGGAGACCGCGGCACTCGTCGGACTCGTCGCCGACGGAGGGATGCACGTGGGCACCATGATCGCCGGCGACCCCGATCCCGCACGCGGCGTGACCGCCACTCGGGTGTTCGTCCGCAGCGACGCGGGGCTCCTCGCCGACCTGGTTCGACAGGTCGACGACGGCTCCCTCACCGTCGAGGTCGGACGACGGGTGACCTGGGACGACCTCGCGGCCGTCCACGCCGACTCCGACGCGGGTCGCACATCGGGCAAGGTCGTGGTCCTCGCCGCGTGAAGAGGACCTTCGTCGCCGAGACGACAAGTCGGACACGACTTCTGACCGGCCCCAGTAGCCTCATGCGGATGACCACACGGGTGACACGTCGACTCGCGGTGCTGCTGATGATTCTCGTCGCACCGATCGCGTTGCTGGCCGGGTGCAAGAAATCCGACTCGTCGTCCTCGGCGGCGCCGTCGTCCGCGGCCGTCTCGACCAGCCAGTCGGGCTCAGCTCCTTCTGGGTCGGCCACCGACTGCCCGACCAGCAACACGACGTCCTTCGCCAAGACGAAGTTCGTCGCGCACAGCGGCCTGGCGTTCGGCGCCTTCCACCGCTACCTCTACAAGCCCTACAGGGCCGGCACCTTCACGAAAGGCGCCGACGGTCGGCTCACCGCGTTCGCGAAAGGCGGCCTGGCCGCGCTGTTCATCAAGCGGGAGATCCGGCTCGCGAGCGAGGACGTGAAGGCGAACCCGACGCTGTGCCGGGCGATCGCCGCGCCGCTCGCCCGGATCGGCGACACCGTGCAGGCCGCGTTCGACAAGGTGAAGTCGGGCGACGCGAGCGGCATCGATGGCGTCGAGTCGGCCATCACCTCGGTGAGCAGTTCCTCGAAGAAGGACGGCGTCGACATCACCGAGAACGACAACCCGGATCTCAACTCCGCCCCGAGCTGACCCACCCTGTCGGGGGTTGCGCTCTCCCGCGTCCGATTTGTACCGTACGTATGCACAGCAGCGGGTCGGGGACGACGACGGGAGAACCGGATGCGCACGACACGACGAGCGATCACCATCGCGACCGCAGCAGCCGCTGCCCTCGGGACGTCCCTGGGCGCGGCCGCCGCCGCGCCGACGGGATCCACGAGCGGACTGGGCGCCGACCTCGTGGCGGTGTCGAACAAGGTCTCGTTCTCGTGCGGGCTGAACGTCACGAACAACGGCCCCGAGACGGCGCGGTCGGTGACCGTGTACTCACCACCGTTCGGAGTGCACCCGATCGGCGACATCGCCCCGGGTCAGACGAAGTCGTACACCGAGCTCTGCTTCCTCAACACCGGGGTGCCCCAGCGGATGTACGCCGTCTCCGCGACGTTCGACCCGAACTACGGGAACAACAGCGCACAGACGAATCCACCGGTCTGACGCGTCCGCGCGGGCGACCCGGTCGGAGCCGAGCGGGTCGCTGCCGTGTGAGGCGACACAAAGCTCCCGCCCCCGTCGGTTGCCGACCGTCGTGAGGAACGAGGATTCCCGGATGACGCACGGCAGAGTCGCGCACCTGTGGCGGTACCCGGTGAAGTCCCTGGGCGGCGAACGACTCGAGCGGGCGTCTGTCACGCCGCGAGGACTGTCGGGCGATCGACTGTGGGCCGTCCGTGACCTGGAGCGCGAGGTCACCGCATCAGCTCGTCAACTGCCGGCGCTGCTGACCGCGTCAGCCCGCTACGCCGACGCCGTGCCCCCGGACGCGGGCCCCGGCAACGCCCCCGAGGTCGAGATCACCTTCCCCGGTGGCGATGTGCTGTCCAGCCGCGACAACCGGGTCCACGCTCGGCTGTCCGATCTGACCGGGCGCCGGGTGGCCCTGACGCCGTTGCCGCCTGCGGACGACGTGAGCCTGCACCGCCTGAACCGGGATCGTCAGGCCGACGTCACATCGCCGTCCTGGCTGCGGGAGGCGTTCGGTCTGGAACCCCACGAGAAGTTGCCCGACGCCTCGGTCGTGCGCGCGTCCGACCTGATGACCCTCGGCCGGTTCTCGACGCCGCCCGGGATGTTCGTGGACCTGGCCCCGATCCACGTGCTGACGACGAACAGTCTGGACACCATCGGCGCGGCGGTTGGCTCCGACGTCGACGTCCGGCGGTTCCGTCCCAACGTGCTGGTCACGCTGAGCGACACCGACGACGACCTACCGGAGGCGCGGTGGACGGGTGGCCGACTCACACTCGGAGGCGCCGTCCTCGACCTGACGCTTCCCACCATCCGCTGCGTGGTGCCGAGCCGAGCACAGCCCGGGTTCGACGTCGACCGCGGGATCACCCGCGCCCTGAGCGCCCGCGCCGAGCGCTGCCTCGGGAGCTACTGCTGGGTGGTCGAGGCAGGCGATGTCGGCGTCGGCGACGAGATCACCGTCCGACGTCCCGGCACCGCCGCCCGACTTCTCGACGACTCCGCCCGGCGTGCTCGCCGGTTCGCGTTCGGCGCGGTGGCCGGCGCGCTCGATCGACTACGTCGCTGACCGCCTCGACGACTCAGAAGTAGTGCGCCCGACCGGCGTTGAGCCGTCCGTTCCTGCCCGACGCGGCGAGCGTGGCACCGGCGACGGTCAGCACGATGCCGACGATCCAGATCCAGGGCACACCGACGATCGCGCCGACGACGATCGCGATGATGCCGAGGATCATCATGGTGTCGCGTACGACACCGGCAGGCGCTTGATGCCGTTGATCCAGCCGTGACGCAGACGCTCCGGGTCACCGAGGCGCGAGATGTCGGGGCAGTGATCGGCGATGGCGTTGAAGATCAGGTTGATCTCCATGCGCGCGAGGTTGGCGCCGATGCAGAAGTGGGTGCCGTTGCCACCGAATCCGACGTGCGGGTTCGGGTCCCGAGTGATGTCGAACGTGAACGGGTCGTCGAACACGTCCTCGTCGAAGTTGGCCGAGCCGTAGAACATCCCGACCCGCTCACCGGCCTTGATCTGCACCCCGTCGAGATCGACGTCGTGCTTGGCGGTGCGCTGGAAGCAATTCACCGGCGTCGCCCAGCGCACGATCTCGTCGGCCGCCGTCCGCGGACGGTCGCGCTTGAAGATCTCCCACTGCTCCGGGTTCTCCAGGAACGCGTTCATGCCGTGGCTGATCGCGTTGCGGGTGGTCTCGTTGCCGGCCACCGACAGCAGGATGAAGAAGTAGCCGAACTCGATCTCCGACAGGGACTCCCCGTCGAGATCGGCGTTGACCAGCTCGCTGACGATGTCCTCGGCCGGACACTGCTTGCGCTGCTCGGCCATCTGGTAGGCGTAGCCGAGCACCTCCGCCGACGCGGTCGTCGGGTCGACGGTGAACTCGGGGTCGTCGGCGTTCATCATCGAGTTCGACCACTCGAAGAGCTTCTCGCGGTCCTCGCTCGGGACGCCGAGGAGATCGGCGATGGCGATGAGCGGGAGGTCGACGGCGACCTGGTGCACGAAATCGCCTGTGCCCGAGGCGGCTGCCTTCTGCACGATCTCCGCGGCGTGCTTCTCCATCTCCTCCTGCAGCGCGTGGACCGCGCGCGGGGTGAAGAGTCGCGACACCAGCTTGCGCAGGCGGGTGTGCTCCGGCGGATCGTGGTTGATCAGCAGCGCCTTGGTGATCTCGAGCGCCTCCGGCGGCATCGTGTCCTCGAACCGCATGATCACGCCGTTGGCGTTGGTCGACCAGTTCTCGTCGTTCTTGGAGATCTCGCGGACGTGGCGGTGCTTGCTGACCACCCAGTAGCCACCGTCGTGGAAGCCACCGCCGGATCCCTCCGCCTGCGCGTTCCACCAGACCGGTGCGGTCTTCCGGAGTTCGGCGAACTCGGTGACCGGCATGCCCTTGTGCAGCAGGTCGGGGCTGGTGAAATCGAACCCGTCGTGCATGAAAGGGCAGGCGTGGGGATCACGCGCCGCCGCGGTGGTGCGATCATGGGTGGTCATCGTTCTCCTGACGCTTGCGTTCGAGACGGTATCTAGACCACTGGTTCCGATACCGCCGGTTACGCTACCACTGGCTCACGAAAGGGGCTACGTGTTCACACCAGATTCGTCACCGTCTCCGCGTGGCGGCCGCCCGCGCGACGAGACCGTCGACGACAAGGTGCTGCCCGTGGTGCGGGAACTACTGTTGGAGGTCGGCTGGAACGACCTGAGCGTGCGCGCGGTCGCGGCCCGGTCCGGGGTCGCCCGGGCCACCATCAACCGCCGGTGGGAGACCAAGGCCGCGTTGGTGTTGCATGCGGTCCTGAACGACCGCATCCGCCTCGACGACATCGGTACCGACCAGCCCGGCGGGTGGATCGAGGACCTCATCGGACAGAGCCGGGAGATCTTCTCCCACCCGGAGGTGCGGACCGCGCTGCCCGGTCTGCTCAGTACGTTCGAGCAGGACCCCGATCTCCGGGCGCAGCTGTGGACGGGACTGGCCGGGCCCGCAGCGGCGCGATACGCCACGGGTGGCGCGCCGGAGCGCCGCGATCAGGCCGAGGTCGACGCGCTCGCGATGATCATCATCGCCGCCGGCACCGCGCTGTTCACGAGCGTCCTGGCCCCCGACATCACCACCGAGCCGATCCGCGAACGCATCGACGAGCTGCTGCACGTCGCGGCCCGCGAGGTCACCGACGCGATGGACGAGGCGTCCCGCTCCGCCACCGTCGACTGAGCGGGATCACCCCGAATCCACGGCGCCGAGCGTGCAGTAGATCCCGCCCACCGTGCGGTAGATCCCGCCGAGCGTGCAGAACAACCCCGCTCGGCGGGATCTACTGCACGCTCGGCGAGTTGCGAGCCGCGGTCAGACCCGGGTCGCGAGGACGACGGCGAAGCGGTCGTCGGTGTCGGTGAAGACGCGGGTGACGTCGAAGCCGGCGGCGACCAGCTCCTCGGTGATGCCCTCGACGCGGAACTTCGCCGAGATCTCGGTCCGCATCTCCTCGCCCTCGGCGAACTCCACCTCGAGGTCGAGGTCGGCGACGTGGACCGTCATCGCCCGTCGGGCGCGCAGCCGCATCTCGATCCACTCGTTCTCGGAATCCCACAGGGCGACATGGTCGAACCCGTCGGGGTCGAAGTCGGCGTGCAGACGACCGTCGATGACCGACAGGACGTTCTTGTTGAACGCCGCCGTGACGCCCTGGGCGTCGTCGTAGGCGGGGACCACGATCGACTCGTCGACGACGAGCCCGACACCGATCAGCAGGTGTTCGCCGGGACGCAACGCGTCGGCGATGCCGGTGAGGAAGCCGGCGCGCTCCGTCGGCGTCAGGTTGCCCAGGGTGCCGCCGAGGAACGCGACCGTGCGGCCCGGTAGTTCCGGGATCGACACCGACAGGTCCGAGAAGTCGCTGACGATGCCCTCCACCGACAGCGCCGGGTAGGCGGTGGTCAGCTCGTCGACGGCACCCTGCAGAGCGCTGCTCGAGACGTCCTGCGGCACATACGTGGTGAGTGTCCCCGCGCGCACGCCGGCGTCGAGCAGGAGGCGCGTCTTCTCCGACGACCCCGACCCCAGTTCGACCAGCGTCTGCATGCCGGTGGTGGCGGCGACGGTGTCGGCGGCCGCGGACAGCACCGCACGCTCGGTGCGGGTCGGGTAGTACTCCGGCAGTGCGGTGATCTCCTCGAACAGCTCGCTGCCGCGGGCGTCGTAGAACCACTTGGGCGGCAGATGCTTCGGTGAGGCGGTGAGACCGGCGCGGACGTCGGCGACGAGAGACGCGTCGATGTCCGCATCGGTCAGGTGGACCTGGACGGGGATCGCCGCGGAGGGCATGGAAGTCACGGGGTGTCCTGTCGGTTCGGTGTTCAGAGATCGGTCACGGTGACGCCGTCGCGGGATGCGACGACGAGCGAGCGGTCGGCAACGGGGTGCCAGCGGGGATCGGTGTCGAGTGGTTCGGAGGCGACGATCACGACGTCGTCGTCTGCGAACACCGACAGCGAGTGGTGCACGGTGGTCGCCCAGAGCGAGACACCGTCTCCCAGGAGGAGGTTCAGTCGTGAGCCGGGTCCTGTCCGGTCGAGGTCGGCGACGACGGACCGCAGGACGCTCGCGGGGTCGTCGTCACGGAGGCGGTGGCGGATGACCGACCACAGGCCGGCGGAGTCGGTCGCCGCGGGTTGCCGCAGCAGGTCGACGACCGGCACGTCCTGCGCGAGTGGCGCGAGACTGCCGGGCCACCCGCGGACGACACCGTTGTGGCTGAAGGCCCAGGGGCCGTCGACGAACGGCGCGGACGCGGTGGGCGTGACCGGCATCCCCGAGGTGGCCGACCGGACGGCCGCGAGGACGGCCCCCGACCGCACCGACGCCAGCGCCCCGCCGATCGCGGGATCACCCCAGGCGGGCATCGCGGAGACGTGGACGGATGCGCGGGCGGGCTCGTCCCACCACGCGGCGCCGAAGCCGTCGGCGTTGGCGACGGCGTCGCAGCGCATGTCCGTCGGCGCCCACGACTGGACGACGAGGGAGTGCTCACCTCGCGTGAGGATGTCACCGACACTGGTGACCGGGCCGAGATAGCCCAGATGGCGGCACATCGATCAGGCGACGTCTCGCGCGAGTCGGAGCCCGGAGAAGATCTGACGACGGATCGGGTGGTCCCAGTTGCGGAACGTGGTCCGCACCGCGACGGGGTCGGTGCCGAACGAACCGCCTCTCAGCACGCGGTAGTCGCCGCCGAAGAACACCTCGGAGTACTCCGGGTAGGGGAACATCGCGAAACCCGGGTAGGACTCGAACCCGCTGGACGTCCACTCCCACACGTCGCCGACCATCTGGTGCACGCCGAGCGGCGACGCACCGCCCGGGTAGGCCCCGATGTCCGCCGGTTCCAGGTGCCGCTGTGCGAGATTGGCGCGCTCGGGGGTGGGGTCGTCGTCGCCCCAGGGGTATCGGCGACCGGCTGTCGGCGCAGCGGGGTCGAACCGGGCGGCCTTCTCCCATTCCGCCTCGGTCGGCAGACGTCCACCCGCCCAGCGGGCGAACGCCTCGGCCTCGAAGTAGCAGACGTGGACCACCGGCGAATGCGGGCGCAGCGGTGTCATCGTGCCGAAGACGCGACGGAACCACCGCCCGTCGACGTCGCGCTCCCAGAACTGCGGTGCAGTCAGGCCGGCCTCGACGCGATGCGCCCAGCCCCGCTCGCTCCAGAGATCGGGCCGCTCGTATCCGCCGTCGTCGATGAACGCGCACCATCGGTCGTTCGTCACCGGGAACCGTTCGATCGCGAACGCGGGCACCGACACCCGGTGCGCCGGCCGCTCGTTGTCGAGGGCCCAGGGGTCGAGATCGGTGCCCATGACGAAGTCACCCACGGGGACGATCACCTCGTCGACGACAGGCGCCGTGGCGACCCGCGGAGCGTCCGGAGCACGCAGCGCGGTCGGCCCCGACCGCAACTGGTGCGTCGCGAGCATGGTCTCGTCGTGCTGCTGTTCGTGCTGCGCGATCATCGCGAACGCGAAACCCTGGTCGACGAGTCGCTCCCCGGACAAGGGCGAGCCGTCGAGGACCTCGAGTGCGTGGTCACGGACCCCGGCCGCGTAGGCCCGGGCCTGTGTCGGGTCGAGCAGGGGCAGGTCGGGGCGGCTGGCACGGGCGTGCCGGAACGCGTCGTAGAGGTCGTCGAGATCGGGGCGGAGCGGTGCGCGGCGCCCGACCTCCCGGATCAGCCACATCTCCTCCTGGTTGCCGATGTGCGCGAGATCCCACACCAGCGGACTCATCAACGGCGAGTGCTGGCGGCGGAGATCGTCGTCGGAGACGGCGTCGACCAGACCCGCTGTGCGGGAACGGGCGTCGCGCAGGACGGTCTCGAGGCGGTTCCGGACCTCGCGGGGGTCCTCGGCGAGGGCCTCGTCGTGCAGGGCGGTCATCGGTGCGGGGCTTCCTGTGTGGTCGGGAGTTCGGCGTGCGACGGCGTCTGCGCCGCCGGGGGTTCGCCCCGCGCACAACGCGCGGCGGCGGCACCGACGAGATCTCGGTCGATCCCGGGAGGGATGACGTCGGCGGCGAGGGTGAGCAGACGTGCTGCGGTGGAACGCAGTTCGGGGTCGGACAGTCCGCGCCGCGCACCGCGCACCCACGCGTCGGCTGTGGCTCCGGCGATCGCGTCGACCTCGGCACCGACGGCGTCGTCGGACATCAGCGCCGCGACGGCCGCGATCGGTACCCGCCAGAGACCGTCGGGCTGCCCGTCGAGGTAGCGGACCTCGAGATGTCCCTGCGGCCGCACCATCGGGAAGACGGTGGTCACGTGGTAGGCGAGGTCGTCGGCGTCGGGCCGGCGGCCGACGGCGTCGTCGAGGTGTCCGTCCATCCAGTCGGCGAACGTCGCTCCCGCCGACGGCGCGAACCAGGTGCCGTCGGCGCATCGCACGCACAGCAGCGGGACGGAGAGCACCCAGTCGGCGTAGTCCTCGATCGTCTGGGCGTGCGGCGGGATCCGGGTGCGGTCGGTGCCGAGCCACGCCCGCATGCGTTGCGACGCCCAGTGTTCGTCGTCGGCGCCGTGCAACCGTGGCGAGCACGCGAACGCCGCGGTCATGGCCGGGCCGATGGTGTGGAGCCGCGTCCATCGGCTCACCGCGTGGTCGGGATCGACGCCGGCGTCGAATGCGACCTGCACGGCGGCGGTGTTGCACATCATCAGCGACCCCCAGATACCCCGCAGGGCGAACGCCGACTCCATGGAGCGGTAGCGGTCGCTGGCCAGGATGCGGTGCGGGGCGCGACTCGCGTCGCCGGCACCCGCGATCACCCGGATGCCCTGCGCGGCGAGGAGTCCGCGGAGTTCTCGCTCGTCGGCGGACAGGGCGCCGCAGAGCTCGGCGACGGAATCGAAGGGTGTGCTGGAGAGTTCGATCTGCCCGCCCGGCTCGACGGAGACGTAGCTTCCGGAGGTCAGGGGGCGGGCCGGTGAGGCGGGAGAGACGGTGCGCGGGGCGTGGTCTCCGAGCGCTGCGGCGAGGCGCAGGACATCGGGACGGGCGGCGGGATCGTGCGTCTCGGTGGTGCGGGTGAACCATTCGAGTTCGGCGCCGACGAGTCGGGGCGGTCCGAGCTTGAAACAGACACGGGTGAGGTGCGCGGCCGCTGCCGGTCGCGACGTGATCCCCGTGGGTGTGGTGGTGGTCGTCATGACACCTTCCCGGGCCTGGGTCCGTGGGAGTCGGGGGCGTAGGGGGCGCCGCCGTCTGCAGGGCCCGTTCGATGACACCTCGATGCTACAAAGTCGGGGCGACAGGCACATCGGACTGCGACAACTCCCCAGGTCGAGTCGGCAGGAACACGACGAATCGGGCACCGGTCCCGGACGGTTGTACGCAGCGGACGTCCCCGCCGTGCGCGCGCGCGAGCGCCCGCGCGATGGGCAGACCCAGTCCGGCACCGGGGGTGTCGCGTGCCCGGTCGAGCCGCACGAGCCTGTCGAAGATGCGCTCGCGGTCACCGACGTCGACGCCGGGACCGTCGTCGGTCACGGCGATGGTGGCGGTGTGCCCGTCGGTGGTGAGGTCGACGTCGATCGCGCCGGCGGGGTCGCTCACCCGGGCGGCGTTCTCGAGCAGGTTGGTGAGGATCTGACCGATCCGTCCGGGGTCGACGCGCGCGGGCACGCTCACCGGTCCGTGACGCGCGATCCGCAGCCCGGGGTGGACGAGGGCGGCACGGTCGACCGCCCCGTCGACGATGGTCGCCAGATCCGCGTCCACCAGGTCGAGCGCGGGGTCGTCGTCGATGCGCGCCATGTCGAGCAGGTCGTCGACGAGCCGCGACGCATGGCGGGACTCCCGCACCAGCAGGTCCGACCACCGCGCGAGACGTTCGGGACGGTCCGCGCCGTCGCGGGCGATCGACTCGGCGACGGCGGACAGCCCGGCGATCGGGGTCCGCATCTCGTGGGCCGCGTCGGCGAGGAAACGTTTCATGTCGGCCTCGGCGCGACGGGCCGTCTCCGCGGCCGTCCGCTGGGCGGTCTCGGCGGCCTCCAGCGCGTCGAGCATCTCGTCCATCGACTCCGCGGTGCGCCCCAGTTCGGTCGACGGCGACGCGGGTCGGACACGACGACCGCGGTCGCCGGAGGTGATGTCGCGCGCGACGGCCACCATCGCCTCGAGCGGCCGGAGTGCTCGACGCACGACGACCAGGATCAGCCCCGTCGCGACCGCGAGTGCGACGAGCCCGGCCGCCAGCATCAGCCATCGGAGCTGGTGGCGGACCTGGGTGATGGAGGTGGTGTCACCGAGCAGGGTCACCGTCGAGCCGTCGGGCAGTGCCCGCGTGACGACCAGTGCGTCGCCCGGCGGCCCGGGCGCACCCGCTCCCGGTCCGAGTCCGTCCGGTCCGAGCCCGTCCGCCCCACCCGGTGCGGGCGGTCCGCCGTCATCGACGCGTGGGCCCCGACCGCCCGACGGCCGCGGCGGGCGCATCTGCCCGGGATCGTCGAGGACGGGTCCCGGCGTCTGGTAGACCGTCCCGTCCGCGGTGCGCAGCCGCACGCGGATCGAGTCCCCCTGCAGGGCGGTCACCAGATCCTGCCCCTGGTATCCCTCGGCCAGCAGCGACGGGGCGCGATCGGCGCGATCGGTGACCCGGGCCGACAGGTCGGACCGCAACCGCTGACCGAGCGCGACGTCGACGGCGAACCCGACGACCACCAGGAGCACGGCGAACGCGACGGTCACCGCGACGACGACCCGCCATCGCAGCGACGGCGTCGGGGTGGCGCCCGGGACGGGGGATCGCCGCCGGAGTGGGGTCACTGCGCGGCCCGCAGCACATACCCCAGCCCGCGCACCGTGTGGATCATGCGGGGACCGTGGGCCTCCATCTTCCGGCGCAACGCGCTCACGTGTACCTCGACGAGGTTGACGTCGTAGGCGTCGTATCCCCAGACCGCCTGCAGGATCTGCCGTTTCGTGACGGTCCGACCCCGCTGAGCGACCAGGAACTCCGCCAGCCGGAACTCGGTCGCCGTCACGTCCAGCACCGTGTCACCCCGCGTGATCGTCGACCCGTCCGGGTCGACGAGGAGGTCGCCGACGGTGATCGCCGCGGCCCGACCGCCGCGACGACGGAGGACCGCGTCGGCCCGGGCGAGCAGCTCCTCGAGGCGGAACGGCTTGACGACGTAGTCGTCGGCGCCACCGTGCAGACCCCGCAGACGGTCGTCGATGTGGTCGCGTGCGGTGAGCATGATGATCCCGGCGTCGCTGCGGGTGCGCACGACGTCGATGAGGTCGAAGCCGTCGCGGCCGCCGGGGAGCATGACGTCGAGGATCACCAGGTCGGGACGGCGCCCCTCGACGAGCTCCTCCATCCCCTCCCCGGAGGGGACGCCGTAGGCGAGGTAGCCCGCGTCGGCGAACGCGGCCACGACGGGTTCACGGATGGCGTCCGCGTCCTCGACCACCACCATCCGTCGGGCGGCACTGAACTCCCCTGCACTCGTCACGATCTCCCATTGTGGGGACGAGCCTGAAGTCAGGCTGAAGACCGCGCCGATCCCCGCCCGATTCAGGGTGGCTTCAGGTCCGCCGCCCACCGTCGTGCGTGCCGCCGGTGACAGACCTCGCCGGCCAGCGACAACGGAAGGTGATGCCACATGGCTGACAAGAACGACGACCGGACACCGGGCGCGGGAGATCGCGGCGGCGCGGACGTCACGCGCCCGATGGACCGGATCCAGGACAGCGGGACTCCCGCGGCGCCCTACGCGGCGCCGGTCTCCGACACGGTTCCTCCGACCGAGACAGCGACGCCGCGCACCTCGCGCATGCAGCGCATGCGGGCGAGCGCGTCGAAGCCGTGGGTGCCCGTCGCGGCGATCGCCGTGGGTGCCGCCCTCGTGGGTGCGATCGTCACCTCGGCGGTCTTCGTCGCGAACCCGGTCCACGAGAACGTGAGCACGGCCTCGTCGAACAGTGCGCTGCCGCAGTCCGGCGGGCAGAACGGCTCGACCGGTCAGGGACCCGACGGTCAGAACGGCCCCGGGGCAGGTGGGCAGCAGCAGGCGCCGAACGGCCAGGCTCCGCAGCCGCCGAACGGTCAGGGCCCCGACGGCAAGGCCGGTCCCGGTGGTCCGGGTGGCCCCGGCGGTCCGGGTGGACCCGGATGCGCCCCCGCCGGCCCGGGTGGACCCGGCGGCAAGGGCCCCGACGGCAAGGGACCCGACGGCAAGGGCGCACCGCAACCGCCGAACGGTGGGCAGGCGCCGCAGGCCCCGAACGGCCAGGCACCGCAGCCGCCCGCCCAGAACGGACAGGCCCCGCAGGCACCCCAGCCGCCGAACGGTGGCCAGGCACCGCAGCCGCCGAGCGGCGCACCCGCCCCCCAGGGGAGCTGACCGCACGACCCCACCGCACCCCCTCCGGCCCCGGAGGGGGTGCGGTGCGTCCGGGCCCGCCCGTAGCGTGGGGGTACGCCGAGCCCAGGCGCGACGCACCTACCTCGAGCAGATGGCGAGCACCGCATGAGCAACTTCCCGCACGACAAGGAGTCGCAGGTCGGCGAGACCGACGAGATCCGGCGCGAGGAGAAGGTGTACGAGGCGGGACAACCCGACGGCGATGCTCCCGCCAACGAGATCGATCCCGACGAGCACTCCGCCGGCGGGTCCGACGGGACGACCGACGGGACCTAGGACGCGCGTGGCACCGGCCGGCCACCAGGAGGTCGTCGACGAACTGCGCGCCGCGGGCTGCGTGTTCGCCGAGGAGGAGGCGCGGATCCTCCTGGAGTCGGCACCCGACGACGTCGCCGGGCTCGTCGCCCGGCGGGTCGCGGGTGAGCCGCTCGAGCACCTCGTCGGCTGGGTCGAGTTCGCCGGCACCCGGTTGGCGGTCACGCCCCGTGTGTTCGTACCCCGGCAACGGACCGAACTGCTGGCGCACATCGCGGCCGAGGCCTGCGGCACCGACGACACCGTCGTCGACCTCTGCTGCGGGATCGGCGCGGTCGCGCACGTGGTCGCGCGGCAGCACCCGCGGCGGCTGTTCGCCGTCGACATCGACCCGGCCGCGACGGCCTGCGCGCGGCGCAACCTGCCCGACGCGACCGTCCTGACGGGCGACCTGTGGGACCCCCTGCCCGACGAACTGCACGGCTCCGTCGACGTCGTGGTGGCCAACGCGCCCTATGTCCCGACAGCGGCGGTCGGCTCGATGCCGCGGGAGGCGCGCGAGCACGAACCCCGTCACGCCCTCGACGGTGGTGACGACGGGCTGCAGGTCGCCCGCCGCATCGTCACAGGCAGCGATGCCTGGCTGACCCCGCACGGCATGCTGGCGATCGAGACCTCGTCGCTGCAGGCCGATGCCCTCACAGCGGCGGTGACCGGCGCCGGACTGGTCGCCGAGGTGGTCGAGGACGACGAGTCGGGAGGCGTCGTGGTCGTCGGCCGCCGCCACCCACGACCCGCGTGAGAACAAACCGACAATCGGGGTCGTTGACCCCGACGACGACCGCGCGTTCCCTCACGGGAACACCCACGGAAGGCAGCACACCATGAGCACCACCGGAACGGCACTGGTGACCGGAGCGACCGGCTACATCGGAGGCCGCCTCGCCCCGCGCCTGGCCGCGGCCGGCTGGACGGTGCGCGCCCTGGCCCGCACCCCGGCCAAACTCGCCGACGCGCCATGGGTCGGCGACGACACCGTCGTGCAGGGCGACCTCTCCGACCGCGACTCGCTGATGCGGGCGTTCGAGGGCGTCGACGTCGTCTACCACCTGGTGCACTCGATGGGTGGCGACGGCACCGGCGACTTCAAGGAGGAGGAGGCCGAGTCGGCGCGCAACGTCGCCGCGGCCGCGAAGGCCCGCGGTGTCTCCCGCATCGTCTATCTCGGCGGCCTGCACCCCGACGGCACGAAGCTGTCGAAGCACCTCGCCTCGCGCGTCGAGGTCGGCGAGATCCTCCTGGACTCGGGCATCGAGACCGTCGTGCTACAGGCCGGCGTCGTGATCGGGTCGGGCTCGGCGTCGTTCGAGCTCATCCGCCACCTCACCGAGCGGCTGCCCGTCATGACGACGCCCCGCTGGGTGCACAACACGATCCAGCCCATCTCGATCCGCGACGCGCTGCACTACCTCGTCGGAGCGGCCGACGCCGCTGTGCCCGACAGTCGCACCTGGGACATCGGTGGCACCGAGGTCTTCGAGTACGGCGAGATGATGCAGCTCTACGCCCAGCAGGCCGGCCTGCCGCGCCGGCGCATGATCGTCATCCCGTACCTCACCCCGACCCTCGCCAGCCGGTGGGTCGGCACGGTCACCCCCATCCCGACGTCGCTGGCCCGCCCGCTGGTGGAGTCACTCGAGTGCGACGCGGTGATGAAGAACCACGACATCGACGACGTGATCGCCCGCCCCGACGACGGCCTGATGACCTACCGACAGGCACTCGACGCCGCCCTTGATCGCGTCCGTCGCGCCGACACCTCCGTGACGTGGGCGAACGCCGACGCGTCGGTGTCACCGGCCGAACCGTTGCCGACCGACCCGGACTGGTCCGGTGAGGACGTGATGGTCGAGGAACGGACGGCGTCGACCGAGATCACCCCGGAGCAGCTGTGGAACACCGTCTCCTCGCTCGGCGGTGACACGGGATGGTTCACGCTCGACGCCCTGTGGCGTGCCCGCACCGCTGTCGACCTTGTCGTCGGCGAGGGTCCGGGCCCGAAGAAGCGCGGGTCGGCGGGCGGACCGGCCAAGGGCGAGCCCCTCGACTGGTGGCGCGTCGAGGACGTCGAACCCGGCAGGCTGCTGCGGTTGCGGGCGGAGACGACGATGCCCGGCACCGCCTGGCTGGAGCTCGGTGTGGAGCCCGACGGGTCCGGCGCGCGGCTTCGTCAGCGGACGATCTTCTACCCGAAAGGCCTTGCCGGGCTGGGCTACTGGTACGCGCAGCTACCCGCACACAAGGCGATCTTCGCGACGTTGGTGCGCGACATCATCCGGAACGCGGAGAAGTCCGCCGCCTCCCCGACCCGCGCGTGACGGTCAGCCGGTAGAGCCCGCCCACGGCGGCGACGACCACGCCGGCCACCACGGACGCGACGGGTAGGGATGCGGCCAGCACCACGCACCCGATCGCACCGACGACGTGCACGGCCCGGGGGTACCGGCGATCGGCGCCGGACTGCGTCATCGCCGAGAGGTTCGCGACGAGGTAGTAGAGCAGCACGCCGAACGACGAGAACCCGATCGCGCCGCGCAAGTCCACGGTGAGGACCGCGACGGCGACGATCACGCCGACGGTGATCTCCATGCGGTGCGGCACCGAGAACCGCGGGTGCACCGCCGCGAGCGGCCGGGGGAGGTCGCCGGTCCGTGCCATCGCCAGGCCGGTGCGTCCGATCCCCGCGACGAGCGCGAGCAGTGCGCCGAGGGCGGCGACCGCGGCCGCGACCCGGACCAGCGGCGCGATGACGTCGGCGCCGCTCGCGGACACCACCGCGACCAACGGTGTCGCGGTGTCGGCGAGCCTGTCGGCGCCGAGGACGGCCACCGCGGTGACACCGACCGCCGCGTAGACGACCAGGGCGCCGCTGAGCGCTCCGACGATGGCCCGCGGGATCGCCCGTCGAGGGTCGCGGACCTCCTCGGCGAGGGTGGCGATCCGTGCGTAGCCGGCGAAGGCGAAGAACAGCAGGCCGGCCGCCTGGAGCACGCCGTGGACACTGCTCCCGGCGCGACCGAGGTCGAGGTTCTCGGCGTGGGGATCCCCGCCGATCGCCCCGACGGCCACCACCACGACGAGCACGGCGACGACAGCGGTGACGATGATCGCGGTGGCGGTCGCGGTCCGGGTGACCCCGAGACAGTTCACCGTCACCACCGCGACAACGGCGGCGACCGCGACGACGGGTCCCCACGTCGCCCCGGCCACGTAGGTCCCGATGGTGAGCGCCATCGCGGCGCAGCTGGCTGTCTTGCCGACGACGAACATCCATCCGGCCGCGAAGCCCCACCACTCCCCGAGGCGTTCGCGGCCGTACAGGTAGGTGCCCCCGGCCTCGGGGTACTGCGCGGCGAGCTGCGCCGAGGACAGGGCGTTGCACACGGCGACGACTGCGGCGATCGCGAGACCGACCAGCAGCCCGGAGCCCGCCGCGGCGGCCGCGGGCGCGAAGGCGGTGAAGACGCCCGCGCCGATCATCGAGCCGAGGCCGATGACCGTCGCCTGCGTCGTCGACAGACGGCGGGAGAGACGACCGGAGCCCGGCGTGGTCACGATGACCTCACCGGGCTCCGGGATTCGTCTGCGTCAGGCGCCGAGCGCCGGACCGAGGGTGGAGAACCACGCCTCCTTGAGGCGGGCCTGCCAGTAGGTCCACCAGTGGGTGCCGTCCTGCGTGATGTGGGTGACGGGGTTGATCCCGTTCATCCGCAGGGTGCCGATGTACTGCTGGCTGGCGATGCCGGCCGCGGTCTCGAGCGGCACGAACTGCGCGAACTTCACCGGGTCGGCGGTCGGGTCGATGTTCGAGCCACCCAGGCCGGCCGAGATGTAGACGCGCTTGCCGCGCAGGTTGCCCGCATGCAGGGCGGGGTCCTTGGCGAGCCACTGGCCGCCGGGCCAGACACCCCACATGTTGTTGACGTCGCCGCCGATCTGTCCGACGGCCAGGCCGATGCCCTGCGCGAACCCGGGCTCGCTGCTCACCGGGTAGCCGCTGAACGAGGCCACGCCCTGGTACATGTTCGGGTGGTCGGTGGCGAGGATCAGCGCCGAGGTGCCGCTCATCGACAGGCCGGCGATCGCGTTGCGCACGCCGTCGGAGCCGAAGCGCGCCTTCATGGCCGCCGGGAGCTCACGCGTCAGGAAGGTCTCCCACTTGACGTTGCCCAGCACGGGGTCGCGGTTCTGCCAGTCCTGGTAGAACGTGCCGGCACCGCCGTAGGGCAGCACGACGTTGACGTTCTTGTTGGAGAAGAACCGGACGACGTCGGTGTTGATGAGCCAGCCGTTGTCGTTGTTCGGCGCACGCAGGCCGTCGAGCAGGTACAGCGTCGGCGCACTGTTGCTGCCGTTGGCCGCGCGAAGGACCCGGACGGGGATGTTCTTCCCCATCGCGGCCGAGAAGACCTGCGCGTCCGCGGGACGGGCCTGCGCGGGGGTGGTGGAGACGACGCCGGCGACACCCGCGGCGGTCACGGTTGCCACGAGGACGGCGGT
Source organism: uncultured Williamsia sp. (assembly GCF_947494875.1). GTDB lineage: Bacteria > Actinomycetota > Actinomycetes > Mycobacteriales > Mycobacteriaceae > Williamsia_A. Next base: position 335,018 of record NZ_CANLWM010000001.1, read on the forward strand.
GATGCGCGTCCGGAGGCTGCGAATCGACATGAGTGGTGGTGGTCCTTCGGTCGTCGTCGATCAGGATCCCCCGGAGGGTAACAGGCCAATAACGCAGCGGCAGAACCGTGACGGCGAGACCGGGCACACGCGACATTCCCCCGTCCACCGGCGGCAACCTGCGGTTTCCTTTACGACTCGATTACTTAGCATCTAGCAACTAACCTCTTTCAGGTCCCACCGGACCGACGAGGGAGGACCCATGGCGACGACGACACCCACCCGCACCGGACGTGCCGTGACCGTCTACACCGCACTCGCGCGGATCATCCGCACCCTGCGCAACGAGACGGGTGCGGGGTCACTGTCCCTCGGCGCCACCTCGGCGCTGTGGGTGCTGGTGACCAACCCGCCGATGCGCCTCTCCGATCTCGCCGCCCACGAGGGCGTCACCGCGCCGACGATGTCGCGGATCGTCTCGTCCCTGGAGCGCGACGGCATGGTCCGACGCACCGCCGATCCCGGCGACGGTCGCGCCAGCCTGATCGAGCCCACCGAGGACGGGGCCGACCTGATCCAGGGCACCACGTCCCGCCGCGCGCGACTGGTCGAGGATGCGCTGAGCCGCCTCGAACCGGGTGACCGCGCCGCGGCCGAGCGCTCCATCGAGTTGCTCGCCGCCGCACTGTCCACGTCCCGCGCCTGAAGAGGAAGTCCGAGATGACACACCGCTCCACGGCCCTGCTCGACCGGCCTGACGCACCCGAACCGTCGCGGTCCGGCCGCACCCGGTCGATCGCCGAACTCGGTCCCCACTACAAGTGGATCGCGTTGTCCAACACCACGTTGGGCACGCTCATCGCCTTCATCAACTCGTCGATCGTGCTGATCGCCCTGCCTGACATCTTCAAGGGGATCGGGCTGAACCCGCTGCAGCCCGAGAACACCAGCTACCTGCTGTGGATGATGATGGGCTTCTTCGTCGTCACCGCCGTGCTGGTCGTCAGCTTCGGCCGCCTCGGTGACATGTTCGGGCGCGCACGCATGTACAACATGGGCTTCGCCGTCTTCACGCTGTCGTCGATCTTCCTGGCGTGCACGTGGTTCGACGGCAGCACGGCCGCCATCTGGCTGATCTTCTGGCGCGTGATCCAGGGCGTCGGCGGCGCGTTCCTGATGGCGAACTCGTCGGCGATCCTCGCCGACGCGTTTCCCGAGCGACAGCGTGGGCTCGCCCTCGGCATCAACGGCGTCGCCGCGATCAGCGGCTCGTTCCTGGGCCTGCTGGTGGGCGGTGTTCTCGCGCCGCTGAACTGGCACCTCGTCTTCCTCGTGTCGGTGCCGTTCGGTGTCGTCGGAACTGTCTGGGCCTACCTGAAGCTGCACGACACCGGCGTGCGCAAGCGGACGTCGATGGACTGGTGGGGAAACATCACCTTCGCGGTGGGGCTCGTCGCCGTCCTCGTCGGGATCACCTACGGCATCCAGCCCTACGGCTCGTCGAACATGGGCTGGCAGAGCCCGCTCGTGTTGGGCTGCATCATCGGCGGCCTCCTGGTCCTCGCACTGTTCGTCGTGATCGAGATGCGCGTGGCGAACCCGCTGTTCCAGCTGAGCCTGTTCCGCAACCGGTCGTTCCTGTTCGGCAACGTGGCCAACCTCTTCGGTTCCATCGGCCGCGGCGGACTGCAGTTCACGCTGATCATCTGGCTGCAGGGGATCTGGTTGCCGCAGCACGGATACGACTACTCGCGGACCCCGCTGTGGGCGGGCATCTACATGGTGCCGCTGACCATCGGCTTCCTCCTGGTGGCGCCGATCTCCGGGTTCCTGTCGGACCGCGTGGGCACCAAGTGGTTCACCACCAGCGGACTGCTGCTGACAGCGATCACCTTCGTCGCGCTCATCGTGATCCCGGTCGACTTCAACTACTGGGTGTTCGCCGCGATCCTGTTCGTCAACGGCATCGCGATGGGACTGTTCTCGTCGCCGAACCGCGCCGAGGTGATGAACAGCCTCCCGGCCAACGCCCGCGGGTCGGGCGCCGGGATGATGACGACGTTCCAGAACTCGGCGATGGTGCTCTCCATCGGACTGTTCTTCAGCCTCATGATCGCCGGACTGTCCGAGCATCTGCCGGCCGCGATGAGTGGCGGGCTGAGCGCGAACGGCGTCGCCCCGGCCGACGCGAATCAGATCGCGCACCTACCGACAGTCGCCGTGCTGTTCGCCGCGTTCCTCGGCTACAACCCCGTCAAGGAACTGCTGGGTCCGCACATCGACCAGCTGTCGCAGGCGAGCCAGGAGCACCTGACCGGGCTCAGCTTCTTCCCGCACCTCATCTCGGAGCCGTTCTCGTCCGGCCTGACCGCGGCGTTCACCTTCGCCGTCGTCTGCTGTGTCCTGGGCACCATCGCGTCGCTCTTCACGGGCGGCTCGCGCCGGGCTGCGAAGGGGGAGCCGCACGAGAGCGTCGGCGAGGAGCTGGCCGCCGCATCCCTGACCCCGGGGATGGCCCGCGACCCCGAGCACGCGGAGGCCCCAGCGCGTCGCTAGGCCGCCGCATCACGGCTGAGAACCGCCCCGAGAAGGGTCTCCGACGGCATCACGCCCTCGGACCTCCCTCTCGGGGCGGTTTTGGTCTGAACTGCGACGTTCATTTGTAAGGTTCAGTACATGACGCCGACCTCGCCGCAGATCCGCGGCCTGACCTACAGCACCATCGGGCGGAATCTCGTCGGCACGATGCATGGGGGATCCGAACCTCGACGGGTATACCTCGCTCACCCCGGCCGGTTGCGGATCGAAGACGGTGGCGGGAACCCGACGTGGATCGACACGCCGACCGACTCCTGGGCCATTCCCGCCGGCGACAGTTCAGCCACCCACCGGGTGAAGAACCCCCACACGCTCGTCTCGTACACCGGACTCGGTCACCACCACCTCTTAAAGCCACACCGGTCGTGGCCGGTCGAGAACCGATTCGGCCAGTCCGACATCGGCGAACCCGATTCCATTCGAGAGACGACGGTCCGCGGGCGGGTGGGATACGAACTCGCCTTCCCCGGTGAGGGTTCCGCGATCACCGTCGTGATCGACGCGGAGATCGGGGTGGCGCTCCGGCGGGAACAGGGCGGTGAGGCGGTCGAGCTCTCCGATCCGGGGATCGACATCCACATCGACCCCGCGCTGTTCCGGTGGGACGGCCCTGTCGTCGACGAGGACGACCCGACGGTGTCCGACGAACAGCGCGCACACGAGGCGAAGATGCGCGCCGTCGCCGACATGCCCACCACCGTGGTCGGCCATCTGCCGGTCACGGTCAGCGGCTCCCCACTCGACGGAGACCCGCTCACAGGTGCGCTCGATCTCAGCGTCCACGGCCAATCGCCCCAGATCATCGTCCGGCGGTGGCTCACCGAGCTGCCGGAGCCGGAGGTCCCGTTCCACGTCAGCCACATCGAACACACCTGGCGCCGTGAGATCGCGCCCTGGACGGTGGAATTGCGCGCGCACGGCCCGCTCGACGACGGGGAGGTCGAGCGGATCGTCGAATCCCTACGCCTTCCCGAACCGCCCGATGACGTCGCTGTGCTGCAGCAGCTGGACGCGGCACGACGAGACCAAGCCGACACCGCTGCCCTCCGTGAAAGCCTCGGAACTGGGAAGTCTCTCTCCGACCTCCTGGGCAGCGAGTACGCGCCGTCGTTGTTGATCCGCACCGACTTCACCGACGACGTCCGCTGGCGCGCTGTGGCGGAGGCAGCGATGGCTCCCGTCGAGAGTGGTGACTCCCAGTTCCCGACCTTCGAGGCGAATCTCGTATGCGTCGACAACCCGGAGAATGAGGGACTCTCACCATCGGACTTGGTGGACCGAACGGGAGACGACCCGCCGTTCTACGCCTTCATCGCCGATGCGCAGTCGATGACCGACCCCGAGATGTCCATCCTCGTCGTCGATCTGGGGCGGACGGAATGGGGCCACGAACCCGGCCGCACGTTCCGCGTCATCCCGTCCGAGATGTGGTCGGTCGAGAACAACCTGTCCATCTCGAACATGGACTTCCGCTCGTTCGCCGATGCTGTCGACGACGACGGGGTCTTCCGTGGGTTCCCTCCGCCGCCACCGGTCGTGACGACCATGAGTCGAGACGACCTCATCGCCCTGTCGGCGACGAATCGGTCGACGCAGGCACTCGTGCGGTTCGCCGAAGACCTGGCGCGACTCGACAATGCGTATGCCGTCATCCAGGAGGATGAGCGCCAACGGCTGTTCGCCGCCGTGAGTGCGCTCGGCGAGGACGAGAACGAGATCCGAGACGGCGTCGACGAGTACCTGGCTGCGACCGCCCGCGGGGGGACCTGCCGTTCCGGCTTCGTCCAGATACCCGCCGGGCATTGGAGCATGGTGATCGATCCCGAGTCGGGCCGACTCGAGGCGGCGATGCTACGGAAGTACTCGCCACCCGAGGGCGACTGAGGTCCTACTCCACCCCGATGGTCACCTCGGTCGACTTCACGAGGACGGTGGCGGGCTGGCCGACGGTGAGGCCGAGTTCCTCGACGGCCTCTTTGGTGATGGAGGAGACGACGGTCTGGCCGCCGGGGTCGAGGGTGACCTTGACGGTCGCCATGACCGACCCGAGATTGATCTCGGCGATGGTCCCGGTCAGCTGGTTCCGCGTGGAGAGGCGCATGGTCGAGACGGTAACCGACGCGATGCGACCCAGGTCACACACACCGTTTTGACCTGCACGCATGTCGCGGCGCAGCATGGAGTCACCTGGAGCTACTCGCCGGTAACAACGGCTCGCCCGGGATCACCAGATCGTCTCGAGGAGTCACACCATGCGCAGGACGCTGTACGGACCCGACCATCGCGCCTTCGGCGAATCGGCCCAGGAGTTCGTGGACCGCTACGTCACACCGCGACACGAGAAGATCGTCGAACAGCGGTTCATCGACCGCGAGATCTGGAAGCATGCCGGCGAGCTCGGCTTCCTCGGACTCGAGGTCCCCGAGGAGTACGGCGGCTCGGCCGCCGGTGACTACCGCTTCAACGCGAAGTTCACCGAGGTGCTGTCCGGGGTCAGCGCCGCGATCCCGTCGGCGTTCGGCATCCACGTCGACATCGTCGCGCCGTACCTGGTGCACCTGACCACCGAGGAGCAGCGGCAGCGCTGGCTGCCCGGGTTCTGCACCGGCGACACCGTCACCGCGATCGCGATGACCGAGCCCGCAGCCGGCTCCGACCTCGCCGGGATCAAGACCACGGCGCGCCAGGAGGGGTCCGACTGGATCCTGAACGGTTCGAAGACCTTCATCACCAACGGCTACAACGCCGACCTCGTCGTCGTCGCGGTGAAGACGTCGCCGGAGAAGAAGGCCAAGGGCATCACGCTGTTCGGCGTCGAGAAGGGCATGGACGGCTTCGAGCGCGGTCGCAAGCTCGACAAGGTCGGCCAGCCGGAGTCCGACACGGCCGAGCTGTTCTTCTCCGACGTCCGCGTCCCCGCCGAGAACGTGATCGGTGAGATCGACCGCGGCTTCATCCACATGATGACGTTCCTCCCGCAGGAGCGGATGAACTGCGCCGTCTCGAATCTCGCGCACGCGCGGGCCCTGTTCGACGAGACCCTGACCTACGTCTCCGAGCGCAAGGCGTTCGGCCAGGCGGTCGGGTCGTTCCAGTACAACAAGTTCACGATCGCCGAGCTGTCGACCCAGCTCGACGTCACGCAGGCGTTCGTCGACGCGTGCGTCGCCGCGCACTGCGACGGCGAGCTCAGCCCCGCCGACGCCGCCAAGGCGAAGTGGTGGACCGCCGAGATCCAGAACAAGGTCCTCGACACCTGCGTGCAGCTGCACGGCGGCTACGGGTTCATGAACGAATACCGCATCGCGCAGGCATGGAAGGATGCCCGGGTGACCAAGATCTGGGCCGGCTCCAACGAGATCATGAAGGAGATCATCGGCCGCGATCTCGGTCTGTAAGGACAACCGTTCTCAGCGAGGAGATCGCCATGCCCGTGCTCGACATGTTCCGCCTCGACGACAAGGTCGTCATCGTGACCGGCGCGTCGTCGGGTCTGGGCGTTGCCTTCGCCCGTGCCGCCGCCGAGGCGGGGGCGTCGGTCGTCCTGGCGGCGCGACGCGTCGACAAGCTCGCCGACACCCAGGCGATGGTGGAGTCGCTCGGGGCCACGGCCGTCAGCGTCGCCACCGACGTCGCCGATCCGATTCAGGCCGCCGCCATGGTCGACGCCGCGATGGAGGCGTTCGGCCGGGTCGACGTGCTCATCAACAACGCCGGCGTCGGCACCGCGGTACCCGCAACCCGCGAGACCCCGGAACAGTTCCGGTCGGTCATCGACATCAACCTCAACGGCTCCTACTGGACCGCGCAAGCCGCCGCGAAGGTGATGCAGCCCGGCAGCAGCATCGTGAACATCTCCAGCGTTCTCGGGCTCACCACAGCGGGACTCCCCCAGGCCGCCTACGCCGCGAGCAAGGCCGGGGTCATCGGCCTCACCCGCGACCTCGCCCAGCAGTGGGGCAGCCGAAAAGGCATCCGCGTCAACGCGATCGCGCCGGGCTTCTTCGAATCCGAGATGACCGGGCAGTACGACGAGGGCTACCTCGAGTCGCAGAAGGCGCGCCAGCTGCTCAAGCGCATGGGAGACCCGGCCGAACTCGCCGCGACAGCCGTGTGGCTCGCGTCGCCCGCGGGCGGCTACGTCACCGGACAGACGATCGTCGTGGACGGCGGCGTCACCGTCACGTGACCCGACGCCGCCTGGGGGTCCTCACGGGGGTGGGTGTCGTAGCGGTGATCGCACTGGTGGGGCTCGTCGCGCCCGACGACTCGAAGCAGTCGTCGGACCAGGCGGCGGCGGTCACCGCCACGCGGACGATCACGACGACCACGTCGACGTCGCCGGAGACGACGACAACGTCCCCGCCGTCGTCGACCACCGCGGAGCCGGGAGCGGCGACGGCGGCCCTGGCGATGCTGGAGACGCTGCCGGTGAAGGGTCGAGCACCCAAGACCGGCTACACGCGTGCGCAATTCGGGCAGGCGTGGTCCGACGATGTCGACGTCGCGCTGGGCCACAACGGGTGTGACACCCGCAACGACATCCTCCGCCGCGATCTCACCGCGATCGTCGCCAAGCCGGGCACCCGTGACTGCGTGGTGCTGTCCGGGACGCTCGCCGACCCCTACACCGGGCGCCCCATCGCGTTCACCCGCGGAGAGCGGACCTCCGAGGCGGTGCAGATCGACCACGTCGTCGCCCTGTCGGACGCGTGGCAGAAAGGTGCGCAACAGCTCTCGGCCGAGGAGCGACGCGATTTCGCCAACGATCCCCGCAACCTGCAAGCCACCGACGGACCCACGAACCAGCAGAAGGGCGACGGTGACGCCGCCACCTGGTTGCCGCCGAACCGCGGCTATCGCTGCACGTACGTGTCCCGACAGGTCGAGGTGAAGGCCGCCTATCGACTGTGGGTGACCGCGGCCGAGAAGGACGCGATGGCCCGGACCCTCACGTCGTGCGGTGGCGCAGCGCCCGTCACGACGACGACCGAACTCCCTCCGCAACCGCCCCCGCCACCGACGACGACGGATGCCCCGCGTCCGCTCGTCCCAGGGGCGACCCCCGACGGCGGGTCCGCGTACTACACGAACTGCTCCGCGGCCCGCGCGGCGGGCGCGGCGCCGCTGCGCGTCGGGGACCCCGGGTACCGCGCCGCACTCGATCGTGACGGCGACGGCGTCGCGTGCGAATGAGCCGCTGCCCCTGAGCTGGTCGACTCAGTCCAACCGGATGCCCGTGAGCTGGGCGCAGTAGTCGAGCAGGTCCTCCTGCTTCTCGATCGAGTGGGCGTCGGGATGCGTCGCGGCGACCTGCTGGTGGTAGAAGTGCTGTCCGGTGACCAGGGCCTCCGGGTCGTCGCTCGTGGCCAGCCAGGCCTGCGTGACGGGGCCGGCCTCGAGATCGTCGGTCGCCTCGTCTCCGCCGAGCTTCGTCGGCACCCAGCCCGGTTCGACCGAGTTGACGAACGCGTCGGGCCGTCGTCGGGCCACCGCGAAGGCCAGCATGAGATCGAACAGTTTGCTGTCGGCGTAGGCCTGGTTCCCGTCCCATGGCCGGCGTGTCCACTGCGGGTCGGACAGATCTGCTACCCCGTTCTGGTGGAGGACGGAGCTCAGGTAGATCAACCGCTCGGACCAGGGCATCGATGCGGTGAGCACGTAGGGCGCGAGGACGTTGACCGCAAAGGTGCGGCTGAGGCCGTCCGGGGTCTCGATCCTCTCGGAGGCCCTGTATCCCAGCCCGACGTTGTGTATCACCGCGTCGAACGGTCCCGCGTCGGTGGCCTGCTCCGCGACGGACTTCATCCCGCCGGTCTGCGAGACGTCGCCGACGACGATGTCCCGTGCGTCCGGCACCGTCTGACGGGTCTCCTCGGCGCGTGTCGCCGAACGTGCGTGCAGGGTGACGTGGTGGCCGTCGGCGATGAGCCGTTGCGCCGCCATGAGACCGAGTCCGTCGGTCGATCCGGTGATGAAGATGCTTGCCATTCGGTGTCACTCCTTGTCGTGAAGGGATGGGGATGATGCACGGCCGCGCACGATCAGGACGATCACCAGCGCCCAGGTGATGAGGACCGCGACGGTCAGGCCGAGGCCGTAGGGGCGGTCGAGGATGGTGCCGCTCTCGTCGTTGCCGGGCGCGGCCTGGGACGCCGACCGCGGATAGAGGACGGGGAGCGCCAGGAGCAGCAGCAACAGCGTGGCCGACGTCCCGGCCAGGACGGGCGGCCACAATCGTTGCGGTAGGACGGCTTTCACCCCGTGACCGGCAGCGATGCAGGCAGGGGCGAACACGGCGTCGTGGGCGACGAGTCCGGCTATGAGCCACACCGCGATCGAGATCTTGTCGGCGGCGCTCATATCCCAGAGCAGCGACAGCCCGAACCAGCCGACGGGTAGCGCGCCCAGGATCAGGATGAGGCGCACGATGCGGGTGATCATGTGACCTCGATCCGGGACAGCCACTTGGTCTGGAGGACTCCGGGACGGTTGGGGGTGATCAGTCGGCACGGGAACCCGTGGTCGAGGGTGAGCGGCTGACCATGGAGCTCGAGGGCGACCAGGGAGGCCGGGTCGCGGGCAAAGTTCGCCGGGAGCACGCTGACGCCGTACATCCCGCGCTCGAGGGAGATGAAGCGGACGTCCCGGTCGGGGTCGCCCCCGACCATCGCGACGAGGTCGCGGACGCGGACGCCCCGCCATCCGGCTTGTGCGCTCCACCCCTCGACACACGCGATCGGGAGATCGCTCTCGTGCTGGGGCAGCCGCCGGAGCTGATCGAGGGTGAGCGACATCGTCCTGCCGTCGGCGGCGAGAGCGAGACGGTAGTCCGCACTCCGCGCGCCGTCGACGACGCCGGCCGCCGCCGCCGTCCGATTGACGGGAACCCCCTGCGGACCTTCACCGGAACGCGGGGCGAGGAACGACACCCACCGCAGGAACGGCACCGTCTGGCCCGCGAACGCCACCACCGCGAGGCCCGCGGCAGCGACCGAGCCACCCAGGATCGCCCGCCGCGACACCGTGTGCTCGCCCGTCATCGCGTCACCGGTTCGTTGTCGATCGCCTCGGTGGACTCGAGCGGAGACCGGAAGGCCGCCTGGATGATCGGCAGCTTCACCGCGATGTGCACCATCAGCGCGGCCACGACGACGAAGGACATCGCGTAATGGGTCGTGGTGAAGAAGAACTTCCACGGATAGAACTGCGCGGTGTTCATCAGTCCGGTGAACAGCTGGAAGATCATCGAGCTGACGAGCACGGCGATCGACAGGCGTTCCAGTGCGCGCAGCGGCGTACCGATGACCGGTCGGGCGAACAGTCTCGGGTACACGAGTTGCAGCTTGATCAGCAGCAGCGGGATCGCCGCCGTCCCGGTGATCACATGCAGCCCCTGGCTGACGCGGTAGAGCCACGGCGGGTTCGACGGGAACCAGAACCAGCTCGGTGGGTGCTGGATCCAGTGGCTCAGCAGCCCTGTCGCGAGACACACCGCGACGCAGATCCCCAGCATGAGCCCTACCCGGGCGACGATCCTCGGGCTTCGCGGTCCGACGTCGCTCTCTGGCGCGGGTGGTTTCGTGAATCCGATCGCGTACAGCGTCGCAGCGACCTCGGCCGGCCGGATCATTGCTGGTAGGCGAGATCCGCAGCGGTGAGACCTTCCAGCGCCATGCCGAAGGGCACGCCTTCGACGATGCGCCGCAACAGCTTCTGGTTGAGGGTCTGCTTCTGCAGCGACCGGTACAGCTGGGGCTTCGCGGCGAGCGTGCGCGCGAGTTCCAGTCCGCGGGTGTACGCCTGGTCATGAGCGACGACCTCGTTGACCACGCCCCACCGCTCCGCGGTCGCCGCGTCGATCGTCTCGCCGGTCCAGAGCAGCCACTTCGCCCGCGCGGTGCCCGCGATCTCCTCCCACACCACCTGCAGTCCGTCGCCGGCGGTGATGCCGAAGGCGGGATGCGGGAAGTCGCCGTAGGTGGCGCGCTCGGAGGCGATGTGGATGTCGGTGAGCAGCAGGTATTCCGAGTGGACGGTCGCCGGCCCGTTCGCGACGCCGACGACCGGCATGGGCAGGCTCAGCAGCCGCTGCAAGACGGCGAGCCCCTCGCGGCGGATCTTCTCCCACACGGCGGGCTTGTAGATCTCGCCCAGGCTGTCCCCGTCGATGCTGTCCATGAAGACATCTCCGGTACCGGTCATGACGAGAGCCCGGTTGTCGGTGTCGAGGGCGATGGCCTCGAGGGCCGCCGGGAGGTCCTCATGTGTCTGACCGGTGAAGGTCACGGGGCCGCCGTCGGTGTGGAACCGCATCGTGAGGACGCCGTCGTCGGTGCGTTCGAAGGCGAGGTTCTCGAATCGGGTGAAGTAGGCGGGGTCTGACATGGGTGAACTCCCTGGGGGTGAGATGTCGTGAATTGCTCGGTGGCCGAACGGGTTCAGCGCTTCAGGTCGTCGACTGCCGTGATGATCTGCGCCGACTCCGTGCGCGTCGTGTAGTTCGGGTGCACGTCGATGAACCGCACCGTGCGGGTCTCGTCGATGACGACGACGGTGGGGAACGGCAGTTCGGCGGTGCCGTCGGCGTTCAGCTCGGTGACGTCGAGTCCCAGCTCGCGCTGCGCCGCGAGGGCGTCGGGGTTGGTCGGCGCGATGATCCCGAGACTGCGGGCGACGGCGTTCCCCGGGTCGGACAGGACCGTGTAGGTCAGCTCGTCGCTCTCCTGGACGCTGAGCGACCCGTCCGGCTTCTGCGGGCTCAGGGCCACCAGGGTGACACCCCGCTCCTCCAACGCGGGTTCGAGTTCCTGTTGGTAGGCGCGCAGGGCGATGTTGCAGAACGGGCACCACGCGCCCCGGTAGAACACGAGAACGGCCGGGCGACCGCCGAGTTCGTCCGAGAGCCGTGTCGACGACCCGTCGACCGCCAGCACGTCGGCGTCCGGGAGCGTCGTGCCGACGGCGGCGACGTCGTCGGGGACGCCGGCGGCGTCGAGCGCGTCACGGTCGGCGTCGAAGGCGTCGGAGACCGCGGCCGGGAACTGGATGCGGGATCCCTCCAGGGTGGCGGTCAACTGGTCGGTCATGGAGTCCTGCGCTGCAGTCATCGTCTCGTCCTCGTGTCGGCTGTACCGGGGGCGCCCCCCGGTGATGATCACCGTGCCCCGCAGAAACTGGATTGTCCACTCCAGAAAAAGGTAGGGTGTGCGCATGACGACCGACGCGCTGCGCACCAGCACCGGACGACCGTTGACGAGTCGGGGCCGACGGACGCGGGAACGCATCGTCACCGCGGCGGCGGAGTTGATGCTCGACGTCGGCGTGAGCGGCACGACGATGGAGGACGTCCGTGACCGCGCGGAGGTCAGCAGTTCGCAGATCTACCACTACTTCTCGGACAAGGACGAGCTCGTGCGGGCGGTGATCGCCTACCAGGACGAGACCATCGTCGGCACCCACGAGGGGGTGTTCGCCGAGCTCGACTCGCTCGACGGACTGCGCCGGTGGTGCGCGGGGATCGTCGAGTACCAACGGCTCGGAGGGTGTTCGGGCGGGTGCCCGCTCGGATCGCTCGGCGCGCAGGTCGCAGAGACAGATCCCGACGCCCGTGCGGCGGTCGCGAGTGCGTTGACCCGGTGGGAACGCGCGATTCGTCGGGGATACGACTCGATGCGGTCCCGCGGAGTCCTCGCCGACGACGTCGACACCGCACCACTCGCCCAGTCGACGCTCGCCGCGCTCCAGGGAGGTCTGTTGATGGCGCAGATCCAGCGCAGCACGGCACCGCTCGAGGCGTCCCTCGGCGCCGTGGTGCGCCACGTCGAGCTGCTCGCCGTCGGGTGACGGACCGCGGCGTCGATGTCGCACCCGCGTGCCACCATGGGCCGGTGAGTTCCACCCCGCCGACGCACGCGCTGTGGCGGCCGGGGGTCGGGCTGTCGCTGTGGTTCACCGACCCCTCCGGGGCGGTGACGTCCGAGCCCGGTGACGACCTGCCGGCTCCCGTCGCCGGGCTGGTCGACGGGAGGTCGCTGCGTCGCACGGTCGCCATCCGCATCGGTGAGGCGACGGTGCACGCGGGCACACTGACCCTGGGCCCGGCGGCGGCCGTCGCCCTCCTCGACGATCCCGACCTCGGTGACTCCCCCGGTGGCGAACTCGTCTTCTATCGCCATGTGACGCAGGCAGTTCGACGATTCGTCACGTCCGGCGCGGTGGCGCCGTCGGTCGCGTGGGTCGGTGGCTCCTGGAGTGTCCGGTGGATCCCGGTCCCGACCACCCGCTGGCGGACATGGCTGTCGCAGGCGTGCGCCGCCGCACCTCAGGTCGTCGTCGACAACGGTGGCGCCGAGGCCGTCGACGACTTCTGCCGGGAGATCGTCGACCTCACCTGCCGGGAACGATGCCGGGACATCCCCGCCGGCGCGGTGCGGTCTCCGTTCGTGCGGTCGCTGCTGCTGGACGCGGAGAGCGCGATCGCCTCCGACCGCGCATCGGCTGCGTCACGCATGTGGCAGGACTGGTCCGACACGGTCCGCGAGGGCGAGAGCTCGCTGGTGCTGCGGCTGCACGAGCCGACCGCCCCCGCCGATCCCGACCTCGTCGAGATGGACGCCGAGTACTGGCGACTCCAGGTGTGCCGACGCACCGCCGACGGCGACGAGCCGCTCGAGATCCGGCGGCTGTCGCCGCTCGAGCTCGACGAGATCACCACCGAGCTCGCCGGCGCGGTGCGGGTGTTCGAGCCCCTCGCCCGCGCCGGTCACGACGACCACACCCTCGACTTCCTGCTCGACACCGAGACCGTCGGCGCCCTCCTCGATCACGGCGCAACCGCCCTCGGGGACTCCGGCATCGGGGTCCTGCTGCCGCGGACGATCGCCGTCGCGACGCCCACACTGTCGCTGCGCGGTGTCGCGCCCGGCGCGACGGTGCAGCGCTCGGTGATGGCGGGACTCGCCGAGATCCGGGACTTCCAGTGGCAGCTGGCTCTCGGCGACACCGTCCTCGACGAGGGCGAGCTGCGCTCACTGGCCGAACAGAAGGGCAGCCTCGTCCGTGTCCGCGGGGTGTGGGTGCGCGCCGACGGCGCGTCGCTGCGCCGGGCCGCGGAGTTCATCACCACCCAGCAGGCGCTCGCGGCGTCCGGTCATCCCCCCGACATGGGCGAACTGTTCGGGCTCGTCACCGGCTCCGGCGGACCCGGCATCCCCGTCAGCTCGGTGTCGGGCCTGTCCTGGCTCGACGACATCGCCGATCAGGGCGCGGTCCGGCCGGATCCGCGGCCCGTTCCCGACACCCTCGTCGCCGACCTCCGGCCCTATCAGCACCGCGGCGTCGAGTGGCTCGCGCACCTGTCCGACCTCGGGATCGGGGCCGTTCTCGCCGACGACATGGGACTGGGCAAGACAATCCAGGTCATCGCACTGCTGTGCGGGGAGCGCGAAGACCGGGCCGACGACGGGCCTGGTCCGACGCTCATCGTGTGCCCGATGTCGGTGGTGGGCAACTGGGAACGCGAGATCGCACGCTTCGCACCGCATCTGCGGGTGCTGGTCCACCACGGCCCGGGCCGGACCCGCGCCGCGCGGTTCGCCGCCGCCGTGGCGACGGCCGACGTCGTGGTCACGACCTACGCCATCACCGTCCGCGACAAGGAGTCGCTCGCGACGGTCGACTGGGAACGCGTCGTCGTCGACGAGGCCCAACACGTCAAGAACGTCTCCACCGCTGCGGCGCGCGCCGTCCGCGCGGTCCGCGCACGCCACCGCGTCGCCCTCACCGGCACACCGGTGGAGAACCGCCTCGAGGACCTGCGTGCCGTCGTGGACCTCGTCAATCCCGGACTGCTGGGGTCGCCGTCCGCCTTCAAGGCCCGGTTCGCCGAGGCGATCGAACGCGAACGCGACCCCGAGGCGGTCCGACGCCTGGCCGCGATCACCCAGCCGTTCATCCTGCGGCGCGTCAAGACCGACCCCGCCGTCGTCGCGGACCTGCCCGCGAAGACGGAGCTCACGGTGCGCGCCAACCTCACGGTCGAGCAGGCGGCTCTCTACCGCGCCGTCACCGACGACCTCATGGCGGCGCTCGGGAAGGTGGAGTCGGACGCGACACACGAGGGCCACCGCGTCCGGACGGTCCTCGCCGCGCTGACGCGACTGAAGCAGGTGTGCAACCACCCCGCCCACTTCCTCGGCGACGGGTCACCGCTGCTGCGCCGCAACGCACACCGGTCTGGCAAACTCGAACTCCTCGCCGACATCGTCGACACGATCGTCGCCGACGGCGAACGCGCCCTGCTGTTCACACAGTTCACGGCGTTCGGAGAGATGCTCGCGCCGTGGCTGGCCGCCCGCCTCGACACACCGATCCCCTTCCTGCACGGCGGGGTGGGGCGCACGGCACGCGACGGGATGGTCGAGCAGTTCTCCGCCGACGACGGTCCACCCCTGATGATCGCGTCGTTGAAGGCAGGCGGCACCGGCCTCAACCTCACCGCGGCCAATCACGTGCTGCACGTCGACCGCTGGTGGAATCCCGCCGTCGAGGACCAGGCGACCGACCGCGCCCACCGCATCGGGCAGCAGCGTGAGGTGGAGGTGCGCACGTTCGTGTGCATCGGCACCATCGAGGAGCGGATCGACGCGATGATCCGGGACAAGCGGACGCTGTCGGACCTCACCGTGACGTCGGGGGAGCACTGGCTCGCCGACATCGGCGACGACGAACTCCACGACCTCATCCGCCTGCGTGACGAGGCGGTGGGCGAATGAGTCCCCGGGGCAGAGGATCTCGACGCGGCGACACGCCGCTGCGCGGGTACGGTCGCACGTCGTGGGCACGTGCGGTGCTCGACATCGCCGACCGTCCCGCCGACACCCGCCGGGTGAACAAGGCACGCAGCTACTTCCGTGAGCGGACTGTTCACGACTTCCGCGTGCACCCCGGCGTGGTCAGCGCCCTGGTCCAGGGCAGTCAGCTCGACCCGTTCGAGACCGCTCTGCGGTTCCGCACCGTCGAACCCGACACCGTCGTCTCACTGCTGCGGGCCCAGGACGCCACCGACGATCTCCTCGCGGTGGCCCGCGGCGAGCAGCCCGCCACGCTCGGCGCGATGGTCCTGCCCACGGAGGCAGCCGATCTCACCGTCGAGTGCTCCTGTCCCGACGACGAACCGCACTGCATCCACGTACTCGCCGTCGCCTACGAACTCGCAGCCCGCATCGACGACAGCCCGGGGGTCGCGCTGGCGATGATGGGTGCCGACGTGCCCACGCTCCTGACCCGGATGCGCGGCGAGCCCACCGCAGACGAGTCGACGACACGTCGCGATGACGCCCCTCCTCGCCGGCCCACCGACGATCCGTTCGCGGTCGGGGTGCTGCCCCCGCTGCCCACCCCGCCCGACTTCGACGTCCTCGCCGAACTCGACACGGACGGGCTGGCCCGGGCACTGCGCGCATCGGGCGTCGCGGCGCTCGACGTCGCCGAGGTCACCGACGAACTCGCCGAGGTGCTCGCGCGCGTCCGCGAGCGTGGGTGACGATCGTCGTCATGGCCAGCCCGATGATGCACCTGACCGCAGTAGTCGTCCGCGTGCGCTATCGGCGACGGATGCGCACGGCCGAGCATGCGCGCCGCCGGATGGCGTCGCCCGGTTCGCCTGCCGATCCCCCGTCGTCGCTGCGACGGAACCACACGGTCGAGGAGACGGCCGTCGACGGATTACGGTGCTGGACCGTCACACCGGCCGCGCCGACGGGCCGTGGGGTTCTGTACCTGCACGGCGGCGCCTACATCGCACCGATCACCGGATTCCACTGGCGCCTGATCGAGCGTCTCGCCGACGCGGGTCTGCGGGTCGTGATCCCGCTGTACGGGTTGGCCCCCGCCCACACCGCCGCCGAGGCCTTCCCGTTCGTGCGGAGATGCTTCGACGATCTCGTGCAGGACGTCGGTGTCGAGAACACGACGATCGCCGGCGATTCCGCCGGTGGCGGTCTCGCCCTGGGAATCACGCAGGTCCTCGCGGCCGACGGCATCCGTCCGGCGCGACTGGCCCTCATCGCGCCCTGGCTCGACATCGCCCTCACCGACCCCGGCGTCGACGACATCGCGCGGCACGATCCGTGGCTCGTCCCGGCCGGCCTGCGCGAGGCCGGACGGGCATGGCGCGGGGAGCTGTCCCCCGAGGACCCGCGGGTCAGCCCCCTGCGGGGTCGCGTCGAGGGACTGCCGCCGACAACGGTGTACATCGGTGACCGCGACATCTTCCTGCCCGACGCCCTGCACCTCGTCGACGACATCCGCGCTGCCGGCGGCGAGGTGGAGCTCGTCGAACAGCCCGGCGCCGTCCACGCATACCCCCTCACCCCGACGCCCGAGGGACGGGACGCGTCGCGACGGATCGTTGCGGAGGCCGTCGGGATGTGACGGCCGCGGCAGGTGTCAGGATCGGACGATGACCGACCGCATCACCGAGTTCCGCACCGGCGACCTCGTCTTCGACGTCGTCGACACCGGCCCCATCGACAGCCCCGGCGCCGACGGCGCCGTCGTCGTCGCGCTGCACGGTTTCCCGCAGACGAAGGAGTCGTGGCGTCGTGTCTCCGCGGGCCTCGCCGAGCGGGGGATCCGCACCGTCGCCCCCGACAAGCGTGGATACAGCCCGCGCGCTCGTCCCCGAGGTCGACGCGCATACGCGATCCCCGAACTCGTGTCGGACGTCGCCGCGCTCGTCGACCGGGTGGGCGGGCCGGTGCATCTCGTCGGCCACGACTGGGGCGCCATCGTCGGGTGGGCGGTGACGGCGCAGCGCCCCGAGCTGGTGCGCAGCTACACGGCGTTGTCGGTGCCGCACCCGGCCGCGTTCCTGACGGCCCTCGGGACGTCGTCGCAGGCGCTGCGCTCCTGGTACATGGCTGCGTTTCAGATGCCGGTCGTCCCCGAGCGGACCGTGCGCGCGGTGCGATCGCGCCTCGAGGCCTCACTGCGGCGCAGCGGACTCGACGACGAGAGCCTCGCTGTCGTGCGCGAGCGGGTCGTGGGCACCGACGCCCTCACCGGCGGCATGAACTGGTACCGCGCGATGCCGTTCGGGTTGGGCAGCGCCACCGGCGACATCACCGTGCCGACGACGTTCATCTGGGGTGCGCGCGACGCGTTCCTCACGCGGACCGGAGCGATCGAGACCGCCGCGCACGTCCTCGGGAAGTACCGCTTCGCGGTCGTCGACGACGGCGGGCACTGGCTCCCCGAGACGCACCCGACCCTCGTCGCCGAACTCGTCGCGGACCGCATCGACTCGACCCGCTGACCGCTGACTGCCCGTCGAGACCCGTCGAGCGTGCATCAGATGCCGTCGAGCGTGCATTCGATACGCGCCACCGGTCAGACTCCGCACGCTCGGCGAGATCTACTGCACGACCGGGGAAATCCACTGCACGGTGGACGGGATCTGCTGCACGGTCGGGGCTAGAGGAGGCCGACGACCGTGCGGGCCGCGCGCGCGCCGGAGACCATCGCGCCCTGCAGCGACGGGGTGTCGCGATGGTCACCGGCCATCACGGTCCGTTCCCCGACCCGCACCGGTCGACGGACCGGCAGGCCCGGCACCTGCGCGGGCAGGGCGCGACGGATGACGTTGCGGGTCAACAGCTCCCAGCGGCTCGTCGACGTCTGCCAGAGCCGCGCCAGCTCAGATCGCACGACGCTCTCGTCGACCGGTTCGCCGCCACCGAGCACGGCACTGGCCTGCACCAGCGATCGGTCCGCCGGCGCGTATCCCGGAGCGATCGCGCTCATCACCGCGGTGTTCGCCAGCGGCCCGCCCGACCCGGACACCCGCAGGAACGCATCCGACAGTCCGGGCTCGGCGGCGAACCACCACGTCGCCAGACCCCGCATCGGGGAGGTGTCGACACCGGTGAGCGTCGCGGCGTCGACCGCGTCTCCCGCCACGACGACAGCGCGCGCGACCGTCGACCGTCCGTCGCCCGTCCGCACCGTCACCGACGATCCCGCCTCGTCGATCTCCTCGACCTCCACGCCGTACCGGAGTGTCGCGCCCGACGACGCGGCGAGTTGGTCGGACAGTGCCTGCATGCCGTCGGCGGGCACCCCGGGCGTCGCGCGCAGGAAGCTGCGCAGGACCAGCCGCACGTACCGGTCGGACGTCGTGCCGTCCGCGTCGGCGAGCACACCACTGAGGAACGGCAGCAGCACGGAGTCCCGGAGTGGGCCTGTGACGCCGTAGCGGTCCCAGTCGTCCCCGACCGCCGCGTCGGGTCGCGCCTGGAGGCGTCGGACCGGGCCCACGGCGGGCAACGCCCATCGCACCGCGCCGGCGACCGCCCGGGGCCGCATCAGTCGCATGGACGCCGCCGAGGCGACGGTCGCGCCGAGGAGATCGGGGTGGCGGATCGGATCGGCCAGCGTGTGCACGGCACCGTCGGCGTCGACGACCCGCACCCCACGGCCGGCGACCTGCAGGTCCAGCGCGTCCAGATCGACGTGGCGGCGCACCGCGGGATACGAGGGGTTGATCAGCTGGAACCCGCGATCACACCGGAATCCGTCGACCATGTCGGTGCGCACCCGTCCGCCCGGACGGTCCGATCGTTCGAGGACGAGCACGTCGAGGCCGCGTCGACGCAGCGCCCCGGCACATCGCAGCCCCGCGAGGCCCGCGCCCACCACGACCACGTCGACGTCGATTCCGCTCACCCGACCATCGAACCATCCGCGGCGTCTGCGCCGGATCCCTCAACCGACCCGCTGGTGCTCGAGGACGGCGAGCAGCTCCTCGTGGGGACCGACGACGTAGGCCTCGTCGCCCGCGGCGAACGCGGTGCCCCGTCGTGGTGGGTACTCCAGGTCGCCGCTGTCGTGACGGCGGATCGCGATGACGCGCGTGTGCGCCGAGAGCTCCTGCATCGCGACGCCCACGAGGCCGCCGTCCGGCGCGACCCGCAGCCGCCCCACCACGAAACTCGTCGACTGCGCGGTGAACGTGCTCAGCACCTGCAGGCCCAGCGCGGCACCGACGAACCACGGCACCGCCAGTTCCGTCGTCGACCGCACGTGCCGGAACCCGAAGCGGTCGGCGACGGCGTCCCCCATCGCGCGGTCGAACACGCGCAGCACCATCGGGACACCCCGCTCACCCGGGCGCCCCGACCAGGCCTTGCCGAGGGCACCGCGCACCGCGATGCCGGTCTCGATGTTGACCATGTCATCGCTGGTGAGCACGGCGACCGCGCCCGCGGTGTGCACGCGGGCGTCAGCGAGCGTGGAGGGCAGCGTCGCGTCACCGATGACGACGGGGATCGACGCGGCCGCCGCCGCGGACAGGAACCGGTTGTCCGACGCGCGTTCGACGATCACCACCTCACGGCCGCGCGCCGCGATGTCGCGGGCGACGCGGATCCCGAACGCGCCCAACCCGATCACCACCACGTGGCCGGTCATGAACCGCGCCCGACGACGCCCGGCCGCCTCCGCGATGCGGCGGGAGATGAGCAGTTCGGCGAGGAACGCCATGACCATCGCGGTCGTCGTGAGGCCGAGGAACATCAGCACGATCGAGAAGATGCGCAGTGCGACAGCCTGATCGGAGAAGGTGAAGTCGCCGTAGCCGACCGTCGCGATGGTCTCGGTGCTGAAGTAGACCGCGTCCAGGACGCTCATGCCCGGCTTGCGATAGAAGAGCCGCAGGATGGTCGTCGACACGGCCAGCAGCAGGACGAGCACCACGAGCATGCGGAAGAAGTTGGGGTTCGCGTCGCGGACGAACGACCGCACCGCCGCCCGTGCGCGGCGCACCACCCCGGGCGGTCGGGGTCGTTGTCCCTCCTCGGACTCCTCGTCGATCCGGACGCCCCGCGCGGCGAATTCGTCGGCGGTGCCGAGCATCGTCGCCACGTCACCCGCAGACACGCGGTGATCGCGACCGGGACATGCGAGCACCGCGCCGTCGCCGGCGGTGACCGCCAGCGGCGCGAGATCACCGAAGATCTCCCTCAGGGTGCCGTCGCCCTCCACCGGGACCGTCGCCGCGACGACGTCGATCCCTGCCGCGGTGATCCGATGGGTGGTGATCCCCAGGCACGCCTCGACGACCGACGGGGCGGCGAGGTCCGCGACGTCGAGGACGGTGTCATGGTGGCCGTCGTCGGTCGCGGCGAGCGCGCCCCCGACGGTCGCGTTCGCCAGCCGGGTGACGATCCGGACGTCGGGGCGCAGTCGGCGGGCGACCAGCGCGGTCTCGAGGTTGGCCATCTCGACGTCCTCGACGCACACGACCGCGTCCGCCGTGGCCAGTCCGGCCTCGACCAGCGCGTCGCCGATCGGGCCGGGACAGACGACGACCCTCACCCCGCGCCGCGCGGCCTGCCCGACGGCATCCGCGCCGCGGACGACGACCGTGACGGGGGCGCCTGCGGCGAGGAGGTGCTCGGTGACGGGGACCGCGATGCCCGACTGGCCGCAGACGATCACGCCGGACCCCACCACAGTCGCCACCTCCGCCCACCGCCTCGGGTGAGGGGAGAGTACGACGATCAGACGGTCCGCGATGAGTTCCCGACGCGGGGACGGTCAGAACGGGTGACCCCGACGGAAGGCGCCTGCGATGTTCGACCTCGAACCGGCCACGGCCGAGATGACCCGACTGATCGGTGACGTGCGCGACGACGATCTCGCGCGACCGACGCCGTGCGACGGCTGGACCGTGGGCGACCTGATCGCGCACATCCACCAGTTCGTCGACGTGTTCACCTGCACCGGACGCAAGGACCCAGTCGACCCGCCGCAGCATCTCGTCGACGACTGGCGCTCGGCGATCCCCGCCCGGCTCGCCGAGATGGCAGACGCGTGGCGCGACGACGCCGCCTGGGTGGGCGAGGTCGCCGTCGGCGGCGTCGCGATGTCGTCCGCGGACAACGCGGTGGTCGCGGCCGAGGAACTGACCGTCCACGCGTGGGATCTGGCCCGCGCGACGGGCCAGCACTTCACGGCGCAGCCCGCGATGCTGGATCGCGTCGAGGAGTTCCTGGTGATGTTCGCGCCCGGGACCGACGAGGGGTCGTTCGGACCCGCCGGACAGGGCCCCTTCGGGCCGGTCGCGCCGGTGCCGTCGGACGCCGACAGGTTCGACCGCGCCCTCGCGGCCACCGGACGCGACCCGCGGTGGGCCGTCGGGGGTGGCGGTTAGGCTGCCGCCATGCCGTCGTGGGGCGAGTTGGTCGGGCGCAACGCCGCGGCGGAGGCCGTCCACGTCGCGGGCACGCTCGTCGTCACCGAATCACCCGACGAAGCGGTCCGATACGACTTCCATCACGCGCCCGGCGGTCGGTGGCGAATCGACCAGGACGGTCAGACCATCTACGTCGCCGGCCCCGCCGGAACTGTCGCGCGGGTGGATGAGGAGATGCGCGTGCTCGACGGACGCATCCGGATGGTGATGCTCGGCACGCAGTTCACCCCACTCGACCTGCTCGGTGCCGACTCCATGCTGGGGAAGATGAGCAGCGACGTGCGCCCGGTCGGCGATGCCCGGCCGGTCGAGGTCGGCGGGCGGTCGTCCTGGTCCGTGCCCGTCGCCGCCCCCGGGCAGGCCACGCTCCACATCTCGATCGACGATGCCACCGGGATCGTCGCCCGGGTGTCCGACGACGACAGGACATTCCTGCAGCTCGACGAAATCAGCGAGCTCACGTCCTCGAGCGACGCCCTCTTCGAATGGGACGGCCCCGTCGGTGAGCCGATCACCGGGCGCCCGAAGCCATCCCAGGACGCTCCCGACCTCGATGAGGAGATCGCCTTCACGCGGGCAATGGTCACCGCGCAGGAACTCGCCGGCGACGTCATGGCGGCGATGAGCACGGCTAGGGGTGAGTCTGAGGCCCGCGCCGCGCTGGCCGAACTCCTCGACGTCCCGGACCACATCGCCGACCCCGTCGCCGCGGCACGCATCTCCCTGTTCCGAGCCGACATGGCCGCGCAGACCCGACGCACCCTGCGGACCCTCGAGGAGAACCGCAGAGCAGGGATCTAGTCCGGCAGACCGATCACGTCGAGGACGGTGGTGCGCGGGAGCAACCCGGCGTCGATGCCCCACAGGGTGCGCGCCGCTCGGAGCGAGAGCGCCAGCGACTCGCACCGCCACGGCGCGATGTCGTCGCGGCACGCCCGGCCGGTGAGGACAAGGGTGTGCAGGCGCGGCAGCTCCCGCATGTCGAGCATGTGCGGGTTCCGCGTGACGGCAAGGGGACCGAACTCGACGCCGGTGAGCCCTGCGGCCTCGATCGCCGAGCGCATGCCGTCGGTCACGGCGTACAACCCCTCGACGGCGACGACGGCGTCGGAGACGGGGAAGTCGAGCACGGCGTGACCCGACGTGGCGCGCGGCGGATTGTGCGAACGATCCCACGTCGCACCGACGAGCCGGCCCGGTGTCGTGGGGCGGAGTCGGTAGTGCACAGGTGAGTCGACGCGGACGAAGGACTCGAGCTGTGGATCGCCCTGCGTCGGAGCTGTTTCGATGGATCGGACGGTGATGGTGTCGACGGGTGCGGCCATGCATTCGAGCCTGCTCACAACAGACCGATCCGGGTAGGGGACAACCCGTCAAGAATCCCGCTCGGGGCGTCAAGATCTCGTTCAGGGCATTACTCTGCGGCTGATCCGGCCGAGAGGAGCGCCATGTCCGCCGTGACGACCGACGTCCTCGACGCCTGGCGGTCCGGTGCGGTCGTCGCCGTGGCGACGGTCGTGCGTGCCTCGGGCAGGACCCCGTGCCCGCCGGGGACCACGATGGCGCTGCTCCCCGACGGCTCGGTCAGCGGATCGGTGTCGGGAGGGTGCGTCGAAGCCGACGTCCTCGCCTGTCTCCACGACGTCCTCGACGGCGCCGGGCCGTCGGTGCGTCGCTACGGACTGGCCGAGGACGTGCTCGCCGTCGGACTTCCCTGCGGCGGCACCATCGACGTTCTCGTGGACGCCGTCTCCCGCGATTGCGCGCCCCACCTCGAGGCTCTCGCCGACGATCGCGCCGCGGACCGGCCGGTCGCCGTGGCCACCGTGGTCGCGCACCCCGACGACGCGCGGCTCGGCGCGAGCATCCTGGTGCGCGAGGGAGACGTCCTCGGCTCGCTCGGGTCCGCGGAGCTGGACCGCACCGCGCAGGACGCAGCTCTGCGCCTGCTCGATGCGGCCCGCGGCGACACCGTCGAGCTGGACGACGCTGTCTCGGTGTTCGTCGACGTTCACCCCGCGCGTCCTCGGATGCTGGTCTACGGCGGGGCCGCGGTGGCCGCCGCCGTCGCACGCCAGGGCGCCTTCCTCGACCATCGGGTCACGGTCTGCGACCACCGCGCCGAGTTCGCCACGCGACGGCGGTTCCCGGAGGCCGACGAGGTCGTCGTCGCGCGACCGGCGGATCACCTCGCGGGCGAGATCGCCGCCGGCGCCGTGGACCGGCGCACGGTGGTCTGTTCGCTGACCCATGACGTGCGGCTCGACGTCGACCTGCTCGACGTCGCACTGCGCGCCGACCTCGGTTACGTCGGCGCGATCGGGTCGCGGCGGGTCCACGACGACCGGATGCGTCGGCTCCGGGCGCGGGGGCTCGCGCCTGATCGACTGGCCGCGCTGCGCAGTCCGATCGGCCTCGATCTCGGCGCGCAGACACCGGCGGAGATCGCCGTCGCCGTGGCCGCGGAGATCACCGCCACCCGCCGCGCGGCGTCGGGGCTCCCGCTGTCGGACAGCGCCTGAGTCACGGTTCGTCGACGTCACGCCCGGTGGCGAGATCGCTGCACTCGACCGCGACGAGGTCGGCGCGCGTGGCGAGGAACGGGCCGGCACCCCGATCCCCCGCGAGTGAGGTCAGCAGCGCGTCGAGGTGGTCGGACCCGACGTACACGGGGTGACCCGGCCGACCGTCGTACACCGCGCGCACCAGCGCATCCGGCGCGTGACGGGACCTCTCCACCACCCGGGCCACGACGTGCGCGTCGACATCGGGGAGGTCGACCAGGGTCAGCACGACGCCCGCCGACCCAGCCGCCTCACGGACGGCCTCGACGCCCGCCCGCACCGAGGCCGAGACGCCGTCCTGCCAATCCGCCACGACGACGGGTGACGCGGGTGACGGCACCTCGACGACCGCAGCGCCGAGCATCACGACCACGGGACTGCATCCCCCGCCGCCGAGCGCCGCGACCGCGCGCGACAGCCAGTCGTCGACGAGCACCTTGGGCCGGCCAAACCGCCTCCCCGCGCCCGCGGCGAGCACCACACCCGCCACAGCTCGCTGTTCGTTACGAGCGTGAGTCATCGGTGTATATCTTCGCTCCTCCGGTCGCGGACCGTCGTCGGTGACGCGAGGGTGTCACTACCGGACGGGGCCGGAGAGGGGACACCATGGCGACGAACACCGACGACCCATCTGCTGCCGCACGCTCGGCCGTCACACGCAAGCATCCGGTGGACGAGGTCCCACCGGTCGGCAAGCTCGCGACCCTCGGTCTGCAGCACGTGATCGCGTTCTACGCGGGCGCCGTGTTGGTCCCGCTGCTCATCGCCAGCGCGATCAAGCTGGATTCCGAAGCGCTCACGATGCTCATCACCGCCGACCTGTTCACGTGCGGCATCGCGTCGCTGTTGCAGTCGGTCGGGATCTGGAAGATCGGCGTCCGTCTGCCGCTCCTGCAGGGCATCACGTTCGCGACACTCGCCCCGGTCATCAAGATCGCCAACGACCACGGCGGCGGCCGCGTCGGCCTGCTCACCGTCTACGGCGCGGTCATCTCGGCCGGCGTCATCACTTTCCTCATCGCCCCGTTCTTCGCCCGCCTGGTGCGCTTCTTCCCTCCGGTCGTGACGGGGACGCTCATCACGATCATCGGCATCTGCCTGCTGCCCGTCGGAGCGGGCGACGCGACACGGGACCCGTCGAGCAAGCTCCCCGACGCCGGCAACGGCCGCTGGCTGCTGTACGCGATCGGCACCATCGTCCTGATCGTCCTCATGCAGCGGTTCTTCCGCGGGTTCTGGGCGACGATCTCCATCCTGCTCGGGCTGGTGGTCGGGACGTTCGTCGCCTGGGCTCTCGGCGACACCGGCTTCGAGAAGGTCGGCGAGGCGTCGTGGGTCGGCTTCACCGATCCGTTCGCCTTCGGTTGGCCGCGTTTCGACGTCATCGCGATCGTCTCGATGGTGGTGGTTCTCCTGGTGGTCGCGGTCGAGTCGACGGGGTCGGTGTTCGCGACCGGCGAGATCGTCGGCAAGCGGATCACCAAGGGGCACATCGCCGCGACCGTGCGCGCCGACGGCTTGGCCACCGTCATCGGCGGCATCTTCAACTCGTTCCCGTACACGGCGTTCTCCGAGAACGTCGGGTTGGTGCGACTGACCGGGGTGAAGAGTCGGTTCGTGGTGGCCGCGGCCGGCGTCATCATGATCGTCCTGGGCCTGCTGCCGAAGACCGCGAAGCTGGTCGAGACCATCCCGTCACCGGTGCTCGGCGGCGCCGCGCTGGTGATGTTCGCGACCGTGGCCATCGTCGGCATCCAGACCCTCGGCGGGGTGGACTTCACGGACCACCGCAACCTCATCATCGCGGGCACCTCGCTGGCCATGGGGCTCTACGTCCAGTTCTCGCAGTCCGTGGCCCCGGAGACCGTCACGGTCGCCGGTGCGCCGGTCGACATCCCGGGGCTGCCCGGTGTCGACGAGGCGGTCCCCGGTCTGTTGCAGATCCCGTTCAGCACCGGCATCACGATGGGTGCGATCACGGCGATCCTGTTGAACCTGTTGTTCTTCCACACCGGCTCGAAGGGACCCGCGGTCGCCGGCCGCGGCGCGATCCGGCTCGCCGAGGTCAACGACATGTCGCGCGAGACGTTCCTGGCCACGTTCGGCGGTCTCGTCCAGGGCACCGAGTGGGTGGTGGACCGCGCCTTCCAGCAGCGCCCGTTCGAGACGACCCATGACCTGCGTGCCGCCTTCTCCGACGCGATGATCACCGGCAACGACGACGAGCATCTGGAGCTCATCCGGTCGTTCCCCGACCTGGGTTCGCAGGACGACGAGGGCAACCCCGCCGCCTCCGACCACACCGCCCTCGTCCTGCTCGACGAGGACGAACTGGGCAGCCTGACCGACCTCGCGAGGGCCTACCATGAGCACTTCGGGTTCCCACTCGTCATCTGCGCGCGCGAGACCGAGCGCTACGAGCGGGTCCTGAGGAACGGATGGTCGCGCATGGAGAACTCACCGACCAGCGAGCGCTCGTTCGCGCTCATCGAGATCGCGAAGATCGCCAACTACCGCTTCGACGACCTCGTCGCCGACGCGAACCCCATCGCCACAGCCCGGCTGCGGCGACTCGAGGATCTCGGTCGGCTCGGCGGGACCGGCCGGTAGCCGATGCGACGTCCCGACTGGCGTGGGATCGACAGCTTCAACGCCCTGTCCGACACGCAGGCGGTGCACGCCCTCTACGCGTGCTGCTCGTCGCGGATGTGGGCGATCCGTGTCGCCGCCGCACGACCGTTCGCCGACGAGGACGCCCTGCTCGACCAGTCCGACCTGATCCTCGCCGAGCTGACCGAGGCCGACCTCGACGAGGCCCTCGACGGTCATCCGCGCATCGGCGAGCGGTCGACGAACGCCAGCTCGGCCCGCGAGCAACGCAACGTGACCGGCGCCGATCCCGCTGTGCTGGAGGAGCTCCGCCTCGCGAACAAGGAGTACGAGCAGAGGTTCGGACACGTCTACCTCGTGCACGCCGACGGTCGCCCCGCCGGGGAGCTCCTCCGCATCCTCCGGCAACGCCTGCACAACGATCCCGACACCGAACGTCGCGTCCTGCGCCTCGAGCTGGCGAAGATCACCCGCATGCGGTTGTCGCGGATGATCTGTCCCGCGGCGCAACTCGCCGAGGACGCGGGCTGATGGCGTCGGTGAGCACCCATGTGCTCGATGCCGTGACGGGTCGTCCGGCGGTCGGGGTGTCGGTGACCCTGTCCGACGACGCGGGGACGACGCTCGCGGACGGGACCACCGACGACGACGGGCGCATCGGTGCCCTCGCAGCAGACATGGCCATCGGTACGTACCGGATCAGGTTCGACACCGGCGCCTGGTTCGCCGAGCGCGGCGTCGAGACGTTCTACCCGGAGGTGGTGGTCACGTTTCGCGTCGCCGACTCGGACGCCCATCAACACGTCCCGATCCTGTTGAGCCCGTTCGCGTTCTCCACCTACCGCGGAAGTTGAGAGGAGTCTCACCCATGGGGATCACCCTGAGCGGTGACCAGTACGGCAAGGCCGAGAACCGTGTCGTCCGCATCTACCGGGACACGCCCCGACACGAGATCCGTGATCTCAACGTCGGCACGGCGCTGCGCGGCGCGTTCACCGAGGCCTACACCGTCGGCGACCAGGGTGCCGTCCTCCCGACCGACACGCAGAAGCAGACGTGCTACGCGTTCGCCAAGGAGAAGGGCATCGCCACCATCGAGCGGTACGGGCTCGACCTGGCAACACATTTCGTCGACACCGTGGAGCCGGTGAGCGGGGCGCGCATCGAGATCGAGGAGTACGCGTGGCAGCGTGTCCTCGTCGACGGGGCAGAGCACGACCACACCTGGGTCCGTCGGGGTCAGGAGACCCGCACCGCCGACATCACGGTCGACGACTCCGACGGCAGCCGCCGCACCTGGGTTGTCGGCGGCTTCAGCGACCTGGTGATCCTCAAGTCGACGGGGTCGGAGTTCCACGGATTCCCCACCGACAAGTACACGATCCTCGAACCGACGAACGACCGCGTGATGGCCACCTCGCTGGTCGCGAAGTGGCGGTTCTCCACCATCGACGTCGATTGGGACACCGTCTACGACGACGTGAAGGCGATCATGGTCGCCCAGTTCGCGACCCTGCAGTCGAAGGCCCTGCAGCAGACACTCTTCGCGATGGGATCGGCGGTGCTGGAAGCGCATCCGGAGATCGTCGAGGTGCGGTTGTCCGCGCCGAACAAACACCACTTCGTCTACGACCTGTCGCCGTTCGGCCTCGACAACCCGAACGAGGTGTTCCACGCCGACGACCGCCCGTACGGCCTGATCCAGGCTGCCGTCAGCCGGGACGACGCACCCGACGCCGGACCCGCGTGGACCCCGCAGCGGACCTGGCTCACATGACGTCGACCGTCATCGAGAACGCCGCCGTCGTCACGATGGACGCCGACGGCCGCGAGTTCGCCACGGCCACCGTTCTCGTCGAGGACGACCGGATCACCGGTGTGGACGTGGACGCCGGATCCATCCCGGCCGACGCCGAGCGGGTGGACGGGACCGGGTGTCTGCTGACGCCGGGCCTGGTGAACACCCATCACCACCTCTACCAGTGGATCACGCGGGGACTGGCCGCCGACCACACCCTGTTCCAGTGGCTGACGACGCTGTACCCGGTGTGGGCGGGCATCGACGTCGACGGTCTGCACGCCGGTGCGCGCGGCGCCATCACGGCTCTGCTGGAGTCCGGCTGCACCACGACCACCGACCACCACTACGTCTTCCCCACCGGCGCGGGCGATCTGCTGGGAGCGGAGATCGACGCCGCCACGACGTTGGGGGTCCGCTTCCACCCGACGCGCGGATCCATGGATCTCAGCGAGAAGGACGGTGGACTCCCTCCCGACTCGGTCGTCGAGACCCTCGACGCGATCCTGGCCGACAGCGCCGCGTCGATCGACAAGTGGCACGACCCGTCGCCCGGCGCGATGGTGCAGATCGCGCTCGCACCGTGCTCACCGTTCTCGGTGAGCACCGACCTCCTGCGGGAGTCCGCCGCCCTCGCACGCGACCGCGGGGTGCGACTGCACACCCACCTCGCAGAGACCCGCGACGAGACCGATTACTGCGCCGAGCATTTCGGATGCACACCGCTGCAGTACATGCGGGACCTCGGATGGACCGGATCGGACGTCTGGTTCGCGCACGGCATCCACTTCGACGACGAATCCGTTGCCGAACTCGGCCGGACCGGCACCGCCGTCGCCCACTGCCCGACGTCGAACGGGCGTCTGGGCGCGGGCATCGCCCGGACCCGCGATCTGCTCGACGCGGGCGCGGTGGTGGGACTCGGCGTCGACGGCGCCGCCTCGAACGAGTCGGCTCGACTCCTCCAGGAGGTGACGATGGCGCTGATGCTGGCACGCGCGGTCGGTGGGCCGACATCCCTGTCCACGCGGGAGGCGTTGCGCCTGGCCACGGTCGGCGGGGCGCGGGTCCTCGGACGTGGCGACGACCTCGGGTCCCTCGCACCGGGCATGCTGGCGGACATGGTGCTGTGGGATCTCACCGGACCGGCGCACGCCGGCATCGACGATCCGGTCGCCGCGCTCGTCCTCGGCTCGCCGCCGCCGATCCGGCGGTCGTGGGTCGGCGGCACGACCGTCGTCGCCGACGGGCTCGCCGTGGCGTCGGACCCGGACGTGCTGGCCCGCGCCGTCTCCGCCGCACACCGACGACTGCTCGACCGGGCAGGCTGAGGCGCGCGTGGATCTGCATTTCGTCGACGACGTCGTCCGGCCCACCTCCCGTGAGGACCTGCCCCAGGCACTGCCCGGTGACACCCCGCTCGCGGGCGGCACGTCGGTCATGGCGGAGCCGGGGCGTGACGTGCGGCGGCTCGTCGACCTCACGGCACTCGGCTGGCCCGATCTCACCGTCACCGGCGACGGGCTCGAGATCGCGGCCACCTGCACCATCGACCGTCTCGTCCACGCCGATCTCCCCGAGTCCTGGACCGCCCGAACGCTGTTCCGCTGGTGCGCGGACTCGTTGCTCGCGTCGTACAAGATCTGGCACACCGCGACCGTGGGGGGCAACGTGTGCCTCGCATTGCCCGCCGGATCGATGACGTCGCTCTGTTCCGTCCTCGACGCGTCGCTGCTGATCTGGCATCCCGACGGCACCGACAGCGTCGTCTCCGTCGAGGAGCTCGTCGTGGGTGATCAGCGCACCTCCCTGGCGCCCGGCGACCTGCTCCGGTCCATCCATCTGTCCACCGCCGTGCTCACCGCGCGGGTCGCGGCACGGCGGGTCTCGTACGCCGAGTACGGCCGCGCGGGTGCCGTCGTCCTCGGACGCGCCACCGACGACGGCATGGTCATCTCCGTCAGCGGCGGTTCCGTGCGACCCTTCGCCGTGCCGGTCACGACAGCCGATCCCGACGAGGTGGTCTCGGCCTGCGCCGCAGCCGTTCCCGATTCGGCGTGGTTCACCGACGCGCACGGGACCGCAGACTGGCGGCGGTCTGTGGTCCCCCACCTGATCCGCGAGGTCGCCGACGAGTTGGGTTCCGACACATGAGGGTCGACGGCCAGGACGTCACCGGTGCCCCCGCACCCGGACAGTGCCTGCGCACCTACCTGCGCGAGCACGGCCACAGCGCCGTCAAGAAGGGCTGCGACTCCGGGGACTGCGGCGCGTGCACCGTCGTGATGGACGGACGGCCCGTGCACTCCTGCATCGTCCCCGCCTTCCGTGCGGTCGACAGCGAGATCACCACGGCGGCCGGGCCCGGCCTGGACGCGGTGCAGGAGGCGTTCGTCGACCGGGCGGGGTTCCAGTGCGGCTTCTGCACGGCCGGCATGGTGGTCACCGCGTCGACCTTCGACCGACGCAGGGCCTGCGACCTCAACCGGACGCTGAAGGGCAACCTCTGCCGGTGCACCGGCTACCGGGCGATCGCCGAGGCGATCACGGACTCCGTCGACGCAGATGCCCTGCCTGCCGATCCCGCGGCCGTGAAAGCGCCTGCGGCACAGCGAATCGTCACCGGCGTCGAGCAGTACACGATGGACGTCCACGTGGACGACCTGGGGCACATCGCGATCCTGGGCAGCCCCCACCCGTCGGCGCGGATCGTCGACATCGACGTCAGCCTGGCTGAGGCGGCGCCCGGGGTCCGTGCCGTCCTGACCCACCGCGACGACCCCGGTGTCGCGTTCTCCACCGCCCGTCATCACTCGCGCACCGACGATCCCGACGACATCCGCGTCTTCGACACCCGGCTGCGCTATGTCGGCCAACGTGTCGCCGCTGTCGTCGCCGACTCCCCGCGGGAGGCGAAGCGTGCGGTCGATCTGATCGACGTCACCTACGAGGTCTTGCCGGCGGTGTTCGATGCCGAGGAGGCGATGACGCCCGGTGCGCCCGCCGTCCACGGCGACAAAGACGCTGCGACGGCGCGGATCGCCGACCCCGCTCGCAACGTGATCGCCGAGATCCACGGGGAGGTCGGTGACGTCGTGGCCGGTGTCACGGCCGCGCGGGCCGCGGGTGGTGCCGTCGTCGAGGGCGTCTGGCAGACCGCGCGGGTGCAGCACGTGCACCTCGAGACCCACGGCACCATCGGGTGGATCGACGACGACGGGCGATATGTCCTGCGGTCGAGTTCGCAGGTGCCGTTCCTCGTCCGCGACGAGCTCGCATACGTGTTCGGGATGCCCGCGGACACCATCCGCGTCGTGGCGCCCAGGATCGGCGGTGCGTTCGGGGCCAAGCAGGAACTCCTCACCGAGGACGTGGTGTTGCTGGCCGTGCTGCGGACGGGCCGACCCGCCGCGTGGGAGATGTCGCGGACCGACCAGTTCACGATCGCGCCCTGCCGACACCCCATGCGGGTGCGTGTGACCGCCGCGGCCGAGCCCGACGGCACCCTCACCGCGCTCGCGATCGACGTCCTGTCCGACGCCGGCGCCTACGGCAATCACAGTCCCGGCGTGATGTTCCACGGGTGTTCGGAGTCCGTGTCGCTGTACCGCAGTCCGAACAAGCGCGTCGACGCGCACTGCGTCTACACCAACAACCTTCCGTCGGGCGCGTTCCGCGGATACGGACTGGGCCAGGTGATCTTCGCGGTCGAGAGCGCGATGGACGATCTGGCCCGCGAGCTCGGTATGGACCCGTTCGCCTTCCGGCGGCACAACGTCATCACCGCGGCCGAGCGGTTCGTCACCTGGCAGGTGGAGGACCACGACCTCGAGTTCGGCAGCTACGGACTCGACCAGTGTCTCGACCTCGCCGAACGCGCCCTGCGCGACGGTGCCGACGACCCGGGACGAGGTGGCCACGAGTACCGCGACAATCCGGAGTGGGTTGTCGGCGAGGGCATGTCACCGTCGATGATCGCGACGATCCCACCCGACGGGCATGTCGCCGACGTGACGGCAGAGCGCGATGCGGACGGCCGGATCGTCGTGTCGGTGGGCACCGCGGAGTTCGGCAACGGCACCACCACCGTGCACGTGCAGCTCGCGGCCGACGCCCTCGGGGTCGCACCGGAGGACATCGTCGTGCGACAGTCCGACACCGACGTCGTGCGACACGACACCGGCGCATTCGGTTCCGCGGGAACAGTTGTCGCAGGATCCGCACTGCACGCGGCGTGTCGGGAACTGCGGCGACGCATCGATGCCGGCGAATCCGGGCCCATCGTGGTGCGCGGTCGCCACGACGGCACGCCCCGCAGCGTCGTGTTCAACGTCCACGCCGTCCGCGTCGCGGTGCATCTGCCGACGGGCCGGGTGCGGATCCTGCAGTCGATCCAGGCCGCCGACGCCGGGACCGTGCTCAACGAGCAACAGTGCCGCGGTCAGGTGGAAGGCGGTGCGACGCAGGCGATCGGATCCGCCCTGTACGAGGAGATGATCCTCGTCGACGGCGTGGTGCGGACCGACATCCTGCGGAATTACCACATCCCCCGGCTCTCGGACTCGCCGCGCACCGAGGTCCTCTTCGCCGACACATACGACCGACTGGGGCCGTCGGGCGCGAAGTCGATGAGCGAATCCCCCTACAACCCCGTCGCACCCGCGATCGCCAACGCGATCCGTGACGCGACCGGTGTCCGCATCCGACAGCTGCCGATGAACCCCGCCCGGGTCTGGGCGGCACTGCGCGACGCGGAGACAGGCGACCCCGGTCTCAGCTGAAGTCGAGCACGAGACGACCGCGAAGACCGCCTGCCTCGAGTCGACGGTGTGCCTGCACGGCCTCCTCCGCGGGGAGCACATCGGCGACGCGCGGTGTCAGCACGCCGTCCTCCACCAGGCTCACCAGCTCCTGTAGCCCGCCCGAATCACGGACATGGTCGGCGACACGGACGTCGTGCCGGACGATGCGGTCGGAGTCCTGTGTGCCGCCACCGATGTTCGCCCACCGCACGGCGAGATAACGCCCCCCGTCGGCGAGGGCGGGAAGGACGAGATCGGCTTGTACCGCACCGTCGACCAGCGCGGCGACGCCGTCCGGCGCCAGCTCACGGATCCGGTCGGCCACGTGATCGCCGCGGCGGACGATCTCGGTCGCACCGAAACCGCGGACCAACTCCTCGTCGGACTCCTTCGCGTCCGCGATGACGCGGAGTCCGCGATGGGAGGCGATCTGGACGACGTAGCCGCCCAGCGCCCCGGCCGATCCGGTCACCGCCACAGTGTCGCCCGGTTCGAGGTCTGCCAGCGTGAGTGCGACCAGCGCCGTCAACCCGTTCATCGCGATCGTCGACGCCGCGAACACGTCCACACCCGACGGTCGTCGCACCACGGATGCGCTCGGCACGACGATCGAGTCCTGGTAGGCACCACCGCCGTCGAGAACGGGCAGCGTGATGGCCAGGACCTCGTCGCCGACGGCGAACCCGGTGTCGGCATCCGCCTCCTCGACCACGCCCGCGGCCTCCCACCCGGGGACGTACGGGGGTTCGACGTCGGCCCAGCGGTCGCGACCTCCACCGGACCGGGTCACCAGGTCGGACGGGTTCACCGCCGCCGCGTGGGCACGGATCTTGACCTCGCCCTCACCCGCGTGCTGCTCGGGCACGTCGAGGACGGTGAGCACCTCGGGCCCTCCGAAGTCGGTGAAACCGATCGCACGCATCACGCCCTCCTCTGCCGTGGTCTGGACGAGTGCACCAACGCCGCACCGCGGCAGGGTGTTCCGTCGTCAGTGCACCATCGGCGCGAGAAAGGTGGTGGCCATCACACGGATCGCGGGCTCGTCGTCGATGTCGACCGCGGCGGAGGACCGGCGGGATACCGAGACCAGCACCCGGAAGACCAGATCCGCCGCGACGCGGAGATCGTCGTCGGGCATGGTCGCGCCCGCGCGCCGCAGGGTCCCGGCGATCAACGCGCTGACGGTGTCGATCAGAGACGCACCGCCAGCGGCGTCGGCGGAGTCGACCACGAGATCGAGCATCTCGGGTTCGTCGACGAGCAGTCGTTTGGCGAGGGTGCTGCCCCGGACCTCGCGTGTGGCGAGCACGAACGCCTCGACGACGGCCTCGCGGGGACCGAGGCCACGCGTCGCCTCGTCGAGATCGCGACTGAGCTGCAACGACATCCGCCGGACGACAGCGGCCAGCAGGTCCTCCTTGCCGGGGAATCGCCGGTAGAGGGTGCTGCGGCTGACCCGGGCCGCGCGGGCGATCTCGTCGAGGCTCGCCCGGCGGACACCCACCGCGGTGAACTCGGCCTCGGCCGCCGCGACGATCTCGGCCTCCTGCTCGGCGGGTGACGCCGACGTGCGGAGACTCGCGCGACGGGCGCTGGGGACCATGCGCGCAGATTACGCGGGACGGTTCGCGATGCGCCTCGGATCGACACCCGCCCGCGTCCACGCCTGCGCTGCCCACGGCACGTACAGCGTCGTGAGCGGGAGCCGCGTGATCAGGGGGTTCAGCGCGCGCATCGTCGCGGCGAAGCGCCGAAATCGCCGCTCGTCTCTGTCCGTCCAGCCGAGCCCACAGACGTCCCGCATCTGCTGCGGCAGGGTCCCGACCACCACGACGTGCAATGCCGCATCGACCACAGGACCGACGACCCTCCACACCGGCGCCGGCACCTGCTTCGGCCGCGGGACGCCCTTGCGGAGGTACCCGGTCGCGTAGGTGATCGTCTTCGTGGGGACGAACCGGTCGAGCATGGAGTCCCAGTACGCGCGGAACTCGTCGTAGGTCTGCGGTTGTGTGCGATCGCTGACGCCGTAGAGCGCGTACCAGGCCTTGCTCTCCTCGAAGATCTGCGCCTTCTCCGTCTCGGACAGGCGACGGATGAAGGTGTCGGTGGTGAAGAGGACGTGGTCGACGAAAGTCGCATGCGCCCAATAGAAGAGCTCGGGGTTCAGCGCGTGGTACCGGGATCCGTCGCTGTCGACGGTGCCCTTGATAGACCGGTGGAAGTCGCGGACCTTGCGCCCCCACACGGCCGGGTTCTCGCTGTAGATCGTCTTCATGATCGGCGGAACGGTCCGCCGTGCACGACCGGCAAAGTCGCTGAAGATGACCGAGTGGTCCTCGACGCCCTTGGCGAGCTGCTCGATGCAGTTCTCCGTGCCGGCGACCCGCTGGAAGCTGAGCACCGCACGCCGGTCGCCGTAGAACTTCCAGATCAGCGACGACGGCCCGAGCGGGTTCGTCGCGGTGTCGGTGCCCGTGTCGTCGACAGGCATCGGCTCGGCCTGACGGATCCCCTCGTCGAACCCGATGCTCATGGCCTGCTCCTGCCGGTTGCCGTCGTCCTGTTGAGACGAATATATAGAATCGTCTCAACAATGCAAGGGTCTACCGGAGGGCGGCGTCTCAGTCCTGAGCGCCCGAGGTCATCTCAACCATCGACTCCAGCGCGGCAGCGAGCGCGCCGAGATCGACCTCGCCGAGGTGGTCCATCACATGCCGCCGGACCGCGACCAGATGCGCGGGATAGGCGTCGTCCAGTGCGACGAGGCCATCGGGGCGCAACACCGCGATCGCTCCGCGACGGTCACATCGGTCACGGATCTTCTCGACCCAGCCGCGTCGACGCAGCCCGTCGATGAGTCGGGTCATACGGCTCGCCGACAGCCCGACGGCAGCCGCGAGTTCGCTCATCCGAGAGCTCCGGTCGGGTGACTCCGAGAGCATCACCAGCACCTGGTACTCACCCATGGTCATCGACGAGTGCTGCAGCAGATCCGCTTCGAGAGCGCGTGGCACGACGATAAGACTGCGCGCAAACGCCTTCCATGCACGGATCTCACGGTCGTCGAGTGGTCGGGACTGCTCGTCTCCCGTCATCGCACACCCCTCTCCCGCGCCACACCACAATACTTGCGCAAGCAAGCACAAGCTGACATCCTGATGTCCTTGCGTGCGCAAGCACTTGTCGA
Source organism: uncultured Williamsia sp. (assembly GCF_947494875.1). Classification (GTDB taxonomy): domain Bacteria; phylum Actinomycetota; class Actinomycetes; order Mycobacteriales; family Mycobacteriaceae; genus Williamsia_A. Next base: position 371,817 of record NZ_CANLWM010000001.1, read on the forward strand.
AAGATTGGTCATGACCATCACCGCAGCTGTCCTCGCCGTCGTCCTGGCGCTGTTCTCCGCCTTCGCCGGGGTGCCGAAGGCTGGGCTGAAAGGACCTGCGACCGAGGGGCTCCTCAGCCGCGGACTCAGCGCGAACCTGGTCCGCTTCATCGGCGCCGCCGAGGTCGCCGGCGCCGTCGGCCTGCTGATCGGTATCGCCTGGCACCCGCTGGGTATCGCCGCGGGCATCGGCCTGGCGATCGTCTTCGCCGGCGCGGTGATCTTCCACGTGCGGCACGGCGACTTCGCCGACCCCGAGACACGCGGTGGCTCGGTCCCGTCGATCGTCGCCTTCGTCCTCGCCGTCGTGACGGTGATCATCGTGGCCGCCGCCTGATCGTGCGGTCGGACCCCGACGCACCCCTGCGGTAGCGTCGGGGTGCTCGGACACGTCGATGTGTCAGATCCCGACAGAGGACCATCCCATCAGCCCACACGACTCCGCCGCGCCCTCGTCACCCCAGCGCCCGTTCGCGGCGCCGCACGAGCCTCTGGCCGCCGGCCGCCGTCCACGGCTCCCCCGCGACGACGACTTCTACGTCCCGGTCACGAGGTTCGAGGACGCCGCGCCCGGCACGGTGCTCCGATCGCGCGACGTGGAGCTGGCGTTCTTGGGATTCGTGCGTCAGCCGGTGCGTGCAGTTCAGCTGAACTACCGCACGGTCGACCTGCGTGGCGAGCCCATGGTCGCCGTCACCACCGTCCTCCTACCGGATCGGCGTGACGCCGACGAGCCGACACCGATCGTGTCGTACCAGTGCGCGATCGACGCGATCACCGGGCGGTGTTTCCCGTCGTATGCGCTGCGCCGCGGCGCGAAGGCGCTCGGTGCGCTGCCGCAGTTCGAGTTCGTCCTGATCTCGGCCCTTCTCGCCGAGGGGTGGGCGGTGTCCATCCCGGACCACGAGGGGCCCAAGGGCCTCTGGGGCATCCCCTACGAGCCGGGCTACTGCATCCTTGACGGCGTCCGCGCCGCGCTCTCCTATGCGCCACTGGGTCTGCGTCCTGATGCGCCGGTGGGTCTCTGGGGCTATTCGGGCGGCGGTCTCGCGTCGGCGTGGGCCGCGGAGATGTACGACTCGCACGCCCCGGAACTGAACGTGGTCGGCGCCGTACTGGGCTCTCCCGTGGGCGATCTCGGCAACACCTACCAGCGACTGAACGGCACATTCTTCTCCGCTCTCCCGGCGCTGGTCGTGAGCGCACTGCGCCACGTCTACCCCGAGCTCGACGACATCATCGACGGGCACGCCACGGTCGAGGGCCGGGCGAAACTGGCTCGGCTGCAGGCGATGACGACCGTCGAGGCGGTCGTGCGGTACATGTTCACCGACATGGGCGCGTTCCTCGACACCCCGCTCGAGGAGATCCTCGCGATGCCCGAGGTGCGTCGCGTGTTCGACTCCATCCGGCTGGGTCAGTCGCCGCCGAGCATCCCCGTCCTGCTGGTGCAGGCCTGCAACGACCGCATCGTCGCGGTCGACGACATCGACGCTCTCGCGCGCACCTACGCCGACGCCGGGACCGACGTCACCTACCACCGCGACCGCTTCAGCGAACACATGCTGATGCACCCGTTGTCGGCGCCGACCGCGCTGCGCTGGCTCCGCGAACGCGTCGAGGGCCGTCCCGTCGACGAAAACCGGCGTCGGACCGCCTGGCCCACATTGTTCAACCCGGCGACCTACCGCGGGATGATCCGCCTCGGCGCCATCGCTGGAAAGGTCATGTCCGGCAGGCCCATCCCTCGTCGGGAGTTGTCCGAACTCGACCGCTGACCGATCAGCCCTTGGCCATGTTCCGGAAGCGGGACATGTGGAGCTGGTGGGCGACGGTGATGGTGGCCGTCGGACCGTTGCGGTGCTTGCCGAGGATGATGTCGGCCTCGCCGGCGCGGGGGTCGTCGCGTTCGATGGAGTCGGGGCGGTGCAGCAAGATGACCATGTCGGCGTCCTGCTCAAGGGAGTTGTGGACCGACACTCCGTCAGCGACGAAATTGTGTGTGCCAGGCACTGTTCCGTCGAACACCTCCTGATCGCCCAGGCTGAAGATCTCCGCGATCTGGTCCCAGTAGACATCGTTGGTCGCGAGCATCTCGATGTCGGCGTCGTCGAGAATCTGTGCTACGCGCGCCAGACGTCCCCGGCTCGGTGAGTGCTTCCACATAGTCGAGCCACAGAACCGCGAGCCCATCGCCGCCGAGAACTCGCGATGCGTCATCCCGCGGTCGGCGAGCAATTCCCGCACCCTGTTCCAGACATCCCGCGGGACCGTGTCCGAGTTGGTGTTCGCATGTACAGACGCGAGCCGCAGGAGACAGTCGTCGACCTTGACGCTGCGCGCGCCGTGGACACCGATCTGGCTCAGGAACACCAACTGACTGTCGACGCCATAGATGAGTACGTGCCAGCAGTCCCGATGCCCGGGCTTCCTGGCGCACTTGACCCGTGAATAGATTCCGAACCGCAGGAGCGCCTGCATCAGATCATTGGCGAAACGACGCGACGTGGTTGCGTAGTAGACCCGCGCTTGCCCGGCCTCCGCATCCCATCGGACCGACCCGTCCGTCGCCCAGAGGTGGCGGATGAAGAGCGCGAGCTGATCGTTGGGCAGAGCGAACACCGACGCCGGAATGAACTTGTCGTAGCTGCGGAGACCGAACAACCCGTGCTCGTCGAGCCACGCAGCGACGGGATTCCGCCTGCCGTGAGTCAGATGAAACGGCGCCGGAAGTCGGAGGGTGGTGACCCGCGCCGAGGCGTAGTCGTCGCGCGCCGGGGTGATACCGAAGTGCGCTGCAGCCTCCGACACCGCCGCCAGGTTGGCCTCGTCGACACTCGCGTACCGGATCGGCTGACGCTTCACACACGACCCGTCGCCGATCATGTGCGCCAGCATCACGATCTCCGCCTCGTGCATCCGCTCGGTGTGGACGGGCTCGGGGACCGCACGTGGCGCAGCCACGCGATCACCGACGGTAAGATCCTGCAGCGGGATCCACCCGTCAACGGTCATCAACGGGTGATTACCGGTTGCCCGCACGACGCGACCCGAGGTCATCCGCACCGCGAAGACCTCTTTCACACCGCTGGAGAAGACCGCGGTCATCGGACGCGCAACCATGCGCATCCGCTCATCCAGGCTCCACACCAAAGGTCGCTCACCACTGGCGATGAGTTCGCCGAGCGTCGTCTCCCTTCCGTGGTCGGCGCGCAGGACCCGCGTCGAGGCCGGTAGGCATCCCGACTCGCGGAGGTCGGACACCTGGGGCTTCTTGTCGGTGCGCTGCTCCGGGCCACGGTTCAGCTGGCTGATCGCGACGACAGGCACCTCGAGCTCCTTCGCCAGCAGCTTGAGCTGGCGCGAGAACTCCGAGACCTCCTGCTGGCGTGACTCGACCTTCTTGCCCGACGTCATCAGCTGCATGTAGTCGATGACGACGAGGCGCAGGTCGTGTCGTTGCTTCAGACGTCGTGCCTTCGCGCGGATCTCCATCATCGTGAGGTTCGGCGAGTCGTCGATGAACAGTGGCGCCTCGGAGATCTCACCCATGCGACGCGCCAGGCGGGTCCAGTCGTCGTCGCTCATGCGACCCGACCGCATGTCGGCGAGCTTGATGTTCGCCTCCGCCGACAGCAGGCGCATGACGATCTCGGTCTTGCCCATCTCGAGGGAGAACATCGCCGACGTCAGCTGGTTCGCGATCGAGCAGCTGCGCAGGAAGTCCATCGCGAGCGTCGAGTTGTGGGTCGGGATCATCGACTCGCCGGCCAGGTAGAGGTGGTCGGCGTTGTCGACCTCGACGCACCGCACCGGCACGCTGTCGATCGCACGGACCGCGACGATCCGACGGATCCTCGACGGGCGACGCAGTTCCTTGTGGCGGATCGCCTTGTCGTGCACGGTGAACACGTCGTCGTCGGCGTCGATCCGGACCCAGCCGGTCGCTGCCCGCCGGTACGAATACCCCAGTCCCGCCGCGAGATCCGCGACGACGGTGGTCATGTGCTGCGTCGCCGCGGGGACGGTGATCCAGCCGTCCTCGTCGACCCGGCCCCGCGCGTCGAGAAGGCCGGCCAGCAGCGCACGCCGCTGGGCGACGGAGCCGCGTAGGTACTCGTACGGGATGCGCCCACCGAGGTCGGACATGAGCGCCATCACGTCGACGGGGCCCTCGGCGTCGATGCGCATCGCGATCTCGGGGTCGTCGAACGCCATGCCCGCCAACGCCGCGACTGTGTACGGCCCGTAGCAGAAGCGACGTCGCGGGAGGTTCAGCGGTTCGGCGTTGCGCACACCGACCGCACCCTCCTGGCCGCACAGCTGCCCGGTGGTCTGCACCGCCGAACCGCGGTCGGTCTCGGTCAACCACTGGTGCTGCTCGTCGGCGACGAGGACCGAGCCGTCGGAGAACTCCACCTCGTAGCAGGGTCGCTCGGTCATGACATCGGTCGCGGCGACCACACGGGTGGGTCGGCCCTGCGCGTCGAGGAGGTGGTCGCCCACCTTGACCCTGCCCATGGTGGTCCAGCCGGTGGGGGTGGGCAGCGGGGTGTCCAGCGAGAGCGCCTTGCCGACACCGGGGCGTGCGGCGACGATGATCATCTGGCCCGGGTGCAGACCGTTGGTGACCGAGTCGAGATCGGCGAATCCCGTTGGCACGCCGAGGGACAACCCGCCGCGCGAGGCGATCGAGTCGATCTCGTCCATGGTCGGTTGGAGCAACTCCTCCAACGGGACGTAGTCCTCGGCGGTGCGGCGTTCGGTGACCTCGTAGACCTCGGCCTGCGCGCGGTCGACGACCTCGGCGACGTCCTGGCCGTCGTCACCGCCGTAGCCGAACTGCACGATGCGCGTGCCGGCCTCCACCAGCCGCCGCAGGATGGCCTTCTCGGCGACGATCTGCGCGTAGTAGCCGGCGTTCGCAGCGGTGGGCACCGTCGAGATGAGGGTGTGGAGGTAGGGAGCACCACCCACGCGCCGAAGCTCACCGGCGCGCTCGAGCTCCGCGGAGACGGTGACGGCGTCCGCGGGCTCACCCTTGCCGTAGAGCTCCAGGATCGCGTCGTAGACGGCCTGGTGCGCCGGCCGGTAGAAGTCGCCGGGTCGCAGGACCTCGAGCACGTCGGCGATGGCGTCCTTCGACAGCATCATGCCGCCGAGCACGGACTGCTCGGCCAACAGATCCTGCGGGGGCTGACGTCCGAAATCCTGCGCCGGTGGCTCGTCACGGTCACGGGGCGTATGACCGCGTTCATCCACAACAGCCACAGCTGATCCTCCCGACTCGACCCTGCCCGGTCTGTGCTCGAGGCACCTCGCCCCGCCAGCGGTTCTACCCGCCGGCACCGACACCGCGAACGGCGCGGGCGACAGGAGACGAGACTAGGTCCCGGGTGGGCGACGTCCAACCGGGCGTGTGGACCGATGTGTGCACATCCTGTGGACCGAGGGGGCCTGACTTGTGCACCACTTGTGCACACCTGTGGATGAACTCCACGCCGTACACGTGTCCGCGCTGGTCAAGCGCGGGTAAAGGGGTGGACAAAAGAAATCTGAGATCCTTCGGCGTGTCGCGGCATCTCGTGCTGTCGGGCGTGTTCGCCCGATCGCAACGCACTGCGCGTGTCGGTGCCGTGAACATCCGTCGACGAGAAAGGCACACGGCGGGAAACGACCCCCCGATCGGCGGCGGAGTCCGCCACTGCGCCGGGCGAAACAGTACGTACGTCTTCCGGCACCACCGAGGGTAGCGCACCGTGGCCGGGATCCCCGGGTGTGCAGTCCGCGTGCACATCGCCCGCCGGAGCGTCGAGAAGTCGTCAACGACAACGGATCGCGTGCGTCGACGGAGTAGACCGGATCCCGTGACACTGACCGACATCATGCCGACGCTGCGGGGCAGCATCCCCGACCCACTGGACCGGGTCCGGTGGCCGTCCGGAAGCAGGGCAACGCTCGACGACGTTGTCGTGCAGGATTTCTCACTCGCCCGGGCAGCACGCCTGCTCGGCACCCCGCTGGTGTTCCGCTCTCCGACAGACGATCCCATCGGCGTCGTCGTGCTCGGCGTGTCCGGGGTGACGACCGGGTCGCCTCACCACCGGATCCTGTGTGGGCGCACTCGCCTGTCGTCGAGCGTCGTCGTCGACGACGCCGGGATGTACTGGCACGAAGCGCGTCTGGTCGGCCGCACATCCGTCGTGCACCGCCATCCCGTGACCCTGACCGCGTGTGGCGTCGAGCGAACAGTGGACCTCCCCGCCGATCTCGTGCCAGGCGACGTCGTGGCGATACCGGTGCGGATACCGCCCGAGACACCCGGCGGATGTCGTCTACTGGACAGGATCGAGGAGTCACCCGCCCACTGACAGGACCCGCCCATGCGCGCAGGACCAGCCCGCCCGACCCGTCGGATCATCGCTCTCGTCGCCGCGGTCGCGGCGATCCTCGCGGTCGTCGGGATCCCCGCCACCGCAACGGCTGATCCCGCGCCGACGTCGACCCTGTGGCTGTGTCGCCCCGGCCAACCGGGCGACCCGTGCGGTGGCCGTGAGGACGCGCCGATCGACTGCTTCTACGTCTACCCCACCGTGTCCCTCGCGCCCGGCGTCAACGCACCCAGGGCGATCGGGCCGGAGGAACGACTGATCGCGAATCAACAGGCCGAGCCGTTTGGCACGCGTTGCCGCGTCTGGGCGCCGGTGTACCGCCAGAGCAGCCTGCGGGGCCTGTTCGCCGCTCGGTCGATCGCGGACCGCACAGCGGCGCTGCGCGTGGCCTACACGGATGTGCTCAGCGCATGGCGCGACTACCTCGCCCACCACAACGCCGGCCGCGGCGTCGTGCTCATCGGACACTCGCAGGGCACGCTGATGCTCCGGACGCTCCTGCGCGAGGAGATCGAACCGTCGCCCGTCCACGACAGGCTCGTGTCGGCGATCCTGCTGGGCGGCAACGTCCTCACCCGGACCGGCTCGCTCACCGGTGGCGACTTCACCCGGACCCCGTTGTGCACCACGCGTGGTGAGACCGGCTGTGTCATCGCCTTCTCGACGTTCGGGCGCACCCCGCCCGCGGACACGCGCTACGGCGTGGTCCCCGCGGAGGCGACGTCACCGTCGCAGCCACTTCCTGCCGGCGCGGGGTACAGCGTGGCGTGCACGAACCCGGCGGCCGTCGGCACGGCGGCCACGGCGCCGCTGCGGAGCCGGATCGCCGGCAGGCCGGTCACCGGGTACAGCGGACGGTGCACCACAGGCCCCGGCCCGCACGTGCTGCGGGTGAGCGGAGGGAATCCCGTTCCGGCCGCGGCTCTCCCGGAACTGCCGAACCCGACCTGGGGTCTGCATCTGCTGGACGTGAACATCGCGCAGGACGATCTCGTCGACCTCGTGGGAGCACAGGCGCGCACCTACATCGCGCGACGCTGAGAAACACCTCGGCCCCCGACCGCGTGCTGCGGTCAGGGGCCGAGGGGATGTGGCCGACAGGCGGTCAGGCCGCGGCGACCACCGAGATCTGCACCGACGCGGTGACATCGGGATGCAGCTCGATGTCCACGGGGTGGGTACCGGTGGACTTGATGTGTCCCTTGGGCAGCGACACCGAGCGCTTGTCGACGACGGGACCGCCGGCCGACTTGATCGCCGCGGCGACGTCACCGGTGGTGACCGAGCCGAACAGCTTGCCCGAGTCGTGGGTCTTCACGGTCAGGGTGACCGCGTCGAGCGCCTCGAGCGCCTGCTTGAGCTCGTTCGCGTGTTCCAGGCCGCGCACGGCGCGGGCCTCCTGCGCACGACGGATGCCGTCGACCTGCTTCTGTGCGCCACGGGTGGCCGGGATGGCCAGGCCGCGCGGCAGCAGCAGGTTGCGGCCGTAGCCGTCCTTGACCTCGACGGTGTCGCCGGCGACACCGAGGTTCTCGACCTCTGCGGTGAGGATGAGCTTCATGGTGTGATCCCTTCCGCTCAGCGCGCCGTCGAGGTGAACGGCAGCAGCGCCACCTCACGCGAGTTCTTGACGGCCACAGCGACATCGCGCTGGTGCTGGACGCAGTTGCCGGTCACGCGACGCGACCGGATCTTGCCGCGGTCGGACAGGAAACGACGCAGCAGCGACGTGTCCTTGTAGTCGATGACGAGGTTCTTCTCCTTGCAGAAGGTGCAGGCCTTGGCCTTGACCACCTTCTCGGCGCGGCCCTTACGGCCGCCGCCGCTGCTCTTTGCCTTGGGCATTCCTTGTTCTCCTGGGATGTCGGGTGTCCGCGCGCTCGCGCAGCACCCTCAGATGTGTCGTGTCAGAACGGGGGCTCGTCGTCGCTGCCGCCGAACGACCCGCTCGCAGGGGCACTGCCCCACGGGTCGTCGACCGCACCGCCGCCGGACGACTGGCGGGAACCGCCGCCGCCGCCGGAGCCGTAGTTCCCGCCTCCGCCACCGCCGCCACCGCGCGAGGCGCGGTTGACCTTGGCCGTGGCGTACCGCAGCGAGGGACCGATCTCGTCGCACTCGAGCTCGACGACCGTGCGCTTCTCACCCTCGCGGGTCTCGTAGGAGCGCTGCTTGAGGCGACCGGAGACGATCACCCGGGCACCCTTGGTCAGGCTCTCGGCCACGTTCTCCGCGGCCTCGCGCCAGATGCTGCAGCGGAGGAACAGCGCCTCGCCGTCTTTCCACTCGTTGGTCTGACGGTCGAAGGTGCGCGGGGTGGACGCGACGGTGAAGTTCGCGACCGCCGCGCCGGAGGGCGTGAAACGCAGCTCCGGATCGGCCGTGAGGTTCCCGATGACGGTGATGACGGTGTCGCCGGCCATGGATCGATCTCCTTGGTGGTTCGGTGCGAGTGGGGCGGGTTCAGGGGTGGATCGATGAGCAGTCTCGTCTCATTCGACCCGCCGGGCGTCGATCTGGTTCCACGATCATGCAGATCCGTCCCGACACCCGACCCGTGGGCTCACTTGCCCGAGCGCAGCACCTTCGTCCGCAGCACCGACTCGTTCAGCTTCAGCTGACGATCGAGCTCGGTGACGGTCTTGGGCTCGGCATCGATGTCGATGACGGCGTAGATCGCCTCGGAGTGCTTCTGGATCTCGTACGCCAGCCGGCGCTTGCCCCAGATGTCGACCTTCGCGACCTTGCCGCCGTCGTTGCGGATCACGTTGAGGAACGTGTCCAACGACGGGGCCACGGTGCGCTCGTCGAGACTCGGGTCGAGGATGACCATCAATTCGTAGTGACGCATGGGGATCCCATCACCTCCTGTGGACTCAGATTCGGCCACGGACTGTCCGTGGCAGGAGGGTCGCCTGCGTCGGCAACTCGCCCACGGTACAGCAACCGGTCGTGACCAGCGAAATCATCGACCACGACAGCGACGCCGTCGCCCGGTAACGTCGCCGCTCGTGCCCGGGTGGTGGTCCCTCGACGACATCGACGCGACGTGGGTCCGTGATGTCCTGGGCATCGCCGACGCGCGTGGATGGGAGCTGGATCGCGTCACCCGTGGGCGCATCACGCAGGCCTCGCGACTGCTCGTCCGGCGATCCGACGGCCGCACCGAGAAGGTCCTGGTGAAGTGCGTCGACCCAGGCTGGTCCGGACCCGTCACCCCTGTCGAACGCGAGCACCGTCTCTACGCAGGCGTCGCGGACCTGTCGTTGCCGGTCGCGACCTGCCGCGCGAACCGCCTCGACATCGACAGCAGAGTGTTCTGGCTCGTCCTCGAGGACGTCGGACCGGCCGACTACGGCGACGACCTCGCCGGGCCCACGTTCTCGACGACGTTCCTGACCATGGCGGCGCTGGCCACCATCCACCGCGCGGTGGGCCCACAGGGGCCCCGCCCGGACTGGGTCGACCCGCTGCACGTCCCCGACCGCACCGGTCTCGGTGACGACTACGTGCGCTTCGTGGAACGGTACGGCGAGCGCATCGACCCCGTGCACCTGTCGCTGGCCAACCAGGTCGTCTCTTCGATCGGCACCCTCACCGACCACGCCGCGCGGCTGGGGGCACAAGCGGGCCTGGTGCACGGCGACTTCCGCTTCGGGAACCTCGTCCTCGGGCGACACGGGTCGGGGCACGCCCTGGTGGTGACCAACTGGAGCCACGTCAGCTGGGGTCCGCGAGTGGTCGATCTCGCGTCGTTCCTGGCGATGTCGTTGTCCCCGGAGATACGACGACGCAACTACGACGAGCTGCTGCACCGGTATCTCGCCGCACTCGGTGGCCCTGTCGACGGCGAGGCACTCGGCGCGCTGCGCCGGGAGATCCACGACCACGCGTTCCTCGTGCTCGTGCAGGTGATCCGATGCGCGGTCGAGACACCCGGATGGGAGGCGCGCCAACGGTCCGCCGGCGACCTCTGGCTGACGCTGTTCGCCCGGGTGTGCACCTTCCTCGACGATCTCGGCCGACCTCTCGCCGCACCGGCGCCCGGCCGCCCTGCACGTCCCGTGGCACTGGCCGACGAGTTCGCGCACCCCGGTTCGGTCGGCGACGGGCGCAGCGAGGAGTGGACGCTCGCCGTCACCGACGTCGACGCCGGCCTCGGCGTGTGGGTGCGGTTCGGCCGCCACGCCGCGCTCGACAGCGGCGCCTACGTGGCCGTCTCCGTCTCCGGGCCCGACCTGCCCACGGTGACCCTGTCCACGCTGACCGCCGACCTCGACGAATCGCTGTCGGTGACCACCGACGGGGTCCGGATGCAGCACACCGTCGTCGACCCCCTCCGCCACGTGCACCTGCGGCTGACCGGGCGCGGCGACGCCGACGGCTCCGACGTCGGGATCGTGCTGGACGTGCACTGGTACACCTCGGCCGACCCGGCGCTCTACGGGGTGACACCGCTGCTGCTGATCCCGTCGGTGGCAACCGGCACCATCACGCTGACCGGCCTCGGGGACGTCGATCGACGGATCGCCGTCGACGCGCCGGGTTACCGGGAGCACGCCTGGGCCGGAACCGACTGGTGGGACATGCGGTGGACCGCGTTCGTCGCCCACTTCGACGACGACAGCGAGATGAACGGCATCGACATCCGGGTACCCGGGCTCGACCCCATGTCCCTGGGCCACCTGCAGTCGGCGACGTCGACGCCCACGCTGATCGACGTCGCCCGCGTGATCAGCCGACCCGACGGGCCTGATCGCCTCGGTTCCTGGGCGTTCGCCGTGGAACCCGGCGCGCACACCGTCACCTTCACCCCCACCGCCGTCGCGGACGTCCTGCGGCCTGGCGGCCCGCACGCCATCGACGAGGTGATCTGCCGCACATGGGGGATCTTCACGCGCAACGACGGGCGACGCGGCGTGGGCTGGGTGGAGACGAAGGCGGTACCGGTCACCTCCGGGCCCGCCACACGGGGTCTGCACGACCCCACAGGTCCTGGCCCTAACCTGTAGCCCATGTCCGCCGTGCCCGTCGCCGATCGTCGACGGCTCCGTCGGCACGCCCTCCGCGGTGAGACCACCGTGCTCATGCTGGTCCTGCTGCTGTTCACCCTCGCGTTCATGACGCTGGGGTTCCTCGGGAAGCTCGACTGCGGCGGTCCCCCGTACGACATGTCGGGACGCAGCGCGCACTGGCCGGTCGGCAAGCACGAACTCCTCATGCCGTGTTACTCCGACCTGCAGTTCCTGTGGATCGGCCGCGACATCAACAATCACGTCTTCCCGTTCATCCACGGCGGCATCCGTCCCGACGGTGTCCTCTACGGCGGTGCCGTCGAGTACCCGGTGCTCTCGGGTGTGCTCATGTACCTCGGTGCGATCGGTGCCCACACCGACACCCAGTTCTTCGTCCACTCGGCGATCCTGTTGGCGCCGTTCGGGATCCTCGTCACCGTCATGCTGGGCCTGCTGGTGCGCTGGTGGGCGCTCCTGTGGGCGGCGACACCCCCGCTGATCCTCTACGCGTTCCACAACTGGGAACTGCCGGTGGTCGCGACGGCGGTCGGGGCCGTGGCCCTCATGGTCTACGGCGAGTCCGTCTCCGACCGCACCGGCCGGCCGCGGATACCGTTGCGCGTCAGCGGGTCCCTGGCGGCGGTGATCCTGGCCGTGGGCTTCTGTCTCAAGCTCTACCCGGGGCTGTTCGTGTTGCCCCTCGCGATCTACGTCGCCACGCGCGGCCTGCGCCGAGCCGATCTGCTCTCGGTGTCGGCGGCCCGCCGCGGCATCGATGCCGTCGGTGCCGCATGGGTTCTCGGCGCGGCGATCGTGACCGTGGCCGCGATCCAGCTGCCGTTCATGATGGCCGGTTTCGACGGGTGGAAGGCGTCGCTGACGTTCCAGGGGCGCCGCAAGTCCGAGGTCGACACCAACTCGATCTGGTACTGGGGTCTGCGGCATCTGACCGGGGGCATGACGCCGACCTACAACTCGATCGTGGGCGTCGCATCCCCGACGCTGATCCTGCTGTCGTTCGTCCTCGTCGTCGCGCTGGGCATCCGGGAGTGGCGGTCCGGCCGGGTGTTCCCGTGGATCGGTGTGAGTGCGGCGATGTTGGCCGGCTTCATGCTGTTCCACAAGGTGCACTCACCGCAGTACACGCTGTGGATCCTGCCGTTCTTCGTGCTCCTGCGGGTGCGGTGGCAGCTCATCGCTGTCTACCTCATCGGCGATCTGGCGCTCGACCTCACCATCTTCCGGCTGTTCGGGATCTACACCTCCGGGCAGCCGATGAAGTGGTGGGTGATGACGGGCGTGAACGTCGGTGTCTGGTCGCACGCACTGGTGCTCGCCATCCTGCTCGTCGCGTTCGTGCGCGCACCCGCGCGGTGGGAGCGTGGCGTCGACGACGACGGCGTCCCGCCGCGTGACTATCCGACGGCGGTGGCCACCGGGGAATCCGAGCCCGACGACGGACCTCGCGGCGGCCGTATCGCATCGGGGGCTCCGTCGAGCACACCACCGGCCGGGTCGTCGTAGAGGCGCCCGTCCGCACCGACGCGCACCAGATCCCGTCGCGGGTGGTAGATCTCCCAGATCACCAGCGCACACAACCCGAGCACGGCGACGAACCGCAGCACGATCGCACCTGTGAACCACTGTTCGGGAAGCCATTTCACGTCGGCCGGCAGGTAGAGGCCCATCCGGGGGATCCACACGGCGGCATCGACGACCATCCAGGCCAGCAGGAGTCGGAACCGCGGGACCGCGAGCACCGCGATCGGCACCAACCACAGCGAGTACTGCGGGCTCCACACCTTGTTCACCAACAGGAAGCCGGCGAGCACCAGGAACAGCAGTTGCGCGAGGCGGGGGCGGGTCGGAGCGGTCAGGCCGATGACCACCACCGCCACACACACCAGGGCGAAGAGCCCGACGAACAGGGCGTTCACCAACGATGACGCGCCGTTCGCGTCGGCGCCCCAGCCGTACCCGGACACCCGTGTCACCACCGTGAACCAGGTGTCGGGATCGGTGCCGCGGGAGGAGTTGTAGCGGAAGAACTCCCACCATCCGCTGGGGAACAGCACCATGATCGGCAGGTTGACCACCAGCCACGACGCGACCGCCGTCACCGCCACCACCGTGAACTCACGCACCTTTCCCGCACGCAGACACAGCACCGCCAGTGGGATCAGGATCAGCGCAGGGTAGAGCTTCGCCGCGGCACCGAGTCCGATGAAGATCCCGGCCGCCCAGGGGTTCCGGCGCGCCCAGGCGAGGATCGCCAGCGCCAGGAACGCGGTGGCGATCGCGTCGAAGTTGGTGAAGACGTGGACGATCACCAACGGGGAGACGGCCGCGATGGCCGCCGACCAGACCCGCGGCCCGGCGACGAGAGCCGTGGCCCAGATCGTCACGAGCCAGAACAGCGCCAGACCGAGGGCACACGCGACGAAGAACACCACGACGTCGAGGGCCGACGGGAACCCCCAATGGTCGTGCAGCCATTGCCATCCCGCGGTCACCTGGGCCGCGCCGTACATGTACATCCCGGTGAGCACCGGGTACTCCATGTGCCGGACCTGCGGGCTGCCGTCGGGCTTCTTCTCCGTCCACGACACCTTGTACGGGAATGCGCCGGTGTCGAGGCGTTCGGCGGTGTAGAGCGGGACCGTGTCGGAGTAGCAGAGCGCGATGTACTGCCGGTGGTTGCTCCAGTCGAGCTGTTCCACACCGGTGTCGGGGTTGGGCGCCTGCTGCAGGCAGCCCGCCTTGCCGTACCAACCGAGAGCCAGCGCGACGAGGGCGAGCAGAAGGATCACCCGAAGCGGCGTCCAGTATCGGGCGCGACCGACCACCGCGTGCAGTCCGACGGGCCCGCCGATCGCGATGGACCCGTCGCGGGCCACCGGGTCGGTGTGGCTCGGCAGGACGCGGTCGTCGGCGACACGGGGATCCGGCGCGAACCGCGTCGGCGACTCCCAGTCCTCGCCCACGCCCGAGCCCTCAGCCGCCGTTTTGGAACGGGTCGTTGTTCTCCGGCGTGGGTGTCACCACGGTCTCGGTCGGCGGGCCCGGCAGCGGGATGGTGACGCCGGGCGCCAGCGTCGCCGACGGCGGGGCGAACGTCGTGGTGGGCGACGGGGCCTCGGTGGTCTCCTGGCTGCGTCGCGACCGCGTCGGTGCCTCCGTGGTCTCCGGAGCCTCGTAGGGCACCCCGGCGACGCCGCCGATCGCGGCCGGCTCCGGGAACTGCTCGATCGGCTTGCCGTCGAGGGCCCCGTCCATCGCCGCCTGCCAGATGTCCGACGGCAGGCCGGACCCGTAGACGATCGACCCGGTGTAGTTCGTCAGCGCCACACCGGCATCCGTGCCCACCCACACGGCCGTCGACAGCTGCGGGGTGTACCCGACCATCCAGGCGTCCTTGTTCTGTCCGGTGTCGCCGAGCTGGGTGGTACCGGTCTTCGCGGCCGACGGACGACTCCCGTCGTCGAGCGCGTGTCCCCGCGAGTACGCGGCGATCGGCTCCATCGCGGAGGTCACGTTGTTCGCGACCGCGGCCGAGAACCGCCGCTCACCGGCGTCGGCCTTGCGCTCGTAGAGCACCGTGCCGTCGGACGTCTCGACCTTCTGCACGAAATGCGGTGCGTGGTAGACACCCTGATTGGCCAGGGTCGCGTAGGCCGAGGCCATGTCGATCACGCGGGACTGGTACTGGCCGAGGACGACACCACCCTCGACGCCACCGCCGTCGGCGTTGGTGAGCGTCTGCTTGATGTCGCCGAAGCTCTCGGCGATCCCGGCTTGGTGCGCCGCATCGGCGACGGCCTTCGCCTGGCCATCGAGGTCCAGCATCAGTCGGTAGTAGACGGTGTTGAGCGAGAGCTTCAGTGCGGTGGCGAGGTTGCACGACCCGCAGCTCTCGCCGTCGGAGTTCGTCACGGTGTTGCCGCCGGGGGCGGTGAACGACGACGAGCTGTACACCTTCGACAGCGGGATGCCCTGCTCGAGCGCCGCGACGAGGGCGAACACCTTGAACGACGATCCCGTCTGCAGCCCGGCCTGGGCGTAGTCGAAGCCCTGGCCGTCGTTGCCGCCGAAGTACCCGCGCACGGCGCCCGTGCTCGGGTCGATGGACACGACCGCGTCGCGGATGTTCTTCGGCTCGCCCTCCAGCTGGCCGTTGGCCGCGGACACCACCGACCGCTGCACCTGCGGGTCGATCGTGGTGGTGATCTTCAGACCCTCGGTCTGCACGTCCTGCTCGGAGATGTTCAACGAGTTGAGCTCGGCGAGCACCTGCTGCTTGATGAGCCCGTTCGGGCCGGAGGTGACGTTGCCCGAGGTGTCCCGCGGCGGGGCGACCTGCGGGTACTTCAGGGAGGCCTCGTCCTGGGGCGTCAGCGCACCGATGGTGACCATGCCGTCGAGGACGTAGCGCCAGCGGTCCTGTGCGGCAGCGGGGTTCGTGGCGGGGTCGTAGTACGAGGGCGACCGGATGGACGAGGCGAGCACCGCGGCCTGCGGCACGGTGATCTTGCTGATGTCGGTGTTGAAGTAGGCCTTCGCGGCGGCGGAGACGCCGTACGCGCCGCGACCGAAGTAGATCGTGTTCAGGTAGGCGGCCATGATGTCGTCCTTGGACCACTCGTTCGACATCTTCGTGGCGATCGCGAGTTCCTTGAACTTGCGGGTGTAGCTGCGCTCGTCACCGACGAGCGCGTTCTTCACGTACTGCTGGGTGATCGTCGAACCACCGCCGGCGTCGGCGTTGTTGGTGAGCTGGCCCAGGGCGGCGCGCGCGAGACCCGAGACGGAGAAGCCGGCGTTCGTGCGGAACTCCCGGTCCTCGGCGGCGATCACCGCGTCCTGCATCGCCTTGGGGATCTTGTCGATCGAGACGTCGGTGCGGTTGCCCTCCGGCGGCACGATGCGCGCGATCTCACCGCCGCGCGAGTCCAGGATCGTCGCGACCTGGTTCTGCTTGATGGCGTCCGGTCCGGGCACCGAGGCGCCGAGATAGGTGAACAGGAACACCACGGCCATCACGACCACTGCCAGCGGGACCAGGCAGCCCAGCAGGCCGACGATCCACGCCACCACACCCAGGCGCGACCGCTTCTTGTCCTGCGTCGCGCGCGCACCAGTTCCGTTGCTCACCGTTCACCCACACCGTTCTCGTCGTCGGACCCGAGGTCCGTCGGTCAGTCTGCACTGCCCGCGGCGCGACGTGGACGTCGCTGCCGCGGTCGGGGCACCCGTCCTGCGACGAACGACTGGACCAGATGGTTCCAGCGACAGCTCCGGCACACCTCCACGACGTGGACGGTGAACTCCTCGCTGTCCGCGGCGAGCCGCGTGATCTCGTCGGTGGACCGGGCAGAGCCGTTCACCGTACCGAGGCGGTCGCCGAACACCCACGAGACCAACGTGAGCTGTTCCTTGCGGCAGATCGGGCAGATCACGTCGCTGGGCCGGCCGTGGAAGGCCGCGGCGCGCAAGAGGTATCGGTCCGCGTCGCACACCGCCCCGACAGCCGTCCGCCCTGCGTCGACCTCGGACAGCAGGGACCGGCGCTGCAACGCGTAGTCCACCGTCTGCCTCTGCACCAGCACGAGGACAAGAGTACGTGGCGCCCCTGCGCACGGAAGTGTCGTCCGGGGCACTGCCGGCCGGCACCCGCGCCCACCTGCGCGCAACCCCGCGAGCGACTCGATGCAACGCCTGGTTCATGTCCGGTTTCCTGTACCGGTTATATCGGCGCGATACATTGTATGTAGCATCGGTCGCACACGTTCGTTCGACAGGTTCGGTGAGAGGGGTTCGTCCAGTGCTCGAGTTGGCAGTGCTCGGCCTCCTCCTCGAGGCACCGATGCACGGCTACGAGCTGCGCAAGCGCCTCACCGGGCTGCTCGGCGCGTTCCGCGCCTTCTCCTACGGCTCGCTGTACCCGACGCTGCGTCGGATGCAGACCGACCGCCTTATCGTCGAGGACGCCGGGCCGCAGGGAACGCTGAAGCGACGGGCACGGCGTGTGTACAAGTTGACCCCCGCGGGACGGGAGCGGTTCGCCGAGCTCGTCGCCGACACCGGTCCGCAGAACTACACCGACGACGGGTTCGGGGTGCACCTCGCGTTCTTCAGCCGCACACCGGCCGAGGCGCGGATGCGCATCCTCGAGGGCCGTCGTCGCCAGGTGGAGGAGCGGCGCGAGGGTCTGCGGGAGGCGGTCGGGCGGTCGACGCGCGCCGTCGACCGGTACACCCGCCAGCTCCACCAGCTGAGCCTGGAATCGAGCGAACGCGAGGTGCGGTGGCTCAACGAGCTCATCGCCGCGGAGTCCGCAGCCGAACCCGACGGCGCGGTCCTCGAACCCGACACAACGACAGTTTCGCAACACAAAGAAGGAGAGCCCGACCATGGGTGACAACAAGTCCGTCCGCGTAGCGATTGTGGGCGTCGGCAACTGCGCCTCATCCCTGGTGCAGGGCGTGGAGTACTACAAGGACGCCGACGAGAACGCGGTCGTGCCCGGCCTGATGCACGTCATGTTCGGCGACTACCACGTGCGCGACGTCGAGTTCGTCGCCGCGTTCGACGTCGACGCCAAGAAGGTCGGGTTCGACCTGTCCGAGGCGATCTTCGCGTCGGAGAACAACACCATCAAGATCGCCGATGTCCCGCCCAGCGGCGTGACCGTGCAGCGTGGCCACACCCTCGACGGTCTCGGCAAGTACTACCGCCAGACCATCACCGAGGCCGACGGCGACGGCGCCGACGTGGTGCAGACCCTGAAGGACGCCCAGGTCGACGTCCTGGTCTCCTACCTGCCCGTCGGCTCGGAGCAGGCCGACAAGTTCTACGCGCAGTGCTGCATCGACGCGGGTGTCGCGTTCGTCAACGCCCTGCCGGTGTTCATCGCCTCCGACCCCGAGTGGGCCGAGAAGTTCCGCGCGGCCGGCGTGCCGATCGTCGGCGACGACATCAAGAGCCAGGTCGGTGCCACCATCACCCACCGCGTCATGGCGAAGCTGTTCGAGGACCGCGGTGTCGCATTGGACCGCACCTACCAGCTGAACGTCGGCGGCAACATGGACTTCAAGAACATGCTCGAGCGTGAGCGCCTGGAGTCGAAGAAGGTCTCCAAGACCCAGGCCGTCACCTCGAACCTCACCGGTTCGCTGGCCGGCAAGATCGACGACAAGAACGTTCACATCGGTCCGTCGGACCACGTCGAGTGGCTCGACGACCGCAAGTGGGCCTACGTCCGCCTCGAGGGTCGTGCCTTCGGCGACGTGCCCCTGAACCTGGAGTACAAGCTCGAGGTCTGGGACTCGCCGAACTCGGCCGGCATCATCATCGACGCGGTGCGCGCGGCCAAGATCGCCAAGGACCGCGGCCTCGGTGGCCCGATCCTCCCGGCGTCGGCCTACCTGATGAAGAGCCCGCCGGAGCAGATCGCCGACGACGTCGCGCGCAAGCAGCTCGAGGCGTTCATCATCGGCGCCGATTCCTGATCCGAGCCTGACGACTTGGGCCCGTCACCTCTGCGGAGGTGGCGGGCCCTCGTCGTCGCCGGGTCAGCGTCGGCGGTAGCGGCGCTCCGGCCTCCCGGCCCGTCCGTACTGCAACCGCACGTCGAGCACGCCGGTGTCGAGGTAGTGCTCGAGGTATCGGCGTGCGCTGACGCGGGAGATCCCGACGCCGGCGGCGCACTCGGTCGCCGACATCTCGGATCCCGACGCGAGGGCGTCGAGGATCAGCGCGCCGGTCTCCGGCGACAGGCCCTTCGGGAACCGCTCCAGTGACACCCGGGGTGCCGCCTGCGCGGGCGCCGCCCCGAAGAGCGAGTCGACGAGGTTCTGGTCGGCGGTACCGGACCCCAGTGCGGCCGACCGCGCCGCGAACGCCTCGAGCTTCTCCCGCAGCTGCGGGTACTCGAACGGCTTGATCAGATAGTCGGCCGCACCGCCGCTCAACGCCTCGGCGACGGTGTCGACCTCCCGGGCGGCGGTGATCATGATGACCCCGACGGGGTTCCCCGCGGCACGCAGACCCCGCAAGACCTCCAGGCCCGACGTATCGGGCAGATGCACGTCCAGCAGCACGAGATCGGGGTGGGACGCGTCGATCGTCTCCCGCGCCGTGGCCGCGGTGTAGGCGACGGCGATCGTCGTGAAACCCTCGGTCGCGTCGACGAACCGTCGATGGATGTCGGCGACCATGAAGTCGTCGTCCACCACGAGAACCGTCGGCATGGCACCTCCTGCGCTGACCGGACGCTAACCCAGCGGTATGCGGACGCGGAAGCGCGCGCCGCCGGACTCCGCGTCGTCGATGTTGACCGACCCTCCGTGCTGCACGCTGACCAGTCGCACCAGGGCGAGCCCGATGCCCCGCCCGCCCGGTGTGTCGGGCTTCGACGTGACACCGCGCGAGAAGATCAGCTCGCGCATCTCCGGTGGGACACCCGGGCCCGAGTCCGCCACCTCCAGGTGGAGGTGCGGGACGTCGTCCGGCCTGTCGTCACGGATCAGCACGGTGATCGACCGCGAGCCGTGGTCCCGCGACACGTCGAGCGCGTTGTCGACGAGATTCCCCACCACCGTGATCACGTCGGTCGACAGGGCCGGGTCGAGGGCACGCAACCGCGACGACGGGTCCAGCGTGAGCCGGACACCGACCTCCGCGGCCAGCGACGTCTTCGCGATGAGCAGTGCCGCGACAGCCGGGTCACCGATGTGCGCGGTGATCGCCTCGCTGATCTCGGCGCGACGACGCGTCAGCGTCCCCACCAGAGCCCGGACGTCGTCGAAGGCACCGAGCTGCGTCAGACCCGAGATGGTGTGCAGTTGGTTCGCGAACTCGTGGGTCTGGGCGCGCAGCGTGTCGGTGACGCTCTTGTGCGAGGTCAGCTGACTCTGCATCGATGCCAGTTCGGTGCTGTCCCGCATGGTGGTCACGGTGCCGAGATCCTGGCTGCGGTCACCGGGACGACGACTGGTGGTGCTCCGACGGTTCAGCGCCAGCACCCGAGTCGACGTGGTCACGACCAGATCCTCCACGTCCCCGGAGGACAGCAGGACCTCGCGGACGCCGGCGTCGATCCCGGTCTCGGCGACCGGCGTCCCCACGACGTCGGGCGCCAGATCCAGCAGGGCGCAGGCGCTGTCGTTGATCATCGTGATGCGACCGTCGTTGCCGACCGCGATCACACCCTCGGCGATGCTGTGCAGCAACGCTTCCCGGTGATCGGCCAGCCCGGCGATCTCCGCGGTCTCCATGCCCAGCGTGTGCCGACGGATCCGCCGGGACAGCAGCCACGACCCCACCGCACCCACCGCCGCGCCGATCCCCAGGTAGACCAGCAGACGAGCCCCCGCGTCGGACAACAACATCCACGTCGACGGGTAGTTCTCCGAGACGGTCACCACCGCCAGCACCCCGCCGTCGGTGTCGAGGACGGGGACGTGTCCCGCGATCGACCGTCGGCCGTCGATCTCGACGTCGCCCGACCACCCCCGGCCCTTCAGGACGTCACTGTCACCGAGATCGGCTCGTGTGCCGAGCCGCGTCGGATCGGTCGAGACGATGACCCGTCGAGCGGGGGAGACGATCTCGGCGACAGTGGCTCCGGACAGCGCGACCGCCTTGTCGACATCCGGGGCCAGCACCTGCTCGACCAGCGGCGCGGCGATCTGCTCCCGGACGACCGGTGTCGACGCCAGGCTCTCCGCGACCGACAGCATCCGGCCGCCGGCGACGTCGCGGAACTCCTTCGTGGACTGGTGGATGGAGATCGCCGCCACGGCACCGAGCACCACCGCGACGACGAGCAACTGCAGCACGAGGAACTGCGCGGCCAACGACCGCCCGCGGCGACCGGGACGCCCCGGCCGTCGACGGGGATGTCCCTGACCTCGCGACCACAAAGAACACTACTTTCGTTGGCACCTCAATGGTGATCTGGCTCACTGTTCGATCCATGCTTGACCTCGATCACAGTGCCACACCCGTGGCCGAGGAATCGAGGACCGATGCGCACACGGTTTGCCGTCATCGTCGCGTTGATGCTGCTCGTGGCGTCGTGCGGCGTCACGCGCGGCGACGACGGGGAGGGCCTGCATCGCATCCGAATGATGGTGCCCAACAGCCCGGGCGGTGGATACGACCTCACCGCCCGCACCGCCGTGAAGATCATGGAGGACACCGACATCACCGGTCGGGTCGAGGTCTTCAACGTGATCGGCGCGGGCGGCACCGTCGCGATGGCCCGCCTCATGAACGAGTCGGGCAACGACGACCTGATGATGATGATGGGCCTCGGCGTGGTCGGCGCCACGTACACGAACGGCTCGAAAGCCCGCGTCTCGGCGGCCACCCCGCTCGCGAAGATGGTCGAGGAGCCCGAAGGCATTCTCGTGCCCGCGGATTCGCCGTACAAGACCGTCGGGGACCTCGTCACGGCGTGGAAGGCGAACCCGGCGTCGGTGACGATCGGCGGCGGATCCTCACCCGGCGGACCCGACCACCTCTTCCCGATGGAGACCGCCGAGGCGGTCGGCGTGGATCCGACGAAGGTCAACTACGTCTCCTACGACGGCGGTGGAGATCTGCTGACGGCGTTGCTGGGCAACAAGATCTCCGCGGGCACCTCCGGGCTCGGCGAGTACGTCGACCAGATCGAGGGCGGCCAGGTCCGTGTGCTCGCCGTCTCGGGGTCGCAACGCGTGCCCGGTGTCGACGCCCCCACCCTGCGTGAGGCCGGCGTCGACCTGGAGTTCACCAACTGGCGGGGCATCCTCGCGCCGCCGGGACTCTCGGACAGCGCCCGCGACGAGATGGTCCACGCGCTGACCGAACTGCACGCGACGAAGGAATGGAGAGAGGCGTTGACGAAGAACGGATGGACCGACGCGTTCGAGACCGGGCCGGGCTTCGCGCAGTTCCTGCGTGACCAGGACAAGCGGGTCGAGTCGACACTGACCGATCTGGGTTTGGTGTGACCGCCACGCTGGACCGCCCGGACGGTCCCGAGGAGGCGCAGGAGCAGCGGCGCGACTGGGCCCAGCTCGTCGTGTGCGGCGTGATGATCGTCGTCGGGGTGTTCCTCATCGTCGACGCGATGCGCCTGACGGCCGAGTTCGCCAAGGTCGACCCGGTCGGCCCCAAGCTGTTCCCACTGGTCATCGGGATCGGACTGTTGGTCTGCTCGGTCCTGCTGGCCGTGGCGACCTGGCGGGGCAGTGTGGGCACCCCGGACGACGGTGAGGACATCGACACCTCGGGTCCCGCCGACTGGCGCACGGTCGGTCTGCTCGTCCTGCTCTTCGTGGCGACCGTCGCTTTCGTCGACCTGCTCGGCTGGGTGATCATGGGCGCCCTGCTCTTCGGCGGCGCCGCGACGATCCTCGGCAACCGGCACTGGGTCCGGAACCTCGCGATCGGTCTCGGCCTGTCGCTCCTCAGCTTCTACGCCTTCTACGTCGGGCTCGGGATCCCCCTGTCCGCCGGCATCCTGGACGGGATCCTCTGATGGACGACCTCAGCTGGTTGATGAACGGGTTCGCCGAGGCGGCGACGCCGATGAACCTGCTATACGCATGCATAGGCGTGCTGCTGGGAACCGCTGTCGGGGTGCTCCCCGGCATCGGCCCGGCCATGACCGTCGCCCTGCTCCTGCCGATCACCTACAACGTCAGCCCCAGTGCGGCGTTCATCATGTTCGCGGGTATCTACTACGGCGGCATGTACGGCGGGTCGACGACGTCGATCCTGCTCAACACCCCCGGTGAGTCGTCGTCGGTGATCACCGCCATCGAGGGCAACAAGATGGCCCGGGCGGGACGCGCGGCCCAGGCGTTGGCGACCGCCGCCATCGGGTCGTTCGTCGCCGGCTCCATCGGCACCATGCTCCTCGTGCTGTTCGCGCCGATCGTGTCGAGCTTCGCTGTCTCGCTGGGCGCGCCGTCGTACCTGGCCATCATGTTGCTGGCACTGGTCGCGGTGACCGCCGTGTTGGGGAGTTCCAAACTGCGCGGTTGCATCTCGCTGCTCCTGGGCCTGGCGATCGGTCTGGTCGGCATCGACTTCCTCACCGGTCAGCCCCGCGCGACGTTCGGCATCCCGCAGCTGTCCGACGGCATCGACATCGTCGTGATCGCCGTCGCGGTCTTCGCCCTCGGCGAGGCGTTGTGGGTCGCGGCGCACCTGCGTCGCAAGCCCGCCGAGGTCATCCCGGTCGGTCGACCGTGGATGGGCAAGAGCGACTGGAAGCGGTCGTGGAAACCGTGGTTGCGGGGCACCGCGTACGGCTTCCCGTTCGGCGCTCTCCCGGCCGGCGGCGCCGAGCTGCCGACGTTCCTCTCCTACATCACCGAGAAGAAGCTCACGAAGCATCCCGAGGAGTTCGGCAAGGGCGCCATCGAGGGCGTCGCCGGACCGGAGGCGGCCAACAACGCCTCGGCCGCAGGCACTCTGGTGCCGATGCTCTCGCTCGGCCTGCCGACCAACGCCACCGCGGCGGTCATGCTCACCGCGTTCGTCTCCTACGGGATCCAGCCCGGCCCCACCCTGTTCGACAAGGAACCACTGCTGGTCTGGACCCTCATCGCCAGCCTGTTCATCGGCAACTTCCTGTTGCTCGCGCTGAACCTGCCGCTGGCTCCGCTGTGGGCGAAGCTGCTCCGCACGCCGCGGCCGTACCTCTACGCCGGGATCCTGTTCTTCGCGGTCCTCGGCGCCTACGCGGTGAACCTGCAATGGCTCGATCTCGCGCTGCTGCTGGTGTTCGGCCTCCTCGGCCTGATGATGCGGCGGTTCGGGCTCCCCGTGCTGCCGTTGATCATCGGCGTCATCCTCGGCCCGCGCATCGAGCGGCAGCTGCGCCAGACCCTGCAACTCAACGAGGGTGACTGGAGCGGCGTGTTCACCGAGCCCATCGCGGTGGTCGTCTACGTGATCATCGTGGTGCTCCTCGTCGCACCCCTCATCGCCCGCTTCATCGGGCCGCGCGCCACGCCGGCCGTCGACAGCGCCCCGTCGCGGGAGAAGGAGAACGCATGATCGTCGTCGGGTACACACCGGACGGGTACGGGAGGGCCGCGCTGGAGCACGGCATCTCCGAGGCACGGGTCCGAGCGACCGGGCTGCGCGTCGTCAACGCGACCGCCGGGGACGCCCTCGCCGATCCCCGGTTCGCCGACTCCGGCGCGGTCGATCACCTCGAGGCGGCACTGGCGTCCTCGGGCGTTCCCTACGAGGTGCATCAGGACGTCGCGGTGCAGCCCGTCGACGCGCTTCTCGACGCCATGGAGCCCGAGGACGCCGAACTCCTCGTCATCGGCATCCGGCACCGCTCCCCGGTCGGCAAGCTGCTCATGGGCAGCGTCGCGCAGCAGGTTCTCCTCGACTGCCCGAAGCCCGTCCTCGCCGTGAAGCCCGACTCGTCGACCTGACCCCCGGCCGTCGTGAGACGGTGAGGGATGACCGGTGGCAGAGCTCACGGCGCGAGGTGGGCCCGCATGGTCGGCTCCGCCGTCGATCGCGCGACCGACCAGTCGTGGTTCGAGGGCGCGGCGCGCGCGGGCCACGTCGTCAGCGGGATCGTGCACCTGCTCATCGCCTACGTGGTCGTGCGTATCGCGCTCGGCGACGGCGGCAACGCCGACCAGTCGGGTGCGCTGGCCACGGTCTCGACGACCACCGGCGGCACGATCGCCCTCGTGCTCGCGGCGGTCGCGTTCGTGGCGATGGCGCTGTGGCGTCTCGCCGAGGCCGCGATCGGTGTGCACGCCACCGAACCGAACGACTCCGACGATCACGGCCCGTCGGCCCTGCTCGATCGCGGCAAGGCGCTGAGTCTGGCCGTCATCTACTTCGCGTTCGCGTGGACCGCGGGGCGCTTCGCCCTGGGCGACCACGCGTCGAGCGGGAGTCAGAACGCTGGGCTGTCCGCCCGCCTGATGCAGTCCACGCCGGGGACCCTGCTGCTCGTGGTCATCGGCGTCGTCGTCGTGTGCGTCGGCCTGTACCACGTCTACAAGGGGCTCAGCCGCGCCTTCCTCGACGACCTCACCATCGACGGCCGGCCGGTGGTGGTCGTCGTCTCCGGCGTCGTCGGCTACGCCGCCAAGGGCGTCGTGCTGGCCGCGGCCGGCGTGCTGGTGGTGGTCGCCGCGGTGCGCTCCAACCCGTCTCAGGCCACCGGCCTGGACGGCGCGGTCAAGACCCTCGGCGCCGCCACGCCGGGCCCCAGCGTGCTGATCGCGGCGGCATTCGGTCTCGCGGCCTACGGCGTCTACGCGTTCGTCATGGCCCGCTGGGCGCGGATGTGACCGCGATCAGTTGGTGGCGTTGAACCGGTCGTAGAGGAACTGCAACGCGGGGTAGGCGCCGAACAGGTACGGGGTCACGTGGTTCGCCGCGAGCTTGGGGAAGATCGGCGGTGTCCCGTCGGTGATCACACGCACGTTCGCGCCCTTCGCCCGCCAGCTGCGGACCATCGTCATCACCTGGCTGTTGGGGATGATGTCGTCGTTGATGCCGGTGTCGACCAGGACCGGGGCGTTCGGCTTCATCGTCCCGATCAGCTGCTCCGCGAGGGCCTTCTGGATCTGCGGGTACTTCTGCGAGATCTGGTACAGCGACTGCCCGGAGGTGGTCCAGCCGTTCGTGCGCTGGAAGCCGTAGCGGAACACCGTGTCACCGATGCAGGCACCGGCGAGCTGCTTGAGCGCGGCCTTGCCGGCGGGACTCGCCTCCTTCTGGATCAGCGGCCCGAGCTCGGGGTACCGCGCGACGAGAGCGTTGACCGTGTAGCCGATGACGCCGGCGATCGACGACCCGTCGACCGCCTTGAGGACGACCTCGAGGTCGGCAGGAGGGGCGCCCGCGAAGGTGCCCTTGATGTTCAGCTCAGGCGCATAGGTCGACGCCATCTCCGCCGCCGACGCAGTTGCTCCGCCGCCCTGCGAGTAACCCCAGAACCCGATCGGGGAGTTCGCCGGCAGGTTCCCGAGGTTGAGAGCGGCGCGCGCGCCGTCGAGCACCGCGTGGCCCTCCTCGATGCGGTTGACGTAGGTGTGGACGCCCGGGGTGCCCATCCCGATGTAGTCGGTCATCAGGACGCGGAAGCCCTGCGCGAGGAGGACGTTGGCGAACAGCAACTCGTAATTCGAGCCCAACGCCAGGTTCTTCGTGTCGAGAGAGAGCGGCACCGAGGTCAGCTTGGACGGCGCGCAGTCGTCACCCTGGCCGATGGTTCCCGGCGCCATGACGATGGTCGGCCGCGGCCCGCGACCGCGCCACGGGTTGAACGGCTCGATGTAGGTGCCGGTGACCGCGGTCGGCGTGCCGTCCTGCAGCTCCGAGGTGTACATGATCGTCTTCGCCGCGCCGGGGAACGGACGCGGATTGGCCGGGATCTGCAGGAAGATCGACGTCGGCCTGGTCTTGACGATCGCGCCGTTGCCCGACGGCAGCTGCGCCGGCGGTGTGTAGAACGCGTCGCCGGGAGCTGCCTGTGCAGGCGCTCCACCGACGACGACAGCTGTCGCCGCGGCGACCGCGACGCTGGTGATGACGGTCATGACCCCACGAAATGACTTCACGCGGGACACTGTAAGCCACGCCACACCTGCTGACACCCGCCTTGTCGAATGTCCAGTCAGTCCGGGAGCAGGGGTGTGTCGTCGGGGTCGGGCCGGCCGACCAGCGCACCTCGCGTCACCGACGTGGCGCCGAAACGGGAGCGGAGGTCGTCGAGCGTCGCGTCCAGCGCACCGGTGTCCATCGAGACGCGCCCACCGCTGACCGGGGCCGACGTCCCCTTCTCGTGCTCCCGGAACGGCAACGACAACTGGTACGGGTCGGCGTCGGCGAGGTTCGTCAGGGCCACGCCCACGAGGGTGCAGCCCTGCTCGTCGATGAGTGGCGCGGCGTCGAGGAGCAGTTTGCGGGCCGCGGACAGGATCAGATCCGTCGAGTCGGTGGCGTCGACGAAGGAGTGCGAGCGCGACGCCCGGGTGAAGTCGTCGAAGCGCAGGCGGAGCACGACGGTCCGGGTGACACGCTCGGCGCGACGTAACCGGCGGCCGAGCTTGTCGACGATCCCCATCACCGTCGCGTCGAGGTCGGCGAAAGCGTGCGGGCCGCGTCCCATGGCCCTCTGCGCCCCGATCGACCGGTGGCGACGTCCGGTGGTCACACGGCGGGGGTCGCGTGCCAGCGACAGCGCGTGCAGGTGCGCCGCCGCACCTCTGCCCACGATCGACGCGAGCCTCGCCTCCCCCGCGTCGGCGATGTCCCCGACGGTGTCGATGCCGTGCGACCGCAGTTTCGACGACGTCACCTTCCCCACACCCCACAGCCGCTCGATGGGCAACGGGTGCAGGAACGCCAGCTCGCCGTGGGCCGGGACCTCCAGCAGGCCATCGGGTTTGGCGACGGCACTGGCGACCTTCGCGAGGAACTTGGTGCGGGCGATGCCGACGGTGATGGGCAGCCCGACCTCGTCGGCCACGCGCCGGCGCAACGTGCGGCCGATCTCGACCGGGGATCCCCGGATGCGGCGTAGACCGGCGACGTCGAGGAACGCCTCGTCGACGGAGATGCCCTCCACGAGCGGAGTGGTGTCGTGGAAGATCGCGAACACCTGCCGGCTCGCCTCGGTGTAGGCCGCGAACCGGGGCGGGACGACGATCACGCTCGGGCAGAGGCGCCTGGCCGCGCTGCCGCCCATCGGGGTGGAGATGCCGAACGCCTTCGCCTCGTAGCTGGCCGCGAGCACCACACCCCCACCGACCACGACGGGCTTCCCGCGGAGCGCGGGGTCATCCCGCTGCTCGACGGAGGCGTAGAACGAGTCGAGATCGGCGTGGAGGATCGCCGGGCGTCCCGCCCCCTCGACGCCGTCGGTGGTCACCCACGTATGGTCCCACCGCCCACCGACAGTCCCCGTCAGACGGCTGTGGCCAAGACCCGTTCGCGCGGGTTAACTGTGACCATGGCGAAAGACGTGCGCATCGGTGTCCAGATCCAGCCCCAGCACGCTCCCGACTACGGCCTCATCCGTGACGCGGTCCGTCGCGCCGAGGACGCCGGTGTCGATGTCGCGTTCAACTGGGACCACTTCTATCCGCTCTACGGCGATCCCGACGGCGCGCACTTCGAGTGCTGGACGATGCTCGGCGCGTGGGCCGAGCAGACCTCACGCATCGAGATCGGTGCGCTGGTCACCTGCAACAGCTATCGCAACCCCGAGCTCCTCGCCGACATGGCCCGCACCGTCGACCACATCTCCGGCGGTCGCCTCATCCTCGGCATCGGGTCGGGCTGGTTCGAGAAGGACTACCACCAGTACGGCTACGAATTCGGCACCGCCGGTTCGCGTCTGAACGATCTCGGGGCAGCGCTGCCCCGCATCGTCGACCGGTGGGGGAAGTTGAACCCCGCGCCGACACGCAAGATCCCCGTGCTCATCGGCGGTGGCGGTGAGAAGAAGACCCTCCGCTACGTCGCCGAGTACGCCGACACGTGGCACTACTTCGTCGATCCCGACACCTACCGCCACAAGTCGTCGGTGCTCGAGGCGCACTGCGCGGACGTCGGTCGCGACCCGGGCGAGATCGAACACTCGGCGGGCGTCGAGTTCAACCCCCAGGACGCGGCGTCCGGCGATGCGTTGAAGGATCTCGTCGGGCGCGCCGAGCAGCTCCACGCCCAGGGCGTCACCTTCTTCACCGTCGGCGTCACCGGCCCCGAGTACGACCTCACCGGTGTCGAGGAACTCTGCCGCTGGCGCGATTCGCTGCGCGGCTGACCTCTCCCGTCGGCGCCCCGGTCGACCGCGTCGTCACGACGAGGACACTGGGGTCATGTCCGGAACCCTTTTCTTCGACGGCCACTGCGGTATGTGTACCCGGTCGCGCGATCTCCTCGAGCGGATGAACCGCACGGGAGACGTGCGACTCGAACCGTTGCAGAAGGCCGACACCACCGACCGGCTGTCCGCCGCTCTGGGTCGGCCACTCTCCCAGGACGAACTGATGGCGTCGATCTGGTGGCTCGACGACGACGGCAGCGTGTGCGCGGCAGCGGAGGCGGCTGCCGTCGCGGCGTCCGTGGCCACCGGCGTCCCGGTTCCCCGCTGGCTCTACCGATTCCCCGGTGCCGGGCCGCTCTCGGAAGCCGCGTATCGGTGGGTCGCCGACAACCGCGGACGGTTCCCGGGCACCACGCCGTACTGCGATCGCGAGCCGTCGTCCTGCTGACAGGGTTCTTTGCCATTCGTTTACCCAGGGCCGGGCTGAGCTTTACCTGTCGCACGTAGCGTTCGCGGGTCACCTCACCTCCCCCAGCCCTGGAGATCTGCGTGGTCCGCATCCCTCTGCCCCTGTCCACCGTCGGCGCACCCGGCTCGTCGTCGCGTGCACACGTCACCTGCCAGTACAAGTGCGGTGAGGCGTGCTGGAAGCAGCCCGGCAACTCCAGCGACAACGCCTACTTCGGCGACGTCGTCCGGTCGGTGGTGTCACGCCGATCGCTGCTGAAGGGGACGGCGACCGCCGCCGTGGGTGTGGGAGCGGTGTCGGTGCTCGCGGCATGTGGCGACGACGGTCGCGCGACGTCGACCCCGTCGACGCCATCGATCACCGGGACCGGGACGGGAACCGGCATGGACTTCACGCCGGTAGCCCCGAACACCCGCGACGCCGTCGTCATCCCCGATGGCTACGAGCAGTCGGTGGTGATCCGGTGGGGCGATCCCGTCGTCCCGGGCGCCCCGCGGTTCGACATGGCAGCCCAGACCCCCGAGGCCCAGGAGAAGCAGTTCGGCTTCAACAACGACTTCGCCGGACTCATCCCGATCGACGGCGAGGCCGACCGCTTCTACCTCGTGTGCAACCAGGAGTACACGACCGAGGAGTTCATGTTCACGGGCTACACGCCCAAGGAGCCCACGGAGAACCAGGCTCGCGTCTCGATGGCCGCCCACGGCATCACCGTCGTCGAGGTGAGGACCGAGTCCGGCACAGGCAAGCTGACACCGGTTGTCGGGGAACGCAATCGCCGCATCACCGCGTCGACACCGTTCACGCTCACCGGCCCGGCGGCAGGCAGCGAGTTCGTGCGGACATCGGCCGATCCCGCCGGCACCCGCATCCTCGGCACGATCGGCAACTGCTCCGGCGGCCTCACACCGTGGGGCACCATGCTGTCCGGCGAGGAGAACTTCCCCAACTACTTCAGCGGTGCGTCATCGGTCACCGACCCGACGACGAAGGAACGTCTCGACCGCTACAGCTTCGACGACGAGGCCGACTACCACCAGTGGGGCCGCTACGAGCAACGCTTCGACCTCGCACGGGACCCGAACGAGGCCAACCGGTTCGGGTACATCGTCGAGGTCGATCCGCACGACCCGGCGTCGACACCCATCAAGCACTCGGCGCTGGGCCGTACCAAGCACGAGTCGGCGACCATCCACGTCACCGACGACGGCACCGTCGTCGCGTACTCCGGGGACGACGAGCGCTTCGAGTACATCTACAAGTTCGTCTCGTCGCGAAAGGTCCAGTCGGGCACCGGAGGCGCCGCCATGCGCAGCAACCTGCGCATCCTCGACGAGGGCACGCTCTACGTGGCCGTGCTCACCGGGGACAGCCCGCAGCAGGTCGACGGATCCGGGAAGCTCCCGAGCGACGGGAAGTTCGCGGGCAGCGGACGCTGGGTGCCGCTGCTGACCGTGGACGAGTCGGGCACGGCCACGTCACGGATCGACGGGATGTCGCCCGCCGAGGTCGCCGTGTTCACCCGCGCCGCCGCCGACAAGGCGGGCGCGACGAAGATGGATCGCCCCGAGGACATCGAGCCGCACCCGAAGACCGGGAAGGTGTACTGCGCGTTGACCAACAACTCCAAGCGTGGCACCAGCGGCGAGGCCGTCGCCGACGAGGCGAACCCCCGCAACGAGAACAAGAACGGTCAGATCCTCGAGCTCACCGACGACCACGCCGGCACGGACTTCACCTGGGAGCTGCTCCTGGTGTGCGGCGACCCTGCCGCGGCCGACACCTACTACGGCGGGTTCGACAAAACGAAGGTCAGCCCGATCTCCTGCCCCGACAACGTCGCCTTCGACCCGCACGGCAACCTGTGGATCTCCACCGACGGCAACGCGTTGAAGAGCAACGACGGCCTGTTCGCCGTCGCCCTCGACGGTCCGAACCGTGGTGAGACGAAACAGTTCCTCACCGTCCCGAAGGGCGCGGAGACCTGCGGGCCGATCATCAGCTCGGAGCGGGTCCTGGTGTGCGTCCAGCACCCCGGGGAGACCGACGACGCCAGTGCCGACAACCCGTCGTCGAACTGGCCCGACGGTGGCACCAGCCAGCCGCGCCCGGCCGTCGTCGCGGTGTGGAAGAAGGACGGCTCGATCGGGGTGTGATGTCAGTAGTGTCTGGCGCTGATCGCGACGCGTGCACTACCTGTACAGCGACGACCGCGCGTTCACCACACGCTGACCCGCAGCACCCTGAAACACGGTGAACCAGACGGTCCCGTCAGGACCGATCGCCATTCGATCAATGTTCCCGAGCCTACTGGAATCGATGTCAGCGCCGGTCGATGCATCGTTCGCCAGGTACTTCAGACCATTCCCATCTCGATACAGCACCCCGCCATCGGGGGCGACCGAAAGTGGTCGGGAGATTCCCCACGCCAACGGACTGCCGTCTCTCGTCAGCAGTCCGCTTTCGTCCAGCGCGAACACCGAGCCATCTGGACCGGTCCTCAGTTCCACGATTCGCCGCTCCGAAAAATGGCCGCTCACATCGGACCATCCTTGGTCGGCGTCGCTCCACCGCATCACCCGGTAGGTCGGACTGCCACCGACCACGACTCCGGCCACGAGGACGTTCTTCTGCGCATCGATGGCCACGGAGTAGAGCCTTAGGCCGACATCCGGCAGCCGGGTCGCCGTCGTCGATCCTGGTTTCAGCCGTTCCACCGCAGTCGACAGCGAGTAGTTGCCGTCCTGTGTCTTCGTCGACTGCTCGGTCGCGACCACGACACCTCCCAGGGCGGAAACCGCGACTCTCCCGATACCGTCGGCCTTCTGGAAGAACGGGAAGTTCAGCTTCTTCTCGGAGGATGCGCCCCGCGCGAGTGAAGTGACCTGCCGCGGCTTGCAACACTTGACCACCGTGACCGCGCCACCCGCATCGACCGCCACGTCACCGCTCCCGTACGACCACGGCGCGATCTCAGCGATCGGTACGGCGTCTGATCCGTGAGCACGTAAGTCAACGCTCACCGTGTAGGTGCCCGTCTGTGATCTCCTCTCCGGACAAGCACTCCGCAGAGTGGCAGACAGATTCGCTCGGTATGC
Organism: uncultured Williamsia sp.; assembly: GCF_947494875.1. Taxonomy (GTDB): domain Bacteria; phylum Actinomycetota; class Actinomycetes; order Mycobacteriales; family Mycobacteriaceae; genus Williamsia_A. The sequence continues at coordinate 404,645 of NZ_CANLWM010000001.1, forward strand.
CGTCGGCGGTCGACCGTGGACCACACCGTCGCCCGACAATCCGAGCCACGTTGGCCATTTCCCCTTCTTTGCCCACGCCAACGAGCATCCGGGACCGATGGAAGCTCGGATCGAAGCGTTCAGGTCAACTCCGGAGGCGCCGCTGATGCGAAGACTCGACGGATCCACCTTCCCCACATAGGAGATCTTCAGGGACTTGACCGCCTTGTTGACCGAGGCATCGTCCTTGTAGCCATCGGAGTGGAGCTTCCCCCCTCCGTCCGCCAACATCTTGAGGACAGGAACGTTGTCGATCCCGCAAACGGGATCGCCCTTCTTACAGATACTGAAGACCCTTGACGCGTTCCACGGGGATGGCAGCGCGTCTTTCGAGGCGCCACTGAGCAGTGGGAACTCCAGGCTGATTCCATGGGCTGTCTTGGGCGAGTCCCCCACGAGCGCCACATTGTCTTTGCTGATCCGGTCGCCGTCGGCGACCAGGAGAGCGCCGGCGATTCTCGGGACGACGGATTCGAACTGTCCGTTGGTGAGTTCCCGCAAGACCCTGTGCATCACGATCGCGCCCTGCGAATAGCCACCGAGCACGATGTCCTGGCGCTGGCACCCCGGGTCATCAGCCCAGCGACGGAGCGTCTGCAATGCTCGCTCCACACCGATCTGGATACCGCCGAAGTAGCTGGCCGGGTCAGAGACGATGTCCGACACCGGTTTCGCTGGATACTCGACCGGCACGCCCGACACGGTCGACTGTGGCGTCTCGGATGAGAGCCTCGCTCCAACCTGTCGGAACGCAGAGAACACCTGGTCCCCCATTCCGAGCGAGCTGGGCTCGTAAGCCTGACCCGACCCACGAGCGCCGAGGAACAGGACGTCGCTTGCGCATTCCGGAGATCCCGGCGCCGCGTGGGCTGTCGCCAACCGAAGGCTCGAAACGATCAGGAGCGCCGCCAGGATGCACGAGAACCTGACCAATGTCTTGGGGAGTGTCGTCATTGTCTCACTTCTGCTGAGGCTCGCTCGACACGAGCAGCGTGCAAGACGTTTACGATAAGCAATTTGGAGTGCGTGAAGGGTAATCCGTGCAGACGATATCCACGGTCCTCGCGGTGTAAAAGAAGGACGGCTCGATCGGCGTGTGACTCCTCAGCGGCGGCGGGAGGGCCGATCGCTCGCGAGTGCGGCGAGCGCGGAGACCACGCCGCCGCCGTTGATGACGGCCCACGCGATGTTGCCCGGCTTGCCGCCCGACTGGACAGCCGCCACTGCGTGGTTCACGCCGAACAGGGTCGAGAGCACAGCGAGGCCACGCAGCTGCGCGCGGACGGGGTCGCTGTCGCCGGCGACGATGGCCCCGCCGGCCACCAGCGTGCCGAGGTTCCAGATCGCGATCTCGCGCTGCCATCCGGCGTTGCGTCCCCAGGCGGTGGTGTCGGCGAACTTGTCGGGGAACGCCCCCTGGACGACGAGAGCGACGCTGGTTCCCGCAAGCCAGGTGGCTGTCGCAGCTCGGACGGTGGGTCGGTACACGGTTCCTCCTCGGACACTGCTCCGGCGTCGAACGTTCACACAGTACAAAAGCCGCCGACCGCTCTAGAAGCAGAATTCGCCCGGGCTGGCGATCGTCCAGACGACCACTGCGGTGGCGAGCGCGATCACGACGAGACCGACGGTCACCGCGAGCCACGACCTGGTCCGCAGTGCGACCACCAGGAACGGGCTCGCCCAGACTGCCACCGTCAGAACCACCCACCACACGCCGTCGGGATCCGCCCGGTGTTCGCCTCCGTCGCAACTGGTGTCGGCCGCCACGAACGCCCCGACCGCAAGAGCCGGCAGCGCGAGTCCGGTCCATGCGGCGGTCGCCGCCAGGAGCGCCACGGCTCGCAGTGCCTGTCGTCCCGTCATGGACGCCAGGCTGCTCCGTCCGGGGATCCACCGAATCGGGAGAACTACTCAGACGCGGGCGTCAGTGGTGCCGCGCAGGATCCGATCGGCCACGTCGGTGACGGTGACGACACCGAGCGTGCGGTCGTCGTCGACGACCACGGCCAGGTGGGTCCGGTCGGATCGCATGGTCTGCAGGAGGTCGCCGAGATGCTCGTGCGGGGCGACGCGGACCACCGGACGCATCAGGCTGCGTGCAGTCGCATCGGGCGGGGCGGCCACCGCGTCGCGGGTGTGGACCATGCCCACCGGCATCCCGCCCGACCGTACGAGAAGTCGGAGGTGTCCGGATGCTGCTGCTGCCGAGCGGATCTGCGCGGTCGATGCATCGATGTCGACCTGGGCAGGGTCACGGTCCTGCTCGCCGAGGACATCGGCGACGGTCATCTGCTGCAGGTCCAGGGCGCTGAGCAGGCGACCGCGGTACTCCTCGTCGAGGGCGCCGGTCGTCCCGGAGTGTTCGACCAGGTGCCGGAGGGCCGCGGGGTCCTGGCCCTCCGAGGTCTCGTCGACGGGTTCGACACCGACGTGGTTCAGGAACCAGTTCGCGATCGCGTTGAGCGCCAGCAGCAGCGGCCGCGTGACGATGAGGAACGCCCTCATCGGCAGCGCCAACATGATCGCCGACTTCTCGGGGTGGGCGATCGCCCACGATTTGGGCGCCATCTCACCGACCACGAGGTGCAGGAAGGTGACGATGATCAGTGCGAGGACGAAGCCCGCCACGTCGGCCACCCACAAGGGTGCGCCCCAGCCCTCGATGAGCGGCGTCAGTGCGTAGTGCACAGCGGGTTTCGTGACCGCACCGAGCGCCAGGGTGCACACGGTGATGCCCAACTGCGCGCCGGCGAGGAGAACGGACAGGTCGGTCGCGCTGCGGACCGCGGCACGGGCCGACCGGCTGGTCGCGGCCTCCTCCGCCAGGCGGTGGGTCTTGGCGGCGATGAGCGCGAACTCGACGGCGACGAAGAACGCGCTGGCCGCGATCAGCAGGATGCTGACGGCGATGATCACCCAGGGATTGCTCATCGCCGGACCTCCGATTCCTCACGCACGTCGACGTCCACGACGGCCGGCACCCTCCGTCGCACCTCGCGCACGGTGAGCGCGAGGCGGTACCGCGGGTGGTCGTCGGTCCGCGCGGCCTCGGTGGGGTCGGGTTCGAGGTCGACCATCACGGTCTCGTCCGGACGCGGGAAGCGTTGCAGCGTCGCGAGGATCGCACCTGCCACCGTCTCGTGGTCACCCGCGGGCAACCGGTGGCCGATCAGTCGCTCGAGCTCGTCGACGGCGAGGTCACCCCGGACCGTCCACGACGACTCCGCCGACGACCGCAGCGCGGCCACGATCGCGTCGTGCTCGTCGGCGATGTCACCGAGCAACTCCTCGGCGATGTCCTCGCGGGTGAGGATGCCCGCGAAGCCGCCGTACTCGTCGATCACGGCGACCATCTGGACGCGACGGGTCTCCATCTCCTGCAGCACGTCCGGCAGCGGCAGCGACGTCGGGACGGCGATCACCGGCTTCGCGGCGTCGGCGGCCGTCCCGCGGACGTCGTCGTCGAGCAGGTCGTGCAGGGAGACGATGCCGCGCAGGTCGTCGTGGTCGGCCCCGAGGACCGGGTACCGGGTGTGTCCGGTGGCCATCTGCGCGCGGACCTTCGACACGGGCATGTCGGCCGCGACGACGTCGACCCGCGGACGCGGCACCATCGCGTGGTCGGCGGTGCGCGTCGGGAAGTCGAGGATGCGGTCGAGCAGGGTCGACGTGTCGTCGTCGATCTCACCGGTCGCCCGCGAGGCCGCCACGATGTGCGTCAGGTCGCGCGGGGTGGCGGAGTGTTCGACGTCGTGGACGGGCTCGATGCCCAATGCCTTCAGCAGCAGGTTCGACGACTGATCGAACAACCAGATCAACCACCCGAACAGCGAGAGGTAGATGTTCGTCGAGCGGGCGAGCCACCGCGCGACGGGTTCCGGGCGGGCGATGGCGAGGTTCTTCGGGAACAGCTCACCGAACACCATCTGCACACCGGTCGACACCACGACCGCGACCACGGTGCCGATGGTGACGCCGACCGCCGTACCGATACCGATCCCGCCGAGCAGTTCACCGACGCCCTGGCCGATCAACGGCTCGGCGACATAACCGACCAGCAGACCGGTGACGGTGATGCCGAGCTGCGCGCCCGAGAGCATGAACGACGTCCGGCGCGTGACGGTGAGCGCGCGGGCAGCCACACCGTCACCGGCGTCGGCCGCGGCGCCGAGACGCGATCGGTCGGCCGCCATGTAGGCGAACTCCTGCGCCACGAAGTAGCCGGTGAACGCGGTGATGACCACGACCACCAGCAGTCCGAAGAGGATCTCGAGCACGATCACGCGTGCATCATCCCAGGGTGAGGGGTGTCCATGACCTCACGACGAACAGCCGAGAGTAAAAGTTCCTTTACCCTCTGTCGGTCAGTAGTCCTCGTCGCTGTCGGCCGCCGCCACACCGCGGATCCGTGTCAGATGAACCCGTCGGCTGAGGCGGATGCCCGGACGGACCATGAGCTGAACACTTCCGACGAGGAAGAACCAGGTCGCGGCGTAGGTCGTCGACGCCCAGAAGAACAGGATGCTGCCGATCACGAACCAGACGGCGATGAGGATGTCGTTGACGATGCTCGCCACCTCCCACCGCTGCCGGACGATCAGCTCGTCGTGTCCGATGCGGATGGTGAGGTCTCTGTCGGTCATCGTCCGAGTGTGCTCGACGGCGCTGACGGTCCGGCGGCGGCATCAGCGACAGCGCGGCACCGGTACGCCCGAGAACCTGTCCTCGATCCATCTGGCCGCCCCGGGGATGTTGGTGATCTCCGGGAGCGCGTGCCCGACAGCGGTACCCGGCACCAGCGGCGGGAACGGGATCAGATCCAGCGTGACGGGGACACCGCGACCGCACCACGTCGAGGCCAACCCCCGCACGTTGCGGGTCGGGACGGCGTCGTCGTTGACGTTCGACGACAGCAGCACCGGGGACGTCGGTGTCAGCCGGCCGACGGTCTGTTCCTCGACGACACGGCGTCCGACCGGATCGTTCATCACCGCCGTGCCGAGGGAGCCGCCACTCGTCGTCCACTGCGACGACCGCTGGAACGAGTAGCCGAGGGTCTGCAGGACACACTGGTTCGCGGTGTCGCGCATCATCGCCCGACCGCTCGCGTTCAGCACACGCGCCAGGACCGGCGCGATCTCCGGATTCGTCCGGACGGCGCCGTTGAGGAAGTAGCCCACCGCGCCGATCAGCGTGCTGCCCTCGGCTCGGGCCAACGTGTCGGCGAGCTGCACCGGGGGTGCTCCGGAATACGTTCCGACAAGGCGCATCTCGGGGGCGTAGGACGGCTGCAGCTCGGCGGCCGCGGCCACTGCGTGACCGCCCTGGGAGTAGCCCCAGAAGGCGACAGGACTCGACGCGGTCAGCGACGTCCGCGGGAGACGCGCGGCTGCGCGCGCCGCGTCGATGACAGCGTGCGCGGAGTCCAGCCGGTTCGCATAGGGATGCGGTCCGGGCGTCCCGAGACCCAGGTAGTCGGTGAACACGACGGCCATCCCGCGCGAGAGCAGGTAGTCGACGGCCAGTTGCTCGTACGCGATGGACGCATCGATGGGCGGGCGGTACTGGACGAGGGACTGCAGGGCGATGGACGGGGCGCACTGTCGCCCCGCGCCGATCGTCCCGGAGGCGAGGGACACCAGCGGGCGCGGACCCCTTCCCCGCCACGGCGTGCTCGGTTCGAAGTAGGTGCCCGTCACCGCGACGGGGCGGTCGTGCTCGTCGAGGCTGCGGTACATGATCCGTCGCGCCGACCCGGGGAACCTGCGTTCACCGGTGGGCACCGAGAGCGGCACGACGAATGGCTGGTCGCGGATGACGTCGCCCGGCGCCGAGCCGGGCAGAACGGCGGGTGGGTCGTAGAACGAGCCCCATGGGCCGGCGGGAGCGGGGACACCGACCGGACTCGCGGACACATCGGCAGCCGACGAGAGCGTCGCCATCGTCGTCAGAGCCGTGGCCGCGCAGGCGATGCCGAGGAGGTGCCGGAATCGATGGCGCATGGATCGTCCCCTTCGACGTCGCGATGTCGAACCATTACAGACAGCACGTGTCCGTAAAGTCAACGATCCCCCTCCGATCGGCGGTGCCATCATCGAGACGTGTCGTCGACCCCCACCCCCCGGCGCGGCCGGCCGCGCGATCCGGACATCGAGTCCCGCGTGGTCGATGCGGTCGAGGCCGTCTACTGGAGCACTGGATGGGCCGGCTTCACCGTCGACGCGGTGGCGCGGACCGCGGGGGTGGGTCGCGAGGCGATCTACCGGCGGTGGCCCACCAAGATCGCGCTCCTCGTCGGCGCACTCGAACGGACGACACCCCTCCCGGGGTCGATCGACACGGGATCGCTGCGCGGCGATCTGATCGAGTTGGCGTGTCAGTTGTTGTCCACCTACCGATCCCGGTCGGGGATGGTCGCGATCCGGGTGGCCCTGGACGCACGAGCGTTCCCGGATCTGCTCGAGCCGCTGACGCACACCATCAGTCGAAGTCGTTTCACGGCGACGCGCGACATCGTCCGACGCGGGGTGGGCCGGGGCGAGCTGCCCACCGACACCGACATCACGCTGCTCCTGGAGATGCTGACGGGCGCGGTGCTCAGCCACGTGTTGTTCGCACACGACCACGGCATGGAGTCGGCCGACGACGCGCGGTATGCCGGCGCCGTCGTCGACATGGCCCTCGCGTCGGTGCCGACCGGGGCCCGATGACTCAGTCGAGCCAGTCCAACACCGCCGCGGCGGTCCAGCTCTGCTGCATGCTGCCGAGCGGCTCGCCGGTGAACGGCTCGTAGTACTCGGCGAACGACCCGTCCTGCGCCTGGCGGAGGCCCTCGTCCCGCAGGCGCACGGCACGTTCCGGCCATCCGCGGCGGGCGAACGCCCACGAGAACAGCCACGTCATCACCGGCCACACCGGGCCGCGCCAGTACTCCTTCGGACGGAAGTCCGGCGAGATGGGCGAGGTCGACGGGGGGACCACGTACCGGAGATCCGGGTGCCCGCAGAAGCGCGGACCGTCGAACACGCGCACCAGCGTCCGTTCCCGGTCGCGCGGCAGCCCACCACACAGCAGCGGGGCGAACGCCGCGATGGTCTCGGTGTGGATCCACCGCCCGGCACGGAGATCGAAGTCGCGCGCCATCCCGTTGCGCTCCGAGCTCGCGGCGACGACGCCGGCGCGGAAGCGATCCGCCCAGGCGCGCAGGTCGCGGACATCCGAGCGGGGCTTCGCGTAGTCCTCGCCGATGGTGGCCAGCACCTCGCAGGCCACCGCGAATATCGCGCTGACGAACACGTCCTCCACCGCGAAATCCATGACCCCGGGGAGCTTCTCGTCGTCGTAGTGCGCCCGCTTCATCTGCTCGACAAGCCACAGGTATCGGTCGTACTCGGTGTCGCTGGGGCGCATCGCCGAGTCGTCGACATGATCGAGATCGGCCCGACGGTAGGGCGGGAGATCGTTCCCGACGACGACGTTCGCGTAGGCGGCGTCCCATCGCGGCGAGTTGTCCATCCCGGACTCCCAGCCGTGGAACAGCGTGATGCGGCCGCGGCCGTGCGGGTCGCGGGCGTGCGCCAGCCAGCGGTGCCAGCGCACCAGGTTCCCCCAGCGGCGGTCGATGAACTCGTCGGCCGCCTGTCGGGTGGTGCGGCCGCGTCGGCGCGAGTGGTCGAGGATGCGTTGCACGGCGATCGCGTGGACCGGTGGCTGGGTGATGCCCGAGGTGTCGACGAACGTCGGTGCGTGGGCGGCCAGTCGGGCGGTCTCCCACCGCGCCGGACCGGGGAAGTACCCGTCGCGACCGTTGGCGAACACGATGTGCGGGATCATCCCGTTGCTCCACTGCGCCGAGAGCAACGTGTCCATCTCGATGACCGCTCGTTCGACGGACAACGGCGCCAGCCCGACGGCCACGAACGCGGCGTCCCAGCTCCACATGTGCGGGTACAGCTTGGGCGCCGCGCTGGTCATGGTGCCCAGGTCGTTACCTCGCAGGAGGTACGCCGCGCGGGCCGCCAGCTGCGTCGAGGTGAAACCCACGTTCGCCACGCCGCCATTCTCGCCCCCGGGTCGCCGTTGGCGCTCGTCAGGGCGGCTTTCGCGTCGCCATCACATCGCGGATCGCCGTTATCGCACCGTTACGGCTGACACGATCGTGCGACTGTTGCCGTCCTGGCTGTCGATCACTCGTTCGGATGCCTACCGTCGAAGACATGACCGAGTTGAAGTCGATCGCCGATCACGTCGCACATGGCGAATCGCTGGCCGATACGGCCCGCGCCCTCGGCATCACCGAGGCCGAGGTGACCCGGTGGGCGCAGGAGATGATGACGATCCTCAAGGTCGACACCCTCGACGCTCTCGTCGATCGATTGCGGCACATGCAGTACGGCGCGCCGACCACACAGCCGTGGCGGCGGTCGCTGTTCACCCGCTCACATCCGGTGAGCGAGGCAGCCGACTCGGTGGCATGACTGTCACGGGTCCACCATCGCGCCGGCGGCGCGCCATGCACATGAGCGGGATCGAGAGGGTGTCATGCAGTTCGCGCCGGTCCGACGGCTGAGCGACGGGGCGCTCGCAGCTGTGGAACTCCGATTGCGGGGGAGTCACCACACCCGCATCGATCAGACCGAGGATCTGTTGCGTGCCGCCGGTCTGATGAGTCAGCGGGTTGCGTCCACCCGCGGGGCGATCGGCAGGACCACCACCGCAGTCGACCTGGCCGACACTCTGCCGTTGCTGGTCTCCATCGATCTCGACGTCACCGCTTCTTACACCGACGACGACCTGCACCCCCTGGCCAAGATCGTCGTGTGTGTGTCCCCCGACGACGTGGTCGCCCATCCCCACCGGTGCCTGCGGACGATCACCGACGCGCGAGCCCGCGGACGTCTGATCTGTGTCGACGACATGGGGTCGGCCGAGAACGCGTTGGCCATGCTGCCGCTCATCGAGCCGGACATCATCATCACGCCGCCCGAACTGCTCGATCGCATGACCGAGCCGGAGATGGCCGACCTCGCGAACGCGCTGCAGGCGTACGTCGAGCGCAGCCACGCGGTGATCGTCGCCGAGGGTGTGGACACCGAGGACAGGCGCGAACGTGCGCTCACCGTCGGTGCGACCTACGGCGCGGGTGCGCTCTATCCGGCGGTCGACGACCCCGCCGGGTTCCGTAACGAGCCCGTCGTGCCGCTTCCTGACACGCCGGTCTGGAACACGCCGCAGACCGATCAGCCGACCCCGTACGCGATCGCCTCGCAGGGAGTCCGACCCCGACGCGGCACCAAGCAGCTGCTGATCGAGATGAGCAAGTCGCTGGAGGCGCAGGCCGCCGGTGTCGGGCACTCGATGATCGTCATCGGCACCTTCCAGCACAAGCGCCACTTCACGACGGAGACGTCCAAGCGGTGGCATCTGCTCTCGGAGGCAACAGGATTCGCCGGCGTCTACGGCGTCGGGCTCGAGGACCGCATCGAGGGCAACGTGCAGCATGCGCCGCTGGAACCCGAGGACGACCTCGTCAACGAGTGGACCGTCGCCGTCCTCGGACCCCACTACTCGGCGCTGCTCTCGGCGCGAGACCTGCACGACAACGGCCCCGATCTGGACCGTACCTTCGACTTCGTCCAGAGCTTCGACCGCGTCACCGTCACGCAGGCGGTCAACAGCATCCTCTCGCGCTTCACCGGCTGAGCGTTCCGCGGAACGCTCACGCGGCCGACATCTCCGACTGCTGTCGCCGCCAGGCCCAGGCGGCGTACAGCACCTCGGTGGTGTACCCGAGGTCGAGCTTGCCGCCATTGATCGGGGACAGTCCGTCGGCAGGAATGCGCCGGTCGGGGGCCCATCCGGTCGGCGCCGCCACGGATGGCGCATCCGGCAGCAGAGATCCGTCGGGCGCGTGGAATGTGAAGATCTGCTGGCCACGGGCGACGATGCCGAACTCGCCTCGGTGCAACGCTCGGTGGTGAGTCGAACACAGCAGCACGATGTTGTCAGGATCGGTGGTGCCACCGTCGCGCCAGAACCGCACATGGTGCGCGTGCAGATGTCGAGTCCGCCCACACCCCGGGTGACGACATCCGCGGTCACGCAGGAACACCACCTGGAGCAGACGGCGCGTCGGGAGACGCCGTCTACGTCCCCATCGAAGGGCGACGCCACGGCTGCCGCGCTTGTCGACCACCCGACGAATAGATCCACCGCACGACGCTTCGTCCACCTCGTGGTCGTCGAGGGCGGGCCCGCCGTCGAGGTGATCGTCGGTGTCCTCCGCCGAGTGGACGACGATCTCGGCGCCCGGCACGAACTCGGGCACGGTGATCGCGTCGGCGACGGTGTCGGACATCATCACGACCGCCTCCGCGATGTCTGTGGGGACGCCACGCCACAGATCCGCACGAGACGACGGTGGACCCGGAACCGTTTCAGCGGCCGGATCTTTCGGGGCTGGCGGGCTGATGTCGGCCGTCTCGTGAGTGCGGGTCCGTTCGTACTCCGCGCGGGTGACACCGGCGAGGAACCGCGCGCCGTCGAGCGGGGACAGCCGCAGGTTCACAGACAACGTCCCGTCATCGTTCCAGCGCCACCGACCGCGGGACTCGACGCGACCCTCCTGTTCCTCGTCCTCACGACGGTCGATCTGCCGCAGCGACCGAACCAGTCGCTCGACCTGCGCCGCTGTCGCCGACAGAGCGACACTGCGCAACTCTTCCTCGCGCTCGGGGGTCGCGACACGTGTCAGGGCGCGCACCTTCGAATACGACAGCGTCCCCTGCGCGAACGCCGCGTGCAGCAGCGGCAACTCGGTCAGCGCATGCGCTACCCGCACATGATCCTGCGCCGTCCGCAGAGACAGCCCGGCCTTCCACGACAACCAGTGGGCGCACGACGCGATCCCGTGGCCGGACCACCCGTGCCGAGTGTCGAACTCGACCAGCAGGTCGAAGAATCGCGACGTCAACGCCGCGATCTGGCCGGCGTACCCGACGATCCGCTCGCCGAGCTGGGCATCGCTCAACTCCGACGGCGCGGTGTCGTCGAACATCGACACCACCTCGTCCACCACATGCAATGCCGCCACCGACATGACTCCCCCTCATCCCGCGATCTGTCGTGACCGTACAGATGCACACCGACAATCCCGGCGCTGTCCGGACCCCTCCCGGGCGTTCCGCGGAACGCTCCGAACCACCCGAATCGGACATCGGTCGGTACCCTCGGTGGCTCATCGGACACCGGGAGGCGTACCTCGATGCGGAAGAAGCTGTTGTGGGCGGCGGGGATCGTCGTCGTGATCGCGGTCGTGGCCGTCGTCGCCGGGCCGTGGGTCTACAAGAACTGGATCGTCGGCGACGCCGACGCCGAACTCGCGCTGCCGTCGCAGACCAGCGCAGCCACCGTCGACGTGAACGGCACCTGGACCGTGGTTCCGGGGCCCGAGGCAGACGACCAGCGGACGCAGGCCGGATACCGCGTCGACGAGGTGCTCCGCGGGGAGAACATCACCGTCAACGGTCGCACGCAGCAGGTGTCCGGCACGGTTCAGGTCGCGGGCGACCGGCTCACCGCGGGTGAGATCGTCGTCGACGTCGCATCCATCCGCAGCCCGGACTCCGCGCGCGACAACCGCTTCCGCGGCGAGAACATCATGAACACGGCACAGTTCCCGACCGCCACGTTCCGCATCACCGAGCCCGTCGACATCGCATCCGTCCCGGCGAGCGGTGCACCCGCCACGGTCCGGGCGGTCGGCACGATGGAGATCAAGGGCAGCACCCGACCCGTCACCACCGATCTCCAGGTGGCGCGATCCGGCGACGCCGTCATCGTCCAGGGCGCCGTACCGGTCCGGTGGGCTGACTACGGCGTCGAGCCCCCGAGGATCGGCGACTTCGTCCAGGTCGAGGACGCCGGCACCGTGGAGTTCCTGGTCAATCTCGCCCGACGGTGACTCCCGGGGCGGTCTGGGTAGTGTCGCGGACATGCCCACCGCCCTCGTCACCGGCGCCTCGCGCGGCCTCGGAGCCGCCATCGCCCGCGCCCTCGCGCCCACCCACGATCTGCTTCTCGGTGGTCGCCCGAGCGAGGAACTCGACGCTCTGGCAGCCGATCTCGACGGCGCGTCCACCTGGCCCGTGGAGCTGACCGACCACGAGGAGATGGAGGCCGCGACCGAGCCGATCAGTGCTCTGGACGTGTTGGTGCACAACGCGGGCGTCGGGGCCATCGCACCGGTCGAGGACACCTACGCCGACGAGTACCGCGCGATGATGGAGGTCAACTTCATCGCCGTCGCCGAACTCACCCGCCAGCTCCTGCCGGCCCTGCGTGCGGCGCACGGGCACGTCGTGATCATCAACTCCGGAGCCGGACGCGACGCCAAGCCGGGATGGAGCGCCTACGCCGCAAGCAAGTTCGCCGTCCGCGCCTTCGCCGACGCCCTGCGCCAGGAGGAGCCAGACCTGCGGGTCACCACCGTCTATCCCGGTCGCATCGACACCGACATGCAGCGCGACATCGTCGCCATGGAGGGGGACGACTACGACGGCAGCCGCTTCCTCCGCGTGGAGTCGGTGGCGGCCGCCGTCGTCTCCGCGGTCACGGCGTCACCCGACGCCCATCCGACCGAAATCGTGCTGAAGCCCACCGGCCGCAGCTGACCGAACGGCTCAGGCCGGCGGCGAGTAGATCTGCAGCTCGTTGCCGTCCGGATCCGCGAAGGGTGCGATCCGGCCCCACGGGTGATCGCTGATGCCACCGGGGAACTCGACGCCCAGGCCCTGCAACCGCGAGACCTCGTCGTCGATCGAGCCCTCGGGCTGGAAGGTGAGGACGGCCCCACCCTTGTCGCCCGGTCGCGATGTGCCCTCGCGTGCGTTCAACCCGATCGTCAGCGGACCGGCGTCGATCTCCGACCAGTCCGATCCGGTGGACTTCACCGAGAGACCGAGGGTCTCGCCGTAGAACCGCACCGCGACATCCATGTCGTCGACCGGTACCCACACCGTCGTGTTGCCCGTGGCCATCGCTTCTCCGTTCGTCGGGAACTCTTGTGGTTCGGGTTCCCGTTCGCGGCCTCGGTAAACGCGACGACGTCGTCCGCGTGACAGAGCGGTCACTCAAGCCCGACATCGTGCGCCAAGCGGCCATACAGTGACCGCTGGACGTGCCGACACGACAGAGAGGCCCACCCATGCCGACGATCACCACCCCCGACGGAGTCGAGATCTTCTACAAGGACTGGGGGTCGGGTCAGCCGATCATCTTCAGCCACGGGTGGCCGTTGTCCTCGGACGACTGGGACGCGCAGATGATGTTCTTCCTGAATCACGGCTATCGCGTCGTCGCGCACGACAGACGCGGGCACGGGCGCTCGGAGCAGGTCGACTCCGGACACGACATGGACCACTACGCCGACGATCTCGCCGCCGTCGTGCAGCACCTCGACCTGACCGACGCCATCCACGTCGGGCACTCCACCGGCGGCGGCGAAGTGGCGCACTACCTCGCGCGCCACGGCAGCGACCGCGCGTCGAAGGCCGTGCTGATCAGTTCGGTGCCGCCGATCATGGTCAAGACCGACTCCAACCCGGACGGCATCGACAAGAGCGCCTTCGACGACATCCAGACACAGGTGGCGACGCGGCGCGCGGACTTCTTCCGCACCTTCGCCGAAGGTCCGTTCTACGGCTACAACCGGGACGGCGCGACACCGTCCGAGGGGGTCATCGCGAACTGGTACCGCCAGGGCATGACCGGCGGGGCCAAGGCCCACTACGACGGCGTCGTCGCCTTCTCGCAGACCGACTTCACCGACGATCTCCGGTCGATCACGATCCCGACCCTGGTCCTGCACGGCGAGGACGACCAGGTGGTGCCGTACGAGAACACCGGTGTCCGGTCGGCGGAGCTACTACCGAACAGCACGCTGAAGACGTACCCCGGCTTCCCCCACGGGATGCCGACCACCGAGGCGGCGACCATCAACGCGGACCTCCTCGAGTTCTTCCAGAGCTGACTCAGGCGGGTTCCGCACCGGTCACAGCCGGACGGGCGGGATCGGACGACCACTGCGACCACGACCCCGGGTACAGGGCGGCGTCGATCCCGGCGATCGCCAGCGCCGCGATCTCGTGGGCGGCGGTGACACCGGACCCGCAGTAGACGGCGGTCGGCGTGGCGGGGTCGACCCCGAGGGAGGCGAAACGGGTGCGCAGGTCGTCGGGGCGCAGGAAGCGGCCCGTCGCGTCGAGGTTGTCGGCGGTCGGGGCGCTCAGCGCTCCGGGGACGTGCCCCGCCCGTGGATCCATCGGCTCGGTCTCCCCGCGGTAGCGCTCGCCCGCGCGCGCGTCGAGAAGCGTTCCGCGGAACGCGGCGACCCCGTCGGCGTCGACGGTCGGCAGCTTCCCGGGGTGCAGGGTGACCGTCCCGGGAACCCCGGGCGTCTCGTCTCCGGTGCTCAGGTCCTGGCCGGCCTCCACCCACGCGCGTAGACCCCCGTCGAGCAGTCGAACATCGTGGAGCCCGGCCCACCGCAGCAACCACCACGCGCGCGCCGCGGACTGGTTGCCGTTGTCGTCGTAGGCGACGACGGTGTTGTCGGTGTGGACGCCCCACCGACGCGCGGCCTCCTGAAGGGTCTCGATGTCCGGCAGGGGATGTCGTCCCTGTGCTGGGTCAGGCGGGCCCGCGAGTTCCGTGTCGAGGTCGACGTAGACCGCACCCGGGATGTGCCCCTCGCGAAAGTGGTCGTGGCCGCGGTCGTCGCCGAGGCGCCAGCGCACGTCGAGGATCACCGGCGGTTCGGGCGACGCCACCCGCTGCGCCAGGTCGTGCACGTCGACGGTCACCGTGGTGTGGTCCATGCGACGTGTCTACTCCCGGTGGCGTCGCGCCCGCTCGCGGTGGCCGTAGGTCGCCTCCAGGATGTCGTCGTAGCTGTCCGCGCTGGACCCGACCGCACCCGCGATGGTCCCCATCGAGGTGGCCAGCCACGCCAGGAAGACGTATCCACGCAGGCCCACGTCGCTGCCGACCTGCGACGCGAGGTAGCCGTCGTCGATGACCCCGAGGGCCCCGGCGAGCGTGACGACCAGCAGGCCCCCGTAGAGGACGACGGCGTTCAGGACGATCGTGATGACGGTGGCCGCGTTGTACAGGCGCGCACGGCGTCGCGGCACCGCGTCCCGGTGTTCCCACAGACGGTTGTTCGCGATCAGCCAGATGGTCATCACGGTGACCGACAGCAGCGAAAGGCCCGTCAGGCGCCACGGACTCAGCGCGTTGGCCATCGCCCAGATCGACGAGTAGAAGACGCCGAACGATGCGGTCGCGGCGGCGGCCGCCATCACGCCGGTCAGGGTGGGGATGAGTCGCCACGGGCGGTTGCCGCGGACCATCCCCAGCACCATCCGACTGCGACCGAGGGACGAGCGCGTGGCGAGGTACTCGCCGTCCTCGGTGGGGTACCACCGCGCCCCGCGGACCCCGGCTGCTGCTCGATGGTCGCGGAGTCGTCGCACCGCGTCGACGATCACGGCGATCAGTCGCCGATGCGGCGCGATGCCGAGCGCCGGCAACGAGACGAGAGCCGTGCACGCGTCGTGGTCGAGCTCGACCATCACCTGGTGCCGACCGCGCAGTCGCGGGAACTCGGTGATGACGACGGCCGCCGACGACCCGCGGTGCGTGCGTTCGACGAGCTCGGGCACCAGGAGGGCGCCGTCGGGTCCGAGGGCCACCATCTCGCTGTCGACGGTCACCGACGTGACCCCCAGGTCGGCGGACAGTCGGTCCGCGAGCCTGTCACGGATGCGGTCGACGGTGGCCGCGGGCGGGCCGGGATCGACGACGATCCGGACGTCGTCGGAGGACTCAGGGCGCGAGGACATCGCCCGCGGGGCTACCCCGCTCGGTGCCTCGCCACACCCGCGGTCTCAGGAGAAGACGAGATCCTTCTCGGGATCCCAGACGGCGCGCATGCTCACCACGTGCGCGTCGTCGTCGAATCGCATGATGTCGATCGGCGTGACGGTGACCGTGCTGTCGCCGGCTCTGGTGTTCAGCACGAACTCGAAGACCGCGGTGTCCCCCGCGACGCGCACCCACTTCAGCTCCGTCGACGGGCTCATCGCGCAGACACCGCCGTAGAACTCCAGGAGTTCCTCGCGGGTGGTCTTCAGGTCGCTGCCGATCGGGTCCTCGACGGTGGCCCCGTCGGCGAACAGGCCGACGACCTTCTCGGTGTCGCCCGCGGCGATGTGGTCGACGTAGGCCTGGACCGTCGCGGTGATGCGGTCGGCGGACACACTGGTGGTCACGGGCGTGCTCCTGTCAGAAACGAGAACGTGTTCTAGTCCCGGGGAGATTAGCGCAGACACCGGTTGTCCGTGTCGTGCGCCACGAACGGCACTCCCATAGGACAATCACCACGGACACGGTCCGAGCCGACGCGCCTCGGACCGCTCATGCCCCGGAGGTGCATTCTGAGACGCTCGTTGGCCGGTGGGATCGCCTGGCTGTCGCTGCTCGTCGCAGCCGCATGGGCCGCGATGGCCTCGGCGCCGGGTGGACCCGACTCCACCGCGCGGTACGTCGTGCTCGGCGTGGCCGTCGCGATCGCCGTCGTCGTCGCCGTGATCTGGCTTTCTCGACCCGAGCCCGGACCCCGCATCCGCACCCTGTTCGTCGCCGGGTCGGACGTCGCGAGTCTTCTCGCCGGCGTCGCGGTCGTGGACGGTCGTGTGGGGCTCGTCGCCACGCTGCCGTTGGCGTTCGTGGGCATGTACGCGGCCGTGTTCTCGTCCCGGGCGGCGTTCGGCGGTCAGATGATCGCCGCCACCGCGGTGGTCTTCCTGGTCACCGTGGTGGGCGTGGCCGACGGCGGTGAGGACATCGCGGAGTTGTCACCGTTCGTGGTCGCGGCCGCGTTTGCCGCCCTCGCGGTGCCTGTCATCCTGCATCATGGCCTTACGATCGCCGGACTGGATCGATCCGCGGCGCAGACGGGGGAACCGATGCAGGACACGTTGACCGAGGTACTCACACGACACGGGCTGTACTCGGCGGCGCAGACGAGCCTGTCGGCGTTGAACCGCAAGGCCCGTCTGGTGGTCGTGCGCGTCCACCTCGACCAGTTCCAGGACATCACCGTCGGCGACGGCCGCGAGCGTGGCGAACAGGTCCTCAAGCGCGTGGCGCATCGCCTGGCGCAAGGCGTACGTGGCGGCGACTTCGTCGCCCGTACCGGCGACGCCGAGTTCTCCGCGCTGGCCGGCGTCACCGACGAGGGTGTCGAGATCTTCGCGAACCGCTTCCGCGAGTTGGTGTTCGACGTGGAGGACCCCGTGCCCGTCAGCGCGAGCGTCGGTGTCGCGTTCAGCGACACGCCCATCGCGTCTTCCGACGTTCAGGCGGCCATCGACGACCTGCTGCACCGCGCCGAGGTCGCCATGCAGGCGGCCCAGGACGCCGGTGGGGACCGCGTCGAGATCGACTGGAACGGCGAGGAGGCGACAACGGGGGGTCAGGCGGGTTCGACCACCTGATGGCACAACCTGTCGACATCGGGGAGCGCGCGTTGCCGATCAGCCTCGTCGACGTCGCGCGGGATCGCATCCGCGACGCGATCTTCGACGGCTCGCTGGCCCCGGGCGACAAGGTGGTGGAAGAACGCCTCTGCTCGTCTCTCGGGATCAGCCGCGCCCCGCTACGGGAGGCGTTGCGTCTGCTCGCGCAGCAGGGGCTGGTGGTCCAGACCCCTCGCCGGGGGTCGCGCGTCGCGGAGTGGTCACCCACCGACATCCGTCAGCTGTTCGAGCTCCGGATGGTCCTGGAGCGTCACGCGATGGATGCGGCGATCCCCATGTCCGACCCCGACAGGCAGCTCGCACCGGTCCGCGCGGCACTGGAGGAGATGCGGACGGCCGCAACACCCCTCGACCGCGACGACGCCCACCGGCGTTTCCACGCGGCTGTCGTCGCGCTCGCCGGCAACACCCAGCTCGACCTGGCCATCGAACCGATCCTGCTGAAACTGCAGCTGCCGATGGCACGGAACCTGCGCACCGAGGCTCGTGCACACGACGCCGAGAACGGCATCCGTCGCCACGAGGCGATCGTCGACGCGCTCGCCGGCAACGATCGCTCGACCATCCTCGCGGCCCTGCGCGACCACGGGCATCTCGATCACCTGGAGCTCGACGACCAGCACTGACGCCGTGACCGAGCTAACACGATCGATACCTGACCGCCTCTCATCCGCCACAATTCTGTCGACAATCGACACATGCGGATACGGAACCAGCAGGTCAGCGGGCCGACACTCGGCCCCTCGTGTGCGGAGATCGTCGCCGACCACCGGTCGGGGACCGTGTCACCGACCGTCACCGCGGCCCGAGTCGCCGACGCGATCGCCGAGGCGGGTGACGACGGCACCTGGCTTTACACCGTCCCGGCCGACGACCTGATCGCCGCCGCCGCGGCACTCGAACAGCGCGCGGACCGCGACACCCTGCCCCTCTACGGTGTGCCGTTCGGCGTGAAGGACAGCATCGACGTGGCGGGCGTCCCCACGACGCTGTCATGCCCCGACTACGCGTACACGGCCTCCACCACCGCACCGGCCGTGCAGCGACTGCTCGACGCCGGGGCGCTGTTCGTCGGCAAGACGAACCTCGACCAGTTCGCCACCGGGTTGAACGGCACACGAACCCCCTACACGGTGCCGCGCAGCGTCTACGGCGACGACCTCATCAGCGGCGGCTCGAGCTCGGGATCCGCGCGAGCCGTGGCCCTGGGGCAGGTTCCGTTCGCCGTCGCGACCGACACCGCCGGTTCGGGTCGGGTACCCGCGGCGCTGAACGGCGTGATCGGGCTCAAGCCGTCACGCGGGCTCATCAGCACGGTCGGACTGGTGCCCGCATGCCGGTCGCTGGACTGCATCACCGTGATGGCCCGCTCCGTCGACGACGCGGACCGCGCGTTCGACGTCATGACCGGCCGCGACGACCGCGATCCCTGGTCCCGCGACCCGGGCGCCCATTTCGACGGTCACCCCATACGAGTCGGGCTACCCCCCGACGGCGACCTGTCGTTCTTCAGCGACGACGCCGTCGCCGCCGTGCACGCCGCGGTCCGTGACCGCATCCGCGCGACCGACGACACGACCCCGATGTCCCTCGCCCCGTTCCTGGCCGCGGGCGAACTGCTCTACCAGGGCCCCTGGGTCGCCGAGCGTCTCGTCGTGTTCGGCGACTTCCTCGCCGACCATCCCGACTCCATCCATCCCGTCGTCCGCGACATCCTGCGCAGCGGAGCAAAGTACACGGCGGTCGACGCGTTCGCCGCGCTCGCGCGACTCCAGGAGCTGCGCGCCGAGGTCGGCCGACTCTTCGCCGACGTCGACATCCTCGTCGTCCCGACCATCGGCACCACGTTCACCGTCGACGAGGTCCTCGCGCAGCCGATCGAGTGCAACACGGTCCTGGGGCACTACACCCACTTCGGCAACCTGCTCGACCTGATGGGTGTCGCGATCCCCGCGGGCGAGACCGCCGACGGACGACCCACGGGGATCACGGTTCTCGCACCTGCCGGTCGCGACGATCTGGCCCTGCACTGGGCGGCCCGCTTCCTCGGACAGACCCGCGACCACGTCGACTCCCGCACCGCCGCGATGGTCGCGGGGTGAGCGTCGTCGTCGGTTCCGCCGCGCCCGGTCCGTACTCGTTCGATCCCTCCACGACGGCACTCGTGCTCATCGACATGCAGCGGGACTTCCTGCTGCCCGGCGGGTTCGGTGAGACGCTCGGCAACGACGTCTCGCTCCTCGCCGATGTGGTGCCACCCTTGCAGCGGTTGCTCGCGGCGGCGCGGGCAGCGGGGATGACCGTCATCCACACCCGGGAGGGGCACCGGCCCGACCTGTCGGACTGCCCGCCCGCCAAGCTGTCCCGCGGCCGGCCGTCGATGCGGATCGGCGACGTGGGCGCCTACGGCCGGATCCTGGTCCGCGGTGAGTACGGCCACGACTTCATCGACGAGTTGACCCCCGCGCCCGGTGAATTCGTCGTCGACAAGCCCGGCAAGGGTGCGTTCTACGGCACCGGATTCGGCGACATCCTCACCGACGCCGGGATCACACACCTCCTGGTGACCGGGGTGACCACGGAGGTGTGCGTCCACACGACCACGCGCGAGGCCAACGACCGCGGCTACGAGTGTCTCGTCGTGTCCGACTGCTGCGGCTCGTACTTCCCCGAATTCCACCGTGTCGCACTGGAGATGGTCGCCGCGCAAGGCGGCATCTTCGGGTGGGTCGCGGAGTCGTCCGACGTGATCGACGCCCTGTCGCTCACCCCGCAACCCACCGAGGCCAGGAGCCAGACATGACCGCCGACACCACGACACCCGACACCGACGCGACGCCACCGAGTTCCGGGCCGTCCCGGCTCCCGTGGTGGACCCGCGGGGACACCAACGCGTTCTTCGGGCTCGGGTTCAACATCCTCGTCAACGTCCTCACGCTGACGGGCTTGATGATCGGCGTGATCAAGCTGCCGTCGTCGGACGTCCTCGGGACGGTGTTGCCCGCGTTGGGGGTGGCCCTGATCCTCGGCAACGTCTACTACACCGTGCTCGCCCGCCGACTGGCCGCGCGGGAGAACCGGTCCGACGTCACCGCGCTGCCCTACGGGCCCAGCGTGCCGCACATGTTCATCGTCGTGTTCGTCGTCATGCTGCCGGTCTACCTGTCGACGAAGGACCCCGTGCAGGCGTGGCAGGCCGGTGTCGCGTGGGCGTTCATGATCGGCGTCATCGTGATGATCGGCGCGTTCGTCGGACCGCACATCCGTCGTCTCACCCCCCGTGCCGCGATGCTGGGGACCCTCGCGGGCATCTCGATCACCTTCATCGCCATGCGGCCCGCGGCGCAGATGTGGGATGCGGCGTGGATCGGTCTGCCGGTCCTCGCCATCATCGTCATCGGCTTCTTCACCGACGTCCGCCTGCCCGGCAACATCCCGGTCGGACTCGCCGCGCTGCTCGTCGGCAGCGCGATCGACTGGATCGGCGGCTACATGTCGGCACCCGATGTGTCGCAGGCGATCTCGGACGTCTCCATCGGCCTGCCCGACCAACGGTTCGACATGCTCTTCTCGGGCCTGGGACACCTTGCACCGCTGCTGGGGACCGCGATCCCCCTCGGCGTCTACAACTTCACCGAGGCGATGAGCAACGTCGAGAGCGCGTCGGCGGCCGGCGACAGCTACAACCTGCGGAGCGTCCTGCTCGCGGACGGCGCCGGGGCGGTCGTGGGGTCCGCCTTCGGGTCGCCGTTCCCGCCCGCGGTCTACATCGGACACCCGGGATGGAAGGACGCCGGCGGCCGCACGGGGTACTCCCTCGGCAGCGGCGTCGTGATCGGACTCCTCTGCTTCCTCGGGTTGTTCGGGGTCCTGGACGCCCTGCTGCCGGTGCCGGCGATCGTGCCGATCCTGCTCTACATCGGACTGCTCATCGGCGCCCAGGCATTCCAGGCCGTGCCGCGCCTGCATGCGGTCGCCGTCGTCGCGGCCATCCTGCCCAACCTCGCCCAATGGGCGTCGGGACTCATGGACAACGCGCTGAGCGCCGCGGGCACCACCGCCGACAAGGTCGGCGAGACCGCGCTCGGCAACGCCGGCGTCGTCTACGACGGACTGCGCACGCTCGGCGAGGGTGCCGTCCTCGTCGGGCTCATCCTCGGCACCATGGTCACCTTCGTGCTCGAGAAGAAGTTCCTCTATGCGGCCATCGCGTCGGTGGTCGGCGCGGTCCTGTCCTTCATCGGTCTCATCCACGCCCCCGAGGTCGCCTGGGCGGCGAATCCCCAGGTCGCACTGGGCTATCTGTTCTTCGGCGTCGTGTGTGTCCTGTACTGGTTCCTGCCCGGCGCCCGCGAGAAGGTGGAGGTCGACGAGAGCGACGTCATCGACGCGTGAGGGCGTAACCTCACCCTCAACAGTCGTTGACGGGAGGCGCGGTCGGTGGACCAGGACGACTACCTCGCGCTCGACGCGACCGCGATGGCCGCCGCGGTCCGACGCGGTGAGGTGAGCGCGAGCGACCTGCTCGAGGCCGCCATCGCCCGCGCCGACGCCGTCGACCCGCACATCCACGCGATCACCCGACGCCTCGACGACGACGCCCGCCGACGCGCCCGGGGCCCACTCGCCGGTCCGCTCGCCGGCGTGCCGTTCCTGCTGAAGGACCTCTTCCAGGCGCAGGAGGGCGTCGTCGAGACGGCCGGTTCCCGCTCGTGCGCCGGCGCGGTCGCGCCGCAGACGGACACCGTCGTCGCGCGGTGGCTCGACGCCGGGGCGGTGGTGTTCGGACGGACCAACGTCCCCGAGTTCGGCATCAAGGGCACCACGGAACCCGAGCTGTTCGGCCCCACCCACAACCCGTCGGATCTCACCCGCTCACCCGGTGGATCGTCCGGCGGCTCCGCGGCCGCCGTCGCCGCGGGGATCGTCCCGGTGGCCGGTGCGAACGACGGTGGGGGTTCCATCCGCATCCCGGCCGCGTGCTGCGGGGTGTTCGGACTCAAGCCGGGCCGCGGCGTCGTGCCGACCGGACCGGGTCAGGGCGAGTTCTTCCACGGAGGCGCGGTGACCGGCGTCGTGTCGCGGACCGTCCGCGACAGCGCGGCGTTCCTCGACGTCATCCGTGGCACGGACCCCGTGGCGCCGCCGTATCCCTTCGCGTCCCCACCGCGCAGTTACACGACTGCTGCACAGCAGGATCCACCGACGCTGCGGATCGGTCTGCAGCTCGAGTCGCCCCTCGCCGACGGCGTCGACCCCGAGGTGGTCGCCGCGGTCCGCGCGACGGCAGACCTGCTGACCGAGATGGGTCACACCGTCACCGAGGCGCGCCCCGCCATCGACGAGCAGGAGCTCGCCGAGGACTTCCTGGTGCCCTGGTTCGTCCACGTCGCCGCGACCGTCGACGAACTGCGCGAGCACGGTGCTCGCACCGACGAGTTCGAACTCGACACCCGGGTGCTCGCCGCACTCGGTCGCGCCACCAGCGGCGTCGCGTACGAGCGGTCCCTGATGCGGTGGCACACCCACGTGCGGGCACTCAGCGACTTCCACCGGCACCACGATCTGCTGCTCACACCCACCACCGCGACGACCGCCCCGCCGCTCGGGGCGCACGCGACGTCGGCGGTGGAGCGGATCGCCGCGCACGTCGCCCTGCGGGCCGGCCTGGGACGGCTCATCGCGTGGACCGGTGCGGCGCAGGCCGGCGTGCTGCGCAATCTCCGCTGGGTCCCGTTCACGCAGCTGGCCAACATCACCGGCCGACCGGCCGTCAGCCTCCCGCTGCACCAGTCGCGGGTGGGCCTGCCCATCGGCGTGCAGTTCGTCGCCCCGCCGGGCGGCGAGGGGCTGCTGTTCTCCCTGTCGGCGCGCCTGGAGGAGGCGCTGCCGTGGGCCGGTCGTCGGCCCCGGATGCCCCCGACACAGATCAGCTGAGGGCTACCAGCCCATCGACCCGGGGATCCCCTTGAACGGCCCCACGACCTTGCTGGTCACCCAGCCGCCGTAGAAGTTCCCCGGCTGCGGCACGACGGTCTCGCCGTTGACGGTCGCGCGGTCGACGAGCGCGGGCATCACGGCGATCGCACCCGCGAGGTCGGTGAACCCCGGCGTCGGGTTCGGGTAGGTCCACGCCGCGCGGTGCGCCGCGACCTCGGGTGTCACGAGGTCGAAGTACGCGGCCTCGCCCTTCCACTCACACCAGGACGCGCCCTGCGTCGGCCGCAACGCGCCGTCGACGAACGCGTCGGCCGGTATGTAGTACGTCGGTGGGTGACTCGTCTCGAGGACCCGCCACCCGCGGGTGGCCGAAGCGATGGTCTGCCCACCGAGCTCGATGGTGATGGAACCCGCGAAGGTCTCCAGCCGAGGTGGGCGCGGGTAGTCCCACACCGATTCCTGACCGGGACCGGGCTTCTCCGGGATCGGACGTCGCATAGCCCCAGGGTACGGGCGACGCATGCGTGCGCCAGGACGTTCCGTAGGCTCGCGAAGTGAGTACCGAGATCGACAACCGCCCCGGCGAGTGGGAAGTGGAGACACTGCGACGGTCCCGCTGGGACTCTCTCCGTCGACTCATGCGCGCGAAACCTCCCCTGACCCGAGAGTCGATCACCGTCGTCGACCAGCCGATGCTCAAGCGCGCGGTGACCGCGGCGGCCCTGGGCAACACCATGGAGTGGTTCGACTTCGGCGTCTACGGATACCTCGCCGCCACACTGGGCAAGGTCTTCTACCCCTCCGCGTCGAGCAGCGCGCAGCTGCTCGCGACGTTCGCCACCTTCGCGGCGGCGTTCATCGTGCGACCGCTCGGCGGGCTGTTCTTCGGACCCCTGGGTGATCGGATCGGCCGCCAGAAGGTCCTCGCAGCCACGATGATCATGATGTCGATCGGCACGTTCGCGGTCGGACTCATCCCGAGCTACGGATCCATCGGCATCTGGGCACCCATCCTGCTGTTGGTCGCGCGCATGGTCCAGGGCTTCTCGACCGGCGGCGAGTACGGCGGCGCGACGACGTTCATCGCCGAGTACTCCCCCGACCGCCGACGCGGGTTCCTCGGCAGCTGGCTCGATTTCGGCACGTTCATCGGCTACTCGATGGGCTCCCTGCTGGTGACCGTCCTCAACGCCGGCCTGGGTGAAGCGACCATGACCGACTGGGGCTGGCGGATCCCGTTCTTCATCGCGGGACCGATGGGGATCATCGGGCTCTACCTGCGGCTCAAACTGGAGGACACACCCGCCTTCCGTGCACAACTCGACGAGCACGACGCCAAGGTCAAGGAGACGCAGACCGCGGGCCGCAACATCCGCACCGTCGTCGTCGATCACTGGCGGGCCCTGCTGATCTGCATCGGGCTCGTCGTCCTCTACAACGTCACGAACTACATGGTCACCGCGTACCTGCCGACGTACTTCACCGACGTGATCGGGCGCAGCCAGCTCAGCGCCGACCTGCTGGTGCTGCTCGCGATGGTCGTGGTGGTCGCGCTGATCGTGCTGATCGGGCGACTGACCGACCACATCGGTCGTCGACCCGTGTTCGCCGCCGCGGCGATCGGTCAGATCGTCCTCGCGGTGCCGGCGTTCTGGTTGCTCGACCAGAAACCGTTGTGGGCGCCGATCATCGCCTGCATCGTGCTCGGAGTGCTGCTGGCCGGATTCGCCGCCCCGACCGCCGCGACGCTGCCCGCGCTGTTCCCGACCGTGGTCCGCTACGGCGCCCTGTCGATCGGGTTCAACGTCGCCGTGTCGGCGTTCGGTGGGACGACCCCGCTGGTCACCTCCGCGCTGGTGACCGCCTCCGGCAACCATCTGATGCCGGGCTTCTACCTCATCGCGAGCGGCGTGGTGGGCCTGATCGCCGTGTTGTTCCTCCGCGAGACGGCCACCGCACCGTTGGCCGGGTCACCACCGCAGGTCGACGACGCCGACGAGGCCACCCGTCTCTACGCCGAGGCGAAAGAGGCTGTCGCAGAACGCGCGTGACCGTCAGCGAGCGGTTGCCTGCGGGTATCCCCGGTGCACGGTCCGGGCGAGGATGCCCAGTGTCGCCCGCAGGGACTCGGGGTTGATCACCGGGAACGCGAGCCTGTCGCGGTAATCGGGATGGATGTCGGACCAGTCGAGATACGAGGTGACCTGCGTGGCGTCGCCGTCGGGGTCGAGTCGATAGCCGTAGACGTGACCCACGGGCGGGCGCAGGACCCCGTCGATGGTCCAGGCGATCTCGCGGTCCGGGACGAACGTCGTGATGACGACGGTCACGTCGTACTCGCCCATCGGTCGGTCGCCGAGCGACTCGCGGTCCATGTGCACGACGAAGGTGTCACCCGAGGCCGTGACGCGCTCTCCGTCGGCCGCCATGAGCATCCCCGACGAGTCGATCGCGACGTGGCCCTGCGGATCGGTCAGCACGGCGAAGACGTCGGCGGGCGACGCGTCGATCCGTCGTCGTGACTCCAGTCGGGTCGGCTCGTCGTCGCTCATGCGGCGAGACTACGACGTCCTGCCTCCGGAGAACTCGCGGTAGAGCTCCGGGAGGAACCGCGACAGATGGTTCATCTCCTGACCACAGTGCATCAGCAGGTTCCGGGCGACATCGACGCCGAGGAAGAGGTCGCCCGGGTCGACGGCGGGTCCACGACCGATGGCACACGCCGCCTGTCCGAGATCGGGCACGTGCAGACCGCGGATGTTCAGGTAGAACCGGCTGCGCATCTCGACCCCGCCCGACACGGGTCGCACCTGGTGGGCCAGCCAACCCAGATCGACCGGGGCGATGGAACTCCCGACTCGACCCACGATGATGGTGTGCCCGTCGGGCACCGTCAGGCCGATGCTGCGCGGATCGCGGAAAGCGATGCCGAGCTGCTGCAGCTTCGGACCGATGTACTCGTCGACGTAGCTGATGTTGCCGACGTACCGGGCGCGGTCCGGGATGGGCGCGGACGTCTTGTCGACCTTGAGGGACGCGTATTCGTGGGCGTCGGGGTGCCAGAGCTTGTACTTGGCGGACTCGTTCGAGTGCCACCCGAACCACCAGTCCCACATCGCGGCCGTGTTGCGCGGCATCGACGTCAACGCCGCGATGAACAACACGCCGTCGGACCGCTGCCCGTAGCCGAACTCGATCGGCGAGTACCCCGAGGGCTTCAGGTCGGCGGCGATCTGCTCGAACGGGGGGATGGAGCCGGCGGGCAGCGCCGGCCCGGCGAAGGCGTCCGCGACACCCTGCTGCGGCGGGTCGGTGTGCGTCGTGAAGTACTTGGCGTACGGCTTCGCGTAGTCCTCCGCGCGGTAGCCCTGGTATCGCACGGTGCACTCGCCACCCACGGCACTCCCTGTCTCGGTCGGCGCGGCCCCTGCGGGCGCCGTCCCGGCCACCACCCCTCCGGCGATGGCCCCCACTGCCGTGCCCGCGGTCGCCAGGAACTGCCGCCTCCCCATGCTCAACACCAGTTGAGTATAGAGCGGCATGTTGCGGCGGCGCCAGATCGTTCGAACGGGGTTGGACATCCTCCAACGCGGACCGGTGGACTACCGTGTCCTCACCAACAGCTGTCCAGACCGCGTCGGGGGTCGGTCGTCGTCACGGGAGGATTGACCCATCGACGCCTCATCCGCCACCTCTGGGCGCTCCTCGGATGCCGGAACCGGCACCTCGTCGACCACTCCGGGTTCGACGCGCCGCGACGCGATCATGGCCGCCGCGGTGGTCGTCCTCGCCGAGCGGGGCCCCCGCGGGTTCACCCATCGCGCCGTCGACGCGCAGGCAGGTCTGGGTCAGGGCGCGGTCAACTACCACGCCCCGTCGCGGTCGAAGTTGTTGTCGCTGGCTCTCGAGGAGATCTTCCGTCGTGATCTCGAGACCGTCGTGCGCCACTTCGCCCTCGACGACTGGAAGCCCCGGACCGTCGTCACCGCGCTCACCGGGTTCGTGCGCGAGATGACCTCCGGCGAGAACCGGTTCCGGGTCATCGCCCGCCATCACATGCGCGGCGAGTCCGTCACCAATCCCGAGGTCAAAGCGGCTTTCGACGAGCAGCAGGCGCAGTTCGTGAAGGCCGTGACCGACGGGTTCGCGAAGGCGGGCAATCCCATCGGCTCCGCCCGGGCGGAGCTGTTCCGTATCGCCGTCGACGGCTTGATGACGCGGCAGGTCATCTTCGGGTCGACCCCCCTGCCCGACGACGTCGTCGACGAGATCGCGTGGCTGATCGTGGACCCGTCCCGATCCGCCTGACCGTTGTCCACAGCCCCCGTTTGTACCGTGCATACGTACGTGATTAACTCTGCTCAACATTCCGTCTGGGGGTAGCGGACTGCTCGGGGTCGCCGTGTGTGGCCCCGGCTGCGCGCCGGACCGATCATGAGGAGATTGACCGTGCCACAGCGTCATTCGCAGAGGATGACCCGTACCACCGCGGGGGTCGTGCTCGCCGCGGCCCTGGCCTCGGCCGCGGCCGGGCAGGCAATCGCCGCCCCCGCCCCGGGTACGGCACCGCCGAGCAACGAGATGGCACCGGGGACCGCACCGGAGTCCGCTCCGGGCACGGCACCGGGCACCGCCCCGGCGACGCCGACTCCGCAGCCCCCGCCTCCACCGGCGCGGAACAGCATCATCCCGGCGCCCACCTACGACGCGCCGGTCATCTACGAGGACTCCCCCGGCTACACCCCGCCGGTGTACTCGGGCACATACAACCCGATCCCGCCGCAGATCACCGCCCCGCGCCGCGTCGCGCCGGTGAACCCGATCCTCCCGCGGCCGGGCACCATCAAGCTCGGCAACTTCCGCGCACCCCAGCCCGGGTGGCTGTCGGACGCGGACGCCCGCAACCTCAACGGCCAGGCCGCCACCATCGAGGCCCGCGTCGCCACCTACTACGAGTCCATCGGCTTCCCGAAGGACCAGGCCGCCCGCACCGCGGCCTCCACCACCCTCGGCATCCTCGTCGGAGGTGCGACGGGTGCTGCCATCGGCGCGGTTCCGGGTGCGATCATCGGCCTTCCCGTTGGTGCCGGCGTCGGCGCCATCACCGGGTTGATCACCGGTGCCACTCTCGGCGCGGTGGGAGGCACCGTCGTTGCGCCCGGTCCGGGTTCCGCAGCGGGCGCTGCGGCCCTTGCCGGCCCGGGCGCCGGGATCGGTGCTCTGGTCGGCCTCGGCGTCGGCCCCGTTGTCGGAGGCCTCGGCGGCGCCGCACTGGGGGGTCTCATCGGCGGTGGCATCGGCGGCGCGATCGGTTATGCGGTCGGTGCGGGTGACCCGGGCGGCAACCCGAACGCCCCGATCGGTGGCGCGACGAACGAGGACCCGCGCAAGTCGAAGCCGGCTCCGCCGAACCCGGACGCGAACCAGTACGAGCTGCACGGCCGAGGCATCGACTACGTCGTTGCCAAGAACGGTGACGTCTCGGGCTCGGTGAAGCTCGGCGCCGCGAACATTCCGATCTCGATCGACCACGATGCGGCCGACGCGCCGTACAAGGCGGCGGGTGTGTTCGCGCAGACCGCCAGGGACTCCGTCACCGCCGCAGTCGTCAACTTCGGCAAGGAGGCGCAGAAGGCGTTCCCGGGCCTGAAGATCGACTACCCGCAGTACGCGTCCACCTCCGTCGGGGGCAAGCACCGCAAGTAACCTCGCAGCGTGTCGAGCGTCCAGATCATCGGGCCACCCTCTCGCCGTCGGGCGAGGTCGGGTGGCCTGATGGCGTTCGGGCTCCTCGCCGTGGTCGCCGTCTCGGCGTGCGGGGGACCGCCCGCCCCGGACTACGCGACCGCACCGGTGGGGTCCGTGTCGATCGCCGCCCTGCCGGCCGAGACACCCATCCCGTGCGACCCGTCGACGGCTGCACCGGGCGAGACGGTGACCCGCGGTCCCGGTGACTACCAGTCGGCGCTGGGGGTGGTGGCTGATTACCACTGGTCGATCATCACCGCCCGCGACGCCGCCCGCGCCAAGCGCGCGATCCGGGAGAACCAGACGATGGGCACGGATCCTCTGATCAACGCCGCGCTGACCGGCTTCCCCGTCGGGAGCACCTATTGCCTGCGGATGCGGCAGACCGCGCCGGGCACCGTCCTGCTGACGCTGACCACCCGCCCGCCGGGCGGGGGCACCACCAGCTACCCGCTGCGCGCCACCGTCGACGGGCAACCGGGTGACATGAAGATCCGCGGCGAGGTGTCCCAGTGAGCGATGGACCCGACCGTCCGGACGAACCCGACGACGCGTCCGGCGAGCCGGACCGCCCTGAGCCGCCTCGGGCGTCGTTGCCCGAGCCGCCGTGGTTCGCCATGCGCGAACCGGAACCGCCACGCGGATCGCCGGAGGCGCCGCCGCTCGCGGCCACGGAGTACCGCTCACCCGAGTCGTGGTCCGCGGGACTCGAGCAGCTGGCCGTCGCCGGACAGCAGCGCGCCCGCACCGGGCGTCGCCGTCGCCCGACGCGGCTCGTCGTCGCGGCCGTCGTGCTCGTGGTGATCGGGGTCGCGGCCGGTGTCACGGTGTTCTTCAGCTCGAGCGGGGACTCGACCACCGGGCGGGCGCGGGTCCCGTTCTGTGACCCCGGCACCCAGGGCGCGACCACCACCGTCGCCGAGGGCCAGGACCCCACTACCCCCGTCGGGGCGGTCGCGGCGTTCCTGAAGGCCGCGGTCACCGATCGCTCCGTCGCCGGGGCCCGCGCCGCGATGTCGACCGGCGCGGTCACCCCCTCCACCGATGACCTCCAGCGGTGGATCTCCGCGTTGCCGCCCTCGACCGACGGGTGGTGCGCGAGCGTGACGACCACCGAGTCCACCGCACGCCTGCTCGTCGACGTCCGCATCCGCACCGCCGACGGTGTCGGGACCGTCGCCCGACAGGACGCCGTGTACGTGTCCTCCCCCACGCCTGATCGCTGGACGATCGATGCCATCGTGGGCGCCACCTAGGATTTGCTGCGACAGATCAGCCCGATATCATTACTCTGAGTAACGGCCACTCCCCCTTGTGGTCCACCGGTGGCCCCCGCGTTCCCCACTCCGGGGGCCACCACCGGACCCACGATTCCCGCGATTTCGCTGTGGACGAACACCGGGGTTGAGCGGGAACACCTCAAGTCGTGCTCCAGTTGAGCCGTTCATGCTCAACACTGGAGGAACCATGAGCGAACGTCTCCCCGTCCTGTTCCTGACCGACCCGATCGTCCTGCCCGGGATGGTCGTCCCCCTCGAGTTGGACGACGCCGCACGCGCCGCGGTCGACGCCGCGCAGGCGGCCGGCGGCTCGAACAAACTCCTCGTCGCGCCCCGCCTCGAGGACCGCTACCCGTCCCACGGCGTCGTCGCGTCGATCGTGCAGGTCGGACGCCTGGCGAGCGGCGAACCCGCTGCCGTCGTGAAGGGCGAGTCCCGCGCCCACATCGGCTCCGGGACCACCGGCCCCGGTGCTGCGCTGTGGGTCGAGGTCGACCTCGTCGAGGAGGGACCCGTCACCGCCGAGACCCGCGAGCTCGCAGCCGAGTACAAGAAGCTCGTGCTGGCGATCCTGCAGCGTCGCGAGGCCTGGCAGGTCATCGACTCGGTCAACCGCCTGACTGAGCCGTCGGCCCTCGCCGACACGGCCGGCTACGCGTCGTACCTGTCCGACGTGCAGAAGCGTCAGCTGCTGGAGACGCCCGACGTCGCCGACCGGCTGCGCTCCCTCATCGGATGGACGACCGACCACCTCGCCGAGGTGGAGGTCAACGACAAGATCGCCGACGACGTCCGTGACGGGATGGAGAAGCAGCAGAAGGAGTTCCTGCTCCGCCAGCAGCTCGCGGCCATCCGCAAGGAGCTCGGCGAGGGTGAGCCCGAGGGCTCGGACGACTACCGCGCCCGCGTCGAGGCGGCCGACCTCCCCGACGCCGTTCGCACCGCGGCGCTGCGCGAGGTCGACAAGCTCGAGCGCGCGAGCGATCAGAGCCCGGAGACCGGCTGGATCCGTACCTGGCTCGACACCGTCCTCGACCTGCCGTGGTCGGTGACGACCACCGACTCGACCGACATCGTCGAGGCACGTCGCATCCTCGACGCCGATCACCACGGGTTGTCGGACGTGAAGGACCGCATCGTCGAGTACCTCGCCGTGCGGGCCCGTCGTGCCGAGCGCGGCCTGCAGGTGGTCGGCGGTCGCGGGTCGGGTGCCGTGTTGGCCCTCGCCGGTCCTCCCGGGGTCGGCAAGACGTCGCTCGGCGAGAGCGTCGCGAAGGCGTTGGGCCGCAACTTCGTCCGTGTCGCGCTCGGCGGCGTCCGCGACGAGGCGGAGATCCGCGGACACCGGCGCACCTACGTCGGCGCCCTGCCCGGCCGCATCGTGCGGGCCATCAACGAGGCCGGTTCGATGAACCCCGTCGTCCTCCTCGACGAGGTCGACAAGGTGGGGTCGGACTTCCGTGGTGACCCCGCCGCGGCCCTGCTCGAGGTGCTCGACCCGGCGCAGAACCACACGTTCCGCGACCACTACCTCGATCTCGACCTCGACCTGTCCGACGTCGTGTTCCTCGCGACCGCCAATGTGGTGGAACAGATCCCGGGTCCGCTGCTGGACCGCATGGAGCTGATCACCATCGACGGGTACACGGAGGACGACAAGGTGGCCATCGCCCGCGACCACCTGCTGCCCCGCCAGCGGGAGCGCGCGGCGCTGACCGAGGACGAGGTCGTCATCACCGACGACGCCCTGCGTGAGATCGCCGCCAACCACACCCGGGAGCCGGGTGTGCGGCAGTTCGAGCGCTTCCTCGCGACGGCGTTGCGCAAGGCCGCGACGCGCCTGGCCGACGGGTCGACGGGGTCGGTGACGGTCGGCGTCGACAACCTGACCGATTTCATCGGCAAGCCGCGCTTCACCCCGGACTCCGACGAGCGGACAGCAGTG
This sequence comes from uncultured Williamsia sp., assembly GCF_947494875.1. GTDB lineage: Bacteria > Actinomycetota > Actinomycetes > Mycobacteriales > Mycobacteriaceae > Williamsia_A. The sequence goes on from NZ_CANLWM010000001.1 coordinate 437,200, forward strand.
CCCGGCGTCGCGACGGGTCTGGCGGTGACCGGCATGGGTGGTGACGTGCTGTACATCGAGGCCACCGCCACCGACGGCAGGCCCGGACTGAACCTGACCGGTCAGCTCGGTGACGTGATGAAGGAGTCGGCGCAGATCGCGCTCTCGTACGTGCGCTCGCACGCGGCGGAGCTCGGCGTCGACCCGGCATCGCTGGAGAAGGGCATCCACGTGCACGTCCCCGCGGGCGCGATTCCCAAGGACGGTCCGTCTGCCGGCGTCACGATGGTCACCGCGTTGGTGTCCATGGCGACCGGTCGCCGGGTCCGCGCGGATGTGGGGATGACCGGCGAGGTCACGCTGAACGGTCGGGTCCTGCCCATCGGTGGGGTGAAGCAGAAGCTGCTCGCCGCCCAGCGGGCCGGGTTGTCGACGGTGTTCGTGCCGCATCGCAACGCACCGGATCTGGACGACGTCCCGGCCGAGGTCCTCGAGGCACTCGACGTGCGTCCGATGACCGACGTCGCCGACATCGTCGCCGTCGCACTGGAGGAGGCGCCGGCGGTCACCGCGGCTGCGTGATCGGTCGGTCACAGCACGCGCGAGTCCCCGCGCCAGGCGTTCATCCCGTCGCGGACCGCGATCGCCGCGATGACGAGTCCGGCGATCGGATCTGCCCACGACCACCCGAACAGGCTGTTGACGACCAGTCCCGCCAGCACGACGGCGGAGAGGTAGGTGCAGAGCAGGGTCTGCTTCGAGTCGGCCACCGCCGACGCCGAGCCCAGCTCGCGGCCGGCCCGGCGCTGTGCGTGGGAGAGCACCGGCATGATCACCAGACTGAGGGCCGTCAGGACGATCCCGACCACCGAGTGCCGGGTATCGGCCGCACCGAGGAGCCCGCGGACGGCATCGACGGTGACATAGGCGGCCAGGGCGAAGAACGACACCGCGATGATGCGCAGCGCGACCTTCTCCCTCGCCTCGGGATCCCGACCGGCGAACTGCCACGCCACCGCGGCGGCAGAGGACACCTCGATCACCGAATCCAGTCCGAAGCCGATGAGCGCCGTCGACGACACACGCGTGCCCTCGACGAGTGCGACGACGGCCTCGATCACGTTGTAGGTGATGGTGATCGCGACGAACCACCGGATCCGCCGCGACAACACCGCCCGCCGGACCGGCGATGCCTCCGTCTCGACACCGGTCGCCATCAGCAGCACCCGTGCGCGTCGGCGTCGGCGTCGGAGCAGCACGCCGGATCGACGGCGAGGACGACGCCGGCCACGTCGTACAGGGCGCGGCCTATTCGGGCGTCGGCCAGCTCGTAGCGCGTACGCCGGCCCTCCGGCGTCGCGACCACAAGGCCACAGCCGCGCAGGCACGCGAGGTGGTTCGACAGGATCTGGCGCGACACCCCGATCTCGACCGCCAGATCCGACGGATAGCCCGGCGCGTCCGCGAGCCGCATCAGGATCTGGGTGCGGGTGGCGTCGGACAGCGCCTGTCCGAGCCGGACCAGGACCTCGTGGCGCACAGCGGTCGTCATGCTCGGTGACGATACAGAACACGCTGTATCGACGGGCCCGGTCGGGAGCGGTGATGACGGGCAGTCAGGCGCCGCAGACGCCGGACATCTGGTCGGCCTCCCTGCACCAGTAGGTCGTCGGCGCATCGGAGAAGACGAGAACGCGCGCTCCCTCTGCGGAGGTCAGCGATCCGATCCAGGTCTCGCCGGCTGAGATGCCACCGGCTCCGTCACCGAAGCGTTGCGTCTCGGTCGTGAACACGAGCCGAAACGACGATTCGGTCGGGCGCCACGTCGCATCCCACGTCGAGCCGTTGGAGGCACCGCTTGCGAGCTTGACCGTTGCGGTTCCGTCGGGCTGCAGATCGATCAGGCGGCCATGTCCCACCCACTCCCCCGTGAAGTCCACGGACGCGGCCGTCGGAGTGGGCATCTGAGCGCTCGTCCCGACCGGCGTGTACCGCCAGACGTAGCCGGAGTCGGAGAAGGTGAAACCCTTGCCGGTTGTCTTGTCGCCGCAGGAGACACCGGCCGTGCTCGTGTTGCAGGCGAATCCGTCGGCGCCGAGTTGCCGTCCGTAGGGCAGCACCGGCGTCTGCTCGAGCGGGAATCGCCAGAAGTCCGCCTGCCCCCGATATGTGAACTGCGCATCGCGGCCCTTCTGGATCCAGATCGCGTTCGGCCGAGATGTCGTCCCCACGGGGTTGGGCACGGCGGCCGGCTCGCCCGGGACCCCGATCGAGGGACCCGTGTTCGTGCTGGGTTGGCACCCGGCGGCAGCGAGCGTCGGCAGGATCGCACAGCGCCATTTGCCGCTCGGGGTGATGAAGTACCACCCACGCGAGCCCTCGGACTCCGCGAGATAGGTGTCTGCCGACACCGACGGGGTAATCGAGGGCGCAGCACTGGCGGTGGGTGACGCCGTCGCGCCACTCGACTGTCCGGCCCCGGTCGTCGTCACCGGTTGAGCCTCGGTCGCGCGCTCGCCACTGTCACCACCGCAAGCTGACAGTGCGGTGATGCCGGCGATCGCGCAGACGAGGCCGGCCACACATCGGACGCGCACTCCGTTTCGAGCCATCTGACGATCGTCGGGTCCCGGTGACGCGCGGTCCATCCTCCGAACGGAGCACAGCGGCGGCCGGACCTACACTGACCTGCATGGTGATGGCGGATCGTCCCGAGGTCGAGACCGCGTCGGCGCCGGTGACGGCGCTCGCGATGGTCGGGTTGGCCGAGAGCATGCTGAACGGCCTCGCGCGGGTGCCGTTCCGGAAGTTCTGGCAGGGCCCGGGCGGACTCCTCGACAACATCGGGCAGTCGGTGACGCGGCAGACGATCCGCTCGTTCATGGGCTACGCGATGGCGCTGCCGATCGAGGAGTTCCGGTCGATGGAGAAGATCCTCGACGACATCTGTCGGGTGGTGATGCCGCCGTTCATCAGCCTCACCGACAGTGTCGAGATCACCGACGACACCGTCGGCGGTATCGAGGGCATCTGGTGCCGCGCGAAGGCCAGCTCCGACGACTACGTCGAGCAGGTCACCGACAAGGAGACCATCACCGCGACCGTTCTGTACCTGCACGGCGGCGGTTACATCGGCACGTCGCCGATCATGTACTCCGCCTTCGCCGCATCGCTGGTCAACATCACCGGCTACGAGGTGTTCATCGCCGACTACCGGATGGCGCCGGAGTTCCCGTTCCCCGCCGGCGTGCACGACGCCGCCGACGTCTACCGCGGGCTGCTCGAGCGGGGCGTCGACCCCGACCACCTCGTCGTCGCCGGCGACTCGGGTGGTGGCGGTCTCGCGACGTCGCTGGTCTCGTACCTGCACGACCACGATCTGCCGAGACCTGCTGCGGTGATGCTCTTCTCACCCGAGGTGGACCTCGACCTCAACCATCCGTCGATCACCGCGAACGCGCAGCTCGACATCCTCCCGTGGAACGTGCCGGTCAGCCCGTACCTGCAGGGCGTCCAGCCGAACGACGAACGCGTGTCGGCGATCTACGCCAAGCCGGACCCGACCTGGTTCCCGCCGACCTTCGTCTGCTGGGGCGCCGACGAGATGTTCCGCGACGGCATCCGGAAGTTCTCCGAGGGTCTGTCCGCCGCCGGCGTGACCGTCTACGCGATGGAGGAGAAGGGCATGTTCCACGTCTTCCCGATCCTCATGCCCTGGGCGGAGTCGTCGCGTCGTGTGTTCCGGGCCCTGCGCGAGTTGTCGCACCGCCACGTCGAATCCGATCCTGCCGCCATCGCCACGCACTGAGACCCCAGCCCGAGATCGATGCCGTACGACGAGGCACTGGCCGACCGCATCCGCGATGCGATGGAGACCGAGCCGCACCTCACCGAGAAGCGGATGTTCGGCGGGCTCGCGTTCCTCGTCGACGGCCACATGGCCGTCGTCATCCTGAGCAAGCAGCAGGGACTCATGATCCGCGTCGACCCCGACGAGGCCGACGCGCTCCTCGCCCGCGAGCACGTCAACCCGATGATCATGTCCGGCAGGCCCGCTCGCGGATGGCTCCGCATCGATCCACCCGGCTTCGCCGACGATGATGCCCTCGGCGACTGGGTCGACCGCGCAGCCGCATTCGTCCTCACCTTGCCGACCAAGTAATGCCTACCACGCCTGAATAGCTCGCCGTTTTTTGCTCCTGTGACGCCTCGGAATCCGCCGATAGGAAGAGACGCCTGCACTAGGATTCGGTCCGATGTACAACGGTATTGGTTCCAGCTGAGCAAGGGTGGTCCTGACAATCATGGACGAACAGCCGAGATCTTTAGGGCTCGAGAAGCGGGGGAAGGTGTCCAGGAAGGTTGCTGCGTTTTTCAGCGCCGCGACACTGCTCCTCGGACTCGCCATTGGAGCTGGGGTCACCTACGCCATTATGCAAACCGACGCAACTGACACTTCGACGGCAGCCGCAAGCGCGACAACAACTGACGCACCCGCCACCACCAGGACGTCCTCTGCACCTGTGATTCCGAAGCCGTCGGATTTCGTCATCGGAATCAATGTCACCGGCCAGCAATGCTTCGGCTCGGCTGGGTGTAATTACCGCTTCAGGATAAATCCGCAATACGTCGGCTTGACGCCACTTCCGGATACATTGACGGTGGTCTACAAGGTAAGCGGCGGAGACGAAGATCAGATCGCAAACTTCACGATCAAAAGTGATGGAACAGCAACAATTGATAGTGAAAGCTTGGTACAAGGCCCAGCCGGAGCGCAACTGACCGCAGTAGCTACGCAGGTCCTCGAGGGTTGAAGCCAAACATGTGATTCCTACGCTCATCAAATGTCCGCATGCCGCAACAGTCAGCCTTCCGACTCGGCGGCATCGCTGTCGATCTGGCGGGCGTCGTAGAGGACCATGAGAGCGACGAGGGCCATGGCGACGGCACAGACCGCGACTGCGGGTGTCCCGAGCCATCGGGAGACGACGGACCCGATCACCGCTCCCCCGGCGAAGGCCGCCACCACCGCGCTGTAGAGCGCGCACCGTCGGCGACTCTCGCCGTCCCGCTGGGTGACGAGGGCATGGACCGACTCCACGAACCGCATCAGGTTGCCGGTGGTGGCGATGGTGATGATCGGCAGGCCACCGATCGTGCGGAAGAGTTCCATCTGCATCGCTGCGACGAACGCGATGGGTACGGTCACAACCACATTGGCCCACCCCGCCGGTACCGCGGCCACCAGACCCAGCACCACCGCCTGGGCGAGTGTCACCGACAACAGCAACGCCGCGCTCGTCGCGTCGCGCCACCAGGTGCGCAGCATCGTCGCCACCAGGACACCGACGACGAACGCGAGGATCGACCAGAGGTGGGCGACGGCCCGATGCCACTCCCCTGCCGCGCTCGACGTCGCGAGCAGGATCACGTTGCCCGTCTGCGTGTTCGCGAACACCCCGCCCCGCGTGATGTACGTGTAGGCGTCGAGGAACCCGCCCACGCCGATGAGGATCAGGACGAACCGCGGCGTCGACGCCGTCCCCACTCCTCTGCTCACAGACGTCGAGTCTGCCGCCCCGATGGCGGAGACGCCCACACTCTGCAGTGATGTCCGATATGTGTGATTCTGGACGCTCTCCGACTTCTCGAAGGCTGGTATGAGCGACATCCTCTCGGCGATCTACGACGTCATCTGGTCCAACGCGCTGGTCTATCTGTGTCTCGGCGCGGGCCTCTACTTCACGATCCGGACGCGCTTCGTGCAGGTACGGCAGGTGCCGGAGATGCTGCGTCTGCTGGTGCGGGGCGAGAAGTCGGCAGATGGGGTGTCGTCCTTCCAGGCCCTCGCGATGTCGCTGGCCGGACGCGTGGGAACCGGCAACATCGCCGGCGTGGCCACCGCGATCGCGTTCGGCGGACCCGGTGCCCTGTTCTGGATGTGGATGGTGGCGTTCTTCGGCGCGTCGACGTCGTTCGTCGAGTGCACGCTGGGACAGATCTACAAGACCCGGGACAAGCTGACCGACGAGTACCGGGGCGGCCCGGCGTACTACTTCAGTCGCGCATGGGCGCACACACGCTTCCGGGGAGCCGGGAAGGTGTACGGCATGCTGTTCGCCGCCGTCACCGTGATCGCCTGCGGTGTGCTGCTGCCCGGCGTGCAGTCGAACTCGATGGCGGTGGCCATGAACGGCGCCTGGGACGTCTCGACGTGGGTCGTCGGCGTCGGCGCGGTGATCGTCCTCGCGTTCGTGATCATCGGCGGCGTGAAGCGCATCGCCTCGTTCGCATCCGTGGTCGTGCCGTTCATGGCGGTCGCCTACATCCTCCTCTCGCTGATTGTCCTCGGCGCGAACGCATCCGAGGTTCCCGGTGTCATCGGCCTGGTCTTCTCGAGCGCCTTCGGTTTCGATTCCGCGTTCGGCGGCATCATCGGTGCCGCCATCATGTGGGGGGTCAAGCGCGGCATCTACTCCAACGAGGCCGGCCAGGGCACGGGACCGCACGCCGCGGCCGCGGCTGAGGTCTCGCACCCCGCAAAACAGGGCCTCGTACAGGCGTTCGCTGTGTACGTCGACACGCTGTTCGTCTGCAGTGCAACCGGTTTCCTCATCCTCACCAGCGGTGCCTACCGCGTCTTCGAGGGCGAGAGCGCCGACGGGCGTGTCCTGGGCGAGGGCGGCGCGCTCGGCGGCGACGTCGTGGTGGGTCCGGCCTACGCGCAAGAGGGATTCGACACGCTGCTCGACGGCGCGGGATCGAGCTTCATCGCCATCTCGCTGCTGTTCTTCTGTCTCACGACCATCATCGCCTACTACTACATGGCCGAGACCAACCTGCGGTTCCTCATGGGCGACGCCGCCACGCGGTCCATCCCGTTCATCCGGAGCACCGTCGGAGGGACACTGACGATGCTGCTCCAGGCGGTCATCCTCGTCGCCGTGGTGTGGGGCACCGTCTCGACGGCCGCGGACGCGTGGACACTGGGCGACATCGGTGTCGGGGTGATGGCCTGGCTGAACATCATCGGCATCCTGATCCTGCAGCAGCCGGCCCTGAAGGCCCTGCGTGACTACGAGTCGCAGAAGAAGAGGGGCCTCGACCCGCAGTTCGACCCGGCCTCGATCGGGGTCGTCGGTGCGCACTTCTGGGAACAGCGACGCGCGACCGCGGACGTACGGAAGGATCCCGCGACCGCGTGATCCCGCCGCGGCGCCGGCAACTCCGCCCGATGTGACAACTGCACAGTGTATGTTCATCCGTATGACCGCTGTCGCTCCTGGCGATCTCGCCGGCCACACCATCGTCATGTCCGGCGGATCCCGGGGTATCGGGCTGGCCATCCTGCTCGCCGCGGCGAAGCGCGGCGCGAACGCCGTCATCCTCGCCAAGACGGACGCCCCGGACCCTCGGCTGCCCGGAACGGTGCACACCGCGGTCGCCGAGATCGAGGCCGCCGGCGGACGAGCCACGGCCGTCGTCGGGGACGTCCGCAACGAGGACGACGTCGCCCGGGCGGTGCAGACCGCGCTCGACACCTATGGCGGGGTCGACGTCTGCGTCAACAACGCCTCCGCGATCTCGCAGACGGCGACGACCGAGCTGTCGGCCAAACGCTACGACCTGATGGCCGACATCAACGTGCGTGGCACGTTCCTCCTCAGCAAGGCCTGTCTGCCGCACCTCGTCGACTCCGGTCGCGGTCAGATCCTCACGCTGTCGCCGCCACTGAACATGTCGCCGCACTGGCTCGGGCGCTTCCCCGCGTACACGATGACGAAGTATGCGATGACGACGCTGACGCTGGGCTTCTCGGCCGAGGTCGAATCCGTTGCGGCGACGTGCCTGTGGCCGCAGACGCGGATCGCCACGGCCGTGATCAAGAACCTCCTCGGAGGCGACGAGGCGGTCGCGAAGTCGCGCGACCCCGCCATCATGGCGGACGCGGCCGCCGTCATCCTCACCTCGGGCGGCTCCTTCGACGGTCAGACGGTGATCGACGCGGACGTCCTCCGCGGTGCAGGCGTCACCGACCTCTCCGGGTACGGCGGCGGAGACGATCCGACCCTCGACCTCTACGTCGACCCATGAGCCCACTCCGACCGGCTACCAGCCGAGACACCGTCCGAGTCGATGTCGCAGACGGCGTCATGACGGTGACGCTGAACCGACCGGACGCGCTCAACGCGTACACGCCGCAGATGGGTTCGGAGTTGTTGTCGGTGTTCGACGACGCAGATGCCGACGACGCGGTCCGCGTCGTCCTGATCACCGGCGCGGGCCGGGCCTTCTGCGCGGGGGCAGACGTCTCCGGCGACGGATCACGATTCACCTACCCCGACGGGGACCGTCATGAGGACCCGGGTGGCACCATCACGCTGCGCATGATGCGGCTGCTCAAGCCCACGATCGTCGCGATCAACGGGGCCGCGGTGGGGATCGGCGCCACCCTGACCCTCGCCGCCGACATCCGAATCGCCTCCACGACAGCCGTGTTCGCATTCGCGTTCACCCGTCTCGGCATCGTCCCGGAGGCGGCATCGCCGTGGTTCCTACCGCGGGTGGTCGGTCTGCCGCAGGCCCTGGAGTGGACGATGACCGGCCGGCGGTTCGCCGCCGACGAGGCACTGCACGGGGGTCTCGTGCGGTCGACGCACGAGCCCGCCGAGTTGTTGCCCGCCGCCAGGGAACTGGCAGCCGAGATCGTCGACAACACCGCTCCGGTGTCCGTCGCGCTGACGCGACAGCTGCTGTGGCGTGCGTCGTCGGACACCGATCCCCTGGCGACCCATCGCCTCGCGTCGCAGGGGATGCGGGCACGCGGTGAGGCACGCGACGTCCGCGAGGGGATCGCGGCGTTCCTGGAGAAGCGCCGACCGTCGTTCCCGGACACCGTCTCCGCCGACATGCCGGAGTTCTATCCCTGGTGGGTCGACGAGCCGTTCTGACCCCGAGCTGTCGGATCTGGTGTCAGGGGACGACGTTCACCATCCGGCCCGGGACATAGATCACCTTGCGCGGCTCACCGTCGAGCAGGGCGGCGATCTTGTCGTCGGCGAGCGCCGCACCGACCACGGTGGCCTCGTCGGCCTCGGCCGCGACCGTGATCCGACTGCGCACCTTGCCCTTCACCTGCACAGGGATCTCGACCGTGTCCTCGACCAGCAGCGACTCGTCCGCGACCGGGAAGGGTCCGCGAGCCAGTGACTCGTCGTGGCCGAGGTGTGCCCACAGTTCCTCCGCGAGGTGCGGCGCGACCGGGGCGACCATCGAGATCAACGGCGACACCGCATCGCGCGGAGACCCGTCCGGGTACTGCTTGGTGAGGTGATTCGTGTATTCGATGAGCTTGGCGATCGCGGTGTTGAACCGCAGCGCGGCGTAGTCCTCGCGGACACCGGCGATGGTGCGGTGCAACGCCTTCATCGTGTCCTCGGCGGGCGCCTCGTCGGTCAGACGGACACCGCCGGACTCCTCGTCGACGACGAGACGCCACACACGCTGCAGGAAGCGTTGCGCGCCGACAACGTCCTTGGTCGCCCAGGGACGCGACTGGTCGAGCGGGCCCATCGACAGCTCGTAGACGCGGAGTGTGTCCGCGCCGTAGTCCCGGCAGATGTCGTCGGGCGCAACGGAGTTCTTCAGGGACTTGCCCATCTTCCCGTACTCACGCTGCACCGGTTGACCCTGGTGGAAGAAACCGCCGTCGCGCTCCTCCACCTCCTCGGCCGGGACGTAGATCCCGCGGGCGTCGGTGTAGGCGAACGCCTGGATCATGCCCTGGTTGTACAACTTCCGGTACGGCTCGACGCTCGACACGTGCCCGAGGTCGAACAGCACCTTGTGCCAGAACCGCGCGTACAGCAGGTGCAGCACCGCGTGTTCCACACCGCCGATGTACAGGTCGAGCCCGCCAGGGTCGTTGGCACCGTGGATGTCCGGACGCGGACCCATCCAGTACTTCTCGTTCTCGGGCTCGCAGAAGCGTGTCTCGTCGGTCGGGTCGATGTACCGCAGCTGGTACCAGGAACTCCCGGCCCACTGAGGCATGACGTTGGTGTCGCGCATGTAGTGCTTCAGGCCGTCCCCGAGGTCGAGCTCGACGTTCGCCCAGTCCGTCGCCTTCGCCAGCGGGGGAGAGGGGACGCTGTCGGCGTCGTCGGGATCGAACGAGACGGGTGCGAAGTCGTCGACCTCGGGCAACTCGACGGGCAGGTCCGACTCCGGGATCTGGTGGGCCTGACCCGCGTCGTCGTAGACGATCGGGAACGGCTCGCCCCAGTAGCGTTGCCGCGCGAAGAGCCAGTCGCGCAGCTTGTACTGCACTGTGCCCGTGCCGGTCCCGTCGGCCTCGAGTCGCTCGATGATGGCGGCCTTGGCCTCGTCGACGCGCAGACCGTCCAGGAAACCGGAGTTCACCAACGGACCGTCGCCGATGTACGCGGCCTCGGCGACTCCCTCGTCGGACCCGATCACCTCGACGATCGGCAGACCGAACGCGGTCGCGAACTCGAAGTCGCGGCCGTCGTGGGCAGGGACAGCCATGATGGCGCCGGTGCCGTACCCGATCAGTACGTAGTCGGCGATGAAGACCGGGACCTGCTCGCCGTTCACGGGATTCACTGCGTACGCACCGGTGAAGACGCCGGTCTTCTCCTTGCTCTCCTGACGTTCGAGGTCGGACTTCGCCGCGATCGAGGCGCGGTAGCCGGCGACGGCGTCGGCCGGCGTCGCGGCACCGCCCGTCCAGCGGGAGTCGACGTCGGTGGGCCAATTCGGGGTGACGATCCGGTCGACGAGATCGTGTTCGGGCGCGAGGACCATGTAGGTGGCGCCGAACAGGGTGTCGGGGCGGGTGGTGAACACCTCGACGGAAGTGTCGACACCGGGGATCGAGAAGGACACCCGTGCACCGCGGGACCGCCCGATCCAGTTCTGCTGCATCGACTTCACCTTGTCCGGCCAGTCGAGCAGCTCGAGGTCGTCGAGGAGGCGGTCGGAATAGGCGGTGATGCGCATCATCCACTGCCGCAGGCGCTTCCGGAACACCGGGAAGTTGCCGCGATCGCTGCGGCCGTCGGCGGTGACCTCCTCGTTCGCCAACACGGTGCCCAGTCCGGGACACCAGTTGACCATCGAATCCGACTGGTACACCAGTCGGTACGAGTCGACGACGGCCGCCTTGGCCGCCTCGTCGAGGTCGGCCCATGTCGAGCCGTCGGCGGGGGAGCGGGTGCCGGCGTCGAACTCGGCGATCAGCTCCGACACCGGGCGCGCCGTGTTCGCGTCCTCGTCGTACCAGGCGCCGTGGATCTGCAGGAAGATCCACTGCGTCCACTTGTAGAAGTCGACGTCTGTGGTCGACACCCGCCGACGCTCGTCGTGCCCGAGGCCGAGCCGACGGATCTGGGCGAGGTAGCGCTCGACGTTGGCCTCGGTGGTGGTGCGCGGGTGGGTGCCGGTCTGCACTGCGTACTGCTCGGCGGGCAGGCCGAACGCGTCGAACCCCATCGTGTGCAGGACGTTGACACCGATCATCCGGTGGAAGCGGGCGTAGACGTCGCTGGCGATGAATCCCAGCGGGTGCCCGACGTGCAGGCCCGAGCCGGACGGGTACGGGAACATGTCCTGCACGAACAGCTTGTCGGTGGTGCCGCCGAGGTCACCCGCGAGCGGGCCGACCGGGTTGGGCGCCTCGAAGGTGCCCCGCTCGGTCCAGATCCGCTGCCAGCGGGCCTCGATGTCGCCGGCCAGCTCCGCGGTGTAGCGGTGGCCGGTGGCGGAGGCGGTGGTTTCGCTCGTCACCTGACCAGCGTAAAGCGTGGCCACGGGCCCGCAGCCCCCCGGTCGTAGGCGCCTCGTATCCTGGTCGGGTGATCACCGCAGCCCTCGTCCTGGGAGTCGTCGACGCCGTCCTGGCCGTCGCCGTACTCGTGGTCGGCGCGCTGGGTGTGACGCGCCGCCTCCCGCGCAACCGGTTCGTCGGGATCCGCACGCCGCTGACCCTCCGCTCCGACGCCGCCTTCGCCACCGCGCACACCGTCGCCGGGCCCGGATTCCTCGGTGCGGGCCTCATCGCCGTTCTCGGAGCGGTTCTGGGCATCGCTGCCGGATCGGCGACGGGCCTCGTGTTCGCCGCGGTCGCCCTCGTCGCCGCCGTCGTGATCGTCGGAGCGGCCGCGTCGGTCGGACTGCGCGCCGCCGCCCGTGTGCCCGATGCCCCCGCCGACGACTCGTGCGGCACCAGCGGCTGCGGGTCCTGCGTCCTCGCCGGCGCATGCGGGACGGCGAACTCCACCGCGCGGTGCTGAAGCGACTCCACGTCGACGGCTTCATACTGGCGATCCTCGCCGCCGTCGTCGTCGCGTCCGTCCTGCCCGCCCGAGGGGTCTTCGCCGACGTCATGTCGTGGGTCGTCGTCGCGGCGATCGCACTGTTGTTCTTCCTCTACGGCGCCCGGATGCACCCGCGGGAGGCGATCGAGGGCCTCACCCACTGGCGCCTGCACCTGACGATCCTGGCGTTCACGTTCGTCCTGTTCCCGCTGATCGGCCTCGCGCTGCGCCCGCTGGCCGATCCGGTCCTCGGTGGCGACCTCGCGCTCGGCGTCGTCTTCCTCTGCCTGCTGCCCTCGACGGTCCAGTCGTCGATCGCGTTCACATCGATCGCCCGCGGCAACGTGGCGGGCGCCATCGTCAGCGCGTCCGCCTCCAACCTGATCGGCGTCATCCTCACCCCGCTGCTGGTGGTCGTCCTGCTCAGCGGCGGCTCAGGGGTCCACATCGACGCGTCGGCGATCCTGCAGATCGTCCTGCAGATCCTGGTGCCGTTCATCGTCGGGCAACTGGCCCGGCCACTCGTCGGGGGATTCCTCACCCGCCACGCCGGGCCGACCAAGCTCGTCGACCGCGGATCGATCGTGCTGGTCGTCTACGTCGCGTTCAGCGAGGGCGTCCGCGAGCACATCTGGTCGATCGTGCGGTGGTGGCAGATCCTCGTCGTGATCGGCGGTTCGATCGTCCTGGTGGCCGCGATGTTGTTCCTCACCGGCTGGGTGTCGCGACGGTTCCAGTTCTCGCGCGCCGACGCGGTCGCGATCCAGTTCTGCGGGACCAAGAAGAGCCTCGCGACCGGGTTGCCGATGGCCGCGGTGCTGTTCGCGAACCAGCAGGTCGGTCTGATCGTGCTGCCGCTGTTGGTCTTCCACCAGATCCAGCTGATGATCTGCGCCTGGTACGCAGCGAGGCTGTCGCGGCAGGACCCTGCTACTTCTTCTGCCGGCGACTCCCGGAGTGCCAGTCCTCGGTGATGCCCTCGGCGCCCGGCTCGACGCCGAACGCGCGGAGCTGCGGCCGCTCACGCAGTGACCGCTTCATCTCGGCGAAGCCGGGGAAGCTCGCCAGGCCGATGACGTGGTCCCAGAGTTCGAGCGCGTCGGCGTCGTCGGGCAGTCGGCTGATCACGGGGCCGAAGAACGCGACGCCGGTCGGCGGGGAGAACTGCAGGATCGGTGTGCCCACGTCCTTGCCGGTCAGTTCCAACGCCTGATCGGTCTCGGCCTGGATGCCCGCGTCACGGGTCTCGTCGTCGAGGGCGTCGGCATGATCGGCCGGCAGATCGAGCCGCGCGAGGATCGGTGCGACGAACTCCGCGGTTCCGCGGCGGGCCTGGCCGGCGGCGTCGTCGGGTGCCTGCTTCGTGTCGAAGATCGCCGTCCCGAGCGCCTCGTAGAACGGTCCGACGGCGTCGTCGCCGTGCCGGTCACGGATGCTCGACGCGACCCGCAGGAGCTTCAGGCCCGCGGTGTGCTGCGCCTCGTACTCCGGCGGGAAGTGGATGTCGTAGTCGACGCCGGCGTTCAGCTGCCGCAGCGAGATGAACCGCCAACCGACGCTGTAGTCGCGCTGCCGCGCGACGCTGCGCACCCACTTGCTGGTCATCCAGGCGAAGGGGCACACCGGGTCGAACCAGAAGTCGAGGTCGGACGACTGTGTCATCCCACGAAGCGTAATGCGCCCCGCGCCGCTCGGGTCAGGTGCTCGACGATCTGCTGTGTCGACCAGCCGTGGTGGCGACCGAGGTCGTAGACCACCCGCTCGTCGAAGATCGTGACCCACAGCAGCACGGTGGCGGTCACGTCGGCCGTCGGGATGGCTCCCTTCGCGACGAGCGCCTCGACGACGCCGGCGAGGGTTGCGTGCAGTGCGACGATCGCCGGGTCGCCGGCGACGAGCCGCTCGATGAAGCCCTCGTGGCTGCGGATGTGGCGAACGGCGGGACCCCACACCTCCGCCTGCGCGACCCACTGCTCGCAGAACGCGTCGAACCGGGCCGGCGGGTCGTCGACGTCGATCTCGTCCAACGCCGCGGTCAGCTGCCCGGCGGCGCGAGAGTAGTAGGCGTGCAACGCATCCGACGGCGATGGGAAGTGCCGGTAGGCCGTCGCGACGCCGACTCCGGCCTCGCTGGCGAGTTCAGGGATGGAGAAGTCGACCCGGCCCTCCTCCAGCAGCCGCTCGACAGCATCGGTGAGTGCAGAGCGACTGCGGACCGCGTCGCTGCGGATCCGGGTCGACGTGTTCCGGGCCACCATGCCGCCACTGTATCCGAGAAGTTCTTCCCAACTGCCCGATCATGGGCTACGGTCGTCGCTCAAGTGATCAGAACTTCTCACTTCGAGCGGGCAGGAGGGCAACCGTGCGGGTCCTGATGCCAGGTGTGCTGTTCGTCCTCGTGATGGCGCAACCCAATCTCGCGACCGGCATGATGCCGCTGTATCGGGCCCGGTGGGATCTCGCCCCGCTGCTCATCACGGTCGTCTTCGCGGTGTACCTCCTCGCGCTCGTACCCACCCTGACCGTCCTGGGACGTCCCGCGAACCGGTCCGGGTGGTGGTGGCGGATCGCCGCCGGCGCAACGGCCGGTGTCGCAGCCGACGTCGTCATGGCGCTGGCCGACTCGGCCGCGGTGGCCTGCGTCGCGCGCGTCGCGGCGGGTCTGTCGGTCGGACTGGTCACCGGCTCGGTCTCCGGGCTGATCCTCGAGCGCGTGGGCGACCGCGGCCGCACCACGATGGCCACCGCGACCGTCCTCGGATCCGCCGTCGGCACCATCGCCGCCGCCGTCGTCGCGCAGTACCTGCCCGCGCCGACCGTGACCGTCTACCTGGTGCACGGCGTACTGCTGGCCGTGGTCGCGATCGCCGTCGTCCTCGACCGTGCGGCGACAGCACCCTCCGTCGCAGTCGTCGGATCGACGCCGTCCTCGACCGCCCGACACCATCCGACGACTGGATACCTCAGCGGGATCGCGGCGTGGGTGTCCGCGGGGCTGGTGGTCGCGCTCCTGCCGAGTTACGGCGCGACGGTCCTGCACACGCGTGACCTCGCCGTGCTCGCTGCTCCGGTGACGGTCTATCTCGTCGCCGCGTGGCTGGCCCAGCGCCTCATCCCGGTCACCTCTCGTCTGGCCGAACCCCCTGTGGCACAGGCGTTCATCGTCGTCGGTGTGATCGTGGCCGGCCTGGTCCCCGTGGTCCCCGATGTCACGACACTGCTCGTCGCAGGCGTCGTGGCCGGCATCGGGCAGGGTCTCGCCTACCGGGCCGGGCTGCAGATCGTCAGCGCCGCCTCCGGTCCCGGGGACCACGCACGCGCCGCATCGCGCTACGCCGCCGTCGCGTATCTGTTCGCCGCCGTCGCGACGATCGGGTTCGGCGCCGTCGCGACAGCCTCGTCGATGTCGTCGGCGGTCGTCGTGGCCGCGGTCGTGCTCGGCGTCCTCCTGCTCGCCACCCTGGTCACCACCGCACGGCGAGTCGTCCCGGCACCGCCGCCGGGACCCCCGTCGGACGTCCTCGTCTGACACCTCTCCCAGCACCGTCGGGCCCGACGACGTTCCCGCGGAACCGTTCTCCATCGACTCCGAGGTCTGTCATGTCCCACGTCGCCACCCGTTCACCGTCCCCCGGATCGCCCACGCTGCACCGTCGTCTCGGCCGACTCGACCTCGTCGCGATGGGCGTGGGTGCCATCGTCGGCGCCGGCATCTTCGTCACCACGGGCGTCGCCGCGGCCACCAAGGCCGGACCCGCGATCGTCCTGTCCTTCGTCCTCGCCGGGATCATCTGCGTCCTGGTCGCCCTCTGCTACAGCGAACTGGCCTCGATGACACCGCGGTCGGGCAGCGCCTACACGTACACGCGGGAGTCGATGGGGGAGGGCCCGGCGTTCCTGGTCGGCTGGAATCTGCTGTTGGAGTTGGTGGTCGCCGGATCGGCGGTGGCGATCGGCTGGTCCGGGCTGTTCACCGCCGCGCTGAAGAGCCTGTTCGGGGTGACGCTCCCGACCGCCATCACCGCCGGCCCGTCCGCCGGCGGCGTGATCAACGTCCCAGCCGTGGCGATCACCGCGGTGATCGTCGGCATCCTCGTCCTCGACGTGCGGATGACCGCGGCCGTGGTCAAGACGCTGGTCGTCGTGACGATCGGCGTCCTGGTGCTCGTCGTCGTCATCGGCGCGCCGCACATCTCGACCACGCACTGGACCCCGTTCGCGCCCTTCGGTGTCCACGGCATCGCCGCCGGCGCGGCGCTCGCGTTCTTCGCCTATCTCGGCTTCGACATCGTCGCCACCTCCGCCGAGGAGACCAAGCGACCCGGTCGTGACCTGCCCTGGGGCATCATCGGATCCGTCGTCGTCGCGACCGTCCTCTACGTGGCCGTCGCGGCCGTCCTCACCGGCGTCGCCCCCTATCGGTCGCTGAACAACGAGGCCCCGGTGGCCACCGCACTCGAGGCACTCGGCGCCGGATGGATCGGTGACGTCATCCTCGTCGCCTCCGTGATCGCACTCACCAAGGGTCTGCTGATGCTGTTCTACGGCCAGACGCGCCTCGTCTTCGCGCTGTGCCGGGACGGGATGCTGCCGCGCGGACTGTCGGCGACGTCGTCGCGCGGCGCGCCTCGGCGCCTCGTGCTCGTGCTCGGTGTGGTCGGGGCGGTCATCGCCGGGCTCCTCCCGATCGACACCGTCGCCGAACTGGTCAACGTCGGAGCACTCTTCGCATTCGCCGCCGTGGCCCTCGGCGTCCTGATCCTGCGCTACCGGGCGCCAGACCGCCCTCGCAGCTTCCGCGTCCCGCTCATGCCACTCGTCCCGGTGTTGGCGATCGCCGGGTGCGTGTGGCTGCTCACCACCCTCGACGAGCTCACCTGGGTCCGCTTCGCGGTCTGGAGTGCCGCGGGACTGGCTGTCTACCTGATCTATTCGCGTCGACACGCCGTCACATCGCCGGTTCCTGCACCCGAGTCGCAGCTGATCGGCGCGAGGGGTTGATCCGATGACGGACACCATGTACCCGACGGCTGTCGAGTTCGGATCGCTCGACGAGATCCGCCAGACCGCGATGGGCGTGCTCCCTGCCGACGTCGCCGACTTCCTCGAAGGGGGTGCGGGCGCCGAACGGACACTACTTGCCAACCGAGAGGCGTTCCGGCGCTGGACGATCGCCCCTGAACCGATGAGCGGGGTGTCCGGCCCGGACACGGCGACCACGCTGCTGGGGATCCCCCTGGCTGTCCCGCTGCTGTCGGCACCGTTCGGAGGTGACGCGATGTTCCACCCGGACGGACACCGCGCCGTCGCCCGCGCCGCCGCGGCGACCGGGGTGGTCGACATCGCCCCGGAGGCCGGCAGCTTCTCCTACGCCGACGTGCGGGCGAGCGCGCCCGCGTCCGCGCGGATCGCTCAGCTGCACCCGTTCGTCGGAGCCGCCGCCGTCGCCGATCGCATCGCCGACGCCGGGTACGACGCCCTGTGTGTGACGGTCGACTGCCCCATCGGCGGCTTCCGCACCCGCAACATGCGCAACCGGTTCTCGCCGGACCTGGCACCGTTCAGCGGCAACGTCCCCACGACCGTCGACGACGGCCCGCGCGTCGCCGATGTGATGGGCCAACTGATGTCCGGCGGCGGATCCGCCTGGGACTGGGACGATCTCGCGTCCGCCGCATGCGGCTTCCCGCTGCCCTGGATCGCCAAGGGCGTCCTGTCCCCGACGGCCGCGGGTCGCGCGCTCGATGCCGGCGCGGCCGGGGTCGTCGTCTCCAACCACGGTGGCCGTCAGGTCGACCCGGCGCCGGCCAGTCTCGCCGCCCTGCCCGGCGTCCGCGCCGCGGTCGGACCGGATGTGCCCGTCCTGGTCGACAGCGGCTTCCGCAGTGGCGCCGACGTATTCCTGGCGCTCGCTCTCGGAGCCGACGCGGTCATCCTCGGCCGGTCCGTCGTGTACGGACTCGCGGCGGGAGGCGAGGCCGGTGTGCGGAGGGTGTTCGAGCTCATGACCGAGGAGCTCCGCGTCCTGATGACACTCGCCGGCGCAGACACCGTCGCCGACATCACCAGCGACAGGCTCGTGGAGGTCACACCGTGACGACGACCGCACCATCGTTCCCCGCGGCCCGCGTCCACGCCGGCCTGATCTACACTTCCGGCCTGGCGTCGATCGACACCACCACACTGCAGCCGCGCCACCCCGACTTCGACGACCAGTGCTCCGACGTCCTCGGCCAGCTGGATGCGGTTCTCGTGCAGAACGGTTCGGCCCGCAGCGATGTCCTGCGGTTGGAGTGTTTCCTCGGCGCGCGGGATCACTTCGCCGCATGGAACGCCGCCTTCACCCGATACTTCCTCGGCAGCGTCGCCGAGGGCGCGGGCACACCCGCCCGCACCACCACCATCACGACGCTGCCCATCGACGGGCTGCTCATCGAGATCCAGGCGATCGCCTGCATTCCGAAGGAGACACCATGACCATCACCGGTCCGATCACCCGACACACCGACTCCGCCGAACTCCCCGCCGTCTCGCTCCGCGACATGATCGACGGGCAGACCGCCGGTCACCTCGTCGTCGCCGCCGACGACTGGGGCTGGTGGACCGATCTCCTGGACGGTCACGCCGTCCGGACCACCACCTGCATGGAGGAGGTGGTCGCCGACGGACTGGTTCGCGCGGGCCTGCTGTCGCGCCGTACGCAGGAGTTGACGCTGACCGGAGCCGGGAGAGACGTGGCCGCCCACCGCGGGTTCGTCCGCGTCACCGTCCGGGGCTGGGAACCCACCTTCCGTCAGTTGTCCGCCGCGCGAGCGGACCACCACATCCCCGCGGCGACCGAGCCGGAGAACGTCGCCCGTGGATGCACGGACATCGCGCGTCGCAGGCCGGAGATCCTCGCCGCCGTCGGCGGTGCCATCGCCGGCGACACCCCCGGTCTCACGGTCGATCTCGGATGCGCCGACGCCGGCCGCATCGCGTTGCTGTCCGCACTGGCACCCGACGAGCGGTTCGTCGGCGTCGACATCGAGGACGGCGTGATCGCGGACGCCACCGCCGACATCGCCGCGCGTGGTCTGTCCGAGCGCATCTCCCTTCTCTCCGGATCGGTCCAGTCGACCGAGGGTCGCCCTGCCTGGCTCGACGATCTCGACTGCGACGCGGTGACCACGGCGATGTCGTTCTTCCTGCTGCACCAGCTCGCCAGCGACGGCGGTGGGATCGCGGCGGTGCTCAGCGGGTGGATGGAGTGGTTCCCCAACCTGCGACGTCTGGTCATCGGTAACGGCATGGAGCTGATGGCACCGTCGTGGACCCAGCAGCCGTGGTTCTCCCCGACCTACGAGATCTACCATGCGGCCACCGGTGTGCGTCTGTGGCGCGAGCACGAGTACACAGACGCGTTCAGCGAGCTCGGTTGGACTGTGACGCAACGTCACTCCGACCACACCATGTTGGTCACGAGCATCCTCGAGCGATGACCACGGCGATCCCGGCGGGGTTCGCCGGCCGCCTCGACACCCGGACCTCCGAGCGCGAGGCCTTCCTCCGCGACGAGACCGGTCTCCCCGGTCGGACACCGCGCGGTGTCATCCGCGCGCGCAGCGCCGACGACGTCGTCGCGTGCGTGCGGTGGGCGGGTACCGCCGGGATCCCCGTCATCCCGGTCGGAGCACGGACCAGCCTCGAGGGGCACCTGCTGGCGCGGGGAGACGAGGTCATGCTGGACGTCTCGTCGATGGACGACATCGTGTCGATCGATCCAGCCGACTTCGTCGCCGTCGTCCAGCCCGGGGTGACGAGAAAGCAGCTCGCGGCGGCGCTCGTTCCCCACGGACTGCAGTTCCCCGTCGACCCCGGCGCCGACGCGACGCTCGGTGGGATGGCTGCCACCAACGCGAGCGGGACGACCACCTTCCGCTATGGGGGGATGCGTCGGAACGTCCTCGCGCTCACCGCGGTCACGGCCGACGGGGAGATCCACCGCTTCGGGCGGGCCGTCGCGAAGAGCAGCAGCGGGTACGACCTCAAGGACCTCCTCATCGGCTCGGCGGGAACGCTGGCGGCCATCACCGAGCTGACACTGCGTCTGCACCCGGTCCCCGAGGCGCAGGGCTCGGCGCGTCTGTCGTTCCCGGACGTCGCCGCGGCGGTCGCCGCGGCCACGGACCTGATCGGATCGGCGGTACCGGTGTCCCGCCTCGAGTTCGTCGACTCCGCGTCGATCGCGGCGCTGAACCGGTTCTGCGGGGACGGACTTCCGCCGGGCCCGGCCCTGTTCATCGATGTCGAGGCGACCTCGGCGGCGGCCATGGCCGAGGTCCTCGACGACGTCGACGCGATCGCCCGCGTCCACGGCGTCGTGTCGGTCGGGCGGGCGCAGACGGCGACCGAGCGAACAGCGCTGTGGGACAACCGCCATCGACTCTTCCCGGCGATCAAGGCGGCGCACCCGGGTCACCAGTTCCTCGTCACCGACACCGCGGTTCCCTACTCTGCGATCGCCGGCGCCGTCGATCATGCGCACCGCACTGCCGCAGAGCTGGGTCTGCGGGTGACCACAGCGGGACATGTCGGTGACGGCAACGTCCACGTCGTGGTGCCCTACTCAGGCGGCACGCTGCCGCGCGCTCTCGCCTTCTCCGACGCGATGGTCGAGTACGCGTTGTCGGTGGGAGGGACCGCGAGCGGCGAGCACGGCATCGGGTTGGCCAAGAAGAAGTACCTCGCCGCCGAACACGGCTCCGCCTGCGACGTGATGGCGGCGGTGAAACAGGCGCTCGACCCGCGGAACCTGTTCAACCCCGGGAAGATCCTCGATCCGTGACCCGTCAGATCGGCTGAGCCCGTCGCACCTGATCCGCTGCGCGGGCGGGGTCGAGGTCGACGTCGCAGGTGATCACGCCCGAGCCCACCCGCAGCGTCCCCGACGACAGCGGCTGCGCCCGCAGGCCGCCCCGTCCGATGAGCGCCTTCCGCGTACCGTCGCCGGCCATGGTGTCCATCCACGAGCACGGGTGTGCCGGACGGCCGCCCCGGAACCGGATCGGTCCGTCGCCGGTGTCGAGGGTGAACTCGACGCCGCGCAGCGGATCGAGCTCGAGCCCGCGCGTCATGACGTTGCGACGCGCGAGGTGGGGATCGGCGTCGGCGGCCGCGGCCTCCCACGCCTCGAGAGCGAGGAAGGTCACGGCCGCCTCGGTGTGTGCGCGGACCCCGAAGAAGCGGTCCCCGCGGATCCCCTTGTCGGCCACGATCTCGACGCTGTCGGGAAGCGACGTCTCGACGTCGCCGGCGGCACCGTCCTTCGGCCGCCCGAAGTAGGCGTGCCGCGGGGACACCAGCAGAGACACCACCTCGATCGCGTAGGTGCGCATGCACCCACGGTGGCACAGACGCTCATGCGCCGGCGATCACCGCTTCCCGCCGGGCGAAGGCGCGTCCCGCGGTGGCCCTGATGACCGACAGCATCAGTCGCAGGCCGACGCCGCCGTCGGCGAGCGCGCGACTCAGCTCATCGGGCGTGGTGTGCGCGAGGAACCGCGGGAACTCGAACCCCAGCTTGCCGCTCGTGCGGGCGGTCTCCTCGACCGATGCCCACGCCTCGGGTGAGAGGTGCCCACGGATGACCGGGAACACGACGCGCTCCTCCTCACCGATGTGCTCGTCGAGCAGCGAGTGGAGATCGCGTAGCAGCACCCCGAGGGCGGCGGCCGACGACGGGTCGGGGTCGGGAGTCCGGTACGACGCGACGAAGTGCGCGGTGAGGGCACGCAGTCGGTCGAGCAGCGGGTCGAGGCTGTCGTGGTCGTCGGTGAGCTCGGTCAGGTCCACCGCGTCACCGACGGCCTCGACGATGAGCGGCCACAGGACGTCGTCCTCGACGGTGTGGTGATGGTGGATCGAATCGGCGAAGTCGCGCAGGTAGGCGCCGATCGCGCTCGCTCGACGTCGCGAGCAGCTCGCTCCCGCGCCGATGTCGGTGAGGATCGTCGCGAAGCGGTCGGAATCGGCGAGCATGCCGCGGTGGGCGACCTGCATGCCGAGCAGATCGAGTTCGGTGGCGGGGGCGGTCTGGCTGGTGGTCATCGTGTCCTCCGTGGTCGGTGTGCGATCACGATGTGACGACCCGCTTGGAGATCACTGGGAACCGGCTTGGCGAGCGTTCCGCGGAACGCGCCGACGACCTGCCGGTGGAATCCCGGCGGCCCGGCGGCGTTGATGAACGGCATGGACGAGAAACCGGAACTGAGCCCCACCGGGTGGGTTCGCGACCAGACCGAGCAGATCCTCGAGCAGGGGACCACCGAGGGTGTCGAGGTGATGGGTCGGCCTGTCGTGTTGTTCACGACGGTCGGCGCGAAATCGGGCCAGAAGCGCTACACGCCGTTGATGCGCGTCGAGGAGAACGGCAAGTACGCCATGATCGCCTCCAAGGGCGGTGACCCGCAGCACCCGGCCTGGTACCACAACGTGAAGGCCAACCCCGCGGTGACGGTGCAGGACGGCACCGAGGTCCGCGAGATGACCGCTCGCGAGGTGTCGGGCGACGAGCGCGAGCACTGGTGGGCGCTCGCGGTCGACGCGTACCCGCCCTACGCGGAGTACCAGACCAAGACCGACCGTCAGATCCCGGTGTTCGTCCTGGAGTGACGAAGTACGCCCTCCGGGTGCCTCGGCGTCAGTTCCGGTCGACGTCGATCGGGTGGGTGGCGAGGAGGGGGAGCGGCCACGGTTGGCGGCGGAGGACCGAGGCGAAGACATCGGTCTTGGCCGAGGCGAGAAGGTCGTCGGGGAGGGCGGACCCGACCACCCAGGAGTCGCGGCGGAGTTCGTCGTCGAGCTGACCGATTCCCCAGCCGGAATAGCCGGCGAAGATGCGCAGGCCGTCGAGCACCTCGGCCAGTTCCTCCGGATCGGCGTCGAGGTCGACGAGCACCACGCGTCCGTCGACGGGGCGCAGGCCGGCGACACCGGTCGCGTCGAGACCGCGGCGGACGACACCCAGGCACAGCGCCGCGTCCTGCTTCACCGGTCCACCGATGAACACCGCGCGCGGCGACGCCGACAGGTCGGTCCAGCGGGGGAGCAGGTTGTGCACCGCCGTCTGGCTCATGCGGTTGATGACGACGCCGAGACTGCCCGCGTCGTTGTGCTCGACGATGTAGATCACCGTGCGACGGAATGTGGGCTCCGTCAGCGTCGTGTTCGCGACGAGGAGGCTGCCCGCGCGGATCCGGTTGGCCGACACCGTGTCGTCCGGGCCCCCGTACTCGGGTCCCTGGTGCTCGGGATCATGCGGCATCGGCACCGGTTCATTGTGGCACGCCCCAACCGCCGAGCGTCGGCGATCTCACAGCTCACGGGTGCCGCAGCAGTCCGTACCCTCGTGTGCGTGAACGCTGTTCGTGCACTGTGCGAGCGCCCCTTCGCCGGGCGCCTGCTGGCCGTACGCATCAGCAGCCAGCTCACCGACGGCCTGTTCCAGGCCGCGCTCGGCGGGGCGATCCTGTTCAACCCCGAGCGTCACGCCGACCCGCTCGCCGTCGCCGGTGGGCTCGCCGTCCTGTTGCTGCCGTACTCGGTCATCGGGCCGTTCGCGGGCGCTCTCCTCGACCACTGGGACCGTCGCACGGTCCTCATCTGGGCCAACCTGCTTCGCGGTCTCCTGATCTGTGTCGCCGCGGGCACGATCGCCCTCGGCGCCCCCGACTACGCGGTTCTCGTCGCCGCGTTGGCGGTGACGGGGTCGAGCCGGTTCGTCGCCTCCGGGCTGTCAGCCGCGCTGCCGCACGTCGCGATCCGCGAACGCCTGGTGGCCACCAACGCCGCGTTCACCACGATCGGTTCGGGGGCGTTGGCGCTCGGCGCGGGGCTCGCTCTCGGGCTCCGCGCGATCTTCGGCTCCGACAACTCCGGCAGCGCGGCCACCACCCTGACCGCGGCGGTGCTCGCGCTCGTCGCCGCCGCGATCGCCGTCGGGGTCGGACATCTCGCGCTCGGCCCCGACCACCCCGACGTCGACGGCGCTCCCGTCGACGAGCGCCACCCGCGTGGGCCCGTCCTGCGCGCGGTCGCGGTCGGCTTCGCGCACGGTGCCCGCGCGGTGGTGCGGACGCCGACGGTGCTCGCAGCGCTCTCCGCGATCGGCGGTCACCGACTGGTCTTCGGTCTGAACACGCTCATGCTGCTCGTGCTCGCCCGGCACGCCGGGTCGTCGGGCGGCTCGTCCGACGGCCTCGCCGGCATCGGTCTCGTCGCGACCCTCACGGCGGTGGGGCTCGTCGCGGCGGCGGTGGTGACACCGGTCTCCATCGCGCGCCTGGGCCGCCGTCGGACCTTGTTCGTCGCGCTGGGCGTCGGTGTCGTCGCCGAGACGTCGCTGGTCTCCTTCGACACCGTGGTCATCTGCGTGGCCGCCCTAGTGCTGGGCCTGATCGGTCAGATGGCGAAGCTGTGCGGGGACGCCGCGATGCAGCTCGACACCGACGACGCGGTGCGCGGCCAGGTGTTCTCGGTGCAGGACGCGGTGTTCAACGTCGCCTACGTCGCGGCGGTGACGGTCGCCGCGCTCACGATCGCCCCGGACGGCCGATCGCCGCTGCTGCCGATCATCGGTGCGGTGCTCTACGCCGTCGCGATCGTCGTCGTGCGGCTCATCCACCCCCGGCACGTCCCGCCGCCGCGGGAGTCGACCGTCATCCCAACTCGTCCCGGCGACCGGCTGCCGACCTGAGCGGCTCGTCCTCGCGGCCGCTGCCGTCGGCGAAGGCCGGGTCTCCACGGAGCAACCACCGGTCGGCGACACCGTCGGCATCGGAGTCGACGAGGGCGGCGTCCGCGCGCTGATCGGCGTCGAGGTCGACCAGGATCCGCACGGGTGTCGTCGCCGAGCCCGCCGGGAACACCAAGCCCACACCGTCCGGTGTGGCCGGAGTGTCAGGGGCGGCAGGTGCGGCGGGGACAGGCGCGGCGGTCGGAGCGGTCGCCGCCGCCGGCTCGCGCGGGGCGGGTCCGACGTCGTGGACGCGGTGATCCCACAGGCCGCGACCGGTGTCCGAGTACGAGCGCGACTCGCCGTCGACGTCGAGCACGACGAGGTCGGCACGACCGTCGCCGTCGGAGTCCCACATCGCGTCGTCGCGGTGGCCGTCACCGTCGAAGTCGAGCGTGATCGCGTCGAGGACACCGTCGCCGGACACGTCGCGGTCCAGCGGGGACGTCCACGTGTGGACGGTCCCGTCACCGGTGCCGAACGAGTAGACGAGACCGGTCCCGTGGGGGTCCGACAGGGCGTCCGGGGTGTCGGGATGAACAGGCTCCACACCCATTCGACGCAGCCCGCGGCCGACCGGTTCCACCCATCGGCGCGGCGGTACGGTGGCAACCGCGACCGAGCGGAGAGGCGGGGCATGTACATCAGCGAGCTGGGGGAGCTGTGGCACCGCTCGCGCGTCGCACCCGACATCGTCCACCTCGACTCGGCGGCCGCGTCCCGCTCGTCGGACGCCGTGATCGGCGAGGTGACGAACCACCTCTGGCGCGAGTCCGCGCGCGGCGCCTACGTCGCGGCCGAGCAGTCCGCGGAACGTCTCGACCGTGCGCGCCGCGACCTCGCCACGATGGTCGGACACTCACCCGACGGCATCGCCTTCCGCGAGAGCGCCCTGTCCGCGTTGCGCGCCCTGCTGACGAACTGGGCCATGCCCGTCCCCGCGACGGTGTGGGTGTGCCCCACGGAGTACGGCCCGAACCTCGACCTGTTCGAGCGCCGCGGCTACTCCGTGCACACCATGCCGTCGACGGAGCACACCGGCCGGGTCAACACCGATGCGCTCGAGAACATGCTGCAGTTCGAACAGCCCGACGTGATCCACGTCTGCCACATCGGGTCGCACAGCGGCGTCGTCCAACCCGCCGCGAAGATCGTCGAACTCGCGCACCGCGTGGACGTCCCCGTCGTCGTCGACGCCGCGCAGGCGATCGGTCAGGTGGACTGCGCGACCGGCGCCGACATCGTCTACGGGACGAGCCGCAAGTGGCTCGCCGGTCCACGCGGCGTCGGTTTCCTCTCCGTGAGCGGCGACTCGCTGCGCCCGGTCGAGATCGAGAGCTCCGAGGCGTTCGTCGCCGGCCGCATCGGCTTCGGTACCGCCGTGCAGGAACTACAGAGCTACGGGCTCGAGCGGGTCCGGCGCGAGCTCGCGGCGATCGGGCAGCACACCCGGAGTCGCCTCGACGGGGTGGGCAGCTGGGAGGTCGTCGAACCGCTCGACGAGCCGTCGGCCATCACCACGCTCGCCCCACCGCCGGGGTGGCAGGACTCGGACGTGGCGGCGGCACGGGAGGCGCTGCGCTCACGGGGCATCCTCGTCACGTGCGCCGACACCTGGCGGGCACCTCTCTCCCGCGAGGAACGGTCGGTGCTGCGGATCAGTCCGCACCTCGACGTTCAGGACACCGACCTCGACCGTCTGGCCGCCGAACTGCGCGGCATGGGCTGGTGAGCCGCCGCAGATCCGTTGCTGCTCAGGCGGTGTGCGCCGCACCGATCTGATCGAGGATGTGCACCACCGCGGGCCGCGCGCGGGCGGCGTCAGCTCCCACCAGTCCGATGCGCGTGCGGCGCTCGAGGATGTCGTCCGCGTCGCGTGCACCCTCGGCGGTGACGGCGAACTCGATCTCGGCGCGCGTCACGTCGATCCCCGGTGCGATCGGGGCGAGGGGCGCGCCGATCGTCGACATCGCGACGACCCGATCGGCCTCACCACCGTGGCGGGACAGCAGCGACGCGGGCAGTCGACGGTTGCGGGGGCCCTGGGCGCCGATCAACGGGATCGACGCGGTCACACACGGATGCGCGTCGAGCCCACCGTGCTCGACGGCGAGGTCGAGGGCGTCGGACGCCATCCTCCGATAGGTCGTCAGCTTGCCGCCGACGACGGTGATGACACCGTCGCCGTTGCGGGTGACCGAGTGCTCGCGGGAGACGTCCGCGGTCGCGCCGTCGGACTGCAGCAGCGGCCGCAGCCCGGCGAAGGTGCCGACGACGTCCGAGCGGGAGAGTGGTTGCGCGAGCGCCGTGTTGACCGTGTCGAGGATGAAGTCGACGTCGTCGTCGGTAGCCGTCGGCACGTCGGGCACGGGTCCGGGCGCGTCGGTGTCGGTGAGTCCGATGTGCACGCGCCCGAGCTGCGCCGGGATCGCGAAGACGAATCGACTGCGCGAACCGGGGACCGGGACCATCAGTGCGGCCCTCGGATTCCCCAGACGCGCCGCCGGCACCACGAGGTGGGCGCCGCGGCTCGGGCGGACGGAGATCGACGAGTCGACCGTCCCCGCCCAGACCCCCGTCGCGTTGACGACGGTTCGCGCGGAGACGTCGAACGACTCCCCGGTCACGGCGTCGGTGAGTCGCGCTCCGCGTCCGGTGATCTCGCCGGCACGCACACCCGTCACGATCGCCGCGCCGTGGGCTGCGGCGGTCCGCGCGATCGCCACGACGAGTCGGGCATCGTCGACGAGCTGCCCGTCCTGGGACGTCCACGCGCCCCGGACTCCGTCCAGCGACACCGCCGGGCAGAGGCGGGCGAGGTCGTCTGCGTGGATGCGGCGGGGCGGTGCCAGCACGTCTCGCGGGGTGCGTGCGCCACGGCGGAGGAGATCACCGAGGACCAGACCGGAGTGCACCAGGGCCGACGAGGCGCGGTCGGTGATGGGGATGGCCTGGGTCAGCGGGGAGATGAGATGCGGCGCGATCGTGGTCATCAGGTGGTTGCGTTCGACGGCACTCTCCCAGGCGATCCCGACCCGACCCGAGGCGAGGTACCGCAGCCCGCCGTGGACGAGCTTGCTGCTCCACCGGGAGGTCCCGAAGGCGAGGTCGTGGGCCTCGACCAACGCCACCGACAGTCCGCGGGACGCGGCGTCGAGCGCGACACCCACGCCGGTGACGCCGCCACCGACGACGAGGACGTCCCACGGTGCGCGCCGGGTGCGCAACCGGTGTGCGTCGGCCTCGCGACGCCGCGGTCCGAGGTCGCCGGCGAAGTCAGGGCGGCGTGAGCTCATCGGGGTTCGTCCTCCGGGGTGGGGTCGGGTGCGAGATAGCCGCGCACCACGCGGGTGAGTTCGTCCGGCCAGTCGTCACCGACGATCGCGGCGACGGTCGCGCGACCGGTGATCGCGGACTGGGCGACCAGGATGACCATGGCCGCGACGCGGGCGGGATCGCCGTCGCGGATCGCACCGAGGCGCTGCGCCGCGGCGAGACGGGACGCGAGGCTCTCGAGCGCCATCTGCTGACTGGCCCCGAACCTCTCGAAGACATACGGCGCGAGCAGATCCGGCTGCCGCCGGGTGAGCGACTCGAACAACGGGTCGCTGGTCACCGCGTCGGCGACACGGACCACCGCCACGACGAGTGCGTCGAGCACGTCGTCGCCGTGGGCCAGTGCCTCGTCGACCGCCGACAGGTGCTCGGCGCTGAGGTGCGCGAGTTCGCGCGTGAGCAGGTCCCGGATGACCGCGGAGATCTCCGGCCAGTGGCGGTAGACGGTGGGGCGGCTGACGCCCGCCTCCCGCGCGACCTCGGCCAACGTCACCTTGCGCCCCTCGCTGCGCACGAGACATCGCCGCGCCGCGTCGAGTACCGCATTACTGGTTGACATGTTGTGTAAAACTGTAACGCATGATTGCGTCGCCGTCCTCGTTCTCCTCCGTCCCGGCACCCCCGATGCGGTGGGACGGCTGGGGTGACCCCGGCCGGGAGACCGCCCTGTCCGACGCGATGCTCGGGCTGATCCGGGGGGCCCTCGGTGTCAGCGGTGATCCGCGGCCCCGCCACCACCCGGAGGACGTCGACGTCCCGGTCTCCCGGCTGACCGACGAGGACGTCCGGCAGCTCGCGGACATCGTCGGGTCCGACCACGTCTCGATCGAGCCCGTCGACCGTCTGCTGCGGGCCGCCGGACGCAGCACCCCCGATCTCCTCGGCCGTCGTGCCCGGACCCAGTCCGCACCCGACGCCGTCGTCGTCCCCGGCTGTACCGACGAGGTCGCGCGAGTCCTGGCCTGGTGCGCCGACTCCGACGTCGCCGTGGTCACCTACGGCGGCGGCACCGCGGTGACCGGTGGCCTCGCGCCGCTCGCCGGCGAACATCGCGCGGTGATCTCCCTGGACATGTGCCGGTTCGACACCCTCGTCGGCGTCGACGAGGTCTCGCACATCGCCACCCTCGGGGCCGGCGTCACCGGACCCCGTGCCGAGGAACTGCTGGCCGAGCACGGCATGTCCCTCGGCCACTTCCCGCAGAGCTTCCGGTTCGCCACGATCGGCGGGTTCGCGGTGACGCGCTCGTCGGGACAGGCGTCGGCGGGGTACGGCCGGTTCGACGAGATGGTCGTCGGACTCACCCTCGTCACACCGCGCGGTGTCCTGCGCCTGGGCCCCGTCGAACGGTCCGCCGCCGGGCCCGACCTGCGTCAGCTGGTTCTCGGGTCGGAGGGGACGTTCGGCGTCGTCACGGAGGTGTCGCTCCGCGTGCACCCGATCCCGGAGGCCGTGGTCTCCCAGGCGTGGCGCGTGCCCGACTTCGCATCCGGAGCGGCGGCGGTGCGCAGGGTCGCGCGATCCGACGCCCGACCCACCGTGCTGCGGATGTCCGACGAGGCCGAGACCGCGGTCAACCTGGCGTCACCCGACGCGATCGGATCCGACGACACGTCGGGCGGGTGCCTCGTCATCACCCGGTTCGAGGGCCGGGAGTCCGACTGTGCGGACCGCCGAGCACGCGTGGCGGCGCTGCTGACCGACGCCGGCGCCACCGACCTGGGCGCCGGGCCGGCCGACGCGTGGGCACACGGACGCTTCGACGCGCCGTATCTGCGGGATGCCCTGCTGGCGATCGGCGTGGGCTGCGAGACCCTCGAGACCGCGACGACCTGGTCGAGGGTGGAAGCCCTGCGGTCGGGCGTGTCGACCGCGGTCACGGCCGCACTGGGATCGGAGGACGGTCCGTGGTCGGCGTCGCCGGCTCTGGTGCTCTGCCACATCTCGCACACCTACGCGACGGCCGCCTCGCTGTACTTCACCGTCGTCTACCGCCTCGACGAGGACGACCCGATCCGACAGTGGGACGCGGCCAAGCAGGCGGCGTCACGCGCGATCGTCGACCACGGGGCGACCATCACCCACCACCACGCGATCGGCACCGACCACCGCGCCTTCCTCGACTCCGAGATCGGTGACCTCGGCGTGCAGGTGCTGCGCGCCGTGAAGGCGACGCTCGACCCGGCGGGCGTGATGAACCCCGGCAAGCTCGTCCCGTGAGCGCCGCGATCACCGAGATCGTCGCGCTGGTCAACCCGCGATCGCGGCACGGCGCGGGAGCAGCCACGGCCGACGCCGCGGTCGCCGCGCTGCGGGCACGCGGGCTCACCGTCGACGTGCGGTCCGGCATGGACGCCGACGACGCCCGACGGATCGCGGCGACCGCGATCGCCGAGGGCCCCGACGCACTGGTCGTCGTGGGCGGTGACGGCACCATCGCCGGGGCGCTCGAGGCCGCCGCCGGCTCGTCGGTGCCGGTCGGGATCATGCCGGCGGGGACGGGCAACGACCACGCACGCGCCCTGTCCCTCCCTCTCGGCGACTCCGACGCCGCGGCCGACGTCGTCGCCGCAGGTCACAGCCGCGCGGTGGACCTGGCGCGGTTGACCGCGGGTGGACGTTCGATGGTGTTCGGCACCGTGGCGGCGGTCGGTCTCGACGCCGCCGTGACCGAACGCGCCGTCGCGATGCGGTGGCCACAGGGGCAGGCGCGGTACCCGCTCGCCGCGATCGCGGAGATCGCCCGGCTCACCCCGCGACGCGTCCGCCTCACCGTCGACGGCGAGCATCACGAACTCGACGCGATCCTGGTGGCCGTCGGCAACACCCCCAGCTACGGCGGCGGCATGCGCATCTGCCCGGCGGCGTCGATCGACGACGGCCGGCTCGACATCACCGTCGTGGAACACACGTCCCGGGCGCGCCTGCTCCGGCTGTTCCCGACGATCTACCGCGGCACCCACGTACGCCACGACGGCGTCCACACCTTCACCGGTGCGTCCATCACCGTCGAGTCGTCGGACGTCCTTCCGGTCTCTGCCGACGGCGAGGTGTTCGGCACCACGCCGGTGACCGTCGAGGTCCTCCCTGCGGCAGTGCAATTCCTCGCGCCCGAGGTGTGACCGGGGCCACAGCGCAGTTGTCCACACTTTCCACAGACTCCTGTGGACAAGCCCACGACACCCTCTGTACGGCAACGAATTCGCGGTCGCAGCCGTGAACGTCTCAGCGAGACAGCAACTCTCACAGCCCCATCACACACACGCGTGGGCGGCTCGGGATGTTCCCGAACCGCCCACGCAGGCGACGCCTCCCGGGCAGGAGAGAGCGTACGAATATTGGGTTGTCGCCGCGGACTCTCGTGAAGAGAGAATCCGCCGACGTGGAGACCCGAGGTCAGCGAGCCTTCTGAGCCGCTTCCTGCTCGGTGCTTGCGCCGGCGTTCGACAGCTCGCCGGTGTAGCTCTCGAGGTGGGCACGGACGAACCAGTGGAACTTCTCGAGCTCCGCGGTCTGCCCGATGAGGATGTCCTCGGTCACCGGGTCGAGCTTGCCGGTGGTCTCGATGGCGTCACGGTGCGAGCTGATGACGCCGACGTACACGAGGTCGAGCGCACCGAGGTGCGCCTGCACGGTGTCGCGACCGAGGCTGTAGTCGTCCCAGCTGCGGTCCTCTTCGATCGCCTTCGCGGTGCCCTTCGGCGACGACCCGAGGGTCGCGATGCGCTCGGCGAGCGTGTCGGCGTAGCCGCGCACCAACTCCACCTGCGGGTCGATCATCTCGTGGACACCGATGAAGTTGGTCCCGACGACGTTCCAGTGGATGTGCTTGAGCGTCAGGTGCAGGTCGTTGAACGCGCTGAGTCGTTCCTGAAGGGTCGCGACGACGGTGGCCGCGCTGTCCTCGGTGAGTCCTGGTGCTGTGAAAGCCATGTACGCAACGCTAGATACCCAGGGGAAACGTCGACAAGGTCCTGTCGCGATCGCAACCAGACCGTCGTCGAGATAACGGTTTGATAACGGCCTGGCGTTACCAGGCAGAGATGAAGACGAGACCTCGCCGAGATGTCGCGGGTGCCCGTCCCGCGACGCGCGCCTGCCAGGCTGTACGCATGACACGCCCCGACAACACCTGGCCGGGACGCTCCTCGTGGGGCCGCCTGGCCCCAGAGCACCGCGCCGCGATCGGCACGGTGTTGCTGCTCGCCCTCATGACCTGCCTGTTCATCGTTGCGCTCCCGATGCTGGGATCCATGGTGATCGGCGCGGCGGTCGTCGCCGCATTCGCCGGTGCCGGCGCGGCCACCCTGTACGTGCTCTCCCGCGACTGACCCTTCACGGCGGTGGCGCGAGGCCGTCGGCCACCGCCACCGACTGCTCGCCGGGCCCGCCGAACACGTCGATCACCACGTCGTCGTCGAGATATCCCGCCATCGGTGATCCCAACGCCTCCCGCAGGGCCGCGTGCACGGCGTCGCCCGACAGCTCGTGCTCGGGGACCGGGTGTCGGAAATGCACGGCGGCCACCGTCGCACCCGCATCCCGCAGCCCTCGACACCATGCCGTGACCGTCGCGAGATCCTCGGCGTCGAGGTAGTAGAGCACCTCGCTGACGACGACCAGGTCGTGATGCTCGCGCGGCCGCCAGCGTCGGATGTCGCCCACCTCCACACGCACGCGGTCCCCGGCCGACGACAACCGACGCCGCGCGACGTCGACCGCGCGGGGGTGGAGTTCGACGCAGGTCAACCGCTCGCAGCGGTCGAGGAGAGCAGCGCTCAGCACCCCCGTCGACGACCCCAGCTCCAGCGCGTGCGCGTAGCGACGACGGGGGAGCACGGCGACGGTCAGGTCCCGCTTGCGGTGCTCGTACCAGAGATGGTCGAAGCCCCACGGGTCCTCGCCCGCGGCGTACATCGCGTCGAAGTAGGCGGGATCGGTCATGTGAAGAACAGCTCGGTGTCGGTGACGAGCCGGGCCAGCACCTCGGGCGGCAGGATCGCCCGATCGGCGGGATCGTCGGACAGATCGCTCACCTGGCTGACGAACCGGGCCACCGCTGTCCGCTTGGCCTCGACCACCTCGTCGGAGAGGGGGAGCACGCGCGCCCTCGACCAGGGCACCGAGGCGTCGTCGGGCGAGGCCCAGTGCCACATCCACACGGGGTACTCGAGGTAGACGCTGCCCGCGCCGGCGGCTGCCGTCGCGGCGGCCCAGCCCACGGCGGCGTGATCGGGGTGTCGGTCACCTCGCCACACGCCGACGACGATGTCGTGACCGCCGAACGTGGCGATCGCGTCGGCGATCTCGACCACCATGTCCTCGGCGTGGTCACCGAGTTCCCCGTCGGGCAACGAGCGGTGCTGGACGTGGTCGACACCGAGGACGTCGAGTGCGGCGACGAGCTCACCGCGCCGTCGTACGCCCAGCTCGTCGGCGGTGACCGTCGGGGAGCCCGGGTGCGATGCGGCCCCGTCCGACAGACAGAGCACCGTCACCTCACCGCCGTCACGGATCGTCTGCGCCATCAGGCCGCCGGCTCCCAACACCTCGTCGTCGGGGTGCGCGGCGACCACCAGCATCCGGACGGCCGACGCCTGACCGGAATCGTCGGCGTCGAGCACGGGAAAGGACCGGTTCACCAGCCACTCGCGCCACCGCGCCGCCGACGTCACCCCCGGATCGGTCCCGCGGAACGCGGGAACCGCACCGTTGCCGGTGCCGCTCACCGTCGGCCGTCCGGGTCGGCGACAAGGTCGCCGAGTGCGGCGAGGTCGTGGTCGGCGTGGGACTGGCGGATGTACACGGTGAGGTCCGCGGTCGCCGCGGCATGATCGGCTTCGGCCACCATCGGCCCCGGACCGAGCGCCCGCCCCGCGCGATCGAGCACCGCGGTCGCCACACCCTCGATCACCGCACGCGTCCGCAGCGCCGTGACGTGAGCGACCGCTCCGTCCTCCGGGTCACGGTCAACGGCGGCCGCCGCCGCGGCCAACGCGGCATGTCCCGTCCACAGCGCCGTGTCGACGGCGCCGAGGTGCGCACGGGTCACCGGGTCGTCCCGCCGCGTCCTGCGGACCCGGTCCCCGACCGCACGCGCCCCGCCGAGCCAGCACGCGGCCACCCCGATCGCGCCGTGCCAGAAGCCGGAGCGCTCGAAGTAGTCGGCCCCGCTACCGACGCGCCGCGCCGGTGTGTCGTCGAATCGGACGGATCGCGTCATCGTCGCTGCCATCCCGGGCGAGTACCACGCATCGGGGCCGATCGAACCCCCGCCGTTCCGGGCGAGGTCGACCGCGAAGAGCGCCCGTTCGCCGTCGACCCACGCCGTGACGAGGGCGTGGCTGCAGCCGACGGCTCCCGAGCACCATGCCTTCACGCCGTCGAGGAACCACCGACCGTCACGCCGCGTGGCGGACACCCGTCCGTCCGGCGCCTCGGCCGCCCACACTCCCCACAGCTCACCGGGCCCGGGCGAACCGACACCGAGGTCGGCGAGGATCTGCTCGGCGTCGACGTGCGCCTCGACGAGCCGGCCGGTCGGGATGTCGTCACGAGCGATGTCGGCGAGCGCGTCGAGACGTTCACGGGTCCGACCCGAGCCCGGCGCGGGCAGGCGGAGTCCGGAGACGACGGCGCGCGCTCGCGTCACCGCGTCGGCATCCGCGTCCGGTGCAATGGCGGTCCGGTCCGCACCCGTCACCCAGGCGATCACGCGGTGCCCGGCAGCTCGATGATGTCGGCCAGCGCGTCGGCGAAACCCGCCGGTGCCCTGCCCACCCGACGGGTGGAGGTCGCGACCGGCGCCTCGGTGTCCCACGCGATGCTGTGCCCGGCCGCGTCGAGTGCCGAGACCAGCGCGACGTCCTCGTCCGATCGCACGCCCGCGAACCCGCCGACCCTGGCATAGGCGGCGGCCCGGACCCCGATGTTCGCGCCGTGGACGTGGCCGTGGCGGTCGCGTCGTTGCTCGGCGCGGTAGTCGGCGAGGAACAGACGCTCGGCGTGGACCGGCCACTGCGTCCAGTCCCGCGCGACGACCGTGCCCACCACGGCGTCGGCACCGGCATCGGCGAGCCACAGGTGGCGACGCAGCCAGTCCCGGGGCACTCGGGAGTCGGCATCGGTGGTCGCGAACCACACGTCGTCACCCGCGGGATGTCGCAGGAAGCCTGCGCGCCGCGCGGCTCCGACGTTGCGGACGTCGACGACCGTCACGTCGATGTCGGGACCCGGGATGGACGCCGAGGCGTCCGAGCACGCGTCGAGGACGACGGTGACACTCACGGGGATGTCCACCGCGGCGATCGCCTCGGCCACCGCAGCGAGGGACCCGCCCAACTCGTCCGCCTCGTCGTGGACCGGTATCACCACGACCGCACTGGAGATCCTCGTCCGCGAGGACCCGCTCCCGGGCACAGAACCCTCAGCCATAGAGCGATGAGTGCGCGAGGAGGTCGGCCGCGTCGCGGTACGTCTCGTCCGCGCCCGCCTCGCGGAGTTCCGCCGCACCGATCCCGCCCGAGCACAGCCCGATCCCGCGGACCCCCAGCGGGCTCGCCGCCAGGAAGTCCCACGTGGCGTCACCGACCATCACCGCGGCGGACGCCGGCACCCGCGCGCGTCCGAGGGCGATGTCGACGACGGTCCCGTCCGGCTTCGCCGTCGTGACATCCTCCGACGAGGTCACCGCGTCGACGAGGTCGTCGACGTCGAGGAGCGCTCGCAGGGCCTTCAGCTCGTGCTCGGGTGCCGACGTCGCCAGGACCACGGTGTAACCGCGATCCTTGCTGGCGCGCACCAACTCCCGTGCACCGGGCAGGACGGTGAGCTGGTCGATGCCGTCGCCGTAGAGCTCGTCGTGCGCCGACGACAACGCCGAGGTCAGCTCGTCGTCGTCCCGGTCACCCCCGGCGATCTCGACGAGTTCGGCCACCAGCAACCCGCCGTCCTTGCCGATGCGTATGTGGATCTCGCTGTGCGGCACCGAGAGTCCGTGCCGGCGGAACGCCGACCACCAGGCGGTCACGTGGGCGTAGACGGAATCGACGAGGGTGCCGTCGATGTCGAACAGGACCGCCTGGACGCGGTTCACACCCGGGCGCGCATGGACTCACGCGCGGGGTTGTCCTGCTCGCCCGCCTTGGGGTCGTCCTGGTCGGACTTCTCCGCGACACCCTCGGCGATCGCCGACCCGACGTCGGGATCGATCCGACGCCAGTACTCGAGGGCACGCTCGAGGACCGCCGCGGACACCCCGTTGAGCAGGTGGCCGACCACGTTGTCGACCAGGCGCTCACGAGCTTCGTCGTCCATCACCTCACGGACGAGCGCACCCGCTTGTCCGAAGTCGTCGTCGGCGGGGTGATCGACGTAGGCGCTGCGGACGATCTCCCCGTCGGCCGCCCAGCCGGGGTCCAGCCCGGGCGGCGGGTCGGCGTGCGGACCGCCGTAGGAGTTGGGTGCGTACACCGGATCGCTCACGGGCTGCACGCGCATCGCACCGTCCTTGGAGTAGCTGTGCGTCGGCACCGTCGGCGCGTTCACCGGCACCTGCTTGTAGTTCGCCCCGATCCGGTAGCGGTGAGCATCGGAGTAGGCGAACGACCGCGCCAGCAGCATGCGGTCCGGGCTCAGCCCGATCCCGGGCACGAGACTGTTCGGCTCGAACGCCGCCTGCTCGATCTGGGTGTGGTGGTCGGTCGGGTTGCGGTTCAACGTGAGTCGACCGACCTCGCGGAGCGGGTAGTCGTCGTGTGGCCACACCTTGGTGAGGTCGAAGGGGTTGTACCGGTAGGACGTCGCGTCGTCGTAGGGCATCAGCTGCACCTTGAGCGTCCACGACGGGTGATCCCCGGAATCGATCGACTCGTACAGGTCACGCGTGTGGTAATCGGTGTCGGCGGAGGCCATCTGGTCTGCCTCGTGCTGCGTGAAGCACTCGATGCCCTGGTCGGAGATGAAGTGGTACTTCACCCAGTGCTTGACGCCGTGGGCGTTCTCCCAGAGGTAGGTGTGCGACGAGTAGCCGTTCATGTGGCGCCAGGTGCGCGGGATGCCGCGATCGCCCATCAGCCACGTGACCTGGTGCGCGGATTCCGGCGACAGCGTCCAGAAGTCCCACTGCATGTCGTGGTCGCGAAGGTTGTTGTCGGCGCGACGTTTCTGCGAGCGGATGAAATGTTGAAACTTCATCGGGTCTTTGATGAAGAAGATCGGCGTGTTGTTGCCGACCATGTCGTAGTTGCCCTCGCGGGTGTAGAACTTCAGCGCGAAACCGCGCGGGTCCCGCCACGTGTCCGGGCTGCCACGCTCGCCGGCGACGGTGGAGAACCGGGACAGCACCTCGGTCTGCTCACCGGGCGAAAAGACTGCGGCGCAGGTGAACTCGGTGACATCCTCGGTGGTCTCGAACACACCGAACGCGCCACTGCCCTTCGCGTGCGGTTGGCGCTCCGGTATGCGCTCCCGATTGAACTGCGCCATCTGCTCGATGAGGTAGTGGTCGTGCAGGACGATCGGTCCACCCGCTCCCACGGTGAGCGAGTGCTCGTCGCTGGGTGCCGGAGCGCCGGAATCGGTGGTGGTGCGTGGAGTCGACGAATGCTCAGAAGAGCGGTCGACGGCAGGATTCGAGGTCATCAGGGCCTCCGCCCGTCGGTCGTGCTGAACAGCACCCGAGGGCTTCAGGCCGTGTGGTCGATACTATCCAGAGACCCTTCCCTGTCAACCGAGGACGATGCATGACCGCAGGCGACAAGACCACCGGGGCGGAACTCGCCGCGTTGGCGCGGGTGCTCTACGAGCACGGTGAACACTCCGGCGAACAGACACTGCTGCCGTCCGTCACCCAGAGCGCGGTCGACTACGTCGACGCCGCGGACTTCGCCGGCATCACGCTGGTGGAGAACGGGAGACTGACGTCGGTCGCCCCGACCGACCCGGTGGCCGGCCGTCTCGACGACCTGCAACACGAACTGCGCCAGGGGCCGTGCCTGGAGGCCGCATGGGCCGATCAGAAGGTGCTCGTCGACGACCTCGCCGGCGACGACCGGTGGCCGCGGTTCGCGCGTCGTGTCCTCGACGAGACCCCCGTGCGGTCGATCCTGGCGTTCCAGCTCTACCGCGGTGACACCGCGATGGGCGCCCTCAACCTGTACGCCTCGGCGCCCCATGCCTTCTCGTCGGACGACCAGGAGACCGCGCTGGCCGTGGCGACCCACGCCTCGCTCGCGATGCACACCGCCCGACGCGGAGACCAGTTCACCAGCGCACTCGCGAGCCGCGACATCATCGGGCAGGCGAAGGGGATCGTGATGGAACGATTCGACGTCGACGCCGTCGCGGCGTGGGAGCTCATCCGGAAGTTGTCGCAGGACACCAACATCCGGGTCGCCGACGTGGCGCGGCAACTCGTCGAGGCCGACCACCCGGCTCGCCAGCGTGATCTGACGAACTAGTCCGGTCGCGACTCGTGGCCGGGCCGGCCGTGGGTGCGACGGCTCTCCTTCATCTCCGACTCGAAGACATGACGCCGCCCCCGCAGCAGTTCGTCCCGGACACGTCTCTCGGCGGCGCGCACGGTGGAGTAGTACGCGTCGTCGTACTCCTCGACGAGCTGGAACGACCAGCGGCCGGGAAAGGTGTTGAGACCGACCACCTCTCGTCGGATGTCGCCGGCCAACGCGGTGTGGCCGGCCTTCTCCAGCAGGTCGGCCGCCTCACCGAACGTCAGGTCCGCATGACCCGACAACTGATGCAGCTCGAACAGATGACCGCGAGCGCGCTCCACGTACTCGAGCGCCTCGGTCATCTTGCCGACCGCCTCCACCGTCGCGTCGTCGACCCCGTCGGGCCTGCGATGCGGATCGTCCTCGGGGAGGCGGTCACCGGTCAATCGACGGTGAACCGCGTGAGGATCGAGTGGACGGCCTGCGTGACGGTCACCCGGTCGTAGGACTGGATGAAGTCGAATGTCCGGTCGAGGTCGTCGGCCTCGACGTACAGATCCCGTGCGGAGAGCAGGGCGCAGAAGTGCGGTCCGAGGACCGCGACGTTCCACTCGTCGACCAGCGGGTCGCCCTCGTCGAGCGGCGCGTGCTGCACGTTGCCGTCGATCATGTTGGCCAGTCCGACGCCGTACACGCCGGCCAGGCCGGCGCGGTCGGACAGATCGCGCCACCGGTCGGCGGTGAGTGCGGTGAAGTGCCGCGCGTGCTGGAACGTCCCCAGCACCACCACGGCGCTGCCCGCCGCGGAGGCCTGCGCCTCCAGCGACTTGCTCATCTCGATGAGGAGGCGCTTGCTGCCGCGACGAGGCCGATGGGTGGCCGTGCCGATCTGGTACGGCGTCGACAGGCCGGGGTCGGGCGTCGCCCACACCGGGACGTCCGGCAGCGGGTCCAGATCGCCGACGAGGATCCGCTCGGGGTCGTCGACCGCCGGGAACAGCGTCCCCATGCCGTAGGCGGCACCGATGGTCTGGGCGGCCATGAGCCGCTCCTCGCTGTCGATGCCCTCGGCGATGACGATCGCGTGGCTGCGTTCCACGTGCGCGGCGAGGGCGTGCGCGAGGCGCGCCATGTTCGGTTCGGTGGTCCGCGAGAGCAGCTCCGGACCGGTGATGATGACGTCCGGCTCGATCAGCGCGAGCAGCGTGACCGCGTACTCGCTGACACCGAGACCGTCGACACAGATGACGTGGCCGGCCCGGCGTGCGGCGGCCACCTTCGTCATCGTGCGGTGCGGGCTGTGCAGCACCTCGTCGGGGCGGACCGAGACGGCGAGCCGCTCTGCGCCGACCCGCTGATCGACGGCGTCGATCGAGTCGAGGTCGACCGAGACGAGCAGCGGGAGACGGGCGGCAGCGGCCTGGGCGCGCTCGGACCGGGCGAAGGCGAACTTGTGCCGGTCGAGGGAGCGCTCCTGCTGCATCAGTCGGGCGGCGTGCCGCAGGGCCTCCGCCGTACGCAGGGCCGAGCCACGCGGTCCGCGGACCTGCAGTTCGGCGCCGGCGAGGACGCGATCGTGGAGACGGCGGATGGGTGCGAACTGCATCGCGACCTCGAGTGCGCCGACGAACGAGTCCTCGTCGGCCTCGGGGCGACGGTCGACCTCGACGCGGGGGATCTTCTTCTGTGCCGGTTGGGAATCAGTGGAAATCTTCGTCACCTGCTAACAGGGCGACTGTCGGCTCAAGGACGACGGTCTGTCGAAGGGATGGCGTCCGCGTCGCGAGAACCCTGAGTTCCCGTCGGGCGGTGCGATGAAGTGTGAGGTGCATGTGCTCTCCCGTCCATGTCTCTCCCGGAGGCGCTTGCGCTGCACGTTCCGGGTCGTGATCGGGGTCCCGACAGATGGGACCGTGGACGACGGGGGCCGCTGCTCGACCTGGTACTCAGAGTAACGGCATGTCACGGCCGGGTCCAGAGAGCATCACGCAAGGGTCCCGGCCGACGAAGTCGGTCACGGTTCGATAACGGCACGCGTGTGCTGGTCAGACGCCCGCGTTCGGGTTCTCGGGCTGATCGGCCCACCACCTACGCAACGCCTCCTCGGCGGCGTCGGGATCCAGCGGGCCGGAGTCCAGACGCAGTTCCTTGAGGAAGCGCCAGGCCCGGCCGACGAGCGGACCCGGGGGGAGCCCGAGCAGCTCCATGATCGCGTTGCCGTCGAGGTCCGGACGGACCCGTGCGAGGTCCTCGGCGGCCGACAGTTCGGCGATCCGCCGCTCGAGGTCGTCGTAGGTGCGCTGCAACCGTGCGGCCCGGCGCTTGTTACGGGTGGTGCAGTCCGCGCGGACGAGCTTGTGCAGACGCGGCAGCAGCGGTCCTGCGTCGGTCACGTAGCGGCGCACCGCCGAGTCCGTCCACCGCCCCTCGTCGTACCCGTGGAACCGGAGATGGAGGAACACCAACGTCGCGACGTCCTCGATGACGGCCTTCGGGTACTTCAGTGCCCGCAACCGCTTGCGGACCATCTTCGCGCCGACCACCTCGTGGTGATGGAAGCTGACGCCACCGTCGGGCTCGTGACGTCGGGTCGCGGGTTTGCCGATGTCATGAAGGAGCGCGGCCCACCGCAGGACGAGGTCGGGGTCACCGTCCTCGAGGTCGATCGCCTGCTGCAGCACCGTCAACGAGTGCCAGTAGACGTCCTTGTGCTGATGGTGTTCGTCGATCGCGAGCTTCATGCCGGGGATCTCGGGCATCACGCGCTCGGCCAGGCCCGTGTCGGTGAGCGCGACGACGCCCTCGACCGCGTGCTCGGAGAGGATCAGCTTGTCCAGCTCGGCCGCGATCCGTTCCGCGGTGATCCGCCCGATCGAGTCGGCCATGGCGGTGATCGCCGCGGCGACCCGCTCCGACGGGGTGAAACCGAGCTGGGCGACGAACCGCACGGCCCGCAGCATGCGCAGCGGGTCGTCGGTGAAGGAGACCGACGGTTCGGACGGGGTGTCGATGACACCGGCCAGCAGGTCGTCGAGGCCGCCCAGCGGGTCGAGGAACTCCTGCTGTCCGCCCGGACCGAGCCGGACGGCCATCGCGTTCATGCGGAAGTCGCGGCGCACGAGGTCACCCTCGAGGGTGTCGCCGAACTCGACGACGGGGTTGCGCGTCACCTGGTCGTAGGTGTCGGCACGGAACGTGGTGATCTCGATGTGCTGGCCGTCGCGTGCGGCGCTGACCGTCCCGAAGGCGATGCCCGTGTCCCAGACCGCGTCGGCCCACCCGCGCAGCAACGACTGCACCGCCTCGG
The DNA here is from genome assembly GCF_947494875.1 of uncultured Williamsia sp. Classification (GTDB taxonomy): domain Bacteria; phylum Actinomycetota; class Actinomycetes; order Mycobacteriales; family Mycobacteriaceae; genus Williamsia_A. The sequence goes on from NZ_CANLWM010000001.1 coordinate 479,386, forward strand.
GGCGGGCGTCGGTGGTGAGGTCGAGGTCGGTGCCCAGCCGACCGAGAACCGCGTCACGGACCGACCCGCCCACGAGGTACAGCTCGAAACCGGCGTCGACGAAGCGGTCGGCGAGGGGTTCCAGGACGTCCGACAGGGTCCGCAGGGACACCGCGGCACCGGCCAGAAGGCGGGTGCGGCGGTCCTCCGAAGCCCCGGTGGCCGATCCCGTCACGAGCGAGCAGCCTACCCACCCGGGGGGCCCGCAGAGCACCCGTCGGCCCTCCCGACGCTTCCCGAACAGGAGGTGACCTCCCCGCTAGCATCAGGGGGTGTCAGCCGAACCCCACGACCCCGACCCCGCCTCGGCGGACGTCGGCGGCCGCGAGCCCTCCGGGCGGTCGCGGCGGCGTCGTGGTCGACGACGCGGTGGTCGGGGCCGGAACCAGGGCAGTGGTGACGGCGACGCCGCCCGGGCCGAACGCGACGCTCCCGAACCCACCCCACCCGCACGATCGGGCCACGGCACCGAGAACAGCCGCACCCGGCGCGCACGACGGGGACGGCGGCGCGGACCCTCACGCCCGGAGGCAGCGCCCGGTGTCGCCGAGGGCGCACCGGACGACGCCGCCGTCGTCGTCACCCCCGCCGTCCCGCAGGACGGACCCGCGCCGCCCGGCCGTCCGGTGACCCCGTCCGACGTCAGCGCCCTGGCGCGCCCCGGCCGTCCGGGAACCGCACGATCCGGTCGCGACGGCGGGTCGCGGAACCGGTCGCGACGCGGCGGCGCCGACCGTCGCCCGGGCCAGGACGCCGCCGATCCGAACGCCCCGCGCCTGCGGACCGTTCGGGAGACCTCCGCCGGCGGACTCGTCGTCTCCGGCATCGACGGCCCCACCGACGACCGGTGTGCCGCCCTCATCGGTCGGGTCGACCGGCGCGGTCGGATGATGTGGTCGCTGCCGAAAGGGCACATCGAGACCGGCGAGACGGCCGAACAGACCGCTGTGCGCGAGGTGGCCGAGGAGACCGGGATCGAGGGCAACGTCGTCGCCCCGCTCGGCAAGATCGACTACTGGTTCGTCAGCGAGGGCAAGCGGATCCACAAGACCGTGCACCACTACCTGATGCGCTCCACGGGCGGCGAGCTCTCCGACGCCGACTACGAGGTGGCCGAGGTCGCGTGGGTGCCGCTCTCCGAGCTGCCCCAGCGGTTGACCTACTCCGACGAGCGTCGACTCGCGCGGGCCGCGGCCCAGGTGATCGACGATCTCGCCGACGACCCCGAACGCCTCGCCCGCTCCGAGGCCGACTCGCTGCGGACCGAACCGAACGACTACGAGAAGGCCGCAGCGGCCCGCAACCAGCGTCGCAACGAGCCGCCACGGGCGCACCGCCCACGCCGCCGACGCAAGCGGGACGGAGCCGGGCGGGGCGAGGGCGACCCGCGTCGCGACACCGACGGCGGATGACCGACCACCGCGCACCGGCGGTGCGCCGCGTCCTCGTCGTCGCCATCGCGGTGCTGATCGCCATCCTCGCCCCGGGTGTGGTGTCCGCGGCGCCGGCGGGCACCTCACCAGGTCAGACCACCCGCTTCCCCGAGGCGGCGCAGTTCGTCGACCTCGCACTGCGCTCGGTGACCCCGTCCACGGTGGACGCGTCGAGCCCGCCGACGGTGACGGTGCGCGGCACCCTGACCAACATCGGCGACCGCGACGTCCGGGATCTCGTCGTCCGTCTGCAGCGCGGCGAGCCGGTGTCGTCGGGCGCCGAGGCGCGGACGTCGCTGACGCTCGACCCGGCCCAGTACGAGACGACGACCCGGTTCACCACCGTGTCCGGACGCCTCGCGCCCGGGGCGCGCGCCGACTTCTCCGTCACGGTGCCTCTCGCCGGCAGTCCGACGACACCGGGGCTGGGGATCGACCGGCCCGGCGTCTATCCGCTGATGGTCAACCTGAACGGCACACCCGACTACGGCGCCGCCGCACGTCTCGACGACACCCGCACCCTGCTGCCCGTCCTCGCGGTACCGGCCGACGCCACACGCACGCCGTCGGCCCCGGTCGGTCCGGTCACGTCCGCCCCGGCCGGAACCACGCTCCTGTGGCCGCTCGCCGCGCCCGGGCAACTCGCCCCCGGCATCACGGGTGGGGGGTCGGAACCGGTCCGTCTCGTCGGGGACGACCTCGCGACGTCGGTCCGCCCCGGCGGGCGACTGCGGGGACTGCTCGACGCGCTCGACGCCGCGACCGGTGACCCCAGCTCGCCGGTCACCCGCAGCGTCTGTCTCGCCGTCGACCCCGACCTGCTGATCACCCTGCAGGCCATGACACGGGGCTATGTGGTGTCCACCGATCCGGCCGACCCGCGGTCGTCCACCCGCGACGGGACCGGCGCGACCGACGCCGCCGACTACCTCGGCGACCTCCGGCAGGTCGCAGGACGCGTCTGCACCGTGGCCCTCCCGTTCGGCCAGGTCGACCTCGACTCCCTCGCCCGGGCAGCCGATCCCGCCCTCACCCGCACCGGGCTGGGGACCCCGTCCGACATCGTCGACTCGGTTCTCGGGGTCCGCAGCGTCCGCGGTCTGGTGATCCCGACGTCCGGTGCGGTGTCCGACGCCGGGGCGAAGCTCGTCACGGCCACCGGGTCGTCGTCGGTGCTGCTCGGCTCGACAGCGCTCGACCGGAGTCTGCCGACCGCCGACGGCCGCTACCGCGTCGGCACGATGGGTGTGCAGACGTTCGACCCCGCGGTCACCACCGCCCTCGCGGCCCTGGGCACCGCGCCCGCGACGCCCCCGATCACCCCGGTGGACCAACGCTTCGCCCTCGACACCGAGTCGACGGTGGCGCGCAGGGGAGCGGCGGTCGGTGCGATCGCCTACGCCGCGCTCGCTCCCACCACCGACTCCGACACGGTGCGGATCGGCGGCAACCCCGACGACCCGACCACCGGCCGCAGCGAGGTCATCTCGCCACCGGCGGTGTGGTCCGCCTCGGCCGACGACGCCGCCGCGGTGCTCGGGATCGTCGGCGCCGTCTTCCGGGCCGGACTCGCCACGCCCCAGCCGCTGCAGGACCTGGTGACCGCGTTGTCGTCGGCGAGAACGCCTGCGTCGCTGCGGATCCCGCCGGACACCACGGTCGGCCTCACCGCGCTCGACCCCGACACCACGACGTCCATCGCCCGGACGGCGAGCACGCTGTTCGCACTCGAGGCGTCGATGGTCGCGGGCAACGACGTCGCCATGTCACCGCGGACCTACGTCTCGCCGCTCGCCGAGGACCTGGTCCGCGCCATGCGGTCGGCCCCGGTCGACTCGACGGCCGACCGCCGGACGGTGACCCGCGCCGCGCGGACCCGTGTTCACGCCGTCGACCTCACCGTCGACCGCATGCGTGACTCGGTCGCCATCCTCGACCCCGGCGGCCGCTACACGCTCGCCTCGGAACGCTCGCCGCTGCTGCTGGTGGTCCGCAACGACCTGCCGCTGTCCATCCGCGTCCGGCTCGACACCGCCGCGCCGGAGGACCTCGACGTCGGCGACATCGGGGTGGTCGAGATCCCGCCCCGCGGTACCCGGCAGATCCAGTTGCCGACGCAGGCGAAGTCGTCGGCGTCGATGACCGTGAACATCGCCCTGGTCACCTCCAGCAACGTCGCCGTCGGGACCGCGATCGACCTGTCAGTACATTCCAACGCCTATGGGAAGCCGCTCTTCATCATCACCATCTGTGCGGGCGTCCTGCTGGTGCTGCTGGCAGGTCGTCGGCTCTGGCATCGGTTCCGCGGCCAACCCGACCCCGCCGACCTCGACCGGCCCGAACCCGACGAGAGGGAGCGCCTGATGGCCGACAGCCGCTACCTGCACAGTGCCGACGTCACCGGGACCGACGTCTCCGAAGCCGACGGTGCGGATGTCCCAGGACCTGGCGCCCCGCGGGGCGGCGGCGAGTCGTGACCACCCCCGAGGACCCCCGCGGTCCGCTGCCCCCGACCGAGCGGCGCGCGCAGCCGCAACGGATCCCACCGGCCGGCCAGGCGCCGACCATCCGGGCACGCCGCCGGCCGGCCCCCACACCCGCCGGCGGGCCCCCGCCACCGCGGTCCGGGCCGATGACGCACCCGTCGGGTCCGATCCCGCCTCCGTCGGGTCCCCTGTCTCGCCGCCCCGCGGCCGCGGTCGCGGTCACCACCCAGACCGAGGCACTCGACGACACCGTCGACCCGACCCCCGCGGCCGGACGCGACCAGCCCTCCGACGAGAGCGTGCTGCGGACCAGTGGGTCGATCGCCTTCGCCACGCTGACCAGCCGCATCACCGGGTTCGTACGCACGGTGCTGGTCCTGGCGATGCTCGGTCCGGCGGTCGCGTCGGCGTTCCAGGCCGCCTACGTCCTGCCGAGCATCGTCGCCGAGGTGGTGCTCGGCGCGGTGCTCACCGCGATCGTCATCCCGGTGCTCGTCCGGGCGGAGAACGAGGACGCCGACGGCGGCGAGGGCTTCATCAACCGCATCTTCACCCTGGCGCTGACCATGCTCGGCGCGGCCACGGTGGTCGCACTGGTCTGTGCTCCGCTGCTGACCTATCTGAACCTGGGCGACGGGGAGGTGAACCGGCCGCTGGCCACCGCCCTGGCGTACCTGTTGCTGCCCGAGGTGCTGTTCTACGGGCTGTCGGCGCTGTTCATCGCGATCCTGAACATGAAAGGCGCGTTCCGGCCCGGCGCGTGGGCGCCGGTGTGGAACAACGTCGTCCAGATCAGCACCCTGGTCGCCTACTATCTGGTGCCCGGCGACATCTCGCTGAACCCGGTCCGCATGGGCGACGCCAAACTGCTCGTCCTCGGCCTGGGCACCACCCTCGGTGTCGTCCTGCAGGCGTTCATCCTGCTGCCCGCCCTCCGCCGTGCCGGCGTGCGTCTGCGGCTGCGGTGGGGTCTCGACGACCGGCTGCGCAGCTTCGGCCGGATGGCCGGGGCGATCGTGCTGTACGTCGCCGTCCTGCAGGTCGGCTTCTTCATCACCTACCGGATCGCGTCCGGCGCGGACTCGTCCGGCGTCAGCGTCTACGCGACGCACTGGCAGCTGCTGCAACTCCCCTACGGCGTGCTGGGCGTGACCATCCTGACCGCGATCATGCCGCGACTCTCCCGCAACGCGGCCGCGAACGACACCCACTCCGTCGTCGACGACCTGTCCCTGTCGACACGACTGACGATGGTCGCGCTCGTCCCGGTCATCACGTTCATGACGTTCTTCGGGCCGGCGATCGCGATCGCGATCTTCGACGTCGGCAAGTTCGACCTGGACGCCGCCGACCAGCTCGGCATGGTGCTCAGTTTCGGCGCCTTCACGATCATCCCGTACTCGATGACGCTGGTTCAGTTGCGCGTCTTCTACGCCCGCGAGGACGCCTGGACACCGACCGCGATCGCCGTGGGCATCACCGTGGTCAAGGTCGCCGCGTCCTATCTCGGGCCCGTCCTCTTCGACGACGGACACATGATCGTGCGGTGGCTGGCGTTCTCGAACGGGCTCGGCTACTTCGTCGGTGCCGTCGTCGGACACTTCCTGCTCCGACACCGCCTCGGCACCATGCGGATGACCAACGTCGCCCGCACCACGATCGCGACGCTGGCCGCCTCCGTCGTCGGGTGCGGCGTGGTGTGGGGCGTGGCGCACGTGTCGGGACTGGCCCGCCTGTCCGACGACCACGGCAAGATCGCGTCGCTCGGATACCTGGTGCTCGTCGCCGTCGTCGCCCTCGGCCTGGTCTACACCTCGCTTGTGCTGCTGCGGATCCCGGACGTGATCGCGGTGAGCGTGGCGGTGCGACGGATGCTCGGGCGCGTGATCCCGGCGGTCGCTCCGCGGGCCGAGCCGCCGGGTGAGTCGGTCGCCGAGATGACGGTGCAGTTCCCGCGCATCACCGGCGAGGAGTCGACACCGTATTCTGGCCAGGTCCAGGTCATGCGACGTTTCGACAGCGGCACGTCGCGGTGGCAGGCATATTCGGACTACACCGGCGGCGCAGTCGGCCAGAGACCCGGTGGCGGTCCGCTCCGCCCGGGCGGCACGCCGCCGGACATGCGTTACCGGCGGAGAGGAGTGGGTTTCGTGGGAGAGGGCAGCGACGCGGGTCGCACCGGCGTCGACCGTCCCGGGGGCGACGATCCCGGTTCCCGGCCCGACGCGACACCGCCTGCGGGTGGTGGCGTGCACGATCTGCCCGGCGCCGTCCACACCGACCCGCGTCTCTCGGCGCTCCGTCCCGACGGCACCCCGCGCTCCGACGCGCCCGTCGAGGAGCCCGCGGACACGCCGTCTCCTACCGCGCCCACCGATGCGGGCCCGACCGACGCGGCGAGCCCCGGGCTGCGTCGCGGTCCACGACTCGTGCCCGGGGCCGCCGTGGCGGGCGGTCGCTACCGGCTCCTGTCGGCGCACGGCGGCGCACGGGGACTGCGGTTCTGGCGTGCCCGCGACATCAACCTCGATCGCGACGTCGCTCTGACCTTCGTCGACGCCGACCAGACCGCGCCGTCCCCGGCGGCAGGCGAGGCCGTCGGGTCCCGGGGTGAGGGCCCGCAGGCGGTGCTCTCACGGACGCTGCGACTCGGCCGGGTGAACGCGCCGGGCATCGCGCGCGTCCTCGACGTCGTCCGCGGGTCGTCGGGCGGGATCGTGGTGTCGGAGTGGGTGGCCGGGTCGTCGCTGGCGGAGGTCGCGCGCACCAACCCGTCCCCGATCGGAGCGGCCCGCGCCGTTCGGGCGCTCGCGGCCGCCGCCGAGTCCGCGCATCGCACCGGGAGTTCGCTCTCCATCGACCACCCCGACCGGATCCGGATCTCCCGCGAGGGCAATGCCGTCCTGGCGTTCCCCGGCACGCTGGCCGGCGACGACAAGTCGACCGACGTCCGAGGTCTGGGTGCGGTGCTCTACGCGCTGCTGCTCGCTCACTGGCCGCTCGATCCCACGGACGTGTCGAAGAACGCCACCACCGACACGGTCGACGAGCCGATCGGCGGACTGGAGCCGGCCGTGCCGTCGGCGGCGGGTGGTCCGGCGGAGCCCCGGGCGCAGCGTCCCGACGTACCGTTCGAGATCTCGGCGGTCGCGGCGCGGGCCTTGGAGGGCAACAGCGGGATCCGGACCGCGGCGACCATCCAACACGTGCTCGACCAGGCGACGGTCGTCGACCAGAAGACCGACCTCATGCCGGTGGTCGGACCCGACGGTGCCCGGCCCACGCCGACGAGCAACGTCGCCCCCGGGTCGTCGAGCAGCCGGTTCTCGGTGCGGGACATGTCGTCTCGGTCGAAGCGGGTTCTCGCCGTCTCGGCGGGCGCGGCCCTGCTGATCCTGCTCGTGATCGTCGCGCTCGTCGTCTGGCTGTCCGACGCCGTCGGTCCCGACACCACACCGACCGACATCAACTCGATCATCACCTCGTCGGAGTCCGCTGCCCCGTCGGGATCACAGCCGGCGACGGGTACGGCCGCGGCGGCCGTGCCGCTCCGGTCGGTCACGGTGGTGGACTACTCACGCCAGACCCCGGACTCGTCGGCCAACGTCGGCAACGTCATCACCGGGCAGGACCCGCCGTGGCGGACCGATCTCTACCGAGGTGGTCCCCGGTTCGGGAACCTCAAGCCCGGACTCGGGCTGATGATCGCGCTGCAGAACCCCGCGGCGGTCCGCACGGTCACCGTGCGGACACCGAATCCCGGCCTCTCGCTACAGATCCGGACCTCACCGTCCGCGGACGCGTCGTTCGACTCGACGGTCCCGGTAGCCGCGATGACGGTCGGACAGCCGACCACCACGGTCACCGTCGACCAGCCACGCCAGAGCCCGTACATCCTCGTCTGGCTCACCGAACTGCCGCAGTCCGGGCGCGGGTACCAGGGCGTCATCAGCCAGATCTCGATGACCACCTGAGTCGATCATGACCGAGCGGGAGGATCTGATCGTCGGCGGCGACGGTCGCAGTCGTCCGATCTGGGCGGCACGACCAGGCCTGATGCAGGACTACTACGACACCGAATGGGGCTGTCTCGTGCACGGTGAGAACGCCTACTTCGAACGCCTCAGTCTCGAGGGCTTCCAGTCCGGGCTGTCGTGGGCGACCATCCTCCGCAAGCGCCCCGCGTTCCGAGAGGTGTTCCGCGACTTCGACGTCGACACCGTCGCCGGCTTCACCGACGACGACGTCGAGCGGTTGATGGGTGATGCCCGGATCGTGCGCAACCGCGCGAAGATCGAGGCCACGATCGGCAACGCCCGCGCCACGCAGACCCTCCGGCAGGACGGTGGACTGGAGGATCTGATCTGGTCCTTCCGGCCCGAGACGACGCCGACGCCGCAGTCGATGGCCGACGTCCCGACGGTGTCGGCCGAGTCGACAGCACTGTCGAAGGAGTTGCGCCGCAGGGGTTTCCGTTTCGTCGGCCCGACAACCGCCTTCGCCCTGATGGAGGCCCTGGGTGTCGTCGACACCCACCTGGTCGGGTCTCACCGGAGGGGCAGCTCGGGTGTGTGGGCTCCGGACGGCGCCTTCCTCGGCCGGGGCGACGCGTGATCGCCCTGTCCGACCTGGCGGTCCCGATCGTCGGTGCACCGATGGCCGGCGGTCCCACCACCGACGCCCTCGTCGTCGCGGTGTCCCGGGCGGGCGGTCTCGGTGTCCTCGCCACCGCCTATCGCACGCCCGCGCAGACCGCCGCCTCCGTGTCCGCGGTGCGCGCCGCCGGTGTCGAACGGTTCGGTGCGAACGTCTTCGTCCCGGACGACCACGCTGAGCACGACGCCGATCTCGCATCGCTGTCCGCCTATCGGGACCTGTTGCGCACCAGGATCTCCGGCGTGGAGCCCGGTGTGATCGCACCCCGGGGCCGCGATGGGTACGACGAGACACTGGACGTCCTGCTCGACGCGGGGGTCCCCTGGGTGTCGTTCACGTTCGGGCTGCCCGGCCGCGATGTCGTCGACCGCCTGCACGCGGGCGACGCCGCCGTCGTCGTCACCGTGACCACCGCGTCCGATGCCCGCAGCGCGGTGGAGAGGGGAGCCGACGTCGTGTGGGTCCAGGGACCCGAGGCCGGCGGTCACCGTTCCACGTTCGACGTCGCGGCGGAGCCCCCGACCGTCCCGATCGAGGACCTGCTCGCCGACGTCCGGTCCGCGGTCGACGTCCCCCTGATCGCCTCCGGTGGCGTGGGTGACGGCCGCGACGTTCGCCGGTTGCTCGACCGCGGCGCCGCTGCGGTGGGAGTCGGCACGGCGCTGCTGCTCGCCGACGAGGCCGGGACGAGCGAGCCGTACCGAGCGGCACTGACCGATCCGGGATTCGACGAGACCGTCCTGACGCGGGCGTTCTCGGGTCGGGTCGCCCGCGGACTCCGCAACCGCTTCCACGACGACCTCGGCGACCACGCACCGGCACGGTTCCCGGAGGTCAACACCCTCACCGCGCCGCTGCGACGTGCGGCGACCGCGGTGGGCGACCCGCACGGGATCTCGCTGTGGGCGGGCACCGGCCACCGCGGTGCACGCACCGGGCCGGCGGCCGAGATCGTGGCGGATCTGTGGCGGTCTGCACAGCAGGGATGACGCCGGTCCGTCGTCCATCCACAGGGTCCCGCGCGCGCCTGTGACGCACGCGACGTGGGCATTAGTCTCCCTCCATGGCCGGGGGTGGAGACGACGTGCGCAGCGACGCCGATCTCCTCGCCGCGCACGTGGCGGGCGACCGTGACGCGTTCGCCGAGCTCATCGCCAGGCACCGGGCGCACCTGTGGGCCGTCGCGGTGAGGACCAGCGTCAGCGACGACGACGCGGCGGACGCCCTCCAGGAGGCGCTGTTGAGCGCCCATCGCGGCGCCCACCGGTTCCGGTCGGACGCGAAGGTCAGCTCGTGGCTGCACCGCATCGTGGTCAACGCCTCGCTCGACCGGATGCGTCGGGAACGCCACCGACGGGACGTCACCCCTCTCGACGTCACGGCCGACACCGTCGTCGACCCCACCGATGCGACCGGTCACGTCGACCTGCGGTTGTCGGTCGGCGGGGCTCTGGCGACGCTGCCCGCGGACCAGCGGGCGGCCGTCGTCGCGGTCGATGTCGAGGGGTACTCCGTCGCCGACGCCGCGAGGCTCCTCGGCGTCCCGACCGGCACCGTGAAGAGCCGCTGCGCCCGCGGTCGCGCGAAGCTGGCCGTCTCGCTGGGGCACCTCCGGGACGCGACGGCACCCGACGTACCGGGAACCGATCGGGCGTCGGCAGCGTCTGATGGGGGAGGGACCGCACATCCGATGCACCCGCGACGGGGAGGTGACCGGTGAGAGACGACCCGACGGGCCCGGTGCAGCCGTCCGTCCCCGTCGATGTCATCGCCGACCTGCACGCCGGACTGCTGCCCGACGACGAGGCCCGCCTCGTGCGTGCCCAGGTCGAGGCCGACCCCGCATCCCGCCGTGTCCTCGCCGCCCTCGACGCGACCGTCGACGACCTCCGTGGCGCGCGAGTCGAACCGCGTGAACCACCACCCGCCGTCGCGGCGGCGATCGACGCGACGCTGCGGTCGTTGCGGGACGGAGACCTCCCACCGGGGTCGGAACCCCATCCCGCCGACGATCCCCGCGTCATCGCGATGGACACCGCGCGCGACGCCCGTCGCCGACGCGGGCTGTTGATCGCGGCCGCCGTCGCCGTGGTGGTCGCCGTCGCCAGCGGCGTGATCGCGATCTCGACGGCCAGTCGGCCCTCGTCGGACACCGTTCGTGCCGACCCGTCGGCCGGCGCACCGGGCGGGCCGTCCGCCTCACCCCCGGCCACCGTCTCCCTGTTGTCGGTCGTCGGGCGCACCGATCCCGCACTGGGCAGTCCCGACGACCCCGGCTCCCGGCTGCGCGGATGCCTCGCCGCCAACGGTGTGCCGCAGTCCACCGCCGTCGTCGGGTCGGGGTCCGTCGTCCTCGACGGGCGACCCCGACTCGTCGTGCTGCTGACCACCGGCGTCGCCGGTCGGTTCGACGCGCTCGTCACCGGCACCGAGTGTTCGGCAGGCCGGCCGGAGACGATCTCCCGGCAGGTGATCGGGGTCACCCCACCGACGCGATGACCAGCGACGACGGGTGAACGGCGACATGCGTCACGCCGGGTCGGCGCGTGCGCTGCGTGGGGAACAGAAGCCCCTACGCTGACGTTGGACAGGCCGTTCGCGCAAGAGAAGAGGACCGATGAGCGAGACGGGTACCGACACGATCCACGATGTGATCATCGTCGGATCGGGCCCCGCAGGATATACAGCCGCCGTGTACGCGGCCCGCGCCGAGTTGGCGCCGGTCGTGTTCGAGGGCACGCAGTTCGGCGGCGCCCTCATGACCACCACCGAGGTCGAGAACTTCCCGGGATTCCAGACCGGTATCCAGGGCCCCGCCCTCATGGACGAGATGCGCGAGCAGGCGCTGCGCTTCGGTGCCGACCTGCGCATGGAGGACGTCGACGCCATCCGTGCGACGGGTGACGTCAAGGAGGTCGAGGTCGCCGGTGAGGTCCACCGCGCGCGAGCTCTGATCCTGGCGATGGGCGCAGCCGCGCGGTATCTCGACATCCCCGGCGAGCAGGATCTGCTCGGCCGCGGCGTGTCCGCCTGCGCGACGTGCGACGGCTTCTTCTTCCGCGATCAGGACATCGCCGTGATCGGCGGTGGCGACTCCGCGATGGAGGAGGCCACCTTCCTCACCAAGTTCGCACGCAGCGTGACCCTGGTGCACCGTCGTGACGAGTTCCGTGCGTCGAAGATCATGCTCGAGCGCGCGCGTGCCAACGAGAAGATCCGTTTCGTGACGAACGCCGCCGTCGAGGGCGTCCTCGGCGACTCGTCGGTCACGGGAATCCGCCTGCGCGACACCGTGACCGGCGAGGAGAGCACCCTCGACGTGACCGGCATGTTCGTCGCCATCGGGCACGACCCGCGCAGTGGTCTCGTCGCCGGCCAGGTCGATCTGGACGCCGACGGCTACGTCGTGACCCACGGCGGCACCACCGCCACCTCCGTCGACGGGGTGTTCGCCGCCGGCGATCTCGTCGACCACCGCTATCGCCAGGCCATCACCGCGGCCGGTACCGGATGCAGCGCGGCCATCGACGCCGAGCGCTGGTTGTCCGACCAGGCCGACGGGGCGGTCGCCGTCCCCGCCGACGTCGCGGTCGCCGCACTGGGCTGACGCCCTCCACGGCCGCACGTCGACGTGCGGCAACAGACCACCACCACAGATCAACAAGGAGACAACAATGGGTGCCAACACCGTCACCGTCACCGACGACACGTTCCAGAGCGAGGTCCTGGGTGCCGACAAGCCCGTCCTCGTCGATTTCTGGGCCACCTGGTGCGGCCCGTGCAAGATGGTCGCCCCGGTTCTCGAGGAGATCGCCGCCGACAACGGCGACAAGCTGACCGTCGCGAAGCTCGACGTCGACGCCAACCCGGCCGTCGCACGTGACTTCAAGATCATGTCGATCCCGACCATGATCCTGTTCGAGAACGGCCAGCCGACCAAGACGATCGTCGGCGCCAAGGGAAAGGCCGCCCTGCTCCGCGAGCTCGACGGGGTCATCGGCGCGTCTGCCTGACGCCACGGGTCGCAGGGCCCCTCGGTTGACCACCTGGTCCGGTCCGCACATCGCGCGGACCGGACCAGGCATGTTGGCCCGAGGCCGTCGGACCTGCGAGACTCACACGGTTCGGCCGACGAGAGAGGGTGCCAGATGACGCTGTACCGCCTGGGTGATCAGGGGTCTGCGGTCATCGAGATCCACTCGCTCCTGGCCGACCAGGGACTGCTCCCGCGCGCTGCGTCCGACGGCGGCCGCCACAGTGTCGACACCTCCGCGGTGTTCGACGCCGACACCGACCACGCGGTCCGCGCCTTCCAGCAGCAGCGTGGACTCATCGTCGACGGGATCGTCGGTCCCGCGACCTTTCGCGTGCTGCGGGAGGCGTCGCACCGGTTGGGGACACGCGTCCTCGCGTTCCGTCTCTCCGCGCCGATGCACGGCGACGATGTCGCGACCCTGCAGTCTCGCCTGCAGAATCTCGGCTTCTACACCGGACTCGTCGACGGGTCGTTCGGCGCGACGACCCATGCCGCCCTCTGCACCTACCAGTCCGAGAACGGCATGTCGCCGGACGGCATCTGCGGACCGGAGACACTCCGCTCGCTCGAGCGTCTCGGCACCCGCGTCACCGGCGGCTCCCCGCACGCCATCCGCGCCCAGGAGGACGTCCGCCGATCCGGCCCCCGACTGTCGGGCAAGCGCATCGTCATCGACCCGGGGACGGGTCGACCCGACGAGATCGTCGACGCCGCAACGGCTTCCGAGGAGACGGCCATCCTGTGGGATCTCTCCCACCGCCTCGAGGGGCGGATGGCCGCCGCCGGCATGGAGACCTTCGTGTCCCATCCCGCCGACGCCGATCCCGAAGACGCCGACCGTGCTCGGACTGCCAACGCCTTCGGCGCCGATCTCGTGATCGCCCTCCGGTGCGGACGGTACCGTTCGCCCGTCGCCAGCGGCGTCGCGAGCTTCCACTTCGGCAACTCCCACGGCTCGGTCTCGACGATCGGGCAGTCACTGTCGGGGTACATCCAGCGGGAGATCGTCGCACGGACCCCGTTGCAGGACTGTCGATCCCACGCCCGCACGTGGGACATCCTGCGGTTGACCCGGATGCCCGTCGCGCAGGTCGACGTCGGTTACATCACCAGCCCGCACGACCGCGCCCTGCTCGCGGACGGCGTCGTCCGCGACACCATCGCCGACGCGATCCTGGTGGCCGTCAAGCGTCTCTACCTGCTCGGTGAGGACGACCGTCCCACCGGCACGTACACGTTCGCCGATCTGCTCGCCTCCGAGCAGATCGCACGCTGAGGGTTGCTCGGACGTCGCTCCACCGCGTCACACCCGCCCGACCGGGCTCGGCGCAGCCACCCGCTCGCGTCCCTCGACGTCGATCATCGCCATGATGACGAGCTTGTCCAGAGCGCTCTCCACCGCTGTCTTCCACCCGAGTCCCTCGTCGAGCTCGAGTCGATAGCGCGGGAACCTGTGGTGCGCGGCGACCAGCTCGAACCCGGAGTCCGCCAGGAAATGGGCGTCCACCATGCACCCCGGACACAGGCCGCCGGGTACGGGATCCTCCAGAGCTGCCTCCACCGCGGGGTCGCCCTCACCGGACGACCGGACGATGCCGAACGCCTCGACTGCACGGACACCGCGCTGGACGAGATCGGCCAGGACGGCGTCGACGAGACGCTGCGCGGTGCCGGGCACCGCGGTGTCCACCCGAACCGACGTCAGCAGAACCGCGTCCGGGCTCACCGGGGACGTCGGGAACAGGCGGGCTCGGGGGACGCGACCGGGAGGGGCGTAGAACGCGGTTCCCATCACTCGGCCGGACTCGGTGTCGACGGCGACCTGGGCACAGCGACCCCAGTCGAGCATGACCATCGAGATCCACGCCTCCTTGTCGAACTCGGAGTCGATGGATCGCCCGGACGCAGGGTCCGGGATCGCTGCGGGGTCGACCTCCCAGAAGACGCATCGGCGCACATGACGGGGCAGGGTCTCGAACTTGTCGAGGTCGAGCGCACGGATCGCCACGGTCACGCGGCCGCCTCCGTCAACGTCGTTGGGCGACAGAACTTTTGACCATCAAGCGCCCTGACGGACGTCCGTGACGTCACAGTGACGTTTCGATGCGGACCCTGCGTACCCGACTTCACGACGTCAGTTGTTCCCGTTCCGGGCCAGGAGGTCGACGATACGTTCGAGGTCGTCCACGGACCCGAACTCAACGACGATTTTGCCCTTGCGCTTGCCGAGCGACACCGTCACCCGCGTGTCGAGGCGGTCCGACAGCTTCTCGGCGACGTCCTGGAGACCCGGCATCTGCATCGGCCGGCGACGCGGGGGAGTCGGGGCCGCCGCAGGACCGTCGTGGTTGGCGAGCGTCACCGCCTCCTCGGTCGCCCGAACCGACATGCCCTCCGAGACGATCCGCGCGGCCAGCGCCTCCTGTGCGTCCGCGCCCGACTCGAGGGAGAGCAGAGCCCGGGCATGCCCGGCGGAGAGCACCCCGGCCGCCACACGCCGCTGCACCGGGATCGGCAGCTTGAGCAGACGGATCATGTTCGTGACCACCGGGCGGGAGCGTCCGAGACGCGCGGCCAGCTCGTCGTGGGTGACACCGAACTCTTCGAGCAACTGTTGGTATGCCGCCGCCTCTTCCAGCGGGTTCAGCTGCACCCGGTGGATGTTCTCCAGGAGCGCGTCGCGGAGCATGTCGCCGTCCTGCGTCTCCCGCACGATCGCGGGGATCCGCTCGAGCCCGGCTTCCTGGCTGGCGCGCCACCGGCGCTCGCCCATGACCAGTTGGTAGCGCACGTCGCCGCGCGGCTGGGGGAGTCGTCGCACGACGATCGGCTGCATGAGACCGAACTCGCGGATCGAGTGGATGAGCTCCGCGAGGGCCTCGTCGTCGAAGGCGGTGCGGGGCTGCTGCGGGTTCGGCTCGATCTGCGTCGGCGGGATCTCGCGGTAGACGGCACCGGCCTCGTCGAGGTCCGGGGTCGCCGAGGGTGCTCCGCCCGGTGTGGACGACGAACCGTCACCGAGCACGACGTCGGCGGCGGCCGACGTGAGGCGCGGTCCCTCGTCGGGACCGGTCGGGATCAGGGCGGCGAGACCGCGCCCGAGACCGCCACGTCGTTGTCCCGCGCCGCGGGTGGGTGTCGGCTTGTCGGTCATCGCGTCTGGCCCTCCCCGGTCGCACGCTCGGCGCGCAGACCGATCTCGCGGCCGGCGTCGAGGTAGCTCATCGCACCTCGCGAACCGGGGTCGTACTGGATGATGGTCATCCCGAAGCCCGGGGCCTCGGACACCTTCACGCTGCGCGGGATGATCGTCGTCAGGACCTTGTCGCCGAAGTGCCGACGGACCTCCTCGGCGACCTGGTCGGCGAGCTTCGTGCGGCCGTCGTACATCGTCAACAGGACCGTCGAGACGAACAGGTCCTTGTTGAGGTGAGCCGACACGAGCTCGATGTTCTGCAGCAACTGCCCGACGCCCTCCAGCGCGTAGTACTCGCACTGGATGGGGATGAGGACCTCTTTCGCCGCGACCATCGCGTTGACCGTCAGCAGGCCCAGCGAGGGCGGGCAGTCGATGATCACGTAGTCGACCCCGCGCCGCTCCAGCACCTCGGGCTCGAGGGCGTTCCGCAGTCGTGTCTCCCGAGCGACCATCGAGACCAGCTCGATCTCCGCACCCGCGAGGTCGAGGGTGGCGGGCACGCACAGCAGGTTCTCGTGGGCGGTCGACTGTGCGATCGCCTCGTCCAGCGACACCTCGCCGAGCAACAGCTCGTACACCGATGCGATGTCGGGATTCCGGTGGTCGATGCCCAGGGCGGTGCTCGCGTTGCCCTGCGGGTCGAGGTCGATCACGAGGACGCCCAATCCGTGCAGGGCGAGCGCGGCGGCGATGTTCACGGCGGTGGTGGTCTTGCCGACCCCACCCTTCTGATTCGCGACGGTGATGATGCGCGTGGCGACGGGGCGGGGGAGATGCCCCGAGAGTCCGCGGGTCAACACCTGGCTCGCGCGCTCTGCCGCGGCAGCGATCGGTGTGTCCGAATATCGCCCTGTTTCACGTGAAACATCGGGCGTGCCGGCGCCCGCAGGTCCACGTGCTGCGGGCGTCTCGTCCGGAGATCCGTCGGCCACCACATCACTCCTTCGACCGCGCCTGCCCAACATCGTGCGCTGCACCCCATCGCTGTTCCGGGGCGACCGACGCCGACCCCTGCTGCCCGTCACCGCGATGTCCGGCGGCGCTTCTGCGGTCTCTCCACTCGCCGCGCACGCACGATCGTCGTCGGCACGGAAAGCGTATCCGCCCCGACCGTCTCGACGCGCAGCGCGGTCAATCCGAACTTGCCGACAGTGCCGGCATGGGTCGCGATCTCCTCCGCCGCCGACGCACCTTTGATGGCAACCAGTTCGCCGCCCGATCGGATGAGAGGCGCCGACCATCGGGCCAATCGGTCGAGCGGCGCGACCGCGCGCGATGTCACGACGTCCGCATCGCCCACCGCGTCGACAACCGTCCGCTCCTCGGCCCGCCCCCGCACGACCTCCACGTCGAGCCCGAGGGCGTCGATGGCCTCCCGCAGGAAGTCGTGTCGTCGTTCCAGCGGTTCGAGGAGTGTGACCCGAAGAGTTCGACCGGCCAACGCCAGAGGGATCCCCGGAAGGCCGGCGCCACTACCGACGTCGACGACCCGGACGTCATCGGGAAGCGCCGTGGCCAGGACGCCGCAATTGAGGATGTGTCGATCCCAGAGCCGCTCGGTCTCGCGCGGTCCGATCAGGCCGCGCTCCACACCGGCGGTCGCCAACAGGTCTCGGTAGACACGCGCACGCCCCAGCCGGTCACCGAAGACGGCGAAAGCCGCCGAGGCGATCTCGTCACGGTCGAACTCGGTGTCGTGTTTCACGTGAAACATGCTCCGTTCATCGATGGGGGAGAGGTGCCCTGACAACGCAGGGCCCCGACCCTTCGGTCGAGGCCCTGCGGTCAGGACTGAATCGCGGACGGCGGCATCACTCCGCGATGACGACCACGCGCCGACGGGGCTCGGTGCCCTCGCTCTCGCTGTACACGCCGGAGACCGCGGCCACCGCGTCGTGGACGATCTTCCGCTCGAACGGTGACATCGGATCGAGCTGTTCCCGGCCGCCGGCGTCGCGGACACGCTCGGCCACCTCGGTGCCGAGACGACTGAGGCGCTCACGCCGACCAGCACGCCATCCGCTCACGTCCAGCATGAGCCGGGACCGGTCACCGGTCGACTGTTGGACGGCGAGCCGTGTCAGTTCCTGGAGTGCATCGAGGACCTCGCCGTCCTTGCCGACGAGCTTGCCGAGATCGCGACCGCCGTCGATGCTCACCACCGCGCGGTCCCCATCGACGTCGAGGTCGATGTCACCGTCGAAGTCGAGGAGATCGAGCAGTTGCTCGAGGTAGTCGCCCGCGATCTCGCCTTCCTCGACGAGGCGGTCGTCCCCGTCCTCGGCGTCGTCGTCGTCGTCGTCGTCGGACTCGTCGACCACATCGGACTCGTCGACCGCTTCCGGCTCGGGCGACTCACCGGTCGTGTCGACCTGACCGACGGCGGGCTCGGTCTGGTCCTCGGTCACGTCGTGCTCGGCATCGCTCGTGTCGGTGCTCATGGATATCCCTCGCAATCATGTGTGGACAGGTCTGTGTGCGGCGCCCGCGGACACCGGCTGGGGCGACCGTCTCAGCGGCCGCCGGGCGTCATCGCCGTTTGCGACGCTTCTGCTGGGTACCGGTCGGACGCTGTCCGGGACGCGGCGAGGCGCCGGCGCTCTTGCGCGCACCACCTCCGCCGGTTCGTTTGGCGGTGCCGCCCTTGGTGAGGTCGGTCCGTCCGGTGGCGGGGGGCGCTGTCTCCTCGACCTCGACGGCCTCCGACGGCGCCTCGGTCTCGTCGGACGGCGAGTCACCGTTCGTCGACGGCGCACCCTTCTTCTTCACGCGGTCCGGACGAGCGCCGGGCTTCGGGGCGTTCGCCTTCAGCTTCTCCTGCTTCGCGAGCTTCGCGGCTTCCTCTTCCTTGGCGATCTTCCCGAAGACGATGTGCTGCTGCGCATAGGTCCACAGGTTGTTGCTCACCCAGTACAGGAGGATGGCGACGGGGAAGAATGCGCCGGACACGAGGATGCCGAGCGGGAAGACGTAGAGCGCGAGCTTGTTCATGATCGCGGTCTGCGGGTTCTCGAGCGCCGCGGCCGTCTGACGCGCGACCGACGCCCGCGAGTTCATGTGCGTCGCGATGGACGACAGGATCACCAGCGGGATCACCAGGTAGATGATGTGGGCGCGGGTGAAGTCGATGACGCCGTCCGCGCTGAAGGCGACCCACTCCGTCTTGGGCTGGGAGACCGCCGCGGACAGCGGGACGCCGAAGAGTCGCGCATCGAGGAAGTTCTGGACGAGCTCGGGCGAGAAGAAGTAGTTGCCCGTGGCGCGGGTCTGCTCGGCGGACATGCCCAGCTGCCCGAAACCGGTTCCCATCCGGTTGAACGACCGCAGCACGTGGAACAGACCGATGAAGACGGGGATCTGGGCGAGCATCGGCAGGCAGCCCAGGAGCGGGTTGAACCCGTGCTCCTTCTGCAGCTTCTGCATCTCCTCGGTCATCTTCACGCGATCCTTGGCGTACTTCTTCCGGATCGCCTGCAGCTGCGGCTGGATTTCCTGCATCTTCTTCGTCGTGCGGATCTGCTTGACGAAGGGCTTGTAGAGGATCGCTCGCAGCGTGAAGACGAGGAACACCACCGACAGCGCCCACGCGACGCCACTTCCCCCGGGGGAGTCGGGCAGGACATGGCTGAACAGCCAGTGCCAGACCCACATGATCCCGGAGACCGGGTAGTAGATGAAGTTCAGCACGGTGTCACTCGCTCCTCACTGGTCCGCTCCGCGGTGACGCGGACGGATGGACGTCGTTCGGGGACGGGGTCGTACCCCGGTGCATGCCACGGTCCGCACTTGAGCAGACGCCAGACGGCGAGACCGCCGCCGCGGACAGCACCCCACGTGGTGATGGCCTCGACCGCATAGGCACTGCAGGTCGGTTCGAACCGGCAGGTCGGCATCCGTGTCGGGGAGATCCACGTGCGGTAGAGCTCGATCGTCCACACCAGCATGCGCCGGGGGAGTGCGGTCACCGCGATCACGAGGACACCTGCTCCCGGTCGGCGAGACGCGTGCGTGCGAGACGCAGGGCGGCGACGAGCTCGGTGGTCAGTTCCGATCCCGAACGCCGGGCCGAGGTCGGCAGAGCCCGGATCACCACGAGCCCACTCGCGTCCGCTCCCAGTCCACCGCCGGCGTCTGCAGCCGCGGCGGCCGCACGGAGACGGCGGGCCACAGCGTGACGGGTCACTGCGTCGCCCACGGACTTGCTGACGATCAGGCCGTAGCGGGCGCCGCGGTCGACGGCCAACACATCCGATCCGTCGACACGGACCGCGTGCACCTGGATGTCGGCACGACGAACCCGCACACCCCGTCGGAGTGCGCGGGTGAAGTCGGAGCTGCGTGAGATCCGCTGATGCCGGGCCAGCACAGTGCTGCCGTCCGCGAGCCCGTGGGCCGCGGAACTCAGGCGGTCAGGCTCGCGCGGCCCTTGCGGCGACGGCCGTTGACGATGGCGCGACCCGCACGGGTCCGCATGCGCAGACGGAACCCGTGGACACGGGCACGACGGCGGTTGTTGGGCTGGAACGTGCGCTTTCCCTTGGCCACGGGTGAACTCCTCGATCGGTGGTGGTCTCATGCCGTGGCTCCGTCATCGGAGGCGGTGAGCGGACCCGGATAAATGACCGGGCAGCCGTTCACGCACCGGAGACGATCACACCTCGGCGACCCTGCGAGACTACTGATCCACTTCGGCACCGTCAAACCGCTGTCGGGGCGGCTACCAGCGACGACACCGCCTCGACGGCGACACGCAGACCGTCCGACACGCCGCACCTGCCGTGGTCGTTGAACTTCCGCTCCGCGTGTGGTGCGAACTGTTGAGGGGAGCGGGACGAGTCTGTTAGCTTCTCTGGCGACGACGGAGTCCCGACCGTGCCGTCCGCGCCGATGCGCGGACCGAACCGGGATCGGATCCTGATCGTCTCGTTCCCGCATCCTTGTCCACAGCTGTGGATAACCGTGTGGACAATCGTTCGTCGCCGGGTCACGATAGGACCCGTTCGCATGGCACGGCCGTGACCGAGCACCAGGGTCTGCACCCGCATCGACGAGACCACGTCGGCGCGGCCGGGAGGGATTCAGTGAGCACCGACCGCGATCAGCTCGATCATCCCGACCGCGACTCCTACCCCCGCGAATCGTTTCCGGAGGTCTGGCAGCGCGTCCTGGTGGATCTCACCGCGGATGGTGAGGAACTCACCCGTCAGCAGAAGGCGTGGCTCTCGCTGGTCCAACCCCTCACGCTCGTCGAGGGCTTCGCGCTCCTCGCCGTCCCGTCGGCGCGCGTGCAGGAACAGATCGAACGGACCCTCCGCGAACCGATTCGTGCCTCGCTGAGCACCCACCTCGGCCGCGAGGTCGATCTCGGTGTCCGCATCGACCCCGATGCCGAGCCGCCCACCGTCGCGCCTCCCGCGGTCGAGGCGACTCGGACCGCCGACCTCGACGACGATCTCGACGACCTGCCGGACACCTTCGCCGACCGGCGCGACACGCCCGCGGACCCCCGTTTCGACGCGTCGCGGCCCGACGTCCTCCGCGAGCCGGGTCTCACGCCGGCGGACGGCCGCGACGGCGACTGGTCGAGCTGGTTCAACCCGGGCCCCGGCGATCCCAGCAGTCTGAACCCCAAGTACACGTTCGACACCTTCGTCATCGGGGCGTCGAACCGCTTCGCACACGCTGCCGCCGTGGCGATCTCGGAGGCGCCGGCACGGGCCTACAACCCGCTGTTCATCTGGGGGGAGTCCGGGCTCGGCAAGACCCATCTGCTGCACGCGGCCGGTCACTACGCCCAGCGGCTCTTCCCGGGGATGAAGGTCAAGTACGTCTCCACCGAGGAGTTCACGAACGACTTCATCAACTCTCTGCGTGACGACCGACGGGTGGCGTTCAAACGCCGCTACCGCGACGTCGACGTGCTGCTCGTCGACGACATCCAGTTCCTCGTCGGCAAGGAGGGCATCCAGGAGGAGTTCTTCCACACCTTCAACACCCTCCACAACGCGAACAAGCAGATCGTCGTCTCCTCCGATCGCCCGCCCAAGCAGCTCGCGACCCTCGAGGACCGCCTGCGGACACGCTTCGAGTGGGGTCTGATCACCGACGTCCAGCCGCCGGAGCTCGAGACGCGGATCGCGATCTTGCGCAAGAAGGCGCAGATGGACAGCCTCCAGGTCCCCGACGACGTCCTCGAGCTCATCGCCTCCAAGATCGAACGGAACATCCGCGAGCTCGAGGGTGCGCTCATCCGCGTGACCGCGTTCGCGTCGCTGAACAGCGCGGAGCTGAACCTGGCCCTGGCGGAGATCGTGCTGCAGGCGCTCCTGCCCGACACCGGCAGCGTGGAGATCAACGCGCCGACGATCCTCGCGATCACCGCCGAGTACTTCAACATCAGCGTCGACGAACTGCGGGGGCCCGGCAAGACCCGCTCCATCGCACAGGCCCGGCAGATCTCGATGTACCTCTGTCGCGAGCTGACCGATCTGTCCCTGCCGAAAATCGGCGAGACCTTCGACCGCGACCACACGACGGTCATGTACGCGGACAAGAAGATCCGCAAGGAGATGGCCGAGCGCCGCAAGGTCTACGACTACGTCCAGGAGCTCACGGCGCGCATCAAACAGCGCTCGCACCCCTGACACACCCCTCGCCGAGCCCGGCGAGACCCCTCACATCTCGACCCGAACTCGACCGTTCTCGCTGTCGAGGGAGCTGTCGTGTCCTCCGGTCGGACGATTCCCCAGCTGTGGATAACTCGGTGGATAACCCTCGCCCGCTGTGGACGGAGGGTGGACCGCGGTGAACAACCGTCGACGTGTGCACAACCCCTCGGCATCACCCTGGTGACCGTCCACAACGCGTGCACACCGCGCCACGCGACGTGAACTGCACCGCTGCCCGGCTGTCCACAGATTGCACAGCCGCTATGACTGTCATTGATTCATCTCTCTTGAAGAATGAAAGAAAGAAGCGGTGTGGACAGCGGGTGTCCCCACCCGACCCGGTGGGTCGGAGTCCCTCGGTCGGAACCTGCCCCGTTCGGCACCATCACGCCGGCGGCGTTCTAGAGTGGGGCGACATCAGCAGCAGCCACGGTCGTGGCCGGCGGGTACGGGAGGGTCGAACGCGGTGAAGTTCCGTGTCACACGCGATGAGTTCGCCGACGCCGTCGCCTGGGTGGCCCGCAGTCTGCCGAGCCGTCCGCCGGTCCCCGTCCTCGGCTGCGTGGTCCTCACCGCCGGCGACACCGGGCTGACCGTCTCCGGCTTCGACTACGAGGTCTCCGCCCAGGTCGACATCTCTGCCGAGGTCGCCGACGAGGGCCGGGTACTCGTCTCCGGCAAGCTCCTGGCGGACATCACGCGCTCGCTTCCGGCCAAGCCCGTGGACGTGGCGATCGACGGCACGCGCGTCGTGATCAACTGCGGCAGTTCGCGTTTCTCGCTTCCGACGATGCCCGTCGAGGACTACCCGAGCCTGCCCGAGGTGCCCGGTGTCACCGGCACCATCCCGGCCGAGCTGTTCGCCGAGGCCATCGGACAGGTCGCCGTCGCCGCGGGCAAGGACGACACCCTGCCGATGCTCACCGGCATCCGTGTGGAGATCGAGGACGACACGGTGGTCATGGCCGCCACCGACCGGTTCCGGCTCGCGGTGCGTGAGCTGACGTGGCAGCCGAGCGGGTCCGACACCGCCGCGGTGCTCGTCCCGGCCAAGACGCTCTCGGAGTCCGCGCGCTCCGCCGGATCCGACGGCGCGCCGGTCTCACTCGCCTTGGGGTCGCCGGGCACGATCGGCGCCGAGGGTCTGCTCGGGATCCTCGGCCAGGGCCGTCAGACCACCACCCGCCTGCTCGACGCGGAGTTCCCGAAGTTCCGTCAGCTGCTCCCGACGTCCCACACCTCGATGGCCACCGTCGACATCGCGGCGCTCACCGACGCCATCAAGCGCGTCGCACTCGTCGCCGACCGTGGCGCCCAGGTCCGTCTGGAGTTCTCCGAGGGCACCGTCCAGCTCACCGCCGGTGGCGACGACGCGGGCAAGGCCGAGGAGTCGGTGGAGGTCGCGTTCCACGGCGAGCCGCTGACCATCGCGTTCAACCCGACCTACCTGCTCGACGGGTTGTCGGCCCTGCACTCGTCGTCGGTGGAGTTCGGGTTCACCACGCCCAGCCGTCCCGCGGTCCTGCGGCCGGCGGGTGAGGACGCCCCGGTCCCCGACGACAGCGGTGCTTACCCCGCGCCGTCGAGCGAGTTCACCTACCTGTTGATGCCGGTCCGCCTGCCGGGCTGATCGGGAGAGGATGTCCGCGATGCAGCTCGGACTGATCGGTCTCGGAAAGATGGGCGCCAACATGCGGCGCCGGATCGCGGGTGCGGGACACGAGGTGGTCGGCTACGACCCTCGTCCCGAGGTCAGCGACGTCGGATCGCTGCAGGATCTCGTCTCGGCGCTCACCGCGCCGCGCGTGCTGTGGGTCATGGTGCCGTCCGGCGACCCGACACGGGAGACGGTCGCGTCGCTCAGCGAGCTGCTCGAGCCGGGCGATCTGGTGATCGACGGCGGCAACTCCCGGTACACCGACGATGCCCCGAACGCGGAGCTGTTGTCCGCCAAGCAGATCGGGTACATCGACTGCGGTGTGTCCGGCGGTGTGTGGGGCCTCGAGAACGGCTACGGCCTGATGGCCGGCGGATCGGACGAGGACATCGAGAAGGCGATGCCGATCTTCGACGCGCTGCGTCCCGAGGGCGAGCGGGCCGGCGGGTTCGTGCACGCCGGACCGGTCGGCGCCGGGCATTACGCCAAGATGGTGCACAACGGTATCGAGTACGGCCTCATGCACGCCTACGGCGAGGGCTACGAACTGCTGTCCGCCGAGCCGCTGATCACGGACGTCCCCGGGACCCTGCGCGCATGGACGCATGGCACCGTGATCCGTTCCTGGTTGCTCGAGCTCCTGGTCGACGCGCTCGCGCAGGACCCCGGTCTGACCGAGATCTCCGACTACACCACCGATTCCGGTGAGGGACGATGGACCGTCGAGGAGGCGATCCGCCATTCCGTGCCGGCGAACGTGATCTCCGCGGCCCTGTTCGCGCGGTTCGCATCCCGGCAGGAGTCCGGTTCGCCGACCCTGAAGGCGGTGTCGGCGCTGCGTCAGCAGTTCGGTGGCCACTCGGTGCATCGCGCCGGATCCTGACCTCGCCCGCGTCGCCGCACCCTCGTCGTGTACGTCCGTTCCCTGCGCCTGCGTGATTTCCGGTCGTGGCGCGCCCTCGAGGTCGATCTGCGGCCCGGGGCCACGATCATCGTGGGACGCAACGGATTCGGCAAGACCAACCTCGTCGAGGCGCTGAACTACGTCGCCACGCTGCGCTCACACCGGGTGAGCACCGACGCCGCGCTCGTCCGCAGTGGGTGCGATTCCGCGGCGGTCACGGCCAGCATCGTCAACGCCGGCCGGGAACTGACCGTCGAGGTCGCGATCACCCCGGGACGGGCCAACCGGGCGACGGTGAACGGTGCGCCGTCACGACGTGCCCGCGACGTCGTCGGGATCCTGCGGTCGGTGATGTTCGCGCCGGAGGATCTCGCCCTGATCCGGGGCGAACCCGCCGAGCGGCGCCGACTGCTCGACGAACTGGCCGCCCTCGCGGGGCCGGCCATGGTGGCAGCCCGATCCGACTACGACCGCGTCCTCCGCCAGCGATCGGCGTTGCTGAAGACGGCGTCGGCCGCACTGCGGTCCGGCGGTTCCTCTGCGGAGTCGGTGATCAGCACACTCGACGTCTGGGACACCCAGCTCGCGCAGTTCGGCGCGGTGGTCACAGCGGGCCGCATCGACACGGTGTCAGGGCTGCGGCCGCACTTCGTCGCCGAGTACTCGACCCTCGCGCCCGCGTCACGACCCGTGGACCTGCGCTATCGGCCCGCCGTCGGCGGGGAGATCGTGCCGGACGACGGGCGCGCCGACGTCGAGTTCATCGAGGCGACGCTGTTGACCCGCCTGGCGGAGGCCCGCCAGAAGGAGATCGACCGCGGGGTGTGCCTGGTCGGACCGCACCGTGACGACCTCGACATCCTGCTGGATCGCCAGATCGCGAAAGGCTTTGCCAGCCATGGGGAGTCGTGGTCGCTGGCGCTCGCGACGCGGCTGGGTTCGGTGCAGCTCATCCGTGACGACGGCGCCGAACCCGTCGTCGTGCTCGACGACGTGTTCGCGGAACTGGACGCGTCGCGTCGCGCGGCGCTGACGACGTTCGCGGAGTCGGTGGAGCAGGTCATCATCACCGCGGCTGTCGGCGACGACATCCCCGGTGCGGTCGCCGGGCGGCGGTTGGCTGTCGGGGTCGACGACGATCATGAGGTCCGAGAGTCCCATCTGATCGGTGAACCGCCGTCCGAGGAGGCCGCGCATGGATGACGACACGACGTCGGGGAACACCGACGAGTACTCGTCCGGTCACGAGCTCGCGCGCAGGGCGCTCGAGGATGCGCGGGCGAAGGCCAAGGCGGAGGGCAAAGCCGTCGGTCACGGGCGGTCGTCGGCACCCACCCCACGCCGGGGTGCTCGACGACGGTGGTCGGGGGCACGTCCCGACGGCCGTGACCCGCAGTCCTTCGGCACGGTGGCGGGGGCGTTGGCGCGATCCCGCGGATGGCAGCCGAAACTGGGGGAGGGACAGGTCTTCGCGGCCTGGGACCGCATCGTCGGTGAGGACATCGCCGCGCACGCCCAGCCGACGGACCTCCGCGACCGTGTGCTCTCCGTGAGTGCCGAGTCCACCGCGTGGGCCACCCAGCTGCGACTCGTCCAGCGGGACATCCTCGCCAAGATCGCGGCGGCGGTGGGTCGCGACGTCGTCGTGTCGCTGCGCATCACCGGTCCCCGGGCACCGTCCTGGCGGAAGGGCATGCGCACGGTTCCCGGACGGGGTCCTCGCGACACCTACGGGTAGGTCGGACGGGTATGTCCCACGGGCATCACCAGCGCCCCGAGACGGCCTGTTGACCGCTCCGATGTCAAGCGCCCCTGGTTTTCGGCGAGAAAATCCGTCTGCGGGCGCGTCAGACGCCCTGCAGAGCCGTTTCCGTACAGGTGAGGCAGTACTATGGAGCGGTACTGCCCCGACTCGGGCGCAGGCGTGTGCGAGCAGATCGACCAGCCCGGACTCCCACCCCTCGCGGCGGGCACCGGCGAGGACAAGGAGCGGACCCCACTCGTGGCGGACACCAACGGCACCAGCAAGCCAGCCCGATCAACCAAGAAGGCCGGCAGCGACTACGGCGCCGATTCGATCAGCATCCTCGAAGGTCTCGAGGCGGTCCGCAAGCGACCGGGCATGTACATCGGCTCCACCGGTGAGCGCGGCCTGCACCACCTGATCTGGGAGGTCGTCGACAACTCGGTGGACGAGGCCATGGCCGGCTTCGCCTCGCAGGTCGACGTCACGATCCTCGCCGACGGCGGTGTCCAGGTCCGCGACGACGGCCGTGGCATCCCCACCGACATGCACAAGACCGGCGTCCCGACCGTCGAGGTCGTCATGACGCAGCTGCATGCCGGCGGCAAGTTCGATTCCGAGTCCTATGCGGTGTCCGGTGGTCTGCACGGTGTCGGCATCTCGGTGGTCAACGCGCTGTCGACGAAGGTCGAGCTGGACATCGACTACGGCGGCAACCACTGGAGCCAGACCTACACCCGTGCCGTACCCGGGCCACTGCAGAAGGGCGCGGCGACCAGGAAGACCGGCACGACGGTCCGATTCTGGTCCGACGGCGACATCTTCGAGACCACCGACTACAACTTCGAGACCATCGCACGGCGACTGCAGGAGATGGCGTTCCTCAACAAGGGACTCACCATCACGCTGACCGACGAGCGCCCGAAGGTCGTCAACGACGTCGACGACGTCGAGCAGGCCGAGGTGATCGGCAGCGGATCCGCCGACACCGTGTCAGAGGGCGACGCGGACGCCGAGCCCGACACGGATGCCGTCGTCGAGCCCGGGCCCGACACGGAGAAGAAGGATCCCGGCAAGCCCCGGACCCGGACCTATCACTACCCGGGTGGCCTGATGGACTACGTCGCCCACCTGAACCGGACCAAGAGCCCCATCCACGCGTCCATCGTCGGCTTCACCGCGAAGGGCACCGGCCACGAGCTCGAGGTCGCGATGCAGTGGAACGGTGGCTACTCCGAGTCGGTCCACACGTTCGCGAACACCATCAACACCCACGAGGGGGGCACCCACGAGGAGGGGTTCCGCGCGGCGCTCACCAGCACGGTGAACAAGTACGCCCTCGACAAGAAGCTGCTGAAGGAGAAGGACCCGAAACTCACCGGCGACGACATCCGCGAGGGGCTCGCAGCGGTCATCTCGGTGAAGGTCGCCGACCCGCAGTTCGAGGGACAGACGAAGACCAAGCTCGGCAACACCGAGGTGAAGAGCTTCGTACAGAAGGTGTCCAACGAGCACCTCTCGCACTGGCTGGAGTCGAACCCGGCCGAGGCGAAGATCATCATCAACAAGGCGGTCGGGTCCGCGCAGGCGCGCCTCGCCGCGCGCAAGGCGCGAGAGCTGGTGCGCCGCAAGAGCGCGACCGACATCGGCGGTCTCCCCGGCAAGCTCGCCGACTGCCGCAGCAACGATCCCGCGAAGTGCGAGGTCTACATCGTCGAGGGTGACTCGGCCGGTGGCTCGGCCAAGTCCGGCCGCGACTCGATGTACCAGGCGATCCTCCCGATCCGCGGCAAGATCATCAACGTCGAGAAGGCCCGCATCGACCGCGTGCTGAAGAACGCCGAGGTGCAGTCCATCATCACCGCGTTCGGCACCGGCATCCACGACGAGTTCGACCTGGCCAAGCTGCGGTATCACAAGATCGTGCTGATGGCCGACGCCGACGTCGACGGCCAGCACATCTCGACGCTGCTGCTCACCCTGCTGTTCCGTTTCATGCGGCCGCTGGTGGAGCACGGGCACGTCTACCTCGCGCAGCCGCCGCTCTACAAGCTGAAGTGGCAGAAGGGCGCCGACCCCGAGTTCGCCTACTCCGACCGCGAGCGCGACGGTCTGCTCGAGGCGGGCCGCGCGGCCGGCAAGAAGATCAACACCGACGACGGCATCCAGCGCTACAAGGGCCTCGGCGAGATGAACGCCAAGGAGCTGTGGGAGACCACGATGGATCCCGAGGTGCGGGTCCTGCGCCAGGTCACCCTCGACGACGCCGCTGCAGCCGACGAGCTGTTCTCCGTCCTCATGGGTGAGGACGTCGTCGCTCGCCGCAGCTTCATCGCCCGCAACGCCAAGGACGTGCGCTTCCTCGACGTCTGACGGACCTGGTCGTTTCACGTGAAACACCGGTCCCGACAACGAAAGTGAACTGATGACCGACACCACCCTGCCGCCGGGCGGCACCACCGACGACGCCGGCGGCGACCGGATCGAACCGGTCGACATCCAGCAGGAGATGCAGCGCAGCTACATCGACTACGCGATGAGCGTCATCGTCGGACGCGCGCTGCCCGAGGTCCGTGACGGACTCAAGCCCGTGCACCGTCGTCTGCTCTACGCGATGGGCGACGCGGGATTCCGCCCGGATCGCAGCTACGTCAAGTGCGCCAAGCCCGTCGCCGAGACGATGGGCAACTACCACCCGCACGGCGACACGGCCATCTACGACGCGCTTGTCCGTCTGGCCCAGCCGTGGTCGATGCGGTACCCGCTCATCGACGGCCAGGGCAACTTCGGCTCCCGCGGTGACGACGGCGCGGCCGCCATGCGCTACACCGAGGCCCGCCTCACGCCCCTCGCCATGGAGATGCTGCGTGACATCGACGAGGAGACCGTCGATCTCACGCCGAACTACGACGGCAAGACCCAGGAACCGACGGTCCTGCCGAGCCGCATCCCGAACCTGCTCATCAACGGGTCGGGCGGCATCGCCGTCGGCATGGCGACGAACATCCCGCCGCACAACCTCACCGAGGTCGCCGACGCCGTGTTCTGGGCCCTCGACAACCACGACGCGGACGAGGAGTCGACCCTCGCCGCGTGCATGGAGCGCATCAAGGGGCCGGACTTCCCGACGGCGGGACTCATCGTCGGCACCACCGGGATCACCGAGGCCTACACCACCGGACGCGGCAGCATCCGCATGCGCGGTGTCGTCGACGTCGAGGAATCACGGACCGGCGCAACGACACTCGTCATCACCGAGCTCCCGTACCAGGTCAACCCCGACCGCATGATCGTGTCGATCGCCGAGCAGGTCAACGACGGCAAGCTCAAGGGCATCAGCAAGATCGAGGACCAGTCCTCCGACCGCGTCGGCATGCGCATCGTCGTCACGCTCAAGCGGGACGCCGTGGCCAAGGTGGTGCTGAACAACCTCTACAAGCACAGCCAGCTGCAGACGAGCTTCGGCGTGAACATGCTGTCGATCGTCGACGGCGTGCCGCGCACGCTGCGTCTCGACCAGATGATCCGCTTCTACGTCGCCCATCAACTCGACGTGATCATCCGACGGACCCGGTACCGGCTGCGCAAGGCCGAGGAGCGCGCCCACATCCTGCGCGGTCTGGTCAAGGCGCTCGACGCCCTCGACGAGGTGATCGCACTCATCCGCGCGTCGTCCAACACCGAGGAGGCCCGTGCGGGTCTGATCGGCCTGCTCGACATCGACGAGATCCAGGCCGACGCGATCCTCGCGATGCAGCTGCGGCGCCTGTCCGCACTCGAGCGGCAGAAGATCATCGACGACCTCGCCGAGATCGAGCGCGAGATCGCCGACTACAAGGACATCCTCGACAAGCCCGAGCGGCAGCGCGCGATCGTGCGCGACGAGCTGCGCGAGGTCGTGGACAAGTTCGGCGACGAGCGCCGGACCCAGATCGTCGCGGCCGACGGGGACGTCACCGACGAGGACCTCATCGCCCGCGAGGACGTCGTCGTCACGATCACCGAGACCGGGTACGCCAAGCGCACCAAGACCGACCTCTACCGCAGCCAGAAGCGCGGCGGCAAGGGTGTGCAGGGCGCCGGATTGAAGCAGGACGACATCGTCGCCCACTTCTTCGTGTGCTCCACGCACGACTGGATCCTGTTCTTCACCACGAAGGGCCGCGTGTACCGCGCGAAGGCCTACGAGCTGCCCGAGGCCAACCGCACGGCGCGTGGTCAGCACGTCGCCAACCTGTTGGCCTTCCAGCCGGAGGAGCGCATCGCGCAGGTCATCCAGATCAAGAGCTACGAGGACGCGCCCTACCTCGTCCTGGCCACCCGCGGCGGCCTGGTGAAGAAGTCCCGTCTCACCGACTTCGACTCCGCGCGGTCGGGCGGCATCATCGCCGTCAACCTGCGCGGCGAGGACGAACTCGTCGGCGCGCGGCTGTGCAGCTCCGACGACGACCTCCTGCTGGTGTCCAAGCGAGGCCAGTCGATCCGGTTCTCCGCCACGGACGAGGCGCTACGACCGATGGGCCGGCAGACGTCCGGTGTCCAGGGGATGCGGTTCAACGACGACGACGAGTTGCTGTCGCTCAACGTGGTCGCCGAGGACACCTATCTGCTGGTCGCGACCGCGGGCGGATACGCCAAGCGCACGGCCATGTCGGACTACCCGGTGCAGGGTCGGGGCGGCAAGGGCGTGCTCACGATCCAGTACGACCGACGTCGCGGTGACCTCGTCGGTGCGCTGATCGTCGACGACCGCAGCGAGCTCTACGCGATCACCTCCGGCGGCGGCGTGATCCGTACGCTGGCCAAGCAGGTGCGCAAGGCGGGTCGCCAGACCAAGGGCGTCCGCCTCATGAACCTCGACGAGGGAACTACCCTCTTGGCCATCGCCCGCAACGCCGACGAGCCCGACGAGGTCGAGTGACCGGCCACCCGCAGCGACAGGAGCGCATGTGAGCACACCCCGTGAACCCGAGGGTCAGCGCAACGGCCCCTCCGTGCAGGACCGGCCCGACCAGGACGACACCCCGCGGTCCGGGGCGGCGCAGGGGGAGCAGGGTCAGCGCCCCAACCCGGGGAC
Source organism: uncultured Williamsia sp. (assembly GCF_947494875.1). GTDB lineage: Bacteria > Actinomycetota > Actinomycetes > Mycobacteriales > Mycobacteriaceae > Williamsia_A. The sequence continues at coordinate 511,285 of NZ_CANLWM010000001.1, forward strand.
GGGTCCCGGTGGTGTGCCTCCGTGGCAGCGCGTCGGTCAGGCGCCGGTGACCTCGCCCGGACCGTCGGCGCAGCAGCCGCCCACCGGTGACGCAGGTCCGTCGACACCCCCCGAACAACCCGCCCGGCCCCGTCGGCCCCTGGTCACCGGCACCGCGGCTCCGAAGCCGCCCGGGCAGGACGCGGCGACGACCCGCGCGCCGATCGCCAAGCTCGACTCGGACGGTTCCGTGCCCACCGACGGTCCCGCGCAGCAGCCCCAGGGCGAGCAGACGACGCGTGGCCGGAATTCGCTGACGGGCAAGATCATCGACGGCCCGACCCGCAACATCGGGCGGTCGCAGGTCCCGGAGGACCTGCCCGACCTCGACGCCATCCACCACCCGGCGACGTCGCCGACCGCGGTCCGGTCCGCCGAGTCCGTGCCGGCCGGTCATCGCGGGCCGCTGCGCGCCGCGGTGCAGCTGCGACGGATCGACCCGTGGTCGACGTTCAAGGTGTCGGCCGTGTTGGCGATCGCGCTGTTCCTCATCTGGATGATCGCGATCGGCGTGCTCTACGTGATCCTCGACGGCATGGGCGTGTGGGACCAGATCAACAACTCCTTCGGTCAGCTGGTCTCCAGCGACAACACGACCGAGTCGTCGTTCGAGATCACCGCGGGCACCGTCTTCGGTGTCGCTGCGGGTGTCGGCGCGCTCTACGTGATCGTGTTCACCGCCCTGACTACGGTCGGTGCCTTCATCTACAACATGAGCTCCGACCTCGTCGGTGGCATCGAGGTCACGTTGGCGGACCGGGACTGACAGGCGTTTTGTCGCCGGTCCCGGTGATCCGGTAACCTTCCTCGGGTTGACCGGCGACGGTCCACGGGCCTATAGCTCAGGCGGTTAGAGCGCTTCGCTGATAACGAAGAGGTCGGAGGTTCAAGTCCTCCTAGGCCCACTCCGGAAGGATCCACACATGCGGATCGTGCTTCTCGTCGCAGCTGCCGTCACCGGTGTGGTGGTCGCGTTGATCGCCGAGTCGCGTCGCAACACGCAGGTGTGGCACACCCTGCCGGACCGCCGGATCTGATCGGGCGGACGGGGCCTTAGCTCAGTTGGTAGAGCGCTGCCTTTGCAAGGCAGATGTCAGGAGTTCGAATCTCCTAGGCTCCACACATCATTCGGATACACAGTCGTCACCCGATCGGTACCGGCCGGATCCTGCTCCCACACCCCAGCCGTCGCTACCGTCACAGCGTGACGACATTCCCGCGTGCACGCATCGTCGGACGCTTTGCCGTGTTCGTGGCGGTCGGGGCGACGATCGCTGCGATCGTGCCGGGGGGTGCCGGCGCCACCGCGGTACCCGCCGACGTCCTTCGCCAGCCGTTCGCGGCGACGAGCATCTGGAACACGCCCATCGGGACGGGTGCTCGCTACGTGCCGGCAGGGCTCCCGGCGGTGCCGCGGGGCTCCGTCTGGGCACCGATGCCGCAGGACGACGGCGACCACCTGATCTTCACGCCGGATGCCCCGCTCGTCGCGGTGCACGCGAACTCCGCCGGCTGGAGTGGTCGGAGCCGTTGCGGCACAACCGGTCCGGTCCTCTTCACCGCCCCGATGCCGCGGGACTACCTGGTCCCGTCGTCGAACGAGAACGAGGGCGCGGCGTTCCTGATGGCCGACGGCCGGACGATGCGGTACGTCGCACCGCTCGCCCGCTGCCTCGCGGGCGGCGCGGCGTCGGCGCAGGACGTGAGCGCACCCGTGGACCTGTACGGAGACGGACTGTCGCGCCGTCCCGGTGCGGCGGGTCTCAGCGGCGGCCCGGGCGGCGTCCTCCGGGTCGGGGAACTCGGTCCGGGATCGCCGACGGGTCCACGACATGCGCTGAGGGTGATCGTCGACAGCCCACAGGTGCTCTTCCGCTGCCGCGTCGAGGCGCAATGCTTCCGATGGCCCGCGGCCACGTCGGATGCCGGGTCGGTGGGCGGATACGGCTCGGTCGGGAACAACCAGAACGCCGCGATGCGGATGGGTGCCCTGCTCGCCATCCCGGCGACCGTGGACCTGACCCGGATGGGACTCGAGACGCAGCCCGGACGCCAGCTCGCGTGGACCATGCAGAACTTCGGTGCCTACGTCGCGGACTCGACGGGCGGGCCGTCCTTCGGCTTCGTGACCGAGCGCGGGCCGGCGGGGTCGTTCGGGGACACGTTCCGCTCCGACCACGGCTTCCCGTTCGCCCAGCGCGTCCGTGACAACACGCCGTGGTCGCGGGACGTGCAGCGGATCATGGTGGCGCTCAGCGTCGTCGACGACAACGGGCCGACGTCGATCGGCGGCGGCGGCGCCCCGATCACGGCACGGGCGGTGCTCCCGGGACGGTGAGCGGGGTCAGGATCCCTGTCCGGCGATCGCCAGGTAGACGATCAGGCACAGGATCGCCGCGGCGACGTAGGCGTATCCGATCCACAGGGCCGCCGACGCCAACTGCGCGCCGTACTCCTTGCGACGTCGGATCTGTCCGCGCGCGATGTGCCCGCAGATGATGCCCGCGATCGCGGTGACGCCGAGGAACGACAGCACCAGCGCGACGATCGCGAGGATGTTCGTCGAGGTGCGCGGCGCCGCTGTCATCGGGCTCGATTCGGGATCGTCGGGGGCGGGATCGGCGGCATGCTGCGTCCGCAGCGCGGAGTCCGGGTAGACGGTGGTCGGTCGGTCGTCGGGCGCTGGACCACGACGGGGCGGCTGCTGCGAGTACGCGAGGGAGCCGCTGTCCCCGGGTCGGGGCACCGCGGTGGTGGCGGGAGGGGCGGGCGGTCGGCGGTCGGGGCCGCCGTGTCGCGGGCCCATCGGCCGTGACGGCGGCGGGACGGGACGGCCGGGCGGAGTCATGGGTCGGCCCGCGGGCGGACGGTTCATCGCTCCGCTCGGGGGTCGTGACGTCGGACGATCGTCGGGATGCACGGGTCGAAGGTTACTCGGAGGTGTTCTGTGGCCCGGTGGCGTCCGCTGTCGGCACGTCCTCGACACGCGGCGGAGCGGGGGCGACGGGCGGCGGGGAGGTGCGTCGGGCGCGCAACGCGACCACGGCACCGACGGCGGCGACGCCACCGACCGCCCCCAGGACCGCGACGGCACGCAGCCACGAGCGTCGCCCGCCACGGGACCGCCGGGGCGCGAGGGACGGTGTCGAGCGGGCCTGTGCCGCCCGGCGGCGGCGCGCGGACAGGAGGCGCCGGGCCGCGAGCAGTCGCACCGGGGCGGACCACGGGGTGACGACACCCAACGCGGTCGTCGTGACGGCGGTGGCCTTGGACATCAGCTGGTCTCCGATCGTCGGTCGCGCCCACGGCGCGGCATCGTCGCCAAGCCTGCCAGGTCGCTCTCGTCGCCGGTACAGGGGCGGATGGCACGATGGGGGTGTGAGCACACCTCAGAAGACAGCGACCGCGACCCTGCACACGAACCGCGGCGACATCGTCGTCGATCTGTTCGGGAACCACGCCCCGAAGACGGTGGAGAACTTCACCGGTCTCGCGACCGGCTCGAAGGACTACAGCCAGCCGAACGCCTCCGGCGGCGACTCCGGTCCCTTCTACGACGGGTCGATCTTCCACCGCGTCATCGACGGCTTCATGGTCCAGGGCGGCGACCCCACGGGCACCGGTACCGGTGGCCCCGGCTACCAGTTCGGCGACGAGTTCCACCCCGAGCTGCAGTTCGACCAGCCGTACCTGCTCGCCATGGCGAACGCCGGCCCCGGCACCAACGGTTCGCAGTTCTTCATCACGGTGACCAAGACGCCGCACCTGAATCGCAAGCACTCCATCTTCGGGGTCGTCGCCGACGACGAGTCCCGCAAGGTCGTCGACGCGATCGCGACGACGAGCACCGACCGTCGCGACAAGCCGCTCGACGACGTGGTCATCGAGAAGATCGAGATCAACTGAACCAGCCGTTCCCGCCGCCGCCGTCCGCCCCGCGGACGGTGTGCGTGCGGCACCCCGACCGCCCGACCGGGCTCGCATGTTCCCGGTGCGGGCGTCCGGCGTGTCCGGAATGCCTGACCCCGGCCGCGGTCGGGCAGCACTGCGTCGACTGCGTCCGTGAGTCACGCGGCGCGACACCGCGCGCGATCACGATCGGCACGTCCACACCCCGGGCCACGTTCGCCCTCATCGCGGTCAACGTCCTCGTCTTCGTCCTGACCGCGGCGCAGGCCCACGGCCTCGGGAACGTGAACCCGTCGGACTCACGGATCTTCTACGACGGGGTCCTGTTCGGGCCGTTCGTCGGGCAGGGCGAGGTGTGGCGCATCGTCACGTCAGGGTTCCTGCACTACTCGTTGATCCACATCGCCCTCAACATGTTCACGCTGTACATCCTGGGTCGCGAGCTCGAGAGCGCTCTCGGGACGGCTCGCTTCGTCGGGATCTACGTCGTGGCACTCCTCGGTGGCAGTGCCGCCGTGCTGGCGTTCACCCCGACCGCAGCGGCCGCCGGCGCCTCGGGCGCCATCTACGGGGTGATGGGCGGCCTGCTGGTCGCCGTCATCCGCGCGAAGATGCCGCCGGGGCAGATCATCGGACTGATCGTCATCAACATCGTGATCTCCGTGACGATCCCGAACATCTCGCTGTGGGCGCATCTGGGCGGACTGGTGTTCGGTGCCGCCGCGACCGCAGGCGTGCTGGTCCTGCCGGGCCTGGTGCTCTCCGGACGCACCCGCACCGCGCGGTCGGTGTCGCGGGTGGGCTGGGCAGCCATCGGCGCGCTCGGCGTGCTGGCGGCGGCGCTGGCGCTCCTCGTCAGCTGACGCGGAAGCCCGCCTGCTCCAACGCTGCGATCACGTCCTCGGGGTGAGTCCCGAGATCCCATCGTCCGAGGACGACGAGCCGGTCCCCGGGAAGGTCGAACTCCAGCGTGGGCACCTTCCGCCCCAATCGCGCGGTCGAGACGACGCGGATGCGCTCGATCTCCGACGGCGTGTACTCCGAGTCGCCGCGCAGGGTCCGGATCCGCATCCGCGACGGCGCGACGACGAGCCGCGGACGCACCACGAGTGCGACCGCCCCCGTCACCAACAGCAGCAGCGCGGCCACACCCATGATGACCGCGCCACCGGGATCGGCCGACGACGCGATGGCCGCCACACCGAGGACCACACCGCCGACGACCAGCGCGACACCTGCGATACGGGGCGTCGACCAGCTGGTCGTCACGCCGTGCGCAGAGTTGTCCACAGGGTTTCTCCACAATGGGGATGAATTACACCCATGTCATTCCCCAGGCTGGGGATGGTTCGAGCGGTCAGCGCCACCGCATGGTCATCAAGAGACCCGAGATCATGAACCCGAACCCGATGAGGAAGTTCCACGCGCCGAGCGCGTACATCCAGTGCAGGATCTTGCCGTCGGCCCCGAGGCTGCTCGGCGTGGCCACGAGGTAGAAGACGATCAGCCAGGCGAGGCCGAACAACATCAACCCGAGCATGGCGCCGACATAGATCTGGCTCGACGGCCCGACCTTCACCTTGACCGGTGTGCGGCTCGCGGGGTTGATCGTGTAGTCGGTGCGCTTTCTGACTTTGGATTTCGGCATCGCTTCCTCACTGTGAACAGGCCCCACCACGGTATCCCACCTGCGACGCAGCGCGTACGGTGTGGCGGATGAGCAGGGGTCCGTCGGTCTTGGTCGTCGACAACTACGACAGCTTCGTCTACAACCTGGTGCAGTACCTCGGACAGCTGGGCGTCTCGGCGACGGTGTGGCGCAACGACGATCGTCGTCTCGACGATCTCGACGCCGTGGTGCAGGAGTTCGACGCGGTCCTCCTGAGCCCCGGTCCCGGCACCCCACAGCGGGCCGGCGCGACGATGCCGCTGGTCGAGGTCGCCGCCGGCACCGGGACACCTGTCCTGGGGGTGTGTCTGGGTCACCAGGCGATCGGCGCGGCGTTCGGGGCCACCGTCGACCGCGCACCGGAACTCCTGCACGGCAAGACGTCCACGGTCCACCACGGCGGCGACGGTGTACTCGCGGGACTCGCCGACCCGTTCGTGGCGACGCGGTACCACTCGCTGACCGTGCTGCCCGAGACCATCCCGGACGAGTTGATCGTGACCGGCCGGACCGAGAGCGGCATCGTGATGGCGATGCGCCACCGCGACCTGCCGATCCACGGGGTGCAGTTCCACCCGGAGAGCGTCCTTACCCAGGGCGGCCACCGGATGCTCGCCAACTGGCTGCGTCTGGCCGGCCACGACGTCCCCGAGTCGGTGGTCGCCGAGTTGGAAGAGCAGATGGCCTCGGCGATCGCACCGGTCGCCTGACGTCTCCGCGTCAGCCGGGGAACAGGCTCGCCTGACCGACCGTCACCTCGATCGCCTGGTTGTCGTTGGCGAGGCTGTTGGTGGGCGGGTTCTGCGCGACGACGCGATTGGCATCGGGGCTGCCGAGTCCCACGTTGCGCGGCACCTGGTTCAGGGTGGTGCTCTTCCATCCGGCCGCGGCCAGGGTGTCCTGCGCCTGCTGCACGGTCTTGCCCGTCAGGTCCGGCATCCGGAACTGGTTGCCGCGCGAGACGGTGACCGTCACGACGCTGTACTCGTCGACCTGCGTCCCCGCCGTGGGCGACGAACTCAGCACCGTGCCGGCCGGCTGTTCGGAGTCCGCCTGCTGCGTCTGGATGCGCAGTCGCGCGTTCTCCAGCGTCTGCTGGGCCTCGTCGGAGGTCTGACCGGTCAGCGTCGGCACGGACACCTGTCGCGGGCCCGTGCCGATGAGAATGGTGACCGTCGTGTTCACCGACTGCGATGTCCCGCTCTGCGGCGACAGCCCGGCGACCTTGCCACGCAACTGGTTCGACGACGCTATCTGTCCCGGCTTCACATCGGTGAAGCCGAGGTCGTTCAAGATCTTCTTGGCCTCGTCCTCAGTCCGCCCGGTGAGGTCCGGGAGGTCCTGGCGCTGCGGTCCGCTCGAGATGTACAGCGTGATCGCAGAGTTCTTGTCCGCCTTCACGCCCTCGGCGGGCGCGGTGCGGGTGGGATTGCCCGACGGGACCTGGTTGTTGGGCTCCTGCAACGTGTTCACCTTGAACCCGAGGTTGCCCAGCGCCGCCTGGGCCTGGGTGGCGGACATGTCCGTCACCGCGGGAACGGTCACCTGGTCGGTGTCGGTCGACCACGGACGCACCAGCAGGAGCGCGATCACCAGGACGAGCACCGCCGCGAGCGCGCCGAAGCCGACCAGTCGGCCGCGGTTCCGCCGAGGAGGATCGTCATCGAGGTCGGGACGACGGTGGGAAGTGGGCCCCGCGCGGCCGGGGCGTTGCCGCGCAACGGGTTCGATGATGCCGGTCTTGTCCTCGTCGGACAGGAGCATGGGCGCGCTCGGCCGGCCACCGGCGAGCACCTTCATCAGGTCGGAGCGCAACTCGCCCGCCGACTGGTAGCGGTTGGCGGGGTTCTTGCTCATCGCCTTGAGGACGACGGAGTCGAGGACGGACGGGATCTCGCGTCGGATGCTCGACGGGATCGGCGGGTCCTCGCGGACGTGCTGGTAGGCGACGGCGACCGGGGAGTCACCGGTGAACGGTGGCTGTCCGGTGAGGAGTTCGAAGAGCACGCAGCCCATCGAGTAGACGTCGCTGCGGGCGTCGACGCTCTCGCCGCGGGCCTGCTCGGGTGACAGGTACTGCGCGGTGCCGATGACCGCGGACGTCTGCGTCATCGAACCCGTCGCGTCGGACATCGCCCGCGCGATGCCGAAGTCCATGACCTTCACCGCACCGGACCGATCGATCATGACGTTGGCCGGCTTCATGTCGCGGTGGACGATGCCGTTCTGATGCGAGAAGTCGAGCGCCGCTGCGACATCGGCCATCCACGTCATCGCCTGGCGCGGTGACACGTGCCCCTGTGCCCGCAGCACGTCGCGCAGCGTCTCGCCGTCGACGAACTCCATCACGATGAACGGCAGCGGACCCTCGGGCGTCGTCGCCTCACCGGTGTCGAAGACGGAGACGATCGTGGGGTGGTTCAGCGCGGCCGCGTTCTGCGCCTCCCGTCGGAACCGGAGATAGAAACTCGGGTCGCGTGCGAGGTCGGCGCGGAGCACCTTGATCGCCACGTCTCGGTGCAGCCGGAGATCACGCGCATGGTGCACCTCGGACATGCCACCGAACCCGAGTGTCTCGCCGAGTTCGTAGCGGTCGGAGAGGTGACGCGGCGTGGTCATCAGTCACCTCTCTCGCTCGAGCCGCCGGGCGACCCCGGGGCATCCCCCCGGCCGGCCAGCGGTGTCGGGGTCGCGCTCCCATCGTAGTTCTGCGGCAGGCCCGGGATCAGCGACCCGAGGTTCGGGAGCAGGCCACCCTGCGTCGTGGTGGTGGTCGTGGTCTCCGGTGTGGTGGTGGTGGTCGTGGTCTCGGGCGTGGTGGTGGTCGTGGTCTCGGTGGTCGTCGTGGTGGTGGTCTCCTCCTGCGTGGGGGTGACCTCCGTCGTCTGCGTGACCGTCGACGGCGTGGTGGACGGCGGCGTCGAGCTGTCCCCGCTGCCGCTCGTCGCGACCCAGTAGCCGACCAATCCGAGTGCGGCCAGCAGGAGCAGCACCGCGACCGCTGCGAGCGCCTTCTGTCCGGCGGTCCACCGGTTGTCGTCCGGCGGCGGTGCGGCCGGGATCGGCCGACGCGACGTCGCCGTGGGCGGGGGCGGTCCGGCGGGACGGGGGATGGGCGCCGACATCTCTCGCGTGTGCAGGGGCGGCGGCACGACCGGTCCGATCCCGGCACCGGGCGCCGGGGGACGTCGGCCGGCGCGCACCGCGGCGACCGCGTCGGCGAACTCGCCGCCGTCGGCGTAGCGGCGATGCGGGTCCTTCGCCATCGTGATCGCGATGAGTTCCCGGATGCCGCCGGGCAGTTCGGCCGGCAGCGGGGGAGGGGTCTCGCGGATGTGCTTCATCGCCACGGTGATCGCGCCGTCGCCGAGGAACGGCCGACGACCCGCGATCGACTCGTAGCCGACGACGCCGAGCGAGTAGACGTCCGACGCACTGGTGGCGTCCTCGCCGAGCGCCTGCTCCGGCGAGATGTACTGCGCCGTACCCATCACCATGCCGGTCTGGGTGACCGGTGCGGCGTCGACCGCCTTGGCGATGCCGAAGTCGGTGATCTTCACCTGGCCGGTCGGGGTGATGAGGATGTTGCCCGGCTTGACGTCCCGGTGGATCAGCCCGGCGGTGTGCGCAGCGTTCAGTGCCCGCCCGGTCTGCTCGAGCATGTCGAGCGCGTTCGTCAGCGACAGGCGCCCGAGACGGGCGAGGACCGCGTTGAGCGGCTCACCGTTCACCAGCTCCATCACCAGGTAGGCCAGCGCGGGACCGCCTGCGCGGTCGGGTGTCTCGCCGTAGTCGAAGATGCTCGCGATACCCGGGTCGTGCAGGCGCGCCGTCGTCATCGCCTCGATCCGGAAGCGCTGCAGGAACTCCGCGTCGTCGGAGAACTCCGACTTGAGCACCTTCACGGCGACGCGACGGTCGAGTCGGGTGTCGAGACCCTCCCACACCTGGCCCATCCCGCCGGTGGCGATCAGCCGCATCAACCGGTAGCGATCGGCGATCGTCGTCCCGCTCTGCAGACTCATCCGTTCCCCCTCTCGCAGGTCACTGGTTTCCCCCGACCATGGCGTTGATGACCGCGCGACCGATCGGCGCCGCCGACGACCCACCCGTCGACTGGACGCCGCGGTCACCGTTCTCGACGATGACCGCCACGGCGATCTGTGCGTTGCTCGACGGACCGAACGCGATGTACCAGGCGTAGGGCGTCTCCGCGGCGGCAGAGGTGGCCGAGTGCTCGGCCGTGCCCGTCTTCGACGCGATGGTCACCGAGGACCCGCCCGAGCCGGTGGTGTTGCGTTCGGAGTCGATCATGAGGCTCGTCAGCGTCGCCGCGGTCTGTGCGGTGATCGGCTCGTCCATGCTGTTCGGCGCGGTGGTGTACAGCGTCTTGAGGTCCGGACCCTGCAGCTTGTCGACGAGGTAGGGCTGCATCCGCACACCGCCGTTGGCGACGGTGGCCGCGATCATCGCGTTCTCCAACGGCGTCATCCGCACGTCCCGCTGCCCGATCGCGCTCTGCCCCAACGCCGCCAGGTCCGAGATCGGGCCGGTGGTGGACCCGGCCACCGACATCGGGATGTCCGGGGTGTCGGAGTCCAGGCCGAACGCCGTCGCGGTGGACTTCACCGAGTCGATCGGGTTCTGCAGGCGCTGCGTCGCGAGCTGTACGAACGCCGTGTTGCACGAGTACTGGAACGCCTGGCGCAGGGTGACCTCGCCACCGGACGAGCCGGGGCAGGTCTCGCCGCCGTAGTTCGTCAACTGGGTTGCGGTGTCCGGCAACGTGATCGAGCTGTTCGCCGTGAGCCGCGTCGAGTCCGGGTTGATGCCCTGCGCCAGCGCCGCCGCGGTGGTGATCACCTTGAACGTCGACCCCGGCGGGTAGGTCTGGTCGATGGCCCGGTCGAGCATGGGCTGCGGCGACGACTCGGTGACGTTCTCGGGGTTCCACCGGTTCCACGCCGCCTCACGCTCGGCGGCGTCGTGGCTGGCGAGCAGGTTCGGGTCGTACGACGGGGTGGACACCATCGCCAGGATCGCCCCGGTCTTCGGTGCGATCGCCACGACCGAACCCCGGCAACCACCCGAGCACCCCGCGTTCATCGCGTCGTAGGCGACCTTCTGCAGGTTCGGACGGATCGTGGTGACGACGTTGCCGCCCCGCGGATCCCGCCCGGAGAACATGTCGAGGAAGCGCTGGCCGAACAGACGGTCGTCGTTGCCGTTCAGCAGGGAGTCGTAGGCCTGCTCGATCCCGGCGCTGCCGTACTGGAACGAGTAGAAACCGGTCACCGGTGCGAAAGCCGCCGCGTCCTTGCCGGGGTAGATGCGGAGGTACTTCAGGCGGTCGTTCGTCGGCACCGACTGCGCGATCACCGTCTGGCCGGCGGTGATCTGACCCCGCTGGCGGGAGTACTCGTCGAGCAGGACGCGCTGGTTCCGCGGGTCGCTGCGCAGCGAATCCGCCTCGAACACCTGGACATACGTGGTGTTGGCGAGCAGGGCGACCACCATCACCATGACCGCGATGACGACGCGGCGGATCGGGACGTTCACGCGCGCTTCACCACCTGCGTCTGTGCCGCGGCGACAGGGACCTGCTTGCGCTTGGTGGTGTCGGGCTCGCGGGCGGCGTTGGACACCCGGACCAGCAGTGCGACGAGGACGAAGTTGGCGAGCAGGGACGAGCCTCCGTAGGACATGAACGGTGTCGTCAGGCCGGTCAGCGGGATGAGTTTCGTGACGCCGCCGACGACGACGAACAGCTGCACCGCCATCGAGAACGACAGCCCCGTCGCGAGCAGCTTGCCGAAGCTGTCGCGCACGGTGATGCCGGTGCGCAGGCCGCGGACGACGAGGATCAGGTACAGGCCGAGGACCGCTGTCATCCCGACGAGTCCGAGTTCCTCACCGATGGTGGCGACGATGAAGTCGGTGTTCGCGAACGGCACGATGTTCGGGCGCCCCGAGCCGAGGCCGGTGCCGAACAGGCCGCCGGTCGCGAGCCCGAACAGGCCCTGCCCCACCTGGTAGCCCTGGCCGTAGAAGTCGCTGAAGGGGTTCTGCCACACCTGGACCCGCACCTGCAGGTGCGGGAACAGCTCGTAGGCGAGCACCGCCCCGACGGTGAACAGCACGACGCCGATGACCACCCAGCCGACGCGTTCGGTGGCCACGTAGAGCATCGCCAGGATCGTCGTGAAGATCAGCAGCGGGCCACCGAGATCGTTGGCGAGCGCGAAGATCCCGATGGTCACGATCCACGCGGCGAGCAGCGGTCCGAGGTCGCGGGCGCGCGGGAGGTCCATGCCGAGGAAGTGCTTGCCGGCCGTGGTGAACAGGTCCCGCTTCGACACCAGCAGCGACGCGGTGAAGATGATGATGAGGATCTTGGAGAACTCGCCGGGCTGGATGTTGAACAGCGGCGTGCGGATCCAGTTCTTGGACCCGTTGATCTCCGACAGCGACGCCGGCAGCAGCACCGGGATCGCGAGGAACACCAGTCCCGACAGGCCGAGGATGTAGCTGTAGCGGGACAGCGTCCGGTGGTCGCGGACGAACACCAGGATGAGGGTGAAGGCCACGATCCCGAGCACCATCCACAGCACCTGCTGGTCGGCGTTCGACGTCGACGCCGTCGTCTCCGCGGTCTCGCCGTTGCGACCCGAACCGAGGTCGAGGCGGTGGATGAGCACCAGACCGAGCCCGTTCAGCATCGCGACCAACGGCAGGATCAGCGGGTCGGCGTACGGCGCGAAGCGTCGGATCACCAGGTGGGCGACGCCGTACAGCGCAGCGAAGATCACCAGGTACTTGCCGACCGCCCACGTCAGTTGCTGTTCCTGTGCAGCCTCGACGTTGATGAGCGCGACCGTCACCACCAGGGTGACGAGCGCGAGCAGGCCCAACTCCGTCGTCCGCCCGGTGGGTCGACGGATGGGTCCGGAGGTCGGGGTGGGGGTCACGGATTCCTGCGACATCTAGTGCCCCCGGCAGATCTTGCGGCCGCTGTCGTCGAAGCGGTCGACGCTGGTGTCGATGGTCGAGCTCGGGGCCGCGGACGACGCCGGCGGCGGGAGCTGTTGTCCGGGCACGGTCGTGGTGGCCGGTGGCGGCAGCGGCGTCGACGACGGCGCGGGCGTGCTCGACGACGGGGGTATGGAAGTGGCCGACGTCGACTGCTCCCCGCACAGCGGCAGCAGCGACAGCAGCGTCACGTTCTGCTTGGCCTCGTCCAGCGGCACGCTGGGCTTGCTCGCACGCACGGTGTTCTGGCTCGGCTGCGACAGGTCGGCCACACGCAACGGCGAGCACGACGAGGAACCGACGTCGGCGAACGAGATGGTCGGGGTCGAGGCCGACGGGTCGCTCACGCAGGCGGCGAGGCTGACGGAGTTCAACGAGATGCCGAGCACCGAGCCCTGCATCCCGCGGTAGAGGACGACCTCGCCGTCGTGTTCACCGACGTAGTAGTTGGACCGGATGATCGAGCGCGCGACGAACCCGCCCGCGACGACCAGGACGATGAGGACGATCGCGACGACCGCCCACAGCCATTTCCGGCGCGGACGACGCTCCTCGACGACGTCCTCGACGTCGACCGTGGGACGCCGGGGCGACTCCTGCGGCGGGCGCAGCGCCGCGGCGCGACCGGCGGACGTCTTCGGGTCGGGGACGTACTCGTCGTCACCCTCGCCCGCGGCACCGGCACGGATGGGTCGGTGATCGCCGTAGTCGACGTCGACGACATCGGCCACGACGACGGTCACGTTGTCCGGTCCACCGCCGCGAAGGGCGAGCTCGATCAGCCGGTCGGCGCAGTCACCGTGGTCGGTGACCGACGACAGCGTGTCGGCGATCGTCTCCTCGGAGACGACGTCGGAGAGACCGTCGGAGCACAGCAGGTAGCGGTCGCCCGCGCGGGCCTCGCGGATGGTCAGGGTCGGCTCCACCTCGGCGCCGGTGAGCGCCCGCATGATGAGGGAGCGCTGCGGATGCGTGTGGGCCTGCTCGGCCGTGATCCGCCCCTCTTCGACGAGCGTCTGCACGAACGTGTCGTCGCGGGTGATCTGGTTCAGTTCGCCGTCGCGCAGCAGGTAGCCGCGGGAGTCTCCGATGTGGCACAGCGCGAGTCGGGTGCCGGCGAACAGGATCGCGGTGAGGGTGGTCCCCATCCCGTCGAGTTCGGGGGAGCGTTCCACCTGTTCGGCGATGGCCGCGTTGCCGCTCGCGATGGCCGACTCGAGCTTGCCGAGCAGGTCCCCACCGGGTTCGTCGTCGTCGAGCGGCTGCAACGCCTCGATGACGAGCTGGCTGGCCACCTCGCCGGCCGCGTGTCCGCCCATACCGTCGGCGAGTGCGAGCAGGCGCGCGCCCGCGTACACGGAGTCCTCGTTGTTGGAACGGACCAGGCCGCGGTCGCTCCGCGCGATGTAGCGCAGGACCAGGGTCACGGGCGCAGCTCGATCACGGTCTTGCCGATCCGGATGGGCGTGGCCAGGGGAACCTTCACCGCCGTCGTGACCTTCCCGCGGTCGAGGTAGGTGCCGTTCGTGGAACCGAGGTCCTCGACGTACCAGTCGTCACCCCGGCGGGAGATGCGGGCGTGCCGCTCGGAGGCGTAGTCGTCGGTCAGGACGAGGGTGGAGTCGGCGGCACGTCCGATGAGGACCGGCTGTGAGCCGAGGGTGATGCGGGTGTTCGCCAGCGCCCCGTGCGTGACGACGAGGTAGCGGGCGGTGCCCTTCGCGCGAGGCGCCCCGCCGGAGCCGCGGCCCGACCGCTGGAAGCGGGGGACGGGCCGCTGACCCGTGGCCGCGTAGACGTCGTGCCGGAGGGCGCGCAGAACAGCCCAGACGACCAGCCACAGCAGGAGCAGGAACCCGATGCGGGTCAGCTGCAGCACGATGCCCTGCACAGGGGTTCACCTCCGTCGTGGGTGTACGTGGGCCGTGGGTGTACGTGGTGCCGGCGACCGCGCGCAGCGTCGGACCACGACGCCCTCGGCGACTCTTGGGCCACATCCTATGGGGGAGGGGCCGGGGAACCGGTATCCGTAGGTGTCAGCTTCGCATCGCTTGACCGCCGCTCGTGCTCGGACGCATCACGTCCGGGCACGACGGGTCACTGGAAGCGGACCGTGATGTCCGAATGGCCCAGCCGGATGCGATCGCCGTCGGCGAGTTCCCAGCTGCTCACGGCCACGTCGTTGACGGTGGTGCCGTTGGTGGAGTTCAGGTCGTGCAGGAGCGCGGTGCGACCGTCCCAGCGGATCTCGACGTGCCGACGGGAGACGCCGGTGTCCGGAAGGCGGAACTGCGCGTCCTGGCCGCGACCGATGACGTTCGACCCGTCCCGCAGCGAGAACGTGCGGTTCGAGCCGTCCTCGAGGACCAGCGTCACGCCGGTCGGGGCGTAGGTCGGCGCCGCCGTCGCCTGGCCGTAGCCCTGCTCGTACCCGGCGGGCTGATAGGCACCCTGGTCGTAGGCGCCGCGGTCGTACCCACCCTGGTAGGCGCCGCCGCTGCGGGGAGCGTAGCCGCCCTGGTCGTAACCGCCCTGCTGGTAGCCGGCGTCGCGGTAGTCCGCGTCCGAGTAGTACCCGGCGTCGCCCTGCTGGTATCCGCGGTCGCCCTCGTAGCCGGCGCCGCCCTGGTCGTACCCCTGCTGGTCGTACCCGCCGGCCTGGCCGTAACCGCCCTGCTGGTAGCCGCCGCTCTGGCCGTAGGTGCCCTGCTCGTGGCCGCCGCGCTGATCCCAGCCGCCCTGCTGGTAGCCGCTGTCGCGGTAGCCGCGATCGGCGTAGCCCTGCCCGTATCCGCCGTCGCCCTGCGGCTGGTCGTAGCCGCGGGGATCGTGCGCCTCGGCGCCGTATGCGTGCCCGGCGTCGCCCTGCGGCTGGTCGTACCCGCGCTGGTCGTATCCACCGGTGCCGTAGCTGCCCTGACCGTAGGCGCCGTATCCGGCGGACTGGCCCGCCTGATCCCACGCCGGCTGATCGTGCCCGGACGGTTCGCCCTGCTCGTAGGAGCCCCGGTCGTACTCGCGGTCGTCGTATCCGCGTCGCGAGTCGTGTCCTGGGTTCTGCGTCATGGGAAACACTCCTGGTCTGGGCTGGGCGTGGGGGTTCACGGGCGGGACGGGGGCCGGTGACGGTCCGGCGGGCCGGTCTGTCGACCCGGGGACAGGACGGGGTGCGGCGTCGGGGTCGACCCGGCCGCGCGCCCGGAACTGGCCGGTGTGCAGCGAGGTGGACTGGTCGAACTCGACGACGACGTCGCCGTAGGTCTGCCATCCGTTGTCCCGGATGAAGTGTTCGAGGTGACGCGAGAACGTCTTGCGGTTCAACTCGTACTCGGACGAGAGCTCCGCGTGATCGGTGGGGCTGACCACCACCGTGTAGGAGTTCGGGGCGAGTGCCCCTCCGTCACCGAGGTCCTCGACGGAGTCCTCGGCCTCGCGCTGGAGGGCGTTCTCGACCTCCTGCGGGGCGACCTTGCCGCCGAACACCCGGGCGAAGCCGTCGTCGACCGCGCCCTCGAGCTTTCGTTCGATGCGCTGCAGAATCCCCATGTCGGGACACCTCCCTCCACGTCGTCAGCGTGTCACCGTGCATTCCGCGCCGTTTGATGATAGCGATCGAGCAGGCCAATCGTGCCATCGTGTCATCAACAGTCCCGTGTGTCACACCGGATCGCGCGGGCTGGGGCCCGCTATCGCGATCGCACGATTTATCCGGCTGCGACGCAGCGTGTTATCGTCGTCGGCGTCCGTCACCCAGACGGGCATGCCGGTTCGGGCCTCGCCCGGGCTAGTCACGGGCGAGTGGCGGAATGGCAGACGCGCTGGCTTCAGGTGCCAGTGTCCTTCGGGACGTGGGGGTTCAAGTCCCCCTTCGCCCACCCACACCAGCGCAGGACTCACAGACGCTGCGCGGCCGCGCGATGGTTGCGATCATCAGGATTCCTGCTAGTGCCAACAGCGGAACGCTGACGGCCGTTGCCAGCCATGCCCACGGATTCGCGAATCCGTGGAGCCAGACGGCAAAGGCGATGAGTGATGTCGTTCCGGCGGCGAAGTCCGCCGCGGCACCCAATCGAACATTCCACCGCTCCGAGCGGTGGCCCACAGTCGTTGCGGCCCCTTTCACGAACAGGTACACCGCAGCCATGGCGAACAACCACGGCGACATTTCAGTCCAGGAATTCATCCTCCGGGGTTGACAGCCGAGTCCGACAAGCAGTCGCGGTGAGCGAGCGGGCACACTCTCCGCGTGGGTTTCGATGTCACCGAGTACACGACAGTGCTCATCACGCTCGTGGTCATCATGGACCCGCCGGGCCAGATACCGATCTTCCTGAGCCTCGTCGGGCACCAGACCCCCGCAGCACGGAACCGCGCGGCGTTCCAGGCGCCGGCTGTCAGCCTGCTCGTCATCTCGACGTTCGCGATCGGCGGCAAGTTCATCCTCGCCTACCTGCACATCGGTGTGCCGGCGCTCCAGGGCGCGGGAGGGCTTCTTCTTCTCCTCGTGGCGTTGCAGCTGCTGACCGGATTGGGCAACGCGTCGAATCCCCGAGCCGCCGACGGGGTGAACGTCGCGCTCGTCCCGCTGGGGACACCGCTGCTCGCCGGTCCGGGCGCGATCGCCGCGGTGATCGTGTCGGTCTCCCAGGCCGACGACAAGGCCGGCACCTACCTCGCCATCGCGGCGGCCATCGTCACGGTGCATCTCATCCTCGCGACGGTGCTCCGCTTCTCCACCGTCCTCATCCGCATCCTCGGCATCGGTGGGGTGACGCTCCTGGCGAAGATCGCCGGTCTGCTGCTCGCCGCGATCGCCGTCCAGCTGATCGCGAATTCGATAATGGGATTCGTGGCATCGGCCTGAATTCCATCGTCGAACAATCGAAGAACAGGAATTTCTCGTCGTTCAGTCGAACGACTCCTCACGTTCTTCAACAGCCGCTATGATCGCTTGCGAATAACGAACACAGCACGGAGGCGTTTCGGGGGTCTCGCTCGAGTGCTCGTCCCTGACGACGGTGTAGAGACGACGACGGAGAGCGACGTGAGCGAACAGGGTGGGGCCCCGGTGGTGAACGCGGTCGTCGGGCTCCCGGACGGCAAGGGCATGTGTGTCGAGACCCGCTCGGAGGACGGGACCGCGATCGAGATGCTGGCCTCCACCGGTCACGTCGTCCGCATCACCGTTCGTCCCGGCGGCGAGATCGTCGTCGCGACCGACGGTCTCGACCGCTCCGGGCACATAGTCACCGTCGACACCGACGGCGTCGTCTCTCCGGAGCCCGTCACCGTCCGCTGAGCAGACCACCCCGGACCGGAATCGGCCCGGGGTGCTGCTCGTCTGTCTCAGGGCGTGACGAAGCCGTTCGAGATCATCCAGTCCCGCGCCACCGTCGCCGGCTCCTTGCCGTCCACGTCGACCTGACGGTTCATCGACGTGATCGCGGTGTTCGTCAACTTGTCCGACACCGGCGCCATCACCTTCGCGATGTCGGGGTGGTCGAGCGCGAACTGCTTGCGCATCACGATCGCGGCGTTGTAGTTCGGGAAGAACTTCTTGTCGTCGGTGAGGACCTGGAGGTCCAGAGCCTGGATCCGACCGTCGGTGGTGAACACCTCGCCGAAGGCACACTGCCCGCCGTTCGCGGTCGCCGAGTAGATGATGCCGGTCTGCAGGATCGACACCTGCGCCTTCGTCACGGGGAACCCGTACGCCGCGGCCATGCCGGGGAAACCGTCCTGGCGAGAACGGAACTCGGTCTCGAGACAGGTGCGCGCCGCACCCGGGTCACGGTTGACGAGGGCGGCGTAGTCGCTGAGCGTCTTCACGCCGGTCTTTTGCACGGTCGCCTTGTTGGCGGCCAGCGCGTAGGTGTTGTTCATCGGCGCCGGGGCGGTCCAGACCAGACCGTTCTTCTTCAGGTCCTCGTCGCGGACGGCCTCGAACTGCTTGCGCTCGTCGGGGATCGGCTTCTCGTTGCCCAGGTAGTTGATCCACCCGGTGCCGGTGTACTCGTAGGTGATGTCGACCTGACCCTCGATCTCGGAGTCTCGTGTCGATCGCGACCCGACGATGCTGGTGAGGTCCCGCACGTCCGCGCCGGCGGCCATCAGTGCGAATTCGATGATGTAGCCGAGGATCACCTGCTCGGTGAACTCCTTCGAGCCCACCGTCACCTTCACG
This sequence comes from uncultured Williamsia sp., assembly GCF_947494875.1. Taxonomy (GTDB): domain Bacteria; phylum Actinomycetota; class Actinomycetes; order Mycobacteriales; family Mycobacteriaceae; genus Williamsia_A. Next base: position 530,115 of record NZ_CANLWM010000001.1, read on the forward strand.
TCCTTGAGCGCGGCGACCGGCTTGATCGATCCCGGCTGCACGGTGAACGGGGGCGTGCTGCCCGACGCGAGCCCGCAGGCGGCGGTGACCGCGATCATCAGTCCCGAGAGCGACAGCAGCACAGCGGTTCTCGCATGGCGCGAGAGAGTGGAGACGCTCACAGCCTCAATCCCTTCGGCCCGAGCCAGCGTTCGGCAAGTGCGCCCGCCCAGTCGACGAGGAGCGCGAGACATGCGGCGAGAACGGCGCCGAGGATGAGGGCGACGTTGTCACGCAGCTTGTAGCCGGTGTCGATGAGGATCCCGAGGCCGCCGGCGTCGACGAGGAAGCTCAGCGTGGCGGTGCCGACGGCGAGCACCAGCGATGTGCGCAGGCCGGCGAGGATGTACGGGATGGCCAGGGGGAACTCGATCCGCCAGAGGATGGCCGGCTTCGACATGCCCTGTCCCCGACCGGCGTCGATGATCGCGCGGTCGACGCTGGCGTATCCGAGCAGGGTGTTGGCCAACACCGGGAGCAGCGAGTAGATGGCGACCGGGATCACGCCGATCCAGAACCCTGTGGTCGCGGTCCAGAGGAACAGCAGCACCAGCAGGCCGATGGCCGGTGTCGCCTGACCGATGTTCGCGATGGCGACGGCGATCGGCGAGAACCGCACGATGCCAGGACGACTGAGCAGGGTTCCCAGGGGCACCGCGATCGCCACGACGATCGCGGCGACGACGATGCTGATGAGGAGGTGCTGCCAGACGAGGGTCGCCAGGTTCGACGGGTTGATCGTCTCCTTCTGGGTGGCGGTGAGGCTCTGGGTGAACGCCCAGGCGATCACGGCGGCGGCCACCGCCAGCACCACCAGTGGTTGGATCAGCAGGCGGACACGGCCTTCGGTCTCGACCTCGGCGGCCTGGACCGCCGTCGTGGTCGCCGTCATACCGCCTCGCCCGCCGTGGCGCCGCGCAGGTCGCGGATGGCCGACATCAACGTCTCGATCACGACGACGCCTTCGTAGCGACCGTTGCGGCCGGTGACGATCGCCGAGACGCAGCCGGTCGACAGGATTGCCTCGAGCGCCTGCTGCAGCGTCGAGGACATCGACACCAGGTCGGCGGGGACACCGGCGTCGCGCAGATTCGACGCGGTCCGCAGGTGGTGGTCGCGTACCCACCGGACCGGCCGGTCGCGGTCGTCGACGATGACTCCCCAGTCGTCGTCGGAGGCGTCGATCGCGCGGGCGAGTTGGTCGACCGGGTCGTTCTCGTGCGCCGACGGCCGCAGCTCGAGCTGCACGTCGCGGACACGCTTGAGGCCGAGCTGCTGCAGCAGTGCACCCTTGCCGACGAAGCCCTCGACCATCTCGGTGGCCGGGTTGGCGAGGATCGCCTCGGGGGTGTCGTACTGCTGGATGGACGACTGGTCACCGAGGACGGCGATGCGGTCGCCCAGCTTGACGGCCTCGGCGAAGTCGTGGGTGACGAAGACGATCGTGGTGCCGATCTCGGCGTGCAGGCGGATCAGCTCGTCCTGCAGCGACGCCCGGGTGATGGGGTCGACGGCGCCGAACGGCTCGTCCATGAGCAGGACGGGCGGGTCGGCGGCGAGAGCGCGGGCGACGCCGACGCGCTGCTGCTGACCGCCGGAGAGCTGGCGGGGGAACCGGCGCGCGTAGAGGGCCGGGTCGAGACCGACGAGCGACAGCATCTCCTCGACGCGGGCGGAGATCCTCTTCTTGTCCCACTTCAGCAGTCCGGGCACCATCGCCACGTTCTGCTCGATGGTCATGTGCGGGAACAGCCCTGCCTGCTGGATCGAGTAGCCGATGGAGCGGCGCAGCTCGTTCGCCGGGATCGACAGCGCGTCGCGGCCACCGATCATGATCGAGCCCGATGTCGGCTCGATGAGGCGGTTGATCATGCGCATGGTGGTCGTCTTGCCGCACCCCGACGGACCGACGAAGACGACGATCTCGCCCGCGTCGATCGTCATCGAGACGTCCTCGACGGCGGCTTTCGGCTGGCCGGCGTAGCGCTTGCTGACGTGGTCGAGGACGATCTCGACCCCGGTCGACTCCGACGACGAGGTCACGGCCGACCTCTCCTGCACACCGGTCATGCTGCGAGTCCCTTCGACGTGGTGAGACGGCCGATCACCTGGTAGATCGCGTCCAGTACGAGCGCCAGCACCACGATGAGGATGGTGCCGGTGAGTGCCATCGGGATGGCGGTGGGGCTGCCGATACGGGCGAGTCCCGAGAAGATGAGGTTGCCCAGGCCGGGGCCCTTGGCGTAGGCGGCGATGGCAAGGATGCCCATGGCCATCTGCGAGCTGACGCGCATGCCGGACAGCACCGACGGCCAGGCGAGTCGCATCTCCACGCGCCACAGCGTCTGGATCCGTGACATGCCGGTCCCCCGCGCGGCGTCGACCAGAGCGGGGTCGACCGCGGTGAGTCCGACGATCGTGTTCCGGATGATCGGCAGCAGCGAGTAGAGGACCAGCGCGATGACGCTGGGCGTCACACCGAGGTGGAAGATCGGGATCAGCAGGCCGAGCAGCGCGAACGACGGGATCGTGAGGATCGCCGACGAGAGCGAGTTCGCGAGCGACGACGCGGTCGCGTTCCGGTAGGTGAGCACCCCGATCGCCACGGCGATGATCGTGGCGAGGATGACGCTCTGCACCACGGCACTGACGTGCTGATAGCTGTCGAACAGCAGCTGGCGCCGGTGGTCGGTGAAGTAGTTCCAGACGTTGTCCACGGGCCCTCCTCACTGGTGAATGTGGCCCGTGCGACCAGCGCGCCGTGGTCTCGACGGCCATCGCAGTTCGGCTCAGTATGACCGCAAGCCTTCCGCCATGAACGAAATCAGGGCATACATGCTGGTATGACGGCGATTCTGGAACCCACGAGCACCATCGCGATCCCGCACGCCGCCTTCGCCGACCCCCGCGTGACGCTGACGAAGATCGGCCACCACCTCGGTGCGCGGATCGACGGACTGCACTTGTCGGAGGACCTCGACGACACCACCGTCGCCGACATCCGTCGGGCCGTGTTGACGCACAAGGTCGTCGTCGTCACCGGGCAGCATCACATCGACGACGACGGGCAGTACTCGTTCGCCTCGCGGCTCGGCATCCCGACCAAGGCGCATCCGACCGTCCTCTCGCGAGGCGAGGATCTGCTGCCGCTGGAGGGGGCCGCGAACTCGTGGCACACCGACGTCACGTTCGTCGACCGCGTCCCGAAGATGTCGGTGCTGCGGGCGGTGGTCCAGCCCGAGTACGGCGGCGCCACGATGTGGGCGTCGACGGTCGCCGCGTACGCCGCGCTTCCCCAGCCGTTGCGGGTCCTCGCCGATGCGCTGCGCGCCGTGCACACCAACGACTACGACTACGCCGAGCACCTCACGGTCGGGGACTCCAGCGACCCGGCCTACCGGGAGGAGTTCGTGCGCACGGTCTTCCGGACCGAGCACCCCGTGGTGCGTGTCCACCCCGAGACCGGCGAGCGGGCGCTGACCCTCGGCCACTTCGTCGACTCCTTCGTCGGGCTGAAGACCTCGGAAACGGCGGACATCCTGCGACTCCTGCAGGCACGCATCGAGCGCCCCGACAACACGGTGCGGTGGGCGTGGTCGCCGGGCGACATCGCGATCTGGGACAACCGCTCGACGCAGCACTACGGCGTCGCCGATTTCGGGGGTGCCTACCGTCGGGTGAACCGCGTTACTCTCGCCGGCGACGTCCCGGTCGGGGTCGACGGCCGCAGGTCGACGGTCATCTCGGGGGACGCCTCGCACTACTCCGTGATCGACGAGCCGTCGCGTCTCACCGACTTCGTCCCCGCCAGCGACCGGAGCGTCTCCGGCTTCGCCCACTGACCGGCCCTAACCTCGAAGGCGGGCTGCCCGTGCGGGTGGCCACCGGCAGGAGGAGACGCAGATGGTCCAGGTGACGCGGACGTTCACCGCGCGGGTCGCGCAGCCGGCGGCGGTCGCGTACCTGCGCGACTTCGCCAATGCCACCGAATGGGATCCCGGCAGCGTGAGCAACGTGCAGACCGGCGACGGACCCGTCGGCGTGGGCACGGTGTGGCACAACACGTCGTCGTTCGGGGGCGCGAAGCCGGAACTGGACTACACCCTGGTCCGCGACGACCCGGACCACGTGCGCTTCGAGGGCGCGAACTCGTCGACCGACACCGCCGACGACATCGCGGTCCGCGATCTCGGCGACGGCCGCAGCGAGATCACCTACACCGCGACGATCCGTCCGAAGGGCATCTGGCGGTTGGGTGCGCCGATCTTCTGGGTGTTGTTCCAGCGCATCGCGGGCGAGACGGTCTCGTCGATGACGCGTTCGCTGGAGAAGCTGTAGCGACCCTGCACTAGTGTCGTACGCCACAGGAGTTCCGACACAGGGTGAGTGAGCGATGCGAGGTGCACGTCCCGCGCAGTCGACACCTCGCCACCGCTCGCGCATCGAGGCGATCTCGCGGTACACGATCGGTGCGGCCGCGGCGAACTTCGCCCTGCTGGCCTACCTGACCCGGCTCTACACCGACAGCCCGCTGTGGCTGGACGTCATCGTCGTCGCGTTCGGGACGGCATCGCTCGTCACCGCCGTGGTGTGGGTCGTCAGCCGGTGGTTCCTCACGCCACGCGGCATCCGCGCGTTCATCGTCTTCGCCGACCTCGGGACGTCTGTGGTCCTCACGTCCATCGAGCCCCAGGCCGACTCCGTGATCGGGTGTGCGTTGTTCGGCGTCGTGGGGCTGATGGCCGTGTTCTTCCTCCCGCGGCGATGGCTCGTCGCGCACACCGTTTTCGCTGCGGCCGTCACGGTTGCGTTCGCGGGCGCGGCCGTCGCCGACGGGGCGGGAGTCGTCTACGTCATCGTGCGCGCGGACGTCGTCCTCGCCGCGGTCGTCGGGCCGATCCTGACGGTCGAACTCGCCTGGCGCACCATGCGTGAGCGCGCTGTGCTCGCGTCGACGGACCCGCTGACCGGGATCCGCAACCTCCGCGGCATGTGGAGTGCGATGGTCCCGATGGTCGCGCGGTCCGCGCGGACGGGAGAGTCGGTGGCCGTCGCGGTCGCCGACATCGACGGGTTCAAATCCGTCAACGACATGCACGGCCACGACATCGGCGACGAGGTGCTGCAGCACGTCGCGAGCGAGTTGACCGACCACATCGGCGATCTCGGTGTCGTCGCCCGCAGTGGCGGCGAGGAGTTCACCATCGCGTTGGTCCATCCGAGCGTCGACGTGCTCTGCGACCGGGTCCAGGAGATCCCGACCCGGCTGTCGGGTGGGCCGCAGGCTCCGACCGTGACCTTGAGCGTCGGGGTCACCTTCGTCGCACACGACACCGGCACCACCCCGCGGGACGCCGCCCGCGCGGCCCACCGACAGGCGGACAAGGTGATGTACGAACAGAAGCGGTCCGGCGGCAACGGGGTGCGGGTGCGCCGGTGACGTTGCTCGCGACAGTCGTGGACGCCTCCGAGCGGGTCGCGGCGACGCGCTCCCGCAAGGCCAAGACGGCCGAACTCTCGGCGGTGCTGTCGGCGGCGTCGTCGGACGAGGTGCTCGCCACGGTCGCCTGGCTGGCCGGTGAACCCCGCCAGGGCCGGATCGGCATCGGGTGGCGGACGTTGTCGGCGGCGCGACCCGCCCCGGCCGACGAGTCCACGCTCACCGTCACCGATGTCGACCGGGCGCTCACCGACCTGACGACCATCGCCGGGCCGGGCTCGGCGCAGCGACGCAAGAACGCCCTCGCCGCGCTCCTGGGTGCGGCGACCGAGACCGAGCAGCAGTTCCTGATCCGTCTCATCACCGGCGAGCTGCGACAGGGTGCGCTCGAAGGGGTGATGACCGAGGCGATCGCGGCGGCGTCGGGAGTGGACGCCCCCGTGGTGAGGCGCGCGGTGATGCTCTCGGGAGATCTGGCGCGGACGGCGGCTGACGCGATCTCCGGCGGCGAGGCGACGCTGCGCGCCATCGGCCTCGTCGTCGGGCGACCGATCCGGCCGATGCTCGCCTCGCCCGGTGCGACCATGGACGAGGCGTTGGACTCGCTGGGGCCGGACGTCGTCGTCGAGTACAAGCTCGACGGGGCGCGCATCCAGGTGCACCGCTCCGGCGACGAGGTCGTCATCGTGACACGCACACTGCGCGACATCACCGCGTCGGTGCCCGAACTCGTCGAGCTCGTCCGCGGGTTGCCGTGTGAGTCGGTGGTCCTCGACGGGGAGACCCTGGCGCTCGCCGACTCCGGCCGACCCCGCCCGTTCCAGGAGACGATGAGTCGGTTCGGCTCCGCGGAGGGCGATCTCCTGTTGTCGCCGTGGTTCTTCGACTGCCTCCACCTCGACGGCGTCGACCTCCTCGACGCGCCGCTGGAGGGACGACTCGCAGCCCTCGAGCGGGTCGCCGGGCCGCACCGGATCCCCTCGGTGGTCCGGCCGACGCCCGACGAGGCCGCCGCCCACCTCGACTCCGCGCTCGCCGCCGGGCACGAGGGCGCGATGGTGAAGGACCTGGCCTCGCCGTACAGCGCCGGCCGTCGTGGGAAGAGCTGGCAGAAGATCAAACCCGAGCACACCCTCGACCTCGTCGTCATCGGTGTGGAATGGGGGAGCGGTCGCCGGTCGGGCTGGTTGTCGAACCTGCACCTCGGTGCGCGTGACCCCGACGGAGGCCCGCCGATCATGGTGGGCAAGACGTTCAAGGGACTGACCGACGAGTTGTTGCGGTGGCAGACCGAGGAGCTCCCCAAGTACGAGACGCACCGAGACGCCCACACGGTGTACCTGCGGCCGGAGATCGTCGTCGAGATCGAACTCGACGGTGCGCAGACGTCGTCGCGCTATCCCGGGGGTGTGGCGCTGCGGTTCGCGCGGGTCCTGCGCTACCGCCCCGACAAGACCCCCGCCGAGGCGGACACCGTCGACACGGTCCGGGCGATGCGCCTCTAACGCAGGTGAAGGGGCACGCCCTCGTCGGCGAACACCGCGACGATGTCGTCGAACCGGTCGAGCCGGTCACGGGCGCGGTCGGCGTCGGTCCACTCGAACTCGAAGCCCTCGTCGGCCGGCGTGCCGAAACCTCCACGGAGGCAGTCGGCGAGGGCGTCGAGGTTCGCTCCGAAGTAGCCACCCGGACCGTTGACGGCCCGGCCGATCTCGTCGTAGAAGTCCTGCGTCGAGGAGATGGCCGAGCCGTCGATGCGATAGCGGATCACGGGATCGAGTGTCCCGGATCAGTAGTTCGCGTCGCGGATCTCGCAGAACGAGCCGTAGTGGTCGCCGGTGTAGTAGTAGTGCGGCGGGCTGGTGAGCGGCGTTCCTCCGGTGACGATCCTGCGGGCACCGCGCGTGCTCGAGCCCGGGGTGATCACCGTGTACTCGTGGTAGTAGCCCGACGACGCCGACGGGAGTACGCCCTCGCGGTTGGAGAACACGACGCCGTCGTTGTTCGGGTAGGGGAACGGGCCACCGTCGTGGATCAGGTCCACGGTGTCGGTCGCCTGCGACGGCAGCGACGACAGGTAGCAGGACGAGATGGCGGCGTCGGCAGTGGCGGGCGTGGCGAGGGTCAGCGCACCCGTGGCGAACACGGCGGCGGCGACCGCGGAGAAACGCTTCTTCGTGAGCATGCGTAATGATTACCGGGGCGGTGTGGCCGGCGGGTCAACCGCGGGTGAACGACGGGTGAGCAGCGATCAGCTCCGGCGGGCGGTGACGATCTGGACCTTCCCGATCATCGCCGAGTAGCGCTCGTCCGAGGTGATCCCGTTCCCGCGACCGTTCTCGCCGAGCACCGACACCACGGGCTCCGACGACGCCGACCATCCGTGGTCGTTCAGCCAGGCCCTCGCGTCGAACTCGCCGGTGTCGAGGAACAGGTCTTCGACGGTGACGCCGAAACCGGATGCGTCGATGTCCCAGTCGGCCGGATCGATCGGACCGCTCGTGGTGTCGAGCATCAGGACGCTACCGGTGGGCGCGACGGACGTGATGGTGGCCAACAGTCGCTCCTGGTCGGCCGGCCGGAGATAGGGGAGCAGGCCCTCGGCGAGCCAGAAGGTGGGGACGTCGTCGGCGAAGCCCGCGGTACGCAGCGCCGTCAGCCAGTCGTCACGCAGGTCGCAGGCGACCGACACCCGCGTCGCCGACGGGGAAGCGCCGACCTCGTCGAGGACCTCGTCCTTGAAGCCGATGACGGCGGGCTGGTCGACCTCGAAGACGGTGGTCCCCGGCGCCCAGGGGATACGCGCGGCACGGGCGTCGAGGCCGCTCGCCAACAGGACGAGTTGTCGGCAATTGTGGGCGTTGGCGGCTCGGATCTCGTCGTCGATGCGCAGGGTCCGGGCGGCCATCATGTCGGTGAGGAACTCCAGCGACCGCGTCATCTCGGGGTCGTCCTGTGCCCGCTCCTCGACCACGTCGGGGGTGAGGTCGGCGTCACCCGCGGCGAGCACCAGCGACTCGGCGAAGGGGTCGTCGATCAGGGCGTCGTCGCGTCTGGTCTCCAGCGCCCGACCCAGCGCCACCAGCAGCGCGGTCCGCCCGACGCTGGAGGTGATGGTCCACTGGTCACCGTCGGAACGCTGGTTCGTTTGCATGTCTAAATGCTAGCGAGGGGGTGGCGGCACCGCCACGTACGCACCCCCGTCCACCATCCGGGCGTCGACGATCCGCGCACCCAACGGGAGCAGCGAGACGGGGACCAACTTGAAGTTGGCGATGCCCAGGGGGATGCCGATGATCGTGAGGCAGAGCAGGGCTCCGGTCACGATGTGGCCGATCGCGAGCCAGATGCCCGCCACGATCAACCAGATCACGTTCCCGATCGCCGAGGCGACGCCGGCGCCCGGGTCGCGGACGACGGAGCGCCCGAACGGCCACAGTGCGTAGGCGCCGATGCGGAACGCCGCGATGCCGAACGGGATCGTGATGATCAGGATGCAGCAGACGATGCCCGCGAAGAAGTAGCCGATGGCCATCCACAGGCCGGCCAGCACCAGCCAGATGATGTTGAGAAGCGTGGTCATCGGCACATTCTGCCCGGTCACGGTCGGACACGAGGGCGTGTCAGCCGGTGCTCTACCGTTCTCGCATGAGCAACCCTGTGACCTCCTTCGCGAGGGGCGTCGTGCGCACCGCGATGCAGCGTCCCCGCACACCGAGTGACCTCGTCTCGGCCCTGCCCACCGGGTCCCCGTCGCACCGACTGCGGGGCGCGACGATCCTCGTCACCGGTTCGTCGTCGGGCATCGGTGCCGAGGCTGCGGAGAAGTTCGCCCGTCGCGGTGCCACAGTGCTTCTCGTCGCGCGACGGGTCGAGGAACTCGACGAGGTGGTCGCGCGGATCCGGGCCGACGGGGGCAGCGCCTTCTCCTGCCCGGCCGACCTCGCCGACACCGACGACGCCGCGCGGCTCATCGAGCACGTGCTGGCCGAGTACGGCTGCCCCGACGTGGTGGTCAACAACGCCGGCCGATCCATCCGCCGCGACGTGCTCGACTCGACCGACCGCCTGCACGACTACCAGCGGACCATGGCGATCAACTACTTCGGTCCGGTGCAGCTGACGCTCGGGTTCCTGCCTGCGATGAAAGAGCGAGGGAGCGGACACTTCATCAACGTCTCCACCTGGGGCATCCCGATGGGCGCGATGCCCAAGTTCTCGGCCTACGCGGGATCGAAGGCCGCCATCTCCGTGTTCGGGCGCAGCATCGCCGCCGAACTCCGCGGGACCGGCATCACCGTGAGCACGGTCTACTTCCCGCTCACCAAGACCCCCATGATCGCGCCGACCGACGAGTACCGACGCGCACCTGCGCTGACCGCGACCGAGGCCGCCGACTGGCTCGTCCACGCCGCGGTGCACCGGGAGCTCGAGATCATGCCGCGCGTCGCGCGCTTCCTGCGCCGCGTGAGCGCCATGTCCTCCGACGTCGCAGACGGTCTGGTGGCCCGCAACGCGGTCTGAGCGGGCCACCTCCGCACACTGTGCTCTAGGGCACAATGAGTTGCGATGGCGACGCGTGACACAGCGCGGAGGAGGTGCGCGATGACTGCAGGTCCGCACGACGCCTCCGTGCGCACCGCGCTCGAGCGGATGCTCGCCGACGGTGACACCCCCGACGTGCGATCGGTGGTCCGCGAGTCCTGGATGCGATCGCTGCGCGGTGGGGTGGACCCGTCGTCGACGTCCACGGTCGAGTCCGTCGCCGGTCCCGACGACTTCTCCGGCTACCGCGCTGCGCACCCCATGACCGCCGTCCGCCCGATGGTCCGATCGCTGATGCTCGATGACATCGCGGGCACCGGTGTGGTCATGGCCCTCACCGACGAACACGGCCGGCTGCTGTGGGTCGAGGGCGACCACGAGGCCCGCGACCGCGCCGCGGCGATCGACTTCGTCGAGGGCGCGGTCTGGGCCGAGGAGGTCGTCGGGACGAACGCGCCCGGCGTCGCCCTCGCCGTGGACCGGGGCGTGCAGATCGTCGGCGCCGAACACTTCGCCGAGCCCGTCCAGGGCTGGAACTGCGCTGCCGCCCCCGTGCATGACCCGGTGACCGGACACGTCATCGGCGTCCTCGACGTGACCGGCGGCAACCCGGTCGCGGCGCCCTTCGCCCTGTCCGCGGTGCGATCGGTGGTCTCGGCGATCGAGCTGCACCTCCGGATGGGTGCGGTCGATCTGTCGGATCTGTCGCCGCGCGACGACACCGCGCGTCCGGCGGCCGTGTCGGTTCTCGACGCCGACGGCTCGCGGTGGGTGCCGGCGACCGGCCCGGCCCGGCGCCTCAGTCCCCGGCACGCCGAGATCCTGCTGTTGCTCGCGTGGCATCGCGAGGGTCTCTCGACCGAGCAGCTGGCGCTGGCGTTGTCGGAGGACGGTGTCGACGCGGTGACCGTTCGCGCCGAGATCTCCCGTCTGCGGCGTGATCTCGGATCCGACGTGGTGCTGTCGCGGCCGTATCGCGCGGGAATCCCCATCACGTGCGATCTCGCCGACGTCGTCGACCGGGCCCGCGGTGGGGACGTCGCGGGTGCCGTCGCTGTGCTGGGACGCGGTGGTCTGGCCGCCGACTCCCGGGCACCAGGTGTGGTGGCGATCCTCGAAGAGGTTCTCGCCGATCTGCGCGGACTCGCACTCGGCGGCAGCGACCCCGCAGGGCTGCGTGCCTGGACCTCGTCGGTGCACGGCCGCGACGACGCGACGGCATGGCACGCCCTGGCGCAGCGGACCCCGTCGGGCACCGTGGAGGCCGCCCGTGCCCGCGGTCGCGCGGCACTGGTCGACCGCCGCCTCGGGGTGCAGCTGTAGACCCTGTATCCAATGGAACAGACCTGTTAGCTTGTTCCAATGATGTCGACCAGCGCCCTGCACCGGGGATTCCGGTGGACCGACCTGCCCTCGACGGTGCCGGAGGGCGTCGCGACCGACGAGATGCTCCAGCAGACGCCTGACCAGGGCAGCCCGGCGCCGTGGCGCATCGCCGGCAGCGGCGTGTGGTGGTCGACGCGAGCGCACGGCGACGACCGCGAGCTGCTCCCGCGCGCGCTCCGTCGTGGCACCCGGCCACTGCTGCGCGTCGGATTCGCCGTCACCTACAGCGAAACACCGGTCGGCGGCTATCACGAACTCGGCGGCGCGATCCTCTACGCACGCCTCGGCGGGATCTTCGGCCACATCCCTTTCCTGCCCGTCGACTCCGCGGCCACCATGCGGGGTGGTCGGGAGAACTGGGCGCTGCCCAAGGTCCTCGCCGACTTCTCCGGCGACCCGGCCGCCGACAGCAGCGTCACCGTGTCCGGTGAGCGTCCCGACGGACCCTGGTCGGTCGCGATCACGGCCGAGTCGGCGGGCACACAGAAACGCATCGGTGTCCCGCGGTTCGCGACGGGTTCGCTGACCACCCGGCTGCTCTCCGCCGTCTCCGGTCTCGAGCAGATCGACGCCGACGGGATCTGCGGCCGAACGGGTTTCGCCGACCTCGGTGCGATGGCGTTGACGACGGCGCCGACGCGGATCCGCCTGTCGACGTCGGGGAGCCCACAGCTGCGGCGACTGTTCGCCGACCGCAGCTACTCGGGCGGCACCATCGACTACGCCGGCGTCACGCTCGCGGCGCCCCGCGTGCGCTGACCGCTCAGCTGTAGCGCTGCGCGAGCTTGGCCAGCGTGTTGCTGATGCCCTCGCCGTTCTTCTTGTCGTAGCCGGTGATCTCGAGGAACTTCGGCGCCCGGGACGTGGAGTAGTCGAAGGTCTCGGTCACCTCGGTGACACCGGGCGACGTCTCGCGGAAGTCCCAGCGCCACTTGTGCCCCATCGGGTGCTGCCACTCGACGGTCTGTCCGTTCACGATCTGGGTTGCGGTCGAGGTGATCTTGTAGGGCACACCGAACTGCTTCATGCCGACGCTGAACTTGTCGCCGGTCGACAGCTTCTCCGGACCCTTCACCGACGAGTCGCGCACCGTCCCGGACCCGTCGAGCTCGTGGTGACGATGCGGGTTCGCGGCGAGGGCGAACAGTTCCGCGGCGGGCGCGTTCACCGTCACCCGGCGGGCGACTTTGTGGGATCCGATGTCGACGGGGCTGACCTGTGGCTGGCTCATGCCCTCGAACCTACGCGGACCGGGCGTCGTCGCCGCTGCAACGGACCTGCAACGTTGCGCGCGTAGCGTCGGTGACGCACATCACAAACCATCAGGGCAGTGAGGGAGAACAACCAATGCCGGTTTTCGCCAACCCGGGCACCGACGGTGCCGTCATGACGTTCGAGTCGCGCTATGAGAACTTCATCGGCGGGAAGTGGATCGCGCCGACCAAGGGTCAGTACTTCGAGAACCCGTCGCCGGTCAACGGCAAGACGTTCTGCGAGGTCGCCCGTTCGACCGCCGAGGACATCGACCTCGCGCTGGACGCCGCGCACGCCGCCGCACCGGCCTGGGGCAAGACGGCCCCCGCCGAGCGCGCACAGGTGCTGCTGCGCATCGCCGACCGCATGGAGCAGAACCTCGAGAAGATCGCCGTCGCCGAGTCGTGGGAGAACGGCAAGGCCGTGCGCGAGACGCTCGCCGCCGACATCCCGCTCGCGATCGACCACTTCCGCTACTTCGCCGGTGCGATCCGCGCGCAGGAGGGGTCGCTGTCGCAGATCGACGAGGACACCGTCGCCTACCACTTCCACGAGCCGCTCGGCGTCGTCGGGCAGATCATCCCGTGGAACTTCCCGATCCTCATGGCGGTGTGGAAGCTGGCGCCCGCGCTCGCCGCCGGCAACGCCGTCGTGCTCAAGCCGGCCGAGCAGACCCCCGCGTCGATCCTGTACCTGATGAGCCTGATCTCGGACCTGCTTCCCGACGGCGTCATCAACATCGTCAACGGCTTCGGTGTCGAGGCGGGCAAGCCGCTCGCGTCGAGCAACCGGATCCGCAAGATCGCCTTCACCGGTGAGACCACCACCGGTCGGCTGATCATGCAGTACGCATCGGAGAACCTCATCCCCGTCACGCTGGAGCTCGGCGGCAAGAGCCCGAACATCTTCTTCGACGACGTCATGTCCGCCGACGACGGTTTCCGTGACCGCGCGCTCGAGGGCTTCACCATGTTCGCCCTCAACCAGGGAGAGGTCTGCACCTGCCCGAGCCGCGCGCTGGTGCAGCAGTCGATCTACTCCGACTTCGTCGATCTCGCGGTGAAGCGCGTCGAGCAGATCAAGCAGGGCAACCCCCTCGACACCGACACGATGATGGGCGCGCAGGCCTCGAACGACCAGTTCGAGAAGATCACCTCGTACCTCAACATCGGCCGCGAGGAGGGCGCGAAGGTCCTCACCGGCGGCGAGCCCGCCGACCTCGGCGGCGACCTGTCGGGCGGCTACTACATCAAGCCGACGGTCTTCGAGGGCAGCAACAGCATGCGGATCTTCCAGGAGGAGATCTTCGGCCCGGTGCTCGCGCTGACGTCGTTCTCCGACTACGAGAACGCGATGTCGATCGCCAACGACACCCTGTACGGGCTCGGTGCCGGCGTGTGGTCGCGGGACGGTGCTCGCGCCTACCGCGCGGGCCGCGACATCCAGGCCGGACGTGTGTGGACGAACACGTATCACGACTACCCGGCGCACGCGGCGTTCGGCGGCTACAAGCAGTCGGGCATCGGCCGGGAGAACCACGCGATGATGCTCGACCACTACCAGCAGACGAAGAACCTGCTCGTCGGGTACGCGCAGAACGCCAAGGGGTTCTTCTGATCACTCAGGCGCCCCCGCGTGCAGTGGCGCAGGACTCCGCCGTGCAGCTCCTGACGAAACTGTCGGAGCTGCACGGCGGGCTCATGATCCACCAGTCCGGTGGCTGCTGCGACGGATCGGCGCCGATGTGTTACCCGGTCGGTGACTACCGGGTGGGTCAGCGTGACGTCCTCCTGGGCGAGATCGAGCTGCCGGATCCGCTGCCGGCGGTGCGGGTCTGGATCAACGGCGACCAGTTCGAGCTGTGGAAGCACACCCAGCTGATCCTCGACGTCGTACCCGGGCGCGGTGCGGGGTTCAGCCTGGAGGCCCCCGAGGGGGTCCGCTTCCTCTCGCGGTCGCGGGCGTTCAGTCCCGACGAGAACTCCGCACTCGCGGAGGACCCGCCGAAGAAGGGTTCCGACTTCTTCTGAGGCGCACCGGATCAGCCCTGGGTGACGGGACGGATGGTCAGATCACCGATCTCGACGTCCCAGGGCTGGTCCACTGCGAACTCGACCGCCCGTGCCACCGCGTCGGGGTCGAGCCCTGCGGCGTCCATCCCGTGCTCGATCTCGGCGCGGATCTCGGGGTCGGTGACCGACGACGCGAACTCCGTACGGACGAAGCCCGGCGAGATGGTCGTCGTCTTGATCGTCCCGTCCGTCGACTCCTGGCGGAGCGTCTCGAGCACTGTGCGGACCGCGTTCTTGGTCGCCGCGTAGACGCCCATGGTGGGGGTGATCTTCAGCCCTGCCGTCCAGGCGATCGTGACGAAGTGGCCGCGGCCTTGCTCGCGGAACACCGGCAGCGCGGCGTCGATGCCGTGGAGCACCCCGCGCACGTTGATGTCGATCATCGCGTCCCAGTCGTCGACGCGTCGTGCGTCGAGACGCGAGATCGGCCCGACACCCGCGCTGGCCACGAGGACGTCCAACCGGCCGAACTGCTCGACCGCGCTCCCGACGAATGCGTGCATCTCGTCGCGGGAGGTCACGTCGAGCCGGGCGGTGAGGGCGCGTCCTCCGGCGGCCCGGATCCGGTCGGCGACCGCGTCCAGCCTGTCGATACGTCGGCCGCCGAGGACGATCGTCGCCCCGGCCGTCGCCAGCCGCAGCGCCGTGGCCTCACCGATCCCGCTCCCGGCTCCGGTGATCGCGACGACGAGGTTCTCGAGTCGATCCATGGCGGTACCCTCCTGTGAGAAGCGGACAGACCGTCCGCTTGCTAAACCATAACCGGACAACCCGTCCGTTTGCACGTGGACAGGAGAACCGTGCGGAGCGACGCCGAGAGGAACAGGACGCAGATCCTGGACGCTGCGCGCGCTCTCCTCGTCGACGACGGCGAGCTGTCGCTGAGCAAGGTCGCCCGGGCGGCCGGCGTGGGTCAGGGCACGCTCTATCGGCACTTCGCCGACCGCGAGGCCCTCATCGGAGCCGTCTACACCGCCGAGATCGACGACCTCGCCCTGCTCGCCCACCAGATGGCATCCGGGGACGACGCGGTCGCGGGGCTCCGCTCGTGGTTGGCACGCCTCGCGGACTACGCGATCGTCAAACGCGGCGTGATGACAGCGGTCTCGACGTCGACGTGGACCGACGTCTCGGCTGGCACCCGCGGTCGGCTCGGGGTGGCGGTGACCGAGTTGCTCGACGCGGGGCAGGACGCAGGGGCCTTCCGTGAGGACGTCGATGCCCGCGACGTCATCCTCATGACCTGGTTCCTGACGCAGGTCACGCGGGACGAATGGGACCAGCGTGTGCCCCGTCTGCTCGACGTGCTCGTCGACGGACTCCGACCGGGGTCCTAGGGTGTGTGACCGGGCCGACACCGGGCCCGGGATCGAAGGGATACGGACATGACGTCGCTACGGGGCAAGGTCGTCCTCATCACGGGTGCCGCGCGCGGCATCGGCTACGAGACCGCCAAGGCGGTGGTGAAGCGGGGCGGCAAGGTCGTCATCGCCGACATCGAGGAGAGCACCCTCGCACTCGTCGCCGACGAGCTGGGCGACTCCGCGGTGAGCGCGGTCGCCGACGTCACCGACCTCGCCAGCATGCAAGCCGCTGTCGACGCGGGCATCGCGAAGTTCGGTGGCATCGACATGGTGCTCGCGAACGCGGGCATCGCGTCCTACGGGTCCGTGCTCAACGTCGACCCGAACGCGTTCCGCCGCGTCGTCGACATCAACGTCACCGGTGTCTTCCACACCGTCCGCGCCGCGCTCCCATCGGTCATCGAGCGCAAGGGATACGTCCTCGTGGTGTCCTCGTTGGCCGCGTTCACCCCGGCGCCGGGTCTGGCCGCCTACAACGCGAGCAAGGCCGGTGCCGAGATGTTCGCCAGCGCATTACGTCTCGAGGTGAAGCACCTCGGTGTCGACGTCGGCTCGGCCCACATGTCGTGGATCGACACCCCGCTCGTCCAGGACGCGAAGAAGGACCTGTCGGCGTTCGCCGAGATGCTCTCGAACCTGCCGGGACCGTTGAGCCAGACAACCACCGTCGACAAGTGCGTCGACGCGTTCATCGCGGGCCTGGAGAAGCGCAAGCGCCGCGTGTACGTCCCGGGGTGGGTCGGCGCGATCGGCACCCTGCGGTCGGTGATCACCTCGAAGATCGGGGAGCAGTCGTCGCTGCAGCAGGCGCCGCACATCATCCCCAAGATGGACGCCGAGGTCGCCGCCCTGGGCCGCTCCACCAGCGCCCGCAACATCGAGTCCGGCGCGGTCGTCGAGTCAGGTCACTGACGGGTCGGCGCGTCGCCGCCGCGCCAGCACCACGGCGACGACGAAGCAGGTCGCGATGGCGATGAACCCGACCGCGGTGCGCGCAGCCGACGGTGGGGTCGCGGTGAGTCCGTCGAAACCCGACGCGTCGGTCAGCGGCGTGTAGGACGTCCAGCCGAAGTCGGAGCCTGTGGTGAGCCGGAGCAGCGTCAGCAGCGCCACCGCCCCGACGACGGCAGACGGTTCTGGGTGGTTGGCCATGACCGCGGCCGTGAGGGCGATGGTCACAGCGACGGGCACACCGAACGGGCCGACGAGAGCAGGCACGGCCGCGGACAGGTCGCCCGAGAGGAACTGGGTTGCGGTGAAGACGCCCAGCACCGCAACGGCGATCGGGACGCCACGTGTTTTGCGGGGCAACGCATCCCGTCGTGTCACCACGGTCGTCGCGACCGCGGCGACGACGACGAGAAGAGCGGTCACCGCTGCGAGGTCGATGCCGCTCGCCGTGGTGCCGTCCACGGAGACGGCAACTGTCGCTGCGGCGGCCGCCACCCACATCAGGCCCGTCGTTTCTCGGTGGACCAGCGCGGCGACCAGCGTCATGCCGACGACGACATACCCGCCGTAGAACGTGTGGAGCCCGGTGGACGACTCGTCGCGTAGAGACGACGACAGGAAGCGCAGGAACCACCACTGCGTCAGCACGCAGCCGACGACCATCCCAGCGCTGGTGAGGACCACGACGCGAGAGGTGCCACCGATCGGATCGCGCCACCCCCGCAGACACAGCGCGGCGAGGACGGCCACGGCGAGGACCGCGAGGGATACCGCCCCGACCTCGACCACGGTGCTGTCGCCCACGAGCAGTGCAGAGTCGCCCGGCAGGTAGTCGGCGTAGCGTCTGTTGCCGCTCGGAAGGCCGGCGCGCAAACGGGCGAGCATCGGAGCGAGAAGGACCCCGGCGACGACGCCCGCCGTGGCCGCGACGAGTGCGCTGTGACCGCTCACCGTCCGGCTCAGTTGCAGTGCTGCACCGAGGAGGACCCCGGCCGCGACCGCGGTCAGGAGTGTCGGTGGCGAGGAGCTGATCCCGACGACGAGGAGGACGACCGCGGCGACCGCACCGGCGAACACAGCGTCGGCCACCCGACGGGCGCCGACACACATCGCCAGTGCCGCGAGCAGCCCCCACGCGGACGCGGTGGTGGTCGAGCCCCAGGGGAATCCTGGTGGCTGAGCGCTCAACCCGACGATGTCACCGGTGCGCGACGGCGCCGCGAGGAACAGACCCGCCACCGCCGAGGCGACGCCGGCTGCCAGGCCGACAGGGATCGAGACGCGACGCTCGGTCATCACGCTGCCGTGACGAAAGTCTGCGCTGAGAGCGTCGGCGTGAACGCATGATCGACGCCGACTCGCTCACAGCAGTGTTTCGTCGCCGGGGCGAAAGGTGTCATACCCGGATCCAAGCAGGACACCGTACGAGTGTCGGACAGACCGGATCTCCACCCACACCTCCACCCACGGGCCGATCCCGGGGAGGCCGTTCGCGACGAGTCTGTGATGCATGCCCCGAGAGGCGGGGCGACTCGAACTGGAGGACTTCCGATGCTCGTGAACATCGTCGTGGGACTGATCGTCGTCGCCGTGATCCTGGTGCGTCAGATGGCGCCTCGGGCCGTGAAGGCCTCACCGAAGGGCGCGCTGATCATCACCGTGATCGGGCTGGTGTCCGCCGCGCAGTTCGTCGACCACCACCACCTGTCGACTCTGGCGCTGGCGACGATGGTGGGCTCGGCAGCGCTGGGTGTCGTGTTCGCCGTCGGGCGGGGATTCACCGTCCGCATCTGGCGGGACGAGAACGGTGTCCTGATGTCGCGCGGGACGGTCACGACGCTCGTGCTGTGGGTCGTCGGTCTCGCGGCGCACGTCGGGCTCGATCTGATCGCCGGCCATGGAGCGGGTTCGGCGACGATCGTCCTCTACATCGGGACGATGCTGCTCGCGCAGCTCCTCGTGGTCCAGTGGCGGGCGGGCGCTCTGGGATCGGTGCAGCCGAAGCGGCCGGTGTCAGCTCTCCACGGGTGACCGGCGGGTGCGTGCGATGACGGTGGTGGCCAGGACGACGGCCACCACCATCAGCGTGCCGCAGTAGACCACGATGCCGGCCCACCCGAAGCCGCTGAAGGCGATCCCGCCCAGCGCGCCGACCACCGAGCTCCCGAGGTAGTAGCCGAACAAGTACAGCGACGACGCCTCGGCGCGATGGTCCTTCGCCCGGGCGCCGACCCAGCCGCTGGCCGTCGAGTGCGCCCCGAAGAACCCGCCGGTGAACAGCAACACGCCCAGCAGCGTCGAGGGCAGCCAGTCCGGCAGCGTGACGACGAGCCCCACGGCCATGACCGCGATCGAGACGGCCAAGACGCGCCCACGACCGACCCGGTCTGACATACGGCCGGCCCACGTCGAGGAGAACGTGCCGGCCAGGTACATGACGAAGACGATGCCGACAACGCTCTGCGGCAACGAGAACGGCGAGGCGAGCAGTCGAAACGACAGGAAGTTGTAGACGGTGACGAACCCGCCCATCAGCAGGAACGCCAATCCGAACAGGCACAGCATGGGCACGTCGCGCAGGTGGCCGGCCAGGTTCCCGAGTACCGCGCGCACCGCGATCGGCTGCGGGGTGAAGTTCCGCGACGCGGGGACCAGGCGGATGAACACGAGGGCGAAGGTCAGCGAGACGAGGCAGGCGATCTCGAGCGCCCACCGCCAGTCGACGACGTCCGCGGCGAGACCGGGGACAAGACGCCCCGTCAGCCCGCCGATCGTCGTACCGGAGACGTAGTAGCCCATCGCCTTGCCCAGTGAGGCGCCGTCGATCTCCTCGGCGAGGTACGCCATCGCGACGGCCGGCACACCGGCGCAGAGGATCCCGACGAGCGCCCGTCCGGCGAGCAGCACCTCGATCGACGGGGACCACGGCAGCACGAGCCCGAGCAGGGACGCCGCGACCGCCGAGATCACCATTACCTTGATGCGCCCGTACCGCTCCGACATCACGCTCACCGGGATGATCGCGAACGCGAGGAAGCCGGTCGTCAGGGAGACGGTCAACGCCGACGTCGTAGGGGACACCCCGAAGTGTTCCGAGATCACCGGGAGCATCGCCTGCACGTGGTACATCGCCATGAAGGCGGCCATCCCGGCGGCGAACATCGCCACGGTCGCGTTGCGGAACTGTCGCGAGCCGGCGACGTGACCGGTGGCGGCGGGTGCGGGAGCAGTACGCGCGGTTGTCACGGTCATGCCAACAACGATGGCTCGGGGGCGTTCCGAAACAGAAATGAATCTTTTCGGCCCTTGTGATGCATCCAGCGCATAATCGCTGCATGCGATCGGAGATGGACTGGTTCGTCGAGCTCGCCGAGGCGGAGAACGTCTCGGTGGCCGCCGCCGGACTGCACCTGTCGCAGCCGACCCTGTCGCGGATGCTCGGGCGGCTCGAACGCGAGCTCGGGACCGAACTGTTCGACCGCGTCGGCCGCCGACTGTCGCTGAACGACCGCGGACGCGTCTACCTCGACCACTGCCGACGCGCACGGGCCGAGATGGACGCCGGACGGGCGGCGGTCCGGGAGATGGTCGACCCGGTCGAGGGGACGGTGCGCCTGGCGTTCCTCCACTCGTTCGGGATCCGACTGGTCCCCGAGCTGATCGGTGGCTTCCGTCGCGAGGCGCGTGTCGCGTTCACCCTGTTCCAGGACGCCGCCGAGGTGGTGGCCGACCGTGTGCGGTCCGACGACGCCGACCTCGCGATCGTCTCGCCCCGCCCGACGGGCTCCGACCTCGTGTGGGCCCCGCTGCTGACCCAGCAACTCGGTCTCGCAGTCCCGGCCGAGCACCACCTGGCCGACCGGGCGGAGGTCTCGCTGGCCGAGGTCGCCACCGAGCCGTTCGTGGCGATGGAGAGCGGCTTCGGGATGCGCCGCATCCTCGACGAACTCTGCGCCGCCGACGACTTCCGCCCCGACATCACCTTCGAGACCACTGAACTCGGCACCATTGCGGGACTCGTCGGAGCGGGACTCGGGGTGGCGGTGATGCCGATCGAGGACACGGGCCCTCTCGCGCCCGGTGTCGTCCTCGTCCCGCTCGCCGGCGCACAGACCACCCGGGAGATCGTCCTGGTCTGGCGCCGCGACCGGCCGCTCGTCGGGGCGGCGGCGCGGTTCCGCGACTTCGTCGTCGAGCGGAGAGCATGATCGGTGCGATGGACGTCTTCCGCACCCCCGACGAGCGCTTCGCCGACCTTCCCGGGTGGGACTTCCCGCCGAACTACGTCGACATAGACGGCCTGCGTGTCCACCACGTCGACGTGCCGCCCGACGGCACGCCGGCGGGCGGTCCGATCGTGTTGTTCCACGGCGAGCCGACGTGGTCGTACCTGTATCGCCGCATGATCCGGCCACTCGCGGCGGCCGGTCACCGCGTGATCGCCTACGACCACGCGGGATTCGGACGGTCGGACAAACCGACCGACCGCGAGTGGTACACCTTCGACCGTCATTCCGCGATCGCCGACGTCGTGCTCGACCACCTCGACGTCACCGACGCGACGGTCGTCGTGCAGGACTGGGGAGGCCCGATCGGGCTCCGCTGGGCGACGGAGCACCGCGACCGTGTCGCGAACCTGGTCATCATGAACACCGGCCTCTTCAGCGGACGCGTGAGCAAGGGCTTCCTGGCCTGGCGCGACTTCGCCGCGAAGAACCCGGATCTCCCTGTCGGGCAGATCATCCAGGGCGCGACGGTGACCGACGTCCCGGCCGAGGTGATCGCCGCCTACGACGCGCCGTTCCCGACGGTCGAGTCGAAAGCCGGTGCGGCGCAGTTCCCTCTGCTGGTCCCGGTCGACGAGTCCGACGCCGGGGCGGAGGTGCTCCGCGGCGTCGCCGACGTGTTGTCGCGGTGGGACGTCCCGACGCTGCTCGCCTTCTCCGACAGCGATCCTGTGTTCCCCCATCCGAAGTCGGGCCAGGTGTTCACCGACCTGATCCCGTCGGCCGGGGAGCAGGTGACCGTCGCGGGTGCGGCGCACTTCCTCCAGGAGGACAAGGGCGAGGAGATCGCGGCGCACATCGTCGGATTCCTCCACGAGGGCGGGGTCTGATCAGCCGGGTCCGATCACCCTCGGGCGATCCCGGAGCGGTAGGCGAGGGCGACGGCCTGCGCGCGGTCGCGGACGTCGAGCTTCGCGAAGGCGTTGTTGATGTGCGTCTTGACGGTCGACTCCGAGACGTACAGGGCCGCGGCGATCTCCCGGTTGCTGAGCCCGTCGGCCATGTGCACCAGCACCTCTCGCTCACGGGTTGTCAACGAACCCACCCCGGTGACCTCAGACCGTGGTGCCGGTCCCGTCGGACGCATGGCGGCGACGAGCCGTTGCTGCACGGACCGGTCGAGCACCGACTGCCCCGCTGCGGCGGTGCGAATGGCGCCGGCGAGTTCGTGGCGGTCGGCGTCCTTGGTGAGGTAGCCGACGGCGCCGGCGTCGAGAGCGGCGAACACCGAGGCGTCGTCGTCGAACGTGGTCAGCACGACGACCGGCAACCCGGGATGCGACTCACCGATCTGCCGGGTCGCCTCGGCACCGTCGACGCCCGGCATCCGCAGGTCGGTCAGCACGACGTCGGGCGTCGTCTCGCGGACCAGCGTCACCAGTTCGGCGCCGTCGGCGGCCGTACCGACGACGTCGATGTCGGGCTGCAGGTCGAGCATCGCGGCGACGGCGTCGCGGATGATCGCCTGGTCGTCGGCCACCACCACCCGGATCGGGTCAATCATGTCGTCACCTCCACGTGCACCGTCCATCCGGCAGTCGGGTCGTCGGGGTCGCGCGGTCCGGCCCGAAGCGTCGCACCGATCTGCTCCGCGCGCTCGTGCATTCCCCGCATGCCGACACCGGAACCGTGGACGAAGGACGATGCGCCCGTGGGTGTGTCGTTGCCGACCGTGACCGTCAACAGGGACGGGGCGAACACGACGTCGACATGCGCGGGTGACCCCGGGGCGTGCCGCCGTGCGTTGGTGAGGGCCTCGGCCACGATGCGACCGAGTTGTGCGAGGACGTCGGCGTCGACCGGACGGGGGGTGCCGCTGATCTCGATGGTCTCGGCGGTGTTCTCGACGAGCGATCGCAGGGCGCCGACGAGGTCACCCGACTCGTCGCGCAGGGCGTACACCGCGCGTCGGGCCTCGCCGAGACCGTCGGTCACGAGAGTCCGAGCTGTCGCGACAGCCGCGCGGGCATCGGCGTCGCGACCGTCCTCCATCAGAGCCTCGACGAGGTTGAGCTGCATGTTGACCCCCGACAGAGAATGCGCCAGCACATCGTGGATCTCGCGGGCGACGCGGGCGCGTTCGGCGAGCACCTGGGCGCGCGCCTCGGAGGCGATCGCGCGATCGGTCTGTTCGACCTTCTCGCGCATGAGGATCAGCGTGCGGACACGGTCACGCCTCGTCATGCCGATGAGCACGGCGAGGCCGACGAGGACGATCCACACGTACCGGGCGTCGTCGAAGCGCACCACGACCGCGACGGCCGCGGTGACGGAGCCGACGCCCGCGACGACGAGCGCGGGTCGGGTGTCGAACAAGAAGCCTGCCGACCCGGCGATGACAGGCACGAAGGCCGGCGCGACGCCCTGTGGCGCGGTGGCGAACAGCAGCCCGGCCGCCGGCGCACCGACGAGCATGACGACGAACCATGCTGTCGCGCCGATCGCCGTGGGACGGACCAGACGGAGCACCAACACCACCGACACCACCGCGAGCAGGACGATCGCGGCGATCCGGAGGTCGCCGTCGACCTGACGGGGCACGGTGGCCCATGCCCAGATCAGCAGCGCCGGGTTGACCAGCGCGAAGAGACGACTCGGGGCGTCGTCGCCGTATTCGCCGTAGTCGCGACGCGCCATCACCGACATCCCGGATGCGAGGACGGAGCGCGGCGACGGCATGGCTCGACGATGCCACCCCCGGCGCCGACGCGGCTCCACCCCCGGGTGGAGCCGCGGTTCCACCCGGACTCGACTCACGGGCCGATCCCGCGGGGCCGCCGGTCGACGAGCGTTGTCGTCGACCCCGCCGGCATCGGGCCCCCGGGGACGAGACGAGGAGACATGTCATGTCGGATCTGACAGAGGCCATCGTGATGAGCGGTGGCTTCTTCGTGCTGATGCTGATCACCCAGTTCGGGACGCGCACCCTCTCGATGCACCGCATCCTGGCGTCGGTCGGGGTGGTGGTGGGCGTCGGTGCCTCCTATTTCGGCAGCGCTCCCACCGACGGCCGGTCACTCGCGGTGTACGTCGTCGGGATCGGCATCGGACTGGTGTTCGCCGGCCTCGCGACCGCGTCGACGAGGTCGTGGATCGACGCGTCGACCGGCAAGCGCATGACACGGAGCGGCATCGCGTTCCTCGCGGTCTGGGCGACCGCGATGCTCATGCGTGTGGCGTTCGTCTGGGCCGTGTCCGACAACGCGACGTTCCGCACATGGTTCGGCGAGCAGATGGCGACCCTGCACCTCACGCCCGGGGTGATCGCACCGTTCTTCGTCCTCTGGGCACTGACGATGGTCGGCGGACGTGTGGCGGCACTCCTGTGGCGCACACGGCGGCCGCAGGCCCTGCGAACTGCTTGAGAAGCAGACAGATGTCAGCGCGTGTGGGTGAAGACCGTGTCGACGAAGTGGGCCGCGGCGCGCAGCGCCCGCCCGGACTCCGGCGTGAGGACCGGGAACATCTGGAAGACGTGCGTCTGGTCGGGCCAGATCTGCAGGTCGCTGCGACCCCCCGCGGCGGAGATCCGCGAGTGGATGTCGCGGGCGTCGTCGCTCATGCACTCCAGGCTGCCGGCCTGCACCAGCGTGGGCGGCAGCGCCATGTCGGAGGTGAGTTCGGGGACCAGGCGCGGGTCGTCGCGGTCCACGTCGCCGAGGTACATCCCCAGGACGTGTGCGCCGAGCCGGGCGTCGATCAGGGGATCGCGGTGACCGGCCTCGTGCCGCTTCATCGCGAGCGAGAAGGTGGGGTCCGAGAGCGGGGAGAACAGGACCATCGCGCCGGGCTGCGGTGTGCCGTAGCGGTGGTTGTGGGCGATCAGGTCGAGTGCGAGGTGACCGCCGGCCGAGTCACCGGCAACGAGGATGCGGTCGGCCGAGTAGCCCTTGTCCAGCAGCCACCGGTAGCCCGCGATCGCGTCGTCACCGCCGGTGGGGAAGCGGTGTTCGGGCCCTTTCCGGTAGTCGAGCACGAAGGCCGGCATGTCGGTCAGCGTCGACAGCCGCGACACGAGGCCCCGGTGGGTGCGAGGCGTGCAGATCGCGTAGCCGCTGCCGTGCAGGTAGTAGATGACGGTGCCGCTGGGACCGACTCCGCGACCGTGCACCCACTCGCCGCGCAGTCCCCGCGGCTGATGCACCCGGGAGACACGGGTTCCGCGAGGAACGGGGCTGAGACGGCACATCGCCTGGTTGAGCACGGGCCGGGCGCGTCGGACCATCGCCGGCGACGGTGTCAGGACGAGCCTGTCTGTGCTGAGGCCGAACGGTCGCAACCCGAAGCCGGACGACATGAGGGGCAGTGCGCGACCCATCGAGCCGTTGACGGTGCGGGATCGACGAGATCCGCGGGCTGAGTGCCACGGCATGTCGAGGGACTCGGTCACCGGTGCAGTGGGCACGGTTCCGTCGGGTTCGATGGTCAGACTCATCCGCGTGCGACCTCCTGGCGCACCGGCCGTCAGTGCGGTCGGTCTGGTGGTGAACGTATGCCTGTTCATCGAGAGAAACACGCGAGATGTGACGGGTGACCGATCCGTGCAGGATCGTTGGTGATCCGTGATGAGGTAACGAAACGATTTTCGCACGCGTGCTTGTCTGACAGATGTCACAGCGGACCCGTGACATACGGCGGGGGAAACGCCCGCTCACCAGCGCGATCGTAGATGCATGACCACACCACTCGCGCTCGAGGCCCGGGCGCTCACGAAGTCGTTCCGCACGCGGGGGTCCGGCACCGTCCGGGCCGTCGACGGCGTCGACCTGGCGATCCGGCAGGGCGAGGTCGTCGCGTTCCTCGGCCCGAACGGGGCCGGCAAGACCACCACGCTCGACATGGTGCTCGGCCTCACCCGTCCGGACTCCGGGTCCGTCCGACTGTTCGGGGCGTCCGCCGAGGAGGCGGTCGCGGCCGGTCGTATCGCGGCCGTACTCCAGAGCGGAGGGCTGCTCGGCGACTTCACGGTCGGCGAGACCGTCGACATCATCGCCGCCACCCACCGGGATCCCGCGCCGGTCGAGGAGGTGATGCGGAGGGCCGGGATCACCGGGCTCGCCGACCGCAAGGTCTCGAAATGTTCGGGCGGTGAGCAGCAGCGTCTGAAGTTCGCCCTCGCGCTCCTGCCCGACCCCGACCTGATCGTCCTCGACGAGCCCACCGCGGGGATGGACGTCGAATCCCGGCGCGCGTTCTGGGCCGCGATGCGCGACGACGCCGGCGCGGGCCGCACCGTCCTCTTCGCGACCCACTACCTGGAGGAGGCCGACGCCTTCGCCGACCGGATCGTGATGATCGCCGGTGGCCGCGTCGTCGCCGACGGCTCCACCGCCCAGATCCGCGCGCAGGCGTCCGGGAGGACCGTCTCGGCCGTCGTCGATCCCGCATCCGTCGGCTGGATCCGGGACACCGCACCGGGCGTCCGTTCGGTGGCCGTGCGCGGTGACCGCGTCGAGATCGCCACCGACGACTCCGACGCCACCGCCCGATTCCTGTTCGCCCACAGCGACGCCCACGACGTGGAGATCGTCGCCCACGACCTCGAGGACGCGTTCGTCGCCCTCACGTCCTCCGCTGCATCCGACAAGGAGACCGTCTGATGACCACCCTCACCACACCGTCGACCCCACCCGTGGCCGGGTTGCTGCGGGGCTTCTCGACGACCTACGTCCGACGCGATCTCCGACGAGTCCTCCGCAATCGCCGGGCGATGATCTTCACACTGCTGATGCCGACGGTTCTGTACATCGTGTTCGGCGCCTCGCAGAAGTTCAGCGGCAACATCGGCCATGCCAACACCCAGGCGTACGTCATGGTCCACATGGCGGTGTACGGCGCGATCCTCGCCACCACCACGAACGCCGCCGCCGTCGCGCTCGAACAGCAGGCCGGGTGGACCAGGACGCTGCGGCTGACCCGGCTGTCCCCGACGGCGTACGTGGTCGCCAAGGCGATCGTCGCGATGTCGGTGGCGGCGCTGCCGCTGATCCTGCTCAGCATCGTCGGCGCCGCCATGGGCGCGAGCGCACCCATCGCCGTGTGGATCGGGTCGGTGGTGCTCGGATGGCTGGGATCGGCGGTGTTCGCCGCGTTCGGTCTCGCGATGGGAAGCGGACTGCGGTCGGAGGCGGCGATGCAGGCCTCGGGCGGCGTGCTGACGGTGCTCGCCTTCGCGGGCAACGTCTTCGTCCCCCTCAAAGGCGCGATGCTGACCTTCTCGCAGTTCACTCCGATGTTCGGTGTGAACGCCCTCGCCAACTACCCCATCACGAGCGGCTACACCCCCTACGGAGACCACATCTCACTGTGGGTGGCGATCGCCAACGTGGTGGTGTGGGGCGCGATCATGGCCGTCGCCGCGGCGTACTTCTTCCGCCGGAGCACCGAGCGGCTATGACCACCTCTTCTAGAGTCGATCCCATGACGAGCGTCGAGACCGCCACCACCGGACGCCATGTCCGGTGGTGGCCGGGCTCGCGTCCGACGCCGGACCGGTCTTGGGCGTTCACCGCGGTGTGGTTGGTCTTCCTCGCCTACCCGATCGTCTCGTTGCTGCGCTCGGGCCAGGACGTCGCGAGTGTGGTCTGGGGACTGGTGCTCATCGCGCTGTTCGCGATCACGTACGTGGTTGCGGCGACGCACATCATGTCCTGGCGAGACGAGCAGCGGCGCCGTGCCGCTGTCGGGTACGGGCTCGTGCTGATCGTGCTCGCTGCGGCCGCGTCCCCGGTCCTGGCGGACGGAACGGTGTCGTTCACGCCGTATCTGATGGGCATCGCGGCATTCGGTTTCGGTGGTGTGCTGGGGCCGGTCCTCGTCGGCGTGGTCCTCGTGGTCGGCCTCGTGTTGCCGCTGATCGTCCCGGGGTGGACGCTGGACTCGGGAACCGTTCTCGCGCTGGTGATCGTGGCGTTGGTGATGGTGCTGATGATCTCTGCGCGAAGTGCCGAACAGAGGCGCGAGGAGGCCGAGACCCGGCAACGCGAGGCCGACGAGCGCCTCGCCGTCATCGCCGAGCGAGAACGTGTCGCCCGCGACGTCCACGACATCCTCGGGCACTCGCTGACGGTGATGACCGTGAAGACCGAGCTCGCCGGTCGCCTCGTCGACATCGACCCCGAGCGGGCGAAAGCGGAACTGGCCGAACTGCACGCACTGTCCCGTCAGGCTCTCGCCGAGGTGCGCTCGACGGTCGGGGCGCTGCGTACCCCCGACCTGCGCACCGAACTCGCCTCCGCACGGACAGCGCTGTCGGCGGCGGAGATCGCCGTCGAGATCGACGGTTCCGTCGACGACATCGCCTCGGCGCGCCGTGATCTCTTCGCGTGGGTGGTCCGGGAATCCGTGACCAACGTCGTCCGGCACAGCGGGGCACGGGGCTGTCGGATCGGTGTCGCTCCCGATCGGGTCGTCGTGCACGACGACGGCGCCGGCATCTCCGAGCACGCTTTCGGCAACGGGCTGCGTGGACTGACCGAGCGCGTCGAGGCCGCGGGCGCCCGGTTGTCTGTCGTCGGTGACGCCGGTGGCACGACGGTCTCGGCGGTGTTCGATGGCTGAGCCGATCCGGTTGCTCCTCGCCGACGACCAGGCGCTCGTCCGGGGAGCGCTCGCCGCACTGCTGGAACTCGAGCAGGACATCACCGTGGTCGCCCAGGTCGGCCGCGGTGACGATGTCGTCGACGCCGCGCGCACACACGACGTCGACGTGTGCCTGCTCGACATCGAGATGCCCGGTGCCGACGGGATCGAGACCGCTGCGGCCGTGCGAGACGCTCTGCCGCGCACCCGGTCTCTCATCGTCACGACGTTCGGACGCCCGGGGTACCTGCGGCGGGCGATCGACGCGGGCGCGTCCGGGTTCATCGTCAAGGACACGCCGGCCGCGGAGCTGGCCGACGCCGTCCGACGAGTCCATTCCGGGCTGCGGGTCATCGACCCGACCCTCGCCACCGAGAGCCTCACCGACGGGACGAGCCCGCTGACCGACCGGGAGCGAGACGTCCTTCGTGCCGCCCTCGACGGCGCGACGGTCGCGACCATCGCGGGGCGGCTGCACCTGTCGCAGGGGACGGTCCGCAACTATCTCTCGAGCGCGATCGGCAAGACCGGCACCTCCACCCGCGCCGAGGCTGCCGCGACGGCTGAACGTCGCGGGTGGCTGTAGCGCATTACTCAGTAGGGTGGCGGGTCGGCGTCTTCCTGCTGCTCGATGGCGCGCTGGTGTGCGGCGCGGGCTGTTGCTCGGCGCTGATCGAGTGTTGTTCTCGCCGGGTGTTTTTCCGGCTTCCCGGGTGGTCCGAGGGCGGGGAAGATGTCGAGGGCGGTGTAGGCGTTGCCGAGGAACATGTGGCCGGTCGGCGATTGGAAGAACGCCTCACCGAGGGGTGATTGGTAGTCCCGCCAGGCCTTGTCGAAGGTTTTGGTGCGGTGGTGGAACCGGCACAGCGGTTTCATGTTCGCCCGGGTGGTCTGGCCGCCGTGGCCGGGGTCGTGGTGGTCGAACGGGTCGGTGTGGTCGAGGTCGACGTTCCAGGCGGGGGATGAGCAGCCGGGGAAGGTGCAGCAGATCTCCGAGCATCGGATGAGCGTGGCGAGTTTCTTCGAGGGGACGTAGGTGGACGCTGCTGTCGCGGCGCGGGTGGGGTCGTCGCGGCGGAGGAATTCGCGCTGGGCGTCGGCGAGCAGGGCGCGCATGGTGTCGGCGTCGATGATCCCGCGCCCGTCGAGGTAGCCGGGGTGATCATCCAACCCGAGCAGGGTCGACAGGTTGGCCACGATGTGGAACACCGGCCGTGCCGGGCCGACCGGCGGGGCGATCGGTTGCGGGGCCACGGGATCGACGACAGGCGCCTCGTCCCCGGCCGGGGCGGAGTCGTCAGCCGGGGCGGGGTGCACCGTCGCGTCGACATCCACGTCCTCCGCAGGCTGCGTGCAGCTCTGGCAGCCGCAGACGAGGTGATCGAGTCCGGCGGCGAGGGCGATGAGCGCGTCGGCGCGGCGTTGAGCCCGGGAGCGGGGGTCACCGGAGTGGACCGAGCCGGCCATCGCGGTCAGGCGGGCGTCGATGGCGGCGGCGTCGACCATCGGCAGCGACGCCGACACCCGCGAGGCGCCGGGCTGGAACCGGTCGGGGCGGATGGTCACGTCGCGGTCGGCGGCGGTGCGTTCCTTACGCCGTACCAGCGCGTCGGGGTCGACCATCGCCACGATCGCGTCGACCATCGCGATCAGTCGGGCCCGTGAGAGCGGTGGCCGGTCGAACAGGGCTTGGGCGATGTGGGTGTCGAGGATCTTCATCAGGTCCGGGTCGATCACGAGTTTCGTGCGGGTGCAGATGAGCAGGAACCCGGCCAGATCGATCCGCCCCACCGCGAGGGCGTGGCCGGTGAACACAAGTCGGTAGCGGGCGGTGTCACCGGCGACGATGATCTCCCGCGCTTTCGCCGCTGGGACGTTCAGGACGGCACCGATCTCGGCGGTCGCCCGCTCGAGCCCGTCGGGCCCGAACTCGGCCCGCGGATCGATCCCCGCCACCCGGTCCATCTGACCAGCAAGGATCTCGTCGACCGACGATCGTTGCCCGGAGTCGTGTTCGGCGACCTCGACGAGGTGGTCCTCGCACCGCTCGTCGTGGATGAGCGACGCTGCTTGCAGCATCCGGTAGTCGGCCGAGGCGGTGATCGAGCGGCAGTGCGCGAGGATCTCGATCAGCTCAGCGGCGGAGTGCTTCTCGTCCGCGGTCAGCGACGCCACGACACCCGCGGTGTCGAGAGTCCCCGATTCGCTCATGTGTTCGACTATAGGCGGGACCACCGACAACAACCAGGGCAACGGCTCAGCCTGTGGAGAACCCGTTCACACCCCCGACAGCGGTGACGAGAAGACGCACGGTGCCAGCGGGTACGACGGGTCGAGGGCGCGGAGCACGTAGCTGAGCGCGCGACGGTCGTAGGTGATGGCCAGGTGGTCGGTGTAGTCCTGCGGGCAGGAGTCCTGCAGCGTGATGTTCGTGACCGCCGGCCCCGACAGGAACGCCGAGGTGTACGGGGTGACGACCTCGTCATAGCGGGTCTCGATGACCGTGTGGCGGACCCCAGGGACCGTGTCGCCGCCGCTGTTGAGCCGTCGGAGGAAGTCCGACCCGACGACCTGCTGGCGGATGGCGGTTCCCAGCCCCAGTCGGAGCGCCTCCGGGACGCCGGGGATCGCGGCGAGCCCGAGGACGGTGGTGCCGTGGTTCGACGGCGCCAGTCCGATGAGCTGGTCGACTGATCGCGAGCCGCCCAGGAATTTGAGGTAGTAGCGCGGCATCATGCCGCCCTGCGAATGGCCCACGATGTCGACCTTGGCGGCCCCGGTCGTTGCCTTCACGCGATCGACGAACGCCGCCAGCTGCGCCGCCGACCCCTCGATGGGACCCGTGGCCCCGGTCTTCCGTGCCCCCGGGAAGCCGAGGTAGGTCGACGACGGCTGCTGGCCGAAGTTGAACGCATAGACGCAGTAGCCCTGGTTCTTCAGCAGCGGTGAGAGGGCCTGCCAGTCGATCGTCATGTTGAACAACGTCCCGTGCGTGAGCACGACGGGCTCGGGGTGACGGGCCGTCGGCCGACAGGAGAAGTCGTTGGCGCCGGGCGGAGACGAGTCGGGCGATGCGACCGCCGTCGCCGTGGCGGCGCCGAGCGAGTAGACGACGGGCAGCGGACGCGCTGCCGCCGTCCCGGCGAACACGCCGGTGACGACGGTGGCGACCGCCGCGACCACGGCCCATCGTGTGACTCGACCCATGTCAGCCTCCGCAAGCACGCGGGTCGTCGACGTCGACGGCCCCGAGTCCGACGGTACGACGGATCGTTGATTCCCGTTCGCAGATCGAACGATCTCGGTGCATCGGGTCGCGCCCGAGGCGCGGGTGGTGGATGCTCGACGACGTACAGAAGGACGGTTCCGTGACCCGACCGTCACCTCAGGTCACTGTTTGTTTCGTTGATTTCTGTCCGGACCGTCCGGCGTGAGAAAATGGTCGGAATGACCAGGTGACGGTGATCCCGTCGGACGCGGTCATCACACACCGCCGCCCCCCGGGGCGCCGGTCAGCGACGGTCAGCAATGGGGCTGGCCGTTCGCAGACCATCGGTTCTGCCCGCATCGTCGCAGGTCGGAACCGATCACAGGTTGGACTCATCACGACTGGACCAGCACGCCGTCGTACCCTCGGTCGGGATGAGGAGTTGTCGCGCGAGCGACGTTAGGGCGGATACGAATGAAGCACGCTCCCGGCCCCGCAGGGCACCGGTACCCGAGCCCGCAGGGCCTGTACCACCCGATGAACGAGCACGACTCGTGCGGCGTCGCCTTCGTGGTCGACATGCACGGTCGACGCAGTCGCGACATCGTCGACAAGGCGATCACCGCACTGGTGAACCTCGAACACCGCGGAGCGGCCGGCGCCGAGCCGAACACCGGCGACGGCGCGGGCATCATGCTCAACGTCCCCGACCGCTTCTTCCGCGAGGTCGTCGACTTCGAGCTCCCCGAGGAGGGGTCGTACTCGACGGGCATCGCCTTCCTGCCCCAGGGCTTCAACGACGCCGTGCTGGCGTGTGAGTCGGTCGAGAAGATCGTCGAGGCCGAGGGCCTGACCGTCCTCGGCTGGCGCGACGTGCCGGTCGACGACGCCTCGCTGGGTGCGCTCGCCCGTGACGCCATGCCGACCTTCCGGCAGATCTTCCTCGGCGGCGCGTCGGGAGACGATCTCGAGCGTCGCAGCTTCGTCGTGCGCAAGCGCGTCGAGCACGAGCTCGGCACGAAGGGCGCCGGCCAGGACGGTCCGGGCCGCGAGACGGTGTACTTCCCGAGCCTGTCCGGCAAGACGTTCGTCTACAAGGGCATGCTGACCACCCCGCAGCTCAAGGCGTTCTATCTCGACCTGCAGGACAACCGCGTCGAGAGCGCTCTGGGGCTCGTCCACTCACGCTTCTCCACCAACACGTTCCCGTCGTGGCCGCTGGCGCATCCGTTCCGTCGCGTCGCCCACAACGGTGAGATCAACACCGTCACCGGCAACGAGAACTGGATGCGGGCGCGCGAGCGCCTGATCGACACCGCGGTCTTCGGCGACGGCACCGGCGAGAAGATCTTCCCGATCTGCACCGACGGTGCCTCGGACACAGCGCGTTTCGACGAGTGCCTGGAGCTGCTGCACCTCGGTGGCCGTTCGCTGCCGCACGCCGTGCTGATGATGATCCCGGAGGCGTGGGAGCGTCACGAGACCATGAAGCCCGAGCATCGGGCGTTCTACCAGTACCACTCGACGCTCATGGAGGCGTGGGACGGACCGGCGTCGGTCTGCTTCACCGACGGCACCGTGATCGGCGCCGTGCTCGACCGGAACGGTCTGCGCCCCAGCCGCATCTGGGTGACCGAGGACGGTCTCGTCGTGATGGCGTCCGAGGTCGGCGTCCTCGACATCGACCCCGCCACAGTCGTGCGCCGCCTGCGCCTGCAGCCGGGCCGGATGTTCCTCGTGGACACCGCGCAGGGCCGCATCGTCGACGACGAGGAGATCAAGGACACCCTCGCCGCCGAGCAGCCGTACCAGCAGTGGCTCGACGAGGGCTTCACCGTCCTCTCGGACCTGCCGAGCCGGCCGCACATCCACATGGCCCATGAGCGGGTCCGTCTGCGCCAGCAGGTCTTCGGCTACACCACCGAGGAGCTCAACCTCCTCGTCACGCCGATGGCGAAGACGGGCGCGGAGGCCATCGGCTCGATGGGCACCGACACACCCATCGCGGTGTTGTCGATGCGTCCGCGGATGCTCTTCGACTACTTCCAGCAGCGCTTCGCCCAGGTGACCAACCCGCCGCTCGACGCCATCCGCGAGGAGATCGTCACCAGCATCGGCGTCACCATCGGCAAGGAGTCCGACCTCCTCAACCCCGGACCCGAGTCGTGCCGGCAGATCGCGCTCCCGCAGCCGATCCTCGACAACGACGACCTGGCGAAGCTCGTCCGTATCGACGACGACGGCAACTGGCCCGACTTCCGGTCGGTGCAGATCCATGGCCTGTACCCGGTCGCCGAGGGCGGCGAGGGTCTGCGTCGCGCCATCGAGGACATCCGTCGCAAGGTGTCCGAGGCCGTCGCCGGCGGTGCGCGCCTGATCGTGTTGTCGGACAGGGAGTCCGACGAGAAGCTGGCGCCGATCCCGTCGCTGCTGCTGACGTCGGCGGTCCACCACCACCTCGTCCGCGAGCGCACCCGCACCCAGGTGGGTCTGCTCGTCGAGGCCGGTGACGCCCGCGAGGTGCACCACATGGCGTGCCTCGTCGGCTTCGGCGCCGCAGCCATCAACCCGTACATGGCCTTCGAGTCGATCGAGGACATGGTCGAGCGGGGCGTGCTGGGCGACATCGACTTCCCGACCGCCTGCAAGAACTACATCAAGGCCGCCGGCAAGGGCGTGCTCAAGGTCATGAGCAAGATGGGCATCTCGACGCTCGCGTCGTACACCGGTGCCCAGCTGTTCCAGGTCATCGGCATCGGCCAGGCCACGGTCGATGAGTACTTCTCGGGCATGCTGAGCCACCTCGACGGCATCGGTCTCGACGAGATCGCCGCCGACGTCGCCGCGCGTCATGCGCTGGCGTTCGAGGCCCGGCCGGAGGAGCGCGCGCACCGCGAGCTCGAGGTCGGTGGCGAGTACCAGTGGCGCCGTGAGGGCGAGTACCACCTGTTCAATCCGGACACGGTGTTCAAGCTGCAGCACGCCACCCGCACCGGTCAGTACTCGGTGTTCAAGGAGTACACGAAGCTCGTCGACGACCAGTCGCGCAAGATCGCCTCCCTGCGTGGCCTGTTCGACTTCAACTTCGGTGACCGCGACCCCATCCCGATCGACAAGGTCGAGTCGGCGCACGAGATCGTCAAGCGCTTCTCCACCGGTGCGATGAGCTACGGCTCGATCTCCGGTGAGGCGCACGAGACCCTGGCCATCGCAATGAACCGTCTCGGCGGCCGGTCGAACTCGGGTGAGGGCGGCGAGAGCGTCGACCGGTTCGATCCCGACGAGAACGGCGACTGGCGGCGCAGCGCGATCAAGCAGGTCGCCTCGGGACGCTTCGGTGTCACCTCGCACTACCTGACGAACTGCACCGACATCCAGATCAAGATGGCGCAGGGCGCGAAGCCCGGCGAGGGCGGGCAGCTCCCGCCGCACAAGGTGTACCCGTGGATCGCCGAGGTCCGTGGCTCCACGCCCGGGGTCGGTCTGATCTCGCCGCCGCCGCACCACGACATCTACTCGATCGAGGATCTCGCCCAGCTGATCCACGACCTGAAGAACGCCAACCCGGCGGCCCGCATCCACGTGAAGCTGGTCTCCGAGGTGGGCGTCGGCACGGTAGCTGCGGGTGTGTCCAAGGCACACGCCGACGTGGTGCTCATCTCCGGTCACGACGGTGGCACCGGCGCGACGCCGCTGACGTCGGAGAAGCACGCGGGCGCACCGTGGGAGCTCGGCCTCGCCGAGACCCAGCAGACCTTGCTGCTCAACGGACTCCGGGACCGCATCGTCGTCCAGGTCGACGGCCAGCTGAAGACCGGTCGTGACGTCGTGGTCGCCGCGCTGCTCGGTGCCGAGGAGTTCGGCTTCGCCACAGCACCTCTCGTGGTCTCGGGCTGCATCATGATGCGTGTCTGCCACCTCGACACCTGCCCCGTGGGTGTCGCGACGCAGAACCCGGAACTGCGCAAGCGGTTCACCGGGAAGCCTGAGTTCGTGGAGAACTTTTTCCTCTACATCGCCGAGGAGGTGCGAGAACTCCTCGCGCGCCTCGGGTTCCGGACGCTGCAGGAGGCGGTCGGTCACGTCGAGGCGCTCGACACCACCAAGGCGATCCAGCACTGGCGCGGAGCCAAGGCCGGCAAGCTGGACCTGTCGCCCATCCTGGCCGTGGCGGATTCGCCGTTCATGAACCAGGACCTCTACAACTCGGGTCGCCAGGACCATGCGTTGGACAAGGCGTTGGACCAGCAGCTGATCGCGCAGAGCCGCGGGGCCATCGACGCGGGTGAGCGGGTGTCGTTCACGTCGGCGATCTCGAACGTCAACCGAACGGTCGGCACGATGCTCGGCCACGAGGTGACGAAGGCGTACGGCGCCAACGGTCTGCCCGACGGGACGATCATCATCGACTTCGCCGGGTCCGCGGGCAACAGCTTCGGGGCGTTCGTACCGCGCGGCATCACGTTGCGGCTCGAGGGCGACGCCAACGACTACGTGGGCAAGGGACTCTCGGGTGGACGGATCGTCGTCCGCCCGCCGAGTGTCGCCCCCGAGAGCTTCGTAGCCGAGAAGAACATCATCGCGGGCAACGTGATCGGCTTCGGCGCCACCGCCGGCGAGATCCTGCTGCGCGGCGTCGTCGGCGAGCGGTTCTGCGTCCGCAACTCGGGCGTGACGGCTGTCGTCGAGGGCGTCGGCGATCACGGGTGCGAGTACATGACCGGTGGTCGTGTGGTGGTGCTCGGTGACACGGGACGCAACTTCGCGGCCGGCATGTCCGGCGGTGTCGCCTACGTCTACGACCCGTTCGGCAAGCTGCCGGACAACCTGAACACCGAGTTGGTGGAGCCCGAGACCCTCGACGACGAGGACCTGGAGTTCCTGCACGGGATCGTGGAGAAGCACGGCAACGAGACCGAGTCCCCGGTCGCCGCAGCGATCCTGGCCGACTGGGAGAACACACAGCGCGCGTTCATCAAGGTGATGCCGCGCGACTACAAGCGAGTCCTCATCGCGATCGCCGACGCCGAGAAGGCCGGCCGCGACGTGGACGAGGCGATCATGGAGGCCGCTCGTGGGTGACCAGCGAGGTTTTCTGAAGCACACCGAGCGGGAGCTGCCCCCGCGGCGTCCCGTGGACCTGCGACTGCAGGACTGGAAAGAGGTGTACGAGAAGCACGACCACGAGATCCTGCAGCGCCAGGCAAGCCGGTGCATGGACTGCGGTATCCCGTTCTGCCACAACGGCTGCCCGCTGGGCAACCTGATCCCGGAGTGGAACGACCTCGTCTACAAGGGCCAGTGGAAGGACGGGATCGAACGTCTGCACGCGACGAACAACTTCCCGGAGTTCACGGGTCGTCTGTGCCCCGCCCCGTGTGAGGCGTCATGTGTGCTGGGCATCAACCAGCCTGCTGTGACCATCAAGCAGGTCGAGGTCGAGCTCATCGACAACGCCTTCGACAAGGGCTGGGTGCACCCGGTCATGCCGACCACCAAGACGGGCAAGCACGTCGCGGTCATCGGCTCCGGACCCGCGGGACTCGCCGCAGCGCAGCAGCTCACGCGCGCCGGCCACGACGTGACCGTCTACGAGCGCGCCGATCGCATCGGCGGACTGCTCCGCTACGGCATCCCCGAGTTCAAGATGGAGAAGCGCCACATCGATCGGCGCATCGCACAGATGGAGGCCGAGGGCACCGTCTTCAAGACGGGCATCACCGTCGGACAGGACATCTCCGCCGACGACCTCCGCGCCCAGCACGACGCGGTGGTCCTCGCCAACGGGGCGACGTCGTGGCGCGACCTGCCCATCGAGGGCCGCGACCTCGAGGGCATCTACCAGGCGATGGAGTTCCTGCCGTGGGCCAACAAGGTCCAGCTCGGCGACGACGTCGTCGGTGACGACGGTCAGCCGCCCATCACCGCGAAGGGCAAGAAGGTCGTCATCATCGGCGGTGGCGACACCGGCGCCGACTGCCTGGGCACGTCGCTGCGCCAGGGTGCCGAGATCGTCCACCAGTTCGAGATCATGCCGCGGCCGCCGGACGAGCGCGCCGAGAGCACCCCATGGCCGACGTACCCGCTGATGTTCCGCGTCTCCTCCGCCCACGAGGAGGGCGGTGAGCGCGTGTTCTCGGTCAACACCGAGAAGTTCATCGGCGAGAACGGCAAGGTCACCAAGCTGGCCGCGCACGAGGTCGTCATGAACCAGGGCAAGTTCGAGAAGGTGGAGGGTTCGGAGTTCGAGCTCGAGGCCGATCTCGTCCTGCTGGCCATGGGCTTCGTCGGTCCGGAACGGACCGGCCTGCTCGACGGCCTCGGTGTCGAGTACAACGAGCGCGGAAACGTCAAGCGCGACGACGACTTCCAGAGCACGGTCCCCGGCGTGTTCGTCGCGGGGGACGCCGGTCGCGGCCAGTCGCTCATCGTGTGGGCGATCGCCGAGGGTCGTTCCGCGGCCGCCGGCGTCGACCGCTACCTGACGCAGGAGAGCTACCTGCCCGCGCCGATCCACCCGACGCAGGCACCGCAGCGATAGATCTCGCTCAGCGAAGGGCCACCGACAGCAACCTGCCGTCGGTGGCCTCTTTGCGTGCGTGCTCGTCGAAGTCCGGTGCGGCGCAGACGAACAGCGTGCGCCCGTCGTCCCCGCCGAACCCGCACGCGAACACACCGCTGTCAAAGGTGATCTCGTCGACGACACCCTCGCCCTCGACGACCTTCGCGACCCGTCCACCGAGCGCGTCGGCGACCCACAGAGCGTCGTCCGCGTCGATGGCACAGCCGTCGGGTGCGAGCACGATCTGACCCATCGCCGTCGCGGTGTCGGCCATGTCCGGCAGGTCGCCGAACACGGCCCAGTCGCGGCGATCTCCGAGCGATCCGTCGTGGTGGATATCGAACACGCTCACGCGGTTGCCGATCGTCTCGTCGACGACCAGGCGCCCGTCGGACGTCAGAGCCATCCCGTTAGGGAACCACAGGTCCTCGGCCACCACACGGGCCGAGCCGTCGGGCTCGACGAGGATCAGCGAGGTCGGCGCCGGGTCACCGCCGTTCATCAGGTCGAAGCCGAAGTTGCCGACATAGGCGCGGCCCCGGTCGTCGACGAGCATGTCGTTCAGGTGGTGGGTCACCATCGACGAGAGGTCGGCGTGCACGACCAGGGACCCGTCCGACTCGCGGCGCAGGATGGTGTGGTCGCGCATCGACACCACGAGCAGCCGGCCGTCGGGCAGCCAGCCCAGACCCGACGGCTGCTGCGGGATCTCCGCCTCCACCTTCGCGTCGGAACCGTCGGCGTTCGCCGAGATGACTTTGTACGAGTAGAAGTCCGAGACCCAGATCCGGCCGTCGTGCCAGCGTGGGCACTCGAAGTACGTGTAGTTCTCCAGGACCGTGGTCACCTCGGGTGTCATGTGTCCGATGCAACCACGCGGCCCGCAGCGCCGGGCCGATATCCGATGACGGGCGCGATGGTGCTGCGGGCGAAGGCGCGGACCGCGTCGGGGTCGCCGAGGTCGACGGCGAGACCCGGAGCCAAGAGGTAGGCCAGTCCCAGATGGACGAGCACGTCGGCCTGCTGGTCGGGGTCGCCGACGGTGATCGCGCCGGCCCGGTGTGCGCGGCGGAGGTTCGCGGCGACCGCGTCGAACGCCAGGGACACCGGTGACGGGTCGCCCTCACACAACGCGGCGAGCAGGTCCGCGCGCTGGCGGCGCGGCCGGGCCAGCACCGGATCGGCATCGAGCGCAACGCATATCGCGAACCCCTCCACGACCTGCTCCACGGGATCCCGCACGACCGCGAAGCGCTCCACCATCGCCCCGATGACCCGGGCCACGACGCGGGTCAGGGCCGCCTCGAAGACCGCGTCCTTCGACGCGAACCGTCGGAACACGGTGGCGCGACCCACGCCCGCCTCCTGGGCGACCTCGTCCACGGTCGCGTCCGTGGTGCCACGGCGGCTAAGAACACTCACCGCGGCATCCAGGATGCGGTCGACCGTCGGGTCGTCACGTGCGACCGCGGTGCCCGCGATCGACTGGCGGACCGCCCGGGCGAACAGATCACTCATCGGGGCGCCGGGACGAGTCACGCGGAGATGGTCTCACGGGGGCGCACGCCCTTGTGAGACTATTGACGGGGTAATGGTCTCAGATGGTCAGGAGTTGTCGTGAGCGATGTGGATGCGCTGGACCCGACGACGCCGGTGGTGATCGGGGTCGGGCAGGCGAGCGAACGCCTCGACGACGACGGGTACCAGGCGCTCTCCGAGGCAGATCTCGCCGCCGCCGCAGTGCGGAACGCATTGATGGACAGTGGCGTCGATCCGGACCGTGTCGCGGCATCCGTCGACACCGTGGGATCCATCCGGTCCTTCGAGATCTCCAGCCCCCTGTCGTCCTCGCCGTTCGGACGTCCCGACGTGATGCCGGCCGCGGTGGCTCGCCGCGTGGGCATCACCGCGCGCAGGCTGATCGCCGAGGCGGTGGGTGGGCAGAGTCCGCAGCACCTGCTGACCGAGCTCGCCGAGAAGATCGCCGCGGGGCGGTCGGCGGCGTTCGTGATCGCCGGCGCGGAGGCCATCTCGACGAAGCGCCACATCACCGACGGCGACGGTCCGCGGCCCGACTGGTCCGAGCACGACGACGTCGCCGTCGAAGACCGCGGGTTCGGCATCGCCGGGATCGTGACGGCCCAGGAGGCGCGGCACGGACTGCGCGAGCCTCTCTTGCAGTACTCGGTGCTCGAGAACGCGCGTCGCGCTCGACTGGGTCTGTCGCGGGATGCCTACGGCCGGTCGATGGCGGAGCTGTTCGCCCCGTTCTCGGCCGTCGCCGCGAAGAACCCGCATTCGGCGTCTCCCGTCGAGCGAACGGTCACCGAGATCGCCGAGCCGGACGAGTCGAACCGGCGCATCACCGACCCCTACACGCGTCTGATGATCGCCCGAGACCAGGTGAATCAGGCCGCGGCTGTCGTCGTGATGTCCGTGGCACGGGCTCGGGAACTCGGTGTGCCGCAGGACCGCTGGGTGTTCCTCCACGGCCATGCCGATGTGGTCGAGAAGCCCCTGATGCGACGGCCCGATCTGTCGTCCTCGCCGGCGGCGGTCGCGTCGATCCGCCACGCGCTCCACGCCGCGGGGGTCGCCCTCGACGACGTCGGTCACCTCGATCTCTACAGCTGCTTCCCGATCGCCGTGTGGGCGGTGTGCGATGCGTTCGGGTTGTCAGCGGACGATCCGCGCGGGCTGACCGTCACCGGCGGGCTGCCGTATTTCGGTGGAGCGGGCAACGACTACTCGATGCACGCGATCGCCGAGATCGTCGACCGCGTGCGTGCGGAACCGGCCTCGTTCGGTCTCGTCGGCGCGAACGGCGGTGTGCTCAGCAAGTACTCGACCGGGGTGTACTCCACGACGCCGGTGGCATGGCGGTCGTCGACGAGCGCCTCGGCCCAGGCGGATCTCGACGCGACTCCCGATGTCCCGACCGTCGAGCGCGTCGACGGTCCTGCGGTGATCGACTCGTACGTCGTCGGATACGGAAAGAACGGGCCGCGTCAGGCGATCGTCGTCGGGCGTGTCCTGGACCGGGACGGCGCAGCCGGGGCCCGGTTCATCGCGACCGTCGACCGTGAGGACGACACGACGATGCGCTTCCTCGTCGAGGCCGATCAGCCGATCGGGACTCGGGTCGTCGCGCGGTCGTTCGCCGATGGCAACCGCGTCAGTCTGGACGCGGCGACGATGGACCGGCTCCGGCCGGTGCCGCCCGTCGGGTTCCGCGACGACTACAGCGGGGTGCTGGTCCGTCGTGACGGTCATGTCCTGGAGGTGACGATCAACCGCCCGGACGCGCGGAACGCCCTCGACGCCGCGACGAACGCCGAGCTGGACTCGGTGTTCGACGCCTATCTCGCGGACCCGGATCTGTGGGTCGCGATCATCACGGGCGCGGGTGACAAGGCGTTCTCGGCCGGCAACGATCTCGCGGCCACCGCGGCGAGCGGTGGGATGGGCCCGGTGCCGCTCAACGGATTCGGTGGCCTGACCTCACGCTCGGATCTGGTGAAGCCGGTGATCGCCGCGGTGAACGGTCACGCCCTCGGCGGTGGATTCGAGATCGCGTTGGCGTCTCACATGATCGTCGTCGACGAGAACGCGACGTTCTCCCTGCCCGAGGTCAAGGTGGGTCTCGCCGCTTTGATGGGCGGACTCGTCCGACTGCCCCGCGCCCTGCCGAGATCGGTGGCGATGGAGATGATCCTCACCGGGCGCAGGATGACGGCCGCGGCGGCACTCGAGCGCGGTGTCGCCAGTCGCATCGCCCCGGCGGGAACGGTGATGGACGTCGCGCGCGAGCTGGCGGCCGAGGTCGTCGCCTGCTCGCCGACATCGGTACGGGCCTCGCTCATCGCGATCGCCGAGACCGAGAACATCGCCGACCCTGTCGCCGCGGCCGCCCACCCGACCACCGCCCTCGACGAACTGATCGTCAGCCAGGACACCCTCGAGGGCATCACGGCATTCGTCGAGAAGCGGCAGCCGGTGTGGAAGGGCCGCTAGGTCAGGGGACGATGGCGTAGAAGCCGGCACCGTAGGCCAGGGGAACTTGGACTGGTGTGTTGGTTGCGTAGGCGGTCGCACCTATCGAGACCAAGCCGGAGCCCGTGACGATGTCCCGAGTGATCTTCTCGCCTGGCTTGGTGCCGAAGGACGCCGGAACAAAAGTCTGCTTGTAGAGGGTGAGCGCGCTGGTGTGCGTGAACGCGAGCAGGACGCGACACCTCGGGTTTCTGACCCAACCCGGTCCGTTGCCGGTGAAGCCGTTCGACGTGAAAGTCACACGAACGACCGCGCGTTTCGGCGTGGTGAGACGGACGTTGACCGTGCCACGACAGAAGTCGTGGTCGCCGAACATCCCGAAATTGTCCCCGGTGAGAGTGAAGACCGGTAGCGGCTTCGACGGCGGGGCTGCACCTGCCGGCGCGGCGGCGACAACCCCTCCGGTGACAGCGGCGGCAGCCACGGCGGTGGCGGCGATGAACGAGCGGAAACGCGAACGCATGAGATCTCCCCGAGGATCGTTACGATGACGAAGGGAAACGTACTGTACGGACGTACTCACGGGCGAATCGGTTGTCCACAGGCACTGCCGAGCGTGTCCTTGACAGGAACTTCTCAGTCCCATCTGTAACATCCGTCACACGGAATCAGCCGAGCACAGGGAAGTGATCCGTGTGAGAGTTCCTCACGTAC
Source organism: uncultured Williamsia sp. (assembly GCF_947494875.1). Classification (GTDB taxonomy): domain Bacteria; phylum Actinomycetota; class Actinomycetes; order Mycobacteriales; family Mycobacteriaceae; genus Williamsia_A. The sequence continues at coordinate 573,510 of NZ_CANLWM010000001.1, forward strand.
CGTCCGTCCTCCGACCCGTATCGACCGACGGACGGCCCACCCGGCCGCCGGGTCGACTCCACCGCCACCGTGCCGCCCGGATGTGGCCCGAGGAAGCCGAGCGCCTCGTCACCGCTTCGGATCTGGCGCTCCTGCAGCCCTGACCCACTCGCCGTCCGCACGCCGCGCGAGCCGGCGGATCGCGTCGGCGACGAGTGCGGGCCGGCTCAGCACCAGCAGGTGACCCGCCGGGCTGATCTCCTCGTAGCTCGCACCGAGGGCCTCGGCGTAGCGACGCTGTCGGGCGCGCCATGCCGATCGCCAGCCGCCGCCGTCGCCGAGCGCGGCCAGCACGGTCACCGGCATCGTGGGGCGGCCTCGCTCGGCGCGCAGGGCACGCAGGTCCTCGTCGATCGCCGGGTAGGCCGCGTTCTCGACGAGGGTCGCCCGCGCCATGTCGACCCGGGTGAACACGTGACGGATCCAGCGGCGTTGGGCGTCGTCGTAGCCCTCCGGCGGTGTCGGCAGTACCGAGGCGTGTGCGAGCGGCCCCACCAGCTGCGGGATCCGGAGGTGGGCAACGAGATCCGCGACACGGTGCCCGTTTGCCGCTCGACGAGACGTCGGTATCGCACGCTTGCCGATCAGCGAGAACGTCCCGTCGATCATCAGCACTGCGCGCGTCCGTTCCGGGCAAATGAGCGCGAAGCCCTCGGCATACAGAGACGACATCGAGTGCGCGGCCAGGACAACGGGTTCGGTGACGCCGAGGTGGTCGAGCACTGCCTCCAGGCGGTCGACCTCGTCGGCCAGGGTCGGCCATCGGTCGCGGGGCAGGGGCGAGCTGAGACCGTACCCGGGACGGTCGTACCGGATCACGGTGAAGTCGTCGACGAGGCGGGCGGTGAGGGCGTCGAGGTCGAACCAGTTGCTCCCGAGCGCAGCCATGAGCACCACCGGCGGACCAGACCCGTCGACGACCACATGTGTCGGCCGGCCGGCGATCTCGGTCACGGTGCCGGGCGGACGGGTGGTGGTCACCGCGGCCGGACCAGTGGGAACGGCAACGTGTCCCGGATGGGCCGTCCGGTGAGCAGCATGACGATCCGGTCGACACCGAGCCCGAGTCCACCGGTCGGGGGCATCGCGTACTCGAGCGCGGTGAGGAAGTCCTCGTCGAGCTCCATCGCCTCCGGATCACCGCCGGCGGCCTTCTCCGACTGTTCGGTGAGCCGTGCACGCTGCTCGACGGGATCGGTGAGTTCGCTGTAGGCGGTGCCGAGTTCCGTACCCCAGGCGACGAGGTCCCACCGTTGGGCGACACCGGGGCGCTGCGGATGCGACCGCGTCAGCGGCGACACCGACACGGGGAAGTCGAGGTAGAACGTCGGAGTGGTGGTGCGTGCCTCCACGAGGTGTTCGTAGAGCTCGAGGACGACCTGCCCGGCGTCCCAGTCCGGGTGCAGGGCGATCTGCAGCCGCTCCGAGATGGACCGCAGCACCGACAGTTCCGCGCCGGGCTCGACGACGACGTGCTCCCCGAGCTTGCACGAGATCGCCTCCGAGACCGCCTCGTGGACGTCGCGCACGGCCCACTCGCCGCCGATGTCGACGCGGTCGACGCCGCCGTCGTCCCGGGGCCGCAGCGCGACCGCCTCGCCGTGTGCGGCCACCGCGGCCGCCTGGATCATCTCCCGCGCGAGGGTGAGCATCGTGCGGTAGTCGCCGTGCGCCTCGTAGGCCTCCAGCGAGGTGAACTCCGGGTTGTGGGTGGCGTCGGCGCCCTCGTTGCGGAAGTTGCGGCCGATCTCGAAGACCCGCTCCACCCCGCCGACGCACAGCCGCTTCAGGTACAGCTCGGGAGCGATCCGCAGATAGAGGTCCAGGTCGTACGCCTCGATGTGCGTCTGGAACGGGGTCGCGTTCGCACCACCGTGGACCCGTTGCAGCACAGGGGTCTCCACCTCGAGGTAGCCGCGACCGGCCAACGTCGACCGCAGTGCCCCGACGACGGCGCTGCGCGCCACCAGCATCTCCCGCGCCGCGGTGTGCACGGCGAGGTCGACGTGGCGCAGGCGGACGCGTGTCTCCGGGTCCGACAGCCCGTTCCATTTGTCGGGCAACGGGTGCAGGCATTTGCCGAGCATCGTCCAGTCGTCACCCAGTACCGACAGTTCGCCGGATCGGCTGCGCCCCATCGCTCCTCGCACGCGAACGAGATCACCGAGGTCGACCGTGGACGCGAACCGAGCGGCCTCGTCGCCCGCGGTCGAGCGGTCGAGCAGGACCTGCACGGTGCCGGTCCAGTCCCGGACGTCGGCGAAGACGACGCTGCCCAGGTCGCGGACGCGCAGGACGCGACCGGCGACGGAGACCGGCGTCGACGGTTCCGCGGTCCGCGCGTGGGCGATGCGATGGGTGGGGGGATCGGCGGGTGGGTAGGCGTCCACGCCGTGGGCGCGCAGCGCGTCCAGCTTGTCCATCCGGACCCGGACCTGTTCGGGGCGACGGGGAACGGGCGGCCCCGCGAACGCCTCCGCCTCGATCGCGGCGACGAGTTCGTCGACGTCGAGGTCGGACGGCACCGCCGACGACGTCCCGACGTACCGGTGGGCGTCACCGCGTCGTCGCCAGGGCACGGCGACGAATCCCTCGGCCAGGACGGCGGCGAGACCGGCGTGCACGATGTCGCGGGCGTCGGCGGCGCACAGGAACCGCGGCTCCCACGTCGGCAGGTACTTCGCGTTGGACTTGTACAGCGACTCCATCTGCACGAACCGGGACGCGAACACCAGCAGGCCGTGGGCACCGCGCATCACGGGCCCGGCACCGATGGCGTCTCCCTGCTCGAACACCGCGCGGAACGCGGCGAAGTTCAGCGAGATCCGGGCGATCCCGTGATCCGGTGCTTGCGTGGCGAGTTCGGACACCATCGCCTCGACGACGCCGTTCACCGCGTCACGGTCGCGCCGCATGAGGTCGAGCGACAACCCGGCACGACCCCAGGGGACGAAGGACAGCATCCCGACCACCCGCTCGGCCGGTGTGCCCGCGTACTGCACCGCTTCGACGAGCAGGCACCGACCGTCCGCGGGGTCGCCGAGCCGACTGAGCGCCATCGCGAACCCGCGCTCCTCGGCGGTGTCGCGCCACGCGTCCGCCCGGATCTCCATCTGCGCGAGTTCGCCCGCCGAGAGTTCCTCGTGACGGCGGATCCGCACGGACACCCCGGCCCGGACGGTGCGCGTCACGGCCTGTCGCACGCTGCGCATCTGTGGCCCCGACGTGCGGTAGCGCCTCGTCTCGATGACCGCCTCGTCGCCCATCGTCAGGGCCGTCATGCCGGAGTCGATGTAGGCCTGCGCACCGCGTTCGCTCGCGCCCATCGCACCCGGCGACCACCCGTACCGCTCGCAGAGCGCGTGGAACTCGGCGATCGCGTCGGGCCAGTGCCGCGGGTCGCCGATGGGGTCGCCGGACGCCAGGCAGACACCGAGTTCGACGCGGTAGGTGATGACCGCACGACCGGAGCGGGCGAACACCGCGGCGATGTCGCGGCGGGTGGAGAAGTAGGCCAGCGAGTTGTCGTCGCCGTGCGCGGCGATCAACGCGCGGATGACGCGCTCGTCGTCGGCGGTCACCAGCCCCGACAGTCGCTGCGACCGGAACAGGACCACGGCCGCCGTCATCAGCGCGAGCGCACCCAGCAGGCCGAGCAGGCCGTTGATGACCATGTAGGAGTGCCGGCCGTCGAAGGTGCGGATGTCGACGGAGGCGAAGGCGACGACGCGGTTGAACGCGTACGCGAGGCGCTGATCGGGTTCGAGGGTGCGGGGGAACGCCTCGACGAGTCCCCACCCGATCCCGGTCGCCGCGAGCAGGCCACCGCCGAGGACGGCCAGGGCGAGCAGCACCGCACCGCGCCGGACACGGGTGAAGAACTGCCGGTAGGTGACGACGAGGAAGGCCAGGATGATCGCGTCGATCACGAGACCGACGACCAGGTTCACCCGGTCGGTCGTCGTGAGGTCGAGGCCCTGCGCCACCGACGGCACGAAGTACAGCGCGTTCGAGACCGCGAACACGACGAGGTAGCCGGTCGTCACCCACCACGCGATGCGCTTGCGTGCCGACAACGCGATCGCGACGACCGCCAGCACGAACGCCCACGCGAAGCTCGTGTCGGGCATCGAGATGACATAGGTGTCGACCCAGTCGCGGGGGACGGCGATGAGGTGGCGGAACGTCGTCGAGACGCTGCCCACCAGCGACAGGCCGGAGAGGACCCCCACCACCACCCCGGCGACGTGCGGTGCCCGCCGTGTGTCCATCGGGCCTCCCGCCTGCCGCGTCGAGAAGCGGCGTCGCGTGCAATCGTGTCAGGTGACGTCCGAGAACCGCCGGTCCACCACGAGGAGAATCGATGACCGTCCCCGAGGTCGCCATCTCCGACGGCACCATCCGCCTGGGGCAGTTCCTCAAACTCGCGAACCTCATCGAGAGCGGCGCCGAGGCCAAAGAGGTGATCGCCGACGGGCTGGTGACCGTGAACGGCGAGGTCGACACCCGCCGCGGGCGGCAGCTGGCGGTCGGAGACGTCGTCGCGATCGGTGGGGTCGCCGTCCGTGTCGGGGCGCAGGAGCAGTCCTAGACTCCCCGTCGTGACCGACACCTCCTTCACCGCGACCGCCGACCTCGTCGACGAGATCGGACCCGACGTCCGCAGCTGCGACACCCAGTTCCGCCAGTACGGCGGGCGGCGTCAGTTCGCCGGACCGGTCCGCACCGTCCGATGCCATCAGGACAACGCGCTGCTCAAATCGGTGCTCGGGACGCCGGGCGACGGCGCGGTGCTGGTGATCGACGGCGGGGGGTCCCTGCACACCGCCCTCGTCGGCGACCTCATCGCCGAACTGGGCCGGTCGAACGGATGGGCCGGGGTGATCGTGTACGGCGCGATCCGTGACTCCGCGGTGATCGGTGAGATGGACTTCGGGTGCAAGGCGCTCGGCACGAACCCGCGGAAGTCGACGAAGACCGGGGCGGGCGAATCCGACGTCGACGTCGCGTTCGGTGGCGTCACGTTCCGCGCCGGAGACGTGCTGCACAGCGATGACGACGGGATCGTGGTCATCGCGGGGGCCTGACCACCAGCCTTTCGCGCACGCGTGGATGCGCCTACACTCGTGGACTGACAACGCGCATTGTCAGATGCGCATCCCGTCTCGACGAGGAGTTCCCCGATGGGCCGACCCGATCGCGCGACGTTCGACCGCCTGCGTCAACTGATCGCCATCGACCGCCACGACACGCGCCCCACGCGGCCCGTGTTGGAGGCGTTCACCGGTGAGGAGATGACGACGATCCCGGTGGGGACCGCCGAGGATCTCGAGCTCGCCGTGAACCGCGCCCGGGCCGCCCAGGCCCGGTGGGCCGAGCGCACGCCCGCCGATCGCGCCGCGGTGATCTCCCGCTTCGCCGACCTGGTGTTCGCCCGCCGCACCGAGCTGATGGACATGGCACAGGCCGAGACCGGCAAGGCTCGTGCGTACGCGCAGGAAGAGGTCGTCGACGTCGCCCTCACCGCGCGCCACTACGCGGCGACCGGTCCCAAGACGCTCAAGGCACACCGCGTGAAGGGCATGATCCCGGGTGCCACCGACGTCCGCGTGCGGTACCAGCCCAAGGGCGTCATCGGCATCATCTCGCCGTGGAACTACCCGCTGACGCTGGCCGCGTCGGACGCGGTGGCCGCGCTCATCGCCGGCAACGCCGTCGTCATCAAGCCCGACAGCCAGACCCCGTACTGCGCACTGTCCGTGGCGGAGCTGCTCTACGAGGCCGGACTCGAGCCCGAGCTGTTCGCGGTGGTCCCGGGTCCCGGCACCGTCGTCGGCACCGCGCTCGTCGAGTCGGCCGACTACCTGATGTTCACCGGTTCCTCGCAGACCGGCGCCACCCTGGCCGCACAGGCCGGCCGGCGCCTCATCGGGTTCTCCGCCGAGCTGGGCGGCAAGAACCCGATGATCGTGACCGCGAACGCCAACATCGATCGAGCCGTCGAGGGCGCCGCCCGCGCCTGCTACTCGAACTCCGGTCAGCTCTGCATCTCGATCGAGCGGCTGTACGTCGAGAAGGCGATCTCCGCCGAGTTCACCCGTAAGTTCGCCGACCACGTCGCGACCATGAAGGTCGCCCCGGTCTACGACTTCTCGGCCGACATGGGTTCGCTGGCCTCGCAGGCCCAGGTCGACACCGTCGACGCGCACGTCAAGGACGCCGTCGAGAAGGGCGCGACGGTGCTCGCGGGCGGCCGCAAGCTCGACGAGGTCGGACCCTTCTTCTACGCCCCGACGGTGCTCGGAGGCGTCAACGAGCAGATGCAGTGCTTCGGGTCGGAGACCTTCGGCCCGCTCGTCTCGATCTACGAGGTCGACTCGGTCGACGAGGCCGTGAAGCTCGCCAACGACACCGAGTACGGCCTGAACGCGAGCATCTTCGCCGGCTCGACCGCCGAGGCGCGCGCGATCGGTGCCCAGCTCCACGTCGGCACCGTGAACATCAACGAGGGCTACGCCGCGGCCTGGGGGTCCACCGCCGCGCCGATGGGTGGCATGGGCATCTCCGGTGTCGGCCGCCGCCACGGCACCGAGGGTCTGCTCAAGTACACCGAGCCACAGACGATCGCGGCCCAGCGCGTGATCGGGATCGACGGCATCCGCGGCGTCCCGCGGGCGCTGTTCCTCAAGCTGGTCCCCACCACCATGAAGCTGCTGCGTTTCCTGCCCGGTCGCTGACTGGGACCCACGTCCACAGACCTCACCGCTGGGCCTCGGCTCGTGCACATCGCACGCGCCGGCGCCCAGCGGTGTCGTTTGCGGACGGCACTCTCACGAACCGCAACGACATCGTGTGAACGATCGACGTCTGTTCGGATGATTCCGCGAAGGATTTTTCGGACAGGGGACGCGCAGCCGCGAGCGGACTGAGAACGTCGCGTGGTCGGGCCCGCTCAGGACCCGCGAACGAAGGAGTCCAGTCATGTCTCGTCGTCGGATACGGGCCGGAGTGGCCGTCGCGGCCGCGACAATCGCGCTGGGAACAGGGTCGGCTCTCTGCGCCCCGGCGGGAGCGGCGCCTGCCCCCAACCCACCGGGCAGCAGCGACATCATCGGTGCCCTGAACTCGGGGAGCGCACAGGCGGATCGCGCGACCGGAGGGGCGCTGGGGCAGATCGCCGGCTTGCTCGACCAGATCGGTCTCGGATCGTCGGGTCCGTTGGCCGGACCGTCCGGACCGCCTGCGGTGCAGCAGTGCAACGCGTCGACGAAATCAGGCAACGACGGGATCACCGACACGATCCACAAGCTCGGCCGCCGGGGGCCGGCGACCTTCACGCTCTCCTACGACACCGAGAACGTGCCCGACCGCATCGTCGTCAGCTACCAGGGCAGGCAGGTGTACGACACCGGATTCGTGGGGAACAACAACCGTCCCGGTCAGGGTGTCGGATCCGCCCGCGTGACTATTCCCCCGGGAGTGTCGGATTCCGTGCTGGTGCGTGTCTACGGGGGAACCGACACGGTGTGGTCCTACACCGTCAGCTGCCCGAGCTGACCGCCCACAACCCCCACCGGACGCGGTCGGCGCGCGCACAGTGCACGTGCCGGCGCTGTCCGGTAGGGGTTGTGGTGTCAGACCCCGGCGGTGCGGCGTCGGAGGAGGTACGCGCCTCCACCCAGAGCGATCACGACGACCACGCCGACGGCGTAGGGCCACCAGGTGACACCGCCGTCATCCGACGACGACGCGGTCGCCACTGCCCCGGGGGTCCCCGTTCCGGCGGTGGTCAGCGTGAACCGCACCTGCCCGCTCACCGGGTGGCCGTCGGCCGAGGTGACGCGGTAGTTGACGCGGTACTCACCGGCCGGGCCCAGGGGTCGGAGTCCGACGGTGATCCGCGGCCCCTCGACACGGGCCTTCTCGTCGACCTGCCAGTACCGGTTGTCCGGACCGACGACGGTGAGCGCGTCGTAGGCGTCCTGCAGGGCCTCGTTGAACGTCAACGTGACACTGCTCGGACCGGAGGCGACGCTCGACCCGTTCGCCGGGTCCGACGAGACCAGGGTCGAGTGCGCGGACGCCGGACCGGCCAGCGCCGTCGTGAGAACGACGAGCACGGCGGCTACGACACCCGCCAGGGACATACGACCGGCTGTCATGACGACTTCCTCCTCAGGGCGAGCACCGCGACTCCCGCACCGATCACGCCGACCGCCAGGCCGACGCCGCCGAGCCACCGGGCGGTGGTGTCCGATGCATCCGGCGCCGCGGCCGTCGACGACTCCTCCGCCGCGAGCGTGAGCTCGGGGGCAGGGTGCTCGGGCTCGGAGCCGTCAGCGTTCATCGGCTGGTTCCAGTCGACGACCTCGCCGTCGGAGTATGTCTGCACCGCGGGCATGCTCACGGTGTTCTTCTCCGGCAGCGGGCCGGCGCTGAGCGCGAACCGTTGGAACCCGCCGGGTGCGATACCGGCCGAGCCCGGCTGCACCTGCCAGGTCACCGCGGTGATCTCGTCGTTCGCGTTCTTGGCGACGGTGGCCTGCCACCCCGGCACCGCCTCGGGACGGGCCGACTTCAGGTTCGGCACGGTCACCGACACCTTCGTGGTGGTGGCGTTGTCCGCGGTCTCGTTCGGCACGTTGAACGTGATGACGCCGTAGCCGCCCTGGACCAGTCCGGGTCCGTTCGCGGTGACGTGTGCGGACGCGACGCCCGGGGCGACGAGTCCGGCGAGACCGACGGTGGCGGCCGTCGCGGCGATCGCACCGATCGTGCGCAGAGATGTGTTCATGGATGTTCCTCGTGATCGGAGTGTGCGCGATGAACACGCACGGGTGAGACCCCGAGGAGCGCCTCGGGGCCGGTCAGACAGGGACGAGGACTGCCGGCGGGCCGCGCTTCCCGGGTCCGGCCGCACGGTCGATGCGCGGGCAAGGGACGACCGCAGGCACGGCGATGGGGGCGGCACCGAGCGGACGCGGACGCGGTCCGGGACCACGGAGTGCCGCGGCGACAGATGTGACGACGCCGGTGACGGCCGCCGCGAGCGCGATCAGCAGCGCGGTCACCGGGACCGCGATCACGTGGGTCAGCAGCATGACGGCGCCGTCGGCGGACCACGGCTCCAGCAGCGCGTGCAGATGGTGGATCAGCATCGGGCCGGCGGGCATGTCCGGCATGGCGTGGTCCGCCATGCCGGGCATGGATCCGGCGTGGTGGTCGTGGCCCACCGACAGCGCGAGGTGAGCGAGACCCTGTGCGACCGTGAGGATCCCGACCAGCGGGGCCCACCCGTGTCCGCGGAGACGCGACGCCACGTCGACGACTGCGCCGGTGACCACACCGAGGAACAGACACAGCGCCACCGCAGAGACGCCCGGGAGCACGCCCGACGCGGCACCGTGCGCGGCCAGCCCGAGTGCGGGCACCACGACGGTCACGGCTCCGGCACGGACCCGCCTGTCGAGTTCGACCGCTCCCCGTGCCCGCTCGGTCAGGGGCGTACCCCGAGCCGGGCGAGCAGGTCGCTCTCGATCCCCGCCAGCTCGCGCGAGATGGCCTGGTGCGCCGACCGACGGCGGGAACCGGGCATGTGCTCGGCGGCCGAGACGGCCGCGGTGAGGTCGCGGAGACGACCGGTCATCGCCTCGACGAACTTCGTGGTCTCGGCGCCCGCGTCGCGGGTGGCGGCGAGCGTCGACACCGACTTCTCCGCACCGGCGATCCGCGCGGACAGCGCGGCACCGTGGCCGCTGTACTTCGCGAGCTCGTCGACGGGGACGCCCACGCGGTTGGCCTCCCACACGGTGAGCTGCTCGCGGGCCAGCGTCGCCCCGCGATAGGCGAGCGGCACGACGATCGGTGCGGCGACCTTGGCGATCGACAGGTAGCGGCGCAGCTTGCGCGGGGTGAGCGTGGTGCCGTTCTGGGCGAGCTCGATCCGCGACTGGGCGAGCTTCTCGGTGGCCTTGTTGGTCTCGGACGCGATCCGGGCGGCGGTCTCGTCGGACTTGCGCTGCGCCTTGAGCTGCTTGCGCACGATCTTCTTCTCGTGCCGACGACGGGCCGCGCGCTCCTTGCGCTGACCGCGGTTGTCGAGACGCGCCTCCAGCTTCGCCTTGGCCTTGAGGGCCTTGGCCTGCGCGCGCCGCTGGGCACGCGTGGTACGGCTGGGGGTGAGCAGGCCCATGTCGGATGACCTCCGGGGTCGGGTGGTGCTGGTCGCGGCGCGAGAGGAGATGCGCGGGCGCGGTGATGACAGCTGTCGGTCCCAGGGTAGAAGATCACCCCCGGGGCACGAGACCGCACCCGAGGCGGGACGCGCCCCGGGGTCGGGCGGTACGGAGAGGACGGATGTGGACGGGTTGGTGACGGCACCGGGAGTCCCCGCCCTCCCGCGCGTCCCGCTGCTGACCGCCCGTGACCTCGCCGGTTGCGAACACCGTCTCGCGCTCGACGCCGGAGCCGTCGAAGAGCCCGTCGTCGTGAACGGACTCGTGGTCGAGGTGGACGTCGACGACATCGAGATCCCCGTGGAGGACCCGTCGGCGACGCGGCGCAAGGAGGCGGCAGCGCTGCATCGGCGACGCGTCGCCCAGACGATCCGGGAGCTCCACGCCGACACCCCCGACGCCGTCGTCACCGTCGACGGCGACACCGCGGGCCGACGTGCCGCCGCGACGTTGGCCGCGTGCGAGCGCGGCGTCCCCTGGATCCTCGAGGCCGTTCTCCCCGACGACCGCGTCGCGGGACGCCGCGGGTCGTCGGAGGCACTGGTCCACGTCGGCGACGGGTACGTGCCGGTGATCGTCGTGAATCACCGGATCACCGTGTCCGACACCGACGGCACCGCCGTCACCACGCCTCTCGGCAGCTGGGCCCCGGCGCGCGATCTCACCCGGTCGGTCCGGCGCCACCGCCGCGACGTGCTGCGCGTCGCCCACCTCACCCGTCTGTTGCAGCACGCCGGCGTCGCGAGCAGCGCGGGGACGGCCGGCGTGATCGGTCTCGACGCCGACTGCATCCTCGTGCACGATCTCCGGCCCGCCGTCGGGGCACAGGGAACCGACGAGCCGGCCCGCGACCCCCTCGCCGACTACGACGCGACGCTCGCCGTCCGCCGCGAGATCGCGGCGGGGACGGTGACCACCGCCCCCAGCCGGATCGGTGAGTGCCGCTCGTGCCGATGGTGGGCCCGCTGCGGTCCGGAGCTCGACGCCGCCCACGACGTCAGCCTGGTCGTCACCGGAAGCCAGACCTCGGTGCTGCGCGCCGCCGGGATCACGACCGTCGACGACCTCGCCCGCGGGGACGTCCCACCCGAGGTGGCGGCCGAGTTCCCCGGTGGCGACCTGTCCGACGCGGTCACGGTCGCCCGTGCGTGGCTCGCCGACGTCCCGCTGGTGCGTCGCGTCGAACGCCCGACCGTCGCCCGCGCCGATGTCGAGGTCGACGTGGACATGGAGAGCCACGGGGAGGACGGCGCCTACCTGTGGGGCACGTTGCTCACCGATCGGACCGACCCGACCGTCCCGGTCGAGTACCGACCGTTCGCCACGTGGGACCCGTTGCCGACGACCGACGAGGCCCGGTCGTTCGCGGAGTTCTGGGGGTGGCTGATCGGTCGCCGGGACACCGCCGTCGCCGCCGGGAAGACGTTCGCTGCCTACTGCTACTCCCAATCCGCGGAGAACCGTTGGCTTCTCGGGTCGGCCAAGCGGTTCGCGGGCATGCCCGGCATCCCGACCGTCGAGGCGGTGACCGCCTTCATCACCTCATCGGAGTGGGTCGACGTCTACGAGGCGGTCGGGGCGAGCTTCATCTGCCCACAGGGCAAGGGGCTCAAGCGGATCGCTCCGGTCGCCGGCTTCTCCTGGCGGGACCCCGAGGCCGGTGGCGAGGCATCCATGGAGTGGTATCGCGTCGCGGTCGGGTTCGAGGGGACCGTGCCCGACGTCGCGTCCCGCGAGCGGATCCTGCGCTACAACGAAGACGATGTGTGGGCTACCAAAGTCCTGCGCGAATGGATCGACGGGCGTGCGGCCCAGGACATCCCGCACCGTGACGATCTCCAGCCCTGACTCCCCAGGATTGGGACCCATACCACTCCACTGGTTCGACACCGATCCGTGATGGAGCGCGCGCGTGCGATGTCGTCTATTCTTCCGGTACGGGTCTGTCCGACGCGGGGAGGTGACGGTCGGACCCTGTGTGACGGACGAGATGTACGCGCCGTGTCCGTCGACACACAAGGCGCACATCCAGGGGGAGAAGTACATGTCAGGGGAATCACGATCGGCGCCTCGCATCGCCGGGTCCGAGAGTCCTGAGCCCGGTCTGTTCGCACGCCGTCTCGAGGAACTGTTCCGCACGGTTCCCGGTCCCAACGGCCGGGCCTACAGCGCCAAGGCCATCGCGGCGCGTTCCACCGAGCGCGGATTCCGCCTCGGCGAGTCGTACCTGAGCCAGCTGCGCTCCGGGAAGGCCAAGTCGCCGTCGTTCCGGACCGTGGAAGGCATCGCCGCCGCATTCGGTGTCGACGTCCACTACTTCCTCGAGGACCGTGCGGCCGAACGGACCCGAGACCAGATCGATCTGCTCCGGCTCCAGGCCGACTCCGACGTCCAGCGGACGGCGCTGATGCTCGCGGGCCTCCCGAGCGACTCGGTGACGATCGTGCGTGAGCTCATCAAGGTGCTGCGGGTGCAGCAGGGGCTGCCCGCGGAGCCCGAGGACCTCGCGGACCTGGCGACGGCCTATGCAGGCGAGACGCGGTCGTCGCTGAGGGTTCTCCCAGCAGCAGCCCGCTGATCCTCTGCCCGTCGTGCCGCCTCTCGCCGGCGGCGACGGGCGGTGATCACCACCACCCTGGTCCCGACGGCGGCGATGACCGCCGCCGCGACCAGCGCACCCACCGTCACCGGCGTGCTCTGTGCCGCGGTGATGCCTTCGGTGAGCAGCCAGGCTGCGAAGGCGAGGAACAGGGCTGCGGCGCCGAGGGCGATGGTGCGTTCGGGCAGTTTCTTGCCCAGGGCCATGCCGACGGCGATGGCGAGTGCGTCGGCGAGGACCATGCCGACGGTGGAGCCGATCCAGACGCCGAGCCAGTTGTGGTCGGTGGACAGGGTGATGGTGGCGAGCATGGTCTTGTCGCCGAGTTCGGCGAGGAAGAACGAGGACATGACGGCCAGCAGCACCGAGGTGCTGGTGCGGGAGGCCTTGTTCTGTTCGTCGGCGTCGAGTTCGTCACCGCGGATGGTCCAGATCGCGAACACGAGCATCGCCAGACCACCGACGATCGAGATGAGGTCGGTCGGGATCGACAGGCCCAGGAAGTGGCCGACGACGACGGAGACGGCGTGTACGGCGGTGGTGGCGATGGTGATGCCGGCCAGGACGACCCACCAGCGGTAGCGCAGGGCGTAGGTCATCGCCATCAGCTGAGACTTGTCGCCGAGTTCGGCGACGAAGACGACGCCGAAACTGATCAGCAGTGCGGTGAGCATGAGGGCGACGGTAGGGCACCCTCACCTGGCCTCGCAACACTTCCCCGAGCCGGAAAACCGCAGTTCGGAGGCCCTTTCCGATCGAGTTGGGACGCCCTCAACCGGCCGTTGGGGACTACGCGGCGAGCACCATCGCCAGCACGGCGGTGTCGGGATCGGCGCCGGGGTCGACCCCGATCGCGTTGCGCAGCGTGACCACCGTCCCGTCGGCCTCCGCCTCGGCCCAGCCGGCGCGGTGGTCCAGGCCGAGCTCCGGGACGCCGGGGAGCAGGACGCACCCCGAGGCGACGTCGGAACATTCGGGCAGCGACGGCCGCGTCAGCGACGGCGGGTGCAGCATCACCAGAGCCGGCGGCGTGCCCAATCCCTTGCCCCGCTCGATGAACTCGGCACCGGAGACGGTGCCGATCGACAGCATCATCCCGACGGTGTTCTCGTCGCACGATTCCGGACGGTCCTCGATCACACCGAAGACGGTCGTCGTGCGCAGCAGACCGGGGCGGCAGGCGATCCGCACCGACGCCACGAGGGTCTGTGACCACTCGAGCGTGGTGTCGGGCCAGCGTCCCGAGATGAGCATGCCGCGGAGTTCCCCGTCGGAGTGGAACGGGACGAGACCGATGGGAACCGAGTGACGCGCGGTGTTGTCCATGGCTCACCTTGCCGGGTGATCGTGCTGGCAGACAAGACCTGACGAGTGCTAAACGGCGGTGTTGAGAGCGTGTGACGGGCCCGTGAACGACCGAACCCCCGACAGCGTGGCCGTCGGGGGTTCGGGAGCGTGTGTGACGCGTCAGGCGGGGACGATGAGGCCCTTGCCCTGGCTGGTCGCCTTCGCGAAGCGCTCGGCGGCGTCGGCCCAGTTGACGACGTTCCACCATGCCTTCACGTAGTCGGGCTTGACGTTCTGGTAGTCGAGGTAGAAGGCGTGCTCCCACATGTCCAGCATGACGATCGGCACGAGTCCGACCGAGGTGTTGCCGTGCTGGTCGGTGAGCTGCTGGATGACCAGCTTGCCCTCGATGGTGTCGTACCCGAGGATCGCCCAGCCGCTGCCCTGCAGCGTGGTCGCCGCTGCGGTGAAGTGCGCCTGGAACTTGTCGAAGCCACCGAACTGATCGTCGATAGCAGCGGCCAGCTCACCCTCCGGCTTGTCACCACCGTTGGGCGACAGGTTCTTCCAGAAGATCGAGTGGTTGGTGTGACCACCGAGGTGGAAGGCCAGGTTCGCGGAGAGCTGGAACACCTTGTCGGCGATGGTGCCGTCCTCGCGCGCCGCGGCGGCCTTCTCGAGGGCCGTGTTCACGCCCTTCACGTAGGTCGCGTGGTGCTTGCTGTGGTGCAGCTCCATGATCCGGCCGGAGATGTGCGGCTCGAGGGCTGCGTAGTCGTAATCGAGATCCGGCAAGGTGTATTCACCCACGGTGGTACCTCTCCTCTGAGACGAGTCTTCTTTCGGCTGTACGTCACCACACTTCCCCAGGGTGACAACGATTGCAACGATCGCTTGCGGGAGAGACAGACCTCGACCACGGTCGAGGTTTCGACGGCGCGTTACGCACCGCGCAGAGCGGTCACGGGGGTGCCGGGTGGGTGTCGCTCAGAGCGCGAGCAGGGACACCAGGACGAGGACGAGAAGGGCGATGCTGATGCCGATCGAGACGCACCGGCCGCGAATGTCGAGGTTCTCGTCGAGGTGGAGGCCTCGTGCACCACGGCCCGCGCCCGAAGCGCGGTCGGTGTGGGTGTGCGTCGCCACTGAGGCACTCCTGTCGTCGTCGACGTCGAGCCGGTCACGCAGCCTGGGCTGACGCGGTCGTTCCAGCGGATCGTGTTCCCGGTCCCCGAGTGAGAACTGTCACACCTTCCCGCCTGAGCGTCACTATAGGCACGGCCCCGAACCATCACAAATCGGGGCCGCGCGGCGCCTCGGACCCCACTGTTCCCGCCCGTCACAGCTTGTCCCCAGGTCGCGGCCCGTCGCCGGATCGCGGCCGGTGCAGCCACTAATGTCGCGCGGGTGGATTCCCTGGGGACGCGGTCGGCGGAGCTCTACGCCGCGTTCTCCGAGAACGCCGACGCCGACGTCACCCTGAAGTTGCTGCGGTCCCGCTCGGCGATGGTCACCCTGGCGTTGATGGCGGCGAGGCTCGCCGACGGTCAGGTCGACGGCGACCACCTCGTGGAGGGACTGCGCGGCGACATCGCCGACCTCGCGTCGTACTGGACCGAGCGCGACCAGTCGGTCCCGGGCCCCGAGGAGCTGCTCGACCGATGGGTTCGGGACGGTTACGTCGCGCGCACCCTCGATCCCGACCGGGACGTCGAGCGCTACCACCTCACCCGCGGCGCGACGACCGCCCTCGCACAGGTGCAGGCGGTCCGGCACGACCGGTCGGTGGCGACGGAGACCACGATGCAGATGGTGATCGGTCGGCTCGGCGACATCGCCGTCGCGATCAACCCGGACCCGTCGGAACACCTGCGCGACCTCGACGCCAAGATCGCGGAGCTGACCGCCCGTCGGGCCGAACTCGCCGCGGGTGCCGTGCCGACCGTCGACGACCGCGGCATCCGTGACGACATCCGCATGGTCACCTCGCTGGCCGAACGCATGCCCGCCGACATCATCGGCTACGGCGAGAAGCTGCGCGAGAACTCGCGGATGCTCCTCACCAGCGGACTCGACGACCGGACCGGCGCCTACGCGGATGCGCTGAACCGCATGTTCGACGGGCACGACGAACTCGCACGGTCGCCGGAGGGGAGCGCGTTCGACGCGTTCTACACGCTCGTCTCCGACCATCGGCTCCGTGAGTCGCTCGAGGGACACATCGACGCGATCCTCGCGGGTCTGCCGGATCTGCCCCGGGACCAGGCGCAGACCCTGGCACGCTTCATCGACCGCATGTGGGACGAGGTGCAGCGCGTCGACGAGATCCGGGGGCAGGTCTACCGCCGGATCAACACGTTCGTGAAGGGCGGGGACTTCCTCGACCACCGCGCGCTGCGGGAGCAGATCGCCGAGGCCCAGCGCGCTGCGGCGGCCGCGTTCGAGAACGTCTCGGCCGGCAAGGATCTCGGTGTCGCGCTGCCGATCGCCGTCGTCGACGCGAACTCCGTCGGCGCGCTGTCGCTGCACGACGGTGTCGTCGACCTCCCCGACGACGTGGAGGCCACTGTCGGGGAGATCGACATCGACCCGGCCGACCTCGTCGGCAGCGAGACCATCGACTGGCAGCACCTCACCGCCGCGGTGAACCGTGCGGTGAGCCGCGGCGTCGCCGATCTGCGCGACGTCCTGGCCGAGCTCGACACCCCACGGGTCGGAGACGTGGTCGGCGTCTGGTCGCTCGCACAGCGGCACGGCACCGTCGACGGCGAACTCGGGCGGGTGGTCGTCGGGGCTCACACCGCGCGCGGGATGAGGTCGATCGCCCTGCCCGCCATGACTTTCCGCGAGGTGATCGTGGCGCAGGCACCGATGACGCCGACCGCCACCCACCTCCTCGACGACGCCGGAACCCAGGGAGACGCATGACCACCGACGACACCGATGTCCTCGCGACCGACGGTGGTTCGGCACCGGACGACGCCGACGACCTCTTCGTCGATGCGCCGGACGCCGACGCCACGCCCTCGGTGGACCTGTCCCACTTCTCCTTCGACGGCGCCGACCCGATCGGCGAGGACACCTCGGGACCGGTCACGCCGCGGTTCGAGGGCGACACCTCGGAGCTGCCCGCGCCGGTGTGTTACGCACTGCAGGAGCTGATCTCGGCCGCGCACGTCAGCGGACGGTCCCGCAACTGGCGGGCCATCGAGGCCAACGAGGCCGTCATCCGGTCGCGGTTGTCGGAACTGAACCTCGTCCTCGAACTCGACGTGGAGCGGCGGTACGCGTTCACCCGGCAGATCGCCGACGCCGATCCCCGCCAGCGGACCATCCTGCGGTCCTCGACGCTGACGCTCGCGGCGTCGGTCCTGGTGCTGTTCCTGCGCCAGAAGTACCTCACCAGCGTGGACGAGTCGACGACGGTCGACCGCGCGGAGATGGTCGACCACCTCATGACCTACAAGCCGGTGCGCGACACCGACGAGGCCGGGTTCGCACGACGGATCGACGCGGCGATCAACGTGCTCGAGAACCGCAAGGTCATCCGCGCGATCCCCGGCACCGACCGATACCTCGTGCACGGCGTGATCGCGGCGCTGCTGACGCCGGAGACCATCGAGTCGTACACGCAGGCGTACCGCCGTCTCGCCGGCGACGGCCCCGACATCACTGAGCTCGATCCGGAGGGAGACGCGTGACCGACACACTCGACGCGCCCACGCAGGTCGCCGGCGAGCGCACCACACGCCGCACCGTCGCCATCGGGCAGTTCCGCCTCACGCGGATCCAGCTGGTCAACTGGGGGACGTTCCACGGCTACAAGGACTTCCCCATCGACGAGCGCGGTGTGCTGCTCACCGGACCGTCGGGCTCGGGGAAGTCGTCGCTCATGGACGGCCACTCGGTGGTGCTGCTGCCCACCTACGACCAGGGATTCAACGCCTCCGCCGACCTGACGGCCAAGGGCGCCAAACGCGCCGCGCGGTCGATGGCCGACTACGTCCGCGGTGCGTGGGCGGAGAACGACGACGAGTACAACCAATCGCAGGTGCAGTATCTGCGGGGATCGGGTGCGACGTGGTCGGCGATCGCCGCGACCTACGACAACGGCGCCGGATCGGTGACGACGGCAGTCGCGATCAAGTGGTTCCCCGGATCGGGCAACGACGGCGCGAGCCTGCGATCGTGGTATCAGCTGCACACCGGCGAGATGGATCTCATCGAGCTGAACGACTGGGCTGCCGGCGGTTTCGACATCCGCGCGTACCGGTCGTCGCACCCCGACGTGGCCTGCTTCGACGTGCAGAGCGCCTACTCCGAGGCGTTGCGCCGACGCGTCGGGATCGGCGCGTCGTCGGCGGCGCTGTCGCTGATGGGCAAGGCCAAGGCGATGAAGAACGTCGGCGACCTCAACCTCTTCATCCGCACCTACATGCTCGACCGGCCCGACACCTACGCCAAGGCGCAACGGCTGATCGAGAACTTCACGCAGCTCGACGAGGCGTACCAGGCGGCGGCGCGGGCGCACGCGCAGGAGAAGGTGCTGCGACCGATACCCGAGGCGTGGCAGGCCTACCAGGGCGCCGAACGGTCGACGACGCGTGCCGGCGATCTCCTCGGCCCGCCGATGCGAGCGTTCATGCGGGAGCACCGCGCCGTGCTGCTCCGCGCCAAGCTCGACGCGATCGAGGACCAGCGCACCGCCCTCGACAACGAGGTCGCGTCCTGGGAGAACGTCGCCGACGACCGCGAGGCCCGCCACACGTCGCTGCGCGACCAGCTCACCGTCGACAAGGGCGAACTCACCACGCTCGAGTCCGAGCTGAAGGCGTTCGAGCAGCAGATCACCGCACGCAACCGTGCCTACGAGCGCTACGCGGCGGTGGTCGCGCGGCTGGGGGAGGAGACCCCCACCACCGCAGAGGAGTTCGCCGCACTGCGGGACCGCGCACCCGCGCTGGGTCGCGCCGCGACGGAGGCCGCGCAGTCGCTGTCGGCGCGAGCGCATGCCGTGTTCACCGCCGAGTCCGACGCGCGGCGCGAGCACGACGCCGTCGTCGACGAGCTGACCACGCTCACCGCACGACGCTCGCTGCTGCCCGCGGGGGCGCTGGCGCAACGCGACGCCATCGCGGCCGGGACGGGGTTGGCGCCTCGCGACCTGCCCTACGCCGCGGAGTTGATGGAGGTCGCGCCCGAGGACCGGGACCGCTGGGCGGGTGCGGCCGAGCGGGTCCTGCGCGGACTCGGACTGACGCTTCTGGTGCCCCACGAGCACCGGGCCCAGGTCACGGCCTTCGTCGACCGCACCGACCTCGGTGGCGTCCTCGAGTACCGGACCTATCGCACCGACGTCGACCCCACAGCGCCGACGCCGGGCACGCTGGCGGCGCTCGTCGTCGTCGACCGGGCGCACCCCGCCGCCGACTGGCTCAGCGGGGTGATCGCCCGGACGGCCGAGCATGTCTGCGTCGATTCCCCGGTGGACCTCGACGACCACGACCTGGCGGTCACCCCGGCCGGGCTCGTGAAGGCCGGGCGCGACCGGTTCCGCAAGGACGACCGCCGCCGCGTCGACGACCGCACCCACTGGATCCTCGGCACCAACACCGACGGGAAGCGCGCGGCCCTGCAGCACGCCCTCGTGGGGCTCGCCGCGCGTCTGGAGGAGGCACGGCAGGCGTCGTCCGACGTCCGGGAGTTGTTGGACGAGAACCGCGACCGTGCGAAGGCGGCGGAGGCGGTCGTCGGCTACTCGTCGTGGGCCGAGCTGAACTGGTGGTCCGTCCGGCGCGACGCCGACGAGCTGAGCCGTCGCATCGACGCGGTTCGCGAGAACCGTGTCGACCTCGCCGAACTCGAGGAGCAGGTCGAGGTCGCCCGCGCTGACTGGCGTGAGGCCGTGGCACGCGTGGGCGCGATCAACGACCAGCTGCGGCACATCGGGAGCGACTGGGACCGCTGGCTCGCCGAGCTGGAGAGCAGCGACGACAGCGACGTCCTCACCGACGACGACCGCGAGTACCTCACTTCCGTCCTCGACCGCACGCTCACCGACACCGGCAAGGTGTTGTCGCTGGAGACCTACGGCGAGGTGCGTTCGGATCTGCGCAACGCGCTCGAGTCGGTGCAGGCCGAGGCCGACGCCGAGCGCGACAACGCCGAGCACCGCATCGTCCGCGCAGCGGAGGCTTTCCTGCGCGAGTGGCCCTCGGCGGGAACCGATCTCACTGCCGACATCGCCGGCGCACCCGACCTCGTCGCGATGCACGCCGGGCTCGTGGAGCACGGGCTCGCCTCGACGCGGGAGCGGTTCCGGCGGTTGATCACCACCGACATCTCGCACTCGGTGTCGAACCTCTACAAGGAGATCAACGACACCGTCAAGCACATCCGCCGCGGCATCGCGGAGGTCAACGCCGGTCTGCGACGGGTCGACTTCAACACCGGCACCTACCTGCAGATCGCGGTGCACCACACGCCGACCGAGGAGGCGGCCGAGTTCGGCCGGATCGTCGACGCGATGATCGCCGACGCACCCGCCGCCCGCGGCGGCGACTCGGCGGTGCTGGCGCGGCAGTTCTACCGCATCAAGAACCTGGTGACGCGTCTGACCGCGACCGACGCCGAGGGTCGCCGCTGGTGCGACAACGTCCTCGACGTGCGCGCGAGTTTCTTCTTCTACGGCAAGGAGATGTCGCGCGATGACGGGCCGGACGCACCCCCGGTGCACACCTATCGCAACACCGCGACCAACTCCGGTGGTGAGCAGGAGAAGCTGGTCGCGTTCTGTCTCGCTGCGGCGCTGAGCTTCTCGCTCGGCACGCCGGAGGACCATCGGCCGGGGTTCGCTCCGCTGATGCTCGACGAGGCGTTCTCCAAGTCCGACGAGACGTTCAGCTCGCAGTCGCTGCGGGCGTTCGAGCAGTTCGGGTTCCAGCTCGTCATCGCGGCTCCGATCCGCATGGCGGGCATCGTCGAACCTTTCATCGGCCAGGTGATCCTCGTCGACAAGCGGACGGGCCCCGACGGTGCGGCCCGCTCGGATGCCCGGTCGGCCACGTTCGGCGAGATCGCCGAGGCGCGGACGGCCGCGGGCGGCTGACGGATGCCCGCAGCCCTGACCGAGCGCGCCTGGACCACGACGCTGCTCGAGCGCCAACACCTCGCAGCCCGCATCGACGAGGACGTCATCGAGGTGCTCGACCGCTGTGTCGGCCTGCAGTCACAGGATCCGCGGGCGGCGTTCGTCGCGCTGGCGTCGCGGGTGGAGGGCTTCGACCCGGCGGAACTCGACGGGCTGATGCTCGACCGCACCGTCGTCCGGATGGCCCTGCTGCGCAGCACCGTGTTCCTCATGGACGCCGACGACGCGCGATGGGTGCGGACGTTGGCGGAGCCGGCGCTGGCGGCCGAACTGCGTATCCACGCGAAGCGTCTGGTGACCGCGACGCCGGAGGCGATCACGGTGGCGGCGCGCGACCTGCTCGACGGACGGTCGGTCGGCGTGCGGGAGATGGGGGCGGCGTTGCGGGAGCGGTTCCCGGACGAGACGGTCTCGACGCTGACCGCGATCGCCCGGGCGATGCTGCCGCTCGTGCAGGTGCCACCGCGGGGACTGTGGCGGTCGGGAGGCGCCGTCACGTACGCCCTCCTCGACGACTGGGTGGGGCCGGGCGAGCCGGCGGTGACCGGCGACGAGGCCCGCAAGGACCTCATCCGTCTCTATCTGCGCGGGTTCGGCCCGGCGAGCGTCGCCGCGATCCAGACGTGGGCGGGGCTCACGCGGTTGCGCCCCCTGCTGGACGAGATGGATCGCGACTGGGAGGTGGAGCGGGTCACCGGGCCCGACGGCATCGAGCTGTACGACCTCGACGGCCTGAGCCGTGACGGCGACCGCGACCTCCCGGTCAGGCTGCTCGCCCCGTTCGACCATGTCGTCACCGCGAACGCCGACCGTCGCCGGGTGATGGACGACGCCATGTTCGCGGCCATGCACACCCCCAACGGTCGGGTTCCGGGGACGGTCCTCGTCGACGGCCGGGTGGTCGGGACCTGGGCTCCCGGCGACGACGGCCGGGTGACCACCGACCTGCTCCGGCCGATACCGGCGACGCGGTCGCGGGATTTGTCCGAGGAGGTCGACCGGATGGAGGCGTTCGTCGCCCGTCGCGGCTGACCGGGTCAGCGGGTCACGGCGCGACAACGACCCCGACGGCGGGGACGACCGTGTCCCGCACGGATCCAACCCGGAACGCGACAGGACCACTGCCGGTGGCGATGTCGACAGATGACCCGGGTGCAGCGGAGTCGGGGATGCCCGCCTGCCCCGACCGACCCGTTGCCAGGTTGACCCACGAGATGGACGCACCCTTCGTGTATCCGAGACAGAGCGTGCGGGTGAACGCATTGCACATCGGGTCCGCGAACACCCGCGTGTGTCCTGCGGCTGCGGGTGCGGTCGAGAAGGTCTCGACACTGAAGGGCCACGGGTCGCCGGTGACCACGAACTGCGTGACGGGGAGCGGGCGGGGAACCGGAGCAGCCACGGCCGCACCCGCCCCCACGACGGCCGCGGCCGTACCGAGGACACCGGCTGATGCGGCGATCACTGCTCGCTGGACGGTGACGTGCATGCGGATTCCCTTCGTGAGCGTCTCGCCGACGGCGACACTGCCGTCTCCCCGAGGGCGTCGCACGGCGCCGATCGTTCGTTACCCGAGATCACCTGTTGTCGAGCGATCGCTCGACAGTGACTCAGCCCGACATCGGTGCGCGGTAGTCGATGACGCGGATGATCACCGGTTCGGGTTCGGGCCGTGGTGTGGGTTGTGCCGTGTTGTGGTCGGCGAGGATGAGTTCGAGTCGGTGCTCGATGTCGGACCAGTCGGGGTTCGGTGGTGCGGTGTCGTCGAGGATGCGGTCGGGACGGTGGAGGTGGTTGGTGCGCGGTGGGTCGGTGGTGCCGTTGGCGACCCAGCCGTATTTCCCGCGGTCGGGGCCGTCGGTGATCTTCACCGTCTGCCAGCCGCCGGGCCGGTCGTGGACGGCCCGGTTGTGCGGGCCGCACGCCGGCGCGAGGTCGGTGATGTCGGTGTTCCCACCGGTGGCCCAGTCTTGTTCGGCGTGGTGGGCCTCGGTGTGGGAGAACGGGCGTGGGCAGCCGGGCTTGGAGCAGCCCCCGTATTCGGCGAAGGTGACGAACCTCTGCGACTCCGACGCCAGCCGCTTGGCGCGCCCGAAGTACAGCGGTTCGCCGGTGTGGTCGTCGAACACCGACAGGTACATCTGCGCCTGCGCGGCGAGCTTGATGATCTCCGACATGGGCAGGTCGGTGCCGGTGGTGGTGTGTCCGATCCCGGCCCGGTCGCGCAACTGGGCTTCGGTGATCGAGACGACGATGTGCGGCGGCAGTCCGCGATGCGACGCCCCGTACAGTCCGCCGTCGGCGGCTGCCTTGAGCAGCGCGTGGAAGGCGTCGTGGTTGCGTTGGGCCTGCGTCCGACAATCGCGCTGCGCGGCCTCCCGCAACGCCTCCTGATCGACGCCGTCGTCATCGGCACCGCCGCGGGGGGACGCCTCGTCGTCGGGATTGTTCATGCCCGGCTTGGCCCACGCCGCGAGGAGCACCTCGAACAACGCCCGAGTCGTCGGATCGAGGGTGCCCATCAGTTTCGACATGCCCAGCGTGTCCTGCGAACCCAGCGACACACTCCGATTCCGCGCCCGGTCGCGCTCATCGGGGAGGTCCCCGTCGGGGTCGAGGTGCTGCAAGATTCGCGCCCCGGCCCGGGTGATGTCCCGCGGCGAATGATGGCGTGCAATCTCGGCGAGCTGTTCCTCGGCCAGATCCCGCACCTCCAGAGGCGTCGCCGCAGGCACCTTCGCCAGCACATCGAGCACCGCATCGACATGCTCATGGGTGAGGTCGCCGTCGGCCATCGCGTCCGCGGTCTCCGGGCACCGCGGAGGGAGCTTTTCGCCGGTCATCGAATGCATCTCGGTCAACTGAGTCACCTGCCGCAACCTTCTGCGCGGGTTCGCGATCCGCAGCCGTTGCGCCACGAACTCATCGAGCTTCGAGCACTGCACGGCCCGGTACGCCTCGCGATCCGACACGTCCAGGATGCGCTGCAGCCCCATCGAACCCATCCGACGAACAGCATGCTCGTGGGTGATCGCCACCTCCGCGACCTCAGCCTCAGAACACGCATCCGAGGTCCGCTCGGCGATCCGATCCAACAGGGCATGCAACTCGGCGTAGCCCTCGATCAGACTGTCGCTCACGATGCACCTCCCCGGCGCGCTACTGTACGTCCATACTAGAACACATGTTCGATAAGCGCAGTGGTACGAACAGATGAACCTCGCCGGGGGCTCAGTCGCCGTCGGGGAGGCGTCCTGTCCTGGGGTTGCGGGCCGTGATGCAGTACGGCCGGCCGGTGGGGTCGGCCATCACGGTCCACGTGTCGTGGTGGGACACCACCTCGGCGCCCCAGTCCTCGTGGCGGGACACCTCGTCGGCGGGGTGCGTGCTGGCGAGGTCGACGTGGGCTCCAGCTGACCCGGACGTCATGCGCTGCAGCAGGATTCGGATGGGCATCGAGTCGGGGTGGCGCAGCGCTCGGAACTCCGGGCGGGATGCGCCCTCGAGTTCCCACCCGGTCAGCCGGGTGAAGAAGGTGCACTCCTCGTCGAATCGGCGGTGGGGGATGTCGACGCAGAGCTGGTCGATGATGCTGATGGTGTCGCCCGGCCACCGGATCGGTCGCGATCGCTCGTGTTCGCCGTTCCAAGGGACCACGCAGAACGTGAACCCCGCGGGCGACTGCATCTCGATCCCGTCGGGTGTCTCGTCGGTGCGACGGGCGCCGAGTGCCTCCGCCACCGCTGCAGCTTCGTGGACGTCGTCGACGTGGATGTCGAGATGCACTCCGCCGACGCCGGTCTCGATCCGCTGCACGCGCAGGTGCGGGTCACCGGTGAACGGTTCGAGCGACGCGAATTGTCGACGGTCTCCCCTCGGCGGCGACACCGTGCTCCCGGCGATCGCCCGCCAGAAGGTGACCTCGTCACCGAAGTCGTCGGCGGGGAAGTCGAACACCGCGCTCAACCAGCGGATCTCGATCGGCCCGGCGGTCACATGCGCACCCGGTGCCGAGTCCGCCAGCGGTGCAGTGTCTCCGGGTCCCCGTCGACGGTGACCTCCTCGCCCCGGTTCCACAGCCCGAGATAGAGCTGCGCAGCGGTCCCGCTCCACCGCGCGTCGACATCGCGGTCGCCCTGTCCGGGTGTGACGGTCAAGGCGTCCTCGGCGACGGACAGCGTCCACGCGCTGTCGGTGTCGTCGGCGACCACGGCGATGGTCAGCGGAGTCCCGTCCCACAGTTTCGATCTCCCACGGGGCGCAAAGCGCACGAGGAGTTCGTCGAGACCGTCGAGCGCGAACTCCGGTGTCAGCACGTCACCGAGCGCTGCGGTCACCTCACCCGCCGTGGGAACCGATCCTCGCGCGACGGCCATCGCGTCCACCGCGTGCACGACGGTCTCGTGCGCCTGGCGACGGTGCCAGAACTCCAGCGGGGTCCGGCCGGTGTCCATGAACACCCACGCGTCGAGGCCGGTGGGTGCCTCTCGGAGCGCGGTGACGAGTGCGTCGGCACCGTCGAGCATCCACGCCGGCAGATCGGGGACGCGCACGCGGGCCAGGACGGCGGCCTCGTCGGCGAACGGTGCCTCACCGCCGACGATCTGGGCCCGCGCCCACCGGTGGACCATCCCGAGGTGTGCGGTCAGGTGTCGCACCGACCAGTCGGGGCACGTCGGGACGGCGGCACCGGACTCGGCGACCAGCACGGCGGCGAACACGGTGCGGGCGGCGACCTCGATCGCCGTTCGGAACTGCTCCGGCGAGACCGTCTGTGCGGCCGAGGGTGTGGACGTGAGGTCGGACACGGCGATCAGTCTGGCACGGGACCGTCGAGCCGGGGGAGCACCTCGGCGGCGACGAGATCGAGGTGGTCGAGATCGGTGAGATCGAGCGTCTGGAAGTACACCCGCGACACCCCCGACTCGGCGAAACGACCGATGGTGTCGACGATCTGCTCCGGGCTCCCCGCGAAACCCGTCGCCCGCACCTCGTCGACGTCACGTCCGATCGCCTCGGCGCGGCGGGCCACCTCGGCGTCGTCACGACCACACACCAGGACGTGCGCCGCGGACAGCCGGAGCGGCGTCGAGCGGTCGGCGGCCTCGGCTGCCTCGACCACCCTTGTGATCACCGGTGCGGCGTCGTCGGGGGTGAGGAACGGGGTGTTGAACTCGGAGGCGTAGCGGGCGGCGAGGGCCGGAGTCCGCTTCTTGCCGCCGCCACCGATGATGATCGGCGGGCCGGGGTGCTGTGCGGGCTTGGGCAGCGCGGGGGAGTCGGACACCTGGAAGTGCGCACCGTCGAACGCGAATCGGTCGCCCTCGGGCGTCGACCACAGGCCGGTGACGACGGCCAGGTACTCCTCGAGCTTGTCGAACCGCTCACCCAGCGGCGGGAACGGGATCGCGTAGGCGGCGTGCTCGGCCTCGAACCATCCGGCGCCGATGCCGAACTCGACCCGGCCACCGGACATCGCGTCGACACCGGCCACCGCGATCGCCGTCGGACCGGGCAGGCGGAACGTGGCGGAGGTGACGAGCGTGCCCAGGCGGACACGGCTGGTCTCGCGCGCCAGACCGGCCAGCGTGATCCATGCGTCCGAGGGCCCGGGCCCGCCGTCGCCACTCATGGCGAGGTAGTGATCGGAGCGGAAGAAGCCGGTGAACCCGCCGTCCTCGGTGGCCCGGGCGACCCGCAGCAGGTCGTCGTAGGTGGCACCCTGCTGCGGCTCGGTGAAAATGCACGTCTCCATGGCCCCAGCATCCCCCTACAGTGGGCGCGGTGACCACACCACGCCCGCGCGGAGCCGTGCACCGCGCGATCGCCCGACTCACCGGCAGCGGACCCGACCGTGTCGCGGTCGTACGTCTCGAGGGACACATCGGGACCGTGGGCCTCGGTCGGGGCGGTCTCACCGCGGACGGGGTGGAGAAGACCCTCGAGCGCGCGTTCACCGGCGACCGCCTGAAGGCCGTCGTGCTGGTGATCAACTCGCCCGGTGGTTCGCCCGCGCAGTCGGAGTACATCGCCGAACGCATCCGGCAGCTCGCGTCCGAGAACGGCGTCCGGGTCCTCGCGTTCTGCGAGGACGTCGCCGCGTCGGGTGGGTACTGGATCGCCTGCGCGGCCGACGAGATCTTCGCCGCGCGCACCTCGGTGGTCGGGTCCATCGGCGTCGTGACCGCCGGTTTCGGCGCCGTCGAGCTGCTCGAGCGTGTCGGCCTGGAACGGCGCATCCACACCGCGGGCAGCAACAAGGCCCGTCTCGACACCTTCCGGCCGGAGGAGTCCGAGGACGTCGCATGGCTGGAGGGTCTCCAGGGCGACCTGCACGAGGCGTTCATCGGATGGGTCCGTCAGCGACGCGGCGCGAAGCTGCGGGCCGACGACGCCGAGCTCTTCTCCGGCGACGTGTGGGTGGGTCGTCGTGCGGTCGACGTCGGTCTCGCCGATGCGGTCGGGGTGATGCGGTCGGTGATCGCCGAGCGCTACCCCGATGCCGACATCGACGTGATCACGCCGCCCAAGCCCCTCCTGGCCCGGCTCGCCGGAGGCGGGGTGGAGATGTCGTCGGCCGTCGACGCGGCGGTCACCGGCACCCTCGACGCGGTCGCCCGGCGGGCCCGCTGGATGTCGTTCGGCAGCTGATGCAGGGGTGTGAACAACCCGTTCTGGCGTTGTGAACCATCCACAGGTCGAGTCGGACATGCAGGCACGGGGCCCAGAGAACCACCCTCAACCTGTGGATGAGGCTGTGGAAACTGTGGACAACAGGGCCGTTTGACGGTCTGTTCGTGACCCAGGCCACTCGCCTGGTCACGGATTGGTAACAGCGAACGGCGCGGTCGGACGCGGCGCCACGCACGGCGGTCGTGACACGATGGGGATGTGGGCAGCACGACGGGGAACGCCGAGCGGATCGGCGGACGGGCGTGATCGACTTCTGCCCGCGGTGTCGGATCCAGGCGCCCCACGATGCCCGCCGCACCGGGTGTCCGCGCTGCGGCGGCCCGCTCTCCGTCCTGCCGAGCGTCGCGCACATCCCGCCCCGCACAGCCCCGCCTGCACCACCCCGGCCTGCGCCCCGCCCCCCTCGGCGACCCGCGTCACCGCGTCGGTGGCGGTGGGTCGCCCGTCGCCCTCCGGAGGCGCTCCCGGGCCCGCCGCCCCGACGCGCGCCGACCCGCGGTCCGACGCCCCGCTACACCCGCAATCCCGGCTGGGGTCTCGTCGACGTCGTCGTCCCGCCGGACAAGCCTGTCCGCACCCGCGCGGAGCGTGCCGCGGACTCGATGCAACCCGCCCTGCTGACGCTGGGCACGACGCTGTTCGTCGCGGCCGTGTCGCAGGCGTGGATCTACGGACTGCTCGTGGCCAACCGCGACCACCCGATCGGGCGCGCGACGGCGACGTGGGCGTACGCGATCGCACAGGCCGTCGGGTGGGTCTCGGTCGCCGGGTTCGTGGTCTGCCTCGTCACCTTCTGGGCGTGGACGGTCGCCCACCGCGCCCGCGCCTACCGGTCCATCGACCGTGTCGACCCGCGCCCGCGATGGCAGCTCGCCGTCGGGTGCCTGCCGCTGGTGAACATCGTCGCCGCCCCCGTATTCCTGCACGAGCTCGTGCGGTGTGGGCACCATCTGCCCGCCGACCGGGTCACGCCGATCCTGCGCGGATGGTGGGCCGCATGGGCGGGCCTCAACCTGCTCGCGATCGTCACGCTTGCCATCCGGCTCGGCGCCGACTCCATCCAGTGGTCCGCGAACGCGGTCCTGCTGACGATGCTCACCGATCTCGCCGGATCCGCCTTCGCCATCGGCACGGCGTGGCTGCTCTACCGCACCTTCGACCCGAGCGCGGACCGTGCACCGACCACGCGTTGGCTCGCCGCATGACGCCCGGCCGCCGGCCCCAGCGCCCGGCCGTCGTCGCCCATCGCGGTGCCTCGGCCGAACGGCCCGAGCACACGATCGCCGCGTACGAACTCGCGATCGCCCAGGGCGCCGAGGGCCTCGAGTGCGACGTCCGGCTCACCAGCGATCACCAGCTCGTCTGCGTCCACGACCGCACCGTCGACCGCACGTCGTCGGGGTCGGGTGTCGTGAGCGAGATGTCGCTGGCCGAGCTGCGTGAGCTCGACTTCGGCAGCTGGCACGCGTGGGGTCGCCCGCAGTCGGTGCTGACGCTGACCGAACTGCTCACCCTCGCGCTGGATCACGACGCCCCCGTGCGGCTGTTCATCGAGACCAAACACCCCGTGCGCTATGGGGGTCTCGTCGAACAGTTGCTGCTGGCCGAGCTCCACCGCTTCGGGGTCGCATCACCGCCGTCGGCGGATCACAGTCGGGCCGCGGTCATCTCGTTCTCCGCCGGCGCGGTGTGGCGGATCCGCCGCAATGCACCGATGCTCCCCACGATCCTGCTCGGGGACACCGCCCGCATCCTCGGCGGGAGCGCGGCGACAGCTGTCGGGGCGACGGGCATCGGGCCGTCGATCATGACGTTGCGCGACCATCCGGAGGCGGTGGACCGTGCCGCGGCGTCGGGGCGAGCGACCTACTGCTGGACCGTCGACGAGTACGCCGACGTCGCCCACTGCGCGCGGATCGGGGTCGACTTCCTCGCCACCAACCACCCCGCGCGGATCCGGCAGTGGCTCGAGCCGACGCGTCGGGGCCGGGGCGCCTGATCGTCCGACCCTCGGCCGGGCGTCGAGCGACCGCGACCGGCGTACTAGCGTTCGTCGGATGGCGAAGAAGAGCAAGCGGGGCAGCGGCCCGCGGCCGGGCAGCAATCGGGCGGAGCGGGTCGCCGCGCGCAAGGCGCGTCAGGCGGCCGCCGCGGCCGGTCCGGTCCGTCCGTTCGAGGGATTGGCGGCCGAGTGTGACCTGGTGGCGCTGCGGGCCTTCGTCGCGTCGGCCACCATCGCGGTGACGCCGCAGGGTGCGGGCGTGGGCGGGAACGCGGTCTCACTGGCGACGATCCTCCCCGGCGCGGTGCAGGCCCTCACCCGAGAGTCGGCCGACGGCGGCGTCGAAGGGCTCGTGGGGTTGCAGACGGAGTTCGAGCCCGCCGACGTGACCGCGGAGCTCGCAGGTGCGCTGCTGTGGGCGTCGTCGGCCGAGTCCGGTGCGCCGTACGAGCCCGTCGCCGACGACGACGCGCCCGACCTGGTCGAGGTTCTCGGTGCCGACACCACGCTCGACGTGACCCTGCACGAGGACTTCGGCTGGTGGTTCTCCGACCAGCAGGACGTCTCGCCCGACATCGCCGCGATGGTCGAGCAGGCGTCCGAGTCGATCCTGCCGACCGCTCGGATCAGCGGGGATCTCGTCGGCGCGCCGTGGTGGGTCGACGCCGGCGAGCGCGCCCACGTCCGGTGGGTTCGGCCCGAGTCCGAGGACGACCTGATGACCGCGCTCGCACGGCTGCACGCCGACGAGAAGCTCACGCTCGGTGAGGGTTCTCGGTTCGCGGGCTCGTTCCGCACCCACGGGCTGCTGGTGCCGGTGTTCGACCTCGACAACGAGATGCACCCCGACGAGTGGATCGAGCCGTGCGCCCGCTTCGAGGCGGACCTCTCCGAGGCGCTGTCGCAGACCGGCGATCTCACCGCGGCGCAACGTCGTTCGCGCGACGGCATCCGCGGCCGCCAGGTCACGCTGCGCTGAGTCGGCGGGCGCGGTGGCCTGTCAGCCGATGACGCTGCCGGTGTCCTGGAGGAGATCCGCGGGGATCGACTTGTCGGCGGCCAGCAGTCCGAAGAACTGGGTCGTGTTGTCGCCCACCGCGAGTGCGTCGCCGTCGGCGGTGTTCTCGGGTCCGCCGGTCGGCACCGTCGTCGTGATGGGCCCGCCGCGCAACGCCCATCCGAGCCGGGCGATGTCCCAGATGTGGGTGCCCTGGTCGACGGTCAGTGTGCTCACCGCGCCGTTCGCGAAGGGGAAGAGCCGGAAGGGATTCAGCAGCGTCGACGGTGACGCCGCCTTCGCCATCAGAGCGCTGAGGAACTTGCGTTGGTTGACCACGCGCTGCAGGTCGGCGTTGGGGAACGCGCGGGTGCGGACCAGACCGAGGGCCTGCTGACCGTTCAGGTCCTGGCAGCCCGCGCGCAGGTTCAATCCCGCCTTGGGGTCGCGCAGGGGCTGATCGATGCAGATGTTCACGCCGCCGACCGAGTCGACGAGGGAGTCGAACCCGCCGAATCCGATCTCGGCGTAGTGGTCGATGCGGATCCCGCTCACCGTCTCGACGGTCTGGATCAGCAGGGGCGCCTGCCCGAAACTGAAGGCCGCGTTGATCTTGTGGTCGCCATAGCCCGGCACCGGCACGAAGAGATCGCGGGGGATGCTGATGAGCATCGCCTTCCCGTTCTCCGGGATGTGCACCAGCATGATCGTGTCGGTGCGCGCGCCCGCGCTGTCGCCGGTGGCGAGTTGGTCCTTCTGTTCGGCCGAGAGTCCCTCCCGTGAGTCCGAGCCGACGAGGATCCAGTTGGTGCCCGGTGTGTCGGCGGGACGCCCCGCGTACGAGGGCATCGCGTCGACCCGGTTCAGCTTCGAGTCGTAGTAGAAGGTCGCGGCGACCGCTCCGAGGACGAGCACCAGAACCAGGATCAGCAGGCTGCGGAGGATCGGCGGACGCCGTCGACGACGAGTGCGACGCGGTGCGGGCGGTGGCGGCTCCCCCCGGGGGTCGCGCGTCGGCCTCCGCGGAGGAGGAGGGGGCGGCGCACCGCCGGACCGCGATCGGCGCAGCTCGTCGAGCCGCGGGTCGGGACGGAACCCGCCGGCCGCGGGTCCCGGTGCGCGACCGGGCTGACGAGGGGGAGGTGAGGGTGGACGTCGGGGTGGTGGCGGCGGTGATCCCGACCGGTAGGGCTGCGGCGTCTGCGGCGGCGCGTACCCCGGCACCCCGGGTCGCTCGGACGGACCGCGAGCACCCGGTCCCGCGGGGCCCTCGGGCCGCCGGGGGCGCCGGATGAAGGGCCCGTCCTGCTCGCTCACGGATCAGACTGTACGGAGAGTTGCTGATGGTCCGGCTCGGAACACCCCGCGCGTCAGCCCAGCCAGCCCAGACGATCCTTCAGCAGCGCGTAGCCGACGAAGGCGATCGTGTCGATCAGTGCGTGTCCGACGACCAGCGGCCACGTGCGCGACGTCAGTTGGTGGAACCGGCCGTAGACCAGGCCCATCGCCACGTTGCCGACGCCACCGCCGAAGCCCTGGTAGAGGTGATAGGACCCGCGCAGCAGCGCCGATGCCAGCAGCGATCGCCCCTCGCCCCATCCGAGCTGCCGCAGCCGGGTGATCAGGTAGGCGACGACGAGGAACTCCTCGGCCGCTGCGTTCCCGATCGCCGAGACGACGAGCATCGGCAGTCGCCACCACGTCTCGGTCAGGTCGCTCGGCAGCACCTCGGCGTTCAGGCCCAGCTCGCGGGCCACCACGTACAGGCCCAGGCCGGGGATCCCGATGACCGCGGCGAGCCCGACACCCCAGGCCAGGTCCCGGCCGGACGGCGCTCGGGTGACGCCGACCCGGGACAGTCGCACGCCGCTGCGGTACAGCAGGTAGATCGCCAGCGCGGCGATCGCGAACAGCCGTGTGGCCGAGAGCAGCTGGCGGGCGAGATCGATCCAGTCGACCGACGACGCAGACGCGTTCAGCGCGACCGTCGTGCGCCCGATGCCGCCGGAGCGCACCTCGGCCTCGATCAGCGACAGGATCGACGACGCCGCAGACAACCCGAACGTCATCACCACGACGATCGTCAGCTCGACCCCGATGACGCGTCGCTGTGTGCGGTCGGTGACGACGGCGATGTCGGCCGGTCGCGTCGGCGCCAGGACCGCGCGGAGACCGGGTGACTTCACCCGGCCGACATTAGCCGTGCGGGAACGGGCACCCGGCGAGCGCGCGCAACGCCCGCGACAGCTCCATCACGTCGTCGACCGGCCGCGGGAACGACAGGCGCGTGTCGACGTCGCCCTGGCTTAGTTCGACGCGGAACCGGATGCCGTAGCGATCGATGCCGAGCGGGCGGACCCGTCCCGTCCGCAGGTCGGCCGGCAGTCGGCGGGTGAGGGCGACGACGACGTCGGAGTGCTCGGAGTCGAGGTGGGCGATCCAGTCCGGCTCGTGCTCCCAGAACGGATCGGGCGTCGCGCGTGCGAGCTCGCTCGCGTCGACCGCGGCGGCCCCGGCCGACGTCGCGATCACCGCGCCGCCGACGACGAGCCGCGCCAGCGAGAACCCGTGACCGAGGTCGAGGAGATCGTCGGCGGGGTGCTCGCTCGCGATCTCGATCGCCAGCTCCCGCTCGAGGTCGCCGGGTACCGGGTGGAGCACGCCGTTGAGCCAGACCAGGGCCCGGACCGGCTCACGCACCTCGATCGGGGCGCAGTCGGTGACCTCGATCATCGCGGTCACCCCGTCGGGGTCTTCGGCCAGCGCGTCGGCGGCAGCACTGCGGGACGGGATGAGGACGAACGCCTGCTCGTCGAAGAGATGGACCATCGACACCGGTGTCGGGTCGCCGCCCTCCACCGCGACGACCGCGGTCTGCACGTGCATGCAGGCGGTCCGGATGGACTCGGCGTCGGTCGGCTTGTCCGTCAGGGCCTGGGTCATCGGTGTCCTCGTCTCACTCAACGCTGCTTCAGGTAAGGCTAACCTAAGCGACATCGCGGCGGTCGACAACCGGTGAACTACGCTGAACCCCGTGCCCGCAGTCGCGTATTTCGGTCCCGCCGGGACGTTCACCGAGATGGCACTCGACCGCCTCCTGGCCGACGTGGTGCCGGGCGTCGCCGGGCTCGACGTCCCCGCCGACGCCGACCGCATCGCGGAGGCGAGCCCGCGCGCCGTGATCGAGGCCGTGCGCTCCGGCGCCGTCGATCACGGGTGCGTGCCGATGGAGAGTTCCGTCGAGGGCGCGGTCCCCGCGACCATGGACGCCCTCGCGGCCGGCGCGCCCGTTCAGATCGTCGCCGAGGTCGTCATCGACATCGCCTTCACCGTCGCCGCGCGCGAGGCGACCGAGCCCGACGCCGTCACCACGATCGCCGCCTATCCGGTCGCCGCCGGCCAGACGAGGGAGTCCATCGAGCGACTGTTCCCGTCGGCCTCGGTGGTCCCCGCGTCGTCGAACGCGGCGGCGGCGACCGACGTCGCCGCCGGTAAGGCCGACGCTGCGCTCACCACTCCGATCGCCGCGCAGACCAACGGTCTGGTCGCGCTCGCCGAGGGCGTCGCCGACGCCGCGGACGCGACGACGCGCTTCGTGCTGCTGTCGCGTCCCGTGCCCGTGCCGGCCCGCACCGGCGACGACCGGACGTCGGTGATCATAGACCTCCCGAACGTCCCGGGCTCCCTGATGCGGGCGATGCGCGAGTTCGCCGACCGCGAGATCGACCTGACGCGCATCGAGTCCCGTCCCCGGCGGACCGCGCGGGGCTACTACTTCTTCCTCGACGCCGTCGGACACATCGACGACGCTCCGATGGCCCAGGCGCTCGCGGGTCTGCACGCGCACGCCGGGGTGTCGTTCCTCGGGTCGTGGCCGGCCGATCGCGGCAACGGCGAGCCGCCGCCCGACACGCGGGCGTCGCTCGCGTGGGTCGAGGGCCTCCGCGAGGGGAAGCGCTGATGGTCAGCCTCCACCTCATCCGGCACGGCCAGACGACGTCGAACGTCATGGCCCGCCTCGACACCCGACCGCCGGGTGCGGGCCTCACCGATTTCGGTGCGCGACAGGCGGTCCGGTTCGGTCTGCTCAACCCCGACGTCCACCCCGCCGCGCTGTACAGCTCGGTCGCGCGACGCGCCCGAGAGACCGCGCAGTTGATCGGCAGCGTGTGGGGCGTCCAGGCGCAGACCGTCGAGGGGATCCACGAGGTGCAGGTCGGTTCGATGGAGGACCGCAACGACGACCGCTCGGTGCGGGCGTTCCGTGACCTCATCGCCGACTGGTTCGACGGCTACACCGACCGCCGCGTCGGCGACAGCGAGTCCCTCGACGACGTCTTCGCCCGCTACCTCCCGGCGATCGAGAGCCTGGCCGAGCGTCACCTCGACGGCCCCGACGCGGCTGGCGACGTCTACGTGGTCAGCCACGGCGCCGCGATACGACTCGTCGCGGCTCACCTCGGCGACGTCGACCGCGGATTCGCCCACGACAACGGGCTGCCGAACACCGCGTCGGTCGAACTGGCGCGCGTCGACGGCGGATGGCGGTGCGTGCACTGGGGCGGGGTCGACCCGGTTCGACCCACCGCCGCGGCGTCCGTCGACCCCATGGGCTGAGCGGTCTCAGCCCCACCCGTGGGCGTGCAACCAGTCGTCGCTGATGCCGAAATGGTGGGCGATCTCGTGCACGACGGTGATCGCCACCTCCTGCACGACCTCGTCGCGGTCGGCGCACATGGCCAGCAACGGCTCGCGGTAGATCGTGATGGTGTCGGGCACGGCGAACCCGTACGAGCTGTCGCGGTGGGTGAGCGCGATGCCCTCGTAGAGCCCGAGCAGACCCGGCTCGTCGGGGTTGTGCGGTTCGACGAGGACCACGACGTTGCTCATCGCGTCGGTCAGCTCCGACGGGATGGAGTCCAGGGCGTCGCCGACGAGTCCCTCGAACTCCGACTCGGACATCCTCACCGGCATCGGCTCGTCCCCGTCACCCGATGGGTGCCGGGACCTCGGTCGGGTTCGGCGAGATGCCCTGCGGCAGAGGCACCGGCGTGGGGTTCAGGCGGCCCGGCGGCTCCGACGGCGGCGGTGTCGGCACCCGGCCGTTGATCAGCAGGTTGCCCTTCGCGCTGCCGACCAGGGTCGCGAAACCACCGCGGTCGGGCAGGCCGACATAGCAGACCACCGACCGGCTGCCGGCGTCCCAGCTGGCCTTCGACAGCGTCGACCACTGCACGTTCAGGGTGCTGTCGGTGAACTTCTGCCGGCCGCCGAGATAGGTGTCGGTGAGCTGGGGGCAGGTCCCCGCGAGGAACCGGTCCTGCGCCGCGGTGTCCGGCCACGGGCGACCGGTGCCCGGCGCACCGAACTGCTGACCGAGACCCACGACCGCGGTGACCTCGAAGGCGTGCTGCTCGGCGCAGGACACCGGATCGGTGGGCTGGCGGGTCTGCAGGTCGATGCCGATGCACGTGCCCGCGGGCCACTGCAGAGACTGGTCCTGGTCGGCGACGCGGCCGAGGAAGCCGACTGCCGCGCCGGTCGAGTCGGTGAGCTGCAGGCCGCAGCGCAGGGTGCGCTCGCCGGCGTCCCACTGCCGCTTCGAGGGGAAGAGCATCCCGACCGAGAAGCGGCCGTCGGGGTCGAATCGCCCCTGCAGGTAGGCGTTCACCTGACCGGGGCAGAACTCCTCCCGCAGCGCGCTGAACTGGGCGGTGGTCGGCCACGGAGCGTTCTCGCCGAACGCCGCCGACGTCGGCGCGACCGAGGACGACGGTCCCGCCGAGGACGGCGCGGCCGATGTCGTCCGGGGAGTGGTCGAGGCCGTGGCACCGGACGGCGCAGCGCTCGACGGCACCGCAGAGGACGGCGCGGCAGACGACTGGGCCGCCGACGACTGCGCCGCGTCGAACTGCGCGACGGTGATGGTCGACGCGTCGACGACGCCCGCGACCTCGAAGTAGTGCTCGCCGCCGCACCCGATCGCCTGGGGTCGTCCCGGGTTGTTCGCAGGCCACGTCAGGCACGTGCCCGGCCCCGACCGGTTGAACGCGTTCGACTCCGGGCCGCGCTGCTCGTCGCCGATCTGTGACGTGGCGATCGTCCCGCCGTCGGAGAAGCCGCCCACGGCCGCGACGATCGCCGCTGCGGCGAGTGCGCCCAGGACCACCGCCCCCAGCACGGTCCGCAACGGGTGCGATCGCAGCCAGCCCAGTCCGCGCGGTGCCCTCGCACCCGCGGCGACGGTGTCGCCGGGTCGGGGGTCGGTCGCGACCGGCTCGGTCGGCTCGGCGTCGGGTGAGGTGTCGAGGCCTTCGGTCGCCGCGTCCTCCGCGTCGTCGTGGGGGATCGGACGCGTCTCGTCGTCATCGTTCTCGGTGGACATCGCGCACCATCATGCCTGCCACCGCGGGTGACGCAGATCACGCATGTCGCACGTGCAATCGGCGCATGCGTGCCCGACTACACCTGCGCAACCGATCCGGTCCACAAGGGCGCCGGACGACACGAATGAAGGAGCGAGCAATGAGCTTCGTCGACAAGGCCAAGGAAGCCGCCTCGGACGCGCTGGACAAGGCCCAGAACGCCGCCACCGACGCCGTCGGCAAGGCCAAGGAGGTCGTCGGTGACGCGACCGACAACAAGGACCTGAAGGCCGAAGGCAAGAAGGACCAGGGCGAGGCCGGCATCAAGAAGGCCGGACAGAACATCAAGGACGCCCTGAGCTGACGCTCACGGTGACACGGCCGGGCGCGACCCTCACCGGCACCGCAGCCCGGCCGTGCCACCACCCACCACCACCCGAGAGGACATCGTCATGACCGACACCATCACCCCCCGCCACGCTTCCGACACCACCCCGACCACCCGCCGCCGCAAGGGCAGCGCGACCGCCAAGTTCGCCGCCCTCGTGCTCGTGGTCGTCATCGCAGCGGTCGTGACGTTCGTCCTGCAGAACACCGAGCGACTGCGCCTGTCGTTCATCGCCTGGGACTTCAGCATCAACACCGGCTACGCGCTCCTCGGCGGCGTCGCGGTGGGCATCGTGTTCACCCTGCTGGTGACCGCGGCGCTGAAGCTCCGCAGCGCGGTGAAGTGACGCACTGACTCATGACGACGCTCTCCGACACCGAACTCCTCGGCATCCTGCACCGGGCGACGGGACTCATCGCCCCCGTGCTCGACGTCCTCGCCGACAGTGATCCGTTCGACGGATCCGGCGACAAGCCCGAGGGGACGGGTCGGGGAGCGTCGTCGTCGGCGGACTCGTCCTTCCCCGACAAGGCCGTGAACGCCGCCGCCAACTCCCTCGCGTGGGCGACCAACGCCGCCGCCGCGCCGGGGACCCCGAAGTGGGCGACCATGTCCGTCGCCGAGCGCGACGACTGGTGGGTCACCCGCGTCGGGTCCATCACGAACATCCTCGTCGCCTACCCAGGAGTCCTCGGCGCCGTCGCCGACCGCCTGCCCATCCAGGACGTACTCGGGTTCACCCAGCAGTCATTCGTACTCTGCGCCATCGCCCGCGTCCACGGCGTCGACGATCGCCGCGAGCAGGCACGCATGATCGCCGAGGTGCTGTGCGGACGGACCATCGACCCGTCCGTCGCGCGCGCCGACTCGGCGACCCTCGACGATGCCGTCCCCGACGACATCCCCGACGCAGAGCGCGATGTCGCCGCCGGCCGGCCCTGGTCGGCCCGCGACGTCGTCAAGCGTGTGTGGGCCACCGCCAAACTCCTGCGCGCCGTCGTCGGCGAGATCAAGCATCGGCCCGCCCCGAAGCGGATCTGGCGCACGCTGTCGAAGGTGCCCGTCGTCGGTGCTGCTGCCGACTACGTCGGCGAGCGATCCGCGCTGCGGGAAGCCGCGGACTCCGCTTCCCGGTGGCTCGAGGCCGGCGCCGCCTAGACCCGCCTGCCACGGCGCCGGTCACAGGTACCGGGGTCAGTAAGGTGTGCGGCGTGATCGACCTGAAACTCCTCCGGGACGACCCCGATCGTGTCCGAGCCTCGCAGCGCAAGCGCGGTGAGGATCCTTCTCTGGTCGACACCCTCCTCTCCGCCGACGAGACGCGACGGGCCGCGATCGTCGAGGCGGACACCCTGCGCTCGGAGCAGAAGTCCCTCGGCAAGCGCGTCGGGAAGGCCGCGCCCGAGGAGAAGCAGGCTCTCCTCGACGAGGGCAAACAGCTCGCCGAGCGCGTGAAGGCCGCTGTGGCCGCACAGTCCGAGGCCGAGGCCGCGGTCACCTCCGCGCACCGCGCGATCGGGAACGTGGTCGCGCCGGAGGCACCCGCCGGCGGCGAGGACGACTTCGTGGTCCTGGAACATGTCGGAACCCCCACGGAGATCGAGAACCCGCGCGACCACCTCGAGCTGGGTGAGAGCCTCGGTCTGCTCGACATGGAACGCGGCGCAAAAGTCTCCGGGTCGCGGTTCTACTTCCTCACCGGCAACGGTGCGCTGCTGCAGCTCGCGCTGTTGCAACTCGCCACCCGACTGGCCGTCGCGAACGGCTTCACCATGATGATCCCGCCGGTGCTGGTGCGCCCGGATGTCATGGAGGGCACCGGGTTCCTCGGTGCCCACGCCGACGAGATCTACCACCTCGACGACGACGACCTGTACCTCGTCGGCACCTCCGAGGTGCCGATGGCCGGCTACCACATGAACGAGATCATCGACCTCGCCGACGGACCGAAGCGGTACGCCGGGTGGTCGAGCTGTTTCCGCCGCGAGGCCGGCAGTTACGGCAAGGACACCCGCGGCATCATCCGCGTGCACCAGTTCGACAAGGTCGAGGGCTTCGTCTGGTGTCGGCCGGAGGACGCCGAGGCCGAACACCAGCGGCTGCTGGGGTGGCAGAAGGAGATGCTCGCCGCCATCGACGTGCCCTACCGCGTGATCGACACCGCCGCCGGTGATCTCGGGTCGTCGGCGGCGCGCAAGTTCGACTGCGAGGCATGGGTTCCGACCCAGGGCACCTACCGCGAGCTGACGTCGACGTCGAACTGCACCACGTTCCAGGCGCGCCGGTTGTCGGTGCGCTACCGCGACGAGAACGGCAAGCCGCAGACCGCCGCGACGCTGAACGGCACCCTCGCGACGACCCGCTGGATCGTCGCGATCCTCGAGAACCACCAGCAGCCCGACGGGACCGTGCGGCTGCCGCGGGCGCTCGCCGAACTCGTCGGCACCGAGGTCCTCACGCCGCGCTGAGCGCGTTCTGTGCCGATGTGGACCGGGCGTTTGGGATGATCGCCCGGTGATGATCGCCGGCATCCTCGCGGCCCTGTTCGCCAGCGTCGCCTACGGGGTGTCGTCGGTGCTGCAGGCGCTGGCCGCCCGGCGCTCACACGAGGAGGCCCTCGCGCGCGGTGACACCGGGTTGTCCACCGCGACCGGCGGACCCACGCTGCGGTCGACGATCGCCGCGATGCTGTCGGTCCTGTTCATCGTCGGCACCGTGCTCGACGTCCTCGGGTTCGTCGGCGGCGCGGTGTCCGCGCGGCTCACGCCGCTGTTCCTGTCGCAGACGATCATCAGCGCGAACCTGGTCATCACGGCGATCCTCGGGATCGTCGTGCTGAACATCCGGCTGCACGTGCGGGATTGGGTCGCCATCGCCACGGTGATCGCCGCGCTGTGCGCCCTCGGCGTCTCGGCGAAGGAGAACCCCCGCGAGACCGAGTCGATGCTGTTCCACTGGGTGGTGCTCGCCGCCACCGTGGCCCTGGTGGTTCTGTCGGTGGCGATCGTGCGGTGGCTCGGGTCGAGGGCGGCGATCGCTGCCGGTCTCGCCGCGGGCGCCCTGTTCGGTGCGGTCGCGATCTCCGTCCGCATCCTCGACGGCCTCGATCCGTTCTCGCTCTCCGCGCTCTTCGCCGACCCCGCGCTGTACGCCCTCGCCGTCGCCGGTGGCGGCGGCTTCTACCTGCACACGGTTGCGCTGCAGTTGGGCTCGGTGAACGGTGCGACCGCCGCGCTGGTGGTGGGCGAGACGGTGGTACCGGGGGTGATCGGCGTGCTGTTCCTCGGCGACCAGACCGTCCGCGGCCTCGCATGGCTCGCGGTTCTCGGGTTCGTCGCGGCGGTCGTCGGCGCGGTCACCGTCGCGTGGTCCGGCGCGGTGGAGGCGTCGGCGCAGTCCGAGCAGTCGGAGCCGGCGCCGGCCTGAGTCACGCGCCGGGACGGGACCGCCCGGCCTCCCGGGTCGCGCTCGGCGTCTCACCGATGACCGCGCGGTAGCGACGTGTGAGATGCGCGTGGTCGGCGAAGCCGAGATCGGCGGCGAGACCGGCGAGGTCGGTCTCGGGCTCGAGGTACAGCCGGGTCGCCGCGGTCTGCATCCGGCGACACTCGATGAGCTGCTTCGGCGTGAAGCCGGTGTGGCGACGGACGATCCGTTCGACCGTGCGCGGCGAGGCGTGGACGGCCTCGGCCAAGGCCGCGGCGGCGAGGATGTCGGTGCGGTTCTCGGCGAGATCGGTCGCGCGGTTGGCCAGCCGACCGGCTTCGTCGACCCGATCGGCCAGCGGCGTCAGCCAGTCGAGGAGGAGTGTGGAGAGCGCGTCGCGGCTCCCGCCGTCGCGCATCTCGTCGGCGAGCGCATCCGCCGGACCGGTGGAGAACACGACGTCCACACCGAGGAGTTCGCTCGCGGTCAGGTCGGTGAGCAGGGGCGTCGCGGCGGGCCGGAACAGCACGCCCACAGCCCATCCCACGCCGTGGAGCGTGCGCGTGCTGACCTTCGGCGTCGGCCCGTAGAGGCCGGTGTGGTGAGGCCCGTCGACCTGCGGTCCGGCCTCGGTCACGACGTTGACCGCCGGGTAGTTCAACACCCGCTGGACGAGTGGGCGTGGGACGTCCCACCGCACCACCCACACGTTGCGGACGAGCTCGGGCAGCCCGAGGTCGAAGCGGTCGAACACGACGTGGGGTGACCCGGGGTTGAGGTGGCCGCGCGAGGCGACCGCGTGGCGGATCTCGGACGGGCCCATCGTCGGGTCAGTCTGTCGCAGATGTTCAAGACCCACCAGCAGGCGGCGACGACGATCGAGCCATGACCACGACACAGGACACCACCCCGGCAACCGGAACCCACACCACCGACGGTCGACCGCACGTCTACTCGTCGCTGACGCCGTTCATCGTCGTCACGCCCGCACGCGAGGCCATCGACTTCTACCGCGACGTGTTCGGCGCGGAGATCGCCGGCGTCACCGAGATGGGCGGTACCGTCGCCCACGCCGAACTGCAGTTCCCCGACGGCCGACTCCAACTCGGCGAACCCAGCCCCGACTACGACCTCGCCGCGCCCACGGGCGGTGCGCCGGTCGTCTACTCACTGGCGGTCTATGTGACCGACGTGGACGCGACCGTCGAGCGCGCGGCGGCGCGGGGCGCGACGATCCGCGAACAGGCGATGACCTTCGTCTCGGGTGATCGGTTCGCGTCCGTCCTCGACCCGTTCGGCGTGCGGTGGTCGGTGATGACCCGCGTCGAGGACCTGTCCCCGGAGGAGAGCGAACGCCGGATCGCCGAGTGGGCCGCGGAGCAGGGCTGACGCGGGACTACTCGGCCAGGTCCACCGTCGGCAGCTCCCCGAGCACCGCGAACGCGTCGAGATAGGGCCCGACGTCGCCGACGACCGTCCACGCGCGCAGCTGTGCCGCCGACCGGCGGGAGACCAGGGCACGCGCCAGGTCGGCGTCGGACGCGGCGACGACCACCGTCGCCTCACCCTCGGCGGATCGCCAGTTCCAGCTCGTCCCGCGCAGCGCGAGCGTCGGCAACCCGGCGACGCGGTCACCGAGTCGGCCGGCGAACCGATCGCGCACATGCAGGGCCGCCGGGGTGTCGGTGGCGCCGCGGATGCGCAGCGCCCCGCGCAGGTCCTGCTCGTGGATGACGATGTCGTTGATCGGTCGATCGCCGACGGTGCGCAGGTGCGCGACCATCGCGTCGGTCAGCCCCCGCCACTCGGCGATCAGCTCGGACACGTCGCGGTCGCGTCGCGCGTCGACCTGTGCGGCAGTCCATTCCGCGCCGTGATCGTCGGGCTCGTTGCCCGCGACGACGTCGACGCCGATCCCGACCATGTGCGACAGCAGGTCCCGGACGGTCCAGTCGGGGCAGGCGGGAACACGCGACTCGACCGCAGCCGACGTCGCCGCACCCACCAGTCCGATCACCCGCTGCTGCGCGGCGGTCCACTCGGTCACCGCGTCGAACGTCATGGGCCCTCCCGGATGTCGTCGACGGAATACCCGTCGCGGGCGTCCGGTTGTCCCGGGCGTCGTCGGCCGAGCGTAGAACGCGTGCGGCTCCCTCAGCGAGAACGCAGGTCGAGCCCATGCCCCTGGTCCACATCCACGTCATCGAGAACCGGAGGGACGCCGCAGCGCTCCGTCGTCTCGCCGACGTCGTGCAGTCGGTGATGCTCGACGTGTTCGCCGCGCCGCCGAGGGACCGCTACCAGCTCATCACCGAGCACAAGCCGGGCCTGATCATCGCCGAGGACACCGGTCTGGGCTACACGCGCACCGACGACCTCGTCGTCATCCAGGTGACCCAGCAGGGCCGTGACGCGGACCAGAAGAAGGCTCTCTACGCGACGCTGGCGCAGCGTCTCCACGACGAGTGCGGCCTCGACGGCGACGATCTGATCGTGTCGCTCGTCGAGAACACCCGCGCCGACTGGTCCTTCGGCCGCGGCGTCGCACAGTTCCTCACCGGCGATCTCTAGGACTGGGCGGTGGCGGCCGAGATCAGCACCTCCGCGGCCTCGCGTGCGTGCCGCGCAGCCGTCGGGTCCCCGGTGATCGCCGACGTGGTCTGCGCTCCCTCGGCCAGCAACACGAGCTGGCGGGCCA
Source organism: uncultured Williamsia sp. (assembly GCF_947494875.1). Classification (GTDB taxonomy): domain Bacteria; phylum Actinomycetota; class Actinomycetes; order Mycobacteriales; family Mycobacteriaceae; genus Williamsia_A. The sequence continues at coordinate 617,389 of NZ_CANLWM010000001.1, forward strand.
GCGTCTCCGGTGCGCCGATCTCGGCGACGAGACCGTCGACGTAGGCCTGGAACGACTGCTTGTGTTCCCGCGCCGCCTGCGCCACCCGCTCCGAGGTCCCGCCGAGCTCGCCGAACGCGTTGATGAACGCGCATCCGCGGAAGTCGTCGGTGGCGAACCACGTCGCGAGGAAGTCGAAGATGCCGAGCAGTTTCTCCCGCCCACCGGGGTGCTGCTCCACGGCCGCGTCGATGCCCCGGACCCACATCGCGTGTCGACGGCGCAGGACCGCCAGCACGATGGCGTCCTTGCCCTCGAACTCGGCGTAGAGACGCTTCAGCGACACCCCGGCGGCCGCGCGCAGTTCGTCCATGCCGACCTGCTGGATCCCGCGCTCGTAGAAGAGTCGGTCCGCGGCCGCGACGACCGTGTCGCGGACCGAGCCGTCGTCCCCGCCCACCCCGGTCGAGGGCTCGACCGGGGACGGGGCCTCGTGCGACGTCATCGCACCATCCTACTTGACCGGAGAACGTTGGTTCTCTAGAGTGAGGGACATCGGAGAACGCACGTTCTCCGGGGCATCGATCGAAGGAGAGATGGCATGGCATACGTGACGACCGTGGGCACGGAGAACTCGGCGCCCATCGAGCTCTACTACGAGGACCACGGCAGCGGTCAGCCCGTCGTGCTCATCCACGGCTACCCCCTCGACGGGTCGTCGTGGGAGAAGCAGACCCAGGCCCTGCTCGACGCCGGCTACCGCGTCATCACCTACGACCGCCGCGGCTTCGGCAGGTCGAGCCGTCCGACGATCGGCCACGACTACGACACCTACGCCGCCGATCTCAAGGCCGTCCTCGACACCCTCGAGATCAACGACGCCGTGCTGGTGGGCTTCTCGATGGGCACCGGTGAGGTGGCCCGGTACATCGCGAACCACGGCTCGAGCCGAGTCTCGAAGGCCGTGTTCCTCGGCTCGCTCGAGCCCTACCTGCTGCAGACCGACGACAACCCCACCGGTGTCCCGCAGGACGTGTTCGACGGGCTCGCAGACGCCGTGAAGTCCGATCGCTACGCGTTCTTCACCAGCTTCTTCCAGAACTTCTTCAACACCGACGACTACCTCGGCAACCGTCTCTCGCAGGAGGCGCTCGACGCCAACACCCAGCTGGCCTACAACGCGTCGCCGTACTCGTCGATCCACGCGCAGCCGACCTGGCTCACGGACTTCCGCGAGGACATCCCCAAAATCGACGTGCCGACCCTGATCGTGCACGGCACCGCGGACAACATCCTCCCGATCGACGCCACCGGTCGGGAGTTCCACAAGGCCCTCCCCGACGCCGAGTACGTCGAGATCGAGGGCGGCCCGCACGGGCTGTTGTGGACGCACCATGCCGAGGTGAACAAGGTCCTGCTGGACTTCCTCGCGAAGTAGTCACCGATCTCGCGCGGTCCACCCCGACCGCGCGGTGCCAGCGGCACGCCGCTCACCGGCCGCACCCGTGACCCGGGTGCGGCCGGTTCGGCGTTTGCGGACCCGGCGTCCGGGGAACGATGCAGTCGTGTCCTATCGTGAGGCGGTCACCGAGGCGGCCCTCGGCGCATGGCTGTTCAAGGCCGACAGTGCCCGATGGGACATCGTCGGTGCCATCGACGACGGCCTCACCGCCGTCGAGAGTCGTTGTGTCGCCGACAACTACCGGGCGGCCATGATGCGAAGCGGGCACCGCGCGATCCTCTGGGTGAGCGGTGCGGTGTCCGGGCGCGCTCCGCGCGGCGTCTGGGGGATCGGTCGGCTCACCGGGCCCGCCGTCCCGGACGGCGACGGACGACTGGTGGTGCCGACCGACATCGCGCTGCTCCGTCCCGCCGACCGACTCCGCGCCGACGACCTCCGCGAGATCCCCGCGCTGAGCGCGCTGGAGGTCCTCCGGATGCCGGCCGGCAGCAACCCCTCGTGGGTCGACGTCGAGCAGTTCGCCGCCCTGCGGGACCTGCTGCCACAGTGGCCGTCTCGACGGCGCTGATCACCAGGTCACCGCCGCGGCGGGTTCCCCAGCTGTCGCTGGACCAGGCCGCCGAGGACGTCGCCCACCTGTGCGACGAACGCCTGGCGTACCCGGGGATCACCGGCGATGGTCCCGACGTCGGTCGTCGAACAGCCGCTGCGCGCGGGCATCCCGTCCAGGCGGTCGTTCATCCACAGCATCGCCGGCAGGAACCCCGCCACCGCCAGCGACAGGTGTTCGCTGAAGTGGTCGCGAAGGTACTCCACCTGTCCGCCCCGCGAGCAGTAGGTGCGCACCAGGGTGTCGACAGGCCCGACGGGGACCAGCCAGTCGGGGTGGGACTGGTAGACGAACAACGGCATCGCCGGCGTCGTCCGCCCCATCCGTAACGCCCCGAGGACCGCGCGGGGCACCGGGTGGTCGAGAGGGTCACCGGGCACCGCGAACAGCGAGCGGACCGGCAGGAAGGGCACGAGAGCGGCCTGATACGCGACGCACAGAGGGTTTTTCACCGCCAGCAGTGCGCGCGCGGCGGGCGTCGCGGTCCGGTCGAGGAATCGGGCCAGTTCGGGGTACTCCCGGCTGACCCCGATCACGCCGCCGACGATCAGACCCGATCCCAGGTTCCCGTCAGCGAGATCGACCAGCGCCCGGACGTCGGCCGGGACACCCCCTTCAGCGGCGGCAGTGATCCGGAGGTCGGGTGCGTAGGTCGATTGCAGTTCGGCGGCCCAGCCGGTCGCGATGGCCCCGCCCGAGTAGCCCATCATCCCGATGCGGGCGGCCGGATCGAGCCGCAGCGGTGCGAACGAGCGTGCCGCGCGGATCCCGTCGAGCACGATGCGCCCGGCCAGGGGTCCGGCGGCGAACGCCGACCGCGGACCCTCGTGGTCGGGGACGACCACCGAGGACCCGGTCGCCAGCAGCGAGGCGATCTGCAGCACCTCGAGCGACGAGTTCACGGTGCCGCTGACGGCGCCGGGCACCGAACCCTGTTGCAGCACATAGGACGGGGCGCAGTACTGCGCCGTGGAGTCCTCCGCCGACTGCCACGACACGAGACGCCGGGTCTTCCCGGGGTCGACGCCCCGCGGCGTGATGACGGTCGCGACAGCGGGGATCGGCTCATCGCGGGTGTCCGTCGACCGGTAGGACACCTGCCACGCGTCGACGGCGATCGGGACGAGCGAGAACGCGGCGAGGCTGACCCGACGCGCGGCGAGGATCTGACCCGGGCGGGCGGCGGCCACAGTGGCGGCGGGCGGCGCGTAGAACCGCGCGTCGAACTCCGGTGGCAACGGGACGGTTCCGAACGACGGCGCGGGGACGACGGACGGTGACGCCGGCGGCGCCGCGCCCGCGCCCGGTGCCACCAGACCTCCTGCGAGTCCCACGGACACAGCCGCCACCACCACGCACCGCGCGAACCATCCCTGCCGAAGAACCCGCACGCCGTGTCCTCTCGTCGATGTGAGACACCGGCGTCTCACTCGTGGGCGAAAGCTACCCCAGGGTGAGCCACGCCACAAGGGCGGATGTCAGATGCGGATGAAGGCGAGCAGGATCTGCGCCAGCACGTCGACTATCGCATCGAGGTCGGGACGATCCGGACCGTCGGTGCTCCACCGGTACACGACAGCGGTCAGCGCACCGACGAAACCGATTGCGCGGTAGGAGTCCTCGGCCGCGTCACCCGCCGGTCGTCCCGTGTAGTCACGTACCGCAGATCCGAAGAAGTCGACCCACACCTCACGACCCGCCAACCGATGGTCCTCGACACGGGGACTCACGCCGACGATCTCGACGAACACGATCGCCGCTCGCCGGCGATCGGTGCCGAACGACCGCATGAACGCCGTCATGGCCACCCGTGCGAGCGTCGGGATGTCGTCCGTGCCGGCCGCGGCCAGGTCGGCGCCGATCTCGGCTCGGGCGTGCGCCTGGATCTCGTCGTAGGCGGTCAGCAGCAGCGATTCCCGGTCGGTGAACTCTTCGTAGAACTGTCGCCGCGACAGGCCCGCCTCGCGGCACAAGGCCGTCACGGAACTCCCCGCGTACCCGGAGGTGCCGAACACCTCGATCGCCGCGTCGACGAACCGCCGTCGGCGCTCGGCGCGTCGATCGGCCACCGACCGACCCGCGTAGGTGCGGGCGGAGCCGGCGTCGGTGGTCACGACTCGAGGCGGCGAGCCCGGAGTTCGTGGCCCTTCGACGTGAGGCAGCGACCGGTCGGCAGGTCCCAGGACCAGCCGTGCAGGTTGCAGGTGAGCTTCTCGCCCTCGATCACCCCGAACGCCGACAGGTCGGCCTTCAGGTGTGGGCAGCGACGCTGGATCTCCCAGCCGTCCTTCTCGATCGACGCGGTGTCGTCGTGGGCCTCGGCGAACCAGCCGTCGGCGTAGGCGATGCGTTCTGCCGTCAGGCATTTGAAGAAGGTGTAGAGGAACTCGTTGTACCCGCCGACGCGCCACGTGGTGAACCGCGTCGACAGGAAGACGGTGTTCACCCAGTCGGGCTCGTCGTCGCGGAGCACCGTGCGGACGAGCTCCGGCGCGATGCGGAATCCGTAGCGGTACTTGCCCTCACCCTCCTTGGGCTCGCGCACGATCCGGTTCGGGAAGTCCAGGACGACGGTCTCCTCACCGAGCACCAGACCCACCGGGTATCCGATTCCGTCGGAGATGAGATCGCTGGCGCCCATGATGGGTTCGAACAGCTCGCGCAGTGCCGGCAACAGCGGGCCGGTGTCGTCGGAGGCCCAGGTGGCCTTCTCGGCCGCGATGACCGGTGCGAACTTCTCGGCCATCCGTTCGAGGTAGGCGGCCTTGTTCTCGCCGAACACCTCGTCGGGCGCGTAGGGGTGCTCTATCGAGACGAGTTCCGAGCCCTGCAGATCCACCGTCGAGCCCGAGACCATCATCAGCCCGCGGTGCTTCGTGCCGTCGTCGGTGCCGTGCTCGCGCATCTGCTCCAGGAACGTCGCCTGGTCGGGGAAGATGCTCGTCGGGCGGCCCTTGTCGTCGACGTCGCCGGTGTCGTTGAGGTACCGCAGCTCGTCGTCGAGGAACATCGGCGGACCGGCCGACGGGACCACCCAGGTGGCACCGACCTGCTCGATGTAGGACCGTGCCCGGTCCATCCCGCGCTGACGCTTCTGCGCGGCGAAGTTCGCCTTCGTGCGCCGCGGGATGTCGTAGACCATCGGGTACCAGATGGCGCCGGAGTACTGCAGCAGGTGGATGTCGATGTGGCCGAACGCATCGTGGACCACCGACAGGTCGACGGGGCGCGCGTCGTTCATGTTGAAGCACGTGGTCTCGCCGTCGGAGACGATGAGCCCCGAGTCGCCGATGGGACCGTCGGCGGGAGCCCGCAGCGCGACGATCATCACGTCGAGGCTGCCGCGGTCGGTCGACACCGTGGTCGTCACGGAGTCCTCGGTCTCGACGAAGCGGTGGAAGCCGAGTGCCTCGAGCTCACGACGCAGATCCGGCACCGGGTAGTCGGGGAGGAGCACCTGCGCGTCCTTGTTCACGTTCTCGGCGAGGTTGCGCGCGTCGAAGTGGTCGCGGTGCAGATGCGAGACGTAGAGGAAGTCGCAGTCGCCGAGGGTCGCCCAGTCGAGCTCGGAGTTGTCCGGGAACGGGAACCACGACGCGAAGTAGGCCGGGTTGACCCACGGGTCGCACAGGATCGTCCCGGCTGCCGTCCGGATGTGGAATCCCGCGTGCCCGACGCTGGTGACCTGCACGTGTACCCGTCCTCTCGCGTGGCCGTCTGCTCCGGTCGAGGATAGTCGCGGCCCGGTCCGTCACCCGAGACGTGCAGGTGAGACCGCCCACTAGGGTGGTCGGCGTGGAACCCGCCTACGACACCGTGATCACCGTCGCCCGCTCGCTGTGGGCGCTTCAGGGACTGAAGTTCACCGTCATCGGGCAGGAGAACATCCCGACCGAGGGCGGGGCCGTCGTCGCGATCAACCACACCGGCTACATGGACTTCACCTACGCCGGCCTGCCCTCCTTCCTCCACGGCCGCCGCAAGGTGCGGTTCATGGCGAAGAAGGAGGTCTTCGACTCGACGCTCTCCGGCCCGATCATGCGGGCGCTACGGCACATCCCGGTCGACCGTGAGGCCGGCGCCGACAGCTACCAGGCCGCGGTCGAGTACCTGCGCCGGGGCGAGCTCGTCGGCGTGTACCCCGAGGCGACCATCAGTCGCAGCTTCGAGATCAAGGCGTTCAAATCGGGTGCGGCGCGGATGGCGCTCGAGTCCGGGGTCCCGATCGTCCCGCACGTCATCTGGGGCGCGCAGCGCGTGTGGACCAAGGGCCACCCCAAGAACATGGGCCGGTCGAACGTGCCGATCCACATCACCGTCGCCGAGCCGATCGCACCCGAGGGCACCCCGGAGACGCTGACCGAGCGGCTGCACGAGGTGATGGTCGAGACGCTGCACCGCACCCAGGAGAACTACGGCCCCCATCCCGCAGGCGAGTTCTGGGTCCCCGCCCGCCTCGGTGGTTCTGCGCCGACGCTCGCCGACGCCGACGCGGAGGACGAGAAGGAGGCCGCGGAGCGGGCGGCCCGGCGCGCACAGCGGTCGTCCGACTGACCCGCGGCGGTCACAGATCGGCGATGTGAGCCCGATCGCCACCGGCGCGCTTCGCCTCGTACATGAGCCCGTCGGCACGACGCTGCGCCTCGCGGAAATCGTCGGCGGAGCGCCGGGGTGACGCCGGTTCGACGATGACGGCCGCGCCGACACTCACCGTCACCGACCTCGGCTCGGCTGTGGTGTCCTGCGGGCCGGCGGCGACACGAAGTCTGGGCACGACCGACTCGACGCGCCGGACGAGGTCCTCCCGGCTGCCGACGACGACCGCCATGAACTCCTCGCCGCCGGTGCGCCCGACGATCGCACCGTCACCCATGCCGGCGAGCATCGCGCCCGCGAGCCGCTGGAGCACCTCGTCGCCCTCGTCGTGGCCGTGGGTGTCGTTGACCGCCTTGAAATCGTCGACGTCGACCACGACGACGGCCAGCATCGCCTGTGTCGACCGTGCCCGGCCCCACGTCACCTCCAGCGCTGCCTCGACGCCCCGACGGTTCCGCAGTCCGGTGAGCGGGTCACGGACGGACTGGCGGGCGTCGGCCGACAGCAGAGTCCACGCGACATGCGACGCGATCGGGGCTCCGCACACGGCCGTCAGCATCGCGACCGTGCCGGACCCGACCCCGAAGAGGTCGACGACGTCGGTGCGCGCCACCCGCCACGCACTCGCGATGATGAACCAGAACGCGAACAGCAGATGCGCGACGACCCAGCGGGAGCTGACGAAGTACACGCAGATGGTGCTCGTCAGCGCGAGCAGCACGCATCCGAACGCGCCGTCGAGCGGCGGCAGGGTCAGCATCACCGCGGCCACGCCGAGATCGCCGAAGATCAGCAGACCGACGAAGTAGGCGCGGGCACGGCGCCTCGTCCGCGGCATCGGCAGACGCATGATCGCGACGACGACGATCGCCTGCAGCACCAGGATGACCAGGGTGATCGCGGTGCCCCACGTGCCGCGCGGTCCGCGGGAGCTCAGCAGCGCCAGCACGGAACCGAGCGCCATCATCGTCGTGGCGGCGGCGAGCGCGAACCGCAGCTGACGGTTCAGGGGTCGCATCGAGTGGTGATGGATGATCCAGAGGTAGTCGTAGGGGTTGACCAGCCACAGCCAGAAGGCCCGCGGCCACCCGTCGGCGATCCGCGGACCCCGCGCCTGCGAGCGCAACGAGCTCATCGGAGATCCCCCACCCTCGCAGTGTCCCCCCCGGCCCTCTTGGCCTCGTACATGAGGTCGTCCGCGGCCCGCGTCGCCCGCCGGACGATCGGCGCGAGGTCCCCGCCGACGGTGGGATGAACGATCGCCGCACCGACGCTGACGGTGATCGTCACCGTCCGGACCGCCGCGCCCACCGCTGCGGGCAGTTCCTGCACCACGGCGCCGACCTCGTCGTCTGTCCCCGCCGCGAGCACGGTGAACTCCTCGCCGCCGGTCCGTGCGACAGCGGACGTTGATGGTGCGGCGACGTCGACCGCGGCCGCCAACTCACGCAGGACGGCATCGCCGACGTCGTGCCCGTGGCGGTCGTTGACCGACTTGAAGTCGTCGACGTCGACCATGATCACCGCGAGCACCGCACCGGAGTCCAGCGCGGACGACCACAGCGGTCGGATCGCCGACCACAGGCCCCGGCGGTTGAGCACACCGGTGAGCGGGTCGATCAGGGAGTCGCGGGCGTCCGCCGACAGCAGCGACCAGGCGATGTGCGTCGCGGTCGGCATCAGACAGACCGCCATGAGCATCACGACGATCCCGGCGGCCACGGCCCAGCTGTCGAACTCACCGCTCAGGGCGGTCCGGTACCCGCAGATCGCGATGACCGCGGTGCACCACACCAGGTGCGCCACCATCCATCGCGCCGACAGGCAGAACGCGCACAGCGCACTGGGCAGCGCGAACAGCGCGCAGGCCACGGCACTGACGACGGGCGAGTAGAGCAGCAGGACGGACGTCAGCCCGACGTCACAGAAGACGGCCGCGGACACGAACGCGATCCGGGCCGTGCGCGCGGACCGCGGCGCGGGCGCCACCAACACGATCACGACGAACACCGCCTGGGCGACGAGGACGACCACCGGCCAGGCGCGGGCGAGAGTTCCCGACGGCCCACGGTCACTGGCGAGGAGCAGCATCGAGCAGATGCCCATCCCGGTTGTCGCGACCGCCATCAGCAGCCGGTACGGGAGATGGAGCGATCGGGTCGAGTGGTGGGTTATCGCGAAGGAGTAGTCGAAGGGGTGGGTCCACCACCAGCGCACCTGCGCGATCAGGTCGGGCTCGTCGACGAGTGGGTCAGCCCGGACGGGTGGGCGCGCGGCACCGCGACGCCGAACCCGTTCCGCCCCGTCCATCCTGACCATCATGGCCGGGACAGAGGGCCTCGATACCCTTGTTCCATGGAACCGGTCTACCGGTCGCTGGAGATCGCGGCGCACACCCTCGCGGCCGTCCAGGGCATACAGCTGTCGGTTGTGGACGAGCACCATGTGCCGTCCGAAGGTGGTGCGGTGATCGCCGTCAACCACACGGGCTACGTCGATTTCCTGCCTGCCGCGCTCGGCGTGTACCGGGCCGGCCGCCGCGTTCGCTACATGATCAAGTCCGAGATGATGGACGTCCGCGTCGTGCGGTTCCTCATCGAGCACACCCACACCGTCCCGGTCGACCGGTCCGCCGGCGCCGAGGCGTACGCGACCGCGGTGGAACGTCTGCGGGAGGGCTTCCTGCTCGGCGTGTACCCGGAGGCGACCATCAGCCGCAGCTTCGAGCTCAAGGAGTTCAAGACGGGCGCTGTCCGCATGGCCGCGGAGGCCGACGTGCCGATCGTCCCGTGCATCGTGTGGGGCGAACAACGACTGTGGTCGAAGGGCACGAGCCGACGCATGGGTCGACACCGCATCCCGGTCTCGGTCCGGTTCGGGACGCCGCTGCATGTCGAACCGACCGCCGACCCCGGCGCCGAGACGGAGCGCCTGAAGTCGGTGATGTCCGATCTGCTCGACGCGACGCGGGCGGACTACCCGGAGCACCCCCGCGGTGCCGACTGGGTACCGGCCGCGATGGGGGGATCTGCGCCGACCCTCGCCGAGGCGCACGAGATCGAGGTGGTCGAGGAGCGGGAGAAGGCCGCCGCCCGCGCCGCGAAGCGTGCGGAGAACGCGTGAGGCGACACCGGTTCGGGCCTCCCTCGCTGATCGTGAGCGATGTCGACGGGACCCTCATCGACGACGACGGCACCGTGCGGTCGTTGACGCGACGGACGCTGGCGACCGCCGCCGAGCGCGGCGTGCCGTTCGTCCTCGCGACCGGTCGACCACCGCGGTGGGTCGACGAGATCGCGCGTCAACTGCCGCATGCGACCTACGCGGTCTGCGCGAACGGGGCGATCGTGTACGACATCGTCCACGACTCGATCCTGCACGCGTCGACGCTGAGCACCGACGCGTTGGCCGAGCTGGCCGATGCGGCCCGTCGCGAGCTCCCCGGCTGCGGGTTGGCCGCCGAGCGCGTCGGTGACCCGGGCGAGGACGCCGCCACCCCCACCTTCGTCGCCGACCCCGGCTACGAGCACGCGTGGCTCAACCCGGACCACACCGAGGTCGGCGACGACGAGGTGATCGCGGCGCCCGCGGTGAAGTTGCTCATCCGCGCCTCGTCGATGAGCAGCGGCGAGATGGCCTCCCGCATGCGCGCCGCGGTCGACGGCCGTGCGGCGATCACGTTCTCGACCGACAACGGGCTCATCGAGGTGGCGCAACCCGGGATCGACAAGGCCAGCGGCCTGCGGATCCTCGCCGACATCGCCTCGCTGTCGAGCGACGCCGTCGTCGCGTTCGGCGACATGCCGAACGACGTCGAGATGCTCGAGTGGGCCGGCCACGGTGTCGCGATGGCCAACGCCCATCCGGCCGCACGCGCCGCGGCCGACGAGGTCACCACGAGCAACGACGACGAGGGCGTCGGACGGGTCCTGGCGCGCTGGTTCGCGTGACCCGGGCACCGCTCCGAAATGGGACGAAACCGACACCGACCCTGCCGTGGACAGTCGCTCGGGCGTAGGACACACTGGTGTGATGGACATCGCACAGAACCGTCGAAGCATCGTTCGTGCCGTTGCCGGGGGGGTCGCCGCGACCGCAGCAGTCGCAGGTCTGGTCACCGTCGGCGCCGGGACCTCCTCCGCCGCACCGCAGAGCGAGCAGTTCTACACAAAGACCTTCACCTCGCGGTACTACCCGACCCCGCAGAGTGCCGTGATCGGCGCGGAGGTCTCCCTGTACTTCTTCAACGCACAGCGCCTCAACGGCAACCAGGCGTGCGTCGAGCAGCCGAACCCCGTCGTGAAGCTGGACCGTCCGGTCGGTTGGACCGCGACCGTCTCGGCGCTGTGCATGACCGACGTGGGCACCGCCCGCTCCGCTGCGCCGGTCACCGGCTGATCGGTCGCCACCGCGTCACCGGGGGGTGACGCACCGACCACACGAGGACGCCCCGCCGAGTCGGCGGGGCGTCCTTCGTCGTCCTGGGGTGCGTACCCGGTCAGTCGGCGATCAGGCCGAGGCGTTCCGCCCGCTCGAGGACCGACTGCGCGCGGCCGAGGGTCGGGAGCGCGCTGCCGTCGTAGACGTCGCCGCCACCCCCGAGTTGCGCCACCGTCTCCCGGGCCGCGGCGATGTCGTCGGCGGAGGGGCCGAGGAGCTCGTTGACGCGGGCCGCGTGGTCGGCGTCGAGACACAGGCGGGCGGTCATGCCCATGCTCGCCGTCACCCGCGTCTCCTCCTCGAGGCGGTCGCCGGCGTTCTTCAGCGTCGGCCCGTCGATCGGGGCGGGGAGTCCTGCCGCGCGGGACGAGACGACCAGCCGACCGCGCGTGTAGGCCAGCGCCATCGGGTCGGCGGAGACGCCCGTGTCGCGGCGGAAGTCGCCGAGCCCGAACGCGAGGCGCGCGCAGCCCGGCCGACGGGCGATCTCGGACGCGTTCTCCACACCGAGGGCGGACTCGACGAGCGCCACCACCGGGACCCGTGCGCCCAGTCGTCCGAGCGTCGCCGCGATCTGCATCGGTGACTCGGTCTTGGCCAGGACGATGCCGGCCAGACCGCGTGCGTCGGCGATGGCGGTCAGGTCGGCCGACCAATCGGGAGTCCCTGCGGTGCTGATCCGCACCCACGCGGACTGCGTGGACAGCCACGACCGCACGGCGCGGCGGCCCTCGGGTCGCAGGGCGGCGGGGAGTCCGTCCTCGAGGTCGAGTATCAGCGCGTCGGCGTCGGACGCGGCGGCCGCGTCGAACGCGTCGGGGGCGTCGGGCCGGCCGGGGACGAGCAGCCAACTCCGCGCGACGTCCGGGGGTGGGCGGTGGTCGTGGACTGCGGATCGGGGGAGCGCGGTTGCGACGGTCACAGATCACACCTTCTGGTCGACGTGACCTCGATCATCGCGAGGGTCTACGGCCAGGGGAAGATTGCGCACATTTTGTTCACTGTGCGCGTTGTGCGGGCCAATACCGCCGCGTCAGCCGCCCACCGCGTCGCGGGTGGGGAAACCGAGCACACCCTCGGCGCCCTTCGAGACGAAGTCGGTCAGCGCCGAGCCGGCGAGCGCGTGGGCGCCGGTGTCCGGGCTGAAGTAGACGGTGCCGTTCGCGAACTTCTGCATCGCTCCGCCGACGAGCTGGATGACCGGCGAGAGCACCTGCCCCAGGACGCCCGACGGCCCACCGAGCTCGGCGATCTTCGCGTCGATGGCGGCGATCGCCGCGGTGAGGAACTGCGTGGTCGTGGACGACGCGATGCCGCCGATGCCCTGCGTGATCGATCCGACGACCCCCGAGGTCCCGCCGGTCGACGGCGCCGACGTGGACGGGGCGGTGGTGGACGGTGTCGTCGTCGACGGCGAGGTCGCCCCGCCGATGGCCTTGGTGATCGCGTCGAGGACGGACGGCAGCAGGCCGCCGGACACGTCGGTCACCGCACCGCCGAGCGGGGACCCGCCGCCGGCTCCGCCGACCCCGCCGGGTGGCGCCACGATCCGCGGCTTGGGCTGTCCCTGCACGGTGAACCACGCGGACTTGAGCTGCAGCTTCGTGCGGACGTCGTCGCCGGTCGTCTCCACCGTGCGGCCGCTGCCGACGATGCGGACCTTGGTGGCGCGCCCGTTCTCGGCGCCGAGCCCGTTGGCCTCGGTGACGGCGATGTCGCGCAGGGTCCCGACTCCGAAGGCCGACGCGATGCTCCCGGCCCCGACCGTCGCGGTCCAGTTGTGGTTGGGCGACTCGGTGTCCCCGTCGTCGACGACGGCGGGGAAGTTGATGCCCGCGGTGTAGCCGCCGGTGGACGAGGAGAACTCGGTGAAGGCGGGCTGCCCGTTCACGACGCGGATCTGTCCGGCGGTCGCGTCGGCGGCGGCGTTCGTCCGCGGGTCCTCACCCGACGCGCCCCCGTAGACCTGCGACATCATCGTGTCGTCGATCTTCTTGCCCGTGGCGACCGCGGCCAATGCGTAGGTCCGCGCGGCGACGGCCTGCGCCTTGAGCGCCTCGGCTCCGCCCTGATCGGCCCAGCCGGCCGGACTCTCGCGCGGCGTCACACCCTTCGTGTAGTCGTCGATGCCGACGATGTTCACGACCCGCCCGCCGTCCAGTCCGATGGACCCGCGGTAGGCGACGTCGTTCCCGCAGAACCGGAGCCACTCGTTCGCGGGCCGGTTCGCACCCGCGGTGATCGGGTCGACGACGGCTTTCGGCAGCGTCACCGTGCGCACGACGGCGCCACCGCAGCCGGCCGTGATGGTGGCGGTGCTCCCGGACAGGCGAACCGCCTGTCCGGGAGCCACCACCTGGCCACCGACCCTCGCCCCGGCGTCCGCGCGGACACTCGCCGTCGGCTGCTTCGTGAGCGTCACCGACACCGGCGGGTTGTCCACCTTCCCCGCGGAGGTACCGCCGTAGTAGTGGGCGAGGATCTGGTCGTACTTCCAGCCGCGTTTGGCGTAGCCGAACGCGCCGTACTGGCCCATCCCGCGGCCGTGGCCCAGGCCGTGGCCGATCAGGGTGACCGTGTTGCCGACCGACAGGGCGACGTCGTCGGTCCGGTCGGACAGATGGGTCCCGGTCGCGATCGCCGTCACGACCAGCGCGGGGGCCAGGCCGAGACCGATCCACCCCCACCGTGCGCGGCTGTCGGGGCCGCGGCGTGGCGTGCGGATCCGGGGTCCACGCAGCCGTGAGCTGTCGGTGGCGCGTCGTGCCATCGGCGGGAGTCCTCACGGTCGGGAACAGCAACCTCTGGGACGTTAGTGTCCGGTTTGCTGTCACAACAGCCCCACTGAGTCACAACAGCATCACGAGTTACACGACGCGCCGTGTCGGATCCCTGACGCGCCGACGGCCGACGTCCAGGATGTGGCGGTCTGTCCGATTTCCGTTCACCGCCGAGGGAGACATCATCGTGCGCCTGACATCGGCCGTGCGTCACCGCACCCGTCGACATTCCGTCGTGCTCGCGACCGTCGCCGCGGTGGTCGTCGCCAGCCCGGCGGTGGTGCTCCTCGCCGGCAGCGCGCCGGACGCCGCGGTCGAGGCGGGCGCCCCGACGACCACGCAGACCACCGTCCGGCAGGTCTCCCTCGACTCCGTTCCCAGCGTCGTCGTCGACCTGGTGCGCTCGGGTCTGGCGAGAGCAGGGGTGACCCTGCCGCCGATCGACCTGTCGTCGCTGCCCGCGATCGGGCCCGGGGGACTGCCGAAGGAACTCCTCGACGCCCTCCTGCCGCCGTCGACGACGTCGACGACACCCGCCCCGACCGTGACCACCGACCCGCGGACACCGGTGTCCGCCGATCTGCCCGGCGGCGCGCCACCCACCGGAGCCGTGGTCAAGGAGATCTCCCGCCCGGACCCGTTCTCGATGATCGCCCTCACCTGGGACGACCTCGTCGGCCCGAACGCCGCCGGCGCGGCGGCCGACGCCCTGGCCCAGACCACCGCGTACGTCCGCGCGCAGAAGGCGGACAAGTCGTGGGGGCCGTGGCTGTCGGCCGACGCGATCGACGGCGGGCCGGCTCGTACCACCACCGCGATGGGCACGGAACCGATCTGGGTGGGTGCCACCCGTGCCGTGCAGGTCGCGGTCACGCGTGCCGGTGTGGCCACCCCGGCCCCGGAGGGTGCGGTCGTCCCGCCGCGGGTCGGCGCGTCGACCCCGGCTCCCTCGTCGAATCCCCCGATGACCGTCACGCCCGGTGAGATCGCACCGCGGGCGTTCACGCTGCCACGCGCCCCGGTGGCCGGCGACCCGATGGCGCCCGGCGGCGCACCGGCCCCGCAGGGGCCGACGACGACCGCGACGGCTCCGGCACCGATGACGACCCCGTCGACGACGAGTCCGCTCGAGAACGTCGTCTCGACGCTCAAGGCCGCCCTCATCGACCCCGGCACGGGAACGCTGAAAGGCCTCGGCGCAGGGGGCGCGGGCGGTGCCACCGGCGTCCCGCCGGGCCAGCAGCCGCCGATCATCACCCGCGCGCAGTGGGGAGCCGACGAGTCGAAGCGCTGCGATCAGCCGACCTACGACCCCGCGGTGAAGGGTGCGGTGGTGCACCACTCGGCCGGGAGCAACGACTACACGCCGGAGCAGTCCGCGGAGATCGTCCGCGGCATCTACGCGTATCACGCGCAGACGCTGGGCTGGTGCGACATCGGGTACAACGCCCTGGTCGACAAGTACGGACAGATCTTCGAGGGCGCCTTCGGCGGACTCGACCGCAACGTGCAGGGCACCCACACCGGCGGCTTCAACCGGGACACCGTGGGCGTGGCCATGCTGGGCAACTACAACGACGTCGCCCCCACACCCGACCTGATCCGCTCGGTCGGCAGCTACCTCGGGTGGCGGCTCAAGCTCGCCGGCGTCGACCCGAACGGCACCGCGCAGCTGGTGTCACAGGGCTTCAGCTCGTCGAAGTACGGGGCGGGGGAGACCTCGAACCTGCCCGTGATCTCCGGTCATCGCGACTACAACAGCACCGAGTGCCCCGGCACCCTCGGCTATGCGGCGCTCCCGGCGATCCGCGCGGTCGCCGCGGGCAACCTGGCTGCCGCGGGCACGTCCACCCCGACGGCCACGCCCGACGCGGGGTCGGCGGTCGGGACCACGAGCACCGCGCCCCCGACGTCGTCGACCACGACGCCCGGCGCCGAGCAGGTGCTCTCGACGACCGACACCGGCGCGATCGCCCAGAAGTGGATGTCGACCGGTGGCCCGACCGGCGCCCTCGGCGCCGCACTGGACACCGAGAAGACGACCCCCGACGGCGCCGCCAAGTACGTCGACTTCGACAAGGGGAAGATCTACTGGTCGCCGCAGACCGGCGCCCAGATCGTCCAGGGCCTCATCGGCAGCGCCTGGGGCGGCGCCGGGTACGAGAAGTCGTCGCTGGGACTGCCCACCTCGGGTGAGTCCTCGCCGCTCGACGGGATCATCACGCAGGCGTTCCAGTTCGGTTCTCTCATCTTCACCAAGTCGTCGGGCGTGGTGATCCAGGTCGCCCAGAAGTTCGTCGAGGAGTTCATCAAGAGCATGAAGTCCCAGCTCCTGCCGGGTGCGGCGTCCGCGCCGGTGACCATCCCGACCACGGTCCTGCCGGTCCCGAGCACGCCCGCGGCGGTGCCGGCGTCGCCGCCCGCGGCGTGACGGTGGCACCCGAGGCGTCCGTTACCCTGAACCCCCGTGGCAGATGACCAGCAGTACGACCTGATCGTCGTCGGATCCGGGTTCTTCGGGCTCACCGTCGCCGAGCGCACCGCCTCCGAACTGGGCAAGCGCGTCCTGGTGGTCGAGCGTCGGCACCACCTCGGTGGCAACGCCTACTCCGAGCCGGAGCCCACGACGGGCATCGAGGTCCACAAGTACGGCGCCCACCTGTTCCACACCTCCAACGAGACGGTGTGGGAGTACGTGAACCGGTTCACCGACTTCACGAACTACCAGCACCGGGTGTTCGCCCTGCACGACGGGCAGGCGTACCAGTTCCCGATGGGACTCGGGCTGGTCTCTCAGTTCTTCGGTCGCTACTTCACGCCGGAGCAGGCCCGCGCGCTGATCGCCGAGCAGGCCGGGGAGATCAAGACCGAGGACGCGCAGAACCTCGAGGAGAAGGCGATCAGCCTCATCGGCCGGCCGCTCTACGAGGCGTTCGTGCGCGACTACACCGCCAAGCAGTGGCAGACCGACCCCAAGGAACTTCCCGCGGGCAACATCACCCGCCTCCCGGTCCGCTACACCTTCGACAACCGCTACTTCAACGACACCCACGAGGGTCTGCCGGTCGACGGCTACACCGCGTGGCTCGAGAACATGGCGCGCCACGACGACATCGAGGTCCGTCTCGACACCGACTGGTTCGAGATCCGCGACGAGGTGCGGGGCGCCAACCCGGACGCGCCGGTGGTCTACACCGGTCCGCTCGACCGCTACTTCGACTACGCCGAGGGCGAGCTCGGTTGGCGCACACTCGACTTCGAGACCGAGGTCCTCGACACCGGGGACTTCCAGGGCACGCCGGTCATGAACTACAACGACGCCGACGTCCCCTTCACGCGCATCCACGAGTTCCGGCACTTCCACCCCGAGCGGGAGTACCCGAAGGACAAGACCGTCATCATGCGCGAGTTCAGCCGCTTCGCCGAGTCGGGCGACGAGCCCTACTACCCGATCAACACCCCCGAGGACCGGACCAAGCTGGCCCGCTACCGAGACCTCGCCAAGGCCGAGACCGCCTCGCAGAAGGTGCTTTTCGGCGGGCGCCTGGGCACCTACCAGTACCTCGACATGCACATGGCGATCGCGAGTGCGCTGACGCTGTGGACCAACACCATCGCCCCGCATCTGCGGGACGGGGCGCCGCTCGCGCAGGCGGACGGGTCGTGAGCGCCGACACCGCGGTCGGGCTCGACGTCGAGCGCGGCGCGTCGCGTACGGCGCGGTCGCTGCTGCAGCGGGTGATCTTCCCGCGGCGCGGTGAGCCGCTCGACGTGCGCGCGCTGTACCTGGTGGAGTCCGAGACCAATGCCCGTCGCGCCCACTCGACGTCGCGGACCTCGGTGGTGCTCGGCGCCGAGTCCGAGGTGAGCTTCGAGAGTTACTTCAACGCGTTCCCCGCGTCCTACTGGCGTCGCTGGAGCGTCCTGACCGACGTGGTGCTGAGGGTGGAGGTTGCCGCCTCCGGCGGCGGGGTGGAGGTCGCGTCCTCCGGTGACGGCGACGCCCGTGCCGCCTGCCGCGTCGACGTCTACCGCTCCAAGATCGACGGCTCGCGCATCGCCGTCGACGGCGATCTCGTCGAGATGGGTTCCGACGGAACCGGTGTCGTCGAGTTCACCGTCGACCTCGGGCCGTTCGAGGACGGCGGGTGGATCTGGTTCGACGTCACCTCCGACACCGCGATCGAGCTCACCGCCGCCGGCTGGTACGCGTCGTCGACGCCGGAGTCCGGCCCCGACAGCAAGCGCGTCACCGTCGGCATCCCGACGTTCAACCGCCCCACCGACGCGGTCGCGGCACTGCACGCCCTGACGTCGGACCCGCTCGTCGACGAGGTGATCGACGCGGTGATGATGCCCGACCAGGGCACCCGCAAGGTCCGCGAGGAAGACGGGTTCGACTCCGCCGCAGCCGCTCTCGGTGATCGCCTGCACATGTTCGACCAGCCGAACCTCGGTGGGTCCGGTGGCTACAGCCGCATCATGTACGAGGCGCTCGAGCAGACCGACAGCCCGTACATCCTGTTCATGGACGACGACATCGCGATCGAGCCGGACGCGATCCTCCGCGCGCTCGCGCTGTCGCGGTTCGCGAAGTCGCCGACGCTCGTCGGCGGCCAGATGTTGAACCTGCAGGAGCGCAGCCACCTCCACTCGATGGGCGAGGCGATCGACCGCGAGCGGTTCATGTGGACGTCGGCGCCGTTCGTCACCTACGACCACGACTTCGCGGAGTACCCGCTGCGGGACCGCAAATACTCCAAGGACCTGCACCGCCGGATCGACGTCGACGGCAACGGCTGGTGGATGTGCATGATCCCGCGCGTCTGCGCCGAGGACATCGGGCTGCCGATGCCGCTGTTCATCAAGTGGGACGACTGGGAGTTCGCGCTGCGGGCCCGAGCGGCGGGCTATCCCACCGTCACCGTCCCGGGCATCGCGATCTGGCACATGGCCTGGAGCGACAAGGACGACGCGATCGACTGGCAGGCGTACTTCCACCTGCGCAACCGTCTCGTCGTCGCGGCGCTGCACCACGACGGTCCGCACGCCGGGATCATGAAGTCCTCGCTCAAGGCCCTCCTCAAACACCTGATCTGCCTGGAGTACTCGACGGTCGCGATCCAGATCGAGGCGATGCGCGACTTCCTCGCCGGACCCGACGCCGTCCGAGACATGCTCCCCACAGCGCTGCCGAAGATCGCGGCGATGCGCAAGGAGTACCCCGACGCCGTCGTTCTGCCCTCGGCGACGGAACTGCCCCGGACGTCCGGCGAGGCGACACAACTCGGCCGGAACGTCCCGACGAACCCGGTCACGAAGATGGCCGCTCTCGGCAAGGTCCTACGGAACAACCTGCGCCGCGCCGACCCGCACCACCACGAGGTCCCGCAGGCCAATTTCCCCCCCATCGAGGCGCGGTGGTTCTCCCTCGGCCGCGTCGACGGCGTCACCGTCACCACCGCCGACGGCCGAGGTGTGGTGTACCGCAAACGCGATCGCGAGACGGCGCGCGCGCTGATGCGGGAGTCGCTGGCCGTGCACCGCGAGGTGAACGAGCGGTTCGACGAGATGCGTCGCACCTACCGCGCCGCCGCCGCCGACCTGACGAGCAAGGAGAGCTGGGCCCGTGTCTTCGGCATCGACTGACGCGACCGCCGGCGGCCGTGAGGTCGACCTCCTCGTCGCCGTCCAGGGCGCTCTCACCGACCGCCCCGGGGTGCTGCCCGCCGCCCGCGGTTTGTCGCATCTCGGTGAGCACGCGCTCGGGTGGATCGCCGCCGCGGGAGCCGGGTACGTCGCGGTCACCGTCCGCGGTGACGCCGCCGCCCGTGTGCGGTGGGCGCAGGCCGGCATCGGCGCGGTGGGCGCCCATGCGGCCTCGATCGCGGTGAAGCGCGTCGTGCGTCGCCGCCGCCCGCACGACCCGCGGATCCGCGTCGGCGTCGGGACGCCGAGCCGACTGAGCTTCCCGTCGAGCCATGCCACGTCGACCACCGCGGCCGCGATCCTGCTGGGCCGCGCCGCCGGTCTGCCGCCCGCGGTGCTCCCGGCGGTCCTGGTGCCGCCGATGCTGACCTCCCGGCTCGTGCTGGGCGTGCACTACCCGTCCGACGTCGCGACCGGCGCCCTGCTGGGAGCGGTGTGCGCGGTGGCGGTGACCCGGGATGACAGACTGACCGCGCGCGCGATCGCGTGGTCCGACGCCGCCGGCCGTGCCGTGCGCGGGCGCGTGCCGAGCAGGGGAGAACGATGAGCGAGGAGCCGATCGAGACGGTCGAGGTCAAGGGGCCTCCGAAGACCCTCGCGGCAGGCCTGGTGAAGGCCGTCCGTCCACGGCAGTGGGTCAAGAACATCCTGGTGCTCGCGGCCCCCGTGGCCGCGGGTGCCGTCGGGGACGCCGACGTCATCGCCCGCACCGCGATCGCATTCGTGGTGTTCAGCATGGCGGCGTCGTGCATCTACCTCGTCAACGACGCACTCGACGTCGAGGCCGACCGCGCGCACCCCACCAAGCGCTACCGACCGATCGCGGCGGGCATCGTCCCGCAGTCGCTCGCGTTCGTCCTGGCCGCGGTGCTGGGTGTCGGCGCGCTGGCGCTGTCGTTCCTGGCCAACTGGAACCTCGCCGTCGTCATCGCCGTCTACATCGCCATCCAGCTCGGCTACTGCTTCGGACTCAAGCACCAGGCCGTCATCGACATCTGCATCGTGTCCTCGGGATTCCTGCTGCGAGCCATCGCCGGTGGCGTCGCGGCCGAGCTCCCCAAGGGCCTGTCGCAGTGGTTCCTGCTCGTCATGGCCTTCGGGTCGCTCTTCATGGCCGCGGGCAAGCGTTACGCCGAGCTGCAACTCGCCGAGCGCACCGGCGCCAAGATCCGCAAGTCGCTGGAGTACTACACGACCACCTACCTGCGGTTCGTCTGGACGCTGTCGGCGACGGCCGTCGTCCTCTGCTACGGGTTGTGGGCGTTCTCCCGCGACCACGACGAGAACGTCTTCTACGCGGTGTCGATGGTGCCGTTCACCGTCGCGATCCTGCGGTACGCCGTCGACGTCGACGGGGGACAGGCGGGCGAGCCCGAGGAGATCGCGCTCGCCGACCGCGTTCTGCAGTGTCTCGCCGTGGCCTGGTTAGTATGCGTCGGTGTCGCGGTCTATCTCGTCAGCTGAGCCCCGGAGCTCCCGCCGACCCGACGACACCGTCGGCGCCACCGCGCAGCACCGTCGCGCCGCCACCGATGACCGTCGCGGCCTGATCCGCCGTCTGCCCGCACTCACCGCGTCGATCAGCGCGCTGGTCGTGGCGATCCTGTTCGCGATCGGCGCCTGGGACCGTCGGTGGATCGCCGACGACGGCCTCATCGTGCTGCGCACCGTCCGCAACCTGCTCGCCGGCAACGGCCCGGTGTTCAACAAGGGTGAGCGCGTGGAGGCGAACACCTCGACGGTGTGGACCTACCTGATCTGGTTCTGGAGCTGGGTCACCGATGCCCAGACCGAGTACGTGGTGCTGTGGATCGCCCTCACGCTCTCCGTCTCGGCGCTCCCGCTGGCGATCTACGGGACGTACCGTCTGCTCGACCTCAAGGCCCGCGCGGGTACGGCGCTCGTCCTGCCGTTCGGCGCGCTGATCTACATCGCGCTGCCGCCCGCCCGGGACTTCGCGACCAGCGGCCTCGAGGTCAGCCTCTGCATCTTCTGGGCCGCCGCGCTGTGGACACTGATGGTGCTGTGGGCACGGCGCGCACCCGGACGCGACACCGGCCGGATCCTGCTGCTCGGGTTCACCGCCGGCATCTCCCCGCTCGTGCGGCCGGAGCTCACGCTCGTCGGTGCGCTCGCGTTGCTCGTGGTGGTCGCCTCGCCGATGAGGTGGCGACTGCGTGTGGCGTTCGTCGTCGTGGCCGCGGTGTTGCCGGTCGGCTACCAGATCTTCCGTATGGGGTACTACGGCCTGTTGGTCCCCAACACCGCGGTGGCCAAGGACGCCAGCGGATCGAAGTGGGAGCAGGGATTCCGCTACCTGGGCAACCTCTTCAGCCCGTATGTGCTGCTGCTGCCGGTGATCGTCGCGGTCGTCGCGGCGGGGCTGGTGTGGTGGACGCGGTCGCAGCAGTCGCGGCCCCGGGTCGACGACGAGCCGGCCGCGGGCGGCCGGATCGCGCGGTTGTCGTCGCGTCTGCGGACACCCGCGGCGGTCGTCACCGTGTTCGTGGTCGGCGGCCTGCTCGAGGCCGTCTACTGGCTCCGGCAGGGCGGCGACTTCATGCACGCCCGCGTTCTGCTGGTCCCGCTGTTCCTCCTGCTGCTGCCCGTCATCGTCATCCCGGTGGCCATCCCGCAGCTGCGCGGCGTCGGACGCCGGGTCGCGGTCGCCGGCGTGGCCGGCTCGGTGGCGTCGGCCGCGCTCTTCGTGACCGTCGCGGTCTGGGCGGTCGTCACGTCGCACTCGCCGGGCATGCACAACGGCACCGACATCGGCCGCAGCGGGATCGTCGACGAGCGGCGCTTCTACATCCAGAACATGTCGATCAAGCACCCGATCACGGCCGAGGACTACCTCGACTACCCGCGGATGCGTGCGATGGTCGAGGACGTCCAGGAGCACTCGGCCATCGGCGGCGTGCTGCTGCCCGCGGCCGACTACGACACCTGGTACTACGACCCTCTGCCCGTACCGCCACCTGCGGGGGTGCCCAAGCAGCTGACCGTCTTCTTCCTCAACCTGGGCATGACGAGCATGAACACCTCACTCGATGTCCGTGTGGTCGACCAGATGGGGCTGGCCTACCCGATCGCCTCGCACACCGAGCGTCTCGAGTACGCCCGCATCGGCCACGACAAGGACCTCGACACCGAGTGGGTGATCGCCGAGTCGGGTGCGATCGAGACGCACCCGTACCTGCCCTTCTACCTCGACCAGGACTGGGTCCGTCAGGCCAAGGTGGCCCTGACGTGCCGACCGACGCAGGATCTGATCGCGTCGTACAAGGCGCCGATGTCGTTCACACGGTTCCGACGCAACGTGGTGCAGTCGTTCGGGTTCACCGACTATCGGATCGAGCGTGTCCCGCTCTACGAGCTGGAACGATGCAACCTGCCCATCCCGCCCGAGATCGGTCGCTGACACCCGCGCGGAACGCCGGAAGCCGACATTTGGTCTCGATCGAGTAACGGCGGCGTGCCTCGATGCGATAGGTTCTCGGACGAGAGGACCGGCGCAGGTCACGCGGCCATGACGGTTCGTCCACGGATCGTCGACAGTGGTTTGCCGCTGTCAAAGTCAACACATAGGCTCCGCGGAGGTGTCCGGCCGAGGTCGGACACCATCGAGAGCTGTGTGACCAGCGCTCAGGACAAGAGAGTGAGCAACAGTCGATGGGTGTGACCACACCGAAGAAGCCCGCCCTGCGCGGGATGGGACGCCGCCTCGCCGCGGTGCTCGTCGCCGCCGCCACCATCGCCGGTCTCGGCGTGGCGGTCGGGTCGGGGACGGCGTCCGCCGCCCCGGGTGTCCGACAGATCTTCATCGACGGGTGCGGCATGCCGCCCGTCAAGGTGCGGATGTGGACCCGACCGGGCAACTACAAGACCGTCATCGCGCTCGACGGCCTCCGCGCCACCAACGACATCAGTGGGTGGGAGCACAACACCCGCATCGCCGACCTCGCCGACCGCGGCGTGAACGTGGTCGAGCCGGTCGGTGGCCTCGCCAGCTTCTACAGCGACTGGAATGCGCCGAGCAACTTCAACAACCAGCCCTACCGCTACCGGTGGAGCTGCGCGATCAACCAGAGCCTCATCCCGACGCTCGACCGGATGGGTCTCGCGGTCGGTCGGACCGGCAAGTACGCCATCATGGGCATCTCCATGGGTGGCAACTCGTCGATGATCATCGGCGCGAACAACCCGCGTATCGACCACCTGTTCTCGATGTCGGGGTATCTGAACCTCTCGGCGCCCGGCATGCGCGAGGCCATCCGCATCGCCCTGCTCGACGCGGGCATCGAGGCCGGTGTCGGCCCCTTCAACTCCGACTCGATGTGGGGCCCGCCCACCAGCGTGCGGTGGTTGGAGAACGACCCGTTCGTGCAGATCGGCAAGATGCGCGGCAAGAAGGTGCGTGTCGCCTCCGGTAGCGGTCTGCAGGGACGCTTCCCGACGGATCCGCTCGGTCTGATCCAGGGAGCCCCGCTCGAGGCGCTCTCGCTGGCGCAGAGCCGTGCGTTCCAGGTGCAGGCCCTCGTCAACAACGTCGAGATCACCTCCGACTTCCCCAGCACCGGTCTGCACGCCTGGGGCTACTGGTCGGACATGGTGTTCCGCGCGCTGAACCAGGGATGGTTCCGCGACTGACCCACCTCGAACCGTGAGTCACAGAAGTCTCACGATTCACACAAATTCACATCAGTAACAGTGTGGCTTCCACACTTCGGGACGCCCTCCGTGTAGTTCTTCTACGCGAAGGGCGTCTCGTGTGTCGCGGGACCTTCTCGTCGAAGGGTGTGGATGGTGATGGGTGTGTTGCGGCGCGGCGTCCTCGCGGCGACCGCGATGGCGGCGGTGCTGGCGATGACCGGAGCGGGTACGGCGCTGGCCGCTCCCGACACGGGGACCGGCGCCCCACCGAGTTCCGCGGCGCCGTCGAGCGCGGCCGACCCGGCACCCGCCCCCAACCCGGCCCCGGCCGCGATCCCGGGCGTGCGGGTGACCAACACGTTCTGGTACAGCGACCGCCGCGTCGCGATCTGGGTGTACTCGCCGTCGATGGGACGCAACATCCAGGTCCAGTTGCTCCTCGCCCGTGACTGGAACGCCTCGCCGGCCGAGCGCTTCGCCCAGATGTACATGCTGGACGGGCTGCGCGCGCAGGAGGACCAGAGCGGCTGGACGATCAACACCGACGTCGAGGACTTCTACAAGGACAAGAACGTCACCGTCGTCCTGCCCGTCGGCGGCGAGTCCAGCTTCTACACCGACTGGAAGCAGCCCGACAAGGGCAAGACCTACAAGTGGGAGACGTTCCTCACCAAGGAACTGCCCCCGATCCTCGCCGGCCAGTGGCGCGCCAGCGACGTCCGCGGCGTCGAGGGTCTCTCGATGGGCGGCACCGCAGCGATGATGCTCAGCGAACGCAACCCCGGCTTCTTCAAGTTCGCCGCATCCTTCTCCGGCATCCTCCAGCTGTCGTCGTTCGCGATGCCGCAGGCCGTGCAGTTCGCGGTCCGCGACGCCGGCGGTTACGACTCGGCGAAGATGTTCGGCCCGCCGTCGGACCCGGCGTGGAAGGAACACGACCCCTACCTGCACGCGAACGCGCTCAAGGGCGTCAGCCTGTACATCTCGTCGGGCAACGGGCTCATCGGCCAGTACGACACGCCCTCGGATCTGCCGTATCTGGCGACCAACTACGCGGGCGTCGGTCTCGAGGTGCTGTCGCGGGTGACGTCGACCCAGTTCGCGACCAAGCTGAACCAGCTCGGCATCGCCGCACAGGCCGTGTACCGCCCCTCGGGAACGCACACCTGGGGCTACTGGGAGTTCGAGATGCACCAGGCGTGGCCGCAGGCCGCGCGGGCGCTCGGCGTGGCCGCCGACACCCCGAAGTGCGGCGTGGGCGGGGCCATCAAGCCCGTCGCCGACAAGCACAAGGAGCTCGGTGAGTGCCTCACCCCGGAGTACGGCGTGCCGGGCGGGCGGGCCCAGGACTTCCGCGGCGGTCGTGTCCTCTGGTCGTCGGCGACCGGTGCCCACGTCGTCGGCGGTGCCATCGGCGGCGCGTACGTCGCGTCCGGCGGCACGGACGGGTTCCTCGGCTTCCCGATCAGCGACGAACTGGGCACCCCGGACCGCAAGGGGCGGCTGACCAAGTTCCAGAACGGCTACATCTACTGGACACAGGCGACCGGGGCGCACCCCGTCGCCGGGGCGATCCTCGCCGACTGGGCGAAGGCCGGCTACGAGCGTGGCCCCATGGGCTACCCGACGGGCGACGAGGTGGACACGCCCAACAGCAAGGGCCGCGTTCAGGGCTTCCAGCTCGGTGCGTACTACTGGAACCCCTCGACCGGCGCCCACTCGGTCCAGGGGAAGATCTTCGAGAAGTACGGCAAGACCGGCTACGAGGACGGGTACCTCGGGTTCCCGACCTCGAACGAGCTCGGCGCGACCCGGGGCGGACGGTTCAACCGTTTCGAGGGCGGCAACATCTACTGGACACCCACACTCGGTGCCTTCGCGATCCCGACCGGCAAGATCTTCGACGCCTGGGGACAGGCCGGCTTCGAGGGCGGGCGGCTCGGCTACCCGATCAGCGACCAGTTCGCGATCACCGGTGGCAACCGGGTGAACTTCGAGCGCGGGTACATCGAGGAGATCAACGGCACAGCCGTCGTCCACTGAGGTGGACTCCCGACCGCCGGCGGCCCGAGGCCGTCGGCGGCCGCCGGTAGCCTGGCGGGCCGGTACCGACGAGAAGGGGAGCAGATGGGGAAGACGCGCGTACGTCTCGGAGCGGCTGTCGCAGGGTTGGCGGCGGTCGCACTGCTGGGCGCCTGCGGCAG
The DNA here is from genome assembly GCF_947494875.1 of uncultured Williamsia sp. GTDB lineage: Bacteria > Actinomycetota > Actinomycetes > Mycobacteriales > Mycobacteriaceae > Williamsia_A. Next base: position 643,822 of record NZ_CANLWM010000001.1, read on the forward strand.
CGGCGACTCGACGGTCTCGGCGCCGGTGAGCAGCTCCGAGGACGCGACGACCGCCGTCACCTCGTCGGCGGCGCCGTCCTCCTCGGCGTCGGAGGACCCGTCGACGGACCCCTCCGGCTCGGTCGGTGGTTCGTCGCTGCCGGCGACCGCCCCGGGTGGGACCAGCTCGGCCCCGCCCGGGTTCCCCGGCGGTGCGGCCGCACCGCAGGGCAGCAAGGGCGAGGCGTTCCTCGCCGAACTGAAGCGGCAGGGCGTCACCGTCCCCAACGATCCCGACAACTCCATCGCGCTGGGTGCCGCGGAGTTCGTGTGCGCCGAGAAGGCACGCAACACCCCGGCGGCCCAGGTGACGACGTTCGTCACCGCGATCGTCGGGTCCGGCACCAGCGACACGGCGACGGCATCGGCGAACGCCGACAAGCTCATCGCTGCCGCGAACAGCAAGTACTGCGGGTAGCTGGTGGCCGGCCGGAGAACGCGGTCCCGTCGCCGCACCTGGGTGTGGGTGCTGCTGGGCGTGGCCGTCCTCGCGATCATCGCGATCATCCTGGTGATCGTGCTGATCATCAGCATCGTGCAGCCCGGACCCGGGGGACCGCGCCTGCCGGGCACGGGCCCCTCGTCCAGCGCGCCCCGTCCCACAGCGCAGCCCGCCGACTGCCCGGACGTGCAGGTCGTCGTGATCCCCGGGACGTGGGAGTCGTCGGCCACGGACGACCCGTACTCGCCGTCGGCGAACCCGAACTCGCTGATGCTGAAGATCTCGAAGCCGCTGCAGGACGCGTTCCCCGACTCCCGCGCCGACGTCTACACGGTCCCGTACGTGGCGCAGTTCCGGAACCCGACGAACCCGGCCGACCGCACCACCGACTACAACACCTCGCGTGCCCAGGGCGCCCAGCGTGCTCGCGCGGAGATCCGGCGGGTCGCCGACAAGTGCCCGCTCTCGGGCTTCGTGCTGATGGGCTTCTCGCAGGGCGCGGTGATCACCGGCGACATCGCCTCCGACATCGGCAACGGCCGGGGGCCCATCGCCGCCGACCAGGTCCTCGGAGTCGGCCTCATCGCCGACGGCCGGCGCCAGCCGGGCGAGGCGCAGTCGGTCGGACCGAACCCGGACGGCGTCGGCGCCGAGGTCGCGCTCGGCGGATTCGGTGGCATCGTCCCGGGGATCGCGATGACCGGTGCCCGCGCGGGCGGGTTCGGCGACCTGAAGGACAAGACCTGGTCGCTGTGTGCGCCGGGTGACCTCATCTGCGACTCGCCGACGATCGTCAACCCGCTCGAGGGGCTGTCGAAGATCGCCGGTGCGCTGAACAACCCGGTCCACGCGCTGTACGCGACGACGCGCTACTGGAACGACGACGGTGCCTCGGCGACCCGCTGGATGTTCGGGTGGGCGCGGTCGCTCATCACCGACGCACCGCGACCGAAACACGACTAGGGCCCGCCACCACCGAACGGCGTGACTTTTGTCAGATGGTGTCGCGCCACTATCGTGACCACGTTCTGCGCCTGCACTCCTCTGCGCCCCACGACGAGAACGGGAGAACGATGACGAGCGACGCGACCCGCGCGCTGCGGCCTTTCCGCTTCGCGGCCGGGGGTGAGGGGAACCGCGACGAGGGCGGTGCCCGCAAGTTCGTCGCCCTCGCGCAACGCGCGGAGGAGTACGGCTTCGACACGTTCGCCATCCCCGATCACCTGGAGAACCAGGTCGGTCCGCTGGCCGCGCTCGGTGCGCTGAGTCAGGCGACGTCCACCATCCGCCTGGCCACCACCACCCTGGCCGCGGGCCTGCGGCACCCCGTGGTGCTGGCCAAGGAGGCCACCACCATCGACGTCCTGTCGAAGGGGCGCCTCGAACTGGGCATCGGCGCGTCGTGGCTGCGCGAGGACTTCGACGCGGCCGGTATCTGGTTCGGTACCCCGGGTGAGCGGCTCGCCCAGGTCGACGAGGCGCTCACGATCCTCGACGTGCTGATGCGCGGTCAGGAGTGCACCTTCCACGGGAAGTACTACGACGTGGAGAAGGTGGTGGGCGCTCCGCGACCACGGCAGGGTCCGCGCCCGCCGATCATGGTCGGTGCCGGCGGCCCCCGCATGCTCGAGATGGCGGCCAAGCACGCCGACATCATCTCCGTCGCGACCGGCTCCACCCCGGACGGCCGGCTGAAGCTGTCCGACATGACGATGGCGAAGACCGTCGAGCGCGTGGACCGCATCCGCCAGGCCGCCGGGGACCGGTTCGAGGACATCGAGCTGAACTGGACCATCGCCACGATCCTCGTCACCGACGACCGGGTGTCGACGGCGGAGATGGTGCTCTCGGCCATCGACTCCGGCTTTCCGCCGAACATGGCCAAGGACGCCGACCTCACCGTCGACGACATCCTGTCGTCGCCGTACATCATGGTCGGCTCGTTCGAGGAGATCGCCGAGCAGATCCGGCTGGTGCGTGAACAGACGACGATGTCCTACGTCGGCGTCTTCCCCACGCAGATGGACGCGTTCGCGCCGGTCATCCCGATCCTGCGCGAGGGTGAGCGATGATCGGTCGGTCGGGTCAGCCCACGCCGACACCGTGCATGCCGGTACTATGCGGAAGGTTTGTCGCACAGTCGGACGACGCGGGGTCGGGGCCCCACGTACCCGATGTGCGCACTCATGCACGGACGTACACGGGAACGCTGGGGGGCGGATCCACGGTCAGGTCGCTGTGCCTGTCCCGCGGTTCCCGACATCGAGGGCCGGTGCGACTCACGGTCGGCCCCGAACACGCGACGGGACGGGGCGGAACATGTCAACAGGAGTTGTGATGAAGCGTGAGTTCTCGGACTTCCTCGACGAGAACGGCTACCTCCGCATCTCCGAGGAGGACACGCTCGTCGACTACGTCGAGCGGAACGTGGTCGAGAAGGCCGACACCCTGGCCTACCGCTTCATGGACTACAGCCGCGAACGCGACGGCGAGGCCATCGACCTGACCTGGGCGCAGTTCGGCAAGCGACTCCGGGCCGTCGCCGCACGTCTGCAGCAGGTCAGCTCCCCGGGCGACCGCGTCGCGATCCTCGCGCCGCAGTCGCTCGAGTACGTCATCGGGTTCTTCGGCGCGCTCTACGCCGGCAACATCGCGGTGCCGCTGTTCTCCCCCGACGAACCCGGTCACACCGACCGTCTCCACGCGGTCCTCGGTGACTGCACGCCGAGCGTGATCCTCACCGCCACGAAGTCGGCGGAGGCCGTGCGCGACTTCTTCAAACCGCTGCCCGCCAAGCAGCGTCCCCGCGTCATCGCGGTCGACGCGGTGCCGGACTCGGTCGGCGAGACCTGGAAGCGGCCGACGCCCACGCAGCACGACATCGCCTACCTGCAGTACACCTCCGGCTCCACCCGGACCCCGGCGGGCGTCGAGATCACGTACGAGTCGGTCGGGTCGAATGCGCTGCAGATGATCAACGCCCTCGACCTGCACGAGAACTGCCGTGGCGTGACCTGGCTGCCGATGTTCCACGACATGGGTCTGCTGACCGTCATCGTCCCGGCGCTCGGCGGCAAGTACATCACCATCATGAGCCCGGCGGCGTTCGTCCGCCGTCCCGGTCGGTGGATCAAGGAACTCGCGGCCGCCTCCGATGGCGCCGAGACCTTCGCCGCCGCACCCAATTTCGCCTATGAGCACGCTGCCGCCCGCGGTCTGCCGCGCGAGGGCGAGAAGCTCGACCTGAGCAACGTCATCGGCCTCATCAACGGCAGCGAGCCGGTCACGGTGAGTTCCATGAACAAGTTCCGCGAGGCCTTCGAGCCCTACGGTCTGCCCGAGTACGCGATGAAGCCGTCGTACGGCATGGCGGAGGCCACGCTGTTCGTCTCCTCGCCGCCCCGGCACCGGGAGCCGAAGGTCATCTACGTCGATCGTGACGACCTGAACGCCGGGAAGTTCACCGTCGTCGACCAGGCCGCGCCCAACGCCGTCGCGCAGGTGGCGTGCGGGCAGGTCGCAGCGAGCCAGTGGGCCGCGATCGTGGACCCCGAGACCGCGAGCGAACAGCCCGACGGTGTCGTCGGCGAGATCTGGCTGAACGGGATCAACCTGGGACACGGCTACTGGGGTCGTCCCGACGAGTCGCAGGCGACGTTCCGCAACACCCTCGAGCACCCGCTCGGCAGCGGGAGCCACGCACAGGGCGCCCAGTTCCCGGACCGCTGGCTGCGGACCGGCGACTACGGCGTCTGGTACGACGGCGACCTGTTCATCACCGGCCGGGTGAAGGACCTCGTCATCGTCGACGGCCGCAACCACTACCCGCAGGACCTCGAGTACTCCGCCCAGGAGGCGTCGTCGGCGCTGCGCCCGGGGTTCGTCGCCGCCTTCGCGGTGCCCGCCAACCAGTTGCCGCCGGAGGTCTTCGCCAACGCCTCGTCGGGCATGAAGCAGGACCCCGACGACGCGTCCGAGCAGCTGGTGATCGTCGGCGAACGCAACACCGGCAAGCGTCAGGATCCGCAGGAGGTCGCCGATGCCGTGCGCGCCGCGATCGCCCAACGCCACGGTGTGATGGCCCGGGACGTGCTGATGGTCCCGGCCGGGTCCATCCCGCGGACGTCCAGCGGCAAGATCGCCCACACCGCCTGCAAGAACGCGTACATCGACGGCACGCTGCGCGGGGGGTACACGCAGACCGCGTTTCCCGACGCGCCCACCGACGAGTGACGCGCGAGACCGATCGACAGGACGAGATGTCTGAACTGAACAGCGGCGCAGCACATTCGGCGGGGACGGGGGAGTCGGCCGAGGCCGCGCGTCCCGACGGGACGGGCCCTGCACCGGTCACCGGCGATGAGGCGACCACCGTCACCGACAGTGCGCACGGCACCGCGGGCGAGACGGCCGGTGACCTGACCGTCGCGGAGCTGCGGGACTGGCTGCGGCAGTGGGTCTCCACCGCCACCGGACTGCCGGTCGAGCAGATCTCCGACGACCGTCCGATGGAGGAGTTCGGCCTGGCCTCGCGTGACGCTGTCGCCATGGCAGCCGACATCGAGGACAAGACCGGTGTACTGCTGACCGCGACCGTCGCCTACCAGCACCCGACCATCGCGTCGCTGGCGAAGCGGATCATCGAGGGCGACCCGGACGCCGGCGTCGACACCGACGCCGACGCGCAGTTCTACGTGCGGGAGCGGGCGGCCGAGGACGACATCGCGATCGTCGGTGTCGCGACGCGCTTCCCGAAGGCCGGGTACACCCCCGAGTCGACGTGGGATCTCCTGATCAACGGCCGGGAGGGCGTCTCCGACCTGCCCGAGGACCGGTGGACCGAGTTCAAGGCGGAGCCGCGCGTCGCGCAGGTGCTCGCCGAGTCGAACGTGCACGGCGGCTACCTCGACGACGTCAAGGGCTTCGACGCCGACTTCTTCCAGATGTCGCCGCGCGAGGTCGAGATGGTCGACCCGCAGCAGCGCCTCGCGCTGGAGTTGACGTGGGAGGCCTTCGAGCACGCGCACATCCCGCCGAGCGACCTGCGCGGCGCACAGGTCGGCGTGTACCTGGGCAGTTCCACGAACGACTACCAGATGATGGCCGTCGCCGACCCCGAGTCGAACGGCGACACCGCGGCCTACGCGTTGACCGGCACCTCGACGTCGATCGTCGCCAACCGCGTCTCGTACTTCTACGACTTCCGCGGTCCGTCGATCGCCATGGACACCGCGTGCTCGTCGTCGCTGGTCGCCGTGCACCAGGCGGTGCGCAGCCTCCGGTCGGGTGAGACCGACGTCTGCGTCGCCGGCGGCGTCAACATGCTGCTGTCGCCGGCGGCGACGCTCGGCTTCGACAGCATCGGCGTGCAGGCGAAAGACGGTCGCATCAAGGCGTTCTCGGCCGACGCCGACGGGATGATCCGTGCCGAGGGTGGCGGCGTCGTCATCCTCAAGCGCGTCGCCGACGCCCGCCGCGACGGCGACACGATGCTCGCGATCATCGCGGGGTCGGCGGTCAACTCCGACGGCCGGTCGAACGGCCTGCCCGCACCCAATCCCGAGGCGCAGGTCGACGTGTTGCGTGCCGCGTACCGCGACGCCGCCATCGACCCACGCTCCGTCGACTACATCGAGGCGCACGGCACCGGCACCATCCTCGGCGACCCCATCGAGGCCGACGCGCTCGGCCGCGTCGTCGGGCGCGGACGCGACGCCGACAAGCCGGCACTGCTGGGCTCGGCGAAGACGAACTTCGGCCACCTCGAGGCGGCCGCCGGCTCCGCCGGTCTCATCAAGCTCGTGCTCGCGATGCAGAACGACAAGCTGCCCCCGTCGCTGAACTACACCGCGCCGAACCCGTACATCCAGTTCGAGGCCACGCGTCTGCGCGTGATCCCGGAGGCGACCGAGTGGCCGCGCTACAGCGGTCACGCGGTGGCGGGCGTGTCCGGCAACGGTTTCGGGGGCACCAACGCCCACGTCGTCGTGCGTGAGGTGCTGCCGCAGGATCTGACCGACAGTCCAAAACCGAGTCCGGCGCAGGAGATCGCGGCCGTGGCGCTGGGTGCCCACAGCCCCGCCGACATCGATGACGACCTCGATGACGACGAGTTCCTCACCGACGCGGAGAAGGCGGCGATGGGGATGTTCGCCGGGTCGACTCCGGCGGTCGAGGAGACCCCGGCCGTCGAGGCCGATCCGCTCGCCGACTACGCGCCGGTCACCCGGGAGGGCATGGTTGTCCCGCTGGTCATCTCGGCGTTCCTGCCGTCGCGTCGCCGCAAGGCCGCGGCCGACCTCGCCGACTGGCTCGAGACCGACGAGGGGCGTGCCGCGTCGCTCGTCGACATCGGCCGTGCGTTGGCCCACCGCAACCACGGACGCAGCCGCGCCGTCGTCATGGCCCACGACCACGACGAGGCGATCAAGGGTGTCCGCGCCGTGGCCGAGGGCAAGGCGTCGCCGCTCGTGTTCTCCTGCGACTCACCGGATCCCGCGTCGGCCGTGTGGCTGCTGTCGGGCTTCGGAAGCCAGCACCGCAAGATGGCCAAGCAGCTGTACGGCGAGAACCCGGTGTTCGCGGCGACCCTCGACCGGGTCGACGAGTTCGTGCAGAACGAGCTCGGCTACTCGATCGTCGAGATGTTCCTCGACGACGCGCAGACGTACGGCATCGAGACCGCGCAGGTCGGCATCTTCACCATCCAGGTGGGCCTGTTCGAGCTGCTGCGCCACCACGGGGCGCAACCCGGTGTGCTGGTGCCGCATTCGATGGGCGAGGCCTCGGCCGCCTACATCAGCGGCGGGCTCTCGCTCGAGGACGCGACGCGCGTCATCTGTCAGCGCTCGCGTCTGATGGGTGAGGGCGAGGCGAGCCTGGAGGGCGACGACATCCGTCTGATGGCGCTGGTCGAGTACAGCGCCGACGACATCATCGGTGTCCTCGAGGACTTCCCCGGCCTGGAGATCTGCGTCTATGCGGCGCCGACACACACCGTCATCGGTGGCCCCGAGTCGCAGGTCGACGCGATCGTGGCCCGTGCGGAGTCCGAGGGCAAGCTCGGGCGCAAGCTGCAGACGAAGGGTGCGAGCCACACGTCGCAGATGGACCCGCTGCTCGGCGAGCTCGCCTACGAGTTGACCGGCATCGAGCCGCTGCGTCCGACCGTCGGGTTCTACAGCTCGATCGACCGGGAGACGTTCTACCGCCCGGGATCCGAGCCGGTGCACACGATCGAGTACTTCATCAAGGGCCTGCGGCACAGCGTGTGGTTCTCGCAGGCGATCGCGAAGTCGGTGGAGAACGGGCACCGCACGTTCCTGGAACTCTCACCGAACCCCGCCGTGCTGATCTCGGTCGCCGCGGTCACCTTCGACGCCGGTCTGCACGACGCCGAACTCATCGAGACGCTGCGGCGCAAGGAGGACGAGGGTCTCGGCGTCGTCACCGCGCTGATGAAGCTCTACGTCCACGGTCACGCCGTCGACGTGGCGAGCCTCTTCGGGGCGGGTGAGTACGCCGACATCCCGCGGACGCGCTTCGAGCGCAAGGAGTACTGGCTGCGCACCCGCATCGGTGGTGGCAGCGGTGCCGACCGCGTCCCGGGCGCGCACGTCGCGTTGCCGGACGGGCGCCACGCCTGGGAGGTGTCCGCCGCTGCGGTCACCGACCCCCGCGCGCTCGTCGGTGCGGCGGCCGGCCAGGTCCTCACCGACGTCGCGGTCGGCGCGGCCGAGCAGTACGCCGAGATCCCCTCGGCGGGAACGCTGACCACCACCTTCACCGCGCACCCCGGTGGCGGGTCGCTGCAGGTGCACGCGAAGGACGGCTCGTCGTTCACGCTGCTCATGCATGCGGTCGTCAGGGGCACTGCACTCGGGGCGACCGCTGTCGCCGCCGAGCCCGCAGCTGTCCCCGGTGCGACCGACCAGTCGCCGGGTGAGGCCGCCCGCGCATCCGGTTTCGTCGACGAGCGCGTGGTGACCGAGCCGGAGATCGTCGAGGACATCGGTCAGCGGTGGAGCCCCGACAGCGGTCAGTCCGTCGACGACCGTGTCGCGCTGATCGTCGCGGAGTCCATGGGTTACGAGCCCGAGGACCTGCCGCGGGAGATCCCGCTCATCGAGCTCGGTCTCGACTCGCTCATGGCGGTCCGGATCAAGAACCGCGTCGAGTACGAGTTCGACATCCCGCAGCTGCAGCTGCAGGCGATGCGGCAGGCGGACCTGCGCGACGTCGTGAAGTTCGTGACCTACGCCGTCGAGCACCGTGACGAGGTCGCGGCCATCGCCGAGGGCGGAGATGGTGCCGTGCTCGACACCGCGGCCATCGCCGAGCTGATCGACGCGGCGCCGGCATCCGAGCCGGCCGCGACCGAGACCCCGGCGACGGCCGAGACGCCCGCCGCGCCACCGGAGCCGGTGGCAGAGCCCGCGCCGGTAGCCGACCCGTCTCCGGCCACGCCGTCGCCGTCGCCCGCTGCACTCGTCGACCAGGCAGCCGTCGCCGCGGCCGCCGGTGCCGACGTGCCACCGCGGGACGCGGCCGAGCGTCTGACGTTCGGAGTGTGGACGAAGGTCACCGGCGCGTCGCCCGGCGGCATCTTCACCAAGCTGCCCGTGCTCGACGAGGAGACCGCCGAGCAGCTCACCGCGCGGCTGTCGGAGCGCGCCGGCGGGGAGATCGACATCGAGGACGTCCTCGACTCCGAGACCATCGAGGACCTCGCGTCGTACGTGCGTGACCACCTCGAGGGTGGTGCCGTGGACGGGTTCGTCCGCTACCTGCGCACGGTCGAGGGATCCACGAAGCCGCCTCTGCTGCTGTTCCATCCGGCGGGTGGGTCGTCGATGGCGTACGAGCCGTTGCTGAAGCGACTGCCCGAGGACCAGCCGGTCATCGGTTTCGACCGCGTCGAGGGCACCATCGCCGAGCGCGTCGAGCAGTACCTGCCGAAGCTGCTCGAGGTCGTCCCGAACGGCCCGTACATCCTCGCGGGCTGGTCACTCGGTGGCGCGCTCGCCTACGGGTGCGCGCAGATGCTGCGTGAGAGGGGTGAGGACGTCGCGTTCGTCGCCCTGATCGACGCGGTGCGGCCCAACGGGTCGTCGGAGGAGACGACCGAGGAGAAGCGTGACCGTCTGGAGCGCTACATGGCGTTCGCCAAGCGCACCTACGGCGTCGACGACGTCCCGGTCCCGATGGACCGCCTGGTCGACGCCGACGACGAGGGCCAGTTCCGGATCGTCATGGAGCTGCTCCAGATGAGCAACGCGAAGATCCCGGGCGGCATCATCGAGCACCAGCGGACGTCGTTCCTCGACAACCGCGCGCTGTCGACCATCGAGCCGGGGCCGTTCGACGGCACGGTCGTGCTGTACCGCGCGGACAAGATGCAGGACGGAGCCGTCGAGCTGGAACCGCGCTGGGCCGACATCCCCGAGGACGGCCGGTGGGGTGAGGTCGTCGACGATCTGGAGATCGTGCACATCGGCGGCGACCACATCGCGATGATCGACGAGCCGTACGTGTCGCGGATCGGTGCGGACCTCTCGGCCCGACTGGCCCGGCTGACCGCCGACGCGAGCGCATGATGAGCCGGTGGGACCCCGGAGGTCCCACCGATCACCGACAGGAGACAGCGACTGATGGACACCACCGCGGCGAAGCTTGCCGATCTGCGTGAGAAGTTGCGGGTCGCGGAGAACCCCGGGGGCGAGAAAGCCGACGCGAAACGGGCCGCCAAGGGCATCCCCTCCCCGCGTGAGCGTCTGCGGATGCTGTTCGACCCCGGGACCTTCGTCGAGATGGGCCAGCTGGCGAAGATGTCCGGCAGCGACTCGACCGGCTACGGCGACGGCGTCGTCACCGGACACGGGCTCGTCAACGGACGTCCGGTGGCCGCGTTCAGTCACGACCAGACCGTCTTCGGCGGAACCGTCGGAGAGGTGTTCGGCCGCAAGGTGTCCGCGATCATGGAGTGGGCCGGCAAGATCGGCTGCCCCATGGTCGGCATCAACGACTCCGCGGGCGCCCGCATCCAGGACGCCGTCACCTCTCTCGCCTGGTACGCCGAGATGGGCCGCCGCAACGATCTGCTGTCGGGTCTCGCGCCCCAGGTGTCGATCATCCTGGGCAAGTGCGCCGGTGGCGCGGTCTACACCCCCGCGAACACCGACGTCCTCGTCGGCGTCAAGGACAAGAGCTACATGTTCGTGACGGGTCCGGACGTCATCAAGCAGACGACGGGCGAGGAGATCGACGCCGACGACCTCGGCGGCGTCCACAACCAGGCACGCTGGGGCAACATCCACCACGTCGCCGACACCGAGCAGGACGCGTTCGACTGGGTGCGGGAGTACCTGCAGTACATGCCGTCGACGGCACACGAGCAGCCGCCGGTCATCAACCCCGGTCTCGAGCCGGAGGTCACCGACAGCGACCGTCTCCTCGACGACTTCCTGCCCGACAACGACAACGCCGGCTACGACATGCGGGACATCCTGGTCCGCATCTTCGACGACGGTGCGTTCCACGAGGTGTCGGAGATCTTCGCGCCCAACATCATCACCGGCTACGCGCGTGTCGACGGGCGGTCGGTCGGTGTCGTCGCCAACCAGCCGAGCGTGATGGCCGGTGTCCTCGACACGGACAGCTCGGAGAAGGCCACACGATTCGTGCGGATCTGCAACGCCTTCAACATCCCGTTGGTGTTCGTCGTCGACACCCCGGGCATCCTCCCGGGCGTCGCCGAGGAGGCCAAGGGCACCATCCGCCGGTCCGGCAAGTTCCTCTTCGCCTACGTCGAGGCCGACGTGCCGAAGGTGACGGTGGTGGTGCGCAAGGCCTACGGCGGCGCCTACGCGACGATGGGCTGCAAGCAACTCGGCGCCGACATCAACTTCGCCTGGCCGACCGCGAAGATCGCTGTGATGGGTGCGGAGTCCGCCGCGGCCATCCTCACACGGCGGCAGACCGAGAACGCGACCCCGCACGAGGCGGACAAGATCCGTACCGACTTCATCAACTTCTACAACACGATGATGGCGACGCCGTACCTCGCGGCCGAGCGCGGGTACGTCGACGCGGTGATCGAACCGTCGCAGACCCGACTGCAGCTGCGAAAGGCGTTGGCGCAGTTGCGGGACAAGGACACCTTCCGCACGCCGCGCAAGACCCTGCTCATGCCGGTCTGACGAAACCGACCCCAGGTCACCGCATCAGGTCGTCGACCGCGACGTCACCGGACAGGACCAGTTCGGCGAGGTCGCTCAACGGACGGTCGTCGCGGAACCCGTAGCCGCGCAGGCGTGCCAGCGCGTCGTGGTGGTCGATCCGCTCGGCGGTGACCACCATGTCGACCGCGGCGACCACCCGGAGTCGTCGTGTCAGGGAGTCGCCGACGTGGGGGCGCGAGGTGGCGTCCCGGCCGACGACGAACCGGTCTATCCAGTGGTCACCGGCGGCGCCGTGCATGAGCCGCAGGTCGATGTCGCGGGCGATGGCGACCCCGACGTTCTTGGCGTGGACGTGGACCGCGTCGTCGTCGATCGGTGCGCCCGGCGTCCGCCGTACCAGGTGCAGTGCGGCCGGCGTGCCGGTCGGCAGCTGCAGGCCGATCGCGAACACGGCGCCGACACCGAGACGGGTCGCGCCGCGCGCGAGGAACGCGGCATGGTGGTCGATCACGCGCACCGAGTGCAGGTCGGGTGCGCCATGGACGCCGCCGAGGCGGAGTGCGTCGGGGACCGGTCCGATCCCGAGTCGGAGCTGTTCGTCGTCGATCGCGGTCACCAGCGGACCGGTCGCTCCGACGAGTCCCCACACGGAGTCGAGTGATGTGCCGACGGCGATGCCGACCTCGTCGACGCCGAGCGCCCAGACGGCTTCGTCGCACGCGACGGCCGCGAAGCCTGCGACTGTCATGACGCCGGTGCGGGAGGGTGCACGCGGCGGAGTGCTGGGGACACGGCTGAGCCTCACCCGGTCACGGTGGTCGGCAACCGCATCACGTCCGACAGCGAGCGGTGGAACCGCCGGAGAACTGGGGGACTGAGTCAACGCTACGCGCAGAGGGGCCGGGACCTACTCGGTTGCGCAGATCACGCGTCCACCGGCGACACCTCGGGCTGAGCCGTCTACGCCGAGAAGGACTGCAGCAGTGACTCGTTTGCGCCGTCCCATGCCTGGCCCATCTCGATGCCACCGTGACCCGATGTCTCGCTCACGACGAGTTCCGACCCCGGCCACGCCTGGTGCAGCAGCCACGGTGTGATGACCGGGCCGGACACGTCGCGGCGGCCGTGGACGAGAACACCGGGGATCCCTGCCAGTTCGCCGGCCCGCGTCCTCCCACCGCGTCCACGCCCGCGACGCCGCATCTCGGACTGCGGCGTCTTCGGACTCCATCAACGACGAGTAGGCCGAGACGAGTCGGTCGCGTCCGCGGACGTACCCGATGCCGGCGCGTTCGGCGTGGCTCGCGAAGCGATCCCACTCGTCGGGATACAGGACACCCACCCCCTCGGTGATCCAGTCGACCTCCCACCGACGCGTCGTCGTGACCGCGACACAGACGATGCCGAGAACACGGTCGGGATGCGCGAGCGCGTAGGCCAGGGCCAGGGTCGACCCCCATGACGCGCCGTTCACCACCCACCGATCGACACCCAGATGCGCACGCAGCGCCTCCATGTCGGCGACGAGGTGCTGCGTCGTGTGCTCGGACATCGACGTGCCGGGTTCGGACGCGTGTGGTGTCGAACGTCCACACCCACGCTGATCGAAGCCGATCATCCGCGCGCGACTCAGATCGACGTGACGCGCGTACGCACCGGAGCCGAGAGCCCCGCCGGGACCGCCGTGGAGGTAGACGACGGGGACGTCGGAGGGGTCACCCCTCTCCTCCCAGTAGATCCGGTGGTCCCTTCCGACGTCGAGGAGACCGTGATCGCGCGGCTTGTCGTCGGGGCCGTTCAGGGCCAGAAGACCTGACCGCCCTGGAAGTTCTGGCCGAACCGGTTGCCGACGCGGAACTCGTCGCCGGTGGGCAGGCCGAGGGTGCTGGCCGGGCCGCCGCGCGCCGCGTACCGGTTGAGGATCTCTCCCCACACGATGTGGGTGCCGGAGGTGGCGCCGTAGTAGATGTTGCCGCCCTGGAAGAACTGCTTGCGGCCCTTGCCCGATGCGTCGAGCTCGTCGGTGGTGGGCCACTTCAGCGGACCGCGCTCCCAGTTCTTCGTTCCCCACTTCGCCCGGATCGCGCCGCCGATCTGGTGGGCGACACCGCCGGACACGCTCGCCTTCCAGTAGAACGCGGTGTCCTTCTCGAAGGTCTGGAACCGGCCGAACGCGTCGGCGGGCCTCTCGTTCGACGTGGGCGCACCCCACTTCTCCTGGCCGCCGGTCGCCTTGTAGGCGTCGAGGATCCGGCCGCCGACGGTGAATTCGCCGATCGTGATGTCGTCGGCGGAGGCCACCGCCGTCTGGCCGGCCCCAACGAAGGCCACTGCCATCGCCGCGACGGCTGCTGCTGTCAGACGTTCCTTGATACGCATCGCAGGTCCTGTCTTTCGTCGGGTGCCGTGACCGGCTCGTACGAACGCTATCGAGGATCCTCGGACGTTTGTTACGGACACTCAGGACATGTCGGACGAACGCGTGACATCACCCGTCGACACGCACGACGTCGTGGCAGGAGGCTGGGTGCCGTGAGGTCGTGTGATTTGGGTTACGTCACACGGCGCGCGGCCCCGCCACGGAGCGACGTCCCGCGCCTCAACGAATGTTGCCCGTGCACCCCGATCGTGGGGATACGGTGCTGCCAGTCGCACTGTGACCGGGAAGGATCCATGTCGCGCACCCGTCAGCTCAGCGCGTTCGCCGTCATCTGCCTCTGCGAACTCCTGATCGTCCTGGACATGACCGTCATCAACGTGGCGCTGCCGCAGATCGGACTCGAGCTGCGGACCAGCATCACCGGTCTGCAGTGGGTCGTCGACGCCTACACGTTGACGTTCTCCGGTTTCCTTCTCGCCTTCGGCAACCTCGGCGACCGGTACGGCCGCAAGCGGATGCTCCTCGGCGGCATCGCCGGCCTCGGGCTGTCGTCGGTGATCGGTGCCGTCGCGACCGACCAGGCGTGGGTCCTCGTGTCGCGGGCGCTGATGGGTGTCTTCGCCGCGGCTGTCCTGCCCGCGACGCTGGCGATCATCACGGCGATCTTCCCGGACCGGAAGGAGAAGTCGCTCGCGATCGGCATCTGGTCCTCGATCGCCGGCGTCGCGGTGGCCATCGGACCGATCTCGGGTGGCTGGCTGCTCACCCACTTCTCGTGGCATTCGGTGTTCTGGTTGAACGTCCCGGTCGCGATCGTCGCCGTGATCGCGGCGACGGTGATCGTGCCCGACTCGAAGGCCTCGTCGGTGGGTCCGCTCGACTGGCAGGGCGTCGTGCTCTCGGTGGCCGGCATCTCGATCGGTGTCTTCGCGATCATCGAGGGCCCGCACTACGGCTGGCTGTCGCCGATCACGCTGATCGGTTTCGCGGTCGCGCTGGTGCTGCTCGTCCTGTTCGTGCGACGGGAACTGACCACCGAGTCCCCGGTGCTCGACATGCGGTTGTTCCGGATCCGCCCCTTCGCACTGCCGGCCCTGGCGATCGCGGTCGGCTACTTCAGCCTCTTCGGGTTCCTGTTCCTCATCACCCAGTACTTCCAGGGCGTGCGTGAGTACTCGCCGCTCGCGTTCGGGCTCGCGACGCTCCCCTTCGCCGCCGCACTCGCGGTGTCGGCGCCGACGGCGACGGTCCTCGCGCAACGGGTCGGCACGATGCCACCGCTCGTCTTGGGGCTGGTGCTCATCGGTGCGGGCCTGCTGGTCGGCGGTCAGGTGACCCTCGACAGCTCCTACCTGACGCTGATCCTGCCCGCGATGCTGCTGCTCGCGGTGGGCATCGCGATCATCCAGGGCCCGGCGACGGAGTCGATCATGTCGTCGGTACCCGCCGACGAGGCGGGAGCCGGATCGGCCGTCAACGACACCACACGCGAGATCGGCGGCACCCTCGGCGTCGCCGTCATCGGGTCGATCACCAGCTCGTACTACCTGAGTCACGTCAAGACACTCGTCGACGGGATACCCGCCGGACTGATGAGCGCGCGCGACAAGGAGTACGCGCGCTCGAGCGTGCTGTCGGTCATCGGCATCCGCGATCGTGAGATCCCGCCCATGTTCGAGTCGACCCGCGAGGTCCTCATCGCCCAGATCAAACAGGCCGCACTCACCGGCTCCGCCTACGCGTCGTACGTCGCGGCCGGTGCGGTGTTCGCCTGCGCGATCGTCGTCGCCGTCATGCTCCCGCGGCGCTACCGGACCTCCGGCATCATCGGCGATCAGGTCGACGTGATCGAGGCCGAGATGGCCGACGACACGACGGAACCCACCCCGATGTCGGTCGAGAAGACCGCCGGCGCCGTGCACGACGGGCCCGACCGATGAGCGTCGTCGCGGTCACCGGTGCCACCAGCGACTTCGCCGCTGCCATACTCCCGCTCCTGCTCGCCGACGACGAGGTCGACCGCGTCGTGGGTCTGGGTCGGAGTGCGCCGCGGATCACCCACCCGAAGCTGACGATGGTCCCGCTCGACATGCGTGACCCATCCCTCGCGGAGGTCTTCGCCGGATGCGACACGGTCATCCACCTCGCGTTCGTCGTGGAGGAACAGCGTGACAAGGAGGCGTCGCGCGATGTCAACGTGCGCGGCTCGATCAACGTCGTCGAGAGCGCCCATCGCGCCGGCGTCCGCCGGATGGTGATCGCGTCCAGCGCGAGTGCGTATGGCAGCCATGACATCCCGGTCCCGGTGACCGAGGACGAGTTCCCCACCGCAGACCCCCGCCGCTACTATTTCGCCGACAAGGCCGAGGTCGAGCACTTCGTCGAGTGGTGGCTCCGCCGGCATCCCGACGAGATGGCGATCTCGCTGCTGAGGCCGACATTCGTCGTCGGGGCCGACGTCGCCAACAGCGCGATCGACATGCTGACAGGACCGGCCATCGCGTTCCCGCACCCGCGGGAGTCGCGTTACCAGTTCATGACACAGGACGATCTCGCGTCTGCCTTCGTGCTCGCGGCCAAGCGGGACCTGGTGGGTCCGTTCAACATCGCGCCGCGTGACCACACGACGGCCGTCGAGCTCGGTGCCCTGCAGGGTCAGTTCGTCGCGGCGGTCCCGCGACGCCTGCTCCGCCTCGGCGCCGACTCGGGGTACCTTCTCCGGCTGCTGCCGTTCTCGTCGCACTGGATCTCCGACGGGGAGGCCGCCCTCGACCCGGACCTGTTCTCTCGCACCACCGGATGGGAGCCGCGTGCCGGATCCACCGAGTGCGCCGCGGCAATGGTGCTGCTGCGCGGCCGACCGATCTTCGGGGACGCCGCCGTGGTCCCGACCGGTCACGCCGCCGAGGTCACGGTCGAACCCGCGACCCGACGGCTCCGCGCCTGGGCGGCGTCCGATCCCGCGATCGGCGAACTCCTCGGGGACGATCTCGATGTCCTGTCCGCGGTGGATCACCGTCGCCTCGACACCCCGGTCGGCGGCATCCACGTCGAACTCCATCGGCCGCGGTCCGCGCCGCTCGCATCGGTGGTGATCGGGGTGCCCCGCGGTCTGCATGCCCGGTATCTGTCGCCGCTCGCCGCGGCGCTGGTGCGTGCCGGAGTCGCTGTGGCGCTGGTCGATCCGTCCGGCCACGGGTTGTCGACGGGACGCAGGGGGACTCGCGCGGGGCATGACGCGGCGCTGTCCGCGGTTGCCGACGCACGGCTGGTCGACACGGCCGTGACCGTCGTGGTCGCGGCGAGTCGCGCTCGGGGCGGGGGGACACTGCGTGCACTGCCCGGCACCGACCGTCTCGTGGGGTCGCGGGCGGGATGGCGGCTGCCGTGGATGGGTCGGCGGATGCGCGGACGCGGTCCGTCGGTGACCCCGGTCCTCACCCTCGACGGGACGGCCCTGCGCAGTGGGATCGGTCAGGCCGACGCGGCACGGGAGATCCTCGCGCGGGTGGAGGCGGTCACGCCCGCGCTGCGCGCCGGAGCCAGCCGAGGGTGAAGTCGCGCTCGGTGTCGAAACCGGTCGCGGTCTCGCCCACGAGCATCTTCTCCACCATCGCCCCGACGACGGCCAACGAGCTCGAGACCGTCCCGTCGAAGTGCATGGTGCACGAGGTGTCGTCGACCGCGACGAGCCGCACGGTCGCCTCCACCTCGGCGGGCAGGCCCTCGGCGCGGGAGTGGAACGTCCCCCGCGCTTCGGCATCGGTGCGGGGAAGCCATGTCTCGGTACAGATCACGGACACCGACGACGGCGCGAACCGCTTCAGCGCCCGGGGCACCGAGGTGCTCTCGATCCGCTGACGCACGACGGCGACGAACCGGTCGCGGTCGTCGCCCTCGCCCTCGCCGACGCCCGAGAAGCGGATGACGTCACCGCCGCCGGCGTCCATCTCGGACGCGCGGTCGGTCCAGTAGCAAGTGTCGGTGAGGGTCGCGTACAGCCGGTCGAGTGAGACGGGGTAGGCCTGGACGTGACGGACGGGTGTCGGCATCTCCTCAGACGGCGACGCGCTCGCCGTCCACCTCGACCGCGTCCTCGCGGTCGACCCCGGCCGCCTCGGCGTGGCCCACCGCGCCGGCACTGTAGTCGCCGGTGTCGCCGAGCATCTCCTCGATCGACGGGAGGTGCCGCGACAGCGCGTCCACCACATGGTCGAGCTGGGCGTGCGTGTGCTCGGTCTGGACGCACAGTCGCAGCATGGCCTTGTTCTGCGGCACCGCGGGGAACATCGCGGTGGCGGCGAAGATGCCCTCGTCGAACAGTCGACGCCAGGTGTTGGAGACGCGGAGCTCGGTGTAGCAGAACGCCGGGACGATCGGGGAGACGACCTCGGTGCCGTCGGGCAGCACCGACGGCTCGACGGTGGGCACGCCGGCCGCGACGAGGCTGTCGCGGAGGTAGCGCGCGTTCTCGAGCGTCCGCGTGCTGCGCTCACGGCCCTCGTCGGTCTGCATCAGACGCACCGACGCGAGTGCGGCGCCGAGCGATGCGGGGACGGCCGCCGTCGTGAAGAGGAACGTCCGTGCGTGGGCACGGAGGGCGTCGACGATGTCGCGGTTGCCGCAGACGAACCCACCCGTGGAGCCGAGGCCCTTTGACATCGAGCCCATGCGGACGTCGATGCGCTTCTCCACGCCGTACAGCTCGGCGGCGCCGGTGCGGCGCTCGCCGAGGCAGGCGACGCTGTGTGCCTCGTCGACCATCAGCGCGGCGTCGTGCTTCTCGCAGACGTCGGCGATCTCGTGCAGCGGCGCGAGGTCGCCCTCCATCGAGTAGAGACCGTCGACGACCACGAGCTTGGCGCCGACCGAGCGGCTCAGGCGCTCGTCGAGCTGCTGGGCGTTGTTGTGGCGGAACGCCCGGATCTTCGCCCGCGACAGGCGCGCCGCGTCGTAGATGGACGCGTGGGCGGCGGAGTCGACGATCACGGTGTCCCCGACACCGACGAGCGCCGAGATCGCGCCGAGGTTCGCCTGGTACCCGGTCGTGAACGTCAGGGCCTTCTTGGTGCCGTGCCACGCGGCGAGCTCGTCCTCGAGCTGCACGTGGAGGTCGATGGTGCCGTTCAGCAGCCGTGAACCGGTGACGGTGGTCCCGTACTCCTTCAGGGCGCGCTCGGCGCCCTCACGGACGACGGGGTGGTCGGCCATGCCGAGGTAGTTGTTCGACCCGAGCATCACGCACTCGCGGCCCTCGACGGTCACGGTCGGCGCGTTGACCCCGTTCATCACCCGGTAGAACGGCAGCTGGTCGCTGTCGCGCATGACGCGATAGGCCCAGACCCGCTTGTCGTGGCGGATACGGTCGAGGATCAGCTGAGACGGCACTGGTGACACTCCTGAGAACGACTGTGATGATCCGCGGGCGACAACGGCTCCGCGACTTCCGGACACAACCACGGTTACGGTGACCCCCGCCACACAAATGCGCAGCTTGTGGGCGTGTCACAACGATTCTCAACAGTCGTGTGGATCGTCCGACCGAATGTGCACGTGAGCACACCGTGTGTTACGCATCACACCGGACTGCCGCCGACAGGTGGCGGTGCAGGACGACGACGGGGGACCCGATGACCACGACCGCCAATCGGCCGGCAGAGACCACCGGTGCTCCGGCGCCCGTACTGGACAGCGAGTTGCTGCGGCCCGCACGGGAGGCTCTCCGCCGGAGGCTGCCGCGCCTCGCGGAGTGGTTCGAGACGACCACCCTCGCCGAGCGGGAGGCCCGCGAGAACGACGGTCTGGACGTGTTCCGCCAGGCCGGTGGTGCGCGGCTCATCGTGCCGGAGGAGATCAGCGGGGCGGGCGTCGGCGCCGTCGAGGCGCTGCACGTCCAGCGGGCGGTCGGCGCGTACTCGCCGTCGCTCGCGGTGGCCACGGTGATGCACCACCTGTCCATCGCGACGATCGTCCAGATCGCGCAGGACGGGCCCGAGGAGGACCTCGCCCTGCTGCAGAGCGTCGTCGAGCAGGACTCGCTGATCGCGTCGGCGTTCGCGGAGGGTCGCGTCGGGGGCAGCACGCTGGTGCCGACCGTGTCGGCGGTCTACGACGACGACACCGGCGACTACGTGGTGACGGGCAGCAAGAAGCCGTGCAGCATGGCGCGATCGATGACCTTTCTCGCCGCGAGCCTGGACGCCAAGGAGACCGAGGGCGGTCGGGGTCGCAAGGCCGTCGGCCTGATCCCCGCGCAGATGCCGGGTGTGTCCGTCCGCCCGTTCTGGACCTCCCCGATCCTCGCCGGCGCCGAGAGCGAGGAGGTCGTCCTCGACGGGGTCCGCGTCCCCGCAGCCCTGATGATGATCGGGACCATGCAGGACCCCGACGGCATCCACGAGATGACCGGGTTCCTGTGGTTCGGGCTCCTGGCCGCGGCCGGGTACATCGGTGCCGCGAGCACCCTGGTGGAGCGTGTTCTCACCAGTCCCAAGGCCGATGCCGCGATCTACACACCCCTCGCCGCGGAACTCGAGTCGGCGATGGCGGCCCTGACGTCCGTGGCGGCCGAGTACGACGCCGGTGAACGCGGGCCGGAACTCTCGGCGCGACTGCTCTTCATTAGGACGTCCCTGCGCACGGCGCTGCAACGGGTCGCGTCGGGTGCGATGACCGCCCTCGGTGGCATCGCCTTCATCACCGACCCCGACGTCGCCTATCTCGGCTCTGTGCTGCAGGCGTTCTCGTATCACCCGCCGTCGATCGCCGAGACGCAGCGATCACTGTTCGACCACCACCGCGGGGAGCCGTTCCGACTGGCGTGAGGTCCGCCGCGGGAGGGGTCATCCGTTCATCTGACTGGTGAGCGGCGTGATCGTTCTGTAGCGTTCGAAACATCCGTTGACGTCGCCGACGGCCGGCGACCGCTCACAGGGGGACGGAGCCGCGTCGGGTATCTCATGGTGCGACAGCTGCTGAAAGACACTGTCCTGGGGGCGATCGCAGACCTCGACCCGCTCACGGCCGTCCGTGACCGCTACCCGCAGTTCCGTCCCTACCCGTACGACGCCGCCTACGAGACGTGGATGCGGACCGTCGAGCCGGACGTCTTCGTCGCACCGGTCGGTCCTGTGGAGAACCCGTTCGGCGACGGCCCGATGTTCAGCATCGTGGTGCCGGTCTTCAACACCCCGGAGCGCTACCTCGACGCGCTGATGGAATCGGTTCTGGCGCAGACGTTCCAGGATCTCGAACTGGTGCTCGCTGATGCCTCGACCGATCCAGATGCGGCTCGGCGTGTAGCCCTCGCCGCCGACTCCGACCCCCGCATCCGTCACGTTCGCCTCGCGGGGAACGGTGGCATCTCCCGGAACACGAATGCGGGCATCGACGCGTCGACCGGATCGTTCGTGGCCTTCGTCGACCACGACGACCTCCTCCCGCCGCAGGCGCTGAACGAGGTGGCCGCGTATCTGCTGGAGCACCAGGACACCGACATCGTCTACACCGACGAGGACAAGATCACCGACGACGGACGGTGGCGTCACTCCCCGCATCGCAAGCCACGGTGGTCACCCCATCAATTCCTCTGCTGCAACTACACCAGTCATCTGTCGATCGTCCGCCGTGAGCTGCTGGTCGCCGTCGGCGGCCTCGATCCGCACTGCGACGGCGCACAGGACTTCGAGCTGATCCTGCGGCTCCACTCCCTGCCCGGCGAACGCATCGTGGGGCACATCCCGAAGGTGTTGTACCACTGGCGAACCGCAGCAGGTTCGACCGCGGCGGTGTTCGAGGACAAGCCGTATGTCCGAGAGGCCGGTCGGCGCGCCCTCGAGCGCGCGCTGTCCGAACGAGGAGTGGTCGGGCGTGTACGGGCCATCGAGGGCAAGCCCGGCTGGTACGACGTGACACCGGGAGTCCACGACGGCACAAGCGTGTTGCTGGTCGTGGTCGGCGACCGGGCCGACGAGCGTGCCGAGGAACTGGTGCGCGCGACGGACACCGCACCGTTCCGGGCGGTCGCGACGATCGGGGTCACCACGGACGGCGAGATCGACTCGCTCACGGAGGATCTGACGCCGCACGACATCGTCGCCGTTGTTCGTCGCGACGTCGTCCCCGACGACCGGTCCTGGTTGGCCGTGCTCGCGGGCGCGGCTCAGCTCGACGACGTCCACGCGGTGGCGCCGAAGATCGTCGGCGCCGGTGGGCGGGTGGAGGACATGGGCGTCGTCGAGGATGCCGAGGGTGGTCGGCTACGGCTGTTCGACGGTGCACGGACCGATGCCTACCAGGACCACGGAAGTGCTTGCTGGATCAGGGACGTCGACGCACTGTCGGGTGCCGTGACCGTGATGACGGTCGGACGGCGCGAGTCCACGGAGAACGGGTACGACGTGGTGTGGTCGCCCGTGACCATGACCGCCCGCGATCGCGGTGACCGGCCGCGTATCTCGGTCTGCGTGCCCCTCTACAACAACGCCTCGACCGTCGAACGCTGTGTACGCAGCGTTCTCGACCAGGATCTCGACGACGTGGAGATCGTCGTGGTGGACGACGCCTCGGACGACGAGGGAGTGGCGCTCGCGCGGGCGATGCTGCGACCAGGGGACCGGGTGGTCGTCAATCCCGGTCGTCTGGGCGCGGCCGCCAACCACAATCGGTGCCTCGACCTGGCACGAGGCGAGTTCGTCCAATTCGTCCACGGGGACGACGAGCTGCTTCCCGGCGCGCTGACCGACCTCGCGTCCGCGTTCGACGAGGAGACCGGCCTGGCGTTCGCGCGCAGACGGGTGGTGAACGGTCGCGGCGAGGCGCTGGAGGGCGCCGACGTGCACATCGGCTTCCGCGCGCTGTCGGCGGAGAACGCCGGCGATGATCTCGTGGAGGACATGATGTTCCGCGGCGTGATGCGGAACTGGTTCGGTGAGCCGTCGAACGTGATGATCCGACTGTCGGACGCACGCGACGTCGGCGGGTTTCGCACCGAACTGGCGCAGACCTTCGACCTCGACCTGTGGCTGCGGCTCAGCGTCGGGCGTCGGGTCGCGTTCGTCGACCGAGAGGTCTGCGTGCGACATGACGACGGCAACACCCTGTCGGCGCACAACGAACGGTCCGGGCGCGGATGGCTCGACCACACCCGGCTGATGTGGGGATTGGCGGTGGACCCCGGTGTGACCACTCGAGCTCGGCGATACGCAGCCGTGTGGCTCCTGCTCGCGCAACCACCCACGATCGGCCGTGCCGCTCGAGGCGCATCGCGCTGGTCCCGTGTCCTCGACGTGATCGCGCTGCCGTTCACCGAGATCGAGCGCACCAAACGCATCACGCGAACCGGAGGTCGCTGACATGTCCTTGCTCGTCGGAGTGCCTGTGTACGGACAGGTCGAGATGACCCATGACCTCGTCGGAGATCTGGAACGGGAGAACGTCGACTACGTCATCGTCGACAACCGGGGTGACTACACACGCGTCGCGAGCGAGAACGTGGTGACCCCCGGTCGCAACCTCGGCTGGGCGGGCGGCTCGAACCTGGCGATCCGGACGGCGTTCGCCGAAGGGTACGACTGGGCGATGACCCTCAACAACGACGTCCGCCTGTCTCGAGCGTTCGTCGACGGCGTTGTGCCCGAGGGCCTTCCGGATGACGCCGGTGTCGTCGCCCCGGTCTACGACGACCGCGCGCACCTGGCCGTCCTCAGCGACTACGCCGGCCCTGCCGACGAGTACACACCCCGTGACGTGTACCGCGTGACCCCGATCGTCGACGGGACGGCCATGGCCATCAGTCGCGAGGCATGGAAGGAGGTCGGCGAGATCGACGAGCGCAGCTTCGGTGCGTACGCGTGGGGCGCGAACCTCGACCTCTGCCTGCGAGCGCAGGACGCGGGATACGGGATCTACGGCACCGAGACGAGTTTCATCAACCACCTCGGCCGGCGCACGGTTCGCGAGATGGACGGGAAATACGTGCGTCGCGCCATGAAGTCGATGACCCACGCGATGAAGACGCTCTACGGCCGCAACTGGCGGTCACGTGCCTTCCCGCCGGTCATCGAGCGACGGGAACTCGGTACCCACCGTGTCGTCGACACGCTGGTCCGTACCCCCGACCAGCACGGCTGACCCCGGGTCAGTTCTCCCCGGACGCGACACGCCGATGCCTGCCCAGCCGGTTGGGCACGTCTACCGGCTCGGCCCGGGCTACGGATCCGTCGCCGGACTCGGTGGGAATCCGCAACGCCGACAACAGATCCCGATAGAGGGGGCTGGAGTCGAGCAGCTCGTCATGGGTGCCCTGTGCGATCAGGTGCCCGTCCTGCAGGACGACGATCATGTCGGCATCCACCACCGTCGACAGACGGTGCGCGATCGTGATCACCAGGCCAGTACGCGCGTGGTCGATGATCGCGTCATGGATGGCGTTCTCCGTCAACGCATCCACCTGCGCGGTGGCCTCGTCGAGCAGCAGGACCGGGCGCTGCGCGAGCAGCGCCCGGGCCACCGCGACGCGTTGGCGTTGACCACCTGACAGCGACGTCGAGGAGATCTCGGCGTCGAGACCTCCGGGGAGATCGCGCACCATTCGTCCGAGGGAGAGTCGCTCGAGCACCTGGTACATCTCGTCGTCGGTCGCCTGTGTGTTGATGAGGCACAGGTTCTCCCGCAGTGTCCCCGGGATCAGGGGTGACTCCTGCTCCACGTAGGCGAAGTGG
Source organism: uncultured Williamsia sp. (assembly GCF_947494875.1). Classification (GTDB taxonomy): domain Bacteria; phylum Actinomycetota; class Actinomycetes; order Mycobacteriales; family Mycobacteriaceae; genus Williamsia_A. The sequence continues at coordinate 668,584 of NZ_CANLWM010000001.1, forward strand.
TTCCTGGTGCTGGACGCCGGGACCTCGTGGTAAGCGGTGGTCCCCAGGCGCAGTTCGCCGCTGTCCGGATCCAGGAAGCGCAGCAACAGCGACAGCAGGGTCGTCTTGCCGGCCCCCGACGGGCCGATGAGGGCGACGTGGCCGCGGTTCGGCATCCGCAGATCGATCCCGTTCAGCACGGGGTCGCCTCCCGGGTACGCCGCGTGCACGCCGCGCAGCAGCATCCCGGAGCCGTCGCCGACGGGATGCGCGACGCCGTTCGTCGACGGCTCCAGCGGCCCCAACGTCGTCGGGCGCTCCGATTCCGAGGGTATGGCGTCGATCTGGCGGATCCGTCGGGCCGCTGCGAGACCGGCCTGTAGGCCGGTCAGACTGGTGCTGAGCTGGCCGATGGGGTCACCGATCTGGAAGGCGTAGAGCAGGAACGCCACCAGTGTCGACACCGTCATGGCGCCGTCGGCGACACGGACCGCGCCGACGGCCAGGATGATCAGCACAGCGGCCTGCACACCGGTCCACGAGGTGGTGATGGCCAGGGCCTGCCGACGGACGGCCTTCATGTTGAGGTCACGGGACCGCTCGGCGATCTCGTCCAGCCGGGAGCGCACCCGCTCCTCGGCGGTCGCGGCCTTGATCGATTTGATGGCGCGCAGGTTGCCGTCGAGTTCGGCGCCGAGTTCACCGACCGCCGCCTGGGCCTGTTCCTGCGACCGTGCGATCGCCGGCAGGAGGAGACCGAAGAGGAGGACCACGACGACGACCGCGCCGATCGTGACCGCGACGAGGGTCAGATCAAGGATCGCCATCATCACCAACGTGCCCACCAGCATCACGACGCCGTTCACGCCACCCACGATGCTCGACGACGCGGCGTCACGGAGCAGCAGCGAATCGGAGGTCACCCGCGTGACCAGCTCTCCGACGGGGCTCTTCTGCAGCGGGGTGAGGCGTGCGTAGAGGAACCTCAGGTTCATCCGCCGGCGGGCGTCGTAGACGACACCCTCCGACAGCCGCCCGAGCGTCACCATCTGCCACCACTGTGCGACCGCGCCGACCAGGACGAACGCGACGAGGATGCCCAGCGGCCCCGTGATCGTCGCCTTGCCACCGACGGAGTCGAGGATCTGCTTGGTGGCGAGCGGCGTACCCAGACGCGCGCCCGTCGCGACCAGCCCGGCCAGCGTCGCCAGCGCGAACAGCGGCAGACGAGGCCTGATGAGTTCCCAGAGCAGCCGCGTGCGGGGTTCGTCCGAGGCCGGAACAGCGGCCTTACCCGTGGTTCCCCTACCCATGACTCGACAGTGTTCCAGACGCCGAGGTCGGCGGCTCGGCACGTGGCACGGGCCACGATCTGTCGCGGTCAGCCCCGTCGGTCGAGACCGTGCAGTTCACGCAGGCGGGCGTTGTAGGCGGCCAGAGCGGCCTCGTCGTCGTCGAGATCGGAGTCCGGACCGCCGGGTCCGTCGCCGATCGTGGCATCGCGGCGTGCGCTGTCGAGCCAGGATGCACGCCGGGGCTGCGAGGGGTCGCGGGTGCGGTCGCTGCGGATCCACTGGGCCGCGACGACGAGCAGCAGGCACATCATCAGACCGTCGCCCCCGAACCACATGATCGCGCCGGCGAGCGACTGGTCGGCCAGCGGGTCCGGTCCCCAGCCCATCCGCGACGCGGCGTAGGCGGGCGCGATCTCGGTACCGGTCAACATCAACACGACGCCGACGAGCGTGTCGGGGCCCATCGCGATCAGCAGGGTGACGAAGCGGACGGGATGCGACAGCTCGTGGCCGCTGATCTCGGTGCCTATGCAGGGCAGCAGGAAGAGGTAACCGGAGACGAGGTAGAGGACGGTCTCCGCCTCGTGGACCCACATGTTCTCGCTCATCAGCTGCTGGAACCCGGTCAGGTGGGTGCCGACCAGGACCGCGGCGTAGAGCGGGACGGTGAACGCCGGAGACGTGAGGAACCGGGTGACGGGGAACGTCAGGACGGCGCGGATCCGTCGGGCACCTGCGTCCGACGACGCCTCGACCGCGAGCCGGATCGGTTGCGCGAGCACCAGCAGCAGCGGGATCACCATGATGAGCGCCAGGTGCACGAGCATGTGCACCGAGAAGAGGTGGTGCGAGAACGCCGCGACCGGCGAGTTCAGCACCAGCACCAGCAGGACGACCGCCGCGACGAGCGCGGCGATGCGGCCCACCGGCCACCGTCGGACCCGCGCGACCCCGACGGTGTACCCGGCGACGCCGATCGCGATGACAGCCCACCACGCCCAGGTGACGGTCCAGTCCGTGAGCAGGTCGGGGCGCTGCATCGACATCACGCCTCCAGTATGCGCCCCCTCAGGAGGTGCCTGATGTGCCCGTTTCGCCGGATTGTGCTGCGCCGGAACCGGTCTGGTCCCCGGCGCCGGGGGTGTCCGGGGTCGGGGTGGCCGTGGCCGTGGGCGGCGGCTCGACCGGTGACGAGATGGTCGGGTCGGTCGTCGGGGTCGACACGGGCGGCGGCCCGGCCGGGGGCGGCGCCGTGGTCGACGTCCGCGGGGGCGGTGGGGGCGGGTTCGGAGCACCGCCGCCGCCGGAGCGCGCGGGTGCAGGGGCCGCGACCACAGGCTTCGAGGCGACCTCCTCACCGGGTGCGACGGTCGAGCCGGTGAGTGACCCGCTGCGTGTGAGCGGGGCGGCGACCTCGGGGACGGGGCCGAGGGGGATCGCGGTGACGGGTCCGACGACGGTCGTGGCGACGGGTCCGACGATGACCTGTACCCACCCACCGCCGGGGGCCGGAACCGAGACCACCTGCACACCGCCGACGGTCGCGAGTGCGGGGAACGGCCCCGGAGCGGGGGCCGCTGCGCCGCTGACGGACCGCGCATCGGACGTGATCGCGGTCGATTGCGCCGGACCACCCGCCGCCGCCCACCAGGAACCGACGACGACCGCGCTCGCGACGGTCGCAAGGGCAGCGGTCGTCGCAACCCGATGACGGAGGAGGACGGCGCCGGTCGGTGTCCGCGGGATGCGCTGCGCAGCGGAGCGGCGGGCCACCTGCTCACGCAGCGCCGCGCGGGCGATCTCGAAATCCCAGTCGTCGGCCATTCCCACCTCGTCCCTGACGGACCGTCATCTCGATCCGATCACGGAAGGTAGCAGATCACCGATCGTGAGAATCAGTCATTACCGCAGGTCACAGGCGGTGCGTGCGTCAATAGCCGATGGACCGCATGGGCGCGGGATCCCACAGACCCGACCGCGTCGACGTTCCCAGTTCGAGTCGCGCGGTCTGCGCCGGCTCGATCGGGGAGAACCGCTGCAGTGAGCCCCAGTCGTTGCCCCAGTTGTTGCGGAGGTAGGTCGCGAGCAGCTGCGGTCGCAGCATGGCCTCGGTGAGTCCGAGGGGCCCGCCGGCCTTGCCGGACATCCATGTCTGGCTGTTCTGTCGCGTCGCGCCCGCGTCGGGGAGGATGCGCCACAGGGGCACCTGTGCGACGCCGTCGCGGACGCCCATCGGCTTCTGGCACGGGAACACGAACGCAGGCACCCAGTCGATCAGGACCGGGTCGGTGCGTCCGACGACCTTCTCGAGGGTCGTCATCGAGCTGATCCGCGGCGGGGTCACCGCGACCCACTGGTCGGTCCCGCCCCCGGCGTCGGCGACGACGAGGCGGGCCACCGATGCCCCGGCCGGTGCGTCGGAGAGCGGGAACCGCAGGTTCCGCCACGTCGGCGCCTCGCCGACGTCGATGGGCGTGCGCTGGCCGATCGGTACGACCGTCCCGTTCGCCTCGACGCGGCCGTACTGGACGCGGACCGTCTGACCCGGTGTGGTGATGCCGAGCCCGTTGACCGCCTCGACCGACCCGGCCACCGACACCGTCAACAGCGGCGCGTCGGAGGTGCGCGGCGGCATCTGGTACCAGTCGGTCGAGAACGACCCACCCGGGCCGCCGTAGCTGCCGAGGACGGGCGTCCGGTCCGGCGACAGGCCGAAGGGGAGTTTCACCGTCGAGCCGTTGACGCCACGCTCTCCCTGGCCACCGCCGGTGCCTCCCTCGCTGGACTCGTCGGTACCCGTGTCCGAGGAGCCGGCGGATGCGCCGGTGGTGTTGGTCGAGCTGCTCGTCGTCGACCCGGTGTCGTCGCTGTTCTGGGTGGTGTCGACCGACAGGTCGTTCGGGACGCCGTTCGGGGTGAAGCCCGACGCCCCGGACCCGGCGAGCGCGTCGCCGGGCGACGTCGTCGGCGACTGCCCGGCCACCCGCGCGGGGGAGAGGATCCCGGCGTTCGGGTCGGTCTCGACGAGCACGTCGTTGGCCATGCCGCAGATGTTCCCGGTGAGGGCGCGGGCGTTGGAGGAGGCCCACGAGAAGCTGTCGCGCTGCGCCACAGCCCCCTTCACCATCGTCAGCACCTCGAAGATCACGACGAGACCGACGAGTGTGGGGACCACGGCCCCCGCCAGCCGGGTGCCCAGCGGCGAGCCGGATGCACCCGTGCGGACGTCGTCGGCGACGTGGTCGTCGCGCAGGTGGCGCCAGAGCCCGACGAGTGCGGCGATCACCGACAGCGCCAGCAGGACCCAGTAGAGGCGGATGCCGGCGATGGCCGGTGGGCGATCACGCCACGGCACCCCGTAGGTGCCGACGAACCACCAGCCGTTGATACCGGCGAACGCGATGCCCATCACGAAGAACAACCCGGCGACCAGGAACGCGCGGTTGCGTCTGCGGCGCAGGACCGCCGGGGCGGCCATCGCGCCTGCGGCGGCGGCCAGGCCGGCCGCGATGCCCGCGTAGACGCCGAGGTGGTGGGTCCACTTGGTCGGGGTGAAGGAGATGATGAAGACGGTGCCGAGGATGACCGCGATGAGGCGCCACACGGGTCCGCGCGCGATGCCCTTCGGCGATCGACGACGCAGCAGCATCAGCATCACGAACACCAGGAGCAGGAACATCGTCAGGATGCCGAACCGGCGGGCCAGCGAGGCGTCGACCTGGTTGGGCAGCAGGAGGTAGTAGTAGCGGACCGGTTCCTGCCACCACTCGAGCGTCGGGCCGACGGCACTCGCGACCTTCGAGCTCGTGATGACGCCCGACAGCGTGTTGTCGGCGAAGATCTCGAACAGGACCGCGGTGCCGGCCGCCAGGATGGGCGCGAGGATCGGCAGCAACCCGTCCCGATGCCGTCGACGTGCCAGCCGTTTGACCAGTGGGCGGATGCCGGCGACCAACGCCGCGACGGCCATGAGGCCGCCGGGTGCGATCGCGAGGGTGAACGCGGCGATCACCGTCGCGGTGGCCAGGGGGAGGAACCGTCCGGTCGCGATCGCCCGGTCGACGGCGCACCAGGTGAGCAGGGCGCCGACAGCCAGGGCGGGCTCGGGCCGCAGTCCGTTGTTGAACGGGAGCCAGATCGCCAGGAACACCGCGGCGCAGGTCCACACGGCCGGCGTCGAATGACGGACCGTGCGACCGAGCCGCGGGATGACCTCGCGGCTCAGCAGCCACCAGCCGAGCAGGCCGAGGAGGAAGGCGGGCAGGCGCATCCACGGCGCGGCCAGGCTGACATGGGTCATCGCCCGGATCACCTGGTAGTGCCAGCCGAACGGGTCTTGCGGCACACCGAAGTAGCGGTAGTAGTTGATCGGGTAGCCGGCCTCGTCGGCGACGCGGCCGACGGTGAAGTTGTAGCCGTCGTCGGAGGTGTTGCCGCCGAGGAACCACCACAGGGCCAGCGTCACGACCACCACGGCGTCGACGGGTCGCAGCCTCCACCAGCCGGCGGGCAGGAACCGCTTGTGTCGCCGCCCGTCACCGGCGTCGAGGACGCCCAGCGAGACCAGCGAGAGCAGGGTCATCACGATGCCGAGCACGATCGCGGTGAACTTCAGCGTGGTCGGGGTGGTGACGAAGCGGGTGTCGATGGTGGCGCGCACCGACAGCCCGGTGGTCGGGGTCGACTGCGGCAGGTCGGTGTAGATGCCGACGATCTGCGGGCGCAGGTTCGGGTCGCCGACGGAGAAGGTCAGCTGCCCCTGCGCGGTGTCGGGCAGGCCGACGATCTGCGCGCGGGTGCCGGTGCCGGTCAGCTGCATCTCGATGCGGCAGTCGGGATCCGACTGGGCGGCGGCGCGCGGGGTGTTGACCAGCACGACGTTGCGGTCGGTGACCTGGATCTGGTCGGAGGTGACCGACACGAACAGCCCGCGGGCGTAGGCGTCGGATCCGGCGGGCGGGATGGTCGACAGCAGGTTGCCGCCGTACGAGGGCAGGCGCGCGGCGGTCGTGCAGGGCACCGACACCTCGGCGTCGATCGGGACGAACGACACCAGCGGTGCGGCGATGTTGTTCACGCCCTGCTGGGGCCAGGTGAGCTGCGCGGTCGTCTGGTTCACCGGCAGGAGCGGCGTGGCGATCGCCAGGAGCGCGCCCAGCAGACCCGTCACCACCGCGACGAGACGCACGATGCGCAGACGCCGCGCGGACGTCGGCGGTGGCGCCGGTCTCTCGGTGGTGGTCACGGTCCGTCCCTCGGAGGTCTCTGGGGTGGTGGTCGAGTCGCCGTCGGGCTCGCGGGTGCTCATGAGTCGTCGGACCTCACGACCCGCAACGATCCCTCGCGCGCCCATCCCCACCGGTTCTGCTCACCGAGTGTGGGTGTCGCGTCGGGGGCATCCGGCGCCAGCGGTGTCAGCCGTTCCAGCGAACCCCAGTCGCGGTACCAGTCGTCCCGCAGGTACGTCGGCACGGTCGTGGGCGTGGTGGTGCCCTCCGAGATCCCCAGCACGCCACCGTCGTCGGACGACATCCACGTCTTGGACTGCGACAGCGCGGTGATGCGGTCGGGCAGGATGCGCCACCGCGGGAGCTGGGTGATCCCGTGTCGGGACTCGATCGGCCGCTGGCACGGGAACTGCTGGGCCACGGTGAAGTCGACGAGGGTCGGCGTGCTGCTGCCGACGACGTCCTGCAGGGTCCGCAGCTGCGCGGCGCGCGGCGGGGTGATCGCGAGCCACTGGTCGGACGTGAGGTTGTCGTCGACGGCGACCAGGCGCATCACGTCGGCCCGGGGCGGGATGACCGCGGTGGGCACGCGCAGGTTGCGCCACGGGCGGTTCGGCGGCTCGGGCCCGGGATCGATCGGCATGAACGGTGCGCCGACCTGGGTGAACTGGCCGTCGGGTCCGGAGGTGCCGAACTGCACCTGCAGGGATCGGCCGAACTCGCCGACGCCGTCGACGTCGACGGAGGCGATCGCGCCCGCCGCGCTGACGACGATCAGCGGGGTGCTCCCGCGGGCGGGCAGTCGGTACCAGTCGGTGGTCAGCGACGCCTTGCCGGAGTCGTAGCCGTAGCTGCCGAGAACCGGTGTCCGCGCGGCGTCGAGGCCGAACGGCAGTGCGACGGTGGATCCGTTGACCGTGCGGGGGCCGTTGCCGCCGAGGGTCCCCGGCGATCCGCCGAGCACCGTGAACGGGTTCTGCACGATGCCCGCGACGTTCATCTGGCCGGGTTTCGACTGCGTTCCCTCGGGCGAGAGGTCGGAGGCGACACCGTTCGGGGTGAATCCGACCGGGTCGGTGCCGGCGAGTGCATCCGACGCCGACCGTCCGTCGGCGGGCACCAGCATGCCGGCGTTCGGGTCCTGTTCGACGAGGACGTCGTCGGCCATGGCGCAGGTGTTGCCGCCCAGCGCGTCGACGTTGGCGCTCACGACCGTGAACGACGGGCGGGCCACCGCGGCCTTCGCGAAGACGGCCAGCTCGGCGACGACCATGATGATCGCGATCACGGCGATCGGCGACGACGCGAGCACCAGACGACGACGGTCGGCGCGGGACGCGGTGTCCACGGGCGCGTCCACCGTCGACGCGGAGTCGTGGACCATGCCGCGGTGCGTGGTGAAGTCGAGCCGGAGGTGCAGGTAGACGGCGACGGCGGAGGCGACGACGGCGAGCACCAACAGGATGCTGGAGACCTGGATCCCGGCGAGGACGGGTGCGCGGTCGAACCAGGAGATCCCGAAGTCGTACGCCCACGGCCACGCGTTCTTGCCCGCCATCGACGCGGCCAGGGCGAAGAGCAGGCCGGCGACGAGCACCATCAGGTTCCGCGACGACCGGGCGGCGGACTGCGCGATCGTGACGGTGGCGACGGCGGCCAGAGCCGCGGCGATCCCGGCGAAGATGCCGAACTGGATGGTCCACTTCGTCGGGGTGAACACCCACAGGACCAACGTCACACCGACGGCGCCGATCCCGCGCCACACCGGGCCGGGGTCGATCCCGCGGATCCGTGTGCGCCGCAACATGACCGCGAGCACGACGAACAGCGACGCGAGCAGCAGCAGGACAGGGACGCGGCGGGTTAGCGCGCCGTCGTCGGTGCTGACGGTGAGGAAGAAGTAGCGGAAGTACTCCTCGTGCCAGCTCAGCGACGGGCCGACGGTGAAGCGGATCCGGACGGCGTCGTACACGGTGGCCAGCGTCTGGTCGCGGAAGACGACGACCAGGGTGAACAGAGCGGCGGCCATGATCGGCAGCACCAGTGCGGCCCAGCCGACCTCGCGGCGGCGACGTAGCACCACGGCCAGCATCGGACGGGCGCCGACGATGAGCACGGCCACGGCGATCACGCCGTGTGGGGCGAGCGCAAGGGTCATGCCGGCGGCGAACGTCGCGAGTGCGGCCGGCAGCAGTCTGCGGGTGCCGATGGCCTGCTCGACACCCCACCAGGTGAGCAGGGAGCCCGTCACGATGATCGGTTCGCTGCGCAGGCCACTGTCGAACGGCAGCCAGAAGGCGACGAAGAGGGCGGCCGCGGCCCAGATGGCCCACCCGCTGCGCCGCACCGCGGCGCCCATCCGCGGCAGGAGCACGCGGCTCAGCACGAACCACGACAGCAGCGCGGCGATCAACTGCGGCAGGTGCATCCACAGTCCGGCCGTCGAGATGGACGACCAGTGGCCGAGGACGCTGTAGTACCAGTCGAACGGGGCCTCGGGGATGTCGAACCAGCGGTAGTAGTCCCCGAGGTAGCCCGCGGCGTCCGCGGTGCGGCCCATCGTGAGGATGTACCCGTCGTCGGGTGTCCCGGCCCCGAGGAACAGCCACACGATCATCACCGCGGTGACGGCCATGTCGCTGACGCGCGGCGCGAGCACCCGTCGCCACGACCGCACACCGACGCGACGGTGGTGGCCGCCGAGCCAGTCGAGGCGGGCCAGAGCGATCAGGGAGAGGGCGACCGCGATGATCCCGACGATCATCACCAGGAGCTTCAGGACGGTCGGCGTGCTCGCGAAGCGGCTGTCGACGCCCACGTCGACGCGCAGGCCCTGGGCGACGGCTGCCTGCACGCGAGGCGTGGTCAGCGTGGAGTAGATGCCCGACACCTGCGGACGCTTGTCGGGCGAGACGATCGTCGCGGGACCGAGACCGACGAACTGTGCGCCGGTACGGGTGGGGGACACGAAGATCTGCAGCGACCGGCACTGCGGGCTCGCGACCGCCGTGCGCGAGGCCGTTGCGGCGACCTCCCCTCGGAACGAGACCGACGCCGTCTGGGCGTTCGCCGAGACGACCAACGACTTCTGCGCGGCACCGTCGGCACTCGTCGGCATGGTGGCCATCACCGTCCCGGACGACCCGAGCGACGAGAACAGCGAACACGGGATGGTCGCGGTGAGGGTCTGCGGTGTCTGCGCGGTGAGCGGCGCGACGACCGACGGGGTGTCAGCGGCCAGCTGCTGGCCCTGCGGCCACGAGATCGACGTCGTGGTCGTGGTGACCGGCAGGAGCGGCGTCAGGGCGCACGCGACGATGCCGACGAGCCCTGCCACCACCGCGACCAGGCGTGCGGTTCGCGCGGAACGGAACCCGCCCGTGCTGGGGGACCCGTCGTCGGACGGTCGGGCGGTCTTCGGCACGAGGACCGATGGTAGGCGACGGGTTCGTCAGTACCGGATGGGTGCGGGACTCCAGAGTCCGCTCCGTGTCGCGGTGCCCAGTTCGAGGCGTGCCGGTTCGACCGATTCGTCGTAGGGGGTGTACCGGATGAGCGCTCCCCAGTCCCGTCCGATGTCGTCCTGCAGGTACGACGGGACCGTCGTCGAGTCGAGCGTGACCTCGATCCAGCCGAGCGGTCCGCCGCCGGACGCGTCCATCCACGCCGAGACCGCCGCGGAGAGGTCGGAGCCGGGCATGATGCGCCACTTCGGCACCTCGGCGACACCGTCGCGGTGGTCGAAGGGACGCTGGCACGGGAACGCCAGTCCCGAGGTCCAGTCGATCTGCACCGGGTCACGGCTGCCGACATAGGACTGCAGGGTCTGGACGCGCGGCGCGCGCGGCGGACTGAACACCATGAAGCTGTCGGTGGCGAGGTTGTCGTCGACGGCAACCAGGCGGATGGCGGTCGCGTCGGCGGGCAACGAGCTGCGGTAGATGCGCAGGTTCCGCCAGGAGGGACTCGGCCCGGGGTCGATCATGCCGACCGATCCGGCGGCCACGAGGTCGCCGTCGCGGTTGCCGGTGCTGCGCGTGTACTGCAGTTCCATCTTGGTGATGTCGAACGATCCCGCGGCCGCCATCGCGATGAACGGGCGGTCGGGGCTCTTCGCGGGCAGGCGATACCAGGCCGACGTGAGCGACGCCGGGGCCTGGTCGTTCTGGCTGTAGCTGCCGAGCACCGGGGTGCGGTCGGGGTCGAGCCCGAAGGGCAGCTTGGCGAACGAGCCGTTGACCCCGGCCTTCTCCATCTCCCCGCCACCGGTGCCGCCGGAACTGCTGGTGAGCACGTCCGACGACGCTGTCACGTTGGTGGCGAGCACCCCCAGGGACTGCTCGCTGGCCTCGGAGTCGAGGGACATGGGCAGGCCGTTGGGCGTGAAGTTGGTCGTGACCGACGGCTGCGGCGTGCCCGATCCCTCCTCCTCGTCGGTGCCCGACCCGCCGGTGACGGTGCCGGACCCGGCCAGGGGGTTCCGCAACGTCGGGTCGACCGGGGTCAGCAGGTTCGCGCTCGGGTCGGGTTCGACCATCACCTTGTCGGCCATTGCACATGGCCGGCCGAGGAGCGCGTCGACGTTGGACGACGGCACCGAGAACGACCCGCTCTGGTTGACGCCGGACAGCACCGCCGTGACGAGCTCGAACGCGACGATCGCTGTCGCGACGACCAGGATCGGCGCACCGCCCGCGCGCCGCGCGACGGTGGTGCCGATACGAACCGCGGTGCGCTGCTCGCGTGTCGAGACCGGCGCCTTCGTATCGGCATGCCGTGCAGCGACATACGGCGCGCGGAGGTGGAACCACCCGGCGACGGCGAGGGCGATGAAGCTAAGATAGAGCAGGATGCTGCCGAGGTCGATGACGACCTTCACGGTCCGTGTGCCGTAGGGCATCCCCCAGTTGGAGATGTAGTAGTAGGCGTTGGGGCCGGTGAAGGCCAGGCCGGTCACGAACAGCACGAGCGCGGTGACCAGCATCCGGTTGCGCCGCGACCGCATCGCGCGTCCGGTGACGGCGATCGCCGCGATGGCGGCCAGCGCCGCGGCGAGGCCGGCGAAGACACCGAAGTGGTGCGTCCACTTGGTCGGCGTGAACATGAGGAACACCAGCGACGCGAACGTGATCCCCACGATGCGTCGCGTGGGTCCCATCGCGGTGCCGGGGATCCTGCTCTTGCGGAACAACATCGCGCCGGAGACCACGAGCCCGACGAGCATCATCAGCACCGCGAAGCGGCGACCGACCGAGCCGTCGGCGGAGAAGGCGAAGAGCGACGAGTAGCGGTTGATCTCGTTGTACCAGTGCAGCGACGGTCCCAGCGCGGTCTTCATCTTCGACGACTGCAGGAACGCCGTCAGCGTCAGGTTCGAGAACACGACATAGATGACGAAGGTGCCCGCGGCGAGCACCGGCGCGAGCAGGGCCAGCAGCGCGACCGACCGGCGGCCGTCCCCGCGGATGACCTGCGAGCGCTTGAGGATCGACATGATCATCGGTCGCCCGCCGGCGATGATCGCGGCGACGGACAGCAACCCGGTGGGGCCGGCGGCGACGCTGAACGCGCCCAACGTGCAGGCGACAGCGGCCGGAAGCGTCCGGCCGGTCGCGATGGACCGCTCGACCGAGCACCACGTCAGCAGGGCGCCGAGGCAGATGATCGGCTCGGGCCGCAGACCGTTGTTGAAGGGGAACCACGACGCGAGGAAGACGGCGGCGGCGGTCCACGGGACGATCCGGTTGGTGACGGCGGCGCGGCCGAGGCGGGGCAGGATCTCGTGGGAGATGATCAGCCACACCGCGATCCCGCAGACGAGTGCCGGCAGGCGGACCAGTGGACTGGCCGTGCTGATGTGGGCGAGCCACCCGAAGACGCTGTAGTACCAGCCGAACGGCGCCTCCGGCGCCCCGAACCATCGGTAGTAGTTCGCGGTGTAGTGGGCGTGCTCGGCGACCCTCGACATGGTCAGCAGGTAGCCGTCGTCTGAGGTGTTCGCACCGATCACGTGCCAGACGAGGAGTGCCACGAGGACGACGCCGTCGCGGGGGTTGAGCCGCCACCAGCGGGCCGGGAAGATCCGGCGGTGTCGACGACCGTCGGTGCCGTCCAGCACGGCGAGGGCGACCAGCGACACGATCGTCATCACGACACCGACACCGATCGCGGTCCACTTCAGCGGGGTCGACGCCGTGGAGTAGCGCGAGTCGATGGTGGCGTGGACCTTCAGGCCGTCGAGCTGCGACCGCGGCGCGGTCAGATCGGTGTAGACGCCGGTGAGCTGCGGGCGCTGGTCGCCGTCGGAGGTGCTGCCCTGCAACGGTTGTCCGTCTGTGCCGGTCATCCCGACGAACTGCGCTGTCACCTCGTCGGAGGTGGCGCGGACCTCGATCGTCCGGCAGTTCTGCTGCCGCATCTGCGCGATCGTCGCGCTGACGAGCGGGTTGTTGCGGACGACGACCTCGACCGAGCGGGTGTCGAGCGCGTCGCTGCTGCGCCCGGAGAGCCGGACGAACAGGCCGCGTTCGACGGCTTTCTCCGCGGCCTTGGGTGTGGTCGAGACGAGCACCGACTGCCCCTGCCCGCCGAGAAGGGACGCGGCCGAACAGGGGACCGAGATCTCGATGTCGATGGGGACGTACCCCACCAGCGGGGCGACGACCGACCGCACGGGGTCGGTGCCGGAGGTCGTCGACTGCGCCGTCTGTGACTGCGGCCAGTCGATCTGCACGGTGGTCTGCCGGACCGGCAGCAGGGGGGTCGCGAGCGCGAGCACGAAACCGAGCAACCCGGCGACCACGGCGACGACCTTGGCGATCCTCACCCGGTCGCCCGCTGGTCGTCGAGATGGGCGGTCATCAGGCACAAGAGGTGATCGTAACCAGAGGCCGGGGCCCTACAGTTGTGCCATGTCCGCACCGAGCGTCCTGCTGCTGAACGGGCCGAACCTCAACATGCTCGGCACGCGTCAGCCCGATGTCTACGGCACCGCCACACTCGAGGACGCCGTCGCCGTCGCCGAGCGTGCGGCACACGACGTCGGGTTCGACCTCACCGCGCGACAGACCAACCACGAGGGCCAGATGATCGACTGGATCCACGAGGCCCGGGGAACGGTCGCGGGGATCGTCGTGAACCCGGGCGGCTGGACCCACACCTCGGTCGCTCTGGCCGACGCGCTCGTCGTCCCCGAGGTCCCTGTCGTCGAGGTGCACCTGTCGAACGTCGCGGCCCGCGAGCCGTTCCGGCACCATTCCTATGTGTCGCCCATCGCCGTCGCGGTCATCGCGGGCTGTGGGATCCAGGGGTACGACTTCGCGATACGGGCACTGGCGGAGCGCATCTCGAACCGGTGATGTAGATCACATCCGGGACCTCTCACGGTCGGGCTGACCAGTGTTCGCGCATCCGTGCCCTTACCGTTCACCTGCTGTACCCCGACGCGTGGTGGAAGGGACAGCCCTGGGCCTCCGTTAGTATTCCTCGCAATGTTCTCAGGGCTGCGACGGAGGGACGCCATGTCAGGTGCACGTCCCACCGGCGACACGCCAGTCACGCGTGACAGTTCTGGGTCGGTCGACGACGGTCTGCTCGACGTCGAGGCGTCCCTGACGCGGTCCCGGTTCCGGGTCCTGTCCGCGATCCTCACGTACTTCTCCCGGCCCCGCTGGTGGGTCGAGATCGCTGTCATCGGCGGCCTCTACGCCGTCTACTCGCTGATCCGGAACAGCGTGGGAGAGGTCGCCGCGACGGCCTACCGCAACGCGGGATCGATCCTGGCCTTCGAGGATCGGTGGCACGCCGCGATCGAACGTCCGTTGAACGACTGGGTGCACAAGACCCCGGTCGTCGCCGACGTCGTCGCCCTGCAGTACGCCTCTCTGCACTTCATCGTGACGCCCGCGGTGCTGATCTGGCTGTTCTTCCGCCGCTCGGCCTACTACCGCCGCGTGAGCGCCGTGCTCATCGTCACGACCTGCCTCGCGCTCATCGGCTTCTACTGGTACCCGACGGCGCCACCGCGGCTGCTGCGGCACGAGGGTTTCGTGGACGTGATGAGTCAGACGTCCTCGTGGGGCTGGTGGCCCGCATCCGGTGCGCCCGGCTCCGACGCGATCTCCAACCAGTTCGCCGCGATGCCGTCCCTGCACTGCGCCTGGGCGGCCTGGTGCGGTCTCGCGCTGGTCTTCCTCGCCCGTCGGCGCTGGGTGAAGATCCTCGGCGGGATCTACCCGTTCACCACGTTCTTCGTGGTGATGGGGTCGGGCAACCACTTCGTCCTCGACGTGCTGGCCGGACTCGGGACCCTCGCCATCGCCACAGGGATCGTGTTCGGCGTGCGTCGACTGTGGGCCGCGCGGGTGAGCGGTCGACTCGCAGCCCTCCGTGCCGACGCGGGGATCGTCGCGCAGCCGGCCCCCACCGAGGCCACCGGCACCGATACCCTCGACGCGTGCGCGCCGCAGGACCCGTCGGATCGACCCGACGGAACACCCCGCCCGGTGCCCGTGACCCCGACGGCGACCGTCCCGCCGACGCAGCTCGGATGACCGCCGGGGGCGCGGCCCCCCGGCAGCTCCTGACCGACCCGCCCACCTGGACGCGGGTACTGCCGTTCCTGGCGGCCGTGGTCGCAACCGTCGCACTCGTCGTCGTCCGTCCCACGCTCGGTGACCTGCAGGCCGCCATCGCCCGCGAGGAGGCCGCACGCTCGGGCGTCGGCCTCGGGTACTGGTTCGGCTGGTACGGCGGCGTCAGTCCGGGCAGCTACTCGCTGATCGTGCCGGCGTTGTCGGCGCTCCTCGGGTCGCTGGCGCTCCTGGTGATCGCGACCCTCGTCATCGCTCTGCTCGCACATCCCATCGCGCATCTGCGACCCGGCGCGACATCGATGCCGTCGGCGGCCCGACCGACGGCGACGACGTGGGCAATCGCGATCGCGGCGATCCTGAACATGATGTCGGGGCGGGTGGCGTTCTCGGTGGGCGCCGCGATCGCGCTGGTCGCGGTCCTCGCGTTCGGGCACGGCCGCAGCCTGCTCGCTGCGGTGGTGTTGGTGGTCTCCGGGCTGGCGAGCCCGCTGGCGCCCGCGTTCGTCGGGCTTGCCGCGGTCGCCTTCCTCCTCGGACCCGATCGCCGGTCACGGGAACTGTGGACTCTGCTCGTCGGTGCGGGGCTCGGCGTCCTGGTGCCTTTCGCCCTGTTCGGTGCGCCGGGGGCGCAGGGGTTCCCGTGGACGACCCTCTTCTGGGTGCTGATCATCGGCGCGGGCAGTGGGGTCGCGCTCACCGCACGACCCCATCGGTCCATCGCGCCGATCGCGATGGTCGTCGCCGCCGTCGTGTTCGCCGTCCCGAACGGCGTCGGCTCCAACCTGAGTCGGTTCTTCTGCCTGGTCCTGCCGTGCCTCGTCCTGTTCTTCTCGCGACGGTCGCTGGTGATCGTCCTCGTCGCGCTCCTGCCCGCGGTCTCGTACGCCGGCTTCGTCGCCGTCGCCGACCAGGTCGCCGTCGCCGACTCAGGCAACTCCGAGAGCGACTACGCGCCACTACGTCTGGCCCTGCTGCAGCGTCCCGGTCTCGTCAACCACCGCGTCGAGCTGATCGACGCCGGCACCCACGCCGGCTCGCACGAGCTGGGGTCGCTGGTGAAGCTGGCGCGGGGGTGGGAGAACCAGAGCGACGCCCGCTTCAACCCGATCTTCTACACCGACGGTGCGCTCACGCCGCTGTCCTATCGACAGTGGCTCACGGAGAACGCGGTGTCGTGGGTCGCCGTGTCGGACAAGCCACTCCGTCAGGCCGAGAAGGAGGCCGCCCTCGTGCGGCGCGGCCTGCCCTACCTGTCGGAGACGTGGCGCGGTGACGAGTGGACGCTGTACCGGGTCGCGAACGCGGCGTCGGTGGTGCCCGCGCCCCTGGGCCTGGTCACCGAGACCCCGTCGGAGATGGTGGTCGACGTGCCCGACACCGGCACCCACCCCATCCAGATCCGCCCCAACCGGTACCTGGTGGCACGCAGCGTCGACGATCCCACGCGCACAGCGTGTCTCGCGTCGACGCCGGACGAGTGGGTGACCATCCGCGCACCGGAGCCGGGCCAATACACCCTGCAGGGCGCGCTGTCGGTGCGCGGTGTACTCGCGGAGTTGTCGCCGACGTGCACGTCGTGACCATGTCGGCCCACACTGTGAAGTTGTCAAGGTTCTGATGCGGTCCTGACTGGTGGTCAGGTGCGGGGAATGCGCTGTCGCTGATCAGTTCTCAGGCGGCGATCGGGTCGAGTCGCAGGGTGCGTCGGTTGTAGGCGGGTTGCAGTTCCCGTCGTGGGTCGACCGTGGCGGGTGGTCGGATCCAGGGGTGGCGGTCAGATCCCATCTCGATCTCCCAGCCGTGCTGGTGCACCGCGACGTGGCAGGTCCGGCACAGCAGGCACCCGTTGTCGCAGGTCGTCGGTCCGCCGTCGGAGTGGAAGACGATGTGGTGGACGTCGGTCCACGAGGCGGGGTTGCCGCACATGACGCACGACTGGTCGCGGGCGACGACGGCTTTGCGGGTGCGTCCGGTGAACAACCGCGCGGTCGGGGAGATGTCGACCGGGGCCTGTTCGACGTCGACCGCGATGCGTGTGACCGAGGCATCGCACGACAGCAGTGACACGGCTTCGTCGGTGACGGTGCCCATCCACTGCAGATGCGCGGGACCGGATGGTGTGACACCACAGCACTCGGTGTTCTCGGCCGGGACGGTGAGCAGGATCTCGGTCTTGGCCGACCCCACTAGACCATCCGTGCCGAGCGCCCGGGATGCGGCTTCGACGACCTGGGCGAACGCGTCCGCTCGGCGCTGCGGCGCCGACCGCGGATCGGGTGTCCCATCCGGGAGTGGTCTGGGTCGTGATGCGGTATCGAGACACGAGATCAACCGCTCGCCGGTCACGACGTCGAGGTCGAATGTCCCGGCCAGCCGGCCGTCGTTCCGCTGGGCCCAGGACACCTCGTTCAGCGTCGTGTCCTCCGCGACCGGCGTCGCCGGCTCATCGCCGTCGTCGACCATCTCGGGTTGGTGCTCGAGTGCGATGGTCCGCGCCCGGTCGTCGATCTCGGCCGGTGTCCGGCCGGCGAGGGCGTGGCCGATCAACGCCGCCTCGGTCTCGACCGCCAGCTCCGAGCCGAGCGGTGACCGGGTGCGTATCGCGACGTGGCGGACTCCGCGGGCGACGGCGTCGGCGAACTCCGCCGACAATGACCCGTCGCGCAGATGTCGGGCCAGTGCGGGCAGGTGCGCGATCGCCCGCCCGAGCCGGATCGCCCGTGATGCCACCACCGGCACACACCCATTGCGTCGCAGCAGCTCCCGCACCGAGAACCCGAGCCGCTTCGCGGTGCCCCGGCATTCGATCTCCCCGGTTATTCGGGCCAGCAATCCGTCCGCGGCGTTACGCGCAGCCACCGCGGCACGTACCCCCGCCAGCAGCGCGTCATCACCCGCGGGTATCTCGCACTCGCGGACGGCATCGGCGAGGCGGTCAGCCGCCTCGAGCACTTCGTCGAACATGTGTACGACAATAGCCAGGCCCACCGACACAGTGACCCGCGATCCGACGACACCCCGGGCGCCTGTGGAATCAGCCTGATCTGTGTACAGCCACGGTTGTCAGGCGAGTGCCTGCGCGACCGCCTCTGCGATCGGACCGTGAAACGCCGGCCCGTGGCCGGGGAAGATCACGTCGACGTCGAGGGCGGCCAGAGCCTGCACCGACGCCCGGTTCGTGGCGACGTCGTGGTGGAACGCCTTGTGCAGGCACTGCGGCCCGTGCACGGCACTGATCCCGTGACCGGTGATGAGCGCGTCCCCGGAGACGAGGACATGGCCACCGGCGACGAGATACGCACTGTGCCCACTGGTGTGACCGGGGCACGCGATCGGTCGCGGGCGGCCTGGCAGGTCGAGTCCGCCGTCGGAGGGGAACGGTTGGGTCGCATCGATTCCCGCGCGATCGAGTACACCCATCGTGCCCACCTCGAGCAGCCAGCGCGCCACCCGCGGGCGGTAGAGCAGCGGCGCGAGATCCATCGGCCCCGCCTGCTGCAGATAATCGCGGCGGACGTGACCGACCTCGACGGGATCCGCGTAGACGGGGAACCCGTACCGCTCGGCGACGGCGCGCAGACCGCCGATGTGGTCGACATGCGCGTGGGTCACCAGTGCAGCGCGTACGTCGGACGCGGAGGCGTCGATCTGGTCGAGCGAGGACTCCACCACGTCGGCCTGTTTGGGGTACCCGCCGTCGATCAGGGTGACACCCGAGTCGTCCTGCAGGAGGACCCAGTTGACGTGATCGGTGTGGACGAAGTGGACGTGCCCACCCCGTCCGTCGTCGAGGGTCTCGATCGTGAATCCGGTCATCGTCGCACCACCAGGACGAACGGGCCGACCTCGGTCACGGTGAACCGGGGATCGGCGAATGCGGCGGCCGCGAACGTGACGGTGTAACGCTTCACGTTCGGGTCGTTGGGATAGACGTCCGACGCGAGACGCAGAGCGTAACCGTCGGCGCTGTAGCGGAAGAGGAACACCGACGGGGGTCGCCACGGCGAGGCGTCGAGTGCGGAGATCATCTCCTGCGGCGTCGACAGCTTCGACCAGCGTTCGATGGTCGACGCGCGTTTGTCGAACTCCGCCAGCGGGTTCGCATAGTGCGACGTCAGACCCTGGAAGCCCCAGTAGGGATAGATCGACAGGAACCCGTAGTCCGCGGTGAGCACCACGGTGTCGTCGCGGGGTCGTCCGGTCTGCTGCCGGACCAGCTCGTCGATGCGGGGGAAGTACGACTCGGCGCCCGGTGGCCGCTTGTCGGCGCGGATGCCGTAGCCGTCGGTGTCGGTGTAGGCCGTCGTGATCTCGTTCGAGAGGTGCGACGGGATGCCCTGCGCCAGACCGATCGCGCCGATGACCCCGAGCACGGCGATGCCGAGGCGCACGTCTCCGAGGCGGTCGACGACGAGGTGCGCGAGCTCGACGACCCCGAACACCCCGGCGGCTCCGAGGACCACGGCGAGCAACGGCTCGAGACGGAACGCGAGCAGCGTCGTGCCGATCGCGGTGACCGCCATCGACAGCAGGCAGAAGAGATACACGGACACGGTCGTGATGCCGAACGCGAGGGCGACGGTCCGTATGCGGACACGCAGGACGATCCACACCAGACCGATCAGGCACAGGAGTCCGATGAGGTTGAGCTGCAGCATCGGGACGGGCAGCGTCGCACCGCTGCTCGGCAGGTAGTGCTCGGCGGTGCCGCCGCTGGCCGGGCGCGATCGGAGGCGGGCCAACAGGTACGGCGCCCACACCAGCAGCGCCACGAGTCCCGACAGCACACCCATTCCGACGAGTCGCACCACGACGGTGCGCGTGACGCGGAACCGCTGTCCGCGAACCTCACCCGGGGAGACGGCCGCGTTCGACGCGGAACGCACCGCGTCGACGATCAGCCACACCGCCATCAGCACGGCGCTGAGTGCGAACAGTCCGGTGAACAGTGTGTAGAAGGTGGCGCTGACACCGAGGAACAGTCCACCGGCGACGAGCGCGGGGACGCTGCCCGAGCGCAGGGCGTGCAGGATCACGACGAGCATCGGCGCGCCGACGAGGATCAACACTGCCGCATAGGGTTCGGGGCCGGCGTAATAGATCGTGAGCGCGGTGGTCGCGAGGGTGACGGCGATGGCGCGGTCGGTGCGGATCATCCGTGACCACAGCGCGAGCGCGATCGCGGCGGCGACGGCCAGCGTCAGGATGGACCACGGCTTGTAGGCCTCCCACGCCGGCTGACCGAGGGCGTTCGCGTAGCGGCCGCCGAGCCAGAACCACCCGGCGGGGTAGTAGGGGGCCAGTCCCCAGTAGGTCATGTCCGCGAGGCCGTGGGTGTCGGTGAGGCGGGTCAGGTACTCGGTCCGGAACTGCTGGTCGACCGAGATGCCGAACAGGTACAGCTTCGTCGCACCCAGCGGCATCGCGAGCGTGACCGTCGCGAACCCCGCGATGCCGACCCATCCGAGCAGGGGCACACCGCGCCCACCGCGACCCGCACGGGACAGCAGGGCGGCCACCAGCAGGACCACCACCGCGACGGTCTGACCGAGGGTGGTCAGAGCGCCGGTCACGTTGGAGGAGTTGAACGCCGGCCACTGCACCTGCTCGATGACCACGAGTGCCACCGACGCGACGACAGCTGCGGTGAGCGCGGCGCCGACGATCGCCGCGGCTCCACGAAGGTGGCCGGACTGCGGACGGGTCGGCCCGCCCGGCACTGCGGTGGGTCGTCGGGTGTCCGCGACGGTCACGGCGCGACTCAGATGGGGAGGCGGCGGAAGATCGGCCGCGGGACGTGCCGAAGCGCCATCATGATGAAGCGGAACGGCGGCGGGGCCCAGACGATCTCCTTGCCCGCGTCGGCCGCGCGGACGGCGAGCCGGCCCACGTCCTCCTTGTTCACCGTGAGCGGCGCCTCCTCGACGTGCGCCGACAGTCGCGTGCGCACCTGACCCGGGCGGATGACGAGGACGCGGACACCGTACTCCCGCAACGCCTCTCCGAGCCCGAGGAAGAACCCGTCGAGGCCGGCCTTGGTGGAGCCGTAGACGAAGTTGGACCGTCGGACGCGCTCACCGGCGACCGAGCTCATCGCGATGATCTGGCCGTGGCGCTGGGCGCGCATCTTGTCGCCGACCAGGACTCCGACGGACACCGCTGCGGTGTAGTTGATCTGGGCGGTGAACACGGCTTTGCGCTGGTCCTGCCACAGCTCCTCGTCGACACCCTGCACGCCGAACGCGACGATGGCGACGTCGATGTCGCGCTCGGAGAACGCGTCGTCGATCACCGCGGCGTGGGTCTCGGGCTTCAGCGCGTCGAAGTCGATGCGACGCACCGACGCGGCACCGGCGGCCGTCATCGTCTCGATCGCGGCGTCGCCCGCCGGGTCACCGGGGACGGTGGCGAGGACGACGTGCATCGGCCCCTTGCGGAGGTACTCCTCGCAGATGGCGAGACCGATCTCCGACGAGCCGCCGAGCAGCAGCAGCGATTGCGGGACGCCGACGGCGTTGATCATGGGGTCCTCTCCCGGATGCGGTGACGTGTGTCGAGCGGCAGTGTGGCTCAGGCGAGTTCGAGACGACGCGCCATGTCCGACATGAAGACGCCGTCAGGGTCGATCCGGCGACGCACGGCGATCCACTCGTCGATCCGCGGGTACATCGAGTGGAACGACTCGGCGCTGGTGCGCGAGTCCTTGGCGGTGTAGAGGCGACCACCCATCGCCATCACGCGACGGTCGAGGTCGTCGAGGAACTCGGCGAGGCCGCGCTTGACCGGGAAGTCGAGGCAGACGTTCCAGCCCTTGAACGGGAAGGACAGCGGCGCCTGGTTGCCCTCGCCGAACAGCTTGATGACGTTGAGGAAGCTGACGTGCCCCGACGCCTGCACGAACTCGATGGTGCGCGTGAACTCCGCCTCGTTCCCGGTGGGCACGATGAACTGGTACTGGCAGAAGCCGCCGCCACGGCCGTAGGCGTTGTTCCAGTCACCGAACACGTCGAGCATGTGGTAGAAGCCCGCGAGGTTCTTGACCTTGCCCTCGCTCGGCGGCCCGATGCGGTAGTAGGCCTCGCCGACCAGCGAGAAGCTCGCCTTGTTCGCCAGCCCGCGGGGGAAGATGTCGGGGAACCGCACCAGCGGTTTGTTGTTGAACGACAACGGATCCTGCTGCAGCTTCGCGGGCAGCTCGTCGACGCGGGCGAGGTTGCCGCGCGAGAACGTTCCCCGGCCGAGCTTCGGCGGCGCGCTGATCGAGTCGAACCAGCCCGACGCGTACTCGTAGCCGTCCTCGAAGCCGTCGGCCAGATGCAGGTCGATGG
Source organism: uncultured Williamsia sp. (assembly GCF_947494875.1). Lineage (GTDB taxonomy): Bacteria > Actinomycetota > Actinomycetes > Mycobacteriales > Mycobacteriaceae > Williamsia_A. The sequence continues at coordinate 691,008 of NZ_CANLWM010000001.1, forward strand.
TCTCCTGCAGGGAGTTCGTGCGCGCGGTGTCGGCGATGAAGTAGGCGCTCTCGGTCCGCTTCATCTGGATCCTCGCGCGCAGGATGATGCCGGTGAGCCCGATGCCGGCGATGGTGGCCCAGAAGATCGAGCCGTCGGGGTCGTCGGGCGTCCCGCCCGGTGTGAGGGTGAGGACCCGTCCGTCGGCGACGAGGAGAGTCATCTCGACGACGTGGTTGCCGAAGCTGCCCTGGCTGTGGTGGTTCTTGCCGTGGATGTCGTGGGCGATCGCGCCACCGATGGTCACCTGACGGGTGCCCGGGAGCACCGGGACCCAGAGCCCGAACGGCAGCGCGACCTGCATGAGCGCGTCGAGGCTGACACCGGCGTCGACGTCGACGATGCCGGTCGCCTCGTCGATCGAGTGGATCCGACGGATGCGCGTCATGTCGACGGTGAGGCCGCCGGAGTTCTGGCCCGACTCGTTGTAGGACCGGCCCAGACCGCGGGCGATGACGCCGCGACGCAGATACGACGGCTTGTCGGCCTCGGCGTCGGCGACGCGGGCGACTGCCTCCGCGACCACCTCGACGTCGGGGGTCGACAGGACGTCACCCAGGATCGGGGTGGTGCGACTCCAGCCGACGAGGCGGCGGGTCTCGATGGGCAGATCTGTGGTGGACATCGCCCGACAGCGTAACGCGCGCGAGGTGGGCGATCGCCCGCCCGCGCGTTGTCATCTGACACGCGCTCGTGTGAGAATGCGGCCATGGCCTCGAGGAAGAGCGTGTTCATCACCGGAGCGGCGGCGGGCATCGGCCGCAAGACCGCTCTCTCCTTCGCCCGCAAGGGCTACACCGTCGGTGGGTACGACATCGACGAGGTCGGACTGAAGTCGCTGAAGGACGAGATCGAGGACCTCGGCACCACCGCGGTCGTCGGTCACCTCGACGTCACCGACGCCGACGAGTTCGCCGAGCGCCTGAAGGAGTTCACCGACACCACCGGTGGTCGCCTCGACGTGATGCTGAACAACGCGGGCATCCTCATCGCCGGCAAGTTCGAGGAGATCAAGGTCTCGACGCTCCACAAGGAGATCGACATCAACTGCAAGGGCGTCGTGAACGGCCTGCACGCGGCGTTCCCCTACCTCAAGGCGACGAAGAACTCGGTGGCCATCAACCTCGCGTCGGCGTCAGCCATCTACGGACAGGCGGAGCTCGCCAACTACAGCTCCACCAAGCACTTCGTCCGGTCCATCACCGAGGCCCTCGACATCGAGTGGGGTGGCCACGGCATCCGCGTGGTCGCGATCTGGCCGCTCTACGTGCAGACCGCGATGACCGCGAACATCAAGACCGGCACCACCGACCGTCTGGGCATCAAGCTCGGGCCGCAGGACGTCGCCGACCGCATCCTCGAGGCGGCCGAGCCCAACCTGTTCAGCAAGGTGATCCACCAGGTGCACTACACGGTGGGTACGCAGACGCGCGTCCTGCAGGCCGGGTCGCGGTTCTCGCCGATCTTCCTCACCCGCCTGGTGAACAAAAACCTCGCCGGTGGGCACTGACCCCATCGTCGTCAGCGCCGCGATCATCCGCGACGCGACCGGACGCATCCTTCTCGTCCGCAAACGGGGCACGAGCCGGTTCATGATGCCCGGCGGGAAGCCCGAGCCGGGCGAGACGCCGCTCGACACCGTGGTCCGGGAGATCGCCGAGGAGGTCGGGATCGACCTCGATCCTCGGGTGGTCACGTCGTGGGGCCGTATCGAGGCGGTCGCCGCCAACGAGGCCGACACGGTGTTGCTGGCCGACGTCTTCGACTGTGGGACGGTCGATGGCGACGGATCGCACATCGCGGTCGCCGCCGAGATCGACGAACTGCGCTGGCACGACGTCGGCGACGATCACCGTGACGACCTCGCCCCGCTCTTCGTCGACCACGTCCTCCCGGTCCTGCGGCGCGAGACCTCCGACCCCGCCTGAGACCCCTCCGTCTGTCGGGCGTCCGGAACCGTTCGTCGGTCAGCAGGGACGATCTGTCGGAGCCCGGAATCGGCTCAGAGGGTGCTGGATCGAGGCTCGAGCAGCGCAGTGATCGTCGTACCGGGTGCGTCGTCGGCGCGGGTCACCAGTCTGCCGGTCGGATCCACGACCACGGAGTTGCCCGCCGTGTCGTCGTAGCCGTGCCCGGTCGGTCCGGCGTGACTCGCCATCACCACGTAGGACCAACACCGCTGCGCGATGTGCGTCGCTCGACGCATCTGCTCGTCGACCTCGCCCCGGTGATGGACCACGCCGCATGCGTACAGATCGATGCCGAGGTCCGCGACCGCCTCGACATGCTCGGCGACACCGGTGTCCCTGCAGATTCCGAGGCCGACCCTCCACCCACGGAGGTCGATCGCCGCCGGGCCAGGCCCCCGGCTGAACCGCGCTGCCTGCTCGTCGCCGAGATTGCACTTGCGATAGGCGACGTGCGATCCGCTCGCGTCGACGCGAAGGGTCGCGATGTGGACGAGCCGTCCCTCCCTGACCGGAGCGCCCACCAGCGCGGTCGACCCCGTCTCCTCACATGCGGCGACCAGCTCGTCGAGGACGCTTCCTCGGCCGGGGTCGAGACAGTCGGACTGCAGGTGGTACCCGGTCAACGACAGCTCCGGGAACACGACCAGGTCGGCCCCTGCGCCGAGGACCATGCGAGCGTGCTCGCCGACCATCGACGACAGGTCTCCTGCGGCGGCGGGCTGAGCCACACAGACCGTGAGATCGCCGGCCGGCTTCATGCCGACATGCTCGCATCGGGGAGCCCCTCGCGCCTGTCGGACCGCCCAACGAACTGCTCCGACCGCCCAACGAACGGTTCCTGGTGCCCAACGAACGGCTCCTGCTGCCCGACGAACGGGACCGGCGGGCGGGTGATGGCTACTGCAGGGCCCAGCGGGCGGAGTTGTGGCCGGGGATGCCGCTGACGCCGCCGCCGCGTCGGGCGCCCGCGCCGGCGATGCTCAGCCGGGGGTGGCGGGTCTCCACACCCCACGTCCCGACCTCGTCGGCGGACTCCGCCCACGGCCATTGCAGCGACCGATGGAAGATGTGGCCGCCGGGCAGACCGGGCGACTGCGCGAGGTCGCGCGGGGTGCGCACCTCGACGCACGGGTCGCCGTTGCCGTCGCGCGCGACGACGTCCATCACCGGCTCCGCGAGGACCGAGTCGAGCGATCGCAGCGTCGCGGTGAGCGCATCGTCCCGGGCGCCGGGACGGTCGAACAGCTCCGGCGGCATGTGCAGTCCGAACAGCGTCAGCGTCTGCATGCCGTCCGTCCCCGGGCCGAGGATGCTGCGGTCGGACAAGGTGTGGCAGTAGATCTCACACGGCGGGACGTCGGGGATCTGTCGGGCCGACGCCTGCCGCCAGGCGGTCCGGAGCTGGTCGAACCCCTCGTTGACGTGGAAGGTGCCCGAGAACGCGGCGACGGGATCGACGGCGGGGTCGGCGAGCCGGGGAAGCCGCGTCAGCAGCAGGTTCACCTTGAGCTGCGCGCCACGCGGATCGCTCTCCGTCGCAACGGGTTCGGTGAGCATCGTGTTCAGGACGGCGGGAGCGCAGGCCGCGTGCACCGACGATCCGCGCGCCTCGTCGCCACCGACCACCGTGCGCCAGGACACGGCACCGTCGCCCGGGTCGACACCGACCACCTCGGCGCCGGTGACGATCTCGGCGCCCGCATCGAGCGCGGCGCGGGCGAGCGCGCCGGTCACGGCGCCCATGCCCCCGACAGGTACGTCCCAGTCCCCGGTCCCGTTGCCGACGAGGTGGTACAGGAGGCAGATGTTCTGGCGCAGCGTCGGGTCGTCGAGGTCGGCGAAGGTCCCGATGAGCGCGTCGGTCGCGACGATCCCGCGGACGGTGTCGTCGACGAACTCCCGCCGCAGCCAGTCGCCGAGCGGCCGTTCGACGAGGTCGGTCCACACATCTCCGATGAGGCCCCGTGCCGCGTCCGTCGAGAGCAGCGGCCGCGTCATCGTCGGGAACAGCCGCTGCGCGACGTCACCCATCGACTCGTAGAACCGTTGCCACGCAGCGAAGTCGGTGTCGGATCCGGTCGCTTCCCGGAAGGACGATCGCGTGACGTCGTCGTCCTGCGCGTCGACGAGGATGCCGCGGCCGGGATCGCCGGGAAGCGGTGTGTACGACGAGTACCGGCGTCGGACGAGCCGCAGATCGAGGTCGAGATCGGCGATGACGTGCCCCGGCAACAGCGACACCAGATACGAGTACCGCGACAACCTCGCCGAGACACCGGGGAACACCTCGGCTGAGATCGCCGCCCCGCCGACGTGATCCGATCGCTCGAGCACCAGCACCCGGCGCCCGGCCCGTGCGAGGTAGGCGGCCGCGGTCAGACCGTTGTGGCCGGCCCCGATCACGATGTCGTCGTAGCTGCGCACGCCCACACGCTAGCGTCGATCGCATGAGCACCTTCTCCGCGCGCGTGGCCCACGAATCCGACGGCGGCATCACCTTGCACACCGAGACCGTGGACGACGACTTCCTGCCCGAGGGTGGGGTCCGCATCGACGTCACCCACTCGTCGGTGAACTACAAGGACGCACTGGCGATCACGCCGAAGGGTGGCGTGGTCCGGAACTACCCGATCGTCCCCGGCATCGACCTCGCCGGCACGGTCGCGTCGAGCGACGACCCGTCGTTCGCTCCCGGCGACCCTGTCCTGCTCCACGGCTACGAGACCGGCGTGTCCCGCCACGGCGGCTACGCCGAACTCGCGGCCGGACCCGCCGAGCAGGTCGTCGCCCTCGGCGACGGACTCACCCCGGCGCAGGCCGCGACGATCGGCACCGCCGGCTTCACGGCGGCGATGAGCGTCGCCGCCCTCGTCGACCGTGGACTGCGGCCCGAGGACGGCAAGGTCCTCGTCACCGGCGCAACCGGCGGCGTGGGCATCGTGGCGGTCGACCTGCTGGCCGGTCTGGGCTACGAGGTCGTCGCGTCGACCGGCAAGGACCACGCCCGCGACCTGCTCACCGAGCTCGGCGCCGCCGAGGTGATCGGCCGCGTGCCCGAGGATCCCGACGCGAAGATCAAGCCGCTCGGCAGCGAGACCTGGGCGGCCGCCGTCGACTGTGTCGGCGGGTCGACGCTGGCGTGGGTGCTCTCGACCATCCGTTACGGCGGCGCCGTCGCGGCCAGCGGGCTGACCGGTGGGGCAGGCCTGCCGACGACGGTGATGCCGTTCATCCTGCGCGGTGTCGCGTTGCTCGGCATCGACTCGGTGCAGGCGCCCATCGACACCCGCCGCGCGCTGTGGGCTCGTCTGGCCGACGACCTGCGACCGCCCCACCTCGACCGGATCACCACCGAGGTGGCCGTGTCCGACGTCGACACCGCCCTCGCCGAGATCACGCGCGGTGAGCGGATCGGCCGCACTCTGGTGCGCGTGGCCGGCGGGTTCTGAGCGTCACGCCGATGGGCTGACCAAGATCTTCACCGCGGTGTCGGTGTGGTCGATGAGGGTGTGCAGACCGTCCTCGACGAGGTCGTCGAGGGCGATCCGTCCGGTGATGAACGGCGCGAGGTCGACGGTCCCGTCCTGGACGAGAGCGATCGCCGCGGCATGGTCGCGGACGTAGGCGATGGTGCCGCGCAGGTCGATCTCCTTGAGGACGAGCTTCTGCATGTCGACGGTCGCCGGGGCGCCCCAGATCGACACGTTCACGACGATGCCCGCCGGGCGGACCGCGTCGAGCACGTCGTCGAGGACGGCGTTCACGCCGGCGCACTCGAAGCCGAGGTCGGCGCCGAGCCCGTCGGTCAGCTCACGCACGCGCTCACCGATCGCGCCGTCGCGCGGGTTGAGGACGTGGTCGGCGACTGCCTGCGCCCGCTCGATGCGCGCGGAGCTGACCTCGGAGACGACGACCGTCACGCCCATGCCGCGCAGCACCGCCGCGACCAGCAGCCCGATCGGACCCGAGCCGCCGACGACAGCCGTCTGCCCCGCCCGGGCCCCGCTGCGCTCGACGGCGTGGTGCGCCACGGACAACGGCTCGATGAGAGCCGCCTGGTCCAGGGGCATGTCGCCGACGGGATGCACCCAGCGCCGCGGTACGACGACCTTCTCGCTGAGCCCGCCACCGCCCCCGGCGAGTCCGATGAACCCCATGCGGGTGCAGAGGTGGTAGTTGCCCTCGCGGCAGGGAGGGCACTCGTCGCACACCACGTACGGCTCGACGACGACCCCGTCGCCCACGGCGAGGTCGTCGACACCGTCACCCAGTGCCGAGACGGTGCCGGAGAACTCGTGCCCCATCGTCACGGGGGTGTCCTCGCCGGTCAGCGGATGGGGGTGGCCGTGCGCGGGGATGAAGATCGGGCCCTCGAGGTACTCGTGCAGATCGGTGCCGCAGATGCCGCACCAGGCGACGTCGATCGCGACCGTGCCGGGACGGAGCTCGGGCTCGGCGACGTCCTCGATGCGGATGTCCTTGCGACCGTGGAAACGCGCTGCCCTCATGAGTCCTCCTGCGGTGGTGGTGTCAGCGGACCGTAGGCGCGGGGACAGCAGGGTCGACACCGTTGCAGGGCGTTGCAGCGCGGCGGTGTCACCGGCGTCGTGCGTGGCTACCCTGGTCGAGGTGACTGCCCCCACCGCGATACGCGGCATCGTCGAGCTCGACACGAGCTTCGTGCGCGACCTCGAGGGCATGTACGTGCCGTGGTCCGGCGATGTCGTGCCCGACCCCGAGATCGTCGTCCTGAACGAACCGCTCGCGCGGGAACTGGGTCTCGATCCCGAGCGGTTGCGCACTGCCGACGGCGCGGCCCTGCTGGCCGGGTCGGCCCCTCCCGCCGACACGACCACCGTCGCGATGGCCTACTCGGGCCATCAGTTCGGCAACTTCTCCCCACTCCTCGGCGACGGTCGCGCGCTGCTGCTCGGCGAGCTCGTCGACCACGACGGCACCCGACGGGACCTGCACCTCAAGGGATCCGGGCGCACACCGTTCGCCCGCGGCGGTGACGGCAAGGCGGTGCTGGGCCCGATGCTGCGCGAGTACCTCGTGTCGGAGGCGATGCATGCGCTCGGCGTCCCCACGACGCGATCGCTGGCCGTCACCTCGACGGGGCAATCCGTGCAGCGTGAGACCCCGGAGCCGGGTGCGGTGCTGGCGCGGATCGCGTCGAGCCATCTGCGGGTGGGTAGCTTCGAGTTCGCGGTCCGTCGCGGCCCGCTGGTCGTGGACCTCACCCACTACGCGATCGCCCGTCACCACCCCGACCTGCTCGAGATCGACGACGTCGGCGACCGCGTGATCGCGTTCTTCGAACGCGTTCTCGACGCGCAGGCGTCGCTGATCGCGCAGTACATGGGCGTCGGCTTCATCCACGGTGTCCTCAACACCGACAACACGACGATTTCCGGCGAGAGCATCGACTACGGTCCCTGCGCCTTCCTCGACGCCCACGACCCGGCGACCGTGTTCAGCTCCATCGACACCGTCGGCCGATATGCGTTCGGCAACCAACCGGCGGTGATCGGCTGGAACCTGGCCCGCCTCGCCGAGGCGCTGATCCCACTGGTGGGCGCACAGGAGGACGGCGAGGTCGACGCCGACGCGGCCATCGCCCGGCTGACGGAATCGCTCTCGACGTACGCGGCCCGCTACGAACACCACTTCGCGGCGGTGAGCGCCCGCAAGATCGGACTCCGCGTCGGTGACGACCCGTCGCCTCTCGACGACGCCGAGTCGGCTCTGCTCACCGACCTCGAGACGCTGATGCGGGAGCAGCGCGTCGACCACACCGGGTTCTTCCGCGCGCTGTCGGTAGACCTGTGGGCGCACGCGTCCGGCCACGAGCCGACGGAGACGTCGTCCCTGGCTCCGGCCGACGCGACCCGCGCCTGGCGCGATCGGTGGTTCACGGTCCTGGGCGACCGCGCGACCGCTGCGACGGCCGACGCGATGGACACCGTGAACCCGATCGTCGTCCCGCGCAACCACCTCGTCGACGAGGCGCTGCGGGCCGGCGAGCACGGCGACATGGCCCCGTTCCACGCTCTGTTCGCGGCGGTCACCCACCCTTACGACGCGCCCGCCGACCCCCGGTTCGCGCTGCCCGCCCCGGACGGCTTCTCCGACGGCTTTCGCACGTTCTGCGGCACGTGACGCGCAGGTCAGCGAACCGGGGCGGCACCCGTGCGAACGCTCGGTAGGGTCCTGGGTCACGACGCCGCCTCCCCGGGCTAAGTTGAACCCATGACCGACGAGCCGCGTGCGACCGTGACGGAGCCGTGGCACGACTACGAGCGGTCGGAGTTGTCGGCACCCCTGGCGGCAGCGCTCGCGGCATTCGAGGAGCAGGGGTACCACGGGACGTCGGTCCGTGAGATCGCCGGACGAGCCGGGTTGTCGGTCCCGGGGCTCTACCACCACTACCCGTCGAAGCAGTCGTTGCTGCAGGGCCTGCTCGAGATGACGATGAACGACCTGACATGGCGGACGGAGAGCGCGCTCGCCGCGACCGGCGACGACCCGGTCGACCGGTACGACGCCGTCGTCGAGGTGCTGCTCCAGTTCCACATCCACCGGCGCGCACAGGCGTTCATCGGCTCGTCCGAGATCCGCAGCCTCGAGCCCGACTACCGTCCGATCTACACACAGAAGCGCCGCAAGCTGCAGGGCATCGTCGACGACCTCATCCGCGACGGTGTCCGCGCCGGTGTGTTCGTCACCGGGGACCCGAAGGACACGGGACGCGCCATCACCACGATGTGCGTCGGTGTGTCCACCTGGTATCGCCCCGACGGCCGACTCTCCGCCGAGGAGATCGTCGCCCGCTTCGGGCGGATCGCTCTCGCGGCCGTCGGCTACACCGGGGATCGACAGACACCACACTCCGACGAAGGGATCTGACCATGGCCGTGGACTTGCGGTACGACGACGAGGTCCAGAAGACGATCGCCGCGACGGAGGCGTTCGTCGCCGATGTCGTCCTGCCCGTCGAGGAGGAGTTCGACGGCGACTTCGAGAAGGCCGGCGGGGAGCATCTGCGGATCGAACTGCAGGAGAAGGCCAAGGCCGCAGGCGTGTTCGCGCCGCACGCCCCCGTCGAGTACGGCGGCCTCGGGCTGAACATGTCCGACCGTGCGCCGGTTTTCGAGGCGGGTGGCCGGTCGGTGTTCGGTCCGATCGCACTGAACATCGGTGCCCCCGACGAGGGCAACGTCCACATGCTCGCCCACATCGCATCGCCTGCGCAGAAGGAGCAGTTCCTCGCTCCGCTCGCCGCCGGCGACGTGCGGTCGGCGTTCGCGATGACCGAGCCGGAACCCGGTGCGGGATCGGATCCCTCGGCGCTGACGACCGCGGCGACACGCGTCCCCGGCGGGTGGTCCATCACCGGGCACAAGTGGTTCATCACCGGCGCCGACGGTGCGGGCTTCTTCATCATCATGGCGCGCACGTCGGGCTCGCCAGGTGAGAGCGGCGGTGCCACGATGTTCCTCGCGCCGGCACCCGACGAGGGCATCGAGATCGTGCGGCACATGGGCACCACCGACCGTGCGGGTCTGGGCGGGCACTGCGAGATCCGGTTCCGCGAGCTGTTCGTCCCCGACGAGAACGTCCTCGGCGAGGTGGACGAGGGCTTCCGCTATGCGCAGGTCCGTCTCGGTCCGGCGCGGATGACGCACGTGATGCGCTGGTTGGGTGTGGCCGTCCGCGCCCACGAGGTCGGCGTCGACTACGTCGCGCGCCGACGGGCGTTCGGTGGTCGTCTCGGTGACCTCGGCATGATCCAGCAGATGGTGGCCGACAACGAGATCGACCTCGCCGCATCGCGGGCCCTGCTGGTGAAGGCCTGCCACGAACTGGATCTCGGCCACCACGCCAGCAACGAGACGTCGATCGCCAAGACCTTTGCCGCCGAGGCATATTCGCGCGTCGTCGATCGCGCGATCCAGATGTGCGGTGGGTCCGGCGTCACCGACGACCTGCCGCTCGCGCGGCTGCAGGCCGAGTTGCGCCCCTTCCGCATCTACGACGGTGCCTCGGAGGTGCATCGCTGGGCGATCGCGAAGCGCGCGGTCGGGCGGGCCGCGAAGAAGCAGCAGTCGCAGGCGTCGCGGTGACCACCACGGAGTCACTACCGGGCATGGATCCGGTTGCGCTGCAGAAGTTCCTCGTCGACTCGGGCGTCGAAGTCGCGGGTGAGCTGGACGTGCACCTGATCTCGGGCGGCCGGTCGAACCTCACCTTCGGTGTCACCGACGGCACCACGAAGTGGGTGGTGCGTCGTCCGCCGACGTCCGGCCTGACGCCGTCGGCGCACGACATGAACCGGGAGTGGACGGTCACGCAGGCCCTGCAGGGCACGGCGGTCCCGGTCGCGCGGACGGTCGCCTTCGACGCCGAGGGCGCCGTCCTCGGAGCGCCCTGCACCGTCGTCGAGTTCGTCGAGGGCACGGTGATCCGCAGTGCGTCGGAACTCGATGCGCTCGACGACGTCGCAGTGGACCGCAACGTGGACGCGTTGATCCGGACGCTGGCCGATCTGCACGCGGTCGACCACCAGGCCGTCGGGCTCGGCGAGTTCGGTCGTCCGGAGGGGTTCGTCGCGCGTCAGGTGAAGACCTGGACGCGGCAGTGGGGGTTGGTGAAGACCCGCGAACTGCCGGACGTGGAGAGGCTCGCCGGCCTGCTGGCGGAGAACATCCCGACCGACTCCGCGAACGCGATCGTGCACGGGGACTTCCGTGTGGACAACACCATCCTCGACGCCGACGACCCAGGAGTCGTTCGTGCCGTGGTGGATTGGGAGATGTCGACCCTGGGTGACCCGATCACCGACGTCGCGCTGATGTGCGTCTACCGCCAGCCCATCTTCGACCGGGTGCTGGGGCTCTCGGCGGCCTGGACCAGTTCGCGATACCCCGACACCGATGAGCTCGCACAGCGGTACGCGACCGCCGCCGGTGTCGAGATGGCTCACTGGGACTTCTATCTCGCGCTGGCCAACTTCAAGCTCGGCGTGATCGGCGAGGGCATCGCCTACCGCGCCCTGCAGGGGTCGTCGTCGGGTGAGGGTGCGGAGAAGGCCGCCGAGGCGACCGCCGAGTTCATGGCGGCGGGACTGCGCGCCCTGAGCTGAACCGGCCCCGTCTGTCGGGCAGCCGGAACCGTTCGTCGGGCACCCGGAACCGTTCGCTGGGCGACTGGAACCGTTCGTCGGGCAGCCGGGACGCTTCAGTGGGAGGGCCGACGCGAACCGGATCCCGTCAGGTGCCCAGGCGATCGCCCAATGGACTGTTCCAACTGCCCAACAGACGGTTCCGACCGCCCAACAGACGGTCAGCGGATGACGCGGTAGCGGAGATGCACCGTGTGGGGAGGTGCCTCGAGGACGCGAGCGAGCTCGAGTCTTGGTGTGCCCGGCGGGAATCCGTCGAGGAGGCGTTCACCGCCGCCCAGGATCTCACCGCTCACCTGAAGGTCGATCTCGTCGACGAGCCCGGCTGCGATGGCTTGCCGGGCGCACGATGCGCCGCCCGCGATCGAGATGGACTGCCCACCGGCGGCGTCGACCGCCTGGCGGTAGGCGGACTCGATGCCGTCGGTGACGAAGTGGAAGGTGGTGCCACCTTCCATCTCGATCGGGTCGTGGGCGTGATGCGTCAGCACGAACACCGGGCAGTGATACGGGGGTTCGTCACCCCACCAGCCGCGCCAGTCCGAGTCGCCCCACTCGCCCCGGATCGGTCCGAACATGTTGCGGCCCATGATGGTCGCACCCATCCCGTCCATCATGTCCGACATGACCTGCTGGTTGACGGGGTGCTCTGCGTCGGGGCCGATGTGCCACCGGTGGAGAGCCGGCCCACCGACACCGAGCGGGTTGTCGGCGCTCTGGTCGGGACCGGCGACGTAGCCGTCCGCAGAGATCGACATCGACAGGTTCGTCCTGCTCATCGTCCGACCGCCTTCTCGCCACGCAACGTCAGCACTGTGCTCGTCGCCGTGGCGATGATCTTGCCGTCCTCGCGGGTGATCTCGCAGGCGTAGTGCTGAACCGTCGAGCCGATGTGGGTCGGGTACGCCCGCGCGAAGAGGGTTCCGGCGAACATCGGCCGCAGGAACGTCATGTGCAGATCGATGCTGGTGAACGACTCGCCCGGCGAGATGGTCGTCGACCGCGCCGTGCCGATCGCCGCGTCGGCCAGCTCGCCGACGAACCCGCCGTGCACGGTGCCCTGCTGGTTGCTGTGGAGTTCTTGGCTGGTGACGACGGTGAGCGTGGCGGTGCCGGCGTCGATCTCGGTGATCTCGAACCCGAGGAGGCGGGAGATCGCGGTGGGGTAGCGCAGAAACGTCCGGTCGTCCGGACCGAGCGTCCCGGCGACGTGTCGTCGGAGGTACTCGAGGACGGGGAGTTCGTCGCCGCTCACCGGAACGTCATCACACTTCGGTCGTCGACGAGGTCGACGTGGGCATGGTCGTTGACCGACACGACGGACATCCCCGAGCGGCCGGCGATGAGCTTCGTGACGGAGGTGTTGATCATCGTCCGGGCCACGGCGAGCCACCGTTCGTCGTCGAGGCCCCAGAGCGTCGCCAGTACCGCGGCGATCGTTCCCGCAGACGACACCGCGACGGCGGTCTGCCCCGAGCCGGCATGAACGGCCACCGCTTCCAGCGCTCGATCCGCTCGAGCGCGGTAGTCCCGGTACGACTCGCCCCCGGTCGTCTCACCGGCGGTCCATCGTCGGAGGTCGTCGTCCAACCGGGCCTGGAAGCCCGCCCCGTGGACGTTCCCCCCGGACTCGCCACCGGTCGCGATCGCCCCGAGGTCGTACTCGTCCCACCCGGCGTCGACGCCTGGTTCGGGGGCGTCGGCGAACCCCTCGAGCAGGTGGCGCAGGGTCTGCTGCTGACGTGCCAGGGACCCCGCGACGGCGTGGTCGACACGGTCGATCCGAGTCGCCAGGGCTCGACCTGCCCGGCGGGCCTGATCGGCCCCCACGTCGGTCAGGCCGCCCGCCGAGGACTGTGCCTCGGCGAGCGACCCGTACGCCTTCGCGTGGGCCTGACCATGACGGACGAGGTAGACGACTCCCATGCGCCCATCATGGTCTGCGAGGTCACCCGACGCAGATGAGCCCCGGGCACGTCCGCGTGTAGGTGATCGCGACGCGGTAGCGGCCGGAGTTGTTGTAGTAGCCGTCGAATGCATCGTTGATCGCGAGCTTCAGACGACCGGGTCCGGTCACGGTGGTCGGACCGGAGCCGACCAGGGTCGGAGCCTGGTCGCCGACCTTGCCGATCAGCGCGAGGTACGGCGCGTTGAGCAGTGCGCAACCGGCTTGGCTGTTGGTGCACACGTATCCCGATCCGTCGGGACCCGCGCTCGGGTAGTTCGGGTCGAACTTCGTGGAGCCCGACGCGCTGACGGTGGCGCTCGCACCGGCGGGCAGGGTGATGCCGGTGTCGAAGAAGTTCCCGTTCGCGCCCGCGGTCTTCGCGTTGATGTAGAAGACCTTGGTCACGGTGGCGGCGCCTGCCGAACCCGCACCGACGGCGGCGAGGCCGACCACGGCAACAAGGGAGGCCAGGGCCAGGACCGTCACGTGCAGGCCTCGAATGAGCATGGAGTGCATGGTGTGTCCTTTCTCGACGACCGCCGAAATCTAGTCCCGCGCGACCTCTCGCCGGGGGTTGTTCGGCGAGGTTGACTCGAACGAGGGACACCCTGTGCGCCAGGTGATCACGGCGACGGTCGCCAGCACCACCGCGGCGCACGTCGCCGCGACGTGCAGTCCGTCGACGTATGCGGTGCGTGCCGCGTCGAGGACGGCTCGACCGGCGTCGCCGCCGATCCGGTCCGCGGTCGCGACCGCCCCGCCCAATCCGTCGGCCGCGGGGCCTGTCACGCCGGGCACCGACGTGTCGACGGTGGCGCGGTAGACGGCGGTGAGCACGGTGCCCAGCACGGCGATGCCGATCGCCCCGCCGAGTTCGCTGCTCGTCTCGAGCATCCCGGCGACGGCCCCCGCCCGATCGGCAGGAGCCACGCCCACGACGTGGTCGGCGACGACGGTCGCCGAGGCGACGAGCCCGCCGGCGATCAGCGTGCTGGCGGCCAGCATCACCCACAGCGACGACGTGCCCCCGCCCCAGGTCGTCAGGAAGCCCGACGCCGCGACGACCAGTCCGCCGGCCATCACCGCGGGCCGGCCGAACCGCGCCGCGACGGTCGTCGACGTGGGCGCGACCACGGCCACGACGACCGTCGGTGCGAGACTCCACAGCGCCGCGGTCAACGGCGAGTAGCCCAGCACCGACTGCAGGTACTGCGTGACGAGCACGGCGTTCCCGACGACCCCGAGCATCGCCATGAGGTTGACGGCGATGGACGCGGCGAACCGTCGGTCGGAGAACAGTCGCAGTTCCATCAGCGGGTGGCTGAGGACGAGCTGACGCTGCACGAACACCACACCGAGCGCGAGACCCGCGGTCAGCACCGCGAGCGCGGTGGGGGTGAGCCCGTCGGTCCCGAGCGCCTTCACGGCGCCCACGGTCGGCAGGATCGCGCCCAACGCCAGCGCGGCGCTGACGACATCGATCCGCCGTGTCCGATCACCCGTCCCGCCCGGAAGGAGGACGGGCGCGGCGATCAGCAGGGCGACCATCACGGGCACGTTGATCAGGAACACCGAGCCCCACCAGAAATGCTCCAGCAGCAGCCCACTCACGATCGGCCCGACGGCGACCCCGCCCGCCATCACGGCCGACCACGCACCGATGGCCGTGGCGCGGGCGGCGTCGTCGACGAAGAGGTGGCGGATCAGCGCGAGTGTCGACGGCATCAGCGTCGCGCCTCCGACGGCCAGGATCGCCCGCGCACCGATCAGCATCTCCGCACTGGTCGAGAACGCGGCGAGCAGTGAGGCGCCGGAGAAGAGCATCGCGCCGATCACCAGCAGCCGCCGGTGGCCCACGCGGTCGGCGACGGCCCCCATCGTGAGCAGCAGTCCGGCCAGGACCAGCCCGTAGACGTCGAAGATCCAGAGCTGCTGGGCGGGGGAGGGTCGCAGGTCGGCGGCGATGTCCGGCACGGCGAAGAACAGCACCGACACGTCCATCGAGACGATCAGCATCGGCAGGCAGAGGGCCAGGAGGCCCCACCAGGAGGAACGGGTGGTCGTCATCGCTGGTCCTCACTGTGTATTACATCCACTGTTTATGACGTACGCACACTAGGACGGTTTCTGCGTACACCGCAAGCAGTTTGTTAGACTGAGCCCGTGAGCAGCGACGACGTGGTGATCCCCCGCTACCTCGAACTGCTGTGGGAACGGTCGACAGGCACCCGTCGAGGGCCCAAACCGGGTGTCGGGATCCGGGACATCGGGGCGGCGGGCGTCCGGTTGGCGGACCGCGGCGGACCCGACGCGATCTCCATGAAGGCGGTCGCGCAGGAGCTCGGCATGACGACGATGTCGCTCTATCGCTACGTCGACAGCAAGGACGAGTTGCTGGCCGTCGTGCTCGATGAGGGATATGGGCCGTGTCCCGACCACGTCGCCGTGGGCGACACCTGGCGTGACCGCGTCGATTCGTGGACGCGGGCGGTCGCCACCGGGCTGTCGGCGCGACCCTGGATCGTCGAGATCCCGCTCACCACGCCGCCGGCGACCCCGAACGTCCTCGGGTGGACCGACGCCGGCGTCGCGGCCTTCGCGGGGACCGGCCTGCCAGCCCGGGCCGTCCTGAGTTCACTGCTCGTCCTCGACGGGTTCGTGCGCAACCATGTGCGGCAGGCGGCCCAGCTCGGTGCGCTGCGTCCTGACGGGACGCGCCCGCCCGACGACCGCTCGTACGAGACGGGAATCCTCGCCCTCGTCGGGGACTCCGGTCGTCTGCCGGCGCTGGCCGCGGCGGCCACCGAGATCGCCGCCGGGGACGCGTCGACGTTCTACGACGACGAACTCGCCTACGGGTTGTCGGTGCTCCTCGACGGACTCGCGCACCGCGTCGAGGGCGCTTCGACCGGCCCTCGGTGAGCGAACGGCCCGCCCGGGTGCGTGCACCGTCGAATCAGTTGTGAAGCAACCACATCAGTGGGAAAAATGGATGACTGTTCGTCGAATGTCGGTCCGGGGTGTCGTCACCCAGGGTGTTGTCACAGGGGAAGTCATGTCACGTGTGAAGTCGTTGGTCCGCAGTCGGGTGGCACTCTGGACCGCCGGGTGGGTCGGCCTGTACATCGGGTGCGCTGCATACGGCTTCGTCCGAGTCGCCGAGTACGAGCGGACCCGGTCGTAGCGGCGCGGCTGACCGCGCGGACAGGCGACCCGCCCGCGCAGGGTCACGGCCCCCGGCGCCCCGCCCGTTCGAGGCCGTACTCGATCCGCTGTGAGCGAAACGGGGTGTCGCGCGCGGCGCCGGCCGCGCCGTCACCACTACGGTGGCGGGAAGGTCCCTGCTCGGGACGGACGCGCACGCGCGAGAAGGAGGCACCGATGACCGATCTGCATGTGGTTCCCGCGGACGAGGACGTCGCCGCGCCGGTCGCCGCCCCGCTGCTCCGCGAGCTCCTCGGTGCCACGCTCCGCGCCGCCCGTCAGCGTCAGCAGCGGACTCTCAAGGACGTGGCCGACCGTGCCGGCGTGTCCATGACCTACCTCTCCGAGGTCGAACGCGGACGCAAGGAGGCCTCGTCGGAGGTCGTCGGCGCCGTGACCCGCGCACTCGGCGGCGAGCTGGTCGATCTGCTCACCGAGATGGCCGGCGCCGTGGCACGTCCCGCGCCTGCCGCGGCCCCAGTCCGCACCACCGCGATCCGCGCCGTCGCCTGATCCACCTTCCCACCTGACCGCTAGGCGGGTGCGTCGGTGCCGTCGCGTCCCGCGTCGTGCACGACGAGGGCGATCTGCACCCGGTTGGTGAGGTTCAGCTTGTCGAGGATGTGCGAGATGTGGCTCTTCACGGTCGCGACCGTGACGAACAGCTCCCGCGCGATGTCGGCGTTCGACAGCCCCTGGGCGAGGGCGGTCGCCACCCGCAGTTCCCCCGCGGTCAGCTTCTTCAGCTGGCCACGCGCCGCGCTCGTCCGGTCGTCACGCTCGGGACCGGTCACCCGGTCGATCAGCCGTCGGGTCACCGCGGGGGACAGGATGGGATCGCCCGCGTGCACCGCGCGGATCGCGGCGACGAGGTCGCCGGGCGGGGTGTCCTTCACCAGGAACCCCGACGCCCCCGCCCGCAGCGCCCGCACCACGAGGTCGTCGGCGTCGAACGTCGTGAGGACGACGACGTGCGGCGGGTCGGGGAGATCGCGGATCGCCAAGGTCGCGTCGATGCCGTTCACCTGTGGCATCCGCAGGTCCATCAGCACCACGTCCGCGTTCGTCTCCAGGACGAGGTCGACGACGCCCGCCCCGTCGGCGGCCTCGCCGACCACCTCGATGTCCGGCTCACCCCCGATCATCGTGCGGATCCCCGCTCGGACCAACCACTCGTCGTCGACGAGCAGCACCCGGATCACGCGACGGCCCCTGTGTGCCACGGCAACCGGGCGTCGAGGACGAACCGGTGGTCGACGACGCCGTGGGTCAGCGTCCCGCCGGCGAGTGTCACCCGCTCTTCCAGCCCGGTCAGTCCTGTCCCCGTGCCGGGGATCGGTCGATGGTCGGCGGAGCGGTTCAGCGGCTGGCTGACCGTCACGCGCAGACCATGTCCGGGCCCACCGACGACGTCGACGGAGACGGGGACCGCCCCGGCGTGTTTGCGCGCGTTGGTGAGTCCCTCCTGGACGACGCGATAGGCGGCTCGTCCGACGACCCCGGGGATGTGCGTCGGATCGTCGATCTCGATGTGCGGTGTGATCGTCGCGCCGGTCCCCCGGCACTCGGTGAGCAGGTTCTCGACGTCGGCGAGGGAGTGCGGCTGCGCCGTGAGGTCGTCGGTGCTGTCGCGGAGCATGGTGATCACGTCGCGGAGGTCCTCCAACATCTGGTGTACCCCGCCGCGGATCACGCCCGCCGCGCGGGCGATGTCCTCGGGCGGCGCATCGGGTCGGTACTCGAGCGCGCCGGCGTGCACCGACAGGAGGCTCATCCGGTGCGCGAGCACGTCGTGCATCTCCCGCGCCAGGCGCTCCCGCTCGGCGGCTCGCGCCGCGGCGAGTCGCTCCCGCTGCTCGGATTCCGCGCGGTTGGCCCTCTCCGCCAACGAGATCAGGAGTTGTCGACGGCTGCGCACCGACGTCCCCCATCCGATCGCGCCGCCGGTGAGCAGCACGCTGAACGCGAAGGTGATCCAGAACGCGATTCCGCCGACATGGGCGACGAGAACCAGGTTCAGCTGGGCCGCGACGAGACCCAGCACGCCGACGGGGATCGCGTACCGCAGCGGTCGGTGGACGGCGAGCGAGAACGACGCGAGGTACGCCGCACCGGCGACCGCGGTGAACGGGATGCAGATCAGGTTGGTGACCAGGGCCAGGCCGAGAGGCCACCGCCGTCGCCACGCCAGCGCGAGACACGATGTCGCCCCGATGACGAGATCCGGCCAGAGCGCGAGGGTGCTGCCTCCGACCCCGGGGACCGCCGCCAGCACGCCGATCGCCGCGGCGAGGACGATGACGAGTGCGTCGACGACGAGGTCTCGCGCGGTCCGTCGGCCCCGCAGCGGGCGGGGATCGCCGTCGAGCTCGGCCTGCACGACGCCGGGCAACCACGGACGCCGCTCGCGCACGGGATCCGGCGCGGGGGTGCTCGGGTAGGGCGACGGCAGAGTCATGACCCGGACATCGTCGCCCATCGTCGCGGCGATCCGCATCCGGCGGAAGTCGGAGACCGCGATGAGTTCCCCCTGGGGTGGTGGTCAGTAGGGGTGACCACACCACCTACCGCAAGGAGCCCTCGATGTCCCGCATGCTGTTCGTCAACCTCCCCGTCGCCGACGTCACCGCGTCGCGCACGTTCTTCACCGGCCTCGGGTTCGAGATCAACGAGGCCTTCTCCGACGAGACCACCATCAGCGTGGTGGTCAACGATCAGACGACCGTGATGATGCTGCAGACGGAACGATTCCGGTCCTTCCTCACGACGGGCGGGATCGCCGACACGTCGACCGGTCGCGAGGCCCTCTTCGCGCTCTCGGCCGAGTCCCGGGAGGACGCGGACTCGTTCGTCGACGCCGCACTCGCCGCCGGCGGAACACACTGGGACGAGCCCCAGGACCACGGCTTCATGTACGGCCGCAGCTTCGTCGACCTCGACGGTCACGCGTGGGAGGTCGTGTGGATGGACCCGTCGCAGATGCCGGGGGAGTGACCGGTCAGGCCTGCTCGCCCGTCACCGGTGGCCGCGCGGGCAGCCCGAACCGCGCGAACAGTGCCTCGGTGTCGTCGTCGAAGAAGACGACCGCGTGGTCGACGGTCCGGCCGTCGGCGGACAGCTCCAGCACCTGCAGCTGGAACGGCAGGTGCTCGCCGGATTCCTTGTCCAGCATGTACAGCCCGTACGCGGGCTGACCGTTCGCGACGGTCGGCAGCAGGATCTGGTCGCCGGCCTTCTCCGCCGGGCAGTTCTTCCGGATGAGGGTGCCGATGGCCTCCGCGCCCTCGTACCAGCCGGTGAACGGCGGCATCTCCCAGATGGACTTCTCGGTGAACATCTCGACGATCGCGTCCACGTCGTAGTCCTGGAACGCCGCGACATAGCGGGCGAGGGTCTCGCGCTGGACCGCGTCCTCGGGCTCGCGAGTCAAATCCCGCTGTGGTGCATTGTCCTTCACCTGCTGACGTGCCCGCTGCAGCAGGCTGTTCACCGTCGCGACGGACAGGTCGAGCGCGGAGGCGACCTCCGCCGCACGCCACGCCAGAACGTCACGCAGGATCAGCACGGCCCGTTGCCGTTCCGGCAGGTGCTGCAGGGCGGCGATGAAGGCGAGGCGGATCGACTCGCGGGAGTCGACGACGGTCGCCGGGTCGGCGGTGTCGGCGGGGGTGACCTCGTCGGTGCCGGCCCACGGTTCGAGCCACGGCACCTCCTTGTCGACGACGAGGGTGTCGCTCGGGTCGTCGGCGTCGCCGCCGAGCCCCGACGGGAGCGGCCGCTTCTTCTTGCTCTCCAGCGCGGTGAGGCAGGTGTTGGTGGCGATCTTGTGCAGCCACGTGCGGACCGACGCCCGCTGGTCGTACCCGGCGTACCCGCGCCAGGCGCGGATGTAGGTCTCCTGGACGAGGTCCTCGGCGTCGTGGTGACTGCCCATCATCCGGTAGCAGTGCGCCATGATCTCGCGCCGATACGGCTCGGTGATCTCCAGGAACTCCGCGTCGGTCGAGATCGAGGTCGTCATGGATGACGAGCGTAGAGCAGCAATCGGACATCCGGCAGGGTTCGCGGGCCCCCGCCGTCCGGCTAGCCCGCGACGCGACCGGTGAGTGCCCAGACGCCCAGGACGTCGAGGTCGTCGGCGCCCTCGGGACCGTCGGGCTCACCGAGGTCGATGAGAGCGTGGGAGGTGTCGGCCGCGGCACGGGACGCCAGGACCGACGCGGTGCTGAGAGCGACGACTGCCTCGTCGCCCAGCAGTGCGGGGTCGTCGGCGGAGGTGCGTACCGCGTCGACGGCAGAACCCGCGGCAGCCAGGGTGGACTCGGCGGCCGCCACGGCCACCGACAGCTCGCCGAGACGACGCCGGGCGCCCGCGGACCGGCGATCGTCCCGGGCGGCGGCGACAGCACCGTGCAGCGCGGCGGCGGCGGAACCCGCCTCGAGTGCGATGTCCAGCAGACGGGCGACGAGGTCATGGCCGACGGCGTGGTCCCCGACGAGCAACGCTCGTCGCACGCTCCGGGCGAGAGCGAGGTGGGACACCGCGACGGTGCGGACCACCTCGGCCGCGGTCGAGGGCATGACTCCCGCCTCGGCGGGTAGGAGGGTCAGATCGAGCAGTCCCGACTCCCGCAGCCGCGCCGACGCCCCGGGACCACGACACCCGCCGAGGACGCGCGCGGCGTCCACGGCGTCGACGGGTGCAGCGATGGAGGTCGTCGGCGCGGCTGCGAGTGTCATGTCAGGCAGGGACCTTCTGTGAGGCCTCGATCTCGCGGACGAGCGGCAGGACCTTCTCGCCGAAGTACTCGATCTCCTCCTGGAAGTGCAGGAAGCCACCGAGGATGAGGTCGACGCCGAGACGCTTGTAGGCGACGATCCGCTCGGCGATCTGCTCCGGGGTGCCGATCAGCTGCGTCTTGAAGCCGTCGTTGTACTGGACGAGGTCCTCGAACTTCGAGTCCGCCCACATGCCCTTGCCGTCCGAGGTCGACTTGCCGGCCTGCTGCACCGAGTCCCGGAAGCCCTCCACCGCGGGCTTGTTGGCCTTCTCGATGATCTCGCGCAGGGTGTCGTGGGCTTCCTTCTCGGTGTCGCGGGCGATGATGAAGCCGTTGAGACCGAACTTCGTCGAGCGGTTGTGCGCCTGTGCGACCGACCGCAGGTCCTCGATCTGCTCGGTGACGCCGTCGAAGTCCTTGCCGTTGGAGAAGTACCAGTCGGCGAACTGTCCACCGTTGCGGCGGGCCGCGGTCGAGTTGCCGCCCTGGAACAGCTCGGGGTTCGGGCGCTCGGGGGTGTTGAGCGGCTTGGGCTTCAGCGTGAAGTCGCGGATCCGGTAGAAGTCGCCGGCGAACTCGACGTTGTCCTCGGTCCAGATCTTGCGGATCACCTCGAGGAACTCGGCGCTGCGGCGGTAGCGCTCGTCGTGCTCGAGCCACGGCTCGCCGAGGGCCTTGAATTCACCGGAGAACCAGCCGGAGACGACGTTGATGGCGAAGCGCCCGTTGGACAGGTGATCGGCGGTGGCGCCGAACTTCGCGAGGACGGCCGGGTGCCACAGGCCGGGGTGGATGGCCGCGATGACCTTCAGCTTCTCGGTCGCCAGCAGGAGCGCCAACGAGAACGACGTCGACTCGTGCTGGAACTCCGCGCCGTACGACGCCATGTAGCGCACCTGCGAGAGGGCGTATTCGAACCCCACACGCTCCGCGGTCTGGGCGAGCTTCTTGTTGTACTCGAACTCCCAGTTGGTCCGCTGCTCGATGTCACTGGTGACCAGCCCACCACTGACGTTGGGAACCCAGTAGGCGAACTTGATCTCGTCGGCGATGCCGTCGGTGCTCATGTGTGTCTTCCTTGTCGGTGTTTCGGATCAGGTCTCAGGACGCGCTCGCGGGCTCCAGGGCGGAGAGGAAAGCCGTTCCCGTCCGCCCGGTGTCGGGGGCGGGGTCGTCGTCGAGCAGTCCCCGTCGGGCCAGTGCCGGTCGGACACCTTCCCCGACGTGGTACGCCTCCTCCAGATGGGGGTAGCCCGAGAGGATGAAGTGGTCGAGCCCGAGAGCCGCGTATTCGGCGATGCTGTCGGCGACCTCATCGTACGAGCCGACCAGCGCGGTTCCCGCTCCGCCGCGGACCAGGCCGACTCCCGACCAGAGACCCGGGTGGATCTCCAGCGAGCGCGCGTCGCGGGACGTCACGAAGTCGTCGCCACCGCCGTGCAGTTCCCGCATCCGACGTTGGCCCTCGGACTCCGAACGGGCCAGCGACGCCTGCGCCTGACGCACGACAGCGGGGTCGAGGGCATGAAGAAGCCGATCGGCCTCGGCCCACGCCGCCTCCGACGTCTCGCGAGCGATCACGTGCAGCCGGATGCCGTACGTCGGGGAGCGACCGACGTCGCGGGCGAGGTCACGGATCCAGTCGATCTTGGCGGCGACCGCGGCCGGCGGCTCACCCCATGTGAGGTAGGTGTCGGCGTGACGCGCCGCGACAGCGCCGGCGGCGGGCGACGAGCCACCGAAGAAGATCGGCGGTACCGGATCGGGGCGACGCGGGATGTCGGCGTTCTCGACGCGGATGTGGTTGCCGTTCAGCGTGACCGGCTCGGAACCGGTCCACAGTCGGTGCAGCACCTCGAGGAACTCGCCGGTCCGCTCGTACCGGGCGTCCTTGGTCAGGAAGTCGCCGTAGGCGCGCTGCTCTGAGCTCTCCCCGCCGGTGACGACGTTGATCAGCAGGCGCCCCTGCGACTGCCACTGCAGCGTCGCGGCCATCTGTGCGGTCAGCGTCGGGCTGACGAGTCCGGGGCGCGCGGCGACCAGGAACTTCAGTGTGTCCGTCGCGTCGGCGAGCAACGCCGCGGTCAGCCAGGCGTCCTCGCACCACTGACCGGTCGGGATCAGGACCGAGGAGAAGCCGTTGATCTCGGCCGCAGCGGCCAGTTGCTTGAGGTACTTCAGGTCCGCGGGGCGGTCGCCGCGCATACCGCTGCCGTGGCCGCCGGCGATGAGGTCGCGCGAGTCCCCGTAGGTGGGCAGGAACCAGTGCAGATCCACGGGCACGCGGCATCCTTCCGTCGTCGGGTCGAGGTCGGGGTCCAGTGTGGCGTGCGGCTTCTCGCCGATGCGGACTTTTACGCGCCGTGAGCGAAACCCCACCGCCCTGACCTGCGACGTCCCGCTTTTGCCGCCCCCGGTTCGCCTTGCTAGATTCAGCGACATGCCGAGCACGACGTCGTCCATCCCGGAGGTCACCTACGTGATCACCGCGCTGGGCTGCCGTCTGCCTTTCGCACGTCTTCTCTGTCGCACGAATCTCTGAGCCATCCCGGTCGTCGGCTCGTCGCCCGATCACCGGATCCCAGACATTCGCGTTCACATCCCTGCACGTCGCGCCGGATGTGGCACATTCGACAGGACATCTCCATGACCGCATCGCTCGACCACGTCACCACCCGCCGCCGGCCCGCCGGCCCCCGTCCGCTCTACGCCGGAGCGCGGACGCGACCGGGATCCCGACCACTGGCCATCGGCGCGGCCGGGGGCCCGCTGACGACGAGGACACCGGTCATCCACATCGCGACGCCACAGCTGCAGCTGTCGACGAAACCGTCGGCGGTCGTCCTGCGCATCGCCCGTCTGCAGGGTCCGATCTTCCGCGACGACGCCGCCGCGCAATCCGGGCTGTCCATCTCGACGGTGAACCGTCAGGTCAGCGCGCTGCTGAAGGCGGGGATCGTGCGGGAGCGCGCCGACCTCGCGCCGGCCGGCGCCATCGGCCGTCCCCGACTGCCGTTCGAGGTCAACACGACCGATTTCCTGACCGTAGGCATCCACATCGGGCTCAAGGTCACCGCCATCACCACCCACGACCTGCAGCACCGTGTGGTCGGGGCCATCCAGATCCCCACCCCCGTCGGTGACACCCCGGAGCAGACGCTGACGGCGATCGGACTGTCGGCGCGACGGTTCGCGTCACGGTGGCCGTCGCAGCGCGTGCTGTGGACCGGTGTCGCGATCGGAGGTCGCGTCGCCGAGGGCGGTCTCGTCGACCATCCCCGCCTCGGCTGGACCGCGGCGCCGGTCGGTCCCGTGCTGTCGCAGACCATCGGCCTGCCCGTGTCGGTGGCCTCGCACGTGGAGGCGATGGCCGCGGCCGAACTGCTCGTGAACCCCGAGTCCCTCTCCGACGGCGACGGTCCCGGCAGCTTCCTGTACTTCTACGCCCGCGAGATGGTGGGCATCGCGTTCACGGTCGGCGGCACCGTCTACACCCCGACCGCCGGTCCGCCGGTCATCGGACACTTCCCGATCGGCGCGACCACCTGGCTCGACCCGGAGAAGACCGGACGCCTCGAGCCCGCGGTCAGCGACACGGGCATCGTCGACGCCGCCCGCGCGGCCGGACTGGCGGCCGAGCAGGTCGAGGACGTGCACGCCGCGGCCGCGGCGGGGGAGGAGATCGCGTCGGCGATCCTGCTGGAGCGTGCAGAGGTGCTGGGCCGCACGGTCTCGCTGATCGCCGACATGTTCAACCCCGACCACGTCATCCTCGGTGGTCAGGCGTTCACCGACGCCCCGTCGACGTTGCCCGCGGTGGCCAGGGCGGTCCGGTCCACACCGGCGGCCGCCAGCCGCGACGTGCGGGTGACACGCGCCGGTGCGTCGGTGCAGCAGCAGGCCGCCGGCGCGGTCTCGTTGGACGCGGTCTACAGCGACCCGCTCGCCGCGCTCGCGCTGACCGCCTGAGCAGCCCCGGGCACCCGGTCAGACCAGATCGGGTGCCCGTTCGGGTTCGGCGGCGGTGAAGTCGACGGCGGTGGCCTGTGATCCGACGGCCGTCAGCACGGCGACCGCGATCGCGGCGATGGCCACGGTCGTCGCCAGGGCTGCCGGGTAGCCGTACCGCGACGCGAGGGTCTGCTGCAGCGGCAGGTTCAACGCCGCGATCACGTTGCCCAGCTGATAGGTGACGCCGGGGTAGAACCCGCGGATCGCGTTCGGCGACATCTCCGACAGGTGCGCGGGGACCGCGGCCCACGCGCCCTGCGTCGTCGCCTGGATGAGGAACGCACCGAGACACAACATCCCGGCCGACGTCGAGTAGGCGAAGATCGGGATGAGGGGGAGTGTGAGGAGGGCGCCGATGACGATCGCGCCCTTGCGGCCGATCCGGTCCGACGCCCACCCGAGGATGAACCCGCCGATGATCGCGCCGACGTTGTAGATCACCGCGATCCACGTGGCGGTGGTCGCGTCGAGCCCGGCGCCGCGATCCTCGGTCGACTTGAGGAACGTCGGATAGATGTCCTGGGTGCCGTGCGAGAGGAAGTTGAACGCCGCCATCAGGATCACCAGGTAGACGAACCGTCGCAGGATCGTCGAGTCGAGGAAGACCTTCCGCACCGACGTGTTGTGCTGCTTCAGCGTCTCCTTCGTCGTCACCCACACCTCGGACTCGGAGACGCCGAGGCGGATGATCAGGCTGACCAGCGCGGGGAGCAGGGACAGGGCGAAGATCCACCGCCAGCTGAGATCCAGCCAGGAGTGCACGAGCAGATAGGCGAGCGACGCGAGCAGGTATCCGCCGGCGTACCCGCCCTGCAGGATGCCGGAGAAGAAGCCGCGGCGGTGCGCGGGCACCTTCTCCATCGACAGCGCGGCGCCGAGCCCCCACTCGCCGCCCATGCCGAGGCCGTAGAGCAGGCGCAGCACGAACAGCACCCAGTAGTTCGGGGCGAACGCGCACAGGAAGCCGACGACCGAGTAGAAGCAGACGTCGACGATCAGCGGTGTGCGGCGGCCGATCTTGTCGGCCCACAGACCGAAGAGATACGCACCCACCGGTCGCATCACGAGCGTGACCGTCGTCAGGTACGCCATCTTCTCAAGCGAGACACCGAAGTCGTCGGCGATCTCCTTGTAGACCAGCACGAGGATGAAGTAGTCGAACGCGTCCATCGTCCAGCCGAGGTAGCTGGCGGCGAACGCGGACCGCTGATCGGAGTCGAGCTTGTCTGCTGCCGTGGCCCGCATGCGTCGGGCTTACCGCACGAAACCCGGTGCACACCAGGGGCATACACCGGGTTCGTCGGTTTTCGGAGGATTGTCGCGGTGCTCAGTTCCGGGCGGGCCGCACGCTGACCGGGATGTTGCTCATGACCGGCTGACCGCTGTACCGGTCGTAGGCGTCGCCCACCGACGACAGCCTGGCGGTCGACGCCCCCGCCTGACCCGCGGGCTCGTCGTCCAGATCGTCGGCGTCACCCCAGGCGTGTGTCATCGACACCAGCCCCCGCCGCAACCCGGGATCGACACCGGCGACGGCACGGACGGTGGCTCGTGGGGAACTCACCTCGACCGCGTCGCCGTCGACCACGCCGATCGCCGCGAGGTCGTCGGGATGCATGTACGCCGGGTTCTGCGGGTCGGCCTCGGTGAGGGCGTCGAGCGTGTGGCCGCCGGAGTTGTACCGGGTGAACATGCGTCGCGAGATCACGCGGAACGGGTAGTCCGCGCCCGCCCACGTCGAGGCGTCGGCGGTCATCTCGCGCGCCACGTCGGCGAGGTCGGTGAGCATCTGTGCGTTGCCCACGTCCAGGCGGTGCTCCCACCCCGCGTCCTTCTCGGCGACATGGATGTCCGACTCGAAGACCGCACCGTGGGGATGTCGCTTGACCGTCTCCAGGGGCACCCGTGCCTTCGCGGTCAACAGTTCGAACAATTCCTCCTCGTCGGGCGTGACCGACATGTCGATGGGGTAGGCGGTACCGGTGGGCCCGTTCATGTCGATCGGACGCAGCGACAACTCCAGACCGAGCCGTCGGGCGAGACCGAAGAAGAACTCCCACTCCGCGATGACGTCGGAGCCCTCTGGCGGCTCGACGACGGCCGGCGTGTACTGCGCGTGCGGCTTGTTCCAGCCGAACCCGGGAGCGTAGGCGGGGAGCATGTCGAAGAGCGACGTCATCGCGGGCATCTCCAACGACAGCTTCGGCGCGATGACGTAGTCCGCGCGACGCGCGGTGGCCGACATCCACGGGTCGATCTGCACCAGCATCTCCAGGCTGTCGAGCGCCTCGACCACCTTCCGCTGGTCGGGCCACGCCGCCACCGGGTTCCCGCCGCAGCTCATCAGCACCCGGATGCGCTCGGGTCCGTCGAGCAGGATCTCGTCGGCGACGGCCGCGGTGGACGGTCCGGCGAGACTGTCGGCCAGTCCTCGTACGCGCAGCGGCTGGCCGAACCCGTAGGCGGTGACCGGCGGGAACGCCATCGCCATCGCCGGGAACGGTTCGACGAGGGTGCCGGGGTTCCACACCTTCTCGCCGGCCGTCAACCAGCGGCCGCAGATGGTGTTGAGACACAGCAGTAGGTACTCCAGCAGCGTGCCCGCGGCCGCGGACATGTTCGGCCCGGTGCCCGCCGTCGCGACGCCCCGCGGGCCGGCCGCGAACGTCCGGGCGATCGTCACGATCTCGTCCGCGTCGACGTCGGCCAGCGCGGCGACGGCCTCGGGGGTGAACGGTTCGACGGCGCGGCGCAGGTCGTCGAGCCCGCCGACGTCGGATGCCACGAAGTCGTGGTCGTAGAGCGATTCGTCGATGATCACCCGCAGGATGGCGGCGACGAGCGGGATGTCGGTACCGGGTCGCGGCTGCAGGTGGATGTCGGCCTTGCGTGCGGTCTCGGTGACGCGCGGGTCGATGACCATCAGGCGGTAGCCGCGCTGCTGGGCCTTCTTCAACCACTGCCGCGGGTTGACGTTCGGCAGACCACCGGAGACGGCCACCAGCGGGTTCGCGCCGATGATCAGGCCGACGTCGGCGTCGTCGAACCCCTGTGGGGGTGCCAGCCAGATGCCCAGCAACCCCTTCGCGATGGCCTTACCCGGTTGGTCGATCGTCATCGCCGTGAACCGCCGTGGAGAGTCGATCGCGTTCATCAAAGCGATCTGCATCGGGGCCGTCGCCGGGTGCACCTGCCCGTAGGTGCCGCCGTAGTTGGCGACGGCCAGTGGCCCGTGGTCGGCGAGCACCTGGCCGATCTTCGCGGCGATCTCGTCCATCGCCTGCTCCACCGGTATCGGTGCATAGGTGCCGTTCGGCTGCCGCTTCTGCGAGTGCAGCAACCGGTCGGGGTGGGTGTGCTGCTCCGGCAGCTGGCGGCCCTTCACGCACGTGTACCCGCCGAACAACTCGTTGTCGCGGTCGCCGCGGACCTTCACCGGGACCCCGCCGTCGACGTCGACCAGGATCGGGCAGCAACTGTGGCAGAAGCGGCAGTACGAGGGTGTGGTGGTGACCGCCATGACGGGCCTTCCGAGCGGGGGTGATCGCTCGACGGTAGCCCCGCCACCGCCCACCCTGTCCCCGGAAACGGCGGATTCGGCGGTCAGTCCGACGTGCGTTTGTTGTACGCGCGCAACGCGAACGGCGCGATGACCAGCGTCAGGCCGATCGACCACAGGACGCTTGCCAGCACCGGGTGGTGGAGCGGCAGGGCGGCGCCGGGAGCGGCGTCGGGTCCGTTGCCCCACAGCACGCGAAGGGCCTGCACCAGCGACGAGATCGGGTTCCACTCGGCGATGGTCCGCAGCCAGGTGGGCATCGGGCCGGTGGGGACGAAGGTGTTGGCCACGAACGTGATCGGGAACAGCACCGTGAACATCACGCCGTTGACGGCCTCGACCGACCGCATCAGCGAGCCGACGAAGATGCCCCACCAGATCATCGCGAAGCCGAACACCACGATGAGCGCGAAGGCGAGGATCGCCTCGCCGGCGTTCCCACGTATCCGCCATCCGATGAGGAGACCCGTCAGCGCCATCACCGCGATTCCGATCGACGAGTGGAGGAGTCCGGCGATGCTGCGGCCGATGAGCACCGACGACCGGTTGATCGGCAGTGACCGGAAGCGGTCGATGATGCCCTTCTCGAGGTCGCCGCAGATGCCCGTCGCGACGATGAACGCCGAGAAGACGATGGTCTGCCCCATGATGCCGGGGAGCAGGAACTCCTTGTAGTCGACGCCGCCGGTCTGTGTGATCGACGCACCGAAGACGTAGGCGAACAGCACCACGAACATGATCGGCTGCACCGTCACGTCGGCGAGCATCTCCGGCATGCGCTTGGTGTGGATCAGGTTGCGCTTCACCATGATCCAGGACTGCTGGATGACGGTGGTGCGACGGATCTCGGGGGCGGTGAGCGACACCGCGGGGGGTGTGACGGTGGCGGTCATGCCGGGATCTCCTGCGGGGCGTCGGTGGTGGTGTCGGCACGATGACCGGTGAGGGAGAGGAACACGTCGTCGAGGCTGGGTCGCGACAGGCCGATGTCGTCGACGGCGATGCCGCTGTCGGTGAACCAGCCGATCACCCGGTTCATGTCGGCGAGGCCGTCGGCGGGTGCGGTGAGCCGGCGGGCGCCGGTGTCGACGAAGACCTCCCCGCCGGTCTTGCGCAGCAGTGACTCGGCGGCGGGGATGTCGTCGGCGTGGGAGACGGTGAGCACCAGACTGGCCTTGCCCGCCTGCTCCTTGAGGTGCAGCGGGGAGCCCTGCGCGATGACCTTGCCCTTGTTGATGACGACGATGTCGTCGGCGAGCTGGTCGGCCTCCTCGAGGTACTGCGTGGTGAGCAGCAGTGTCGTGCCCTGCGCGACGAGCCCGCGCAGCACGTCCCACAGCTCCGAGCGGCTCCGGGGGTCGAGCCCGGTGGTCGGCTCGTCGAGGAACAGCACGGGTGGCGCCGTGAGCAGGCTGACCGCGAGGTCGATCCGGCGGCGCATGCCGCCGGAGTACGACTTCACGGGGCGGTCGGCGGCGTCGGCGAGCGAGAACTGCTCGAGGAGTTGATCGGAGATGCGACGCAGGTCGCGGCGGCGGATCCCGTACAGCCCACCGACCATCGCGAGGTTCTCGCGACCGGTGAGCAGCTCGTCGACGGTGGCGGCCTGCCCGGTGAGACCCATCGTGCGACGGACCGCGTCGGGTTCGACGACGACGTCGTGTCCGGCGATGCGCGCGGTGCCGGACGTCGGTTGCGTGAGCGTCGTCATCATCCGCACCGTGGTGGTCTTGCCGGCGCCGTTGGGGCCCAGCAGGCCCAGCACGCTGCCGCGGGGGACGGAGAAGCTGACGTCGTCGACGGCGAGGGCGTCCCCGAACTTCTTCACCAGTCCGATCGCCTCGATGGCGGGGGTGTCGGACGAGGTCGGGGCGGGGGTCGACATGGCCGTCAGGGTATCGGCGGAGTCGGACAAATCGCCATCGGATTTCGGGCTGGGTGCGGTCATCGGTGAACCTCTCGGACGGGCGGGAGTCACGAGTTCTGACCGGCTCGGCGGTCGGAACTCATCGGTGGGAGTCGTCCGGGATGTCCGGAACCCGTCGGAATCGACGTGTCAGGTCAGCGATCGAGGTAGAACTGCGCGATCTCGGTCCCGACGGCCGCCGCGACGGCTGCCGTCGTCGCGTCGACGCCGTCCCGTTCGGCGAGCGACGCTGCCAGGTCCGCGCCGCGCAGACCGTCCTCGCGGATCAGCGCCCACGCGCGTTCCATGAGCCGCACCGACGTCGGGTGGTCGAGATCGGGTCGGGTGGACCGCAGCGCCGTGGCCGCCCAGTCGGCGTCGAACGTCCCGCGCGGCGGACCGAACACCCGCTCACCCGAGGAATAGCTCTGCGGCTCCACGCTCCCGACGGTACGGGTTCACGGTGTGATCAGCTCGAGATCCTCCAGCAGGCCCGGATGGGTGGGGTCCCAGCCGAGTTCCGTGCGGGTCCGACGGCTCGACGCGGGCTGGTCCATCCGGAAGACCGACCCCAGCGCACCGAACGTCTCGTCGGGGACAGGCCGGACGGGGACCCCGAGCCGGCGGCCGATCACCTCTGCGGTGTCGGCGACGCGCACACCCTCCTCGGCGACCGCATGCCACGCGGTGCCGGCCGGCGCCTTCTCCAGCGCCAGGCGGAAGAGGGCGGCCGCGTCGTCCGCGTGCACCGCCGGCCAGCGCTGGGTGCCGTCACCGGGGACGCCGGAGACCCCGGAGCCGCGCGCCATGGTCGTGAGGATGCCGGCGAACCCGCCCTCGCCGTTCGCGTGCACCGTGCGCGGCATGCGGACCGCGACCGACCGGACACCCTGATCGGCCAGGGCGAGAACACCCGTGACCGTGCGTGACCGACCCGCGACCGGGCCCTCGAGGGGGAGCGGGTCGTCCTCGGTGGCGACCTCGCCGGCCATCATCGGCGTCCCCGACACCACGGCGAAGGGGCGATCGCTGTCCCGGAGGGCCTCGCCGATCGCCCCGACCGCGGCGGACTCCTCCTCGATCGCTCGAGCCCAGGCGTCCTCGCTGAGCGCCGAGTGGTCGAAGGCGAGGTGGACGACGCCGTCGGCGTTCCCCGCGGCCGCGCGGACGACGTCGAGGTCGGAGATCGACCCGCGGACCGGCTCGGCTCCCGCGTCGGCAGCGGTGCGGGCCGACAAGTCCGAGCGGGCGAGTGAGCTGACGGTGTGACCGTGCGCCACGAGTTCGCGCACCACCGCTCCGCCGATGAGTCCTGTTCCGCCGGTGACGAACACGTGCATGGTGTCTCCTGATCTCGGGCCGCGTCGAGTGATGCGACATCTGTCCCGTCACCGTACACCGTGATGCGACACGTGTCGCATCACCTAGACTCGTCGGCATGGCCCGATGGGAACCCGATGCGCGTGAACGGATGGTCGTGGCGGCCGTGGATCTGTTCACCGAGCAGGGCTACGACGAGACGACCGTCGCGCAGATCGCCGAGCGGGCCGGGGTCACCAGGAGCACGTTCTTCCGCCACTTCTCGGACAAGCGCGAGGTGCTCGTCGCCGGGCAGGAGACGCTGAGCACGCTCCTCGCCGAGGGCATCGCCCAGGCCCCGGCGGGCGCGACAGCTCTCGAGGCCGTGGCCCAGGGCCTGCGGCGTGCCTCGGAGGTGATGGGTGCCGCGAATCGTGAACGGGGACCGCGGATCCAGGCCGCCGTCGAGGCGAGCGCCGAACTGCAGGAGCGCGACGCGCTGAAGAGTGTCGGGCTGGCCGCGGCGATGCATGGTGCGCTGGTCGAGCGGGGCGTCGCCGAGACCACCGCGCACCTCGCCGCCGAGCTGGGCGTGCTCGCCTTCAAGATCGGGTTCGCCCGCTGGACCGAGGACCCCTCCGTCGACGTCGCACTCGCCGACCTCGCGATCATCGCGCTCGACGAGTTGCGGACCACCGCCGCCTCACTGACCTGACAGGCTCACGGACCGACGGCGTGAGCGGAGCATGAGCACGCCGAGAGCGGTGATCGCGATCCCGCGGGGCGCCTCGTAGACGAACCCGGACAGAAACTGGGTCGCGGGGATCGGCAGGAAGAAGCCGAGCATGCCGACCGTGGTGAGAGCGCCGATCCACCGCGGTACGGCGCCCGAGCGCAGCAACCCGACCCCGAACGCCGCAATGCCCGCGAGCATCACGACACCACCGACGCCGTTCACCGCATCGAATGCCGTGGTGCCGAGCATCGAGTCGTCGTCGCTGATCAGACCTGCCGTCGCCGGGTCCGCGGCCAGTGGTTGCGCGACGAACACCTCGACGACGAGGTGCGCGCCCGCTGTCACGAGGTTGCCCAGCAGATAGGCCAGCAGACCGATCGACCCGAGGCGCCCGATGCGTCCGTCGAGCCACCCGTGCAGAGTCGGGAGCCCGAGGATCAGCAGGACCGTCCCGACGGCCAGCAGCACCTGGGCGAGTGGGGAGAGCGGAGCGGTGAGGGCGTCCACCGAATGGGAGCGGCCGTCGACGATGGGGTGGAGAGTCCCGCCGGTGACACACAGGGCACCGCCTGTGACGAGCGCTGCGCCGCCGGCGCGGACGCGGGTCGTCGGGAGGAAGCCCTCGGGACGGTTCGGCAGGTCGGTGGTCACGGGAGCGTGTGCGATCGATGTCATGGCGGGAGTCTCACCAGGACCGCTGGGAAGCCACTGGGACGGCGCCCCGATCTGGGCAACCGCCTGTGTGCGGGGTGCTCGGTGGGCGACGATGGACACCGTCTTCTGCCCGCACGACACGGAGGTGTGATGTCCACCTACATAGTCACCGGCGCGACGGGGTTCCTGGGGCGACGGGTCGTCGCCCGTCTCCTCGAGCGTGAGCCCGGTGCGACCGTCCACGCCCTGGTCCGATCGTCGTCGGTCCCGCGGATCGAGCGCATGGCGGCGGACTGGATCGGTGGCGACCGGGTGATCCCGCTGGTGGGTGACCTCACCCAGCCGGAGCTCGGACTCGGCGACGACGCGCCCGCCGCCGACCACGTCGTGCATCTCGGTGCCGTCTACGACATGACGGCCAGTGCGGCGGAGTCCGAGGCGGCCAACGTCGCCGGCACGAGCGCCGTGATCGACCTCGCGCGTCGACTCGACGCGACGCTGCACCACATCTCGTCGGTCGCCGTCGCAGGCGATCACCGTGGCCTCTTCACCGAGGACGACTTCGACCTCGGCCAGGGACTGCCCTCGCCGTACCACGAGACGAAGTTCATGGCCGAGAAGATGGTCCGCGAGGCGGCCGGACTGCGGTGGCGCGTCTACCGGCCCGCGATCGTCGTCGGGGACTCCGAGACCGGCGAGATGGACAAGATCGACGGTCCCTACTACTTCTTCACCGCGCTGCGCCTCCTCGCCCAGCTGCCGCACCTGCTACCGACGCTGGTGCCGAACATCGGCGACACCAACATCGTCCCGGTCGACTACGTCGCCGGCGCGATGGTCGAACTGATCCACGGGTCCTCGGATCTCGACGGTCGCGCGTTCCATCTCGTGAACCCGCGTCCGCAGTCGGCGTCGGAGGTGTTCGGTGCCCTGGCGCGCGCAGCCGGCGCACCGACTGTCGTCGGGGCCATCCCCGAGGCGATCTCGACCCGCGCGCTCGCGGCGACGGAGCTGCCGGGCATCAAGATCGCCCGCGACCTCCTGCTCGACCAGATCGGCATCCCGCCGGTGATCCTGGAGCACATGGCGTTCCCGTCGGTGTTCGACTCGTCGGCGACGCAGCGCGAGCTCGCCGGCACGGGCCTGTCGGTGCCCGAGTTCTCCGAGTACGCCGACGTGCTGTGGGACTACTGGCTCCACCACCTCGACCCGAACCGTGCCCGTCGCCCCAGCCCGGAGGGCGAGCTGGCCGGGCGTCGGGTGATGATCACCGGCGGCTCGTCGGGCATCGGTCTCGCGACGGCACACAAGGCTGCCCGGCGCGGCGCCCGCGTCATCCTCATCGCCCGCGGCGCGGAGGATCTCGAGGCCGCGGTCGAGGAGATCCGGTCCGCGGGCGGCGACGCGCACGGCTATCCCTGCGACATCACCGACGACGAGTCGGTCGACATCACCGTCAAGCGCGTCCTCGACGAGCACGACCACGTCGACTTCCTCGTCAACAACGCGGGTCGGTCGATCCGACGGGGCATCGTGCACTCGACCGAGCGCATGCACGACTTCGAACGGACCATGAGCGTCAACTACTTCGGGGCCGTGCGCCTGGTGCTCGCGTTGCTGCCGAGCATGCGGGAGCGGCGATTCGGGCACATCGTCAACGTCTCGTCGATCGGCGTGCAGACCAAGGTCCCGCGGTTCTCCGCCTACGTGGCCAGCAAGGCCGCGCTCGACGCGTTCAGCGACGTGATCTCCTCGGAGCTGCACGACGACGGGATCACCTTCACGTCGATCAAGATGCCGCTCGTGCGTACCCCGATGATCGCGCCCACCACGATCTATCAGTCGTTGCCGACGTCGTCCCCCGACGACGCCGCGGACATGGTGATCCGGGCGTTGGAGAAGCGGCCCGTCCGCATCGAGACACCCGTCGGGACGATCGCCGAGTTCACCGGCATCTTCGCCCCGCGTTTCAAGAACCTGCTGCTGCACCAGGCCTACCGGCTGTTCCCGGAGTCCGCGGCCGCGAAGGGCGAGAAGCCTGTGGAGAGCTCGTCGTCGAAGAAGGGCTCCAAGCCGCCGGTGCCGGTGCCGAACGCGTCACTCCCGGAGTCGGCGAAGCGGATCGCCCGGCTGATCCCCGGCGTCTACTGGTGAACGGACATCCGCTCGGTCAGCTCGCTCGCGATCGCGGCGAGGTGGTCGGCGGATGAGGGGGTGCCGGTCACCGGCACCACCGACAAGCTGATCCGTCCCGATCGCAGGACGGCGGTGTCGGTGCCGGGCGCCGGTTCGGGTCCGGGTTCGAAGGCGAGCTGGAACTCGGGGCCGTCACCGGAGTAGCCCATCCGACCCATCGGCAGCGGGTCGGCGGTCGCGGCCGACGCGGTCAGCGGTCGGGGTGCCTCGGCGTTCGGGATGTTGACGTTGAGGACGGCGCCGTCGGGAATGAGGTCGGCAGGTGCCGGGCCCGCGAGCAGCGCGGTGACCGCGCGGACGGTGTCATCGAAGAGATCGGTGGTCGGCGTGGTGTCCCACGCCATGTGCGTCGACACCGCGATCGCCGGGCAGCCGAACCCGGTGGCGCACACGGCGGCCCCGACCGTGCCCGAGAAGTGCACCGCCTGGCCCGCGTTCGCGCCGGCGTTCGCCCCGGACACCACCAGGTCGGGCGCTGCACCGAGCACCGTGCCGAACACGTGGGTCAGCCCGAAGATGACGGAGTCGGCGGGGGAGCCGTCGACCGACCACACCGGTTCGTCGTCACCGTGGGGCCGCGCCACGGTGAGCTTCCCCGACGACGAGATCCGCGCGCTCGCGCCGCTCTGGTTGGTCGCCGGTGCGACGACGACGACATCGTGCCCGTCGGCGCGGAGCCCCTCGGCGAGCGCCGTGATCCCGGGCGCCTCCCAGCCGTCGTCGTTGGTCAGCAGGATCCGCAGGCTCATGCCGCCGACGCTATCGGCCCCGGCGCAACAGGCACGATGGGGGAGTGCCCGAAGGTGACAGCGTCTACGTGGCCGCCCGCAAGCTCGACGTGCTCGTCGGCCGGACGGTGACCCGTGGCGAGCTCCGCGTCCCCGCCCACGCGACCGCCGATCTCTCCGACCACACCGTGCTCGGACTGGACACCCACGGCAAACACCTGCTGACCCGGTTCTCCGACGACCTCACGCTGCACACGCACATGCTCATGACGGGCAGCTGGACGGTGTCCCGGCAGGGCAAGTGGTTGCCGCGCGACATGATGCTCGACGTCCGCGTCCTGCTGCGCACCACGTCGTCCACCGGCGGCGACGGCCCCGCGGCCTACGGCGTGAAGATGCCGATCGTCGAGCTGATCCGCACCGCCGACGAACACACCGTGATCGGTCATCTGGGACCGGACCCGCTGCGCGCGGACTGGGATCTCGACGAGGCCGTGCGCAGGATGACGGCCGACCCCGACCGCGCCGTCTCGGCCGTTCTGCTCGACCAGCGCTGCGTCGCCGGGTTCGGGAACCTGTGGGTCAACGAGCTGTGTTTCCTGCGTGGCCTCAACCCGTGGAGGCCGATCGGTGAGGTCGACGTGCCGGCCCTGCTCCGCCTCGGCCGCAAGGCCATCCACCACTCGGCGACCGTCCCCGGTGCCTACCAGGTGACCACCGGCAACTCCCGGCGCGGCGAACAACACTGGGTCGCGGGCCGCAAGGCCAAGCCGTGCCTGCGGTGCGGCACCCCGATCCGTGTCGTCGACGAGGTCCCGAACGATCCCGAGCGTCGCCGCACATGGTGGTGTCCGCACTGTCAGCCGGGACCCGATGCGCCACGGACGGAGTGACGTCAGTCCTGGAAGACCGGCGGCCGCTTCTGTTTCCGGGCCTTCACAGCCTCCTGGAAGTTGCCGGTCAGCAGTCGGATGAAGAGCTGACCGATGCCCTCGGCGTGCATGTGTGAGGTGAGCGACGACGCGTCGAGGCCTGCCCACAGGGTCTTCTTGGTGAGCTCGATCCCGGGTCGGCTCCAGCCCGCGATGGTCTGGCCGTACCGGACGGCCTCCCCGACGACGTCCGCCTCGTCGACGACGCGCGAGACCAGCCCGATGCGGTCGGCCTCGGCCGCGTCGACGTCGCGGCCCGTCAGCATGATGTCGAACGCCCGCGACGAGCCGATCGCGCGGGGGAGCAGGTAGCTCAGTCCGAGCTCGGATGCGCTGAGCCCGTTGTTGATCCCCGCCGCGCGGAAGTAGGCGCCGGTCGCTGCGACGCGGATGTCGCAGGCAAGGGCGAGGCAGAGGCCGCCTCCGATCGCGGCGCCGTTCACCGCGGCGATGACCGGCTGGTGCATCCCGCGCAGCGTCGTCACGAGGTCGTCGAGAAGCTCCATCATCCGCAGAGCGATGGTGGGGGTGGTCAACCCGCCGATGTGCGGGACGTCGGGGACGTCGCCGCTCTGGTCGGCGCCGGAACAGAAGCCCGACCCGGCACCGGTGAGGACGACGGCCCGCACCGAGGTGTCGTCGCTGAGGGCCCGCAACGTGTCGCGCAGCGGGATCATGACCTCGAACGCCATCGAGTTCATCCGCTCGGGACGGTTGAGCGTGACGACGGCGATGTCCGGCACAGGGCGGTCGACGAGCACGAAATCCATACCGCAATGAGAACACGTTCTCGTTTTGCGGGGAATCCTTGACACGGTACCGGGAGCACCCTCCGCAGATGCGGACTGAATGACATCACTGAGCCGCATCTGCGTACGATCGCGTCGTGACACCCCTTCGCGTCCGCCGCGCCGCCGAATTGCTCGGCGTGAGCGACGACACCGTGCGTCGGTGGATCGCCGGGGGCGATGTCGCGTCCTCGACGGACGGTGCCGGTCGTACCGTCGTCGACGGCGCCGACCTCGCCCGGTTGGCGAGCCGCCGTGCCCCCGAGCCGCCGACCGACGGCACGGGCGTCGGACGGTCGGCGCGCAACCGGTTCGTCGGCCTCGTCACCGACGTCCGCTCCGACACCGTCATGTCGCAGGTGACCATGCAGTGTGGCCCGTTCGAGGTCACGTCGTTGATGAGTACCGACGCCGTCCGGGATCTGCACCTGGAGGTCGGCGTCGTCGCGACCGCCGTCGTCAAGGCCACCACCGTCATCGTCGAACGCCCCGACAGCTCCGTGGAGAAAGAGAACTGATGACCCGCAACCGCCTTCGTGTCGCCGGCCTCGTGCTCGCGGTGGCCGCGCTCGCCACCGCCTGCTCGTCGAACGACACCTCGGGGTCGTCGGCCGCGTCGGGCTCCTCCTCGGCGAGCGACGCGCCCGTCACGCTGACGGTGTTCGCCGCCGCCTCGCTGAAGAAGGGCTTCACCGAGATCGCGCAGGACTTCGAGAAGGCGCACCCGAATGTGAAGGTTCGGACCACGTTCGACGGGTCATCGGCTCTGGTGACCCAGATCAAGCAGGGTGCGAGCGCCGATGTCATCGCCACCGCCGACCAGAAGACCATGACCTCGCTCGGTGCCGATGCGCTCGACTCGACGACGTTCACCCGCAACGTGCTGACCATCATCACCGCGCCCGGCAACCCCAAGAACATCACCTCGGTCCGTGATCTCGCCCGCTCGGGTGTCACGACGGTCCTGTGTGCCCCGCAGGTCCCGTGCGGTAACGCCGCCGCGATCGTCGAGAAGAACACCGGCGTCGACATCCGCCCGGCCAGCGAGGAGACGTCGGTGTCGGGCGTGGTGACCAAGGTGACGAGCGGTCAGGCCGACGCCGGCCTCGTCTACACCTCCGACGCCAAGGCCGCCGGGACGAAGGTCGCGGCGGTGAACGATCCCGCCTTCGCCGCGGTGGTCAACGAGTACCCGATCGCGACGGTGAAGGGCACGCAGCACGCCGGCGAGGCCAAGCAGTTCATCGACCTCGTCACCGGCACCGAGGGCCAGCAGGTGTTGAGCGCGTTGGGGTTCGGCGCCGGACGGTGAGAAAACAGCCGGGCGCGCGCGGTGTACCCGTCTGGCTGTACCTGCCCGCGCTCATCGGGTTGGCGCTCATCGTCATCCCCCCGATCGCCCTCACCCAGCGTCTGCCGTGGCGTGACTTCTTCTCGTCGATCACCTCCGAATCATCGCTGCAGGCACTGGAACTGAGCCTGCGTACCGCCGTGGTCAGCACGGTGCTGTGTGTGATCATCGGGGTGCCGATGGCGGTGGTGTTCGCCCGATCCGACGGAGTGGTCCTCCGGGTGGTGCGCGCACTGGTGCTCCTGCCGCTGGTGCTCCCTCCGGTCGTCGGCGGCATCGCGCTGCTCTACGCGTTCGGTCGTCGCGGGTTGATCGGCGAGCACCTCACCGTCCTCGGCATCGACATCGCCTTCTCGACGACGGCGGTCGTCCTCGCGCAGACCTTCGTGGCGCTGCCGTTCCTCGTCATCAGTGTCGAAGGCGCGCTGCGGGTCTCGGGATCGTCGTACGAGCAGGTGGCCGCCACGCTCGGCGCCGGTCCCACCCGCACTCTGCTGCGGGTGACCATCCCGCTGGTCGCCCCGGCGCTGCTGAGCGGGCTGGTTCTCGCCTTCGCGCGGGCCCTCGGTGAGTTCGGCGCGACGATCACGTTCGCCGGCAACGCGCCGGGCGTCACGCAGACCGCGCCGCTGAAGATCTACGTCGACGAGATCAACGACCCCCAGCAGGCGCTACCGCTGTCGTTCGTGCTCATCGTCGTCGCGCTCGTCGTCGTGATCGCGGTGCATCTCCGTCGGCCCGGTGCGGGGAACGCGCTGTGACACTGCGTGTGCGGGCGACGTCGGCCGCCCCGGACCTCGATGTCGACATCACGGTGCCCGACGGGTCGACGGTGGCGGTGCTCGGTCGCAACGGCGCGGGCAAGAGCAGCCTGCTCAACCTCGTCGCGGGTCTGCTGCGGCCGACGAAGGGCTCGATCAGCGTGGGCGGGCGGACCCTCGTCGACGACGACACCTTCGTCGCACCGCACCGACGATCGGTCGCCCTGCTGGGCCAACAGGCGCGACTCTTCCCGCACATGACGGTCGCCCGCAACATCGCCTTCGCCCCCGCCTCGGCACGCCTGGGACGCCACGAGATCCGACAGCGGGTCGAGCGGTGGGCCGATGCCGTCGACGTCACCGACCTCCTCGACCGCAAGCCGCATCAGCTCTCCGGTGGGCAGGCGCAGCGGGTCGCCGTCGCCCGCGCGCTCGCCGCCGACCCCGCGGTGTTGCTCCTCGACGAACCGTTCTCGGCGCTCGACGTCGACGTGGCGGCGCGCCTGCGCACCCTCGTCGGACGGGTTCTCGCCGACCGTGGACGCATCGCGCTGCTGGTCACCCACGACCTCGTCGACGCCGTCACCCTCGCCGACACCGCCGTCGTGATCGCAGGGGGTCGGGTCACCGCGCACGGACCGGTCCGCGACGTACTCGCCCGCCCCACCGACGATTTCGCCGCACGGCTGGCCGGGCTGAACCTCGTGACCGGTCGTTGGGACGGAGAGGCCGTGACCGCCGACCGCGTGCGGGTCGTGGGTGAACCATCGGCGGATGCCGTCCCCGCCACAGGTGGAGGCGCGACCGCCGTCTTCGATCCGACCGCGGTCGCGGTCTACACCGAGCCTCCGGCCCACGGCAGCCCGCGCACGGTCATCGCGGCCCGGGTCTCCGAGATCGCACCGGCCGGCTCCCGTGCCTCGGTCCGCTGTGTCGCAGGACTCGCCGAGATCACCGCCGAGGTCAGCTGGGCTGCGGTCGCCGACCTCGGACTCGTTGCCGGAACAGATGTGTGGCTGACGGTGAAGGCGGCCGAGGTGAGGGTCTACCCGACGCGCTGACCGTTCCGGCTGATGACGATCACGTGTCGAGCAGAGCCGGCACGATGATCTCCTCGACCTGCAGACGGCGCCGCGTCAGGCCTTGCTCGTGGCTGTACCGCAGGAAGGTGTCCACCGCAGTGCGATTGGCCGAGGTGCCGTAGGGCCACCAGTCCTCGCCGAACAACGCCCGGTTCGATGCGAACAGGTCACTGAACCAGGGCGTGATGACGGACATGTGCTGCTTGGACGCCCCCTCGAGGTACTGCTTCTGGACGATCGTCTTCGCCTCGTCGAACCCGGCGTACAGATCGCGCATGAAGGCCGCGTCCGCGGCGAGCTCACGACGGACCGCGATGGCGTGCATCATCGGGAAGATGCCGGTGCGCTCGTAATAGTCGCGTTCCACCGTGCGGTGATCGGGGAAGAGTCGGCGGATCCTGTGCGACGTGCCGTCGAGGAACGTACGCGGGACGTCGACGGAGAACAGCGCGTCGATCTCGCCCCGCTCGAGCATCTCCGCCAGCGTCTCGTCCGGTCCGGCGTGACGGACGTCCACACCCCCGGGGATCGGCTGGGGGATCCAGTCGAACGACGGTATGGGGTGATCGGTGCCGCCGATGACCCACGACATCTGGTCT
The DNA here is from genome assembly GCF_947494875.1 of uncultured Williamsia sp. Taxonomy (GTDB): domain Bacteria; phylum Actinomycetota; class Actinomycetes; order Mycobacteriales; family Mycobacteriaceae; genus Williamsia_A. Next base: position 732,736 of record NZ_CANLWM010000001.1, read on the forward strand.
GGGGTGATCCCGTACTCGTCGTGCAGGACCCCCTTCATCCAGACACCCGGATCATGCCCCCAGAGGGCGAACTCCCCGACGATCTTGCCGACTAGGTCGGAGGGGTGGTCGATCCCCGCGTCCGCGTTGACGAACAGCGCCGAATGGCGGAAGTTGCGGTTGGGGAAGATCGGCAGCGCCAGGAACGGCGAGTCGTCCTGCTCGAAGGTGCGGACGAAGTAGGTCAGCCCGTATTCGGCGATGTCGAGCCCGCCGCCCGCCGCCTCGCGGAACAGATCCGAGATGAGATCAGCACTCACGAGGGGCTTGTCGACACCGTCGATGTCGACGCGTCCGTCGAAGAGCGGCTCCGTGTGTTCGTAGCGGTACACGCCCATGCGGTGTGCTGCTCGCGTCATCTCGTCGTCCTCTCTGTCGGCTGCACCACGACCACGCTCAGGGTTCGACGACCGGGTGCCGATCTCACGATTCTTCATACTCTGGAGTCCACTCCATGTCTAGAGTTAACTACAAAATGTAGAGAGTTCGGTGTTAGGGTCGCGAGCGTGACCGAGGCCAGTCTCCGAGAGCGCAAGAAGCGACGCGCGCGTGCCGAGATCGCGAATGCTGCAGCACGTCTCTTCGGTGAGCGTGGGTACGAGAACGTCTCGGTGGCAGACGTCGCCGCCGCGGCCGAGGTCTCGCCGCAGACCGTCTACAACCATTTCGGGACGAAACGGGACCTCTTGTTCGACCGTGACGAGGAGGTCACGTCCACGCTCGTGCGGCTGGTGACCGCCCGACCCCGCGGGGTCTCGCCGGTCGCGGCGGTCCGTCCCGCTTTCCTGGCCGAGGTCGACATCCTGCGCGGGAGGTCGCCCGGCGAGTCGGCGGGCGACCTACCCGCGTTGTGTGCGACGAGCAGCGAGGTTCGGCGCTATGTTCTCGAGTCGCGCGACCGCCAGGCGGATGCGCTGACGGCCGCGATCGTCGACACGGGCGACGAGGACGAACTGTTCACGGCGAAAGCCTGTGCGGCCGCGCTCCTGTCGGTTCTGCAATCGTTCGTCGACCACGTCGGACGCCGCATCGTCGACGGTGCACGCCCCGGTGATGTCGCCGACGAGGTCGAACCGATGGTGGCGGCGGCGCTCGACGGGCTGGAGCGCCGATGCTCTCCGCGCCGTCGGAAAACGAAGGCGGACTGACCTCAGTCGGCGTGGACGACGTCGAAGACCTGCTTCTGGATGCCGTTGCCGTAGGCCTCGTGTTCGACGAGGCGCAGATGCGTGCTGTCCTTGTCCGCCTCGCTGAACAGGCGCTTGCCCGCCCCGAGCAGTACCGGGAACACCAGCAGGTGGTAGCGATCCACGAGGCCGGCGTCGGCGAGTGATGCGCCCAGAGATGCGCTGCCCTGCACCAGGATCGGGCCGCCTTCGGTCTCCTTCAGTGCGGCGACGTCGTCGACCGAGCGTAGGATGGTGGCCGGCCAGCGGTCGTCGTCGGACTCCAGCGATGTCGAGACCACGTAGCGGGGGAGGGTGTTCATCTGGGCGAACTCCTCCATCGTCGGCCACACCGGGGCGAACGCCTCGTAGGAGGTGCGCCCGAAGAGCAGGGCTCCGCTCTCCTGCTGTTCGCGGCCCTTGATCTCGTAGGCCGCCGGGTCGAACTCGATGCTCTCGAAGGTCCAGCCCGAGTTGCGGTAGCCGGGTTCGCCGCCGGGTGCCTCCATGACCCCGTCGAGTGAGACGAACGCGGTGACGATCAGCTGTCGCATGAGAACTCCTGAGGCCGGGATGATCTGTTGGCGATGTAGACCGCCGATGTCGCCGGAACTCATCGCCCGATGGTCAGCGGCCGCTCTCGGCGGATTGGTGATCGCGGTTGTACTCGATGACGCGGGCCTTGAGATGGCGGTAGCCGCGAACGCTCAGCGTGCCGATCGACTTGAAGAAGAACCGGTCGTCCTCGACCACGTCGGCGAGCGCGGAGTCGCAGAGCGACGTCCCGGGACGGGCCGATCCCGTCAGGCGGGCGGCGATGTTCACCGGCTCCCCGAACACGTCGCCGAAGCGTGTCAGCACGCGGCCGTAGGCGAGACCGACCCGCAGCGGCGGGAAGTCGTCGAGGTCGGAGATCGAATGGAGTTCCAGCGCGATCTCGACGGCGGACGCGGCGTCGTCGACGGCGAACATCACCGCGTCGCCGAGTGTCTTGATGACTTGGCCACCGCGCTCGGTGACGATCTCGCTCGCCTTCACCTCGAACGTCTCGAGGAGCGTGTTTAGCTCCTCCATGCCGATCTTTCGCGACAGGCTCGTGTACCCGACGATGTCGCAGAAGCCGATGCTCAGGTCGTGGCGTTCGTCCCCGTTGGCGCCGCGGTCGACCGAGAGGTTGCGCAGGGCGGCGGCGAGATGGCGGCGCCAGATCAGGGTCTGCACCCGCCCCATCGCCGTGGCCATCTGGGCCATGCTGATGTCGTTGTCGGGATCGTTCGCCATCTCGTGCAGGCGGTAGGCCTGCCAGTCCGCGAGGCGCGACATCGTCTGCCCGATCGACCGCGCCGCGGCGACCGTGGTTCCCTCGGGCGCGGCGGCGTACGCCGCGATGACCGTCCCCATCGCAGCGAGGTCGTCCTCGGTGAAGATCGCCTCGGCGCGGTCGTCATGGGCGAAGCCGAAGGCCCGCCAGAGTTCGTGGGCGAAGTCGGCGTCGACGCCGAGCTCGGCGACTGCCTGGTCGCGGCTGAACACCGGCGGCCCGCCGAGCAGCGCATCCTCGATGTCGGACAACGGATCGCTCACAGTCCCAGGACACCTCTCATCAGGCAGGCCAGCTGCGCGGGCAGCTCGGGGCGCATCCGCCCCCGCCGCATCCGCACCGCGTCGTTGGCGATGCTCAGCGCGGCGTGCACGGTGACCGCGGCCTCCGCCGGCGCCAGACCGGGTTCGATCTCGGTCACCAGCGTGATCCAGCGTCGCACGTAGTGGTGCTGCGCGGCGAGGAGATCCTGCGCATCGGTCTCCCTGAGCACCGGACCGTTGTTGAACGCGACGGACAGGTCCGGTGTCGTGCTGAGAACCGTCACATAGGACTCGACGAGTGCGCCCAGGAACTCCTGCGGATCGGTGGTCGCCGCGCGGGCCGCCATCGCGCCCGCCTCGAGACGCGCGGCGCTGCGGCGCCCGATGTCCACGAGGATCGCGACCTTGCTGGGGAAGTGTTTGTAGACGCTGGGCCCCGTGATCCCGACGGCCTCGCCGATCTCGTCCACACCGACATGTCCGTACCCGCGCCGCTCGAACAGGTCGGACGCCGCGTCGAGGATCTCCCCGCGGCGACTGTCGGCAGGTGTGCCGGGCACGGCGACGTGCGTCAGGGGCGGCGCGTCGTCGGGTGCGACAGCGATCGCCCGCCGGACCAGCTCCGCGAGCCGGGCCTGGGCGCGTCCCACCGGGATCCGTGTGCTGTGCGCGGACGTGCTGCCCACGATCGACAACACGGCCCAGGCGATGAGTCGGGTGGTGCGCGGCGTGAGGTCGTCGCGGTCGAAGGTCAGGGCGGCGGCCCAGCGGTCGAGGATCTCGCCCGTGCGGCGGCGCACCTGGACGTTCTGCTCGTCCGAGAGGAACACCCCGTTCCAGCGCCAGAGAATCGCGGCGTCGGGACGGTGCAAACCCATCCGGCAGGCCGCCGCGACGAGGGCGTCCCGCTGTTCGGCGCGATCGCGTGGCGGTGTCGACAGCGCGCCGTCGGTGCACGCCTGGAGGTCGTCGACGCGCGCCATCACGGTCTCCGCGAGCAGCGTCTGCTTGTCCGCGAAGTGGCGGTAGACGCCCGGCGCGGTCACCCCTGCCGCCCGCGCGACGTCGGCGACGGACACCCGGGCGTATCCGCGCTCGGCGAAGAGCGATGCCGCGGCGTCCAACAGGACGCGACGACGGTCGGGGTGTCGACGCGACCGAGCGGGAGCGGAAGTCATGGTGAACCGACATTAGCGCACAGATGACCATCGATGAACCTTGTGAGCACCGGGTATGGCGGCGTAAGTTAGCGCGCGTTAGCCTACGGGCACCGATGTGAAAGGACCCGTCCATGAGTGACGCATTCATCTACGAGGCGATCCGTACGCCGCGTGGCAAGCAGCGCGGTGGATCGCTGCACGGCACCAAGCCCGTCGACCTCGTCGCCGGCCTCATCACCGAGCTCCGCACCCGCTTCCCCGACATCGACCCCGAAGACATCGACGACGTCGTCCTCGGCGTCGTGTCGCCGGTCGGTGAGCAGGGCGCCGTGATCTCGCGGACCGCGGCGCTCGTCGCCGGCCTGCCCGACACCGTCCCCGGCACCCAGATCAACCGCTTCTGCGCCTCCGGTCTGGAGGCGAGCAACCTCGCTGCCCAGAAGGTCGCGTCCGGGTGGGACCAGCTGGTCATCGCCGGTGGTGTCGAGTCGATGTCGCGTGTGCCCATGGGCTCCGACGGCGGCGCGATGTTCCAGGACCCGGCCACCGCGTACGACCTCTACATCGCCCCGCAGGGCATCGGTGCCGACCTGATCGCCACCCTCGAGGGCTTCAGCCGTGACGACGTCGACGCCTACGCCGTCGAGTCGCAGAACCGTGCCGAGGCGGCGTGGTCGGCCGGGTACTTCGCGAAGTCCGTCGTGCCGGTGAAGGACATGAACGGCGTCCTCGTCCTCGACCACGACGAGCACCGCCGCCCGGGCACCACGGTGGAGCAGCTCGGCAAGCTCAAGCCCGCCTTCGCGGGTCTGGCCGAGATGGCCGGCTTCGACGAGGTCGCGAAGCAGAAGTACTACAGCGTCGAGAAGGTGAACCACGTCCACACCGGCGGCAACAGCTCCGGCATCGTCGACGGCGCCGCACTGGTCCTCATCGGCACCGAGGAGGCGGGGAAGAAGGCCGGCCTGACGCCGCGTGCGCGCATCGTCGCCACCGCGCAGACCGGTTCCGACCCCACGATCATGCTCACCGGGCCCACCCCGGCCACCGAGCTCGTGCTGAAGAAGGCCGGCCTGACCGTCGACGACATCGACGTGTTCGAGCTGAACGAGGCGTTCGCCTCGGTCGTCCTCAAGTGGATGAAGGATCTGAAGATCCCGCACGAGAAGACCAACGTCAACGGTGGCGCGATCGCGATGGGCCACCCGCTCGGCGCGACCGGCGCGATGATCCTCGGCACCGTCGTCGACGAGCTCGAGCGCTCCGGCGGCCGCTACGGCCTGATCACCCTCTGCATCGGTGGCGGCATGGGCGTCGCGACCATCATCGAACGCGTCTGACGCGCCCGTCCTCACAGGAGAATCCGAGAACACATGAGTGACAACATGATCGCGTGGGAGAAGGACGCCGACGGCGTCGTCGTACTCACCATGGACGACCCCAACCAGGGCGCCAACACCATGAACGACCTGTTCCACGAGTCGCTCGCCGCGACGGTGGAGCGGCTCGAGGCCGAGAAGGACGACATCACCGGTGTCGTGCTCACCTCGGCGAAGAAGACCTTCTTCGCCGGTGGCGACCTGAAGGACATGTCGAGCGACCGCGGCGACAAGGACAAGGTCCAGATCGCCACGGAGATCACGAACCGCGTCAACGAGCTCAAGGTCAACCTGCGTCGTCTGGAGACCTTCGGGAAGCCGATCGTCTCCGCCATCAACGGCGCCGCGCTCGGCGGCGGCCTCGAGCTGGCGCTCGCCACCCACCACCGCATCGCCGCGGACGTGCGGGGCAGCTCCATCGGTCTGCCCGAGGTCACCCTCGGTCTGCTCCCCGGCGGTGGCGGAGTCGTCCGCACGGTCCGCATGCTCGGCATCCAGAACGCCCTGATGAACGTGCTGCTGCAGGGACCGCGCATGAAGCCGGCGCAGGCCAAGGAGACCGGACTGGTCGACGAGGTCGTGGGCTCGGTGGAGGAGCTCCTCCCCGCCGCGAAGAAGTGGCTGTCGGAGAACCCGGATGCCAAGCAGCCGTGGGACACCGACGGGTACAAGATCCCCGGTGGGTCGCCGTCGAGCCCGTCGGTCGCGCAGTTCCTCCCGGCCATGCCGGCGATCCTGCGCCGCCAGCTCAAGGGTGCCCCGATGCCGGCACCGCGTGCGATCCTCGCCGCCGCGGTCGAGGGCGCGATGGTCGACATCGAGACCGCCGCCAAGATCGAGTCTCGCTACTTCGTGTCGCTCGTGACCGGCCAGGTCGCGCAGAACATGATCAAGGCGTTCTTCTTCGATCTGCAGCACATCAACGGTGGCGGCTCACGGCCTGACGGCTACGACAAGTACACCGCCAAGAAGGTCGGCGTGATCGGCGCCGGGATGATGGGTGCGGCCATCGCGTACGTCTCGGCAAAGGCCGGGATGGACGTCGTCCTCAAGGACATCGACATCGACGCGGCCAAGCGTGGCAAGAACTATTCGGAGAAGCTCGAGGAGAAGGCACTCAAGCGTGGCAAGACCACGCAGGAGAAGTCCGACGAGCTGCTCGCCCGCATCCACCCGACCGTGGACCCGCAGGACTTCGCGGGCGTCGACCTCGTCATCGAGGCCGCCTTCGAGTCGGTCGAGGTGAAGCACAAGGTGTTCCAGGAGATCGAGGACATCGTCGAGCCCGACGCCGTCCTCGGCTCGAACACCTCGACGCTGCCCATCACCTCGCTCGCCGAGGGCGTGAAGCGTGCCGACGACTTCATCGGCATCCACTTCTTCTCCCCGGTCGACAAGATGCCGCTGGTGGAGATCATCCGTGGTGCCAAGACCTCGGATGCGGTGCTGGCCAAGGTCATCGACTACACGCTCGCGATCAAGAAGACCCCGATCGTCGTCAACGACAGCCGCGGCTTCTTCACCTCGCGTGTGATCGGTACGTTCATCAACGAGGCCATCGCGGCCGTCGGTGAGGGCGTCGAGCCGGCCTTCATCGAGCAGGCCGGTCAGCAGGCGGGCTATCCGGCTGCGCCGCTGCAGCTCTCGGACGAGCTGAAGCTCGGCCTGATGCAGAAGATCCGCAACGAGACCGCTGCCGCGGCGAAGGCCGAGGGCAAGGACTACCCCGACCACGGGTCGTTCGCGGTCGTCGACTGGCTGTTGGAGCAGGGCCGCGACGGCAAGACCGCCGGCAAGGGCTTCTACGAGTACGACGAGAACGGCAAGCGCACCGGTCTGTGGAACGGTCTGCGCGACCAGTACAAGTCGGGCAGCACGCAGATCCCGTTCCAGGACATGGTGGAGCGCATGCTCTTCGCCGAGGCGCTGGAGACGGTGAAGTGCTTCGACGAGGGTGTCATCACCTCCGTGCCCGACGCCAACATCGGCTCCATCTTCGGGATCGGGTTCCCGGCGTGGACCGGTGGTGTCGTGCAGTACATCAACCAGTACGAGGGCGGCCTGCAGGGCTTCGTCGACCGGGCTCGCGACCTGGCGTCGAAGTACGGCAGCCACTTCGAGCCGCCGCAGTCGCTGGTCGACAAGGCCGGCAAGGGTGAGAAGTACTGATCTGAGCTGATCTCAGACCAGCCAAGCGGCCCGGTTCCCGATGGGAGCCGGGCCGCTTCTGTGCGCTGACTGGGTGGAAACGACCATCGAGTGTGCTGGCAGCGGAAGGTGCGGTGTGTCGACGACGCCGCACACTCGACGGCGGTTTCCACACAGTCGGCACCGTAGTGGTCAACACACTCGGCGGCGGTTTCCACACAGTCGGCACTGCCGTCGGGGATACTTACATCCATGGATGGCACCGTCAGGACCCCCGACCACGAGATCGTCATCGTCGGAGGCGGGTTCTCCGGCATCGGCGCCGCGATCCTCCTCGACCGCGCGGGGTTCTCGGACTACCTGCTGGTGGAGGACGGTGACGGTCTCGGCGGGGCGTGGCACTGGAACACCTACCCCGGCGTCGGCGTCGACATCCCGTCGTTCAGCTACCAGTTCTCCTTCGACCAGCGGACCGACTGGTCCCGGATCTACGCCCCGGGTCGCGAACTGAAGCGGTATGCCGACGACGTCGCGCAGCGATTCCGCGTCACCGACCGCACCCGGCTGAACACCCGCGTCGTCGAGGCAGAGTTCGACGAGTCGTCCGACCTGTGGACGTTGCGGACCGGATCCGGGGACACCATCACCACGCGGTACGTGGTCAGCGCAACCGGCGTCCTCACCCAGCCCAAGCGCCCCGACATCCCCGGCGTGGACGATTTCGCGGGCGACGTGCTGCACACGGCGCGCTGGGATCACTCCCTCGATCTCTGCGGCCGTCGGGTGGCGGTCATCGGCACGGGTGCCTCTGCGGTGCAGGCGATCCCGGAGATCGCCGAGGTCGCAGACCATCTCACCGTCTTCCAGCGCACCCCGATCTGGTGCATGCCCAAGCCCGACGCGCCGATCCCCGGCGTCGTGCGCACCGCACTCGCCCGGATCCCCGGCGCGCGCCGCGTCGCCCGTACCGTGTCGCCGGCGTTCGTCGAGGTCAATTTCCCCCTGCCGGCCCACTTCAACGGCGTGGTCCCGATCGCGACGGCAGGCGAGAAACTGGCCCGGGCCTACCTGCGACGCACCGTGGCCGACCCGGCGACCCGCGACAAGCTGACGCCGCGTTACGCGATGGGCTGCAAACGTCCCAGCTTCTCGAACGCCTACCTCCCGACGTTCAACCGGTCGAACGTGGCCCTCGAGACGTCGTCGATCGACCGGATCGAGGCGGGCGGGATCCGGACCGCGGACGGTGTGCTCCACGAGTGCGACGTCCTGGTCCTCGCGACGGGCTTCAAGGTCTTCGAGAAGGGCAACATGCCGCCTTTCGACGTCCGCGGGGTCGGCGGCCGGGATCTCGACGGGTTCTGGTCGCAGAACCGACTCCAGGCGTTTCACGGCGTGAGCGTGCCCGGGTTCCCGAACCTCTTCTCCATCCTCGGGCCCTACGCCTACAACGGGTCCTCCTACTTCAACCTCATCGAGACCCAGAGCAGGCACATCGTCCGATGTCTGGACCGCGCCCGCTCGGTCGGCGCGACCCGCGTCGAGGTCTCCGAGGACGCCAACGCCGAGTACCTGCGGTCGATGCTGGCGCGCCGCGGCAACCAGGTCTTCTTCCAGGGTGGGTGCGGGTCGGCCAACAGCTACTACTTCGACGACCACGGCGACGTGCCGTTCCGCGCGTCGACGACACTCGAGACCATCTGGAGCAGCCGACGATTCGACCTCAGGGCCTACAGATTCACCCGCGCGACCGACCGCGAGCCGTCAGCCATCCGCTGACACAGTCGGCTGTGAGGTCAGCCCTCCCGCCACATCGCTAAGAGGGTGGGGCCTCCGTCGGGCAGGGTCATCTCTCCGGTGACCACGAAACCGTGGCGCTCGTAGAGGGGCACGTTGCGGATGTTGCTGCTCTCCAGGTAGGCAGGCCCGCTGATCGTGGGCAGGCGGTGCCGGAGCAGCGCGGAACCGTGACCACGGCCCGGCTCGACGGCACCGAGTTGCGCGAGGTACCAGTGCGGTTTCTTCGGCCGGTGCTTCAGCATCAGTTGTGTCGCCGTGGACCCGCGTCCGGCCGCACTCGGGCGCATCGCCAGGAGGAGCGACGGGAGCAGGAGCAGCCGGTGGCGGAGCGGGGCGCGGAACGACGGCGGATCCCACAGTGCGGCACCGACGGCCCGATCTCCGTCGAATCGCAGGTCAGCGGCGTCGGGGGAACAGTGCTCGTGGCGGGCGGCCACCCGGAAGTACCGGCCGGGGTCGTCGTCGCGGAAGATCCACCGCACGACGGGATCGTCGGCGAAGGCCTCTGCCAGGACGTCGGCGACGACGGTGCGTTCGCCGGAGCGGGCCTGCCGGGTCACCGTGGTCGAGGAATCGGTCACCCGCTCAGTCTGCCGAACCGGACTCCGTCCAGGAAGTGGTCCTCCGCCATGGCACCGTCTCACCGACCGGCTAGAACACGTTCTAGTCTGTCGGGGTGGACGTCACCTATGAAGACACCCGTCGTGAACTCACCACCGACCAGGGCACGCTCCGCTACCACGAGGCCGGCAGCCCCGATGCGCCGTCGCTGATCCTCCTGCACGGGTCCGGGCCCGGTGTCACGGGCTGGCGTAACTACCGCGGCAATCTCGGTGTCTTCGCCGAGCACTTCCACACCTTCGTCCTGGAGTTCCCCGGGTTCGGCGTCAGTGATCCGTGGGGTGGCATGCCGGTCCTCGACGCCGGCAAGTCCGTCAACGCCTTCATGAAGGGCCTCGGGATCCCCTCGGCCGCGATGATCGGCAACTCCATGGGCGGCGTCGTCGGCGTCAACCTCGCGATCCGCAAGCCCGAGCTCGTCAGCAAGCTGGTCACGATCGGCGGTGTGGGTGCGAATCTGTTCAGCCCGCAGCCGACAGAGGGCCTGCAACTGCTGCAGGAATTCGCCGACGACCCCGACCGCGACCGCCTCGTCCGCTGGCTCCGGTCGATGGTCTACGACAAGTCCCTCGTCACCGACGAGCTCATCGAGGAACGCTGGGAGGCGGCGACGCACCCCGACGCTCGCAGGACCGGTGAGACCATGTACGGCTCAGCGGCTTTCGCGATGCAGCAGGAGTTCCTCGCCGCCTCGGACGCACCGCCCTATTGGGCGACGATGCACAAGGTCGCGTGTCCGACCCTGCTCACCTGGGGTCGCGACGACCGTGTCAGCCCACCGGACATGGCGCTGGTCCCGATGCGCCTCATCCCCGACGCGCAGCTGCACGTCTTCCCGCGGTGCGGACACTGGGTGATGATCGAGGCCAAGGAGGCCTTCGAGGCGACCGTGCTCGCGTTCCTGCGGAGCTGACCGGCCTACTGGCCCGGTCCGGCCTCCACCACCTGCAGCGCCACGTCGGCGAGTTTGGTGTTGGAGTCCTGCGACAGCCGCGCGAGGAGTTGGAACGCGTCGTCGGCGGAGAGCGAATAACGCTCCATCAGCATGCCCTTGGCCTGCCCGATGACGTCGCGGTTGGTCAGTGCGGAACGAATCTGCTCCTTCTCGCGGACCGAGGAGAACGCGATCGCGGCGTGCGCGGCGAACAGGCTGCCGATCGACCGCGACTCGTCGTCGAAGGCGTTCACGCGAGTGCTGTGCAGGTTCAACGCGCCGAAGCTGTCCCCTTCGACGTAGAGGCAGAAACAGAGCATCGACCGGATGCCGAGGTCGGCCGCAGCCGCGCTGAACCGCGGCCAGCGGTCGTCGGAGCGCATGTCGTCGATGACGACGGTGTCGGACTGCAGAGCCGACGTCACGCAGGGCCCCTCGTGCAGTTCCGCCTGGAGACGGTCGGAGTCGGCGGCCAGGTTCCCGATGAGCACCGGGCTGGTGATCGTCGACCTGTTCTCGACGAGTGTGATGCTCGCGTACTCGGCGCTCGGGATCGACTCGACCGCCGCCGCGCAGATGGCGCGCAGGATCGTCTCGGTGTCCCGGCTCTCCGACCGGAGCCGGCGGGCCAGGTCGGCCATCTGCGCCGGGAGTGCGGGCGTCGACGGGGGCGGATCCTGCGACCCGTGGTCGAGGAGGTCCGAGTGGAACACCTCGCCCCGGGATTCCGACTGCGCCGTCACGCGGCCGCCTGTCCGTGCAATCGAGACTGGTTAGAGAGACCGGGGTCGTTCATCGCAGCAGCTCCTTTCACCGCTCGACGCCCGGGCCGCGAGAGCCCACCGGCGGACACCTGCGCCAGATGTCGGTGGCAGGATTCTAGCCACCAGATACCGCACGCGCGGTGGGAGTACTCGAAATGCTGGTCAGGACGCCAACGTGCGGTACGCGTGGTAGCCGAGGTGCGCTCCGTACGCGACCAGGCCGGCGAGGGCGAGCTTGCGGGTGGCGGGGACCAACAGACCGAGCCCGAGGCCGGTCTCGATCGCCCCGTGGCGCAGCACCCAGGTGCGGGTGTCGTCGGGGAAAGCGGTCGCGGTGAACGACTCGAACTTCTCGGGCGCCACGTAGTGCAGCGGTCCGACGACGGCGAGCGACGCCCCGAGGATCGTGGTTGCGGCCATGATGGGTCCACCTCGCTGTCCGATCCCGCCCCCGGTGTGGGCGGGAAGTCGGACTCACCGTAGCCGGGCCATCACCAGATGCGGACGCGCTGCCCCGGCTCGAGGTACAGGTGGTCACCCTCGGCCACGTCGAACGCGTCGTAGAACGCGTCGATGTTGCGGACGACCCCGTTGCAGCGGAACTCCGGCGGGGAATGCGGGTCGATCGACAGCCGACGGATCGCCTCGGCCTCGCGAGTCTTCGTCCGCCAGACCTGCGCCCACCCGAAGAAGACCCGCTGCAGCCCGGTCAGCCCGTCGACCACCGGCGGCTCGGTCCCCTCGGTCGCGATCCGGTACGCGGCCAAGGAGATCGACAGCCCACCGAGGTCGCCGATGTTCTCGCCGATCGTGAACTCGCCGTTGACCGTGTGCGACGGGTCCAGGCCGGCCGGGGTGAAGGTGTCGTACTGCTCGATCAGCGACCGGGTCCGTTTGCCGAACTCGGTGCGGTCGTCGTCGGTCCACCAGTCGACGAGGTTGCCGTCGCCGTCGTACTTGGCGCCCTGGTCGTCGAAGCCGTGACCGATCTCGTGCCCGATGACCGCGCCGATGCCGCCGTAATTGGCGGCGTCGTCGGCGTCGGGATCGAAGAACGGCGGCTGCAGGATGGCCGCCGGGAAGACGATCTCGTTCATCCCGGGGTTGTAGTAGGCGTTCACCGTCTGCGGCGTCATGAACCACTCGTCGCGGTCGACGGGACCGCCGATCTTGGCGAACTCGCGGTCCTGTTCGAACGCCGATGCGCGCGTGACGTTCCCGACGAGGTCGTCGGACCGGATCTCCAGGCCCGAGTAGTCGCGCCAGGCCGCGGGGTAGCCGATCTTGGGGGTGAACTTGTCGAGCTTGGCCAGCGCCCGCTCCCGGGTCGCCGGGCTCATCCAGTCCAGGTCGCTGATGTTGCGGCGGTAGGCCTCGACGAGGTTCGCGATGAGCTCGTCCATCCGGGCCTTCGCGGCGGGCGGGAAATGCCGCTCGACGTAGAGCTTCCCGACGGCGAACCCGACCGCTGCCTCCACCAGGCCGACCCCGCGCTTCCACCGCTCACGGATCTCGGGTGTCCCTGACAGCGTGCGTCCGTAGAACGCGAAGTTCTCGTCGACGACCGCCGACGTCAGGTACGGCGCGGAGGAGTGGACGAGTCGCCACTGCAGCCAGGCGATCCAGTCCGTGAGCGGCCGATCGGCGACGAGGGCTCCGAGACCCTCGACGAAGGACGGCTGCCGCACGACCACCTCGGCGAACACGGCGTCGTCGGTGACGCCCAGGCCCCGCAGCCACGCCGCGACGTCGAACGCGCCGGCACTCTCGACCAGCTCGTCGTGGGTGAGCAGGTTGTAGGTGAGGTCGGCGTCGCGGCGCCTGACGACGTCCCAATGGTGCGACGCGATGGCCGTCTCCAGGTCCAGCACGGTCGCGGCACGCCCGGCGGCGTCGTCGATCCCGACGAGAGAGAACATGCGCTCGATGTGCGCGACGTACCCGCTGCGGGTCTCGGCGTGCTTCTCCTCGCGGTAGTACGACTCGTCGGGCAGGCCGATCCCCGACTGGCCGAGATGGACGAGATAGCGGTCGGACTTCTTCGAGTCGGTGTCGACGTAGAAGCCGATCGCGCCGCCGGCCCCGCGCCGCTGCAGTTCGCCGACCACCTCGGCGAATTCCTCGGTGGAGCCCACCCCGGCGACGCGGTCGAGGTCGGAGCGGATCGGGTCGAGTCCGAGCGCCTCGATGCGGTCGGTGTCCATGAAGGAGGTGTAGAGGTCGCCGATCCGCTGCGCGTCGGTGCCGGGCTCGGCGTCGGAGCCGGCGCACTCGACGACGATGTCGCGGACGTCGGCCTCGGCGCGATCACGCAGGGTGAGGAACGACCCGTCGATCGGCCGGTCGGCGGGGATCTCGTGCTCGGCGATCCACACGCCGTTCACGTGGGCGTACAGGTCGTCCTGGGCGCGGACGCCGGAGTCGACCCAGCGCAGGTCGATTCCGGAAGGACGGGCTGTGTCGGTGGGTGCACTCACCCCGCCCATCCTGGCACCGCGACGGCGCGCCCGCACGGACCGGGAGCCGACGGGACGTGGACGGGGTAGTGTCTCTCGGAAAGACGCTGTGCCCGCGTCGATCTGGCTGACGGCCGTACATCCGATCGTGACCCGATCGTGAGCGAATCGAAAACACCAACGGTGTCATCCGTGACCTGAGACGAGTGGACTACACCGGGTGACGGGTCCGGTGTCGTGATGGTGTTCTCCTCCCTTCGTTCGCGCGTGGCCGCGGCCACGGTGGTCAGCGGCGTACTCGTGCTCGCCTCGTGTGGGGTGTTCTCCGACCAGCCCGTCTCCGGGTCGCAGCGCATGCTGGCCGACTTCGGCGCGGCACTCGACGCGCAGGATGCCGCCCGTGCGGCCGCGCTCACCTCGGCTCCGGGGCAGGCCGCACCGACCATCGCCGCCACCCTCACCGGCATGCACGCGCAGTCGGTGTCCGTCCGTGTCACCAAGCCGGTCGAGTACTCCGACGGCACCGCCGACTACGGCCTGGACTACCGGTGGGATCTCGGTGACGGCCGCAGCTATGCGACGTCGACGACCGGCACCGCGCGGAAACTGTCGTCGGGCTGGCGGATCCAGTGGGACCCGACGGTCCTCGCGCCGGGACTACAGAACGGCGGTTCGCTGCGCCTGGTCCGCACCGACGCGACGCCGGCGCCCGCCGTCCTGGACACCGCCCGCAAGCCCTGGATGACCCCGCAGGGACTCACCGACGTCGTGTTCGACCCGACCGCGACCCGTGACCGTGCCGCGAGCATCCGCCGCCTCGCCGCGGTCATCGCGCCCATCGCGCCGCTCGTCACCGCACCCGTCATCACGCAACGCGTCGCTGCGTCCGGCGGCAAGCCGACGACGGTCGTCGCGCTCCGTGACTCGGACATGCAGGTGCTCGACGGCGATCCCGCCTCGGTCCCCGGCGTCTCGGTGAGCCGCACGATGACCCTGCTGACCACCGACCGTCGGATCGAGTCGCCCCTGGCGGAGTCGACGGCGGCGTACTGGCAGGCGCTGCGTGACGCCACGTCGGGGTGGGCGGTGCAGCGTGTCGGCGCCGACGGCGGGATCACCCGTCTCACGGGCGAGCAGGGCCCTCCCGCCCCCAGCTTCTCCACCACGATCTCCCAGCCGATGCAGCTCACCGTGAACGCCTCCGTCGTCGACGTGGCGCAGCCGGCGACCATGCTCGTGCTCGACGCGAAGTCCGGGGCGATCGTCGCCGCGGCGAACAACGACGCCGCCGACGCGGCGGGGGCCGACCTCGACAACGCCGTCACACCCGGCTCCACACTCGACCCCGTGCTCGGTGCGATCGCCGCGACCACCGGCGACGACCGGGACGCCGGTGAGAAGGCCCTCCACTCGCTGGGTCTCGGCGTCGACTACACCGTGCCCGGTGTGACCGCGGCAGCGACCAACCGCGCGACGGTCTCGGCCGCCGGCCTCGACTCCGCCCCACAGGTGTCGGCGCTGTCGATGGGCGCACTCGGCGTCGCGATCGCGCGGATGGCCGGTGTCGCACCGACGTTCGTGCGGGGCACCACCACCACCGTCCGCGGGGGCGACCTCGGCCCCATCGACCCGGCGATCGGTGCCCGGATCGCCGCGGCGATGCGGACGACGGCGGCGACCGGCGACGCGAGCGACCTCACCGGCGCCCCCGACCTGAGGGCCCTCGTCGGCACCAACGGACCGCAGGGGCCGGGATGGTTCGTCGGCATCACCCGCGGACAGGTCATCGTCGTGCACTGCGCCGGCGAGAAGTCCGGCTCGGCGGCACTCCAGGTGGTCCAGAAGTACCTGCGTCAGCGCTGATCAGACCCGGTCGAGGTCGATCTCGCGGGTGGTCCCGAGCGCCTCGACGAACCGCTCGTCGTGACTGACGACGACGAGGGCGCCCCGGAAGTCGGCCAGCGCCTGCGCGAGATGGTCACGGGTCGGGATGTCGACGTTGTTGGTGGGCTCGTCGAGGACGAGCAGTCGGGGCGCCGGTGACGACAACAGCGCCACCGCCAGCGCGGCGCGGACCCGCTCACCGCCGGACAGGTCCCGGCACGGACGGTCGGCGTCGTGGCCGCGGAACAGCAGTCGCGCCAGGCCGGCTCGCCGATGCTCGGCGCTGCGGTCACCGCTGACGGCGGCAACCAGGTCGTAGGGACTCGCGTCGGGGTCCAGGCCGTCGAGGACCTGGGGCAGCACACCGGTGGGCACCTGCGGCGGCGCAGCGACGAGGTGGTCGATGAGAGTGGTCTTGCCCGCGCCGTTGCGCCCGCGGAGCACGATCCGTTCAGGTCCGACGATCCCCACCTCGACGGTCCCACCGGGTAAGGCGAACCGCGTCGGCGGCAGGACGACCTGTCCGGGATGCACCTCGGTGTCGGGGAGATCGACCCGGACGGTCCGGTCGTCGCGAACGGCGTCGGCGGCGCTCGCCGCGGTCTCGCGGGCCTCGTCGAGCCGACGACGATGTCCCCCGGTCAGTTTCGCGGCCGACTCCTGCGCCGACCGCTTGCGCTGCTGCATCACGATCTTCGGTTCACGCTTCTGTGCGTACATCTTCCGGCCGTAGCGCTGACGGTGCGCGACGACGGTCTGGGACTCGGTCAGCTCCCGCTTCTGTCGGGCCTCGTCGTTGCGGGCCGCGGCCAGCACCTCGCGGGCGCGCTCCTGCTCCGCGGCGAGCACCGCCTCGAAATGGGCGTAACCCCCGCTGATCACGCGGATGTCGCCGTCACGGACCTCGGCGACGGCATCGACGCGGTCGAGGAGGTCACGGTCGTGACTGACGGTGATCACCTGCCCGTCGAACCGGTCGATCGCGTCGAGGAGCAGGCCACGGGCACGCGGGTCGAGGTTGTTGGTCGGTTCGTCGAGGACGAGGAGCTCGGGGGCCGCGAGCACGGCGCCGATCACCGCGACGAGCGTCGCCTCGCCGCCGGACAACGTGTCGACCACGCGGGACAGGTCGCCCGGGGTCGCGACGAGCCGTGCGAGGCCGAGCTGCCCGAACAGTGCGACCGCGCGCTCCTCGACGTCCCAGTTGCCCTCGAGCGCAGCATGATCCGACTCGTCGGCGGCGCCGCGCTCGATCCGGTGCAGCGCGGCGCGGACCGGTGCGATCCCGATCAGCTCGTCGACGGCGACGGCCGATCGCAGGGTGATGTCCTGGGGGACGAGTCCGACGGTCGACGGGCGGTCGACGGTGCCATCGGTGGGCGTCAGGTCGCCGGTGAGCAGGCGGACGAACGTGGTCTTGCCGGCGCCGTTCGCGCCCACGACGCCCACGTGGTGCCCGGCCAGGGTGGTCGAGACGTCGTCGAACACGACCGTGCCGTCGGGGAGACGGAAGTCGAGAGATGTCGTCGTGACCGATCGGGACAGCACGTCGGGCGACGCTAGAGGGTGGGCGTCGGTCACGCCAGCGATTATCTGCTCGCCGCGTCAGCGTGCGGAGCGCGCGGAGACGAGACGACCTGCGGGACGGCGTAATCCGCGCCATCCGAGCAGGAACAGGCCGAGGACGATCGACGCGACGACGATGAAGCTCACCGCGATGCCCTGACCGAACTGGTCCCGCAGCACCATCCCGATCGCGACGGTGCAGATCCACGTGATGACCCCGTCGGGGACCACCCGTTCGGGTCGGAAGTGGGGTGCGCCGATCTGATCGGTGTGCACGTGCGCGACGACGTAACCGACCGACCACCCGACCGCGGTGCCGGCGAGGAACGGCCACAGTGTCGAGAGGATCCCGGTGATCGTCAGGCCGTCGTCGTGGTTGATCCGGCCGATGACGACGAAGACGAGGACGGCGACCACGTCGGCGACGGCGGCGAGCGCGACCACCCGTCCGCGGGTCATGTCCGCCCCGGTCGGTCGTCGGGTGGGTCGGGGTCGTCGGTGACGGGGGCCGGAGGAGCGTCCGGTGCCCCTGTGGCGTCGGCGTGCACCTCGGCGTCGAGCTCGGCGTCGGTGTCGGACAGGGCCTGTCGGAACATCACCGCGATGACGATCCAGCCGACGAGCGCCACGAGCAGGTAGCTGATGAGCCGGTAGACGAGGACGGCGGTGACGGCCTCGCCCGCGCCCATGCCGGCCGAGGTGAGCGCGGGGACCAGGACCGCGTCGACGACGCCGAGCCCGCCCGGCAGCAGCGGGAACGCGGTGCCGACGGCCTTGCCGGCCGCGTAGGCGACCGCCAGACCGGCGATGCCGGGCTCACCGCCGACGGCGTAACAGGCGAAGGCGAGGCAGGCGACGTCGGCGAGCCAGTTGAACAGAGACCACCCGAAGGCGATCGAGGTGTCCTTGCCGGTGAGCTGGACCGCGCGCAGCTGGTCGACGATCTCGTGCCAGCGGGCCACCCCGTGCTCGTGGTCCTTGTCGCGCATGTTGTTGACCGCGTACAGCGTCCGGGTCCCGATCGACTTCATCATCTCGGGGTGGGAGGCGATGTACTGGGCGAGGATGACGAACGCGAGGAAGCCGCCGATGGAGAAGATGACCGAGAACGGGCTGGTCTTCGCGCCGGCGAGCAGTGCGCCGCCGATGCCGAGCACGGCCAGGCCGACGCCCATCAACAGACCCGACATGACGACCTGCCACGACGCGACGACCGGCGACGCACCCCACTTCCGGGTCTGTCGGTAGGTGAAGGCGGGGGCGAGGACGTTGCCTCCGGGCATCGTCTGGCTCACGGAGTTCGCGGCGAGCACGACCGCCAGCGACTTCATCTGTGACACCCGCACACCCGCGGAGCGCAGCAACGCGCGCTGCACCTGCGCGAAGCTGTCCATCGAGAACCCGGACGCCACGATGCAGGCCACGACCCACCACCAGTGGAGGCTGCCCATGCTCCGCCACGCCTCGGTGAGTTTCGGCCACACGAGGACCACCTCGACCGTGAGCACGACGACGACGAGCGCCAGGGCCACCCAGCGCACCCACCAGAAGCGACGACGCGTTGGGGCGGCGGGTACGCCGTCCTCGGCGGCGTCGCCGAACTGGGCCGTCATAGGGCCTCACCCTAGTCATCCGATCGGCCGATCCCCTGTCGCCCGTCCGACACGACCGTTATCCTTTCCGGACCGGGTCGGCTGTGGGGGCGGCCCGAGGGGGGGTTCCACATGGTGTTCCGTCGTCTCGTCGTGGGCGCGACAGCACTGGCCATGGCCACAGCGCTCACCGCCGGGGTGGGAGCGGGATCAGGTCTCGCGGAGACGCCTCCGCCGACCGGCGGGACGATCCTCGCGCTCGGGGGCAACAGCAACCCGCAGGGCCAGGACATGGACAAGGAGCTGTCGGGGTACTTCTCCGGCAAGCCGGGCACCCCGTACGCCGGCTGGACCTACCGGACAGTCCAGTGGCCCGCGCAGACACCGTTCACCGCCGGGTGGACCGGCCTCACCTACGACCAGTCGCAGCAGGCGGGGGTGTCCGCGCTGGAGCTCGCGGCACTGGGACCGCGGGCGCCCAAGGGTCCCCTGCTGATCGTCGGCTATTCGGCCAGCGCCGGTGTCGTCATGAAGTCGCTGCGGAAATGGCAGCAGATCCGCGCCGCGGGCGGGTACGCCCCGTCGCCCACCGACACCACCGCGATCGTGTTCGGCAACCCGAACCGTCCCAACGGCGGCGTCTTCGCGCGATTCCCGGGTTTGTACGCCACGCCGTTCGGTATGACGTTCGACGGGCCGGCACCCGTCACCGACTACAAGGTCACCGACATCAGCTGGGAGTACGACGGGGTCTCGGACTTCCCCCGCGACCCGTCGAACGGCCTGGCCGTGCTCAACGCCGCGTTCGGGTTCCTCGTCCACGGCAGCTACAAGGACGTCGACCTGAACGACAAGTCCTCGATCATCTCCGACGTGACCGTCGGGAACACGCGGTACATCACCGTCCGTGGCGAGTACATCCCGCTGCTGATGCCCCTGAAGCTCCTCGGCGTGCCGAAGCCTGTGCTCGACGCGATGGAGCCGGGGCTGCGCGCCCAGATCGAGAAGGCGTACGACCGGACGGCCGGGCCGGGCACCCCGGTGCCCGCGCGCCTCGGTCCGGGACAGTCGCCGCAGAAGGTCGTCGACGACTTCGTGTCGACGATCGGTCAGGCACAACAGTCCGTGCAGTCGGCGAGCCGCCGACAGGCCGCGAG
Source organism: uncultured Williamsia sp. (assembly GCF_947494875.1). Lineage (GTDB taxonomy): Bacteria > Actinomycetota > Actinomycetes > Mycobacteriales > Mycobacteriaceae > Williamsia_A. Next base: position 752,986 of record NZ_CANLWM010000001.1, read on the forward strand.
CACGCCGTCGTCGGCACCACAGACGACCACGACTCGGACGACCACGTCCCAGACCACGTCGACCACCACCGCGGCGTCACCGTCGACATCGGCATCCATGAGACCGACGACAACCACACCGACGACCACCACACCGACCGCCCCGTCATCGGCGGCGAGCGCGTCGTCGGCCACCCCGACCACCACCTCCGCGAACTGAGGGGTCCCGCGGGGGCGAGCAGGTCGGCCCCTGCGGGCTAGGGTTGGCCGGTGAGCGACCGTATGCCCGACTCGTCGGGTCGCGCTGATCGGTTCGCCGTGCACCCGCTGGTCCGGGCCGCGGCCGAGTGGTCGTGGCGGCTGGTCGCGATCGGCGTCGCGGTCTACGCGCTCTTCTGGCTCGGCCACAAGTACGAGGCCGTCGCGGTCCCGATCGCGTTGGCGATCCTGGGCACGGCCTTCCTCGTCCCCGTGGTCGACTGGCTCGACCGCCGCGGCCTGCACCGCGGCGTGGCCGTCGTGGTGACGATGATCGTCGCGATCGGCGTCATCGCCGGGATCCTCTCGTTCGTCGTCCAGCAGTTCATCGACGGACTGCCCGACCTCACCAACCAGGCGACCTCGACGATCGACTCGGTCAAGAGCTGGCTCCTCGACGGCCCGTTCGGACTTGAGCAGGCGCAACTCGACCACGTCGGCGACGACTTCGTCGCGATGCTGCAGCGCAACCAGAGCAAGATCACCACCGGCGCGATCGCCACGGCGGCCACCGTCACCGAGGTCGCGACGGGCGCTCTGCTGTTGCTCTTCCTGATGATCTTCTTCCTCTACGGGGGCGGGCAGATCTGGATGTTCGTCACCAAGCTCATCCCGAGCTCGACACGGGATCGCGTCCGCGTCGCGGGGCGGGCGGGGTTCGGGACGCTCGTCGGGTACGTCCGCGCGACCGTGGCCGTCGCTGCCGTCGACGCGATCGGGATCGGCGTCGGGCTGGCCATCCTGCAGGTGCCGCTCGCCCTGCCGCTTGCCTCGCTGGTGTTCATCGGCGCGTTCATCCCCATCGTCGGAGCGCTGGTGACCGGTGCGCTCGCGGTGGTCGTCACGCTCGTCACGCAGGGCTGGATCGCGGCGGTGATCGCGCTCGCCGTGGTCGTCGCCGTCATGCAGATCGAGAGCCATGTGCTGCAGCCGTTCCTGCTCGGTCGCAGCGTGCGGGTCCATCCGGTCGCGGTCGTCATCGGCATCGCGGCGGGGATCGTGACCGCGGGCATCATCGGTGGGCTCGTCGCGGTGCCGCTGATCGCGTTCCTCAACACCGCGGTTCGTTCCATCCTCGGGTCCCGACCCGATCCCGCCGGCGACTCGTCGACGGTGTCGCCCGACAAGCCGATCTGGGACAGCGGCGACCATCCGGGCATCGACGGCCGTCCCGACTCCGACGCCGTCGACTCCGACGTCGGGGACACGGCCGACGGGGACACGGCCGACGCCGACGACGGGGAACCGCGGACGTCGTGACCGACGTCCGCCGCGCCGCCACCGCCCGCGACGACGCGGCGGTCGCGGAGCTGTGGCGGGCCGCGCAGGTGTTCCGCGCACTGACGGTCCTCTACTCCGTCGGGTTCTCCGTCGCCGTCCACGACGACCTCGAGCATCCGCTCGGCGGTGTCGTCGTCGCCGCGATCGTCGTGCTGTGGTCCGTGGTCTTCGGGTGGGCTCACATCCGCGGCCCCGGGCGGACGGCCTGGTGGGTCGTCGCCGATCTCGTCGTGGTGTGTCTGCTGATGCTCTCGACGCTGTTCCTCGCCTCCGGTGGCTGGCGGGCCGACCACCAGTCGATCCCGACGACTCTGTGGGCCGCGAACGCGGTGATCTCCGTCGGCATCCAGCTCGGTGCCGCCGGTGGCGGGGTCGCCGCCGTCGCGGTGATCGTCAGCAGCACGATCGCCAAGGGCTTCGTCGTCGTCGACCTCGCCCGCAACGCCGCGGTCGTGATCCTGCTGGCGCTCGGCGTCGTCATCGGGCTCGGGGCGAGCGCCCTGCGCCGGGCGTCGGCGCGTCTGGAGGAGGCGACGCGGCTGGCCGCGGCGACCGCGGAGCGGGACCGGCTGTCCCGCCAGGTGCACGACGGCGTCCTCCAGGTCCTGGCGCTCATCGCGCGCCGTGGTCGTGAGATCGGCGGTCAGACCGGTGATCTCGCCGCCCTCGCCGCCGATCAGGAGCGCGCCCTGCGGGACCTGCTCGCCCACGACGCGACGCCGCGCGCCGACGCCACCCTCGATCTGGCCGATGCCCTGCGCGCCCGCGCCGGCGACCGCGTGACGGTCAGCGCCCCGGCCGAGCCGGTGATCGGCGACGCCGAGCGGGTCACCGAGGTGCTCGCCGCGGTGGACAATGCCCTCGACAACGCGCGGCGGCACGGCGGGGGACCCGACGGTGTCACGCCGCGGGTGTTCGTCCTCCTCGAGGACCTGGGCGGGAAGGTGGTGGTCAGCGTGCGGGACGACGGTGTCGGCATCGCCCCGGGGCGCGTGCGGGAGGCGGCCGGGCAGGGACGTCTCGGGATCACCCAGGCCATCGTCGGGCGGATCGAATCCCTCGGCGGGACGGCGCATCTCGAGACCGGGCCGGGGGACGGCGCCGAGTGGGAACTCACCGTCCCGTGGACGGACGGTGAGCCCCGATGACCACGGTCATGGTTGTCGACGACCACCCCATCTGGCGCGAGGGTGTCGCCCGCGACCTCGCCGACGAGGGCTTCGACGTCGTCGCGACCGCCGACGGTGTGCGTGCGGCGGTGGCCCGTGCGGCGGCTGTCCGCCCGGACGTGGTGCTGATGGACATGCAGCTGCCCGACGGGACCGGCGCGGACGCCACCGCCGGCGTGGTCGAGGCGTCACCCGACTCCCGGGTGCTGGTGCTCTCGGCGTCGGCCGAACGTTCCGACGTCCTCGACGCCGTGAAGGCCGGGGCCAGTGGCTATCTCGTGAAGAGCGCATCGCGTGCGGAGTTGGTGGACGCGGTGACCGCCACGGCCGCCGGCCAGGCGGTGTTCACCCCGGGCCTGGCCGGCCTGGTGCTCGGCGAGTTCCGCCGCATCGCCGACGGCGGTGCGGACGCGTCGACCCCGCCCATCACCGACCGGGAGACCGAGGTGCTGCGGTTCGTGGCGAAGGGGCTCACGGCGCGCCAGATCGCGACCCGGCTCGGGTTGAGTCACCGCACGGTCGAGAACCACGTGCAATCGACGCTGCGGAAACTGCAACTCGGCAACCGCGTCGAGTTGACCCGCTACGCGATCGAGCACGGTCTCGACGAATGATCCCCACGCGGGGTGGGTAGTTGCACTCATGTCGCCGCCGCGATCCGCGACGACGATCGGCCCATGACAGCTCCGTATCCGCACCCCGCCCATCTGCAGCGACTCGCGCAGGAATGCGCCCATCTGGCCCACCGCACCTCGCAGATCGCCGCAGAACTCGCCGCGATGCAGGTGGCACCCGTCCCCGCACCTGTCCCCGCACCCCCACCCGCACCGATCCCGCCGCCGCACCCGTATCCGGCGACGCCACCGCGCCGCTCCTGGCTGAGTCGGGCGGCTGACGACGGCCGCCTCGTCGGCGCCGTCCTCGCGGTCGCGGGAGTCGCCGTCACCGTCGTCGGGGTCGGCTTGCTTCTGGTCCTCGCCGCGCAGGCCGGGCTGCTCCGCCCGGAGATGCGCGTGGCCGCGGGCGCGGTGTTCGCGGCATCCCTCATCGGGTTGGCCACCCGGTCTCACGCTCGCGGGTCCGGTGTCGGCGCGGTCGCGCTCGCGGCCACCGGCATCGCCACCGCCTACCTCGACGTCGTCGCGGTGACCCGGCTGTACCACTGGGTGCCCGTGGTGGTCGGTCTCGTACTCGCCGCCGGGCTGGCCGGCGGCGGTGTCGCGTGGGCGCGGAGGTGGCGCTCCGAGCGGCTCGCCCTGGTCTCGGTGACGCCGCTGATCGCCGTCGCCCCGCTCGTCGCGGGCGGCATCGATCTCGGTCTGGTCGGCTTCATGCTCGTGATCGCCGTCGCCTGCGTGGTCGTCGCGCACCGCACGCCGTGGTCCGCGCTGCCCGTCGTCGGTGTGTCCGCCGTGTCGCTGTGGGTGACCGCGGTGGTCGTCGCCGCCCGTGTCGCCGCGGCTGAGGTCGACGGGGTGCTCCTGGCCCTCGGGTGCGCCGCGACCGCGGCCATCGGTCTCGCGGCGGGACTGTCGTCGGTCACCCGTCGCGTGTCCGCGACCGCCGCGGCCCTCGCGTCCGTCGTCGGCTGCGTCCCCGCCCTGGTGTGCGGGGTCGCGCTCGACCGGGGGGTCGCCGCCTCGGTGCTCGCGGCCGTGGCGACGGCGAACGCGGCTCTGGTCGTGTGGTCCGCTCCGTCGATCGTCCGGGCGACCTGGGCGTGCCTGGCCGCGGTGGCGACGGTGGTCGCGATCCCGAGCGCGTTCGGCGCGACGGTGGCCGTTCCCGCACTGCTCGCGATCGCCGCGGTCGTGACCGTGGTCGGCCGCGGTGACCGGCTGATCGCCGCCGTCGGGGCGGGTCTCGCCGTGGTCGGGGGTCTCGGGTACCTCGGCTGGTCGGTCCCCGTGGAGTCCCTGCTGACCCCGATCGCGCGGACCGACGGGCAGACGGCGTCCGCGGTGGTCGCGAGCCTGCTCCTCGTCGGCGCTGCCGCGGCGCTCGGCGTGGTCCACCGGACGCAGGCGGGCGCGGTGATCGCCGCCGGTGCCGTCGCCCTCTACGGGCTCACCGCGACGGTGGTGACGGTCGGTGTCGCGGTGGGCGGCACCGGCGCGGGCTTCCTCGCCGGCCACATGGCCGCCACTGTGCTGTGGGTCCTCGCCGCGTCGGCCGTCCTCGCCGTCGCCGCGCGGATGCCGGTGGGCGCGGCGCGGCGGGCTCCGATCGCCGCTGCGCTGACCCTGGCAGGCGCGGCGGTGGTCAAGCTGGTCACCTTCGACCTCGCCACCCTCGACGGTGCGTTCCGTGTCGGGGCGTTCGTCGCGGCCGGGATCGCGCTCCTCGCGGTGGGCGCGCACCACGCGCGGGCGCGGTCGACGACGTCGGTTTGAGGGTCAGCCCTCGTCGCCGTCGCGGTCGATGCGGCGGCGGAGGAGTTCCTGCACGCTGATCTGGCTCTCGCCCTCGCGCTTGTGACGGCGACCGCCGTCGTCGCGTGGGTCGGGTCGCGGCGCGGGCGGCGGGGGCGGCGACGCCGGACGGGCGGCGCCGTTCGCGGCCGATCCGTTCGGGGGCGTGCCGTTGCCGTTCCGGTGGGGCTCGTCGCGGATCGCGCTGTTCAACCGGATCCCGCTGTCGCCGAGGCTCCAGCCGCCGGTGTCGGGACGCGACGACGACCCGGACGGCGTCGGGCGACGACCACCGACCGTCGGGCGCTGCGGGGGCGGTGGACGACGCACCCCGTCGTCCCGAGCGGGAGCGGGTCCCGGCGGGGGCACGGGTCGCGGTCCGGAGCGCGGCGGGGCCGGACGCGCATCCGGCGGACCGACCGGACGCCGGGTCTGCGGTTCGGGGCGCGGGGCACCTCGTCGATCACCGACGACGGGTCCGACGCGGGCGGGATCGGCACGACGCGGTGCGTCGGGACGAGGTCCGTCCGGGCCCTCCGGTCGCCGCACGGGACCGCGCACCGGCGCCCGGCCACCGGCGGCCGCGAGCGCGGTGGTGGGGACCTCGGAGACGACGGTGCCGGCGTCGCGCTGCGCGCCCGGGGCGACGACGCGACCCGGCTCGTCCTCGAGGACCGTCTCGCCGAGTCCGATCTTGCGCTGCACGGTCTGCATCCAGCGCGGTGCCCACCAGCAGTCGTCGCCGAGGAGCTTCATGACCGCGGGCACCAGCAGCATGCGGATGACGGTGGCGTCGAGGATGAGCGCCGCGATGATGCCGAACGCGATGTACTTCATCATCACGATCTCGGAGAACCCGAACGCCCCGACCACCACCACGAGGATGGCCGCGGCCGCGGTGATGATGCGGCCGGTGTGGGCGGTACCGCTGCGGATGGCCTCGGTGGTCGTCGCGCCCTGCTGTCGCGCCTCGACCATGCGGGACAACAGGAACACCTCGTAGTCGGTCGACAGGCCGTAGATGATCGCGATGATCAACACGAGCACCGCCGACATGAGCGGGCCGGGCGTGAAGTTGAACAGCCCGGCGCCGTGACCGTCGATGAAGATCCACGTGAGCACGCCGAGCGTGGAGCCCAGGCCCAGCGCGGACATCAGCGCGGCCTTGATCGGCAGCACCACGGAGCCGAACTGCAGGAACATCAGCAGGAACGTCACGACGATCAGCAGGACAGCCATCAGCGGGAGGTCGTCCAGCAGGGTGTCGATCGAGTCCTGCGTCAACGCAGGGGTGCCGGCGACGTACATCGTCAGCCCCTGGGTGTCGATGCCGCGCAACGCCTTCACGGCGTCGGCGGTGATGTCGCGGTTCACCAGCCCGGCCGACATCTGCACGACGCCCGTGGAGGTGCCCTCGATGGTCCCGGTGAGCGCGCCCTGGCTCGAGTCCAGGCTGAACGGCTTGGTGAAGCCGGGGATCTTGTTCGCCTCGTTCGCGATCTGCTGCAGCTTCGCGCCGTCGGAACCGCTGTTCTCGTCGTAGCGGATGACGAGCTTGACCTCCTCGGTCCGCTGCGTCGGGAAGATGCGGTCGAAGTCCTCCTGCGCGGTGCGGAACGAGTTGTCCGGCGGCAGGTACTTCTCGGTGATGCCACCGAAGGAGATGTTGCTGAACGGCACGATGAGCACGAGCAGCAGCAGGACGGTGGGGATCGCGGTCTTCAGCGGGTGGCGCATGACCCAGCCCGCGAGACGACCCCACGGGCCGTTCTCGATCTCCTTCTTCGGCTTGGTCCGCCGCAGGAACTTGAAGCCGAGCGCGTCGATGCGTCGGCCCAGGATCGCGAGGATCGCGGGCAGCACGGTGATCGACAGCAGGGCCGCGAGACCGACCGCGCAGATCGCGCCGTAGGCGACCGACTTGAGGAAGCCCTGCGGGTAGATCAGGACGCACGCCAGCGCGGCGATGATGATGGTCGCGGAGAAGACGACGGTCTGTCCGGCCGTCATCATCGTGCGTCTCACCGCCATCGGTGGTGGATAGCCCTCGGCGAGCTCTTCTCGGAACCGGCTGACGATGAACAGGCCGTAGTCGATGGCGATGCCCAGACCGATCAGCGAGATGACCGGCTGCGCGAAGAAGTTGACCTGGGTGACCTGCGTGATGCCGTTGAGGATGCCGGTGGCGCCGGCGATGGTGAGGCCACCGATGATCACCGGCAGCACGGCTGCGACCACACCGCCGAAGATGAAGAACAGCATCAGCGCGACGAGCGGCAGCGCGACGAGTTCGGCGCGGGTCGTGTCCTTCGCGACGCCGTCGGAGATGGCGTTGGCGATCGGTTGCAGACCCGCGAGTTGGAACGTGGTGCCCTGCAGGTCGAATCGTCCGGGTATGTCGTCGAAGAACGGTTCGATCGTCTTGTAGTTGTTCAGGATCGTCGTGTCGTCGTCGCCCTTGACGCCGATCGAGATGAACGCGTGCTCCTTCGGGGCGTCGAACGTCTGCGCCCGGATCTGCGACTGCGCGGCCAGGGCCGCGGGACCGGAGGCGGGTGCGAACGGGTCGATGATGCCGGGGTCGTCGCGGTTGACGATCGTCGGATGCGCCGTGATCAGCGCGTCGACGAACTTCTCGACCTTCGCCCCGAACTCGGGGTTGTCGACGGTGGTGCCCGCCGGCGGGGTGATCAGCAGGACGATGTCGGACTTGTGGTCACGGCCGAACGTCGAGTCGGCGAGCTGCGAGCCCTTCACCGACTGCGAGCCGTCGTCGAAGAAGCCGCTCTGGCTCAGGTTCTTCCCGAGGCCCAGTCCGTACAGGCCCAACCCGCCCATCACCACGATCAGGACGGCGATGACGGCGAAGCGCAGCCGGTACACGAAGGTGCCAATGGCTCCGAACACCGCTCACGTCCTCTCTCGTCGGTTGGATCGAACGCACCGATTGTCCCATCGGTGCACGTCGTCCCCTAGTGACGGCCGCTGAGCAGCGCGGACAGCGGTCGGAACGGGGCAAGCCATGCGCCCTCGTCCGGCAGCGAGTCGAGATTGATCCGCGGCAACGGCTCGCGGAAGACCCCCGCTATGTCCTCCAGGTCCAGGAAGGAGATCACCTCGGAGGTGACCGCCCAACTGGCGTGTTCCCGGAACCCCAGCACCGTCACCGGCACACCCTCGGCGGCGACGTCCTCGATCAGGGTACGGAATGCCTGCCCGTCCGCCGAGGCGACGTAGAGGCCCGCCAGCCCGACGGTGTGCCTGCGCAGCTCGATGTGGTCGAGCATGTCGTCGTCGACGTCGGAGTCCTCGGTGAGCTTGGGCTTCGCGAAGACGGCGAAACCGACGTTGCGCAGCGCCTCGACCCAGGGCCGGACCACGTCGGCGCTGCCGGGGGCGATGTTGGTGAACACCGTCGCCTCGGGTTCGACGTCGGTCTCGTCGTCGGGGAGTGTGCGCGAGATCTCCGCCGTCTCGGCCAGCAACCACCGGCCGAGCGCGTCGAAACGCGGCCGGTGGGCGGCCGTCGGACGACCCCCGAGGATGGCGCCGAGCCCCATGTCGAGGTTCGGGGCGTCCCACACCAGCAGCACCCGCCGCGCGGTGCTGGTGCCGGAGATCGTCTGCGCGACGTTGCCGTTACCGCTCACGAGCCGCTCCCTGCGTCGTCGCGCGCCACCCGGGACAGCACGAACTCGGTCACCGGGCGGCCCTCGCGGTCGGCCCGTCCCTCGAACTTGGTCGTCGGCCGGTCGAGGGAGAACGGTGCGTCGCCCTGCAGCGGGGTGAACACGTCCTGCTCGGCGAGCACCTCGGCGATCCACTCGGCGTAGTCGGCGTGGTCGGTGGCGATGTGCAGCACGCCACCGTCGGCGAGGACGCGGGCCAGCAGGTCGATGGTGCCGGGCTGGATCAACCGCCGTTTGTGGTGGCGGGCCTTCGGCCAGGGGTCGGGGAAGAAGATGCGCACCCCGGTCAACGAGGCGGGCGGCAGCATCTCCTGGAGGACGACGACGGCGTCGCCGCGGACGATCCGGATGTTGCCGATGTCACCGCGGGCGATCAGACCGACCAGCTGGGCCAGGCCGGGCTTGTAGACCTCGACGGCGAGGACGTCGAACTGCGGTTCGGCGGCGGCCATCGCGGCGGTCGCCGTACCCGTCCCGCAGCCGATCTCCATGATCAGCGGTGCCTGGCGGCCGAACCACCCGGGCAGGTCGAGGGGTCCGGCGGTGGTGTCGGCGGACGCGCTGACCGTGGCATCGCGGCCGATGATCGGCCACAATGCTTCCCAGTTCTGCTGCTGGGCCGGCGTCAGCGTGCCGCGGCGCGACCGGAAGCTGGTGACGCGCGGGTACAGGCGCGCGCGGGCCTCGTGGTCGGCGAGCGCGTCGGGACCCGCGGTGCGGGTCGTGCCGGTCTCGGGGGTGTCCACGGGTGACATGGTGTCAGAGAGGGGAGTCGTGGACCCGGTGCTGCTGTCCGCGGTCGACGAGATCCTCCGTCGTCACCCTGGTGAACCCCTGGCGCTGCGGGCGCGTCGAGTGCTCGACGGTCCGACGCGTGTCGCGGTTCGCGGGCGGCGCGGGACCGGCCGGGACACGCTCGCCCGGGCGTTGCGTGACCGACTCGGTGTCGACCCGATCGTCCCGGGCGACGACCTCGACGACGCCGACGCGTGGTGTCACGCGATCGTCGGCTGGCCACGGTCGGAGGACGTCGAGGCGCTGCGCCGCCTCCCCGCCGACCGGACCGTCGTGGTGCTCACCAAATCCGATGCGCTCGGCGATCCGGAGCTCGCGGCCGACCGCGCCCGGGAGTGCGCCGCGGTGCTGGGCATGCCGGTCCACCCGGTGAGCGCGGTGCTGGGCTGCGTGAACCTGTCCGCCGACGAGGTCGCGTTCCTGCATGCCATGGTCGACGCAGACGAACCGGTGCCGTCCATGGCGGCCGCCTTCGTCAGCGGGGACGCCGACGAGCGGCGGCTGCGCACGGGTCTGCTGCGTCGGCTGGACCAGTACGGCCTGCTCGTCGCGGTCGACGAGATCGCGATCGCCCGCGAGGAGGGTCGCCGGATCGACGCGGACGACCTGCACCGCCTGCTGATCGCCGAGAGCGGGTTCGCCGCGCTACGGCTCGTGCTCGACGCCATGGACGCCGCCGTCGACGCGCACCGCCGCGACGTGGTGATCGGGCTGCTCGACAGGCTCGCCGCGACCGGTGTCGACCGCGATCCCATCGAGGCGATGCTGGCGCAGGTCGGCCGATGACCCGCGTCCTCGTGACCGGCGTGCCCCGCTCCGGCGCCCGGACGCTGGCGCAGGCGCTCGCCGGGGTCGACGGGGCGATCCCCGTGGTCGCCGTGCCCGCCGATGCCGTCTCGAGGCGTCCGGCGACGGTGGGGGTGCTCGTCGTGGAGCCGTCGGCGCTCTGCGGTGCCGACGACCTCGCGGCGCTGAGCGCGCTGCGGGCGACGGTGGGGCACGTCGCGATCGTCGTGACGAAGGTCGACGCGTTCTGGGACTGGCCGACGGTCGCCCGCGCCTCGCGGGCTGTGCTCGACCCGGGTGAGGACCTCCCGGTGTTCGCGGTGTCCGCGGCCGCGGCGCTCGCCGGTGCGGTCGACGAGTCCGGGGTGGACGCGCTCGCCGCGTGGATCCGCGACTGCCTCGCCGACGGACCGATCGCCCCGCGGCCTGCCCCGCCCGCGACCCGATCGGCGACCGAGGAGATCGCCGACCTGCGTCGACGACGGGCACGCATCGTGCGCGGCCGGGATCGCGGGCGCACCGACCGTCTGGCCGCCGTCCGCGGGGGACTCTCGCGGATCCGGTCGGCCGCCGCCGCGGACACCGCGGCGGGCCTCCGAGACCTGACCGTCGACTCCGATCGCGTCGTGGCGCGGATCAGGGCACGCCATGTCGCCGACCACCGCCGATGGCTCGGCGAGCGGGTCGAGCACCTGCAGTCCGAGGTACTGGGCGGCGTCGACGACGACCTCGACCGGCTGCGCGCGTCCGTGCTGCTGGGCGTGGAGCGGTTCCGGCCCGAGCCGACCGCCCCGGCGTCGCCGATCGTCCTGCGTGATCCACCGCCGCCCGGCGCGCCGACGGAGGAGATCGTCGGTGCGCTGCTGGGTGCGGCGTCGGGTTTCGCGATCGGCCGCTACCTCGTCGAGCCGTTCGTCACTGTGGAGGCGATCCGGCAGGTCAGCACGCCGCTGGCGCTCCTGATCGGCGCGGCGGTCGGGTTCCTGATCCTCACGGTCCGCCGCCGGGCCGCGCTCCGGGCCCGGGTGCGCGCCGCGACCGCCGCGTCCCTCGCCGAGGCCCGGTCGGTGATCGAGCAGGACGTCGCCGTCCGCGTCGCGGACGCCGAGACCATCGTCACCGGACGCGTGCTGCGTCACGCGGAACGGCGTGCGGGACAGACCGCGCGTGAGGTCGCCGAACTCGATGAACGAATTCGACGAGCGGCCGGTGGAACCGATGGGCGCGATCGTGCGTCCAACCCACAGGAGCTGTCCGGCCTGCGACGAGAGAGGACCTGATGGACGTCCACACCCATCTCGACGGACTCGGCGATCCCGACGAGCACGGCGATCCCGTGATCGAGGTCGCCGCCCACGTCACGCCCGCACCCGATGTCCACGACCACCTCTGGATGGCCGACGGTGACCGGATCTGGGACCTCGGCCCCGCCGAGACCGACACCGACGCCGACGGCGTCGCCGACTCGTTGACCCGCGTCGGACCCGACGGCATGACCGTCTACACCGACACCGACCACGACGGTCGCGTCGACGCGATCACCGAGGTGCACGGTGACGGCGCGGTCGAGACGCACCGACTCGACGGCCGGACCGGCGAGTGGGTCCGCACCGACGTGGGGCGGCTGGACTGAGGCGTCCGGCCTCCCGACCGTGCGATCGGTCACCCGCCTGGATCGAGGCCCCCACCGACCGGTAACCTGGACAAACAGACACTGCGGTGTGTCGGCGGATGGGGAGTCCCGCCCGTCGACCGGTTGACCGCCCTGACGGCCACCAGGAGAGACGAATGACCTCGGCGACCATTCCCGGACTCGATCCCGACAGTGCCCCCACGAAGCACGCGGAACTCCTGCGGTGGGTGGCCGAGGTCGCCGAGCTGACCCAGCCCGATCGCGTCGTCTGGTCCGACGGCAGTGACGAGGAGTGGGACCGCCTCACCGCCGACCTGCAGGCCGCCGGCACCATCACCAAGCTGAACGAGGAGAAGAAGCCGAACTCGTTCCTGGCCCACTCCGATCCCGCCGACGTCGCGCGCGTCGAGTCGCGGACGTTCATCTGCTCACACCGCGAGGAGGACGCCGGCCCGACGAACAACTGGGTCGACCCCACCGAGATGCGCGCGACGATGACCGACCTCTACCGCGGCTGCATGCGCGGCCGGACGATGTTCGTCATCCCGTTCTGCATGGGTCCGCTGGGCGCCGAGGACCCGAAGCTGGGTGTCGAGATCACCGACTCCGAGTACGTCGTGCTGTCGATGCGCGTGATGACGCGCGTCGGGCCGAAGGTCGTCGAGGCCCTCGGTGCGGACCGCTTCTTCGTGAAGGCCCTGCACTCGCTGGGTGCGCCGCTCGAGGAGGGCCAGGCCGACGTCCCGTGGCCCTGCAACTCGACGAAGTACATCACCCACTTCCCCGAGGAGCGCGAGATCTGGTCCTTCGGGTCCGGCTACGGCGGCAACGCCCTGCTGGGCAAGAAGTGCTACTCGCTGCGCATCGCGTCGGCCATGGCCCACGACGAGGGCTGGCTCGCCGAGCACATGCTGATCCTCAAGCTGATCAGCCCGGAGGACAAGGCGTACTACATCGCCGCCGCGTTCCCGAGCGCCTGCGGCAAGACCAACCTCGCGATGATCCAGCCGACCATCCCCGGCTGGCGTGCCGAGACCCTCGGCGACGACATCGCCTGGATGCGGTTCGGCAAGGACGGTCGCCTCTACGCGGTGAACCCCGAGTTCGGTTTCTTCGGCGTCGCGCCCGGCACCAACTGGTCGTCGAACCCGAACGCGATGAAGACCGTCGAGGCCGGCAACACGATCTACACCAACGTCGCCAAGACCGACGACGGCGACGTCTGGTGGGAGGGCCTCGAGGGCCGGCACGACCACCTCGTCGACTGGCGAGGCCAGGACTGGACGCCGGACTCCGACGGCCCGGCCGCCCACCCGAACTCGCGGTACTGCACCCCGATGAGCCAGTGCCCGATCATGGCGCCGGAGTGGGACGACCCGCAGGGCGTCCCGATCTCGGCGATCCTGTTCGGTGGTCGCCGCAAGACGACGGTCCCGCTCGTCACCGAGGCTCGTGACTGGCAGCACGGCGTCTTCATGGGCGCCACGGTCGGCTCCGAGCAGACCGCCGCCGCCGAGGGCAAGGTCGGCACGGTCCGCCGCGACCCGATGGCGATGCTGCCGTTCCTCGGCTACAACGTCGGTGACTACCTGCAGCACTGGATCGACCTCGGTAAGAACGCCGACGAGTCGAAGCTGCCGAAGGTGTTCTACGTCAACTGGTTCCGTCGCGGCGACGACAAGCGCTTCCTGTGGCCCGGGTTCGGTGAGAACAGCCGCGTGCTCAAGTGGATCGTCGAGCGCATCGAGGGCACCGCGTCTGGCGTGGAGACCCCGATCGGCGTCGTCGCCACCCCGGAGGCGCTCGATCTCGACGGCCTCGACGTGGACGTTCAGGACGTCGCGGAGTCGCTCTCGGTGAACATCGACGAGTGGCGCGAGGAGATCCCCACGATCGAGGAGTGGTTCGACTTCGTCGGCGACAAGCTCCCCAGCGGGATCGCCGACGAGTTCGCCGCACTCAAGCAGCGCCTGGCCTGACATACCGGGTGGGTATCGGCGGCGTCACGTTTGACACCGTTCGCGTCGCGCCGCCGATCCTGCATTCGCTAGCATCGGCCACCATGAGTCTGCGCCGCGTCGGCACACCCCTGCTCCGGGTCGGATCGTTGGTGACGGCGACCGCCGCCGCTCTCTCACTGGGCCTCACGGCCGCACACGCGGACCCGGCGCCGCCCGCGGCCCGCTACGTGTCGACGATGACGGTGCCCGACAACTTCATCCCGACACCGGTGCGGTGGGGCGGCATCTCGGGTCTCGAGAACATCGGCGGCGGCAACTACGTCGGCGTCAGCGACGACCAGGGCCAGTTCGGCCCGGCGCGCTACTTCCAGTTCCGGCTCCCGATCGCCGGGAACGGCATGTTCACCGGTTCCACACCGCAACTCACCGGCGGTGGCACGGTGCTCGCGCCGAACAACCTGCCGCTGTTGCCCGGCCAGATGGACATGGAGTCGATCCGCCGACTCGGCCCGAACTACGTCATCAGCAGCGAGGGTGCGCGGCCGTGGATCCGCGTGGTCACCCCGCTCGGCGTCCATGTCCGCGACCTGCGCATCCCGTCGGCCTACATGCCGGGCCCCGGCAAGGGCATGGGCGTCAACGACGGCTTCGAGGGCGTCGCCGTCACCCCGAACGGCACCGTCGCCGCGATGACCGAGGAAGCGCTGCGTCAGGACGGCGGCGCACCGACCACCAGGTCGGGCACATCGTCGCGGCTGGCGGTGTTCGGGTCGCGCGGAATCGGTGAATACGTCTACCGCACCGACCCGCTCGCCAAGGGTGCGAGCAGCAAGGCCACGAAGGGCGTGTCGGAGATCCTCGCGGTGAACAACACCGACTTCTACGTCCTGGAGCGCGGTTACGACCCGGCGACCAACCGCAACGACGTGAAGGTCTACCTCGCGACGACGCGTGGCGCGACACCGGTCAGCGGCAAGTACAAGATCTCGGGCTCGGAGACGGTGATGCCCAAGCGGCTGATCTTCGATTTCGGCATGCTGCCGCTGCTGCGATCGGACAACGTCGAGGGCATGGCGTACGGACCGCGACTGGCCGACGGCCGTCGCTCGCTCGTCCTGGTCAGCGACGACAACTTCGCCACCCCGCGCCAGCACACGAAGTTCCACCTGCTCGCGCTGACCTGAGACGCGGATCACCGCACCTCAGGGACATTTCTCAGGGTCCGCCCGGATGCCGTGACTACGGTGGTCGGGCGACGATGTCACCATGCCCTCGAGAGAGCGAGTCCCCATGAGCACCGACGAGCGCCCGCGTCACGCCGCGTCGACGGCGACCATCGCCGCGCGGGCCGACGACGTCCGCAAAATCTACGGCAGTGGTGACACCACCGTCGAGGCGCTGAAGGGTGTCTCGGTCTCGTTCGCGGCCGGTGAGTTCACCGCCATCATGGGGCCGTCGGGCTCGGGGAAGTCGACGCTGATGCACTGCCTCGCCGGCCTCGACGGGGTGTCCGGGGGGTCGGTCACCATCGGTGACACCGACCTCACCACGCTCGACGACAAGGCCATGACCCGTCTGCGTCGTGACCGGATCGGGTTCGTCTTCCAGTCCTACAACCTCGTGCCGACGCTGACCGCGCGGGAGAACATCACGCTGCCGCTCGACATCGCCGGGCGCACACCGGATCAGGACTGGTTCGACACCGTCACCGAGCGGCTCGGCATCACCGCCCGCCTGGACCACCGGCCGAGCGAGTTGTCGGGCGGACAGCAGCAGCGGGTGGCGTGCGCACGCGCTCTCGTCGGGCGGCCGCAGATCATCTTCGGCGACGAGCCGACCGGCAACCTGGACTCGCGGTCGTCGTCGGAGGTCATGGGCATCCTGCGTGCCGCGGTGGACGAGTTCGGGCAGACCGTCGTCATCGTCACCCACGACCCGCGCGCGGCCAGCTGGGCCGACCGCGTCGTGTTCCTCGCCGACGGTCGTATCGTCGAGGAGCTACGGTCGCCGTCCGCCGACGACGTGTACGCGTTCCTGCGTGACCTGGACGACCCGGCGCGCGGGTCGAAGCCCTGATGGCCGGCTCGGCGATGCGGCGGGTCTCCCTGCGGAACCTGGCCGCGCACAAGGTCCGTCTCGTCCTCACCGTGCTCTCGGTGGTGCTCGGCACGTCGTTCGTCGCCGGGTCGATCATCTTCACCAGCACCATCTCCTCGGCGTTCGACAAGATCTTCGACGGCGTCGCGCTCGGCGTCGACACCCGGGTGAGCCCGGAGGAGACGCAGGCCAACGGGATCCCGAACTCCGTCGTCGCGACGCTCACCACCGACAAGGGCACGCTCGGGATCGAGAAGCTCGTGCCGCGCTACTCCGCGCCGGTGACCATCGCGAAGGCCGACGGCACCGCGCTGCAGACCGGTGGGGCGCCGAGCATCGGCACCGCGTTCCTGCCGAGCTCGGAGTCGTTGTCGCCCACCGACAGCAAGGTCGAACCCGGTGGCCGTGCACCGCAGGGGACAGGGGAGATCGCGCTCAACGAGTCCGCCGCGAAGAAGGCGGGGCTCACAGTCGGATCGACGACGAAGCTCGTCGTGAGTCGCGGATCCGCTGCCCCGATGACCGTGAAGGTCGTCGGCATCCTCGACCTCCCGCAGGACACCGGCGGCTACGTCAACGTGCAGATGCAGCAGTCGGTGGCGCGGGACCTGTTCTCCGACGGTTCACCCGCCTACGTGGAAGCGTCTGCGGTGCCGGGTGTCTCGGCGTCGCAGCTGACGCAACGCATCTCAGCGGTCGTCGGGTCGGGTTACTCGGTGCAGACCGGTGCGCAGGTCCGGCAGCAGGAGAAGGACCAGGTCAACAAGTTCCTCGACGTCTTCAACTACATCCTGCTCGGGTTCGCCGCGATCGGGCTCGTCGTCGGGACGTTCATCATCTACAACACCTTCTCGATGATCATCGCGCAGCGGGTCCGAGAGTTGGCCCTGCTCAGGGCGATCGGTGCCGCGCGGAGCCAGATCACACGGTCGGTGCTGCTCGAGGCGTTCGTCGTCGGCGTGTTCGGTGGCGTCGTCGGGCTGGGTATCGGGATCGGTCTCGCCGCGCTGCTGCGGGCGATCACATCGTCCAGCTCCGGCCTGCCGTCGGCGTCGCTGGCGATCACGCCGAGCGCGGTGATCGCCTGCATGGCGGTCGGGATCGTCGTCACGATGGTCAGTGCTTACGCGCCGGCACGCCGTGCGGCGCAGGTGTCCCCGGTGGAGGCGATGCGCGAGAGCCAGACCGACGGTGCGCTGTCGCTGCGGCGGCGCACCCTGACCGGGGCGCTGCTGGCGATCGTCGGAGTCGTGCTCATCGGCGTCGGGACCAGCGGCCAGGGCGCGACATGGGCCGCGACGGTGGGAGTCGGGGCGTTCGTGATGATCCTCGCGGTCGTCTTCGCCGCACCGGCGCTGTCGCGGCCGGCCGTCGGACTGCTCGGTCGGGTTCTGGGACGACCGTTCGGGAAGATCGGTGTGCTGGCGCGCACCAACGCTGTTCGCAACCCGCGGCGCACCGCCGCGACCGCGTTCGCGTTGACGTTGGGCCTCATCCTGGTCGCCGTCGTCGGGACGTTCGGGTCGAGCCTGAAAGGATCGATCGACGACACCATCGACAAGAACCTCAGTGCCGACCTGGTTCTCACCACATCCGACCAGGGGTCGCTGCCCACCTCGGTGGTGGAGGCGGCCACGAAGTCGCCCGACGTCGCCACCGCCGTGTCGTTCCGCATCGTCGCCGCGAAGGTCGGTAACGATGCGGTGACCGGCATCTCGCCGGCCGGCGACCTCGCGAAGGTCACGCCGTACGAGATGCGGTCGGGGTCGGCGTCCATCCCCTCGGACGGGATGATCGTGTCGCAGAAGACGAGTG
This sequence comes from uncultured Williamsia sp., assembly GCF_947494875.1. GTDB lineage: Bacteria > Actinomycetota > Actinomycetes > Mycobacteriales > Mycobacteriaceae > Williamsia_A. The sequence continues at coordinate 770,860 of NZ_CANLWM010000001.1, forward strand.
ACGCGAAGGGCTGGAAGCTCGGCGACACCGTCACGTTCACCGGATACGACGGGACCGTGGTGCCCGTGCGGGTGACCGGTGTCTTCGCCGACAACCAGGTGCTCGATCCGTGGCAGATGGGCTCGGGGGCCTACGAGAAGCTCGTTCCCGCGTCCTACCGGTCCGACCGGTTGATCCTGGTGACGGCGAGAGACGGTGTGTCCGTCGACAAACTGCGGACCGACCTGACCGCCGCGACAAAGGACTACCTCACCGTCCAGGTGGAGGACCGAGCGGAGTTCGCGGGCCAGGCGTCGTCGCAGATCGACCAGATGCTCGCCGTCCTCTACGCGATGCTGGGGTTGGCCCTGGTGATCGCGGTGCTCGGCATCGTCAACACCTTGGCGCTGTCGGTGATCGAGCGGAAGCGTGAGATCGGCATGTTGCGGGCGATCGGGATGGCCCGCGCGCAGGTGCGCCGGACCATCTACATCGAGTCCGTTCTCATCGCGATCTTCGGCGCCGTCCTCGGTGTGATCCTGGGAAGCGGGTTCGGGATCGCGGTGGTCCGCACGTTCAAGGATCTCGGCATCACGCGGGCGGTGCTGCCCTACTCCCTGATCGGCATCACGCTGGTCGCCGCCGCGGTCGTCGGCGTGGTCGCTGCGCTGTGGCCGGCGGTCCGGGCGGCGCGGACGAACCCGCTGGAGGCGATCTCCGACGTCTGACCCGGGCGGGTCCGGCACACTGGAGACGCCTCGGCGTCGAGGCGCCCACCGCGCAGGAGGCCGAGGATGACCGATCGACCCGACGACGGTCAGTGGCGACCGGTCGACCCGCCGCCCGAGGGCGTCGATCCATATCAGCCGAACCCGTACCCGCAGCAGAACCCGCCGACGCGCGCCTACGACCCGTACGCGCAGCAGGACCCGTATGTCCAGCAGGATCCGTACGCGCAGCCGGATCCGTATGCGCAGCCGGGTCCCGTCTACGGCGGTCCTGCCTACGGCCCGACGCAGCAGTTCCCGGGCGGTCCGCCTCCTGGGTACGGCCCGGGTTACGGCGAGCCCGCACCCGCCGGTGGTCCGCCGCCACCGAACGGCGGCTCGTCACGCACTCTGTGGCTGATCGCGGCGATCGTGGCGCTGATCGTGGTGGTCGGACTGGTGGCCGGCTATTTCCTGGTCAGTCGGTCGGACTCGTCCGACGACACGGCCGCCGCTGCTGACAGCTCGGCGGCGGTGGCGCCGTCGACCGACAACCTGTTCCCGACGTTCGGCGACCCGTCCAGCCCTCAGGAGGGCGGTCAGACCAGTGCCTCGCCCGCGCCGGGTCAGGTGCTCTACCAGCTGAGTGGCAACGGTCAGGTGCTGGGCGTGACGTTCGCGTCGGGGACGACGTTGAAGGTGTCGCCGACGTTGATCACGCCGCCGTGGTCGGTGGCCGCCACCGTCGACTCCGACCCGTCGATGACCGCAGTCGTCCTCAGCGGGTCCGTCACCTGCACCATCTCGCGGGACGGTCAGGTGTTGACGACCGCCACCTCGTCCGTCGGCTTGCTCCGCTGCGCGGCGCCCGCGGGCTGACGCGCGACGACTCAGCTGCTGACGATGCAGCCGGGTCCGATCGGGGTGCCTGAGCGCACCGTGATCGTGCGCTGGGGACCGCCGGCGGAGGTCTGGTACGCCATCAGCACGTGCTTGCCCGGCCGAGTGGGGGTCCACAGCGAGAACGCGCGGTTCCCGACGACCGGCGCTGTGTAGTACAGCCTGCCCGCGGCGTACAGATCGTCGGCGGGGAAGAACCGTGAGTTCCGGTTGTCGTCGACGAACGACACGCCCATGGTGGCCGGCGTGAAGCGGCTCGACGTGGTGGTCGCGACGAGCAGGTAGGTGCAGTTCGCGCCGAATCCCGCGTGAGGCACGAGAGGGAAGACGTCCAGGCGTGTCACGTCTGCCGATGCCTGGGGTGTCACCCCCAGCGTGGCGACGGCGGCGAGCGAGCAGGCGGCGACGGCCAGGCGTCGGAGGCGAGTACCCATGCGCGATGTGTCGTCGGTCCGGTTTGCGGCGTTACCGAATCCCGCATTCTCACTCAGAAGGGTGGCGGGTCGGCGTCGTCCTGCCGCTCGACGGCGCGTAGGTGTGCGGCGCGGGCTGTTGCTCGGCGCTGATCGAGTGTTGTTCTCGCCGGGTGTTTTTCCGGTTTCCCGGGTGGTCCGAGGGCGGGGAAGATGTCCAGGGCTGTGTAGGCGTTGCCGAGGAACATGTGGCCGGTGGGGGACTGGAAGAACGCCTCACCGAGGGGTGATTGGTAGTCCCGCCAGGCGCGGTTGAAGGTTTTGGTGCGGTGGTGGAACCGGCACAGCGGTTTCAGGTTCTCGCGACGCGTCTGGCCGCCGGAGTGCGGGTCGTGGTGGTCGAACGGGTCGGTGTGGTCGAGGTCGACGTTCCAGGCGGGTGCCGAGCAGCCGGGGAAGGTGCAGCACAGTTCACCAGCGCGGACGAGTGCTTGCAGCTTCTTCGACGGGACGTAGGTGCTCGCTGATCGTGCTGAGTGTGCGGGGTCGTCACGGCGCAGGAACTCGCGGTGGGCGTCGGCGAGCAGGGCGCGCATGGTGTCGGCGTCGATGATCCCGCGCCCGTCGAGGTAGCCGGGTTGATCGTCGAGGCCGAGCAGGGTCGACAGGTTGACCACGATGTGGAACACCGGCCGCGCCGGACCCACCGGCGGGGCGAGGGGCTGTACCGGCGAGGGTTCCACCGGGGCGTCGACATCTACGTCGGTATCGGGTCTGGCGGGTGCATCCGCGTCGATATCCTCGGGCTGCGTGCAGTTCTGGCAGCCGCAGACGAGGTGGTCGTGTCCGGCGGCCAACGCGATGAGCGCGTCGGCGCGGCGTTGCGCCCGGGTGCGGGGATCGCCGGTGTGGACCGAGCCGGCCATCGCGGACAGGCGGGCGTCGATCGCGGCCGCGTCGACCATCGGCAGTGAGGCGGATAGGCGCGAGGCGCCGGGTTGGAACCGGTCGGGGCGGATGGTGACGTCGCGGTCGGCGGCGGCGCGTTCTTTACGCCGTGCCAGGGCGTCGGGGTCGACCATCGCGACGATCGCGTCGACCATCGCGACCAGCCGGGCCCGCGACAGCGGTGGCCGCTCGAACAGGGCTTGGGCGATGTGGGTGTCGAGGATCTTCACCAGATCCGGATCGACGACGAGCTTGGTGCGGGCGCAGATGAGCAGGAACCCGGCCAGGTCGATCCGACCCACCGCCAGGGCCTGCCCGGCGAACACCAGCCGGTAGCGGGCGACGTCACCGGCGGTGACGATCTCCCGGGCTCTCGCCGCGGGGACGTTGAGGACGGCGCCGATCTCGGCGGTCGCCCGCTCGAGCCCGTCGGGCCCGAACTCCGCTCGCGGATCACGTCCGGCGAGATGATCCATCCCCGCAGCCATCAGCTCGTCGACCGAGGATCGTTGCCCGGAGTCGTGTTCGGCGACTGCGACGAGGTGGTCCTCGCACCGCTCGTCGTGAATGAGCGACGCCGCCTGCAGCATCCGGTAGTCGGCCGAGGCGGTGATCGAGCGGCAGTGCGCAAGGATCTCGATCAGCTCAGCCGCGGAATGCTTCTCGTCCGCGGCCAGCGACGCCACGACACCCGTGACGTCGAGAGTCCCCGTTTCGCTCATGTGTTCGAGTATATCGACACCCACCGACAAGAACCAGAGGTCAGTCGCCGCCTGTGGACAACCCGCCGTGCCGGTCAGCTCTTGCGGAACACGAGAACGAGGTTGCTGCCCAACAGTTCTCGGAGGCCGGGGACGCGCATGACCCACCAGAGCCACGACGGCAGGTAGCGGGGGAATGCGCCGGCGAGGACGGCGGTGGACGGCGGCACGGATGCCGCCCATCGGAGACCGTCGGCCGCGGTCACGCGAAACAGGCTGGTGCCGAACAGGTTCTTGGGAGGGTGGCCGTGGCGGCGGGTGTACATCCGCGCCGCGCGATGGCCACCGAGGTAGTGCGTCAACCCCATCTCGTGGCCGCCGAACGGCCCGTACCAGAGCGTGTAGCTGATGACGGTCGTCCCGCCGGGGCGGGTCACGCGCAGCATCTCGGCGCACATCCGCCACGGGTCGGGGACGTGCTCGACGACGTTGGACGAGAACACGACGTCGAAGGACCCGTTCGCGAACGGCAGCGCCATCCCCGACGCGCGCACCGTCGCACGGTGCGGGAGGCCGGCGGCGTGCAGCTCGGCCGGGTCCGGCTCGGCGGACACGTAGTGCGCGCCGCGAGCGGCGAACCCGTCGGCGAAGTAACCGGGGCCACCCCCCACGTCGAGAACACCCGCCCCCGACAGCCCGTCGGGATGCAGGTCGTCGATGAGCTCGACGGAGTCGCGGGCGAGCGCGGAGTAGAACCGATCGGGGTCGGGCTGTTCGTACCGGAAGTCGTTCAGCAGCCCCGCCGCACGCCGGAGGGTGGCCCGACGAGCCAGCCGCGCGAGTCCGGGGGCAACCATGCGCCACACCCTAGAGTGGGCGGCGTGGTGCCCGAACCGACCGTCCGCGACGTGCTGCTGCTGTGCTGGCGCGACACCGGACACCCCCAGGGTGGCGGCAGTGAGCGCTACCTCGAGCGCGTCGGCGCCGAGCTGGCCGATCGCGGCATCCGGGTCACGCTGCGCACCGCCGGCTACCGCGGAGCGGCCCGCGACGAGGTCCGTGAGGGAATCCGCATATCCCGCGGCGGCGGCCGCCTGACCGTCTACCCCCGGGCGCTGGCGGCGATCGCCGCCGGCCGTCTCGGGTTCGGCCCGCTGAAAGGCATCCGCCCCGACGTCGTCGTCGACACCCAGAACGGCATCCCGTTCTTCGCGAAGGCCGCCTCCCGATCACCGATCGTCGTGCTGGTCCACCACTGTCACCGCGCGCAGTGGCCCGTCGCGGGTCGGCTTCTGGGCGCGTTCGGCTGGTTCGTCGAGTCCTGGCTGTCGCCGCGGGTGCACCGTCGGCACCAGTACCTGACGGTCTCGACGCCGTCGGCCGACGACCTGCTGCTGCTGGGCGTCGACCGTGATCGCGTCGCCGTCGTCCGGGCCGGCGCCGACGACGTGCCGGCCGGGACGCGAGCGCCGCAACCGACGTCGGGACACCGCCTCTGTGTGGTCTCGCGCCTCGTCCCGCACAAGCAGATCGAGGACGCCCTCGCGGCCGTCGCGCGCCTGCGCCACGACATCCCGGACGTCCACCTCGACATCGTCGGCGACGGCTGGTGGGCACCCAACCTCCGCGCGGCCGCGACCGACCTCGGCGTCGGCGACCACGTCACCTTCCACGGCCACGTCGACGAGACCGTCAAACACTCGGTGCTCGCGCAGTCGCAGGTCCACCTGATGCCGTCCCGCACAGAGGGGTGGGGGCTCGCCGTCATCGAAGCCGCGCAGCACGGCGTGCCGACGATCGGCTACCGCTCGTCGCGGGGCCTCACCGACTCGATCGTCGACGGCATCACCGGACTCCTCGTCGACGGCCCTGACGACCTCGCGCACGCGGCCCGCGACCTCTTGCTCGATCCCGACCGCCGCGCCGCGCTCGGATCGGCCGGCTGCGATCGCGTCGCCGACTATTCCTGGTCCGCGACGGCCGACGCGGTGCTGTCGGTGCTGGAGGTGGCGGCGTCGGGCAGGAGGATCGCCGGACCGGTCGAGAGGGAGAAGCTCGGCACGTCGGCCAGCGACAGCGTCGCCTCGTAGGTCCGCTGATAGCCGGTCCGGCAGATCCGCCACCCGTTCGACGTGCGCCGATAGGTGTCGTCGTAGAACGCCGCGCCGAACAGCATGAAGTTCATGCTCGCCGCGATCACCCGGTCCTGCAGGTACCAGCGGCCGGTCGCGGTGTCGCCGTCCACGTCGATCTCGGGGTGCCCTGCGTGATGCTCGGTGATGATGACGTCACTCCCGAGCGACGTCCGCATGAAGTCGACGAGGGTGTCACGGTTCTCGAAGTCGAGGGACGCGCCGTAGGTGCCGGTGACATCGGGGGTGAGCGTCTCGGCGAACTCGTCCCAGCGCTTCGTGTCGAGGGTGCGGAGGTAGCGGTATTTCAGGCGCGTGATCGCCGCGATGTCGTCGGCGGGGGTGGGGGCGTCAGCGTCGGGCACCCCGCCATTGGATCAGCCGACGTCGGGTCGCCGCGGCGATTCCGACGACGATCGCGGCGAGCCACACGAGGTGTGCCGCCCACATCGTCCCGCGATCGACGGTGCTCACCCGCACGACGACCGGATCGGGCACACGGAGCAGGACGAGGTCGCGGCCCTCGTGCACACACCGCAGTCCCGTGACGGGCACGTCCTCGCACCGACCGTTCGACGCGTTCTCCTCCACCAGCACCCATCCGACGCCGAGCCGCGCCAGCTCGGGTGCGCTCCCACCGCCGGTCACGATGCGATCGGCCTGCGCTGCGCGGGAGTCCGGCGGAGGAGCGTCGACTGTCCGGCCGTCGACGACGAGCGAACCACCGGCGAGCACGGGGACCCGCAGCAGGCGACCGGCCGGGTCGAGGGACACGGCGCTTTCGGTGAACGCGTACCGACGGTTGGTGCCCGTCGGCACCGTCACGACGTCGCCCGACCCGTCCGGGATCTCGTCGGCGACGACGGACCAGTCGGCCGGGTAGCGGACCGTCGCGATGTCGCCACCCACGCCCCACGCGAGGTCGGGCAGCGGTGCGACGACGAGCAGGACCGCGACACCCGCCGCGGCCCCGCGCGGAACCCATCGGCCGACCAGCTGCACCGCAGCGGCCGCCGCCACCGCGTAGATCGGGATCGCGAGCGCGACGAACTTCGACGTGTCGCGCAGCAGCCCGACGCCAGGCACGGTGTCGACGAGGTGGCCGAGCGCCGAGCGCCCGGGACCGGTCGCGGCGAGAGCGCACAGCACCAGCGCCGCAACCGCGGTCACAGACAGCTCGTCGACCAGCGGCAATCGGTGGCGTCGACGGAGGAGAGCCGGGACGCCCGCTGCGACGACCACCAGCAGGCACATCGTCGCCACACCCGCCCACCCGATGGTGCGGCTGCCCGGCACGGCGTCGGCGTTCCAGATGCCGCCCAGCCCGGCGAGGGTGAGCAGGGTTCCCAGCGTCGGCTCGGCGCGGGCCGCGAAGACGTCGACGGCGTCGGCGTCGGAGGTGGTGGGAGCGGTGGCGAGCAGCGACGCGACGAGCCACGGCAGATTCGCGACGACCAGGACGACGGCGGTGAGCACGGTCGGCCGGACCTGTCGGCGGAGCAGCGTCGGCACGACGATCACGGCAGCCGCGACGATCGCGACGAACAGCCCTCCCGTCGGCGTGAACGCCCCGACCGCACACCAGGCGGCCAGTCTGATCCAGTTGTGGATGCCGCCCAGGGATCGACAGTCCAGACCCGTGAGCGCGACCCCGAACATCGCCGCGAGACCGAGCAGCAGACTCCACTGGCCCTGCAGCAGACGCTCGGCGACGAACGGGTTCCAGATGGCGACCGCGACGGCGGCCAGTGCGCCCGGGGTCCCGGCGGCGGGGAGCAGTCGCTGGGCGAGCCTGCCCGCACCGACTCCGGCGAGGACGAGCGCCAGGGTCGTCAGCCCGACTACTACCAGCCCGCCGTCGAGGACCTGAGAGAGCACGGCCACCGCCCAGTCCTGCGGTACGGCCCGCGCGGGCAGGTCGCCGAGACCGAGTGCGCTGTCGGTGACGTGGTTGCGCGGCGTCGACACCGCGTCCCGGTAGAGCAGGTACCCGCCCGACCACAGCGGGGCCACGATCAGCGCGGACAGGCCGACGGACGACGCCCATATCGCCCCGCCGGCGCCCCTGCGGCCCATGGTCGGCGACCCTAGCGCGACCTGCGAGACTCGACCCCGTGACCACCTGGCTGCGCCGACGCCCGCGCGCGTCGGGGTCGTCGGGCTCTCTGGTCTCCTCGGTCGGGCAGGTGGCCGTGGGCTCGATGGTCGCCAATGTCTGTGCCTACTTCGTGCACCTGCCGGCGTCACGGTGGCTGTCGCCGGATCAGTACGGCGAGTTCGCGGTGCTGCTGCAGGCGACGCTGGTGCTCGGGGTCCCGGCGCTGGCCATCCAGGCGGTGACCGCGCGTGAGGTGGTCGCCGGACGGTCGACGCGGTCACTGGTGCGGCTCGGTGCGATCACCGCGGTCGCGGTCGCGCTGATCGCGGCCGTCGCCGTCTGGCCGTTCATGACCGTCGCGCACACCGGCCTGCTCGCGACGGCTGCGGCGTTCACCGTCGCTCCACTTCTCGTGCTGATCTCGGTCGGGCAGGGGATCCTGCAGGGCCACCAACACTTCCGCGCGCTCGCGTGGGTCATCGGGCTCGTCGGCGTCGTGCGCACCATGCCGCCGCTCGTGGCACTCGCGTTCGGCGGGCAGGCGGCGTCGGCGCTCGTAGCGACCATGCTCGGTGCGGTCGCGGCGGTCGGGCTCGTCATCACACAGGTGCGGTCGCTGGTCGTCGACGGGGACGACGGGGGACTGGCCGGGTTGTCGGCCCGATCGGTGATGCACGCGTCGCAGGTGCAGCTGGTGCTCGTCACCGCGACGTCGGTCGACCTGCTGCTCAGCCGGGTGGTGCTCAGCGAGAGCGACTCCGGGGTCTACGCCCTCGGCACGGTCGCCGCGAAAGTCGCCTACTGGCTGCCGCAGGCCGTCGGTCTCGTCGTGTTCCCCCGCCTCGCCGACGCGCAGCGGTCGGCGTCTGCCCTGCGGGGCGCGGTCCTCGTGCTGCTGGGGCTCTCGGCGCTGACGTCCGTGGGTGCGGCGATCGGCGGCCCACTGGTCCCGATCGTCGTCGGCGACGACTACCGGCCTGTCGCGGGGCTGCTGTGGCTGTTCGCGATCGGCGGTGGCGCGATGGCCGTCCTGCAGGTCGCGTTGCTCGCCGCGATCGCCCGCCGGCGGACGCGCGTGGCAGCGATCCCCTGGGCCGTGCTCGTCGTCGAGGTAATCGTCATCCTCACCAGCGCTCACTCGGTCGTCGGGCTCGCGACCATCGCGGCGGCGTGTGCGGTGGTCTCCGCGGCAGCCGCGACCGTGGCCACCATGCGATTGCCGGTCAGACCGGGGTGACCGCCGCGAGCATCGCCAGCTTCTCGTGGCTCGGGCTCCCGGGTGTCGCCGTGTACACCAGCAACGACAACCCCTGGTCGGGGTCGACGAGCGTCTGACAGTTCACCTCGACGATCCCCAACTCGGGGTGCGCGATCCGCTTCGAGCTGGTCTCCAGCGCGACGTCGACGTCGTGCTGCTCCCACACCGTGCGGAACTCGTCCGACTCCGCGAGCAGCGCGCGGCTGATCTCCGCCGGGCGCGACCGCTCACCCTCCACCGCGACCGCGCGGCGCAGACGAGCGGTGTGCGCCCGGCTGTGGTGGTCGTGGTCCTCCGCGGGGACACGGGAACGCTTCTCGGGATCGGTGAACCACCGGTAGACGACGCTGCGGGCCAGACCCGTGTGCCGTGTCTCGTCGCCCAGCAGTGCGGTCGCGGGACGGGTCTGCACCAGCGTCTCCCCGGCGCTGGTGACCACCATCGCGGGGGTGTCGTCGAGGCGGTCGAGAATGCGCAGCAGACCCGGCGGCACATGGTCGCCGCGGGCGACGCGCTGCGGGGCGGCGTGTCCGGCCAGCGCGAACAGGTGATCGCGTTCGGCCAGCGAGAGGTGCAGAGCGCGGGCCATCGCGGTGAGCATCTGATCCGACGGCTGCGGCCCGCGCTGCTGTTCGAGGCGGCTCAGGTAGTCCGTCGACATGCCGGCGAGCATCGCGACCTCCTCGCGGCGCAGGCCCGGCGTCCGTCGGCGCTCGCCCCGTGGCAGCCCGACGTCCTCCGGCTGCAGTGCCTCCCGCCTGCGGGTCAGGAACTCGGCCAGTCCGGTGCGGTCCACACCCCACCTCCCTCGTCGACGTGTCCGTCCAGCATGGCCGGTCGGCGCGACAGGTATCCAGGGACCGGCGGTCCCCCGATCGGCGGTGCCTTCCCCGGGCGGCGCCGCGACGGTCGACTGGTGTCACCGCCAGGACATCGGGTCCCGGCACGAGACACCAGGAGATCCCATGCAGATCAGCGGACGTACCGTCGTCATCCCCGGCGCGACCTCGGGCATCGGCCGCGCGCTCGCCGTCGCCCTGCACGACGCCGGCGCGACCGTCATCGCCGGAGGACGTCGTCAGGCCCTGCTCGACGAGCTCGCCGCCGAGCATCCCGGCATCGGGACGGTCGTCGTCGATGTCGCCGATCCCGCGTCGATCACGGCTGCTGCGGCCGATGTGATCGAGCGATTCCCCGCCACGGACACGCTCATCACGATGGCCGGCTTCTCCGAGCCCGAGGACCTCACCTCCGGCGACTTCGTCGACGCGTCTGCACGGATGGTGACCACCAACATCCTCGGCACCGTTCGGCTGATCGGTGCGTTCACCGAGCATCTCGCACAGGTGGGGTCGGGGTCGATCGTCACCGTGTCGTCGGGCCTCGCGTTCACACCGCTCGCGCCGATGCCGACCTACTCGGCGACGAAGGCGTTCGTCCACTCGTTCACCGACTCGATGCGACTCCAGCTGCGCGACAGTGGTGTCCGAGTCCGCGAGATCATCCCGCCGGCCGTCCAGACCGAGTTCGCGCCGGGGCAGTCGACCGCGGAGTGGGCCATGCCGCTCGACGAGTTCGTCGCCGAGACCATGGAACTGCTGGCGAAAGACGACGACGAGCTCGTTGTCGACCACGCGCGGGCGCTGCGTGACTCGGAGGTGAACGGCAACCGTGCGGAGCTGATGGATCAGCTGACCCACCTCGGTTGAGATCGCCGATCGGTCGGCAGATGTGGACAAACCGGCCGGATGCGCGTCTACTGCGCGGATGCGGACGACGATCGTGATCGTGCTCGGGGTGCTGGTCGCGATGCTGGCGGGAGTGGGGTCGGCGCCGGCGGCGCAACCATCCTGGAACGGCGACTGGTCGCTCAAGCGATTCGCGGCGACGAAGTCCGGGACCAGCCTGGCCGCCACACAGCGCGAGCCCGACTTCTCCGACGTCTACCGGTTCCAGACGGCGTGCGTCGGCGAGACGTGCACCGCCACCGTCGTCGCCGGTCCGGCGCCGGCGAACACCACCCTGCCGCAACCGGCCCGCTACACCTTCGACGGGGCCTCATGGGTCCATGTCTACGACTGGCAGTGGGATTGCTACATGGGGCCCGACAAGCCGAAGGTGTACGCCCCCGCGCACTCGGTCGCGTATTACACCCCGCAGCCGGACGGCACGTTCGCCGGCTCGTGGCGGACCGACATCGCGTCGGGGCCCTGCGTGGGGTCAGTGATCATGCGCGTCGCGGCGTACCCCGTCGCGACCCCGAAGCCCAGCCCGTTCGGGAGCTGATCAGACTGCCCGCCAGGACCGTGCGGGCGGGCCTACTGTGGATCGGGTGAGCATCCGCCTCGGTTACCAGATCCCCAACTTCACCTACCCCGGCACCGCGGCCGACATCGGCCCGACCGTGATCGCCCAGGCCCGCGAGGCCGAGGCCAGCGGCTTCGACACCGTGCTGGTGATGGACCACTTCTATCAACTCCCCGGCATCGGGGCTCCCGAGGAGCCGATGCTCGAGGCCTACACGCTGCTCGGCGCGCTCGCGACGGCGACGGAGAGGATCCAGCTGTCGACGCTCGTCACCGGCAACACCTACCGGAATCCGGCCATGCTGGCCAAGACCGTGACCACCCTCGACGTGATGAGCGGCGGGCGCGCGGTGCTGGCGATCGGTGCCGGCTGGTACGAGCTCGAGCACCAGCAGATGGGGTACGAGTTCGGCACCTTCGCCGACCGGTTCCGTCGGCTGGAGGAGTCGCTGAGCATCATCGAGCCGATGCTGCGTGGTCGGCACCCCGAGGTCGACGGTGAGTGGTACCAGGCGCACGGGACCCGCAACGAGCCGCGCGTTCGTGACGACCTGCCGATCATGCTCGGCGGTGGCGGCGAGAAGAAGACCTTCGGCCTCGCGGCGAAGTACGCCGACCATCTCAACGTGATCTGTGGCGACGACGAGATCCCCCGCAAGCTGGAGGCACTCGCCAAGCGGTGCGAGGAGGCCGGCCGCGACCGCGACAGCCTGGAGACCAGCTACCTGGCGTTCGTCATCATCGACGAGAACGGCGACACCGCACGGGAACTGCAGAAGGAGTTCCTCCGCAAGACCGGCGTCGACCTCGACGACCTCGACGACGACGAGCGGGCGACGGCCACCGCCCGCCACTTCGTCGGGACCCCAGACGACATCGCCGAGCAGGTCCAGCGCCGCATCCTCGACCCGAAGGTCGACGGAAAGGGCATCGACGGCGTCTGCGTCAACCTCGTCGCGAACGGGCACATCCCGGGGATCGTCGAGCTGACCGGGAAGACGCTTGCCCCGCTGGTGAAATGACGTCCGGGGTCGAGACCGACGAGGATGTGCGGATCGCGCGTCTCGTCGACGCCGAGGCGCGTGCGCTCGAACTGTTCGACGCCGTCGTCGCGCGCGACATCCTCGTCCCCGGCGTGGGGGAGCGCGCAGCGAGCGATGCCGTACGTGACCTCGCCGCGGACCGGTTCGGGGTGGATCGGTTCTGGCACAAGCGGATCGTGCGGGCCGGACCGAACACGCTGCACCCATACGCGGAGAACCCGCCGGACCGGGTGATCGGTGCCGACGACATCGTGTTCCTCGACTTCGGACCGGTCCTCGAGAAGTGGGAGGCCGACGTCGGGCGCACCTACGTCGTCGGCGACGACCCGCACAAACACGCGCTCGCCGCGGCGCTGCAGACCGTGTGGGACGGTGCGCGTGACCATTTCGCCGCGACGCCCGACATCACCGGCGAGCAGTTGTACGAGCACACGTGCCGGCTCGCAGCGGACGCAGGGTGGGAGTTCGGCGGAAGCATCGCCGGTCACCTGGTGGGCGAGTTCCCGCACAAGCACATCTCCGGCGCCGAGATCGATTGCTACGTCGCGCCGGGATCGACGCAGCCGATGCGCCGCCGCGACCGCGCCGGTCTGGAATGCCATTGGATCCTCGAGGTCCACCTCGTCGACCGCGATGCCCAGATCGGTGGATTCGTGGAGCAGCTCCTCGACATCGGTCCGAACGCGCGCTGACGGCATGTCTCCCGCACGCACGACGGCGGCCGCCGGGAAGTCCCGGCGGCCGCTGTCGTTCGTGTACTCACCGACCGGAGTCGGTGTGTGTCACTTGGTGTTGATGGTGATCTTCGCGATGCCCACGAGCAGACCGGCCTTGACGGCGTCGGTGGCGAAGGTCTGGTTGAGCAGGCCGGCTGCGGTCTCGGAGATCAGCACGCGGGTGCCCTCGAGGACGGCGGTGCCGTCGGGGTTAGTCTGCAGCGGCTTGAGGGTGCTGCCGTCGAGATCGAACACGATCGCCTGGGTGGCGGCGACGGTGCCGTCGACGCTGACGTCGGCCATGAGCTTGGAGGTGCCCGGGTCGATGGTCAGGTTGGTGATGTCGACGGTCTTGCCGCCACCGGTGAGCGAGAAGCCCGCGCCCTTGTGGTCGATGATGCCCTGCACGTAGGGCTGGATCGATCCGGGCGTGTAGTAGGTGACGTTGCCGCCGGTGATCGGGAAGACCAGCGAGCCGTTCTCCAGCTTGGCGCCGCCGACCACGCCGGGGGTGAGCTTGAGGGCGGTGAGGGCGTCGGTGAAGCCGGTGTCCAGGGCGACGGCGGTGTCGCGACCGGTGAGGGCCGGGACGGTGGCCACCGGTGCCGGGGTGCTCTGCGCGGCAGACGATTCCGGGGCGGAGGCCGATGCGGCGGTGGACGACGAGCTGCCCGAGGACGAGTCGTCGCTGGAGCAGGCGGCGGCGGGGAGGATGGCGACGGCGGCGATGGCCGCGGCGACCACGGTCTTGCGATACGAGATCTTCATGGCGGTTCTTCCTGACGAGAGTGTCTCGCGACAGGTCGCCGCGGACGCCGGGCACCTGGGTCCGCTCGTGTGGCCGGGCGACGGTGCCGTCATGTCCTCTTCGGTGCGGTCGGCCGTTCGGCTTGGTCGGATGGCGAAAGACCGTGTGTGACCGGTCACAGCACAAGGCGATCGGCACCGCGGCGCCGGCTCAGGCCAGCGCGCGCAGGATGAGTCGCCAATAGACCTGTGGCAGCACATACCGGTCGAACGCCCACGTCAGCACGCGCGGTTTCAGCGGGTTCAGGAACGAGGGCAGCGTCGACGTCATCCTGCGGGTGCGATCGAACTCGCCGAGAATCGCCCGGTGCCGACCGAGTGTGACCGGGGCGACGGTGGACCCGTCGTAACGGCGCAACTCGGCCCTGCGGCGTGACGCGACGATGTTGTGCGCGCACACCGGTGCCTGCTTCCGAAGGGCCCCGCCGGACGGGTCGGTCCCGAGGTCCGCGCAGTCACCGAGAGACCAGACGCGCGCAAACCGCCTGTGCACGAACGTCTCCGGGTCCACGTCGACGAGGCCGGCGTGGGCACCCGCCAGTCCCGCCGCCTCGATGTACCGGCCGCCGCGATACGGCGGCACGAGGTGCAGCAGGTCGTAGTCGACGAATTCCTCGGTGCCGTCGGCCCCGCGAACCCGGATGCGCGACGACGCGGGATCGAGACCGACGACGGAGGTGGTGAACCGGACACGGACGCCGCGGTCGTCCAGGGCGGACAGGATGGTCCGATCCAGATCGTCCACCCCGACAAGGGTCGGGCGATCGACGAGAACCGTTGCCCAGACGCCGGATCCGTGGGTGTCCCAGTGGTCGAGAGCGAGGAACAACGGCTTGAGCGTGGTGGCCGAGCAGCTCACCGGTGGTCGCGGCAGGGTGAACACGGCGTGGCCGCCGCGTCCGGCGAGGTCGCGGACTCCGGTCCATGTGCGCGTCGCCGCATCGAGGTAGTTGCTCACCACGGCCGGGGTGGTGAGCGCCTCGGCGACTCCGGGCAGTGCCTCGTCGTCGGGGACGAGTCCGGTTGCGACCACCAGATCGCGACACCGCAACCGCGTCCCGTCGGCGCAGTCCACGAGATGGTCGCCGTCGGGTTCTGCTGCTGGCGTTACGGTTTGGACCGCGGACCTTATCCATCGGCATCCGGCCGGCGTGACCGCCGACTGCGCTCGCTGTGCGGCAGGCAATCGGGCCTCGCCACCACCGACGTAGTTCAGCAGCGGGCGGTACGTGTGCGTCGTCGACGGCTCGACGATCGCGATGCGGTGCACACCGCGGCGACGCAGATGCGCGGCGACGGCGATTCCCGCGTTGCCGCCGCCCAGAACGGCGACGTCGACGTGCTCGGTCGGGACCGATCCGCGGTCAGGCACCGCGGGACGCGGGCAACGCGTCCAACACCTCGACGAGCTTGTTCTCGGTGTCGTTGCCGAGCTTCTCGAAGAGGACCTTGACGACCGGCGAGGCGAGCTTCGCCGCCCCGTTGAGTTCGACGTCGTTCTGATAGGTGATCGTGCTGCCGCGGGCGCCGTCCTGGGTCGCGTCGGCGACGGTGATGGTCTCGGTCGACGTGGCGGTGTCGTTCTTGCCCACCAGCACGATCCGGCTGTCGGTCAACTCCGTGAGCGTGTAGGTCAGCTCGGTGCTCACACCGGCGATCTTCGACTCGTTGTGCCAGGAAGACCCGACGCGGACGGGGCCGTCGTCCTCACGAGTGCAACGTTCGGTTCCCGGGTCCCACTCCTCGGCGTGGCCGAAATCGGCGAGGTACTCGACGACGGCGGCGCGGGGTGCGGTGGTGGAGAAGGTGCGTTCGACTGAGGGCATGTGTGGCTCCGGCTCGGGTCGTGGGGTGAGGCGATGACATCGAGACGAGGCCGGTGGCTGAAGCGCCGTCCCCTCCACGTCTACCACCGAGCGGCGGTTCTCACCCTTGTCGCCGGTCAGAGCGGGATTCCGCGCTCCAGGAGGTCGAGAACGTCCATGACGGCCTTCACCGCGACGTCGGGCTCGGGGTCCTCCTCGGGGTCCACCACCTGGTTGATCGCCCCGGTCACCGCGCCGAGGAAGACACGGACGCCGAAGTCGTCGAGCGGACGTCCGAGGTACTCGGCCAGGACCTTCGTGCCCTCGCTGAGTCGCTGCTCGAACAGATCCTGTTGCGCCGCGGTGAGCGCCGGGTCGGAACGGATGAGTCGCGCGCGGTCCCGGTTGCCGGCCCACTCGTCGGTCGCGGCCCACTCGAACAGGTTGCGGACCTCCCAGCGGACGAGGTCGAACGCCGACATCCCCGACGGTGCACCGACGAACATCGGTGGCCGCTCCTCGAGCAGGTCGTCGCCGACGAGGGCGTCCTCCTTCGACGGGAAGTACCGGAAGAACGTCGTCGGTGACACCTCCGCGGCCGCGGCGATCTGCTCGACCGTCGTCGCCGCGTACCCCTGTTCCAGCGACAGCTTCAGTGCCGCAGCGCGCAGGGCTGCGCGTGTCCGACGCTTGTGGCGCTCCCGCAGACCGACGGGACGGTCACCGGTGCGCGAGCCGGTGCCGTCCTCGTCGGCGGGTGTGGTCAGCGACATCTACGACCCCTGCACCGCCGGCTCCGCCGACCGCTCCCGCACCGGCGTCGGGACGCCGCGGTCGACGACCTTGGTGCCCTCGATGTCGAAGTCGATCACGAAGCGGTCCAACCACTTCGGCAGCGACCACGCCCTGTCGCCCAGGAGGGCGATGCAGGCTGGGACGACCATCATGCGGATCACGAAGGCGTCGAACAGGACTGCGGCGGCCAAGGTGAACCCGATCATCTTCGACGTCGTGTCCGGTGCCAGCATGAAGGCGGCGAAGACGCTGATCATGATGATGGCGGCCGAGGTGACCACACGGGAGCCGTGTCGATATCCCGCGATGATCGCCTCCTTCGTCGACAACCCGTGCACGAACTCCTCGCGCATCCGTGTCACCAGGAACACTTGATAGTCCATCGCCAGCCCGAACACCACGCCGATGCCGAAGATCGGGAGAAACGACAGGATCTCGCGCGGGTTGCTGACCAGGCCGAGCCATCCCTCCTGGAAGATCGCGACCGTCAGACCGAACGTCGCCGCGACCGAGAAGAGGAAGCCGACGGTGGCGATGAGCGGCACCCACAGCGATCGGAACACGCCGATCATCACCAGGAACGCCAGGCCCACCACCACGATCAGGTAGGGGATGAGCGCCGAGTTGAGCTTCGCCGACAGGTCGGACGTGATCGCGGTCTGACCACCGACGTGCAGTTCGGCACCCGAGCGTTCGACTGTCGGGGTGAAGTCGCGGATGTTCTCCATCAGGGTGTGGGTCGCCTCGGCCGCCGGCGCGCTGGTCGGGGTGACCGTGATGAGCGCGGTGTCGCCGACCTGGTTCGGGATGAACCGCAGCGTCTCCGGGTTCGCGACGTCGCTCAGTCCCTTGACGTGGTCGACGGTCTGCTGGGCGATCTGCGCGATCGGCTTCCCGTCGGTCGAGTGGACGACGGCCAGCAGCGGCCCGTTGATGCCCTGACCGAAGCCCTTGGCCAGCAGTGCCTGTGCCGGGGCCTCGTCGTCGTTGCTCAGAGACAGGCCGAGTTCCATCTTCGTGGCCGGGATGGCGGCGATCGCGAGCACGGCGAGGCCGACGATGACGAACGGGAGCGGACGCTTCACCACCATGCGGCCGAAGCGGACACCCATCGTGTCGACGTCTGCGGCGGGCTCGGCGTGCTTGATCCACGGGATGCGCGGGGTGAACGCGAACCGCTTCACCGCACCGAGCAGCGCGGGGATCAGGGTGAGCGCGCCGAGGACGGCGACACCGACGGCGATCGCTGCGCCCGAACCCATCTGGGTGATCAGTGGGATACCGATGACGGTCAGCGCGACGACGGCGATGGCGACGGTGAGGCCGGCGAAGACGACCGCCGATCCCGCGGTGCCCACCGCGCGACCGACCGCGTCGGCGGGATCACCGCCCTTGCGCAGTTCGGTCCGGTAGCGCGACACGATGAACAGCGCGTAGTCGATCGAGACGGCGATGCCCAGCATCGTGACGATGGCTGTCGCCGTCTGGTTGATGGACAGGAACTCCGCACCCAGCGTGACCAGCATGATCGTCAGGCCCACACCGACCAGGCCGGTGATCAGCGGGATGAACGACGCCACCAGCGCGCCGAACGCGACGATCATGACCACGAACGCCACCGCGAAGCCGATGGCCTCGGCCTTGCCCGGCGGCTCCTGGGCCTGCATCAGTGAACCGGTCGCCTCGACCTGGAGGCCGCCACCGCGGTTCTCGGACAGGATCGACGTCAGCTTCTCCTTGTCGGCCACCTTCAGGTCGGTGACCTCGATGCCCTGGCGGACCTGGATCAGGCCGACGCGACCGTTGTCGCCCAGGACCTGCCGGGCGACCGTCGGGTCGGCTTGTGCGGCGACGACCGGGTTCACGATCGTCTGCGGGTTCGTGACCTCGGGCAGGCCCTTCAGATCGGAGACGAGCTCGTCGATCTGCGCGGTGTGGTTCGCGAGGCCGTCCGGCGCGGCGACCAGGACGCTCGTCGAGGCCTGCATCTGCTGCTTCTGGACCTCGGGGAAGTACTTCTCGACCTGCGAGGTGGCCGTGCCCGAGTCGGTGCCCGGGAGGCTGAAGTCCTTGGCGAACGTGGGCTTGAGGACGCCGACGAGCGACGCCGTGACGACGAGGGCCAACACCCACGCCGCGATGACCGACCACCGGTGGCGGTAACAGAACCGCCCGACCCGGAAGAGGAGGGATGCCATGACGAGGCCTTTCGGACTGAATCGATACGCGCCACCAACTGACGCTCGGTCACTAGTGTTAGTGACTACCACTTTGGCGTCAAGGTGATCGGGGTCGGCTGTGAGCAGCGACACCAGGGGAGCAAGCGGGCGAAACGACACCGCCGCCCGCGACCGGAGTGGTCGCGGGCGGCGGTGGGTGGTGACTCTGCCGGGTCAGCCGTTGGGGCGTCGCCAGGGGTCGTCGGGGCGGGTCTCCGAATCGCCCGGTCCGTCCGCCTCACGGCCGGAGTCCGGGCCGTCCGGCGACGACCAGCCGACGCGAGGCCCGTCGTCGGAGACCCGAGGGAACTGCTGCGTTGCGTCGTCGTCGGTGGGACCGGTCCCGGCCGCCCCGCCGGCCGCCCCGTCCGACCCACGCTTGCGCAGGTCGGGCCGGGCCTCGGTCGGCGCGTCGGCATCGGAGAAGCCGTCGTGCCCGCGGCGATCGAACTGACGGGTCTCCTCGTCCTCGTCGGGGGTGGCGACGGGGTAGTAGGGGTCGTCACCGGCGACCACCGCGGCCGGCGTCCGGGGACCGCGCAGCAGCAGGACGATGCCCGCGATCAGCATGAGCGCGCCGACGATGCCGAACGCGATCGGCAGCCAGCGGCCGTACAGCTTGATCGGCGACGACAGGTCCTTCGCGGCCGCCGCCCGCGACTGCTGCGTGTTCTGGTCGTAGGCGAACGTGACGTCGAGGTTCGTCAGCTTGTAGTTGCGCAGCGCCTCCGGGGCGTCGCTGCTGACGCCGGAGATCCGGTAGTACTCCTGGATCCGCTCGCGGTCGTTGACGATCGTGCCGCTCTCCGGCTCGACATACAGGTCACGCGTGGTGGTGCGGTACAGGTCGGCCGGCAGCTTCTGACGGTTGTCGATGCCGGGGAACCCGCCGTACCACGACGCCGCCTGCGAGAGCTGGGTCCCCGCGGGCGTCGAGTCGTTGGCGTCGCGCAGCTGCGCGAGGTTGGCCTCGGGGACGTTCTGCTGGAAGTGCAGCACCTTCACGCCGGCGATCTCTGTGGAGTCGACGTAGGTGAGGGGGTTGGTGGTCCGCGACGCGAGGTCGAAGTAGATGTACCGCTTCCCCGACGACGTGCCGAAGGGGAACTTGTACTGCACACCCCGACGGTCCGGCACCGAGATCGACTTGGTCGACGCGTCGAGTTGGACCTCCGAGCTGCCCCCGCCACCGAGAGCCGCGGCGCCGCTGGTGCGGTTGGTGGTCACACGGTCGACGGTGGCAGACAGCAGCGCGCCGAGGCAGCCGCCACCGCTGGTGGAATCGGAACTGGGCGTGACGGTCTCACCGGAGATCTGCACCTGGTTGATGCGGGTCGACGTGCCCGCCTGGAAGGTGACGCGATCGGCGCCGGCGGGCTTGACGACGACGACGCGCTGCTGCTGCGTCAGCGCCGCGGGCGACACCTCGGGCCGGGATGCGGTGAGCGAGCAGCGGTTCAGGATCTGCGCGGGCAGTGCGGCGCTGGTGGTGCTGCCGTCGGAGCGCTGGGACGTGGACACCGTCGTGTAGTCGGTGTCCATGGGGGTCTTCTGCAGCTGCCCCACGAGGTACAGCGGCATGGCGATCGCCGCCACCACGAGCAGAGCGCCCAGGAAGATGAGTACGGGACCGAGCAGGTCCCGGGCCGACATCCGGCCTGTCGCCATGGCACGCGCTCCTTCGAGTCGGGGACACCCCTGGCAGGCACGATGCTCCACCCTGCGAGCGAGACTAACAGTCACCCTGTCCGGATCCGCGGTGCTGCGCGTGATGCCGGGACGGCTCACAGCGGGGGTAGCGTCGTCGCCGATGCACGCCCCGACCCCTCCCTTCCGGCCTCCGCGGTTCATCCCGGCGCTCGAGGGCATGCGGGCACTCGCTGCCCTCGGCGTCGTGACCACCCATGTGGCGTTCCAGACCCGATCGGTCGACGGCTCGGTGATGGGGGCGATCTGGGGGCGACTCGACCTCGCCGTCGCCCTCTTCTTCGCGCTGTCGGGGTTTCTGCTGTGGCGCCCCCACGCCGCCGCCGCTCGCGGGGGGCCGCCCGCGCCGGGCGTCCGGCGCTACCTGCGGCACCGCGCGGTGCGCATTCTCCCGGCGTATGTCGTCGTCGTACTCGTGGTGCTGGCGCTGGTCCCGGCGGCGCGAGGTGCCAGCGCGCTGACGTGGCTGGCGAACCTCACCCTTCTCCAGGTCTACGTGCCGTACGCGCTCGTGTCCGGGCTGACCCAGATGTGGAGCCTCGCGGTCGAGGTCAGTTTCTATGTCGCCCTGCCTCTGCTCGCCTGGTTCCTCGTCCGGCTCCGTGGTCCGCGTGCCCGCCTGCGGGTGCCGGTGATGCTCATGGTCGCGGTGATCTCCCTCGGGTGGGCGTTCGTGGCCCATCACCTGCCACTCACCGACGGCGTGTCCGGCACCCTGTGGCTGCCGGGATACCTGCCGTGGTTCCTCACGGGCACCGTCCTCGCGGAGGTCGCCGCCTCCGATTCCGGCGGCCGTCTCCGACGGTTGTCCACCCGCCGCGTCCCGATGGCGGTTCTCGCCGTGGTGGTATACGCCGTCGCGTGTACGCCGGTTGCGGGCCCGTCTGGGCTGGGGACGGTGACCGCAGCCGAGTTCGCGGTGAAGACCGCGCTCGGTGCGGTTCTGGGGTGGGCCCTCCTCGCGCCGCTCGTGCTGGCGCCCGGGCGGCACCGGTTCCTCGCGTCGGAGGCGATGCAGACCCTCGGTCGATGGTCCTACGCGATCTTCATCTGGCATCTCGCGGTGCTCGCGGTCGTCTTCCCGCTGGTCGGCTTCGCGCTGTTCGGCGGCACCATGTGGTCGGTCTGGCTGGTCACGGTGATCGTCACCATCGGCGTGTCCGCGGCGAGCTACGGACTCGTCGAGGACCCGGCCCGTCGCGCCGTGCGCGAGCGGGAACGTCGGAGCCAGGAGCGCGGGGCGGAGAGGACCGCGGTCGCCAGTGCAGCCACCGCGACGAGCGCGGGAAGCGTGACCCACCAGTCGAACCCGGTGTAGGGGTCCCCGGACGCCCACGGACCCCACGACAGTCCGGCGACGCCCAGACCGAACGCGCCGGCGACGACGAGCGGCACGGCGCGGGGCCGTCGACGCCGGAGCGCGAGGACGGTCGGAGCCGTGATCGCGCCGACGACGACACCGACCCAGCCGCCGAACACCACGAGGGCCGCCGCGGCACCGACCACCGCGAGCGTCGGCGCGTGGGGCGCGGCGATCGGCGCCCCTGGCGCGCGACGACGACGGTCGGGCCACAGTGCCGCGGCGAACAGTGCTGCGACAGCGATCAACCCGATCAGCAGTGCGAGCCGGTAGGGCTTGTCGAGCGGGTACTCGAGCCGCAGCGTGCCGGACGTGCCGGCGGGGAGGATCCACCCCTGCTGCCATCCGTTCACGACGATCGGGGAGAGGGCGCGGCCGTCGAGGGTCGCGCGCCATCCGGGGTTGGTCGACTCCGGGACGACGAACACGCGCTGCGCCGCGGACGGATCGATGTCGGCGGTCCGCGAGTCCGGACCCCAGGTCCGGGGTGTCACCGGTCGCACGGTGTCGGTCGGGGACGTGAGGTCGGCCGAGGACTGGAGGGTGAGCGAGTCGACGGTGAACGCGTCCGTCGGTGACACGGACACCGACGTCCGGCCCGCGGACAGGGGGACGGGGCCGTGGTCGCAGGGGGTCGCGGCCACTGCGTCCCCGGAGAGCAGCCGTCGTGCGGTGGTGCTCAGCGACAACGGGATCCGACGACCCCCGATCGACATCGCGAGCCCGTCCGAGCAGCCGACGGTGACGACGCGATCCGCCGGCGCGGTGGGCATCGGCGCACCGTCGAGGCGGATCTCGGCGATGCCGGGCGGCGCGGGGTCGGCGAAACCGAGGCTGTTGACGTCGACGAGGTCGTCGAACGCGACGACGGACACCGTGATCGTGTCGGTGACGGCCGGGTCCAGATCGATGTGACCGTCGGCGGGCAGCGTGCGGATCTGGCGTCCCGTGCCGAGGTCGACGCCGATGCGCGTCGGTCGGGCGGGGTAGCGGCCCTGAGGGGCGACGACCGTCAGACCCGAGACGCGTCGTGGCGACGGCAGCGAGATGCGGACCGACGCGTCCGCGGCACCGGGTTTGGTGGAGTCGCCGGACGCGACCCACGTGGTGCCGGGGTCCCCGTCGACGACGGCATCCGCAGATCCGCGGGGGTCGGTCACC
Organism: uncultured Williamsia sp.; assembly: GCF_947494875.1. Lineage (GTDB taxonomy): Bacteria > Actinomycetota > Actinomycetes > Mycobacteriales > Mycobacteriaceae > Williamsia_A. The sequence goes on from NZ_CANLWM010000001.1 coordinate 793,915, forward strand.
GACGACGTACCGGTCACCGAGGCGTACCGCGGGTCGCGGAGAAGGTCGTCGAGCGCCGTGCCCGACGCCGATCGCAGCCACACCCGGGGCGTCACCGCGGTCGGGGTGGGGACCGACAGGACGCGTTCGAAGAGTCCCGGCTCCTCCGGTGCCAGGCCGAGGCCGGCCGAGCAGCGCGTGATGTCGGGGCCGACGGCGCACGCCGACCGCGACCCGTCCTGACCCAGGGACCAGCCCGAGACCGGTTGTCCCGCCGACAGTTCGGGTAGGACGGTGCGATGGCTGATCGAGAGGTCCCGGCCGGTCCCGGTGTCTTTCAGGCGCATCTCGGCGATCGCGAACTGGCTGCCGGCGCGACCGGTGGCGGTCGAGATGGCTCGCACCTGCAGCCACCGTGTCGGGCCGCTGGGTGCGGCCACGGTCACCGGCTGTCCCGGCGTGATCCCCTGCGCCACCGCCGTTCCCGCCTCGGTGGACACCAGGAGCCCGGTCACCGCGGGGCCGAGTGAGCGTCCCGGGGTGATGGTGACCGACAGGTCCGACCGCGGACGCGTGAAGTCGACCTGGAGCCACTGTCCGACGGCGGCGTCGAGGTCGCGGCTGATCCACGACGTGTTCGGATCGCCGTCGAACGCCGCGGCGGGCGAGTTCGCCGGCGAGGTCTGGCCGAGCTGTGTCGCGTCCGAGGCCGACCCGGACGCGGTGACCGACACCTGATCGGGCTGTCCGTCGAGCAACCACTGTCCGGTGACCGGCTCGGCACCGTCGACCGGGTAGTCGGGCACGGAGTTCTGGGTGGAGCGGCGGTCGTCGGGCGCGCGGACCGAGGAGCTGTGGTCGTCGACGCGTCCGTAGTCGGTCTCACGGGACATCGGTGTGTCGGTGACGACGGCCGGGGCGTCCGGCAGGCCCGCGCGGCGCGCGTCGGCGTCGAGCAGAGCCGGTCCCAGCGGCGGCCCGGCACCACGCGCGGCCTGGTCCTGCAGACGTTCCATCGCCTCGGGGCCACCGATGACCCGGGGCATCGCGGCGAGGTCGACCAGTCCCGGACCGGTGCCGTCGAACCCCTGTCCCGGGACAGCCGGTGTGACGGACCAGATCTCGATCGCGGTCATCGGTGGCGCGAGTCCGTCGTCGCCGACGACACCGCGGATCGCCCGGGGTCCGATCTCCGGCCCGAACGACGCCACCTCGCGCAGGCCGGGCGATCCGGCCAGGGTCTGACGCGCGACGATCGGACGCGCGGACCGCGAGGTGGTGGGCGCCAGATCCGACCGGAGCACGACGTAGTCGATGCCCTGCTCGGCGAGCGTGGCGGCCAGACCGGGAGACGCTCGGCCCGAGGCGATCTGCCGCTGCACGGAGTCCATCGCACGGATCGCGCCGGGAGGCACGAGGGGGATCGCGTCGCGGACCGCCCATGGTGTGTGCGTCAGCGGCTGCAGCGGCTCGTCGCGGGTGAAACCCCATGTCTGATAGGCGAACGGCGCCCCGGGCACCACGAGCGCCCGCGACGGCGTCGACGAGGGTCCGGCGTGGTCCTGCAACCACGTCGCGGCGTCGGACCAGTAGCCGGGGATGGAGCGGAACGATCCCTGCGGTGCCAGCGACCCGGTCCATGCGGTGGAACCGGCGCCGACGAGGACGAGGAGGAACACGATGGTCGCCGACGCGGTCCGTGAGCGTTCGGGATGCACGAAGGAGCGCAGCGCCACCCGGCGATCCACGGTGCCGGGCAGGGGCATCCGCGCGAGGAGATGCGCGATGCCCAGCACGATCGGCAGTCGGATCATCGGGTCGAGTTTGTGGATGTTGCGCAGGGGCGCACCCGCTCCGTCGAGGAAGGACCGCACGGGTTCGGCGACGGGAGAACCGATCTGACCCTCGAACCCGGCGCACAGCAGCACCAGCCCGACCGCCCCGACGGTGACGAGGCGGCCGCGGGCGGGCATCGACCGCATCGCCAGACCGGCGAGACCTGCTGCGGCGACGGCGCCGGTGACGAGGACCGCGGTCGGCGACGAGACGAGGACGGCGCCCGCCACCCGGTCCGGGGAGACGAACGGCGTCCAGGAACTGGTCCCGCGCAGCACCTCCACCAACGACGTCCATCGCGTCGTCACCCGGGACGACTCGATGAAGTCGAGGAACGGCGGGCTGACCCGCGACAGGATCAGCAGCGGCACCGCCCACCAGGCGCAGGCGAGGACCGCGCCCACGGCCCACCACCCGGTGAACGTCCGCCACCGCTGCGCGCCCGGTCCGCGCAGACGGACATGGCACGCCCACCAGACGACGGCGGCGCCACACGCCGCGGCGGTCGCGACGGCGTTCACCGCGCCCATCAGCGCGACGGCACAGGCGGATCCGAGCGCGAGGCGACGCATCGAGTGCGGGGGATCCGCGTGGTTCAGGGCGAGCACCACGGAAAGCAGCACCCACGGCGCCAGCATCATCGGGAGCGTCTCCGACGAGATCGACCCGAGTGTGGTCAGGACGCGGGGGCTGACCGCGAACGCGACGCCGGCGACGATCCGTGAGCCGGGTGAGCCGATGCGCAGCGCCTCGGCGAGGCGGATGACGCCGACGACCCCGATCGTGAGGAGGACCGCCCACCACAACCGCTGGGTGATCCAGGCGGGCAGGCCGATCAGGTCACCGACGAGGAAGAACGCACCGTGGGGGAAGAGGTAGCCGTAGGCCTGGTTCTGCACCTGGCCCATCGGGGCCTCGCTCGACCAGAGATGCAGTGCGCGCGCGAGGAATCCGGCCGGGTCGATCGCGAGGTCGAGCTTGGTGTCGGCCGCGATCCGGCCGGGGGACTGCACCAGGCTGAGGATCAGTGAGACGACAGCGACGACGAACACGCCGCGTCGGGACAGTCGGGATGTGGCGGGCGGGACCGCCCCTGCGTCGCTGGAACGTTCGGCCACCGAGGTGGCAGAGGTCAGTTCCGAACCCCGGCGTTGTCGCGCGTGCCGTAGTCGACCGAGCCCTTCACGAACCCGTTGTCGGCGTTGAAGCTGTTGACCGACGTGGACGGCGTGTCGTCGGAGGCGAGGAACCCACCCAGGAAGACGACCGCGATGGCGACGATGACGCCCATGATCCCGGCCACGGCTCCGGCGATGAGGCGGTTGTCGGTCATGGGGTCAAGCTACCATCCGCACCTGCCCGGACCGGGGCTCCTCGGTCGGCGCAACTCGCCGGTACCACCAGCACCGGTCGGCTGCAGTGACGCAGCACCGCCTCGGCGACGGAGCTGTGCAGAAGCGCGCGCAGACCCGATGCCCCGCGGGTGCCGGTGACCAGGACGGCGGCACCGAGATCGTCGGCCGCCGTCACCAGCGCACCCCAGACGGTGGTCGACACCTCGGCGAGGTGCCCCTCCGCCTCGAGGCCGCCGGCCCGGGCGCGGGCGACCCCGGCGTCGACGATGCGCCGCGCCTCGTCGTGGAGGAGGTCGTCGACCTCGGTGTCGACACCGGTGGCGAACATCGGTTGCATCCCGGCCGCGCTCGACAGCCGCGCCGTCTGATGGGTGCCGGACTCCCAGGCGGTGACGACGACGGCGCGACGGCCCGCGAGGAAGCGGGCGGCGTGATCGATCGCGCGATCCGCGTTCTCCGACCCGTCGTAGGCGATCATGATCAGGTCGGCAGTCGTGTCTGCGGTGCTCATCGCGGGACTCCTCTCGACGGCCCCCGACCACGAGAATAGTCCGATATGCCCTGCTCGGGGCCGGTTCGCCGAGCCCGTGCGAGACTGCTCGGCATGTCCTGGGACCGCCGTCCGCGCCTGCGCACCGCCGCGCTCTGCCTGGTCGCGGTCGCCGCGACCGCCTGCTCGACGACACAGCCCGCGGGGGTCGAGAGCACCACCGAGACGCCGTCGTCGACCGCGTCTCCTGCACCGTCGGCGGCGGCCCCCGCTTCCGCGGTGGCGTCGACGCGGTGCACGTCGACGATCGCCGGGATGGGGCTGCGCGACAAGCTCGCATCGCTGCTGGTCGTCGGGGTGACGGGACCGGCGGATGCGCTACGGGTCGTCCGCGATCAGCACGTCGGCGGGATCTTCCTGCAGAGCAGCACCGATCAGTCCATCTACGCGGACGGACGCCTGCGCTCGATCGCGCGGTCGGGACCGCGGCCGGTGCTGGTCACCATCGACCAGGAGGGCGGCCGCGTGTCGCGTCTCGCCGACCTCGGCATCGACAGCCCGTCGGCGCGCGACCTGGCCCGGACGTCCACGCCGGCGGAGGTGCGCGCGATCGCCCGCCGGACGGGGGAGGGGATGAAGCGCCTCGGCATCACCGTCGATCTCGCCCCCGACGCCGACGTCAGCGACCAGCCCGACGACACCGTGATCGGGGACCGGTCGTTCTCCGACGACCCGGCCACGGTCGCGAGGTACGCCGCGGCGTTCGCGAACGGCCTCCGCGACGCCGGGATCATGCCGGTGTTCAAGCATTTCCCGGGCCACGGCCACGGATCGGGCGACTCCCACACGGGCACGGTCCGGACGCCGCCGCTGTCGCAGCTGCGCACCGACGACCTGGTGCCGTACCGGACGCTGCTCCCGGGACCTGAGGGCCCGCCCGCGACGGGTGTGATGGTCGGTCATCTGATCGTGCCGGGACTGACCGGCGACGAGTTGCCGGCGAGCATCTCGCCCGCGGCGATGCGCATGCTCCGGACGGGTGTCGGGTACGGCGGTCGACCCTACGACGGCCCGATCTTCACCGACGACCTCAGCGGGATGGCGGCGATCTCCGCGCGGTTCGGCATCACCGAGGCGGTGGTACGGGCGATCGAGGCCGGTGCGGACCTCGCGTTGTGGCTGACGACGTCGGCCGTCCCGTCGGTGCTCGACGGTCTGACGGCGGCTGTGCGCAGCGGTCGCATCACGACCGCGCGTGTCGACGACTCGGTGGAACGCGTGTTGCGCACCACCGGCGCGTGCTGAGTGCCGCGTGGACCGGATGGTCCGCGCGGGCACTACGCGGTGAACAGCCCCCCGGCTGCCTGACGAACGGCATACCCCACGTAAAAACCGTTCGTCAGTCGCGTAGTGCCCGCGTCTCCGCGGACGCCAGATCGACCGGCAACGGCCAGCCGAACTGGTCTCCCGCTCCGTCGGGATCCCCCCCCGGGTCCCGAAGGTGCGAGATGACGAGGAGCGTGATCGTGCAGATGGCCGTCATCACCGCGATGGACACGATGATCAACACCCACAGCACGGCCTCACCCATCGGACTCCCCCATCCGATCGAGGGTGCAGCGCCCCCCAAGACAGGTGACCCCCTGCGCTGCTACTCTCGTCCTCATGCCACGTTACGTTACAGTCTGTAATGTTTGATGGTCAATACCGGCCGGCCGAGAGATTCCTCGATCGACGACGCCATCCTCGACGAGGCGGCGCGGATGGTCGTGGAGAACGGGTACGGCGCAACCACCATCGACGCGGTCGCCCGGGCCGCGGGCACCACGCGACCTGCGGTGTACCGCCGGTACGCGTCCCTGGCACAGATCGTCTCCGCGGCCATGAGCTCGAGGCTCGTCTTCGCCCCGGCCGTCGACTCCGGTGATCTCCCCACCGACCTGCGACGCATCCAGCAGGCCCAGGTCGCCTTCTTCACCGACCCGCTGGTCGTCAAGGCGCTCCCCGGTCTGATCGAGGAGAGCTCCCGCAACGAGACGCTGCGGACCCGACTCCTCGACGACGTCATGGCGCCGCGTCGCGCCGCGGTCGCCACCGCGATCGACCAGGCCGCCGCCCGGGGCGAGATCGAGGTCGGTCACAACGTCGAGCACGTCGCCGACCTGCTCATCGGACCGTTGATGCTCCGCACCCTGCTGCCCGCGTTGGGTGCCGTCGACGAGGGTCTGGTGGCGACGACCGTCGCCGCCGCCCTGCACGCCGTCCACCACCGCGGCGGGCTCCCCCGCGATGCAGGGGTGGGCTCCGCGGAGTGAATCCGCGGCGCTCTCGCGTCCATAACTTACTGCCTGGTAAGTTGTAGGCCGGTCCGTCGGTTTCTCGGACGGCGAGCGGGTGAGAGGCGGTGGAACATGCCGGGAGGGACGAAGCGGCTGCCCCGCGCAGTCCGTGAGCAACAAATGCTCGACGCGGCAGTCAAGGTGTTCGCGGAGAAGGGCTTTCGCGAGACCTCGATGGACGCCATCGCGGCCGCGGCGGACATCAGCAAGCCGATGCTGTACCTCTACCACGGCTCGAAGGACGAACTCTTCGCCGCATGTCTCAACCGCGAGGGCGCCCGCTTCATCGATGCGATGACCATCGGGTTCGACCCGCGTCTGCGTCAGCGGGACCAGGCGCGCACCGTCATCTTCGAGTTCCTGCGGTTCGTCGACGCGAACCGTGACTCGTGGCGGGTGCTGTACCGCGTCGCCACCGGTCAGGCTGCGTTCGCCGGGCTCATAGCGGCCAGTCGCGCACGACTGATCGAGATGATCGCGGACCTGCTGCGCCGGGGCACCACCGTCGAGCGCGCCACCGACCGCGAGTTCGAGCTGATGGCCGTCGCCCTGGTGGGCGCGGGTGAGGCCGTCGCCGACCGCATCTCCGAGGGCGACATCGACCTCGACACCGCCGCCGACATCATGGTCCAGATGGGCTGGCACGGTCTCGCCGGCGGCAAGCGCATCGACGAACACGTCTTCGACTGACGGCGGTCGCGTCCGGCTCAGAGGTCGGGCAGCCCCAGTTCCATGTTCGGCTTGATCAGCCCACCGTCGATCTCCAGGATCTTGCCCGTCGAATAGGCGCCGGCGTCCGAGGCGAGATAGACCGCGGCGGCGGCGATCTCGGCCGGATCGCCGATCCGGTGCAGTGGGGTGGCGTTCTCCAGGGACGCCAGCATCCCGTCGTCGCCGGTGACGATCTCCAGGGCGGACGTCGCGATCGATCCCGGGGCGATCGCGTTCACCCGGATACGCGGCGCGAGGTCCTCGGCGGCGAGCCGTGTGTAATGCGCCAGAGCGGCTTTCGCCGTCCCGTACGCCACGAAACCCCGGCCGGGGAGACGTCCCATGGTCGAGGTGATGTTGAGGATCGAGCCGCCGGAGTCGTTGCGCACCATCAGCGGGACAGCCGCGCAGGTGAGCGCGTGCGCGGTGGCGACGTTGAACCGGAAGGCGTTCTCCAGCGCGGAGACGGACGTGTCCAGCAGGGCGTTCGGGAAGGTGCCGCCGACGTTGTTCACCACGATGTCGAGTCGGCCGAACTCGGAGTCGGCGGTGGCCGCGAGTCCCGCGGTGACCTCGGGGTCGCTGAGGTCGGCGGCGACGGTGACGGCTCGTCGCCCCGTGGCGCGGATCTGCTCGGCGACCTCGTCGAGCTGCTCGGCCGTCCGCGACGAGATGACGACGTCGGCACCCGCCTCGGCGAACGCGACCGCGATGGCCGCCCCGAGTCCCCGTCCGGCGCCCGTGACGACCGCGACGCGACCGTCGAGACGAAACCGGTCGAGAATAGAACGTGTTCTCGTTTCGCTCATGGGCGTCAGCGTAGCGACGCGTGCTCCCGCGGGGGAGTGGGCCACCAGATCCGTTCGCCGACGAGCGTGAACAGCGCCGGGACCACCACCGTGCGGACGACGAACGTGTCGAGCAGGATGCCCAGCCCGACGATGATGCCGAGCTGCGTGAGCGTGATGAGGGGCAGCACGCCGAGGACGGCGAACACCGCCGCGAGCACGATGCCCGCGCTGGTGATGACCCCGCCGGTCGCCGAGACGGCTCGCGTCATCGCCTCCGGTACCCGGTGGCGTGCGCTCTCCTCCCGGGCCCGGGTGACCAGGAAGATCGTGTAGTCGACGCCGAGCGCCACGAGGAAGAGGAACGCGAACAGCACCGTGTTGTTGTCGAGGGCCGGGAACCCGACGACGTGGACGCCGACGAACGTCCCCAGCCCGATGGCGGCGACGGTGCTGAGCACGGTCGCCAGCACCAGCAGGATCGGCGCCAAGGCCGACCGCAACAGCAGGTACAGCACGACGAGGACCACGGCCAGGATCAGCGGGATGACCAGGAGGCGGTCGTCGGCGGCGGCGTCGCGCGTGTCGAGGGCCCGGGCGTCGCTGCCGCCCACCAGCGCGTCGGCGCCCGGGGTGTCGGCGAGGCGGTCGCGCATCGACGCGATGGAGTCGAAGGCGCCCGTCGATGCGGGCGCCGAGGTGAGCACCACGCTGAACCGGCTGAGCCCGTCGGGCGACGTCCCCGTCTGCGTCACCGACTGCACGCCGGGCGTGCCACGCAGCGCCGACTCGACCTGGCCGGCGACGGCCGAGCGCGCGACGACGGTCGTCGGGTCCGACTGCCCCGCGGGGAAGTGTTCGTCGACGACGTCGAAGCCGGTCACCGAGTCCGCGGTCACGCGGAACTGCTGCGTCTGACTGAGGCCGATCGACGTGCCGATCACGCCGAGCGCGCACACGGCGAGCAGCACGACCGCGGTCGACAGCGACCGCCTCGGATGGGTGACGACCGCGGCGGCGATGCGGTGCCACGCGCCGGTGGAGTGCAGGTCGGCGTCGTCGCCGGTGAGCGACTCGTCCACGCGGGGGACGAACGGCCAGAACAGCTTCCGTCCGAACAGGCTCAGCGCCGGGGGGAGCACGAGCAGCGCGAACAGCATCGCCAGCAGCAGGCCCGACGCGGCCGCGGCACCCAGGCTGCGCGTGCTCGGCAGGGCGGCGAACAGAAGGGTGAGCAGCGCCAGGACCACGGTCACGTTGCTCGCGAGCACCGCGGGTCCGGCGCGGCGGACCGCGTGGCGCAGCGCCTCGCGGTGGTCGGTGCGACGGCGGAGCTCCTCGCGGTACCGGGAGATGACCAGCAGCGCGTAGTTCGTGCCCGCGCCGAACACGAGCACGCTGGTGATGCCCGACGTCGACCCGTCGTAGGTCAGCCCCGCGGCGCTCGCGACCGCGCCGCCGACCGACGAGGCGACGCGATCGGCGATCGCCACGACGATCAGCGGGACCAGCCACAGGACCGGCGACCGGTACGTCGCGATCAGCAGCAGTGCCACGACCAGCGCGGTGACGGCCAGCAGTGTGACGTTCGCCCCGGAGAACGAGTTGGCGATGTCCGCGGCGAAGGCCGGGCCACCGGTCACGTGCGCGGTGAGGTCGGCGGGGAGCCCGGTGTCGGCCGCGGTGCGCAGCGCGTCGACGGTGTCCCGCAGCGTGAAGCCGCTGATCTCCGAGGACACCGGCACCGTCGCGATGGCTGCCGTGCCGTCCGGCGAGACCACCAGAGGAGGTCCGGACGCGTCGGCACGGGTCGCGCGATCGGTGGCCAGCATCCGGTCGCGCGCCTGCGTGACAGCAGCACGGTCGGCGTCGGAGAGGGATCCACCGTCGGTGCGGTCGACGACGAGGATCGCCGAGGCGACGTCCGCGTCGGGGAACCGCGACAGGCGGTCGTCGATGCGGGCCGACTGAGCGTTGTCGGGCACGGAGTTCGGCGAGTCGTTCGTCGAGGAACTGCTGCCGAGTGCGCCCATCACCGCGATGCCGAGGATCACCACGACGAGGCCCACGATCCACGAGCGGCGTCCGGTGACGAGTGCGGTGAAGCGGTCCCATGCGGCGGCCATGGCGACAACTGTCTCAGAAACTGAGCCTTTCAGCAACTGAGATTTCTACGGTGCCGACGTAGGCTCTCACCGTGGACAGGGCGGAGTTGGAGTCGGCGATGGCCGCCGACATGCGCGCGTTGTCGGCGGCGTCGGAGCAGATCGGACGCGCCTTCGCGGCCCGACATGATCTCTCGGCGAACGACTTCCAGGCCCTCCTGCGCATCATGGTCGCCGACGTCGACGGGGATCCGTTGACCGTGGGCCGGCTCGGGGCGTCCCTGGGTATGTCCTCGGCCGCGATGACCTACCTCGTCGAGCGGATGATCGCGTCGGGCCACATCCGCCGCGAGGCGCACCCGACCGACCGACGACGCGTGATCCTCCGCTACGACGACCACGGCATGGAGGTCGCCCGCGAGTTCTTCGGGCCGCTGGGCGCGGTCACCCGCGCCGCCCTCGCCGACGTCGACGACGACGACCTCGCGACCGCGCACCGTGTCTTCGCCGTCCTCATCGACGCGATCCGTGGCTACGGAGCGGAGCTGGCCGAGGGCTGAGCCGGTCGGGGCTCCTCGGGTCAGGCCGGCGATGTCGCCGAGACGCGCACGGTGGTGCCCGACGGGTCGCGGAACGCGCAGTCCCGGGGACCCCACGGCTGATCCATGGGCTCCTGCAGCACCTCCGCGCCGGACGCGGCGACGCGCTCGAAGAGACCGTCGAGGTCGTCCGTGGCGAAGCCGATCATCGGCAGCGAGCCCTTCGCCAGCAATTCCGCCAGCGCGTCGGCGTCGTCGGGCCCTCGACCGGACTGCGGCGTGGAGAGGACCACCGCGACGCCGGGTCGAGAATCCGAGGCGATGGTGACCCACCGTCCGTTTCCGCCCGCGACGTCGTTGAGCACCGTGAGACCGAGGGCGTCGCGATAGAAGGTCAGCGCGGCGTCGACGTCGTGGACGGTGAGATGGGTGAAGGCGAGGGTGACTGTCATGCCCGGAAAGCTACGGAACCCGGTGCTCGGAACCTTCTCGCAAACTGCTCGACGTCGGGCGACACGCCACACGGGCCAGACAGCTCGGCATCGCGATCACCGCCGAGTGGTCGCGAGCCCGGTAGGCGCTCGGCGTCTCACCGGTGACCGCGCGGAACCGGGCGCTGAAGGATCCCAGCGACGTACACCCCACGGCCATGCAGGTGTCGGTGACGCTCCACCCCGCGCGGAGCAGCGCCATCGCGCGCTCGATCCGCCGCGTCATCAGATAGCTGTAGGGCGTCTCGCCGTAGGCCGCCGCGAACCGACGGGAGAAGTGCGCCGGCGACATGAACGCGCGCGCCGCGATCGTCGGCACGTCGAGCGGTTGCGCGTACTCACGGTCCATGAGGTCACGCGCCCGGCGCAGATGCGTCAGCGTCGCGATGTCGTCACCCATCGGTGCCGTACCACCCGTCGAGCCGCTTGCCGAGGCCGAATGCGGTGACCGCGAGGGAGATCCGTTCGGGCGGCGAGAACTCCTTCGCCGCCCGGGATGCTTCGCGGACAACGGTTCGCGCGTCGGCGACCTGGTCGCGAGTGGCGCCCGGGCCGCAGAGCGCGGGATAGGCGTCGAGCTTCTCGCCGATGACGTGGGCGCACAGGTCGCGATGCACCTCGGCCGTCGCCGCGTCGGTCCGCAACGCGGACTTCCACTCGTCCTGTGCGGACATCTGCTTCGGCGATCGTCGGTAGAGCACGCCGGGGATCGCGTCGCGCCGCATGCGGACGCCGTCGAGGGCGAGGCGCATGAACAGGTCCCAATCCTCCGCGGGCACCGCCCGGTACCCGCCGACATCGAGCAGTGTCTGCCGATCGGCGGCGAGGGTGGACTGGATGAACGGGCAGTTGAGCAACAACTCCTGCAGCGCGGATCGGGGGCCGGCCGAGAGCAGGGGGACGGGCTCGACGGCGAGGCGCGACGGGCCGTAGAACCAGGCGCCGGTGAAGACGACGTCGGAGTCGCCTCGCGTCAGCGTCCGCATCTGGCGCCCGATGCGCCGGGGCAGCGAGATGTCGTCGGCGTCGATCCTCGCGACCCACCGGGTGTCCGACTCCTCGAGCAGGACGTTGGCGGCTCCGTGGACCCCGAGCGGTGTGCCGTCGTTGGTGATGACCCGGACGCGACTGTCGCGGCGTGCTTCCGCCCGGAGCACGGCGGCCGTGGCGTCGGTGCTCGCGTCGTCGAGGACGAGGATGCGCCCGTCGGACGGCAGGGACCGGGCCGTGCTCCGGATGGCGGTGGCGACGGTGCCCGCGGCGTTGTGCGCGGGGATCGTCACGGTCAGCGTGGCGTCCATCGTCTCCCGACCCTATGAGTCGGGATGGGTGCCCGCAGCACGACGGTGGCCGGTCACCACACGGGTGACCGGCCACAGGGTGCGTCAGATGTCAGCGGCGACGCGCGACCACGATCGTTATCGCGGCGATGACGGCGGCGACGATCGCGCCGATCACCGCGGGGTTCTGCGCGGCCTTCTGCACGTCGCGGGAGTCGATGTCCTCGACGGTGCTGCGGATCTGCGAGACCGTCTGCTTGGCCTCCTCCTTGGCGCCCTCGGCGACCTCCTTGGCCTGCTCCTTGGCGTCGGAAACGGCCCCCTTGGTGGTGTCGGCGACCTCCTTGGCCTGGTCGGCGACGGAGTTCGCGGCCTCCTTGGCCTTGTCGGCCACGTCTTCGGCGGCGTCGGCGGCCTTGTCGGCAGCCTGCTTCGTCTCGGCCTTGGCCTTGTCGGCCGAACCCTCCGCCTTCAGCTGCGAGTCGCCGGTGGCGTCGCCAGCGGCCTTCTTGGCGGATCCGCCAGCCTCCTGCGCCTTGTCCTTGGCGGTGTCGGCCGCGTCCTGTGCCTTGTCCTTGGCGGAGTCCGCCGCGTCCGAGACGGCATCCTTCGCCTTGTCGACCAGGTTCTCTGCCTTGTCGGCTGCGTCTGCCATGGCGTTCTCCTCTCGCCTCGAGGCGAGCCGATCTCGCCTCTTCATCACGTGTGTAGTCGAGACGAACGGGCTGATTGCACGGTTCCGCGACAGTGACTCGGGTCACTCTCTTCAGGACGACTCCGGCCGCCCTGCTCGTGTGAGCGGGGCGGCCGGTGGTCGGTCCTGTCGGGTCAGGCGCCGCGGAGCGTCCCCGTCAGGTGCGGGTAGCCCTTGGTGCGGTTGAGCACCGAGACGTCCCAGCCACCGTCGACGGTGTCCACGTAGGCGTTGACCGTGGCGGGCAGCAGGATCGGCTTCCCGAACTTCGCGACATAGGTGACGTCGTCGGGCAGGTGCGGCTCGACGTTCGCCAGCGCGGCCGCCGCGGTCCACATGCCGTGGGCGATCGCCCGCGGGAAACCGAAGGCCTTCGCGGTCAGGTTCGCCATGTGGATCGGGTTGCGGTCGCCACTGGCCGCCGCGTACGACCGGATGCGACCGAGGTCCACGCGCAATGCGGCGTCGGGGGCGGGCGGTCGGTGATCACGCGGCGGGGTCGACTTCGGTCCACCCGAGAGGCTCGTCTTCTGCTGCTTGAGCAGTGTCGCCGTCTGCTCGGTGACCAGCTCGCCGCCGACGCGGATCTCGCTGACGATGTCGACCAGCATCCCCTTGCGGTGCTCGCGGAGGTTCTCCGCGTGCGTCGCCACCGACAGTGGCTCACCCAGCTCGATCGGCCGGATGCGGTGGATCCGGTTCTCCAGGTGCACCGAACCGACTGCGCCGAACGGGAACGCCCGCGCGACCATCGTCTGCATCATCAACGGGAACTGCGCCACGAACGGGAAGGTCAGCGGCAGGTACCGGCCGAACTGCATCCCGGTCGCCAGGCAGTACTGACGGAGCTGGTCGCCGTCGATGCGCAGGTCCGACACCGTGTAGGTGGTGTCGGGCAGTTGCGCGTCGGCCGAGACCGACCCCGCCTTGCCGACGCCGGGGAGCATCCCGATGACGGCACTGCGGTAGACGTCGGTGGTGGCGGGCAGCGACTTCAGTGCGACGGTCGCCACGTCACGCCCCCAGCATGGCCTGGCCGCAGACACGCACGACGTTGCCGGTGACCGCGGAGGACGCGGGGTTGGCGAAGTACGCGACGGTCTCGGCGACATCGACGGTCTGACCGCCCTGCTGCAGGGTGCTCAGCAGGCGGCCGCCCTCGCGGGTGGCCAGCGGGATGGCCGCCGTCATCTGGGTCTCGATGAAGCCGGGCGCCACCGCGTTGATGGTGATGCCCTTCTCGCCCAGGATCGGCGCGTAGGTGTCGACGAGACCGATGACGCCGGCCTTCGAGGCGCCGTAGTTGGTCTGACCACGGTTGCCGGCGATACCGGCGATGGACGACACGTCGATCACCGCGCCGCCCTTGTTCAGCGCATCGGCCGCGACGAGGTCCTCGACCAGCTTCTGCGGCGCCATCAGGTTCACCGCGATGACCGAGTTCCAGCGTCCGGCGTCCATGTTCGCGAGCAGCTTGTCGCGGGTGATGCCGGCGTTGTTGACGATGATGTCGAGGCCGCCGTGGCGCTCCTTGACGTGCTCGGCGAGCTTGATGCCCGCGTCCTCGGCGGTGACGTCGATGGGGAACGCGGTGCCGTTGACCTTGTTGGCCGTCTTCGACAGCGCCTCACCGGCGGCCGGGATGTCGGCCACGATGACGTGCGCGCCGTCGCGGGCGAGCACCTCGGCGATGGTGGCGCCGATGCCGCGGGCGGCACCGGTGACGACGGCGACCTTGCCCTCGAGCGGCTTGTCCCAGTTCGCGGGCGCGGTGGCGTCTCCGGTGCCGACGCGGATGACCTGCGCGTCGACGAACGCGGACTTGGCCGACAGCACGAAGCGGACCGTCGACTCCAGACCCTTCAGCCCCGTGGGGGCGTCGGGTGCCACGTAGACCAGCTGCGCTGTGGCACCGCGCTGCGCCTCCTTGGCCAGCGACCGGGTGAAGCCCTCGAGTGCGCGCTGCGCGACGTGCTCCGACGGATCCTTCACCAGCTCGGGCGTGGTGCCGATCACCAGGAAGCGGGCGCAGGGCGCGACCGACCGCATGATCGGGTTGAAGAACTCGAACAGCTGCTCCAGCTCGGCCGGGGTGGTGATCCCGGTGGCGTCGAAGACGATGCCGCCCAGCTTGTCCGCACCGCGACCGGTGGTGTTGTTCGAGATCAGCTCGTAGTCGTCGGTCGAGAGGATCTCGCGCAGCGGCTCCACCAGTCGGCCCTTGCCACCGAGCAGCACGGGACCGGGCAGCGGCGGCTCGGACGGCTTGTAGCGGCGGAGGGTGGGCGGCACGGGCAGGCCGGCCTGCTTGGCGATGAACGATCCGGGCAGCGAGTGGACGAACTGCGAGTACAGGCCTGCGTTGGCTGACACGGGAGTTGCTCCTTTACCGGGTGTGACCCGCACCGGTGTGATCGCGTCACGGCACCGCGTGCGAGGCGTTCGAGGTTCGACAAGTAACTTACTCGCGAGTAAGAATACTCCAAAGGTCCGAACGACTCCCGGGGAGATCCGCTGTGGCAACCACATCCAACGCCCGCTCCACGACAAGCGCGTCGAAGTCGCGCTCCAGCTCGTCGAAGTCCTCCGCGAACGGAGGAGGCGCGAAGTCGCTGCGCCCGGTCGCCATCGTCGGTGGCAACCGGATCCCGTTCGCGCGTCAGGACAAGTCCTACGCGACGGCCGGCAACCAGGACATGTTCACCGCCGCGCTCGACGGACTCGTCAGTCGGTTCAGCCTGCAGGACGAGCGCCTCGGTCTCGTCGCCGGCGGCGCGGTCCTGAAGCACTCGCGGGACTTCAACCTCATCCGTGAGTCGGTGCTCGGGTCGGCGCTGTCGCCGTACACCCCGGCCATCGACATCCAGCACGCCTGTGGCACGGGCCTGTCGGCCGTGTCGCTGGTCGCCGACGGCATCGCCACCGGCAAGTTCGAGGCCGGCATCGGCGGCGGTGTCGACACCACCTCCGACGCCCCGATCGGTGTCTCCGAGCCGCTGCGCCGGGCACTGCTCGAGGTGAACCGCGCGAAGAGCACCACCGATCGCATCCGTGGTGTCCTCGCGCTGCTGCCGAAGCTCGGCATCGACATCCCCAAGAACGGGGAGCCCCGCACCGGCATGTCGATGGGTGAGCACGCCGCGATCACCGCCAAGGAGTTCGGGATCGCCCGCGCCGACCAGGACGCATTGGCCGCCGCGAGCCACCAGAACATGGCGAAGGCCTACGACGAGGGCTTCTTCGACGACCTGATGACGCCGTTCCTCGGCCTCACCCGTGACGAGAACCTCCGCCCGGACAGCTCCGTCGAGAAGCTCGCCAAGCTCAAGCCGGTCTTCGGTGTCGGCCTCGGCGACGCGACCATGACCGCGGGCAACTCGACCCCGCTCACCGACGGTGCCTCGACGGTGCTGCTCGCCAGCGACGAGTGGGCCGCCCAGAAGAAGCTCCCGGTGCTCGCGCACCTCGTCGACGTCGAGACCGCCGCGGTCGACTACGTCAACGGCCCCGACGGCCTGCTGATGGCCCCGACCTACGCCATCCCGCGTCTGCTCGAGCGCAACGGCCTCACGCTGCAGGACTTCGACTTCTACGAGATCCACGAGGCGTTCGCGTCGGTCGTGCTCTGCACCCTCGCCGCGTTCGAGTCCGAGGACTACTGCAAGGGTCGCCTCGGCCTCGACGGTGCGCTCGGCGCGATCGACCGCAGCAAGCTGAACGTCAAGGGCTCGTCGCTCGCCGCCGGCCACCCCTTCGCCGCGACGGGCGGTCGCATCGTCGCCCAGACCGCGAAGCTCCTCCACGAGAACGGTGGCGGCCGGGCGCTGGTGTCGATCTGCGCCGCCGGCGGCCAGGGTGTCACCGCCATCATCGAGGGCTGACCCTCGGCCGACCCCGTCAGTGCAGGTCACAGCATCGGGAAAAAGATTCTCTCTGCTGTGTAACGTCCCGACGGGGGTCGGCGATATCCCAGATGGCTCCGGCCGAACTGCCAGACCCCCGACCCGGCAGTTCGGCCGGAGTTCTTTCGTCTCCGGGCCACGGTGCTGATGCAGCGCCCAACTTAGGGTAGCCTTCGTTCACATGGGAACCGTGTTCGGCGCCGTGGTCGCCGTGACCGATCTGTCCCCGCGCCTGCGTCGTCTCGTCTTCGACGTACCGAAGATCGACGAGCTGCGCCTGCCCGACGCAGGGGACGACGCCGTCGGCATCTATCTCCCCGACGAGCCGCACACGGCACCCCGGGCGATGGAGTATCGCGACGGGGCCTGGGCCTATCACGACGTCGACACCACCCCGATCGGCCGCAACTACACGGTCCGCCGTCGCGGACCGGGGCCGCGACAGATCACCGTCGACTTCGTCCTGCACGACCACGGCCCGGCCACGACATTCGCCCGCGACGTGCGCATCGGCGACCAGGTGGTGCTGGCGCACGCCCGCAGTTGGTATCGACCGGGCCCCGGGACCGACTGGTCCCTGCTCGTGGCCGACCTGGCCGGACTGCCCGCGCTGGCCCGCATCGTCGAGGAGCTGCCCGTGGGTGCCCGGGCGACAGCCATCGTGGAGGTCCTGCACCCGTCCGACCTCGACTGCCTGCCCGCCCGCGACGACGTGAACGTCGTCCCCGTCGTGGGTTCGGGCAACGGCCGATGCGCGAGCGAGCTGCCGCGGCGGGTCCGTGAGTTCGTGCACCCTGCGGGACGGGGCTACTGCTGGTACGCGGGCGAGTGCGGCGCGACGCGCGAGGTCCGCAAACACCTCCGCACCGACCACGGGTTCACCGCGGACCAGTTCGACATCGTCGGGTACTGGCGCGTCGACTCCGAGACCTGGGACCGCCGCTTCGCCGAGATCGGTGAGGAGCTGGTCGCCGTCTACACACAGGCACTGGCCGACGGCAAGGGCGACAAGATCGCCTCGGAGGAGTTCGACCTCGCGCTGGAACGCGCAGGACTGTAGCCGCCGACGTGGCCGTGTCCGCACCCCAGCCGCAGCTGTCGACGCCCGACGTCGATCTCCGGCCCACCGACGTCGGAACACGTTCTCGCCGTCGACGCGCACTCGGTGCCGTCGTCCTGGCGGTCGCACTCGTCGCGGTGGTGATCGCGAGTCTCGCGATCGGGACGCAGCACACGGATCTCGCGACCGTGTGGCGCGCTGTGATGGGCGACGCCCGCGGTGACGGCTGGGTCGTCCGCGATCTGCGGATCCCGCGCACGCTGCTGGGCCTCGTCGTGGGCGTGGCGCTCGGACTGTGCGGCGCGGTGATCCAGGGGCTGACCCGAAACCCGTTGGCGGACAAGCAGATCCTTGGCGTGAACTCCGGGGCGGGACTGTTCGTCGTGTCGGCGGTCGCGTTCGGTGGCGTGCGGTCGGTGACCGGGTACATCTGGTTCGCGTTCGCCGGCGCCCTGGTCGCGATGGTGGTGGTGCACCTCGTCGGGATGTCGGGGAGGTCGGCGGCCACACCGGTGCGACTGCTCCTCGCGGGTGTCGCCATCGGTGCCGTCCTGGACGGAATCGGCTACGTCGTCCGGCTGCGCAATCCGCGAGCCTTCGACTCGATGCGGTTCTGGGACGCGGGAGCCCTCGACGGACGTGGTCTCGAGGTCGTCGCGACCGTCACCCCGTTCGTGGTGGTCGGTGCCGCGCTGTGTGTGTGGGTCGGGCGCTCGCTGAACGCCGTCGCGCTCGGCGACGACCTGGCCGCCGCGATGGGGCAGAACGTCGCCCGCACCCGCCTCGTCGGTCTCGTCGCCGTGACACTCCTCGCGGGAGCGGCCGTCGCCGCGGCCGGGCCGATCGGGTTCGTCGGTCTGATGGTCCCGCACGCGGTGCGATGGTTCACCGGACCGGACTGGCGGTGGATCTGCGGGTACAGCGCGCTCGCGGCGCCGGTGCTTCTCCTCGCCGCCGACGTCGTCGGCCGTGTCGTCATCGCCCCCGCCGAGCTCCCCGCCGGGATCGTCACCGCGTTCCTCGGTGCGCCCGTGTTGATCTGGCTGATCCGTCGTGTTGGGACGGATCGGCGATGACCGTGGCGGACCGCGCACGGGCGCTGCGCCCGGTGCCACACGCGGCGGAGGTGACGGGTCCGCGCACGCTCCTCATCCGGCGCGGCGGCTGGTTGTCGATGCGTGTGCGCGCCCGCACGGTGGTCGTGGTCGCCGTCCTCGTCGTGGTCGCCGTCGTCGCCGCGGTCCTCGCGCTCGGAGTCGGCGAGTACCGGGTGGACCCGGCGACCGTGCTCGCCGTCCTCACCGGCCAGAACACGGGATTCGACTCGGTGGTGGTCCTCGAGTGGCGGATGCCGCGCATCCTGCTCGCGCTGGTGCTCGGTGCGGTGCTGGGGATGTCGGGCGCGATCTTCCAGGCGCTGACCCGCAACCCGCTGGGCAGCCCCGACATCATCGGGTTCGGGATCGGTGCCTACACGGGCGCTCTCGTCGCGCTCGCAGCGTTCGGCGGCGGGTACTACGTGATGGCCGGCGGGGCGATCGTCGGCGGGATGATCGCGGCCGTCGCGGTCTACGCGCTCGCCTACCGGTCCGGGGTCGCCGGGTTCCGACTCATCGTCGTGGGCATCGCGGTGAGCGCGGTGCTGAACTCGGTCAACCAGTGGATCGTCATCAAGATCGACCTGAAACAGGCGATCACCGCGTCGGTGTGGTCGCAGGGCACCCTCTCCGGTGTCGAGTGGACCCAGCTCGTCCCGGTGGCCGTCTGCAGCGCGGTCGCGATCGTGGCGGTGGGCGCGCTCGGGTCGCAGCTGGCCGTCCTGCAGATGGGCGACGACGCGGCGGGCGCACTCGGTGTGCGAGTGGAACGGGTCCGACTGGCCTATCTGGTCGTCGGGGTCGTGCTGGTCGCGGTCGCGACCGCCGCCGCGGGCCCCATCTCGTTCGTGGCACTCGCAGCCCCCCAACTCGCACGCCGGTTGTCGGGGTCGGCCGGGGTCGGCCTGGTCGGCTCGGCGGCGATGGGTGCGGTGCTGCTGCTGGTCAGTGATCTGGTGGCGCAGACGGTCCTCGCTCCGACGCAGCTGCCGGTGGGTGCCGTGACCGTGTGTGTCGGCGGGCTGTATCTCGTGTACCTGCTGATCACGCAGGTCCGGAAGGGACGCGGATGAACGAGGATGTCGCCGCGCTCGGCGCGCGTGACCTCGCGCTGGGTTACGGCGGCCGCACGATCGTCGACGGACTGTCGGTCGACATCGCGGCCGGCGCGATCACCGCGATCGTCGGACCGAACGCGTGCGGCAAGTCGACGCTGCTGCGCGGCCTCTCGAGGCTGCTGTCGCCGACCCGGGGACAGGTCGTCCTCGACGGCCGTGACATCTCCGCGTTGAAGACGAAGGACGTCGCGCGCCGACTGGGACTGCTGCCGCAGACGTCCATCGCCCCCGAGGGCATCACCGTCGCCGACCTGGTGGCGCGCGGGCGCTTCCCGCACCAGCGGGTGCTGCGGCAGTTCTCCCGCGACGACGAGCGCGCGGTGACCGACGCCATGGCCGCCACCGGCGTCGACGCGCTGGCGGGCCGACCGGTCGACGAGTTGTCGGGCGGTCAGCGACAACGGGTCTGGGTCGCGATGGTGCTGGCGCAGCAGACGCCCGTCATCCTGCTCGACGAACCGACGACGTTCCTCGACATCGCCCACCAGATCGAGCTCCTCGACCTGTTCGGTCGGCTGAACCGTTCGCAGGGGTCGACGATCGTCGCGGTGCTGCACGACCTGAACCACGCCTGCCGCTTCGCCGACGTCGTGATCGCGATGAAGGACGGTGCGATCGTCGCGCAGGGTGCCCCCGCCGACGTCATCACCGCGGACCTCGTCGAGGACGTCTACGGGTTGCCGTGCCGCATCATCGACGACCCGGAGAGCCACACCCCGTTGGTGATCCCCCGCATCACGCGCTGATCGACGCCGTGGCTCGGTGCGCAGCGACGTGGGTGATTCATCGGCCGGTGGAACTGCGGCGACAACTGTCGAACTCCGGTGCTGAGGAACGAGCTTGCCTTCGGCGACAGCATGAGAAGCTACTGGGCCGGTGCCGAACTCGGAGCCAGCGCGCTATGCTTCTGGTGTCGTGGTGAAGAGCCACGGAAGTGAGGCCGGGAGCCCGCACGTTTTGCGTGGTCGCCCGGCCTTCGCGCTGTCTAGAGCACCGTGTGCACCGTGACCAGTGGTTGGACATGAGCACGTGAGGTGCCACCCGCCCCGTACGCCCACGCGATGAGGTCCGCCGCCCACAGCAGCTCGTGGGATGTGGGACGGTCAATGTCTGCGCGGACGCGGCCGAGCGCGCCCACGTCGGCCAGTGCACCGGTGAGGGCGGTGTGGTCCTGCTTGTCCTGGGAGCAGGACTCCACCAGTATTCGGGTCGCCCCCATCTCGGCTGCGTGTTGGGCGAGTGCCTGCAGACACCGCGTTCGCACCTCTCGTTCGCTGAGACCCGTGCCGGCCAGCGCTCCGACATAGATGTGGGCAGCGGTGATCGGACGCTGCCGCATGAAGTCTCGGATGATCTGGTCGCGGTTGCGTGACTCGTCCTTCATGTGGAGTCGGTCGCGGTTTCGGGGCTTGAGGTCACGCATAGTCTTTCGTGCCGCGGCAATGTCGCCACTCGCGACTACCGCCGCACACATCAAGTAGTCACGTCGACGGGACTCGTCGACGAACACCTCGACCGTGCTCACGCGGGCGGCCATGTCACCGGTACGTAGCCGGTGCCGTCGTCCCAGGTCTCGATGAGCGCCTGTGCCCATCTCGTTGGGGTCAGCGAGCCCGGCGCAGTCGGACCGAACGTCTGGAAACTCAACGACTCGCCTGGTTGATTGAGGTACGGCGGCGGACTGGTAACCGTGGACGTGATGCCCTCGCCGGCTCGAGCCAGATCGCGGTTGAACCACACCAACCACTCGGTGATCGCCCACCCGTCACGATGCGGTCCGGTCTCGAACACCGTCGTGTGAGGCATCGCGGGAAGGATCTGCCAACTCAGCATCCACTCACCCGCCGGATCGGCTGCGCGCGTTGCGGCCATGGCTGTGATGCCGGGTAGCGCATTCAGGACCCGCACCGGCCAGTCATAGAACGGATCCACCGGCGGACGGCTGTCGAGGCCGTCCGACACCCCCGTGCCGGTGTCGGACAGTGTGGCCGGCCGATAGTCCGGAATCCCCGGATCGACGGCCGCGACCGAGAGGATCTTGCGCGCCCGCCGCTCTCCCTCATCGAGGAACCGCCACGTCTCCTCGGGCATGTCCCACGCGCTCCATCCGTCGTGGGCCCGGACGATCAGACGCGCCAGTTGAATAACGTCACGGCCTTTCAGCGCGACACCGATCTTGCGCTTCACGGAGTCCTCTACCGGGTACTGGAGATACTCCTGCACAACGGATTTGAGGTAGGTCAGCTCCTGTCGGCGGTAGGTGACCGTGGCCTGAGAGACGGCCTTCGGGGTAACCCCCAACTCGGCAGCAACCGACTCCCCGTTCGCGCCGGGACGCAGCGTCGCCTCGTAGACGGCGTGACGCCGAATTGCCGCCACGTGCTTCTGCAGGCCACGAAACCGCTCTACGGCAGCGGCGCATTGACGAACACGTTGCACCGGGTCCGGGACCGACCGCAGGTAACTGAGGAGCAGTTCGATCTGTAGTCCGGACGGATCGTTGTCCGCTTCTGGCGCAGATTGGCTATCGCTCACCAAGTAATCGTAATCTACCCCGGGGGAAATTTATCGTTGCAACCTGACGGCGCGTCACTGCTCACAGTTGAGTGCAGTTGCTTGGCCGGTCGGGCGGGGTGATTGCGGGCCGCGTTGCTGCCCGTTGGTGGACCACCCCGCAGTAGCGACTCCCACAGGGTCTTGAGTCGGCCGATTACGCGCGGCGACCCGGTCAGTCGGGCGAGGCTGCTCTTCTCGGAGATGACGGTGGCGCCCGGTGTCAGGGTGTCGCAGTACGGTGCGCCGATGGATCCCGACATCGTCCGTGGGCTGCTCGGCGCCGAGCGTGCCGAGGCGACGGCGCTCCTCGTGTCCATGCGCGCCCGGTTGAGCGCCGTCGTCGACGCCGCGGTGGACGAACACGCCGACGACGAACACGACCCGAGGGCTCCACCCTCGCGTTCGAACGGGGGCAGCTCGTGTCCCAGATCGAGCGATCGTCCCGACGTCTGACCGAGATCGACGCGGCCGTCGCCCGACTCGACGACGGGACCTACGGCCGGTGCCTGCGCTGTGGGAGCGAGATCTCCGAGGTGAGGCTCGAGGCGATCCCCGCCACCGAGCTCTGTATCACCTGCGCCGGCCGCCGCTGATGTCACACTTCCGGTGACCTGTCTCGTCCTTCCTGTGTAGGTGGACGCTCACGACGAGATGAGGATCGGAATGCGTATCGCGGTGGCCGGTGGGACCGGGTTGATCGGGCGGATGGTGTGCGACGCGGTGAGCGCCGGCGGCGACGAGGCGGTGGTCCTCGCGCGCTCGGTCGGCGTCGACGTGGTGAGCGGCGACGGGCTCGACGCAGCGCTCGTCGGCGTCGACGCGGTGATCGACGTGACCAACGTGACGACGGTGAAGCGATCGGAGTCGATCGCGTTCTTCGAGACCGCGACGAGGAATCTGCTCGCCGCGGAGGAACGTGCAGGGGTGGTGCACCACGTGCTGCTGTCGATCGTCGGCGTCGATCGCGTGGACTGGGGCTACTACGCCGGCAAGGTGCGACAAGAGGAGTTGTGTGCGGCGTCTGCGGTCCCGACGACCGTCCTGCGCGCGACGCAGTTCCACGAGTTCGCGGACCAGATGCTGGCGCGCGGAGGGCCTGTCGCACTGGTGCCGAAGATGCTGAGCCGACCTGTCGCGGCACGGGAGGTCGCGACCGAGCTGGTCCGGCTGGCGCGCGGGCAGGCGCAGGGACTGGTGCCGGAGATGGCCGGCCCGGAGGATCTCGAGATGCCGGACATGGTGCGGAAGCTGCTCCGATCCCGCGGTCGACACACACCGGTACTCGGGATCCGGCTGCCCGGCGCGGCCGGTCGGGGCATGGCCCACGGCGCCCTGCTCCCGGAGCACGACGGTCCGCGCGGTCGGGAGACGTTCGCGCAGTGGTTGACCGCGGCGCAGCCATGACCGACCGTCAGGACCAGCTCGCTGCCGTGTACGACGCCGTACGGCCCCGGCTGGTCCGGATCGCCTACGCCATCCTCGGGAGCCACGCCGAGGCCGAGGACGTGGTCGCGGACTGCTGGATGCGGCTCGTCGAGGCCGACCGGCGCGAGGCCGTCGTCGATGTCGAGGCGTGGTCGACGGTCGTCGTGTCCCGCGCCGCCTTGGACACGCTCCGGTCGGCACGCAGGCGTCGGGAGGAGTACGTCGGTCCGTGGTTGCCGGAGCCTGTCGTCGAGCGCGTGGACGTCGCGGCGATCGATCCCGCCGACCGGGTCACCCTCGACGAGCAGGTCAGCTTTGCGCTGCTCGTCGTGCTCGAGTCGCTGAGCCCTGCCGAGCGCACGGTGTGGGTGCTGCACGACCTGTTCGGCATGCCGTTCCCCGAGGTGGCGGCGACGGTCGGACGGACACCGACGGCCGTCCGGCAGCTCGCATCGCGAGCGCGGGCGCACGTTGCTGCCGGTGCGCCGCGCGTGACCGTCACGCCCGCGCAGCACGATTCCGCTGTCCGGGGATTTCTGTCGGCCGCGCTCGACGGGGACATGGCCGCATGTCTCGCCGCCTTGGACCCCGACGTCGTGCTCACCAGCGACGGCGGCGGCAAGGTCAGCGCAGCCCGACGGCCGATCGTCGGTGCGGACAAGGTCGTGCGATTCCTCTTCGGCATCCTCGCGACGCGGGTCGCCGCGGACGAGCTGACCCTGATCACCGTGAACGGCCGGCTCGCCGTCGCCGCGGTCCGCGACGGCAGGGTCGACAGCGTGATCAGCCTCACCCTGGACGGCGACCGCGTCACGCGCGTCGACATCGTCCGCGCGCCGGACAAACTGCCCGCCCCGTGACCCGCGGTCACTCCGTCAGCGCGGGCTCCGCGACCGGGGCCGCGGGGGCGCCGACCTTGTTCACACGGATGAGTGCCAACGATGCGACGAGAGCCAGTGCGACCACCACGATCGCCGCCTGGAACGCGTGTTGCTGTCCGGCGACGAAGATCTCGGCCTGCCCGGCCGCTGTCCGAGCGGCGGGGCCCAGGTCGGCGCCGCGCGATGCCGCGGCGTGGGCGAAGACGGTCCCGAAGACGGCGAGACCGATTGCGCCACCGACCTGTTGGCCGGTGTTGAGCAACGCCGAGGCGAGGCCGGTCTCATGCGGTGCGACGCCGTTGACCGCGGTCATGGTCAGCGGCACGAAGCTGCACCCCATGCCCAGGCCGAGCAGCAGGAGGCAGCCGAGGAACGGCCAGTAGCTGCTGTCGACGCCGAGCTGGGTGAACGAGACCATCGCGACGAGGGCCAGGATCGGACCGACCGTCAGGAACGGGCGGACACCGATGCGCGGGATCAGCCGCCGGACCACCACGATCGACATGACCATGATCGTCGTGGGCATGGGCAGGAAGCCGAGCCCGGTCTCGAACGGGGTCCACCCGTGCACGTTCTGCAGGTACTGCGCCATGAAGTAGAACGTCGTGAACAGCGCCCCGGCGAGGAACAGCATGATCAGATACGACCCCGTGCGGTTGCGGTCGGCGAAGATGTGGAACGGCATCAGCGGGTGACTCGCGCGGTGCTCGACGAGCACGAAGGTCACGAGCAGCGTCGCGGCGATCACCAGGGTGACGATGGTGGTCGTCGACCCCCAGCCGTCGTCGGCGGCCTTGGTCAGGCCGTAGACGAGGATCGACATCCCGGCGGTGACCGAGATGGCCCCGGGCAGATCGAGTTTCGTCCCCGAGCCCTGCGACTCGGCGAGCACTCGCGGTGCCAGGACGAGGACGAGGACGCCGATCGGCGCGTTGATGAACAGTGCCCACCGCCAGCTGGCGTAGTCGGTCAGCACCCCGCCGAGCAGCAGACCGAGGGCGCCACCGGATGCGGCCATGGCCGCGAACACCCCGAACGCGCGTGCGCGGGCCTTCGGTTCGGTGAAGGTGGTGGCGAGCAGGGCGAGCGCGGTGGGTGCCGCGATCGCGCCGCCGGCGCCCTGGGCCGCGCGGGCGATGATCAGCATCGCCTCACCGGTGGCGAAACCGCCCACGAGCGAGGCGGCGGCGAAGAGCCCGACGCCGATCATGAACATCTTCCGGCGCCCGTACAGGTCGCCGACACGGCCGCCGAAGAGGAGCAGTCCGCCGAACACGAGTGAGTAGGCGGTGACGACCCACGTGAGGTTCGCCGCCGAGAAGTCGAGGTCGTCGCGAATCTTCGGCAACGCGACGTTGACCACCGTGGCGTCGAGCACCACCATCAGCTGCGCGACGCAGATGACGGCGAGGGCGATCCCGCCGTTGCGGGTCGGGGAGTCTGGTGTCTGGTCAGTCATCGGTGTCTTTCGGGAGTGGGGTCGAGGGGCGCACGGGAAGCCCGAGCACCGGTCGCAGGACGGTGGTGACGATCTGTTCGGCGTAGGCGCGGCCGGCGGGTCGTCCGGTCGTGAGTGCGCGGTGGAGCATCAGGGACGGCAGCAGGCTCGCCGCGATGGCCACGTCGACTCCGGCGTCGAGTTCGCCGCGGCGCCGGGCCCGTTCGAGGATCTCGGTCAGGCGCTCGATGCGGGGCTCGGTGAACCGTGTCCGGAACGCCTCGAGCAGATCGGGCTCCCGGGACAGCGCGGAGCACACGCTCGCCATCACCTGGATCAGCCGCTGCGACTGTGGGCTGCAGGACGCAGCGGCCAGCTGCTCGATGTCGCCGTCGAGGCTCCCGGTGTCGATGCCGTCGACGGCGGGCTTGAGTGTCGCCATCGCGTCGATGACGAGGTCGGCCTTGCCGGCCCACCGGCGATAGACCGTTGCCTTGCCGACGCCCGCCTCGGCGGCGACACCGTCGATGGTCAGACGGTCGTAGCCGGTGCGGACGAGGAGCTCGATCGCCGCATCCGTGATCGCGTCATCGCGGCTCGGATCCCGGGGGCGGCCTCGTGGCGGATCTGTCGTGGCGGGGGAGGTGGACGGCACGGGAGGACACTACCTGAAACGAGACGGACTCGTTTCGTATGTTTCCGGCGTGCTGTTCCCGCGTGACAGCACGGTTAGCGTGGATGGCGTGCCGTATCTGGGTCTGATCACCGTCCTCGTCATGATCGCCGCGCTCGTGGACATCGTCGGCAGTGACGAGGCCGCCATCCGTGGGCTGCCGCGATCGGCATGGATCCTCCTCGTGGTCGCGGTGCCGCTCGTCGGGTCGGTGGTGTGGGTCGTCGCGGGCAGGCCTCGAGCTGCGTTCTCGGGTCGAGTCGTCGGCGAGGACTCAGCCGCCGTCCCCGACGAACCGAAGGACCGCGTCGGTGACCTCGACGCAGAGGCCGAGTTCCGCCGGCAGGTGCGCGAACGCGCCGAGGAACAGCGCCGCCGCGCCGAGTCCGAACGGCGCGACCAGGACTCGTGAGGCGCAGCACGGCCCTTGACCGTCGACTCTCGCCGCGGTTGGCTGATCGCAGGTGACTCGCGCCCGGCCGCCTCGTCGTCCGGTCCCCCAGTGCGCGAGTGATGAGATGGAGATCCACAACCCGAGAGGGTGAATCCGCACCGGACGTGTCGCCGTCGTGACGACGGTGCCGCACTCAGACATCTCGCCCGGTGGCGCGCTCACGTCGAACGGACCGAACGTCGTGTGCGTCGGGGCGATCCCGGACTCCCATGCGCACCGCTGCGACTCCGGGACGGCCCGACCGACTGCCCCGCGTGTGACGGCCAGCTGCTCGACGACTCGCGGCTCCGGCTCGAACGTCTCATCCGGAACGGCGGACGACGGAGACACCGGCTCGCTGTCGAGGTACAGCGACTCGACGAGCGGTACCGCGACGTCACGACGGAGATCAACGCCCTGCCCACGCAGCCGTGGTGGAACCGTCGTATGCCGTGGCGGTGAGCGTTCGGTGTCGCCGGTTCCGCGACAACGCCACCCATTTCCGTACGCATGAACAACGACCGGGTTACGGTGTCCGTCGCATTCGTCCGACTGGAGGAGAACCCCGTGCCGTATCTCGGTCTCGTCGTCCTGGTGGTGATGATCGCCGCCCTGATCGACATCGTGAGCAGTGACGACGCCCTGGTGCGCGGACTGCCGCGCTGGGGCTGGCTGCTCCTGGTGATCGTCCTGCCGCTGGTCGGCTCGGTGGTGTGGTTCGTCGCGGGTCGACCCGTCGCCGGGTTCTCGGGCCGGGTCGGACGTGATCGCCCCGGCCAGGCGTCGGCCATGGGCTTCCCCGAGTACGACCACCCCGGTCGCTTCGTCCCGCAGGACCCCGAGGCCGACGCCGCGTTCCTCGCACAGGTGCGCGAACGCGCCGAGACGCAGCGGAAGCAGGGTGAGATCGAGCGGCGCAAGCGGGAAGAAGGCCGGTGATCGTCCGAATCGCCTGGTCCGTTGTCGCGATCGCCGCGGTGGCGATCGTGATCGGGGCGTCAACCGACTCCGTCGGTTCGACGGACCTCGGCTGCTCGAAGACCGGGTCGACCGGAACCGACGAGTACTCGTGCTCGGCCCCGATCGTCGATGTCGTGGGTGTGTGGCCCTTCGTCGCGATGGGCGCTGCGATGGCGGGCCCGCCGCTCCTCGCGCTCGTCGCACTGCGCGCCTGGGTGTCGTGGGTCGTGGTCCTTGTTCTTATTGCCGTCGGCGCCTGGGGACTCGCCCACTGGACGTCAGTCTGGTTGACGCTCGTGTTCGCGATTCTGCTCGCGCTGGTGGGACTCGTGCTCGCAGCCGTGCAGTCCGCCCTCTCGCTCAGGGCGTCGCGGTGAGGTACCCGCCGCCGTGGCCGAACCATTCGAGAGCCTTGTGTTCCACGCCGTCGTCGGTGCGGATGACGTCGAGGACCAGACCGGGCGAGCCGCCGCGGTAGGCGTCGGCGCCGGCGACGATCACCATGCCGCCGTCCTCGGCGATGAAGACCCGACCCGGGGTGCCGCCGTAGACGCTGCGCGAGACGTGCGACTCGACGATCCGCAGCCGTTCACCGCGGAAGAAGGTGTAGGCGTTGGGATACGGGTCCTGCAACGCTCGCACCGACCGCTCGATCTCCTGTGCGGGCAGACGCCAGTCGACGAGGCTGTCCTGCTCGGAGCGCTTGTGGAAGAAGGTGCGCTCGGCCAGGTTCTGCGGTGTCGGTGACGCCGTGCCCGACTCGAGCCGGTCCAGCGCGTCGAGCAGGACCTCCGGGATCAGGTCGATGGTCGCGCGGACCAGCTCGGGTCCGGTCGACGTGTCGGTGATCGGGACGGCCCGCTGCGAGATGATCCCGCCGGTGTCGAGGTCGTCGTCCATCATGTGCGCCGTCAGCCCGGTCTCCGACGCCCCGCTGATCAGCGACCAGATCACCGGCGAGAACCCCGTGAACCGGGGGAGCAGCGAGTCGTGCAGGTTGAGGGTGCCGTGGGTGGGAAGTGTGAACAACTCCGGCGGCAGCCAGGTGCGCCAGTTGTTCGCGACCATCACGTCGGGCGCGAGCTCGGCGACCCGCGCCGTCAACGCCTCGTCGGGACGCTTCGCCAGGTGGACGTCCACCCCGGCCCCACGGGCGAGATCCTCGACGGAGTCCGCCCAGATCGATTCGTACGCATGGTCACTCGGCGGGTGGGTCACCACCAGGATGACCTCGTGTCGTGACGCGAGCAGCGCCTCGAGGGTCTTGTGGCCCCAGGTCTGGTAGCCGAGCATGACGACGCGCATCGTGTCCCTCCGAGCCCGGGGCCCGCGACCCGGTGTATTGGTTAGGCTTACCTTTGATACCATCGCCTCGGTTCGAGGTACAACCGCGCCCCTCCCCGGGGTGCGGTCCGCGACACGAGAGGCAAAACCCATGTCGGGCAACCCCTTCGACGACGCCCACGGCACCTTTGTCGTCCTGGTCAACGACGAGGGGCAGCACTCGCTGTGGCCCACCTTCGCGGCCGTGCCGGCCGGATGGACCACCGTGTTCGGGGGCTCCGACGGCTCGTCGCGCGACGCCTGCCTCGAATACGTGAGCACCGCGTGGACCGACCTGCGACCGCGGTCGCTGGTCGAGCAGATGGCCGAGTGACCTCGGGCACTCCCGCGGCGTCGCCGATCACGGGCGGGTGGGTGCTGCGCCGGACGATCCGCCGCACCGCGCGGTGGCTGGTCCCCGGGTCGACGTTGATCGCCGCGCACCAGATGTGCGAGGTCGCCGTCCCCATCCTCATCGGCATCATCGTCGACCGGGCGGTGACGTCGGGCTCGTACGCGTCGATCGTCACGTGGATCGCCGTCCTCGCCGGCGTGTTCGTCGTGCTCACCACCGTCTACCGCCTCGGTGCGCGGCTGCTGATGACCGGCATCGCGCAGGAATCGCACTGGCTCCGTGACGAGTTGAGTGCACGCGCACTGCATCCCGACGGTCTGCCGTCCGCGTCGACGACGGGTGCCCCGTACAGCGCAGGCGAGCTGCTCTCGATCTCGACGACCGACGCCGACAACACCTCCTACGTCATCGATTACGTCCCCCGCGTCACCGGCGCGGTGGTCGCCACCGTCGCGTGCGGTGTCGTGCTGCTCACCATCGACATCCCGCTCGGCGTGATGGTGCTCGTCGGAATCCCGCTGGTGGTCGCGGGGCTGCAGCTGACCGCCCCGATGATCGCGCGTCGCGTCGAGGTCCAGCAGGAGACGGTCGGTGCCACATCGGGATTGGCGACGGACCTCGTCAGTGGACTGCGGCCCCTCCAGGGCCTCGGTGCGACCGGTGCGGCGTCGGCACGTTACCGCCGCTCGTCGAGGGTCGCGCTCGCCGCGGCTCTGCGCGCGGCCCGGATCCAGAGCGTGCACATGGGGTTGTCGACCGCGGCCGGTGCCCTGGCCGCGATGGCGGTCGCGGTCGTCGCGGTGTTCGTCGCGATCGACGGGGACGCGACCATCGGTGAACTCATCACGGTCATCGGCCTCGCGCAGTTCCTCATCGAGCCGTTCTCCCTTCTCGCGATCGTCCCGAGCTGGGTCGCAGAGGCCCGGGCCAGTGCGAATCGCGTCGCCCAGGTGCTGGCGGTCGACCCGCCCGGGAAGGAGACCGTCGCGGTGTCGGCGACCGGACCGGGACGGCGCACCGGGTTGACCCTGCGCGTCGACGACCCGGACCGCGGGATCGACCTCACCGTCGACGCGTCGCCCGGCGAACTGCTCGGGGTGCTCGCACCGTCCGCGCGGGACGCTGTCGCGATGGTCGACGCACTGTCGGGTGCGACCGACGGCCCCGGATGCACGGTCGCGGTCGGTGGCGTGCCGACGACGTCGATGTCGGTGGGGGAGCGGAGCCGTCGGCTCGTCGTCGCGCCGCACGACGCGCACGTGTTCACCGGCACCCTCGGCTCGAACATCGACTGGTCCGGCGGGGCGCAGCAGCACGCGGACGCACCCGCGCTCGACGAGGTGCTCGCCGCCTCCGCGACCGACGACGTCGTCGCCGTGCACCCCGGCGGTCTCGCCCATCCGGTGGCCGAACGTGGGGCGAGCCTGTCCGGCGGTCAGCGGCAACGACTCGCGCTGGCGCGCGCTCTGCTCGCCGCACCCGACGTGCTCGTGCTGCACGACCCGACGACGGCGGTCGACGCGGTCACCGAACACGCCATCGCGCAGGGGATCCGATCGATCCGGTCGGGTGGTCGGACGACCACCGTCGTCATCGCCAACTCACCGGCGCTCCTCGCAGCGGCCGACCGCGTCGTCCTGGTGGTCGACGGCGCCGTCGTCGCGTCCTCGACCCACACCGAGCTCGCCACCACCGACGCCCGCTACCGCGAGGCGGTGGCGCGGTGACCGTCCCGGACGTGACCCCTGTCCTGCCCGTGGCGCAGTGGCGCCGGACCCTGCGCTGGTTCATTGGCGACCTGCGCCGTCGCCCCGGACTCCTCGCGGCAACCGTGCTGACCGGGCTTGTCGCCGCGGGACTCTCGGTCGTCCCGGTCTACGTGCTCGGTGTCCTCGTCGACCGCGTCCGCGACGGCGCCTCGGCCGGCGACGTGGTCGGACCGGCCGTACTCATCGCGGTGACCGCACTGTTCGGCGGGCTCGGGACGGGGGTCTCGGGCTACCTCGTCCAACGCCTCGGCGAACAGACCCTCGCCGACCTCCGTGAGACCGTGCTCGACCGGACGCTGCGACTGCCGATCGGTGTCGTCGACGCGGCCGGTCGCGGTGACCTCCTGTCGCGCGTCGGCGCAGACGTCGGCGCGGTCACCCGTGCCGTCTCACAGGTGCTGCCGACGATGATCAACGCGTTCTTCCTCGGCGTGCTGACGCTGGTCTCGATGGCCGGGATCGACTGGCGCCTCGGGCTCGCCGGCGCGCTGAGTGTCCCGGCCTACGTCATGGCGCTCCGGTGGTACCTACCCCGGTCGGCACCGATGTACCGGGACGAACGCATGGCCATCGCGGCCCGTGCGCAGTCGATGGTCGAGTCGCTGCAGGGTCTGCCGACCATCGCCGCGTACGAGCGGCACGACCACCACCGCGACCTGATCCACACGTCCTCCGCACGTGCGCGCGACATCTCGATCGGTGTGTTCCGACAGTTCACCCGGTTCGTCGGTCGTGTGAACCGCGCCGAGTTCATCGGACTGGCGGCGATCCTGATCGTCGGGTTCGCGCTCGTCCGTGACGACGCGGTGACGGTCGGAGCGGTCACGGCGGCCGCGCTGCTCTTCCACCGACTGTTCAACCCCATCGGCGCCCTGATGTTCGACTTCGACGAGATCCAGGCGGCCGCGGCCAGCCTCTCGCGCCTCGTCGGCGTGTGTGACATCCCGGACCCGTCGCCGTCCCGGGTGGGCGAACCGAGCGACGCCCGAGTCGTCGTCGACGCGGTCGGTCACTCGTACGTCTCGGGCCGCCCTGTGCTGCACGACATCTCGTTGACGCTGGAGCCAGGCACCCGGACGGCGCTGGTGGGGTCGACCGGGGCGGGCAAGACCACACTCGCCGCCATCGTCGCCGGGACACTGCGCCCCGGGTCGGGATCGGTGCTGATCGGCGGTGTGGCGCCGGCCGACCTGCCGCCGGACACGGTAGCACGCCATGTGGTGACGGTGACGCAGGAGGTCCACGTGTTCGCGGGTCCGCTCGTCGACGATGTGCTGCTCGCCGCCCCGGGCGCCGACCGCGACGCGGTCTGGCGAGCACTCGACGTGGTCGGCGCCCGGGAGTGGGTCACCGCCCTGCCCGAAGGACTCGACACCCGTGTCGGCGAGGGCGGACTGGCGCTCACCGCCGCGCAGAGTCAACACATCGCGCTCGCCCGCGTCGTGGTGGCCGACCCGTCCGTCGTGATCCTCGACGAGGCGACGGCGGAGGCCGGCAGTGCCAGCGCCCGCGACCTCGAGGACGCGGCGCTCGCTGCCACCGAGGGCCGGACCACCCTCGTGGTCGCGCACCGCCTGACGCAGGCGGCCCGCGCGGACGCGATCGCGGTGATGGAGCACGGCCGCATCGTCGAGTACGGGACGCACGCCGAACTCGCGCGCCGCGAGGGCGGTCGCTACGCACGCCTCTGGGCGGCGTGGACGGACCACGGGGTGGCGGCAGGTCAGTAAGGCTAGGCTAGCCTTACCCAATGCAGATCGCGGATGTGCTCGCCCGTCTCGACGAGTGGAACGACCGGTCGCAGCCGACGGCGCGGTCGACGGTCCCGGACCTGCTCCGTCACCAGATCGCGGCCTCCCCCGACGCGGTCGCGGTGGTCGACGACACCCACATCCTGACCTACGCGGAACTGGGTGTGCGGGTGGAGGATCTCGCGGCAGACCTGCGTGCGGCGGGCGTCGGCGCCGAGGACGTCGTCGCGATCGGCATGCGCCGCAGCGCCGAGATGGTGGTCGCCGTGCTCGCCACCATGCTGTCCGGCGGTGCGTTCGTCCCCATCGATCCGAGCTGGCCACAGCAGCGTCGGGAACGCACCGCGACCGACGCCCGCATCGTCCACGCTCTGGTCGGTCGGGACGACACCGGCAGCTGGCAGGTGCCGACGACGACGCTCGACCTCGCGCACTGGACGATCCGCGAGCGGTCCGTGGAGGAGCCCGCGACCCTCGACGGCGCCCGCCTCGCCTACATCGTGTTCACGTCGGGATCCACCGGCACCCCGAAGGGGTCGATGATCCGGCACGAGGCGATCTGCGAACGGCTCCGGTGGCAGCGGGACGAGATCCTGCACTTCGGGTCCGACGACGCGTCGTTGTTCAAGGCTCCCTTGGCCTTCGACATCGCGATCAACGAGATCCTGCTGCCGCTCGTGTCCGGTGGGCGGGTCGTGGTGGCGCGTCCGGAGGGGGAGCGCGACCCCGAGTACCTGCTCGACACGATCGCGCGCCACGGCGTCACGTTCGTGTACCTGGTGTCGTCGATGCTCGACGCGCTGCTCGAACTCGACGGGCCCGCCGGTGGGTCGTCGTCGCTTCGGGATCTGCGCCATGTCTGGTGCGGCGGTGAGGTGCTCACCCCCGACCTGTTCCGTCGCTTCCGCGCCCATCTCGACACGACGCTCTTCCACGGCTACGGGCCGGCGGAGGCGACGATCGGTGTGTCCCATGTGATCTACCGCGACGTCGCCGAGCGGATCGCGACGTCCATCGGTTCGCCCAACCCCCACACGCAGCTCTACGTCCTCGACGAGGATCTCCGTCCGGTCGGTCCCGGTGTGGGTGGCGAGCTGTACGCCGCAGGATTCCTGCTCGGGCGGGGATACGTGGGCGCCCCGGGACTCACCGCGTCCCGGTTCGTCGCGAACCCGTTCGACAGCAACGGGTCCCGCATGTACCGCACGGGTGACCTCGCGCGCTGGACCGAGGACGGTGCCCTCGAGTTCCTCGGACGGGCCGACAACCAGGTCAAGATCCGCGGCCGCCGGATCGAACTGGAGGAGATCGAGTCGGTCGTCGCCGACCACCCGCGGGTGCGCTCCGCGGCGGTGATCGTGCGGGACTCCACCCTCGTCGCCTTCGTGACGACGACCGGCCTCGGCCTCGTGGACGGCGCCGAAGACATCTCCGCGTGGGCAGTCGACCGCCTCCTGGACTACATGGTGCCCGGCGAGATCCACCTGCTCGACGCGATGCCGACCACCACGAACGGCAAGGTCGACCGCGCGGCGTTGACCGCACGCGCCCTCGAATCGGCCGCACGGCGGACCACGCCGGTCGTCGCACCGACGACGGCGCGGGAGGCGGTCCTGTGCCGCGTGTTCGCCGACGTGCTGAACCGGTCCGAGATCGGTGTCGACGACGACTTCTTCGCCGCCGGTGGTGACAGCATCGTCGCGATCCGTGTGGTCGGCCGGCTGCGTGCGCAGGGTCACGCGCTGCGCCCCCGCGAGATGTTCGCCCACCGCACACCCCGGGCGCTGGCCCCGATGCTGGTCGAGCTCGACGTGACCTCCGATCGGGAGGTCGTGCCGCAGGAGGGGCCCGTGGGGCCCACCCCCATCACCGCCTGGCTCGACGAGATCGCAGGCGACGCCGACGTCCTGTCGGGCTTCGCCCAGGGGATCGTGCTCACCACCCCGGAGGGGTTGACCGAGTCCGACCTCCGCGGCGTCGTGACGGCGGTCGTCGAGCGGCACGGGATGCTGCGTGCGTCGACGGATGGGCACGCCGCGGCGACGGTGGTGCCGGAGTCCGGCGGTGTGGGTCCGATGGTGGTCGTGGGTGCGACGTCCGGCGACCGCGACGCCGACGTGCGTGCGGCGTGGGAGCTCGCGCGGACGCAGCTCGATCCGGCCACCGGACACATGCTCGTCGTCGTCTGGCTGCGGGACCACGGGCTGCTCGTCGTCGTCGGGCACCACGTCGTCGTCGACGGCATCGCGCTGCGGGTGATCGCGGAGGATCTCGCCGCCGCGCACGCATCGCTCCTCGCGCACGGCTCGGCCGTCGTGGGGGAGGTCCCTGTCTCCTTCCGTGACTGGGCCGCCCGTCTGCGGACCGCCGCCGACGACGGGGTGTTCGCGTCGGAGACGGCGCACTGGGAAGCGGTCGTCCGAGGGGTGGAGGAACCACTCGGCGACCGTCCACTCGACCCGGCGGTCGACACCGTCGCCACCGAACGACGACTCGTCGTCGAGCTGGACACGACCGACACCGAACGGCTCCTCTCGGTCGTCCCGGAGGCGATCCACGGACGCGCCGACGACGCGATGATCGCCGCGCTGGCGCTGGCGGTGCTCCGCTGGCGTACCGAGCGCGGGATCGCCGGGGACGACGAGCTCTTGCTCGAACTCGAGGGGCACGGCCGGGAGGCCGACGCCGTCGACCCCGACGGGCTGTCGGGACCGACCGACCTCTCGCGGACCGTCGGATGGTTCACCACGCTGTTCCCCGCGCGGATCACCGTGGACCCGACCGCCGGGATGGGCGCCGTGGTCCGCGCGGTGAAAGAGCAACTGCGCCGGACGCCCTCGCACGGTGTGGGATACGGCGTGCTGCGACACCTCGCCGGCGCCGACATCGCCTGCTCCCCGCAGGTACTGTTCAACTACCTCGGTCGATTCTCGCTCGACGCACCCGACCGAGCGCCGTGGTCTTTCGTGTCCGTCGACGCCTCCGCGGTGTGGGAGGACCGGGCCGCGACCATGCCGCTGCCCCGGCTGATCGAGGTCAACGCCGAGGCGATCGACCGTGCCGACGGATCCCGACTGCGCGCCGTGATCAGTTGGCCCGCAGGCGCGATCGACGCGGCCGCGGTCGAGCGGCTCGCCGAGCTGTGGATGCAGGCTCTCCGGTCGATCGCCGCCGACCCCACGGTCACCGGCCACACGCCGTCGGACTTCCCGCTGGTCTCTCTCACCGACGACGACATCCGTGACATCGAGACGCGCTTCCCGGCGGTGCAGACGGTTCTGCCGTTGACCCCGGTGCAGCAGGGGATCTGGTTCCAGTCGACGTACGAGGCCGATCACGACCCGTACGTGGTGCAGCAGATCGTCGACGTCCACGGCGATCTCGACCGGCACCGGTTCGCCACCGCTGTCGACGGCGTCGTACGTCGACACCAGGCGTTGTCGACGGCCGTCGTCGCGACCTCGGACGGCACGCCGGTCGCCGTGATCGCGCCCGTCGCGCCGACCGACGTCCTCTGGATCGACGGCGACGCCGACACGGATGTCGACGTCGTGGCCGCCGCGGAGAGGAACCGCGGCTTCGCCCTCGACGAGGCGCCACTCATGCGGTTCGCGATGATCTCGCACGCCCCCGATCGACACACGATGGTGCAGACGGTCCACCACATCGTGGCCGACGGGTGGTCCGTGCCGATCGTCCTCGACGACATCGTCTCCGCCTACCGGGACGGGGCCACGGGTGTGTCCCCGGCGCGCATCGACCGCCATCTGGAATGGCTGGGCCGTCGGGACGCCCCCGCCGACCGCGCGGCGTGGGCGCAGTACCTCGACGGTCTGGAGGCGCCCACGCGCATCGCCGCTGTCGATGGGCACGGCGGCGAGCCGAACCCGGACGGCGAGCGTCACGGCCGTCGCACGGCGCGGTTCGACGGGGACGTCGCCGCGACGGCGCGGTCGGTCGGTGTCACGCCGAGTGCGATCGTCACGGCCGCCTGGGCGATCGTCCTCGGACGCCTCACCGGCACCGCCGACGTCACGTTCGCGTCGGCGGTGTCCGGTCGTGGCGGCGACCTCGCCGGCGTCGACGACATCGTCGGCATGCTGGTGAGCACGGTGATCACCCGTGTCCGGGTCGATCCCGGGACGTCCGTCGCGGACACTGCGCGTGATCACGCCGCCGCCGAGCTCACCGTGATCGACCACCAGCACATCCCTCTCGCCGACTTGGCCGAGGTCATCGGTGCACGGGGCGATCTCGTCGACTCCCTGCTGGTGATCGAGAACCTCTCCGGTCATCGGTACGAGGAGACCGACTGCGGGGCAACGGCCTCGGAGGGCATCGGCTTCGGTGAGGTGCGGGTCGTCGAGGCCCCGCACTACCCGCTCACCGTGATGGTGTCGGTGCACTCCGACATCCGGGTCACCGTCACCAACGACCGCACCGTCGTGTCCGACGGTCTGGCGGACCACGTCGCGTCCGCCGTGGTGGCGGCGTTGGCGGCCACCGTCGTCGACCCGGGCACCACCGTGGCCGGGATCCGGGCCCTCCCCGCCGGCGCAACCGCGCCCGTCGACGCCGTCGACGCGCCCCTGTTGCCGTCGGCACTCGCCGATGCGGCGGTCGCGCATCCCGACACGGTCGCCCTCACCCAGGGTGACCTGCGATGGACCCACACCGATCTCGCCCTGCGCGTCGGCGCGATCGCGGCGGCGCTGCGGGCCGCGGGTGCCGGTCGCGGGTCGGTCGTCGCGGTGATGCTCCCGCGCACGCCGGACGCGGTCGCCGCTGTGTGCGCCGTGACCGCCGTCGGCGCCGCGATCATGCCGGTCGACATCACCTACCCGGCCGACCGCATCCGTCTCATGGTGGACACCGTCGAGCCGCGGGTGATCCTGACGGACACCGCTGTCTCGGTGCCGGAATCGGCCGCGACCGTTGTCGATGTCGCCTCCGTGGACCGCGAGGCGGCGACCGTGCCGCCGCCGGTCGCGCTGTCGCGCGAGGACGCGGCACTCGTCGTCTTCACGTCCGGATCGACCGGGACGCCGCGGGCCGTGGTGCTGCCCCACGGCGCCCTCGCCGACCGGCTGGACTGGGGTCGTCGCCGCTGGGCGGCCTCGACGTGGCTGGCGAAGAGCTCGTGGGCGTTCATCGACGGCGCCACCGAACTGCTGACCCCGCTCACCTCCGGCGCGACCGTGGTCCTCGCGGACGACCACGCGCGTCGCGACGGAGCCGATCTCGCCCACCTGGTCGAGGAGAGCGCGGCGGAGCAACTCGTCGCCGTCGGGTCGTTGGCACGTGTGATGGCAGCGGAATTCGGTGACCGCCTCGCCTCTCTCCGGCGGTGGGTCCTGAGCGGTGAGGCACTGGAGCCGTCCATCGTCGAGGCGGTTCGCGCGGGCACACCGTCCGCGGTGATCATCAACTCGTACGGTTCGTCCGAGGTGGCCGGCGACGTGCTGGTGACCGAGGTCGTCGACGCCGACGACATCACGCTGGGCACCCCGGTGCCGGGCAGCGACGTGGTCGTACTCGACCATCTCCTGTCCGAGGCACCTCGTGGGGTCATCGGCGACATCGTCGTCGGCGGTGGGCAACTCGCCCGTGGCTATCACGGGGACCCGGCCGCGACGGCGACCCGCTTCGTGGCCGACCCGCGACCGGGCGCGGTCCCCGGCGCGCGGCTGTACCGCACCGGCGACCGCGGGTGGGTCGACGAGGGCGGACGCGTGGTCTTCACCGGCCGCGACGACGACCAGATCTCGATCCGGGGGTTCCGCGTCGAACCCCGTGAGGTGGAGGCGGCGCTGTGCCGCATCCACGGTGTGCGTGACGCGGTCGTCCTCGCGACACCGATGCTCGAGGCGGTGGTCGTCGGCGACCCGCACCTCGATCCGTCAGATGTCCGCGCGGCTGTCGCGCAGACACTCCCGACCCACGCCGTGCCGTCGGCTGTGGCGGTGACCGACTCGATCCCCCTGCTGCCGAACGGCAAACGAGATCGCGCCGCGCTGCTGTCGCTGCTCGCCGCGGCCCGTGACGCCCGCACGAGCGAGACGTTCGTCGCCCCCTCGACCGATGCCGAGCGCGACGTCGCCGAGGCGGTCGCCGACGTC
Source organism: uncultured Williamsia sp. (assembly GCF_947494875.1). Taxonomy (GTDB): domain Bacteria; phylum Actinomycetota; class Actinomycetes; order Mycobacteriales; family Mycobacteriaceae; genus Williamsia_A. The sequence goes on from NZ_CANLWM010000001.1 coordinate 833,382, forward strand.
CTCGGCGTTCCGCCCGTCTCGGCCACTGCGGAGTTCCTCGACCTCGGCGGCGACAGCATCGTGGCGGTACGGGTGATCGGCCACCTCACGCGACGGGGGTGGGCGGCGACCGGAGAAGACGTCTTCCGGGGGCGGACCGTCGCCGGGATCGCTGCCCGCCTCACCCGGGCGGAGTGGACGTCGGACGGGGACGTCGCACCGTTCTCGACCGTCACCCTGTCCGATGCCGACCGCCAACGGTCGACGGCCGCTGTGCCGTTCGCCGTCGACGACATGTGGGCGCTGACGCCGCTACAGCGCGGTGTCTACACCGAGTGTGTGGCGGCCGGGCCGGATGACACGACGTACCTGACGCAGAACGTCTTCACCCTCGACCGCCGGGTCGATGTCGACGCCCTGCGGTCGGCGTTGTCCGACATGGTCGCGGCACTCCCGCAGCTCCGCGTCTCGTTTTATCCCACCCGATCCGACGATCCCGCCGCGACCCCTGTCGTCTCCGTCGTCGCGAGGTCTGTCCAGGTCGATGTCGACGAGCATGACCTCACGGGCCACGACTCCACCGGTGCCGCCGCCGAACTCCGTGCCGTCGTGGAGGCCGACCGCGTCCGTCCGTTCGCGCTCGACGTCCCCCCGCTGATCCGCGCCGCGGTCGTGGCCCTACCCGACGGCACGGACCGCCTGCTGTTGACCTACCACTTCCTTCTCTTCGACGGGTGGTCGCGGGAACTGGTCCTGCGGGACCTGTTCTCCCGATACGAGTTCCACCAAGGGGGCACACCCGCCCCCACCTCGGACGCGCTCGCGCCCTTCCCGCGGTATCTGCGGTGGCTGCAGCAGAGGGACGACGACAGCGCTCGCACCGCCTGGCGCGGACTGCTCGGATCGATGGAGGAGCCGACCCTCGCCGCGCACGACCCCGGTCCGGACGGCGACCCCCGCCAGCTCTTCGCGACGCTCGACGGCGACCTGTCCGGTGCGGTCGCCGCCACGGCGCGCGACCTCGGTGTGACCGAGAACGCCGTCATGACCGCCGCACTGGCCGTCGTGACCGGGCTGCACGCCGGGACGTCCGACGTGGTCATCGGCGTGACGGTCGCGGGACGCCCGGGTGACGTCGCCGACGTCGAGAACACGGTCGGACCGTTCCTCACCACGGTTCCCGCGCGACTCGACGTGCGTCCGGGCCGCGCCGTCGCGGACGTGATCGTCGACGCCGCCGAGCAGCGCATCGCGATGATGGCCCACGACCACATCGGACTCGCCGAGATCACCCGGGCGGCCGCGGGTGATGCCGGAGCGACGCTGTTCGACTCGCTCTTCGTGCTGCAGAACTTCCTCGACGACGACACCTTCACCGATCTCGAGTCGCGGCACGGCATCGTCGACGTCGACTACCGCGACACCACCGCTTTCCCGATCACGTGGGTCCTCACCCCCGGGGCGCGGATCGCCGTGAAGCTCGAGTACCGGCCGGGGTCGGTCGCCGACGCCACGGCATCGCTCATGGTGCGCGGGTTGGAGCTCGCGCTGACACAGATGACCGCCGACAGCGGGCAGGCGGTCGGAACGGTGCGACTGCTGGACGACGAGGCCTCACCGGCGCCTCGCGACATCGAGTCGGTCACGATCGCCGAGATGCTGAGCGACCGTGCGGCGCTCGTCCCCGACGTCACCGCGCTGGTCGCCGGTGACGAGCGGCTCGACTACCGCGAACTGGACGCCCGCGTCACGCGGATGGCGCGGATGCTGCTCGCGCACGGTGCCGGGCCCGAGGTGGTCGTCGCCCTCGACCTACCGCGCACCACGGACATGGTCATCGCGTTGTTCGCGGTCCTGCGGACCGGCGCAGCCTATCTCCCGATCGAGCGCGACCACCCTGTCGCGCGTCTGCTCACGATCGTCGACGACGCGGCGCCGCGCATCATCGTCACCGACTCCGCGCAGCGCCCGATCGTCGTCGCGGCCGGTGAGTCCGGCTGTCACGTCGTCGATCTCGGCGATGACGCCGTGGTGCGGTCGTTGGCACAGCTCGACGACTCCCCGATCCGGGACTCCGAACTCGGGACGTTCGCCGCCGGGCGGGACCGTCTCGACCATCCCGCCTACCTGATCTACACGTCCGGATCCACAGGGACACCGAAGGGCGTGGTGACGCCGTACATCGGCCTCACCAACATGTACGCCAACCACGACGAGGCCATCTTCACGCCGACCATCGCCCGCTCGGACCGCGATGTCCTCGCGGTCGCGCACACGGTGTCGTTCTCGTTCGACATGTCGTGGGAGGAGCTGTTCTGGCTGGTCGCGGGGCACACCGTGCACGTCTGCGACGAGGAGCTGCGCCGCGACGCCCCCGCGTTGGTGCGCTACTGCACGGACAACCTGGTCGACGTGATCAACGTGACCCCCACCTACGCCCACCACCTCATCGAGGAGGGGTTGCTGGACGGGGACCACGTACCCGCACTGGTGCTCCTCGGTGGTGAAGCGGTCACGGACGTGGTCTGGGATGCGCTGCGCAACACCGACGGTGTGGTCGGGTACAACCTGTACGGCCCGACCGAGTACACGATCAACACCCTGGGCGCGGGAACGGACGAGAGTGACACCCCGACCGTGGGGCGTCCCATCCACAACACCGCGGCCCGCGTTCTCGACACCGCGTTGCGCGCTGTCCCCGACGGTGTCTTCGGCGAGCTGTACATCGCCGGCGCCGGTCTGGCACGCGGGTACCACGGTCGGCCCGACCTCACCGCGGCGGCGATGGTGGCGGATCCCCTCGGATCCGGCGGCCGGATGTACCGAACCGGTGACCTCGTCCGACGTCGGCCGGACGGCATCATCGACTACCTCGGCCGCGCCGACGACCAGATCAAGATCCGCGGGTACCGGGTCGAACTCGGAGAGATCGAGTCGGTGATCGCGGCACTCGACGGGGTCCGTCGCTGCGCCGTCGTCGCCCGCGCCGACGCGGACGTCCCCGGCCGGAAGACGGTGGTCGCCTACGTCGTCCCCACGTCGTCGCCCGCGCCGGGCGGGCGCGCCGACGTCATCACGGGGATCCGGGACGCGGTGGCGGCGACGCTGCCGTCGTACATGGTGCCGGCGCGGTACGGGATCGTCGACGACCTACCGCTCACCGTGAACGGCAAACTCGACGTCGCCGCGCTGCCGGAGCCCGTCGCCCCTGTCCGGGGTGATCTCCGCGCGCCGCGCAGCGAGGCCGAACGCGTCATCGCCGAGGTCGTCGCGCAGGTGCTCGGCACCGGCGCGGTGGGCCTCGACGACGACTTCTTCGCCCTCGGGGGCGACAGCATCTCGTCCATCACGCTGGCCAGTCGGGCCGCGGCTCGGGGTGTGCGCGTCACGCCCCGGGACGTCTTCCGTCGCCGCACCGTGCTGGCCATCGCTGCCGCGTCGGTGTCCGTCGACGCTGTGGAGCCGGTGGACGACCCGGGCACCGGAACCATCCCGGCGACACCGATGCTCGCCGAGACCGTCCGCGCTCGAACGGTTCTCGACTCCTTCTATCAGTCGATGGTGCTGCGGACACCGATCGGGATGGGCCATGACGACCTCGTCGCGGTGCTCGGTGCGCTGCGAGATCGTCACCCGCTGCTGCGCGCGCGCGTCGTCGGTGACGACGACTGGACCCTCGTCGTCGACGAGGTCTCGGAGCCGTCCGGACCCGTCGACATACGAACGGTGGACGAGGACTTCGGCGGCGGGCGACTCGACGTCACGGTCGCCGAGCGCGCAGCCTCGCTCGACTGTCGCGGTGGGCGCATGCTGACCGCGGCGTGGTACCCGTCGACCGACACCGAAGCAGGACAACTGCTGCTCGTCGTCCATCACGTCGTGGTCGACGGCGTCTCGTGGCGCATCATCATCGAACACCTCGCCCGTGCCTGGGAAGCGCTGCGCCGCAGGGGTGGCGCGGAGCTGGAGGCGATTGGTACCTCCTTTCGCCGCTGGGCGGAACTCCTGACCGACGCCCTGCGGCCGGAGGTCGTGGCCGATCACGTGGAGGCGTGGCAGCGGGTGCTCGCCCCGGTCGCCCCGTTCGGCGACAGGCCGGTGGACCCGGCGCGGGACACGATCGCGACGACGCGGACGGTCCGGGTCACCCTGGACAGCGCTGACACGGCCGACCTCGTCGGACGTGTGCCCGCCGCCGTCAACGGCACTGTCGACGACCTCCTGCTGGCTGGTCTGTCCCTGGCGGTGCGGGCGTGGCGCACGCAGCGAACCGGTGACACCGACGGCCGCCTCCTGGTCAACCTCGAGGGGCACGGGCGACGCCCGGAGGTGCTGGGTGACGCCGGCGCGGGTGTCGATCTCGCCGAGACGATCGGCTGGTTCACCGCGATCCACCCCGTCGCGGTGGATGCGGGTGACGTCGACTGGCCGGCAGTGGTCGACGCCGACCCGGTACTCGACCGTGCCGTGAAGTCGGTGAAGGAGCAGATCCGCTCGACCCCGGGCACCGACAGGGTCGCCGGCGGTCTGGGCTACGGCATGCTTCGGCATGTCCACCGGCACCCGGCTCTGCAGGGCCGGGCCCCGGAGGTCCTCATGAACTACCTCGGACGGCTCGACGGTGCGACCGGTGGCGACTGGGCGCCGGTCGAGGGGATCGGCGCTCTGCGTGAGGGTGTCGACCCATTCAATCCTGCTGCGGCGCTCGAGATCACGGCCCAGATCGGGACGGACGGACGGCTCGTCGTCGACCTCATGTGGCCCGCTGGGATCCTGGATGACGGCGAGACGGCCATGGCCGATCTCGGCGAGCGGTGGATGACCGCGCTGCGGGCGTTCGTCCGTGCCCCCGTCGGGGGAGCGACGCCCTCGGACTTCCCGCTGGTGTCGCTCACGGACGGCGACCTCGCCGCCCTCACCAGCGACCTCGGCGCACCGGTGGCCGTGCTCCCGATGCTCCCGCTGCAGGCGGGCATGTACGCGCACTCGATGCTGCTGGCCGACGGGGACACGGTCACCGCACCGGGCGACCCTTACGTCGTGCAACAGACCGCGAACCTCGTCGGTGCAGTGGACGTCGCCCGTCTCCGTCGTGCTCTCACCGCGGTGGTTGCGCGCCACGACGCGTTGCGTACCCGGTTCGTCGCGACGGAGCAGGGTGCCGTCGTGCAGGTGGTCGACCCGGCGGGCACCGTCGACCTCGACCATCACGACCTGCGCGGGACCGTCGACCACGCCCCCGATGTCGCGGACAGGATCGCGGCGGAGGAGCTCCGTCGGCCGCTGGACCTCGCCGGACGGCCGCCCGTGCGGTTCACCCTGGTGTCCCTGAGCGACACCGAACACCGACTCGTGCAGACGATGCACCACGCGCTCGCGGACGGGTGGTCGTACCCGCTCGTCTTCGCCGACCTCGTCGAGGCCCACCGCCTCGACACGTCGTTGCCGCGGCCCGCCGTCGGCTGGTCCGATCACGTCGAGACCGTCGCGGCCGGCGATCCGGACAGCGCCCGCGACACATGGCGCACGGTCCTCACCGACGTCCTCGGCTCACAGCCCGCGCCGACCCTGCTGGCACCCGTTCTGCCCCGCGCGGCCGACGGGGAGACCGGCTTCCGGACCGTCTCCACGACGGCGCCGTCGGCCGCGTTGACCGCTGCGGCGCGTAGTCGTGGCGTCACCCTCGGCGCGGTGGTCCATGCGGCGTGGGCCGTCGTGCTCGGACGGCTCACCGGGCAGGACGCCGTCGTGTTCGGGTCGACCGTGTCCGGACGTGCGGGGACGACGATCGACGTCACCGGTGTCGTCGGTCTGCTGATCAACACCAACCCGCTGCCCGTGGCGGTGCGAGCGGCGACGCGGCTCGGCGACGTGGTCCGCGCGGTCGCCGGCACCCAGACCGAGGTCATGGATGTCCAGCAGATCGGTCTGGCCGACATCGGCCGGATCGTCGGCCAGGCCACACTGTTCGACTCCATGGTGGTCGTCGAGAACTTCCCGGACGTGGACCCTGCGGGAGTCGGCGACAGTCCGGACACGCTGTCGATCACGGGCTTCACCGGTGTCGACACCCCGCACTACCCGGTGTCGTTGGTCGTGTTCCCCGGCGAGTCGACGACGTACGAGATCAAGTACGACGCCGCCCTGGTGTCGGAGACCACGGCGCGGTCGCTCGCCGACGCGGTCACCGTGGTCGTCGACGACTGGATCACGGTGCCGGACAGGCGACTCGCCGACGTATCGCTCACCCGGGACGAGCACTCGGTGGTCGGCGGCCGCGCATCGCGCGCCCCGTCGACGGTGGTCGACGCGTTCCTGTCGGCGGTGGGCGCCGTCCCCGACGCCGTCGCCCTCACCGACGGCACGCAGTCACTGACCTACCGCGACCTCGACCGTCGCAGTGCGACCTTCGCGTCCGCGTTGCGATCGGCAGGGGCACGTCCGGGCGGCCGCGTCGCCGTCGCCCTGCCACGCGGTGTCGACCTCGTGGTCGCCGTGCTGGCCGTCGCCCGCAGCGGCGCGACCGCCGTCCCCCTCGACATCGAGGCGCCCGCGGACCGCCTGCGGTACATCGTCACCGATGCCGCACCCGACGTCCTGGTTGTCACCGAGGCCACCCGGTCGAGGGTCCCGGTTCCCGGGGGTGTGGCGGTGCATGTCGCGGGGACAGGGGAGTCCTCAGGCACGTCGGATACCGACGGCCTGCCGGAACCGGTGCGCCCACTGCCGGCCTCTCCCGCGTACCTCATCTACACCTCGGGGTCGACCGGCAGACCGAAGGCGGTCGAGATGGCGCACGCATCGGTGACGGCGATGTTCGCGTCCGCGGCTGAGCACGTCGACCTCGACGATCAGGTGTGGACCCTGTTCCACAGCATCGCGTTCGACTTCTCCGTGTGGGAGGTCTGGGGTGCGCTCGCGCACCGCGGGCGGCTCGTCGTGGTGGACGGCGACGACCGCCGTGACCCGGAGCGACTGGCTGCACTGATCCGCGAGCAGGGCGTCACGTTGCTGAGCCAGACGCCATCCGCGTTCCACGCCCTGGCCGGGACCGTCGATGTGGCAACGCTTCCCGTCCGGACCGTCGTCTTCGGCGGCGAGGCACTCGACGCACGTCGACTGCCGGATCTCCCCGGGGTCCGACTGGTCAACATGTACGGCATCACCGAGACGTGTGTGCACGTCACGGCGCATCGCATCACCGACGACCAGACGGGCCCGGCGGCCACCGGCGGCGTCGGTGTGATCGGCCGACCGCTCGCGGGTCTGGGCGTCGCTCTTCTCGACCGTTTCCTGCGACCCGTCCCCGCCGGTGTGATCGGTGAGATGTACGTCGCGGGAGATCAACTGGCGATCGGATACTCGGGCCGACCCGACCTGACCGCCATGCGCTTCGTCGCGGCCCAGTCGGGGGAGCGGATGTACCGCAGCGGCGACCTCGCGTACCGCGATGCCGGCGACCTCGTGTACGTGGGCCGGTCCGATCAGCAGGTCTCGGTGCGTGGACACCGGGTCGAACTCGGCGAGGTCGACCACGCGGTGTGTTCGGTCGACGGTGTCGTCGATGCCGCGGCGGCCGTGGGCCCGGACACGACAGGTCGCGACGTGCTCGTCGCCGCTGTCGTCACGGACGGCGCGATGACCGACGACGAGATCCGCGATGCAGCAGGGCGTCTCGTCCCCGGGTACATGGTCCCGGCCCGGTACGCGCGGGTGGAGTCGATCCCGCTCACGGGCAACGGGAAGGTCGACCGCGCGGCAGTGCTGGCGTCGGTCTTCGACACCACCGCCGAGCCGTCGACCCCGGACAGTCCGCCGGCCGGGGCCGACCCGGTGTCCCGGCTGGTCTCCGTCGTGTCCGAACTGCTGGGACGCAGCGACGTCGGTCCCGACGACGACTTCTTCTCGCTCGGCGGGGACAGCATCGTCGCCATCTCCCTGGTCAACCGGGCGAAGACGTTCGGGCTGACCATCACTCCGAAGGACGTCTTCCGTCTGCGCACCGCCCGTGCGCTCGCGGCGACGCAGGATGCGGGGGTTGTCGGGGCCCCCGCGGATCGCGTGGTCGACGTGACAGGGGAGTCGGATCCGGGGGAGGTCCTCCTCACCCCGATCGTCCATCGGCTGTCCGAGCTCGGTGGCGACATCCGTCGGTTCTGTCAGGCGGTGGTGGTGCAGACCCCGGCCGGGGCGGACGCCGAGCGGGTGCGGGCGTGCGTCGCCGGCCTGGTCCGCCGTCACGACGCGTTGCGTCAGCGGCTCCACCGGCCGAACGCCTTCCTGTGGTCACTCGAGGTGGTGCGACCGGACGGCGTCGACGAGACGGTCGCGACGCTGCCGTGGACGGTCGAATCGATCCGGGGCGCAACCGATGCCGAGCGAGAGGCGGCGGTGGCGCAGGTGTCGGACACGGCTGCCGACGGGCTGGACCCCGACGCCGGTGTCATGGTGTCCGCGGCGTTCCTCGACGCCGGGGACCGGCCGGGACGTCTCGTGCTCGCCGTCCACCACCTCGCGGTCGACGCCGTGACGTGGCGGATCCTGCTCGACGACCTCGTCGACGCCTGGACGGGTGTGACACCACCGCCCGCGACGACGTCGCTGCGTCGGTACGCGTCGACGCTCACCGAACAGTCGGCGAGTCCCGCGCGTCTCGCCGAGTTCGACCATTGGTCGGCGCAGGTCGCGCCCGGTGCGGAACTCGTCCCGGGCGCCGCGACGGTGGCGCTGACGCTCGGCGACACCGTCGAGCACGAGATCGTCCTCGACGCCTCCACGACAGAGCATTTCCTGACCACGGCCACGGCCGCCTCCGATGTCGATGTCACCGAGTTGCTGGTCGCCTCTGTCGCCCTCGCCGCCTCGCGGGTCCGCGGCTCCGGCGACCTGTCGATCGACGTCGAGCGCCACGGACGGGACCTCGACGGCGCCGATCTCAGCAGGACCGCGGGATGGTGCACGTCCATCGCCCCGGTGCGTCTGCCGGGTGCAGCGCTCGCGGCCGGCGACACCTCCTCGGTTCGCGACATCGCCCACGCCCTGCGAGCGGTGCCCGGCGACGGCCTCGGCTATGGGTTGCTGCGCTATTGCAACCCGCGCACCGCGGGGGTACTCGCGCGCGGATCGGCCCCGCAGGTGGTGGTGAACTACCTCGGACGCGGGCACGCGGACATCGATCGTGACTGGGCGCCGACCGACGAGACCGTGCGCGCCGAGCCGGATCCCGGACTCGGCACGCCCTACCTGCTCGAGGTCAACGCCTGGTGCCGATCGCATGCGGAGGGCACCCGGCTCCACATCGCGATCCGCGTCCCGCGTCCGGGCATCGTCCGGGGCGGCGACGTCGACGACCTGGTCGGGGGCTTCGACGACGCCTTGGTGGCGGTGATCGACGACATCGGCCTCGCGGCGACACGCACACGGCGGACGCAGGCGGAGCTGTCGGGGTCCGATCTCGAGGCGCTCGTGGCGACCCACGGCGACGACCTCGTCGACGTGTGGGACCTGTCGCCCCTGCAACAGGGACTGTGGTTCCAGGCGACGGCGAACAGCGCCGACGTCTACGTCGCCGCGAACGCGTTCGATCTCGACCGGCGGCTCGACGCCTCGGCGCTGGGCGCCGCGATGGGCGACGTGATGGACGTGCACCCGGCGATGCGTGTCGGGGTGATGACGGTGCCGTCCGCCGACCGCCAGGTCGCGGTGGTCGTCGACCGGGCCGTGCCGGTGACCGAGATCGACCTGACGGACGTCGGGGCGGACGCACCCGAGGCGCGTCTGCGGGCACTCGGCGACGCCGACCGCACGACGCCCTTCGATCTCGGCCGCCCGCCCCTCATCCGGCTCACCTTGGTCCACCTCCCCGGCGGACGCGACCGGTTGCTGTTCACCTACCACCTGCTGCTGTGGGACGGGTGGTCGCGAGAACTGGTGCTGACGGCCCTGTTCGACGCCTACACCCGCCGAACCGGTGGCGCTGCACCCGAGATCGCCCGGCCCACGGCGACCGTGCCCGACCACCTGCGGTGGCTTGCCGCCCAGGACACCGCCGCGTCGGAGTCGGTGTGGCACGGGCTGTTCGTGGATCTCGAGGAACCGTCGCTGCTGTTCCCCGAGGCGGCCGGGACCGACCCGGCCCTCGCGCGACGCGTCGACGTCGAACTCACCGAGGACGAGACCACCGCGCTGACCCGGTGTGCGCGTGCGGTCGGCGTCACGCTGCACGCCCTGGTCAGCACGGCGCTGGCCGTGGTGCTGGGACGTCGCCTCGGTCGCGACGACGTCGTCCTCGGGACCACCGTCGCAGGACGCCCGACCGACATCGACGGCATCGACGAGGTCGTCGGGGTCTTCCTCAACACCGTGCCGCTGCGGGTGCGGCTGGCCCCCGGGTCCACCGCCGCCGAGGTCATGCGGGCCGTCGCCGACGACCGCGTCACCACCATGGACCACGAGTACCTCGGACTCGGTGACATCCAACGAGCTGTCGGGCGGGGCCCGCTGTTCGACAGCCTCTACGTCCTGCAGAACTTCCTCGACGACGACACCTTCGCCGATCTCGAGGCGCACCAGGGGATCACGGCGGTCGACGCCGTCGACGCGACCCACTACCCCCTCACCTGGGTCGTCATGCCGGGGCGCCGTCTGTGGTGCAAGCTCGAATACCGGCCCGACGTCGTCGACGCCGAGGCCGCGCGTGCCCTGCTCGCCGATCTGCACGCCACCCTGCTGGCGATCGCGGCCGCACCCCGACGTCCGTTGGCCGCGTCCGCGGGTGCGGCGGTGGTCCCGTCGAGCATCGCCGGCGACCGACTCGACGTCGGTGACGACACGATCGCGGACCTGCTGTTCGCGCAGGCTCGCCGTACACCGGACCGCCCTGCGCTCACCTGTGGTGGGGACACCATCACCTATGCGGAGCTGTCGCAACGGATCTCAGCTGCCGCCGCCCAACTCGTCGCGGCCGGGGCCGGCCCCGAACGCATCGTCGGCCTGGCGGTGCCACGGTCGACCGAGATGGTCGTGGCGCTGTTCGCGGTGCTGGCGACCGGAGCGGCGTACCTCCCGTTGGACCTGGCCGTGCCCGACGACCGCATCGCCGACATCGTCGCCGACGCCGAGCCGACGCTGGTCGTCGTCGACGACACCTCTCGGGACCGGATCGCGCCCATGGGCGTGCCTCTCGTGACCCTCGGGTCCGACGTACGCGATGTGTCCGTCCGACCGACGCGGTCGCTCGACCATCCGGCGTACGTCATCTACACGTCCGGCTCGACCGGTCGGCCCAAGGGCGTGGTGACGCCGTACCGCGGCCTGACGAACATGCAGATCAACCACCGCCGCGCCATCTTCGACCCGGTGGTGGCCCGCCTGCGTGCGCAGCATGGCCCGGACGCGACGCTGACCGTGGCGCACACGGTGTCGTTCGCATTCGACATGAGCTGGGAGGAACTCCTCTGGCTCGTCGAGGGACATCACGTCCACGTCTGCGACGAGGACCTGCGCCGCGACGCAGCCGAACTCGTCCGCTACTGCTCCGACCACGCGGTCGACGTGATCAACGTGACGCCCACGTACGCGACGCACCTCGTCGATGAGGGGTTGCTGCGCGGATCGCACGTCCCGCGGTTGGTGCTGCTCGGCGGCGAGGCGGTGACGGATCGTCTCTGGGAGGAGTTCCGCGCGACGCCGGATCTGCTGGCCTACAACCTGTACGGCCCCACCGAGTACACGATCAACACCCTCGGTGTCGGGACGGACGACACCGACCGCGCAGCGGTCGGACTGCCGATCACCAACACCGAATGTCTCGTCCTCGACGCCTGGTTGCGTCCGGTGCCGCAGGGGATCGCGGGCGAGTTGTACATCCGGGGAGTCGGACTCGCCCGGGGTTACCACCGTCGGGCGGACCTCACGGCGTCGTCGTTCGTCGCCGACGTCGACGGCTCCGGTGGTCGCCTCTACCGCACCGGTGACCTGGTGCGTCAGCGACCCGACGGTGTCCTCGACTACCTCGGTCGCACCGATGACCAGGTCAAGATCCGTGGGCATCGCGTCGAGCCGGCCGAGGTCACCGCCGCACTGCTCGACGTGCCCGGTGTCCGTGGGGGCGCGGTGGTCGCCATCGACGGTGAGACGGCGGACCAGGGCAAGAGACTGGCGGCGTTCGTGATCCCGACGGATGACCCGAGCAGCGGATTCCTCGCGGGGATCCGATCCTCACTCGTCGACCGCCTGCCGGGCTACCTCGTGCCGTCCGTCTACGCCGTCGTCGACATGCTGCCGCTGACCGTCAACGGCAAGCTCGACGTCCGCGCCCTCCCGGAACCGCGGCCTGTGTCGGGATCCTGGCGGGCGGCGGCGTCGGAGACCGAGCGCTGGATGTGCGAGGTGTTCGCGACCGCACTGGGTTCCGACGATCCGGTCGGCCCCGAGGACGACTTCTTCGCGCTGGGTGGTCACTCACTTCTCGCGACGCGTCTGCTGGGACTCGTCGCGGAACGATGCGGCGCGCGGTTGCGGCTGCGCGAGCTCTTCGACGCACCGACACCGGAGCGGTTGTCGCGCAAAGTGTCCGCGCTCGGTGTCGACTCGGGCAGCGTCGACGTCGAGGCGGGTTCGACCGCACTCGCCCATCGGCCGGACGTGGAGGAGCACCTGCTCTCCCCGGCGCAGCGTCAGCTGTGGCTGAGTTGGCAACTCGACCCGTCGGACACCGCCTACCTGTATCCGATCGCGGTGCGGGTGGAGCGCCGACTCGACCCCGACGCACTGCGTCGGGCCGTTGTCGCGGTGTTGACCCGCCATGCGCCGCTGCGCAGTGTCGTCACCGACCGCGACGGGACGCCTGTGGTCGTCCCACTCGACCCGGTCGATGCCGCGGCACGCGTCGAGGTAAGGACGGTCGAGTCGGAGGACGTGACGCCAGTCGTCGACGCAGAACTCTCGCGACCGTTCGACCTCACCCGCGACCTCCCGCTGCGGGTGACCCAGATCGACTGCGGCGCTGGGTCCGTCCTGCTGCTCACGATGCACCACATCGTGGTCGACGAGTGGTCGGACGCGGTACTGCTCGGTGACCTCGACCGTGCCTACCGCGGGGAGGAACTCGGGTCACTGCCACTCACCTACGGAGACTGGGCGGACTGGGCTACCCGGGACCTCGCGACGTCCGTGGGCGACGGCACCCGTGCCGACGCGCAGATCGCCTGGTGGCGCGACCATTTCGCAGGCGTTCCCGACGAGGTCACCATTCCTCCCGATCTGGTCCGACCCGTCGGTGACACCCGACCCGCGGCGACGGTCTCCACCCGTCTCGACGCACCCGCGGCCGATGCGCTGCGCGCACTGGCGACCGAGCGGTCGGCGACCACCGGGATGGTCCTGCACGCTGCGCTCGCCGTGGTGCTGCGCGGGTTCGGCGCCGGCGACGACATCGTCGTCGGCACACCGCGTTCGGGCCGCACCGACGATCGACTGAAAGACGTCGTGGGGTATTTCGCCTCCACCCTGGTGACCCGGGTCGATCTCGCGGACCGGCCGGCGATCGGGGTGCTCGTCGACCGCGTGCGTGACATCGACCTCGCCGCACACGACCACGCCGAGATCCCGTTCGCGGAGGTCGTGGCCGCTGTCAACCCCGGTCGTGTCGTCGGCCGGACACCGCTCTTCTCGCTGATGCTCGGGTACTTCCGGTCCGATCGGGGCGGCGACCCGGGGGACACATTGTTCGGTGCCGCGGTGTCGGACGTCGACGCCGGGCCGCGTGAGGCCAAGGTCGACGTGAACGTCACCTGCGTCGACCACGGTCCCGCAGAGCCCGTCGATGTGGTCGTCGAGTACGACGCCGGCCGCTACTCGCCATCGCTGATGGAATCGCTGGCGTCGGCGATCGCACGGGTCGCCACGGCGATGCCGGCTGCCCCGGACGCGTCGATCGCGGCACTGCACATCGCGGCGCCGCCCGTGGTGCAGACCCCTCGTGTGGTGGTGTCGTGTCGGTGGGTGGACGAGATGGAGGCCGTCGCCGCCGAGCATCCCGACACCGTCGCGGTGACCGTCGGCGACGACGCCGTCACCTATGGCGACCTTGCCGTGCGGGTCCGCGAACTGACCGCCCGGCTCACAGGTCTGGGCGTCGCGCCGGGTGACGTCGTCGCCGTCGCGGCCCGGCGCGGTGTCGAACTGGTCGTCGCCCTGGCGGCCGTGAACCGTGTGGGCGCGGCCTATCTGCCGCTCGACACCGCGGTCCCCGCAGAGCGACTGGCCTACATCGTCGACGACGCGCAGCCGGCCGTGGTGCTCGCCGACGCGGAGGTGGACTGGTCGTCGGCGCCGGTCCGGCTTCTCGGGGAACAGGAGTGGTCGCCGCTGGTGCGCCCGGACGACCGGGCGCGTCAGGATGTCGGCCCGGCGGCCTATCTGATCTACACCTCGGGATCGACCGGCAGGCCCAAGGGCGTGGTGGTCTCCCATCGGGCACTCGACGCGTTCCGTATTGGCGTCGCCCGTCGGTTCCCGATCCGTGCCGACGACCGTGTGCTCGCGACCACGACGGTGTCGTTCGACATCGCCGTCCTGGAGATCCTGGTCCCGCTGTCCGTCGGCGCGACGGTCGTGATGGCCCGCCGCGACGAGGTCGTCGATCCCGAACTGCTCGCCGGGGTCATCGGCCGGGGACGGGTCACCGTCGCGCAGGCGACGCCGTCGCTGTGGTCGACGGTCACCCGTTTCCGCGACCGGGACGGCCGCGGCGTCGACCTCAGCCGGATCCGGGTGGCGGTGGGTGGCGAGGCGCTGCCCACCGACCTGGCCGGCGAGCTCGCGGGGCGTGCGGCGCAGGTGGTGAACATGTACGGGCCCACCGAGGCGACCGTGTGGGCGACATCCGCGGAGATCGGCACCGGTACAGGGGAACCGACGATCGGTGCCGCGTGGGACACCGTCACCGCGGTCGTGCTCGACGACGACCTCCGGCCCGTTCCCGACGGTGTCGTCGGCGAGCTCTACCTTGGCGGTCCGCACCTCGCCGACGGATATCACCGCCGCCCGGACCTGACAGCCGCGCGGTTCGTCGCCCATCCGCTCGCCGGCCCCGGCGGGCGGCTGTACCGGACGGGTGACGTGGTGCGTCGGCGGGCAGGCGGGTCCCTCGACTACCGCGGTCGCTCCGATCACCAGGTGAAGATCCGCGGGCACCGCGTCGAGCCCGACGAGGTCGCGGCCGCGGTGCGGCGACTCGACGGCGTCGACGATGCGGTCGTGGTCTCGCGCATGGTGGACGGTTCGGTTCGCCTCGACGCCTACGTGGTCGGCGCGGACGTCGACACCACCGCCGCGCGCCGGGATCTCGGTGGGGTTCTCCCCTCCTACATGGTCCCGTCCGCGGTCACCGTCCTCGATGCGCTCCCGCTCACCCCCAACGGCAAGACCGACCGCGCCGCGCTGCCCGAACCCCAGAGTGCCGGCGACACCGCCACCCCGAGCACGCTGACGGGGACGCGACGCGAGGTCGCAGAGGCGATCGCCCGCGTCCTGGGGGTCGAACCCACCTCGCCGACCGACGATTTCTTCGCGCTCGGCGGCCACTCGCTGCTGCTGGTGCGGCTGCACGAGCAACTGAGGGACGTCCTCGGCGCCGACGTCGGGGTCCGTGTCCTGCTCGCGGCACCGGCGGTCGGGGACATCGCGGACGCCGTCGACGCGGCCCGACAGGGTCTGTCCGTCGCGACGGCGGACGCCCTCTCGCCGGTGGTGCGGTGGAACACCGCGGGGACGGCGACGCCCGTCGTGTGTTTGCCGCCGGCGAGCGGGATGTGCTGGGAGTACGCGGGGTTGGCGCGGTTGCTGGGGTCCGGGACGCCGGTCGTCGGACTGCAGTCGAGGAGTCTCACCGACCCGGCCGCGCTGGGTGCGGACTTCGTCGACGTGGTGTCGGAGACGGTCGACCGCCTCGACGAGTCCGTGGGGGACGGTCCGGTCGTCGTCGTGGGGTGGTCTTTCGGCGGCGTCCTCGCCCCGGCGGTGGTCGCCGAATGCCTGCGGCGTGGACGCGTCGTGGACCGGGTCGTCATGCTCGACGCGCACGCGCCGGGGGCCCCGGTTCCGACGACGGTCGCCGCCGATCCTCTGTCCGTGCTTCTCCGTGAGCTCGGAGTGTCACTGCCCGAGCATGATCGGGCTGTGACGGACACCGCGCTGACGATGGACGAGGCGGTGCGGTTGCTCGCCGACCACGACGACGTGCTCCGGTCGCTGGGTTCGGACGCGGTCGTCGCGGTGATCCGTACCTACCTCGACAGCGACCGGCTGATCGCACAGGCGAACCTGCCGGTGGTCGAGGACGTTCCGGTCGACTTCCTCGAGGCCGGGTCGGTGGAGCCGGGGTTCGACGGGAACAGCGCGCGGGGATGGCGCGGGGTCCTGCCCCGGATGCGGGTCACGGTCGTGCCGGAGGGGCATTCGCAGATGCTGACCGGCGCCGCACTCGACCGCTTGGCGGATCTGGTGCGGTGACGGACACGAGAAGGGCGGCCGATCCGGGGATCGGCCGCCCTTGTGGGGTGGGTGACGAGGTGGCTCAGGCCATCGCGAGATCGGCCACGGGCCGGCCCGACAGCGCGTTGGACAGCTGCGGGACGAGGACGTCGAGGGCGTACATCAGGGCGTTCGGTCCGCTGTAGGCCAGTGCGCCCGACAGGGGTGAGTCGAACGTGGTGTAGAGCGTCCGGTCGTCGCGCACCACGGTGAGGCGGCTGAACGCGGGCGAGGCCAGCATCTGCTGCTTGGTCGCGCCGTTAACGAAGAGGATGTCCCGGTCGAGCAGGGCGAGCTTCTCCTCGGAGAGGTCACCGACAGTGTCCTGTGCACGGAAACCCAACGCGTCGAACAGCGTTCGACGGGGGTCGTTGGCTCCGATGAGGTAGTGGCCGCCGTTCTCGGGACCGAAGTCCTCCACGAGGGTCTTGCCGGCGAACTCCGGGTGCGCCGCCTTCGCGGCGTCGATCTTTCCGCGGACCTGCGTCACCAACGACTGAGCCTGGTCACGCTTGCCCAGTGCCTGTCCGGTCAGCAGGAGCTGTGCGTCCCAGGGGGTCTCCTCGTCCTTGTACCGGCCGGGCTGGACCACGGTCGGAGCGATCTGCGAGAGACGGTCGTAGGTCTTGCGGTCGACCGTGTCGTAGATGTCGAGGATGAGGTCGGGCTTCGCGGCCGCGATTGCTTCGAAGTCGGCGCTGTCGCCCTGCATGGACGCCACGCCCTTGCCGTCGGTGGCCTCCTTGACCCACGGCATGGTGTTGTAGGAGTCGTACCAGGCGCGGGTGGTCACCGGGACCACGCCGAGCGCCAGGACGAAGTCCTGATCGTTGTAGCCGACGGTCACAACCCTTTTCGGGTCGGCGGGGACCTTCGTGCTGCCGAACTTGTGGTCGACGGTGACGGTCGGTCCCGACGACGAGCTGCCGGAGTCCGACCCGCAGGCGGCCACGAGACCGATCCCGAGGGCGGCGACCGCGGCGACGACCGCGAGGCGCAGCAGGCGGGTCGAACGGGGGCGGCGCGTCGCCGCCCGAGGTGAGGACGATGGGTGTGACATGCGGGTTAGGGTACCATTACCTAATTCTTTGAATATAGGTTAGCCTGTGCTCAGTTCTGGACGTCCGCGTCCGCGGCGTCACGCGAATACGGAATGAGGGCTTCATGCGCCGAACCATGTTGGGCGGCAAGATACATCGGGCAACGGTGACACAGGCCGACCTGCACTACGTCGGGTCGATCACCGTAGACACGGACCTGATGGTGGCCGCCGACATCGTCGACGGCGAGCAGGTGCAGGTCGTCGACATCACCAACGGCGCCCGCCTCACCACCTACGTGATCCCCGGCCCCGCAGGGTCCGGTGTCATCGGGATCAACGGTGCCGCAGCTCATCTCGTCGAGCCCGGTGACCTGGTCATCATCATGTCCTTCCGGACTGTCGACGACTCCGAGCTCTCCGATCACGAAGCCCACGTCGTGCACGTCGATGCGCACAACGCGATCGTGGCGCTCGGCAACGACCCGGCCGAACCCGTCCCCGGCGCGGATGATCAGTGGCGGTCCGACGTGGACGAGGTGCAGGTGGCCGGACGGGTCGGCGTCCGATGACCCTCACCGACGACGAGATCACCACGCGCGCAATCGGTGACGACGAGGCGGTGCTCGATGTCGTCGGCGTCGGGTTCGGTCCGTCCAACCTGGGCCTGGCGATCGCCATCGAGGAGTACAACGCAGACCGCGACCCGTCCGGGCACATCGATGCGGCATTCGTCGAGTCGCAGGACCGGTTCGGGTGGCACACGGGCATGCTCATCCCGGGGACGACGATGCAGATCTCGTTCCTCAAGGACCTCGCGACCCAGCGGAACGTGCGCAGCCGCTTCAGCTTCCTCAACTACCTGACGGCGCGCGGACGTCTCACCGAGTTCATCAACCACCAGACGTTCTTCCCGACGCGGCTCGAGTTCCACGACTACCTCGAGTGGGCCGCGTCGACGGTGCAGGCACGTGTCGACTACGGAACCCGCGCGGTGGGTGTCCGCGAGGAGGGCGACCACCTCGTCGTCGAGACCGAACAGCGTGGGCGCCGGTCGCAGCTGCGAGCACGCTCCGTGGTCCTCGCCGGCGGGCTCCATGCCCAGCTGCCGGCCGGGGTCGTCGAGTCGCCGCGTCAGTTCCACAACCACCGTCTGCTCGACCGGCTGACGCAGCTGCCCGCACCGACCCACCAGCGGTTCGTCGTGGTGGGTGCCGGGCAGAGTGCGGCCGAGGTGGCCGACCACCTGCACAGCACCTACCCCGCGGCCGAGGTCCACGGGGTGTTCGCGAAGTACGGGTACAGCCCCGCCGACGACAGTCCCTACGCGAACCGGGTGTTCGACCCCACGGCCGTCGACGACTTCTATGTCGCCGAGCCGACCGTCCGCCGTCAGCTGCTCGACTACCACCGCGGTACCAACTACTCCTGCGTCGACCTGCCCCTCATCGAGGAGCTCTACACGCGCGAGTACGCCGAGCGGGTCGCCGGACATCGTCGACTCTTCTTCCGTGGGGCGTCGAGCGTGCGTGACGCCGTCGAGTTCGGTGACGACCGCACCGGGGGTGTCCGGGTCTCGGTGGAACACCACCCCACGCGCACCGTCGAAGAGCTGACATGCGACGCGGTCGTCTACGCCACCGGGTTCACGCCGATGCCGCTCGACATCCTCGGCGATCTGTCCGACGAGGTGCTGCGCGAGACGCCTGGGTCGGACCAGCCGTCGGTGTCGCGCGACTATCGGCTGCGGACCCGGCGCCCGCTGAGCGGCCCGGTGTTCCTGCAGGGCGGCACCGAGCACACCCACGGGCTGACCTCGTCGCTTCTCAGCAACATCGCCGTCCGCAGCGGGGAGATCGTGGAGTCGATCGTGAGAGAGGTCGGCGTCCGGTCCTGAACGGCTCGTCGGGGGTTCACCGGGGCGCGGTGCTGTCTCGTTCACCCGTGGTGAAGCCCTCGACCGGTCGGCCCGCCCGGCGGGACTTCCGGCCGCGCGTCTGCAGGTTCGACACCGCCTCATAGGCGTTGCGCACCTGGTCCGGGGCGGCCGCATAGGTCAGCGACCGGTCGGCGGAGAAGCCCATGCTGGTGCCCACGTCGACGGCATCCATGTTGGCGCCGAGGAAGACGAACGTCCACGCGTACTGCTCCTCCTGCTGCCGGATGAGTGCGCGGACCGCGTCGACCGTCCACTCGCGGCTGGAGTTCTCCATCCCGTCGGTCATCACCAGCACCGTCACCGCACCGGGACGGTCCTCCTCGGGCCGCGACGCGAGATCGGACCCGACCTGGGTGACGAACCGCCCGATCGCGTCCAGCAGTGCGGTGCCGCCCCGAGGCTCGAGCGACAGCGGGGGGACGTCGGCGATCGGACGGTGGCTGTAGACCTGCTCGTACTCGGTGTCGAACTGCGCCAGCGAGACCACCGTCTCGACGTCGGCGGCGCGCTCGGTCGCGATGAACGAGTCGAAGCCGCCGCACGTGTCGTCGACGATCGTGTACATGGAGCCCGAACGGTCGAGCAGTGCGGCGACCAGGGAGAGGTTCGGATCGGTCATGGTGGGCTCCTTCGAAGCGTCGGACGGGGAGGCCCGACCGTACAGCCGTCCACCGACAACCGCCCTCCGGATTCCTCGGACCCTCAGCGCGACCGGTAGAAGACCACCGGCGGGAGGGGGCGTAGCCCGCCGCCCGAGTTGCGCGCGGAGAACGTCACGGGGCCGTCGTCCTGCGTGCCGACCGCGATGGTCCCGATCCGCCGGAACGGCGCGACGGGACCGCAGGCGAGGAGGTCGAGGGTGTCACCCGGACGGACGGTGTGCGCACCGTCGGAGCCGGGACGCGGGGTGTGTCGGACGCCGAAGAGGATCGGTCGCACGCCGGCCAGGTACAGCCACAGCGTCGAGTACAGACCGCCCCCGGCCAGTGACGCGGGGAGTGCGAGATGATGGGCAGGGGCGCCGTCGGCCGACGCGGCCATCAGCAGATCCTGGTGCTTCCCGGGCCCGTGGGCATCGACGAATCGCAGGCACAGCGTCTGGCGGACCCGACCCTCGGCGGGCGCGCTCACCTGGATGAGCGCCTCGTGCGCGGTGGCCGGGCGAAGCAGGCTCACCTGCGAGGGCGTGTCGGCGTCGTCATCGATGGTGACGGTCGCGGCGTGGACGGGTCCAGCCGACGAAAACGGACCCCCGCCCATCCCCGCGGCCGCCGACAGGGTGTCGCGGGCGGTCACGGCCAGTGTCGCGATGAGGTTCTCGGCCATGCTGCACAGTAACGCCGGCCGTCGGCGACGCGCGGTGCCGACTCAGTCGGCCGGCGCGTCGATCCCGTAGAGCCGCGCCCAGTTGTCGACGCTGGTCAACGTGGGCATCGCGCCGCGATAGGCGTCGGCCAGCCCGGGTGCCTCACGGCGGAAGCGCATCGTGATCCGGACGAGCCGTTCGGTGAGACGACGGGCGGTGTCACGGTCGTATCGGCGCTCACGGCAGCCGTGTTGCGATGCGTCGGTGACGAAGACGTGGTCGAACTGTCCCACGTGCCACCACTGCGCGTCCTCGTACGAGATGGCGACGGGCCCCCGGATGAGACGACCGCGCGCGTGGGCGAGGGATCGCTTCGCCAGGACCGCGTCCTCCCAGCCGGGCTTGGGCGGCGGGGCCGCGCGTCGGATCGGCACCGACGGCCCGATGGCCGACACCGGGACCACCTGGGTGTCGGCGTAGGCGCGACGTTCGGCGTTGATCTCGCGCAGGGCGGCCTCGCCGCCGTCGTCGAGAACCGACGGTCCGATGAGGAAGTCCTCGATGGCCCGCAGCTGGGTGTGTGCGAGTCCGTATTGCATGCTCACCACCGACCGGGCGATCGCCCGGCCCATCTCCTTCGCCACCGCGTCGGGTGCGAACCCCGGTTCCAGTGCGGCGGTGATCAATCCGTTGCGCGTGGCGAAGTAGTGCCCGAAGCCGTCGACGTCCTTCCAATAGAAGTCGGCGTGCCACACCCCGGCACCGGGCAGCGTGACGGTCGGGATGCCCGCCCGGGCCGCGCGGAGGCCGTATTCGACGTCGTCCCACTGGAAGAACACCGGCAGCGGCATGCCGATCCGCGCGATCACCTCGGCGGGGATGAGGCACGTCCACCAGCCGTTGTACTGCGCCTCCGCCCTGCGGTCGGAGATCTTCTTCAGGACGTTCTTGTTCTGGTGGACGTACCTGTCGTCGGTGACGCCTCGTCGCAGACTCACGAGGTCGACCTTCTCGGCGGTGGCCAACAGGTGAGTCGGGTTGTGCAGGAACAGCATCTGGGCACCGACGATGGACGGCCCGCTGGTCATCGCGGCGAAGGCGGCCAACCGTACGACGGTCTCCGGCTCGCACAGGATGTCGTCGTCCATGAGGATCACGTCACCGTGCGGGGTCCGCTGCGACGCCTCGAACATGCCGCGGCTGAACCCGCCCGCGCCACCGAGATTTGCCTGGCGGATGTAGTGCAGCGTGTCGCCGAGGTCGGCGCGGACGCGGTCGAACAACGGGTGGTCCTCCACCGGGGTGTCGCCCTGGTCGACCACCCAGATGGCGTCGACAACGGACAGTGCGCCAGGATCCGACGCGAGGGCGGCGACCGTCTCGGCGCAGTGCCGGACGCGGTTGTGGGTGCAGATCGCGATCGACACGGGGCGTGGGACCTCGTCGGTCTCCACCGACCACTCGACGTCGGAGATCCGCGCGGTGCCGCCGATGGCCTGGAAGGACAACCAGAGCGCGCCACCGTCGGCGAAGGCCGTCAGCGGAGCGGTCATCGACACCGAGTCGTCGCTGACCACCTCGGTCGCGTCGACGATGCGCCGGTGGCTGCCGATGTCCGACGCCCACAGCACGAGACGCAGGTGGGAGGACGTCGCGACGGTGACGGTGACCGTCACCGACGTCGCCGAGGTCCAGCGCTGCCAGTAGCTCGCGGGGAAGCGTCCGAAGAAGGTGTTCATGTCCGCGTGGGCGCCGCGGTCGAGGTGCAGCTCGGTCCGGGTGCGGCTGGCGCTGCCCTTCTCCATGACGGCGTACAGCGCCTCGTTCGCGACGGGGGAGGTCCCGGTGAACAGTCCGCGGGCGACGACGCGCCGGCCGTCCGGCGATCGGTCGCCCCGGTCCGTGTCCGTGGTCGTGGCCGTGTCAGCGGAAGTCACGGTGGGAAGGGTATCGCGCAGAGGTGGGGCGATCGGTGACGCGTGAGCCACCGCGCATCATGGGGTCATGGCCCTTCCCTCCCACGGCAGGTTCGAGCACTCCGCTATCACCGAGCGCCCCGATTTCGAGTGGCCCGGCGGTGCCCGTCTGGCCGTCTACGTCGCTGTGAACTGCGAACACTTCGCCTACGACGACGGTTCGACGGACCTCGGCTTCACGCCCGGGATGAGCCAACCGGACTCCTACAACTTCGGGTGGCGCGAGTACGGCAACCGGGTCGGGGCGTTTCGCGTCGCCGAGACACTCGAGCGGGTCGGGATCCGCCCGACCGCGCTGGTCAACTCGGAGATCTACGAGCACGCACCGGCGGTACCCGCGGCCTTCCGCGCGCTCGGGGCGGAGTTCGTGGCGCACGGTCGGACCAACTCGGCCACGCCCAACTCGCTGACCGGTGACGCCGAACGGGAGACGATCGATCTGGTCCACCGGGCCATCACCGATGCGGAGGGCTCGCCCCCGCGCGGCTGGATGAGCCCGGGCGCCGCGCCCAGTCGGATCACCGAGGACCTGCTGGCCGAGCGGGGGTTCACCTACACCCTCGACTGGCCGATCGACGACCAACCGGTCTGGCTCACCACGCGCGGCGGACCCCTGCTCGCGGTGCCCTACCCGCACGAGGTCAACGACCTGCCGGTGTTCGTGCACCACCACCACACTGCGGAGACGTTCGCGCGGATGATCACCGACTCGTTCGACGAACTGCGCGAGAACGCCGACCGTCAACCGCTGGTGCTGTCCATCTCGCTGCACACGTTCCTCGCCGGCCAGCCGTATCGGCTCCGGCAGGTCCGGGGCGCGCTCGAACACCTGCGCGCTCACGCCGACGGCGTGTGGTTCACGACCCCCGGTGAGATCGCCGATCACTACGCATCGGTGGTGCCGGCGCCCTGACACCCCGGTCAGGGGATCCCGATGTCCTCGATCCGCTCCGCGGCGGCCCGCTCGTCGGCGGTCAGCGTGCTCGGGTCGACGGGACGTGCCCGCTCCCAGCGCTTGTGCACGGGGCAGCGCTGGAACCGGGAGGTGCCGAGGCGCGCGGCCTTGAACGAGACCATCGGGATCCAGATGGACGAGTACAGAGCGCCGGACTGGCACCGGACGATCGTGCGGTTCACACATCGATCATTCGCCGAACGAAGGGCTTGCGCAATGGACCAGCCACTCCGACCGTCGAGAGTGCGGTCGTCGCCTTCGCGGTGAACTATCCCCGGCCGACCACTGCTCGCCTCGCCGCCTCGACCAAGTGCTCGGCGGCGCGCATGATCCGTTTCAGCTCCGCGGGCGTCAGGTCCTGATGCGTGTATGCGGCCTTGTTCTTCACGTTCAATAGCGTGGTCAGGTGTCGCTCGGACCCGCTGTCCGCCTTCTTCAGCAGTGCGACGGCCTCGCTGTGGTTGCCGGTGTTGGAGTGCACCCCGAGGCGTACGCAGCAGAGCACGTCCGACGCGGCGATACCCGCGTCGATGTACAGGTCTCCCGCGGCGTTATGCATCTCGTCTTCGAGAAGCTGCGCACCTTCGAAGAACTCGACCGCCTTCGACAGTCGCCCCGCCGTGATCGCTGCGTCGCAGCTCCGCTGACCTGCCATCAGGATCTCCTCGCCGCACGCAACTGCGTGGTGAACCAGGCCCGTGTGCCCGCGACGGTCTGGCCCTGTTTCGAGACCTCCGCAAGCAGCGGCTCGGCGGCGAGCGCCGCGGCGTGAAACTCGAGTTCGGTGTACTCGACGATCCGGCCGTCGTTCCCGGTCCACGCAGTGACCAACCGACCGAGTTCGGCCACCCGTTGCCCCCACACGTCGTCATCGGAGTCGGTCCTGCGCACGAGGACCACGTCGATGTCGCTGTCGAGCCGCATGCGCCCAGTCGCTGCCGACCCGAACACAGCGGCGTAGCGCAGCGAGGCGCCCCACCCACCCAAATGCCGTTCAAGTCGCTCGAGGAAAGCGGAATGCAGCCGCGCCAACGCCATGATGGGCTCGGCAGCAAGGTGCTCGGTGTTGAGTCGATAGGTGTGCGTTCGCCCCACCTCGTCGTGGAGGACCACACCCTGGGCGGTCAGTCGGTTGAGTACCTTGCGGATGCCTTCCCCCGACGCAGTCGCGAGGATGCGCTGAACCTGCTTGATCGTAAAAGTGGCGTCCGCGCTCGCCAGGACGACGAGGACGTCGCCGTCCAGGGTCGGCGTGACAGTGGCGAACGGCTTGTTCAACTGCACGGCCCAACTCCTGTCGCCAACGCAAGTTAGAGTAACGCAACTTTAGTTGGAGTGGAAAGGGCGAATTCCCGCCACCTCGGTAGCTGCGTCCGACGTGGATTCCCCGCATCTCGCTGGACTGCACCCAGGTGGCCTGTGCCGGCGAACCCCTAGTGTTGGCCGGGTGAGCAGCGCACCTCTGGACGACGCCCCGACGATCGGTGTCATCGGCGGCACCGGCTTCTACTCCTTCTTCGACGACGAGGCGCGTGACGTCGTCGTCGACACCCCGTTCGGGGCGCCGAGTGCGCCGATCTCGGTCGGCACGGTCGACGGCGTCCGCGTCGCGTTCGTGCCGCGACACGGACTCCACCACGAGTACCCGCCGCATCGCGTGCCCTATCGGGCGACGATGTGGGCGTTGCGATCTCTCGGTGTCCGACGGGTGCTGGCGCCCTGTGCCGTCGGCAGCCTCACGCCCGACATCGGGCCGGGTGCCGTCGTCATCCCGGACCAACTCGTCGACCGGACATCGGGTCGGGAGCACACCGTGTTCGACACCAGCGCCGTCCACGTGAGCTTCGCCGACCCGTACTGCCCCGTGCTCCGTGGCCACGCTTCGGAGGCGGCACGGTCGGCTCCGGCGAAGCCGCCCGTCGTCGACGGCGGGACGATGGTCGTCGTCGAGGGGCCGCGCTTCTCCACGCGGGCCGAGAGCAGGTGGTACGCGGCGCAGGGGTGGACGCTGGTGAACATGACCGGTCATCCCGAGGCTGTTCTCGCCCGGGAGCTCCAGATGTGTTACGCCGCAGTCGCCCTGGTGACCGACCTTGACGCCGGGGTCGCCGAGGGCGAGGGAGTGTCGGAGGCGGATGTGTACGCCGTGTTCGAGCGCAGCCTGCAGATGCTCAAGGGGGTGCTGTCGCACACAGTGGCTCTGGTCGACACCGATCCCGCCGCGGCGGACTGCGACTGCGCCGCCGGCGGCCACGATCTCGACGCAGTGATGGCCCACTGATGCGCGTCCTGCTCACCGGCGCAGCCGGTTTCATCGGCACCGCGATCCGCCGACAGCTCACCGACCGCGACCACGAGGTCGTGAGCGTCGACGGGATGATCCCCGCCGCGCACGGCCCCGGCGCGGTCGCGCCCGACGGGGTCCTCGTGGAACAGTTGCGCGACAGCGACATCGACGCCCTCCTCGACGGTGTGGACGTCGTGTGCCACCAGGCAGCGCGCGTCGGTGCCGGCGTCGACGCCAACGACGCCCCCGACTACGCCGCCGACAACGATCTCGTCACCGCACGCTTGCTCGCCGCGATGTATCGCCAGGGCGTGACCCGCCTCGTGTTCGCGTCGTCGATGGTGGTCTACGGGGACGGGACGTACGTCGACGTGACCGGCACGGTGGTCGATCCGCCCGAACGGACCCGGGAGGCGTTGGAGAACGGGCGA
Source organism: uncultured Williamsia sp. (assembly GCF_947494875.1). Lineage (GTDB taxonomy): Bacteria > Actinomycetota > Actinomycetes > Mycobacteriales > Mycobacteriaceae > Williamsia_A. Next base: position 859,830 of record NZ_CANLWM010000001.1, read on the forward strand.
TTCGAGCGGTATCTGTCCGACGGAGCCGCCGCTCGGTGGGCGCTCACCCCGGAAGAGGCGGCCCTCGCGCCCCGGAGTTACTACGCCGCCAGCAAGGCCGCGCAGGAGGGTTTCGCCAAGGCGTGGACGTTGGAGACGGGCGGGTCGGTGACCGCGCTGCGCTACCACAACGTCTACGGCCCACACATGCCCAAGGACACGCCGTACGCCGGTGTCGCCGCGATCTTCCGGTCGCAACTCGAGGCGGGCAAGGCCCCGACGGTCTTCGAGGACGGCGGCCAGATGCGGGACTTCGTCCACGTGGACGACATCGCCCGCGCGAACGTCGCCGCCCTGGAGAACACCCCCGAGGGGTTCGTGCCGCTCAATGTCTGCTCGGGACAGCCCATCTCGATCCTCGAGGTGGCGGCTGCGCTCAGCCGGACCGTGGGCGGTGACGAGCCTGTGGTGACCGGCCGCTTCCGGCCCGGCGACGTCCGGCACATCGTCGCCGACCCGGCCCGTGCTCGCGAGGTTCTCGGCTTCGAGGCGCAGATCATGCCGTCCGACGGGCTCGCCGAATTCGCGACAGCGCCGCTGCGCGACTGATCCGTCCAGAACCCGCACGTATAGCCCCTGCCGCGTGCATAAAGCACGCGCAGACGGCTATCGGTGTCGGTTGTGGACGACGAGCGCGATATCCCGCATCTCCTACCAGTGCGTCCGCACGATGCTGTTGATGAGCAGCGCGGTGAGGACCTGGGCGGCCAGCCAGAAGCGCGCGTGCTTCGGCGGGAGCAGCGCCGTCGTGGTGAGGATCCACGCGCCGAACGGCAGCCAGATGCGTTCGGTCTCGGCCTTGCTCAGCCCGGACAAATCGGCGAGAGCCATGGCGGCGAGGCCCGCGAGCCCGAGGATGACGACGGCCTCGCGGCGACGGATCGCGCCCCACCGCAGCGTGCGCCCGAGTCCGACGACCGCAGCCGGCCCGACCGCGCACATCGACGCCGCGAAATTCGCCCACACCCAGTACGAGTAGGGCCGTTTGCTCGCGATCCCCTGGTAGTAGCGCTCGTAGACCATGTGATACCCGTCGAGCCACCAGAACCCGGCCGCGGCGAAGACGGCCACCACGACGATCGCGGCAGGGATCGCCCACAGCAGCGGCTTCCAGCGTCGTGCCACGACGAGGGTCGCGACGGCCACGACGCCCATGAGGGTGAGCCCGTAGTTGCAGAAGATCCCCCAGGCGAGCAGTGCGCCGGCACCGATGCCCGCGACCGCGCGCACCCGGGCTGCGTCGGTGGTCGCCGAGACGGCCAGCAGCGCGATGCCCCAGGCGACGACACCGAGGAAATAGCCGTCGGCCGACACCCCGATCCACACCGCGGCCGGGGTCACCGCCGCGAACGGGGCGATGCGTCGTGCGGTGTCCTGCCCGGCCAGCCGGGCGATCGCGACCAGGATCGCGATCGCGGCGCTGGTCCCGACGACGATGCAGAACACGCCGGCACGCGTGCCGGTGCCGAGACCGACCCGGTCCAGCAGGACGAAGCTGAGCAGCGCACCCGCGGGGTGGCCGGACACGTGCGTCGGCCACGAGTTCGGCTGGAAGTCGAGGATGCGCGAGTCGAACGTCTGCAGCATCCGGCCGATGTCGGAGACACCGCGCGCCGTCGGCAGGTACTCGTCGGGACGGTCGAGCTGGACCGAGATGCCGCGGGTCCACCCGTCGATGAGCGCCAGGCTCAGCGTCCACGCCATGGCGACGACCCACGTCACCAGCATCAACGGACCCCACCGCAGCGTCCGGGCCGCCCACGGGCCGAGAACGATCACCAACAGACCGATCGCGACGGCGACGGCGGTGCTGTAGTTCCCGTGCGGCTCCACGTTCCCGAACAGCGGCGGCGCGAGGACGAAGATGTTCAGCTTCAGCTCGGGCGAGCCGTAGAACGGCACCAGGATCGCGGTCAGCAGCAGCGCGGACGCCACCAGTATGGCCGCGGTGTCGCGGAACCATCGCGCGTCGCCCGGTGCGGATGCCGCGACCGGCTCGTCCGAGATGTCCGACTGCTGGTCCGGCGCCGTCTGCGTCTCCGTCACGGGCACCACGGTAAGCACTGGACCGGGGTGCAGGTTGTCGACCCGCTCCGGCGTTGCGCACCCCGCGATCCGGCTAGGGTTTCGCTCATGATGATCACGCCATGCTCGTGCGGGAGAGCACTCGGCGCCGCCCGTGGCTGAGGACACCCCCCTGGCCGGGGTCACCGTCGTGATCCCGTGCCGCGACGAGGCGCAGGCCCTCCCCGGCGTGCTCACCCGCATCCCGGACGGATACGAGGCGCTCGTCGTCGACAACGGCAGCACCGACGGCACCGGCGACGTCGCCCGTGCTCACGGTGCGACCGTCGTGGTGGAGACCGTGCCCGGATACGGCAGTGCCGTCGACGCGGGAGTGCGTGCGGCGACAGGCGAGATCGTCTGCACCATCGACGGGGACGGCTCCATGAACCCTGCGGACCTGGTCACGCTCGTCGACGAGGTACGCCGCGGTGCCGATCTGGCGGTCGGCCGTCGGCGGCCGTCGCACCGCGGGGTGTGGCCGCTGCACGCGCGGATCGGCAGTGAACTGATCGCCCGGCGTATACGACGACTCCACGGGATCGACGTGCACGACATCGGACCGATGCGCGCCGCACGGCGTGGCCGCCTGCTGGAGCTGTCCGTGCAGGACATGCGCTTCGGGTACCCCGTCGAACTCCTCGTCCGTGCCGGTCAGGCCGGGTGGCGCGTCGTCGAACACGACGTCGTCTACAACCCGCGTGCGGCGGGCGAGTCGAAGGTGTCGGGATCGATGATGGGGTCGGTCCGTGCGACCCGTGACTTCCTGGTGGCGCTGCGATGAGCGCGGCCGGAGTGCTCGTGGTGGCCAAGGCGCCGGTACCGGGGCTGGTCAAGACCCGTCTGATGACCCGGTTCTCCGCCGAGGACGCCGCCGCGTTGGCGTCTGCTGCGCTGCTCGACACCCTCGACACGGCGCTGTCGGTGCCGGGGGCATCGGTGGTCGTGTCGCTCGCGGGTGTGATCGACGACGCGGTCGGTGCCGACGATCTGCGCGACCGTCTGTCGCGAACCACCGTGGTGGAGCAGCACGGAGACAGTCTCGGTGATCGGCTCGACCGTGCCCATCGGGACGCGGTCGCGGCCGTCGGCGACGATGCCGTGGTGATGCAGGTCGGTATGGACACCCCGCATGTGACGGTGGAATTGCTGCAGGCCGGGATCGACGCGGTCGCCGAACACGGCGGCGCGGCGCTGGGGCCGGCGACCGACGGCGGATGGTGGGGCCTCGCCCTGCGTGGTGCGACCGGCTCGGACACCCTGCCCGCCGTCCCCATGTCCCGTGACGACACCGGCGCACGCACCGAACAGGCCCTGCGCGATGCGGGCCTGGCGATCCACCGGTTGCCCGACCTCGCCGACGTCGACCACCCGGAGGACGTCCACGCCGCAGCGGCGCTGTGCGCGCCGTCGAGCGCGTTCGCGCGCCTCGCGGCCCGACTCGTCCCGGCGGCCTCATGAGCGCCCCCGAGGGCGTCGGGACCGACACCGATCTGGACGACGAGTACCCCCACTTCGACGAGGCGTTCCTCGACGCGTTGCGCGGCCAGAACAGCTGGTTGCGGCTCGCGGACGGCACCCGCACCCGACTGCCGGTCACCCGGTGGATGGGCACCAGCGGTGAGACCGACGACGCCGCCTTCGACCGCCACGTCGCGACGCTGTGCAGCGGTCCCACGGTCGACCTCGGCTGCGGCCCCGGGCGATTGGTGAGCGAACTCGTCGATCACGGGGTCTGCGCGATCGGGGTCGACCGCAGTGCCCACGCCGTCGACATGACCCGTCGACGCGGCGGTGTCGCGTTGCGCCGCAGCATCTTCGACGAGTTGCCCGCCGAAGGACAGTGGGATCACGCACTACTCATCGACGGCAACGTCGGGATCGGCGGCGACCCCTTCGCGACGGTGGAACGCGCGGCGCGACTGGTCGCATCGGGCGGGACCGTCGTCGTCGAACTCGAGGCCGGGGTGCACGGCCTCTGGTCGGGGTCGGTGCGTGTCGAGTCCCGGGCCGTCATCGGCCCGTGGTTCCCCTGGGCCCGCGTCGGTGTCGGAGCGGCGCGTGACCTCGCCGAGCGCACCGGATTACGCCTCGGCACCGCCCACGTCATCTCCGGGCGGCACCTGCTCGAGCTGCACCGACCCTGAGGCGACAACCCACCGAACGAGCACTCGGTGGGTTGTTAGGCTGCGTTTCGTGGACATCACCGGAGCAAGTGCAATCGTCACGGGGGCCGCGTCGGGTATCGGCGCCGCCGTCGCCCGCCAGCTGGCCGCGAAGGGGGCCAAGGTCGTCGTCGCGGACCTGCAGGAGGACAAGGGGACCGAGCTCGCGACCGAGATCGGCGGCGCGTTCGTCAAGGTCGACGTCACCGACACCGCGCAGATCACCGCCGCGGTCGACAAGGCGCTCGAGCTGGGCCCGCTGCGGGTGCTGGTGAACTCGGCCGGAATCGGCTCGGCGCAGCGCACCATCGGGCGCGACGGCTCGTACGACTCGGCGTTCGATCTGGACGTCTACAAGAAGGTCATCGCCATCAACCTGATCGGCACCTTCGACGCGATCCGTCTGGCCGCCACCGCGATGAGCCGCGGCGAGGAGACCGACACCGGCGAGAAGGGCGCGATCGTCAACATGGCGAGCGTCGCGGCGTTCGACGGTCAGATCGGTCAGGTCGCCTACTCGTCGTCGAAGGGCGGCGTGGTCGGCATGACCCTGCCCGTCGCACGTGACCTCGCCGCGGCGAAGATCCGCGTCAACACCGTCGCCCCGGGTCTCATCGACACCCCGATCTACGGCGAGGGTGAGGAGTCCGAGAAGTTCAAGGCCCACCTCGGGCAGTCCGTGCTGTTCCCGAACCGCCTCGGACAGCCCGACGAGCTGGCCTCGATGGTCATCGAACTCGTCACCAACTCCTACATGAACGCCGAGGTCGTCCGCGTCGACGGTGGCATCCGGATGCCACCGAAGTAGTCACCCGCACCTCCCGCTACCCGAACCGCCTCCCGCGACCGTCCCGACGGTCGCGGGAGGCGGTTCTGGTCGCGGGGATCTCTTCAGGTACCGAGGGCAGGCTTACCTCGCCGGTCGAGTAAAGTTCTCTTTACTGTCTGATTCGCCCGAAATCGAGGTCCGAGTGTCGCTCACCCGCAAACTGTCCGTCGCCGCCGCCGCCGCGGTCCTCCTGGGTGGGGTGGCCGCGTGCGGCTCGTCGTCCTCCTCCGACGGGGAGAGGGCCTCGGCCACGTCCGTCTCGTCCTCCGGATCCGAGCTCGTCGTCTACTCCGGCCGCGACGAGGACCTCGTCGACCCGCTCATCGACCGCATCGGTGCGGGCGTCGGCGTGCCGGTCGAGGTCGACTACTCGGGCAACACCAACGCCCAGGCCGCGAAGATCCTCGAGGAGGGCGACCGCAGCCCGGCCGACGTGTTCCTCGGCCAGGACGCCGGGGCGCTCGGTGCCCTCGACGACGCAGGTGTCCTCGCGCCGCTGCCGCAGGACATCCTCGACCGCGTGCCGGAGCAGTACCGCGGCGCCGACGGCACCTGGGTCGCGACGTCGGCGCGGGCGCGCGTGCTGGCGTACAACACCGACGACGTCCAGGCCGCAGAACTGCCCACCGGGATCGACGGCATCCTCGATCCGCGCTGGAAGGGCCGCATCGGCTACGCGCCGACCAACGCCTCGTTCCAGGCGTTCGTCACCGGACTGCGCGTCACGCGTGGTGAGGACGGGGCCGAGCAGTGGCTGCGGGCGTTCTCGGCGAACGAGCCGGTGGCGTTCGAGGGGAACGGACCGCTGATCAGCGCGGTCGACGACGGACAGGTCGCGGCGGGACTCACGAACCACTATTACTTCTATCCCTATGTCGCGGAGAAGGGTCCGGCCGCATCGCTGGCACTGCACTCGTTCGACGCGAACGACCCGGGCTCGTTGGTGAACGTCGCCGGTGTCGGCGTCCTGACGTCGGCAGACAACCAGGAGCAGGCCTTCGCGCTCGTGCGGGAGATGCTGTCGACCCAGTCGCAGCAGTACTTCGCCGACGAGACCGCCGAGTACCCGGTGGTCGGCGGGATCACCTCGAAGTACGACCTCCCGCCCCTGCCGCAGGGTGCCTCCGACCTCGACCTGGGACAGCTCGCGTCCCTCGAGCAGACCCAGGCCCTGCTCACCGAGGTCGGGATGATCTGAGGCGATGCCACGACGAGCGCTCGGCGCCACCGCGCTCGTGGTGGCCGCGGGGAGCCTGATCCCACTGGTGTACCTGGTGATCCGCGCGCTCGAGCGCGGGCCCGACACCGCGGTCGCGCTCATCGCGCGCCCACGTACGGCGGAGCTGGCGCTGGCCACGGTCGTCCTGGTCATGATCGTGACCGCGCTGTCGCTGGTGGTCGGTGTCGGTCTGGCGTGGCTGACGACACGTACCGATCTGCCCGGCCGGCGGGGATGGGCGATCGCCCTCGCGGCGCCGCTGGCGATCCCGTCGTACGTGTCCGGCTACGTGTGGATCGCCGACGTCCCGGCGCTCGCCGGGCTGGCCGGCGCTGTCCTCGTGCTGACCACCGCGTGCTTCCCACTGGTCATGCTCCCGGTGGCCGCGGCGCTGTCGACCGGCGACACCGGGACCGTCGACGCGGCACGGACGTTGGGGCGCAGCGCTCTTCGGACGACGCTGACGGTGGAGATGCGACGGGTGTGGCCCGCGGCGGCGGCCGGTGGGCTGCTCGCCGCGCTCTACACGATGAGCGACTTCGGGGCCGTGGCGCTCATGCGGTACGAGGCGTTCACGGTCGGGATCTACAGCGCCTATCGGGGCGGGTTCGACCGCACCGCGGCCGCCGTTCTGGGGGTGGTCCTCGTGGTCCTGGCTGTGGCGGTGACCCTGATCGAGCGCCGGGTGCGGCGGGGGGCGACGGCGCGTGTCGGGTCCGGAATCGATCGGGTGCCCGCCCCGATCGAGCTGCGTCGCGGTCGGGTCCCGGCGCTGGTTGTTGTCGTGGGCGTCCTCGCGGTGGGTGTCGGTTACCCGGTGATCGGGCTGATCGGGTGGGTGGTGCGGTCTCTGAGGCGGTCGCTCGACCTGGCCGACGTCCTCGCGACGACCGCCGCGACGGTCCAGATGTCGGCGATCGCGGCCGTCGTCGTCGCGGTGCTGGCGTTCCCGGTCGCCCTGTTCGCGGCACGATCCGCCTCCCCGGCAGCGCGATTCGCGGAGTCGGCGACCTACGTGGCCCACGGTCTGCCGGGCATCACGATCGCGCTGGCGATGGTGTTCGTCGGAATCCGTCTGGTGCCGGGGATCTATCAGACCGAGGGCCTGCTCGTCGTCGCCTACGCCGTCCTCTTCCTCCCACTGGCGGTCGGCAGCACGCGGGCGGCGATCGTGGCGTCGCCGGTGGCCCTCGAGGACGTGTCCCGAACTCTCGGGCGCGGGGGACTGTCGACGACGCTGCGGGTCACCCTGCCCATCGCGGCGCCCGGGATCACGGCCGGGGCGGCGCTCGTGTTCCTCACCGTGGCGAAGGAACTGCCCGCGACCCTCATGCTGCGGCCCCGAGGTGTGGACACCCTGGCGACCGAACTCTGGTCGACCACGCAGGTGCTCCGCTACGGGGAGGCCGCGCCCTACGCGCTCGCGCTGATCGTCGTCTCGGCCGTCCCGACCTTCCTCCTCACCCGGGTCATCGCACCCCGGCCGAGCCATGCGGTGGCGCCGGGATGACCCCTGACGCGGTGCACCTCGACGAGGTGTCGGTGTCCCACGGTCGGCGCACCGTCGTGCACGCGGTGTCGCTGGCGGTGAAGCCGGGAGCGATCACCGCGGTGCTCGGCCCGTCCGGATGCGGCAAGACGACGCTGCTGCGGGCGATCGCAGGGCTGCACCCCATCGACGCCGGACGCATCACCCTCGACGGCCAGGTGGTCTCCGACGGTCGGCGCCGGTCGGTGCCCGTGGAGCGGCGCACGGTGGGATTGATGCCCCAGGAGGGCGCGTTGTTCCCGCATCTCGACGTCGCGGCGAACATCGCGTTCGGCCTGCCGCGCAGGATCGGTCGAGATGCGCGGGCAGCACGCGTCCGCGAGGTCGCCGACATGTCCGGGGTCGGGGATCTGCTCGGTGCGCGGCCCCAGCATCTGTCGGGTGGCCAGCAGCAGCGGGTCGCTCTGGCGCGCGCCCTGGCACCTCGACCACGGCTGGTGCTGCTCGACGAGCCGTTCGCGGCACTCGACGCCGGTCTGCGGGCGTCGCTCCGGGACGACGTCACGTCCGCTCTGCGCGAGCAGGGAACCGCTGCCATCGTCGTGACCCACGACCAGGCCGAGGCCCTCTCCATCGCCGATGACGTGGTGGTGATGCTCGACGGCGCCGTCGCGCAGGCCGGGGTAGCACAGGAGATCTACACGAGACCACGGTCCCGGCGGGTCGCCGAGTTCGTCGGTGACTCCGTGATCCTCGACGCCGACCGCGTCGGGGCCACGGCGACCTGCGTGCTCGGCGAGATCGCGGTCCACGGTGGCGGATCAGGTCGTGGGGTCGTCGTCGTACGTCCCGAACAGGTTGTCGCCGAATCGGATCCGAACGGTGCGTTCGAGGTGGACCGAGTGACGTTCACCGGACCGGACACGGTGACGACGATGCGTCACCGGGACTCCGGCGTATCCGTCCGGATGCGCGCCACAGGACCGCACCCGCCTGCGAGTGGACCACACCGGGTCCGCGTCACGGGGTCGACGATGTTCCTGCCGGCCCCGACTGCGAGGTGAAGCGGCCCGTGGAGATCAGCCGGTGCGGCCCAGGATGAGATCCACGGTCTGCGCCGGCTGATCCCACATCGGGAAGTGGCCGCACTTGTCGAACCAGTGCAGCTGCGACCCGGGGAACGCGGCGTGCGCCCGTGCGGCCTGCTTGGGCAGAGTGACGCGGTCCTGTCGGCCCCAACCGATCGTCACCCGGCCGGGCGTCGTCCCCTCGGGCGCGCCCTCCTGCAGCGGACCGTCGACCAGCGCGTCGAGAGCCTCGCGCAGCGACGTCGCCTTCTTGAAGCTGCGCATCTCGTGCAGAGCGACCGACGAGGGCAGTTTCCACGGGGCCGCCGAGAACTGCGCGAGCAGCGCCGTGCGTCCGACGGGGTTGCCGGTGAGCGCCGGCATCACCGGCTGCAACCCGAGGACCAGCGGCAGCGACGCCTTGAGGGCTGTGCTGAAGAAGCGGAGTTCACCGGGACTCCAGAAGCCGCCGGGATCCAACGCGACGGTGTCGCCGCCGACGCCACGCCGCGCCAGCTCGAGAACCATGCGCGCGCCCATCGAGCTGCCGACCGTGTCGATGCCCGTCAGGTCGTGGGTGTCGATGAAATCCGAGACCGCATCGGTGAGCGACGCGATCGTCACCTCGCCCGGCAGGGGCGCACTGTCGCCGAATCCGGGGAGATCGATGCTGATCACGTCGCGGTGCTGCGCGAGCTGATCGAGGATCGGCGACCACGACGCCCAGCTCGCGCCCAGGCCGTGGACCAGGAGCAGTGGGGTGCCGCTACCGCGGCGATCGAAATTGAGTGACACGCCTGACATGGCGCACGACCCTTCTGGTGGGAGATCCCGGTGCGACGACGTGCTGCATCACCAAAGGGCTGTGTCCTCGACGCTACCGGCTGCGCACGGCTGCTTCCCACCCACCATGCGTGAACCTCATGGCGGGTATGCCGCACTGTCGCTTTTCGCATGCCGTCGGCGTCGTTAGCGTTCTGGGGGAGACAGGGTTTCAGGAGAGGAGGACCGCCATGTTGGCCGCGGTACTGGATGATTTCGGCACACCGTTGGATGTCCGTGAGGTGCCCGATCCGGGTGTGCGTGGCGGCGAGGTGGTCGTCGACGTGCTGGCCACGTGCGTCCTGCCGTACGCGTCCGAGGTGTTCGGGGGAGCGCGCAGGTACCCGCTGGAGCCCCCGGTCGTCCCCGGCCTCGGCGGGATCGCGCGTGTGGTGACGACGGGACCCGACGCGACGCGTCTGACCCCGGGAGACCTCGTGTGGTGTGACGCGACGGTCCGTTCGCGGGACGACGCGAACACACCGGACATCACGCTGCAGGGATGGAGTTCGCGGGGCGACGGTGGTCTGCGGTTGTCGCGCCACTTCCACGACGGGTCGTTCGCCGAGCGGATGTCGCTGCCCACCGAGTGCGTGTATCCCGTGGGGGACGTCGACGAGGCGGACGCGGCGCGGTGGTCGGCGCTGGGGATCTACCTCGTTCCCTATGGCGGGCTGCTCGCCGCTGACTTTCGGGCGGGCGAGTCGTTGCTGGTCAGTGGTGCGACGGGGAACTTCGGCAGCGCAGCGGTCGCCGTCGGCCTCGCGATGGGGGCGGGGCGGGTGGTGGCCGTGGGCCGTGATCGGCGGGTCCTCGACGACCTTCGTGCGCGTTTCGGAGCCCGTGTCCATACGGTCGCGCTGACCGGTGAGGCCGATGAGGACCAGGCCTCGATGACGGCCGCCGGGGGTGGTCCGCTCGACGTGGTGCTCGACATCCTGCCGCCGGCCGTCGATGCCGGCGTGGTCCGGACCGCGGTGATGACCGTCCGCGAGTACGGCCGCGTCGTCCTGATGGGCGGGGTGGGAATGCTCGGCGGTGCCGATCTCGCGCTGCCCTACCCCTGGCTCATGCGGAACTCGGTGACCGTCCGCGGGCAGTGGATGTACCCGCGCGACGCCAATGCTCGTCTGATCGAACTGGCCAGAGCGGGGCTCCTCGACCTCCGACAGGACGGTGTCCACACCTTCCCGCTGGCCAGGGTCAACGACGCCATCGCGTACGCGGCCGACAACGCCGGGCCGTTCGTGAGGACTGTTCTCGCACCGAACGCGCACTGACGCGTCCAGGTCGCGCCGTCAGGCGCTGGTGGTACAGAGCGCGTCGATCAGCGCCTCGATCGCCGGGTCGACCGCATCCGGTCGATGTGCGAGAACCAGTCGTCGTGTCTCGGTGGGTCCGTCGGCCACCCGGAGGAGTCGGACACCTGGCGGCAGCGCGTCGGCCATGTTCGATGCGACGGTCGTCACACCGAGGCCCGCCGCGACGAGACTCGACTTGGTCATCCAGTCGCGGGTCACATGGGCGACGTTCGCCTTGCCCGGGAGGGATGGCCATGCGCCGAGCAGCGGTTCCTCGGTTCGGGACGATGCGACGATCCATCGCTGATCCATCAGTTCGGCACGGGTGGCCGATTCGCGGTCGCCGAATGGCCCCGAGGTGGCCACCGCGACCATCAGGGCGACCTCGGTGATGGTCGTGACGGCGAGATCTGGGGACTCCGAGTCGAGCGGACGATGGGGCGGACGCGACGTCACGAGGACCGCGTCGAGGGAGCCGGCTCGGACCGCGCGCACGAGCGCAGGCGTCGACCCCTCACGCGTCGTCACCGCGATGTCGGGCCGACTGCGGCCCAGAGCAGCGAGGGCCCGCGGTACGAGAACCGCTCCGGCACTGAAGAACATCCCGAGGCGGATGGTGGAGCCGTCCGTCGACGGTCCGCGCAACGTACGCTCGACCGCTTCCATCTCGTCGAGGACGCGCGCCGCGTGGGGCAGCAGGCGGACGCCGGCGGGCGTCAGGACCACACCGCCCGGCACGCGGTCGAACAGCCGGGCCTGAGAGGCCCTCTCGAGCGCGGCCACCTGACGGGAGATGCCGGACTGCGTGTAACCGAGGGCCTGCGCCGCGGCGGTGAAGGTGCCCCTCTCGGCGACCTCCCGCAGTACGCGGAGGCCCGAGATCGAGAGGTCCATGGCGATCGATGATAGGCAACGACCGCGCATCGAGGACCCGTCAGCCGACGGTGCGGGCGGACACCGTCAGATCGTGTGCCTCGGTGTCCGGCTCGTCGATGCCGAAGCTGATGACCCTGCGCGCGTGGATGCGGATCACCGGCGTCGGGGCGTCGACCGACTCGGCGGTGCCCCGGATCTCGACACAGCGCACCCGCCAGGGCGCCACCGAGGCGACGTCGTCGACGACGAACGCGACCTTCCCGTTGTCGCGGATGTTGCGGAACTTCTGGCTCTTCTCGAGGTCGTACCCGACGAGGCGAGTTCGCTTGCTGTGAAGGTCATGTCACCAGTCTCGGAGCTCAAGCGCACTGGAGGTCAAGACGACGGCGGGCCCGGTCCGTGAGGACCGGGCCCGCTGTGCGTGGTGGATCAGATCAGAACGCAGCCTCGTCGAGCTCCATGGCGTCGTTGTCGATGTTCTCCAGGACGGTGCGGGTCGAGGTGAGCAGCGGCAGCATGTTCTTGGCGAAGAACGACGCGACGCCGATCTTGCCCTCGTAGAACGACTTGTCCGTGCCGGAGGCGCCCGCGTCGAGTGCGGCGATGGCGATCTCGGCCTGACGCAGCAGCAGCCAGCCGATCATCAGGTCACCGACGGACATCAGGAACCGCACCGAGCCGAGTCCCACCTTGTAGAGCTCGGCCGAGTTCTCCTGCGCGCCCATGAGGTAACCGGTCAGTGTGGCCGCCATGCCCTGCACGTCGTCGAGAGCGGTCTTGAGCAGCGCGCGCTCGGTCTTGAGGCGCCCGTTGCCCGCCTCCGACTCGATGAACGAGCTGATCTGGCCGGCCACGTGGGCGAGCGCCTGGCCCTTGTCGCGGATGATCTTCCGGAAGAAGAAGTCCTGCGCCTGGATGGCCGTGGTGCCCTCGTACAGGGTGTCGATCTTCGAGTCACGGATGTACTGCTCGATCGGGTAGTCCTGCAGGAAGCCGGACCCACCGAGGGTCTGCAACGACTCGGTCAGCGTGCCGTAGGCGCGCTCGGACCCGACACCCTTGACGATCGGGAGCAGCAGGTCGTTGACCTTGAACGCCATCTCCTTGTCGGCGCCGGAGACGATCTGCGCGGCGGCCTCGTCCTGGTGGGACGCGGTGTACAGGTAGATCGCGCGCAGGCCCTCGGCGTACGCCTTCTGCGTCAGCAGCGCACGGCGCACGTCGGGGTGGTGCGTGATGGTGACGCGCGGTGCGGTCTTGTCCGTCATCTGCGTCATGTCGGCGCCCTGCACACGCTGCTTGGCGTAGTCGAGGGCGGTGAGGTAGCCGGCGGACAGGGTGGCGATCGCCTTGGTGCCCACCATCATCCGGGCGTGCTCGATGACGTCGAACATCTGCGCGATGCCGTCGTGGACCTCGCCGACGAGCCAGCCCTTGGCCGGGATGCCGTGCTGACCGAAGGTGACCTCACAGGTGGCCGAGACCTTCAGGCCCATCTTGTGCTCGACGTTGGTGACGAAGACACCGTTGCGCTCGCCGAGCTCACCGGTCTCGTGGTCGAAGTGGAACTTCGGCACGAAGAACAGCGACAGGCCCTTGGTGCCGGGACGCGCGCCCTCGGGGCGGGCCAGCACGAGGTGGAAGATGTTCTCGGTCATGTCCTGGTCGGCGGAGGTGATGAAGCGCTTCACACCGTCGATGTGCCAGGTGCCGTCGTCCTGCTGGACCGCCTTGGTGCGGGCGGCGCCGACGTCCGAGCCGGCGTCGGGCTCGGTGAGGACCATGGTGGCGCCCCAGCCGCGCTCGGCGCAGATCTGGGCCCACTTCTTCTGCTCGTCGGTGCCGTTGTTCCAGAAGATCTCCGAGAACCCGGTGCCCGCGCCGTACATGAACAGTGCGGGGTTGGCGCCCAGGATCATCTCGCTGATGGCCCAGAACAGGGTGCGCGGAGCGGGCATGCCGCCGAGCTCCTCCTCGATGCCGACCTTGTCCCAACCGGCGTCCATGAAGGCCTTGTAGGACTTCTTGAACGACTCGGGCAGCGTGACCGTGTGGTTCTCGGGGTCGAAGACGGGCGGGTTGCGATCGGAGTCGGCGAACGACTCGGCGATCGGGCCCTCGGCGAGGGTCCGCACCTCCTTGAGCATGTCGATCGCGGTCTCGCGGTCCAGATCACCGAAGTCGCCGCTGGCCAGGACCTCGTCGAGCTTGAACAGCTCGAAGAGGTTGAACTCCAGGTCGCGCAGGTTGCTCTTGTAATGGCCCATGACTGGATTTCCTTTGTCGCCGAGGTGGGTTCGAGCGGAGGCGAGGCCCGCCGTCGGCACGGGAACTTGGCCGACCGGTAAGTTACTCACCAGTAATAACCCGAATATACCTGCCCACCGCGTTCGCGAACAACCACGGATTCCTCGGTGTGATCTGCGCCGCATCGACGCAGGAAAGTGGCGCGGTGCGGGCCCGACTCAGGGCAGGAGCGGCAGCAGTCGTCGCAGGTGGCCGCGGTCGGCGGGCCCGTCGGCGGCCCGCACCTCCCGCAACTGCGGGGCGCGCACGCGGACGGCGTCGGCGAAACGATCGGTGAGGGTGACGTCCGCGGCCGGGCAGTGTGAGCAGGCCCCGGCGAGGTCGACGGTGATGACGCCGTCGGCGACGTCGACGACCCTGAGCGCGCCACCGTGGGACGCGACGAACGCGCCGACGTCGCCGTCGAGGACCTCTCGCGCGGCTTCTCGGAGCACGTCGTCGGCGCTCGTGGGTTGCGCGGCCGACCAGTCCGCGGGCTGCTCGAGGTCCGCGAGCAGCGCGCCGCGGACGCGGGAACCGTCCGCGCGCCAGGTGTGGCCGGAGGCCAGGGTCACCCGGACCGCAGCCGACTCCACGATCACGGACTCGACGATGCCGTCGCGGGCCAGCGCGTCCAGGGACGGGGGCAGGGCGGCGGGTGCGCCGACGAGCGGGAGCAACCCGCCGGGGACCACCCACCGGACCGTCGCAGGGTCGTCGGCGACGGGTTCGGGGTGAACGGGGATCGCCATCAGACGACCGCGGCGACGATGGTCCGGGCGAGGAACGCCATGCCCCAGGCGATGACGAAGAGGTAGCCGAACGCCAGGGCCGGCCATCGCCACGACCCCGACTCTCGGCGGAGGACCGCGATCGTCGACATGCACTGCAAGGCGTAGAGGAAGAAGACGAGCAAGGCGGCGATGGTCGGTGCGGTGAAGAGCGGCTGACCGGTTCGCGGGCCGTCGGTGACCTTCAGCGCCTTCAGGGCCTGCGCAGGGTCGTCGGGGTCGGTGGCCGCCGCCACCTGGCCGAGGGTGGCGACGAACGTCTCGCGCGCCGAGAGCGACGCCAGCACGCCCACGTTGATGCGCCAGTCGAAGCCGAGGGGCTCGAACACCGGCTCGATGAACCGGCCGACGTCGGCGGCCGCGCTGTGGTCGATGACGTAGGACGAGGTGGCGGTGTCGTTGTTCGGGTCGATGCCCGCGGCGCGGAACTCGGCGTCCGAGCGGGTCGGCAGGTTCAGCAGCAGCCACAGGGCGACGGTGGTCAGGAAGATGATGACGAAGACCTTGCGCACGAACCCCTTGCAGGCGTCGTAGACGCTGAGCAGTACCGACCGCACCGACGGCAACCGGTAGGGCGGCATCTCCATGTAGAACGGCAGCAGAGGTCCGGCCCCGCGCCGGAAGCGGCTGAACAGCCAGGCGCTCACCATCGCCGAGATCGCGCCGCCGAGATACAGCGCGAACATGACGACACCCTGCGCGCCGAACGGTCCGACCTTCGCGTCGCGGCTGACGAGCAAGCCGACCAGCAGGACGTAGACGGTGAGCCGCGCCGAGCACGTCATCAGCGGCGCCGACATCATCGTGGCGATCCGGTCGCGCATCGACGGCAGCGTGCGGGTGGCCATGATCCCGGGGATCGCGCACGCCAGGGACGACAGCAGGGCGACGAACGCGCGTCCTTCGAGGCCCGCGGTCGACATCACCTTGTCCATCAGGAACGCGGCACGTGCCATGTAGCCGACGCCCTCGAGCACCGCGATGAGGATGAAGAGCAGGGCGATCTGCGGCAGGAACACCAACACCGATCCGACGCCGCCCAGCAGCGCGTCGGACAGGAAGCTCGAGAGCCAACCGATGGTCACGTGCTGCTGCACCTGGTCACCGAGGAAGGTGAAGAACGCCTGTACCTGGTCCTGCAGCGGGGTGGCGACGGTGAAGATGATCTGGAAGAACGCGAACATCGTCACGAAGAAGACGATCGTCCCCCACACCGGGTGCAGCAGGACGGCGTCGATCCGTCGGGTGCGTCGGTCGAGTTCGGGCATCCGATACGACGACGCGGTGAGCACCGACTCGATCCAGCCGCCGACCTCGTCGACCGCGGTGGGCGGGTCGACGACCGGGGTCGACCACGACGACGGGTCCGCGAGCAGATCGCGCAGCGGACCGAGCTGGGAACGCCGACCACCGGTGACGGCGACGACGGGCACCCCGAGTGCTCGGGAGAACGCCGCGATGTCGATCCCGCCCTGGCGTCGGATCAGTTCGTCGGTGAAGGTCAGCACCACGCATGTGGGCACACCGGTCCCGATGACCTGCGCGAACATTCCCAATGAGCGGCGCAGTGTCGTCGCGTCGAGCGTGACGATCAGCGCGTCGGGGGTGTCGAACTCGGGGTGGTCGCGGTCGAGGACGTCGGCGACGATCTGCTCGTCCGGGCTGATCGCGTCGAGGCTGTAGGTGCCGGGCAGGTCCTCCAGCACGACGACGTCGGCGCCGGAGTCGCCACCGAGGGTCACTCGCCCCTCGTATCGGGCGACCGTGACGCCGGGGTAGTTCCCCGTCTTGGCGCGGAGACCGGTCAGTGCGTTGAAGAGTGTCGTTTTGCCCGAGTTGGGACTGCCGACCAGGGCCAGGCGGAGGGTGCCCGCCGGGACGTCCGCCGTGGCGGACCCACCGTGGTGGCCGTGGGTCACCGGGGTGCGAGAGCCTGCGCGGAGTCGACCTTGATGCACCGGGCCTGGTTGCGGCGCAGCGCGATCTCGTACCCGGCGACACGGACGACGACGGGTCCACGGAGGGGAGCGCGACGCACGACGTGGACGTGCGCTCCCGGGACGAAACCGAGGTCGAAGTATCGGCGCGCGGTGGCGGCGTCGGCCTCCTCGCACAGACGGTCGATGACAGCCGTGGTGCCGGGGCGCAGGTCGGCGAGGCAGGTCTCGACGTCGGCGGTCGGAGACGTCCCCACGACGCGCGAACCGAGATGCTCGGTCATGACCGACATGCGATCCCCTCACTCGACGAGCAGGTTAGCCCTGCCTATCCGATGTCACTGAGGGCAGCATAACCACACGTGCGGTCCCTTGGCTACGTCCGATTTGCCTGGTCAGACGGCTTCGCGCAGGTATGCCAGATCCTCGGCCATACCCTCGCCCGGGGTCTCGAGGATCACCGGGGCGCCCGCGGTCCGCACCACCTCGACAAGGAGGTCGTTGTCGATCTGCCCGTCGGCGAGGTTGGCGTGGCGGTCCCGGGCGGAGTCGAACTCGTCGCGGGAGTTGTTCAGGTGGACCAGGTCGATGCGGCCGGTGATGTCCTTGACCCGTTCGACGATGCCGACGAGGTCCTCGCCGCCCGCCCAGGCGTGGCACGTGTCGAGGCAGAACCCGGCGTCGTCGAAGTCGCCCACCTGCTCCCACAGGCGCTCGACGGCGTCGAGGTGGCGGGCCATCGCGTTGTCGCCGCCGGCGGTGTTCTCGATGAAGATCGGGACTGCGAACCCGCCCTTGTCGGCCTGGCGCTCGAACAGCTTGCGCCAGTTCAGGAATCCCTCGGCGGCGTCCTCGCCGTCGCGGAGGTGGCCGCCGTGCACGACGAGGCCGATGGCGCCGAGATCGGCGGCCGCCTTCGCCTGCTGCTCGACGGCCTTGCGCGAGGGCATCCGCAGCCGGTTGTTCAGGCTCGCGACGTTGATGATGTACGACGAGTGCACCACCACGTCGATCGGTGACGAGCGGATCCGGTCGGCGTCGGGGTGGTCGGTCGGGGCCGGCATCTTCCGGTCCTGCGGGTCGACCACGAACATCTGCAGGAGGTCGGCGCCGAGCTCCTCGGCGGCCCCGATCGGATCGTCGTCACTGCGCACATGGGCTCCCAATCGCATGTGTCCGACCCTAGTCGGACGGGGTTGTCGGAACGGGTGACACCGGCGTGCGACGGGACCACTATGGGAGCGTCCGCGCAGGTGCGCGGCATCGGCGACAGGGGTGGTCTCGATGGAGCGCTTGAGTGGACTCGACGCGTCGTTCCTCTACCTGGAGACCAGGTCGATGCTGATGCAGGTCGTCGGGATGATCGAGATCGACCCGTCGACGGTCCCCGGCGGGTGGTCGTTCGACCGGATGCTGAGCGAGATGGAACGGCGCATCACCGCGATGCCGACGTTCCGTCGCAAACTCCACGACTCCCTGTTCAACCTCGACCACCCGGTGTGGATCGAGGACAGGTCCTTCGACATCCAGCGCCACGTGCACCGCGTCGCGCTTCCCGACAGCGGTGGAGACACCGAGCTCGCCGATTTCTGCGCCCACATCGCTGGTGTGCCGCTCGACCGCAGCAAGCCGCTGTGGGAGCTGTGGGTCATCGAGGGCCGCCCCCACGGCAACATCTCGATCATGCTGCGGATGCACCACGCGAGCGTCGACGGTGTGTCCGCCGCGGACCTGTTGGCGCAGTTGTGTTCACTCACCCCCGAGGCACCGGACCTCGACGAGGAGAAGGTCGGCGCGTCGGCGGGGGGTGCGTCGCTGCCGGGGTTGGTGGCCGACGGGTTGGTGAACTTCGCACTCCGTCGTCCCATCTCGATCGCGCGGATGCTGCCGCAGACGGCGCGGGTGCCGTTCCAGTGGATCAGTCGGTCACGGAACGACGAGGCGATGCCGGCGCCGTTCAGCGCACCGCGGGTCGCGTTCAACGGGACCATCACCCCGCACCGGTCGATCGCCTTCACGCAGATCTCGCTCGACGACATCAAGACGATCAAGAACCACTTCGACGTCACGGTCAACGACGTGGTGATGGCGGTGTGCGCGGGCGGGCTGCGGGAGTACCTCGAGCAGACCGACGACCTCCCGGACAAGCCGCTCGTCGCCGCGGTGCCGGTGTCCACGCACGACGAAGATGACGACGACCGACTCGTGGTCGCGGGCACCAACAAGGTGACCGCGATGATGATGACGCTCCCGACGGACGTCGACGATCCGGTCGCACGCATCGAGGCGATGCGAGAGTCGTCGGCGCGTGCGAAGTCGCACAACAAAGCCCTCGACGCGACACTGCTGCGGGGGTGGGCCCAGCTGATCCCGCCGATGACCATCGGGGCACTGGTGCGGCTCTACTCGAACTACCACCTGGCCGACCGCCATCCCGTCGCGGTCAACGTGATCATCTCCAACGTCCCGGGTCCGTCGTTCCCGCTGTACTTCCTGGGGTCGCGGATCCGGGCGCTGTTCCCCCTCGGCCCGATCGCGGACGGGGTGGGGTTGAACCTGACCGTGATGTCCTGCGACGGGCAGATGAACTTCGGCGCGATCGCGTGCAAGGAGCAGATGCCCGACGCCTGGCCCTTCATGCGCGCGATCGAGGACGAGGTGAAGGCCCTGCTCGCCCGGTGCGACCGCTGACGTCGGTCCCGGTCGGGTAGGACCTCAGGCCGAGGCGCGGATCAGGTCGGCGGCCTTCTCGCCGATCATGATCGCCGGTGCGTTGGTGTGGCCGCGGATGATGACCGGCATCACCGACGCGTCGGCGACGCGCAGGCCCGTCACGCCGCGCACGCGCAGCTCTGCGTCGACGACGGAGGCGTCGTCCGTGCCCATGCGGCAGGTACCCACCGGGTGGTAGAGCGTCTGGGTGTCGGTGTTCACCGCGGCGTCGACGACCTCGTCGCGCGTCGGCGAACCGTCGAGCGCGGGACGCAGCCACCGCGATCCCATGACGTCGGCCAGTGGTGCGGTCTCGGCGATCCGCGCGCACAGTTCGACGCCGGCGTTCAGGGTGGCCCGGTCGAGACCGTCGGGGTCGGAGAGGTACATCGGGTCGATGATCGGTGGCGCCATCGGGTCGTTGCCGGTGAGCCGCACGGATCCGGTGCTGCGCGGCTGGAGAAGGACGGCGGCGATGGTGATGCCGTCCTCGGTCGGTTCGACGAGACCCTCGCCGAGGAACGGGGCCGGCACGAACAGGATCTCGACGTCGGCGAGCTCGCTGTCGGGGGTGAGACCGGTGCGGACGAAGCCGTAGCACTCGGCGACGTTCGACGTGAGCAACCCGCGCCGGCGCAGCAGGTAGTTGACCAGGGCCGGGATCTTCGTCGCGCGGTAGAGCGTGGCCTCGTCGGTGTTCTTGGTGATCCCCGCGGCGAGGTGGTCGCGCATGTGCGCGCCGACGTCCGGACGGTCGGCGACGACGTCGATGCCGAAGCCCCGCAAGTGCTCCGCGTCGCCGATGCCGGAGTGCATGAGCACCTGGGGGCTGTTGACCGCGCCACCGCAGAGGACGACCTCGCGGCGGGCGTGGATCTGTCGGCGCGTGCCGTTCTCGATCACCTCGACGCCGATCGCCCGCGTCCCGTCGAACAGGATGCGGGTCACGTGGGCGCCGGTGTGCAGGTCGAGATTGTCGCGGGAGGTCGCCGTGCGCAGGTAGGCGTCGGCGGTGCTCCACCGGGCACCTCGTTTCTGGGTGACTGTGGTGCGCGAGAAGCCATGCGGCACGGCGGTGTTCGGCGTGACGGTCGGATAACCGAGCGTGGTGGTCGCGCGCAGGAACAGTTCGTCGAGCGGACTCGGGCTGCGCTGCTGCGAGATCTCCATCGGCCCGCCGTGCCCGTGGTCGGGGTCGTCGGACCACGGCGCGTTCTCGATACGGCGGTAGTACTCGACGGCCTCGTCGTATCCCCACCGTCCACCGGCGGCGGCGGCCCACGCGTCGTAGTCGGCCTGGAAACCGCGCACCCACATCATCGCGTTGAGCGAGCTGGACCCGCCGAGGGTCTTGCCGCGCGGCCAGTAGATGGCGCGCTGCTTCAGCTCGGGCTGGTCGACGGTGAAGTAGTCCCAGTCGTTCTCGGATCGGAAGAGCTGGGCGAACGCAGCCGGGATGTGGATGAACTTGTCCTTGTCGGGACCGCCGGCCTCCAGCAGCGTCACGTGGGTCCCGGGGTCCTCGGTGAGGCGCGCGGCGATCACCGCGCCGGCCGAACCGGCTCCGACGACGATGACATCCGTTGTGGGGGCTGTGGTCTCCGGAGTGCTCATGGTGGTGACCCTAGGGCGACGACACCCCGCCGGGCGTCGAATCGGCGATGCCGTCGGCGACGGCGGTCGTGCTGAGGCCCGCGGCGTGCTCGCACGCCCGCACGAACGGCCCCACGAACGCGTCGGGTTCGAGTACACAGCAGGCGTGGCCGGCGGGGACGTCGACGCGGGCGGCGCCGGGGATCCCGTCGAGCAGCAGCTGTTGACGCGCCGGGGGCACGACGCGGTCGGCGGTGGTGACACAGACCGCGGTCGGGACGGCGATGTCGGACAACCACTCCCGCGAGTCGAAGGCGCCGAGACCGTCACCGATCTCGTCCATCCGCGACAGCCGTCCGGCGCGCACCTGACGCAGAGCCCAGGCGCCGTCTGCGAGACCGCGCTCGTCGAGGGCCTCGGAGGGCAGGCCGGGCAGTCGGTGCACGAGGTGACGCGTCACGAGCTTCGTGACGCCATCGAGGGCGCGGTGTCCGCTGTTGCGGGTGCCGAAGTAGGGGCCGGTGGCCGCCAGGACGAGACCGCGCACCCGGTCGGGATGTCGGTGGGCGACGAGCTGCGCGATGCCGCCGCCCATCGAGAACCCGGCGGCGACGAAGCGGTCGATGCCGAGGACGTCGGCCAGGGCGACGACGTCGTCGGCGCAGTCGTCGAGCGAGAACGTCTCGGAGGTGATCCCGCGGCCGTGCCAGCGCTGATCCATCGTGATCGCGCGGAACCGACGCGTGAGGTCGGGGAGGGCGGGATACCAGGTGAGCAGCCCCGTCGTCATCACCGAGTGCAGCAGCATCACGGGTGTCGCGTCGGGGTCGTCGGGACCGCTGTCGGTCACGAACGTGGTCCCGCGGCCGGGCAGGTCGACGAGCTGCCCGGTGGGGACGTCGGCGGTCGGATACGTCGCGAACCGCCGCCCGATCCGGGCCGCGATGCGGTCGACCATCGTCAGCGCCATCGGTCCGATGGTAGCGACGGCACGCGGCCCGGGCGCGTGCCGGACATGACGCCGAACTCGTCATCGGACAAGATGGGGTGACCGACAGGTGAACAGAGGGCGAACCGCCGACGAAGGGTGTGCGTGTGACGATCTCCGGCGAGCGGAAGACCACCGACGCCGCGATCGACGCACCGACCGTCGAGACCACCGACAACCCCGTGCTGCGTCCCTGGTGGCAGCGCGCCCGGACCTGGCGTCGCGTCGCCGTCGGGCTCTGGCTGGCCGTGATGCTGTGGCAGTTCACCGTCCACGGTCTCGCGTTCGACCGGACCCGCCTGATCATCTGGATGTGCTTGGGACTGGCCGCCGCGAGCATCGGTCGCCGCCGCATCACCACCGTGATCGTCGACTGGCTGCCGTTCGCCGCGGTGCTGTTCCTCTACGACCTGACCCGCAACGTCGCGCAGTGGATGGACATGCCGACGCGGTGGCACCTCGCGCCCGACGTCGACCACTGGATGTTCGGGGTGAACCCCACGGTGTGGCTGCAGTCGCACATCAAGGACGCGCAGCCACCGTGGTGGGAGGTGATCACCAGCGTCGTCTACGTCTCGTACTTCGTGATCCCGTACGCGGTGGCGGGGGTGCTCTGGCTCAAAGACCGTCGGGCATGGCGCCGGTACGCGGTCGCGTTCGTGGCGACGACGTTCCTCGCCCTCGTCGGCTACACCCTGGTGCCGGCCGCCCCACCGTGGGCCGCGGCACGCTGCACCGCCGAGCAGGTGGTCGACAGCCCCCGTGACCCGCCGTGCATGGAGTCGGAGATCCCTCCGGCGTCCGGCGGTCTCCTCGGCCCTGTCCGACCCGACGACCCCGCAGCGGCGCCCTACGTCGAGCGGATCTCCGCGCGCGGTTGGGACGTGCTGAACATCAAGGCCGCGTCGACGCTGCTCACCGTCGGACAGTCGAAGGCCAACCTCGTCGCCGCGATCCCGTCGCTGCATGCGGGACTCACCATGCTGTTGGCGCTGTTCATGTGGCCACGGGTGCGTGCGCTCGGGCGGACACTGTTCCTCGGGTACGCGCTGACGATGGCGTTCACGCTGGTCTACACCGGCGAGCACTACGTCTTCGACATCCTGCTCGGATGGGGGCTGGCGGCCGGTGTCCTGCTGGTGCAGGCCTGGGTGATCCGCCGGTGGGCGCGACGCCGGGAGGCTCAGCGCAGTGCGTCGAGCGGGACCTTCCAGAGCAGCACGTTGTAGATCTGGAACAGCGACGCCGTGAAGTAGAGGTCCTTGCCGTTCGACCACGGGTGGATGAACGGGGCGTAAGCGCTGTTGATCTCGGCGGCGTTGATCAGTGACCGCGGGGGACTCCACGGCCCCTCCGGAGACGGCGCCGTGCGCGCGACGATCGTGTTCGTCGTCGCCAGCGACACGTACTTCCCGAGGTAGGCGTTGTAGGCGACCGACATCTCGCCGGTCGGTGCGCCGATGATCGGGGTCGCCGCGTTGACGTCGCCCTTGACCCACTTCCCGTTCGAGAAGTACTCGTAGGCACCGAGATCGGTCAGCTTGGACGCGGCCACGCGCGCGAGCCGCACCGCGCCGAAGCGGCCTGACGGGGTGCCGTACACGTAGACGGTGTCGCCGACCTTCAGCAGTGCGCTCATCTGGAAGTTGCTGTTGCCGCCCACGTTGGGGCGGATCGCGTCGGGCGGTCGCACCCAGTTCTGACCGTCGTCGTCGGAGTACGCCACGCCGGCGCGGTCGGTGACCCACTCCCCGGGGCCGCCCCAGCTCTTGACGGCCATGTACGTCATGTACTGGCGACCGTTCGCGGCGATCCCGCCGGTCGGCAGGACCGTGATCTCGCGGCGGTAGTCCGGCACCAGGACCTGCTTGGCGAGGCCCGGTGCCGCCATCACGCCGCTGTCGAAGCGCATGCCGTCGGCCAGGTTGCGATCGGTGCTGCGCAGCAGCACGTTCGACCGGAACCCGTAGAGCTCGCCCCGCAGCAGCGACCGCCCGTCGAAGTTGGCGGTGTCACCGAACGCGGCGAGAACCCCACCGTGCCCGTCGTCCCAGGTGACGCCGAGATCGGTGCCGACCACCCCGAACCGCCGCACGGTGTCGTTGATGTCGCCGACACCCGTCTCCTGCGCGACGGGCTGCGCGAGACCCGACGACCGCGGCAGCCCGATGGACACCACCGACGGCATCGGCGGTGCCGCACCCGCGGCACCGACCCCCGTCAGCGTCGCCCCCACGACGGTCATCGCCACCGCGACCGTCATACCGCCGGCACGTCGAACTCTCGATTCCCCCCAGAACACGTCCGCGAAGGTACACCTGAATCAGGGGTGAACAGAGGGGGCCGGCGGAGGGAACGCGCAGTTCACAGACGAGCAGCGCGCAATTTGTGACCCTCGACAGGCAATTGCCGATCGCTGGTCAGAGGTGGTCGATGCCCTCGCGTGCCGACCGGCCGTCGGCGCCGCGGTCGGTGTCGGGATCGTCCGGTCCTGCAGCGTCCTGCGAGGCGGAACCCTGCTGGGAGGACTCCGTGTCCGCCTTCCGGCGATCGCGAGACCGACGGCGCCAGCCGCCCTCCGTCGGCGGGGCCTCACCGAAGTGGTCGGCGTCGTCGGAGCTGTAGTAGGCGACGAGAACCGCGCCGACCACCGCGCCGATGAACCCGACGACGGCCAACCACTCGAGACCCGGCTCCGCCTTGTCCCCGAGGAAGACGACGCCGATGATGCCGGGGGCCGCGGTCTCGCCGACGACGAGGACCGCGGTGACGCCGTTCACGGCTCCGAGCTGGAGTGCGACGGTGTGCACGTAGAACCCGACGGCACCCGCGATCGCGATGGTCCAGGCGGCGGGATCCGAGAGGATGGTCAGCGGCGAGAACGGGTCGAAACCGCGCAGGATGCGCACCGCGATCGCGATGACACCGAAGAGCAGTCCCGCGGCCGCACCGGCGAGGATCGAGCCGCGCGCACCCAGGCGGTAGATCACCAGGACCGCGATGGCGCAGACGACGAGGGTCGCGGCGAGCAGACCCCAGTGGAAGCCGAACGACTCGGTGGTCTCCGTCGCGTGCCGACCGGACGCGGCACCCAACATGCACAGCGAGGCGATGACGGCGACGATCGCGATCCAGTCGCGGGCGTGCAGGCGGACGCTGAGGACGACGGTGCCCAGGAGGGCCGTGACGATGAGGTTCGCCGACACGATGGTCTGCGAGAGGAACAGCGGCAGGAGCCGGGCGGCGATCGCGCCGCCACCGAAGCCGAGGACCACCATCGCGGTGCCGACGAGGAAGGCGGGGTCGCGCAGGGTCTCCGCCGTGGACTGCATCGACGGGCCGCCCGCGGCCGTGGTGGAGCGCGAGCCCTCCTTCTCCCGCGCGGCGACGGCCGCGCGGCGCGCACCCAGTGCGCGGAGAACCGAGGAGAGTCCGTAGCCGATGGCGGCGAGCGAGGCGAAGAGGATGCCGATCACGAACATGGCGCTGCACCTCCACCCGCAGGATTTGTGGCCGAACTGCCTGGTCTGGGCGCTGCGCGGCCGATCTGGCGGACCGTTGGTTAGGCTAGCATGTTCGCTGATCCGACCCCCTCTCGCGGTGCTACCTACGGAGTCCCATGGCCCCCACGCGCAAGCGTGTCCTCATCACGTTCGCCCGGTCGTTCCTGACCCTCGACATCGCCCGCCTCATGGCCGCCGGCGGCCACAGCGTCACCGTCGTCGACAGCATCGCGCTGCCCGTCTCACGGTTCTCCAATGCCGTCGACGCGTGCCTGCGGGTGCCCGCGCCGACCTTCGCGCCGCGGGAGTACTGCCGCGAACTGGCCCGCATCGTGCGCGAGCGGTCCATCGACATGGTGATCCCGGTGCACGAGGAGACCGACATCATCGCGCAGATGCGCGAGGAGTTCCCGGACACGTGCGAACTGTTCCTGTCCGATTTCGAGACCGAGAACAACCTGCACAACAAGTACGAGTTCCAGCGCGTGCTCACCGAGATGGGCATCCCCACACTGAAGTTCGCTCAGGTGCGATCGGCAGAGGACCTGCGGGCTCTGGACTTCGAGACGCCGTTCGCGCTGAAGGAGTGCTACTCCCGTGGATCGCAGAAGGTGCGCAAGGTGATCCCGGGGCAGATCCCCGACGACATCGAGTTCTCGCCGACGAACCCCTACATCGCGCAGGAGTGGTTCAAGGGCGACAAGTTCTGCACCTACTCGGTGTGTCGTGACGGGAAGGTGTTGGCGCACACGGTCTATCCCGTCTGGTACGCCATCGACGGCAACTCGTGCATCGCGTTCGAGGCCATCGACCACCCGGCGATCACGACCTGGGTGGAGGACTTCATCGCGCGCGTCGGGTTCACCGGCCAGGTCGGCTTCGACTTCATCGTCGGCGACGACGGCGCGCTGTTCACCATCGAGTGCAACCCTCGCGGCACCAGCGGGATCATGATGTTCGAGCCGCACCACCGCGTCGACCTCGCCTTCTTCGGCGAGACCGACGAGGTGATCAGCCCGGAGCTGGGCACCCGCAAGATGATCGGCTTCGGGATGGGGCTCTACGGCTGGAAGAAGTCGTCGCTGGAGGGCAACACGCTGCGTGGGTTCCTCCGCGATTTCCGCGCCACCGACGACGTCATCACCAACCGTCGCGACCCGCTGCCCGCGGTGATGATGCCGATCGCCTACATCGACATCGCGCGGATGTGCCTCAAGTACAAGGTCGGTCTGGCCGAGGCCTTCATGCACGACCACGAGTGGGACGGCATCCCCATCTCGAGCTGACCGTCTCGTCAGACCTGCGCGCGGCAGAAGTCGACGATGCGGGTGACGACGTCGGTCTGGCCGGTGAAGAACCCGCCGTGCCCGACGCCGTCGACGACGGCGAACTGCGCCCCGGGGATCTGGCCGGCGGCGGCGCGGCACCCCGCCGGCGGGAAGAACAGGTCGTGCTCGAAGGCCAGGGCCAGCGTCGGGATGTCGATGGCGGCGAGGCGTTCCGCTGTCGGCTCGCCGGCGGTGATCCAGTCGTAGGACGCCATGAGGTTCCCGCGGAGCCCGACGTCGTCGGTCCACACCTGACCGGACGACGCGAAGATCTCCGACCACCCACGGACCGACGCGGGGTCCTGCAGGAGCGCCGGGTGCAGCGTGGTGACGAGCTGTTCGAACGTCATCACGTCGCTCGGGATGGTGCCGTAGGTGTCGAGGAGTCCGATCTCCATCCGCCCCACGAGCTCCCCGATGGGCGACGGCTGCAGGCCCGCGACGAGTGCGGTGGCCCGGACGCGGCCGGGGTGACGGCGGATCAGCTCCTGAGTGACGTAGCAGCCCATGGAGTACGCGACGACGATGACATCGTCGAGGCCCAGGGCGTCGAGCAGTCCCTCGGCGTCGTCGGCGAGGTCGGCGGCGCTGTACGGCCCGGCCGGGGCGGACGAGGGCGCGACCCCGCGGGCGCTGTGCGCGACGGTGGCGAAGCCGGCCGTCGCGAGCGCATCGGACAGACCGGTGTACTCCCACACCTGCGCGGGCTGGCCCAATCCGCCGTTGAAGAGCACCGTCGGCCCGGAACCGCTGCGGCGCACCTCGACCCGCAGATCCGGGCGCACCTCGACCTGCGACACCTCGGTGCTCATCGAGCCGGCACCCCCCGGGAGAAGTCGATCTGTGCGGCGGCGTTCGAGACCGCGGTGACCATGCCCGTCCCGATCGGGCCGTGGACGTCGAAGAGGGCGGCGGTGCCGACCGAGACGCCGTCGGCGGTGATGTGGGACGCGGCCTCCAGACCGATACGTCCGCCCTCGGGCAGCCGGGACAGCGCGACCGTCAGGTCGCAGTTGATGTACCCGATGCCCTCGTCGCCCCAGTTCGTCACCATGCTGCTCCCCTCGGCGCACATGACGGCCGCGGTGTACGGCGTCTCCGGCTCACCCGCGATCACCGGGAACGTGGTGGTCCACAACCGTTTCCGGCTGGAGTTCTGGTGGTCGGCGACCGAGGTGGTCCACCCGACGGCGTCGCTGCCGTACCAGCGGTGCGCAGGTTCGGCCGGCGGGTCGAACGGG
Organism: uncultured Williamsia sp.; assembly: GCF_947494875.1. Lineage (GTDB taxonomy): Bacteria > Actinomycetota > Actinomycetes > Mycobacteriales > Mycobacteriaceae > Williamsia_A. The sequence goes on from NZ_CANLWM010000001.1 coordinate 888,080, forward strand.
TGCTCCGATCGCCATTCCTCTCCCGGGGGTGCGGAGGAGCGTCGCAGCGCGACCATCGTCGCGCGGGCGACGGTGACATCGTCCTGGTGCAACTCCACCTCGGCGACGCGGATGCGCCGTCCCGCCCGCACGATCCGGGTCGTCGCGGTGAGCGGGTGGCCGCGCGCCGCCTTGAACAGGTCGACGGTGGTCCGCGCCGGGAGGAAGTCCTCGTCGCCGTGGCGGGACTCGAGGGCATGCGCGGCCGCGGCGCACAGCGCGGGCCCGTTCAGCATGTCGGGCCCCCAGCGCCCGAACGCGAACTCCGACGGGACGTACGCGTCGCCGTCGAGCGTGAAGAGGTGGCGATCGGTCACGAGCCCGTCCTGGTCGTCTGGCGGTCGGGGAGAGCGACCGCATCGGGGTCACGGTAGTCGGACAGGACCGCCGCGAGGCTGACCACTGCCAGCACCACACCCGCGGCGAAAAGGATCGGATAGGTGATCGCGGGCACCGCACCATGGATGAGCGACAGCACCACGGGGGCAGCGAAGCCGAGGTAGGTGAGGGAGTAGAAGACCGCGGTCAGCCCGGCGAGTTCCGACGGCTCGGCGATGCGTCCGACCTCGGCGAGACCGGCCACCAACGCCATCCCGTACCCGGCGCCGAGCACCGCGCCCGCGACCAGGGTGAGCCACGGGTCCAACACGTGGGCGGCGACACCGCCGACGGCCATGCCGGCCATCAACAACACCGTCGCGACCGCCGAGCCGCGCGCCCGGTCGGGGACGTCGATGCGACGTGCCACCGACTGCACCGCGAACCCCGAGGCGAGGGTGACGAGGGTGACCGCGGCGGCGTAGGCGATGCGTACGTCGGCGACGCGGTCGGACATCAGGGTGGGCAGCACCGCGTAGGCAGCAGCCGCCGAACCGAACACCCACGGCGCCACGGGCACGACGACCCGGATGAACCGACGGTGCGCCACGGCCCGGATGCGGAGATCGTCGACGAGTCGCCGCGGCGCGCGTCCGGGTTCGATCGTCTCCGGCGCCGACCACACCCACACCGTGGCAGCCAGGCAGAGGCCGACGTTGACCAGGTACGCCAGCGAGTCCTGCAACGGCGCCCACTGGGCGAGGACGCCGGCGACGGCGGCACCGACACCCAGCCCGAAGGTGAGGCTCATCGCGGCCCGTCGCGCACCGAGGGTCGGCGACGCGTTCGGGGTCCACGGCGCTCCCGACAGTTCCTTCACCCAGCTGCTGCCGACGGCCATCGCGAGGCCCAGCCCGATGCCGCTGAGCACGCGCCCGACGACGAGGAGCGACACGTGATCGGCGCCGACCGCCAGGATCACCGACCCCAGTGCGGCGACGAGCGGTGCGGGACGCATCAGGCGTACGCGGCCGTACCGGTCGGACAGCGGCCCCCCGATGAGCAGTGCCGGCACGATGCCCAGCACGTAGGCGAAGAGGAGGGCGTCGACGACGGTGCCGGGGAGGCCGTGCACCGACTCGTACATGACCAGCAGCGGCGTGAACTCGTTGCCACCCCAGGCGATGGCCGCCATCGCGGCGGCCACGCCCCACCACGCACGGCGGTCGGGGGTGACGGTTCGGTCGGCACGCACGGTCCCATCCAACACGGGTGATCGCGCTCACCACGGGCCGGGCGCACGTCGGATGAGGTGGCTAGCCTGCGGCCATGGATTCGAGCTACCGCCTCGTCGACGGTGTCCCACCCCTCGACGACTACCGCCGGCTGCGTGAGGTGTCGGGCCTCACCCCGGTCAGTGAGGAGCAGGCGACACCGGCGGTCGCGAACGCCTGGGGTGGGTGTCACGTCGTCGACGAGAACGGCGTCGTGGTCGCGATGGGACGTGTCCTGGGCGACGGCGGCTGGTACTTCCACGTCACCGACATCGCGACCGACCCCGCCCACCAGCGACGTGGTCTCGCGAGGACCGTCGTCGAGCGGTTGCTCGCGGTGATCGTCGACGCCGCCCCGCCGAATCCCTACATCACGCTCATGGCCGACCCGCCGGGTCGTCGGCTCTACGAGTCGCTGGGGTTCGAGACCACGGCATCGGCCGGGATGGTGCAGACGGCGATCCGCCGGGGCGAACCCGCACCGCGGTCCTGAGCCCGGTCAGGCCGGAGCCCGGTATCCGTCCATGCTGAGGCAGTCGGCCGGGACGGGCAGGTGCACGCCGCCGGCGATCCGGGTGAGGTCGACGGCGTGGCGGAGGTCGTCGAAGCTGAGGTCCTGGCGCCGTGCGACGGCCGCCCCGAGCATGGCCAGGGCCTGGTCCGCGTCGCCGCGCCCGCACAGCGCGTCGGCGACCGCCAGGTAGACGGCGATCGCCGGGTCGGTCTTGTCCAGTTGCACCAGCGCCCACGCGTAGCGCTTCGCCGCGTCGACGGTCTTCGGTCCGGCGGGGCCGTCGGTGCGGACGTACTTCCCGTACAACTCCCTCGCGAGCGGCTCCGAGTCCGACCACCGCTGCAGGTGACACATGCAGCGCACCGCGTCGTGCAGGTTCGCCAGGTACTTGCGGGAGTACGGACCGTCCTGACGGCCGCGGATCTCGCGGAGCACGCAGAACTCCGGCAGAGCGTGCGCGTAGTCGCCGGCGGCCAACAAGGCGTCCGCCTCGTGCTGCAGCTCGTCGATCATCGCCTCATGATCGCGCATCCGAGCGCGCCTCACCTGCGAAATCGTCGGGTCCGTGGCGGGCCGGACTCCGAGCACGGCCCGCGGGAACGGTCACCTTCTACAGTTGCGGCGTGCATCCCTCGGGCCCGGCGCGCGGGCACAGTCACAGCCCGTCGGCGATCGCCGTGCACCTGCGGCCGCTCGCGGCGCGGATCGTCGTCGGCGTGCTGATCGCCGTCGCGGTGGCCGTCGCGGTCGGGGCCGTGGTGCTGTGGCCGGGGGAGCGTCCGCACTCGGTGCCGCTGCAGTTCCAGACGGCCGCGCCCGACGGGAAGCTGGTCACCCAGACGGGCACGGTGATCGCTCAGGCGCGGTCGGAGTGCCTGAACCGTGCCGCGGGGACCGTCTTCGGGGGCGACGCGCCCGTCTCCGCCGAGGCGACCGGCCCGTGCATCGAGAGCACGGTGAAGATCACCTCCGGCAAGGACGCCGACGCGAACACCCTCATCGAGGTGCCGACGAATCGCGCGCAGTCGGGGGAGCAGCCCGGCGTGACGCGGTCCCGCCCCCCGGCGGACCAGCTGGACAAGCCGCAACCGGGCCAACCGGACCTGAAGGTCGGCGACGACATCCGCCTGGTGTTGTCGCCGAGCGGTCAGGGCACGTCGACCTACTCCTTCTACGACTACAGCCGCGGGACGTCGACGCTCATCTGGGCGATCGTGTTCGTTCTCGCGATCGCCCTCGTCGCGGCGTGGCGGGGCCTGCGGTCGGTGCTCGGGCTGGTGATCGCGTTCGGGGTGCTGCTGGGGTTCACCCTGCCCGCGATCCTCGACGGGAAGTCGCCGGTCGCCGTCGCGATAGTGTCGTCGGCGGCGATCCTGCTCATCGTCATCTACCTCGCCCACGGCATCAGCCTGCGGACCAGCGCGGCGCTGTTGGGGACCCTCTCGTCGCTCGCGGTCGCGGCGATCCTGTCGTACCTGTCGGTGGTCACGATGAACATCACGGGGCTCTCGGCGGAGCAGACGACGAACCTGCAGGTCTACCAGAACGGGATCTCGACGAACGGGATCCTGTTGGCGGGCTTCATCATCGGCGCACTCGGCGTCCTGAACGACGTGACCATCACCCAGGCCTCGGCGGTGTTCGAGCTCGCCGCCGGCGGTCGGAGCAGGCGTGCGACGTTCGCGGCCGCGATGCGCGTCGGACGCGACCACATCGCCAGCACCGTCTACACCCTCGTCTTCGCCTACGCCGGCAGCGCGCTTCCCCTTCTTCTGTTGTTCTCCGTTGCCGGACAGTCGTTCTCGTCGCTGGCGACGACGGACACCGTCGCCGTCGAACTGGCCCGCTCGTTCGTCGGCGGCATCGCGATCGCGCTGTCGGTGCCGCTCACGACGGCGATCGCCGTCGCGCTCGTCCACAAACACGAGGTCCCCGACAACCATCGCGCACCCGCCCGCGCCGCTCCCGCCCGCACCGTCGGCGGCCGCCACTCCCGCGCCGACTGACCGCTTCCGGTGTCGGTTCGTATCGCTCAGCGACACCCACGTGCACCAGATCAGCGGAGCGCATGTCGAATCGTCGCGATGACCTGGTCCGGCCGCTCCGTGAGGTCGGCCCAGGTGAATCGCAGAACCGTCCAGCCGTTCGCGACGAGTGCGTTCTGACGGGTCCGATCGCGCTGGAATTCGCGCTGCCCGGAGTGGTACGCAAAGCCATCGATCTCGACGACCAGGCGTTGTGCGTCGAAGACGACATCGCCCTCATATCCACCGATCTCGACGCCGGGTCGCCATCCGGTGATCCCGGCCGACCGGAGTAGCCCATGCGCGATCCGTTCGGCCTCCGATCGCGCACCCGTGATGGCGGCATCGATGAGACTCGCCGCACGTGGGGCGCCGTGGCGACGCGGATACCGCGAGTGAACGTCGATGATCTCGTCGAGCCTGACCCGTCGGCGCAGCAGGGCGTGATCCAGAACGGCCGCGCCGTCCAGAACGGCCGCGTCGAGCACGCTCATCGGGATCGAGGTCACGACCAGCCCCTTTCGGCGCCGCACGTCCGACGGGTCCAGGTCGCGGCGGATCAGGGACAGTCCCGCGCGTCGGATGCCGTGCCGGCCCCGCGGCACGCAGATGGTGGTCGTCGCCGGGGGTCGTGCCAGGATGCCGTGCCACCACGCCGCCGTCGGTCCTGCGACGACAGCATCGTCCCCGAGTTCGAAGACGATGCCCCGCAGGCGGGCTCGCGGGGTGGCAGGTCGATCTGCCACGAAGTAGACGCCGCGCCCGACGCGGATCCACGCGCCGGAGGCGACCCGACGCTGGACGGCGGCGCGGTTGATCCCGTGCTGGGCGGCCTGGGACAGCGTCACGACGCCGTCCTGCCGGGCGATGAGTTGCCGTAGATCCACATCGATTGGACGCAGGTGTCACCACGACGGTTCCGGTGCGTGCTCGTATCGCTCAGCGATACCGACGTGCACCGGAACGGTGACCTTCAGGGTTCAGAGGTTCGGGGCCGCGGCGATGCCGATGGTGGAGGACTTGCCCTTGAACAGCGAGCTGGCGGTTGTCGCGAATCGGCCGACGAGGCCGTACTTGGCGTTGATCGCCTGTCGCACACGTGCTGTGCCCGCGTCGTCGAGCACGCGTGCGGTGCCCTCCACGGGGTCGCCGACGTTCTTCCCGGCGCGATCGCACGTGGCGAGCGAGACGCGGGGGGTGTTCCGGATGCGCTTGACCTTCCACGACGACGCCTGGGTCCACATGACCAGTTCCCCGGCCTCCGGCCCCGAGTCGACGAAGGCCGCCCAGATCGGGACCGGCTTCGCGCGACCGTCTTTGGTGTAGGTGGTCAGCTGGACGTACTTCGCCGTCGCGATGTCGCCGAGCGCACGGCGCGACTGCTGTGGATCCGGCATCGCTTCCCCGTCACTTCTTGTCGAGCGTGGATTCCTTGTGGGCCGCCTTCGACCCGGTCTTGTCGGACTCGACGATCCAGTACGGCTCGTCGTCGGAGGCTTTGAAGGTCTGGCCCTCGAACTCGAACTCCGAGGTCCGCTTCTCCGTCGCGGTGCCCTCGGTCTTCCCCTGGGGGGTGTTCCAACTGACGGTGTCGCCCTGAGAGATCGCCATTTCCCCAACCTACCCTCGGGTCTGACCGATTAGCCTGGAGTCATGACATCCGACCTGCCACGGATCGAGCTCAACTCGGGGACGTCCATCCCCCAACTCGGACTGGGGGTGTGGCAGGCCGACGACGACGAGACCGAGCGGGCTGTCGCCCACGCCCTCGACGAAGCCGGCTACACGCACATCGACACGGCCGCCGCCTACGGCAACGAGGAGGCCGTCGGTCGCGCACTCGCGGCGTCGTCGGTCGACCGTGACGACGTCTTCGTCACCACCAAGCTCTGGAACGCCGACCAGCGCGGCCGCGAGGCGGTGCTCGCGGCGTGCGACGCGAGCCTGTCGAAGCTGGGCCTCGACCAGGTCGACCTCTACCTCGTGCACTGGCCCCTGCTCGACTCCGACCGTATGAAGCGGACGTGGGAGGCGATGCAGGAGATCGCGGAATCGGGCAAGGCGAAAGCGATCGGCGTCTGCAACTTCGAACCCCATCACCTGCAGGTGATCATCGGCGACGGCGACATCGTCCCGGCGGTCGATCAGGTCGAGTGCCACCCGAACCTGCCGCAGAACGAGCTCCGCGCGTTCGCGCACGACAGCGGCATCGCCGTCGAGTCGTGGAGCCCCCTCGGCGGCACCCCGAACTCGGGGTGGGGGAAGGCGTCGAAGGACAACACCCTGCTGAAGGACGAGACGCTGGGTCGCATTGCCGAGAAGCACGAGAAGTCCATCGCGCAGGTGATCATCCGCTGGCACCTGCAGGGCGGTCTCGTCGTCATCCCGAAATCGGTCACGCCGGAACGGATCTCGCAGAACATCGACGTCGTCGACTTCTCCCTCGACGACACCGACATGCTCGACATCGCCCGCCTGGCGAACAACCGTCGCGTCGGGGCCCATCCGGACGAGATGAACGTCGGCGCCCCCGCCGACGACGAGTGATGCGCATCCGCGACCTCCCCACCGTCGAGGTCAGCGTCCGGTTGACCGTCGATCCCGCCGAGGCGTGGGAACTCGTCACCGACATCTCCCTGCCGACGCGTGCCGCGGGTGAGCTGCACGCGGCCACCTGGGATGTCGGGTACGACGGCGTGGCGCTCGGCGCCCGGTTCCACGGGCACAACCGCAGTGACGATCTGGGGGAGTGGTCCACGTCGTGCGAGGTCGTCGACCTGGAACCCGGCCGACGGTGGGTCTGGGCGGTGCACGGGATCTCCGACGATCCCGATCCGTCGCCCACGCGTCCGGCACCCGGCTCGGATGCGATGGCCTGGTGGGGATTCGAGGTCGATCCCGCCCGCAGCGGGTGCGTCGTGCGGCAGTTCGCACGGATCGGCCCCGGACCGTCGGGCATCAGCGCCGCCGTCGCCGAGCACCCAGGCCTGGAGGGACGCATCGTCGACCGTCGTCTCGGCGCGTGGCGGGACGCGATGACGGCAAACCTCGCTCTGCTCTCGGAGGGGAGCGAGACCTCCTGATGGATCTGGCGCGATCCATCCCGTTGTTCGCCGCCGCCGCGGTTCTCGAGATCGGCGGAGCGTGGCTGATCTGGCAGGGCATCCGCGACCACCGCGGGTGGCTGTGGATCGGGGCTGGGATCGTGGCGCTCGGGCTCTACGGAGTCGTCGCCACGCTCCAACTCGACGCCCAGTTCGGCCGCATCCTCGCCGCCTACGGCGGGGTGTTCGTCGTCGGCTCCCTGCTGTGGGGCGTCGTCGTCGACGGCTTCCGCCCCGACCGTTACGACGTCGTCGGCACGCTGGTCTGCCTCGTCGGAGTGGGCGTCATCATGTACGCCCCGCGCTGACCGATCAGGAGATGTCGAGCGACCGGGCGATGGTCGGCCACGCGCGCGGCAGGTCCTCCGCCCAGTAGCCCCAGGAGTGCAGCCCCGCCCGGAACTCGTAGGTGGCCTTCACCCCCGCCCGCTGGGCCTTCGCCTGGAACGACCGCGTGCACGACAGGACCACGCCCTCCAGGAATCCGCCGACGGGAGACGCGAGACCCCGCAGCCCCAGGCGCGGGTCGGGCAGGCCGTTGCCGCTGACGATGTAGATGTCGGTGTCCTTGAGCGCGGACAGCCGGCGCGTGGGGTCGTTCGCGGCCCAGTCGCCGCCGTCGAGGGGTCCCCACATGTTCTCGGGATTCCCACCGCGCGTCGCGACGGTGCCGGCGACGGCCTGCCGATACGCGGGGGGACCGAAGTCGAAGCATCCACTCAGCGCCATGACGCCGCGGTAGAGATCGGGGTGCTTCGCCGCGAGGACCATCGCCGACGTCGCGCCCATCGAGAGCCCGCCGATCGCCGACCGGCCGTTGCCGGAATACAACTTCTCGATCAGGGGCGGTAGGTCGCGGGTCAGGAAGGTCTCCCACTTGTTCACGCCGAGAACGGGATCCGGCCGTCGCCAGTCGGTGTAGTAGCTCGCGGTCCCGCCGATGGGCAGGACGACCGTCACGTCCTTGTCCGCCATGAACCGCTCGATGCCGGTCTGCACGGTCCAGCCGCTGCGCTGGAACCCGGTGTAGACCCCGGCGTCGATCCCGTCGAGGAGGTAGAGCGTCGGCCGGGGTGCGGTGCTCCGGGGGTGCAGGATCTCGAGTCGGATGGCCTGCCGGGTGTCAGGGTCCCGGACGGTGATGATGTCGTGCTGCGGTCCCAGGGCGGTCCGCGTCAGCAGCGTCGCGGTGGGTGTCGGATCGGGCGCGGGACGCGCGACGGCGGCGCCGGAGCCGACCCCGAGCGCGGACACGGCGACGAGGCCCACGGCGGCGACACGAGCGATCGCGGAGCGACTGTCGCGGTGCGGCGGCCGTAGGCCGCGAGCGCGATCGATGACACGACTGAACACGAGATCCCCCCTCTGCGTTTCAGGGCCGAACTGTATCGGAGTCGGCGCAGCGGTGAGGTCGTCGCCACTGCCTCCGGCCCGACGGCCGCGGGCGGGCGCCGGACGAGACGGCAGCTTTCATTCGGGCATCCGAGCGATATTTAACGCAGAAAATTCGCGCGCCAAACTTCTCCTCCGCGGCGCCAACCGCACGTGCGAACAGATGGCGATGCCGAACCGCGCCGTTCCAATACGGGTGAATTCGTGTCACGTGTAACGGAATTCGAGCACGTAGTCGCTGGTGGGGCGAATGTTACGAGCGAGGAAACTTAGCCGTAAAAACATCACTGATTACCAAACTTTATCTCCCATAAAGTCTGGTCTCATGCTCTAATTGCATCCGCCAGGGGGGCTCAGAGAACGGGGTACCACCGAATGCGACGTCTCGCGCCATCCCTCTCGCGGACATCGGCGACGGCTCTCGCCGCCGCTGTGTTCGCTCTCCTGATGTTCTGTGCGGTCGCGGGTGCAGCGCTGCTCCCGAACTCCCGCGCCGCCGTCGCCATCATCGACACCGCGGCGATCAGCGACGCGCCGACGACGGTGGGCATCTCCGACACCGACATGTACTGGGACGCGATGGATCCCACGGAGATCGCGAAGCGACTCGACGCGATGCAGTCACTGGGCGTCAAGAACATCCGAATCGGCATGCCGTGGGCCACGGCAGAGCCCGCACCGGGCCAGTACGACTGGACGGCGATCGACAACATGGTGAACGCGGCCGCCGCCCGTGGGATGGGGGTCCTCGGCATCATCAACACGACGCCGACCTGGGCCCGCGGCACCTGGACCAACGTGTACGCGCCACCGGACAACCCGGCGAATCTCGGGTCGTTCGCCGCGGCGCTCGCGGCGCGCTACGCCGGCAAGGTCTCGGCGTACGAGGTGTGGAACGAGCCGAACGCGGCGTTCGCCTACCAGCCCGGCCCGGACCCCGCGGGGTACACCCAGCTGCTGAAGGCCGCCTACACGGCGATCAAGGGAGCCGACCCCCAGGCGCAGGTGATCGGTGCCGTCGTCGGCGCGACCCAGACCTGGGGATCGTGGACTCTCAACCCGGTCGACTTCGTCCAGCAGATGTACGCGGCGGGGGCGAAGGGCTACTTCGACGCTCTCTCGTTCCACCCGTACTCGTGGGCCGTCCCGTTCTCGTCGGGCGCACTGATCCCGAACTCGCCGCTAGACCAGGCCAACCGCATCTACCATCTGATGCAGGCCAACGGCGACGGCTTCAAGAAGATCTGGAGCTCCGAGTACGGCGTACCGACCGGTGTCCCCAACGTGGGGAACCAGGCGTCGATGATCAACGACTTCCTCAACACCTGGAGCACCCTCGCCTACGCGGGCCCGTCCTTCCTGTACACACTCGTGGACCGGAACAGCTCGGACACCTGGGACCCGGAGTCGACGTTCGGCCTGTTCACCGACTCGTGGGTGGCGAAGGCGGCTGCCCAGGTGGTCAAGGACTTCATCGCCGCACACCCGCAGACCGGTGGGACCCCGACCCCGCCCCCCACCCCGCCGACCAACCCGCTCGACGCGTGGGCCCAGGCGGTGCAGGCAGCGGTGCAGGCATGGCTCAAGTCGATCGCGGATGCGATCGCCGCAGCGTTCAGCCCGACCCCGCAGGCCACGACCTCCGCGCAGACCCTCGCGGCGGCCGTGACGACGACATCGCAGGCCCCGTCGTCGACGACACCGGACTCCACCTCGTCGACCACCACCGCGCCGGCCACCACCGGTGAGCCGGCGGCGGCAGCCCTGGCGGCTCCGAGCTCTTCGACCTCGGCCCCGTCCACCACGACAGAGTCCGTGACCGCACCGTCGACCACCACGTCGGCACCGTCGACCACCACACCGTCGACCACGACGTCGGTGCCGACGACGACGACCTCGGCCCCTCCGGCCTCATCGGCGACGGGTTCGACGACGACCACCGCGGTCCCGACGACGACGTCGGCGACCACCGCGGCGACGTCGGCCACCACGACCCCGTCCGCCGCCACGTCGACTCCGTCGAGCACCTCGTCGGCGCCGACGACGACCCAGGAGACACCGGCGACGACCGCGGCGCGCTGAGGGGAGACGGGGAACGGCCGGTGCCGCGACTTCGGGGGTCGCAGCACCGGCTGTCTCCTCGTACCGGAACAGTGGAGAACGGCCGGTGCCACGACCTCGGGGTCGCGACACCGGCCGTCGTCATCGGACGGTCGCCGGTCTACTTCGTGACCGACACCGCCGGCTCGTGGGCGTCGTCGACCATCGTCAACTCGTCGAACGGATCGCGTCCGTCGAGCACGTTGCGCATCTTCTCCTTGTCGACCGTGTGGGTCCAGGAACCGACCAGCAGGGTGGCGACGGCGTTGCCGGAGAAGTTGGTGACTGCGCGGGCCTCCGACATGAACCGGTCGATGCCGACGATGAGGCCGACGCCGTCGAGCAGTTCCGGTCGGTGCGCCTGCAGACCACCGGCGAGGGTGGCCAGTCCGGCGCCGCTCACGCCGGCCGCGCCCTTCGAGGCCACGATCATGAACACCAGCAGGCCGATCTGCTCACCGATGCTCAGCGGGTCGCCGAGCGCCTCGGCCACGAACAGCGACGCCATCGTCAGGTAGATGGCGGTGCCGTCGAGGTTGAACGAGTAGCCGGTCGGGACCACGACGCCGACGGTCGAGCGCTGGACGCCGATGTGCTCCATCTTCGCGATGAGGCGCGGCAGCGCCGACTCGGACGAACTCGTCGCGACGATGAGCAGGTACTCGCGGGCCAGGTAGCGGACGAGCTTGAAGATCGAGGCGCCGACGGTCATGCGGAGCATCGCGCCGAGCACACCGAAGACGAAGATCGCGCAGGTCAGGTAGAAGGCGAACATCAGGGCGAGCAGGTGGGTGACCGCGCTCCAGCCGGTCTGGCCGACGACGTTCGCGATGGCGCCGAACGCGCCGATCGGGGCGATCCACAGGATCATCGCGAGGACACGGAAGACGAGTTTCTGGATGTGGCCGATGCCGCGCAAGATCGGTTCACCCGTCGAGCCCATCGCCTGGAGGGCGAAGCCGACGAGCAGCGCGACGAACAGTGCCTGCAGGACGCTGCCGGCGGTCAACGACGACAGCAGCGAGTCCGGGATGATGCCCTGGATGAAGTCCATGGTGCCGCCGGCCTCCTCGGCCTTGCCGGCGAGCTTCTCGCCCTGACCTGCGGCGCCGCTGATGTCCAGGCCGGTGCCGGGCTGGATCAGGTTGCCGACGACGAGGCCGATGGCGAGCGCGAACGTCGACATCGCCAGGAAGTAGCCGAACGCCAGGCCGCCGACCTTCCCGACCGTGGCGGCCTTCCGGACCGAGCCGATGCCGAGCACGATCGTGCAGAAGATGACCGGGGCGATCATCATCTTGATCAGGCTGACGAACATCGTGCCCAGCACGCCGAGGTCCTTGCCGACGCCGGGCGCCAGGATGCCGACGGCCACGCCGGCGACGACGGCGATGATGACGCCGATGTAGAGCCAGTGGGTCCGGTCGCGCTTGGGCTTCTCGGCCGTCGGCGGCTGCGGGGGTTCCGGCGTGGTCGGCGGCCGGTCGTCGGTGGCGGTCATGGTGTCCTCCGGTTCTCCTGATACTTCGGTTGTGAAGGATGATGTCGGGGGACTGTGACCCGGGTCACGGTTATGTACATTTCGTTCACGGAGGGAGACCGGGGTGAGACGTCTGATGCCGCGGTCCTTGGCGGGTCAGGCGTTCCTGCTGCAGATCGCCGCGATCGTCGTGCTCGTCGTCGTCGTGGGCTCACTCGCGGCGTGGGACGCGCGACGGGGCGAAGAACGGTCCGCACGGGAGGAGGTCGTCGCGGTGGCGGTGTCACTGGCCGACGCGCCGTCGACCGCCGAGGCGATCGGGTCCGGTTCGGCGACCGCGCGACTGCAGCCCCTGACCGAACTGGTCCGGGCCGAGACCGGGATGGCCTTCATCACGATCATGGCGCCCGATCGCACCCGCTTCACCCACACCAACCCCACCCTCATCGGGAAGCCGTTCGTCGGGACCATCGCCCCCGCGCTGGCCGGGCGCGTGTTCACCGAGACCAACACGGGCACGCTCGGGCCGTCGATCCGCGCGGTCGCACCGGTGCGTGACAGCGCCGGACGTATCGTCGGCCTGGTGTCGGCAGGCATCACGCTGTCGACGCTGGCCGACCGGTGGGTGGACCAGCTGCCCATGATCGGGCTCGTCGTCGCGGTCCTGTTGGTCGTCTCGGTGGCGGGGACGTGGGCCGTGCGTCGGAGATTGCTACGGCAGACGCACGGACTCGCCCCGGAGGACCTCCGCGTCATGTACGAGCACCACGACGCCGTGTTGCACTCCGTGCGTGAGGGTCTCGTCGTCATGGAGGGCGGGAAACCGGTCGTCGTGAACGACGAGGCGCGTCGGCTCCTGCAATTGCCCGACCGCGTCGACGTGCCGGTGGATCTGCCGTCGTTTGTGACGGACCGACGCGAGATCCGCGACGAGGTCCATGTCGTCGGCGACCGCGTGCTCGTCGTCAACCGGGTCCGGATGCTCCACCGCAACGGCGAACGCAGCGCTGTGGTGACGGTGCGCGACCGGACCGAATTGCAGGGCGCCCTGGGCGAACTCGACTCGATGCGGGTGTTCGCCGAGTCGCTGCGGGCCGCCGCGCACGAGTCCGCCAACCGGTTGCACACGGTGATCGGGTTGATCGAGATCGGCCGCTCCGAGGAGGCGGTGCGGTTCGCGACGACCGAACTCGAGCTGTCCCAGCACCTCGTGGACCGCCTGACGGCTGCGGTCGCGGAGCCGGCATTGGTGGCGTTGCTGCTGGGCAAGTCCGCGCAGGCCGACGAGCGTGGGGTGGCGCTGACCGTGACCGAGGACAGTCGCCTCGACGACGCCGACAAAGCGCCGCTGACCGGGCACGAGATGGTCACTGTTGCAGGCAATCTCATCGACAACGCCCTCGACGCCTGCGACCGCGACGACCCGTGGGTCGAGGTGACGGTTCGGGAGGAGGACGACGGGTTGATGATCCGTGTCGCCGACAGCGGTCCGGGCATGGACGCCGACGAGTTCGACCGCGCCCGCACGCGCGGATACTCGACGAAACCCGTCGCCGACGGCTCCCCGGCCGGTGGGCGGGGGCTGGGCCTGGCGCTGATCTCCCAGATCGTCGATCGTCACGGCGGCACCATCACCGCCGAGGTGACCTACGGTTCGGTGGTGACCGTGGTCGTGCCGTCGCGGTCCGATCGCCCGATGCCGTCGGGCAGGAAGGCGTCGCGCGTGTGAGCGATCCGATCCGAGTCCTCATCGTGGAGGACGAACCGCTCATCGCGCAGACCCATGAGGCGTACGTCGAGCGGCTGTCGGGGTTCGTCGTCGTCGGTATCGCCGGCACCGCCCAGGCCGCGTTGCGGGCGGTGGCGCGGTGCGCTGCCGAGGACGCACCGGTCGACGTCGTCCTGCTCGACATCGGACTGCCCGACGCCAGCGGGATCGAGCTCGCGTCGGCGTTGTCGGGACAGCGTCCCGAGCCCGACGTCATCGCCATCACCTCGGAACGCGACCTGTCGGTGGTGCGGTCGGCCGTCGCCCACGGCGTGTTGCTGTACCTGTTGAAACCGTTCACGTTCGCGGCGTTCCGCGACAAGCTGGAGCGCTACCGCGAGTACCGGGCAGCGCTTCCGGCGGGGACCGACGCCGTAGGCCAGGCCGAGGTCGATCGCGCGATGGCCGTGCTCCGCGGCGCCGACGACCGCGCAGCGGCGCCCACCGGCGCCGCCGCCGCGACCGCGGAGCAGATCGGCCGTCGGGTGCAGGACAGCACCGACGGTCTGACCGCGAGCGAGGCGGCCACCGCCTCCGGGATCTCGCGGGTCACCGCATGGCGGTACCTCGAACGCCTCGCCGACGACGGACTCGTCACGCGCACCACCGAATACGGCCGCACCGGTCGTCCCCAGGTGCGCTACAGCTGGAAGGCGCGGAAGTAGGTCGGCGTTCGCCCGCGATCGTGTTCGTTTGCCACCCCGTGCCGGTTCTGCCCGCGGAATCTTGGTGGCGAACCCGTGTCGCGGTGGCGAAGTGGTGATCGTGCGGGCGAGGTTCGCACGGTCGGGATGCGTTCGCATGTCGGGTTGGTGTTCGCATGGCCCCGGTGGTGTGCGAACGGCACGTGAGCATGCGAACGGCGGCAGGACGTGCAGTTCGGGACGGTCATCGACAACGAGAGCCCCGGCGCTGTACGCGCCGGGGCTCTCGTGTCAGTCGTGTGCCGGGGTCAGCTGAACGAGCACCCCTGCACCGGCGGCTTGCCGGCGAAGCGGTCGGCGAGCCAGTCGAACGCCCGCTGGAACCCGCTGATGCCGCCGGCGACGTGACCGAAGGTCGACGAGCTGATGAAGCGGATCGGGAACGGGATCTCGGTGTACTGCAGGGACGCGGGTCCCTTCTCGCACCATTTCGAGTACAGCTCGCGGCCCTGGAACACCGGCACCGTCGGGTCGTCGGGGTTCGACGAGAGCAGGACGGGGACGGTCGGCTTGATGTTGCCGAGGTCCTGGTCGTGCACGTACTTGCTCAGCACAGGATCGGCCACGACGAGCTCGCCGAACGACTTGTGTGAGACCGTCCAGTCCCGGGTGCTCGGCTTGCCACGGGCCGAGGTCAGCACGATGCACTCGCCCGACAGCTGCTGCATCGTCTGCTTGCCGTAGGGGTTCAGGATCGTCGCGATGCGCTCCTTGAACTCGGGGAACCGGTAGGTCGCGCCGTTGAGGGCGTACCCGATGACGCCGCCGAGGCGGTTTCCGTCGAGGTAGTTCATCTCGCGCAGCAGGTCGGCGGGCACGCCGCCGGCGTAGACGCCCACGATCGGCAGCTCGGGCGCGTAGGTCCCGACGAGCTCGGCCGCCGAGGCAGCCGCGCCGCCGCCCTGCGAGTAACCGGCGATCGCGACCTTCGTCTCCGGGGACACTCCCGGCAACTTCAACGCGGCGCGGGCGGCGTCGATGACGGCGTGCCCCTGGTCGACGCGGATGCCGAACGTGTGGGTGCCGGGCGTGCCGCCGCCCATGTAGTCGCTGGACACGACGCCGTAGCCCTGGTTGACCATGTTGAGGGTCACGATCTGCTCGATCTCGGCCATCGGACCGCCCGGCAGGCTGAAGGTGACGCCCTCCTGCAGCAGCTTCGACGCCGCGCACTGGTCGCCCTGGCCGTGCAGGCCGCCCGCGTACGAGACGATCGGCCGCGCGCCGGGTCCGGTCCACGGCTTCGTCGGCTCGAGGTAGTAGCCGGTCACCGCGATCGGGGCGCCGTTGGCGTCGATCGAGAGGTACATGATCCGCGTTGCCTTGGCCGGGATGAAGCCGGTCGGGGTGGGGATCTTGATCGCCGTCGGCAGTGCCTCCGACCGGATGATGTCACCGGGCTTGCCCGCCGGAAGCGGGCTCGGCGGTGTGTAGAAGGACTCGCTCACCGCGGATGCCGCGGGTGTCGGTGCCGCCGGTTCCGGTGCCGCGTGGGCGGTCTGGACCGTCGCGGTCGCCATGACGGTTGCTGTCGCCACCCCCACGCACGCGGTGCGTAGTCGTCGCATCATTGATCGATCGAAACCCACGGTGTCGTGTCCCCCACGGTCGTTGTCCGTTGCTCGCCGGAACTATAAGGGACTTCATACGAGGGCGTGTCCTGGGTCACCGGCTGTTTGTGACAGTGTCCGATGAACAGGTGAGCGGCACCGTGCAACGGCCGACGTGGAGCCGATGACGGGAATCGAACCCGCGTATTCAGCTTGGGAATGTGTTTCGGGGTGTGAACGCCCGTTCGATCTACCTGCGGCTACACGAGTCGTGCGCGGTGCGTATGCGCAGCGTAACGGGAATCTCGGAACGGTCTGCGCGCGGTGCGCGCCGCCTCGTGTTCGGTCCATAAACGGTCGTAGTTGCACCACGTGGAGTGGCTGGGGAGTGTGCGACGGGCTAGTCGGGCGAGGGTGCCGCGGAGGACCTGCTGTACCGCTTCGCAGGTCGGCCTCGCTCCCTGAGGCCCAAACCGGTCGCAGCCGCTGCGGCACCAGGCCTTCTACAAGGCGGTGTATCGTCCGGCGGTGCTGCGGGCCAACCGCGCCGCCACGGACCGGGCGCTGCGGCCGGGCCTCAAGTTCCACGCGCTGCGGCACACCTACGCCAGCCTGTGCGTGGCGGCGGGCATCCCTCCGCTGGAGATCGCGCGGTTTATGGGGCACGCCAAAGTCACGACCACGCTCAGCGTCTACGCGCACCTGTTCGAGGACGACCACACAGACGCGATGTCGGCACTGGGTGCTGTGAGCCAGCCATCTAGCGCGAATGTTGTCAGGCTGCGCGGCTAGGTAGCGGTCGGGCTACTCAGTGGTGTCGTCATTCTCGTCTTGGATCTCTTCAGGCTCTGTGGCGACGGCGGTAGTGGTTGGTTCACCGCACAACCGCATTGCCTCGGCCTGCAACGTTATCGAGCGTTCGTACAAAAACCCCTCGTAATCGTCCTTTAACGCCGCCTCCAGCGCCGCTTCCGAAACGAGGTTGGTCGCTAGACGCGCGACGAGTGTCTCGCGCCCGTCGGCGTCGATAATCTCCTGGAGGTAGACGCTCGGCGACGAGTCCCTAATGTGGATGTTGCTCGTCGAAGTCAATAGCACGATATTTGCTACAAGATGGGGCGTGCCCTTACGGGACCGTTTAAGGTAGGCCTGCGGGAAGAAATGATGGAATTCTTTGTCATTTGACCAGGCCAATGATTTGTCGGGGTCGATCTTTTGACCGGAGATTATATCGAGCGGGCCAGCGTTGGATAGCATCAACGCAACCATTTTGGCGGTCGCGGAATTTGCGCGAAAGGTTTTTACGCGCCAAATCTTCTCATTCGACGTAACCGTGCCAATGTCCAAGGATTTATAGACGCCGATACCCCACGCGCGGATGGTGGTTGTATCGGAGGTCATCTGTCCTGTATTCCACCCGCCGAAGTATCCTGCGAGCGTCGTCCGCCAAAACCAGCGACGGATGTCACCAAGCTGCGTGGAGCTCGGCGTCCCCACGATTCGATAGATCTCGCACAGGACGGCGAACTGATTCGCGTAGGGTAATGCTTCGTATCGCGGCACGCCAACCTCGGTCGCTAGAAAATCGCAAGCACGCTTGGCCGATTCCTCGGTTTCTTGGACGGCTCTCGCGAGTGTGTCTCCATCCTTTTTGCGTAGATCGTCGATACTCTCAACATTAAACGATCCGCCTGCAGCCGCGCTTAGCGCCCGCAAAAATACTTTCTCGTCTAAACCGGCGAACTTCTTCGGGGCAATGGCCTGCCTTACTTTCTCCACGGAGTCGCCGAGATCGAAGCTGGTGCTCCAGGTTGCGGCGCGCATGAGGTCGAATATTGTCAGCCGCGTACCAGTTGAGTTGATTCGTTCGAAGACAGGGGCTACATCGTTCAGTGACATGTCGCCCAGCGTGACGAGCGCGACCTGGTAGTCAGTAAAACGATTGAAGAGTTCGTCCGCCGTCTCGGTAAGGCTCGCATCAGTGAGTGGGGAGAGCCTTCTGTAGAACTCGGACGGGTCTGCGAGGCGCCGGAGCGGTACTTGATGCAGCGGAAGATCTGCGAGACTGTCGACATGGAAAAACTCTTTCGTCTGAAGATCGAAAGCCACGTTCCACACACTTTTCGCGTTGCCGGGTTTCCAATGGAGAACCCCGCACACGGTCGAAAGCCTTTGCTGGCCATCAAGGAGGTAGTTGACCGGGTAATTAGGACTACGGTCCGCAATTTCCAGGTCGGCAATCGATCGCTTGCTCATTAAGTCTTGGGTTGACTCCCAAACGAGCATGCTGCCGATCGGGAAATTTCGATTGATTGAGTCCAGAAGCTCCAGAATCTGATGGCGCTTCCAAACGAAAGGCCGTTGAAACTCGGGAAGGACGATGTCGCCGGATAGGACGCGGCCCGCGAGCTGGTGAATTCGTTCCGCTGTCGGCTTGGGATCTCGCAGTGAACGGGACTTCGGTGCGGAAGGGGATGAAGCGGCCGAGGGGGGAGGCGGCACGGGGACAGACGGGCTCGTATCCGGCATGTTTCGGACATTACTCGCGGCTTGCAGGTGAACAGGCGTTATCGGCCGGAGTGTGTGGGGGGTGTGCGTCGGCAGTCTGTTTCTCGGGGTAGTTCCGTGAAACCGGTCTATCTGCGGTTTATGGAGCCGATGACGGGAATCGAACCCGCGTATTCAGCTTGGGAAGCTGATGTTCTGCCATTGAACTACATCGGCGTGCGCCTCTCGGCGCGCCGCAAGACTAGCAAACCGCCGGTCAGGACAGTGCGACCGACGTCGTCGTCCACACTGGGGTGATGCGTGCAGCGCCCGCCCCCCAGGCTCCGATGTCGCCGCGCGACGCTTTGCGTCGCATCGCGTTCCTGCTGGAACGCAACCGCGAGAGCACCTACCGCGTCGAGGCGTTCCGACGGGCGGCGGGTGCTGTCGAGCAGCTCGGCGACGCAGAGGTCGCCGAGCGGGTGCGGAGACGGACCATCTCGTCGGTGTCGGGGATCGGGAAGACGACGGCCGCGGTGATCGAGCAGGCGGTGGCGGGCGAGGTGCCCGAGTACCTGGCGTCGCTGTCGGAGTCGGCGGGTGCGCTCACCGACGGTGGGGACGAGCTCTACGGGCAGGTCGTCGGCGACCTGCACGCGCACTCGAACTGGAGCGACGGGGGAGCCCCGATCGACGAGATGGCGGCGGCCGCGATCGCGGTCGGCCAGGAGTGGCTCGCGATGACCGACCATTCGCCGAGACTGCGTGTGGCCAACGGGTTGTCGGTCGAACGGCTGACACAGCAGCTCGACGTGATCGACGCACTGAACGCCGATCTCGACGGTGAGCTGACGGTCCTCACGGGCATCGAGGTCGACATCCTCTCCGACGGTGCGCTGGATCAGACCGACGAGATGCTCGACCGCCTACAGGTGGTCACCGCGTCGGTGCACTCGGAACTGAAGATGGACGCCGGCCCGATGACCCGGCGGATGGTCGCGGCGGTGCGGGACCCCCGCGTCCGGGTGCTCGGGCACTGCACCGGACGTCGGGTCACGGGCGGCCGAGGGCAGCGGCCGCAGTCGAAGTTCGACGCCGAGGCCGTGTTCACCGCGTGCGTCGAGTCGAACACGGCCGTCGAGATCAACTCCCGGCCCGAACGCGTCGACCCGCCCGACGAGCTCATCGAACTGGCTCGCGACCTGGGCTGCCTGTTCGCCATCGACTCAGACGCGCACGCGCCGGGGCAGCTGGACTTCAAGCACCTCGGGTGCGAGCGGGCCGAGCGGCTCGGCATCGACGCCGACCGCATCGTGACCACCTGGCCGCTCGACCGCATCACGGACTGGCTCGCCGACCGCTGATCGTCGGCGCTGCTCCGGCAACCCCGGACGCGGGGCGCTCCGATAGCGTGCAGCCATGCTTCTCTCCGACCGGGACATCCGCGCCGAACTGGGCAGCGGTCGCCTCGCCGTCGAGCCGTTCGACGCCGCGCTGGTCCAGCCGTCGAGCATCGACGTCCGGCTCGACAGCCTCTTCCGTGTCTTCAACAACACCCGCTACACCCACATCGACCCGGCGTTGCAGCAGGACGAGCTCACGACGCTGGTCGAGCCGCCGGCGGGGGAGCCGTTCGTGCTGCACCCGGGCGAGTTCGTGCTCGGGTCCACGCTCGAGGTCTGCACCCTTCCCGACGACCTCGCGGGGCGTCTCGAGGGCAAGTCGTCGCTGGGGCGCCTCGGGCTGCTGACGCACTCGACGGCAGGGTTCATCGATCCCGGCTTCACCGGTCACATCACCCTCGAGCTGTCGAACGTGGCAAACCTGCCGATCACCCTGTGGCCGGGGATGAAGATCGGTCAGCTGTGCCTCATCCGCCTCTCGAGTCCCGCCGAGAACCCCTACGGCAGTGCGGGCGTCGGATCGAAGTACCAGGGGCAGCGCGGACCGACGCCGTCGAAGGCGTATCTGAACTTCGTCCGCGACTGATCCACGATCCGAAACAGCGCGTCACGCGCCCGTAACGTCGTGCTCGACGGGCGTTCATCCGAGTGATCGACGGCCGCTTCTCCGGTTGATCCTCAACCGCTTTCATCGCGTACGGTACGGCCCATGAAGGTGACGGTCTTCGGCTGCGGATATCTCGGGGCCACCCACGCCGCCTGCATGGCGGAACTCGGCCACGAGGTGCTCGGCGTCGACGTCGACGCGGACAAGATCGCCATGCTCTCCGACGGACGCGTCCCGTTCTACGAGCCCGGACTCCCCGAGGTCCTGCAGCGCAATCTGGAGTCGGGGCGCCTGCACTTCACGTCCGACTACGACGAGGCCGCGGCGTTCGCGTCGGTGCACTTCCTCGGTGTCGGCACGCCCCAGAAGCGCGGGGAGTACGCCGCCGATCTGCGATACGTCTTCGCCGTCGTCGACGAGCTCGTCTCGCGCCTCGAGGGATCACATCTACTGATCGGCAAATCGACTGTGCCGGTGGGCACGTCGGTGGAGATCAAGAAGCGGATCGCGGCCTCGGGGACCGACGCCGACATCGAGGTCGCCTGGAACCCGGAGTTCCTGCGCGAGGGGTTCGCGGTGAAGGACACGCTGCACCCCGACCGCATCGTCCTCGGCCTCGACCCCGAGGGTGACACCGCCGGGGTCACCGCGCAGGTGGAGGAGATCTACGCGACGATCCTCGCCGAGGAGACACCGTTCCTCACCACCGACCTCGCCACCGCCGAGATGGTCAAGGCGTCGGCCAACGCCTTTCTCGCGACCAAGATCTCGTTCATCAACGCCATCAGTGAGGTGTGTGAGGCGGCCGGTGCCGACGTCTCGGTCCTCGCGGACGCGATCGGGTACGACCAGCGCATCGGGCGCAAGTTCCTCAACGCCGGATTGGGGTTCGGCGGAGGCTGCCTCCCGAAGGACATCCGCGCGTTCATGGCCCGAGCCGGTGAGCTCGGCGCCGCACCGGCGCTGACGTTCCTCCGTGAGGTCGACTCCATCAACATGCGACGCCGCGCTCGCATGGTCGAGCTGGCGACGAAGGCCTGCGGTGGAAGCCTTCTCGGGTCGAACGTCGCCGTCCTCGGATGCGCGTTCAAGCCGGAGAGCGATGACGTCCGCGACTCGCCCGCGCTGAACGTCGCCGGTCAGTTGCAGCTTCAGGGCGCCGGCGTGAGCGTCTACGACCCGAAGGCGATGGACAACTCGCGCAAGCTCTTCCCGACGCTGGGCTACTCCGAGTCCGCCTCGCAGGCATGCGAACTCGCGGACGCGGTGCTGGTGTTGACGGAGTGGAAGGAGTTCGTCGAGCTCAAGCCGGCGGACCTCGAGCCCGTCGTGCGCAAGAAGGTCATCGTCGACGGTCGCCGCTGCCTCGACCCTGCGGTGTGGATCCACGCCGGCTGGGAGTACCACGGCCTCGGCGGGACGCCCCGCGTCGTCTGAGGAGACCGCTCAGCTCGCGGCGTCGTCCGGTGTCTGGGTGAGGTAGTCCTTCAGTTCCAGGCGCAATGTCCGGTCGAGGGCCCGATTGAGCGCATTGTGCGCGGCCTTGGTGGCCGTGCCGCGCATCTCGGCCATGAGGACGGCCGCCCACTCGGACTCCTCCTCGCCTTGCGGGACCCATCCCTCACCGCGGCGGGAGACGAACTCGTCGCGGGCCGCGGAGATCAGGGTGCCGGCGGCGGCGTCCACCTGGTCCTCGAGCTTGCCGAACACCTCGATGATGGACGTCAGTGACAACCCGAGGTCCACCAGACGCCCGATGCCGTGCACGGTGTCGCGGTCGAGGATGACGTAGTCGGACCCGCGGCCGACCTTCTTCACGAGGTTGATGCGCTCGAGTCCTGCGAGCGCGTCGTCGTCGGCGGTGCCGACGATGGTGCGCAATTCGTCGGCGGTGACCTTCTCCGACGTGGCGGTCGACCACGGTTCGGCGAGGATCTCGTCGACGCCGAGCACCTTGGCGAGGTCGTCGCCGCGCTGCATCCCGCGGATGAAGTCCGCGATGTGGCGGGCGGTGAACCCCCGCTTGAGGAGGTTGTTGATCATCGTCAGCCGCGCGAGGTGCAGATCGGTGTAGATGGCGATGCGCCCACGCTTCAGCGGCCGGGGCAGCAGCCCGCGGTCCTGGTATCCGCGCACGTTGCGGGTGGTGGTCCCGGCCGCGCGGGCGAGGTCGTCGATCCGGTACTCGGTCATGGCAGAGGAGAACGATACCGACATCAGGGGCCGCTCCATCCCTGATTGTGCCATTGACAAATGGCACTGTGAGTGATGGTGTGTGCGACGTGAGTCCCTCCCAGCGGTCGCGGTGGCTCGCCGCGACGACCGCCCTCTGGCTGCGTCCCCTTGCCGAGGTCATCCCGGCAACCCGTGGTGGTGTCCTCCTGGCGCGCGGTGTCGTCGCCACGGCGATGCGCATCGGCGGCGGTCTGCCTGCCGGAACCCACGTCGACCGCGTCGACACCACCGGCCCTGACGGGGCGCGAGTGCGGGGAGAGTGGGTGCGCGCGGCGGCGACGTCGGATGCGCGGCCGGTCATCCTCTACGTTCACGGCAGCGCGTTCTCCATATGCTCGCCGGCGACCCACCGCTCGCTGGTCGCGCGGTTGTCGCGGGAGACCGGGTTGCCGGCCTTCACCGTCGACTACCGGCTGGCACCCGAGCATCGTCACCCCGCCGCGTCCGACGACGTCGCCGCCGCGTACCGCTGGCTGCTGGCGCTGGGCTATACCCCGGACGACATCGTGCTCGCCGGCGACTCGGCCGGTGGGCACCTCATCCTGGAGTTGTTGTCCGACAATGCCCGTGCAGGTCGAACGCAGCCGTCCGCAGTGGTGATGATGTCGCCGTTGATCGACCTGACGCTCGGCCTCGCCCAGCAGCGCGAGCGCGTCCGCCGCGACCCCATGATCTCCGCCGCCGCGGCCCGCGCACTGGTCGACCACTACATCCGCGACGTCCGCGACGATCCGCGGCTGGTGCTCGACGTCGATCCCGCGCACCCACTCCCGCCGACGCTCATCCAGGCCGGCGGTGCCGAGATGCTCTGCGCGGACGCCGAACACGCCGCCGAGATGATCCGACGTGCCGGTGGCCCCTGCCGACTGTCGGTGTGGCCGGGCCAGATGCACGTCTTCCAGGCCTTTCCCCGCCTCGTCCCCGAGGCGAACCGCGCACTGGCCGAGGCCGCCCACTTCATCACCCGGGTTCTCACCGAACCGAGAGAGGACGTCGCCGATGTTCGGCTCGCCAACTGATCGACGCACACACGCCGCCCGCGCCGTCGTCACCGGCGCCGGCAGCGGCATCGGTCGCGCCTTCGCCGTCGAACTGGCCCGCCGTGGCGGCACGGTGATCTGCGCCGACATCGACGCCGACCGGGCCCGGGAGACGGTCGCTCTCATCGAGCAGGGCGGCGCGGGGTCGGCGCACGCCGTCTTCTGCGACGTCTCCCGCACGGAGGACATCGACGCCCTCGCGGACCTTGCCGAGGACCACTTCGGCGCCCCGACGTCACTGATGATCAACAACGCCGGCGTCGGCATCGGCGGCCGACCGGTCGGCGAGATCGGTCTCGAGGACTGGCAGTGGGCCCTCGGGATCAACCTGTGGGGCATGGTCTACGGGTCCGAGAAGTTCCTGCCGCAGCTGCGTCGATCCGGCCGCGCGGGCCTCGTCAACGTCGCCTCCACCGCCGCGTTCTCCGCGGCGCCGTCGATGGCGGCCTACAACGTCGGCAAGGCGGGGGTCCTGGCGCTGTCGGAGACCATCGCCGCGGAGTCGGGTGGGTCCGACCTCGCCGTCACCGTGCTGTGTCCCACCTTCGTCAAGACCAACGTCGCCGTCGACGGCAGGATCGCCGGTGGCGCATCGCAGCTCGCGCAGACCGTCATGCGCTGGACCGGGATGTCACCCGAGAAGGTCGCCCGCACCACGCTCGACGCCCACGACCGCGGCCGGCTCTACGTCGTCCCGCAGCCCGACGCCCGTCTGATCTGGGCGGCCAAACGTCATCTGCCCCGCACCTACACCGCGGGCCTCGGTGTGCTGAACCGCGCACTGCCCGCCCTCGACCGTCTGACCAGTCCGACCACCCCCGAACCGACCAGAACCGGAGTGTGACCATGCCGATCGTTCTCGAGGACATGCTGCAGACCATCAAGGACCGCCAGTGGGCCCTTGCCGACATCGACTGGGACGCACCCGGCGCGGAGCTCATCACCGAGGAGATGAAGCCGAAGCTCAAGGCGTTCATGGCCGACCTCGTGTGGATCGAGAACGTCGGTGCCCGCGGGTTCGCCGCGCTCGCGAAGAAGGCGCCGGACCCCACGCTCGCCGAGATCTATCGCTACTTCCACGCCGAGGAGCAGAAACACGCCAACGCCGAACTCGCGCTCATGCGGCGGTGGGGCATGCTCGAGGCCGACGAGGTGCCCGAGCCGAACATCAACATCCGGCTGGCGATCGAATGGCTCGACCGCTACTCCGACAAGATGTCGCTCTCGGTGCTGGGCACCGTGATCCCCATGCTCGAGGTCGCCCTCGACGGCGCCCTGCTGAAGTTCCTCCTCGAGGAGGTCGAGGACCCGATCTGCCACGCGGCGTTCAAGAAGATCAACAACGACGAGTCGCGTCATCTCGCGGTCGACTTCTTCGCCCTCGACCTCATCGGGCAGGCACGTCTGCGCAAGCTGCTCATCGAGTCGGTCGGCGCCGTCGCGAGCCCGGCCGTCCTCATCGGCGCGCTCATGTACATCCCGCTGCTGAACAAGATGCGGGACAACATCGTGGCGATGGGCCTCAAGGAGGAGCGTCTGTACGACGCGATGAAGCGGTTCAAGAACAACGGCGAGCGCGGCGCGGGCAAGCGTCTGCTCAGCTACCAGGTCGTGAAGACCCACGCCGGGTGGGTCATCGACCGCGGACATCCCTACCACCTGTTCGCCGACGCGATGGTGAAGGTCACCGACAAGTACCCCCGCCGACTGCTGCGGCCGCAGCCCACGTGGTCGAAGGAACTCACCTACGAGCCGATCGCGTGACCGGCCACATCCATCAGGCGGCCATCGTCGGAGCAGGGTTCGCCGGGATCGGCACCGCGATCCGCCTGCAGCAGCAGGGCATCGACGACATCGTCGTGCTCGAACGCTCCGATCGTCCCGGCGGGACGTGGCGCGACAACACCTACCCCGGTGCCGCGTGCGACATCCCGTCGCGCCTGTACTCGTACTCGTTCGCCCCGAACCCCGACTGGAGCAGGACCTACTCGGGAAGCGAGGAGATCCTGCGCTACATCGAGGCGATGGTCGACGAGCACGAACTCGACCGGGTGATCCGCTACGGCGCCACCGTCACCGACCTCACCTTCGACGAGCCCGCGGGACTGTGGCGGATCTCGGTGGACGGTGCGGAGCCGGTCCTCGCTCGGACGGCGGTCATCGCGTCCGGACCGCTCTCGACACCGGGCTATCCCGACATCCCCGGCATCGACGAGTACGCCGGGAAGCGGATGCACAGCGCCGCATGGGATCACGACTACGACTTCACCGGTAAGAAGGTCGGAGTCATCGGCACCGGGGCGAGTGCGGTGCAGATCGTGCCGGAGCTCGTCGAGCAGGCCGCCTCGGTCGCGGTGTTCCAGCGGACACCGGGATGGGTGCTGCCGAGGTTCAACCCCGCGGTGGGCGAGACGACGAAGGCGCTGTACCGGTCGGTTCCGGGACTCCAGTCGCTCGCGCGCGCAGCCTGGTTCGCCGGACACGAGTCCGTAGCCGTCGGTGTCGTGTGGAAGTCGCCGGCCACGCGCGTCGTCGAGGCCGTGTCGAAGCTGAACATGCGGCTGCAGGTGCGCGACCCGTGGATGCGGCGCCAGCTGACGCCCGACTTCCGCGCCGGCTGCAAACGTCTGCTGATGACGAGCAAGTACTACCCGGCGCTGCAGGCGGACAACTGCACCCTCATCACGTGGCCGATCGCCAAGATCGTCGAGCAGGGAGTACGGACCGTCGAGGGCATCGAGCACCGCTTCGACTGCCTCGTGTTCGCAACGGGTTTCGAGGTGTCCAAGCAGGGGTCGCCGCTGCCGATCACCGGCCGTGGCGGCAGGCTGCTGGGCGAGGAGTGGCGACGCGGTGCGTACGCGTACAAGAGCTTCGCGGTGTCGGGGTATCCCAACCTCTACATCACCTTCGGGCCGAACTCGGGGCCCGGCCACAGCTCGGCGCTGGTCTACATGGAGGCGCAGATCGACGCGATCGTCACGGCGGTCCGCACCATCGTGGACAGGGACCTCGCGGTGCTCGATGTCGAGCAGGGCGCCCAGGACCGATACAACGAGACGATCCAGCGGCGACTGCAGCGCACGACGTGGAATTCGGGGTGCCGGAGCTGGTACCTGACCGAGGACGGATTCAACGCCACAATGTATCCCGGATTCGCCAGTCAGTATGTGGCGCAGATGAGGTCGGTCGATCTCCGTCGCGATTTCGCCGCCGTCGCACGTCGGGAGGTGTCGGTCGCGGCGAGCGGATGAGCCCCTGTGATCGTCGTGTTACCTTGACGTCGGGCGTCCGCCGGGGGGATGGCGGGCACCGCTGCCAGGGGGGACATGTCCAGCGCGTTGAGGCGGCCGCGTTCCGGCGCGGTCATGCTCGAGGAATCGTTGCAGCGAGACATCCGGCGGGCGTTGCACGCCGCCGATGTCGCGCCGGGTACCGCGTTCGTTCTCGTCGAACTCGGTGAGACGGGCCTGCGCGCGTCCGTCGTCGACGCCACGACCGGCGCCAGTCTCGTCGAACATGGCAACGGCCGTCTCTGCCCCCACATGCTCGACCTCACCCTCGCCGACCACCTCGTCCGGATGGGCCGCGTCACGCGACCCGAGTCCACGAAGTGGGCCGCCGAACTCATCGAGCTGATGCCGCAGGTCCGCGAGCGGCTCGCCGCCGTCGACGGCGCGTTCGCGATGGGCAGCGAGCGCGTCGCGATGTTCCGGATGTCTCGCAACGACTGCGTCACCGCGCTGTCGACGGAGCTGGCCGACGCGGCGAGCATCATCTCGCGCACGGTCGGCGAGGCCGGCGTCGACGTGGGCGCCGTCGTCGCCATGCCCGACCACGAGTCGTGGCCCGGACTGCTCGGCGAGCTCGCGGAACGGTTGTCGCTGCCGGTCGTCGCTCTCGACGGGGAGGACGACGACGGCGTCGAGGGCGGTCGGCACACCGACGCGGCCGTCCCGGTCGATCTCGGTGACCACCACGACCCCGAGCCCGCCGCGCCTGCGGCCGCTGCCGACCAGCAAGCGGTCGACGAGCAGGTGGTCGACGAACCCGATGCCGCGCTCGACACCGTCGAGGCACCACGCCAGGCCGCCACGGCGACCGCCGGCGACGCCTCGGTACCGGACGCCGCACCCGTGTTCGTGGGGGCACCGGACGTCACACAGCCCATCTCGGTCGTACGAACGGCAGAGCACCCCGACCATGGGGTAGAACAGGGCGGTGCACGCAACCCCGGTACGCCTCGGGCCCGCGACACGGGTCTCGCCGCCACCGGCGATCACGACGTGGTGCGCGGCGAGCAGAGCGCCGAGGAACCGATGACCGGCGCCGGACCGCGCACCTACGCCCCGCCCGCCGGCCGTTCGGGCCGCGCGGTGGACAACGGTGGCCGACGCCGTCTGGCCGTCGGCGCCGTGGCCGTCGGAGGTGCCGTGGCCCTCGGCGGCGTGATCCTTGCCGTGCCGTGGCTGCACGGGTCCGACACGAGTCGCCCTGCCGCGTCCGTGGTCGGTTTCACCTCGCCGACAGCGGCACCGCAGGCGTCGACGGCCCCGCCGTCCCCCACGGGTGCGGCACCGACGACCACGGCGCCGACGACGGATGCCCGCGCGCCGATCGACACGCGGCCCGCGCAGGTCCCCGCGGTCCAGTACACGGCGCCGCCGGCCCCGCAGCAGCAGGCGCCGTCGTATGTCTCGCCGGCTCGGCCCCGGCGTGGCCTGCCCCTGCCGGTCATCCCTCGCCGCCGCACCATCCCGAACCCGATCCCCGGCCTGCCGCCGATCGTCCTGCCCTGACGGGCGCCGATCAGACTGCGGCGCAGCCGCGTTCGATCATGTCGAGCACGGCCTCGAACACCTGCTCGCCGCCGACGGTCACCGTCTCGGGCACCGAGGCGTCCAGTTCCAGGCTGACCGCGCCGTGGACCGACGACCACACCACCATCGTCAGTTCGACGGGATCGTCGCCGCGCACGATCCCGGCTGCCTGGCCGTAGCGGATCAGTTCGGTCAACGCACCCAGTGCCGCCACACCCGCCTCGCCGGGGTCGCATTCGCCCGAGAACATCAGTCGATACAGCGTCGGGTTGGCGAGCGCGAACGCGCGGTAGTTGCGGCCCGCAGTCCGGAGGCGGACCACGGGGTCGGTGTCGGGGGATTCGACGGTCGCGGCGTGGAGACGGCTGAAGCCGTCCGCCACCAGGACCGCCATCAGCCCGTCCTTGCCGTCGAGATGGTTGTAGACGCCCATCGGGGCGACGCCCGCCTCGGTCGCGACCGCGCGGACGGTCAGGCCTTTCGTCCCGTGCGCCGCGAGCACCCGATGCCCGGCGGCGATCAGCGCATCGCGGACCTCTGCCGCGGGAGTCCTCCTGGTGACCACGGTTGACACCGTACTGGAACAGTGTTCTTCTAAAAGAGAACACTGTTCTACAACAATGGCACGACGTTCTCTCGCCCGAGGAGATCCCATGAGCCCCATCCGCCGCTGGTCCGCCCTCGCGGGTCTGTGCCTGGCCACCCTGCTCGTGATGGTCGACAACACGATCGTCAACGTCGCCCTCCCGAGCATCAGCCGCGACCTGTCGGCATCGATGTCGGACCTGCAGTGGGTGGTCGACGCCTACACGCTCGCCTTCGCCGGACTGCTCATCACCGGCGGGCACCTCGGTGACCGGATCGGTCGGCGGCGGATGCTGCTGGTGGGCGTCGCCGGGTTCGCCGTGATGTCGGTGCCCGCCGCACTGGCGACCTCCACCGCGACTCTCATCGCGGCCCGTGTCGGGCTCGGTGTGTTCGCGGCGCTCGTGTTCCCGGCGACACTCGCGCTGCTGACGTCGGTCTTCACAGTCGCCCGCGAGCGCGCGGCGGCGTTCGGCATCTGGGCGGCGACCGCGGGCGTCGCGGTCGCTATCGGGCCGGTGCTCGGCGGGTGGCTCATCGAGCACAGCTCGTGGGCATCGGTGTTCTGGGTCAACCTGCCGTTCGCCGCGGTGGTGACGATCGTGGTCCTCGCCGTCGTCCCCGCGCCCCGCCCGGCGCCGGCCGGCCGGGTCGACGTACTCGGACTCGTCCTGAGCGTCGCCGCGATGGGACTGTTGATCTACTCGGTCATCGAGGGCCCGCGCCACGGGTGGACCGACATCCGCACCATCGGCGGGTTCGTCGTCTCCGCCGCCCTTCTCGCCGTGTTCGTCCGGGGGCAGCTGCGCTCGGCCCATCCGGTGCTCGACGTGCGAGTGTTCGCCGACCGCCGATTCGCGGCCGCGTCCGGTCTCATCGCGCTGGCGTTCTTCGGAT
Source organism: uncultured Williamsia sp. (assembly GCF_947494875.1). GTDB lineage: Bacteria > Actinomycetota > Actinomycetes > Mycobacteriales > Mycobacteriaceae > Williamsia_A. The sequence goes on from NZ_CANLWM010000001.1 coordinate 918,421, forward strand.
TGTTCGGCTTCATCTTCCTCATCACGCAGTACTTCCAGGCGGTGAAGGGCTACGGCACCCTCTCGGCCGGACTGCACACGTTGCCGTTCGCGGTGGTGATGGCGGCGATCTCGCCGCTGGCGATGCAGGCCGGGCGGATGGTCGGTGTGGCGACCGTCGCGGCCACCGGATCACTGCTGATGGCAGGCGGATTCGCGCTCGTCGAGATCGCGGGTGTCGACGCGTCGTACTGGGGCCTCATCGTGTGGTCGATGTCGTCCATGGCCGCCGGCCTCGCCCTGATCTCCGGACCGTGCACGCACGTCGTGATGAACTGCCTCCCCGCCGACAAGGCGGGTGCCGGTGCCGCGGTCAACGACACCACGCGCGAGTTCGGTGGTGCGCTGGGTGTCGCCGTCCTCGGGTCGGTGCTGAGCTCGGTCTACTCGTCGGGCGTGGCGGATTCGTCGGTGCTGCAACGGCTCCCGCAGGACGCCCGGGAGGTCGCGGGGTCCTCGGTGATGGCCGGTGTGGAGGTCGCGCAGCGGGTGCCCGCCCAGTTCACGGGGCCGGTGCTCGACGCCGTGCGGACCACGTTCGTCGACGGCCTGCACCAGTCGGTGTGGGTGGCCGTGGTGGTCGCAGCCGTCGCCGCCCCCGCAGCGTGGTGGGGTCTGCGCGGTGCGACCACCGACGATCAGATGTCGACGGTCAGCGAGTCCCCGGCCGCCCTCGACACGCAGGACAGCATCCAGCCGGCGTCCCGTTCGGCGGTGGTGAGCAACGTGTCCCGGTGATCGACCGCGCCGTCGAGGACGCGGGTCCGGCAGGTCCCGCAGAACCCCTGGCGGCACGAGTACGGGACGGACGGCCGCTCCCGACGGAGCGCGGCGAGGGTGGTCTCGTCGGCGCCGACGGGGACGGCCGTCCCCGTCGAGGCGAGTGTCACCGTGAACGGGTGTCCGTCGACGACCGGCGGCGGCGCGAACCGCTCGTGGTGCAGCTCGACATCCCGCACGTCACGCAGTCGCGCCACCAACGCGTCCAGCATGGGGATGGGGCCGCAGCTGTACACCGCGGTCCGCGGCGAGATGTCGGGTCCGATGAGTTCGTCGGCCGTGGGGATCCCGCCGTCGTCGTCGGTCCGGACCGTCACCCGGTCACCATGGGACAGCACCTCGTCGACGAACGGCAGCGAGTCGCGGCTGCGGCCCGTGTAGACCATGGACCAGTCGAGTTCGAGGCGGTCGGCGAGCTGGATCATCGGGAGGATCGGCGTGATGCCGATCCCGCCGGCGACGAACCGCAGGTGCTCGGCGCGCGACCCGAGACCCGGGACGGCGAGCGGGAAGGCGTTGCGGGGCCCCTTGATCGACAGCGTGTCGCCGACACGGAGGTCGTCGTGGACCTCGACCGACCCGCCACCGCCGTCGGGGATACGACGGACCGCGATCCGGTAGTAGGTGCGGTCGGTGGGGTCGCCACAGAGCGAGTACTCGCGCATGCGTCCCGACGGGAGGATCAGGTCGAGGTGGGCGCCGGCGTACCAGGGCGGGAGCTGGCCGCCGTCGGGTGCCTCGAACCGCAGCGCGACGACGTTCTCGTCCTCGGCCACGACCGTCCGGTCGACCAGACGTACCTGTGTGACACCGGTGTTCACCGCGTGGTCGGACGCGACGTGCAGGCGTCGGACCACCCGCGGGTACAGGTGTGAGAACGCCGCACCGACGACACGCATGACGGGGTCGCGGCGGAAGCGTCCGTAGAGATGGGGCGGTGCCGTCTCGAGGTCGAGGGTCTCCAGGTCCGCCCGTCCCCGGTCCGAGCGTGACGGGCCGGTCGTCGTCATCGCCCGACCGCGCGGGTGGCCGGCGACGACGCGAGATAGGCGACCGCCTGTGCGGTGGAACCGATCTCCTCCGGGCGGAACGACGGCTTGAAGTAGGAGAAGGTGGCGAGGACGATCGACCGCAGTGTGGGCAGCACGCCGGCCTTGGCGCCGCGACGGTACTCGGTCCACATGGAGAAGTACGAGTACTTGCGGTACGGGTCGCTCTTGGCGATGAACCGGCTCCCGCGGTGCAGCAGCATCAGCAGGCCGAACAGGGCCACACCCATCGCGCGGGCGCGGCGGATGTAGCCGTCGCCGAAGTAGGTGGCGACGTCGTGGGCGACACTGCGGTGTTCCACTTCCTCGGCGCCGTGCCAGGTGAACAGGTCGGTCATGGCGGGGTCGGCGCCGTGCTCACGCCAGGTGTTGTTCAGGGCGAAGTCACCGAGGATCGCGGTGTAGTGCTCGATCGCGGCGATGAGCCACAGGCGCTCGACGAGGTCCTTGCGGCGGGCCTCGGGCTCCCAGTTGTCCTTGGGTGCCAACGCCTTGCGGAACAGCCACCGCATCTGGCGCTCGAACGGCCGGGGATCGACGCCCTCGCGGTCGAGGAACTCCCACAGCGCCTTGTCGTGTGCCTCGGCGTGCATCGCCTCCTGGCCGACGAACCCGCGCATGGTCGCGGCGAGCTCCTCGTCGGCGACGAGCGGCAGTGCCTCGTTGTAGGTGGTGACGAACCAGCGCTCGCCCTCGGGGAGCAGCAGGTTCAGCACACTGATGACGTTCGACGCGATCGGGTGGCCCGGGATCCAGTGCAGCGGCGTGTGTTCGAGGTCGAACGCCACGTTGCGGGCCTGCAGGTGGACCGGTCCGGGATCGGCGATCTCGGGGGTGGCAAAAGTCTGCGGTCGGGACATGTGCGTGCTCCTCACACCAGGGACGTACGGGCCATGCGGCGCGAGAGCGCCGGGACGAAGCGGTAGACGCGGTACCCGACCGCGGCCTCGGGGGTGACGGGGACGACCGCGCGGTTCCGCAGCACGGCGTCGAGGATCCGGCGGGCCACCCTGTCGGGGGTGTAGCCGCGGCGGCGGTAGGCCGCGTCCATGCGGTCCTGGCGTCGTCTCTGTTCGTCACCGGTGGATCCGGCGAACTCGGTGGTCGAGACGATCTTGGTGTCGACGATTCCCGGACAGATCGCGGAGACGCCGATGTGCGCGTCGGCGAGTTCGGCTCTGAGCGACTCGCTGAGCAGTAGGACCCCGGCCTTCGTGGCCGCGTACGCGCCGAGCCCCCGCTGGGGTGTGAACGCCGCCGCGGACGCGAGGTTGACGATGTGTCCGCCCTCGCCGCGCTGCACCATCTGCCGGCCGAAGTACCGGCTGCCGGTGGCGACCCCGATGAGGTTGATGTCGACGAGGCGTCGGATCTGCGCGTCGGTGGCGTCGAGCAGCGATCCCGCGAGGCCGATCCCGGCGTTGTTGACGACGATGTCGGGGACGCCGTGCGCCTTCGCGACCTCCTCGGTGAACGACGCGAACGCCGCGTCGTCGGAGACGTCGAGCGGGTAGGCGTGCGCGGTGCCCCCGAGTGTGGCGATCGCCTCGACGGTGGTGCGGGCGCCGTCGAGGTCGATGTCGCTGCAGACGACCTCGGCCCCGGTGCGGGCGAACAGGATCGCCGTCTCGCGTCCGATCCCGCTGCCGGCGCCGGTGATCACCGCGAGTCGGCCCGCGAGGGGACCGCGAGGGCCGGTCACGGCGAGACGATCGAGCGAGGACGGCGCCGAGCCCGATCCGCCCGCGCCCGACTCGATGGCCTCGATGAACTCGGTCGCGCGGTCGGCTACGAGGCGCGGTCGGGAGTAGGGCAACCAGTGGCCGGTGGGGAGGTCCCGACGCCAGAGGCGCGGTGCGTATCGCGGGGTGTTGTCGAAGATGGCCGCACGCAGCGCGATGTCGCGCGTGTTCACGAGTTCGAGCACCGGGATGTCGGTCGAGCCCGGCGTCGGGTGGAACAGGCGTGGGCGGATGTTCGCGCGGTAGTAGCGCAGACCGGAGATCATGTCGCGGTGCAGGGTCGGTGCGACCGTGATCGCCGCCGGCGACGTCCCCTCGACGGCCTGCAGGAACCGGCGCCACACCGGCGCCCAGCCGAGCACGCCGAAGAACACCTTCGGTACGACCGGCATCTGGAACATCACCGTGTAGGCCGACGACGCGACCTGCGACAGCGCCTGGGCCACGTTCGACGGGGTGGGTCGCGACAGCTTCTCGCGCGCCCAGGTGCCGAGGTGGTCGAGGTTGGGGCCGGAGATCGACACGAACGACGCGATGCGGTCCGCGGCGCCGGGCGTCGTCGCCGCCTCCCAGGTCTGCACCGAGCCCCAGTCGTGGGCGACGACGTGGGCGGGGCCGTCGGTGACGGCGTCGATGACCGCGAAGAGATCCTGCGCGAGCTCGGGCAGGGCATACGGCGCGTCCCCGGCGGGGGCGTCGCTCTGTCCGTAGCCGCGGGTGTCGTAGGCGACGACGTGGAAACGGCTCGTGAGCAGCGGCGCGACCTGGTCCCAGAGGTGGTGCGTGTCCGGCCAGCCGTGCACCAGCACGACGGTCGGGGCATCCGGGACGCCGGCCTCGACGACGGCGAGCGTCACGTCGCCGTTCCGCACGGTGCGCGGACGCCAGTCCACGGGTGTTCGGTCGGTCACAGAAGTAGACGTTACCAACTGTCACACGTACAGCGGAAGTCCTGGCACTCACCGACCGAGCTGGACGGCTTTCACGACGAGCAACACCGCTCCGACCACGAGATATCCCCGCAGGGCCAGCATGCCGAGTTTCGTGCCGGTCGACCATCGCACCGGCTCCAGCAGGGCCAGCGGCGGCATGCGCCACTGCTCCTTGTCGACTCCGGCCCAGTGGTCGCCGACCTCGGTGGTCCGTGCCCGTCGGCGCTCGGTCGCCCGTAGCGCCACCACGGCGATCAGCCCCGCCACCGCGATCCCCACCGCCAGCCAGATGCTCAGGGAGACGACGTCGGCGTCGGGGAAGAGCGTCGTGGTCATGAGGATCGCCGACAGCAGGATCAGCATCGCGACGATCGCGACCGCCAGGACGTTCAGCCATCGCTTGTTGACCCACGGGCCCAGGACCTGGCGGTCGTTGCAGAGCAGCAGCAGGAACACGCTGGCGCTCGGCAGCAACAACCCGGCCAACGCCTGTACGGCCGTGGTGATCAGCCCCAACGGGGCGTCCGGGATGAGGACGATCGCCGCCGCGAGCACCACCATCGCCGTGTACGAGAGGTAGAACTTCTTCGCTTCGCGGAACCCGCGGTGCAGCGAGTGCTTCATCGAGAAGACGTCACCGAACGCGTAGCTCGTCGAGAGGGTCACGGCGGCGGCGCCGACGATCGAGGCGTCGAGCAGCACGATCGCGAAGATCGTCCCCAGCACGTGGCTGTGCTGCGACAGCATGTGCGCGATGTCGCTCGCGTCACTGCTGTCGGTCCACATCCCCGAGCCGGTGGACCGGGCCGCGAAGTCCGCGGTCGCGACGAGGGCGGCCGCGCCGATCACCACGACGAACGCCCCGATCGTGGTGTCCACGCGCTCGTACCCGATGAACCGGGGCGTGATGCGCTTGTCGATGATGTTCGACTGCTGGAAGAACAGCTGCCACGGTGCGACGGTGGTACCGACCATCGCGATGATCAGCAACACCGCGTCGGCGGAGACCCCGCCCCGGATGCCGGGGACGACGAAGCTCGTCGCCGCCCGACCCCAGTCCGGGTGACTCATCAGCAGCATCGGGATCTGCAGCAGCGTGATCGCGATGAAGACGAACATCGCCCGCTCCCAGCGTCGGAAGCTGCCGGTCGCGATGATCACCACCAGCGCGATGGCCGCGGTCGGCACGACGACGTACTGCGAGATCCCGAAATACGATGCAGCGAGGCTGATCCCGATGAACTCGGTCACCAGGGTGAGGAAGTTCAGGACGAACAGGTCCCCGACGGAGAACCATCCCCAGCCGCGCCCGAACCGCTCGTTGATGAGCCGCGCGTGGCCGACGCCGGTGACGGCTCCGAGCCGCACCACCATCTCCTGGTTGACGATGAGCACCGGGATCAGCAGGAGCAGCACCCACATGAGCGAGTAGCCGTAGCTCTGTCCGGCCTGGGCGTAGGTCGCGACGCCACCGGCGTCGTTGTCGCCGACCATCACGATCAGCCCGGGGCCGAGGATGGCCAGCATCGTCAGCAGGCGGGTCGTGACGGTCCGTGTGGTCTGGGTGTCCGACAGCGAGATGCTGCCGAGCGCGCCCGTGATGTCCCCGACGTGGGCGGAGTCGAGATGGGCTGAGCGGCGGGTGATCTCGGCGGCGTCCAGGCCGTCGTGCAGCCGGTCGCTCATCGGAGGTCTCCGTTCGTCTCGGGTCCGACACCCCGGACCGGGCGTGGCGCGGGTTCGCGCCGTCGCCAGTCGTCGGGGATCGTCACCTCGAGGACGTCGTCGACGGTGACCACGCCGAGCACGCGGTCGTCGTCGTCGACGACGGGGATGGTGGCGAGGTTGTAGTCCGACATCAGCAGCGCGATGTCGGCGACGTCGGCGGTGGTCTCGACGCGGACGGGGTCGTCGTCCATGAGCGCCCGCAGCGTCGCCCCCGGATCGGACTGCAGGAGTCGGATCACCGACACCACGCCCGCGAGACGACCGTCGTCGTCGAGCACCTGCACCTTGAGCAGTGCCTCCGGCTGCAGCGACCCGGCCGCGGCGATCGCGTCGAGGGCGCGCCGTGCGGTGTCCGCCGCCGGGCGGGTGAGGACGTCGACGTTCATCAGGCCCCCGGCGCTGTCGGGGTTGAAGCCGAGGAGCGTGATCACCTTCGCCCGGGCGCCGTCGGGCATCGCGTCGAGCACACGCCGGCGCCGGGACTGCTTGAGATCCGCGACGGTGTCGGCGGCATCGTCCGCTCGCATCCGCGTCAGCAGTTCGGCGACGTCGGCGTCGCTACGTGCCTCGAGGAGCCGGGCCGCGGTCTCGCTGTCGAGTTCGGAGAACACGTCGGCCTCGAGCTCGGGGTCGCCGTGCACCCGGTCGAGGATCTCGCCGCTCTCGGTGCGGTTCGCGTCCTCGATGAGGTCGGCGAGCTCGGCGGGGCGGAGCCGGCGCATCGGGTCGTCGGCGCTGCGCGCGGCGATCGAGCCACCATGACCGATCAACGGCTCGAACGACTTCCAGTCGCGCCGGGCGTGACCCGTCCCGCGTCGGATCAGTCCGGACATCCGCGCCGGGCGCCGCGTGTCGAGTCGGGCGAGCACCCAGGTGCCGGGTTCGCCGGCGCCGGGCACCAGTTCGATGTCGAAGGCGTGGACCAGCTCCGCCGAAGAGACGTCGATCAGCCGGTGGTCGAGCAGATCGTCGTCGAGCAGGACCTCACCGGCGCGACGTTCGAACCCGCGGACGTCGACGGTGTTCTGGGACAGGCGGGCGCGCTCCTGTTCGAGTGCGTCGACGTGCTCCCAGGCCACGAAGATCCGTCGGCCGGCGACGTCGACGACGACGCCGGTGACGAGCGGATACGCGTCACCGCGGAGGCGGACGATCAGGTCGGCGAGGCGGCCCACCTGGTCGCCGGTCCGGGCGACGACGGGACTGCCGAGCAGTCGGCGGAAGTGGATCACGGCGGGGTGGGTGGCGGTGGTGTCGATCATCGATCCGTCTCCTGAGTCATCGGGAGGTCGCGGTCCCAGCGCACGGAGCGCACTGTCGGTTCCACGCACAGTCGGGTGACCGCGGACTGGATGCGGTCGTCGTCGCGGTGGTCGGAGTGCACCTCCACCACCAGGTGTGTCGCCCCGTCGGACTCGGTGACGTCGACGGCGCGGATGCGGGCGTCACCGCCCGAGACGCCGTCGACGAGCAGGGACCGCGCGGAGCGGGCGCCGTCCGGCTCGGTCTCGACGGTGATGGTGTAGGTCGCTGGCGTCTCGTCGCCGGACTCGGGGTGCCGGTCGACCACGCGTCCGAGCCGGCGCAGGGCGACGTTGACCGTCACCACCGCGACGGTGCCCATCGCGGCCACGGAGTACAGCCCCGCACCGGCGAGTGCACCCACGGCGGCCGAACACCACAGTGTTGCCGCGGTGTTCAACCCCCGGACACCCAGACCGTCGCGGAGGATGACACCGGCGCCGAGAAAGCCGATGCCGGAGACGATCTGGGCCGCGACGCGGGTCGGATCCGCCGTCCCGCCGGAGAACCCGTGCGCGGACAGGACCACGAAGAGCGTCGCGCCGGTCGAGACCAGGGCGTTCGTGCGCAACCCGGCCATCCGGGCGCGGTACTGGCGTTCGAAACCGATCACGGTTCCGAGGCCGAGCCCACAGAGCAGGCGCAGCACGGTGTCGAGCGTGGACATGACGGGACCTCCGGGACGGTCGAGGACGCACCACGTGCCGGAGCGGAAGGAGATCGCCCCCTCGTAAGACCTTTGGCACTTCACGGCGTGGACCTCGACAGCTGTCGAGGAGCCAATCGGGGTCAACCCTTAAGCCGGGAAGACCTGTCCTGACCCGGGGCGTCTCTGGACGTTTGGGGTCGCTGGCGTGTTTCCGTGAAGGAGCCTCAGCGAACGATGGCACCTTGCGGGGGACAGTGAACCCCACCTGTGGCCACCGCGCAAGAACGCGTCAAGAACACGTAAGTGCAAGGGGCAGAACCCCTCTGACGCGGCGAACGGCTCGTAGCGGACACCTCGGACAGAGCGGTCGCCGGCGAGGCGGTCCGCGGGCGACGTGGCGGCGGCCACAGGCACAAGGGTTCTCTCAGGTCCGATCGGTACGATCCGCGGCCGGGGAGAGCAAGGGGGAGGACGTGCGCGGACGTGCGCTGACGGTGCTGGTGTGTGCCGCGCTGGTGATCACCGGTGCGGCCGCCTGCTCGTCGCAGGAGCAACCGAGGGTGACGGGCGACCGCCCGACCGCCTCGACGACCGTCGGTGTACCGCCGTCAGTGGCCCCTGGGGACCTCGTCGTCGCGTCGGTGACGTGGAACGGTCGGGGTCGCGTGTTCGCGCGCGGCGCCGTGCAGGCGTGGGCCGCCGGCGACCGGCCGGTGACCGTCACGGGCTCCGGGGGCTGGCGCAGCCAGGTGATCTACGGGATCGCCACCGGCGATCGCGCACCGATCGAGGTCGAGGTGACCGACGGCTCGACCGTGCGGGTCGACGTCCGACGGTGGACCGGCGTCGACGCGACCACCCCGCTCATCGCCCGGTCGACGGGGCCGCTCACCCCGATCCCGGGTGGCGGCCGCGGTCTGGCGGTGTCGGTGGCGGCATCGTCCTCGGGCCCCTCGGCGATGGAGGGGCGTGTGGTGGACATGTCGCAGCGGACGGCACCGCTGGTCTCGTCGCCGGGCGGGACGACGGTGCAGACGCTCCTGTTCGCCACGGGTCCGTCCACCAGGACGCCGCGCGACGCGCTGCGGGAACCGTTCTCGCCCACCAGCATCTGGAACACCGCGATCGGCGCCGACGCGGACTACGTCGACGCGAGGATGCCCGCCCGGCCCGGCGGTGACCGGTTCGCGCCCATGCCGCAGAACGACGAGACGTCGATCATCGAGACGCCCGACGCGCCGCTCACGGACCTGCGGTACAGCGACGCGGGATGGACCGGCCGGGACCGATGCGACGCCACGTCACGCACCTTCTTCCGCGTCCCGATGCCACGGGACTACGTGGTGGCGCAGTCGACCAACAACGAGGGCGCCAGCTGGCTCATGCCGGGGAACCGGACCGTCATGCAGAGCGCTCCGCTCGCGCGGTGCAGCCCGGGGTCGCCCGCGACGAGCCTCGACGTCTCCGACCCGGTGGACCTCTACGGCAACGGCATCACGCACGGGCTCGGGGGGTCGGGACTGTCCGGGCTCGTCGGCGCGCTGCGCCTGGGGGAACTGACGCCCTCGACCGCGGCGACCGGACCCCGGCACGCGCTGCGGGTCAACATCGACACCAACCGCCAGTTGCACCGGTGTGCGAGCGGGGACTGCTTCCGGTGGCCCGCCTCGGCGTCGGACAGTGACGCGGAGCAGACCTACGGCAGCCAGGGATCGGCGCCGTCGGCGATGCGGATGGGGGCACTCCTGGCCATCCCGCTCGACGTCGACATCGACAGTCTCGGGCTGCAGACGATTCCCGGGCGACAGATCGCGTGGACGCTGCAGAACTACGGCGCCTACGTCGGCGACTCGGCGGCGTGCGCGTGCTTTGCGTTCGTGACCGAGAAGGGACCTTCGGGGAGATTCGCCGATCAGTTCCGGGCCGACTACGGCTACCCGTTCGAACAGCGGATCGCGACGGGGTCGCCCTGGACGCGCGACATGCAGCGCATCCAGGAGGTTCTCGCGGTGGTCGACGACAACGCACCCGACGACATCGGGGGCGGCGGACTGCCCGCCCAACCGGCCCCTGCGCCGCTCGGAGGGTGACTCCCGAGTTGTGCACACGAACGAGTCAAGTATAGTCAATTTCGTTGTGATGACAGAAACCCTGTCGCCATGGCGTCATCGGCCTGGGAACCGTAGGCGCTGCAGGGAATTCCGCATCACGCACAGTTCGTCAAGGGGGGGCCTTGAACTATTTCGTCAACCAGTTGCTGCGCATCCGCCGCCGCTGGTACATAGTGGTGGCCATCACGCTGGTCACAGTCCTGGGAGCATTCGTCGCCGGTGTCGGTGACCGCACCACGTACTCCGCCAAGGCTGCGTTGTCGGCCAGTTCTCCGACGTCGGAGAACACGCCGTACGCGCTGGCACTGGCCTACATCTACCTGTTCAACGATCCTTCATTCCAGGACGCGCTGAACCGGAAGGCCAAGGTGCCGGCGGGGGTCACGAGCACCGCCGAGCCGGCCACGGTGGGCAGCATCTTCTACATCGACGCGACCGCCTCGACACCGGAGGCCGCTCGGTCCGCCGCGTCGGCGCTCGCGACCACGTTCCGCACCGAGATCAACGGTGCGCTCGAGGACGCCAAGAAGCAGACCATCACCTCCGTCGAGGCGCCGTTCGAGGAGCGCTACGCGCAGCGCCTCGAGGTGCCCGGCGACGAGCGTGCGAATCTGCAGGAGCAGATCAACACGATCAACGCGAACACCAACGGGATGATCAACTCCGTCGGTCTCGACTCCGCCGTGACCGCGTCGGCGCCCCAACGGGGTACGACGCTGCTCACCGCGCTCGGTGGCGGTCTCGTCGTCGGTCTGCTCATGGCGCTCGGTGTCGACATCGCGTCGCGTCGTGTCCGCAGCGGCTTCGACGTCACCGACAAGACCGCCTACACCACCGCTCTGGTCGTGGCCGATCCCGACGACGGCAACGGCTCCGCCCGGGCGGCCGATCTTCAGCACCTGTCTAACCGCGTGATGTCGGGGTCGGACAGCCGTCCGCACGTGATCGCCGTCGTCGCAGCGCAATCGGGAGCGTCCGCCGCGGCGCGTCAGCTCGCCGAGACGATGGCGTCCGCGCTGGGGACCGCCGAGGTGCCCGCACTGCTCGTCCGTACCGATGCGCGGCGATCGGTCGGGGCGCCGGCATCGCGGGGCTTCGTCGACGCGCTCGTCGACGCCGACCTCGACCTCGCCGAGGTGATGTCCGCGGAGTCCGGCGGTGTCTGCACGATCGACGTCGGCAACCGGGTCCTCGACCCCATCGGTGTCATCACCCGCACCAGCGTCGCGCGCTTCCTCGACGCCGCCCGCAAGCAGGCCGAGGTCGTGCTGCTCGAGGCGCCGATCATCGTGGAGTCCCCGGAGGCACAGATCATCTGCGCCCAGGCCGACGTCGTCATCACCGTCGTCGACCCGGCGACCGCCACGGTGTCCGACGTCTCCGACACCTACCGGCTGCTGGCCGAGGTTCGGGCACAGATCGGTCCGGCCGTGGTCATGTCCGCGCCGCCCGTCCGCGCACCCGTGATCCCCGCGCGACTCACGCAGGTCCTCACCGACGAGATCGAGGACACCGACGTGACCCCGCGCGACCACGAGCCCGACGAGGTGGTCACCGACCACTCCGTCGCAGTCGTCGACGACGCGGTCGAGACCGCCACGGCCGCAGACGTTCCCGGACGCAGCGACACAGCGACCGAGATCGACGACGCTGCCGAGACCGAGGACATGGACCAGTCGGTCGACGCAGACCATGAGGACGCCGAGCCGGTCCATGACATCGACGAGGCCGTGGCCGAGGAGCCCGAGACCGTCGAGGCCGTGGCAGACGAGGCCGCAGCGCTCGACGCGACCGACGCCGGGGAGGGCGACGCGTCGCAGACCGAGACGACCACGGAGGCGGGGGACATGGACGAGGCGGCCGAGACCGTGACGCAGCAGGATCCGGTCCCTACGCCACCTGCGCCGCCGCGTCCCGCGCTGCGGTCGGTGGCGACCACCCCGCCGGCCGAGACGGCGATCAGCAAGGCGATCCGTCGGGCGAACCGGTGGCGCCAGGAGTCGGCGGCACGGCGTACGCCGCCCACCCCGAGGCCTCGGGTCACGCCCCAGGTCGCCCCGACCGTCGCACCGCGCGATGACATGCAGCCGCACGGCGACGTCGAGGAGGAGTTCCTGCCTTACCGCTCGCTGCGCGCGCCGATCGTGGAGCCGGAGCCCGCCGCCGAGGCGACGTCGCACGCCGAGCCCGCCGCCGAGGTCGAGTCCGAGCCCGTCGCTGAGCTCGAGCCCGTCGCCGAGGTGACGCCGGAGCCGGAGGTCGAACCGGTCGCCGAGGTCGAGCTTGAGCTCGCAGCGGAGGTGACGCCCGAACCGACTGTGGAAGTCGAGCCGGAGCCCGTCGCCGAAGTCGAGCCGGAGGTCGTCGACGAGGTCGAGCCGGAGCCGGAGCCCGTCGCTCAGGTCGAGTCGGAGCCGGTCGCCGAGGTCGAGCCCGAGCCGGTCTCCGAGGTCGAGCCCGAGCCGTTGCCGACGCCGATCGTCGAGGCGCCGGATGCGCCGCTCGTGCCCGCGTCGGCAGGGGAGGACGCCGTCCCGACCGACCAGTTCCCGGCCATGGGTCCGGTGGTCGGTCAGGTCGACCCGTTCGCACTCGAGCGTCATGCCGCAGCCAAGCGGGCCGCACACGAGGAGTTCCTCCGGGAGCAGGTCGTGCGGCAGCGGTGGGAGCGTGAGCTCGTCGCGCGCCGCCAGTGGGTGCACGACCAGCAGGTGCGTGAGCAGGAAGCCCGCGATCGTCGCGCGCAGGAGGAACTGGAACGTCGAGCGGCGATCCAGGAGCGACTGGCCCGCCAGCAGCGTGCGCGGGAGGAAGCTGCCCGCGAGGAGGCACGCCGTCGCGAACACGAGCTGGCCGAACGGGAGCGCGTCGAACGTCTGGAACGCGAGCGCATCGCCCGCGAGCGTGCCGAACTCCTCCAGCTCGAGCGCATCGAGCGTGCCAGAGCTGCGCACCTCGAACGCGAGCGCGCCGCCCGCGCCGAGGCCGCCCGGCGTCGACTGGCCGAGGAACAGCGTCAGCGCGAGGAGCGCGCCGCCGTCGAGCGCGCCGTCGCGGCTCGACTCACGGAGGAACGCCTCGCCGCCCAGCGTCTCGAGGAGGAACGCCGCGAGATCGAGCGCCAACTCGAGGCCGAGCGCGTCGCCCGTGAGCAGGCGGAGCGGGAGCTCGCCCTGCAGCAGCAGGTCGCACGGGAGCGCATGGCGCAGGATCAGTGGGCGCAGTACCGCCTCGCGCAGGAGCGCTGGCTGGAGGAGCAGTGGTCCCGCTACCGCGCCGAGCAGCAGCAGTGGCTGCAGCAGCGCGCCGCTGGGATCGACGTGCCTCCGCCGTCGCCGCCGTCGCCGAACGCCGTTCCGCAGCACGCGGTCCGGTCGTCGGTGAACGGCACCACCGCGCCGACGGTCACCGGTGGCCCGGTGGTCGAGGGGACCGTCGAACGACGCAGCGACGCACACGGATGACCGCCCGCCTCCGCGGGGCGGCGGCGTCCGCGCCGCCCCGTCGGCGGCTGCTCCTGGCGGCCGCCGGCCTGATCATCGCGACGGCAGCCGTCGCCGGCGCCGTCTCCCAGGGATCGATCCTCATGGTGATCGCCGCGCCGATCGGGGCGGCCGTCGCCGTCGCCGCCGTGTGGATCGGGTTGCGATATCCGCTGGTGGCCTTGGGACTGTTCCTCGCCGCGCTGTTCCTCCGGCTCGCGTTGCCGCGGATCCTGCCCGTCGACCCGTTCCTGCCCGCGTTCGTCGGGGTGGTGTTGTCGACGGCGATCTGGGCGTGGACACACCGGGATCGCCTGCCACGTCTCGGATGGCTCGAGCTGGTGATGGCCGTCTACCTCGGTTACAACGTGCTGTCGGTGGTGCTGCCGCACGAATACGGTGCCGGCGCCTTCATCCCGACCGTCGAACCGATCAACCTGTTCCGGATGATCTTGTCATCCACCCTCATGCCGTTCGCGCTCTTCCTCGTCGGCCGCACCATCGGTGACGACGCCCGACGGGCACGGGTCGTCCTGTGGATGATGGTCGCCCTCGGCGGCTACTCGGCGCTGGTGAGCATCCTGCAGTTCCACGCACCGGGACTGGTGTGGCCGCGCTACATCGTCGAGGACCCCAACTGGGTCGGACGCGCCAACGGTGTGCCGAACCAGCCGGTCGTCAACGGCATCACGATCCTCATCGGATTCGCCTGCGCCATCTACCTCGCGTCACGTACCGACAGTCATCGTGCCGCGCGACTCGTCGCCGGGCTCGTCATCGTCGGGTCGTCCTACGCCGTCTTCCTGACGCACACGCGGATCATCTACCTGGCCTTCGCCGTCGTGCTCGTCGTCGGCGCCGTCATCGCACGGGGATACCGGACGGGGTTCGTCGTCGTCGGTGCCCTGGGAGCGGCTGCCGTGCTGGCGAACTGGTCGACGTTCACCAGTTCCGACCGTGACGCCGGCGGCGTCGGGTCGACGAGTGAGGTCTTCGACCGTCTCAACACGGCGGCCACCACCTTCTGGGCGTTCGACGAGAAGCCCTTGTTCGGTTGGGGTCTCGGCCGGTTCATCACCGTCAACACGCTGCACCACCAGCAGTGGACCACGTCGACACCCTTCGACCGCGGTCTCGGGATCGCCCCGCACTTCAACGAACTGGGCATCCTGTCCGATCTGGGCCTCGTCGGTCTGGTGCTGTGGCTGACTGTCCTCGTCGGCCTGTCGGCCCGGCTGGTCACCGCCTTTCGTGCCGTCGGCCGCGACCCGCAGACCGACGACGAACGCACCCGGATGGCCGTGGTGGTCACCGGGATCATCGCCCTCGTCGTCATGGTGACGTCCGGGACCACGGTCGACCTGAGGCTGTTCGACCTGCCGGTGGTGGCGACTCTGCTGCTCACCGGACTCGCCGTCGGACAGGCCAGACGGCCGCAGCGTGTCGTCGCGCCGTCCCTGCCGACCACCACGACCACCCCTTCCAGGGAGGAGATCCCCGCATGACCGACGTCCGCGATCGCATCCGCCGACGGTGGTGGGTGGTCCTGCTCTGCGTGCTCATCGCGGTCGGCGGGGCACTCGTCACCGGTCTGGGCGCGACGACCACGTACACGAGCAAGGCGTCCCTGACGACCTATTCGGCGAATCGTGCCCCGGAGCAGGACGCCGTCCTCATCCAGAGCTACGTCGACCTGTTCAACAACGACGCCGGCCGGCAGTCGCTGCGCCAGAGCGCACAGATCCCCGGTGACGTCCAGGTGACCGCGATGCCGGTGGCGACCGGACCGATCATGTTCGTCGTCGCCGACGGCCCCGACCGCGCGGTCGTCACACGTGCCGCACAGGCCATGGCGGACGCGTTCCGTCAGAGCATCAACGCCGGGGTGCAGCGGACCCGACAGGCCGCGATCGATGCACTGAAGAAGCCGCTCGCCGATCGCCAGGCGGAGAACGACCCGATCCTCGAGCAGGAGCGGGTTCAGCTGCAGCAGTCGATCGACCGACTCAACAGCGACACCGGCGGTCTGCTGCAGAACCTGACGGCCGCGAGCGCCCCGACCGCGCAGCGACCGGCGATGACGGCCCGGCTGGCCGTGTCGGCGGTCGTCGGCCTCCTCGTGGGGCTCGTCCTCGCGTGGCTGGTCGGCAGCCTGTCGCCCCGCCTCCGAACGGCGGCCGAGGTGCGGGAGGCCTCGGGCCTACGCACCTTCGACGCGTCCGGTGACGGGATGGATCCGCGGGTCCAGATGCGACACGTCGTCAACGCGTTGGCCTTCGACGACCTGCCGGTGCCGTCGGTCATCGCGGTGACCGGTGTCGGCGGACGTGCCGGATCGGCCGGTGTGGCCGACGACCTCGCGCGCATTCGTGCCGCGCAGGGTGCCGAGGTCGCGTTGGTGCGCACGACGCGCGACGGGGAGTTCGCCGGCGCCGGGATGGTGGATGTGCTGCTCACCCCCGACGGCGACGGCATCCACGCGGCGCGTCTCGACGAGACGTTGCGCACCAGTACCCGCCTGGGCACGGGTGTCTCCGTCCTCGGAGCCGGCGAGCCCGGTCCCGACGGACGGGGCTCCGACCCCTACGACGTGCTGACGCGCGAGAACGCCGCCGAACTGATCGGACTGTTGCGCAAGCGGTTCGACGTCGTCGTGGTGGAGTGCGCGCCCGTCGACGAGGCGGCCGAGGCGCAACTCCTGTGTTCCGTGGCCGACCGCACGCTGCTCGTCGTCGAGCGCGACACCCTGAGCCCCATGCGAGGCCGTCGTTCCGCGGACCTGTTGCGGCAGTCCGGAATCGAGGCGTTCGGCGCCGTGCTCGTCGCACGATCCGAGAGGGTCACACCCTCTCGTCTCCTGTCGTCGCACTGAGTCCCCAGACTTCGACCGTCCCCACCGGGCGACCGCACGCGGCGCCGTCGAGCGAGGTCTCGTACCGCATGCCTGCCGCCTGCACGAGCCGGGCGGCGCGGACGTCGGTCGACACGACGGCGGTGGAGATGCGGCGTAGCGACAACGTGCCCGCGGCCTGGTCGAGGACCTCGCGGGCCGCCTGACCGAGCGACCGGTCCGAGGTGGATGTCGTGCCACGGTCCGCGTACACCGCGAGCTCGGCGAATCCCTGGCTGCGGTTGACGCCGACCAGCGAGATCCGCCCGATCGTCGAGTGTGCGTCCCGGACGTCGTAGTCGACGTCGGCGTCGTCCGTGTCGAACCAGGCCCCGGGCCGGATGGGCCCGCACAGGTCGTCGAGAGCCGGTGAGCGCCACGCTCGCAACGGCCGTGTCAGGACGCCGCGTCGGCGCAGCCGGAGGCCGGTCCCCGCGACGTCGAGGTCCGCCGGCATCGGCGGCGGCGCGATCCTGCGCACGCGCGTCCTGGCCCGTCCCACCGCGTAGCGCGCGACCGCGACGGCGTCGTCGTGACGGTGTGGCAGCGCTGTCAGTCCGCGGGCCGGTCGGGTCAGGGCGTCGATGTCCACGGGATCGGCGGTGGGGTCGGTCATCCGCAGTCCGACCGTCGTCAGTCCGCCCGGGCCGAGGTCGTCGTGGTCGAGGACCCACAGGTCGTGCGCGACGACGTCGTGTCCACCGGTGGGTGCCCACCCGGCCAGGGTGGCCTCACGGTGGAAACCGGCCCGCGCGGACGCCCGCGCCGCGGCGACGTTGTCCGTCGCGGCGGGTGCGACGACCCGTCGGATCCCCATCCGACGGAAGGCGTGGTCGACGAGCATCCCCACCGCCACGGTGGCCACCCCGGACCGGGCGAGACGGGAGTCGATCCAGACACCGAGTTCTGCGGTGGCCGTGGAAATGTCGACCGCGGTCAGGGCGCACTGGCCGACCAGGTCACCGTCGACCTCGATGACACACGGCAGGGCGCGGCCCGATGCCATGTGACGGCGCGAGGCGAGCACCTCTCGGACCCATTCGTTGCGCCTGTGCCGCGCGTCCCACGTCAGGGGGCTGCGTGCCCAGAACGGTTCGATCATCGCGCGGTCGCGGAGTCGGATCTCACGCCATCGCGGATGGTCGTCGAAGCGTGCCGGCCGCACGACGACGGTGTGACCCGCGGCGACCACGGGCCCCAGCACGACGGGCGTCAGCGACGCGCCCCGTGGGGTCGCGCCGTCAACGGCGGTCATCCGATCACCCGCGTGGCGCACCGCCGTCTCCGTCCACGACGACCGAAGTGGCACGGGCGTCGTCGTCGTCGGATCGGGAGGTGCCGCGGCCCAGCAGTCGTCGCGAGACGCCGACCACGACCCGCAGGAGGCTGCGCGCCGACGACGGGGCGCAGACGGCGAGAGCGACGAGGTAGACGACGCCGAAGGCGACCCCGGCGGCCATGAGACACAGCACGGCAGGGACGAGTGCGCGGTCGGCGCTGGAGAGGACATGTCGGTCGAGGACCCACGCGACCGCGGCTGCGGCACCGGCCGCGGGGAGCGGCGGCAGGACGGCCCGGCCCACCTCGGTCCACCGCACCCCGACCAGCGGGATGGCCAACCCCGTCACCACGATCCCGACGACGATCGCCGTCACCGACAGCGACAGCGCCGCACCCTGGAGTCGGAACTCGGAGACCAACACCACCAACGCACCGACGCCGAGGAGCACCTCCACGGCGGTGTACCAGTTCAGCAACGGTGTGCGGTCACAGGCCTTGATGACCTCCTCGCCCACGCTGATGAGCGCCTTGCCGACACCCAGGCCGGCCATGAGGCTCACGGCGACACCGGCGGCGTGCCACGGTTCACCGAAGACGACGGTGACCGCGGGGGTGCCGAGCGCGATCATCAGGCCCGACAACGCCGCAGCGCCCACCGTCACCCAGCGCAGCGCGCGGAGGTAGGCGGCCTTCATGCGGTCCCGGTCGTCGGCCATCTGCGAGAACGCCGGGAACAGCGAGACGGCGCCGATCTCGATGATCGCGCGGACGGGCATCTGCGAGATCCGTTGTCCGTAGCGGAAGTTGCCGAGTGCGAACTGGGTCAGACCGCGGCCCACGACGACGGTCTCCATCGCGTTCTGCACGCGGGCACCGATCCCACCGAGGACCAGCGGCAGCCCGTACCGGGCGAGTTCGCGCCACAGGGCGATCGAGGCGGTGCCGCGACCGGGCCGCCAGTCGGTGATCGCCCAGATGCTGACGGCCCAGGCGACGAAGGACGCGTACATGCCGATGACCAGGCTCCAGACGCCGAACCCGAGGGCGGCGAGCGACACCGCCACCACCGCGTAGGCGATCGCCACCGACGGTCCGACGATCAGCCGGCGTTTGACGCTGAACGCGCGCTGCAGCATGGATTCGGGCACGTTGGTGACCGAGAAGATCAGCAGCGTGCCGGACGTCACCGCCGCGATCACCGCGGCGGTGCTGTTGTCGAACACGAGACCGACGACCGGCGCCGCCGCCAGCGCACCGAGCGACATGAGGACGCCGCCGCCGAGGGTCGCCCAGAACACGGTCTCCGCGGCGTCGCGGATGTCGCCGCCCCGTTGGACGAGTCCCGCGCGCAGACCACCCTCGACGAACTCCCCGAGGAAGCTGGTGATGACCGTGCCGGACACGAAGATGCCGACCTCGGCCGGGGACAGCAGTCGGGCGAGTGCGATGGTCTGGACGAGGGTGAGCACCTCGCCGAACACGAGCGCGAACGCCGACGCGACCGCGACACGACCGATCCGGTTGCGCAGTGAGCGGCCACCTCCCACCTCGTCCGGGGATGCGGCGTCGGTGCGGGTGGTGGTGGTCATCGGTCGACCACCGCGTCCGGCTCGTTCGACCCGCCACGACGGCGGGGTCGTTCGACGATCGCGAACACCTCGTCGAACGCCGCACGGCTCAGGTCGACCTGATGGCGCGCGGCGGCACGCAGCGGTGCACGGACCGCGGGTGCGTCCTCCCACGCCGACGCGATCGCGGCCGACAGTCGCTCGGCGAGGTCGGGGCTGCCCAGCTCGATCATCGTCAGGCCGGTGCCGAACATGTCGGCGAGCCCCAGGAACTTGTCGTCGTAGTACTCGGACGAGGTGAGCGCGATCACCGGGAAACCTTGGGAAAGCGCGAACACCGCCAGGTGGTAGGCGCCGGTGACCAGGACGCGGCAGTCGGAGACCCGCTCGGCGACCGCACGCGGGTGGACGTAGCGCGACAGCGGTGGGACCACGCGATTGGCACCTGCGACGAGCGGCAGCGTCGACTTGCGGTCCTGGTCGCGGTATTCGGCGATGATCAAGGGCAGCAACGGCGCCCGTAGCCGCTCGGCGGCGTGGCGGACCGTCGCACCCACCGCTGTGCGTGCGGACTCGTCGACCGGCGAGTACCCGGCGACCCGCAGGCAGAAGCCGATCCCCGCCCCCAACCCGTCGCCGCCGCCGCGGGGCGTGTCGGAGGTCGGGTCGATCAGGCTGTGCGCCAGCTCGATCGCGTCGTCGCCGGTCACCCGGACCCGCCCGGCGGGGACGCCGAGGCGGTCGGCGATCGCCGGACCCCGCCGCCGCTCCCGCAGCGCGAGCATCTCCACGGTGCCCAGCGCCTCGCGGCCCATCGCGACCAGCGTCGGGTCGTCGAGTGGGCCGAGACCCTGACCGATCATCGCGACGGGGACGTCGTGGTCGCCGGCGACCCGGATGAGCGAGAAGACCCGACGGCACTGTGCCGCATCGGCATCCGTCAGGTAGCCACCGCCGAGGACGACGAGCGCCGACGACGACACCACCGCCCGGCGTGACCCGATGTGTGGCCTCGGACGCGGTGAGATGGGCGGCACCTGGGTCCCGGTCAGTGCACTCTTGAGGCGCCGTCGGGCGCCACGGGCCTTCTGCGGCAGCCACGTCCGAGCCCGGAGCCAGGCCAGGACCACAGGCCCGACGAAGGCCGGACCGACGCGCGCCGCGATCTGCTCGAGCCACGTCGGCGGTGCCCACGGATCCTCGTCGAAGACCGTGATGCCCTCGGCCGTCGGGAAATACGCACGGAGAAGAACGGGCGAATCGGTCAGCACACCGATCCGCGCGTCGGGCCACCGCTCCCGCAGTCGGCGGATCGTGACGGCCAGCATGGCCAGGTCACCGTTGTTGCGCAGCCAATACTCGCTGTTCTCGATCAGGATCCGGACCTGTCCGGACTCCTGCGTGACCGCACCCTGGTCGACACCCCCCGGTGTCGGGTCACGATCGAGAACGCGTCGAGCGCTGCTGTTCTGAACAGACACGTCGAGCTTTCCTCCCCGCGGTATAGGATTGCACATGCTGTCTGTGGTTCGCCACATCGGACCGGTCGTCGGGGAGGACGACCAGCGGACGGCATCGATCGAGGGGGAAAGTTCTCATGGGCCGATCGGTCGTGCCCGGACCACGGGTGTTGTGGGCGTCGACGAGCACGTCCACGCGGGGCGGGGTGGCCTCGACGGTGTCGGCGGTGCTGTCGACGGAGCTGTCGGACCACTGGCGCATCCGGCACGTCACGACGCACCGCGACGGGTCGGATGCCGTCAAGATCGCGACGTTCCTGCTGGGCGCACTGCGCTTCGTCGGTGAACTCGTCGTCCGGCGACCGTCGATCGTGCACCTGCACACCGCGTCCTACGGCAGTTTCGCGCGCAAGGCCGTGCTGGCGATCGTCGCCCGCGTCCTGCGCATGCCCGTCGTCCTGCACGTGCACGGCGCCGAGTTCCACCTGTTCGCGGCGCGCCTACCCCGACCGGCGCGGTGGGTCCTGGTGCGCATCCTGACCGACGCCGCGGCCGTGGTCGCGCTCGGACCGGGATGGGCACGACGACTCTCCGCGATCGCGCCCGACGCGCGGGTCGTGGTGATCCCCAACGCCGTTCGTGGACGGACACCGTCGGCGCGCCCTGCCGACGGGCCCACCCGGGTGGTGTTCCTCGGCCGTGTCGGCGACCGGAAGGGGGCGTTCGACCTCATCCGCGCCTGGGCGGCGTCGCCGACGGCGCGCGGATCGCATCTGACGATCGCCGGCGACGGCGAGGTGGACCGCGCGCGGGCGCTCGTGGCCGACCTCGGCGTCGAGGACTCGGTCGACGTGTGCGGGTGGGTCGGCGCCGACACCGTCGACGACCTGCTGCGGCGGTCCGAGGTACTCGTTCTGCCGTCCCACGACGAGGGACAGCCCATGGCCGTCCTCGAGGCGATGGCCGCGGGCCTGTGCGTCGTGGCGACCCCGGTCGGCGGGGTCCCCGACCTCCTCGACGACAGCTGTTCCGTCCTCGTCGCGCCCGGTGACGTCGATGGTCTGCGGTGCGCGCTGGACGACGTGCTGGGTGACGACGACCGGCGGGGACGACTCGCCGCGGCGGCGCACCTGCGGTTCCGGACCGACTTCGACGTCGACACCGTGTGGCGACGCGTCGACGCGCTGTACCGCGAGATCACCGACCGCCCCGCCCCCCACCGGCCGCTGCGGGTGATGCACGTCGTGCCCGACCTGCGGATCGGCGGCGCCGAGCGACACGTCGCGACCCTGATGCCCGCCCTCGACCGCGAGCGGTTCGCGCCGTCGGTGGTCTGCATCGGCGAGCCGGGTGCACTCTTCGACGAGCTGGTCGGGGTGCCCGCGGTCGCGCTGCGCCGCAGCCGACGCGACGCACCGCGCGCTCTGTGGGATCTGGTGCGCCACATGCGGACAGAGCGGCCCGACATCGTGCTGACGCGGGGCTACAACGCCGACGTCCTCGGACGACTGGCCGCGATCCTCGCGGGGGTGCCCCATCGGGCCGTCTGGATCCACCACGTCGCCGACGTCGACGACCGTCCCCGGCTCCGCCGCGTCGTCGACCGACTGCTCGACGGGCGCACGGACCGCTACCTGGGTGTCGCGTACGCGCAGACGTCCTTCCTCACCGAGACGCTCGGTCACCCGGCCGACAAGGTGGTCGTGGTGCGCAACGGGGTGGAGGTGGACGCGTTCACCGACCTGTCGTCCGTCGCTCGCACACCGATCGCGGTCCCGGGCGTGGACGGCACCGGGCCGGTGATGGGGACCGTGTCGGCCATGCGCCCGGAGAAGGACCACGAGACCTTCCTGCGGGCAGCGGCCGCGGTGGCCGTCGATGTCCCCGAGCTGCGCGTGCTCGTCGTCGGCGACGGCCCGGAGCGGGAACGCTCCCAGGCGCTCGCGCGTCAGCTGGGGATCGCGGGGCGCACGGCTTTCGTCGGAGCGACCACCGACGTCCCCGCGATGCTCGCCGCGATGGACGTCTTCGTGCTCTCGTCGGACGCCGTGGAGTGCCTGCCGATGGCCCTCCTGGAGGCGATGGCGTCGGGCCTGCCGGCGGTGTGCACCGACATCGGGGGACTGCGCGAGATGGTCGAGGAGGGCGTCACCGGTCACCTGGTGCCGGTCCGTCGTCCCGACGCGCTGGCCGCCGCGGTCCGGGGGATCGTCACCGATCCCGACCGCGCCCGCGTCATGGGTGCCGCCGCCCGCGCGCGGGCGCGCGCCCAGTTCGACCGCTCGGTGATGGTGCAGGCGACACAGGACGTCCTCACCGACATCGCCGCCGGTGGCCCGACCACGACACCGGTCCCGCTGACGCTCACCGTCGTCATGGACCTCACCTTCGTCGGGGGCGCGGAGCGGCTGCTGCTGTCCCTGTGCGGTGCCTTCGACCGGTCTGTGATCGCACCCCGCATCGTGTGCCTGCGGGAGGAGGGCCCGCTCGCCGCCGACTTCCGTGCGCGAGGCGTCCCCGTGGACGTCCTCGACGGCCCGTCCGGCCGCGACCCGCGCCGGATCGGCGCTCTGGCGACCCATCTACGTCGCACCGGGACCGACGTGGTCCTCGTCGCGCACCACCACCGCGCGGCCCTGGCGGTCGGTCGTCTGGCCGCTGCCGTGGCGCGCATCCCGAGCGTCGTCGCCGCCCACGACATGGATCTCACGGACGTCGGGGGTCGGGTGCTGCCGCGCTGGGCCGTGGCGACGTTGGCGGCCTCCCGGGCACTCGTGCTGCTCTCTCGCGCGCAGGGTGAGTACCTGCACCGCGCAGAGGGTGTGGGGGCGTCGCCGTGGTCACGGACCCGCGAGGTGGTCATCGGCAACGGGATCGTCCTGCCCCCGCCGCCGACCCGTGACCGTCGCGTCCGCGCCCGGGAGCTGTTGGGGCTCACCGACGACGACATCGCGGTCGGCATGGTCGCCCGATTGTCCGCGCAGAAGGCCCATGAGGTGGCGTTCGCCGCGTTCGCGAAGATGCTCGCCGACTGTCCGACCGCCGTGCTGCTGCTGATGGGGACGGGACCGCGCGACCAGGAACTCCGCGACCTCGCCGCGGATCTCGGCGTGGCGCAGCGGGTTCGGTTCCTCGGCGTGCGCGACGACGTGCCGGACGTCCTGCCGGGCCTCGACGTCTCCTGCCTGTCGTCGGTGCACGAGGGCGTCCCCCTGGTGCTCGCCGAGTCGATGGCATCCGCGGTACCCGTCGTCGCGACGGGATGTGGGTCGGTGCCGGACATGATCACCGACGGTGTCGAGGGATTCGTCGTGGGCGTCGGCGATCACGACGCCCTGGCCGACCGTCTGATCGCGCTGGCCTCCGACCCCGACCTGCGTCGTCGGCTCGGTGCAGCGGGCCGCGAGCGGGCGCGCCACGCGTTCGACATCGCCGACACCGCCCGCGCCTACGAACGGTTGACCGCAGAGGTGGCGCGCGGCCGCTGAGCGGCGGTCAGACGCCGACGACGTACGCGGACTTGACCTTCGCGCCGTCCGGCGTGGACAGCGTGTCCAGCGTCGTGACGGTCACCCGTTGCCCCGGGCCGAACATGCGGTCGACGTTGCGCCGCACCTGGCGATCGGTGACGTCGGCGTCCCACCCGCCGCCGGGCACCACACGGACCTCGAACTCGCCGGCGCGGTGCTGCACGATCTGCACACCCCGCACCCCGACGAGGTCGTCGACGACGGTCGACGGAACCGGCAGTGCGCGCCCGTCGGCGGCGGTGAACACGTCCTCGGCCCGCCCGGCGATCGTCCCGATCCGTCCGAACGGCCGTCCGCAGGGACAGGGTTCGTCGGTCGCGGGCCCCACCTGGTCCCCGGTGCGATAGCGCAGCAACGGGAACCCGCGGTTGTGCAGGCCGGTGCCGACGATCTCCCAGCGGTCGACGACACCCGGCACCGGCAGGAGTTCGAGGACGCCGTAGTCGTCGAAGACATGGTGCGTGCCGTGTTCACAGTTCCCGGTCATCACGACCCGTTCGGTCTGCCCGTAGTGGTCGACGATCGGCGCGTCGAACACCGCGGTCATCAACGCGCGTGCCGGCCCGCCGATCACCTCCGACGAGGTGATGATGCCGCGCAGCGGCAGGGTCCGCCCGGCGTCGGAGAGCAGCCCGGCGAGGACGGCGATGCTCGACGGCCAGCCCTCGATCGCCTGCGGCCCGAACTCGTCGACGGCGTCGAGGATCGCGGGCAGGTGCTCGGTGGTCAGGTGGAAACTCGACACCATCAGCTGGCGGTTCCCCGGCAGCGGACGGACTGGCGTGCCCTCCGTTTCGGCGGCGAAGTCGTTGCCGCGCAGGACGATGCGTGGGGTGTCGGCATCCATCTCGAACCAGCGCCACTGCCGCTCCTGCGCGCACAACTCGTAGACCGAGGAGGCCGGGGTGCGCATGACGGTGACCGGACGTCCCGACGTGCCCGACGAACTGGCGGGCCACATGAGGCGCTGCGGGACGGCGCAGAAGTCGGTGCGTCGATCGGTGACACTCACCCGGTCGGTCGTCGGCAGGTGCACCAGGTCGGCCGCGGTGCGGACATCTCGGGGATCGATGCCGTGCTCGGCGAACATCTCCCGGTAGAAGGGCGACCGACGCGCCGCCCAGCGGACCTGGGCCCGCAGCCTCCGGTCCCGTCGACGGGCCAGCTCGTCCGGCGTGGCCTGCTCGGCCCAGGCGAGCTGCCTGCGTGCGATCGATCGATATGGATGTGCGCGACGCAACCTGTGTTTGACGTCGACGCCCGCCCCCCGCGGTGCCATCGGTGTCCCCCTGTGTCGAAACTTCTCTCCCCACCCACGATCATGACACCGATCCCGTGACGATCGCGAACGCTAGGGTCACCGACGTGCACAAGGTCACCTGGTACCGCCGCCGTTTGGCGACGATGTCGGCCGCTGAGATCGGCTGGCGGGTCCGCACCCTCGTGGCGGGTCGGGTCCGTCGCCTCTCGGGTGCCACGCCGCCGCGCGACCTGCCGTCCGGGTGGACCATCGACACGGCGGAGACCGCGCTCGCGCAGCTGCGCGGCCCGGGCCGTCGACCGGCCCTGCTGTCCCGGGAGCGGGCCGCCGACATCGTCGCGCGGCATCCCGAGCTGGTCCAGCAGATCGTCGCCGCCGCGGACGACGCGGTCGCGCTGCGCTGCACGTTCTTCGGATACCCGACGGTCACGCTGACCCGGCCGGTCGACTGGTCCCACGACCCGATCCGGGATCTGCACTGGCCCGATCTGCCGGCCGATCGCATCGATCACCGCACGATCGACGGTGACGTGAAGTGGATCTGGGAACTGAATCGACTGCAACACCTGCCCCTCCTGGCGCAGGCGTGGCTGGTGACCGGGGACGACAGATACGCCGACGCCGCCCTCGACGACCTCGAGTCGTGGACGGTCGCGAACCCACCCGGACACGGGATCGCCTGGCGCGGTGCGTTCGAGGCGGGGATCCGCGCGCTGAGCGTGGCGGTGGCCGTGGCCGCGCTGGCGGACGCACCCCGGATGACGCCCCGACGGTTCGGGGCGATCGCCGCGATGCTGGACGCGTCGGCGCGCTACTGCGTCCGCGGCCGGTCCCGGTACAGCTCGGCCAACAACCACCTCGTCGGGGAACTCGCCGGCCTGGCGGCGGTGGCCCTGCTGATGCCCGGACTCGAGGACGCGCAGCGATGGGAACACATCGCCCTCGCGGGCCTGGACGCCGAGGCCGACCGGCAGATCCTGCCCGACGGCGTCGGCGCGGAACAGGCTGTCGGGTATCAGATCTTCACCGCCGAACTGCTCGCCGTGGTCGCCGCGCTCGTGGCCGACCGGGACGGGTCGGCGCCGGAACGACTGGTCGCGGCGGTGCTGCGCGGGACCGACTTCCTGGGGGGATTGGGCACTCCGACCCCGCGGATCGGGGACGACGACGAGGGGTTCGCGCTGCGGCTGTCCGACGAACCTGTCCGCACCGTCGAGGCACATCTCGACCTCGTCGCCGGCATCACCGACGGGCCGGCGCCGGCCGGGACGGCGACCACCCCTGCTCGCGAGTGGTTCGCCGCGGCGCTGGGTGGGTCGCAGCGGCCGCGGACGGCGGTGACCAGCACGATCCGCGGTGCACACGGATCGACCTACCACCGCGACGGCGGTCTGGTGGTGTTGCGCGGACCCGGCCGGCGGGTCACCGTCGACGTCGGCCCGCTGGGGTATCTCGCGATCGCCGCGCACGGCCACGCCGACGCCCTCGCCGTGACCGTCGCCGACGACCACGGCGAGATCGTCGAGGATCCCGGCACCGGCAGCTACTACGGGCACCCCGAGTGGCGGAAAGTCCTGCGGGGCACGGCTGCACACGCCACGGTCGGCGTCGACGGGCGGGACCAGTCCGACATGGGCGGCCCGTTCCTGTGGACGCGGCACGCGCACACCCGCGTCCGAGCCGTCGACCTCGACGCCGGCGTGGTCGACGCCGAGCACGACGGGTACGCGGACGGGACCGACGGCGTCGTGCATCGCCGGTGGGTCATCTCGCCGCCCGATCTGCCGGGTGTGCTGATCGTCGACCGTCTGAGCGGGTCCGGTCGGCACGACGTGACGACGACGTTCCCGCTCGCGGCCGACATCGAGATCGACACCTCGAAATCCGCGATCGTGTTGTCGCGAGAGGGAGATCACATCGCGGAGATCGTCACCGCGAGCACCTCACCGATGTCCCTGTGGTCGGTGCGAGGCGACGAGACGACGCATCGCGGCTGGTCAAGCCATCGCCTGGAACAGAGATCGCCTGCCTGGTGGGTGGGGACGCAATCCCCCGGCCGGACCACACCACTGGTTCAAACATCCTTCATCAACGTCACAACGAAGTTTGCGCTAGGCTGCGATCTGTCCCTGTCGGATGACGGATCAGCGATCCGTGTCCGCCTGCTGTGCGAGGGGGTACAGCGGGAGTGCGTGGTGGACACGCGCGGGGACGGGCAGGTGTCGTTGCAGATCGAGACGGCGCTGTAGCCCGGGGGAACAATCGATCGCGCAGTGGGGGGAATACTGCATGAGCACGCTCACGTCGTACGAGGCTGTCCACGACACGGACGGCGCCGACGATCACGGGGGTGGCCGCGCGTCGGCCGACCCGACGTCACGGCACAACCCGCACCCGGGCAACGACTCTCGGGCCGCGGTCCTGAGTGTCTTCGGCCTCGGGTACGTGGGGTGCGTGTCCGCGGCCTGTTTCGCCGCCCGCGGACACAAGGTGATCGGTGTGGACGTCAACCCGTCCAAGACGCGCTTCCTGCGCGAGGGCAAGGCCCCCGTCGTCGAGGAGCGCATCGGTGAACTGACCGCAGGCGTCGTCGCGTCCGGGATGCTCGACGTCGACGACGATGCTCGTCGCGCCGTGCGGGAGAGCGACATCACGATCGTCTGCGTCGGCACCCCGTCGGGGGCCGGCGGCGGTCTGTCGACGGTCCATCTGCGCAGCGCCACCGAGGAGATCGGTGCTGCGCTGCGCGAGAAGGACGGCTGGCACGTCGTCGTCTACCGCAGCACCATGGTGCCCGGCACCTGCGAGGACGTGCTCATCCCGATCCTCGAGCGTGCGTCGGGCAAGCGTGTCGGCGTCGACTTCGGCGTGTGCGTCAACCCCGAGTTCCTCCGCGAGGGGAGTTCGGTGCGCGACTTCATGACCCCGCCCAAGACCGTCGTCGGCGAGACCGACGACCGCAGCGGTGCGATGGTGATGGACCTGTACGAGGGGTTGTCCGGCAAGCGTTTCCGGGTGCCGCTGCGGGTCGCGGAGATGACGAAGTACGTGGACAACAGCTTCCACGCTCTGAAAGTGGCCTTCGGCAACGAGATCGGGACCATCTGTGCCCACCTCGGTCTCGACTCCCACGCGGTGATGGAGATCTTCTTCGCCGACACGAAGCTGAACATCAGCGACGCCTACCTGCGACCGGGTTTCGCCTTCGGCGGCTCCTGCCTGCCCAAGGATGTCCGCGCCCTCATGCACACCGCGCGGCAGAACGACCTCGAGATCCCGGTCATCGCGAACATCATGGTGTCCAACGAGACCCAGATCCGTCGCGTCATCGACATGATCGTGTCCACGGGCAAGCGGCGCGTCGGCCTCTACGGTCTGTCGTTCAAGTCCGGCACCGACGACCTGCGGGAGAGCCCGCTCGTCGAGCTCGTGGAACGGCTCGCGGGTAAGGGTTTCGACATCCGCGTCCACGACGCGAACGTCAGCCTGTCGTCGATCGTGGGCGCCAACCGCGACTACATCACCGATCACCTGCCGCACATCGGTGAGCTGCTCACCTCGTCGGTGTCCGACGTGATGGACCACGGTGACGTGATCGTCGTCGCCACGTCCGATCCCGAGGTCGTCGCCGCGGTGGACGCGGCTCCGGCCGACACGGTGATCATCGACCTCGTGCGCCTCCCCGGTGCCGAGCTGCGGCGCCTGGGCGACAACTACTTCGGCGTCGGTTGGTGATCCGGTCATGTCCCACGACCCGCGATGGGGCGGGCGTTCAGGCGTGCGCCCGACGTTCAGCTTCCTGACCACCGCCTACGGCACGGAACATCTCATCGGCGAGACCATCGAGTCCGTCCTCGCCCAGACCCGCGCCGACTGGGAACTGGTCGTCGTCGACAACGGCAACTCCGACGCGATTGCAGCCGTCGTCGCGCAGTACCTCGACGACGACCGGATACACCTGGTGCGCCAGGAGAACGCGGGGTACGCGGGCGGGGTGATGGCTGCGGCCGCCGTCGCACGCGGCCGGTTCCTGTGCGTCCTCGACAGCGACGACCACCTGCTGCCCGACTTCTGTCGGCGGGTGGGCGAGACCATCGCCGCCGAGCCCGATGTCGCCGCGGTCTGCGTCGACGCACACCGCTTCGCCGAGGGCGCGGACGACCTGCCCGTGGACTACCTGCGATCGGTGGGGGTGTCGCGCCCGGATCCCGCACGGCCACTGCGGTTCCGGGATGTGCTGGGCGGGACGGTCCCGTACTACACCGCCGCGGTCCGTGCGGACGCCTGGGACGAGGTCGGCGGGTACGCCCCCGGCATCGACGGGATCGACGAGTCGGTGGTGATCTGGCTGAGACTCACCCGTGACCACGACGTCCGGATGTTGCCGGACGTGTTGGCGCGCTATCGGATCCGTGAGGACTCGCTCTCCCGCGACGCGGCGAAGGTGGAGGGATTCGAGGACGCGCTGGAACGGTCGTTCCGTACCGCCCGACCGTTGTCGGACCCGGAGGACGAGCGCGCACTAAGCGCGAACCTCGACCGCATGGGCGCGATCCGCGAGATCCGCCGCGCACGATGGGCGCTCGTCGAGGGGGACACGGCGTCGGCACGCGCGGCCGCGGTGCGGTCGCTCGGACACCGCCGATCGCTGCGTGCGGCACTGCTCGTGGTCGGACTCACCGTCGCGCCGGGACTGCTCCGTCGGATCCGGCCGGCGAAGAACGCCGTCCAGGACCGGCTCACCGCGGCCGTCGAACGTGTGCGGGGGCGGACGGACACCCGACGCCGTCACATCCTGATCCTCGTCGAGAACCTGTCGGTCCCGATGGATCGGCGTGTCTGGCAGGAGAGTCGGGCCCTGATCGCGGCAGGTCACCGCGTGACCGTCATCTGTCCGACGGGCAGCCACGCCGACACCGCCCGCGAGGAGACCATCGAGGGCGTCCGCATCCTGCGCTACCCGCTGACGGCCGCGACCGGCGGTCCGGCCGGGTATCTCCGCGAGTACCCGGTGGCGATGTTCCACACGATCCGTCTGGCGCTGCGCGTCGCGCTGCGGTCCCGGGTCGACGTGGTGCACGGCTGCAACCCGCCGGACTTCTTCTTCGTCGTCGGGCTCCTGCTGCGGCTGCGTGGTGCGCGTTTCGTCTTCGACCAGCACGACCTGGTCCCCGAGCTCTTCGCATCCCGGTTCGCCGGAGGCGGCGGGGTGGCCGGCCGCGTGCTCGACGGCATCTGCCGACTGCTCGAGCGCATGACCTATGCCACGGCCACGGGGGTCATCGCCACCAACGAGAGCTACCGCCGCACCGCCATCGAGCGTGGCGGCTGCGCACCCGCGGACGTCACCGTCGTACGCAGCGCGCCGGACCTGTCGCGGTTCGTCGCCCGGGAGCCGGATCCGTCCCTCAGGCGTGGCAAGCGACACCTCGCCGCGTATCTCGGCGTGATGGGTCCGCAGGACGGGGTCGACCACGCTCTGCGCGCGCTCGCCCACGTCCGCCACGACCTCGGTCGTGACGACCTGCACACCGTCGTGATGGGGTCCGGCGACGAGTTCGACGGCCTCGTCGAGCTGGCCCGCGAACTGCGCATCGACGACGTCGTCGAGTTCACCGGCCGCGTCCCCGACGAGTTCGTCCAGCGCTGCCTGTCGACGGCCGACGTGTGCCTGTCGCCTGATCCGCTGAACCCGCTCAACGACGTCTCGACGATGAACAAGGTCGTCGAGTACATGGCCATGGGGTGTCCGTTGGTCTCGTACGACCTCCGCGAGGCGCGGGTGTCGGCGGGGGACGCGGCGCTGTACGTCCCCGGCAACGACGTCGAGGCGTTCGGACAGGGCATCGTCACCCTTCTCGACGACCCCGAGCGTCGCGAGAAGATGGGCATCCTCGGACGCGAGCGGGTCGAACGTGAGCTGTCGTGGGAGAATTCGACCCGGGCTCTGGTCGCGTTCTACGAGAGGATCCTGTCGCTCGGGTGAGGAAGAAACTGACGATCGCCGGGATCGTCGTGGCGGTGATCGCCGCCCTGGCCGTGGCCGGTCTGCCGGTCTATGTCTTCCCGCAGGTCGACGGTCCGCGACGCGCGGACGCGATCCTCGTGCTGGGCGGGGCCGGTGGTGAGACCCGGTATCGCTACGGGCTCGAGCTCGCGCAGCAGGGCTACGCCTCGACGGTGGTGATGAGCAACCCCGAGCACTTCCTCGACGACACCGGTCTGTGCGCGGCGCGGCTGCCCGGTGTGCGTGTCGAGTGCTTCGCGCCGGACCCGTCGACGACGCGCGGCGAGGCCCAGCACCTGCGCGAGATCGCCCAGCAACGCGGATGGCGGTCGGTCGTCGTGGTGACGTTCCGACCGCACATCTCCCGCGCCCGCTACATCGTCGAACGGTGTTTCGGCGGACAGATCGCGATGGCGCAGAGTCCGCAGGAGATCTCCTGGTACTACTGGCCGTTCGCGTACGTCTACCAGACCGCCGGCTTCGTCCGCGCGTGGCTGCAGGGCGGCTGCTGACAACGCGCCGAGCGTGCAGTCGATCCCGCCCATCGTGCAGTCGATCCCGCCGAGCGTGCAGTCCTGTCATCCCGCTCGCAGCTGCCGCACGGTGGACGGGATCTACCGCACGCTCGACGGGATCGACTGCACGGTCGACGGCGTCGGCGGGGCGTCAGAGGCGGCGGGGTGCCGCGGTCCGACGGAGGGCCGGTGCGACGGGACGTCCGCGGAGCAGGCCGTCGACGGATCCGCGCTCGAGGGCCTCGCGGTAGACCGCCACCGCACCCTCGACGGCGTCGAGGGTCACCCGGAGGTCGGCGGCGTCGTGCGCAGCGGACGGCACGAACGACTGGCCCAGGACGCCGCGATCGATGAGTTCCTGCAGGAACAGCGTGCGGAACGCCTGCGACGGCGTGCCCTCGGCGTCGGCGGTCCCGAACAGCAGCGCCGCCGGACGTCCGAAAGCGCGGACGTTCGGTGCGACACCGGCGTCGGCGGCGAGGGCGTTCACCCCGGCGGCGAGCGCGGTCCCGTGGTCGGTCATGGACCTGATCGGATCGCCGTCGGCGTACACGGCGACGACGGCGCGGAACGCCGCGAGCGACGCCGTCTCCGGTCCGTGCGTGGTCGACAGCAGGAACACCCGGTCGGCGTCGGTGTTCAGCCCGCCGAGTTCCATCAGTTCCCGCCTGCCGGCGAGCGCGGCGATGGGGAAACCGTTGCCCATCGCCTTGCCCCACGTCGACAGGTCGGGCGTCACGCCGTAGACCGACTGCGCGCCGTGCTCCGACCACCGGAAGCCGGTGATCATCTCGTCGAAGACCAACACGACACCGTGGCGGTCGCACAGCTCGCGGACGGCCTTTAGGTAGCCCGGTGCCGGCTCGGTCGACGCGGTCGCGGCCTCCAGCACGACGCAGGCGAGGTCGTCACCGTGCGTGTCGAACATGGCGCGGGTGTCGTCGATGTCGTTGAAGCGGAACCGGATCGACTTCGCGGTGACGTCGGATGGGATCCCGGCGTCCATACCGGTGGTGCCGATGAACCAGTCGTCGACGGAGAAGAACGGGTGGTCGCAGACGCCGACGAGGGTGCGTCCCGTCGCGGCCCGCGACAGACGGACGGCCGCGGTGGTGGCGTCCGAGCCGTTCTTGGCGAATTTCACCATCTGCGCCGTCGGCACCAGGCGGAGGAAGTCCTCGGCGGCGGCCTCCTCCAGCGCGGTCGGTCGGGAGAAGTTGACGCCGTCGACGATGGTCCGCGTGACCGCCTCGACCACGCCGGGATGTCCGTGTCCGAGGGTCACCGACCGCAGCCCGATGCCGTACTCGACGAACTCGTTGCCGTCGGCGTCCCACACCCGTGCCCCGGCACCGCGGACGAGGACGGGTGCCATCTGCTCGGGATACTGGTCCGACCCGCGTGCGTGGGTGTGCGCGCCCCCGGGCACCATCCGGTGTAGTGACGCCTGCAGGCGGTTCGACTCCGTGAAATCGCGCCGCGTGCTGCGACGTTCGTGGACCGAGGTCATGCGGTGCCTCCCTGCGGGTCGGTCTGCGCCGGAACGCCGGGCTCGGTGACGAGCGCGTCGGCGAGTGCGGGGAAGTCCCGACGGACCTCGTCGACGAGGTCGGGGACCGTCACCAGCACCGCTGTCGGTGCGGCGGCGACGAGGGTGTCCGGGTCGATGATGGGGATGTCGGTGCCGGGCATCCGCAGCCCCCACTTGGCGGGCGAGGCGTCGGCCACGCCGGCCAGGAGCTCCTTGGTGACACCGGCGCACCCGAACAGTGCCACGGCGCGGGACGCGGCAGCGTAGGCGTAAGCGGTACCGCCCGCGGCGACGATGTCGGCGAGCCAGGTGCGCAGCTCCGACCACTGTCGCTCCGCCTCCCGCTGCAACGCGGACACCGCGGTGACGTCGGTGATGCCGGCCGCGTCCTCGTCGGCGAGGACGGCAGCGACCGTTGCGTCGGGCTCGTGGGCGCCGTGGCGCACGGCGACCAGGATCGTGCCGCCGTAGAGGTCGTGGGTCCACGCCGAGGTCACCGACATGCCGACGGCGTCGAACAGCGACCGCAGCGCGGTGAGCGAGTAGTAGGCGAAGTGGCCGTGGCGCAGGGCGTTCCACTGGCCCTGCCGGACGATCGTCGCCAGGGAGTGGAACTGGAACAGCAGGACGCCGTCGCGGGCGGTGGCCCTGGCACGTCGCGCGACGGCGGCTGCCTGGTCGGGCTCGTGCATCATCCCGAAACAGTCGAGGACGACGTCGCACGGCTGCTTGCCGTCGGCGGGGCGGCCGGTGAACCCGCGCTCGGCCAGCAACGGCAGCCAGGTGCCCCCGTGTGGGCTGCCGAACTCGGCCACCGACGATCCGACGAGCAGCCCGGCCTCGTCGACCTCGGCGAGGGCCGCCGCGGCCTGGTCCTTCAGGGCCTGCGGCTCCACGCCGCGTGGCTCGTCGGCGACGGTGTCGTCGTCGACGAGCTGCGCCAGGAAGCAGGTGCGACACAGCGCCATCGACAGCGGGTGGCCGGTCTCGTCCGCGGCGACCGGCGTGGTCGCGGGCGGGAAGCGGTCCGCGGCGGCGACGGCGCCGACGTCGAGCACGGTCTCGAGTCGCAGCGATCCGCAGGCACGACAGGTCATGCGGGCACCACCTGATGCGGCACAATCGCGGCGTGCACATCGACACCACCGACCTGGCCGACGTCCTCGTGCTGACGCCCGAGCCCCATCACGACGACCGCGGCTTGTTCACGCGGACGTTCGACGCCGAGGAGTTCGACGCCCACCTCGGATCGCCCGGTGTCGCAGCACGATTCGTGCAGGACTCGCAGTCTCGGTCGCGTAGGGGTGTCATCCGCGGCATGCACGGACGCCTCGGCCGCGGCGAGGCGAAGCTGGTGCGCTGCGCGCACGGCGCCGTGCACGATGTCCTCGTCGACATCCGTCCCGGGTCCGCGACGTTCGGCGCGCAGCAGGCCTTCCTCCTCGACGACGAGACCTTCCGCCACCTGTATGTGCCGCCGGGGTTCCTGCACGGGTTCCAGGCGCTGACGGACACCGCCGACGTCTGCTACCGCATCGACCGCCCGCACGATCCGACCGAGGACATCGGCGTCCGCTGGGACGACGAACAGCTCGCGATCGACTGGCCGCAGCCACCGACGATCGTCTCCCCGCGAGACGCCGCGGCCGGCGACTGGGCGGCGCTGCTCGGGGTGATCGGCGGCTGACACCGTGGCGTGCATCGGAGGAGGCACTCAGGCTGCGGTGACGACCCGACGCATCGACGCGTCGAGCAGGCCGGCCTCGATGGACCGCTGCAGATGGGCCAACCGCACGAAGCGGTGGGCGAACGCGTCGGCGTCGAGTCCGTTGGTCACGTAGCGGGCCGCGAGCTCACGGGCACCGTCGGCCACCGACCACGCCGCCTCGTACCCGAGCACACCGCGCGCCTTGGAGAAGTCGACGCGGTACGACCGCGGGTCGCCGCCGTACTCGCCCGTGATCAACAGCTCGGACCCGGGCACGGCCAACACCACGGACTCCGCGATCTGGGTGACGGTGAGGTTGTTCGACTCGGTGCCGACGTTGAACGCCTGCGACCGCACGAGATCCGCGTCCGCGATCAGGCAGGTCGCGAACGCCTCGGCGATGTCGCGGGCGTGCACGAGCGGCCGCCAGGGGGTCCCGTCGGACATGACGCGGACGGTCCCGGTGAGGACGGCGTGGCCGACGAGGTTGTTCAGGACGATGTCCGCCCGCAGCCGCGGCGAGAAGCCGAAGGCGGTGGCGTTGCGCAGGTACACCGGCACGAAGTGGTCGTCGGCCATCGCCGAGAGGTCGTCCTCGACGCGGACCTTGCTCTCGGCGTACGGGGTGAGCGGCCGCAGTGCGGCGTCCTCGCCGACGAGGCCGTCACCGCCTGCGCCGTACACCGAGCAGGTCGAGGCGTACAGGAAGCGCTGCACCCCGGCCTCTTTCGCCAGGCGCGCCAGACGCACGGATGCGTGGTGGTTGATGTCGTAGGTGATCTGCGGCTCGAGCGCGCCGAGCGGGTCGTTCGACAGCGCGGCGAGGTGCACGACGGCGTCGAAACCGCGCAGGTCGTCGAGCGTCACGTCGCGCAGGTCGCGGACGATGGTCGGCGGGTCGGCCGGGTGGTCGCCGAGCACGCAGTCCGCGAAGTACCCGGAGTCGAGGCCGACGACCTCGTGGCCTGCGGCGGCGAGGACGGGCACCATCACGGTGCCGAGGTACCCCTGGTGGCCGGTGACGAGGACCTTCACGACGGGTCTCCTTCGATGGTTCGTGATGCGGTGGGTGCGGCTCCGAAGGCGAGGTGTGCCTTCTCGACGACGAACGCCTCGGCGTGCGGCGCGCGGCACATCACGCCGCGCAGCCGGGACAGGCCGAGGAAGGTCTCGTCGTCGAACCAGTCCCGTCCCACCTGGGACGGGTAGTGCTCGTGCAGCAGGCGCGACTTCTCCTGCGCGACAGCGGTGTCGAGCGGATGGAACACGCTGGGGGAGGGCAGGTCGCCCTCCCACTTCGGGATCTCGTAGCCGAGCACGAGGTGGTCGCGGAACTCGGTCGGGACGATCTCGGCGAGCAGCCGGTGGTCCTGGTGCGCGTCGTGGCGCTGCGGTGCGAACACGACATCGGGAGAACAGGTGCGGGCGAAGGTCCGGACCGTCTCCTTCACCGCGCCCCAGTGCGCCGGCGCCATCCCGTCGGGGATGTCGCCGACGGTCACCCGCAGCGGCATCGGCCCGCAGAATGCGGCCAGTGCCGACCGCTCCTCCTGCTCGCGCGGCGTGCCCTGCCCACCGAGGACCAGCGCGTGCACCCGGGTGTCGGGATGCGTCTTCGCCAGGGTGAGCAGCGTCCCGCCGACGGCGATCGCGATGTCGTCGCAGTGTGCGCCGAGGACGGCGATCTCGGTGAGATCGCCGGTGTGCAGCTCGATCACGACAGCGAACCGACCGGCAGCTTCACCTCGGGAGTGGCCGCGTGCGTGCGGGGACGATCCCACACCATCCACGGCCGGTCGCCGCGGTGGAAGGCGGCCTCCAGGTCGGCCCGTTCCTTGAACGTGTCGGCCGGCTTCCAGAAACCGCTGTGCCGGTAGCCGTACAGGCGGCCCTGCGCCGCGAGACCGCCACACGCGTCGGCGACGAGATCGCCTCCCGGCGGGAGGTGGTCGAACACCTCCTGCGTGAGCACGAAGAAGCCACCGTTCTCCCAGATCGGGAACTCCGACACCGGCGTGATGCCGGTGACCGTGCCCGAGTCGGACACGTCGACACAGTGGAACGACGACTGCGGCGGGACCAGCATCATCGACGCGGCCGCACCCGAGGTGACGACGGTGTCGATCATCGTGTCCAGCGGTGCGTCGGTGAGCACGTCGGCGTAGTTGGCGAGGAAGTACTCGTCGTCGCCGAGGTGGGGACGCACGCGCCGGAGTCGTTCCCCGATGGGCGATTCGAGACCGGTGTCGGCGAACGTGATGGTCCAGTCGCTGATGTCCGAGCCGAGCAGGTCGACCCGACCGCCCCGGAGGACGAAGTCGTTCGACTCGGCCTCGTCGTAGTTCAGGAAGTAGTTCTTGATGTGCGACGCGCCGTAGCCCAGGCACAGGATGAACTCGGTGTGGCCGAAGTGGGCGTAGTAGCGCATCACGTGCCAGATGAGCGGCCGCGGACCGACCATCTGCATGGGCTTCGGGATCATGTCGTCGGAGCTGTTGCGCATCCGCATCCCGTATCCGCCGCAGAACAGCACGACCTTCATGCTCGGCTCCCCTCGTAGACGACGGATTCGACGTCGGCGGCGTGCAGTTGGGGCAACGGGTAGACGATCTCGCCGCCCCACTCGCGCACATGCGCGAGCTGGCGGGTGAGCTCGGTCTCGAGGTTCCACGGCAGCACCAGGACCACGTCGGGTCGGTCGGCGTCGATGCGCGACGGCGCGACGATCGGGATCCGGGTCCCGGGAGTGAAACGCCCGTGCTTGTACGGGTTCCGGTCGACCGTGTACTCGAGGAGGTCGGGACGGATGCCGCAGAAGTTGAGCAGGGTGTTGCCCTTGCCGGGAGCGCCGTAGCCGACCACTCGCTTGCCGTCAGCCTTGCAGGCCAACAGATATCGCAGGAGGTCCTGGCGAACGGCCTCGGCGCGGGCCTGGAGGCCGGCGTAGCCCGCGACGTGGTGCAGGCCGGCGGCCTCCTCGTCGGCGAGCACCTCGGTGACGCGTGCGCTGGGCTCGCCGGCGACGCCGGACGGCCGGGCCCACAGGCGGATCGAACCGCCGTGCGTACCGAGCACCTCGATGTCGACGACACTCAGATCGGCTGTCGCGAGGGCACGCATCGCCGACAGCGCCGTGTAGTACTGGAAGTGCTCGTGGTAGATCGTGTCGAACTGCCCGAGCGTCACCAGGTTCAGCGCGTGGTGCACCTCGATGCTCACCCAGCCGTCGTCGGCGACGAGCCGCCGCAGCGACCGTGTGAAGCCGAGCAGGTCCGGGATGTGCGCGTAGACGTTGTTGGCCACGACGAGATCCGCCGGGCAGAACGCGGTGGTGACCTTGCGCGCCAGGTTCTCGTCGAGGAACGCGGTCTCTGTCGGCACCCCCCGCTCACGCGCGGCCTCGCCGACGTTCACCGACGGCTCGATGCCCAGGCACGGGATGCCGCGTGCCACAGCGTGTTGCAGCAGATAGCCGTCGTTGCTGGCCACCTCGACGACGAACGAGTCGTCGTCGAGTCCGACGCGGTCGACGGCCTGCGCCACGAACTCCTCGGCGTGGGCGACCCAGCTGTCGGAGTACGAGGAGAAGTAGGCGTACTCGGTGAACGTCTCCTCCGGCGTGATGAGCGCCGGGATCTGCAGCAGCAGACACTGCTGACAGAGCCGCAGGTGCAGCGGGAACGTCGGCTCGGGAGCATCGAGCTCCTCGGCCGTCAAGAACTTCTCGCATGGTGGTGTGGCGCCGAGATCGACGACGCTGACCAGATCTTCGGATGCGCACAGACGACAGCGCATACCGCCCCCCTTGAACGGTTCGTGCTCACCAGGGGGCCCTAGAACCCCCGTGGCCGGACACGGTCCGCAGTCCTCCCCAGGTGCGGATCCGTGCCGTCATTCAAGCACGTATTCACGCTGGTGTCAGATCGACCGCTGTGAACCGATGTCGCGCTGTCCCTCGAACGATTCAATGCCGGTCCGCCACTTGCACATCTGGGTGGCGTATCTCGTATCGTCGGGGCTCGACAGCACGATCTGGGGGGAGAGGCTGTGAGTTCGACCATGTCCGGGGGGACCGTGGGAGCTGACACCAGGACGGGGGCCGGCACGCGCCGGTTGCATCACCTCGACGGTGTACGCGCAACCGCCGCTCTGTACGTCCTCGTCCATCACGCGTTCATGTCCGCGCATCTCGTCGACAGCCGCGGTGAGGTGCACGGATGGCAGGCCTTCGCGTTCGGGTGGGCGCAGTGGGGGCACTTCGGCGTGACGGTGTTCATCGCGCTCGCCGGCTTCTCGCTGGGTATGCCTGTCGGTCGGGCCGGCGGTCTGCCCGACGGGTTCTGGGGGTTCGTGAAGCGACGCGCGCGTCGCATCATCCCGCCGTACTGGATCGCCCTGACGCTCACGATCCTGCTCGCGGTGACCGTCCTCGGACGTCGCACCGGTACGCACTGGGACCTGTCACTGCCGATCACGCCGAAAGGCTGGGCGGCGGACTACATCCTGATGCAGGACGTCATCCCCGTCCGCGACGCCGCGTACACGTTCTGGTCGGTGGCGGTGGAGTGGCATGTCTACCTGGTGCTGCCGTTGCTGGTGTTGCTGTGGCGTTTCGTGGGGCTCGCGCCGGCGGTGTTCGCCTGCGCCGCCTGCGGCGCGATCGGGATGCTCGGCGACGCATTCGTCGACGACAGGCTGGGCCGGTTCTTCCCCGAGTACTACCTGGTGTTCGCGCTGGCCGCGGGCTCGGCGATCGCGATGCGCCGCGCGCCCGAGGTGGTCGCTCGGGTGCCCTGGCGCCTTGCGGCCGGTGCCGCGGCCGTCGTGGTGGTCGCCGTGTGCAGCCTCGCCTCGACGCGATGGATCATCGTGAACACCCCTTGGCTCGACGTGGTCCTGGGGCTGGGTGTGGTCGCGGCGCTGACGGCGATGACCACCGGTAGGCTACCGCGGTTTCGTCGCGTGTTCTCGTGGGCACCGCTGGCCGTGGTCGCGGGGTTCTCCTACAGCTTGTACCTGATCCACGCGCAGCTGCTGCAGCTGTTCTATCTCGTGGTCATCGAGCCGCTGCACGTCTCACCCGACGCCCAACTGGCCCTGTTCTGGCTGGTCGCGTGCCCGCTGATCGTCGTGATCGCGTGGGCGTTCGCCCGTGTTGCGGAGAAGCCGTTCCTCCCGCCGCCGAGGAAGCCCGCGCCTGCGCCGGCGCGCGTCGCGTCCGACGCGGCGGCCTGACGGCGGTCGCGTCTTGTCCGAGTCAGAACGTCTTCTCCGAGTCAGAACGGTGGCGGGTCAGCGTCTTCCTGCCGCTCCACTACGCGCTGGTGTGCGGCGCGGGCTGTTGCTCGGCGCTGATCGAGTGTCGTTCTCGCGGGGTGATTCTCGGGTGTCCCGGGTGGTCCGAGGGCGGGGAAGATGTTCAGGGCTGTGTAGGCGTTGCCGAGGAACATCCGGCCGGTCGGCGATTCGAAGAACGCCTCACCCAGGGGTGATTGGTAGTCCCGCCAGGCGCGGTTGAAGGTCTTGGTGCGGTGGTGGAACCGGCACAGCGGTTTCAGGTTCTCGCGACGTGTCTGGCCGCCGTGGTCGGGGTGGCGGTGGTCGAAGGGGTCGGTGTGGTCGAGGTCGGTGTTCCAGGCGGGTGCTGTGCAGCCGGGGAAGGTGCAGCAGATCTCCGAGCCGCGGATGAGCGTGGCGAGTTTCTTCGAGGGGACGTAGGTCGAGGCCGCTGTCGCGGCCTGTGCTGGGTCGTCGCGTCGGAGGAATTCGCGGTGGGCGTCGGCGAGCAGGGCGCGCATGGTGTCGGCGTCGATGATGCCGCGTCCGTCGAGGTAGCCGGGTTGATCGTCGAGGCCGAGCAGGGTCGACAGGTTGGCCACGATGTGGAACACCGGCCGCGCCGGACCCACGGGCGGGGCGATCGGCTGCGGGACGACCGGATCCGCAGCGGGCGCAGGTGTGTTGTCGACGGTGGCGGCGGAGTCGTCAGCCGGGCAGGGGTCCACCGGGGTGTCGACATCCTCGTCGGGATCTGATGTGGCAGGTGCATCCACGTCGTCCGCCGCCTGCGTACAGCTCTCACACCCACAGACGAGGTGATCGTGTCCGGCCGCGAGGGCGATGAGCGCGTCGGCGCGGCGTTGCGCGCGGGTGCGGGGGTCACCGGTGTGGACCGAGCCGGCCATCGCGGTCAGGCGGGCGTCGATCGCGGCGGCGTCGACCATCGGCAGCGACGCCGACACCCGCGAGGCGCCGGGTTGGAATCGGTCGGGGCGGATGGTGACGTCGCGGTCGGCGGCGGCGCGTTCCTTCCGCCGTGCCAGGGCGTCGGGGTCGACCATCGCGACGATCGCGTCGACCATCGCGACCAGCCGGGCCCGCGACAGCGGGGGCCGGTCGAACAGGGCTTGGGCGATGTGGGTGTCGAGGATCTTCACCAGATCCGGATCGATCACGAGTTTCGTGCGGGTGCAGATGAGCAGGAACCCGGCCAGATCAACACGGCCCACCGCGAGGGCGTGGCCGGTGAACACCAGCCGGTAGCGGGCGGTGTCACCGGCGACGATGATCTCCCGGGCTTTCGCCGCTGGGACGTTGAGTACGGCACCGATCTCGGCGGTCGCCCGCTCGAGCCCGTCGGGCCCGAACTCGGCGCGGGGATCGATCCCCGCCAGCCGGTCCATCTGACCAGCAAGGATCTCGTCGACCGAGGATCGTTGCCCGGAGTCGTGTTCGGCGACCGCGACGAGGTGGTCCTCGCACCGCTCGTCGTGGATGAGCGACGCCGCCTGCAGCATCCGGTAGTCGGCCGAGGCGGTGATCGAGCGGCAGTGCGCGAGGATCTCGATCAGCTCAGCGGCGGAATGCTTCTCGTCCGCGGCCAGCGACGCCACCACACCCGTGGTGTCGAGAGTCCCCGTTTCGCTCATGTGTTCGATGTATCGACGGCCACCGACACCACTCGGCGACGGCGGTCGCGCTACTGCCGGTAGCCGGCGAGGAAGTTGCCGAGCCGTTCGACGGCGTCGACGATGTCGCGGGTCCACGGGAGGGTGACGAGGCGCAGGTGGTCGGGCCTCGGCCAGTTGAAGCCGGTGCCCTGGACGACCAGGATCTTCTCGCGCAGCAGCAAGTCCTGGACGAGCAGCTCGTCGTCGTGGATGTCGTGGTACTCGAGGTCGATCTTGGGGAACGCGTACAGCGCACCCATCGGCTTCACGCAGCTGACGCCGGGGATCTCGTTGAGCTTCTCCCAGGCGGCGTTGCGCTGTTCGAGCAGGCGGCCGCCGGGCAGGACCAGGTCGTCGATGCTCTGGTAGCCGCCGAGAGCGACCTGGATCGCGTGCTGGCCCGGCACATTCGAGCAGAGTCGGGTCGACGCCAGCAGCGACATGCCCTCGATGAACCCGCGCGCGTGGTCCTTGGGGCCCGTGATCGCGACCCAGCCGGCCCGGTAGCCGCACACCCGGTACGCCTTCGACAGCCCGTTGAAGGTGAGGCACAACAGGTCCGGCGCGAGTGACGCGATGGAGATGTGCTGCGCGCCGTCGTAGAGGATCTTGTCGTAGATCTCGTCGGCCATGATG
Organism: uncultured Williamsia sp.; assembly: GCF_947494875.1. Classification (GTDB taxonomy): domain Bacteria; phylum Actinomycetota; class Actinomycetes; order Mycobacteriales; family Mycobacteriaceae; genus Williamsia_A. Next base: position 961,571 of record NZ_CANLWM010000001.1, read on the forward strand.
AGCAGCGAGTGCTTGCGCGCCAGATCGGTGATCTGCGTGAGCACCTCGCGCGAGTAGACCGCGCCGGTGGGGTTGTTTGGGTTGATCACGACGATCGCCTTGGTGCGCGGCGTGATCTTCGACTCGATGTCCGCGATGGACGGGTTCCAGTCGTTGTCCTCGTCGCAGAGGTAGTGCACCGGCTTCCCGCCGGACAGGGCCGTCATCGCCGTCCACAGCGGGTAGTCGGGTGCGGGGATGAGGACCTCGTCGCCGTCGTCGAGGAGCGCCTGCATCGTCATGGTGATGAGCTCGGAGACGCCGTTGCCGAGGATGACGTCGTCGACGTCGAAGTACGGGAAGTCGATGGTCTCGTAGCGCGTCACCACCGCGCGCCGTGCGGAGAGCACACCCGCGGACTCCGAGTAGCCCTGCGAGTAGGGGAGCGCGTGGATCATGTCGCGCATGATCACGTCGGGCGCCTCGAACCCGAAGAGGGCGGGGTTGCCGATGTTGAGCTTGAGGATGCGGTGGCCCTCGGCCTCCAGGCGGGCGGCGTGTGCGTGGACCGGCCCGCGGATCTCGTAGCACACGTCGCGCAGCTTGGCGGACTGCTCGAGGGGCTTGAGGGGTGTCGAGGTATGGGACACGTGCGGTCTGCTCACGTCCCCCATGATCGCACCGGTGCGCAATCGGATTGTCAGGCGGCGGGGGAACGCCTCAGGCGCCGGGTGGAACGATGTCCGCCGCGGGTTGGGGCCGCCCGAACAGGTACCCCTGGGCGTGGGTGAACCCGATCTCGCGGAGCACGTCGACGACGGCACCGTCCTCGACGCCCTCGGCGACCGAGCGGATGCCGAGGTCGTCGGCGAGTCGACAGACGGTCTCGACGATGCTGCGGCTGACGCCGCCGTCGACGCCCTGGATGAGTGACCGGTCGATCTTGGCGACGCTGACGGGCTGGTCGACCATGTAGCGCAGCGCGGCGTAACCGGTGCCGAGGTCGTCGACGGCGATGACGCAGCCCAGGTCGGCGAGCTCGCGAATCGTTTGTGCCGCAGGAGAATCAGAGGTGATGAGGTCGCGCTCGGTGACCTCGATCCACAGAGACGCGGCGAGGACGCCCGCACGGGTCAGGGCGTCGGCGATGTGGCCCGTGAGCGCGTGGTCGACCAGTTGTTGCGACGAGAAGTTCACCGACACGAACAGCTCGTCGTCGCCGACGAGCCGTTGCCACGCCCCGAGCTGACGGATCGCCTCGACCACACCCCACCGCCCGATGGGGACGATGAGGGAGGTCTCCTCGGCGGCGTCGAGGAACTCGCCGGGCAACCGGACGCGATCGTCGACGGTCCAGCGCAGCAGCGACTCGTAGCCGACCACCTCGAGCGTGTCCATCCGCACAATCGGTTGGTAGTGCAGCGTGAACGCCTCGCCGACGGCGTTGGCGAGTTCGGCGGCGAGTTCGATCTCCTCGCGCAGGTGGCTGATGGAGATGTCCGAGGCCCAGGCGAGATGGGACCCGGAGGTCGTGGCGTGGTGGACCGCCGCGATCGCCGCCTGCAGGACGTCGCGGACGTCGCGGCCGTGGGCGTCGCCCGGCAAGGCCACGCCCATGTGGGTCTGCACGAAGTAGTCGACGCCGTCGACGGCGATGGTGGAGGCGAGGCGGCGCGCCACGTCGGCGACGATGCGCTGCGGGTCGACCAGGTCGACGTCGACGACCACCACCCCGAGGTCTGCGGCACCCGCGAACACGATGCCCTGGTCCCCGACGAGGTCGGCGACGGCCACGAGTGTCGCCTGCCGTGCGGCGAGGCCGGTGGCGCGGCCGAATGCGGCCGCGATCCGATCGGACGCCTCCATCTTCACGGCCACTGCCGCGAGCTTGCCGGGGGCGATGTCGCCGACGACCCGCGCTACGTCGGCGTCGGACAGGGCGGAGAGCAGCGAACCCGGTGTCTCGGGTCGAGTGACCACCCCGCGCCTCCCGTCGCTGCGCCCGTCGTCGGACCCGACGGCGGTACGTCAGCGTGGATCATAACCACGTGGACCTGCATCTGCCCCGCAACGTGGTGTCGGACGGTGCTCTGTGACAGTCGGGTCAGCCCCGGCCTGGACGCTTCTTCCCTGCGGCGATCCCGAATCCCGCGGATTTCGCGGGCCCGGTCTCGGAGACCACCCGGTCGCCGTCGTCCGAGCCGTTCGACGTCGCAGGCGTGGTCGAGTCCGAGGAGTCGTTCGTCTCGCCGTCGGAGGCCTCGGTGGCGTTGTCCCCGTTCGCATGTGCAGACGACTCGGATGCGTCCGACGTGTCCTCGGTGGACGACGTCCCGTTCGCGGACGAGCCGTTCGCGGATGAGCCGTTCGACGACGAGCCGTTCGACGACGGGGCGGACCCGGTGCCGTTCGACGCCGCCGCCGATCGCTGCCCCGGTCGCTTGGCGGCACCCATGCCGAACCCAGCCGATTTCGCTGCCGGAGCGGGCTTCTCGGCCACCGACTCAGAACTCGCCTCCGCGGTCGGCTCGGACTTCTGCGCGGAATCGGTGGTCTGTGAGGCAGGCTCGGACTCCGGCTCCGAGGGCTCCGCCTTCTCGGCCGGAGCGGCCGCGGGTGCGGTGGCCTTCTGCCCGTCGCCGGAGGCGGCCTTCTGCCCCGGCCGTTTGGCGGCGCCCATGCCGAAGCCCTTGGCCTTCGGCTCGGGTGCCGGTGCGGCTGCGGTGGTCTCGGCGGATCCCGTCGACTCTGCGGGCTCTGCCTTCTCGGCCGGAGCGGCCGCGGGTGCGGCAGCCTTCTGCCCGGGCCGCTTCAGGCCCTTGGCCATACCGAAGCCCGCGGACTTCGGCTCGGCCGGTGCCGCGGCTGTCGCGGTGGTGTCTGCCGTGTCGCCCGAGGCGGTCTTCGCCGGGGTGCCACCTGTTCCGGCGGGCTTCTCCGCGTCGCCGGCCGGGGCCTTCTGTCCGGGCCGCTTCATGCCCTTGCCCATGCCGAGACCGACGGTCGGCTTCGGTGCCGCGGGGGCGGTCCCGGTCGCCTCGGCCGCGGCCTCCGCGGGCTCCGCCGCGGTGGTCGTCGCGGTGACCGCATGCGCGGCCTCGTCCTTCTGCGTCTCCTCGGAGACCTGGCCGTCGGAGGTGACCACCGGTCCGAGATAGCGTCCGCCGCGGCGGATCTCGGGGGCACCGCGGGTGACGGACTCGAGCAGCAGCTGCGAGACGTCGACGACCTCGACCTTGTCCTCGCGGTCGGTCCCGCTGGTCTTGGCGGTGGTCCCGTCGCTGAGCATCACCCGGCAGAACGGGCAGCCGGTCGCGATCTTCTGCTTCTTGTCCTCGTCGCCACCGTTCGCGGGCAGCGTCGACAGGGCCTCGTCGACCCGGTCGAGGTTGATGCGCTTGCCGATGGACTCCTCCATCCACATGCGCGCGCCGCCGGCGCCACAGCACATGGAACGCTCACCGTGACGGGGCATCTCGCGCAACGCGGACCCGGACGCGGCCATCAGGGCGCGCGGCTCGCTGTAGACCTTGTTGTGGCGGCCCAGGAAGCAGGGGTCGTGGTAGGTGACGTCCTCGGCGACCGGGGCGACCGGGATGAGTCGCTTGTCGCGCACCAGCCGGTTGAGCAGCTGGGTGTGGTGCACGACCTCGTACTTCGCGCCGAGCTGCGGATACTCGTTGCCGAGCGCGTTGAAGCAGTGCGCACAGGTGACGACGATCTTGCGCTTCTGCTCGGGAGCGGTCGCGAACACCTCGCCGATGGTCTCGATGTTCTGCTGGGCGAGCATCTGGAACAGGAACTCGTTGCCCGCGCGGCGCGCCGAGTCGCCGGTGCAGGTCTCGCCCTGGCCGAGGACCAGGAAATTCACCGCGGCGATGTCGAGGAGTTCGGCGACGGCCTTGGTGGTCTTCTTCGCACGGTCCTCGAACGCGCCGGCGCAGCCGACCCAGAAGAGGTACTCGAAGCCCTCGAAGGTGTCGACGGTCTCACCGAAGACCGGGATCTCGATGTCCATCTCGTCGATCCAGTTGTTGCGGGTCGACGCGTTCTGGCCCCACGGGTTGCCCTTGTTCTCGAGGTTCTTGAACAGGCCGGCGAGCTCGCTGGGGAAGTCGGACTCGATGAGCACCTGGTAGCGGCGCATGTCGATGATGTGGTCGACGTGCTCGATGTCGACCGGGCACTGCTCCACGCACGCACCGCAGTTGGTGCAGCTCCACAGGGTGTCGGGGTCGATGACGCCGCCGCCGGTGATGCCCTCGCTCGGGCCGACGAGCGGGCGTTCCGCCTCGACACGGGCCTTCTCGGGGATCTTCGCGATCCGCGCCTCGTCGGGGTTGCCGTCGGCGTCGACGAGACCGACCTCGTCGCCGCCCATGTCGGTCTTGCCGCCGGCCAGCAGGTACGGGGCCTTGGCGTTCGCGTGGTCACGCAGGGACGTGATGAGCAGCTTGGGCGACAGCGGCTTTCCGGTGTTCCAGGCCGGGCACTGGCTCTGGCAGCGACCGCACTCGGTGCAGGTGGAGAAGTCCAGCCAGCCCTTCCAGCTGAAGTCCTCGATCTTGCCGGCGCCGAAGAGGTCGACGTCGGGGTCGGCCTCCTCCATGTCGAGGACCTTGCCGCGCGACGTCATCGGCTTGGCGGCGCCCAGGGCGACGGAGCCGTCGGCCTCACGCTTGAAGTAGATGTTGAAGAACGCCGAGAACCGGTGCCACGCGACGCCCCAGGTGATGTTGCGGCCGACGACGGCCAGCCACACCATGCCGGACATGAGCTTGATGACGGCGGCGATGCAGACCCAGAACGGGTCGATGCCCTGGAAGGCCATCGCGAGGTAGTGCGTGAAGAACGAGGTCCAGATCGGCGGGTCCTCGACACCGGAGGCGATCTTGAAGGTCTTCACGAAGATCATGCCCAGGCCCTCGAGGAGGACGACCGCCTCGACGAAGTAGGCGGCACCGAACCCGGAGCCGGAGAACCGCGACAGCCGCTCCGCGCGGCGCGGGTGGTTGAGCTGGCGGATCACCATCAGCACGACGATGCCGATGACGGTGCCGAGCCCGAGCACCTCGTCGGCGAAGATGTAGATGTCCCAGGCGCCGACGACCGGCCAGTGGAACTCGGGGTCGAACGTCTGCCCGTAGGCCTCGAACCAGAGGACCGAGCCGAGCAGGAAGCCGACCATGACCAGCCAGTGCGCCCAGCCGACGGTGCGGAACTTCACCATCCGGGTGTGCCCGGCGAACTCCTTGACCATCGTCAGGAAGCGCGGGACGACAGGTGTGAACCGGTTCGGCGCCTTCTGTCCGATCAGGATCTGACGCACGGTGTGCGTCACGCCCTGCACGAAGTACGCCCAGCACACGATGCTGAGCGCGGCGGCGACGGTCCCGATGGTGATTGTCGTGGCATTCACGGCAGTCGGCCTCTCTGGTCAGGGCTCGCTGGCCTGGGCCCCTCACGAGAGAATGCCCGGGTTACCTGTCAGTAAACGGTACGACCCGGACGCGTCACCGCGCAGTGAAGGTCAGCCTAAGTTGCCTGCGCAGAGCGCCGAAACGCCACGCGGGGACGACCTGTGAGATACAGCGCACCCGGTGCCCGGCGGAGACCCTCGGCGACGACGAGGGTGATCGAGACCGTGAGGACGTAGACGACGGCCGTGGCCCACGGTGACCCGAGATGCTGTTCGAACCATCCGACCGGGGTGTTCGGGTTGCCCCGCGGCAGGATCAGCAGCTGCAGCACGAACACGTGCGACAGGAAGATCGCGAACGAACGGTTGGAGGCGTACGCGACCACGCGGTTGAACCGCGGCGTCCTGTCGCGACGGTCGGACCACCACACGGCCGCCGCGTAGAGGGCGGCGATCGCGCACAGGATGAACGGCTGCAGGGTCGGCTGGAGCGCGAAGCTCGCGTCGGCCGGGGTCTCCCCACCGTCGAGACGCATCACGTAGGTGACGAGCCCGAACACCGCCGACAGGGTCAGCGCCCCGAGGATCCACCAGCCCCGGCCGCGGAGGAACGCGTCGACCCGATCGCGGTGGACGGCGCACACCGCACCCAGGAACACGAAGAACTGGTACGGCAGGAACGTCGAGTAGGCGTGCCACCAGTTCTGTGCGATCCAACTGCCGGGCGGCAGGTGCGGCGCCAGGTGTCGGATCGCGAGGAGGACACCCATCTGCACCGCGAAACTCGCCGCCAGCAGCAGTCGATGGTGGTTCCGCGTGGCCCGCACGACCCACAGGATCAGCGGGAAGAGCAGATAGAACTGGATGATCACGAAGATGAAGTAGAGGTGGAAGCCCGACGTCCCCCAGGCCAGTCCCTTCGCGAGATCCGGCAGCGAGAACGGCAGCTCGCTCCATCCCGAGGTCTGCACCACGCCGAAGGCCCAGTAGACGATCGACCAGATGAGGTAGGGGATCGCCACCAGCTTCAGGCGACGCGACCAGAACTGCCAGGTCGAGAAGTCCTCCTTGGCGTAGTTGCCGTACATGAGGACGAAGCCGGTGAGGAAGAAGAACGAGTTGCGGGTGAAGTGCCCGGCCATGCCGAGGCCGTTGGTGACCACACCGTCGGTGGCGTTGGTGTTGGTCAGCACGTGACAGAAGATCACCAGCAGGAACGTCGAACCCCGGACCAGGTCGAGTTGGTGCAGATGAGCCCGTCGAGCGCGCGTCGACGTCGCCGGCGCGGTGGTCGCGGTCGGCGCGGTGGTGCGCAGGGCCGTGGTCATCGTGCTGCTCGAGACGTCGTCGGGGGCGGGGTGCGGTCGAAGCTACCAACGCCGGACCCGATGACCCATTCCCGTGACCTGCGCCACAGGCATCCCGGACGACGGCGGGACTCGGGCGACGCGGACATGGTGGCCACCCTGACGCCCGAACCTGTGAGAAGCCTGGACGCCGCCTGGGCAGCGCCGGTCAGGACGTCGAGCGCGCCGTCCGTGCGATGAGGTCGACGACGGTCGGGAACGCAGGGGATCCCTTCGTGACCAGGGCCGAGTGCGTCTGACCGGGCAGCAGGCGCAGCGTGGCGTGGCCCCCGGCGCGTTTCACGGCGTCGACATAGGTGAGCGACTGCGTCGGGGAGACGACGGTGTCCGCGGTGCCGTGCACGACGAGCACGGGGACCGTCGGGTCGATGTTCTCGATGGGGTCGACGGTGCGGTAGCGGTCGGGCACCTGGGCCGGGGTGCCGCCGAGGATGCGGGTCACCCGCGTGTCGCCGCGCTGCGCCGCCAGCCGCATGTTCAGCGGCCCGGCGAGCGAGACGATGCGGTTCGGCTGCCACAGCGGCTCGGAGCCCACCTGCTGGGTGCGCAGGCGGCCGCGCGTACCGACCCACACCGCGAGCTGGGCACCCGCGGAGTGCCCGACGACCGTCGACGACGACGCGTCGATGTCGGGGTTCTCGCGGTCGAGGGTGGGGACGAAGTCGGTGGCCGCGGCGACATCGGTGAAGGTGGTCGGCCACCCACCGCCGGACCCGAGACGGCGGTACTCGATGTTGAAGACGGCGAGCCCCTTCACGGCGAGGGCGCGCGCCAGCGGGTCGAACGTGGCCGCGCTGTACCGCGACGTCCACCCACCGCCGTGGATCAGCACCACCAGGGGCAGCGAGTCGCGGGCGTGCGCACCCGCGGGCAGGTACAGATCCCCGTAGTTCTGGCGGGGGTCCGGGGGAGGGGGTTCGTCCGCGGGCGCCCGAGGGATGTCGGCGCCGCTCTCGGCCACCGGCGCGGAGAGGTAGTCGTAGCGCTTCACGATCACCGGCGGGAGTGGCCCGGTGGTCGCGCCGACCGCGGTGTGGGCGGCGGGACGCGACGTCGAGTCCCCGTGACGGAGCGCCACGACCACGACGGACGTCACGCACACGACGGCCAGGAGCCCGGCGACGGCGGCGACCACGGGTAGGCGGGAACCCCATCTGAGGACCGGACGGAGGAAGCGGGACACGCGACGCATGGCGGCGACGACGATACGCGCGGACCCGCCGGGGTGCCGACCGCCGAGAGCTCGGGGAACAAACCCACGGGCGACCCCGTTGGCAAGCATGAAACCTGAGCGACAAAGACTCAAGAGAAGTTGACGCCCTGCGAATCCGCGGGTACTACTTGAGTCGTCCACGCTGAGGTTCCACACGACCATCGCAGACAGGTCGTCGGACATGACCCGGCGACACGCAACACAGGAGGCAACAGGAATGGCACGTGCTGTCGGTATCGACCTCGGCACCACGAACTCGGTGGTGGCAGTGCTCGAGGGCGGCGACCCCACCGTGATCGCCAACGCCGAGGGCTCGCGCACCACCCCGTCGGTGGTGGCGTTCGCCCGCAACGGCGAGGTGCTGGTCGGGCAACCCGCGAAGAACCAGGCCGTCACCAACGTCGACCGGACCATCCGCTCGGTCAAGCGCCACATGGGCGAGAGCGACTGGACGACATCGATCGACGACAAGAAGTACACCCCGCAGGAGATCAGCGCCCGCACGCTGATGAAGCTCAAGCGCGACGCGGAGGCGTACCTGGGCGACGAGGTGACCGAGGCGGTCATCACCGTCCCCGCGTACTTCAACGACTCGCAGCGCCAGGCCACCAAGGAGGCCGGCCAGATCGCGGGCCTCGACGTCCTGCGCATCGTCAACGAGCCGACCGCGGCCGCGCTCGCCTACGGGCTCGACAAGGGCGAGAAGGAACAGACCATCCTCGTCTTCGACCTCGGTGGCGGCACGTTCGACGTCTCGCTGCTCGAGATCGGCGACGGTGTCGTCGAGGTCCGCGCGACCTCGGGTGACAACAACCTCGGTGGCGACGACTGGGACCAGCGCATCGTCGACTGGCTCGTCGACAAGTTCAAGGCGCAGAACGGCATCGACCTGACCAAGGACAAGATGGCCCTGCAGCGCCTGCGTGAGGCCGCGGAGAAGGCGAAGATCGAGCTGTCCAGCGGACAGAGCACTTCGATCAACCTGCCCTACATCACGGTCGACTCCGAGAAGAACCCGCTCTTCCTCGACGAGCAGCTGTCGCGCAGCGAGTTCCAGAAGATCACCTCCGATCTGCTGGAGCGCACCCGTGCGCCGTTCCAGGCGGTCATCAAGGACGCCGGCATCTCCGTCGGCGACATCGACCACGTGGTTCTCGTCGGTGGTTCGACCCGTATGCCGGCCGTCTCCGACCTGGTGAAGGAGCTGACCGGTGGTCGCGAGCCCAACAAGGGCGTGAACCCCGACGAGGTCGTCGCGGTCGGCGCGGCCCTGCAGGCCGGTGTCCTGCGCGGCGAGGTCAAGGACGTGCTCCTGCTCGACGTGACCCCGCTGAGCCTGGGCATCGAGACCAAGGGCGGCGTGATGCACAAGCTGATCGAGCGCAACACGACGATCCCGACCAAGCGCAGCGAGACCTACACGACGGCCGAGGACAACCAGCCGTCGGTGCAGATCCAGGTCTATCAGGGTGAGCGCGAGATCGCCTCGCACAACAAGCTGCTCGGTTCGTTCGAGCTGGCCGGCATCGCCCCTGCGCCGCAGGGTGTCCCGCAGATCGAGGTGACGTTCGACATCGACGCCAACGGCATCGTGCACGTCACCGCGAAGGACAAGGGCACCGGCAAGGAGAACACCATCCGCATCCAGGACGGTTCGGGCCTGAGCAAGGACGAGATCGACCGGATGGTCAAGGACGCCGAGGCCCACGCCGACGAGGACCGCAAGCGCCGCGAGGAGGCCGAGACCCGCAACCAGGCGGAGTCGCTGGTCAACCAGACGGAGAAGTTCCTCAAGGAGAACGAGGACAAGGTCCCGGCGGAGGCGAAGGAGAAGGTGGAGTCCGCCATCTCCGAGGCGAACGAGGCGCTCAAGGGCACCGACCTCGCCGCCATCAAGTCGGCGGTGGAGAAGCTGTCCACCGAGTCGCAGGCCCTCGGCCAGGCGATCTACGCGAACGCGTCGGCGGATGCCGATGCGGCGCAGGGTGGCCCGAGTGCCGGCGGTGCCGACGACGTCGTCGATGCCGAGGTCGTCGACGAGACCGACGACTCCGGTGAGAAGAAGTGACCGCACAGGGACCGGGCACGCCCGAGGAGCCGGTGACCGTGACCGATCGGCGCCGCATCGATCCCGAGACGGGGGAGGTGCGGGCCGAGTCGGCCACCACCGACACCGCGTCGGACGTGGACCCGGATCAGGCCGCGGACGTCGCCGACGGTGACGTGACCGTCGATCCCGACGGTCTCGACACCGACGGGGCGGCACAGGCGGATCCCGCCGCCGAGGCTGCGCCGGATCCTGCCGCCGCGCAGTCGGAGAAGGAGGCCGAGCTGTTGGCCGACCTGCAGCGACTGCAGGCCGAGTACGCCAACTACCGGCGTCGCGCCGACCGCGAGCGGCAGGGTGCCGTCGAGACGGGCAAGGCGAACCTGATGAACGCCCTGCTCCCCGTCCTCGACGACCTCGACCGGGCCCGTGCGCACGGCGACCTCGAGGCCGGACCGCTGAAGGGTGTGGCCGACAAGATCGCCGACACCCTGAAGGGCCAGGGCCTCACCGCCTTCGGCGCCGAGGGCGACGCGTTCGACCCGGCGCTGCATGAGGCCGTCCAGCACGACGGCGAGGGTGCCGAGCCGGTCATCGGGCAGGTGTACCGCCAGGGCTATCGCCTCGGCGAGCGCCTGTTGCGGACCGCGATGGTCACCGTCACCGACGCGTCCTGACACGACACGATGCCGACCCCGTGACGACCGCCTGCCTGCGACACTGGTGGCGGTCGGCGCGGGGTCGGCCCCGTCGGTGCCGAGGAGGCACCGACACACACACGACAACGATCCACACAGACAGGAGGTGACGCCCGATGGCTCCCCAACGGGAATGGTTGGAACAGGACTTCTACAAGGACCTGGGCGTCGCTTCGGACGCCTCGGCCGACGAGATCAAGAAGGCCTACCGCAAACTCGCGCGTGAGCTCCACCCCGACGCCAATCCGGGTGACGCGGCCGCCGAGGCACGGTTCAAGCGCGTCTCGGAGGCGCACAGCGTCCTGGGCGACCCCGCCAAGCGCAAGGAGTACGACGAGACCCGTCGAGCCTTCGCCGGCGGCGCGTTCCGGGGCAACGGCGGAGCCGGCGGGTTCCCCGGCGGCTACACCCGCACAACCGATTTCGGTAACGGCGGCTTCGACGTCAGCGACCTGTTCGGGGGCGGTGGCGCGGGTGGCGCCGACATCGGCGACCTGTTCGGCGGTCTCTTCAACCGCTCGCCGCGGTCGTCGTCACGCCCCAAGCGCGGCAACGACCTCGAGGCGGAGACCACGCTCGGCTTCCGCGACGCGGCGCGCGGCACCACGGTGTCACTGTCGCTGACATCGCCCTCGCCGTGCACCACCTGCCACGGCAGCGGTGCGAAGCCGGGCACGAGCCCCCGTGTGTGCCCCACCTGCAACGGCGCGGGCGTGGTGAGTCGCAACCAGGGGCACTTCGGCTTCAGTGAGCCCTGCTCGGACTGCCAGGGGACCGGCTCGAAGATCGACGAGCCCTGCCCCGACTGCTCCGGCAACGGCGTGACCGTCCGGACCCGCACGATCAACGTGCGGATCCCGGTCGGCGTCGAGGACGGACAGCGGATCCGGCTCGCAGGCCAGGGCGAGGCCGGGTTGCGCGGCGCGCCCTCCGGCGACCTGTATGTCACCGTGCACGTCGGTGACGACAAGGTCTTCACGCGGTCGGGCAACGACCTGAAGGTCGAGCTGCCGGTGAGCTTCGGCGAGATCATGCTCGGCGCCACGGTGTCCGTCCCCACGTTGGACGGCACCGTCGGTCTGAAGATCCCGCCGAACACCGCCGACGGTCGCACCTTGCGCGTCCGCGGACGGGGTGTGCCGAAGCGGTCCGGCGGTGCCGGCGACCTGCTGGTGACCGTCAAGGTCGCCGTGCCGTCGTCGCTCGGCCCCGATGCCCTGGCGAAGCTGCGGGAGTACGCCGACGCCGAACGCGCCGACGGTTTCCGCCCACGGGAGGGATGGGGTGATCAGTGATGCCGGGCAAGAACCGTGACGAACGGCCCACGGACGGCGCCACGTTCATGATCTCGGTGGCCGCGGAACTCGCGGGCATGCACGCACAGACCCTGCGGACCTACGACCGCCTCGGGCTCGTGCGTCCCCAGCGGGCGGCCGGCGGCGGCCGGCGCTACTCGCAGCGTGACGTCGACCTGCTCCGCGAGGTGCAGCGGCTGTCGCAGGACGAGGGCGTCAACCTCGAGGGCATCAAACGCATCATCGATCTGACCAACCACGTCGACGCCTTGTCGGCCCGGGTCCGTGAGCTGGAGGCCGAGTTGGCCGCCGCGCGTGCCGACACCCGCCGGCGCCACGGCGGCGAACTGGTGCCGGTCCCGCGTACCAGTGCGCTCGTCGTGTGGCAACCCCGTCGCAAGCGTGCGGACTCGTAGCAGCCGGCGCGTCACGGGTCGTCGGGGAGCGGACCGGGGCGTCCGAGGAGGAATCGCTGGGCGAGCTCACCCCCACACTCGACGATGGCGGTCAGTTCCGCGCACGTCTCCACCCCCTCGAACGAGCACTGCGTCCCGGCGTCCCGGCTGAAGGTGACCATCGCTCGAGCGATCGCTTGTCGGGTGGGATCGGCGTCGATCCCGTGGGCGAACGTCGCGTCGATCTTGATCAGATCGGGCTGCACGGTGAGGATCTGACGGAGTCCGGCGTGACCCGTCCCGACGTCGTCGAGGGCGAGGCGCGTGCCGGCGGTGCGGAGATCGATCAGTGCGCAGTGGACGGCGTCCCCGACCTCGATCGCGGCTTCCCTCGGTGATCTCGACGACGATCGCTCGGTCGTCACCGGCGGTCAGCAGAGCCTGGACGGCCCCGTCGAGCACGCAGCCGGGGGAGACGTTGACGGCCACGAACTTGTCGGGCGGGATGTGCGCGGTCTCGGCCAGCGCGCGGCTGAGGGCCGCCGCCTCGAGCTCCGCGGACAGCCCGAGCGTGGCGGCGGCACGAAACCACACGTCGGGCGGGCCGCCGTGGTCGAATCGCGACAATGCCTCGTACCCGACCACCGCGTGGTCGGAGCATCGACGGATCGGCTGATAGACGATGGTGGGTCCGCCGGAGTCGACGACCGTGACTATGTCGCGAGCGCCGACGTCGGACCGGTGAGCGCCGCGGGGATCGGAGGATCGCTCCGCGGCGCCCGGTCGGGATGAGCGCAAGGGGTGATGCGATTCCACAGTGGATGTCCTGGGACTCGGGAGACCGACACCCTCGACTGTCACCCACCCGGCTGTGGATGGAGACCGGTGAGACGAGGACATCGATGAATCGATGGTCCGTCCGACCTGCACTCGAGAGAGTGAGGTCCCGGAGGGGAGTGCAGCCGGTCCGGCCTCGGCGCTGTGAGTGCGCGGTCGTGGGCAAGCTGTGGGCGCCCGGAACTCGCATCAGGAACGCCGCGTGGCAGGTCTTCCTCGCAGGATTGCGACTAGGAAATCGAGATTACCGCACGCTTGCCCGACAGTCGAGGTCCTCCGCTGACCACCTCGGTCCCGAGGCGTTGTGCGCCTGACGGCTCTCAGTCCGCCCCGTGACCGGCCGCGCGCAGCATCGACAGCAGTTCCGAGCGAGACTGCGCACCGAGGCGCCGTCGGATGCGGGCGACGTGGTGCTCGACGGTCTTCGCCGAGATGTACAGTGCCGCACCGATCTCGCGGTAGGTCTCGCCGAGCACGAGGCGGTCGGCGACCTCGGCCTCGCGCTCCGACAGCGCCGACCCGCCCTGGGTGCCGTCGGCCACCGGTGCGGCCGTCCCGATGCTGCGGGCGGTCTGCAGGAGCGCTGTCGCAGCACGGGTGTCGCCGATGCGCAGCGCGCCCTCCGCGGCCAGCCGCGCCCCGTCGAACGAATGGCCCCACACCTGGAGTTCCGTCGCGGCGGTGTGGATCTCGTTCTCAGACAGCGGTGTCACGTCAGGGACGTCGTCGCCCTGCAGCACCCGCAGCCACGCCCGTCCCGCGCGGGCGAGGACGGCCGCATACGGGGTCGTCTCCGCGGCGACTCCGAGCGCGCGTGCGTGGGGGACGAGAGCTGCGGGCTGGTCGCCGAGGATGGCGGCCTGCACCCCGAACCAGTGCCACGCCGACGCCCAGACCGGTGGATCGCCGAGTCCGGCGAGAAGTCGGGTGACCCCGTCGACGAGGTGGGCCATGCGGTCGCCGTCGCCGAGTCGTACTGCGGCCAGCCACAACTCGCCCAGCGGCAGCAGGCTGAACAGGTCCACCTCGGCCTCGGCGACGGTCGTCTGCGCGGCACGCCAGGCTGCGCCGAGTGTGCCGGTGTCCCCGCGTCGCCGGGCGATCGCGGCGGCGAGGGCATGGGCGAGCAACAGGTCGCGGTGGTGGACCGGGGTGATCGCGCCGACGATCTCCGCGGCGTCGGCGAGATCACCACCCGCCATCGCGATCCACGCTTCGAGCAATCGCAGCCGGATCGACGACGTCGGGCGGTCGAGGCCTGCGCGGTCGACCACGGCGCGAGCGCCGCGGAGGTCGCCGCTGTGCACATGGATCAGCACTGCGAGGTCGGCTGCGTCCTCGACACCGATACCGGCCTCGGGCCGCAACGACATCGACCGCAGGACGGACCCGACCGCGCCGGCCGCGGACGCGTCGAGCGACGCGAACATCCCGTCGGCGAGCAGACCGTCGGCGGCGTTGTCGGTGGTGGGCGGGGCCGACCGTGCGGCGGCGGCGAACTCCGCCGCGGTCGTGCGGTCACCGGCGCCGAGCAGCGCGACGACACCAACCGCCGCCTGCGACCCGGCGCGATCGGCACCCAACCACCGGAACAACTGCGCTGCACGGGAGTACGTGCCCCGCCGCGCGGCGACCGCCGCACCGATCCGCACCCCGAGCGCGACGACGGCGTCGTCGGTGGAGGCGAGGGAGTCGTCGGCGACGCGTGTCGCCACGGTGAGGTCGTCGGTCTCGAGGGCGGCGCGCGCGAGTTCCGGATCGACCACTGCGTGGTCGGCACCGGCCGCGCGGGCAGCCGACCACACGGCCATGCGACGGTGCCCGGTGGCCCCGCGCGCGGCGTCGACCAGGAGGGCGGCGAGCTCGGGATGGCTGATCCCCGACTGCGCCGCGGCGATCGCGCCGTCGACCGTCAGGGTGTTGTGCGCCAACCGGATCCGGACGACGGCCTCGCGGACCGCGGTGATCTGGTGCGCGCCGACGACGGCGGCGAGCGGGGACACGGCCGCGGCGAGGAAACCGTCGGAGTCGCCGAGGAACCCCGACGCGCGAGCCGCGTCGATCAGTGAGCGCGCGGTGTCGTCGTCGACCTCGCAGACCGCCGAGACGGTGTCGGGGTCGAGGGTGGCGCCGGCCCCGGCGACGGCCAGGGTGCGCTGGACCTGACGGTCGAGACGGCGCAGCGTCTGGTGGTGCCGTGCACCGATCGCGGCGGTCGCCAGATCGGCGAGGATGCGCTGGTCGGACTCGTCGGGATGGGCCGCGACCGCCGCGAGACCGGCGTCGACGGCGGCGCGGTTGCCGCCGGAGGCCCGGACGACGGCCGCCGCCGCGCTGGTGAGAAGGCGTCGCCGTGACCGTTCGACGACGCCGGGAACGGTCAGTGGCGCGAGGAAGACCACGCGGCCGCGGGCCGCGATCGTCGCGAGCAGGTCGTGCAGGGGCCGGCGGTGGTCGAGGGCGCGGCCCCCGACGACGACCGAGATGTCCGGGCGGGACAGCAGCGCCGCGAGATGACCGAGCGCGTCGTCGTCGAGGGTGTGCACGTCGTCGACCACGACGACGCTGCCCGCGTCGGCATCGGCCGGGACGCCACGGACGAGTCGTGTCCGGTCGTCACCCGCGGCGGCCGTGCCGACCGCCGTGACCACGGCCGACGTGCCGGATCCGGCGACGCCGAAGACGCCGTACGCGCAGGGGTGCCCGGCCGAGGCGGTCGCGTCGACGACGAGCGACCGCGCGTCGGGCATGCCGGACAGGTCCGGCGCCGGTGGACGCAGACCGGCCGTCGTCACTGGCCGAGCAGCCCGCCGACGGAGTTGCCGAGGCCACCGACCGTGTCGCGGGCGCCGCCGACGATCGCGCCGGGGACATTGGTGACTCCGCCGAGGTTCGGCGGTGTGTAGGTGTACGTGGGGAAGCTCGGCAGGGTCGGACGGCCACCGGTCTCCGGCGGGGTGTTCCCGCCACCCGAGCCGCCGCCGGAGGACGCGCCGCCGCCACCGCTGCCGGTGCCGCCGCCGGACGACGTCCCGCCGCCCGAGGAGGTCCCGCCACCCGACGATGTGCCACCGCCGGACTGGGTGCCGCCACCCGAGGAGGTGCCGCCGGTCGACCCGGAGCCCGACTGCGATCCGCTGCCGCCGGACTGGGTGCCGCCACCGGTCGCGGCACCGCCCGAACCGGAGCCGCCGGAGCGCTGCTGCGGGGCCTGCTGCGCGCCGCCGGATCCGCCAGAGCCCTGCGATCCGGTCGGGTTCGCGGCACCCGGCGCCGTCGAGGCGGACGGTGCGCCCGTCGAGGCGGACGGCGCGGCGGACGGTGTCGACGGCGTCGTCGAGCGTGCGGGCTCGTCGGAGAGGGCCGTGCCCAGCGACAGGCCACCCGCGGTGAGCAGTGCGATCGCCACGGCGGCGCCGCCGATGATCGCGAGGCGCTTCGTGCGGCCCATCGTGGTCTTCTCCACGACGGTGGTCCGCGGGGCGGGTGCGACGCGGGCCGATCGTGCTGCGGCCATGTCGGCGGCGGCCGCCGCGGCGTTGGCCGGCATGGCGTCGAGGGCGGCCGATGCGGACGCGATCTCCGACGCCAGCACCGCGGCACCGAACGCGGACGTCGTCGTCGGGTCGCCGTCGGCGACGACGGGCACGCGCAGCGCACCCGAGAGGACCTCGCTGACGAGGGGGATGGCCGCGCCGCCGCCGGTCAGGACGACCGCGGACAGGTCACGCAGGGTGTGGCCACCGGCCGCGACGGTCTCCCGCAGCAGGGTGAGCGAGGTCAGGATCGGCTCGCGCAGCAGGTCTTCCACTTCGTCGCGGACCAGGCGGATGTCGGTGTGGACACCGGGGAGGTCGACGCTGACGACGGTGTCGGTCTCCGAGGAGAGCGCCTCCTTGGCCCGCGCGCAGCGTTCCCGCAGCTGCTCGAGGGCGGCGATCGTCTCCGGGTCGAACGGGTCCATCGAGTCGGCCGCGTCGACGGACTCCACCACGTGCGCCAGCAGCAGCTGGTCGAAAGCGGCGCCGCTGATGTCGTCGGAGTGCTGGGGGCGGCCCATGACCTGCGACGCCTCACCGGTGCGGACGAGCGTGATGTCGAGGGACGACCCGCCGAGGTCGTAGACGGCGACGAGGCCGGAACCGGACGGGGCGTCGTCGGGCGACGGGGCGGAGTGCGCACCGTGCGACGGGGTCGGCGCGTGGAACGCCTCACCGCGCATGGCCTCGGCGGCCGCGACTGCGGCGATCGCCTCGGGGACGACGGTGAGGTCGGTGAGACCGTGGGCGTCGGCGGCGGCGCGCAGGGCGTCGACCGTGTAGGCCTGCCACCCGTTCGGGCACGCGACGACCACGGCATCGGGCTCGACGCCGGTCTCGGCGACGATCCCGGCCAGGGCGATCGCGTACAGGTCCTCACCGCTGAACTGGCGACCGTCGTCGGCGACCAGCGCGACCGGGTCACCGACGCGGGCGGTGAACCCTGCGAGGGTCGACGCGGACTCGGCGGAGCCCGCCGTCGCCAGGGCCGGCTCCCTGCCGGGGGACACCTCGAGCGCGGTCCGGCGGACCAGGGCGTCGTAGGTGCCCGACGGGGTGGTGCTGACGGCGACCGACGTGGTGGTCCCGACAGTGATCCCGAGTGCGGTCGGCATGGGCGCTGCTCCTCTTGCAGTTGGCATCGCAGGCGTTGTCGTCATCAAACACCCGATCGTTACCGCACGTCATCGGTGTGGCGCGGAAAGTCGGGGCGATCCCCCGACCCCCTAACGCCCCCGGGGGACCCCCTAATGGCCCCCACCCGCCGAGAAGGGGGATCGTCCCCGTTCCCCGGGGACCCCCGGCGCACCTAGCGTCAGTTCTCGACACCGGCGGTCCATCCCCCCCGGTACGCCCGGTGTCGACCCCACGGAGCCCGCTCCCCCACCTCCCCCCTCGGGGAGCGGGCCCGAACACTTGAGGAGCTCAGATGCCCACGAACGCAGTTCTCGACTTCATCCTGAACCTGCTGCGCGACGACAAGGCGGCCGCCGCATACATGGCGGACCCCCAGTGCGCGCTCAACGACGCCGGCCTGAGCAACCTCTGCCACGCCGACATCGCCGCTGCCGCCCCACTGGTGGCCGACTCGGGTCTGTTCCCGGGCGGGTCCCGGCTGCCCCAGATCGTGAACGCCGGGGCGATCCCCGCGGCGGGCGGGATCGGCGGCGGCCTGGGCGGCATCGGTGGCGGGATCGGTGGGATCGGTGGCGGCGTCGCCGTCGGCGGCATCGGACTCGGTGGCATCTCGCTCGGCGGCTTCAGCCTCGGGGGCATCAACCTCGGCGGCCTCGGGGGCATCAACATAGGCGGGCTCGGGGGCATCAATTTGGGCGGCCTCGGGGGCATCAACCTGAGTGGCATCGCCTTCCCGTCGCTGACGCTGGGGAACATCGGCCTCGGCATCGGAGGCCTCACCCTCGGTGGGATCAACCTCGGCAACCTCGTCGACCTCAACCTCTCCAACCTGGTCGGGCTCGGCCTGGGCAACGTCGGTGTCGCGCTGGGCGACCTCGCCCTCGGCGCGCAGCTCTCGGCGGTCCTGGCCGCGGCGCTCGCCGGCGCCGTGCAGCTCGGCGGCGACATCGCGCTCGGCCTCGGCGCCGCGTTCGGTGCTTTCGTCGACGCGGTCATCGCCCTCGGCGGGAACATCGCCGCGGTCCTCGGCATCGACGGACTGCTCGACCTCGGCGCCACCGTGGCGGGCGTCTTCACCGGCGGACTGGGCCTCGCAGCCGGACTCGGCGCGCAGCTCGCCGGCACCATCAACGCGGCCGTGAGCGCAGCCGGCGGCATCGGCGCGGTGATCGCCGCCAGCGGTGCCTCCACGGTCGGTGCCGTCCTCGGTGGCGCCCTCGGCGTCGGCGGATCCCTTGCCGCGAACGTGGGCGCGGCGCTCGGCGTCGCCCTCGGTGGCGTCCTCGGCGCCGGCGGTGCCCTGACCGCCGACCTCGCTGCCGCGCTGGCCGGCGGCCTCGGGATCGGTGGTTCGCTGGCCGCCGTCCTCGGCGGGGCGCTCGGCGTCGGCGCCGACCTGGGTGCCGGTGTCGTCGCCGGACTCTCCGGCGCGCTCGGTGCCGCCCTCGGTGTGACCGGCGGGCTCGCCGGGACCCTGAGCGGACTGCTCGACGCCTCCGTGATCGCCGGCCTCGCCGGTGACCTCACCGCCACCCTGCAGACCGCGCTCGGCGGCGTCCTCGCCGCCGGTGGCGCCCTGGCGGGCGACCTCGGTCTCGCGCTCGGTGCCACCCTCGGAGCGGTCGCCGGACTCGGTGGCGCCCTCGACCTCGCCGGCGTCCTCGGTGCCGGCGGCGCCCTGTCTGCCGCGCTCACCGGCGCCCTCGGCCTCGGCGGCGGCGTGACCGCAGCCCTCGCCGGCGCCCTCGACGCCGCCCTGTCGGCGGCCGGTGGACTCGACCTCGCGGCCATCCTCGTCGGCGGCGGCGATCTCGGACTCGCTCTCGGCACCGCCCTCTCGGGCGTCCTCGCGGCCGGCGGCGGTGTCGCCGGGAACCTCGGTCTCGCCCTGGGCAGCGTCCTCGGTGTCGCGCTCGGTGGCGGCGCCGCACTCACCGGCGCCCTCGGAGCGCAGCTCGCCGGACTCCTGGCCGGTGGTGTCGGCCTCGGCGCCGCGCTGGGCACCGTCCTCGGCGGCGCACTGAACCTGGGCGCGGGTGCCGCCCTGCTGGGCACCGTGACCGGTGACCTCTCGGCGCTGCTCGGTGGCTCGCTCGCGGCCGTCCTCTCCGCCGGTGGCGTGCTGCCGGCCACCCTCTCCGCAGTCCTCGACTCCACGCTCTCCGCGCAGCTGGCCACCGCCCTCGGCGGTGTCCTCGCGGCGGGCGGGGTCATCGGTGCCGACCTCGGCGCGGCCCTCGGCGGGACGCTCGCCGCCCTGGTGGGTGCCGGTGGCGGGTTGGCCGCGGGCCTGGGTGGCGCGCTGGGCCTGGGTGGCCAACTCGCCGCCGCGCTCGGTGGC
Organism: uncultured Williamsia sp.; assembly: GCF_947494875.1. Classification (GTDB taxonomy): domain Bacteria; phylum Actinomycetota; class Actinomycetes; order Mycobacteriales; family Mycobacteriaceae; genus Williamsia_A. Next base: position 981,838 of record NZ_CANLWM010000001.1, read on the forward strand.
GCTCTCGGACTGAACGGCGCGATCGTGGCCCAGCTGGGCGCCGCGCTGAACACCGCCCTCGGTGGCGGACTCGACCTCGCGGGCGTGCTCGCCGGTACGACGAACCTCGGCGCGATCCTCGCCGGTGCCCTGGGCGCCGGCGGGACCGTGGCCGCGGGCCTCGGCGCCATGCTCGGGACGGCATTGGGGGCCGCCCTGACCGGAGGCATCGGTGCACAGCTGGCGGGTCTGCTCGCCGGCGGCGTCGGCCTCCAGGGTGCGCTCGCGACCGTCTTCGACGGTGTCCTGGGCCTCGGCGCCGCGACCGGCCTCGCCGCCGACCTGAGCGGAGCACTCACCGCTGCCCTGGGCGCCGGCGGCGTCCTGGGCGCCGACCTGGGGGCCGTGCTCAACGGTGGCCTGGCCGGCCAGCTCTCGACCGCCCTCGGTGCCGCTCTGGCGGGCGGCGGATCGGTGGCCGCCGGCCTGGGCGCCGCGCTCGCCCCGGTGCTCGGTGTGGCCGCCGGCCTCGGCAGCGTCGTCGTGATCGACCCGACGATCGTCGCGAACCTCGGTGGCACCCTCGCCGCCGGCCTCGGTGCCGCCCTCGGCATCGACGGCACCGTGATCGGCGCCCTCGGCGCCTCCCTCAACTCGCTGCTCGCCGGCAGTCTGGACCCCACGACCCTGCTGTCGGCGAGCGGCGATCTCACCGCGATCCTCTCGGGCGCTCTCGCTGCGGGCGGACCGCTCGCGGCCGGCCTGGGCGCGTCGCTCGGCGCCGTGCTCGGCACGGCGCTGTCGGGATCGCTCGGTACCCAGCTGGCGGGTCTGCTCGCCGGTGGCGCCGATCTGTCCGCCGCGCTGACCACGGTGCTCGGTGCGGCCACCGGGCTGGGTCTCGGCGGTGCGCTCGGTCTGCCCGACCTCGGCGCCGCTCTGACCGCCGCCCTCGCGGGTGGCGGGCTGGGTGCCGTCGACATCACTGCTGCGCTGGGCGGCGTCCTCGACGCCGGTGCCGGACTGCAGACCACGCTCTCCGCTGCCCTCGGATCGTCGCTCGCCGCCGGCGGCGCCGTCGCCGGACAGCTCGGTGCGGTTCTCGGAGGCACGCTGACGGCCCTCGTCGGTGCCGGCGCAGGCCTCGGTGGCGCACTCGGACTCGGCGGCACCCTGGCCGCCGCGCTCGGCGGTGCCCTCGGCCTGGACGGCGCGATCGTCACCCAGCTGGGTGCGGCCTTGACCACCGCCCTCGGTGGCGGACTCGACCTGGCGGGCGTGCTCGCCGGTACGACAGACCTCGGCGCAATCCTCGCCGGCACCCTGGGTGCCGGTGGCACCGTCGCCGCCGATCTCGGTGCGTCGCTCGGGGCGGCACTCGGCGCCGCCCTGAACGGTGGCCTCGGTGCTCAGCTGGCGGGTCTGCTCGCCGGCGGCGTCGGCCTGCAGGGCGCGCTCGCGACCGTCCTCGGTGGCGCGCTGGGCCTCGACGGTGGTCTTGGCCTCGGTGCGGCGACCGGCCTCGCCGCCGACCTCGGTGGTGCCCTGACCGCAGCGCTGGGCGCGGGTGGCGTCCTCGACGCCGACCTCGCTGCTCTGCTGAACGGCGGCCTGAGCGGTCAGCTGTCGACCGCACTCGGCACGGCCCTGGCCGGTGGCGGGTCGTTGGCCGCGGGCCTCGGCGCAGCGCTGGCCCCGGTCCTCGGTGTCGCCGCCGGACTCGGCAGCACCGTCGTGATCGATCCGACGATCGTCGCGAACCTCGGTGGCACCCTCGCGGGTGGCCTCGGTGCCGCTCTCGGCATCGACGGCACCGGAATCGGCGCCCTCGGCGCCTCCCTCAACTCGCTGCTCGCCGGCAGTCTGGACCCCACGACCCTGCTGTCGGCGAGCAGCGATCTCACAGCCGTCCTCTCCGGCGCCCTCGCCGCCGGTGGACCGCTCGCCGCCGGTGTCGGCGCGTCCCTCGGGGCCGTACTCGGTACGGCGCTGTCGGGATCGCTCGGCACCCAGCTGGCGGGTCTGCTCGCCGGTGGTGCGGATCTGTCCGGCGCCCTGACGACCGTCCTCGGCGCGGCGACCGGCCTCGGTGCCGGGCTGGGCCTGGCCGGCGGTCTCGCCGGTGGTCTCGGCGGTGCACTCGGCCTCGGCGGTGCGCTCGGGATCCCGGACATCGGTGCCGCCCTGACCGGCGCCCTCGCGGCCGGCGGTCTCGGCGCGGCCGAGGTGGGCGCAGCGCTCGGCGGTGTCCTCGGCGCCGGTGCCGGCCTGCAGACCACGCTCTCCGCGGCCCTCGGATCGTCGCTCGCCGCGGGCGGCGACGTCGCGGGTCAGCTCGGTGCGGCCCTCGGCGGCCTGGCCACCGGTGGCCTCGATCTCGGCGGCGCCCTCGGTGTCGGCGGCACCCTGGACCCGCTGGCCGTCGGCGGCGCGATCGCCACGGGTCTCACCGGTGCGCTGAACGTCGACCCTGCACTGGCCGGACAGCTCGGCGGCGCGCTCGGCGGCGCTCTCGCCCTCGATCCGGCGGCCCTCGGTGGCGCTGCCGGCATCGGCGGGGCACTGTCCGCGGCGCTCTCCGCCGGCGGCCCGATCGCGGGTGCGGTCGGTGCGGGCCTGGGTGCGGTCCTCGGCGGCGCGGTCGTCGCCGACGGGGCCACGCAGCTCGTCGCACAGCTCGGCGCCGGCGTCGGACTCGGCGGTGCCCTGGCGGGAACGGTCACCAATGCCCTGTCGCTCGACGGCCAGCTGGGTGCCCAGCTCGGTGCCGCGCTCTCCGGCGCCATCTCCGGTGCCCCCGTGCTCGGCCTGCCGGATCTGGGCGGTGCCCTGCCGAACCTGGGTCTGCCGGACCTGGGTGCCCTGCCCGGACTGCCCGGCATCGGACTGCCCGACCTGCCGGCACCGACCATTCCGACGCCGGGTGTCCCCGACCTCGGTGGTGCCCTCGGCGGCCTCATCGGCGGACTCACCCCGGAGCTGCCCTCCGGTGGCGACATCGTCGGACCGATCGTCAACGGACCGAACATCATCGGTCCGGTGCTGAACGGCCCCGACATCATCGGCCCCGTGTTCCACGGACCCGACATCATCGGTCCGGTCTTCAACGGACCGGACATCGTCGGCCCCGTGTTCAACGGCCCGAACGTGATCGGCCCGGTGTTCAACGGACCGAACATCGTCGGCCCGGAGTTCAACGGACCGAACATCATCGGCCCGTCGGGTTCCGGCCCGAACATCATCGGACCGTCGGGATCGGGACCGCACCTCGTCGGCCCGTCGGGTTCCGGCCCGGACCTCAGCGTCCTGCCCGGCACCGGCGCCGGCAGCAATGCGGTCGCGCCCTCGGCGACGGCGGGCGATCCGACGGCCACGCAGCACAGCAACCCGTTCCCGGACACCTCGACCTCGTCGCACAGCGGCTGGTCGGGCCTGAACCCCGACAGCACGTTCGGCGGGACCTCGGGCGAGTCGGACCTCTCGAGCGGGCTGCACAACGGCCTGACGAGCGGTCTGCAAGGCGGTCTCGGCGACGTGACCGGCGGCCTGACCGGTGGCGGCCACGTCGACCCGTCGGCCGGCACCCACCACACGGACATCGGCCACGGCTGATCCCCACCCGCCGGACCCGACGCCCGTCGGGTCCGGCGCCACAGAGCCGGTCACGGCCGAACGGACGGTTGCCCCGAACTGCCGTCTCGAGGCCTTGTGACGGCATCGGCCCCGTACGCTCTGCGTACGGGGCCGGTGTGGTTTCTGGCCCCGGGCCGTCGCCACCGCACCCGCGTCACGACACACGGACAGGACCCCGCCACCCCCACCATGCAGCCAACGCCCCCGCCCCACGGTTCACCTCTCCCCGCCGCCGGCCCCGCGACACCGGCACAGCAGTTCCCGGGATCGCACGGTCCTGCGGGGACCGATCAGACGGCGAGCAGGCAGCTGGAGGAACTGCTGCGGCAGATGGCGGAGGTCGCCGCGGGGCTGGAGCGGGAGGACCTCGTCGCCCGTCTCGACGGCGCGCGGACCCGCATCATCGATCCCCGACTGCGGATCGTCGTGGTGGGTCAGCTCAAACAGGGCAAGAGCCAGTTCGTGAACTCCCTGCTCGACATCGAGGTGTGCTCCGTCGGCGACGACGAGACCACCGCGGTCCCGACGCTGGTGCAGCACGCGCAGACGGCGTCGGCGCGGCTCGTCCTCGACGACGCCGGCGGGGAGCCGCTGATCGTCGAGATCCCGATCGACGCGATCCGCGGCATCACCCCGGAGACCCCGTACGCGGAGGGCCGGCCCGTCGTCCGGCTCGAGGTGTCCGTGCCCAACCCGCTGCTCGCCGACGGGCTGGTCCTCGTCGACACGCCGGGCGTCGGCGGCCACGGCAACCCGCACGCCGCGTCGACCCTGGGTCTCATCCCGTCCGCGGACGCGGTGCTCGTCGTGTCCGACGCCAGCCAGGAGTTCACCGAGCCCGAGGTGCAGTTCCTCAAGCAGGTCACCGCGCTGTGCCCGACGGTGGCGTGCCTCGTCTCCAAGACCGACCTCTACCCGCACTGGCGCCGCATCGTCGAAGCCGATCGCACACACCTGCAGCGCGAGGGCATCGACGTCCCGCTGCTGCCCATCAGCTCGGTGCTGCGGACCCACGCGATCCGCCGTAACGACGCCGGCCTCATGGCCGAGTCGGGCTTCACCGATCTCTACGGGTTCCTCCGCGACCGCGTCGTCGCGCACGCCGAACAGACCACCCGCGCCTCGGTCGCGCTCGACCTGCGATCGGTGTCCGAGCACCTCGCACTCACCCTGGGCAGCGAACTCGCGGCCCTGCGGGACCCCGAGACCGCGGCCGTCGCCCTCGAGGGTCTGCGTCGGGCGCAGACCGCGGCCGAGGAGATGCAGCAGAAGTCGTCGCGCTGGCAGCAGACCCTGGCCGACGGCATCGCAGACCTCGCCGGCGACGTCGAGCACGACCTGCGCGACCGCCTGCGTGCGGTGACCCGCGAAGCCGAGAAGGCTGTCGACGAGGGCGATCCCGGCAAGGACTGGGCGCAGCTGTCGGAGTGGTTGGCCGACCAGATCGCGACCGCCGTCGGCGACAACTTCGTGTGGGCGCACGAGCAGTCGGTGTGGCTCGCGAACCGCGTCGCCGAGCATTTCGCGGAGACGGCGAAGACACAACTGCCCGACCTCGACATCGCCGACATCGACGGGGTCTTCGAACCGGTCACCGAACTCGCCGACCTCGAGTCGGGGCGGCTCGGCATCGGACAGAAGGCGCTCATCGGCCTGCGTGGGTCCTACGGCGGTGTGCTGATGTTCGGTCTCATCACCACGCTCATGGGGCTGGCGCTGATCAACCCGATCTCCGTCGGCGCGGGTGTGCTGCTCGGGTCCAAGGCCTACCGCGACGACAAGGGTGCCCGCGTCGACCAGCGTCGGATCAAGGCGAAGCAGGCGATCCACGCGTTCACCGACGACGTCAGCTTCCAGGTCGGCAAGGAGTCCCGTGACCGTCTCCGCGGGGTCCAGCGCGCGCTGCGCGACCACTTCGTCGACGTCGCCGACCAGGCCGCGCGCTCGGTGAGCGAGTCGTTGCGGGTGGCGCAGGAGGCCGCGCAGTCCGAGCACTCCCTGCGGGCGTCGCGCACCGCCGAACTCGAGCAGCAGCTGCGGGCGGTCGCCGCGCTGCGCACCGTCTCCGACCGCCTCGAGGTGGCCGCCGGACCGGTCCGGTCGGCCGTCGCGCCCGCAACCACGCCCCCGCCCGGGCAACCGGCCGTCGCGCAGTCCCCGACCACCCCGACGGGCCGCCACAGCACCGATCCGTCACCATGGCAGGCGTGAGGACGCTCGACCGGGCGCGCGCCCTGATCGACGCGGCACTGCAGGCGCACGCGCACGACCCGGACAGCTACGGACGTCTCCTCGAGTGCTCGCGTCGCCTCGACGAGCCCCTGCGCATCGCGCTCGCCGGGTCGCTGAAGGCGGGCAAGTCGACGCTGCTCAACGCGCTCGTCGGGCAGGACATCGCCCCGACCGACGCGACGGAGTGCACCCGCGTCGTCACCTGGTACCGCCAGGGCGCGACGCCCACGGTGACCGCCACCTACGACGAGAACCGCACCACGTCGATCCCGGTGCTGCGGCCCGGCGGGCGACTCACCTTCGACTTCGGCACCCTCACCTCCGACCGCGTGTCCCGTCTCGATGTCACCTGGCCGGCATCGGCGCTGCGCAGCACCACCATCATCGACACGCCGGGCACGGCGTCGCTGTCGCGGGAGGTGTCCGCGCAGACCGTCGACATGCTCACGCCCGAGGACGCCGAGTCGGGCGCCGACGCCGTCGTCTACCTGCTCCGCACTCTCTCGGCCGCGGACACGACGATGCTCGGCCGCATCAACGAGTCGATCGGGCGGGAGTCCGGGCCCCTCGGCGTGGTCGGCGTCGTGTCCCGCGCCGACGAGATCGGCGCCGGGCGCATGGACGCGATGATGTCCGCCCGTGACGTCGCCGCCCGGTTCGCCGGGGAACTGGAACGGACCGGCCTGTGTCAGGCCGTCGTCCCCGTCGCAGGACTGGTCGCCCTGGCTGCGCGCACGATGCGCGAGGTCGAGTACCGGGCACTGGTCACCCTCGCGGGTGTCGCACCGGACGATCTGGACCTGGCGATGCTGTCGGTGGACCGGTTCGCCTCCCCGACAACGGATCTGCCCGTGTCGCCGGAGGTCCGCGCCGGGCTGCTGGACCGGTTCGGGATGTTCGGCATCCGGTTGTCCGTCACGCTGATACGCCTCGGTACTCCCGATTCACCCACGCTCGCAGCCGAACTCGTCGAGCGCAGTGGGCTCGACGAGTTGCGGTCGGTGATCGACGTGCAGTTCGGGCAGCGGGCCGAGCAGCTCAAGAGTCACTCCGCCCTCGTCGCCGTCGGGCGGATCCTCGCCGACAGTCGCGCCGCAGGGGCGACTGATCTGCGTCACGACGCCGAGCGGATGCTCGCCGACGTCCACGGCTTCGCCGAGCTGCGACTGCTCGGCCGGTTGCGGTCGGGACGGATACACCTGCCCGAGGAGCACCTCGCCGACCTGACCCGCATCGTCGGCGGCATGGGCACCGACCCGGCGATCCGCCTCGGCCTGCCCGACGACAGCGACGACGACGCCATCCGCGCCGCGGCGCTGGAGGCCGTCCGGATGTGGCGCGCCCGCGCCCGCCACCCTCTCCTCGACCGCCCGACGTCCCTCGCCTGCGACGCCGCCGCCCGCAGCGCCGAGGGCGTCCTCGCCGGACTCGCTCGCTAGACCCTTATCTCGCTACCGCGAGCCGGTTTCGCCCGCGAAATCCCGGTGGCGAACCCGCCTCCGGGTGGCGATACGGCGACAGCGCGGGCGAGATGACGCAACTTCGCACGGTCGGCTGTCGTTCGCACGCCCTCGCGTCGTTCGCATGCCTCCGGCGCCGTGCGGACGGCTCGGGACCGTGCGAACAGCGCGCGGACATGCGATCGCGACGACGGGGGCGAGCTCAGCGTTCGAAGCGCGTACCGCCGGGTGGGATCTCGTGGACCTGGAACAGTCCGGGCGTCTCGGTCACGACTGCGGCGTGGAAGACCTGGGCGCCGTCGACGATCGCCATGCAGCCGGCCACGAATCCCGGTGTGTTCGGAATCCACGGGATGAGTGTCTGCGCCCCGCCGACGCGGTCGCTGCCGTACTTCTCTGCGGCCGCCGCCATCACAGCCCGGGCGATGGCTCGAGTGTCTGCACCAGGGTCATCCGGATCACGGTCGGACAGCGAGACCTGCGGGCTCTCGTAGCCCGTGTGGATGACGACGGACTCGATCGGTGCGGGCTGCGGTGCTTCGTCGTCACTGCCCCTGGGTTGCCAGTCGACGCATCCGTCGACGATCCGCGGTTCCCATCCGTCGACGACGGTCCCGCTCTCGATGCTGCTGCGCAGCCCGACGAGCATCGCGGTGATCGACTCCCAGGTGGGCTCACCCTCGTCGGCCCCGTCTTTGTAATAGTTGCGAACGCATCCGCGGCGCGGGCCGGGGCGCACGTCACAGAAGTAAAGCCAGCCGTCGAGTCCACTGATCGGGATGTATTGCGGCAGGAAGGCGACGGCCACATCGCCGGCATTCGGATGCTCCACCGGCAGTGCGTCGTATCCGCCGACGTAGTACTCGGTGTCCCCGTCGGCCAGGTCCCGCCAGACCTCAATCATCAGTTCTCGCTCCGAGTGCGCGCGCTCGACGCCGAACAGTTCCTGCCTCGGAAAGATGTCGCCTCCGAGGTTGTTCTCCGGCTGCCCGCCGTGAAGGGCGAAGAACTCGCGCAACTCGCCGGGCCAGTCCAGGCCGGTCGACGCCTCCACCGACCGGACCTGCTCAGCCGAGGGTGGCGGCAGGAACGACTCGGCCGTCCGCGGAGCCTTCTCGCGCAGTGTGGACATCAGGTCGGCCCAGGCGTCGGAAACGGACATGCCGGGAATGCTAGCGACGGCAACGACCGGTCGGACGCTGACTCGCAACCGGACGGCGGGTTCGCCCGCGGAATCTGGGTGGCGAACCCGGATCGCGGTGGCGAAGCGGCCGGATCGCGGGCGAAAAGGCTCTAGACCTTCGGTGCCGCCTCCAGCCAGCGGGAGACGCGGGGCAGGAAGATCAGGACGGTCGCGATCACAGCGAGGGCGGCGACGGCGAACGGCAGGATGTTCAAAGCCGGGCTGACGTCGCCGCGTGCGGGGGAGAGCACGGTCCAGAAGCCGATCGATCCCACCGCGGTGAGGACCCCCATCGTGGTCAGCGTCGTCCGCGATCCGCGCAGGCGCTCGCGGATCCGCACCGAGCCGTAGATCACGAGCAACACCACGATCACCACGATCGCGGCGGCGCCGATCATCGTGATGTCGACCGCGGCGCGGATGTCACCGGGCGAGGTGGTGGGGTGGTCGTCGGTGAGCGACCTCCGCAGCGTGGCGCGCACGACGTCCTGCTTCAGCGCGACCAACACCGCCGACACGAGGAGACCCACCAGCGTCACGGCCCACAGGCCGATCGCGGCGTCGACCTGACGGGGGCGGTTCGGGTCGACCGGCTCCCGCATCGGCGCGACGGACACCGGCGGCCGGGACGGGCGGGCAGGACGATCGGCGGTCACAGGGCCAGAGCGTAGACGCGAGCGGCGCGCCGAGTGGCCCACACCGGCGAGCCGGATGCCCGCGCGCGGCGCGCGGGCCGATAGTGTCGGGTCCGATTCGAGATCGTGGAGGAGGTGAGTCGCGGTGAGTCAGGTGCTGGGCGTCTCCGTGACCGACCTGCAGGTCGCCTCGGTGATCATGGAGGCCGAGACGGGCAACGTGCTCGCCCGCAACACCGCCGACCTCTCCGACGCCACCCCGGATTCCGTCCTCGACGCCGTCACCCAGCTCGTGGAGACCGTCCCGTTCGAGGTCGAGGCCATCACCGTCGCGTGCGCGCAGCGCAGCGTCCAGGTCGCGCTCCACAACACGATCACCGCGGGCGCCTCGGGCGACCCCGAGTGGTACCGCCGGACGATCGTCACCGACACCCCCTTCGCCTTCGCGAACGTGGCTGCGGCGCAGTCGGATCAGCGCGGTCAGGTGGTCGTGATCGACCTCGCCGACGACGCGATCCCGTTCAACGAGTTGTCCATCGCTGCCGTCGACACCGAGACCGCGACGGTGGTCGGCGCGGTGCAGCTGCCGGGTGGTGGGCAGCGCGAACCGGTCACTGATCCGTCGGGTGCCGCCACCGTCGGTGAGGCATTCCGACTGCTCCCGGTGAGTGAGACCGGCCGCACGGGCGTGTTCGTCGTCGGACCCGGCGCCGCCGTTCCCGGTGTCGCGGCCGCCCTCGAGTACGAGACCCAGCTGCCGGTCCAGATCGCCGAGGCGCCGACCTATGCGGCCGCGCACGGCGCCGCACTGCATGGCCGCACCCGCCTGCGGACCGGATCGGCACGGACGCGGTGGATCATCCTCGCCGGCGCCGCGCTGGCCGCCCTGGTGCTGGCGATCGTCGTCGCGGTGGTCGTGCTCGTCGCCGACTCCGAGGACTCGCCGACGCCCGCGAACAGCACCGAGTCCTCGAGCACGACGCCGACGACCACGTCGACCCCGAGCCGCACCTCGTCGACGCCACGGCCGACCACCACGACCGACACCGCGACACAGGACCAGGGGACCGACACCCCGACCGAGGCGCCCGCCCCGCCACAGACGGTCACGGTCACCCCACCGCCACAGACGGTCACACGGACGACGACGCCGCCCCCGGTCACGACGACGACCCCGCCGACGACGACCACCACGGTCCCGGATCCCAGCGGTGGTGCCGGTGGGTCCCCGGCCGCGTCGGTGGTGAAGCCCTCTTCGGCAGGCTGACCCTCAGACCGGGTCGTGGTCGATGAGTCGACCGGGGACGCCGGCGACGATGAGGGCTCGACGCGTCGTCTCGATCATCGACGCCGATCCGGCGAGGAGCACCTGGCGCTGCGACCAGTCGCCGGCACGCGCCACGACGTCGGCGAGCCGTCCGGTGCGGTGGTCGGCATGCAGAGCCGCGAGGTCGACGGCGTCGTCGAGCCACCACGGGTCGGTCTCGGTCTCCGACATCAGCGTCACCGACAACCACGGGTTGACCGTCGCGAGATGCATCAAGCGCCGTGCGTCGTACAGCTCACCGGGGTAGCGCGTCCCCCAGAACAGGTGTGTCGGTGCGACATCGACCCGTCGGGCAAGGTCGTGCAGGATCGCCCGCAGGGGAGCGATGCCGGTCCCGCCGGCGACCATCAGCGTCGGCCGGGTCGGGTCGACGCTCAGCGTGCCGTGGCTCTGCGCGAGCGTCCACACGTCGCCGACCGCGGTCTCGGCCACGATGGACGTGCTGACGCTGCCGCCAGGCACCGACCGCACGTGGAACTCGATCTCCCCGTACGGGTTCGGCGGGATCGCGGGGGACAGGTGGCGCCAGACGCGCGGCCACTGCGGGATCGACACCTCGACGTACTGGCCCACGTCGAACGCCTCCGCGACGTGCTCGGGGTGCTCGGCGACGAGGCGCACCACGGCGAGATCCCGGGTCAGCCGGTACTTCTCGACCACCCGCGCCGACCACGTCGGCGGGCTCGTCGCCGTCATCGCCGCCCCGCGCATCACCCCGGTCACCAGCGACGTGGTCTGCACCACCGGGCCGGCGTCGTCGTCGGCGGGATCGAGGTCCGCGACGGCGAGCAACTGGCCGGCCAGCACCCGGCCGAACACGTCGTAGTGGCTGTCGACCACCCCGAACTTGCGGTGGTCGCGGCCCAACTGGGCGAGGGTCTCGACGAGCTGGGGGTGGGTGGCCGGATCGGGCAACGATTCCAGGACGTGGTCGAGCATCCCGAACAGGGCCGCACGCTGGTGGGTCATCGTCAGCGGGAACAGGTCACGCAGATCGGGATCGACGGAGAACAGCCGCGTGTAGAAGTCCTCGACGAAGCGATCGGGATCGGAGCGGATCATGTCGCGCACCGTCGTCAGCCCAGGACGTGCGTGACTTCCCATGTGCGATGCGACCTCCTCCTCGACGACGCCCACCGTACCCACGCCGTGCAGGGCGCTTTCCCCTCACCGTGGTCGCAATCGTCGCGCGTGGAGGCCGTCTCCGGTTCGCTGGCAGGATGACCCGCCCCATCCGCTTCAACGCCTTCGACATGAACTGCGTCGCCCACCAGTCCCCGGGGCTGTGGCGCCACCCGCAGGACCGGTCGTGGGACTACACCACCATCGACTACTGGGTCGACTTGGCGCGGTTGCTCGAGCGCGGCGGGTTCGACGGCCTGTTCATCGCCGACGTGCTCGGCACCTACGACGTCTACGCCGGCACCGACGAGGCCGCCATCCGTCAGGGCGCGCAGACCCCGGTGAACGACCCGCTGCTGCTGGTCTCGGCGATGGCGCACGCGACCGAGCACCTCGGTTTCGGCATCACCACCGGAACCGGGTTCGAGCATCCCGTGCCGTTCGCCCGGCGCATCTCGACCCTCGACCATCTGACGAGGGGCCGGATCGGGTGGAACGTCGTCACCGGCTACCTGCCGTCGGCGGCGCGCAACATGGGCGAGACCGATCAACTCGCGCACGACGCCCGCTACGACCACGCCGACGAGTACCTCGAGGTCCTCTACAAGCTGTGGGAGGGGTCGTGGGAGGACGACGCCGTCCGCCGCGACCGCGAGGCGGGGGTGTTCGCCGATCCCGCGAAGGTGCACCACATCGGCCACCAGGGCACCCACTACTCGGTGCCGGGGATCCACGTCTCCGAGCCGTCGCCGCAGCGATCGCCGGTGATCTACCAGGCCGGGGCGTCGCCGCGCGGCATGCGGTTCGCGGCGGGCAACGCCGAGGCGATCTTCGTCGCGGCGCCGACGAAGGAGATCCTGTCGTCCGTCGTCGGGAAGATCCGCGCGGAGCTCGTCGCCGCGGGCCGGGGTGCGTACGACGCGCGCATCTACACGCTGCTGACGATCATCACCGACGCGACCGATGAGGCCGCGCAGGCGAAGGCCGCGGAGTACCGCTCCTACGCCAGCGACGAGGGCGCTCTCGTGTTCATGTCGGGCTGGATGGGCATCGACCTGTCCGCCTACGACCTCGACGAGCCCATCGGCAACGTCGAGTCCAACGCCATCCAGTCCGCTGTGGCCGCGTTCTCCCAGGCCGACCCGGACGGCAAGGAGTGGACGGTGCGTGACATCGCCGCGTGGGGTGGCATCGGCGGGATGGGGCCGGTGCTCGTCGGGTCGGGGGAGTCGATCGCGCAGCAGCTGGAGGAGTGGGTCGCCGAGACCGACGTCGACGGGTTCAACCTCGCCTACGCGGTGACGCCGGGGACCTTCGCCGACGTCGTCGAGCACGTCGTCCCCGCGCTCGAGAGGCGCGGCAGCTACCAGCGCGAGTACACGCCGGGCACGCTGCGCCACAAGCTCTTCGAGCGCGGTGACCGCCTGCCCGACAACCACCGCGGCGCGAGCTACCGCGTCGGTGGACCGAACTCGACCATCGACGACTCGATCCGGTCGGGCGTCAGCGCGGGGTGACGAACGGCGCGGCGGCCAGGAGCAACGCCTCGTCGTAGCGGGCCGAGCGCTCCGCGTCGGTGTCGTCGGCGAAGGTCCTGCCGGACAGCTCGAGTCCGACCATTCCGTGAGCGACGACCCACAGGTGCATCGCGATCCGATCGGGGTCACCGGTCATCGACCCCGCCCCGACCGCCGCCTCGACGCGGTCGACGAGAGGCTGGAAGGTCGCGTCGGCGGCCGACGTGTCGTCGTCGGTGAGCACGAGACCTGCCGGCGGCGGACCGAACATGAGCGTGTACAGGCTCGGTGACTCCAAGGCCGCCGCCCGATAGGCGCGTCCCGCGGCGGTGAGCGCCGACAGCGGGTCCGCGCCGGTCGCCTCGTCGAGCCGAGCGCCGAGACGTCGGAAACCCTCGCGGTACAGCGCCGACAGCAGCGTGTCTTTGCCGCCGAAGTGGGTGTAGACGGCCATCGTCGACGTACCCGCCGCGGTGGCCAGCTTGCGCGTGGACAGGCCCGACGGACCCACCTCGTGCAGGATCCGGGCCGCCTCGTCGAGGAGGCGGCGGGAGAGATCATCGTTGACGTCAGCCACCTGACCAGCATATAACAGTGTGATGAGTCCTGTCGTCGCCGTTCACGCGGTCTGCGCAACCCTCGCGCTGCTGCTGGGGCCGGTGGTCCTGCTCCGCCGCCCGCGCGGCGACACCGCCCACCGGTGGCTGGGCAGGATCTGGGTCGGCGTCATGTACGTCGCACTGGCCACGTCGATGTTCATCGAGCAGCTCCGACCGGGGCACCTCAGCTTCTTCCACGCACTGACGGCCTTCACGACGATCACGATCTCCGTCGGACTCTGGGCCGCGGTCCGCGGACGCGTCGAGATGCACCGGCGGTTCATGCGGAACTCGTGGTTCGGCGTGGTGGGTGCGTTCACAGGTGCGGTGGCGGTCCCGAGCCGGGACGTGCCGCAACTCGCCACCCACGACCCGATCCTGTTCACGACTGCGGTCGTCGGTCTCGTCGGAGGGTGCGTCGCACTGGTCGTGGCAGTGGAGGTCGTCGCACGTCGGCGATGGACGACGCGACCATCACACGCGATGACGTCCGTAGGGTCGGGGTGATCGACGAGCGGCAGGAGGCAGCATGGCCGACGAGGCCCCCACCGACCCGCGGGTCGCGCTGACGCGTGGCGCCGATTTCTGGTCGACCGAGGCGGTCGGCGATGTGCCGTCGTTGGTCCTCACCGACGGCCCGCACGGTGTCCGACGCCAACGCGGCGACGCCGACCACCTCGGCATCGCCGATTCGGAACCCGCGACGTGCTTCCCACCCGCGGTCGGACTCGCTCAGAGCTGGGACCGCGATCTCGTCGAGGGGGTCGGGGTCGCTCTCGGTCGGGAGGCGCGCGCTCTCGGCGTCGACGTGTTGCTCGGTCCCGGGGTCAACATCAAGCGCGATCCCCGCGGCGGCCGGAACTTCGAGTACTGGTCCGAGGACCCACTTGTCGCCGGCGTGCTGGGCGCCGCGTGGGTGACCGGCGTCCAATCCGTCGGCGTCGGTACGTCTCTGAAGCATTTCGCGCTCAACCAGGCCGAGACGGACCGGATGCGGTCGAGTTCCGACGTCGACGAGCGCCCGATGCGCGAGATCTACCTCCGGGCGTTCGAACGCATCGTGCGGACCGCGCGCCCGTGGACGGTGATGTGTTCCTACAACCGGATCAACGGGGTGTACGCGGCCGAGAACCACTGGCTCCTCACCGACCTCCTGCGCGGGGAGTGGGACTTCGACGGGCTCGTCGTCAGCGACTGGGGTGCGGTGCGGGACCGCGTCGCCGCCCTGGGCGCGGGCCTGGACCTGACGATGCCCGGCGACGGCGGGACGGGGGACGCCTCGGTCGTCGCCGCGCTCGAGTCCGGTGTCCTCGACGCAGCCGATCTCGACCGCGCCACCGCGGCGGTGGCGAGGCTCGCCGAGCGGACCGCCGTCGGCCGCGCGCACCGGGACGACGTCGACCACGATGCGCACCACCGCCTCGCGCGCGAGGTCGCCGCGCGGTGCGTGGTCCTGCTGAAGAACGAGGGCGGCGTGCTGCCACTGCGTCCCGGCGCCCGCATCGCCGTCATCGGCGAGTTCGCGCAGTCGCCGCGGTACCAGGGCGGCGGCAGCTCGCACGTCGCGGCCACCCGCGTCGACATCCCGGTCGACGAGATCCGTGCGCACGCCGGCGACGAGTCCGTCACCGCGGCTCAGGGTTTCACCACGGACGACTCGGGCGACGCGGTCGCGCTGCGGGCCACCGCCGCCGGTGCGGCGGCCGACGCGGACGTCGCGGTGGTGTTCCTCGGGCTGGGCGACACGCAGGAGTCCGAAGGGTTCGACCGCCCCGACATCGAGGTGCCCTCGGACCAACTGGAGCTCGTGGCGGCAGTCGTCGCGGCCCAGCCGCGCACCGTGGTGGTGCTGTCGCACGGCGGCGTGGTCCGCCTCGCGCCGTTCGTCGACGACGTCCCGGCGATCGTCGACGGAGGGCTTCTCGGTCAGGCCGGTGGGGGAGCACTCGCCGACGTGCTGTTCGGCGTCGTCACCCCATCGGGCCGACTGGCCGAGACGGTCCCGGTGCGCCTCGCCGACTGCCCGTCGTACCTCGACTTCCCCGGCGAGCACTCGCATCTGCGCTACGGGGAGGGCGTCTTCGTCGGCTACCGCGGCTTCGACGCGCGCGAACTGCCCGTCACGTTCTCGTTCGGACACGGACTGTCCTACACGGACTTCGAGTACTCCGAGCCGACCGTGACCCTCGACGGTGACACCGTGCGCGTCGAGGTGCACGTCACCAACACCGGCGCGGTCGCCGGACGCGAGGTGGTGCAGGTCTACGTCGGTCGCACGGAGTCGACGGTGGTGCGCCCGGTGCGCGAACTGAAGGCCTTCACCGTGACGCCGGAGCTCGAGCCGACGGCGTCGCACCGCGTCGCGATGTCCTTCGAGCGGGCGGCGTTGGCGCACTGGGACGTCCGCGTCGGGAGGTGGATCGTGGAGGGTGGGTCCTGGGACGTCGAGATCGGGGCGTCGAGTCGCGACATCCGCCTCGAGGCGTCGGTGACCGTGACCGGGGACGACATCGATCTCCCGGTCACCTGGCAGTCCACGCTCGTCGAGGCGCTCGCGGATCCCGCCGTCGCCGAGGCGTTGTCGTCGTCGATGCCCGACGGTGCGGGGGGCATGGCCGGGTCCGATCTGCTGACCCTCGTCGGGTCCATGCCGCTCGACCGGCTGCGGAACTTCGGACTCGCCTCGCCCGCCCTCGTCGACCTCCTCGGCGATCCCGACGCCGTCTGAGGGCAGGGACGCAGCGACGCTGTACGGTCTACCGAACGAGCGATCGGTCACGTGTGGCCGCGGTCGCAGACCACGACTGATCGGAGGCCCGGATGGGGACGTTCGCGGTGACGGGAAGCGCGTCCGGGATGGGCGCGGCGGTGACGGCTCGGCTCATCGCCGACGGTCACCGCGTGATCGGTGTCGATCGCCAGACCGCCGACGTCGTGGCCGATCTGTCGACGGAGGCGGGGCGGACCGAGGCGACGCGCGCGGTCCTCGACCTGGCCGACGGGCACCTCGACGGAGCGGTGATGGCGGCCGGGCTGGGTCCCACACCACGCAAGGAACACCTCGTCGCGACGGTCAACTTCTTGGGTGTCAGAGACCTGCTGACCGGGTGGCGCCCGGCACTGGAGGCCGCCGGCGGGAAGGCGGTCGTGATCGGGTCGAACTCGTCGACCACCACCCCGCTGGTCCCGAGGTCCGCCGTCCGTCGACTCCTCGCCGGTGATGTCGACGGCGCGGTGCGCGTGATGCGCAGGTTCGGTCCGGCGGCGGGGGCGTTCACCTACGCGGCGTCGAAGATCGCCGTGACCCGCTGGGCCCGGCGTGCCGCGGTCACCCGGGCCTGGGCCGGATCCGGGATCAACCTCAACGTGATCGCCCCGGGTGCGGTGATGACCCCGATGCTGCGGACGCAGCTGCAGGGACAGAACGCCGGCCAGTTGCGGGCGTTCCCGATCCCGACCCGACGCTTCGGCGACCCGGAGAACATCGCGGCGTGGATCGTGATGATGCTCGGTCCCGCGGCGGCGGACATGGCCGGGAGCATGGTCGTCGTGGACGGTGGGACCGACGCGCACTTCCGGTCCGATCACTGGCCCGCTCCCGTCCCGCTCCGGTCGCTTGCGCGCTACGGGTTCCGCTTCCTGCGGCACGACGCGCACGTGGTCGACTGAGGCGCGCGCTGCACGTCGCAGCCATGTCATCGGGGGAGGACTGATGATGTCGGGTGAGGTGGGCCGCCATGTCCTGGTGACCGGCGGGTGCGGACTCGTCGGACGCCACACGGTCGAGTCGCTCGTGCAGGCGGGCCACGAGGTCGTCGTGATGGCGCGACGGAGCCGGTCGAACGAGAAGACCGTCCAGCGCTTGCGCCGCCTGGGGCCGGGACGCGTCGACGTGCGATGGGGCGATCTCGCCGATGCGGAGTACGTGGCGGGCACCGTCGCCGAGGTGCGGCCCGACGCGATCGCGAACATCGCGGCGATGATCCCGCCGGCCTGCTATCGATCGCCCGGACGCGCGCGCCGGTCGAACGTACTGGCCGTCGAGAACATCGTCCGGTCGGTCGAGGGGACGACGGTGCGCCTGGTGCAGGCGTCGAGCGTCGCGATCTTCGGCCCACGGAACCCCTTCCACCACGACGACCTGCTCGCCGCCGACACCCCGCTGCGACCCCGAGATCTCTACGGCGAGACCAAGGCAGCGGCCGAAGAGGTGATCCGCCGCGGCGACATCGACGGGGTCGTGCTGAGGCTCGGCGGCGTGATCGACGTGGCGCGTCCGTTGTGGTTGGAGGGCGACGAGGTCCGGATGGAGGCGGTGATGCCCGCGGACGGGCGCATGCACAGCATCGACGTGCGCGACGCGGGTGCCGCGTTCGCGGCCGCGAGCGTGTCCACGACGCTCGCGGAGCGGACGTACATGCTCGGCGGGGACGCCTCGCACCGACTGCGCACCGGGGATTTCGCCGACGCCTACGCGTCCGCGCTGGGCATCACCCGAGGGTTGCCGAAGGTCCGCCACGGCGATCCCGATGACGACGACACCTGGTTCGCGACCGATTGGATGGACACCGCGTCGGCGCAGCGCGATCTCGATTTCCAGCACCACACGTTCGACGACTCGATGTCCACCCTGCGTCACCACGCGAGGTTCGCGCGGCCGCTCGCGCGGGCGGTGCAGCCACTGGTCCGGCGAGCGCTCGCCGCACGCACCGCAGCGATCGCGACGTATCCGACCCCGTGGCACGCGATCGACGGGGTACTGGCCTGCCGCGAGACGTAGGGCGGATCTAGACACATTGCTGCACGACTGTCTAGTGTCGGTCGCACACCGGCGATAGGCAGTCATGACCGCACCCACCGCGCCCGCCCCCACGTGGACCGTCCGTCGGATCTGGCTGACCGTGGTCAGCTCGCTGGGACTGACGCTGGTGATGTCGTCGATGGTCGCCCTCAACACGGCCCTGCCGGACATGGCGGTCGACCTGTCGGCCACGCAGACACAACTGACCTGGATCATCGACGGCTACACGCTCGTCCTCGCGTGCCTTCTGCTTCCGGCGGGGGCACTCGGTGATCGGTTCGGGCGGCGCGGGGCGTTGATCGGCGGGCTCGTGGTCGTGACGCTCGCGTCGGTCATCCCGCTCGTCGTCGACGGTCCGACGGCCATCATCGTGTCGCGAGCTCTCGCGGGGGTCGGTGCAGCTTTCGTCATGCCGGCGACCCTCTCCCTGCTGACGACGGCGTTCTCCGACGCCGACCGCGTGAAGGCGGTCGGGGTGTGGGCCGGCGCCGCCGGCTCCGGCGCGGTCGTCGGGTTCCTCGGCAGCGGGATCCTGCTGCGCTACTTCGAGTGGCCGTCGATCTTCGTCGCGTTCGTCGTCGCCGGGGCGCTGCTCGCCGTCCTCGCGTGCACCGTGACCTCCTCGCGCGAGGAGGTCGCGGCCCCCTTCGACGTCGTCGGCGCGGTGCTCAGCGCGGCGGCCATCGCGGTGTTCGTGTTCGGTGTGCTCGAGGCCCCGCACCGAGGATGGTCGGACCCACTGGTGTGGGCGTCGATGGTGGCCGGTGTGGTCCTCGCGGCCGCGTTCACCGTCGTCGAACTGCGGCGCGAGCATCCCCTGCTCGACATGCACCTGTTCCGGCGCGCGGACTTCGCGACGGGCGCGTTCGTCGTGACCGTCGTGTTCATGACGAACTTCGGCCTGTTCTTCGTCGTGATCCAGCAGTACCAACTGATGCTCGGGTACTCCCCGCTGCGGTCGGCGTTCGCGCTGATGCCGATGGTGGTGCCGATCGTGCTGCTCAGCGTCTGCACCCACTGGTTCCTGCCGCGACTCGGCCTGCGGATCGTGGGGACGCTCGGATGTCTGCTCACCGGCGTCGGTCTGATCTGTCACCGCACCATCTCTGCGCAGTCCGGCTACTGGGCTACCACCTGGCCGCTGATCGCGGTCGCCGCGGGTGTCGGGTTGTGCGCGGCGGCCTGCACCCTCGCCATCAGTGCGGCGACACCGCGGGAGAAGCAGGGCGTGGCGTCGGCGGTCAACGACGTGACCCGGGAGATGGGCGCTGCCATCGGCATCGCCCTGTCCGGGTCGATCCTCGCCGCCGGATACACCCACGCGCTGGTCGACCGCCTCGGGGGGGCTCCGGAGCAGGTGGTGGACGCGGCCCGGCAGTCTCTGGCCGCCGCGTTGACCGTTGCCCAGCGACTCGGGCCGCAGGGTGCACCGGTGGAGTCAGCGGCCCGGGACGCGTTCATCTCGGGCATGCACGACTCGATGACGGTGCTCGGCATCGTGGCGATCGTCGGTGGGCTGCTCGTCGTCGTGTGGTCGCCGGGTCGCGACAACCGGCAGTTCCGATGGATCCGGGTCGCCCTGGCCCGTCATCGCGGTCACGACCCCCGCGCGGTCCGCGCTGCGTGGTCGGCGCCGATGTCGACCCGGGCGGTCGGGGAGGGGATGGATACCATCCCCCGATGACCACCGTCCCCACCTGGGTGAGCATCGCCGAGCAGTTCACGGACCCGGCCGAGACCCGTTTCGAGCTGGCTCCCGCCGCCGACCAGTCGTCGGACGAGCTGACCATGGAGATGCCGATCGGTCGCTGGCGGACCCCCGCGACCGGCGCGCTCAGCGCGGGTCTGCTCGCCATGCTGGTCGACTCCGCCGGCGGCACGGCCAACTTCCTGGCCTACGGCGCCGACCGTGTGACCGTCACGACCGAACTGTCCGTCGACCTCCTCGTGCCCCTGCCGTCCGGCCGGGTGGCGAGGTCCAGCGGGCGGACGGTGGCGCGCGACGGCGCGACGGCCATGGCCCGATCGACGATCACCGTCGACGGCGCCGAGGTCGGGCACGGGATCGTGCGGACCGCGGCGCTCGGCGGGATGACCCCGCTCGACGGCCTGCCCGAGGACACCGTCGAGGGATCCGACCGCGACGACCTGGTCCGGATGCTCGGCCTCGGCGGGCCCGTCGACGGCGACCACGACGCGGTCGCCGCTCTCGCTGACCCGTGCCTGCAGAACGGTGTCGGCATCGTGCACGGCGGGATCATCGTCGCCGCCGCCGAGACGGTGGCAGCGGCGACGATGAACCGTTCGCGGGAGGTGTCGCTGGCGACGGGTTCCATCCGCGCAAACTACCTCCGCCCCATGGCCGTCGGGGGCGAGGCGCGCTACGAGGCGCGGATCCTCCGCGCCGGCCGGAGCACGGCGATCGTCGACGTGACCGCGGTCGGTGCCGACGGCAAGGCGGCGGCCGTCGTCCGGGTCACGGGGTACGCACCGGGCCGGTGACCGCTCAGGAGCGGTGCTCGTAGGCGGCGCCCACGAACTCCATCTGCTCCGTGGTCGGTCCCGCGAACATGGGTTGCGCGGTCTCGTCGGCCTGCAGCTCGGCGTTGTCGTGCGCGACCTGGTACAGCGATTCCTTCAGTCCCGGGTCGTTGCCGTGGAACTCCTCCAGCAACCCCATCCACTCCACCGCGAGCGCGACCGCCCGCGGTGAGGAGGGATCGACGCCCTCGGCCATCGCCGCGTCGACCTCGGCCATCAGGCTCGGCCACCGGTTCTCGACCTGTGCGATGCGCTCGTCGCCGACGGTCTCCCGTCGGCGGGCGAGCTCACCCATCTGATCGGCGTCGAAATACTTCGCCATCGTCTCGTCCATCGTCGTCACCTCTCGGATCACGTCGAGGAGATCCGACGACGACGTCGACCGCACGCCGGACAGGCTCGCGCCGATCCTCGCCCGCACCGACTGGAGGGCCGAGATCTGCTCGGCCAACAGGCGGTCGTGGGCGCGCAGCGTCGACTCCAACGACGACGTGTCCTCGAGCACCTCGGCGATGCGGTCGAGCGGCAGACCGAGGTGGCGCAGCGCGATCACCCGGTAGAGCCGCTCGACGTCGGAGTCGTCGTAGAGCCGATAGCCCGCGGCCGTGCGGTGGGACGGTCGTACCAGGCCGAGCTCGTCGTAGTGGTGCAGTGTGCGCACCGTCAGACCTGTCAGCTCGGCCAGGCGACCCACCCGCAGCATGCCGTCCGTCATCGGAACTCCTCACCCGACGCACCGTGCGCCGGTGACGACCATGCTCGAGCCCCACGCTGCGTGAGGGTCAAGACCGATCAGTAGATGAGTTTGCCGACCTCGGTGGGGCAGTACGCGGTGACCGCGGCGCGGACGAAGCCCTTGGCCTTGGACTCGTCGCCGTTGTACTTGTCCTTCACGTCGTTGCCGGCGTCCGCGGCGCTCTTGCCGTCGTTCAGGCTCGAACACACGTCACGCGCCTCGGAGGTCATGTCGGAGTCGTCGCCGAACTTCAGGTTGCCCACACCGAGAGCGCCGATGAAGGCGCTGTCGCGGGCGGCAGACGCCGCGTCGCCCACCGCGTTCGCCGCGCTCGAGGCGGCGCCACCGATCGAGTCCGCGGCACGCGAGGCCGACTGCGACGCGGTGTCGGCGGAACTCGGGGAGCTGGAGTCGGAGTCGGAACACCCCGCCAGGACCAGTGCTCCTGCCGCGATCGCCGCGAAAACCAGCTTCTTCATGCCGCCCTCTTCCTCCACCGTCGACGCCTGCCGTCGAGCGTGTCCAGTATGGCCGGAACGCAGGGACCACCGGACCGACATCGCACATCGGTCATCGCGGCGAAGGATCGTCGAGAAAAATTGTCGTCGACGATGTCGAGAACCGTGCGACGGTGACGTCCCAGGGGTACGAGCGACGCACCGGCGTCGCGACGAACGCGAGGAGACAACCGTGAAGTACCTGATGCTCAAGCACTACCGCGGCGGCCCGACCCCCGGATTCCGCGGCGCACCGATGGATCGGTGGACACCGGAGGAGGTCGATGCCCACATGCAGTTCATGCGGGACTTCGCCGACTCGCTGAAGGAGACCGGCGAGTTCGTCGACGCGCAGGCGCTCTCGCCCGAGGGGACCTTCGTGCGCCACGACGGCCCCGGACGCCCGCCGGTGACAGACGGGCCGTTCGCGGAGACCAAGGACCTGATCGCGGGCTGGATGGTGATCGACGTCGACTCCTACGACCGCGCGCTCGAACTGGCGGGCGAGCTCTCGGCGGCGCCCGGTGCCGGCGGTGAGCCGATCCACGAGTGGCTCGAGCTGCGGCCGTTCCTCGAGATGCCTCCGGTGATGACCGACTGAGAGCATGACCGTGGTCGACGACGTGGAGTTGCGGGCCCTGGTGCCCGCGGTGATCGGCGTCCTCGTCCGGCGCGGCGCAGACTTCGCGTCGGCCGAGGACGCCGTGCAGGAGGCGCTGGTCACCGCGCTCGCATCCTGGCCCGACGACCCACCACGGGACCCGCGGGCATGGCTCACCACGGTCGCGTGGAGGTCGTTCCTCGACGCCGTGCGGTCGGAGTCGGCACGGCGACGACGCGAGGACACGGTGTCGCTGGAACCGGAGCCGGGACCTGTTGCGGCACGCGACGACTCGCTCGACCTGTACCTGCTGTGCGCTCACCCGGACCTGACGCCGGCGTCGGCTGTCGCACTGACCCTGCGCGCCGTCGGCGGGCTGACCACCCGACAGATCGCCGAGGCGTACATGGTCCCGGAGACGACCATGGCGCAGCGGATCAGTCGCGCGAAGAAGACGGTGAGCCGGCTGCGTCTCGGCGGGCCCAGTGACCTGGGCACCGTGCTCCGGGTCCTGTACCTCGTCTACAACGAGGGGTACGGCGGTGACGTCGACCTCGAGGCGGAGGCGATCCGACTCACCCGCATGCTGGCCGCGATGACCGACGACCCCGAGGTCGCGGGTCTGCTGGCTCTGATGCTGCTGCACCACGCCCGGCGAGCGTCGCGGACAGGGCGGAACGGACAGCTGATCCCGCTGGACCGCCAGGACCGCAGCCGGTGGGACACCGCGCTGATCACCGAGGGCGTCGACATCCTGCAGACCGCGCTCGCACGGGATCGACTGGGGGAGTACCAAGCTCAGGCGGCGATCGCCGCTCTGCACGCCGACGCGTCCTCCGCCGACGAGACCGACTGGGTGCAGATCGTCGAGTGGTACGACGAGCTCGTCGCCCTCACCGACAGCCCCGTCGCCCGGCTCAACCGGGCGGTCGCGGTCGCGCAGGCGGACGGTCCCCGGGCCGGGTTCGCCGCGCTCGCCGACCTCGACCCGGAGTTGCCCCGCCACGTCGCGGTGCGCGCACACCTCACCGAGATGGCGGGCGACCTCGTCGCAGCGGGGGATCTCTACACGGCTGCTGCCGCGTCGGCGTCGTCGGTGGCCGAACGCGATCACCTGATCCGGGAGGCCGCGCGCGTGCGATCGCTCAGTTGAGGATGTTGATCGCCCGGGCGAGCACCATGGCGACCGTCGCCAGCGCGATCACCGACTGCACCATCATCGCGAGCTTCGCCCAGCGGGTCATCGGCATGGTGTCGGTCGGGCTGAACGCCGTGGCGTTGGTGAACGACACGTAGAGATAGTCGGCGAAGCGGGGTTCCCAGTCCGGAGGCGACATCTCGGGTGTTGCCATCTGGGGGAACAGGAAGTCGGGGTGTTCGCGGATCCCGGCAGCCCGCGCGGCGGGTCCACCGCGATCGAGATCCCAGTACCAGAGACCGAACACGATGATGTTCGTCAGGTAGATCGCGCCGCCGGTCGCCAGCAGCTCCGGCGCCTTCGCGTGATGCGACGACGACACGATGTCGACGACCAGTCGGACCGCGGAGTACGCGTTGGCCAGACTCGCGACGGCGATGAGGCCGAGGCTGATCGCGCGGATCGGGCGGGTGCCCCTCTCGATGCGCAACGGGTTGGACACCACCAGCGTCACCAACAGGACCGCCTCGACAGCCGGCAGCAGCCACCGCGAGGACAGGTTGAGCCGCTCGGGCAGCGCGAGTTGCAGGGCGATGACCGCGACGATCGCCAGCGCCGCCGCCCACCGCGGCTCGCCCGCGGTGATCCGTCGCCACGCGGGCAGCGCGTCGTGCTCGACTCGGCGAAAGGGGCGCTCGGATGAGGACATGCCGAGATTGTGCCGGGGAAGTCTGCGTGAATTCCTCTATTTAGGACCGAAACCGTCCGGAATGCGAACCATGATCGAGATGTCCCGCCGAACGATTCAGGAGAAGCCATGACCGAGACAACGACCGACGACGGCCGCGCCGAACTGCTCGCCGAACTCGCGCTCGCCCGCGACGTCATCATCGGCACCACCGAGGGGCTCACCGACGAGCAGCTGGGCGAGCGCCCGACCGCGAGTGCGCTCTGTCTCGGCGGGCTCATCAAGCACGTCGCATCGACGGAGGCCGCCTGGGGACGGTTCGTCGTCGAAGGCACGTCCGCGATGGCCACGGACCTGCCGGAAGGCGTCACGTGGGAAGACATCTTCAGCGGCACCGCACACACCTGGCCGCAGTGGGCGATCGACCGTCAGAACGACTTCCAGATGCTCGAGGGCGACACCCGCGAGTCGATCGTCGAGCACTACCGCAACGTCGCGGTGCGGACCGAGGAGATCATCGCCGGCGTCGCCGACCTGTCGCGGACCACGCCGCTCCCCGAGGCGCCCTGGAACGAGCCCGGCGCGTCCCACAGCGTCCGCCGCGTCCTGATCCACCTCGTCGCCGAGACCTCCCAGCACGCCGGGCACGCCGAGATCATCCGCGAGAGCATCGACGGTCGCACGACGATGTGAGGGGGCGAGCCGGGCCGGACTGGACGATCTGCCCAGTTTCGGGAAGCCCGGATCGAACATCGGTGTTGGACACGCTCATGGCCACCCAGACCCCACCCGCCGCGACGGAGGAGTTCCAGCCCGACCCGAAGCGGTGGACGGCGCTGGCAGTCTGCCTCGTCGTCGGCTTCATGACCTTGCTGGACGTGTCGATCGTCAACGTCGCGCTGCCCTCCATCGAGAAGGGCATCGGCGCGACGTCGGCGGACCTGTCGTGGGTGGTGTCGGGCTACGCGCTGGCGTTCGGTCTGTTCCTCGTCCCGGCCGGACGGATCGGCGACGCCCGCGGCCGCAAGGTGACGTTCATCGTCGGGCTGGTGCTGTTCGTCGCTGCCTCGGCGGCGTGTGGCCTCGCGGCCGGGCCGCTCACACTCGTGATCGCCCGACTCGTCCAGGGCGTCGCGGGCGGCATCCTCAGCCCGCAGGTCTCAGGCCTCATCCAGCAGCTGTTCCGCGGTGCCGAGCGCGCCAAGGCGTTCGGCCTGTTCGCCGCGACCATCGGCATCTCGACGGCGGTCGGCCCGCTGCTCGGCGGGGTCCTCATCCAACTCGGCGGCGAGCAGCACGGGTGGCGCTACGTCTTCATGGTCAACGTGCCGATCGGCGTGGTCGCTTTCATCGCTGCCATCAAGCTGTTGCCGTCGGAGCCGAAGGAGGCGCGGCAGCCATTGAAGATGTCCTCGTTCGACCCGCTCGGTGTGGTGCTGCTCGGGCTCGGCGTGGTCGCCGTGATGCTGCCGCTGGTGCAGGAGCAGCAGTGGAAGGGGTCGGCGAAGTGGTTGCTGCTGATCGTCGCCGCCGTGTTCCTGGGCGCGTTCTTCCTCTGGGAGCGCCGACAGGGTCAGCGTGACCAGCAGCAGCTCGTCGACCTCTCGCTGTTCCGCATCCGGTCGTACTCACTCGGCTGCATCATCGGCATGGTCTACTTCGCCGGGTTCACGACGATCTTCTTCATCTACACGCTGTATGTGCAACAGGGGCTGGGCTATTCGGCCCTCGCCGCGGGCCTCGCGGTGACGCCGTTCGCGGTCGGGTCGGCGGTGTCCGCGCGGATCGGTGGCGCGATCGTCGGTCGATTCGGCCGCAGCCTCGTCGCCGTCGGCTTGTTGATGGTCGCCATCGGGATGGTCGGTGCCGTCGTCGCATCGCTGTTCGTGCCGGGTCACGGCGTCGGCTGGGCGGCTGCCTTCCCGCTGCTGATCGCCGGTCTCGGTTCGGGTTTCGTCATCTCGCCCAACATCACCCTCACCCTCGACGAGGTGCCGGTGAAGCGTGCCGGCATCGCCGGTGGCGTGCTGCAGACCGGTCAGCGCATCGGATCCGCGGCCGGTATCGCGCTCGTCGGAGCAGTGTTCTTCGCCCGCGTCGCCGACAACCCCCGCGACTGGGCACCCGCCTTCCAGGTCGGACTCTCCGTCGCGGCGGCCCTCGTCACCGTCGGCCTCGTCATCGCGATCGTCGACGCCGTCACCGCGCGCAGCAGGGAATCCCGCGAGGCCGTCTCCGCGTGATCCGTAGCAGTTCGTGTCGTCCGACGACACGAACTGCTACAGGGATCAGGCGCCGCACTCGTACGTGTAGCCGAAGCGATTCAGGTCGCACCAGTCGACGTAGTCCTGTCCCGCCTTGGTCATGTGCAAGATGGTGACACCTTTGCCGCCGGTGGTGAACGAGGCCGCGAACTCTGTGCCCGGCACCAGGGGTCCGTTCACGCCCAAACCCCGCTTCTCGTCCCTGCGGACGAGGCGAAGCGTCATCCCGTCACCGGTCTTCGACCATGCGGTCCGCCACCGCTCGTAGTTCGCCGCGCCGTCTCCGAGGTCCATCCAGCCTGTGTTGTCGCTGGAGATGTCCATCTCCGAGTCGTGGGCTTGGTAGTGGCCGACGAACTCCGGTGTGGAACTCCCGGACTGGTTGGTCGCCGTCGTCGGCGCGGGTTGGAGAGTCGAGGTCTCGTCGTCGGTGGGGTCGGTCGTGTCTACGGGCAGTGGTGTCGTGGTCGGTGCCCGGGTGATCGTGACGACCGTCGTGACCGCAGTCTGCGGAGACGGGGTGGCGGTGTCCGACGGGGAGGCCCCGCAGGCGGTGAGCGAACACAGCGCGACGACCGCGACAGCGGGGGCGACCAACCTGATCTTCATGACGACTCCTCGGTGACCGATCATCCGTACGGGTGACATGTCGGGCACATCGGGCAAGTCGTTACCGAATGACACGAAGTGGTGGCCGGGTTCGTGCGATCGCACGACACTGGACGACATGCGGATCGTGGGCCTCGAAGAGCACTACCTCACCGACGACGTCGCGGCCGCGTGGTCGCGGCTGGGGGAGGGACTCGTCGACCCGATGGCGGCGTTCCCCGCCGACATGGCGGCGGACGTGGACCGCAAGCTCCGCAGCTTCGGCGACGAACGCACGGCGCTGATGGACGCGGTCGGTGTCGATCAGCACGTGATCTCGCTGACGACCCCGGGGCTGTTCGATCTCGACGAATCCGAGGCCGTGGCGCTGCAGTCGGCCACGAACGACCAGGTGGCCGACGCGGTGCGAGGCGCGTCCGACCGGATGCAGGCCTTCGCCACGCTGGCCCCGCAACGCCCCGAGGCGGCGGCCGCCGAACTCGACCGAGCCGTGCGGCAGCTCGGCTTCCACGGGGCGATGATCTTCTCGCGGGTGCGCGACGAGCCGATCGACAGCCCCCGGTTCTGGCCGATCTTCGAGGCCGCCGAGGCATTGCGCGCACCCCTGTACCTGCACCCGCAGGTGGCGCCGGCCGCGGTCCGGCAGGCCTACTACCGCGGTTTCGGCGACGCCGTCGAGATGGGCCTCGCCACCTACGCGATCGGGTGGCACTACGACACCGGCGTCGAGTTCCTCCGCCTCACGCTGGCGGGCGTCTTCGACAGGTTCCCGGACCTGCAGATCATCCTGGGCCACTGGGGAGAGGTGCTCGCGTTCTACGTCGAACGCGCCGACCGCATCGGTCCCGCCGGGGGACTCGACCGCAGCGTCACCGACTACCTCACCGACAACGCTTATCTCACCCCGGCGGGGATGCTCAGCCGCCGCTACCTCGGGTGGGCGCGGGACGTGATGCCGATCGAGCGGTTGATGTTCGCCACCGACTACCCCTACGTCCCCCTCGACGACGGTGCCGCCCGCACCTTCCTCGACGGCAGCGACCTGTCCGAGGCCGACCGCATCGCCGTCGCGTCGGGGAACTGGGACCGACTGGTCGCCGGGATCCGGCGCTGACCGACGTCCTCGATCCACAGATCGTCCGGACGGTCCCGTCGTCGCTGGGTTGTCCACAGCAACGAGGGTCGCACCCGTCGGGATGACGGGGCGCGCGCCGACGCTGCGCGCATGGGAATCCGCTATTACGCCTATCCGGTGCCGGCCGAGCTCGTCGAGCAGGCCCACGACGACCCCCGGCTGTTCCTCTCGCACGACCCGTTGATGGACGCGTGGGGTCCGGTCGACGAGCGACCGGTGATGCTCTATCTCGACAAGGCATGGGGTCCGCTGCAGCAACTGCTCGCGGGGCGACCTGCACTCGACCTCGTCGCCGGCCACGTCCGCTGGATCGGCTACGAGTACGAGCCGTACGTCGTCGTCCTCGACCCCGACGAGGTGGCGGTCATCGCCGACGACCTGCTGCTCGTCGACGACGTCGACGAGGACACGGCCGCGACGCTCGGCCCCCTCGACTGGTCCGCCGACACGATCAACGAGTACCTGACCGAGGCGCGTGCCTTCACCCGTGCACTGTCCGACGTCGGTCACGGCCTCGTCTACGTGATCGGATGACGGTTACGGTCGGGAGATGACGACACTCGGCCGGGGAGAGAACGTCCAGATCGACACCCGCCGATTCGGGGTGTCGGTGTCGGGGCCGTCGGCCGGGACGTGCGACCTGATGGTGTTCCAGGTGACCGCGGCCGGACGTGTCCGCTCCGACGACGACTTCGTGTTCTTCAACAACCCGGTGGCTCCGGAGGGCGCGGTCCGCCTGACCGGTCCCGACGGCGTCGATGTCGACCTGACCGCCGTCCCGGCGGACATCGACACCCTGCGGATCGCGGTCGTCCTCGACGACGCAGCCCCCGGCACCCTCGCCGACGTCCGCGGACTCGCCGTCGCCATCGGGGACGTCGCGATGCCCGCCATCGGGCTCACCACCGAGCGTGCCGCGGTGCTCGCCGAGATCTACCGCCGCGGCGACGCGTGGAAGGTCCGCAACGTGTCCGCGGGGTGGGATGCGGGGTTCACCGCGCTGGTGACCGAACACGGGGTGACCGTCGACGACGCCCCCACACCGTCGGCCGCTCCGAGCGCACCACCCGCGGCGCCGACACCGCCGCCCGCCCCGGTGAACCTCGGCAAGATCACGCTGACAAAGTCCGCGCCGACCGTCTCGTTGGCCAAGGCGCGGGACAGGCCGACCGGCACCATGCGGGTGAACCTGAACTGGAGTCGGGGCGCGGGGGCGGGCGCAGGTGGCCTGTTCCGGAAGAAGTCGTCGGGCATCGACCTCGACCTGGGATGTCTCTACGAACTCGCCGACGGCAGCAAGGGCGTGGTCCAGGCGCTCGGCAACACCTTCGGCAGCCTGACCGCGCCGCCGTGGATCCTGCTCGACGGCGACGACCGGAGCGGCACGGTGTCCGACGGCGAGAACCTCCTCATCGACCTCTCCCACCTCGCGGACTTCCGTCGCATCCTGGTGTTCGCGTTCATCTACGAGGGGACACCGAACTGGTCGGCCGCGGACGGCGTGGTGACGCTCTTCCCGCCGGGTGGGACCGAGGTCGAGGTGCGCCTCGACAGCGCCGAGGCCGGCGCCATCACCTGCGCCATCGCGCTGCTCGAGGTGCGCGACGGGGAGCTGAGCGTCACGCGGGAGGTCCGCTACGTCAACGGCGGACAGCGACTGCTCGACGAGACGTACGGCTGGGGCATGAAGTGGGCACGCGGCTCGAAGTGAGCTGACCCCGGTGAGCCAGGTCGGTGCTTGCGCCCGTCGACCGACTACCCCATACTTGAGCGGAACAGACTCAAGTGGTGGTGCGTTGAGTCGTAGGACGGACCAGTCGGCCCGACAAGACTTGCACATACCTCACTCAAGAAAGGTGAGCCCATGACCCAACCGAACGGCGGCGGGTTCAACCCGACGACCAAGACGCAGGCCGCGCTGTCTGCCGCGGTGCAGTCCGCGACCGCGGCCGGCAACCCCGATGTGCGTCCCGCGCACGTTCTCGTCGAACTGCTCCAGCAGCCCGACGGGATCGCATCGCCCCTGCTCAAGGCGGTCGGTGTCGATCCGCAGTCGGTGCTGACCCAGGCTCAGGCGATGGTTCGCCGGATGCCCTCGGCGTCCGGCGGCAACGCCGCGCCGCAGCTGACTCGCGACAGCATCGCGGCCATCTCGGCCGCCCAGCAGCTGGCCGGCGAACTCGACGACGAGTACGTGTCCACCGAGCACCTCATGGTCGGTCTCGCGACCGGCGACTCCGACGTCGCCAAGCTCCTGCACGACGTCGGCGCGACACCGCAGGCGCTGCGTGAGGCGTTCGTGGCCGTGCGCGGCAGCGCGCGCGTCACCTCACCCGATCCCGAGTCGACCTATCAGGCGCTCGAGAAGTACTCCACCGACCTGACCGCACAGGCCCGCGAGGGCAAGCTCGACCCGGTCATCGGTCGCGACACCGAGATCCGCCGCGTCGTCCAGGTGCTCAGCCGCCGGACCAAGAACAACCCGGTGCTCATCGGTGAGCCCGGCGTCGGCAAGACCGCGATCGTCGAGGGGCTCGCACAGCGCATCATCGCCGGCGATGTCCCGGAGTCGTTGCGCGGCAAGACCGTCGTCAGCCTGGATCTCTCGTCGATGGTCGCCGGCGCCAAGTACCGCGGTGAGTTCGAGGAGCGGCTGAAGGCCGTCCTCGACGACATCAAGGGCTCGGCCGGTCAGGTCATCACCTTCATCGACGAGCTGCACACGATCGTCGGCGCCGGCGCCACCGGTGACTCGGCGATGGACGCGGGCAACATGATCAAGCCGATGCTCGCCCGCGGCGAGCTGCGACTGGTCGGTGCGACCACGCTCGAGGAGTACCGCCAGTACATCGAGAAGGACGCCGCGCTGGAGCGCCGGTTCCAGCAGGTCTACGTCGGTGAGCCGTCGGTGGAGGACACCGTCGGCATCCTGCGTGGTCTGAAGGACCGGTACGAGGTGCACCACGGTGTCCGCATCACCGACTCCGCGCTGGTCGCCGCCGCGTCCCTGTCCGATCGGTACATCACGTCGCGGTTCCTGCCGGACAAGGCGATCGACCTCGTCGACGAGGCCGCATCGCGCCTGCGTATGGAGATCGACTCGCGGCCCGTCGAGATCGACGAGGTCGAGCGCATCGTCCGACGGCTCGAGGTCGAGGAGGTCGCCCTGGAGAAGGAGACCGACGAGGCGTCCAAGCTGCGGCTGGAGAAGCTGCGCGGTGAGCTCGCCGACCAGAAGGAGAAGCTCGCCGAGCTGACCGCCCGCTGGCAGGGCGAGAAGCAGGCCATCGACTCGGTCCGCGACCTCAAGGAGCAGCTCGAGACGTTGCGCGGCGAATCCGACCGGGCCGAGCGCGACGGTGACCTCGGTCGTGCCGCAGAGCTGCGATACGGCCAGATCCCCGCACTCGAGAAGCAACTCGAGGCGGCGGCGGACAAGGGCGCCATCGTGAACGAGGACGTGATGCTCAAGGAGGAGGTCGGTCCCGACGACGTCGCCGAGGTCGTCTCCGCGTGGACCGGCGTCCCGGCCGGCCGCATGCTCGAGGGTGAGACCGCCAAGCTGCTGCGGATGGAGGACGAGCTCGGTCACCGGGTGATCGGTCAGAGGAAGGCCGTCGAAGCGGTGTCGGACGCGGTACGCCGCGCCCGCGCCGGTGTCGCCGACCCGAACCGTCCGCTGGGGTCGTTCATGTTCCTGGGCCCGACGGGCGTCGGCAAGACCGAGCTCGCGAAGGCGTTGGCGGAATTCCTGTTCGACGACGACCGCGCGATGGTCCGCATCGACATGAGTGAGTACGGCGAGAAGCACAGCGTCGCACGGCTCGTCGGTGCGCCTCCCGGTTACGTCGGCTACGAGGCCGGTGGCCAGCTGACCGAGGCGGTCCGGCGTCGCCCGTACACGGTGGTCCTGTTCGACGAGATCGAGAAGGCCCACCCCGACGTGTTCGACGTGCTGCTCCAAGTGCTCGACGAGGGACGTCTGACCGACGGTCAGGGACGGACGGTCGACTTCCGCAACACCATCCTGATCCTGACGTCGAACCTCGGTGCCGGTGGCAGCGAGGAGCAGGTGATGACGGCGGTGCGCTCGGCGTTCAAGCCCGAGTTCATCAACCGCCTCGACGACGTGCTGATCTTCGACGGACTGAACCCGGAGGAGCTGACGCGGATCGTCGACATCCAGCTCGGTCAGCTCAAGGAGCGCCTGGCACAGCGCCGCCTCGAGCTCGAGGTCAGCGACAACGCCAAGAGGTGGCTCGCCGCACGAGGATTCGACCCTCTGTACGGTGCGCGACCGCTGCGGCGGCTGGTGCAGCAGGCGATCGGCGACCAGCTCGCCAAGCAGCTGCTCGCGGGCACCGTCACCGACGGTGACGTCGTGCCGGTGAACGTCAGCGCTGACGGCGACTCGCTGGTCCTGGGCTGACACCGTCACAAACGTCCGCCATACGTGCGCCGAGGGCAATGCTCCCTCGGCCGCCGTATGGCGGACGTTTCTGACCGTCCGCCTCAGTAGTCGACGCGGAATCCGCCGATCAGCGTCACCACGTTGCCGTCGGGGTCGGTGATCGGCGCGAGGCGGACACCCTTGTTCGCCTCGACCACGTCGCCGACCTCGACACCGCGCGCCGTCACCGCGGCGATCTCCGCGTCGAGGTCGTCGACGGCGAGGTTCAGCTGGGTCCGACCGGCGCGGTCGGCATCGGCGTACACCTGGATCCACGCACCGGGGACCGCCTGCCACTCCACCAGTGACCCGTCATCGGTCTCGGCTCCTCTCATCGGGGTTCACAGATACCGACCGCTGGGAGCGACGGAACTCATCGGTCGCCTGTTGACCTCGAGTGGAGTCGAGGTCTTAGCGTCGGCGCCATGGAACACATCGACCGTCCGACGCTGGACCGTGGCGATCACCGCGACGCGGTCACGCACCTCGTCGACCATCTCCAGCGCGGTCTCGACGCCGCCGACGCCGACACCTACGACCGCACCTTCGCCGACGACATCCTGTGGGGCTCACCGAAGGGGCAGGTACTGCAGGGGTTCGCGCCCCTCAACGCCATCCACCGTGCCCAGCTGGGCTCGTCGACGCCGGTCGCCCCGGCGTCGGCGTTCGAAGTGGCGCAGGCGTCGTCACCGACCGACGACGTCGTGATCGCCCAGATCCGTCGCCGTGCCATCGACGGCGGGTTCTCGGAGATGGCGATGTACGTGCTGGTGCGCCACGACGGCCGGTGGTGGGTCGCCGCGGGCCAGAACACCCCGTTGACCGACACCCTGCCGACCACGGTGCGATGATCCCGAGGCATGAACGTACGACTCCTCGCGGTGTTGGCCGCTGTCCTCGTCGCGCTGTCACTGGCCGCGCCATCCGCCTCTGCCGCGCCGGTCGATCCGAAGGCTCCGTCGGATTTCGTGGCCCTCAGCGACGTGGATCCGACGATCATCCAGGAGATCCGATACTTCACGCCGCACAACTTCACCGGTGATCCCGTCGACGGATACCGCGCGCCGATGTGCATCCTCACCCGGCAGGCAGCCGACGGACTGCACCGCGCGCAGATCCTGTTCCTCCTGCAGGGCTACTCGCTGAAGGTGTACGACTGCTACCGCCCCCAACGCGCGGTGAACGACTTCGTCGCCTGGGCGAAGCGACTCGACGACCAGCGGATGAAGGCCGAGTTCTACACCGGCGTCGACAAGGCGAATCTGTTCCGGGACGGCTACATCGCCGAACAGTCCGGGCACAGCCGCGGCAGCACCATGGATCTCACCCTGGTCCGGCTGCCGGCCCGGCAGACACGGCCCTATGTGCGCGGGCAGAAGCTCGTCGACTGCACGGCGCCCCAGGCGCTCCGCTTCCCGGACAACTCCATCGACATGGGAACCGGGTTCGACTGCTTCAACACCCTCGCGTGGCCCCTCGACCCGCGAATCCAGGGACAACAGCTGCGCAACCGCGTGATGCTGCTCAACGGGCTGGTGCAGCAGGGATTCGCGCCGTACTCCTACGAGTGGTGGCACTTCACCTACAAGCCGGAACCGTTCCCGGACACCTACTTCGACTTCCCGGTGTCCCGATCGTCGCTGCGCAGGTAGCCCGCGGTGATCGTCAGCTGAACTCGCTGCTGGCGAGATCCTTGTCGTCGCCGAGAAGGGCTTCGACGATACGGGCGGCGACGGCGTCCGGATCGGCACCGGACGGCATCTTCGGCGGGTCACCGGCGATCGCGCGATCGGCCAGACCGGTCTCGGTGTGCGGGGGACGGATGTCGACGACGCGGATCTTGCTCTTGCGTGCCTCCTTCGCGACCGCCGAGAACAGAGCCGCCGCAGCCGATTTCACCGCTGAATAGGTCGCCATGAACGCGACCGGCTGCTCGGCCAACACCGCGCTGATGCTCGCGATCACACCGCCCTGTTCCACCACCGGCAGCGCCGCACGCGTGATGCGCAGCGGGCCGAGGAAGTCGATGAGGACGAGGTCGTCGACGGTGTCGTCGTCGATGTCGACGAGCGGTCCGAAGGCGGCGACGCCCGCCGCGATGACCACCCCGTCGATGCGGCCGTGCTGGTCACGCGCGGCGTCGATGATCTTCTGGCCGGCGTCGGGTTGACGCAGATCGGCGGCGATCGTGTGAGCGCCGTCGATGTCGAGCTTCCCGACAGACTCCTCCGACGACCCCGTCAGCGTGAGGGCTGCGCCCTTCTCGGCGAGCCCCTTCGCGATCCGCGACCCGAGTTCGCCGGTTGCACCGACGACGACGAACACCTTGTCCTGTGCATCAGCCATGTCCCCATGGTGCCCGCTGAGGCGGGGCCCGAATCGTGTGCGGGAGATCGAACGGCGATCGTGACCGCGGCCGGGTCGCCGTGATCGAGCCGTTATCCCCGACCGCGGTCGGTGCGGGCATTCGCCGCCTCGACGTCGGGCACATGGGTCTCGGCCCACTCGCGGACGGCCGCGAGCGGCACCAGCAGTGACCGCCCGAGCTCGGTCAGTGCGTACTCGACGTGTGGGGGCTGACCGCCGCGGTCGATGCGGTCGACGAGACCGTCGTGGTGCAGGGCGCGCAGCGTCTCGGTCAACACCTTCGGGGTGATGCCCTGGATGTGCGCCTTCAGCGCGGTGAACCGCATCGGCCCGTCGGCGAGCGCGGTCACCACGAACACGGTCCAGCGCGCGCCGATCCGATGCAGCACCACCCGACTGGAGCATGTCGGTGCCATCACGTCGTACGCACGGGTGCTCATCGTCGCTGCTCCTGGTCGGTTTCGTTGTAGATACCGGTATCGAAACCATACCGTCCTGCTCGACAGATTCACGACACCAGGAGGAGACGACATGACACAGCGACTCGACGGCACGACCGTGCTCGTGATCGGCGGTGCGAAGAACCTCGGACTGGCCATCGCCCGCCGGGCGGCGGAGCTCGGGGCCGATGTCGTCGTCGGGGCGCGCGACGGCGAGGCGGCGGCCCTGGCCGCGACATCTCTCGGAGCGGGCGCCCGCTCGCTCGCGATCGACGTCACCGACGAGGCGACCGTCCGCGACGCGGCCGCCACGCTCGGCGCCGTCGACCACATCGTCGTGACCTCGGCGGCACACCACAACGTCGCGGTCACCGAGCTCGACCACGACCGGACTGTCACGGCGTTCGAGGCGAAGGTGATCGGCCCGATGCTCGTCGCCAAGCATTTCGCGCCGTCGATGCCGGCGAGCGGCTCGCTCACGCTCTTCTCCGGTGTGGCGGCCTGGAAGCCGTCGCCGGGGAAGGCCGTCATGGGCATCACCAACGGCGCGGTCGCGTTCGCCGCGAGTCACCTCGCCAGGGAACTCGCCCCCGTGCGGGTGAACGCCATCTCGCCGGGCATCGTCGACTCGGGGACCTGGGACGGTATGGCCGACGCCGACCGGGGTTCGCTGTTCGACGGGGTCGCCGCCACGAACCCCGTGGGCAGGGTCGGCAGGAGCGACGACATCGTCGACGCGGCACTCTGGATGATGACCGCGGGCTTCGTCAGCGGCGAGACCATCCACGTCGAGGGAGGCGCACGCAGCGCATGAGCACCGTCAACACCTACGCAGTCGACGACAAGGTCGTCGTGGTCACCGGCGCGGGGTCCGGCATCGGACGCGCGATCGCCCGGGCGTTCCTGGCCAACGGGGCCACCGTCGTCGTCACGGGCCGACGTCGTGAACCGCTCGAGGAGACCGTCGCCGGTGCGGACGACGGGCGCGCCGTGGTGCTGCCGGGCGATGTCGCCCGACGTGAGGACGTCGACGCGATGGTCGCCGCGACACTCGAGCGGTTCGGGCGGATCGACGTCGTGGTCTCCAACGCGGGCGTCCACGACGGCGGCGGCGACATCACCGAACTGACCGACGAGAACTGGGCACTGCTGCGTGGGGTCAACATCGACGGCTTCCTCCACGTCGCGCAGGCGACGTTGCCCGAACTCGTGCGCTCCGGTGGGAACCTCGTGGCTGTGTCGTCGGTGTCCGGGATCGCCGGGGACTGGGGTCAGGCAGCGTACAACGCCTCGAAGCACGCGATGACGGGGTTCGTCCGCTCCCTCGCCCTGGACTACGGCGGACGGGGTGTCCGGGTCAACGCCGTGCTCCCCGCGTTCACCCTCACCGAGATGACGTCGGGGATGGCCAGCGACGAGAAGGCGTTGGCGCCGTTCGTGAATCGGATCGCACTCGGGCGACCCGGGGAACCCGACGACATCGCGCCGGCGGTGGTGTTCCTCGCCTCCGACGACGCGCGCTACGTCACGGGGGCGCTTCTCGCGGTCGACGGTGGGACGAGTGCCTCGACGGGCCAGCCTCACACCGAGTGAGGTGACCGCCGTCTGCTGAGCAGCACGAGTCCCACCGCGACGTCCCAGGCGATGATCGTGTAGACGCTGCCCCGTTCGACGGCACCTTCCACACCCGTGTTCTGGTCGGCGATCGCGAGCAGCGCACCGAAACTCGCGATCCCAACGACCCCAGCGATGCGGCCGGCGACACAGAGCCAGCGCGCGACACCGACGTCCCGAAAAAGACGCCCGGCGAGGATCATCGCGGCGTTGCCACCGATGATCGCCAGCAGCGCACCGAACCCGTGCAGTGGTGAGGCGCCGGCGTGGAACAGGCCGACGAGCAC
Source organism: uncultured Williamsia sp. (assembly GCF_947494875.1). Classification (GTDB taxonomy): domain Bacteria; phylum Actinomycetota; class Actinomycetes; order Mycobacteriales; family Mycobacteriaceae; genus Williamsia_A. The sequence goes on from NZ_CANLWM010000001.1 coordinate 1,019,693, forward strand.
GTTGCCGACACCGTTCGTCACAGTCAGCGCAGCGAACGCGATCCACGCTCGACCGCGCTGCCGGACGGAACGGGTCAGCAGCACCCCGGCGGTCGCGAACAGCACGCCGTGGAGGACGAACGCCCCCGCGTTCATCAGGGATGCCGACGGGGACACGCGCGGGACACCGAGCGCGCTGATGTAGTCGCGTGCGTAGCTGTAGTCCGGGTAAGGCTGTGCAGCAACGGTTTCGCAGATGATGTAGACCGCGCCGGCGACGAGCCACACCCACCCGGCCGCGCGAACGGTCACAGGTCGTCGGCCGCTGCGGCGAAGAACCACGCGACGACGAGGGCACCCGGGTCGACGACGCCGCGCGCCCGGTCACCCACGTAGCTCGCGCGTCCCCGCGACGCGACGAGGTCGCGCGTCGACTCGGCGCCGTCGGCGGCGGCGGTCGCCACCTCCGCCAGAGATACGCCCGCCCCTAGCGCGTCGGCTGCGGGTGACAGCGCGTCGACGAGGGTGTCGTCCCCGACCCGGGCGCCGCCGAGGTCCTGGATGCGGCGCAGCGCCTCGACGACGCCGGTCCGGAGCACCTCGAGGCGATCGTCGGACTCTCCTGCGGCCCGGGCGAGTTCGTCGAAGAACACGCCGAACAGTGCGCCGGACGTCCCGCCCGCCCGGACGAGGAACGAGGTGCCGATGGCCCGCAGGACCTCGCTGTCGGAACCGCGCAGGGGGAGCCCGAAGTGACGCAGCGCCGCAGCCATGTTGGTCCCGAAGTCGCCGTCGCCGGCCTGCCGATCGAGATCGGTGAGATCGTCGATCGACTCCTGCACCCTGCCGACGAACGCGGTGAGCCAGGCGGATTCGTCACCGGAGTCGGCGGCGTCGTCGGGCTCGGCGAAATGCACGTCGACCGGTCGGGACGCGCCGGTGGCGGTGACGGCGGGCCACCCGGGCGCGCCGGTCGGGGCGTCGAACAGCTCGACGATCTCGTCGTCACAGCGGACGACGGTGAGGGAGAAGCCGGCCATGTCGAGTGCCGTGACCAGCGACGCGACGAGGCTGCGGCGGACGGTGAACCCGCGGTCGGTGAGCTGTCGGACCGCCTGATCGAACACGACGTTCAGCTCCAGCGGATGCGCGGTCCCGAGCCCGTTGACGAAAACCAGCAGGTCGTCCCCGTCATCCGGTTGCAGTGCGGCCAGGATCCGGCCGAGCATCCCGTCCACCAGCTCGTCGGCGGGTTGCTGCGGGATCCGGTCGACGCCGGCCTCGCCGTGGATGCCGACGCCGAACTCCATCTCGCCCGGCGCGAGGTCGAAGCTGGGGCTCCGCGCTTCGGGAACGGTGCACGGCGCGAACGCGACGGAGAAGCTCCGTGCGTTGTGGGCGACCCGGCGGCCGATCGCGGTGACGGTGTCCAGGCTGTCTCCCCGCGCCGCCGCTGCGCCACAGACCTTCTCGACGAGGACCGTCGCCCCGGTGCCGCGTCGGCCGGGGCCGCCCTCGTCGTCTCCGGCTCCGGGATCGGTGGCCACGTCGTCGTCGACGAGGACGTGATCGGTGGCCACCTCGTCGCGCACCATCGTCCGTGCGACGCGGAAGTTCATCACGTCACCGGTGTAGTTCTTCACGATGTGCAGGACACCGGCGCCGCGGTCGACGTGACGCGTCGCCGCTGCCACCTGCAGGGCGTTGGGTGAGGTGAACACCAGACCAGGGCAGGCGGCGTCGAGCATGCCCGCGCCGACGAGCCCGGAATGCATGGGCTCGTGGCCGGATCCGCCGCCGGACACCAGCGCCACGCCGTCGTCGGTGCGATCGGTGCGGTGGAGGAATCCGGGGTCGGGCTCCCACGCGAGGTGGTCGGTGGCGGCGACGAGGCCGGCGATCGCATCGGTGAGGAAGCGGTCGGGGTCGACGGCGATCCAGGTGTGCGGCGGTCGGGTGCCGTCAGACACGGGTGTCCTTCCGGGTGTCGACCGGGGAGTCCTGCCCCGCCCGCTGTCGCCACACGCCCAGCGCGATGATCACCACGGCTGAGATGACCGAGAACCCGATCGCCTGCTGCTGGCTCTTGTCGAACGCCATCAGCACCAGCACCGCGACGATGAACACGATGACCGCCGACGTCAGATACGGGAACAGCCACATGCGCACGGGCGGGCGTTCGCCGGACGCCCGCAGGGTGCGGCCGAGTCGCAGTTGGCTGCACGCGATCGCGAGGTAGACGAACAGGGCGACGGCGCCGCTGGTCGCCAGCAGGTAGCCGAAGATCTTGTCGGGCAGGACGTAGTTGCCGACGACGGCGAGGAAGCCGATCACCATGGAGGCGAGCACCGCGACCCACGGCACGCCCTTGGACGTCAGCGACCGCACCGCACGAGGGGCGTCGCCGCGGTCGCCGAGGGAGAACAGCATCCGTGACGCGGTGTACAGCGACGAGTTCAGGCACGACGCGACCGCGGTGAGGATGACGACGTCCATGATCCGGCCGGACTGCGGGATACCGATCGCCTCGAGCACCGACTGATACGACCCGTCCTGCAGGCGGTTGTAGGGCAGCAGCGACACCACCACGAAGATCGACCCGATGTAGAAGAGCGAGATCCGCCAGATCACCGAGTTGACGGCCTTGGTGATTCCGGCCTTCGGATCCGGGGACTCCGCTGCGGCGATGGTGACGATCTCGGTGCCCATGAACGAGAACATCGTCACGAGCAGACCGGTGATCACGGCACCGAACCCGTTGGGCATGAACCCGTCCGGCTCCCACAGGTTCTTCACGCCGCTGACCTCGGAGCCGGGGAACACGCCGACGATCGCCAACACACCGACGACGATGAACGCGACGATCGCGACCACCTTGATGAGTGCGAACCAGAACTCGAACTCGCCGTAGTTGCCGACGCTGACCAGGTTCGTGACCGTCAGCAGGAGGGTGACGGCCAACGCCCACACCCACTGCGGCCCGCCGAGCAGATTCGTGAGGATCGACGCCGCGGCGGTCGCCTCGACGGGGATCACCAGCACCCAGAACCACCAGTAGAGCCAGCCGACGGAGAAACCGGCCCAGCGGCCGAGCGCGCGCGTCGAGTACACCGAGAACGACCCCGTGTCGGGGTTCGCGGTGGCCATCTCGCCGAGCATCCGCATCACGAGGATGACCAGGGTGCCGGCCATCAGATACGAGATGAGCACGGCGGGCCCGGCCTTCTCGATGGCGTTCGCGGACCCGACGAACAGGCCCGCCCCGATGACGCCCGCGATCGAGATCATCGTGATGTGCCGGGGCTTGAGTCCGGCGCCGAGCTGGGTGCCGGGTGTCTGCTCGGTGTCCGAGGTGGTGCTCATCCGGTCGATGATCGCGCATCCGCGGCGACGGCGGGGCGCGAGCGGCGAACCGGTCGGTTCTAGGGTCGGTGCATGACGCCACCGAGGTACGACGACGCACAGCGCGCCCGGGCACGCACCGCCTACGAGACGCTCGAGCCACTGAACGTGCTCGCCTACTTCCACCCGGGCATCGGCGAGGCACAGTCCGACACGGGCCTCGACCCCTACGCCTGGTACGTCGGTGCCCGCGGCGCGCCGCTCGGTGACTGCGCCGGTTCGGTCGTGTCCGCGGCGTTCTTCAACTTCAACCCCGCGATCGTCGAACCCGGGTGGGCGGCAGCGCGGAAGGTCGGCCTGGACGTCGTGCACGCGCGTCGCGAGCAGATGCTGGCGACCGCGCTCGGCGACATCTGGGGCGACCGTGCCGCGTCGGACGAGGTGCGAACCCTCGCCGACCGCCTGCTCAGCGTCGGGGCATCCGTCCCGATGGGTGGCCGGACGCTCGCGTCCGCGTGGGCGGAGGCGACGCCACCCGAGGATCCCGCCGTGCGTCTGTGGCATGCGGTGTCGGTGCTGCGCGAGTGGCGCGGCGACGGCCACGTGGCGGCACTGACCGCCGCCGGGTTCGACCGTGTGGAGGCGGTCGTCTTCCACGAGGCGTCGCATCCGGATCCCGCGATCCGCAAACGCGGGCTGGGCAAACGCATCTCGCAGCTCACCCGCGGATGGTCCGACGACGACTGGGACGCCGCGTCGTCGGCCCTCATCGCCCGCGGGCTCCTCGCCGAGACCGGTCCCGACGAGCGGGATGCCTTGTCCGACGCGGGCGGTCGCCTGTACGACGAGCTCGAGGTGATCACCGACGACGCCGCGGCGGCCGCGTGGGCCGGCGTCGACGACTTCGACGAGCTGATGGGCCGGATCCGCCCCTACATCAAGGCCATCATCGACGCCGGCGTGCTCCCGGGCACGAAGAAGAAGTAGACGCCGTCACGAACGTCCGCTCCACGGGCGCCGAGGGCAATGCTCCCTCTGCTCACGTGGAGCGGACGTCTGCGACGGGCTGGGTCAGCGGGTGACGCCGACGAGGACCTCGGTCACCCACTCGTCGGGGTCGTCGCCCATCTCGAGGTACACCTCGCGACCGCGACCGTCGAGATGCAGGCCCTGTTCGGTGGCCCATCGCCGCAGCAGCTGATAGGTCTCGTCGACGGTGTCCATCGACCCGCGGTGGACCAGCGACACGAACTCACCGGCCGCGACGTCGATCACCTCGAGGTCGGTGACCGATTCGGGGTGACCGACCAGCGCGTCGGTCGGGAAGCAGGCGCACACCCGCAACGCGTCCTCCGACGTCTCCGGTGCCGACTCGTAGTGCGCCACAGCCGGTCCGGCCGGTGGATGTCCTGCGGCGACGAGTGTGTCGACGACGGTCGGGTACAGCGACTGGATGAGCGGGCCGATCTCGTCGGAGACGGCGGCGGACGCGACCCCGGATCGCCCGTGGAGGCGGGTCGCGGGAAGCGTGACGGTGGTCGGGGTGACGGACATGGTGTTCTCCTGCTCGATGAGTCGGAGTCGCGCCTGCACGCGGGCCAGGCGGTGTGCGTCGGCCCGGATCGACTCGGCGAGCTCGGCCTGCCGCAGACGCAGCATGGCGCGGAGGTCGTCACCGGTGAGGTCGTCGTCGAGGACGCGGCGCACGACGTCGAGCCCGAGACCGAGCTCCTTCAGTGCGACGATGCGGTTCAGACGGCGGAGTTGATCCAGGTCGTAATGGCGGTAGCCGGTGTGCGGGTCGACGAACGCCGGGGTGAGGAGCCCGATGGCGTCGTAGTGCCGCAGCATCCGCACCGACACCCGGCCGAGTGAGGCGAAATCTCCGATGGTGATCATGGCGCTCACGACGATCCCGTCTGACACCGTGTCAGGGTCAACCCCCGTGGTGTCACGCGTCCTGGATCCGCGCGAACGCGCGATCGGCCTCGAGTGTGAAGGCGAGCTCCAGCAGGGTGGCCTCGTCGCCGTGGTCGGCCGAGAGCTGCACCCCCAGGGGCAGTCCCGTCGACGTCGAGGCCACGGGCAGCGAGATCGCGGGCCCGCCGGTCGCGTTGTTCAGCGGGGTGAACGCGACCCAGCGCACCAGGCGGGGGAAGAGGACGTCGAAACCCTGCGCGGGCGACAGGTGTCCGAGTTCGGGCGTCGTGTGCGCGACCGTCGGTGAGAGCATCGCGTCCAGTCCCCGGTCGGCGAACGCGGCGCGGTACTTGGCCTCCGACGCGCGCAGGCGCCACAAGGCCGCGGGTGTCCGCCAGAAGTTCCGCTGGAACCGTCGTGACAGTCCCGTCGTCAACGACTCGAGTTCGGACGCCTCGAACTCGGGGCTCATGATGCGACGACCGAACTTGGTCAGCGCGAACCCGAGCATGGACCAGTAGTGGACGAAGTCGTCCTTGAAGGCGACGAGGTCCTTCTCGGGCAGGGGTAGACCGACCGGGATGATCTCGTGCCCGAGTGCCTCGAGCCGCTCCGCGGTGGCCGTGACCGTGGCCCGGGTCTCCTCGTCGACGGGGAGTTCGCTGATTGAGCGGTCGACGAGACCGATCCGCATCCGCCGATCCGACGGGCCCTCGACGTGCCCGATGGGCCGCAGGCGTGGGGCCGGTCGGTACCGCTCGACCTGCGCCGCGAACGCAGCGGTGTCGCGGACGGTGCGCGTGAGGGCGCCGTTGCTCACGAGGTTCACGGGCATCTGGTCGGCGTGGTCGTCGGGCAGCTCCCGGCCGCGCGTGAACTTCAGCCCGACGAGACCGCACGCGGCGGCGGGGATGCGGATGGATCCGCCGCCGTCGTTGGCGTGGGCGATCGGGACCACACCGGACGCGACGAGTGCCGCCGATCCGCCGGACGACGCTCCCGCCGAGAACCGGGTGTCCCATGGGTTCGGGGTGGCCGGCGCGTCCTCGAACTCGGTGCTGGCGTTCAGGCCGAACTCGGGCATCCGCGACTTCGCCAGGCTGATGACACCGGTCGACAGGTACTGGTCGGTGACCGGCGCGTTCCGCCTCGCCGGTCGACCGTGCACGGCGCGGGAGCCCTGGTCCGACGGGAGCCCGGCGACGTCGGTGTTGTCCTTCACCACGGTCGGGACACCGGCGAACACACCCTTGCCGGGACTGCGCGCGAACGCGCGGGCGCGATCGAAGTCGGGGTGGGCGATCGCGTGCAGGGCGCCGACGGTGTCGAGACGGGCGAGTGCGGCGTCGACCGCCTCGAGAGCCGAGATCTCGCCGGACGCGATGCGAGCCGCGAGACCGGTCGCGTCGTCGTCGCCGAGCGCGTCGTCGGTGAAGGCGTGGACCCGGACACCGGTGTCCGGGGAGGTATCCGTCATCCGCCGACCTTATCGAGCGGGCGAGAACAGGTTCCCTGTCACACGGGTGGTTGGATTGTTGACAATCTACCGTCGGGACCGCACCATCGGATCACTGACCGAGACGAACTGGGGAGACCGCCCTGACTGTCGTGTACGGGCACCACCGGGTGTGCCCATGACCGAAGCCGCAGCCGCCGCAGGCGCACGTCGCCGTGTGCTCGCGCCCCTGGTGCAGGAGTCGACGCCGGCGATCATCGCCCGGCAGTTGCGCACTGCGATCGCCGAGGGCGAGTTCCCGCCCGGTTCGCAGCTCACCGAGGCAGGATTGGCCGCTGACCTGGGCGTGAGCCGCGGTCCGCTGCGGGAGGCGATGCAACGTCTCACGCAGGAGGGATTGCTCGTCAGCCACCGCAACCGTGGGTTGTTCGTCATCTCCATGGACGACGACGACATCAACGACATGTACGTGGCGCGGACAGCGATCGAGCGCGCCGCCCTCGCGCAGGTCGTCGCCCGTCACGACGACGAGGACCTCGCGGTGCTGCAGGCCGCCATCGACCACATGCAGCAGTTCGCCGACGACCCGAACGGCCGCGAGATCGCCGACGCCGACATGGCTTTCCACGCCCAGCTCGTCGAATGTGCTCGCAGCCCACGCTTGTCGCGGATGCACGAGACCGTCCTCGTCGAGACGCGAATGTGCCTGGGCGCCATGCGCGGTACCTACGTGTCGGCGCAGGCGCGCATCGACGAACACACCGATCTGCTGCGAGCCGTGGAGGCTCGCGACCCGGAGTCGGCCGACCAGCTGATGATCGCGCACATGCGTGACGGCCTGTCACGGATCATGCCGGAGGAATCGACGGTGACCGCACGGACGGTGCCCCCGCGGCACCCGACCTGACCAGCACAAGCGTGCGGATTCTCCGCATCCGGCGAGCCGAGGGTCTACCGTCGAACAGTCTGAGAGTCCGGATCGAGACCGCGTCCGGAGAGTCGATGCCCCCGATGGCGGCGGAGGAATGATGACAACCAAGACAGCATCCGACGGTCCCGCGCCGGACCTTCCCGACTCTGACTCGCCGGAGGGGAAGAAGCTGCTGCGGAAGGCGATCGGCGCGTCTGCCATGGGCAACGCCACCGAGTGGTACGACTACGGCGTCTACGCCGCGACCGCGACCTATCTGACGCAGGCGTTCTTCCCCGGCGACCTGGGGACCATCGGCACGATGCTCGGCTTCGCGGTGTCGTTCGCGCTGCGCCCTCTGGGCGGCATGGTGTGGGGTCCGATCGGCGACCGTATCGGCCGAAAAGCCGTTCTCGCCATGACGATTCTGTTGATCTCGATCGCGACCGCCCTCATCGGTGTCCTGCCGACGCACGCGGTGGCGGGCGTGTGGGCTCCGATCCTGCTCATCGTCCTACGTGTGGTGCAGGGCTTCTCCACCGGTGGTGAGTACGGCGGCGCGGCGACGTTCATGGCCGAGTACGCCCCGGATGCCAAGCGCGGCCGGTACGGATCGTTCCTGGAGTTCGGGACGCTCGCCGGTTTCGTCATGGGAACCGCCTTCGTCCTGTTCCTGGAGCTCGGCCTGACCGACGACCAGATGCAGACCTGGGGCTGGCGTATCCCGTTCTTCTTCGCACTGCCGTTGGGCCTCGTCGGCCTCTATCTGCGGAGCCAGATGGAGGACACCCCGGTGTTCCGCGAGATCGAGCAGAAGGGCGAGATCGAGGGCACGGCATGGTCGCGCTTCGTCGACCTGCTCCGCGACTACCGCCGCCCGATCATCATCATGTTCGGGATGGTGATCGCGCTCAATGTCGCCAACTACACCCTGTTGGCGTACCTCCCGACCTATCTGAAGAACACGATCGGCCTGGACGGCAACAACTCCACGGTGACGATGCTCATCGGTCAGTTGGTGATGATGGCGCTGATCCCCTTCGTCGGGCGCCTGTCGGACAGGACCGGTCGCAAACCGATGTGGTGGGGATCGTTGATAGGCCTGTTCGTGTTCGCGCTGCCCATGTTCTGGTTGATGGGCAAGGGCTTCGTCTGGGCCATCATCGGTTTCGTGGTGCTCGGTGTGCTGTACATCCCGCAGCTGGCGACCATCTCCGCGACCTTCCCGGCGATGTTCCCGACCCAGGTCCGCTACGCGGGTTTCGCGATCTCCTACAACGTGGCCACGGCGGCGTTCGGTGGTACCGCACCGCTGGTGAACGACGCTGTGGTGGAGAACAACTCGGGATGGGACCTCTTCCCTGCGGGGTACATGATGATCGCCTGCGCGATCGGCATGGTGTCCATGCTGTTCCTCCGCGAGACCGCCGGCACGTCCCTGCGCGGGACCGAGATCCCCGGCGAGGCGACCGACGCCGAGAAGGCGCTCACCTCCGCCTAGCTCGGGCGTTCGAGGTCGACCGTCGAGCTGGGCAGGCCCCACTCCATCCGGCCGAGACGGCTGACGGCGGCGAGCTTGGCGTAGTCGGGCATGCCGTCGTCGGCCAGGATCTCGGGATCGATGGTCAGGGCCACGACCTCGCCCATCACGACGACGCTGTTCCCGACCTCGACACTCCGGTGCAGGCGGCACTCGATGGCCACCGGGGAGTCCCGGACGCGTAGACAGTCGACGACGGTGGCGGGGGCCGAGGGGATGTCGGCCTCGACGAACTCGTCGATGTCGCGGTCGAACCCGGCGGAGCTCGCGTTCGCCTTCTCCATCAGCGCCTGGGTGGCGATGTTGATGACGAACTGGCCGGTCTCGATCGCGTTGCGCGCGCTGTCCTTCGCGCCGCCGACCGACGTGAACTGCACGACCGGTGGCGCCGTCGACGACACCGAGAAGAAGCTGTACGGCGACAGGTTGTCGACGCCGTCGGAGCTGCGGCTCGACACCCAGGCGATGGGCCGAGGAACGATGCTCGAGGTCAGCAGTTGGTAGAAGCGGCCGGGGTCGACCTCGGCGGGGTCGTGCACGATGCGGTCGGAGGACATGGCACCAGTGTGCCCGTGGCCCGTTCCCGCGACCAGAACCGCCTGTCGCGACCGGTGCGACGGTCGCGGGAGGAAGGAATGGTCGCGGGAGCGAGCGTCAGCCGAGGAGGCGCAGGGCGAGAACGGCGTAGGCGCGGGCGGCGGTGACGAGATCGTCCACGGCGACCGATTCGTCGGGTTGATGGGCCTGGCCGTTGATGTCACCGGGCCCCAGGACGATGCAGTCGACGCCGAGGTCGCGGCTGACGAACCCGCCGTCGCAGGCGGCGGTCCAGCCGCCGATGGATGTCGTGGCGCCGACGGCGGTGACTGCGTCGACGGCTGCTCGGACGAAGCCGTTGTCGGGTGCGGTGCGGAATCCCGGCATCGACATCGTGACGGCGACGTCGACCTCGATGCCGTCGGTGTCGATCCCACGACGACGGACCTCGGCGCGGAGGTCGGCGGCGATCTGCTCGGCGTCCTCGTCGGGCATGAGCCGACGGTCGATGCCGATGGCGCAGTTCGGCGCGACGGCGGAGATGCCCTGGCCGCCGGTGATGGTCCCGACGTTCCACGTGCCGGCCCCCAGCAGCGGGTCGAGGTCGGCCTGCATCGCGCCGTGGTCGGCCCGGATGATGTCGATGACCTTCGCGGCGGCGTCGATGGCGTTGCGACCGTCCGCGGGCCGACCGGAATGCGCTGCGCGCCCGCGGATCTCGATCTCGATGTACGAGGCGCCACGGCAGGCGATCACGGTCTCCATCGCGGTCGGTTCCGCGACGACGCACCCCGCGTAGCCACCAGGATGCAGGGGGTACGACGACGGCGACCCGACGAGGTCGCGCACGCCGATGCCGTGCTCCTCCTCGTCGACGGTGCACACCAGCTGCAGGGGACCGGAGAGGGTCTCACCGCGGAGGGCGTCCATCGCGGCCACGATCGCCGCCAGGCCGCCTTTCATGTCGGTGCTGCCGCGGCCGATGATGCGACCGTCGGCGACGCGCGCGGCGAAGGGGTCCCCGGTCCAGCCCGGTCCGGGCGGGACGACGTCGGAGTGCCCGAGGAACATCAGGCCGGGACCGTCGCCTCCGGGCAGCGTCGCGACCAGGTTGGGGCGCCCCGGGGCGGCCTCTCGGATCTCGACGGTCGCGCCGACGCGTTCTGCCGCGGCACGTAGCACCGCCACCGCGTCGCCCTCCGTCCCACCGGGATTGACGCTCGGGGCCTCGACGAGTGCGGTGGTGAGCGCGACGATCGCCGTGGAGTCGACGCGGTCGCAGACCGACCGCTCACGGTCGGTGGGGGCGGCCACGGGGGACGTCACGGCATCGGTCACGCGACCATCTTCTCAAGGCTCACCGTGAGCCGCCGGATGCCTTCCTCGATGCGCTCGGGCGTGCTGGAGGCGAAGCAGAGACGCAGCGCGTTGCGGAACCGGCCGCCCGGCGACAGCGCCGGCCCGGGGATGAAGGCGACGCCGTCGGCGAGTGCGCGTTCGAACAGCTCGCGCGTGTCGATCTCGCCGAACTCGCCGGTCAGCGTGAGCCACAGGAAGAACCCGCCCTCGGGGTTCGTCGTCGTGACGCGGTCGCCGAGGTGCCGGGCGATCGAGTCGAGCATCGCGTCCTTGCGTTCCCGGTAGAGCCCGCGGATCTCCTCGAGGTGGGCGTCGAGGCCACCGCGCGCGATGTACTCGGCGACGATGTGCTGGTTGGGCACGTTGGTGCACGTGTCCATGGCCTGCTTGCCGTTGATGAGCAACTGCCGCAGCGACGGGTCGGCGTCGACCCAGCCGACGCGCCAGCCGGGCGCGAGGATCTTCGAGAACGTGCGCACCGAGAACAGCAGCGGGTCCTCGGGGCTCAGGGTGCGGAACGTCGGGATGTCGGTGCCGTGGAACCGGAGCAGGCCGTAGGGGTCGTCGTCGATGATCACCGAGCCCCACCGGTGGGCGAGCTCCAGCAACGCTTTCCGCCGCTCCAGCGACAGCGTGACGCCGGACGGGTTCTGGAACGTCGGGATGGTGTAGATCGCCTTCGGGGGTCGGTGATGGTGTGCCACCAGGTCTTCCATGAGGTCGACGCGCATGCCCTCGTCGTCGACAGGGATCTCCAGCAGCTGCGCCCCGTAGGACAGCGCTGTCGCACTCCCGTTGGTGTACGTGGGGGATTCGACCACGACCAGGTCGCCGGGGTCGACGAAGAGCTTGCACGCCAGGTCGAGGCCCTGCATGCCACCGGTGGTGATGACGAGGCGGTCCTCGCTCGACGGGTCCGGCGTCCCCGCGAGGTACTTCACCAGCAGTTCGAGCAGACGGGGCTCGCCCTCGGTGGCGCCGTAGGTGAACGACGAGCTGTCGAGGATGGATCCGGCGATCTCGCGGAACTCCTCCGACGGCACGGCCTCGTCGGCCGGCGAGCCCATCGCGAACCGGACGATGTCGTGCTTCTGCGCCGCGAGAAGCGACGTCGACGAGTCGATCATCGACCCGACGAGGTCCTTCGCCCGACCGGCCAGCGGCAGGGTGGGGCTGTGGTGCGCCAGTTCGGTGGCGGTCATGGTCGCTCCTTCGTGGTCGCGTGCAGGGTGGTGGTCACTTGCGGATCAGTTCGCGCGGGACGGAGGTGAAGGTCTCGACGCCGGACGCGGTGACCCGCACCGACTCCGACACCTCGAAGCCGTACCCGTCCATCCACATGCCACCGATGACGTGGAAGCACATGTTCTCCTCGAGCACGGCCTCGTCCTCGGTGCGGATGCTGATGGTGCGCTCGCCCCAATCGGGGGGATAGGCGATACCGATGGAATAGCCCAGACGCGAGGGCTTCTCGAGTCCATACTTCGCCAGCGTCCAGTTCCACGTCGACGCGAGCTCTCGCGTCGCGACGCCGGGCCGGATGGTGTCGAGCACGTTGTTCAGACCCTCGATGGCGGCACCGGCGACGTAGTCGACATCCGGGTTCGGCGTCCCGATCGCCACCGTCCGCGCCAGGGGACAGTGATAGCGGTTGTGCGCGCCGGACAGTTCGACGACGACGGCCTCGTCGTTCGCGAAGGTGCCCTGGTTCCAGGTGAGGTGCGGGGTGTCGGCGGCCGCACCGGTCGGCATCATCGGGACGATAGCGGGGTAGTCACCCCCGAACTGCTCGGTCCCGGTGATCTGCGCCTGGGAGATCACCGCGGCCGCATCGCACTGTCGCACACCGGCGTCGATGATCTCGATCGCGGCGCGCATCGCCTCCGAGCACACCATCCCCGCCTGCCGCATCAGCTGGATCTCGGGATCGGACTTGATCGACCGCACCCAGTTGACGATCTCGAAGCAGTCGACCAGCTTCCACTCGGGGATCGCGTTGAACAGCGCGCGATACGCCTTGGGTGGGAAGAAGTGCGAGTCCATCTCGAGCCCGACGCTGCCCTGCTTGGACGCCGGCGCGATGAGGTGCCGCTGGCGCAGCGACCAGGCGACCCAGTCGAACGGGTGCACGTGCGGACGGTGCACGTAGCTCTCCGGGTAGCCGACGATCTGGTCCTCCGGCAGCCACGTTGTGCGATGCGCGCCCTTCGCGTCCATCTCCCGCAGGTAGAACACCATCTCGCCCTCGATGGGGACGAACAGCATCTGCGGGGTGTAGAACGACCACGCGTTGTAGCCGATGAGGTAGAAGATGTTCGCCGGGTCGGTGACGATGACCGCCGAGAGACCCTGACGTTCCATGAGTTCCCGGACGCGGAGCAGCCGGTGGGCGTATTCCTCGTCGGTGAAGAGTTGGGATCCGAGGTACACGGCGGTCCCCTAGGTCCGCGGGATCGCGAGGTACTTGGTCTCGAGGAACTCCTCGATCCCGACGCGGCCGCCCTCACGGCCGAGCCCCGACTCCTTGACGCCGCCGAAGGGTGCGGCCGGGTTCGAGACGAGACCGGTGTTCAGACCGACCATGCCGACCTCGAGCTTCGACGACAGCCGCAGCGCGCGGTCGATGTCCTGGGTGAAGAGGTAGCCGACCAGGCCCCACGGGGTGTCGTTGGCGAGGCGGATCACCTCGTCCTCGTCGTCGAACGGGATGAGAGCCGCGACGGGACCGAAGATCTCGGTCGCCATGAGATCGGATTCGGCGCTCACGTCGGTGAGAACGGTGGGCGGGTAGAAGAATCCGGGCCCGTCGGGCACCGTTCCACCGCACATCACCGTGGCACCCCGCGCGACGGCGTCGTCGACGAGCTCGCGGACCTTGGTGAGGGCCTTCTCCTCGACGAGCGGACCGACCTGGGTGCCGTCAACGGCACCGTCGCCGACGCGCAGGGCGCTCATCTTCTCCGTCAGCTTGCTCCCGAACTCGTCGGCGACGCTGCGGTGCACGAAGATCCGGTTGGCCGCCGTGCAGGCCTCGCCCATGTTGCGCATCTTCGCGACCATCGCGCCGTCGACGGCGCGATCGATGTCGGCGTCGGCGCAGACGACGAACGGCGCGTTGCCGCCCAGTTCCATCGACGTGCGCATGACGGTGCCGGCGGCCTGCTCGAGCAGCAGCTTCCCCACGGCCGTCGACCCGGTGAAGCTGAGCTTGCGGGCGAGTCCGCTCGTCATCCACTCGGTGACCACGGGGCCGGGGTCGTTCGTCGTGACGATGTTCAGCACACCGTTCGGCAGGCCGGCCTCGGTGAGGATGCCGGCGAGTGCCAGCGAGGTCAGCGGGGTCAGCTCGGCGGGTTTGAAGACCATGGTGCAGCCGGCGGCGACTGCCGGGCCGATCTTGCGGGTCCCCATGGCCAGCGGGAAGTTCCACGGCGTGATGAGCACGCACGGCCCGACGGGCTCCTTGGTCACGATGACGCGATTGGCCCCGTCGCCGGTGGTGGTGTGGTCACCGCCGATGCGCACGGCCTCCTCGGCGAACCACCGGAAGAACTCGGCGCCGTAGGCGACCTCACCCTTCGCCTCGGCGAACGGCTTGCCCATCTCGGTGGTCATGATCAGCGCGAGCTCGTCGACCCGATCCATGATGAGCCGGTGTGCGCGGTAGAGGATCTCGCTGCGCGACCGCGGCGATGTCGCCGCCCACGACGCCTGCGTGGCGGCGGCGGTCTCGATGGCCCGGCGGGCGTCCACGGCACCACCGTCGGCGACGGTGGCGATCTCCTCGCCGGTCGCGGGGTTGATCACGGGGAACGTCGCGCCGGATTCGGCGGGCACCCACTTGCCGTCGATGAACAGCCCGGTGTCGAGCGCTCTGATCGTCTCGGCAGCGGATCGGGTGTCGCTCACGGTGTCTCCCTCGTCTCGGTCGGGGTCGGGCGGTCGGGGTCGATCAGTTCGGCGAGGTGCGTCCCGGTCACCGCGTCGATGGCGGCGTCGACCCCGGCGAGGTGATCGACGGCCATCGCGCAGCTGAAACCGTCGGTGAGGACGGGTTCGTCGGGCCGACGAGATCGCAGTGCCGGTGCGAGCGCCTGCTCGCCGACCGCCATCCCGACCTCGTAGTGTCCCCGCTCGAACCCGAAGTTGCCCGCCACGCCGCAACACCCGTCGGCCGAGCGGACGTCGGCGACGCCGAGGCGACGCAAGACCGACGCCTGGGTCGACGGGCCGAACACCGCGTACTCGTGGCAGTGGGTCTGCACGGTGACGGCCTGCGGCACCGGCGGGGGAGTCCAGCCGTCGTCCAGCATCGCGCCGACGTGCGTGGCGAAGCTGCGGACTCGTGCGGCGACCCGCCGCGCGGCGTCGGTGTGGACGAGCTCGGGCAGGTCCTTGCGCAGCGCGGCCGCGCAGCTCGGCTCGGGGACGACGATGGGACGGTCGGTGCCGTCGTCGAGCGCATCGGCCGTGCGGATGAGCACCTTCCGGGCGCGGTCGAGCTGGCCAGTCGAGATCCACGTCAGCCCGCAGCAGTTGTCCCTCTCGCAGCTGACGCTCTCCGCGCCGCCCATCACCCGCGCCGCCGCCTCGGCCACCTCCGGACGGAACGCCTTGGTGAACGAGTCGACGAACAGCACGGCCGACGCGTCGTCACGCCGGACGAGCGAACGGAGCGCCGCGCGGACCTGCTTGCGCCGCGCGAACCTCGGCATCGACCGCCGTGCGTCCAGGCCGGCGACGCGGGCGGCCGGGCCGGCGAGACGCGTTCCGAGCACCGCGTTGATCATCGGGGCCACCGCAGTGGCGATGCTCAACCACGCCGGCATCCACCCCAGCGAGTAGTGCGACATGGGACGCTTCCGACCCCTGTAGTGGTGGTGGAAGAATTCGGCCTTGTAGGTGGCCATGTCGACGCCCGTGGGGCAGTCGGTCGAACACGCCTTGCACGACAGGCACAACTCGAGCGACTCGCGGACATCCTCCGACCGCCAGCCGGATTCGACGTCGGGCGCCGAGCGGAGCATCTCCTGCAACACACGGGCGCGGGCTCGGGTGGAGTCCTTCTCGTCGCGGGTGGCGCGGTAGCTCGGGCACATCACGCCGCCGCTGTGCGAGCGGCACCGTCCCACGCCGATGCACGCCTGCGTCGCGTGGACGAACGGGTCGAGATCGGTGCCCGCGGGGACGTCGGTGTCCGCGGCGTGCGCGGACCCGGGTATGCCGAGATCGAAGACGGTGTTCCAGGTGCGGCGGGGGATGTCGGCGAGTGCGAGGTCGTCGCCGATCGGTGCCGGGTCCACGATGCTTCCGGGGTTGAGCAGGGCCTCGGGATCCCAGATGCCCTTGAACCGCTCGAACAGTCGGATCATCTCCGGCGAGTACATGATCGGCAGCAGCTCCGAGCGCGCCCGGCCGTCGCCGTGTTCCCCCGACAGCGACCCGCCGTGGTCCACGACGAGCTGGGCGGCGTCGCGGACGAAGGCGAGCATCGTCGCGCGGCCGGACTCCGTGCGCTGGTCGAACGTGACCCGGACGTGCATGCAGCCGGCGCCGAAATGGCCGTACATGACGCCCGTGAGGCCGTGGTGGTCCAGCAGGTCGCGGAAACCCTCGAGGTACTCGGGGAGGCGCGCGGGGGCGACGGCGGAGTCCTCCCAGCCGGGCCACGACTCGTAGCCCGCACCGGCGTCGGGGTCGTCGAGGTCGACCAGACGCGACGACAGTCCGGCGCCGTCCTCACGGACGCGCCACAGCATCGACCGCGCCGCGGGATCGGTGACGGTGCGGGTGTCGACGAGGCGGCCGTTCGACCGCAGCTTGTCGGCGAGATCGGCGACGGCTGCGGCGATGTCGTCGACACGACCGCCGACGCTGTGCTCGTCGAGTTCGATGTAGATCCAGGCGTTCCCGTCGGGGAGGCCGTCGACCGACGCGCGGCCGCGCCGGGCGCGCATGGTGGCGACGATCCGCTCGTCGATGCCCTCGATCGCCGACGGCGCGAAGTCGAGCATCGTCGGCACGTCGCGGGCAGCGTCGACCACGTCGCGGTAGCCGACACAGAGCAGCTGAGGATGCTGGGAGACGGGGACCAGCGCCACGGTCGCGGCGACGACGATCGCGCAGGTCCCCTCGCTGCCCACCAGCGCGCGGGCGACGTGGAAGCCGTGCTCGGGCAGGAGGTGTGCGAGGTGATAGCCCGACACCTGGCGGGGTATCCGCTCCAGCTCGACGCGCAGCGGTGCGAGGTTCTCGGTCGCGAGGTCCCGCAGCGATTGCTCGATCTCGGCGGCGCGGCGTACCGCGACGGTGTCGGACGGGTCGGCGGCGCGCAGGCCTGTCGCGGTCGCGACCAGGAGGTGACCCTCCGCGGTCACGACGGTCACGTCGACGACGTGGTCGGTGGTACGTCCGTACCGGACGGAGTGGTTGCCGCAGGCGTCGTTGCCGATCGCGCCGCCGAGGCAGGCGCGCGACTGGCTCGACGGGTCGGGGGCGAAGGTGAGCGCACCGTCGCTGGCCTCGCGGACGTGCTTCTGCAGCGCGGTGAGGACCACGCCGGCCTGTGCGGACGCGGTGCCTGCGTCGGTGTCGACGGCGAGCACGCGTGTCATGTGTCGCGACAGGTCGATCACGACTCCGGACCCGATGGCGTTGCCGCCCATGCCCGTTCCGCCGCCCCGGGGGATGACGGGAACACGATTGCTGTGACACCAGGCGACAGCCGTGGCGACCTCGCCGGCGTCGCGCGGGAACACCACGCACAGCGGCCTCAGCCGGTAGTTCGAGGCGTCATAGGAGTACTCGGCCCGACGGCGCGTGGAGTCGTCGGCGAGCAGGCCCAGTTCGCGCAGGGCGCTGCCGGCCGCGGCGGCGTCGATCGCCGTCGGCCGTGACGAGGTGACGGTCATGGGCGAGGTGTCAGCCCAGCACGTCGTCGACGGCGGCGGAGAACCGTTGCAGGCCTGCGGTGATCTCGTCCTCGGTGACGACGAGCGCCGGGATCAGACGCACGACGTTGCCGAGCGGTCCGCAGGTCAGCGTGAGCAGTTCGTGGCCGATCGCCGCCTGTTGCACCGCGGCGGCAGCGGCGGCGTCAGCGACGGGCACGGCGCCCGGGGCGGACGGGTCGACGAACTCGATGCCCGCCATCAGACCGCGCCCACGCACGTCGCCGATGCGCGGGTTGCGGGCCTTGATCTCCTGCAAGCCGTCGAGAAGCTGATCCCCACGGACGCGGGCGTTCTCGACCAGGTTCTCGTCGCGGATGACGGCGAGGGTCTCCACACCGGCCGCAGCGGCCACGGCGTTGCCGCCGTAGGTGCCACCCTGCGAGCCCGGCCACGCCTTGCTCATCAGCTCGGTCGACGCGGCGATCGCGGAGATCGGGAAGCCCGAGGCGATGCCCTTCGCGGTGATGAGGATGTCGGGGACGACGCCCTCGGCGAACTGGTGCCCCCAGAACTTCCCGGTGCGGCCGACCCCCGCCTGCACCTCGTCGACGATGAGCACGATGCCGTGGCGGTCGGCGCGCTCGCGCAGTCCCTGCAGGAACGCGGGCGGCGTCGGCAGGTATCCGCCGTCACCGAGGACCGGCTCGATGAGCATGGCCGCGGTGTCGATCGGCGCGACGCGCGAGGCGAAGAGGTAGTCGAGCTCGCGCAGCGCGAACTCGACCGCGGACGCCTCGTCCATCCCGTAGCGGTAGGAGTAGGGGAACGGCGCCATGTGGACGCCGCTCATCAGCGGCGAGAAGCCGGCGGAGAACTTGGTGCCCGCGGTGGTGAGGCTCGCCGCGGCGACGGTGCGTCCATGGAAACCGCCCTGGAACACCACGATGTTCGGGCGTCCGGTGGCCATGCGCGCCAGGCGAATCGACGCCTCGACGGCCTCGGACCCGGAGTTGGCGTAGAAGACGGAGTCGAGCCCCTCGGGCAGGACCTCGCCGAGCGCGTCGGTGAGCGCGAGCAGCGGCTGGTGCATCACCGTCGTGTATTGCGCGTGGATGATCTTCCCGCACTGTTCCTGCGCCGCGGCGACCACGCGCGGATGGCAGTGGCCGGTGCTGGTGACGCCGATGCCGGTCGTGAAGTCGAGGTAGGCGTGTCCGTCGGTGCCGTGGATCCACGAGCCCTGTGCATGGTCGACGACGACCGGCGTGGCCTGTTTGAGCGCCGGGCTCAGCGTGGCGCGCGGGCGCGGCGCGGCTGCGGATGTCGAGGCGGGCGTGGAGGCCAACGTGGACGTCATGGCCACAGGGTGACGGGCCGATGGTCGGATTGTCAACAATTGGACCATCCACCCCGCGCGGTGTCGGATCACCACCGACGACGGGCCGCACTACGGTGGGCGCATGAGTGCCCGACCGGTGCGCCTGACCGTCCTCACCCGCGACGATCTGGACCCGCCGCACAATCTCGACGAGATCGCCGAACTGGCCGACATCCGCCTCACGACCGCCGCGTCGCTGGCCGATGACCTGCGCGGGAGCGGCGTCCTGCTCCTGTGGGACTACTTCTCCTCCGCGTTGCGCGACGCGTGGTCGGGGGCGGACTCCCTGCGGTGGGTCCACGTGTGTGCGGCCGGGGTGGACGCCATGCTGTTCGACGAGCTGCGCGCCTCCGACGTGACCGTGACCAACGCGCGCGGGGTCTTCGACGGGCCCATCGCGGAGTTCGTCCTCGCATCGATCCTCGCCCGCGACAAGCAACTGCACCTCAGTCGCGCATTGCAGCGCGAGCACGACTGGCGCTGGCGCGAGACCCGACGCATCGCCGGCTCCACGGCGCTGGTCGTCGGGACCGGGGGCATCGGCCGCGCCACCGCCCGGCTGCTCCGCGCCGCGGGTCTCCAGGTGACGGGCGCCGGACGCACGGCTCGCGACGACGATCCCGACTTCGGCACCGTCGTCTCCACCGGCGACCTCGTCGACCACGTCGGAGACGCGGACAACGTCGTGCTCATCGCCCCGCTCACCGAGCAGACCGCGGGGCTCGTCGACGCGCGGATCCTGGCCGCCATGAAGTCCTCGGCCCACCTGATCAACGTGGGCCGGGGTGCGCTCGCGGTCGAGGACGACCTCGTCGCCGCGCTCCGGAACGGGACGATCGCCGCGGCGTCGCTCGACGTCGTCGAGACCGAGCCACTGCCCGACGACAGCCCCCTGTGGGACATGGAGAACGTCGCGATCTCGCCGCACATGAGCGGCGACGTCGTCGGCTGGCGTGACGAGCTCGCCGACCAGTTCCTCACCCGGCTGCGCGCCCACGTCGCCGGTGAGGAGCTCGTCGGCGCCGTCGACAAGCAGCGCGGCTACGTGCACTGACACCGCCCGCCTCGTCGCGGCCGAGATGTTCACAGACGTATCTCAGGCTCGGCTCCTAGCCTCGGGTCTCGACGCCGGGAACCGTGAACGAGGAGGTCGGAGACATGCGCAGACGCCTGCGCCTGAAGACCTCGACACTGCTCTGCCTGGCCGGACTGGTGGTCGCCGGGATAGGCCTCACGTACTGCGTGCACCTCGGTGCTCAGCGTGACGACTCCGAGGACTCGGAGACGTCGTCGGCAGCGCTCGAATACCTCACCGCGAGCCCCGCGCAGACCGCCGCACCCGGCGCGCCGGTCGCGTCGGCGCCCACCGAGGTGTCCCGGTCGAAGATGCTGCTGGGCACGGTCGACTCCGTCGGGTCGTCGCAGATCGTCCTGCAGATGAAGGACGGTCGCACCCACACCATCGGCCTGACCGACACCACCCACTACGAGTCCCCGCACACCGACGCCCCGGTTCCGGTCAAGGTCGGTGATCTGGTCGTCGTGCACGTGCTGATGGTCGGTGACCGGATGACCGCCGATCTCGTCGTCGACGGCCGTGTCACCTCGCCGACACCCTGAGCGCGGTCTGTCCCGCGCCCTGACCGTCGTGTCGGTCGCGCTCGCGACCACCCGGTCTGACGCGGGCGGATACTCTGTAGCGCGATGACTGCCGTCTACTTCGTGATCGCGGCCCTCGCCGCGATCGGCGCCGCCGCCCTCCTGTGGCTCGACCGACGCCGCATCGCGACGACCCGACGCGAACGCGCGGTGTGGGGTGACGGTCACGGGTTCAGCTACGTCGCCGCCGAAGGCGAGGGCGACGAGGGCGAGCCGGCGGTCCGCGACCTGCTGCACCGGTCGACCATGGACATCGCCGCCGACGCCGAGATCCGCGACCTCACCTTCGGCCGCCACTACGGCGAGATGGCCGTCGTCTTCGACATCGTCGACGTCGCGACCGTCGTCGCGGTACGCCGATCGTCGGAGTCGGCCGTCGTGATCGACCTGCGGCAGGAGAAGGTGCTCGCCCCGGCCGAGGAGGACGTCGAGCTGCTCGGTGCGATGGGCCGCCGCGTGATGTTCTCCACCCACCTCGACATCGCCCGCCGCGTCTGCGACCGGCGCATGGTGGCGCTGGCGACCAACGCCCCCGACTACATCGAGGTGCTGTGGAACGAGGGCAGCTGGTCGGTGGCGTCCATGCCGCTCACCAACGACCCCGACCGCCTCGACACCGCCCTCGAGACCGTCCGACGGTTCACCGACCTGCTGCGCGTCCTGCCGCCGACCTCCGAGCTGGGTCCCCGACCAGATCCACGTGACCCGACGGCGCCCAGCGGTCGGGGGCGTCGCGGACTGGCGGAGCCGAAGACCGAGTCGATCACCCGCGACCAGCTGCAGTCGTCGCGCAGCGCGGCACCGGAGCCGTCCGCGGCTCGCGGCCTTGTGCCGGACCGCGACGTCTCCGACGTCCCACCGCCGCGTGCGCCGCGACCCACGCCGCGTCCGGCCGGCCCCGACAGCGGCCCGCGCCCGCTGGGGCCGGACAGCGGTCCTCGCCCGCTGGGGCCGGACAGCGGTCCGCGGCCCTTGGGGCCGGACAGCGGTCCGCGCCCGTTGGGACCGGACAGCGGTCCCCGACCCGCGCGCGATGCCGACGGCGCCCCGCGTCGGGGTGTTCAGCCGATGCCCGTCCGTCGCCGCGTCGACCGTCGCCCCGACGACGCCGAGCGCTCGCGCGGTGAGTGACACCCGCCCCACCCGAGAGGACCGGATGAGCCGAGAACGACTGGCCGAGTTGGTGACCGAACTGGCTGTCGTCCACGGGCGCGTCACCCTGTCCTCGGGCAAGGAGGCCGACTACTACGTCGACCTGCGCCGCGCGACGCTGCACCACGAGGCATCCCGCCTCATCGGCTCGCTGATGCGCGAACTCACCACGGACTGGGAGTTCGACGCCGTCGGTGGTCTCACCCTCGGCGCCGACCCCGTGGCCACCGCGATCATGCACGCCGACGGTCGGCCGATCGACTCCTTCGTCGTCCGCAAGGCCGCGAAAGCCCATGGCATGCAACGACAGATCGAGGGCCCCGACATCGTCGGCAAGAAGGTCCTGATCGTCGAGGACACCACCACGACGGGCAACTCGCCGCTGACCGCCGTCCGCGCCGCACGGGACATCGGCGCCGAGGTGATCGGCGTCGCCACCATCGTCGACCGCGCCACCGGAGCCGACGAGGTGATCGCGGCCGAGGGCGTCCCCTACCGCCACCTACTGGGTCTGGCCGACCTGGGGCTGGCCTGACCGGCGCGGACCACCCCGACGGGCCGGAGGTCCCCGGCCCGACCGAATGGGTCACCGGCGCAACCGAACCGGTCGGTGTGGGGCCGTGGTCCGACACCCACGACGACCCGCCGCCCGACGACGACCGCCTCGACACCGAGCTGCTCGCCGAGGGCGATCGTCGTAATGTCGTCGACCCGTATCGCTACTGGCGGCGCGAGGCGATCGTGGCCGACCTCGGCGCGCGTCGCCACGCCTTTCACGTGGCGATCGAGAACTTCGCGCACGACGCCAACATCGGGACCGTGGTGCGCACCGCCAACGCGTTCAACGCCGCCGCGGTCCACATCGTGGGCCGACGCCGCTGGAACCGTCGGGGTGCGATGGTCACCGACCGCTACCAGCACATCGAGCACCACGCTGACGTCGATGCGCTGCTGCGGTGGGCGCGTGACCGCGACCTCGCCGTCGTCGCCGTCGACAACACGCCCGGCGCGACCCGCCTCGAGACGGCGGACCTGCCCCGCGACTGCGTCCTGCTGTTCGGTCAGGAAGGCCCCGGCGTCAGCGACGACGCGCGGGCACGGGCCGACCTGACCGTCTCGATCGCGCAGTTCGGCTCCACCCGCAGCATCAACGCCGGCGTCGCGGCGGGGATCGCCATGCATGCCTGGATCCGACAGCACGCCGATCTCGGGCAGGCCTGGTGAACCCGCGCTGACCTCGCCCACCCGCGCCGTGCACGGCGCGGATCCACGCGCTCGGCGCGGGAACAGCCCACCCGCGCCGATCTCGCCCACCCGCGCCGATCTCGCCCACCCGCGCCGACCTGTGAACCCGCGGTGAGCTCGCAAACCCGCGCCGTGGAAGGCGCGGATTCACGCGCTCGGCGCGGGAGACGACGTCAGTCGCGCGGCAGTTCCGGCTCGGCGGCCTCGGGGACGCCGGCGGCCGCGGCGTTCGCCTTCTCGGCGCGACGACGCTTGTAGTACTCCCAGAAGATCGGGACGATCGAGACCAGCACGATGACGATGAAGATCGGCTCGATGAGCTTCTGGATGATGTCGAACTGGCCCAGCCAGTAGCCGAGCAGCGTGATGCCGCAGCCCCAGACGATCGCGCCGATCACGTTGTACGCGGTGAAGAGCAGGAAGTTCATGCGCGCGGCGCCGGCGACGATCGGGGCCAGCGTCCGCACGATCGGGACGAAGCGCGCCAGGAAGATGGTGACGGGCCCGCGTCGCTCGAAGAACTCGTGGGCCTCGGCGAGGTAGCGCTCCTTGAGGACGCGGTTGCCCGGCTTGAACATCGCCGTGCCCGCGTAGCGACCGATCCAGTAGCCGATCTGCCCGCCGATGATCGCCGCGATCGGGATGAGGATCAGCAGCTGCCACAGCGACGCGAACCGCTTGACGTCGGCCGACTCGCCCGCAGCGACCAGGCCCGCGACGAACAGCAGCGAGTCGCCGGGCAGGACGGGGAACAGCACGCCGGACTCGATGAGGATCACGGCCAGCAGCCCGACCAGCGCCCAGGTGCCGAAGTAGCCGAGCAACGTGATCGGGTCCAGGAACCCCGGCAGCAGGGCCTGGTTCACGGTGGTCGCGTGGGCCGCGTCGGCCAGGTCGGTCGAAGTCACGGGTACACACCCTAGACGGTGCGACCTGAGGAAACCCTGTGCGCGAGGCGTGTGTACCCGTGCCAGCATGGTCGTCATGCCCGGCACCAATCTGACCCGTGACGAAGCCCGCGAGCGCGCCGAGGTCGTCTCCGATCCCGTGTACCGCGTCGACCTCGACCTCACCCTCGACGCCCCCGACGACGGACCGCACCGGTTCGGCTCGGTCACGACGCTGACCTTCGCCGCGACCCCGGGTGCCTCGACGTTCGTCGATCTCGTCGACGCCGAGATCGACAGCATCGTGCTCAACGGCACCGACATCCCCGCCGACGCCTACACCGACAACCGCATCGCCCTGAGCGACCTCGCCGACGAGAACGAGCTCGTCGTCGCCGCACGCTGCGCGTACTCACACTCCGGCGAGGGCCTGCATCGCTTCGTCGATCCGTCCGACGACCGCGTGTACCTCTACACCCAGTTCGAGGTGCCCGACGCCCGCCGCGTCTACGCGACGTTCGAGCAGCCCGACCTGAAGGCCACCTTCACGTTCACGGTGACCGCTCCGTCGCACTGGCAGGTGGTGAGCAACTCGGCGTCGCCCGAACCGGATGTCGTCGACGACGGCAACGCTGTGTGGCGGTTCGACGAGACGCAGCGGATGTCGACCTACATCACCGCGTTGGTCGCGGGGGAGTACCACGTGGTGCGCGACGTCTACTCCGGCGAGTTCGCCGACATCCCGCTCGGCGTCTTCTGCCGGCAGTCGCTGTCCGACCACCTCGACGCCGACGCGATCCTCGCGATCACCAAGCAGGGCTTCGCGTTCTTCGAGAACGCCTTCGCCATGGGCTACCCGTTCGGCAAGTACGACCAGCTCTTCGTGCCCGAATACAACATGGGCGCCATGGAGAACGCCGGCGCGGTGACGTTCCGCGACGAGATGATCTACCGCAGCCGTCAGACCCGCGCCGCCTACGAGCAGCGCGCGAACACGATCCTGCACGAGATGGCGCACATGTGGTTCGGCGACCTGGTCACCATGAAGTGGTGGGATGACCTGTGGCTCAACGAGTCCTTCGCCGAGTGGGCGGCTCACCACGCGTCGGCGGAGGCCACCGAGTTCACCGACGCCTGGACCGGCTTCACCAACAACCGCAAGAACTGGGCCTACCGGCAGGACCAGTTGCCGTCGACGCACCCGATCGCCGCGGACAACCACGACCTGCACGCCGTCGAGGCCAACTTCGACGGCATCACCTACGCGAAGGGCGCGTCGTCGCTGAAGCAGCTCGTCGCCTGGGTCGGCATCGACGACTTCCTCACCGGCTTGCGCGCCTACTTCACCCGCCACGCGTTCGGCAACACGGAGCTGTCGGATCTGTTGCGGGAGTTGGAGACCGCGTCGGGGCGTGAGCTCGACGGGTGGGCGGCGGAGTGGCTGCAGACCACCGGCGTCAACACGCTGCGCGCCCGCTTCGAGGTCGACGGCGACGGGACATTCACGGCGTTCGCCGTCGACCAGTCGGCGCACCCCGACCACCCGACGCTGCGGCGCCATCGCATCGCGATCGGCCTGTACGACATCGTCGACGGGACGGTCGTCCGCACCGACCGCATCGAGACCGACGTCGAGGGTGAGACCACCGAGATCACCGAGCTCGTCGGGAAGAAGCAGCCGGATCTGGTGCTGATCAACGACGACGACCTCACCTACGCCAAGATTCGCCTCGACGAGCGCTCGCTCGCGACGCTGCTCGAGCACATCCACCACATCGGCGAGTCGCTGCCCCGCGCACTGTGCTGGAGCGCCGCATGGGACATGACCCGCGACGCGCAGCTCCCCGCGGCGCGTTTCGTCGACCTGGTGCTTGCCGGCGTCGGGTCCGAGTCCGACCTGACCGCCGTCGCGTCCCTGCTGCGGCAGGCGCAGAGCGCGGTCAGCCTGTTCACACCCGAGAGCGAGATCGACGCGCTGCAGGCGCGGTGGGCGCAGGGCGTCCACGACCTGCTCGTCGCGGCCGAACCGCGCAGCGACCACCAGCTGGCCCTGGCCCGCGGGTTCGCCGCGGCGGCCACCGAGGCGTCGGCGGTGCGGTCGCTCCTCGACGGCGGTCTGGAGGGCCTCACCGTCGACCCCGACCTGCGCTGGACGTTCGTCGGCGCGCTGGCCCGTCTCGGTGACCTCACCGACGACCAGCTCGACGAGGAGCTGCAACGCGACCCGACCAACTCCGGTTCCGAACGCGCCGCCGGGGTCCGCGCCATGCGACCGACCGCCGAGGCCAAGGCCGACGCCTGGGAGAAGGCGGCACTCGACCCGTCGACGCCGAACGAGACCCGGCGTGCGTACGCGAGCGGGTTCCAGGTGGCGGGACAGGCCGACGTCCTCGAGCCGTACGTCGAGAAGTACCTCGAGCTGGCAGCCACCGTCGTCCCGACGATGGGGGTGTGGATCGGCCGGATCGTGCTGATCAGCATGTTCCCGCTGGCCAACCCGAGCCAGGCGACCCTCGACCGCGTCGACGCGTGGCTGTCCGACACCGACGCCGACGCAACCGCCCGCCGTTACGTCAGCGAGGGTCGCGACGACCTCGCCCGGGCGCTCGCCGCCCGCGCGGCGAGCTGACAGACTGCCGTGACCGGGGCCACCGCGAGTTGACATACTGGCCCCAGGAGCCGCGGACCCGGGGATCCCGCCCGCTGCTCACGGACATCACCGACCGGTTGGAGGACCGTCACATGCCCATCGCCACCCCGGAGCAGTACGCGCAGATGCTGGATGCCGCCAAGAAGGGCGGCTACGCCTTCCCGGCCATCAACTGCACGTCGTCGGAGACGATCAACGCGGCGATCAAGGGCTTCGCGGACGCCGGCAGTGACGGCATCATCCAGTTCTCCACCGGTGGTGCGGAGTTCGGCTCGGGTCTGGGCATCAAGGACATGGTCACCGGCGCGGTCGCGCTGGCCGAGTTCGCCAACGTGGTCGCGGAGAAGTACGACGTCCTCGTCGCGCTGCACACCGACCACTGCCCCAAGGACAAGCTCGACACCTACGTGCGCCCGCTGATCGCCATCAGCCAGGAGCGCGTGGACGCCGGCAAGAACCCGCTGTTCCAGTCGCACATGTGGGACGGCAGCGCCGTGCCGCTCGACGAGAACCTCGAGATCGCCAAGGACCTGCTGGCCAAGGCGGCCTCGGCGAAGATCATCCTGGAGATCGAGATCGGCGTGGTCGGCGGCGAGGAGGACGGCGTCGAGAACGAGATCAACGAGAAGCTGTTCACCACCGCCGAGGACTTCGAGAAGACCGTCGACGCGCTCGGCGCGGGCGATGCGGGCAGCCGCTACCTGCTCGCAGCGACGTTCGGCAACGTGCACGGTGTCTACAAGCCCGGCAACGTGAAGCTGAAGCCCGAGGTCCTCAAGACCGGCCAGGAGGTCGCGGTGAAGAAGCTGGGCTCCGGCGCCGGCGACAAGCCGTTCGACTTCGTCTTCCACGGCGGATCGGGCTCGCTGAAGAGCGAGATCGACGAGGCACTGGGCTACGGCGTCATCAAGATGAACGTCGACACCGACACCCAGTACGCGTTCACCCGCCCGATCGCCGGCCACATGCTCGGCAACTACGACGGCGTGCTGAAGATCGACGGCGAGGTCGGCAACAAGAAGGTCTACGACCCACGCAGCTACCTCAAGAAGGCCGAGGCGAACATGAGCGAGCGCGTCGTCGAGGCCTGCAACGATCTCAAGTCGGCCGGCAAGTCGATCGCTAAGTAGTCACCGCCCGGCCGGCGGTCCCACCGTCGGCCGGGACGGCTGTCACCCGGTGGGCTGTGAACCCGCCGACGACGAACACACCTTCCACGACCCGTCCTGCGACTCGAGGCGCAACACGACGTTCGACGTCTTCTCGGGGGCGCCGGTGAGCGCTGCGCTCACCTCGACGATCGCGTTTCTCGGGTCGACGACGCGGGCCGCCGTCACGCCACGCACCTCGACGAGCCGACCCGCGTCCTTCTGCGCCTGGTACTGCGCCGCGAACGCCTGAGGATCGGCGGAGTCGAAGAACTGCTTCCGGTCGCCGCAGGTCACCTCGCGCAGCGTCGTCAGATCACCCTTCGCCAGCGCGCTCGCATACTTCTGCGCGACGTCGGCGGCCTGGTCGGCCTGAGGGACCGCCGGGCTCCCGCGTGAGGCGAGCACCGCGACGACGACGACGACCACCGCCACGATGATCGCCGCGACCGAACTCGCCCAGACGAGCAGTTTCCGACGCTTCTGCCCGTTGTCGGTTCGTGGTGCGGCGCCGGCCGTGACCGGCGGGATGTACTGCGGTGCAGCCTTCTCTTCCGCGGCGGGCGCGATGGCCTGCGGCTCCGCGCGCTCGGGTCGGGGTTGGGGCTCCGGTTCCGGGGTCGGCTCCTGCTCCGACGGCGTCGCGGACTCGTCCTCTGCCGGCGTCTCGGCCGGCTCGCCGTCCTCGTTCTGCGTGTCTTCAGGCGGGGTGTCCTCGGACGGGGTGTCACCGGTCGCGGCGTCGGGGTCGGCGGACTGCTCGGTCGGCGCGGCCTCGGCGGCGGGCGTGTCCGTGGCATCCGACTCGTCGTCGGCGGACTGCGCCGCGGCGGTCTTCTCCTCGACGTCCGGCTCAGCCGTCGTGTCAGCCTCCTCGTCGGAGCTCGCGGCGTCGTCGGACTCGGTGGCGGATGCCGGGACGTCGTCGGTCTCGGTGTCGGGGGCGTCCTCGTCGGCGGGCTCGTCCGCGTCGGATTCCTCTGCGTCCGCCTTCTCGTCCGGCTGCTCGGTCTCGGCGGGCTCGTCGGCGTCGGGAGTGTCGTCGGAGGTGGTCGCGTCGTCCGCGGGACCCTGCGCCTCGACGTTCCCGGTGGGGGTGGGATCCTCGGTGGGCGCGGAGGCCTCGGAGGGTGTGGTCGCGTCGTCCTGGGCGGGACGACCCTCGTCGGGGGCGGACGGTGTCGTCCGACGGCGTCGCAGCGATCGCGCCACACGTCCGAGCGCGGAATCGCCGGTGTCGTCAGGATGCGACATCGTGCCTCACCTTCATCAGTGCTGGTCCCCGGATGCGCCCCCCAGCGCCGGAATCAGACTAACGAACGGCTCCGGGGAGTCCGGTGACGCCGTCCGCGGCGTGCACAATGAGCCTGTGACGTCATTCGGAGACCTGCTCGGACCGCAACCGACCCTGCTGACCGGCGACGACGAGGCCGAGTCGGACCTGCTGAACGGCGCAGCCGCCGAGGCCGTCGCCGCGGCGCATCCCACCGCGTCGATCGCCTGGGCGCAGCTCGCGGAGGACGCCCTCGCGTCGGGCGCCACCATCACCGCATACGCGTACGCGCGCACCGGGTATCACCGCGGGCTCGACCAGCTCCGCCGCCACGGATGGAAGGGCTTCGGGCCGGTGCCGTGGAGCCATGAGCCCAACCGCGGGTTCCTCCGCTGCGTCGGTGTCCTCGCCCGGGCGGCGCAGGCCATCGGCGAGCAGGACGAGTACCTGCGGTGCCTCGACCTGCTGAACGACAGTGACCCGGCCGCGGCCGGCGAGCTCGGACTCGCCTGAGCCGGATCCCGCGACGCCGTCGGCGCCGCGGCCGGCCCAGCGTGTGGACTCCGCCCTCGAATCCGTCCGACGTCGGCAGAATGCGCTGCCCGGCCCGATCCGGACGCGGACGAGGCGGGTCTGGTACTCGCTGATCCCGGTGGTGCAGTGCGCCATCGCCGCCGGCGTGTCCTGGGCGGTGGCGACCGACGTGATCGGTCACACGCAGCCGTTCTTCGCGCCGATCGCGGCGGTGATCTCCCTCGGGGTGTCCCTGGGGCAGCGCTGGCGCCGCGCGGTGGAGATGGTCGTCGGCGTGACCGTCGGCATCGGTGTCGGTGATCTCATCGTCAGCCTCATCGGCTCGGGTGCATGGCAGATCTCGGTCGTCGTGGGATTGGCGATGACCGTCGCCGTCGCCGTCGATCGTGGGCCGCTCGTCCCGTTGCAGGCGGGGAGCTCCGCGGTGCTCGTGGCGACCCTGTTGCCGCCTGGTGGCCCCGCGGGGGTCAACCGCATGATCGATGCGCTCGTCGGCGGCCTGATCGGGGTGGTGATCGTCGCGCTGATCCCCACGCATCCGGTGTTGCGTGCCCGTCGTGACGCCGCCGCGGTGCTGCACACCATGGCCGGGGTGGTCGACGGCATCGTCGACGGACTCGGTGCGCGCGACGTCGAGATCGTCTCCGCCGCTCTGAAACGGGCCCGCTCCACGCAGGGAGCCATCGACACGATGCGGTCGGACCTGAGTGGCGGTCGTGAGATCAGCCGGATCTCCCCGCTCTACTGGAACTCCCGCCGACGGTTGAGTCGGCTGGAGGCGACCGCGGATCCGATCGACAACGCCGTCCGCAACCTGCGGGTGCTCGCGCGGCGGGCGGTGTCGGCCATCCAGGCCGACGAGCCCGTCCACGCCGAGGTCGTCGAGGTGGTGGCCGACCTCGTCGGAGCGCTGGACGTGCTGCGACGCATGCTCCTCGCCGATCCGGGTGAGTCGCCCGACGGCGCCGACGCGGCGCGCGTGCTGCGGTCGATCGCGCGGAAAGCGAAGCCGGAGTTGGTCACCGGCGGCGGGTTGTCGGAGACGGTGATCCTCGCCCAGGTGCGCTCGATCGTCGTCGACCTGTTGATGGTGGCGGGGCTGAAACGGGAGTCCGCACTCGCGACGTTGCGGTAGTGTCCGCTGCGTCGACCGGGGCGGCCGAATACACAACTGCTACCGCATCTCTCGCGATGTCCGAATTCCGATCACGCTGATCGTTACTGTGGACCGGCGCCCCTGGTTCGTCGATACGGTGACGCGTGCACCTGTGGAGCTATCTGAACGGCCGGATCGGTGATCTGGCCTTCCTCACCTACCAGCACGCGTCGCTGGCCTTCCAGACGGTGCTCGTCGGGACGGTCGTGGCGGTCGTCGTGGCCATCGCCGTGTACCGGCTACCGGTGTTCGCCGCGCTCACGTCGACGACGAGCCGTGTGGCGCTGACGATCCCGTCCCTCGCCCTTCTCGCCCTGCTGATCGTGCCGCTGGGTCTCGGCGTCGCGCCGTCGTTCGTGATGTTGGCGTTCTTCGCCACGATGCCGATCCTGGGCAACGCGATCGTCGGACTCCGGTCGGTGCCGGAGACGGTGGTCGAGTCGGCGCGGGGGATCGGGTTGTCGCGCTGGCGTGTCCTGCTCACCGTCGAGCTGCCCTTGGCCTGGCCGGTGATCCTGACCGGTATCCGCGTGTCCACGCAGATGGTCGTCGGGGTCGCCGCGATCGTCGCCTACGTCCTCGGACCCGGTCTCGGGTCGCTGATCTTCAACGGGCTGTCGCGCCTCGGCGGGACAAATGCCCTCGAGATGGCCTTCATCGGAACCGTTCTCATCGTCGCCATCGCCCTCGTCTTCGACGGACTGCTCGTCGTCCTCGGACGCTTCACCACGACCAAGGGATTGTCATGACCACGCACCCCACCGACACCGCCGCGACCGACCGCGCGGGGAGGACCGTCACCGGTGCCACCATCACTCTCGACGGGGTGGTGAAGCGGTACCGCGGCCAGAGCGCCCCCGCGGTCCAGAAGCTCGACCTGACGATCGACGCGGGCGACATCGTCGCGTTCGTCGGGCCGTCCGGCTGCGGCAAGACCACGACGTTGAAGATGATCAACCGGCTCATCGAGCCGACCGAGGGTCGCATCCTGATCGGTGACAGGGATGTCACCAAGGAGAACCCCGACTCGCTGCGCCAGTCGATCGGCTACGTCATCCAGTCGGGCGGTCTGTTCCCGCACTGGTCGGTCCGCAAGAACATCGGGGCCATCCCGCGCGTGCTCGGGTGGGACAAGGCGAAGATCGCCGACCGCACCGACTACCTCCTAGACCTGGTCGGGCTCGACGCCACCACCTACGCGGACCGGCTGCCCAAGGACATGTCCGGTGGTCAGCAGCAGCGTGTCGGTGTGGCGCGGGCCCTCGCCGCCGACCCGCCCGTCCTGCTCATGGACGAGCCGTTCGGCGCCGTCGACCCGATCACCCGTGTCCGCCTGCAGGACAGCCTGATCCGCATCCAGCACGAGGTCGGAAAGACCATCGTCATCGTCACCCACGACTTCGAGGAGGCGACGAAGCTCGGCGACAAGGTCCTCATCCTCTCCGAGGGCGGGAAGATCGAGCAGTACGCGACGCCCGCGGAGATCCTGGCCAATCCGGCGAGCGCGTTCGTCGAGGAGTTCGTCGGATCCGGCGCGACGTTGGCCCAGCTGACGCTGTCGCGGGTCCGGGACGTCGCGCACGACCCGGTGACCACGGCCCGCGTCGGCGAGGACGCGCAGTCGGTGATCGGGCGGGCACGGGAGGCCGGGCACACCTGGGTCGTCGTGGTCGACGAGTCGGGCGTCCCGCGCGCCTGGCCGTCGCTGGACGAGCTGGCCACGAAGCCGACCGTCACCGACTACGTCGACCGCCGCCTGCCGACCGTCGCGGTGTCGTCGACGCTGAACGACGCGCTCGACGCGATGCTCGCGGCCAGCCAGGGCGGTGTCCTCGTGACGAGCGGCCGAGGCGTGGTGCAGGGATCGCTGTCGATCGGCTCGGTCATGGAGATCATCCAGGGGCAACTGGCGGCCAGCCGTGACACCGACGGCGACTCGTCCTACGAGACGCACCAGGACGGTACGGGCGGCCAGTCGTGAAACGCTTCCGATCGATCCCGGTCGACGTCTGGTTCGAACCGCTGGTGGTCGTGATCGTCGCCGTGGGTTACGTGATCTGGTACACCACAACCGACTTCACGCCGACCGAGCAGGCCGCGCTCGAATGGGCGACGCTGCGGTCGACCATCCTCGACCACATCGAGCTGACGGTCGTCGCGGCGGCGATCGTCGTCGCAATCGCGATCCCGCTGGGGATCCTGCTCACGCGGGAGTCCGCGAAGTGGCTCAGCCCGATCGCGGTGAACATCGCCAACGTCGGCCAGGCGGCACCGGCCGCGGGCCTGCTGGTGCTGTTCACGTTCTGGCTCGGCACGGGCTTCACGACCGCCGTCGTGGGCCTGGTGGTCTACGCCGTCCTCCCGATCCTGCAGAACACGATCGTCGGTCTGCGACAGGTGGATCGACGGGTCATCGAGGCGTCGCGCGGCATCGGTTACTCCGCGACGCGGACGCTGCTGCGCGTGGAGCTGCCGCTCGCGATCCCGGTGATCCTCAACGGTGTCCGCATCGCGCTGGTGATCCTGGTGGGCACGGCCACGCTGAGCACCTTCATCGGCGCGACGAGCCTGGGCACCCTGATCACCACGGGTGTCACGCTGTTCCTGCCCAAGCTGCTCGTGTCGGGAGCCGTCCTGGTCGCCCTGCTCGCGCTCGTCATCGACTGGCTCGGCCGTCTGGTCGAGTACTTCGCCACCCCGAGGGGTATCGCATGAACGCTGTCCGCCGCGTCCTGATGGCTGTCGGTGTGCTCGCCGTCGCAACCTCGATGCTTGCCGGATGCGGTCTGGTCAGCTCCTCGGGCACCTTCCGCACGGCGAACCTGCCCGACGGACAGAAGCCCCTGGAGGGCACCGATCTCGTCGTCACCTCGAAGAGCTTCACCGAGGGTGTGCTCCTCGGGAAGATCACCGCGACCTACCTGTCGTCGGCCGGCGCGAAGGTGCGCGACCTCACGGGCGCACCGGGCTCCGCGTCGTCGCGGCAGGCGCAGCTCAACGGAGACGCCGACATCCTGTGGGAGTACACGGGCACCGGTTGGGTCACCTATCACGGCGAGTCTGAGGTGATCACCGATCCACAGAAGCTGTGGGAGGCGGTGCGGGATGTCGAGAAGCGTGACCACGACCTCGACTGGTTGACGCCGGCCAACTTCAACGACACCTACGCGTTCGCCGCGTCGGCGGCCACGGCGAAGCGGCTCGGGGTGACCACGCTGTCGGAGGTGGCGAAGCTCCCCGTCAGCGACCGCACCTTCTGCGTCGACGACGAGTTCTTCAGCCGCTCCGACGGGTTCCTGCCGATGCTCGAGAAGTACGGCATCCCCTACAACTCCCCGAACGGGGTGCCGGCCGGCAACGTGACCCGGATGGACGCGGGCGTCATCTACACGTCGACCAACCGGTCGTCACCGTGCAACTTCGGCGAGGTCTACACCACCGACGGTCGCGTGAAGAACTTGAACCTGACGGTGCTGACCGACGATCGGAAGTTCTTCCTGCCCTACAGCGGTACTGCCGTCGTCCGCGGTTCGGTGTTGGACGCGCATCCCGAGCTGCGCCCGTTGCTGGGTCAGATCTCGAGCCGTCTGACCGACAGCATCATGCAGGACCTGAACGGGCTGGTCGACATCAAGGGTGAGGACCCGTCGGTGGTGGCCTACAACTGGTTGAAGAGCGAGAAGCTGATCACCTAGGCGGCGCCCGGGCCTTGCGATACATGCGTGACTACGCATATGTTCGTCGTATGGGACTCGGACACGACCACGGGCACGGCGCCCCGACGGCCGAGGCCGCCTCGCGTCGGCTGTGGCCGATGGCCGTCGGCATGGCCGTCATCGGGACGTTCTTCGTCGTCGAATTGACCGTCGGGATCGTCGTGAACTCGCTGGCGCTGATCGCCGACGCCGGCCACATGGCCACCGACGTGATCGCGATGGCGATGGGTCTGACCGCGTTGCTCCTCGCCCGGCACGGCAGTGTCACGGGGGAGAAGACCTTCGGATGGCACCGGGCGGAGGTGTTCACCGCCGTCGCGAACGCGCTGCTGCTGATCGGGGTCGCGGTGTTCGTGCTCTACGAGGCCATCGAGCGGTTGGGGACCGACCCGCAGGTGCCGGGGCTCACGCTGATCGTCGTCGCCCTCGTCGGACTGGCCGCGAATCTCGTCGTCATGCTGTTGCTCCGCGCCGATGCGCAGGGCAGCATCGCCGTCCGCGGCGCCTACATGGAGGTCCTGGCCGACGCGGTCGGCAGCATCGGGGTGTTGGTCGCCGGCGTGATCGCCGTGACCACCGGGTGGGGATACGCCGACATCGTCGTCGCCGTGCTGATCGCGTTGTGGGTCGCGCCGCGGGCCATCAAGCTCGCCGCCGACGCGCTCCGGATCCTCAGCCAGCGTGCGCCCGCACATGTCGACGTGGACGCGGTCCGTGCCGACCTCGCCGCGCTGCCCCAGGTGCACGACGTCCACGACCTGCACATCTGGACGCTCACCACCGGGATGGACGTCGTGACGGTCCACCTCGGCAGCGACGCCGACAACGCCGAGGTGCTCACCGCGGCCCGCGGGGTGCTCCACGAGCACGGTCTCGACCACGCGACCGTGCAGATCGACCCGGTCGCGATCCAGGGGAAGTGCCACCGCGATCTGACGTGGTGACCCTGGATTAGCGAGGTCCGCGTAAACGACCTACGGGACCTTGAAGAAGATCGGATCACCAAAACCAGTGGTGACGGTCCACAAGCCGTCGGCGCCGGTCGGGACCTCGACACACGCGTTCCCCTTCGCGGTGCCGTCCTTGTAAAGCTCGCCGGAATCGTTGATCGGGTCGGGAATCACTCCACACGAGTCGTCGTAAGTGCGGTTGTCGGAACCCACGAACTCGACCCGGACCGAGAAGGGCGATTGAGATCCCTCTCCGAGGTATGTCGCCGTGACTGGCACGATCCAGAACTGTGTTCCGGGCTTTGGGGATTCATTGAATTGATTCTCGCTCGCGACCTCCGCGGTCGCTTCGCGCGGTGTGCCCAGCGTGACAGACCAGTCCTTGTTGCTCACAGTTTGGCCGATGAGAAGCGGATCTTGCCGCGACCCCTTCTCGGAGGTCGGCCGTGTATCCGTTCGTCCTTCGACTCGGGCGCTAGGTGACTGCGCGGTGAGGTCGGACCCGCCGAAAGTGTCGTCGATGGAATCGGAGACGAGGGAACCGAAAACCACAAAGCCAACGATCGTCCCGATCGCAGCGACGATCACCGACGCGAGACTGGTCCCTTTTTTCTTTCCCGACTGGAAAAGCCCAACGATTCCGAGGATGAAGGCCACGGGCAGTAGAACCCACCCGATGATCAAGGCCCCGGGGATGCACGCGAAGACGAATCCGATGATGGCGAGGATCAGTGCGACGAGGCCGACCGTGTTGCGCTTTGTCACTGGAGGGGGGCCTGACTGATACGGCGTGCCGTATGGGTGGTTCGGATAGCCCTGATTCTGGGGCGGCAAGGGAAACGGGCCACCTTGATTCGGGAAGGGGTTGTCTGGTGGTTGCGTCATCGAGCTCCGATCTTCCTGCTCCGTCGTACTTGCGAACGGATGATAATTCTCGAAGTGGACACAGATGGCGTTCGCGGAGAATCTTCATTTCGGCGTATGCGCTGTCGATCCGCTGGTCGATTGCGTGCTGCGGCCGGTCTGCAGTCGGCAAGCTGCTGAGCCGGAGAACCGGAAATCGCTTGCTGACGTGCGGTCTTCAGCGACACGATGCTCGGCGTGACCGCCGAACTCGACCGCCTGCACCGCAAACCCGAGCGTGGCGGTGACCGCGCACTGCTCGACGAAGTTCTCGACACCGTCATGGTCGGGACGCTGAGCACCGTCGTCGACGGGCTGCCGTGGTCGGTGCCGATGTTGTTCGCCCGCCACGACGACCGGATCATCCTGCACGGCTCCACCGGCGCCGGGGCGCTGCGTCACGTTGCCGACGGCGCCCCGGTGACACTCACCGCGTTCGCGCTCGACGGGATCGTCGTGGCCGACGTCCTCTTCGACCACTCAGCCAACTACCGGTCCGCGGTGGTGCGCGGAACGCTGCAGACCGTCCGCGACGACGCCGCATCGGCCCTGGACGCGTTGAGCGACAAGCTGATCCCGGGGCGCGTCGCCGAGGTCCGCGGTCACACCCGCAAGGAGGTCGCCGCGACGGCGACGCTGGTGTTGCCGATCGTCGACGGGCAGTGGATCGCGAAGGCGCGCAGTGGACCCCCGGGTGAACCGGAGGACCCGACGACCTGGACCGGCGTCGTGCCCGTCCGGACCGTCTACGACGAGCCGGTCACGGCGACCGGCGACGCGCCGCCAGGATCGGTGCGTCGGCTCGTGGAGAACTGAACCCCGTCAGCGGCAGGCCGCGGTGAGTGCCGTCGCGGCGGCCCCGGCGTCGCGCAGGGCCTGGGGGACCGGCCCCTGGTCGATACCGAATCCCGCGAGATAGGCCGCCGAGACGAGTCGGTACTGCTTCGCCAATTTCCGAGCCGCGTCCTGCACTGCCTTCGGCGCGGCCGGATTCTCGTCGACGGCCTCGGTGAGCGTCATGCTCCCGACCGCCAATGCCAGTCGAGCGTTGGCCTCGGTGGCGAGCCCACCCGCCTGCCCGGCCGGCGCGGTCGCGTTGGTCTGCAACGACACCCCGCGGAGCGCGAGGTCGAACGACTGACAGACGGCGGTCCGCGCTGCGGACTGCTGGGCGCTGCTGTAGGACGTCGGGTCGTCGGACGGAGTGCGCGTGAGCGCCCAGATCGACAGCGCCAGTGCGGTGACCGCCACGACGCCGGTGAGGGCGACGACGACCCTCGACGTGTTCTTCTCGCGCACCTGCATGCTCCTTCGTTCGATCTCGCGACAGACGCCGCGTCGGCGACGACCGGTGGTCGCCGCCGACGTGGACGTCAGACTGCCTGGCCGGACCGACGGTCCGACCGGTGGGTCAGCTGTTGCCGGTCTTCGTGGTGGTCCCGGGCGAGCCGTCTCGGCTGCCGCCGACGCCGCCTGCACCGGTGGTCGGGGCGTATCCGGTCGCGTTGCCACCGTTCCCGGACGCGCCGTCGCCGTACCCGTTCCCGCCGGCACCACCGGTCGCGGAACCCCCGGCGACGACGGTCGCGTTCCCGCCGTTGCCGGCGTTGCCACCCGGCTCGGCGGTGCTGACGTCGCCGCCGCGGCCGCCCGTCGCGGTCCCGGCGGTCGACCTGGCGTCGCCTCCGTTCCCACCGGTCGATCCACCGCCGACGGCGGTGCCGCCGTCTCCGCCGATCGCGGCGCCGTTGATCGCCGTCGCAGAACCGCCGTTGCCGCTCACACCACCGCGGCTCGACCCGCCGTCTCCGCCGATCGCCTGACCGCCGACGGTGCTGGGTGTGGCCGTGTAGGACGCGGAGCCACCGTCTCCCGCACGGCCCGGGGCCTGACCCGCACCGTCCGTGCCCGCGATGCCGGTACCCGCCTGACCACCGGTACCCGCTGCACCGCCGGTACCACCGGACCCACCCAGCGCGCCGTAGTTCCCGTCGCCGCCGACCGCACGGCCCTCGGTCGCGCCGACGGTGTTGTCGACGACCGATGCGTTGCCGCCTGCGCCGCCGTTGCCCGCCCGGCCGCCGTCCCCGCCGTTGCCACCGTTGCCGTTGGCGCCCGCCAGGCCCGTCGTCGAGCCGTTTCCGGCCGCGCCGCCGGAACCACCGATGCCACCGTTGCCGCCGCGACCGCCGTCAGTGCCGGGCTGCCCCAGACCGCCCTGCGCCTGACCTCCGCCGAAGTACGACGCGTTCTCGCCCTTCGCGCCGTCCACACCGGCCACGCCCGTCGCGCCGGCGCCGCCGATGCCCCCGGCGCCACCATTGCCGCCGACACCCTGAGCGCCCATGGCGCCCGCACCTCCCTGGGCGCCTCCGGTCCCGATCCCGGCTGCTCCGCCGAGACCACCGGCGCCGCCCTCGCCGCCGGCACCTC
This sequence comes from uncultured Williamsia sp., assembly GCF_947494875.1. Classification (GTDB taxonomy): domain Bacteria; phylum Actinomycetota; class Actinomycetes; order Mycobacteriales; family Mycobacteriaceae; genus Williamsia_A. The sequence goes on from NZ_CANLWM010000001.1 coordinate 1,058,713, forward strand.
CGGCGCCACCGTTCTGTCCTGCGCCGCCGTCGGCTCCAGGAGTGGACCCGGCGGCGCCGTTCGCGCCGGCGGCACCGTTGCCGCCTGCGCCGCCCTGACCGCCGGTCCCGCCGTTGCCACCGTTGCCGCTGAGGCCGGTTGCGCCGTTGGTCGACCCCGCACCGCCCGCGCCGGCGTTGCCACCGACCCCACCGCTGCCGGCGCCGGTCCCGCCGCCGCCCATCGCGCCGTCGGCGCCCGGCGTAGCGCCGTCCGCACCCGCGGCCCCGATCGCGCCGTCGGCGCCGTTGCCGCCGACTCCTCCGTTGCCGCCCTGGCCGCCGACCCCGCGGATGCCGTCGGTGCCGGATGCGCCCGCAGTGCCGCCTGTTCCGCCGGTGCCCGCGGCACCGCCCGCGCCGGCGCTGCCACCGTCGCCGCCCTCACCACCACCGCCGCCGTTCTGTCCGGCGGTACCGTCCGCACCCGCGGTCGCGCCGACGGTGCCGTTCGCACCGTTCGCGCCCGTGCCGCCCGTCCCACCGATGCCGCCGTTGCCGCCCTGCCCACCGGTGCCGTTCACGCCCGCGGCTCCGGCGGTCCCGAAGAACCCTGCCGTGCCGCCTGCGCCGGCGTTGCCGCCCTTCCCGCCGGCGCCGCCGGACTGGCCCGCACCGCCGTTCGCGCCGCCGGAACCGGGCGTCGTCCCCGCCGCTCCGGTGGTGCCTGCGACTCCGTCGCCACCGGCTCCACCCGTACCGCCGCTGCCGCCTGCGCCGGCGATCCCGCCGAAGAGTCCGCCGTTGCCGCCCCGTCCGCCGTCGCCGCCCGCGGTGCCGGCGACACCGGCCGCACCCGCGACGCCGGCGAGGCCGTTGCCGCCCGCACCGCCGTTGCCGAACAGCAGTCCGCCGTTGCCGCCGGTTCCGCCGTTGGCGCCCTTGCCGCCGTTGCCGAAGAGCAGTCCGCCGTTGCCGCCGTTGCAGGCGGCGGCGAGACAGTCGGCGGCGGCGTCGGTCCCGTTGCCGATGAAGATGCGGATGAGGAGCGAGATCGGGTCGGTGCCAGGTGCTGCCGCGGTGGTCGAACCGCCTGTGGACGTGGTCAGGAACGCATACGACGTCCGTGCTCCGCCCGCCGAGGCGCCGGACGTGATGACCGGGGTCCAGGTGACCGACGCCGGGATCTGTGCGAACGAGGTGAGCACGAACGGTGCCAGGGCGTTCGAGACCGACATGCGCGGAGTGCTCGAGGTGCTGGTGCCTCCGGTGCTGCTGGGGAGCGTCGTGGACGACGTCGTGCCCGTCGACAGAGGAGTGGACTTCGGGGTGGAGGAGGTGATCGTCGACGCGCTCCGACCGGACGACGTGGTCGTCGTCGGGGAGACGGTGGCGCTGAGGACGGAGACCGCATGCGATGTCAGGACGAGACCGTCCAGGTGTGCCACGGGGGCATCGGCGAGGACGCCGGTCGACGCTGCCGTCGGAGAGGCGGCGACGGCTGCGACCGTCGCGAGGGAGGCGACCGCGGACGCGGCGACAGTCGAGCGCCGCACGAGTCGGGACGATGATGTGACCATGGGGAAATTGCCCTTTCACCCGCTGCCGGACGTCTGATGCGTCCGATTCAGTCGTCGGCGCACCTTGCTGCACGCGGACGAGCGGAGTGAATCAGTCGAGTGCAAATGAAGTGCACATCGTCAGCAAGAGCGTGACGACGCCCGCCGGTCAGAGCCCGATCGCGTCGATCCGCCGCAGGACCGCGGTCGCACCCACATCCTCGGCTGCGCGGCGGGCGCGGGTGAGTGACTCGGCGGTCGCCCGCCCGTCACGGCGCTGTTCCAGCAGGGCCGCCAGGTAGAGAGTCTCGGCGTACCACCCCTCGAAGCCGTTGTCGCGATGGGAGTCCAGCGCGTCCTCGAGGTGATCGGTGGCGCGGTCGAACTCGCCCGTCGCGACCGCGAGCTCGCCGAGATGGTGGTGCACGGTCCCGTACACCGAGGCGAAGGAGATCGTGTTCTCGTCGGCGTAGGGGCTGAGCATCTCGTAGACGATCGAGCAGATCTCGGAATGGCCCACCTGGGCGGCCACGCGGCCGATCGTGGCGATGGTGCTGAGCCACATGTTGTTGAGGGGGATCTTGTCGAGGCGGCCGCGGTCGTACCAGTCGACGAGCCGACGCGCGGCGTCGATCTCACCCACGTCGACGAATGCGGTTGCCAGACAGGCGCGGTAGGTGTCGACGATGTCGAACCGCTCGGTGATCGCCTCACGGGCCGCGACCACCTCGCTCATGTCGCCCCGCAGGGCGCGCAACGCGAAGGTCGGACCGAGCAGCCGCCCGAACGAGTAGGTCTCGACCGGTGAGGACGGGATGTCGCGCAGGTCGACGAGCCGAGTCTCGGCGCGCGCGAGCCGTCCCGCGGCGAGGTCGATGGCGAAGTGGATGCTGCGGGTGAGCCACGCCATCTCGGGATCGCGCGACGCCTGGGCGGGGGTGAGATTCGCGGTCATCCGTGTCGCGTCCCGCAGCTCGCCGTACTCGATCTGGTGCCGGGCGATCCACACCGCCACGAGAGGGTCGACGCGACGGTCGCTCGAGGTCGCCGACAGTTCCATGAGCTCGGTGTAGGCGGACCGACGGAGGTCCGAGGCCTGTGGGACGCGCAGGGCGATGACGGTCGCGGACAGTGCCGCGACGAGCGCGCCGCGGTCGCCGGCGCCACGCGCGGCGCGGATCGCGCGCTCGAGAAGGTCCCGACGGGTGGTGTGGTCGGACACCCAGATCAGCTCGACCGCCAGCTGCGACAACAGATGTGCGGTCTGCACACCGTCATCGCGCCCCGACGCGTCCAGCGCCTCGAGGGCGTCGTACAGGTCCGCGATGCGGTCGCCGTCGGAGTGGATGTGGACGTAGAGGATGCCCTGGAGGTCGTTCGCCAGCGTCGCGGTGACCTGGAGGTCGACGTCCCCCAGTCGGCGGGCCATGTCGGCGGCGCCCAGCAGGGTCGGCCGGAACTCGGGGTCCCGCGCCTTGCGCAGGGCTCGGCCGAGATCGACCTGCAGTCGGCAGCGGGTCGCGGAATCGCCGCGGGGGAGCAGACGCTCGGCCGCGCTGCGATAGAAGGCGACACCGTCCTCGTACGCACCCACGGCGACCGCGCCGTCGCCTGCGCGCCACCACAGGTCGGCGGCGCGGCGACGGTCGGCGTCGAAGCCTCGGCTGAGGTGGTAGGCCAGCCGGGCGCAGTCGTCGGGTGCGCCGAGGTCACCGAGGTCTTCGAGGACGTGCGCGATCCGCGAGTGCAGCGCGCTCCGGTGGCTGCCTCCGATCCCGTGGTACACGGCTTCCTGCACCAGGGGGTGGCGCATCTGCACCTCTGACCCGGTGTCGGATTCGATCACCAGTCGGTGACGGACGAGGTCGTCGAGCGCGTCGGCGAAGGAGGGGTCGTCGAGGTCGGGCGTGGTGCCGCGGAGCACCTCACGTCGTGTCGTCATGCCGGCGACCGCGCACGCGTGGAGGAGGTCCGCGGCGGCCGGGCCGAGCTGCCGCTCCTGCCGCGAGACGGATTCGGCGATCGAGGTGGGCAGTGCCGCCCCCGCGCCGTCTCGATGCGACGAGATGAGCGAGTCGACGAACAGCGGCAATCCGTGCGTACGCGCGTGCAGCACAGCGGGATCCAGTCCGCTGCCGGACGCCTCGACGACGGCCGCGACCTCCGCCGCTGTCAGTCCGGTGAGCGGGATCCGGTGCGCGGCGCCCTGCTTGCCGGCCACGTCGACCGTCGCCCGGATCTCGGGGGTGTCGAGGTACTCCTCCCGGATGGTCACGATCACGCAGAGCCGACGAGACCCGGATGCGCGGATGATCCAGCGGAGCACCGCGAGGGTCGCGGTTGTCGCCCAGTGGAGGTCGTCGATGACGAGCAGCGCGGCGTTCGACCGGCCTGGACCGGTCAACCAGTCGACCACGGCCGTCATGACCACCGACCGGTCATCGGAGGAATCGTCGACGGGGAGGTCGAGCCCCAGCCGCCGCACGGTCTGCGGGAGTAGTCGTGCCACCCCGGGCGTCTGCGCGACGCGGGCGCGGGCGTCCGCAGGGGTCATCTGGTCGAGATCACCCGAGATCGCCTCCACCAGTGGCTCGAAGGGCACGACGGCCTCTTCGCTGCAGCGACCGTGCAGGACGTCGAGTCCTCGGGCGCGGGCACGGTGCATCGCCTCGGCCGCGATGGTGCTCTTGCCCGACCCGGCCTCGCCCGTGATGACGACCGTCTGCCCATGTCCTCGTGCAGCACGGTCGACGATGTCGGCGATCCTCGCGAGTTCGGCTGTCCGGCCGATCAGTTCGTCCCGCGTGACCGGCGGTGCGACCTCCGCCTCCTCGTCGGCACGCAGGATGGCCAGGAACAGTTCCTCGGTCTCGGAGGAGGGAGTGATGCCGAGTTCGTCGGCGAGGACGGCACGGCAGCGGGCCGCGACGTCGAGCGCGCGACCCCGTTCTCCCATCGCGACGTGGCCGCGCATGGCGATCCGATAGGCACTCTCACGCAACGGGTCGGCGGTGATGAGGCGCTCCGCGGCGGCGACGGCGTGCTCGTGGTCGGCGATGCGCGAGGACATCTCGGCGTCGACCTCGAGTGCGCGCCGACGCAGGCGGGTGACGGTCGATCGGATGTCGTCGGCCCAGTGACCCGTCACGTCCGGGAGCACGGGGCCGTCGAGCAGTCCCAGGACGGTGCGCGCCTGGCGAACCATCTCGACGGGGTCTGCGCCCGTGAGCGGGAGTCCGGCGGCGAACTCGATGTCGGTGACCGCGTCCGGCGGCAGCGTGAGCCGTACGAGGCCACCGCGGGACCGCACGCTGCCCGGCGGGAGGCCCGCGATCTCGAGACTGTCGCGGACGCGCGAGAGGATCCCGCGCATCGCCGGGTTCCACGACCGGGGACGCTCCGACGGCCACACGACGGTTGCCAGATCGTCCAGGCGCATGTCGCGATGCCGGTTCACCGCGAGGTATGCGAACACCTCGACGCAGCGCTGGCCACCGACGACGCGCGGATGGACCTCCCTGCCGCGGTGGACGACACGGACCTCGCCGACGAGTCGGACAGCGACATCTACGCCATCCGTGATCACGCATCCACGATAGGCGAGTCCAGTGCCCTACCAGGAACATCCCGCCGACGACGCGTCTCCGGGATCCGACACCTCTCGGATCAGCACACCGGGGGTGTCACCGGCAGACGACGTCGAGACCGACTGTCGGAGGGGACGACCGCGCCCAGAGTCGTGCCGACACCCGAGTGGGTGCCGGCACGACGCGGCTGTGCTCAGTCGCCCTGGAGGGCGATGCCGGTGGTCCCGGCGGCGTACGGCCCGAACGTCTGCACCTTGCCGGGCCTCGAGGCCGTACCGCCGCATCCGAGGTTCGCGGTGAACTCGGCGGCCGAGTAGACCGACGCGGTGAACGACGATGTGGTGGAGGCGTTCTCGGTGTCCCGCGGCGCACTGCTCAGGCGAGCCTTGACCGTCTGTCCGGCACCCGTGAAGGTGAGGGATGTCGGCTTCGCGAACTTCTCCTTGTCGGCGAGGTAGCACCGCGCGACGCCTGAGAGCGTCTTCGGAGGTGCGTCGGTGATGGTGAAATTGCTGTCCCGGACGTCGGAACCGTCCTTGTTCTCACAGCGTGTCACGGCGTAGTAGGAGCCCGGCTTGAGAGCGCTCGTCGTCTTGAATGCGGCGTAGAGACCGGACAGGTCTCCGCGTGCAGCGCGCAACGAGAGCGTCGACTTCGAGAGGGGCTTGTCGTTCCCGTTCTGGTACAGCGTCAACGAGCAGGTCGGCCTGCTGTCGCCGCCGGCGAGCAGCACGTTGACCGCGAACTTGTTGCCGAACTGCGAGTCGAGCGGTTGGTTGCTGCCGGTGGGATCGACGATCGAAGCCTGGTAGTCGAAGATCTGGGGCGGCGCGGCAGATGCCGGGCCGGCGCCGAGGCTGATGGCGGCCCCGGCCGCGACGAGGATCGCAGCCGACGCGCCGAAGAATGACTTGCGCATTGTTCTCTCTTTCTGTGGGTCGCCGGTCACGACGGAGATCACGTTCTGCACAAGATCAGCAGCATCAGTCGTACGACAGACCGGACGGAGGGCTCGACTGGACCCCGCCGAGAAGGGCGAGGCGGTCGAACCCGGGCTGGGTCGACCACGAGCTGAAGGGGTGGGGTGACAGGCCCCAGGATCACCGGCTGGTGGTGGTGATCGGTCGTTCGAGACGATTTGACGCTCGTAATGGAGTAGAGCACACCGCTAGATCACGAACAAGAAAAATTGGCACTTTGGAATAGATTCTTTGATCACGAGATCATCACGAACAGGACGAAACTGCTGTTCAGGCCCCTGCATGTACGACGTTCGGGTGACGTTGCGACCAATACGTCTGTACGGACCGAGTATTTCTTTCTTATTTTTTGTGGTGAACGAACAAATTGCAGAATATTTACAGCCCGCGGTTATGATTTGCGGCTCGACGCTTCTCGGCGATTCCTCAGCGCCAGAAGACGACGAGTTGGTAGCCCAGGGAGGCCAACGTCGAGGGAACGCCGGAGCGGTCGAAGATCCAGTAGATGACGTCGAAGAACGCCCTGTTGACCGGGGGTAGCAGCAGGAGGACGAAGACGATGAGGAATCCGTACTGACCGATCTGTGCCATCGACCGCCTCGTCTGCATCGAGAGGTACGGCTCGATCGCCCCGTACCCGTCGAGTCCGGGAACCGGCAGCAGGTTCAGCACCGCGGCCGTGATCTGCAGGAACGCGAGCATCGCGAGTGCCGACCACAGGTTGATCGTCGCGAAGTCGATCGAGTCGATCCGCGTCCGCAGCACGGCCAGCAGGATCACCGCGATGACGATGTTGGCCGCGGGTCCGGCGAGCGACACGATCGTGCGCTGTCCCTTGCGCATCGCCCCGGTGTTGACGTACACCGCGCCGCCGGGGAATCCGATGCCGCCCAGCAGGATGATGACGAGCGGCAGCGTGATCGACAGACCCGGGTGCGCGTATTTGCGGGGGTCGAGTGTGAGGTAGCCGCGCAGCTCGGCGTTGGTGTCACCGAACGCGAACGCGGTGACGGCGTGGCCGAACTCGTGCAGGCAGAGGGAGACCACCCAGCCGCCGACGACGAGCATCAGCGCGCCGGCGATGGAGGTGGTGTTGCGGCCGGGATCCGAGTTGGCCAGCACCACGCCGCCGACCACGGTCACCGCGACCACGCCGAGGAACACCGGCCCGGGACGGACCGACCGTGCGAGCTGGGTTGCGGTGCTCACGGTCGCACCAGCTTCCAGTCGTCGGCGTGGCGGTAGAACGTCGAACGGGGGACGGGTCGCGGCGCCCGCACGCCGTCGCGTTCGACGACGATGTCGATGCCGCCGGTCTGCACGGCTCGACCGGCGATCCAGCGGGTCCGGAACCGCCGGGGCAGGGCGCCCTCGACGCCCGGCTCGTGCGCGGTTGGGCGGATGCGCACCTCGCGTGAGGTCCCGGAGAACAGGCGCTCGTTGTCGACGTAGGTCTCGCCGGTGAACTCGCCGTCGGCGCCGCGGAGCGACGCCTCGCCGACGACGACCGCCGCGGCGTCGTCACGGATCAGCGGCAGCGTCGACGCCGTCCCGCCGAGCGCGAGGCTCGCGGCATCGTCCCCGTGGGGCAGCCCGTAGACGCGGGTGGCAGGGGTGGCGGCGGGCGCCACGTACGCGACCTCGAGGTCGAGACGCTCGGCGATCATCAGCCGGGAGACGACGCCGGCGAGCACCGCGTCGGGCGTCTCGGTGCCGCCCACGACCACCACCCGGACCACGTCGAGCGGGGCTGCCGCCTTCGCCACGGAGGCACGCATGTCGTCGCGAGAGAGTGACGTCCGGATGACGGGGAAATCGGCGAAGTCGGCGGGGACGGTGGCGTCGGACGCCGCGATCACGGCCGGCCGGGCCGGGCTCGGCGCAGTCATGGCCGGCATCTCCGATTCGTTCGTGTGCGCGGTCGACGCGAGTCAGTGTGACCGGCGACGCACCGAGCCAGTAGGGTTGTCCCACGGTTCGGGTGATCCCCGGGCCGGAAGGAGCACGATGTGCCTGCGATCGTACTGATCGGCGCGCAGTGGGGGGACGAGGGCAAAGGCAAGGCCACCGACCTCCTCGGCGAGAAGCTGCAGTGGGTGGTCCGTTACCAGGGCGGCAACAACGCGGGCCACACCGTCGTCCTCCCGAGTGGCGACCAGTTCGCGCTGCACCTCATCCCGTCCGGCATCCTCACACCCGGCGTCAAGAACGTCATCGGCAACGGCGTCGTCGTCGACCCCGGTGTGCTGCTGACCGAACTCGGTGGCCTCGAAGAACGTTCCGTCGACACCAGCGGTCTGCTGCTCTCCGCCGACGCGCACCTGCTGATGCCGTACCACGTCGCCATCGACAAGGTGACCGAGCGCTTCCTCGGCAACAAGAAGATCGGCACCACCGGCCGCGGGATCGGGCCCTGCTACCAGGACAAGATCGCCCGGGTCGGTGTCCGTGTGGCCGACGTCCTCGACGAGAAGATCCTCACCCAGAAGGTCGAGGCGGCCCTCGAGATCAAGAACCAGATCCTCACCAAGATCTACAACCGCCGCGCGCTGGAGTCCGAGCGTGTCGTGGAGGAGGTGCTCGGCCAGGCGGAGGGGTTCAAGCACCGCATCGCCGACACCCGACTGCTCCTGAACCAGGCACTCGAGCGCGGGGAGACCGTGCTGCTCGAGGGGTCGCAGGGCACCCTGCTCGACGTCGACCACGGCACGTATCCGTATGTCACGTCGTCCAATCCGACGTCGGGCGGCGCGGCGGTCGGTTCGGGCATCGGACCGACGCGTATCACCACCGTGCTCGGGATCCTCAAGGCCTACACCACCCGTGTCGGGTCGGGTCCGTTCCCGACGGAGCTGTTCGACGAGTGGGGCGCCTACCTCGCGAAGACCGGCGGTGAGGTCGGCGTGACCACCGGCCGCGCCCGTCGCTGCGGTTGGTTCGACGCGGTCATCGCCCGGTACGCGACCCGCGTGAACGGCATCACCGACTACTTCCTCACCAAGCTCGACGTGCTGTCGAGCCTGGACACCATCCCCATCTGCGTGGCGTACGAGGTCGACGGTGAACGCGTCGACGACATGCCGATGACACAGACCGGCTTCCACCATGCGACGCCGATCTACGAGGAGATGCCCGGCTGGTGGGAGGACATCTCCGGCTGCCGCACGTTCGACGACCTGCCGAAGAACGCGCAGGACTACGTGCTCCGGCTCGAAGAGCTGTCCGGCGCCCACATCTCGTGCATCGGCGTCGGTCCCGGTCGCGACCAGACCATCGTCCGGCGCGACATCCTCTGATCACGTGCGGCGCCTCTACGTCGTGGTCGGCGCCCTCGTGGTCGTCGCCCTGGCGGTACCGCTGATCCTGTCGATCGTCTCGCGCGGTGGCTCCGACGACCGCGCCTCGTCCCCGACGTCGTCGGGCTCGACGGCCACGTCGAGTGCGGTACAGCCGTCGGCCGAGGCGATGTACGCGCAGCCCGGCCAATGCGTGGAGCTCGACGTGCGTCCGGCCGGGATCGTCCCGCGGACGCAGGACTGCTCGGCTCAGGCGTTCACGTTCGTCGTCGCTGCGGCGCTGCCGTCCCCGACGGATCCATGCGGCGACGGACCGTATTCGCAGATCACGCAACCCGGGTTCGGAAAACTCTGCGTGGTCCCCAACTTCGTCGAGGGTGACTGCTACTCGATCCCCTCGCAGACCGGGACACTGGCCGACTTCCGTCGCGGCGCCTGCGGACAGCCGCCCGCGACCCGGGGTGGACAGGTCATCCGGGTGGAACGGCGTGCCGCCGCGACCACCGTGGACTGCCCGGGCGGTCAGGTCGTCGCGTTCGCACAGCCGACCCCGATCGCGTACTGCCTCGCCCGCGCAGACTGACCGGACCGGCTCAGACGCCTGCGGTGGCGGTGTCGGCGTGACACAGTGAGGGTGGTCGCCCTCTCGCCACAGCCCTGGCGTCTCCGCGACCGTCGACCGCACCGTGTGGCGAGCAGAGTCCACGCGGACATCCGCCGTGACACCCGCCCGCGCGCCGTCGTCGTGCGTGTCGGCGTGTGCCGCACTCAGCTGCTGGGAGCCCCTGTGCCCGATGCCGGCTCGTCGCCCCATGTCCCTGATGCGAACGCCGTCCCCGACGCGTCCGATCCGCCCGGTCGGTCCGAGAAGTCCGGTCCGCAGCCCGATTTCCGGCCGCTGAGCCAGGACGCCGCGGCCGATCCTCCGCGCGACGTCGAGATCGTCGTCGACGGGCGCGTGATCCCGGCGGTCGCGGACCGGCCGGCGATCGAGGCACTCATCGCCGACCAGGGCCAGAAGTGGCCGCGCGTCTGCTACCACCCCGCGCTGGGCGCGCTGCAGACGTGCGACACCTGCATGGTCGAGGTCGACGGCGAGATGGTGCGTGCCTGCGCGACCACCGTCACCGCCGGCCTCGAGATCGGGACCGAGGGAGTGTCGGCGGAGGCGCGGGAAGAGGCCGCGCAGCGACTGATCCGCAAGCACGTCCTCTACTGCACCATCTGCGACCACAACGACGGCGCCTGCGAGCTGAAGAAGGGTGTGGAGGCCGCGGGACTCACCCACGAGCGCAACCCTTTCCAACCGAAGCCCTACGAGATCGACGACAGCCACCCGTTCTACCGCTACGACCCCGACCAGTGCATCCTGTGCGGCCGGTGCGTCGAGGCGTGCCAGGACGTGCAGGTCACCGAGACCCTGTCCATCGACTGGGAGTCCGACAACCCGCGCGTGCTGTGGGACGGAGGATCACCTGCGGGCGAATCGTCCTGTGTCTCCTGCGGTCACTGCGTCACCGTGTGCCCGTGCAACGCGCTGATGGAGAAGTCGATGCTCGGTCGCCACGGGTTGTTCACGTCGTGGCCCGAGGAGACCCGTGAGCCGGCGATCGACATCGTCAAGGGTGTCGAGCCCACCACCGGGTACCTACCGCTCTATGCGCTGAGCGACGCCGAGGCCACGGCGCGACAGGCCGTCACGGACGTGACGAAGACGGTGTGCACCTACTGCGGTGTCGGGTGCAGCTTCGACGTGGAGACCCGGGGCCGGGAGATCCTGCGCATCCAACCGCAGCACGAGGGGCCGGCCAACTCGATCTCGACCTGTGTGAAGGGCAAGTTCGGGTGGGACCACATCAACGCCCCCGACCGTCTCACCCAGCCGATCGTGCGACGCGGCAACCGCTTCGTCGAGGTGTCCTGGGCCGAGGCGCTCGATCACATCGCCGAACGGATGACCGCGATCATCGATCGGGACGGACCGGATGCGGTCGCCGTGATCGGTTCGTCGAAGGCGACGAACGAGGAGTCGTACCTGACGCAGAAGCTCGCCCGCCAGGTGTTCGGCACCCACAACACCGACAACTGCTCGCGCTACTGTCAGGCGCCGGCGACCCAGGGCCTCTGGCGGACCGTCGGATACGGCGGTGACGCCGGGTCGATCAGCGACATGGAACGTGCTGCGCTGGTCCTCGTCGTCGGGTCCAACACCTCCGACTCCCACCCGGTGATCGCCGCGCGCCTGCGTCGCGCGCACAAACTGAACGGGCAGCAGCACATCGTCGCCGATCTCCGCGAACACGGTCTCGCCGAGCGCGCCGAGGTGTTCCTCCGACCCGAACCCGGCACCGACCTCATCTGGTTGTCCGCGGTCGCGCGGCACATCCTCGACGAGGGCTGGGCGGACGAGGACTTCCTCGCCGATCACGTGAACGGTCTCGACGAGTACCGGGACTCGTTGGCGCCCTTCACCCTGGCGTATGCGCAGGAGCGGACCGGGATAACGGTCGACACCCTCGTCGAGGTCGCCCGACGGGTGGCCACCGCGGACTCCGTCGTCGCGTTGTGGGCGATGGGCGTCACCCAGCACCACATGGGATCGGACACGTCGACGGCGATCTCGAACCTGCTGCTGGTGACCGGCAACTACGGGCGTCCGGGGACGGGCGCCTACCCGCTGCGAGGGCACAACAACGTGCAGGGCTGCAGCGACTTCGGGACGATCAACACCTTCTACACCGGGTACCAGCCGATCGACGACCCGGAGGCGAAGGCGAAGTTCGAACGCGCCTACGGCCGCGAGTTCTCCACCGAACCGGGGATGGACAACCACGAGATGGTCGACGCCGCGCACGAGGGGAGGTTGAAGGGACTCGTCGTCATCGGCGAGGAGCTGGCCCTCGTCGACGCGAACATCCACTACGTGCAGGAGGCGATGGAGAACCTGGAGTTCTGCGTCGTGTCCGAGTTGTACTTCTCCCGCACCTGCGAATACGCCGACGTCGTGCTCCCCGCGGCGGCCTCGCTCGAGAAGGACGGGACGTTCACCAGCACCGAGCGCCGTGTCCAGCGGCTGTACAAGGCGATGGAACCGATCGGCGACGCGAAGGCGGACTGGCAGATCCTCCAGGACATCGCGCGGCACATGGGCTACGAGTGGGGCTACACACACCCGAGCGAGATCATGGACGAGATCGCGGCGTTGACACCGCTGTTCGCCGGGGTCCGGTACGACCGGCTGGAGGGCTACGCCTCCCAACAGTGGCCCGTCGCGGAGGACGGCACCGACACGCCCTTGCTCTACACCGACGGCTTCCACTTCGACGACGGCCGAGCGAGGTTGTACCCCCTCGACTTCCGGGAGCCGACGGAGAAGCCCGACTCGAAGTACCCGCTGCACGTGAACAACGGTCGCGTGCTCGAGCACTTCCACGAGGGCAACCTCACCCTGCGGTCGACGGGTCTGGCCCACATCGTCCCCGACACCTACGTCGAGATGAACCGGCGGACCGGTGAGGCGTACGGCGGCCTCGCGACCGGCGATTGGGTGCGGCTGGTGTCGCGCCACGGTGAACTCACCGCACGGGTCCTCCTGTCGGAGGAGATCGCCGACGAGCAGCTGTGGGTGCCGATGCAGGCCGCGGAGATCAACTCGCTCACGTCGAACGAGGTCGACCCGGACTCGCACACCCCGGCCTACAAGGAGATCGCGGTGTATCTCGAGCGGGCCGACGGTCCTCAGGAGGTGCGCGGCGGTGCCCGACGCGGCGCCGACCGCGGCCGGAAGGGGGCTCGGGACCTCCGGGCGGATCCGAGCGGTCCGCCCCTGCCCCGCGGCCACCACCGCTACGGACATCCGACGCCGCAGGCCGGCGTGGAGGTCCAGCGCAAGTGGGACCGCCCCGACTACGTGACGCCCCCGGAACCCGAACCGGGCGACGCCCGAGCCTGAACCACCCCGACGAGAGGCCCGACCATGGCACGCTCACTCGCCTACACACCGCCCACCCCACCGGACACCGGTGCCCGCGACGAACTGGACGACCTCGTCGACGCACTGCACGAGAGCGGACTGCTCCGGGCCCTCGCCGGCGGTGCGCGGGCCTACCCGACGTTGCTGCACACCCTGCTCGACGCGATCGACGCCGACACACTGCGCGCCGGTCTCGCCGTCGCCGGCGGGCTCGCCGACCTGGACCCCGATGCCGCGGAACGACTGGCCGGTGGCATCCGACAGGCGCGCTCGGACGCGACCGCCGCGGCTACCGGACGTCCGGAGGGCCCGATCGGTCTGGCCAAGCGACTCCGCGACCCCGACACGCGACGTGGGTTGTCCGCGGCTCTGGCTGCGCTCGCGGCGATCGGGGCGGCGCTGGGCCCCGAGAGGCGCTGAGGGCGGCGGTTCGCCTCGTCGTCACCTCCCGTTCGCCCGCGGGCGCGACGATGCCGGGATGGCTCTCACCCGTCGTCGCTTCCTCGCCTCGTCCGCCGCGGCCGGTCTCCTGGTGCCGGCGTCCGGCCTGCTCGCCTCCCGCGCCACGGCCGCGCCCGGGCTGCTGCGTGCCCGCCCGACGCTGACCCATGGGATCGCGGCCGGCGACCCGCGGGCCGACGGTGCGCTGGTGTGGGCGCGCTCGGACACGCCTGCCCGGATGATCGTCGAGGCGTCCTTGCTGGAGAACCTGGCCCTCTCGCGGCGGTTCATCGGCCCGGTGCTCACCCCGGCCACCGACGGCACCGGCCGAGTCCGGGTGACCGGCATGCCGCCCGGCTCGACCATCCACTACCGGTTCACCCTCGAGTCCGACCGCGGGACCCGGTCGCAGCCCCTGACGGGCACCTTCCGCACCGCCCCGGTGCTCCCTGCGCCGATCCGCCTGACATGGTCCGGTGACGTCGCCGGCCAGGGGTGGGGGATCGACGAGTCCCGCGGGGGCATGCGGGGATTCGCGGCCGTGGCCGACCGACAGAGCGACCTGTTCCTGCACTCCGGTGACACGATCTACGCTGACAACCCGATGAAGGAGACCGTCGACCTCGGCGGCGGACAGGTGTGGCGCAACCGCGTCACCCCTGCGAAATCCGATGTCGCACAGACTCTGGACCAGTTCCGCGGGAACCATGCCTACAACCTCACCGACGACAACTACCGGCGCTTCGCGTCGACGACCACGCAGCTCGTGCAGTGGGACGACCACGAGACGTTCAACAACTGGTTCCCCGGCGAGATTGCCGCGAATCCCGCGTACACGCAGGAGAAGCGGGCCGACGTGTTGTCCGCTCGTGCCCTGCAGGCGTTCCACGAGTGGCAGCCGGTGTCACCGGTCGACGCCGTCGACGGGCGCGTCTACCGGAAGGTGTCCTACGGGCCGCTGCTCGACATCTTCGTGCTCGACATGCGCAGCTACAAGGACTCGAACTCCGACTCCCGCGTCCCGTCCGGTGGGCACATCCTCGGCGACCGTCAGGCGCGGTGGCTCGTCGACGGTCTGAACCGCTCGCGGGCGCGGTGGAAGATCGTCGCGAACGACCTGCCGCTCGGGATCGTCGTGCCCGACACCACCTACGGCGACACGTCGGCGATGGAGGCGGTGGCGCAGGGTGACGACGGCGCCCCGCTGGGTCGTGAGACCGAGCTCGCGTGGATCCTGCGCAGCACCCGGTCGGTCCGGAACGTGGTGTGGCTGACCGCCGACGTGCACTACACCGCCGCCAACCACTACCACCCCGATCGCGCGGCGGTGCGCGACTTCCGGCCCTTCTGGGAGTTCGTCTCCGGTCCGCTGCACGCCGGTGCGTTCCCCGCCGGCGAGCTCGACCGCACCTTCGGCATCGAGCAGGTCTTCGTCCACGCACCGACCACCCCGAACGTCGGACCCGCGACGCCGGAGTTCCAACACTTCGGTGAGGTCGAGATCGACGCCCTCGGATCCCGGATGTCGGTGTCGCTGTTCGACGCGACGGGGACGAGGCTGCACCGGACGGATATCCCCGGAGAATGATCCTCTGACCGGGTAGGTTTCTCACACATGCCCGGGACCGACCGGGCGACGAGTCGGAGTGGGTGACGTGTGCGGCTGATCCGTCGCGACTACGACTACGGCTCGATCCTCTTGGGATCGGTGAACGAGGGACGCCGGAGGCAGCGGATCCGCATCCAGCTCCTGCTGACCCTGTCGATCGTGCTGTCGAACGCGATCGGCGCCATCATGGCCGTCGTCCTCGCGAGCGTCGGCATCCCCGAGCCGAGCGTCTTCTTCGCCAAGTTCTGGTGGGTCAACTTCATCGCGCTGCCGGTGTACGTCGGCGCGGCACTCGTACTCGGCGCCCTGCTCGGGACGCTGATCATCGTCCGGCAGCTGCGGTGGGCGATCCGCGACCAGGAGCCGACCCGCAAGGAGGCCCGCAAGGCTCGCTGGATCCCGTGGAAGCTGACCGCGCTGCAGGCGTCGTTCTGGATCGTCGCGGTCATCATGTTCACGATCTGCTACGGCGTCCTCGATCCCAACCTCATCCCGAAGATCTTCTTCGTCGTCGGTCTGGCCGGCACGGTCGTCTGCGCCATCTCTTATCTGCTCAGCGAGTTCTCGCTGCGACCGATCGCCGCACAGATCATCGCCGCGGCTCCCCGCTCCGCCCGGCGACGCCGAGGAGCGCTGCGCACGAGGGCGTTCATCTCGTGGTCGGTGGGGTCCGGCATCCCGATCGTCGGCATGTTCCTCGTCGCCGGCTTCGGGTTGTTCCGCGACCAGACCACCAAGACCGACGTCTTCGTCGGCATCACCGTCCTCGTCGCGACCGCGCTCTTCACCGGGTTCCTGCTGACCGTGCTGAACACCACCCACGTCGTCGCGCCGGTTCGCAACGTCGCGTCGGGTATGACGAAGGTGAGCAAGGGCGACACCGACGTGTCCGTGGTCATCTTCGACGACACCGAACTCGGTGAGCTGCAGGCCGGGTTCAACTCGATGGTCGAGGGCCTGCGCGAGCGGGAGCGACTGCAGGACCTGTTCGGTCGGCACGTCGGCCGTGACGTGGCCGAGGCCGCGCTGTCCAGCGACCCCGAGCTCGGCGGCACCGAACGCACCGTCGCGGTGGTCTTCGTCGACGTCATCGGGTCGACGACGCTCGCCTCCGAACGCGAACCGGCCGAGGTCGTCCGAATCCTCAACCGCTTCTTCGCCGTCATCGTCACCGAGGTCGAGGAACGCAAGGGCCTGGTCAACAAGTTCGAGGGCGACGCGGTGCTCGCGGTGTTCGGCGCCCCCATCGACCTCGACGACTCCGCCGGTGCGGCGCTCGCCGCGGCACGCGCGATCTCGGCCCGACTGGCCGACGAGGTGCCGGAGCTCTCGGCCGGCATCGGCGTCGGGTACGGGACCGTCGTCGCCGGCAACGTCGGAGCCATCCAGCGGTTCGAGTACACCGTCATCGGCGACGCCGTGAACGAGTCGGCGCGTCTGAGCGAGTTGGCCAAACGCGACCCCGTGCACCCGCTGGCCAGCGGCGCCGCCGTGGACGCCGCGCACGACGAGGCGCAGCACTGGGACGAGCAGGAGACGGTCACCCTGCGCGGGCGGACAGCCGAGACGGTGGTCTACGCCGCGCGCTAGTCGCCGGTCAGGACCCGCGTGTGCCGCGGTCGGACAACCCCTCGGCCAGGTCGAGCTGCCGCAACACCCGGCGCAGGACCTCGTCGTCGATGCGACCGGCGTCGCGTTCGGCGATGAACACCTCGCGCTGGGTCTGCAGCAACTCGGTGCGCAGACGGCTGAACACCATCGACGGGCTCTCGCCGATCTCCTCCTCGCCGCGCCCGAGCTCCTCCCACGCGAGGTTCTTGCGCGACTTCAGCCAGCGACGCAGCACGTGCACCTGGTCCTCGTTGGCCTCGGTGGAGGGGAGTTCGGCGGCGAGTTCGTCGAGACGTTTCCCGGCCGCGCGACCGGCGCGATCCTGCGCCGCGGCCAGCGCCAGCAGATCCGACCGCCGTTCGTCGCCGCTCACCCCGAGACGCCGGATCAGCCAGGGCAGCGAGAGTCCCTGCAGCAGCAGCGTTCCCACCACCACGACGAAGGTGAGGAAGATGATCTCGTCACGGGCGGGGAACGCGTCGCCGGCGTCGGTGGTCAGCGGGATACCGAACGCCGCCGCCAGGCTCACCACGCCGCGCATCCCGGACCACCCGACGATGAACACCGCCGACGCGCTCGGGGCGGTCTCCCGCCCACGCACCGTGCGTGACAGCAGCCTGGGCAGATAGGTCGCCGGATACATCCACGCGATCCGCACCACGATGACGGTGGCCAACACCGCGACCGCGCTCCACACGATGGCGCCGAGGGAGTGACCGCGCAGCCCGCGCACCACCTCGGGCAGCTGAAGCCCGATAAGCAGGAACACGAACGACTCGAGGACGACGTCGATCGAACGCCACACCGCGGTGTCCTGCAGTCGGGTGGCGTACCCGTCGCGCGCCGAACGCTGACCGAGGTAGAGGCCGACGACGACGACAGCGATGACACCGGACGCGTGGAGTTCCTCGGCGACGAAGTAGGTGGCGAACGGGATGACGATCCCCACCGCGGTCTCCATCGGCGGATCGGTGAGCCACAGCCGGATCCGGGAGACCACGACACCGAAGACGAGGCCGACGACCACACCGCCGACCGCCGCGAGCGCGAACAGGGCGATGCCGCCCCAGGCGGTCGTCGTGGCACCGACGGCCGCGCCGAGCGCGAGACGGTACGCCGTCAGGGCGGTCGCATCGTTGAGCAGGCTCTCCCCGCCGAGCAGCGTCGTGATCTTGCGGGGCAGCCCCAGCCGCCGTCCGATCGCCGTCGCGGACACCGCATCCGGCGGGGCGACGACCGCGCCGAGCACCAACGCCGCGGCGAGCGGGAGCTGCGGCAGCGACCAATACGCCACGAAACCGACGACCACCGCGCTGACCAGCGGCAGCGCGATCGCCAACAGCCCGATCGCCCGGGCGTTGCGGCGCAGTGCCACATACGAACTGTCCTGCGCCGCGGAGTACAGCAGCGGGGGAAGGATGACGAACAACACGACATCCGGGTCGAGTGCGACGGTCGGGAGGTGCGGGATGAACCCGACGCCCAGTCCGACGACCACCAGGATCAGCGGTGACGGCAGTTCCCACCGTCGCGCCAACGCCGCGACGCCGAGAGCGATGACGGCGACGGCGATGAGGGAGGCGTCCAACGGTGACCTCTCGGCTCGAGGTGGGCGGCGGGACGAGGATATCGCCGCCCCGCCGAGCCGACAGCGCGCCGACGGCTATGCGGTGACGGACCCGTTCATCGCGGGTTGCTGGTCCGACGAATCGTCGTGCATCGCGGCGACGAGTTCCATCAGCGCGCCGCGGAGCTTCATCAGGTCGCCTTCCGGGAGACGCGTCCGGCAGCGCACCTCGCCGGCGATCCGGCCGCCCTCGTCCTGCAGTTCTCGACCGGCCTCCGTCAGACGCATGCGATGCACACGACGATCGGACGGGTCGCGCTGCCGCTCGACCAGACCGGCCTTCACCAACCGGTCGAGGACGGGGGCGAGGCCGTTGGCCGGGAGGTCGAGACGGTCGGCGAGAGTGCCGACGGAGATGTCGTCGTCCTCCCACAGCACCATCATGACGAGGAACTGCGGGTAGGTGAGGCCGATCTTCTCGAGCATCGGGCGGTAGGCGCGGACGAGCGTGGACGACGCCGAGTACAGGGCGAAGCACAGCTGGTCGTCGAGGCGGGGGGCAGTGGTCTCGGTCATCGCATCTCCAGGGCACAATCGGGATGGTCGGACAAATCGCCCTCTGCTGGGATCGACCTGTTCTGATCCAGACCAGCGTACGGCGTGCGTGATCCTGTTGGGCAACTCGGCTCATGTATGCCGCAACAAATGGTGTTCCTGCCGGTCGGCGCCGTGGTTCGCCGCGCCGACGGCGGATGCGGGACAATGCGCGGGTGCGATCAATCGGGAGATCCGTCCGCCACCGGCTGATCGGCGACCGTGACGTCGCCGCCGATCCGGTGGACGACGGTCAGTGCGTCCACCTGCGGGAAGCGGCCGTCTCGGACGCTGACGTCGAGTCCGAGCGGCTCTGCCAGGGCTGTGCGGAGGACGGCGAGCAACACTGGGCCCACCTCCGGCAGTGCCTGAGTTGCGGGTACATCGGTTGTTGTGACTCGAGTCCGCGGCGCCACGCCACCGCCCACCACATGTCGACGCACCACCCGGTGATGCGCTCCGCCGAGCCGGGCGAGTCCTGGCGTTGGTGTTACGTCGACGCCCAGATCGGATGAGGAACCCATGACGCGACCCGAGGACCGACCGGCCGACGCGGCACGCCCGGTCCCGCCGCGACCGGAGGTCGGACGACCTGACGGGCCCGGAAGGCCGGTGCCGCCCCCGCCCGTCGGGCGACCGGTGCCGCCGCGTGGACCCGTCCCGCCCGGTGCGCCCGTCCCGCCCGGTCCGCCGCCCCGTGGCGCACGTCCCGTGCCGCCCCGTCCTGCCGGTCGTCCGGGGCCGCCGCCGATCACGACGGGCCGGACCGTCGCCGGGCCGGCGCGGATCGGTACGCCGCTGTCGCCGTCGGCGACGCGCGTGATGCTCCTGGGAGCGGGAGAGCTGGGCAAGGAGGTGGTGATCGCCTTCCAGCGCCTCGGCGTCGAGGTGATCGCCGTGGACCGCTACCACAACGCACCCGGTCATCAGGTCGCCCACCACGGCTTCGTGATGGACATGACCGATCCCGACGCGCTGCTCGCGCTCATCCTCGACCAGAAGCCGCACTACGTGGTCCCCGAGATCGAGGCGATCGCGACCAGCGCGCTGGAGGAGGCCGAGCGTCGCGGCATCACCGAGGTGATCCCCACCGCCCGCGCCACCGCCCTGACGATGAACCGGGAGGGCATCCGACGTCTCGCCGACGAGCAGTTGGGGCTGCCGACGTCGGCCTATGCGTTCGCCGACTCCATCGAGCAGCTCACCGAGGCCACGCGTCGAATCGGGTTCCCGTGCCTGGTCAAGCCGACCATGTCGTCGTCGGGCAAGGGACAGTCGATGCTGCGTGGCCCGGAGGACATCCGTTCCGCCTGGGAGACGGCCGCATCCGGGGCGCGCGTCGTGGGCGGGCGGGTCATCGTCGAGGGTTTCGTCGACTTCGACTACGAGATCACGTTGCTCACCGTGCGGGCCGTCGACCCCGCGACGGGCCGGCTCACCACGCACTTCTGCGCTCCGATCGGGCATCGGCAGGAGCGGGGTGACTACGTCGAGAGCTGGCAGCCGCAGGCGATGAGCCCGGTGGCCCACGGCGCGGCCATGTCGATCGCGGCACGCATCGTCACCGCCCTCGGTGACGGGGGGCTCGGTGGTCGCGGCGTGTTCGGTGTCGAGATGTTCGTCAAGGGCGACGACGTCTACTTCAGCGAGGTCAGTCCCCGCCCGCACGACACCGGTCTGGTGACGTTGGCGACGCAGCGGTTGTCCGAGTTCGAGATGCACGCGCGGGCGATCCTCGGCCTGCCCGTGGACGTGACGCTCGCCAGTCCCGGGGCGTCGGCCGTGATCTACGGCGGCCGCGACGAGAAGGCGATCGCCTTCGAGAACGTCGCTGCGGCTCTGGCGGTCCCAGAGACCGACATCCGCCTGTTCGGCAAGCCGGAGAGCTACGTGCGCCGTCGCATGGGAGTGGTCGTCGCGACGGCCGACGACGTCGTGGAGGCACGTCGGCGTGCGCGGGACGGCGCTGCGGCGGTCCGCCCGGTGAGCACCGCCCCGGCGGTGCCGGGCGATCGGCCCGCGGCACCCGAACCGGCGCCTGCGGTGGAGTCGACCGGCCCGAGCACCGATCGGTTCCGCGATCGCAGCGTGCGTCCCGAGCCCGCGGGTGACGGTCGGTCGGCCGTGCCCGCGGACGACGCCATCGCCGACGGCTCTGCCCCGGAGGCGGATCCGCCGCACACCGCGGTGTTCGACACCGCGGCCGCCGCCCGGGACGACGACGAGGCCGCGACCGACGCAGCTCGGCCGGACGCCGACACCGACCCCGTCGCCGAGTCGACGCGCGCCGACGCCGAGCGCGCCGAGACCGAGCGCACGGACACCGGTCGCGGCGTGACCGTGGAGAAGTAGATGCCGCTGTGGGGCGACCTCCTCGTCGCCCTGGTCATCGCGATCGGACTCGTGGGCACCGTGGTGCCGCTGCTGCCCGGACCGACGCTGGTCCTGGGTGCGATCGTGGTGTGGGCCATCGTGACCGGCGGCGCCGCGTGGGCCGTCGCTGCTGTCGCCGCGGTGCTGGTCATCGGTGCGATGGGCCTGAAGTACGTGCTGGCGGGTCGCAGCATGCGACGATCCGGTGTCGCCGACCGCACCATCGTCGTCGGTGGCCTCGTCGGGATCGTCGGGTTCTTCGTCGTGCCGGTCGTGGGGTTGCCGATCGGGTTCCTCCTCGGCGCCGCGGCATCGGAGTGGGCCACTCGTCGTGATCCCCGCGCCGCCGGTCGAGGTGCGCTCGCCGCAGCTCGCGCCGCCCTCGTGGCGATCGGGATCGAACTCACCGCGTCGCTGTTCGCGGCCGGATCCTGGACGATCGGCGCCGTCGCGCTCTGATCGCCGTCCCGCGACCGTTCCTCGCCCTCCCGCGACCACCTCTGGTCTCCGCGACCGTTGCGACGGTCGCGGGAGCTGGTTCGGGTCGCGCGAGGCGGGCCGGCTCAGCGGCCGAGCGGGACCACCAGTGGACCGTCGGTGACGGGGTCGCGGATGACCATGGACCGCAGGCCGAAAGCCTTCTCGAGCAGCTCCGGGGTGATGACGTCGGCCGGTGCGCCTTGTGCGAGCACGGCGCCGTCGCACATGACGACGATGTGATCGCTGTAGCGCACAGCGAGATTCAGGTCGTGCAGGACGGTGACGACCGTCTTGCCGTGCTCGGCGCTCAGCGTGCGCACCAGGTCGAGGACGTCGACTGCGTGGGCGAGGTCGAGGAACGTGGTGGGCTCGTCGAGGAGCAGGATCTCGGTCTGCTGCGCGAGCACCAGCGCGATCCACACGCGACGACGTTGCCCGCCCGAGAGCGACTCGACCGGACGGTCGGCGAGGTCCGAGACCCCGGTCAACGCCATCGCCTCGGCGACGGCGGCGTCGTCGTCGGGGGAGGACTGTCGGTACCAGCGCTGGTGCGGGTGGCGACCGCGCTCGACGAGCTCGGCGACCGTCAACCCCGACGGGGCGATCGGGTCCTGGGGCAGCAGGCCCAGGACCTGAGCGAGGTCGCGGGGCCGACGGTCGGCGATGTCGCCACCGTCGAGCCGCACCACCCCGGACCGTGGTGTCAGCAGACGCGAGATCGACCGCAGCAGTGTCGATTTGCCGCAGCCGTTCGGGCCGACGATCGTCGTGACGACGTGGTCGGGGATGTCGAGGGTGAGTCCGTCGATGACGACGCGGTCGTCGTAGCCGACGGTCAGTCCCTGCGCGGTGAGACGACTCATGCGGATGCCTTCCGGGACACGGCGATCATCAGGTAGACGAGGAACGGTCCACCCACGGCGGCGGTGACCACACCCACGGCCAGCCCGCCGGGCAACACGCTGCGGCACATCAGGTCCGCCCCGGAGACGAGCACCGCGCCCAGCAACCCGGACAGCACGGGTGGGGGCTGCGGGGTGCGCGCCAACCGCAGGGCGATCTGCGGCGCGAGCAGTGCGACGAACGCGACCGGTCCGGCCGCGGCGACCGTGACGGCCGAGACCACCACCGCCACAGCCAGTGCGACGACGCCGACCCGTCCCGCCCGCACCCCGAGGCCGCGCGACAGGTCGTCGCCGAGGGCCAGCATCGACAGGCCGCGACCGATGGACGCGACGACGAGGATCCCCAGCGCGAGGACCACGGCGAGGGTGATCACCGACGACCACGTCGCCGCGGACACCGACCCGACGAGCCATCGTTGCGCCCGGGCGACGTCGTTGATCTGGGCGCGTGTGAGCCCGTAGGACACCACTGCCTGGAACACCCAGGTGAGTGCGACGCCGACGAGCACCAGACGAAACGGTTCGATGCCCCCACGCCAGGCGAGCGCGTACATCAGCACCGCGCCGACGACACCACCGAGCAGCGCGGCGAGCGGCAACCCGATGTCCGAGAGCCACGCGCCCGCACCGGATCCGAGGGCGATCGCCGAGACCGCCGCGGCGCTGGCACCCGCGGTGATGCCGAGGATGTCGGGGGTGGCCAAGGGGTTCCGCGCGACGGTCTGCGTGAGAGCGCCCGCGAGTCCGAGCCCGGCGCCCACCAGGACCGCGAGCAGTGCGCGGGGGAGCCCCACGTCGAGGACGACGACGTTCTCGACGCGGGTGCCGCCTCCGAACAGGATGCGCAGGACGTCGAGCGGGCCGAGCGGGAAGTCGCCGACACCGAGCCCGACGACGAGCAGCACCAGTGCGAGTGCGAGCGACACCACCGACGCGACGAGCAGTCGCGGCCGGACGAGCAGCGCGACCGGCCCGATGCGCACGACGTGGCGTCGGCGCGGGAGAGGGGGCGTGGTCGTCGGGGCGGCGACGGCGACGGTGGCGGTCACACGGACACCAGGCGTCGCGCGCGGACCAGATGGATGAGCATCGGCGCACCGACGACGGCGAGGACGATGCCCACCTGGACCTCCCCGGGACGGGCGATCACGCGGCCGATCACGTCGGACCCGAGCAGCAGCACAGCGCCGATGAGCGCGGAGTACGGCACCACCCAGCGGTAGTCGGCGCCGACGACGGCGCGGGCGAGATGTGGTGCGACGAGGCCGAGGAACACGATCGGGCCGCACGCGGCGGTCGCCGCGCCGGACAGCAGGGTGATCGCGAGGATCCCGACGATCCGCACGGTGACCACCCGGGACCCGAGTGCCCGGCTCATGTCGTCGCCGAGACCGAGGACGTTGAGGAAGAAGCCGCTGCCGATCGCGAGGAGGAGGCCGGCGACGACGAACGGCAGTGCCGCCCAGATCACGTCGGTTCCGCGACCCACGATCGAGCCGACGTTCCAGAAGCGCCAGGCGTCGAGCGACGCGGTGTCGACGAGCACGATGCCCGACGTGATCGCCAGCAGCAGCGCCGAGAGACCGGTGCCCGCGAGCACCAGCGTGATCGGGGACGCGCCCTTCGTCGCGGCGGATGCGCCGAACACCGCGGCTGCCGCCAGGACGGCACCCAGCAGCCCGAATCCCATGTACTGCATGGGTGTCGTGATGCCGAGGGTGTACACGCCGACGACCACCGCGCAGGCTGCGCCGGCGTTGACGCCGAGCAGTCCGGGATCGGCGAGCGGGTTGCGGGTGTGCGCCTGGGTCAGGGCCCCGGCGGCACCCATCGCGAGTCCGACCAGCAGACCGAGGAGCGTCCGCGGGACGCGAAGATCGCGCACGATGCCGACCGTGTCGGCCGTGCCCTGCGCCGACCACAGCGCGTCCCAGACCTCGCCGAGCCCCAGGGCGCGGGACCCGATCGCGATCGAGGCGGTCGCGGCCACGGCGAGCAGTCCGACCCCGCCGACCAGGCCGAGAAGCCGCCGACCGGGGACTCGCGTCGGGCGGTCGACGTCGGGCGCAGCGGTGGTCGCGTGCGTCGATTCGGTGGTCGAGAGCATCGATAGGGAAGGATACCCTTACTTCACGATTCGATGACATCCGGTAACGAAGTACTCGCAAATGCGATGAAGTGGTCAGTGCGGTGTGACCCCCGACACCGCCCCCACCGATCGATCACGAGGAAGTGAGTTCGAGATGTCGAGTCGTGCACAGGTACTCCGTCGCGCCGCCGCCGGGACGCTGGCGGCCGCAGCCGTCGCCACCACCGCCGGTTTCGCAGCCGCCGCACCGGCCAACGCCGCCACGCCCCCGAACCTGCGCGTCACGGGCGTGGTCTTCTGCGACAAGACCAATTTCATCCCGACGCTGGTCCGACAGATGACCGTGACGAACACGAGCGACACCTTCACGATGCGCAACGTGACGCTGCAGGAGATCCAGGGCCAGAAGCGCTTCGCGTCCAGCCTCGGCCCGGGCAAGACGTTGCAGATCCGGACCACACAGCCGGGCTGCTTCCCGTCGTCGATCAGCGGCTACGCGATCTCCGACAACCGCGAGGACCTGCTGGACAACTACGGCTACTACTTCACGCTGGATCGTCTCTGATCCGCTGACCCCGTCGAGTGGGCGGTTGCGGGCATCGAGTGTGCGCGCGGCCGCCCACTCGACGTCTCCAGCCGCCCACTCGACGTGGTTCGGCGGTGACGCGTCAGGTCAGCGCTGGATCTTGTCGGGCTCGGCGGCGGCGAGCATGTCCTCGCGCTCGACGACCTTCACCCGCTCACGGCCCTCGGCCTCGCCGAGCTTGCGCTCGTGCTCGTCGAGCCGGTACCAGCCGTCCCAGGTGGTGAAGGGGATGTCGCGGCTCTCCAGCAGCGCGATCACGTCGTCCTCACCAGGCGAGGCGGGCTCGTTGAGGAGCCCGTCCTTCATGTCGTTCAGGATGCACTCGACGGTCTCGTTGGCGTCGCCCTTGGTGTGGCCGATGAGCCCGATCGGCCCGCGCTTCACCCAGCCGGTGGTGTACAGGCCGGTGAGGTGCTCGCCCTCGTCGAAGATCCGTCCGGCCTCGTTCGGGATGACGCCGGCCTGGTCGTCGAAGGGGATCGCGGGCAGGTTGTCCGACAGGTACCCGACGGCGCGGTAAACCGCCCCGACCTCCCAGTCGGTGACCTTGCCGGTCGGCTTCACGTTGCCGGTGCCGTCGAGCTGGGTGCGCTCGGTGCGCAGGCCGACGACCTTGCCGTCGTCGCCGAGGATCTCGACGGGCGACTCGAAGAAGTGCAGGAACAGCTTGTGCGGGCGGTCGCCGACCTCGCGGATCGCGTAGTTCTCGATGATCGTCGCGACCTGGTCGGTGATCTTGGACCCGCGACGGGCGACGGCCGAGCCCTCGTCGTAGTCGATGTCCTCCGGGTCGACGATGACCTCGATGTTCGGCGAGTGGTCGAGCTCCTTGAGCTCGAGAGGCGTGAACTTCGCCTGTGCCGGTCCGCGGCGACCGAAGACGTGGACCTCGACGGCCTTGTTCGCCTTGAGGCCCTCGTAGACGTTCGGCGGGATCTCGGTCGGCAACAACTCGTCACCGGTCTTCGCGAGAACGCGCGCGACGTCGAGGGCGACGTTGCCGACGCCGATCACGGCGACCTTCTCGGCCTCGAGCGGCCAGGTGCGCGGGAAGTCGGGGTGGCCGTCGTACCAGGCGACGAACTGCGCGGCGCCGTAGGAGCCGTCGAGGTCGATGCCGGGCAGGTCCATCAGCCGGTCGTCGGTGGCGCCGGTGGAGAAGACGACCGCGTCGTAGAGCGTGCGCAGGTCGTCGAGGGTGATGTCCGTGCCGTAGTCGACGTTGCCGAGCAGGCGGACCTGCGGCTTGTCGAGGACCTTGTGCAGGGCGGTGATGATGCCCTTGATGCGCGGGTGGTCGGGCGCGACGCCGTAGCGGATCAGGCCGAACGGCGCAGGCATGCGCTCGTAGAGGTCGATGCTCACCCCACGCTCGGACGCGGTGTCCGACTTCATCAGCGCGTCGGCGGCGTAGATGCCGGCCGGTCCGGCGCCCACGATGGCGACCCGCAACGGGCGGTCCTGCGTACTCATGACTGATGCACCTTCTTCTCGGCCGGGAGAGGCGTCGACACGATCGACCTTCCACGGTAGGCGTCCCGCGTGGACAAGTGCCAATTCCTGTGAGCGGTGTGACCCGGGGTCAGCGGGCGAGCTGCGGTACCAGTCGCTGCAGGACGTAGGGGATGGTCAGGACGGTCGGCACCGACATCGCGCTCCCGAGGCCCTGGTCCACGTAGACGACGTCGCCGCGCTTGACGATGTCGAGATTCTGAAACGCCGGGTTGGCCTTCAGCTTGTCGGTGGCCCCGGCATAGTCGACGACCACCAGCTTGTCGAGCCCGTTCAGCAGGTTCAGGTTCTCGTCGGAGATCGAGCCGTAGAAGCCGTCGGTGATCGTCGACTGCAGCGACGACGGGAACGTCATGCCGAGGTTGGTGAGCATCTGCCCGCGACCGTCGCCCGGACCGTAGATGTAGACGCCGCCCGCGTCGGAACCGATCACCACGGCGCTGCTGCGGCCCACGAGCTGCGGGTTCGCGGCCTTGGCGTCGGTGAACTGCTTCTCGGTCTCGGCGATGATCCGCGCGGTCTCGGTGGGCTTCCCGACGGCCTTGCCCACCTCGGCGGTCGCGGCCTGCCACGGCACCTGCCAGTCGGCGTACTGCTTCTCGCGCACGATGGTCCCGGCGACCTTGGCGAGGTTGTCGTAGACCGGTCGCGTCACGGCGTTGTTCACCGCGACGATCAGCTGGGGGTTCGAGGCGAGCACCTTCGTCACCTCGCCGGCCAGGTCGGAGGTGGCGTTCGTCAGCACCTCGGGGCTCCGGCCCTTCAGCAGGTCCGCGTTCCACGGTGTGATCACCGAGCGGTTCGTCGGGTCGTAGAACGGCGCCATCGTCGTCGGCACGATGCCGAGCTTCAACAGAATGTCGCTGTCACCGGGACCGAGCGTGGCGATCCGGGAGGGCGCGGCGTTGATGGTCGTCGAACCGTAGGCGTGGTCGATGGTCACCGGGAACGCGCCGGGCTCGGCGGCGACGGAGCTCGATCCGCCCTGCGTGTTCTCGTCGGGCGCGGAGCACGCCCCGAGGCCGACGACGAGTGCTGTTGCGACGACGGCGACGCCCAGGCGACGGTGCATCGGGAACCTCCAGTATCGAGAGCCATATAGGTTAGGCTCTGCTTACCCCGAGGATGACACCGCGACGCCGGACCCGGCAAATCCGGCGCTTCGGGCCCGTCTTCACGCCCACGTACGATCGCGCCCATGGCGACCAGCAACGACTCCTCGGCGCACCCCGCACCCGAGCCGGAGGACGATCCCGGGCTCAGGGCGGCGTGGCCGTTCATCGTGGCCGTCGTGATCGTCCTGCTCGTGATCGGCGGCATCGTCTTGTCGCAGCTGCTGCGGCCCGCCGACGACCGACTGCCCGACAACGCCGCGATCCAGCGCGCGATCAACGACTACTACACGGCCAAGAACGCCATCAACTACACGGCGTTCCGCGACGCGACGTGCAGTCGCGTCGTCGACGGTGGCTCGTTCCCGACCGACGAGGCGTTCCGGTCGGCCACGCAGTCCACTCGCGACTCCAAGGGCAAGATCATGGTCACCACCATCGCCGACATCTCCGTCAGCGGGACGTCGGCGACCGCGTCGATGACGTGGCGCTACGAGAAGGACCCCCGCCAGACGACGCAGTCGGTGCCGGTGGTGAAGGACGCCGACACCTGGAAGGTCTGCGGCGTCAGCGCCCCCTGACCGTCGGGCCCGTCTCCTCCGCTCCGCTCAGGGTCCGCCAGATGATCCCGTGTCGGGCGACTGTGGGATTCTGGGGACGTGACCTACGCAGGTGATGTCTCCGTGCAGCAGGCCTGGGACCTCCTCTCCCAGGACCCCGACGCCGTCCTCGTCGACGTGCGCACCCAGGCCGAGTGGAACTACGTCGGCATCCCGGACCTGTCGCCGCTGGGCAAGCGCACGGTCCTGATCGAGTGGGTCGGGTTCCCCGACGGGTCCCGCAACCCGCGGTTCACCGAGCAGCTGCGCGAGGCCGGCGTCTCCGACGAGCAGACCGTCGTGTTCCTGTGCCGCTCCGGCCAGCGGTCGATCGGCGCCGCCGAGGCGGCCACGGCCGACGGCGTGCAGAAGGCCTACAACATCGCCGAGGGATTCGAGGGCGGTCTGGACGCGGAGGGCCACCGCGGCGCCGTCGGCTGGAAGGCCGCGGGCCTGCCCTGGCGCCAGTCGTGATCCCCACCTGGCGCGAACTGCCCGACGACGTCGGCCCCGACACCATCGGGGTGCGCGGTGGACTCATGCGGACCGGGTTCGACGAGACGTCGGAGGCGATGTTCCTCAACTCCGGCTACGTCTACGACAGCGCGGCCGCGGCCGAACGCGCGTTCACCGGTGAGGACGAGCGGTTCGTCTACTCCCGCTACGGCAACCCGACGGTCGCGATGTTCCAGGAGCGGTTACGACTCCTCGAGGGTGCCGAGGCGTGCTTCGCGACGGCCAGCGGCATGGCCGCGGTGTTCGTGTCGCTCGGTGCGCTGCTCGGCGCCGGGGACCGACTCGTCGCGTCGCGCAGTCTCTTCGGGTCCTGCTTCGTGGTGTGCAACGAGATCCTGCCGCGCTGGGGGGTCGAGACCGTCTTCGTCGACGGTGAGGACCTCGAGCAGTGGGAGCAGGCGCTGTCGGTGCCGACCACCGCTGTCTTCTTCGAGACGCCGTCGAACCCGATGCAGTCGCTGGTCGACGTGCGTCGCGTCTCCGAACTCGCGCACGCCGCCGGAGCCAAGGTGGTGCTGGACAACGTCTTCGCGACGCCGCTGCTGCAGCGCAGCCTCGACCTCGGGGCCGACGTCGTCGTCTACTCCGGGACCAAGCACATCGACGGCCAGGGTCGCGTGATGGGCGGTGCGGTGTTGGGTCCCCGGGACTACATCGACGAGCCGGTGCAGAAGCTGATGCGACACACCGGTCCCGCGATGAGCCCGTTCGCGGCGTGGACGCTGCTCAAGGGGCTCGAGACCCTACGGCTGCGCGTCGAGGCCTCCGTCGCCTCGGCGCTGCGGGTCGCGCAGTTCCTGGAGGACGACCCACGGGTGAAGTGGGTGAGGTACCCGTTCCTGCAGTCGCATCCGCAGTACGAGCTCGCGACGTCGCAGATGTCCGGTGGCGGCACCGTGGTCACCTTCGAACTCACCGACCGCGACGACGTGTCGGGAAAGCTGCGCGCGTTCGAGGTCCTCGACGCCCTGCGCGTCATCGACATCTCGAACAACCTCGGCGACGCGAAGTCGCTGATCACCCATCCGGCGACAACCACCCACCGGGCGATGGGCCCCGACGGACGGGCGGCGATCGGACTGTCGGACAACGTGGTCCGACTCTCGGTCGGTCTCGAGGCGATCGACGACCTCCTCGCCGATCTCGACCGGGCGCTGTAGGACGCCCGCGCGCCGCATGGGAACGACAGGGGGTGGCGCGTGCAGACGCTGATCGACTGGCTGGTCGACGTCATCCAGACCACACCGCCCTGGGTCGTGTACCTGGTGGTGTGGGCGCTGGTCTACTGCGAGTCGGCAGCCCTGCTGGGTCTGATCCTCCCGGGTGAGACCGCGCTGCTCGCGGGAGGTGTCGCCGCGGCGGTCGGCGAGACCTCCATCGGGTGGCTCATCACCGGGGCCTGTGTCGCGGCGATCGCCGGCGACGCGACGGGCTTCTCGCTGGGCCGGTGGTCGGGGCCGCGGATGATGCGGTCGCGGCTGGGCCGCAGGATCGGCGAGGAACGCTGGGACCGTGTGTCCCACGCCATCCAGACCAACGGGATACCGACCGTCGTCGGCGCCCGATGGATCGGCTACGTCCGCACCCTCACGCCGTTCGTGGCGGGGATGTCGCGGATGGCGGTGCCGAAGTACCTGGCCGCAAACGTCGTCGGCGGCGTCGTCTGGGTCACCGCCGTCGGGATGATCGGCTACCTCGTCGGCGCTGCCGTCGGGGCGCGACTGCTGCTGTACGGCGGCATCGTGGTCGGAGCGTGTGCGCTGGTGGTGATCGCGGTCAACTGGTGGCGGTCACGACGCCGAGCCGACGCCGTCTGAGGCGACGCGGTCCTCCCCGTCGAGCGCGTCCGGAGCCCCGAGCGCCCGGAGGACCGTCGCGAACTTCGCCGTGGTCTCGTCCAGTTCGGCGGAGGGATCGGAGTCGACGACGATCCCACCACCGGACCAGGCCCGCACCGAGCGACGATCGGCGGCGACCTGCGCGCACCGGATGCTGACCATCCACTCGCCGTCACCGGACTCGTCGCACCACCCGACCGCCCCGGCGTAGAAGCCCCGCGGACCCTCGATCTCCTCGATGACCGCACGGGCGGCCGCGGTCGGTGTCCCACAGATCGCCGGCGTCGGGTGCAGGAGCATCGCGAGATGCAGTGCGGTGAGGTCGCTCTCGCGCAGCGTTCCCTCGATGGGCGACGCCAGATGCCACATCTCGCCGGTCCCGATGAGGACCGGCTCGTCGGGCACTCGCAGATCGCGGGTGACCGGAGCCAAGGTCGACGCGATGTGGTCGACGACGAAGCGGTGCTCACGGTGGTCCTTGCCGGACGCGAGGAGCGACTCCGCGTTGCGTCGGTCGACGTCGGGATCCTCCGAGCGCGGGGCGGACCCGGCGTACGGGTGGCAGAAGACACGGTCGCCGGCCCTGCGCACCAGCGACTCCGGGCTCGACCCGACCAGTGCTGCGCCGGAACAGGCACCCCCCGCAGCAGACAGGTCGACAGCGAACGCGTTGCCCTCCGGGCTCCCGGCGGCGAACCTCTGTGTCAGGGCGACGACGTCGAGGTCGGTGTCCGACACGAGCTCGATCGCCCGCGCCAGCACCACCTTTCGGGCGTCACCCGCGGCGATCCGGTCGACGACGGCCGCGACCCGGGAGCGGTGTTCGTCGGGCGACGGCGCCGAACGGACCAGTCGCACAGCGGGAATCGACGTCGTGGTCGGCCGTGCCGACTCGTCGACGATCAGATCGCCGGGGACGTACAGGGCGTCCGGGGTGTCCGGGGAAAAAGAGATCGCGCCCACCACAGCGGCGCCGGACGCCGCCGCCTCGACCGCGTCCGACGACCGGTCGAACGCTCGCTCCGCGCGGGTCGCCCGCACGATCCGCGTCGGTCGGGACAGGTGGAACAGCACGTGACCACGCTACTCGCGCGGGGGTTGCGCCCACCGTGAGCGCAACCACCCCCCGCGTTGACTCCGGACCGGTCGTTCGCCCATGATCTCCGGCAGGTCATGAGTGTCAGCATCGTGAGCCCCGGCTCGCTGACCGGCAACCCTCCTACCGCGGTGGGGTGCTCCCGGGTGACGACCCGGCCCGCCTCCACGCCGGACGCGGGCAAGCGCGGGGCCCATGTGGTCCCCGGACCCATGGAGGAACCATGTTCGTGCTCGCCGATGTCGCCCCTGTCGCCGCGCGATCCGTCGACGCCGCCTACGCCAACCTCGACCACGCGGCCAGCGCCCCCGCGCTCGGTGCGGTGACCGACGAGATCATCCGCGTCCTGCCCGAGTACGCCAGCGTCCACCGTGGCGCGGGTCGGTACTCGCAGATCACCACCGCGCGCTACGAGGAGGCTCGGGCCACGGTGTCCCGCTTCGTGCGTGCCCGTCCGCGCGACAGCGTCGTGTTCACCCGCAACACCACCGACGCGATCAACCTCGTCGCCGCCGCCGTGCCCGGCGAGACCGTCGTCCTCGACGTGGAGCACCACGCGAACCTGCTGCCGTGGGCCCGCCGCGGCCGACGGGTGGTCGCGTGCCGCGACACCGTCGACGAGACCCTCGAGGCCCTCGCCGCCGAACTACGACGGGCCCCCGCCGCACTGTTGGCCGTGACCGGCGCGTCGAACGTCACCGGGGAGGTCCTGCCGATCGGCCGCCTCGCCGACATCGCGCACGACGCCGGCGCGCGGATCCTCGTCGACGCCGCGCAGCTCGCACCGCACCGGGCCATCTCCATGGCAGGCACCGGCATCGACCACCTCGTGTTCTCGGGCCACAAGCTCTACGCACCGTTCGGCGCCGGCGTGCTCGTCGGCCGCTCCGACTGGCTCGATGCCGCCGAGCCGTATCTCCTCGGCGGCGGCGCGACCGTCGACGTGGGCAGCGCGGAGGGTGAGGGGATCGTCTGGCACACGGGTGCGGCGCGGCACGAGGCCGGTTCGCCGAACGTGCTCGGGGCGATCGCGATCGCGGCGGCCTGCCGTGCGCTCACCGACATCGGCTTCGACCGCATCGGCGTCCACGAGCACGACCTGCGCCGGCGGCTCGACGCCGGGCTCGACGCGCTGCCGGGCGTGGAGCGCCTCACCGTCTTCGCCGACGACGACCTCGACCGCGTCGGCATCGCAGCGTTCACGGTCGCCGGCCACGCTCCCCGCGTCGTCGCCGAGCACCTCGCCGATCGCGGGATCGGTGTCCGGGACGGTCGGTTCTGCGCGCACCCTCTGCTCCGGCGCCTCGGTCGGCCCGAGGGAGCGGTGCGCGCGTCCTTCGGGGTCGAGACCGGAGCCGACGAGATCGACCGTCTGCTCGAGGCCCTCGCCGACCTGATCTGACAGCTCCGCCACCGCAGAGGCCCGGTCCGTCGCGACCGCGGCTGTTTGCGTGCGTGCGCCCACCTCGGCATACTTGCAGCTGTCAATCAGTTGCACGGTGAAACTCATTCGAGGTAGGAATCAGTGTCCAGACTCGACCACGTCGACGAGCTGCTCGGGGTCCTCTCCCGGTACGGGCGGATCCGCGAGCGTCTCGCCGTCACGAAGTTCAAGACAGCCGAGGGCATCGTCGAGACGGCCGCGTTCTCGTGCCTCTTCACCCTCGCCGACCAACCGATGCGTTCCGGGGAGCTCGCGGAGCACCTGCTCGCGGACCCGTCGACGGTCAGCAGGCACATCGCTGCACTGGTGCGGTTGGGGTACGTGCGGCGCGAGGCGGACCCCCGCGACGGCCGCGCGACGATCCTCGTGCTCACCGACTCCGGGCGTGGGCAGGTCCGCGCGGTCCGCGAGCACCGCAAGCAGGTCTTCGACGAGATGCTGGGTGACTTCACGAACGATGAGGTCGCCGAGCTGACCCGGCTGATGGGCCGGGTGGTCGTCGCGGTCGAGGACTTCGCGGCACGGGTCCACGACGGCGACCCGACACACGCCGATCGCGCGGGAATCGACGACGCCCCCGCGACGGTTGGCTCCCCTGAGAAGGACGACGACCCCGACGTCGCACCGGCAGAGTTCACCTACGGACGACGCGAGAAGGCATCACGATGAGCAACAGCACAGCAGCGGCGCCCGGCGACACCGCCGCAGCCGCCCCACCCGGCGACACCTCGATGACGCTGAGTCACCGGCAGATCCTCACGATCATGGGCGGGCTCATGATCGGCATGTTCCTCGCCGCCCTCGACCAGACGATCGTGTCGACGTCGATCCGCACCATCGCCGACGACCTGAACGGCTACTCGCTGCAGGCGTGGGTGACGACGGCGTACCTGATCACCTCGACGCTGGCCACGCCGATCTACGGCAAGTTGTCCGACATGTACGGCCGCAAGCCGTTCTTCATGGCCGCGATCACGATCTTCGTCATCGGGTCGTTGCTGTGTTCGACGTCGACGTCGATGTACGAACTCGCCGGGTTCCGGGCGCTGCAGGGCATCGGTGCCGGTGGTCTCTTCTCGTTGGCGCTCACCATCATCGGTGACATCGTCGCGCCGCGGGAGCGCGCCAAGTACCAGGGCTACTTCCTCGCCGTCTTCGGCACGTCGAGCGTGTTGGGCCCCGTGCTCGGCGGACTCTTCGCCGGACAGGACTCCATCCTCTGGGTGTCCGGCTGGCGCTGGGTGTTCCTCGTGAACGTGCCCGTCGGCCTGGTCGCCCTCGTCGTGGTGTTCCGGGTCCTGAACTACGCCCGGATCCCCGGCGTGAAGCGGAACATCGACTGGTGGGGCGCGTTCGCCCTCGCCGTCGGCGTGGTGCCGATCCTCGTCGTCGCCGAACAGGGCCGCGAATGGGGCTGGGGTTCGGCACGATCCATCATCTGTTACGCCATCGGTGTGGTGGGTGTCGCGGCGTTCGTCGCGGTGGAGAAGGCGATGGGGGAGGCCGCCATCATCCCGCTGCGCGTCTTCAAGAACAGGGTCTTCGCCCAGGGCATCGTGATCTCGATCGTCATCGGTTCGGTGATGTTCGGCGCGATCTCCGTGCTGCCGCAGTACTACCAGGTGCTGCGCGGGTCCAGCCCGACGATCGCCGGGCTGCAGCTGCTGCCCATGGTGTTGGGTCTGATGAGCGCCTCGATCTTCTCGGGCCAGCTGATCTCGCGCACGGGTCGCTACAAGATCTTCACGATGATCGGCGTGGTGCTGGTCACCGTCATGACCTTCCTGCTGCACTACGTCAGCCCCAGCACCTCGCTGTACATCGTGATGCTGATGACGTTCGGTCTCGGTTTCGGCCTGGGCAACCTGATGCAGCCGCTGACCCTGGCGATGCAGAACGTGTTGCCCGCCAAGGACATGGGCATCTCGACCAGTTCCGCGACGTTCTTCCGGCAGATCGGCGGCACGCTCGGTGTCGCGGTGTTCTTCTCGGTGCTCTTCTCGTTGATGGGCCCGAACATCGCCGACGAGTTCCAGAAGGCCGCTCCGACGCAGGAGTTCCAGCAGGGCGTCCGTGAGGCCGTTCAGAGCAGCGACCCGACGGTCTCCGCCTTCGGCCGCAGCCTGGTCGAGGCCGCCCAGGGCGGCGGTGGCGGTGCGACCGGTTCGGTCATGAACGACACCTCGGTGATCTCGAAGCTGCCGGAAGCGGTGGCGGCGCCGATCAAGGCGGGCTTCTCCGGGGCGATGGACTCGGTGTTCCTCACCGTCTCGATCGTGTCGCTGATCGCACTCGTCGCGGTGTTCACGTGGAAGGAGATGCCGCTGCGCAAGACCTCCGGCACCCAGGCCGTGGCCGACGACGCGATGGGCACCGGCCCCGATCCCGACGCAGTCCCCGGCGGTTCCACGCAGGATCGTCGGCCCGGTGTCGCGGGCGACGCGACCACCTCGGGCGAGATCGTCGACCCCGCGGCGGTCCACGGGAAGCACACGGCGATCGCCGACGAGGGCGGGCCGATCGTCGCGCCCGACCACGGTGGCCGGCACGAGGCCGCCGACGGGACCACCACGGCCGTCGTCGACGACGATCGCCCGAACCCGGGTCGTCACGAGGCCTGAGTTCAGAGGTACGTGCCGAACGGCGCGTCGGGGATCGGTTCGCTGCTGATCGCCGACGCGCCGTTTCGCTGTGCGAACAGTTCCGCGAGCGTCCTGGGCGTCGACGGGATCGCGGCACCGGGTCCGAGCCACGTCGCCGCCTCGTCGGGGTCGAAGGGGACGAACTCGATCTGGGCCAGGCAGCGTCCCGGACGGACCACCGCGGGGTGCAGGCGGTCCAGGCGCTCGTTGGTGGTGATGACGACGATCGTGTTGCTGCCCTGGCCCATGACGCCGTCTGTGAAGTTCAGAAGTCGTCCCATCGCCGCGCCGGACTCCTGCCGTGCCGTCGACCGCAGGAACTCGTCGGAGTCCTCCGCGACGACCAGCCGCCATCGCTCGGGCTCCGACTCGGTGCCGATCACGTCCCACAGGTAACCGGCGTCGGCGAACAGTCGTTCGGGGTCGGTTACGTAGTGCGGGTCGCACCAGGAGGACCACGACCGCATCAAAGACCGGATGGCGGTGGTCTTGCCCGTGCCCGGTGCTCCGTGCAGGAGGACGAGCGCGCCGCGGTCCACGGGCTGGACGACCGCGTTCAGCGCGTCGAGGTTCCGCCGCACGGCGACCGGATAGTTCACGCGGATCTCGTCCCACCCGCGCACGCGGATGCGACGGTCGACGCTCTCGTTCGTGTGCCGTCCCACGAACCAGAGCGTGAGGTCGACGTCGCCGGGCTCCGATTCGTCTCGGGCGAGCGCAAGCACGACCGTGTCGACGAGGGACTGGGTGATCTCGGGATCTGCCGCGCTCACCGCCAGTCTGGTCTCTGCGGCGGTTCCGCGAACGATCACGGCGGCGCGGTCGGACGTCAGCGTCGCGATCGTCCGGGGCATGTCGCGGATGGTCCGGCGCACCGTGTACCCGTCGCCGACGAGTGATGCGATCGTGCGGTCGACGCCCGCGGGCACAGAGGCGTGCACGACCGCGGCGTGCGTTCCGTCGACGAAAGCTCGTGCGAAATCGGCGAGAACCACGTCGTAGAAGTCGGTCGCGTGACCGTGGAAGGTCAGCGCGAGGTCGACGGTGGTCGACGTGGACAGGTCATCGGCGGGCACGGACGGGAACGGTAGGCGGCTGGTCCGACACGACCTGTCGACGCGGACCGGCCCCGAGTGGAATGCACTCGGGGCCGGTCCGATCTGCGTCCTGCGTCAGCCGCGGGAGGGGTCGTTCGCCTCGTGGGGCTGGGTCGCCAGACGGTCGATGGCCTCCTGGGCCACCTTCTCGGCAGCCTCGCGGCCGACCCAGCCGCCGGGCTGGACCTCCTTGCCGGGCTCGAGGTCCTTGTAGTGCTCGAAGAAGTGGGCGATCGCGTCGAGCTCGAACGTCGACACGTCGCCCACGTCCTGGATGTGGTCCCAGCGGACGTCGCCGGCCGGGACACACAGCAGCTTGTCGTCGCCGCCGGCCTCGTCGGTCATGGTGTACATCGCGACGATGCGGGCCGTGACGATGACGCCGGGGTAGACGGACTCGGGCAGGAGGACCATCGCGTCGAGCGGGTCGCCGTCCTCACCGAGCGTGTTGTCGATGTAGCCGTAGTCGGCCGGATACCCCATCGAGGTGTACAGGTAGCGGTCCAGGTGGACCTTGCCCGTCTCGTGATCGACCTCGTACTTGTTGCGCCGGCCCTTGGGGATCTCGATGGTGACGTCGAACTCCACGACTCGCATCCTCGCTCTCTGTGACGGTCCGTGCGGGCTCCGCCGACATTGCGTCGGCCGAGCCCGCGATCGGGTCGAGGATACTGTTGGGCGCCAGGACCACGGCGGGCGGAGGAGCGCAGAGTGAACGCACGGGCAGGCCGGCGCGCGAGCGTCTGGTGGACCGTCATCCCGGTGCTCGTCCTGCTCGTCGTCGCCGCGGTGGTGGCGGTCGTCGCCGTCACCGTCGACTCCGATGGTCCCGACGCGGCCGCGAACGCCCCGGCGCGCCCTGCCCCGGCGTCGGTGAGCCCGGCGATCGTGCCCGTCGCGGCGAACGCACCCGAGCCGACGCCCGCGGGGGTGGCCGCGCAACTCGCGTCGGTCACCCGGGACCCGCGCCTCGGCACGCTCAGCGGTGAGGTCTCCGACGCGCTGACCGGCCAGACGCTGTGGTCGGTGAACCCCGGCACCGCGATGACCCCGGCGTCGACGACGAAGATCCTGACCGCCGCGGCCGCGCTCCTCACCCTCCCGCTCGACGCGACACTGACCACCCGGGTCGTCGACGCGGGCAACGGGCGGATCGTCGTGGTCGGCGCGGGTGACCCGACGATGTCGTCGCAACCCGACGGCACCGACACCTTCTTCACCGACGCGCCCCGCATCGCCGACCTCGCCGCACAGATCAGGCGCTCGGGGAGGTCGGTCTCCTCGGTCGCCGTCGACACGAGCCTGTTCACCGGGCCGGAGTTCGCGTCCACATGGGAGACCGTCGACATCGCCGGCGGCAGCATCGCCCCGATCCAGGCGTTCATGGCGGACTCGGCGCGCATCGACCCGACCCAGCTGTACTCACCGCGCAGCGCCACGCCCGCGCTCGCCGCCGCCGGCGACTTCGCCGGTGACCTCGGGCTCCCGACCGACGCGGTCTCGACGGGTACGGCACCCCAGGGCGCCCCCGTCATCGCCTCGGTGACCTCGGCGCCGCTGGAGACACGGCTGCGCGACATGCTCGTCGACTCCGACGACGTCCTCGCCGAGACCCTGGCGATCGAGGTCGCCCGCGCGAGGAACATGCCCGCGAGCCTCGCCGGCGCGACGTCGGCGGTGACGTCGGTCCTGCGCGACGCCGGGTTCGACATGTCGCAGGTGACCCTGCGGGACACCAACGGCCTGTCGACGCAGGACCGCATCCCGGCCGGCGTCCTCGACGGGCTGCTGCGCGCCGCCGCCGGCACACAGAACCCGAAGCTGCGTCCCCTGCTCGACATGCTCCCGATCGCCGGTGCGACCGGCACCCTGTCCGATCGCTTCTCGTCGGTCTCGGGTGTGGCGACCGCCGCCGGATGGGTGAAGGCGAAGACGGGCACACTGACAGGGGTGAGCGGACTGGCGGGCATCGTGCAGACAGTGCAGAACCGGGTGTTGACGTTCGCGCTGCTGTCGAGCGGGACCAACCCGGCCGACGCGCGACCGGCGCTCGACGCCCTCGCGGTCCGGCTGCGCGACTGCGGCTGCCGATGAGTCCCTCCGAGCGCAGTGACGCAGACGACCGCGACCTCCCCGGCGCGCGGATCGACTGGTCGCTGGCCGCCGGAGTCGGCCGCCGCCTGACCCGGCCCGGCCCGCGGACCACCACCTACACGCTCACCACCGCGCGCGACGAGCTCGCGACACTCGCCGCGCGCGCGGAGGGCCCGGTTCGGGAGACCACGGGTCTCGCCGACGGCCTGCCCGTCCCCGCCGCGTCCGTCCTCGACCGCCCCGAGTGGATCGACGCCGCCGCACGGTCGATGTCGGCCATGCTCGGCGGAGGCGCGTCGGCATCGCCGGGGATGGCCGGCCGCGTCGGCGGGGTCCAGGCCGGCGGTCTGCTGGCGCTGCTGTCGGGCGCGATCCTCGGCCAGTACGACCCGTTCACGCCGGACCCCGCGACCGGGACCGACGGCGTCCTGATGTTGGTGACGCCCAACATCATCGCCGTCGAGCGGTCGTTGAAGGTGGTGCCGTCGGACTTCCGCTACTGGGTGTGCCTGCACGAGGTGACCCATCGCGTGCAGTTCTCGGCGACCCCGTGGCTGCGCGACTACATGCTCGAGAACATCGCCACCATCAGCACCGAGAACGACGAGTCCGGGGCGGAGCTCGCCGCGCGGGTCGTCGGCGTGCTCCGATCGGACAAGCCCCGCGAGAAGGGCGTCCTGGGCGCCATGCAGCTCCTGCAGACCCCGGAGCAGTACGAGTCGTTCACCCGTCTGATGATGCTGGGCACCCTGTTGGAGGGCCACGCCGACCACGTCATGGACGCCGTCGGCCCGTCGCACGTCCCCACCGTCGACCGCATCCGCTCCGCCTTCGACGAGCGTCGTCAGCGCAAGCAGAGCCCGATGCAGCGCGTCCTGCGCGCTCTGATCGGCATGGACGCCAAACTCGCGCAGTACATCCGGGGCAAGGCGTTCGTCGACGAGGTGGTCGGGACCGTCGGGATGGCCCGCTTCAACGCGGTCTGGTCCGGACCCGAGACCCTGCCCCGCCCCGCCGAGATCGACTCGCCGCGACTCTGGGTCGACCGGGTCCTCTGACGATGGGCGCCGCACTCGACGCGATCGGTCGTGCGGTGTCGGGATTCGTCGCCCGGGAGGGGCTCGGCGGCGACGTCTGTGTGGCGCTGTCCGGCGGGCCGGACTCCACGGCGCTGCTCGCCGGCGCCCGCCACGCAGGTCTCATGGTGACCGCGCTCGTCGTCGACCACGGGATGCAGAACGGGTCGGCGGAGGTCGCGCAGGCGGCAGCGCGAACGGCGATCGCGCTGGGGGCGGACGCGCAGGTGCTGACGGTCGAGGTGGAAGGCCGCGGTGGTCCCGAGGCTGCAGCGCGGCGCGCGCGGTACGCGGCGATGAACGCCGCGCGAGGGCACCGACCCGTGCTGCTGGGCCACACCCTGGACGACCAGGCGGAGACGGTATTGCTCGGACTCGCCCGCGGGTCCGGCCCACGATCCATCGCGGGCATGGTGGCCTCGGACGCGCCCTGGGGCCGACCGTTGCTGACGACGCGCCGCGCGACGACCGTCGCGGCATGCGCCGAGGCGGCCGTGACGCCGTGGTCGGATCCACACAACGACGACCCGCGCTTCCTGCGGTCCCGGGTGCGGTCGGAGGTCGTGCCGATCATGACGACGGTCCTCGGCGACGCGGTCGTCCCCGCGTTGGCCCGCACGGCCGATCTCGTCCGCGACGACCTCGACGCGCTCGACGCGATCGCCGCCGAGGCGAGCGCGACGGTCGTCGTCGACGGCGGTGTGCTGCGCGAGTCGCTGGTCGCTCTCCCGCGGGCGATCCGGCGACGGGTGCTGCGGCGGTGGTTGATCGAGGGGGGAGCGAGCGAGGTGACGGCGCCGGTCCTCGCCGCGGTGGACGCCCTCGCAGACGACGACGCCCACGGCACGGTGGCCGTGGGCGGCGACGTCGACGTCCGCGTGAACGCGGTGGCCGACGGGAATTGGCTGCGTCTGCGCGCTGATCCGCGGTGACGGTCGGGTGCGACCGTCACCGCGGTCAGATCAGCGCTTCGGCGGGACGAACGGCGAGTTGATCGTCCGGAAGTACTCCTGGACGTTGCCGATCAGCGTCGGGCCGCCGGCGGCGATGGTGCCGACGACGCCTCCGAAACCGGCGCCGGTGATCACGCCCGGGACGCAACCGACCGCGGGCAGGACGACACCGCCGATGACACAACCTGCGACTGCGCCGACGACCGTTCCGACCAGCCCGCCGATGGACACCGCGGTACCGACGTTCGCTCCGAGCGTGTTCAGGGCGTCCTGGTCGCGCTCCTGCTTGGTCGCCGGCGCGTCGACGAGGACCTTGCCC
Organism: uncultured Williamsia sp.; assembly: GCF_947494875.1. Taxonomy (GTDB): domain Bacteria; phylum Actinomycetota; class Actinomycetes; order Mycobacteriales; family Mycobacteriaceae; genus Williamsia_A. The sequence continues at coordinate 1,100,639 of NZ_CANLWM010000001.1, forward strand.
GGCACCTCCGGCGTCAGGGTCGCGGTCCGCCCCTCGGCCGACGCCTTGATCGGCAGCGCCACATCGTTCAGCTTGTAGGTCAGCGGGAGCGCGACCGCGGTCTTGCCGTTCGTGTCGACGAACTGCAGTTGATTGTTCGCGGTGCGGACAGACCCGGCGCTCGTGGAGACCACGACCGACTTCCCCTGCACCGACGCGTTGTAGTCGATGTCCTTGGCCGGGGCGGCGTTGGCGGGTGCGCCGGCGACGACACCCGCGACACAGGCGAACGAGGCGCCTGCTGACACCAGAGCGATTCTGAACTTCATCGGTCGATCCATTTCGTGGTTGGTGCTGTTCCCGAGAGCAGCGCCCGCCCCCCACTGTCGACTGTTCAGCCGACCCTGAATCTCACGAACATGTCTGGCGCGGGCCACTATTCGCTTCGATTCCGTGCATGCGTCCGGGTGTGGACCACACGATATTAACGTCACCAAATCCGGAAATGGAAACGATCGACGAAAACAACCCGTTATCTGCACGAAATCGTCGCGTGATCGGACGACGCCCCGGGACGTCGCCCGACGGGTCGACGTGACAAGGTTGTCCTCGCAGGCGAGGTGGTCGGCGAAAGGCGTGACAGGTGGCCGTTCCGGGAGATCCCTACGGTGATGACATCGAGGCGGTTGTCATCACCGAGGACCAGATCAGACAGCGCACGGCGGAGCTGGCCCAGGCCATCGCCGCCCGCTACGACGGCATCCCCGACGACCTCGTGCTGATCGGCGTCCTGAAGGGCGCCATCATGTTCATGACCGACTTCGCGCGGGCGCTGCCGATCCCGTCGCAGATGGAGTTCATGGCGGTCAGTTCGTACGGGTCGTCGACGTCGTCGTCGGGTGTCGTCCGGATCCTCAAGGACCTCGACCGCGACATCGCCGGACGCGACGTGCTCATCGTCGAGGACATCATCGACTCCGGACTGACCCTGTCGTGGCTGCTGAAGAACCTGCGCTCGCGGCAGCCCCGGTCGCTCGAGGTGTGCACGCTGCTGCGCAAGCCCGACGCCGCGCGGCGTGACGTCGACATCGCCGAGGTCGGCTTCGACATACCCAACGAGTTCGTCGTGGGCTACGGGCTCGACTACGCCGAGCGCTACCGCGACCTGCCCTACATCGGCCGGCTGAACCCCCAGGTCTACGAGCAGTGACCGAGACCGCGGTCGAGATCGCCGCGGACGTCGCCGCGGGTCGTCGGACGCCGCGCGAGGTCGTCGACGCCACACTCGCCCGCATCGCCGAACGGGACGGGTCGATCAACGCGTTCGTCCGCGTCCGCACCGACGCCGCGCGGGCCGAGGCCGAGGCACTTGCACAGCGCGATCTCACCGACCTGCCACTGGCCGGGGTGCCGATCGCCGTCAAGGACAACGTCGCCGTCGCGGGGGAGCCGCTGCGGAACGGGTCGCAGGCGACCGCCGACCGTCCCTCACCCGAGGACCACGCGATGGTCGCGCGCCTGCGTGCTGCGGGTGCGGTCGTCGTCGGTCTCACCGCGGTGCCCGAACTCTGTCTGTGGGGGGCGACCGACGTCCCCGGTCGGGTCACGCGCAACCCGTGGAACCCGTCGCTGACGCCCGGAGGCTCGTCGGGAGGCGCCGCCGCGGCGGTCGCGAGCGGGCAGGTGGTCGTCGCGCACGGCAACGACGGCCTCGGGTCGATCCGCATCCCGTCCGCCGACTGCGGACTGTTCGGCATCAAGCCGGGCCCGGGTGTCGTCCCGCCGCAGACGAGCGGCAACGGCTGGTACGGGATGTCCGAGAACGGGCCGCTGGCCACCACGGTCGCCGACGCCGCGCTGACGCTGGGCGTCATGGCGGATCGGCCCGACCTGGCCGCGGCCGGTCGGGACACCGGGGCACCGCCCGTCGGGGTGGTCGTCGCCGAGAACTTCCCACTGGCCGTCGGCTCCACCGACCCGCACTGGGCCGGGACGCTGGCGGAGGCATCGCGGGTGCTCACCGAGATCGGGCATCGCGTGACGGCGTCGCCGCTGCCGTACCCGACCAATCCCGCGCCGTTGTTGCTGCGCTGGGTCGGGGGCGCCGCCGCCGACGCCGACGAGATCGCGTCGCAGGGTGGGGATCTCGGTCGGCTGCAGCGCCGCTCGAAGGTGCACACGTCCATCGGCCGTCTGGTGAACCGTCGCGGCCTGGTGCGCGACGAGCAGCGGACTGCGATCGTCGCGCGCGTGGAGGGGTATCTCGATCGCGCGGGCAGCGACCTGGTCATGACGCCGACCCTCGCCCGCCCACCGATCCGTGCGCAGGAGTGGAGCCGGCGCGGGTGGCTGCCGAACATGTACGCCAACATCGGCTACGCCCCGTTCGCCGGACTGGTGAACCTGCTGCACTGGCCGGCGATGTCGGTGCCGATGGGTGTGCATCCCACCGCGGGAACTCCCATGGCTGTCCACCTGTTCGGCCGCCCGGGGTCGGAGGCGACGTTGCTCGCGGTGGCGGCGCAGATCGAGCAGGCACGTCCGTGGGCGCGGGTCGCGCCCGCCTACACGTGAGCGGCCCCTGCGACCCGTTCGACCCGGATGCGCGAGAAGCGGTCTACCGGGCGATCCGGAGTCGCCGTGACACACGACATTTCGCGGGCGGCGAGGTGCCCGAGGACGTGCTGGCCCGGGTGATGGGCGCCGCGCACCACGCGCCGAGCGTCGGGTTGATGCAGCCGTGGCGGTTCCTGCGCATCGTCGATCCCGCTGTGCGCGAGCAGATCCGCGACGTCGTCGAGACCGAGCGGGTGAAGACCGCGACCGCTCTCGGCGATCGTGCCGAGGAGTTCGGGCGCCTCAAGGTCGAGGGGATCACCGAGTGTGCGGAGGTGATCGTCGTCGCTCTCGGGACCGGTCGCGACGCGCACGTGTTCGGTCGCCGCACGATGCCGCAGATGGACCTCGCCTCCGTCGCCTGCGCGATCCAGAACATGTGGTTGGCGGCGCGCGCCGAGGGGTACGGGATGGGCTGGGTGTCGATGTTCGACCCCGCGGAACTGTCTGCGCTGCTGGGGATCCCCGACGCGGCCGACCCGATCGCGATCCTGTGCCTCGGGCCGGTGGACGCGTTCTACGACCGGCCGATGCTCGTCGAGACCGGCTGGGCCGTCGAACGCCCGCTCTCGGAACTCTGCGCGACGGACCGTTGGCCCGCCGGCTGACCCCTCCGCCGACCGTGCGGTGGATCCCGCCGAGCGGACGGTCAGACCTCCGGGATCGCCTCGAGCGCCGCGACGTAGCGGTCCGCGGAGCGCTGGACGGCGTCCCACGCGTCGTCGACCTGCTGATCCCAGAACGCGCTGTGCAGCACATCGAAGTCGAGTGCCGCGAGGACGTCGGCGACCCGACGGACCTCGACGGCGGGCAACGGCACCATGTTCGGGTAACTCCACATGAAGGACACCCAGCGACGATCGGCGGCCGCAAGAGGCATGTCGCCGGTGAGCAGCGCACCCCGACGACCATCCGCCGCCGGCACGTGCAGCACCGACGCGCCGGGGAAGTGCCCGCCCAGCCGGTGCAGCGACACGCCGTGGTCGAGCTCGAGACCCTCGCCGTCCCAGAGCTCGATCGCCGGATCCGGACGCATGATCCAGCGCTCGTCGACCCGGGGTAGATGGATCGGACAGTCGAACCGACGGGCCCACTCGACCATGGTCGACCAGTAGTGCGGATGCGAGATCGCGATGCCCGCCAGTCCACCGCGGGATTCGATCTCCTCGGCGAGGACGTCGTCGAGGAGGGCGACGCAGTCCCACAGCAGGTTGCTGTCGCCGTAGGGCACCAGCAGCGCGCGCTGTCCGATCCCGACCTTCGGCTCCGCGCCGACGCCGAGGAAGTCGCCCTGCATCCGGGTCACGGACCGGTGGTCGCGACGGAGTTCGGACAGCGACGTCCACCGCTGCCCGTCCGGCCCGACGTACTGCCGCGGGTCGACGCAGATCGCGCACTCGGCCGGCGCGTCGTCGACGGGGACGTCGAACTGGACCGCACACGTCGCGCAGATCGCGAGGTCACTCATCGACCGTCCACTCGACCTCTCCGACCGCCCACTCGACCTCTCCGACCGCCCACTCGACGTCTCCGACCGCCCACTCGACGTCTCCGACCGCCCACTCGACGGGTCAGTCCTGGGCATCCAGCTTGTCGGCGACGTCCTGCGGGAAACCGCCGGTCGCGATCGGGCCCCATCGGGTGGGGGTGACCCGGATCAGCGACTTGTCCTGCGTCGCCATCGCCGCGCGGTACTCGTCCCAGTCGGGGTGCTCGCCCGAGATCGACCGGAAGTACTCGACCAGACCGTCCGTCGACTCGGGCTGATGCAGGACCTCCGCGGTGCCGTCCACCTGCACCCAGGCACCGTCGAAGTCCTCGGAGAGCACGCACACCGACACCTCCGGTCGGGCAGCCGCGTTCTTCGTCTTCGCACGTCCGGGATAGGTCGAGATGACGATCCGTCCCTCCCCGTCGACGCCGCCGGTCACCGGCGAGACCTGCGGCGATCCGTTCGCGCGGGTGGTCACCAGGATCAGATGGTGTCGGGTTCGGACGAAGTCGAGCAGCTCGTCGAGCTCGACGCGGTCTGTGGTCGCGATGTTCCTCGCCATGTGCCCAGCGTAGGCCGCGTCACACCCCGCCGACCGGGGCCACGGGAACGCCCGGCGTCCGCCAGGCGTTCACGGGTAGCCTGACCGAACAGGTGTACCCACTACGAAGGGACGCGCCGGCGCCGACCGGGACGTGTGATGAATCGAAAGACTGTTTTCCGCAACCTCGCCATCGTGGCCGTCATCGTGCTCGCCATCTGGGGATGGACGGTGCTGCGCGACGGCAACCGCGAGTACAAGAGTGTGGACACGTCCGTCGCCCTCACGCAGCTGAACACGAAGAACGTGAACAGCGTGCAGATCGACGACCGCGAGCAGGCGCTCCGGCTCGAGCTGAAGAACCCGGTCGACGGCTCCACCAAGATCACGTCGAAGTACCCGGCGCGGGCCTCCGAGTTCGTCTTCACCTCGGTCCGTGACTCCGGCGCGAAGTACCAGACCAACGTCACCCAGGAATCCGTCCTGTGGCAGATCCTGATCTTCGTCCTGCCGATGCTGATCCTGTTCGGCCTCTTCTTCTTCGTGATGAGTCGCATGCAGGGCGGCGGCAAGGGCGGGGTCATGGGCTTCGGCAAGTCCAAGGCCAAGCAGCTCTCCAAGGACCACCCGAAGACCACCTTCGCCGACGTCGCCGGTTCCGACGAGGCGGTCGAGGAGCTCTACGAGATCAAGGACTTCCTGCAGAACCCCGCGCGCTACCAGGCGCTCGGCGCGAAGATCCCGCGCGGTGTGCTGCTCTACGGCCCTCCCGGCACCGGCAAGACGCTGCTCGCGCGCGCCGTCGCCGGCGAGGCGGGCGTCCCGTTCTTCACCATCTCCGGCTCGGACTTCGTCGAGATGTTCGTCGGTGTCGGCGCCTCGCGTGTGCGTGACCTGTTCGAGCAGGCGAAGAACAACAGCCCCTGCATCATCTTCGTCGACGAGATCGACGCCGTCGGCCGCCAGCGTGGCGCCGGCCTCGGCGGTGGGCACGACGAGCGCGAGCAGACCCTCAACCAGCTGCTCGTGGAGATGGACGGCTTCGGCGAGCGCTCCGGCGTCATCCTGATCGCGGCGACCAACCGCCCCGACATCCTCGACCCGGCGCTGCTGCGTCCCGGCCGCTTCGACCGGCAGATCCCGGTCGGCAACCCCGACATCGCCGGACGCCGGGCGATCCTCAAGGTGCACGCCGCGGGCAAGCCGATCGACCCCGACGCCGACCTCGACGGACTCGCCAAGCGCACCCCGGGCATGTCCGGCGCCGACCTGGCCAACGTCATCAACGAGTCGGCCCTGCTCGCCGCGCGCGAGAACCGCACGACGATCACCGCCGAACTGCTCGAGGAGTCGGTCGACCGGGTCGTCGGCGGCCCGCGTCGCAAGAGCCGGATCATCAGCGAGCACGAGAAGAAGATCGTGGCCTACCACGAGGGTGGACACACCCTCGCGGCATGGGCGATGCCCGATCTCGACCCGATCTACAAGGTCACGATCCTCGCCCGCGGGCGTACCGGCGGTCACGCGCTGGCTGTGCCGGAGCAGGACAAGGACCTGATGACGCGCTCGGAGATGATCGCGCGTCTGGTGATGGCGATGGGTGGCCGTGCCGCCGAGGAACTCGTGTTCCACGAGCCCACCACCGGCGCATCGTCCGACATCGACCAGGCCACGAAGATCGCCCGCGCGATGGTCACCGAGTACGGCATGAGCGCGAAGCTCGGTGCCGTCCGGTACGGCCAGGAACAGGGCGACCCGTTCCTCGGTCGGTCGATGGGCACCCACAGCGACTACTCCGCCGAGATCGCCTCCGAGATCGACGACGAGGTCCGTCGCCTGATCGAGGCCGCGCACACCGAGGCGTGGGCGATCCTCGACGAATACCGCGACACCCTCGACGAGCTGGCCACACAGCTCCTCGAGCGCGAGACGCTGACCCGCAAGGATCTGGAGGCCATCTTCTCCGGTGTGGAGAAGCGGCCGCGCATCACCACGTTCAACGACTTCGGTGACCGGATCCCCAGCAGCAAGCCGCCGGTGAAGACGCCCAAGGAGCTCGCCGCCGAGCGTGGCGAGCCGTGGCCCCCGGAGCCCGCACCCGACCTGCGCAAGGAGCCGGTCGGCGCGTCGGGCGGATACGGCCAGAACGGCCACACACCGCAGGGCTACGGCCCCGACGGGACCAACGGTCACGGCCAGTACGGCCAGAACGGCTACGGACAGAACGGTCACGGGCAGGGTCAGAACGGGTACGGCCAGAACGGGTACGGCCAGGGTCAGAACGGATACGGCCAGAACGGCTACGGCCAGAACGGCTACGGCCAGAACGGGTACGGACAGGGCGGTCCGTCGTACGGGCAGCCCACACCGCCCGGGCGCGGCGACGACTACCCCGGCTACCCGCAGGGATACCCGTCACCCGGCTACGGCGGACCCGGATACGGCAATCCCGGCCATCAGCCGACGCCGCAGCCGGTCCCGCGTGACCAGGACCCGTCACAGCACCGACCCAGCGGTCCGGACTACGGCGCGCCCGACGGCTGGTCGGCCCCGGGATGGCCGCCCCGCGACGGCGATCAGCGCCCGCCGAACGGCACCCCGCCGTCCCGCTACTGACACAGTGCGTCGACCCCTCTCGGGGTCGGCCGCCCCTCCACGCCGTCCTCGAGAAATGGGTAGGCACCCCACCATGACCGACACCACCGAAGCCCCGTCTGCGGGTGCGATGACCGAGTTCGACCAGCCTCGCGCCGAGGCCGCGGTCCGCGAGCTGTTGCTCGCGATGGGGGAGGACCCCGAGCGCGACGGGTTGAAGGACACGCCCGCGCGGGTGGCGCGTGCCTACAAGGAGATGTTCGCGGGCCTCTGGGTGGATCCCGATGAGGTGTTGGCGACGACGTTCGACGTCGGGCACGACGAGTTGGTGCTGGTCAAGGACATCCCGATGTACTCGACCTGTGAGCACCATCTGGTGTCGTTCCACGGCGTGGCGCACGTCGGGTACATCCCGGGCGCCACGGGTCAGGTGACCGGGTTGTCGAAGCTGGCGCGTGTGGTCGACCTGTACGCCAAGCGCCCGCAGGTGCAGGAGCGGTTGACCACGCAGATCGCCGACGCCCTGGTCCGCAAGCTCGAGCCGCGCGGGGTGATCGTGGTGATCGAGGCCGAGCACCTGTGCATGGCGATGCGCGGCATCCGCAAGCCCGGGGCGAGCACCACCACCTCCGCCGTGCGCGGAATCTTCAAGACCAACGCGATCAGCCGCGGTGAGGCGCTGGAGCTCATCGCGCGACGGACCTGACGTCGGTTCTCACGCCGCCCACGCCTACCGTGGACGGCGTGTCCCCCGCGGTCGACCTGACGCCCGGCACCCGCACCCGCGTGGTGGGGGTTCTCAACGTGACGGCCGACTCGTTCTCCGACGGCGGCCTGTACCTCGACCCCGACCGTGCCGTGCAGCACGGGGTGCTCCTGGCCCGACAGGGCGCCGACCTCGTCGACGTCGGCGGTGAGTCGACCCGTCCCGGCGCGAACCGGGTCGAGCCCGACGTGGAACGCGACCGCGTCGTCCCGGTCATCCGGGCACTCGCCGACCAGGGGATCGCGGTCTCCGTCGACACCATGCGCGCGTCGGTCGCCGCGGCCGCCGTCGAGGCCGGTGCGGCGGTGATCAACGACGTGTCCGGTGGCCGCGCCGATCCCGACATGGCGCGGGTCGCGGCCGAGACCGGCGTCCCGTGGATCCTCATGCACTGGCGCCCGACCGTCGACGGCGCCGGTGTCACCCGCTTCGCCCATCGGGTCGACGACGTCGGCGGATACCGCGACGTCGTCGCCCAGGTGAGCGCGGAACTGCTCGCCCAGGTGGACGCGGCCGTCGCGGCCGGCGTCAGCCCCGACCGCCTCGTGCTCGACCCCGGGCTCGGCTTCGCCAAGGCCGCGGCCCACAACTGGGCGCTGCTGCACGCCCTGCCGACGCTCGTCGGGCTCGGCTACCCGATCCTCGTCGGCGCGTCCCGCAAGCGCTTCCTGGGGGCGCTGCTCGGCGGGGACGGCGATCCCCGACCACCCGACGGCCGCGAGGTCGCCACGGCCGCGGTCACCGCGCTGGCCGCCGCCCACGGCGCGTGGGGCGTGCGCGTGCACGACGTCGTCGCAGGTCGTGACGCGGTCGCTGTCGCCGCCGCCTGGACCACCGGCGGCAGGCGCGGGTCGGTCGACGGCGCGCGGGAGGGGGTCCACGATGGCTGACCGCATCGAGCTGCGAGGACTCGTCGTCCGCGGCAACCACGGCGTCTTCGACCACGAGAAGCGCGACGGGCAGGACTTCGTCATCGACCTCGTCCTGTGGCTCGACCTGAGTGCGGCTGCCGCCTCCGACGACCTCGCCGACACCGTCCACTACGGCGAACTGGCCCAGCGCGCCCACGACATCGTCGCCGGACCGTCCCGGGACCTGATCGAGACGGTCGGGGCCGAGATCGCCGACGACGTCATGACCGACGAGCGGGTCGCGGCCTGCGAGGTCACCGTGCACAAGCCGTCCGCGCCGATCCCGCTGACGTTCTCCGACGTCGCCGTCGTGACGCGACGCTCGCGCAAATCGGGTCGGTCCCTGTGAGCCCCACACGATGAGCCGAGCCGTCCTGTCGATCGGCGCCAACATGGGCGACACGGTCGCCGCGCTGCAGGCTGTCCGCGACCACTTCGGCGAGCGGGTGGTCGCCGCGTCCGCGATCCACGCGACCCCACCCTGGGGCCCGGTCGCCCAGGACGACTTCGACAACGCCGTGCTCGTCGTCGAGAGTGCCGACGCGACCCCGCGGGACTGGCTGGAGGAGGGTTTTGCCTGTGAGCGCGCCGCCGACCGCACCCGTGAACTGCGGTGGGGGCCACGCACTCTCGACGTCGACGTCGTCTCGGTGACCGTCGACGGGAGCGTCGTGGTCGACGACGACCCCGACCTGACCCTGCCGCATCCGCGGGCGCATCTGCGCGCTTTCGTGCTGATCCCGTGGCTCGACGCCGATCCCCGCGCCACCCTGTGGACCGAGGCGGGCGAGCGGGCTGTCGCCGATCTCGCCGCCGCCCTGCCCGCCGACGAGCGCGCCGGAGTGCGTCGCCGGGACGTCGAGGGCTGGACAGTCGTCAGGGAGGGCGACCGATGACCCGCAGCGGTGGTCGACGACCACGTCAGGACGACCCCGACCAGCAGGGAATGTCGCCCACCCGCGTCCGGGACCTCCTCGGCGTCGCCGCGGTGACGGCCGTGATCGTGTGGTTGCTGGTCCGCGTCAGCTACGGCCAACTGCCACCGCTGCCGTTGCTGGCCGGGATCGTCCTGTATGTCCTGGCCGCGTTGGAGGCGGTCATCGCCGTCATCGTGCGGTCTCGCGTCTCGAGCTCCCAGGTGGGCCGGGCGTCCGGGCAGCTACACCCGCTGACCGCAGCGCGCGTGCTCGCGCTGGCCAAGGCGTCGGCGTTGCTCGGTGCACTGGCCGTCGGCGTGTGGGCGGGGATGGGGATCTACCTGCTGTCGCTGTCGGAGTCGTCGGCAGCCGACCACGACAAGCCCGCGGCGATCGTGGGTCTCATCGGCGGTGTGCTGCTCGCGGCGGCCGCCGTGTGGCTCGAATACTCCTGTCGGACACCGGATGATCCCGAGGACGCCGCAGGCGCGTCGCCGTCGGGGACATGAGCGGTCCGACGACACCGGACCGCGACGGCCCGACACCGGCCTCGCCCTCGCACGTCCGGGGCCCGGACGCCAGTAGGGTGACGCGCATGACAGCAACGGGCGGTCGCTCCGCCGGTCTGCGCCGGTCGCGGCGCGGACCGGCCCAGTGGTTGCTCGGCCTGCTGCTGCTCCTCGCCATCGGCGCGTCGGTCGCCATGATCTTCACGCCCGACCGCAGTGTCGTCGCGTCGCTGGCCGTCATCGCCGCCCTGTGGGCCGCGGTCATCGGGGCCATCCTCGTCACCAAGTTCCGCCGCCAGGCCGACTCGGCCGAGGCGAAGACGCGCGATCTCCGGGTCGTCTACGAGCTGCAGCTCGAGCGCGAGATCGCCGCCCGCAAGCAGTACGAGCTCGGGGTCGAGGCGCAGATCCGTCGCGAGGTGCGCGCGGAGTCGACCCAGGAGCTGCGCGCGCTGCAGGAGCAGGTCGCCTCGCTACGGGCCAGCGTCGAGGCGCTGGTGGGGGAGTTGCCCGATCACCGGGTCGCCCTCGAGGCCGAACGTCTGCGGGCGCTCGGGCCGGTCCAGGACCCCGTGGTGTTCGACGGCGCCACCGCCGAGCGCGACTTCGCGCGCACGGCACCGGAACCCGCGCCCACACCTCCTGCGCCGCCGACCGCCGCACCGCAGACCGACCGACCGGTCGCCGACGACCGGCCCGCCGATCGCCCGCAGTTCGTCGACGAGACCCCGACCGACGAGTGGGCCACCTCCACGACCCAGGCCGCCGCCGACCTGCCTGCGACGGACCGACCCGCCGCGGCGCCGCCCGGAGTGCCGACGACGGCACCGGAACCCGCCCCGGAGTCGACGTCGGAGGCGCCGCTGTCGAGCGGCGGGCACCACCGACAGCCGGGTCCCGACAGCGTCGACGGTGCCGGTCGCCACGGTCGGGGCGTACCCGCTCCGGAACCGGCCGTCGACGCCGCCGCCGATGAACCCGACACCGACGAGGGCATCGCCGACGCGACACCCGCCTGGAGCACGTCGGTCGACGCACCCGCCCGCCGCGATCGTCACCGCGCCCGCGAGGTCGACAGCGGCGCGCACAGCAACGGGCGCTCGGTGTCGGAGCTGATGGACTCGCTGCGGTCCGGCGGCAGCAGCGGTCGTCGTCGTCGTCGCGAGGACTGACACCCGGTCACGCGCTGCGGGTGACCCCGGTCACTCCACGTTCCTCGACGTCCCGCTCTGGGCCTATCCTCGATGCCGAACGTCCGGTACCCGCCATGCGGGACCGGAACGGTGATCAGGAGGACATCGGTGACCTCATCGGGCATCTCGAACTGGCCCGCGCCTGCACGACTCACGGTGGGCGTCGTCTCGGCCGGTCGGGTCGGTTGCGCCGTGGGCGCGGCTCTCGAGGCCGCGGGACACGTCGTCGGCGGCGTCGTGGCCCGGTCGCAGCGCTCTCGCGCACGTGCCGCTCGTCTCCTGCCCGACTCGGAGGTCCTCGACCTCGCAGCGGTCGTCACCCGCAGTGAACTGCTCGTCGTCGCGGTGCCCGATGATTCGCTCTCCGACGTGGTCCGCGACATCGCGGCCACGGGTGCCCTCCGCCCGGGGACGCTCGTCGCCCACACCGCCGGCGCGCAGGGCATCGGCATCCTGGCGCCTCTCGCGGACCTCGGCGCCACCACCCTCGCACTGCACCCCGCGATGACCTTCGTCGACTCCGACGACGACGTCCGACGCCTGCGCGCCGCGTGTTTCGGGGTCACCGCCGCCGACGAGGTCGGCTACGCGGTCGCCTCCGCGCTGGTCCTGGAGATGGGCGGGGAACCCGTGCGGGTCCGCGAGGAGGCGCGCACGCTGTACCACGCGTCACTCGCCCACGGCGCGAACCACCTCGTCGCCCTCATCGCCGACGCACTCGACGGGCTGCGGATCGCCCTGGAGGGTCAGGAGCTCCCGGGCCAGGACGTCGTCGACGACCGGGCGGGTGGACTCCCCGCGCGTGTGCTCGGTCCGCTGGTGACCGCCGCCCTGCAGAACACGCTCGAACTCGGCCCGTCCGCGCTGACCGGCCCGGTCGCCCGGGGCGACGGTGCCGCCATCGCACGGCATCTCGCCGCGCTCGACGAGGCCGACCCCGATCTCGCGGGCGCCTACCGTGCGATGGCCACCCGCGCCGCCCACCACGCCGACGCCCCGGCCGCGGTGTGGGATGTCCTCGCCACCGACCGCCCCAGGGGGAGCCGATGACGACCGCCACCCGTCCGTACACACCGGGATCGCTGACGGTGCACCGGGACCCGGCGACCCTGACGCAGGTGTCACGCGCGTTGCGGCAGACCGGCAAACGCGTCGTGCTGGTCCCGACCATGGGCGCGCTGCACGCCGGGCACCGAGAGCTGATCCGCGCCGCCCGCGCTCAGGGCCCGGCCGTCGTCATCGTGTCGATCTTCGTCAACCCCCTGCAGTTCGGGGCGAACGAGGACCTCGACGCCTACCCCCGCACGTTCGACGCCGACCGCGCCATCTGCGAGGAGGCGGGCGTCGAGCTGCTCTTCGCGCCCACCGTCGCCGACATGTACCCGGCCGGTCGACGCACCACCGTCCACCCCGGCCCGCTCGGCGACGATCTCGAAGGCGCCTCTCGGCCCGGGCATTTCGCCGGGATGCTGACCGTCGTCGCCAAGCTGCTCACCATCGCCGCGCCACACGCCGCGTACTTCGGCGAGAAGGACTACCAGCAGCTCGTCCTGGTGCGCCAGATGGTGACCGATCTCGACCTGGGTGTCGACATCGTCGGGGTCCCGACAGTGCGCGAGTCCGACGGCCTCGCGCTCTCCAGCAGGAACGCCTATCTGACCTCGGCACAGCGAGATTCGGCCACGGTCCTCTCCGCGGCGCTGGTCGCCGGTGCGCACGCCGCGGCCGGCGGCGCCGGTGCCATCGTCGACACCGCACGGCAGGTGCTGGCCACCCATCCCGAGGTCGACGTCGACTACCTCGAGGTGCGCGGGACCGACCTCGGCCCTCCCCCCGAGCAGGGCGACGGACGGCTGCTCGTCGCCGCCCGCGTCGGGACCACCCGACTCATCGACAACGTCGGTGTCGCCGTCGGCACCGGCTTCCTGGCCCGCGGCACCACCCCCGACCCCGTCTCCTGACCAGCTCACGACACAGAGGACACGCCATGCTCCGCACCATGATGACGTCGAAGATCCACCGCGCCACGGTGACCCAGGCCGACCTGCACTACGTCGGGTCCGTCACCATCGACGCCGACCTCCTCGACGCGGCCGGACTCATCGAGGGCGAGCAGGTCACCATCGTCGACATCGACAACGGTGCCCGCCTCGTCACCTATGCGATCTCCGGTCCCCGTGGCAGCGGGGTCATCGGCATCAACGGCGCTGCAGCGCATCTCGTGCACCCGGGCGACCTCGTCATCATCATCGCCTACGGGGTGCTCAGCCCCGAGGAGCTCGCCGACTACGCGCCGCGCGTGGTGTTCGTCGACTCCGCGAACCGCATCGTCGACCTCGGCTCGGACGCAGCGCACGTGCCGGACGGCGCCGATCTCCTCGATCCGCGCGTGCTGGACAGCACGATGCTCACCGACGCCACGCGCTGAGACACCGCGCGCACATGCTCCTCGTCCTCGACGTCGGCAACACGAACATCCACCTCGGGGTGTTCGCCGGCCGTGGCGACCACGCCACACTGGTGCGGGACTGGCGGATCCGGACCGAGCCCCGCATGACCGCCGACGAGTTGGCCCTCACGCTGGAGGGGCTGCTCGGAGACGACACCGGCCGCGTCGTGTCGGTCGCCGCACTCTCGACGGTGCCGTCGCTGCTGCGTGAGATGCGTGTGATGGTGCCGAAGTACTTCGGGTCCGGGCCGCACGTGCTGTTCGAGCCGGGCCTGCGGACCGGAGTGCCGCTGCTCGTCGACAACCCGAGGGAGGTCGGCACCGATCGCGTCGCCAACGCGCTGGCCGCGCGGGAGACGTACGGGACCGCCTGCATCGTCGTCGATTTCGGCACCACCACCCTCGTCGACGTGGTGTCGGCGAAGGGTGAGTTCCTCGGCGGCGCGATCGCCCCGGGCATCGACATCGCCGTCGACGCCCTCGCGCAGCGCACCGTCACACTCCGGACCGTCGAGCTCCTGCCGCCACGCAGCGTGGTCGGCAAGAACACCGTCGAGGCACTGCAGTCGGGGATCCTCTACGGCTTCGCCGGCCAGGTGGACGGGCTGGTCTCTCGTGTGCGCCGCGAGATCGCCGGGTTCTCCCAGTCCGACGACGTGACCGTCGTCGCGACCGGATACCTCGCGCCGCTGGTGTTCGAGGAGTGCCGCACCGTCGATGTCGCGCACCCCTACCTGACGCTGGAGGGGCTGCGACTGGTGTTCGAGCGCCAGCAGGAGGTGCGGCGCAAGCGGGAGAACGCCGATGGCGCACGCCGCGCGGCTGTGCCAGACTGACCCCGTGATGATGCGCTGTCGCGAGTGTTGTCGGGCCTGACGGCCCCACCTCACCCTGCCCGCATCACCCCTCGAGGACTCCCTCTCATGCCCGACGTGGCTCTGCGTTCCCACACCCGTCTGTCCGCCCACCCGGTCACCGCCGTCGCGCGTGCGCCGCTGGGCCTCCCCGTCGCCGATCTGCACCCGGCGCTCACCTCCGGTCATCGCCTCGTCGACGTCCGCCCCCAATGCGACCGGGACGTCGACGGCGTCGTCACCGGGGCGATCGCCCTCGCCCCCGAGGTGGCGGTCGCGCGACTCACCCCCGGGACCCGGACATCGCTGCGATTCGCCGAGCCGTCGTCGCGCTGGGTGCTGGTCGGCACCGACGGCCACGACGCCGAATGGCTCACCTGGCACCTGCACGCGGCCGGTGTGACCGGGGCCCGGTTCCTTCTCGGCGGCGCCCGTGCGCTGCGGGCGCGCCCCCTTGCGCCGCTGCCGGTGACCGCCTCGCAACGTCGTGAGGCGGCGTCGATCACCGCCCACTGACGCACGCCCGGGGCGCGCGGCGGCGGTCGGGGCCTGCGTGACGGGACGATAGGGTCGTCCGGGTGAGTGAGACCCCTGCGGCCCAGGCCAGCGACGCCGACCACCTGCCCGAGCAGCTGCGCATCCGTCGGGAGAAGCGGGCCCGGATCCTCGCCGAGGGCGGACAGGCCTATCCCGTCGCCGTCGACCGCACCCACACCCTCGCCGCGATCCGCGCCGCCCACGCCGACCTGCCCACCGACACCGCGACCGGCGAGCACGTCGGCGTCGCCGGCCGCGTCATCTTCGTCCGCAACAAGGGCAAGCTGTGTTTCTCGACGCTCCAGGAGGGCGACGGGACCCAGCTGCAGGTGATGATCAGCGTCAACGGCGTGGGCGAGGAGCGACTGGCCGCGTGGAAGGCCGACGTCGACCTCGGCGACTTCGTGTTCGTCCACGGCGAGGTGATCACCTCCCGCACCGGCGAGCTCAGCGTCATGGCCGATGCGTGGGAGATGGCCTCGAAGGCACTGCGCCCGTTGCCCGTCGCGCACAAGGAGCTCAGCGAGGAGACGCGCGTCCGGCAGCGCTACGTCGACCTCGTGCTCAACCCCGCCGCCCGCGAGACGGCCCGCACCCGCATCGCTGTCGTCCGTGCCCTGCGCGACGTCCTCACCGAACAGGACTTCGTGGAGGTGGAGACACCGATGCTGCAGACGCAGCACGGAGGCGCCGCCGCTCGGCCCTTCGTGACGCACTCCAACGCCCTCGACATCGACCTCTATCTGCGGATCGCGCCGGAACTGTTCCTCAAGCGGGCCGTCGTCGGCGGCATCGACCGCGTCTTCGAGATCAACCGCAACTTCCGCAACGAGGGCATCGACTCCACGCACTCGCCGGAGTTCGCGATGCTCGAGACCTACCAGGCCTACGGCACCTACGACGACTCCGCGCGCATGACCCGCGAGCTGGTGCAGGAGGTCTCTCGCCGAGCCCTGGGCACACTGACCCCCACGCTCGCCGACGGAACCGTCTACGACCTGTCCGGTGAGTGGCGCAGCATCTCGATGTACCCGTCGCTCTCGGAGGCGGCGGGGGAGGAGATCACCCCGCAGACCACGGTCGACGACTTGCGTCGCCTCGCCGACCGCGTCGGGCTCGCCGTGCCGACCGACAAGGGCCACGGCCACGGGAAGCTCGTCGAGGAACTCTGGGAACACCTCGTCGGGTCGCACATCGACGAGCCGTTCTTCGTCCGCGATTTCCCCGTCGAGACCTCACCGCTGACGCGCGATCACCGGTCCATTCCGGGTGTCGTCGAGAAATGGGATCTGTACGTTCGTGGATTCGAACTCGCGACCGGGTATTCGGAATTGATCGACCCGATCATCCAACGTGAACGATTCGTCGATCAGGCGCGTCTCGCGCGGGCCGGTGACGACGAGGCGATGGTTCTCGACGAGGAATTCCTGGCCGCGATGGAGCACGGGATGCCCCCGACCACGGGCACCGGTATGGGCGTCGATCGCCTGCTCATGGCCCTGACGGGTCTCGGGATCCGCGACACGATCTTGTTCCCTTTCGTGAAACCATCCGAATGATCGATCATTCTCCGACGAATTCCGCGCCATGAATTGTCGACCCCGGTTGTTCTGGTTACCATCGGAATCCGATCGGGGGATTCGACGGGGGGATCCGCGCTGAGCTCCCGGGCGACGGGCAAAGTGGCACGGCTGTGGGGACATGTTGATGGCGAAAAAGGTGACGGTCACGCTGGTCGACGACGTCGACGAGAGCAGATCGGCCGACGAGACGGTCGAGTTCGCCATCGACGGGGTGACCTACGAGATCGACCTCTCCCGGACCAACGCGCAACGACTCCGCTCGCAACTGAGCACCTGGGTCGAGCACGCACGTCAGGTCGACGGCGAGCCACGGGTCACCACGTCCCGCCACGATCCCGGGACCGCCGCCGCCATCCGTGACTGGGCCCGCCGCCACGGCATCGGCGTCTCCAGCCGCGGCCGCGTCGCCAGCGAGATCGTCGACCTCTACAACGCCGCACACTGAGCGCGGTCGCTCTCAGGCCAGCTCGCGTTTGAGGATCTTCCCGGCCGCGTTGCGGGGGAACGAGTCCACGACGACGACCGACCGTGGGACCTTGAAGTTCGCGAGCCGGCCGCGGCAGAACTCGACGACCGTGTCCGCGTCGAGTTCCGCCCCCGACCGCAGCGTGAGGAACGCCTTGCCGACCTCGCCGAGCCGGTCGTCGGGGACACCGATCACGGCGGCCTCGGTGACCTCGGGGATACGGGCGAGGGTCTGCTCGATCTCCGCGGGGTACACGTTGAACCCCCCGCAGATGTACATGTCCTTGAGCCGGTCGGTGATCCGGAGGTTGCCGGCGTCGTCGATGGTCCCGATGTCACCGGTGTGCAGCCAGCCGTCGTCGTCGATGGTCTCGGCCGTGGCCGCCGGGTCGTCGAGGTATCCGCGCATCACCATCGCGCCCCGGGCCAGCACCTCGCCCGCAGCGGACAGCGCCATCTCCATCCCCGCGAACGCGCGACCGCACGTGGTGGCCACGGTGACGGCGTCGTCGTCGGGCGTGCAGGTGGACACGAACCCACTGCACTCGGTGAGCCCGTAGGCGGTGACGACCGTGTCGACGCCGAGGTCGCTCTGGATGCGTTCGATCAGCACTACGGGCACGATCGCCGCGCCGGTGACGACCAGACGCAGCGACGACAGGTCACGGTCGGGACGCGAGGGGTCGTCGAGGATGGTCTGGAAGATGGTGGGCGCCCCGGGGAAGACGGTCAGTCGGTGTCGTTCCACCAGGTCCATGGCCGCGGTCGTGTCGTACACCGCCAGCGGGTACATCGTGGCCCCGAAGAGCAGGCACGGCAGGATGCCCGCCTTGTAGCCGAAGGTGTGGAAGTACGGATTGACCATGAGATAGCGGTCGGTCGGGGACAGTCGTCCGTTCGCGCCCCAGGCGTGTGCCCCGGCGAGGGTCTGTCGGTGCTCGGCCATCACGCCCTTGCTGCGTCCGGTGGTGCCCGAGGTGAAGAGGATGTCGGACAGGTCGGCGGGCGCGACCGCGTCGGCGCGGCGGTCGGCCTCGGCGCGGTGGTCGTCGGTCACCGATGCCGCGAGGTCGTCGTCCCAATCGACCGCGTCGCCCCGGAGCTCGTCGTCCGGGTCGAGCCGGATCCGCACGGGGACGGGTGGCCGGCTCAGCTGCGACCACTCGTCGAGCGCGACGAGATCGGCGAGACGATCGGTGCCGAGGAAGCGCCCCGAGACGACCAGCACCCGCGCATCGACGCGCTCGAGGACGTCGACCACCTCGAGCGCGGTGTAGCGGGTGTTGAGCGGCACGAGGACCGCTCCCGCCCAGTGGGTGGCCAGCGCCGCGATGGGCCACTGCACGCAGTTGGGCGCCCAGATCGCGACGCGGTCGCCGGGCTGCACGCCGTGCGCGACGAGCGCTGCGGCCGTCGTCCGCACCCCGGCCAGGATGTGTGACCAGGTGAGCTCGATGGGATGACCCCACTGCTCGTCGACCACGGCGAGGCCGTCCGGCCACAGGTGTGCCGCGCGACGGAGGGCGGCCGGCGTGGTCTCGATCGCGTCGGCCGACGCGGTCTCAGCGGTCACCGGATGCTCCCTCCGATCGGTGAAAACAAGCAAGTGCTTGGTAGGTTATCCTAGGCCACATGACCGTGACCGACCTCGCCGATCGTGCCGTGGACCTGCGGCGCTCGGGGGTGTCGGACGACGATTTCGCCCTGTCCGTCCGCGCCTGGCTGGAGTCGAACCTCACCGGTGAGTTCGCCCATCTGGCGGGTCGGGGCGGGCCCGGCAGCGAGCACGAGTTCTTCGCCGAGCGGCTCGCCTGGGACCGGCACCTCGCCGCGGCGGGGTGGACCTGCCTGGGATGGCCCACCGAGTACGGCGGTCGCAACGCGACCATCGCCCAGCGCATCGTCTTCCACACCGAGTACGCCCGCGCGCAGGCGCCCGCGCGCGTGAACCACCTCGGTGAGGAACTCCTCGGACCAACGCTCATCGCGTTCGGCACAGACGCGCAACGCGAGCGGTTCCTGCCGGGTATCGCCGACGTGACCGAGCTCTGGTCACAGGGATACTCCGAGCCCGGCGCCGGATCCGACCTCGCGAACGTGGCCACCACCGCGCGGCTCGAGGACGGCCGCTGGGTCATCAACGGTCAGAAGATCTGGACCTCCCTCGCGCACGTCGCGCAGTGGGCGTTCGTCCTGTGCCGGGTGGAGCGGGGATCGTCGCGCCACAAGGGCCTGGGCTTCCTCCTCGTCCCGCTCGACCAACCGGGCGTCACCGTGCGTCCGATCCAACAGCTCACCGGCACATCGGAGTTCAACGAGGTCTTCTTCGACGACGCCGTCACCGACGCCGACCTCATCGTCGGTGAACCCGGTGACGGGTGGCGCGTCGCGATGGGGCTGCTGGAGTTCGAGCGCGGTGTGTCGACCCTGGGCCAACAGGTGGGGTTCGCGCGCGAACTCGAACGGATCGTCACCATGGCCCGCGAGAACGGCACGGCTGCGGACCCGCGCATCCGAGACCGGATCGTGCGCGCCCGGATCGGACTGCGCGCCATGCGCGCTCACGCGCGCCGGACACTGGCCGAGGTGGACACAGCAGGCGCCGGCGGACAGGCGTCTGTGTCGAAGCTGTTGTGGGCCAACTGGCATCGTGATCTCGGAGAGCTGGCGATGGCCGTCCAGGGGGCACCGGGGCTCATCGCGCCCGACGCCACCACCGAGGGCGAACCCAACGAGATCACCGCACCCGACCGCGTCGAACTGGGGGAGTGGCAGCGACTGTTCCTGTTCTCCCGCGCCGACACCATCTACGGCGGGTCGAACGAGGTGCAGCGCACCATCATCGCCGAGCGTGTCCTCGGCCTGCCGAGGGAGGCCCGCCCGTGAGCGATCCCCGCCTGTCGTCGCCGTTGTCGACAGCGCCCGAGGAGATCCCCGGCCACGGGTTGCTGTCGGGGAAGAAGGTGGTCGTCACCGCGGCCGCGGGCACAGGCATCGGATTCGCGACCGCCCGTCGTGCCCTGCTCGAGGGCGCGGACGTCGTCGTCAGCGACTACCACGAACGACGACTCGGCGAGACCGCGGAGAAGCTGTCGGCCGAGTTCGGCGACCTGCAGGTCGCCGCGATCACCTGTGACGTCTCGAGCACCGACCAGGTGAACGCGCTGATCGACTCCGCAGCAGGCACTCTCGGACGTATCGACGTGCTGGTGAACAACGCCGGTCTCGGCGGGGAGACGCCTGTCGTCGACATGACGGACGAGCAGTGGGACCGCGTCCTGGACATCACGCTGACGAGCACGTTCCGCTCGACGCGTGCCGCTCTGCGCTACTTCGCCGGCGCCGAACACGGTGGGGTCATCGTCAACAACGCGTCGGTTCTCGGCTGGCGCGCCCAGCACGGCCAGGCGCACTACGCTGCGGCGAAGGCCGGGGTGATGGCGCTGACGCGGTGTTCGGCGGTCGAGGCCGTCGAGCACGGGGTGCGCATCAACGCGGTCGCGCCGTCGATCGCGCGCCATCCGTTCCTGGCCAAGGTCACCAGCGACGAGTTGCTCGACGATCTCGCGTCCCGCGAGGCATACGGCCGGGCCGCGGAGGTGTGGGAGATCGCCGCGACGATCGCCATGCTGGCCAGCGACTACACCACCTACCTCACCGGGGAGATCGTCTCCATCTCGAGTCAGCGTGCCTGACCGGCGTTCCCCCACAGTCGTTTCCACCCCAGGAGCAGTCATGAGCACACCGCAGGCCTACATCGTCGACGCCGTCCGCACGCCGGTCGGCAAGCGCAACGGGTCGCTCGCGAAGGTGAACCCGATCGATCTCGGCGCGCATGTCATCACCGCCGTCCTCGACCGGACCGGCATCGATCCGAACGTCATCGACGACGTCGTGTTCGGGTGCGTCGACACCATCGGCCCGCAGGCGGGCAACGTCGCCCGGTCCGCATGGCTCGCCGCGGGGCAGCCGCTGGCGGTGCCCGGCACGACGGTGGACCGGCAGTGCGGATCGTCGCAGCAGGCGATCCACTTCGCGGCGCAGGCCGTCATGAGCGGCACCCAGGACGTGGTCCTCGCCGGGGGACTGCAGAACATGAGCGCGATCCCCATCTCCGCGGCCATGATCGCGGGCGCGCAGTACGGGTTCGGCAACCCCTTCCACGACTCGGTCGGGTGGCAGGAACGGTTCGGCGACGCCGAGATCTCGCAATTCCATGGCGCCGACATGATGGCGCGGAAGTGGGACATCACCCGCGAGGACATGGAGCGGTGGGCCCTGCAGAGCCACGACCGCGCCCGCGCGGCGATCGCCGAGGGACGCTTCGACGGCGAGTACGTACCGCTGGGCGACTGCGTGGTCGACGAGTGCCCGCGGGAGACCTCGCTGGAGAAGATGGCCGGCCTGCCGGTGCTCGCCGAGGGGTCGTCTCTCACCGCCGCGGTCGCGTCGCAGATCTGCGACGGGTCGTCGGCGACACTCGTCGTCTCCGAGACCGCGCTGAAGGACCACGGCCTCACGCCGCGCGCCCGTATCCACCACATGACCGTGCGCGGCGACGACCCGATCATGATGCTGTCGGCGCCCATCCCCGCGACGAAGCATGCGCTCGCGAAGACGGGGCTGTCGATCGACGACATCGACGTGGTCGAGATCAACGAGGCGTTCGCCCCCGTCGTGCTCGCGTGGCTGAAGGAGACCGGCGCCGACCCGTCGCGGGTCAACCCGAACGGCGGCGGCATCGCGCTGGGTCATCCGCTCGGAGCGACCGGCGCGAAGCTGTTCGCGACCATGCTCAACGAGCTCGAGCGTCGCGGCGGACGCTACGGCCTGCAGACGATGTGCGAGGGCGGCGGCACCGCGAACGTCACCATCATCGAACGCCTCGGCTGAGCGCGCGCGGCTCGCGCGACACCCGTCGAGTGGGCGTTCGGAGACATCGACTGGGCGGTTGGCGAGATCGAGTGGGCGGGTGGCCACCGAGCGGACGTCCGACCGCCCACTCGACTCGCCCCGCCGCCCACTCGACGCCTCCTGCCGCCCACTCGACGGGTGGGGGGCGGGTCAGTGGGCGAGCGTCTGGGCAATCGCGACGACGACGAGCCCGACCGACAGGCAGACGAACGACGCGCCGGAGACGGCCTTGTAGACCAGGTTCCGCTGGATCTCGGCACGGAACGCCAGCGGCGCGAAGAGCACGGGATTGACGATCCCGCCGATCGCGACCAGCACCAACGACCAGGCCGGGGAGTCATCCGCGACGGCGCCGACGGCGACCATGAGGACGCCCATGATCACCCAGTCGAGGTGGAGTTGGAGCACGCGACGGGGGTGACGGACACCGACCTTGGCGAGCGCATCGGGCTTCTCCACCATCAGCGTCACCGCGAACCCCGACACCGCGCCCACCGCGGCCGACCACAGTCCGATGAGCACGAGGATGTCTGCCACGGGATCCGAGCGTAGAGCCCACTGGCGCGGGCGGTGTGACGTGGCGCATACTGTCAAAGCGACACATCGCAGATTTTGTTTCTTTGCACGGTCGAAGGAGATCGCCCCATGACCGAACCGGCCACCCGCCCGCACCACGACGCGACCCCGTCGCGGCAGGCTCCTGAACGCACCGGCACGGTCGCGCAGATCCGTCCCCGCTCCGCCGCCGGCATGTCGCTCCAGGAGATCCTCGACGCCCAGCGCTCGGCGTTCCTGCGTGACGGCATCCCCGACGCGCGCACGCGCATCGACCGGATCAACCGCCTGTCATCGCTCCTGCTCGACAACGCCGACGAGATCGCCGAGGCGCTCCGCGACGACTTCGGCTCGCGTCCGCGTGAGTTGTCGATCGCGACCGACGTCGCGGGCTGCATGATCGACCTCGCCGACCAACGTCGTCACGTCCGGAAGTGGATGGCCACCGACAAGGTCGCGAAACCGGCTGCGCTGATGGGTTTCTCGCAGCGCATCCGGCACGATCCGCTGGGCGTCGTCGGGATCATCGGCCCGTGGAACTTCCCGCTTCAGCTCACGGTGGTCCCCGCCGGTGCCGCGTTCGCCGCCGGCAACCGCGTGATGATGCGTCCGTCGTCGGTCACCGC
The DNA here is from genome assembly GCF_947494875.1 of uncultured Williamsia sp. GTDB lineage: Bacteria > Actinomycetota > Actinomycetes > Mycobacteriales > Mycobacteriaceae > Williamsia_A. The sequence goes on from NZ_CANLWM010000001.1 coordinate 1,124,141, forward strand.
ACGCACCACGGCGGTACTGGCGAAGCACGCCCCCGACTACTTCTCGGTGGAGGAACTCGCCGTCCTGACGCCGGAGCACGGCGGCGGGTCGGACTTCGCGAAACTGCAGGTCGACCACCTGTTCTTCACAGGCTCGCCCGAGGTCGGCCGGTCCGTCGCCGCGGAGGCGGGCAAGAACCTCGTGCCGGTCACCCTCGAACTGGGCGGCAAGAACCCCGTCGTCGTCGACACCGACGCCGACATCCGCGTCGCGGCCGAGCGCATCGCCGACGCCAAGCTCGTGAACTCCGGCCAGGTCTGCCTCTGTCCCGACTACGCGTTCGTCCCCGCGTCGCGCGTCGAGGAGTTCGTCGACACCGTGATCGCGCGGTGGCGCGCCGCGAACCCGAGCATCGCCGAGAACGACCATTACACTGCCACCATCAACGACAAGAACTTCTCGCGCATCGTCGGACTGATCGACGACGCGGTGGAGCGCGGTGCGTCGAAGCGTCAGGTGATCCCGCCGGGCGAGTCCCTGCCGGACGCGAGCACGCGCAAGATCCCTCCGACGGTGCTGACGGACGTCCGTCCGGGCAGCGACATCGAGGACGACGAGGTGTTCGGCCCGGTGCTGACGGTGTACCCGTACCGGGACCTGTCGGAGGCGGTCGAGTACATCACCGCCCGCCCGCACCCATTGACGATGTACTGGTACGGCCCCGACAACGCCCGCTACGAGCAGCTGCAGGCGTCGACGCGGTCGGGGTCGGTGAACGGCAACGACTTCGCCCTGAACCTGCTGAGCGGCGCGATGCCGTTCGGGGGTGTCGGGACCAGCGGGATGGGCAGTTACCACGGCCATTTCGGGTTTGCCACGTTCTCCCACGCCCGGGCCGTGACCCATTCGCGGATGCCGATCAGCTTCGGCCGCATGATGTCCGCGCCGTTCACCGCGTCGGATCGCCGGACCACCAACGCCCAGCTGTCGATGTGGAAGACCATCACCAAGCGGGCGACCAAGCGCAACCGCTGACCTGGGCGGACAGGCGCGCTGCCACCCAAGCGCTTGCTAGGGTGGCAGCGTGTCGACCAACGCCCCCTCGCGCTCCTCGCGGCGTGAGGAACTGCTCGACCTGGCGGGGCGGATGTTCGCCGAGCAGGGCCTGCGCACCACGACCGTCCGCGACATCGCCGACTCCGCCGGCATCCTCTCGGGCAGTCTGTACCACCACTTCGACTCCAAGGAGTCGATGGTCGACGAGATCCTCCGTGGATTCCTCGACCGTTTGTTCGCGCGCTACCACGAGATCGTCGACGCGGGGCGTCCGGCGGACGTCACGCTGACCGACCTCGTCGTCGCGTCCTTCGAGACCATCGACCGCGACCACAACGCCGTCGCCATCTACCAGGACGAGGCGAAACGGCTGTCGTCGCAGGAGCGGTTCTCCTACATCGGCGAACGCAACCGGGAGTTCCGGGGACTGTGGGAGACGGTGCTGCGCACCGGCGTCGAGGACGGGACCTTCCGGTCCGACCTCGACATCGAGCTCGTCTACCGCTTCCTCCGCGACACCGTGTGGGTCGCGGTGCGGTGGTACCGGCCGGGTGGTTCGCTCGATGCGCACCGCGTCGCCGACGAATACCTCGGTGTCGTGCTGAACGGTCTCACCCCGCGCTGAGTCACCCTCGTGACGTGCTGCGGTGGGGTGAGACCCGGTGCGTCAGTACGACTTCAGCGGATGGATCGCGACGTTCTCGAGCGCGTCTCCCTGGGTCGCGAACGCGTCGGCGACGTGCGGCGCCTTCATGTGCGCGTCGAGAGCCTCCTGGCTCTCCCACTTCTCGACGGTGACGAACGTGCCGGGGGCGCTGCCGGATTCGTACACCTCGTACGCGATGCAGCCGTCGTCACCCCGGGATGCCTCGGCGAGTGTCTTCAGCGCCGCGCCGACGCTCTCCGCGGTTCCTTCTTTGGCCGAGATAGTCGCCACCACATTCAGTTCCGCCATCGGATCCTCCGTCGCATCCCCGCCCGGCGACGATCGCCGAACGCAGTCGCGACCCTACCCGCGGGAGGTGTCGGCGAGGAGGCGTTCGACCGCGCCGACGACCGTGTCCGCGACCAGCGCGGCGCCGTCCTCGGCGATCTCGCCGTCGGAGCGCAGCCCGATGACCGATTCGACGAGGCGGAAGGGCAGTGCGCATCGAGGATCGGCCACGTCGGCGCCGATCACCTCGGCGGCGAGCGACCGGTAGATGTCGCGCAGCGCGAGCCGGTCCGCGCGGAACGGGTCGAACGCCGCGGTCCGGATCTCCGGCAGCAGGTAGAGCACACCGAGATTCCACCGCGACGTCACCAACTGCGTGACGTCGAATCGCGTGATCTCGATCAGCCGGTCGCGCGCGGGGCGTGCGGTGTCCTGCCCGCGCGCGACGTCGAGGGTCGGCACCACGGTCTGCCGCAGCAGCGCGATGAGGATGTCCTCCTTCGTCGCGAAGTGGTGGTACAGCGAGGCCTGTCGCAGCCCGACGGCCTCGGCGATCGCCCGTGTGGACGTGCCCGCGTACCCCTGCTCGGTGAAGAGCTCCCCGGCGGCGTCGAGGATCTCGTCCTGCGGCGTCCCGCCCACGCGCCGCCGCGGCATCAACCGGGGACGGCCCCGGGCCGGCGTCTGTGCGGAGCTCACGGGCACCCACGCTACCGAGCGGACGGCCCGCACGATCCGGTGAGCACTCGTTGACACAGCGTTCACAGAGCGGAAACCCGTCGGGACCTCGTCGTCACTATCTTTTCGATCACTCGACAGAAAAACCCCGCCCCGAGGACGCGGCGGCGTCTGTTCCCCGTGTTCGTCAGGAGAGTCCCATGACCGCAGTCGACAACCCCGCGGGCCCCACCCGCGACGTACCGCCCCCGCCCGTGTCGTCGCGCGCCGACGCCGACGCCCTCGCCGAACTCGGCTACACCCAGCAGCTCCACCGCGGCATCGGGTCCTACGCCGCGTTCGCCGCCGGGTTCTCGTTCGTGTCCATCCTCACGACGGTGTTCGCGCTGTTCGCGCTCGGCTTCGGTCTGGGCGGTCCGGCGTTCTTCCTCACCTGGCCGATCGTGTTCGTCTGCCAGTTCTGCGTCTGCCTCGTGTTCGCCGAGCTGTCGGGCAAGTTCCCGGTGGCCGGCGCGGTCTACCAGTGGTCACGCCGCCTGGCCGGCGAGACCGTCGGGTGGTTCGCCGGGTGGTTCATGCTCGTCGGCTACATCGTGTCCGTCGCGGCCCTGGCCATCGCGATGCAGAGCGTGCTGCCGTCCATCTGGTCGGGATTCCAGCTCGTCGGCACCGACACCGGTCTGACGACGGTCTCCGGTGCCACCAACGCGATCATCCTCGGCACCATCACCATCGCGCTGTGCACGCTGATAAGCGCGATCGGCGTGTCGTTCATGGGCAAGGTCACCGTCGTCGGGGTCAGCATCGAGATCATCGGCGTGATCCTGCTCGTCGGCCTGATGTTCGCCCACGCCGAGCGCAATCCGGTTGCGGCCGTGGCCGACACGGGTGGCCACGGCTCGGGACTGGGCTACGTCCCCGCGTTCCTGGCGTCCATGCTGATGGCGGCATACGTGATGTACGGCTTCGACTCCGCCGCGGAGCTGTCGGAGGAGACCACCGACCCGCGACGCACCGCGCCGAAAGCGATCATCCTGGCGCTGCTGGTCTCCTTCGTCGGCGGCGGGCTGATGATCCTCGCGACGCTCATGGCGGCTCCGTCCCTCGGTGCGCCCGAGCTCTCGGCCGACGGCATCGCCTACGTCATCACCAGTCAGCTCGACACATGGATGGGTCGCACACTGCTCGCCATCGTCGCGATCGCGATCTTCTCGGCCACCCTGGCCATCCAGGCGTCGGCATCACGCGTCATGTTCTCGATGGCCCGCGACGGCCGACTCCCGTTCTCCGACTTCCTCGCCCGGGTGAATCCCCGCACCGGGACGCCGATCAACACCGGCATCGTGGTGAGTGTCCTGGCCATCGTCGTGCTGTTGGTCAACCTCGGCCAGGCCGGAGTGTTCGCCGCCATCACCAGTGTCTCGGTGGTCATCGTCTACATCGCGTACCTGATGGTGACCGTGCCCGCCCTGGTACACCGGATCCGCGGTCGCCGTCTCGACTTCGGTCCGGGCGTCTTCTCGCTGGGTCGCTGGGGCATCCTCGTCAACGCGATCGCGGTCGTGATGGGCGCCGCCCTGATGGTCAACATCGCCTGGCCGCGCCAGGAGGTCTACGACCCCGACGGCACGTCCTGGTTCCTGCACTACTTCGCGATCATCTTCACCGCCGGCACCCTGGTGGTCGGCGCGCTCGCCTATCTCCGCGTCCGCTCGGCCCGGCCCATGACGACCACGCCGGCGACGGAGGCGGCCCGATGAGCATCTCGCACGACGAACAGACCGCCTCGACGGCCGGGGCCCGGGCACATGCCCGCGCGCAGGCCGCGCAGGCCGACGGACCGATGCCGGTGGTGCCGGCCTCGGACTGGCCCACCCCGCCGGACGGCGTCGACGCCGCCCGCCTCACGTGGGCCGAGACCGTGCCCGGAGGCCGCTACACGGCCAAGGTGCTCGGGCGCGGGACGCGGCTGCGTCTCACCGACGTCACCGGCTCCGCATGTGCCCACGTGCTCCTGTGGCGCGCCGACGCGCCGTGGGAGCGGCTGAGCGTCGCCGACACCGTGAAGGTGCCGTGGCAGGCGTACCTCGGGACGGGGCACCCGCTGCTCAGCGACCAGGGACGGGTTCTCGCGACGGTCGTCGAGGACACCTCCGGACACCACGACGCGCTCTGCGGGACGACGACGATCGCGGCCAACACGGCCCGGTACGGAGCAGGCGAGCCGGAGTCGGCGACACCGGCCGGTCGGGAACTGTTCGTGCTCGCAGCGGCCAAACACGGCATGGGACCGGCCGACGTCCCGCCGAGCCTGTCGTTCTTCCGCGGCGTCCGCGTCGACGCCGACGGCGCACTCGTCGACACCGGGTCCGCCGGTCCCGGGCGCCACGTCGATCTCGTCCTGCACCTGCCGTGCGTGGTCGCGGTCGTCGACACGGCCCACCCGCTCGACGAGTCGCCGACCTTCGACGTCGGCCCGGTCGAGGTGCTGGCGTGGTCGGCGCACGACGATCTCGCCGACCTCGTCCGCAAAGCGGGCGACACCGATCCCGAATACGCGCGTGCGGTGGCGAACTCGGAAGACGTCCACGCCGCCGCCCACCCCTGAACCGCCAGGAGATCCCATGACCAGCACCCTCGCCCCCGACGTCCTGCTCGACGTCGAGATCGGGCCGCGCGCACCGTGGTCCGGTGTCGTGCCCGCCGGCGCCACCGTCGAACTGATCGACCTGCACGGCAACCAGGCAGTCGACACGCTGTTCTACGGTGCGCACGACTACGCGATCCGGTACTCGGCCCAGGCGACCATCGCCGCGCAACGGTCGATATTCCTCACCACGGGCACGGTCATCCGCGACCAGGAGTCGCGGCCCATGCTCACGATCGTCGCCGACGAGGTGGGCAACCACGACACCCTCGGCGGTGCGTGTTCACAGGAGTCGAACACCCTGCGCTATGGGCACCACACCAAGCACCAGCACGCCTGCGTCGAGAACTTCCTCGCCGAGGGGGCCCGGCACGGACTGGGCAAGGCCGACATCGTCGGCAACGTCAACTTCTTCATGAACGTGCCCGTCGACCCCGACGGCACCCTCGGCATCGTCGACGGCCTGTCGGCGCCGGGGAAGTCGGTGACGCTGCGTGCCGAGATCGACACGCTGGTGCTCATCTCGAACTGCCCGCAGATCAACAACCCGTGCAACGGGTTCGACCCCACGGCCGTGCGCGTCGTGGTCCGCGGGGGCGCGTCGTGACCATCGAGGTGCTCCGCGCCGGACCCATGACGACCATCCAGGACTGGCCGGGTCGCGTCGGCTACTGGGGTGTCGGGGTGCCACCGTCGGGACCGATGGACGACCTGTCGTTCCGACTCGCGAACACCGCGGTGGGCAACCCGGAGGGTGTCCCCGCGCTCGAGGCCACGCTGGTGGGTCCCCGTCTGCGGTTCACGGCACCGGCGGTCGTCGCGGTCACGGGCGCGCCGGTGCTCGTCACCGTGACATCTCACACGGGAGCCGATCACGTTGTCGCGCAGGGTGTCCCACTCGAGGTGCAGGCCGGCGACATCGTCGACGTGGGACCGGTCGGGACCGTCGGGATGCGGGTCTACATCGCCGTCGCGGGAGGCCTGTCGGCGCAGGAGTACCTCGGCAGCGCAGCGACATTCGGGCTCGGTCGGTTCGGTGGCCTCGACGGACGCGCTCTCGTCGACGGTGACCCGCTGGAGATCGGCGACGCCGGCACGACGTCGCCGCGTCGCCTGCAGTTCGACGAGTACCCCGCCATCGGCAACGCGTGGCAGCTCGCGGTGACGATGGGCCCGCACGGCGCACCGGAGTTCTTCACCGACGATGACATCGCGACCCTGCTCGAGACCGACTACGAGGTGCACTTCAACTCCGACCGCACCGGCGTGCGCCTCATCGGCCCCAAGCCCACGTGGGCGCGGCCCGACGGGGGAGAGGCGGGCCTGCACCCGTCCAACATCCACGACACCGCGTACTCGGTCGGCGCGCTCGACTTCACCGGCGACACACCGATCCTCCTCGGCCCGGACGGTCCGAGCCTCGGCGGCTTCGTCTGTCCGGTCACCGTCACCACCGCCGACCGGTGGAAGCTGGGCCAGCTGAAAGCCGGTGACACCGTGCGGTGCGTGCCCGTCCGGACCGTCGACGCGGCCAGCCCGTCGACCCTCGGCGCCGCACGCCGGTCTCAGTTCGTACCCGTGGTGTCGGCCGGTCGGGACGAGGACGGCGGCATCCTCGCCACCGATGTCACCGCCGACGGGCAGAGCACGGTGACCTACCGCCGCGGCGGCGACGACAACGTCCTCGTCGAGTACGGGGACATGTCCCTCGATCTCGAGTTGCGCGCCCGCGTGCACGCGCTGGCCGCGCACATCGAGGACCACCGGCCCCGCGGACTCGTCGACCTGACCGCCGGGATCCGGTCGCTGCAGGTCAAGGTCGACCCGACGGTGTGGTCGTCGGACCGCGTGCTGTCGTGGCTGCGCGAGGTGGAGGCCGCGTTGCCCGCGGCCGACGACCTCGTCGTCGACAGCCGGACCGTGCACCTCCCGCTCTCCTGGGACGACCCGTCGACGCGCGAGGCCATCGAGCGCTACATGTTCGGTGTCCGCGCCGACGCGCCGTGGTGCCCGTGGAACATCGAGTTCATCCGACGCATGAACGGTCTCGACTCCGTCGACGACGTCCACTGGATCGTGTTCGACGCCGAGTACCTGGTGCTGGGTCTCGGCGACGTCTACCTCGGCGCGCCGGTGGCCACCCCGATGGACCCCCGGCACCGCCTGGTGACCACGAAGTACAACCCCGCCCGCACCTGGACGCCGGAGAACGCCGTCGGCATCGGCGGCGCCTACCTGTGCATCTACGGCATGGAGGGCCCGGGTGGCTACCAGTTCGTCGGACGCACCACCCAGGTGTGGAACCACCGGCACCCGTTGCGCGCCGCCGGATTCGATCCCGAGCACCCGTGGCTCCTCCGCCACTTCGACCGGATCCACTGGTACCCGGTGAGTGCCGACGAGCTGCTCGACCTGCGCGCGGACGTCGCGGCCGGGCGCGGTGACGTGACCATCGAGGAGGGCTCGTTCGCGCTGTCGGAGCACCGGACGTTCCTGGCCGAGAACGCCGACGACATCGCCCGGGTCCGTGGCGGCATGGAGGCCGCGCGGGCCGAGGAGCGGGCCCGCTGGGCCGCCGACGGTGAGTTCTCCGTGCGCGTGAAGGCCTCCGCATGACCGGGGTGCTGTCGTCGGTCGTCGACGACCTCTTCGACCGTCTCGACGCACTCGGCCGTCCCGAGATCTTCCTGCACCTGCGCACGCGAGAGGAGGTCCGCGACGACCACGCGCTGTCACTCGCGGCGGGCGGCCCCCTGGCCGGCCTCATCCTCGCGGTGAAGAACAACGTCGATGTCGCCGGGTTCCCCACCACCGCAGCCTGTCCGGGCTACGGCGAGATCGCTGAGGCCGACGCGCCCGTCGTCGCCGCTCTGCGTGCGGCCGGCGCTGTGCTGCTCGGCACCACGAACCTGGACCAGTTCGCGACCGGGCTCGTCGGCACCCGGAGCCCGCACGGTGCGGTCCGCGACAGCCGCCGGCCCGAGTTCATCTCCGGCGGGTCGAGTTCGGGGTCCGCGGTGGCCGTCGCCCTCGGGCTCGTTGACATCGCGATCGGCACCGACACCGCCGGGTCCGGTCGGATCCCGGCGGCGCTGCAGGGCATCGTCGGGATCAAGCCGACCGTCGGTGTCGTGTCGACCGAGGGTGTCGTCCCGGCCTGCGCGAGCTACGACTGCGTGACCATCTTCGCGCACGACCTCGCCACCGCGGACGCGGCGATGGAGGTCATGGCGCAGGCGACCGGCCCGCGGCCGTTCCCGTCCGATGTTCCTCTCGCGGCACCGTCCGCGCCCACCATCGCCGTCCCCGCGGCGCTCACCGCGATGAGCGATCCGTGGTGTGCCGCGTTCGACGAGGCCGTGGAGCGGTGCCGCGATCGCGGGTGGGCGATTCGGGAAGTGCCGTTCGACGAATTCCTGGGCGCGGCAGCACTTCTCTACGACGGCGCGCTGGTCGCCGAAAGATACGACGCGGTCGGCGAGTTCATCGTCACCGCGGACGACTCGGCAGGTCTGGATCCGACGGTCGCCGGCATCGTCACTGCCGCCGGCGACATCCGCGCCGTCGACCTGCTCGCCGACCGGCGACGCGTCGAGGAGTTACGCGCCCGGGCGATGGCGTCGGTGGCCGGGTGTGACGCGCTGATGGTGCCCACGGCCCCGTTCCATCCGTCGATCGACGACGTCGAGTCAGACCCTGTCGGGGTGAACGCGCGGATGGGGACATACACGAACTTCTGCAATCTGTTCGACCTGTGTGGGATCGCGATCCCGGCAGGGGAGATCGACGACGGCGCAGCGGGGGTCGCGCAGTTCGGGGTGACGTTCCTGGCGCCGGCGCACCACGACTCGGTCCTGGTGGACATCGCGCGGAAGTTCCGCGGGGAGCCGACCGATGGTCCGTCGTGGCCGGAGTCGGTCTCCGACACCGTCGAGCTGGCGGTGTTCGGAGCGCACCTGCGCGGGCAGCCGCTGGAGCACGAACTCACCTCGCGCGGCGCGCGGTGGTCGGGGGACGTGCGGACCGCGCCGGACTACCGATTGGTCGAACTCGCGACGACCCCACCGAAGCCCGGACTCGTCGCCGACCCGGCACAGGGCCGGTCGATCCGTGGTGAGCGGTGGACCCTGTCGACCGCGGCGCTGGGGTCGTTCCTCGAGGCGTTGCCCGCGCCGATGGGCCTGGGGGCCATCACCCTCGACGACGGGTCCACGATCGTGGGGTTCGCGTGCGCCCACGACGCCGCCGACGCCGGGCGCCCCCTCGACGTGGACCACTGGCTCGACCGCTGAACACCCCCACCGCCGAGCGTGCCGAAACCCACCGCCGAGCGTGCAGAAAATCGCCGCCGAGCGTGCAGAAAATCGCCGCCGAGCGTGCAGAAAATCGCCGCCGAGCGTGCCGAAAATCGCCGCCGAGCGTGCAGAAAATCGCCGCCGAGCGTGCCGAAAATCGCCGCCGAGCGTGCAGAAGATGCGCGCCGAGCGTGCGGTCAGCGAGTCCGGTGTGCGATGACGGCGCGTGGGGTGCCCTCGACGGTGATCGGACCCGCACCGACAGCCTCGGCGAGGTCGCGTCGTAGCTGAGCCTTCTGGTCCGGAGAGAGGACCAGGAACCGCGAGTAGGTGAACATCGAGTCGAGCCACTCCTCGACGTCGACCACCGTGGTCGTCGGGAACTCCTCGACACGCACGTCGAATCCGGCGTCGGTGAAGAGTCCGACGGTGCGATCGTCGGTGGGCCGGCGCCGAGGTGTGTCGTCGCGTCGGACGTACTGTTCGACGACCGATTTCACCGGTTCGTGCGCGAACAGCGACCAGCTCGCCTCGTGGGTCAGCAGCGCGACATGTCCACCGGGGACGACGATCTGGGTCAGTTTCCCGATGGCGGTCTCCGGATCCACCCAGTGCCACGACCGCGCGAAGGTCACCAGATCGAACATGCGGCCGCGCGGATCCCACTCTTCGAAGGTCCCCGGCTCGACGACGACGTGTTTGCGGCGCGCGATCGTCGCCATGTGGACGTCGGGTTCCACCGCGAGCACCGAGCAGCCGCGGTCGAGCAGGGCACGTGCGGCTTTGCCCGTGCCGGAACCGACATCGAGCACACGATGGCCGAGTCGGGCGACGACGTCCATCATCTCGGGCGGGAAGTCCGGCCGATGCTGCTCGTAGGCGTCGGCCTCGGACCCGAAGCTCAGCGCGAGCGTTCGATCACCATGCAGCGGTGCGTCGGTCACGGCGTCCGCCTCCTCTCATCGGCACGCTCGACGCGTGATGTCGGCACACTCGGCGAGCAGTTTTGGCCCAGTGATACTCGAGGGGCCTGGTTCGTGGGTCGGTCTGGCTCATTTTGGCCCTGACACCACCCGGTG
>NZ_CANLWM010000002.1 GCF_947494875.1 uncultured Williamsia sp.
ACGGGTTGATGCCAGACACATCCACTCCGTCAGGAGGTCCTCCCCATTTCAAGACGGCACGCCGTCAACAACCTCTCAGGTCAGTACAGCTAGCCGCCCACGCGGGTGTGTAGTCGAGGATCCCGAGGATCTCGATGCCGTGGCGGCGCGCGGAGTCGACGACGGCGTCGGTCGCCGCCCAGTTCCAGACACCGTCGGCGGGTTCGACGGCCGGCCACGCGATGTCCATCCGCAGCAGCGAGACGCCCAGGGTGTTCATCGCCCGCATCGAGCGATCGACGACGGCGGGGGCGGAGCCGATGAGATTGGTACCGCCGCTCACGCCGACGCGGGCCAGCGGTGTGGGCGCGGCGAGCGGTGTCGAGCTGGTGGGCAGGGTGTCGTCGGGCCGGGGATGTGACGCGCACCCGCCGAGCGCGGCGGCCAGGACGAGGACCGACGCCGTCAGCACCGCCGCGAGGCGGCCTCGCCGGGGACCGGACAGCGACGATCGCGGTGACCGTCGGCCACCGGGCGCTGCAGATCTCCGATCGTCGATGAGAAGACACTAGTCGAGGATTTACCCACGCGAATGACATATGCGCGGGTATGAAGTCCCGTGTCGCGCAGGGTGTCAGCGGGTCTTGACGCGCTTGGCCAGATCGATGGCCGGCTTCTCCACGAGGCGGTACGTGATGGATGCGCACACGAAGGTCGCCACGAAGACGATCACGAGGTTGCGGCCCAGTCCCGTCCATGTGTCCCCGCCGAGCACACCCCACCGGCCGAGGAGCATCAGCAGCGGGAAATGCCAGAGATACATGCTCAACGAGATCCGACCCAGGTACTCGAACGGGCGCCAGTCGACGACCTCGGCGATGCGGGACCGCGCGTCGTGCGCCAGCGGCAGGACGATGATCGCGATGATGAGCCCGCTGGCGAACGAAGTCGCCACGACCTGCTGGTTGCTGCCGCCGACGAGCAGCACGAGCATCACCAGCAGCGCGGGGAGCAGGAGGATCGCGCTCACCCGGCGCGCCCAGACGGCGAACCGCGCGGACAGGGCGCCGGACTCGACGGCGACGAACAGCACCGCGGCGATCATGCCGAACGTGAAGGTCTGCGCACCGCCGAGGAAGCTGCGCAGGATCACCGCCGACCAGTTCGGACCGAAGTTGGCGGCGACGACGTCGTCGATGCCCTGGGCGCGGGCGATCGCGTCGGCGACGACGGTGCCGGCGACACCGAGCACACCGAACGCCACCGGCGCGATCAGCGCGAGCACCATCGGCGACGTACCGCGGCGGCGGCGCAGCGCGAACAGGCCCCAGCCCACCAGCGGCAGGCTGATGTAGAAGGCGTATTCCAGCGTCAGCGACCACGACGGGTTGATACCGGTCTGGATGAGACCCGGGACGTACGTCTGGACCAGGAAGAGGTTGGCCACGAGGGTGATCGGGTCGGTGATCATCCCGGTCCCGGCCTCGCTGCCGACGACCAGGGCCTGTTGGGCGTTGCGGACGAACACCGCCTGCAGGACGAAGTTCGCGATGAGGAACACGACGAGGTAGCAGGGCATGATCCGCAGCACGCGGTGGACGACGAAGCTACGCACGTCCGGTTGGCGGTCCCGATCGGCGAAGAGCGCCCGCAGGATCGGCAGGTAGAGCAGGAACCCCGACAGCGCGAAGAAGAAGATCAGCGCCTGACCGAGGATCTGCAGCTTGCCCGATTCCGCGGTGTGCACGGAGTAGTGGCCCGCGACGTGCACCACGAGGATGCAGACGCAGGCGATGCCGCGCGGACCGTCGAGCCCGCGGATGCGCTTGTGGCGCCGCGCCGCCGGCGTCGGCAACGCCGGTGACGGCTCCCCCTCGACGGGGGCACCGGAGGCGACGCCCCCGATCCGCTGGTCCGTCATCGACTGTGCTCCCTGAGATCGCCGTCGGCAGAGTCCGACGTCCCCCGACGCGCCCGCCCCTGATGTGTGCACCTGGGATCATAGGGGGCGTCGGGCCGCTCGGCACCACGACGACGATTCACCGCCACCGACGGCGGTCGTGAGTGTGGTTCACTTCTCGCTGCGGGGGCACATCGACCGTCCTCCCCGTTCGCGAAAGGTCCGGATCCATGCTCCGCCCGTCCCGCCGCCGCCTGCTCGCGGTGATGACGGCGATGCTGCTGACGATCGGCCTGACGGCCTGCGGTTCCTCGCGTCCCGCCCCCGCCCCGGCGACGCCGGCGAAGGCCGGTGTGGGTGACCGCGGCCACGGTTTCGGCATCGCCCTGGGCGCGGAGGTCTACTGGCAGGGCACGGCCGCCACGGACGCCGACCTCGACGCGATCGCCGCGGCCGGACTCGGGTCGATCCGTCTGCCGGTGTTCTGGTCGGCGATCCAACCCGTCGGCCCGACCTTCTCTCTCTGGTCCGTCGTCGACCACATCGTCGACGGCGCCCGCGCACGGGGCCTGCAGGTGATGGCGACCGTCGGCGGCAGCCCGCCCTGGGCGGGTGATCCCGAGGCGAACGGCGGGCCGTACGCGGCCCCGCGCGACGTCGGACAGTGGGCGACGTTCGTCCGCACGGTCGCGCAACGCTACAAGGGTCGGGTCTCGACGTACGAGGTGTGGAACGAACCCAACAGCTCCGTGTTCTTCGCTCCCCGTGTCGATCCCGCGCTCTACACCCGCCTGCTGCGTGCCGCGCACGACGCGATCGTCGGTGTCGATCCGGGCGCGACGGTGGTGGCCGGGGCACTCGGCACGGTGATCGACACGGCCACCACGAGCGATCCCGTCGACTTCCTGCGGGAGATGTACGCCGACGGTGCGGCCGGCTCGTTCGACGCCCTGTCGGTGCATCCCTACAAGTACGACCTCGGTCTCGCCGAGGCGTGGACGGTGCCCGACTCGCCGGGTCGCCAGATCGCCGAGATGCGACGTCTCATGGGCGACAACGGTGATGGCGGCAAGCAACTGTGGGCGACCGAGTACGGCCTGCCGAGCTCGGCGGTCGGCCTCGACCGTCAGGCGAGCATGATCGCGGAGTTCGGTCGCGACTGGCGGCAGTTGCCCTTCGGCGGGCCGGTGTTCTGGTACACGTTGCGCGACAGGGCGACCGGCGTCCCCGACGACGAGGACAACTTCGGCCTCATCCGCACCGACCGGTCGCCGAAGCCGGCCGCCCGGGTCGTCGCCGACTACGCCCGGTCGGGTGTGACGCCCGGGGCGGATGCGCCGCGGTTCGCCGACGCCCCCCTCGACGCCGCCGGCGGGGAGATCGTCAGCCCGGTCTTCCGCGCGACGCGGTCGGGGGTGTTGGCGAGGTTCCAACGCGACGAGGTCGTCTATCTCACGCCGACTGGTTTCGTCACGACCACACCGCCGATCGCACTGGCGGCGATCACCGCCGACAGCTACCCGACCGGGTTGTACGCCGACGACCACCAGGATCTCGCGGACGGCACGACCGTCTTCGAGTCCGACGACGGCGGCGTGCACGTGATCGGCAGCGGGGTGATGGACGCGTGGTCACGGTCGCTGGGCGCCGCGCTGACCGACGAGACCCCGGTCGGCGGGGGTGCCGTGCGGGTCGACTTCCAACGAGGGTCGATCACCTGGTCACCGGATCGCGGGGCGATCCGGGCGATGTCCTGACCCGACGCCCGAGCCGATTGGGATCAGCTGCGCAGGCGCCGGTACACCGCGGTGGCCAACGGGCTGCGGGCGAGGATCTCCCGGGGCGTCCGGGCGACATCGGCGACGAGGACGACGGGCGACCCGCCGAAGGTCGACCGCCGGAAGTGGTACAGCGTCCGGTTGTCGTAGCGCTGGGCGATCGCCGCGGCGTATCGATCGGCGAACTCCGCGTCGGCGAAGAACACCTTGTTGTAGCCGACGGCGAACGGCCGCAGGGCATCTGGACGCTCGAGGTAGCGCAGCGTCCCGGTCACGACCTCGGGCCACGCGAAGTTGAACACGTCGTCGGCGATCACCACGCCGCCCTTGGTGAGCGATCCCTCGGCCAGCAGCATGTCCGAGTACACGACGTCGTCGGTGTGACCGCCGTCGACGCTGAACAGTCGGACCTCGCCGTCGACCATCTGTCGCACGTCGTCGGCGGAGACGAGGGTCGAGTCGCCGGAGTGCACCGCGACCCTGGACGGGTCGGTGAAGCGGGCGACGTTGGCCTCGAACCGTGCGCGATCACCGCGTCCGGACCGGTCGACGTTGAGCTCCTGGTCCTCGAAGAGATCGATGGCGACGGACTTCTCGTCGTCGCGCAGCAGCAGGTCGAGGCCGATCAGCAGCTGGCCGTGGTGGACGCCGATCTCGGCGGCGCCGCCGCGGATCCCCAGCGTCCGCTGGGTCGCGTCGAGCACCTTGATCAGCTCGAACACCTCGGGCTGGACCCACCCCCGGACCCGACGACGACCTCGACGGGCATAGGTCCCGAACTGCGTGCGCATGGGCGCGACCCTAACAGCGCGTGTGGCCCTTCGCGATGCGAAGAACAGCGAACAGGCGTCGAGTCATCGCGAATCCGCGAACGTGGAGCACGAGTTCACGGGCGGGGTGTCGGTGAATCGCTCCCCCAACCAGCGCAAAGCCGCCTCCGTCGGGACGTCACCGTGACCGCGGTCGGGGTCGATGCGATACGTCACACTGCCGCCCTCGGCGCATTGGCGTGCGACGGCCGACCTGGTCCAGGGTGCGTCGATGAACGTGTCCTGTCCTCCGTGCTCGACGTAGAGCGGCGCCGTCAGCGCGCCCTGCGGCAGGGCCCACGCGCGCAGCCGTGACCGCACGCGGTCGGCGGCGGCGGGGGTCGCCGGGGCCAGGTCGCCGGGACGCAGCGACCTGACCACCGCCTCCCGCTTCTCCAGCAAGGGCCCTGAGCAGGCGGTGAGCGCATCCCACCCGGTCGCGGCCGCGCCACGGCGATAGTCGTCCCGGTCGATGTCGGGGTGCAGTCGCGCGAGCGACTCGAGGACGGCCTGGAACGTCGGTCTCTGATCGGCGGTCAGGTCTCCGGCGAGCGCCTTGTCGACGAGGCCGGCGACGTCGGCCGCCGGTGCGATCGCCACCGCCCCGACCAGCGACAGATCCGGGGCCCGTGACGACGCGAGGGTCGCCGTGGCCCAGGTCGCTCCGCCGCCCTGCGACCCGCCGTAGGCAGCCCAGCGCGTCGAGATGTCGGGGAAGGTCGAACGCAGGGCCCGCACCGCGTCGATCGTGTTGAGTCCGGCGGTCCGCGCGTCGAGATACGGGTGCACGCCGGACGATCCGAGGCCCTGGTAATCGGGGACGGCGACCGCGAAACCGAGGCGAACGAACCCGTCGACCGCGTCGACCTGCTCGGACAGCGTCGGCGACGACGACGGCGCGCAGGCCGTGTCGATGCCCGTCGTGCCGTGGGCGAAGGCGATGACCGGCCACCCACCGACGGGCGCCGCCGTGCGCGGGGTGAACACCGCGCCGGACACCACCGTCGGGGCGCCTGTGTCGCCCGACGACGACCGATAGGTCACCCGGGCCGACCGCATCGACGACCCCGTCAGGGACCGGGTGAAGTCCGGCATCGGCTCGACGGACACCAACGATCCCGGTGCGTCACCGCCGATGCGGGCGAAGGGGTACGGCACGGGCGCCCGTCTCGACCCGTCATCCCGGGTGACGAGAAGCCCCACGACCGTCGCCGCGACGAACACGGTGGCCGCCGCGACCAGCGCAACGATCACCGTCCGCCGTCGGTGACCGATCCTCACCGCTGATCGGGCGAGGATGCGCCCGGCAGCTGCTCGACCGGCGGCGGGACGTCGCGGCCGCAGGTGTTCAGCGCCGGGGTGCCCTGGAAGCGGGCCTGGATCCAGGCCACAGCGACCGAGCCGTCGATGTCGTCGTGGCCCGCCTCGGGCAGCGTGTAGTTCTCGACGGTGTCGCCACGGCGGCACGCGTCATCGACAGCGTCGACGGTCCACGCCGAGTCCACCAGCTGGTCCTTGGCTCCGTGGACGACGAGCATCGGCGCGGCGGCCCTGCCGAACGGCAGGGCCATCTTCTGCAGATCGGCGCGCAGTGCTGCGGTCGCCGCCGGGGTGGCCGGGCGCAGGTCGTCGGCGGTGAGCTGCTTCACGACGGCGGTGCGCTGCTCGGCGAGCTCGCCCTGGCACGCGGTCAACACGTCCCAGCGACGTTCGGCGACCCCGCGCCGGTAGTCGTCGAGATCCATCTCGGGGTGCATCTTCTGTTGCGCCCACAGGATCCAGGGGAAGATGGCGAGTTGCTGCTGCGTCAGCGTCCCCGCGGCGGCCTTGTCGGCGAACCCGCTGATGTCGCTCACGGGGGCCAGGCTCGCCGTGCCCAGGAGGTCGAGACCGGCCGCGTCGCGCGCCGAGAGCTCATTCGCGGCCCAGGCGGCCTGGCCACCCTGCGACGACCCGATGGCCACCCAGCGCGTCGAGGTACCGGGCACGAGCTTGCGGGCCGCCCGGACGCCGTCGATCATGTTGTGCCCGACGGTCTCTGCGTCGAGATACGGGTGGTAGGTGTCGTCGAGCCCGAGGCCCTGATAGTCGGGCATGACCACCACGTAGCCGCGGTTGACGAGGATCCCGACGGCGTCGGCGTTGCCGAGCAGCGACGGCGACAGCGACGGCGCACATTCGTGCTGGACACCGGTGGTGCCGTGCCCGTAGGCCACGATGGGCCAGCCACCGGCCGGTGCCGGCCCGACCGGCGCGAACACGGTCCCGGACACCAGCTCGGTCGACCCGTCGACACCGGAGGTCGACTCGTAGGTGATCCGCGCGGCGGTCGAGGTCAGACGGGTGAGCCTGCGGTCCACGGTCGGCAGGCTGTCCGCCGACCTCAGCGTCCCCGGCCCGGAGCCCGAGAAGTCGCCACTGATCGGGACCCCGGACGTCGACGCCGGCGGTGGGGGCGGGCTGCTCTGCGTACACGCGACCAGCGAGCTCAGCGCGGCCAGCAGGACGAGCACCAGCGCGGCGTCCCGACCGGTCCGGAGGCCGGGTCTCACGACACCCGCCCCGCGACACCGGCCCGGACCTGCGCGACGACGGTGTCGACCTGACGACGGTGCAGGACACGGTCGCCGAGCAACCCGAGCGCGATCACACCGATGACACCCCACACGAATCCGACGGCCGCGGCGAGTCCGACGTCGCGCACCAGCGAGGAGTGCACGGCGACCGCCGGGTAGGCGCTGCCGACCGGCACCAACTGCGCCTGCGGGCCCAGCTCGTCGTTGTTCTCCAACTGGCGTGACACCGCGACGAGTGCGCCCGCGACCGCGGTCACCCGCCGTTCCGCGTCGGCCCGGTTGTCGGCGTCGACGGCCACCGTCAGCAGCACGGAGTCGATGCGTTGGGTGGCGGTGACGTGCGCCGCGAGGTCCGGCGCGGACCCACCGAGCAACTCGTTCGCCTTCGCGGCGATCTCCGGGGAGGTCGCGAGGTCGGCGTAGGTGGGGATCCGAACGCGTCCGCCGAGATCGTTCTGGGCGGCGGCGCGGGGGTTCGTCGGGCCGTCGATGACGGCGAAGAGGTCGAACCGCGAGGAGTACGTGGTGTCCGCGGTGGCCCAGACCGCGAACCCCGCCACACCGGAGAGCAGGGTGACGGCGACGATCAGGATCCACCCACGCAGGGCCAGCCGGACGTAGTCGGCCGGCGACGGGACCGGGTGGGGCGGTCTCACGTGCGCGGCGGACAGGTGTTGTTCGCCGCCTGTCCGGCGATCCGGTCCTTCAGCCAGGGCAGGCCGCGGTCGCTCTGGAGGTCGCCGTGGCCCTCGCCCATCCGCTTGTCGATCTCGATGGCGCCGCCGATCCGGCAGGCCTTGTCCGCGGCCGCCTGGGTCCACTGCCAGTCGACCAGCTCGTCCTTGGTCCCGAACATCAGCAGCATCGGCGCGTCCAGCGGGTTCTTCGGCAGGGCCCACTGCTCGAGGAGTGCGCGGAGACGGTCGGTGTCGGCCTGGGTGTCGGGCTTCAGGTCGGCGTTGGTCACGGACTCGCGGGTCTTGAGGACCACGTCCAGGTTCGCGGTGCAGTCCAGCAGCAGGGGCCATTTCTGCGCCAGCGACGGCGAGCGGTAGCGGTTGAGGTCCAGCGTCGGGTTCGTCCACGAGAGCGACTGCAGGGCGAAGATCAGCGCGACGCGCTGGTCGCCGGTGAGGGTGCCCGCCTGCGCCGCGTCGGCGAGACCGGACATGTCCGCCGGCGGCGCCATCGCCATCGTCCCCTTCAACGACATCCCGCCGCCGTAGGAGGCGTCGCGGTCGGCGGCGCCCCAGGCGGCCAGTCCGCCGAGCGAGTGCCCGAAGGCGACCCAGTTCGTGCTCACCGCGGTCGGGTCGAGGGCACGGGCCGCGCGCACGGAGTCGATCATGTTGTTGCCGTAGGTCGCACCGTCCAGGAAGGGGTTCAGGTATCCCTTGACGCCGAGTCCCTGGAAATCGGGCAGCGTCACCGCGAACCCGCTCTGGATCATGCTGGCCATCATCGAGCTGTTGCCGACCAGCGTGTCGTACAACGACGGGGCGCACTTGTCGAGCACACCGGTGGTGCCGTGGCCGAACGCGATCACGGGCCACCCGCCCTTCGGGGGCGTGCCCGGCGGGATAGCGACCACGCCGGAGACCTCGGTGCGCGAGCCGTCGATCCCCGACGTCGAGCGGTAGACGACACGTTCGACACGGGCGTCGACGTCCTCGAGTTGTACGTTGCCCTCCAGCGGCCGCACCGACACGAGTGATCCCGGCGCCGACCCACCGAGCACCGGCGGGGGGACGGTCGGGGATCCGACGAACGGCGGGGCGAAACTCGTCACCTGAGGTGAGTCACCCGGTGGCGGTGGGGGTGTCCCGGCCGTGCACGCCGACACCGCCGTCACGGCCGCCGCGACGATCGTGACGGCGATCGCTCGTCGTGGTGAACGCAGACTGCGGTGCATGGTCCTACCGATCCTGTGGTCCGTGGTCGTCGTCCGGGTCGTCCGCGAGGTGGTGGTTGCCACGGCGCCGATTCCCCCCACCTCGATTCGAGGGGCCGGACCCTCCGGATTGGTCGCCCCCGCCGGCGGGCGTTTCCGACCCGTGGGCACGACCGGCGTCGGTCACCACGGCACCGATGAACTCCGCGTGGGCGGTGGCCAGCGACTCGAGGCCGCGGCGCAGCGCCCCGCTGCGGGTGTGGCCGAGGCGGGCCAGGACGACGGCTCCGTCGCCGAGCGCCGCGGCGACCGCGCCGTCGGTGCAGACCCCGAGCGGCGGGGTGTCGACGACGACGTGGTCGAAACGCACGGCGAGGTCGGCGAACACCTGCTGGGCACGGTCGGAGCCCCACAACTGTCCACGGGAGGTCGGGAGCGGACCCGCGGGCAGCAGGGCGAACGGACGTCCACCGACCCGGGTGATCACCGCGTCGTCGAGGGTGTCGTCGCCGAGGAGCACCGTCGAGAGGCCACGTGTCGGGCGCCCGCGGCCGCCGGGGTCGCTGCTCAGCAGGCGGTCGGCGAGCGTGGGGGTCAACAGGTCTCCGTCGACGAGGAGCACGCGGCGACCCGATTCGGCGAGCACCGCGGCGAGGTCGACGGCGAGGGTCGACCGGCCGTCGCCGTGGGCGGGGCTGGTGACGGCCACCACGACCGGGCGCCCACCGTCGGCGGTGCGCGCGAAGCGCAGGTTGGTGGCGAGCTGACGGACGCGCTCGACCAGTTCGCCGCCGGCGGTCGGGTCGATCGCGGGGACGCCGGGTCGGTGCGGGTCGGCGACGATCTCGCCCAGGACCAGGGATCCGGCGATGTCCTCGACACGCTCGCGGCGACGCACGCGGGTATCGACCAGAGCCAGGACGATCACGGCGATGACGCCGAGCGCGAGCCCTGCGACCGCACCGAGGCCGATGCGCGTCACCAGGGACGGGCCGGACGCCGAGGACGGGTAGTCGGCGTCGTCGACGAGGATCGCGCCGGCGGCGGGGGTGCCGCCGCGCCGTGAGGTCTCGAGCTCGCTGACCAGCTGCACCAGCTGGTCGGCGACCGCGTTGGCGTAGGTCTGCGCGGCGACCGGGTCGGCGTCGGTGGCGGTCACGTCGAGCAGGACCGTGTTCAGCACGGGCGCCGCGGAGATCTTCGATTGCAGTTCGTCGGCCGACATCGTCGACTTCAGCTGCTCGACGGCGCGGGCCGCGACCTGCCGGCTCGTCGCCAGGCTCGCGTAGGACTTCACGCGCTCCTGCGAGAACAGGTTGTTCTGATAGGCGTCACCGACGGAGGTGCCGCTCTGCGTGGTGACGAACAGCTGTGCGGTCGACGCGTATTTCGGCGCCGCGACCAGCGACCACACGTATCCGCCGGCGGCCCCGATCACGGCGACGACCACGATCAGCCACCAGAACCGCCGGAAGGCGCGCAGATAATCCCCGATCGCCAAGGGGCGACTCCGTTTCGTGTGTGGTTGCCGATCCTTCATCGTTGTTGGTCGTCGGCAACGTCCGTAGTGACGGTGCCACCCTAGCCGGGGCATCCCCGCGACACATCTCCGACGACCCCGGTGTGACACTCCCGACGCCCCACCGCGCGGTTCGCCCGCACGGTTCGCAGCCTGCGGCGATGTCCCCCGATGCGGCTCGATCGTGCGGGTGTCACCATGTACCCGTGACGGACGGTGGTCGAGAGCGGCTCGCGACGCTCGGGGTGGTGGCCGTGCTCGTCGTGGGCCCGCTCGCCGGGGTCGCCGCCGTGCTCGGCGGCAAACTGGCGTTGATCGGTGTGGTCGGCCTGGCGGGCCTGGTGGTCGGCGCCTACGTCGGGCTGCGCCACCCCATGTGGCTCTACTACGGGCTCGGCGTCACGGTGGGCTTCCTGCCGTTCGGTGTCGTCCCGCTCGCACCGCTGCCGCTGTATCTCGTGTTCGGCGGGTCGGTGGTCCTCGCCGCCGCCCTGCACCCGTCGGCCGGGATGCACTGGCATCCGCTCGAGCGCACCCTGCTCGTCCTGGTGGCGGTGTCGGCCGTCTCGGTCGTGTTCTCCGCCGTGTCGATCTCGGACTACGTCGACTACGTGAAGTGGGCCCTGGTCACCCTCGCCGTGATCGGCCTGCTGCGGCTGTCGTCGGACAACATGCGCCGCGTCGGTGTGGTGTTCGTCGTCGCGGCCGCGTTCAACGCGCTGATCGGCATCGCCCTCTTCGCGTCACCGGGTCTGCCGCTGCGAAAGGCGTTCAGCGCCTTCGGATACGGCATCGTCGACGCCACCACCCGCTACGTCTACAACGCCGAGGGCGTGGAACAGTCCACCCGCCTCGGCGGGATGTGGGTGGAGCCCAACGCCGCCGGCATCGGACTGCTGACCGCGCTCTGCGTCGCGCTCGTCGTCCTCGAGGGATGGCGTCGCTGGGCGTTCGCGACACTGTTCGTCCTCGCGCTGGTGCTGACGCTGAGCCGTGGCGTCATCGTCAGCGTCGTCCTCGGCGCCCTGCTCGTCATGCTCTTCCACCGCATGCCCGACCGGCTGCGGGCGATCGCGGCCACGATCGGCGCGCTCGCCGTGGTGGCGGGCGCCGCGACACCTCAGATCCGCAACCGCCTGTTGCAGTCGTTCGTCGGACAGGACGTCAGCTCCTCGTCCCGTCAGGACGCGCTGAGCAACTTCCCGCACCAGCTCGCCGGCCACTGGTTCTTCGGGCTCGGGTGGGCGCGACCGGAGTTCAAGGACGGCGCCCTGGCCTTCCAGGTGAACTACGTGGCGAACGCGCCGCTGCTCACCGTCTACCGCGGCGGCGTGTTCGCCGGCCTGGCCTTCGTCGCCGTGCTGATCGCGGGCGCGATCGTCGGGTGGCGCCTCGTCACCGGTCGCTCGCTCCCCCGCGCGCTCGTCGGGGGCATCTTCATCGGTTTCTGCCTGGTGGGTCTGCAACTCGACCACCCGGTGGTGGCGACCCTGCCGGTCACCACGACGTTCTCGGTGCTGCTGGCGTTCCTGGTACACGCCGACCGGCTTCGACGTCTGGAGGACCCGCCGGCCGACCGGGTCAGCGGTTCGCGGCCATGGCGTCGACCAGCAGCGACCCCACCGCCTCGTGTGGACGCCGCTCCCGCCACCGCCGTGCGGTGATGTCGTGCAGTCGCTGTCCATCGGCGACGGCGGCGTCGACGTCGACCAGCAGTCGTCGTGCGGCGGTGACGACCGCGTCGTCGTCGGCGCATGTGTCGAGGCCGTAGACCTCGTCGAGTGATCCCACCGCCGCTCTCGTCCCGACGACCGGCAGACCGATCCGCGCGGCGTCGAGGAACTTCACCCGCACCCCGCCGCCGGTGCTGATCGGCGCGACCATCCCGCGGCACGTCGCGAGGAAACCGTGCAGATCGTCGACGAAGCCGAGATCGCGCACGCCCGGCGGCAGGTCGACCGGTGTCGCCGAGGCGCTGCGGCCTCCGACGACGCAGAGCTCCGCACCGGCGATCCCGTCGGCGATCCGGGGCCACAGTGCCACGGCGCGCTCGAACGCCTCCTGGTTCGGCGGCCAGTCACGGGTCCCGAGGAACACCAGCCGTGGTGGAGTCGACGCGACGTCGACCGGATCGCCGGGCGGCAGTGTCAGGTCCAGCCAGCGGGCGCTGTCGACTCCGCGGTCGCGGTAGTCGTGCGCCTCGTCGGCGTCGAAGGTCGCGACGGCGTGCGCTGCTCGGGCGACGCGCAGTTCGTCCCGCACCAGGCGGGGCGCCTCCAGACGGCCCAGCAGGCCCCGGGTCGCCCGCCACACCAACGACTCCGACACATGGGTGTTCACCGCGAGGCGGTCGACACCGGCCCGTCGCGACGCGAGGAACGACTCCGCCATGTAGCTGTGCTCGGCGAGGTACACGTCGGCGTGGACGGACTCGATCACCGACCGCAGCTCGGGACTGTCGAAGCGGACGTGCACCAGGCTGCGCCGTCCCGCCAGTGACCGGCCCGCGAGCTGCGCGGGCGCGATCTCGGGCTTGCGGACGCGGTGCAGGGTGAGGCCACCGGGCACCAGGTCGGTCTCGACGGTCCCCGACTGCTCGGACAGACAGATCGCGGTGACCGCGAACGTGTCGGCCGCCAGCGTCATCAGCAGACGACTCAGTTCGACGTCACCGCCGCGTTCGAGGACCGGGTCCTTCGAGAGCATCAGTGCGACAGTCGGTCTCGGGCTCGTCACCGTCGCCTCCGGTAGATGGCCGTCGCATAGATGGTCAGCAGGATCGCGTCGGCCCCGACCGAGGCGATGGAGGCGCCCACGGCACCGATCGGCGCGAGCGCCGCGACCGCACCGAGTTTCACGGGGACCAGACCCATGTTGGCGGCGAGACGCAGGATGTCGCGCCGCTGGGCGTACAGGATCACCTGCAGGATCGAGATCATCGTCCGCATACCGGTGAACAGCGAGATGATGATCATCGCGACGGCGAGTTCGGTGGGCGCGGGCGTCAGCAGCAGCACCACTCCGAAGATCGCGACCGCCGCCGTCGACAGACCGCCGATCGCCAGCGTCAACTTCAGGGGCGGTCCCGATGACAACTTCCCGCCCGACAGGCGGAGCGGCTCGTGGTAGGTCATCCCGAACGACTGCCCGACCGCGGCGAGCGCCGCCGCGACGGTCCAGCACAGGGTGTAGTAGCCGGCGGTCCGGCTGTCGGTGAGGAAGCCCAGCAGCAGCACGTCGCCCTGGAGATACAGTGCCGTGCCCAGCATCTCGCCGACGAGCGCGAGCGTGAGACGCGGCGGACCGGGCAGCTGCGGCCGGTGTCCGCGCGCCGCGAGCCCGGCGAGCACGAGGATGACGTAGTACGGCGCGACGTAGAGGGCGCTGGCACCCAGCAGCGTCGGGTGGTCGACGCCGAACAGGTAGACGCAGGCGAGCGCCACGCTGACGACCTGCCGGATGCTGTCCAGCCGCCAGACGCGGTCCGCCTTGCCGTCGCGGGCGAACCGACTGGAATAGGACTTGTAGGCGATCTCGCCGCCGGCGACCGTGAGACCGAACCAGGCGATGTAGCTGACGCCGACGAGGGCTGTGCCCGCGGCGACCAGGGTCAGGCCGACGAGGAACCGGCTCGCGCGTTCGGCGACGAACCGTTCCTCGCTCTCGCGCATCGACCGCACGACGTACGGGTTGTCCAGCGGCGGCCCGATGACCGCCGACAGCGCGAACGCCATGCCGTAGAGCCCGTAGTCGGAGACGCCGAGCTGCGAGAGCAGCACGACGGTCCACAGCATGCCGACGCCGCGACCGCCGTAGAGCCACAGCATGGCGACCAGCGTGGTGAGCAGGTTGCTCTTGGCGGCCGTCGCC
Organism: uncultured Williamsia sp.; assembly: GCF_947494875.1. Lineage (GTDB taxonomy): Bacteria > Actinomycetota > Actinomycetes > Mycobacteriales > Mycobacteriaceae > Williamsia_A. Next base: position 14,323 of record NZ_CANLWM010000002.1, read on the forward strand.
ACCGCGCGCGTCTTCTCGGCGACCGGTTCGTCCTCGGGGGACGGACCGATGGTCACCGCCGGTCCGTCAGCATGCGATCCCACGTCGCGCAGAACCGGGCGGCGACCGCCTCGCGCGAACCCCGGCGGCGTTCGCCCTGCACCTGGCGGCCGGCGAGGGTGAGCGCGTCGCGGTCGTCGACGAGATCGCGGACCCGGTCGGCGACGACGACGGCGAGCTCGTCGGGGTCCTCGGGTGCGTCGCGGATCACGGTGACACCGTCACCGTCGCCGTGGTCGGCGAGCGCTCCGTGATCGGTGCAGATCACCGGGGTGCCGTACGCGATCGCCCGGGCCATCACCCCGGAGGCGGGGTATCCCATCCCGTACGGCGAGCGTCGACCGTAGGGCATCACCAGTGCACGGATGGAGGCGAAGAACGCGTCCTCGTCCGGACCGTCGACGCCGCCGACGATCTCGACGCCGTCGACGCGGGGCAGGTCCTCGGTCCCACGACCGGCCACCCGGATGGCGATGTCGTCGTCGAGTCGGGCGCGGAGCCGTTCGAGCTGCTCGAACCCCTTGCCGCGGTAGACGAGTCCGAAGAAGCCGATCGCGCGGGGACGGTCCTGCGGCGGGGTGATGTCGGGTCGGCACGCCACGATGTGCGGAACCTGGACCACGTCGAGGTGCGGGTACAGCGGTCGGATCGACTCGGCACCGCTGCGGGTCAGCACGAAGGCCGTCGTCGGCCGCAGCCACCGACGCTGCACGCGGTACGAGAGCGGGCGTAGCGGGAAGTGCACCGCGTGGTTGAGCAGTCGGTGCTCGGCGAGGAACCGCGTGCGCACCGGCCACCAGATCGAATGCGGCGGGTCGTGGATGGTCGCGCTCACCGGGACGTCGTCGCAGATTCCGGCGGTGCCCCAGAACGCGGCCACCGCGCCACCGCTGAGCTCGGTGTGCACGAGCACGGGACCGGGGGCCGTGGCGACCATCTCGCCGATCGCCGCGCTCTGGCGGCGCAGGTCGGCCACGGAGTCGTCACCGGGCATCCCGGTGCGGTGTTCGAGCAACTCGCCCACGTGCGGGCGGACCGCGTCGATGACGTCCTGCGAGTAGTCACCGACGCCGCCCACACCGACCTTCGGGGCGACGACGACCAGTCGCGCCCCGCTCAGCGCCGAGGCCATCAGTAGAACAGCGGACGATAACGTCCCGAGTACTGCAGCGCGTCCGGGTTGCGGGTGGCGAACGGCTTCGCCGGGTTGCCCCCGACCACCTCGAGTTCGCCGACGTCCTTGTTCACCATCGACTGCGCGGCCACCACACCGCCGCGGCCCACCCGGCAGGGCAGGAGCAGCGCGCGGGTGCCGATCCAGGCGTAGTCCTCGATGATCATCGGCTTGGGCATCGGCAGGAAGTCGGGGCTGTTGATGTCGTGGCCGCCGCCCAGCAGGTGGGTGTCGCTCGCGATCACGACGTTGTCGCCGATGATGATCCCCGCGCGCGCGTCGAGGACGCAGCGGAAGCTCACGTTGCTGTTCTCGCCGATGGTCAGGTACGGGAGGTCGAACACCGTCGTCCCCCGCAGGACCGTCGACCCCTTGCCGATCTTGGCGCCGAACAGTCGCAGCCAGGCGAGCCGGATGGTGTGGCTCGGGATGTAGGTGATCAGCAGGTTGTAGCCGACCAGCCCGATGCGGTTGTACAGCTTCTGCAGCAGGGAGATGTCCTGCATCTTGTACTTCTTGACGACCTCGCCATCGACGACCGTCTCGGACATCTTCGGCGGCGGAGGGGTGCGGAGTGCGCGCGTGTACTTGTCGTCGGCTGATGTGGTCACGCCTCGGGGCTCCTGTTCGTGCGGGGACCGTGTCGCTCGTGGCCGGGGTCAGCACACCACGTCACCGTCGGGGACGCGAGAGGCGGGTGCGCCGGCGTGGTGTGTCAGGCGGCCGAGCCGTCGAACCCCTCGACGATGTCGTGCAGCTGTGCGGCGAAGTGGGCGTCGCTGAACCGCGACACGTGGTCGACGATCTTCTCGGCGTCCCACGTCATCGACTCGAACCGGCTGATCGCCGCACGGATGGCCAGCGGCTCGGGCTCGTCGAAGTAGACCGCGGTGATGTCCTCTTCCGCGGTGTCGAGGAACCCGCCGAACCGCAGCAGGATCGACGGTTTGCCGTGCGCGGCGCCCTCGAGGGGCGTCAGGCCGTAGTCCTCGTAGCTGGCCGCCATCACCGCGGTGCAATGCTTGTACAGCCAGCCGATCTGGCGATCGGTGAGGTCGGAGACCATCGTGACGTTGTCCGGCTTCGACGCGAACAGCCGTTCGCGCTCGGGCCCGCGGCCGACGACCACGAGTCGGCGGTCGGCGCCCCGGAAGGAGTCGATGATCGCGTCGACGTTCTTGTACGCGAGCAGGCGCGAGATGCAGAGGTAGTAGCCGTCTCCCGCGGAGACCAGGCCCTCCACCTCGGGCACCGGCTCGAACTCGTCGGGCAGGTCGAGGGACACGGGGGCGGGCAGCACCGGTGCGGTGATCCCGTACGCCGCCGCGATGCGTTCACGCACGACGTTGGAGTTGGCGTAGTAGCTGTCGCACCGCATGGCGGCCCGACGGTCCCACCGCTTCAGGCTGGAGGACATGACGGCGAGCGCCACCTTCTTCATCCAGCTGGCCTGCTCCCCCAGGTAGGACTGCTCCTGGTAGAGCCACCGCGCCGGTGAGTGGCAGTAGACGACCTTGCGGCCGTCGGTCGGGAAGGCGTGCGCCCAGCCGCTGGAGCTGGCGATGACGATGTCGGCGTCGGGACGGACCCACGACGAGGCGAAGGGCAGCAACGGCAGCGCCGCCCGGTGGTTGCGGCGCAGGAAGCCGAGACGGTTCATCGGGGACACACGGATGTCCATGTCCGAGAACTCCGGATAGGTGTTCTCCGGGTCGAAGAGTGTGGTGTAGATGACCGCGTCCGGGAACGCGCGGGCGATCGACAGGACCACCTTCTCCGCGCCACCGCGTTGCGTCAGGTAGTCGTGCGCGATCGCGATGCGCGGCCGCCCAGGTCGTTGCGCACCGCGCGCTCGGCGAACTCGCCGACGGCCCCCCGTGTCGGTGACACTCATCTCGCTGCCCCCATGTGGCTCAGGTCGAACAAACTGACGGTCCCACGACGCCGTTTGTGGTGAATCCACGAAGCCCGCTCAGTGTCCCGTGTTCGGACCACATTGCGGAGTCTTTGCGAGCAATTCGTGATCATTGTCACCACGTGTGCCGGTTCCAGCCCCCCAGCCAGAACCTGCCACCGATCGTGCGTGTTCCCGCCCATCTTCACATCGCTAAGGAGCCGGCGCCACCGCACGCGCGGTTTGGAAGAGTCCGCGCCCACCCGATAGAGTCCGTTCTCGGCCGTCGTCGGTCCACGCCGCCGCCGGACGACCTTCCCCCATAGCTCAATTGGCAGAGCATCCGACTGTTAATCGGACGGTTACTGGTTCGAGTCCAGTTGGGGGAGCCAGCAGCCCGGGGCGGTAGCTCAGTCGGTCAGAGCCGCGGACTCATAATCCGTAGGTCGCGGGTTCGAGCCCCGCCCGCCCCACTCCGCGAGCCCCGCCCGTACCGCGTGCCCGTCGCCGTCCGGCAGGATGAAGGGCGCGACATCCGCCGCGACGACTGGGAGTTCTTCACATGGTCCGACTGTTGGCATTCCTCGGCGTCGGCTACGTGCTGGGCGCGAAGGCGGGTCGTCGCCGCTACGACCAGATCCACGGCGCCTACCAGGCCGTGACCGAGTCGCCCGCGACCCGCAAGGTGATCGACGTCGGACGTCAGAAGCTGTCGCAGGCGATCAGCCCGGACGAGCCGCTGACCGAGGTCCACCAGATCGACGACACCACGACCGTCTACGCCCGCCGCGACCCGCGCGACTGACCCGTCAGGCGGTCTGGCCGCCGCCGATCAGGCGGTCTGACCCCCCGCCGATCAGGCGCTCTGACCCACCGCCGATCAGGCGCTCTGGCCCACCGTCGGGTCCATGGCCTGCTCCTGCAGGCTGCGGCGGTACGCCTCGAGGGCGACGAGGTCGCCGAACACCGCGTTGTAGCCGTCCGGGTCGTCGCGGGGCGACATCCGCTTGAGGCGGGACTTGATGTCGGCAACCTGCTCCCCCACCCAGATCTCCTGCAGACGCGCGAGCACGCTGACGATGTAGCGCGGGATGCCGTCGTCGTCGACGGGCATCGGTTCGACGGCGAGTTCGGTGACGAGCGAGGTCAGCATCTCGCCGGCCGTGGAGTCGTCACCGGAGGGTGTCGACGACTGCACCGCGCGGCTCACCGCGTCGACCCACTCCGCGCCACCCATCCCCGTGCCGGTCCCGCCGACGTTCTCGATGGCCGTGCGGACCAGTGCGTAGGCCGGTTCGGGGAAGCAGTCGGCGGGCAGCGAGTCGAACACCGTGCCCGCGATGCCGGGGTACTGCAGCGCCGACTTGAGTGCCTCCCGCTGGGGCCACAGCCGCGGGTCCCCCGGCGCGGGACGGGCCGCACCGGCCACGCCCGCCGTCGGACCGGCGCCGCGGACCGCCCCCCGCTGACGCGCCTGGGTGCGGGCGAGCGCACCGGTGGTGCCCGCCGCCGGTGCACCGGCCGTCTCGCGGACACGCTGCAGGACCTGACGTTCGTCGTCCCAGCCGACCCACCCCGCCAGCTGCCGGGCGTACTCGTCCCGCAGCGCGACGTCCTTGATGCGCGCGACGACCGGGATGGTCTCGCGCAGCGCGTGCACCCGGCCCTCGGCGGTCTCCAGGTCGTGCTGGGCGAGGACGGCCTTGATCGCGAACTGGAACATCGGGACACGACGGGCGACGAGGTCGCGGACCGCGGCGTCCCCCTCCTTCTGGCGGAGTTCGCAGGGGTCCATGCCGTCGGGTGCGATCGCCACGAACGTCTGCCCGGCGATGCTCTGCTCACCCTCGAACGCCTTGAGCGCCGCGGCCTGTCCCGCCGCGTCACCGTCGAAGGTGTAGATGACCTCACCGCGGAAGTACGAGTCGTCCATGAGCAGCCGGCGGAGCAGCGCGAGGTGGTCGTCGCCGAACGCCGTGCCACAGGACGCGACGGCGGTGGTGACACCGGACAGGTGCATCGCCATGACGTCGGTGTAACCCTCGACGATCACCACCTGGTGGCCCTTGGCGATGTTCTTCTTCGCGTGGTCGAGCCCGAACAGCACCTGCGACTTCTTGTAGAGCATCGTCTCGGGCGTGTTCATGTACTTGCCCATGGTGTCGTCGTCGAACAGCTTGCGGGCGCCGAACCCGATGATGTCGCCGCCGAGGTTGCGGATGGGCCACAGCAGCCGACGCCGGAACCGGTCACGCGGTCCCCGCTGACCCTGCACCGACAGCCCCGCCGCCTCCAGTTCGGCGAACTCGAACCCCTGCGACAGCAGGGTCTTGGTCATCGCGTCCCACGACATCGGCGCGAACCCGCAGCCGAACGTGGTCGCGGCCGCACCGTCGAAGTCGCGCTCACGCAGGTAGTCGCGCGCGGGCTTGGCGTCGGGGGTGAGCAGTTGCTCGGCGTAGAACTTCTGCGCCGCGGCGTTCGCGGCGACCAGTCGCGCGCGGGTGCCGCGGTCGCGGGCGACGCTGGTCCCGCCTCCCTCGTAGGAGATGCGGTAGCCGATGCGGTCGGCGAGTTGCTCGACGGCCTCGACGAACGAGATGTGCTCCTGCTTCTGCAGGAAGGTGTAGACGTCGCCGCCCTCGCCGCAGCCGAAGCAGTGGAAGTGGCCGTGGTTGGGTCGGACGTGGAACGACGGCGACTTCTCGTCGTGGAAGGGGCAGAGACCCTTCAGGCTGTCGGCGCCGGCCCGACGCAGGGCCACGTAGTCGCCGACGATGTCCTCGATCGCGGTGCGCTCACGGATCTCCGTGATGTCGCGATCAGGGATTCGGCCGGGCACGCGACGAGTGTATTCGCTGCACCGCCCTCCGCGGCCCGGCCGTGCCGGTCGGCGCAGCTCAGGGCACCGGTGTCGGGGCCGCTGCCGCGGTGCGATCGCGTGATCCGGGATGACCTGCGACGACACCGCACACGGCCAGCGGCACCATGGTCGCCGCGAGGGCGATCAGCGGGACCGACCACCCGTCGGTGACGGAGTGCAACGCGCCCATCGCGATCGGCCCGGTGGCCGCGAGCAGGTAGCCGACGGTCTGGGCGGACGCCGACAGCGCCGTCGCCTCGGCGGCCGACGCGGTGCGCAGGTTCATCAGGACCAGCGCGAGCGACAGCGCGCCGCCCTGCCCCAGTCCGATCAGCACGGCGCACGGCCACGCGCCCGATGTGCCCGTGGTCAGCACCCCGAGGATCCCCGCCGCGGCGAGGACGACCACGGAGACGGCGAGGAGCCGCTGCGACCGCATCCGCGTCGCGAGGACCGGCACGCCCAGGGCCGTGACGATGCTGCTGACGCTCAGCACCGCGAAGATCAGTCCGGCCCTGTCGGCGCTGACGCCGCGGTCACGGTAGATCGTCGGCAACCACGCCACCGTGGCGTAGGCGAGCAGCGATTGGATCCCCATGAAACCGGTGATCGCCCAGCGCATCCGAGCGCCGACGCCCACCGTCGGCGCCATCGGCGGCACCGCGCCGGGCCCGGTCGTCCCGCGCGCCTCCCGACGCAGCCCGCGAGCCCGACCGACGGTCAGGACGGCCATGGCCAGCGCGGCGACGAGCGCGGGGATCGCCCACACCCCGAGACCCACCCGCCAGCTGTCGCCGACGGCCCGGACCAGGGGTGGGGTGACGCCGGACGCGATACCCGCACTGACGCAGATCAAGGCGGTCAGCAGTCCGGTCATGGCCCCGATGCGGTGCGGGAACAACAGCCGGATCAGGACCGGCCCGAGGACGTTGGCGACCGCGATCCCGAGACCGCCGAGCAGCGTGCCGACGAGCAGGACCGGCCATCCCGGGACCGCACGCAGCGCGGTCCCGACGGCCAGGACGGCCATCGACACCGTCGCCACCGACAGCACCGAGAACCGCCGCGCCAGTCGCGGTGCGACGCTCGCGCCGAGGCCGAGGCAGACGACCGGGCCCGTCGTGAGGAGCGCGACCTCGACGGGGTCGAGGTGGTAGCCGTCGCGGATCTCCTCGATCAGCGACGACGCGCTCCCGAACATCAGTCGCAGGCTCACCCCGAAGACGACGACGGCGGCGACCGCGACGGCACCCGCACGCCACACCGGGCCGGGGTCGGCCCGGAGTACCCGGCTGGGAGCGGCCCGGTCTCCCAGGTCCACCCGTGCCTCAGCCAAGGTGCGCCTGCGCCCCGGAGTTCTGACGGTCGGTGCGCTCGAGGCGGCCCTCGGTCATCGACGCGATCTGGTCGACGACGACGCGCTGCCGCGCGGCGTCGTCGGGGGCGTTCTCCCATTCGGGGACGAGCAGCGGGTCGAGGCCGCCGGGCGCGGCGTGCCCGAGCCAGTCCGCGACGCGGTGGATGCGGTCACGCTGCCGTTCCTGGTGGGCGCGGTGCCGCAGGTCGGAGAAGATGAACTGCAGGGCGACGGTCTTGAGGACGGCGACCTCGGCCGCCACCAGCGGTGGGATCGAGAGCGACGCGCTGCGACGGTCCACCGGGTCGTCACCCCATGTCCGACGCGTCTGCGCGATGGCGGCCGACGCGAACCGCCCGACGAGTTCGCTGGTGAGTCGCTTCAGCGCGACCGATCCCTGCAGGGTGCCGTCGTAGCCCACCGCGTCCTGCACCACGTCGAGCGCGGCGAGCCGCCCCGCAGCCTCGACGAGCGCGCCGGCGTCGAGTCCGGCGAACTCCCGCACCCCGATCTCGGCCAGCGCGGCCTGATCCGACGGGTCGGCGAGGGTCCGCAGGTCGATCCGGCCCGAGATCACGCCGTCCTCGACGTCGTGCACCGAGTAGGCCACGTCGTCGGACCAGTCCATGACCTGCGCCTCGAGGCACCGTGCGGTGCCGCCCACCCCGTCCCGGACCCAGGCGAGCACGGCCTCGTCGTCGGCGTAGGCACCGAACTTCCGGCCCGCCGCAGGACGTGTCCACGGGTACTTCAGGGTCGCGTCGAGGGAGGCGCGGGTCAGGTTCAACCCCACGCTGCGGCCGTCGTCGGAGAGCACCTTCGGTTCCAGGCGCGTGAGGATCCGCAGGTTCTGGGCGTTGCCCTCGAACCCGCCGATGCCCGACGCGACCTCGTCGAGCGCCCGCTCGCCGTTGTGCCCGTAGGGCGGGTGCCCGATGTCGTGCGCCAACCCGGCGAGTTCGACGAGGTCGGGATCGCATCCCAGACCCGACGCGATCCCTCGGCCGATCTGCCCGACCTCCAGGGAGTGCGTGAGACGCGTCCGCGGGGTGTCGCCCTCGCGCGGACCGACGACCTGGGTCTTGTCGGCGAGGCGACGCAGCGCCGCGCAGTGCAACACCCGCGCGCGGTCCCGCGAGAAGTCTCCGCGGTCGTCGCTGTGGGTGCCGGAGAGGATCGACGACTTGGGCGCCTCCTCGACCATCCGCGCGCGGGCGTGCCCGTCGTAGACGACCGGCGCGACTCCCGCGTCCGAGATCAGTCGGTCACCCATCCCCGCGCCACGGCGAAGTCGATGACACGGCGACGGATCGCGATGATCTGGGACGCGGTCAGGGTCCCCGAGGCGTCGAGGAGGAGTTCGGTCAGCTCGTCGCTGAGGCCCGCCGCGTCGCTCGGTCCGTCACCACCGCGCGCGGGGCGCGGCCGACGGTCCCGGTCGCGGTGGTCGCCACGATGCTCGTTGCGGTCGCGCTGCGGACGGTCGCGGTGGTCGTCGCGGCGGTCCCGACCGCCGGTCGGCGACGATGCCGGTGCGGCGCCGGTGACGGAGACGTTGACCGCCTTCGACCCACGGTCGGTGTCCTCGACCTCGAACTCGACGCGGGCGCCCGGCTTCAGCGCCGACTCGTCGACGTCCAGATCGTTGATGTGCACGAACACGTCCGCGCCACCGGATTCCGGGGCCAGGAAGCCGAATCCACGATTCGGGTCGTAATGCACCACCGTGCCCGACACGGGCCCGTCACCACTCACCACGCTCACCACTCTCCACACTCACACGACTCGTCTGCAGGTCTCGACTATCCCAGACGTCCGCGATGCGCGGAAACCGCTCGGTGCGCCTCAGGCGCCGAGCAGCTGACCCGCGAGGTGGCCCACCACCTGGTCGAGCGCGATGCGCTGCTGGCTCATCGTGTCCCGCTCGCGGATCGTGACGGCCTGGTCGTCGAGGGTGTCGAAGTCGACGGTGACGCAGAACGGCGTGCCGATCTCGTCCTGGCGGCGGTAGCGCTTGCCGATGCCCTGCGCGTCGTCGAAGTCGACGTTCCAGTGCTTGCGCAGCTCGGCGGCGAGGTCGCGGGCCTTCGGCGACAGCTGCTCGTTGCGCGACAGCGGGAGCACCGCGACCTTCACCGGGGCGAGGCGCCGGTCCAGCTTCAGCACGGTGCGGGTGTCGGTGCCGCCCTTGGCGTTCGGCACCTCCTCCTCGGTCAGCGCGTCGACGAGGAACGCCATCAGCGACCGTGTCAGGCCGGCGGCGGGCTCGATGACGTACGGCGTGTACCGCTCACCGGAGGCCTGGTCGAAGAAGGAGAGGTCCTCGCCGGAGTGTTTGCTGTGCGTCGAGAGGTCGAAGTCGGTGCGGTTGGCGACGCCCTCGAGTTCACCCCACGGGTTGCCCGAGAAACCGAACTTGTACTCCACGTCGACCGTGCGCTTGGAGTAGTGCGACAGCTTCTCCTGCGCGTGCTCGTAGAGACGCAGGTTGTCCGGGTCCACGCCGAGGTCGACGTACCAGGCGAGGCGATGATCGATCCAGTACTGATGCCAGGTCTCGTCCTCGCCGGGCTTGACGAAGAACTCCATCTCCATCTGCTCGAACTCCCGGGTGCGGAAGATGAAGTTGCCCGGCGTGATCTCGTTGCGGAAGCTCTTGCCGATCTGCGCGATGCCGAACGGCGGCTTCTTGCGCGCGGTGGTCATCACGTTCTTGAAGTTGACGAAGATGCCCTGCGCGGTCTCCGGGCGGAGGTAGTGCAGGCCCTCCTCGTCGTCCACGGGACCGAGGTAGGTCTTCATCAGGCCGCTGAACGCGCGCGGCTCGGTCCAGCTGCCGGGCTGGCCGGTCTCCGGGTCGTTGATGTCGGCGAGACCGTTCTCCGGCGGGTGACCGTGCTTGATCTCGTAGGCCTCGATGAGGTGGTCGGCCCGGTAGCGCTTGTGGGTGTGCAGCGACTCGACCAGCGGGTCGGAGAAGACCTCGACGTGGCCGGACGCCTCCCACACCTGTCGCGGCAGGATCACCGACGAGTCGAGGCCGACGACGTCGTCGCGGCTGGTGACCATGCTGCGCCACCACTGGCGCTTGATGTTGTCCTTGAGCTCGACACCGAGCGGGCCGTAGTCCCATGCCGACTTCGTGCCGCCGTAGATCTCGCCGCACGGGTACACCAGTCCCCTCCGCTTGCAGAGGTTGACGACGGCGTCGACGCGATTGCTTGGTCCGGCCACGGTGGACAGCACTCCATGGGATCGAGGGGTGAGGGACCCGACCAGCGTAGTCGCGGGGCACCGGCGTCCACGACGCCGCCCACGACGATCGCGGCCGCTTGACATGCCCCACCACGCATATGAGAATCGTTTCCGATAAGGAGCGTGGAACGCATGGCTGAACCCACCATCGGGGTCGAGCACGAACCGACCCGACCCGCGACGACCGGCGGGGCCGCGGACCGCCCCGACGCGGCCGCCCTCGAGGGCGCGGGCGAGTTGCTGCGGGCCCTCGCCGCACCGGTAAGGATCGCCATCGTCCTCGCCCTGCTCGACCGCGAGCAGTGCGTGCACGAGCTCGTCGGCACGCTCGGCGTCACCCAGCCGCTCGTCAGCCAGCACCTGCGCGTGCTCAAGTCCGCCGGCGTCGTCGTCGGGCAGCGGACGGGGCGCGAGATCCTCTACCGGCTCGTCGACGACCACCTCGCGCACATCGTCACCGACGCCGTCGCCCACGCCCGCGAGAACCGGATCCGCCCGTGACCCGCGACGCCGCCCCGGCCACACCCGGCGTCCGGTCGACACGACAGCGCCATGCGATCGCCGAGCTCCTCGGCACCGTCGACGAGTTCCGCTCCGCACAGGAGCTGCACGACGCGCTGCGCGCCGACGGCCAGTCCATCGGACTGACCACGGTGTACCGGAACCTGCAGGCCCTCGCCGACGCCGGCGAGGTGGACGTGCTGCGCACCGATTCCGGCGAGGCCCGGTTCCGGCGGTGCTCCACCGACCACCATCACCATCTCGTGTGCCGCGACTGCGGCACCGCGGTCGAGGTGCAGGCCGACGCGGTGGAGGACTGGGCGCGTGACGTCGCCGACCGGTTCGGTTTCCGGGACATCAGCCACACCGTCGAGGTGTTCGGCACCTGCGCCGCCTGCACCCGCGCCTGACCCGCCCGGACGGGGCTCAGTCGGTGAGGCGCCGAGCCAGGTCGGCACCGATGGACAGCACCAGGGTGACCATGGTGATCAGGGCGGAGTCGTCGAGACCACCTGCCGGGAACGTGTAGTTCTGCAGCACGTCGGTCGTCACCCCGTCGACGGACGCCCGCTTGAGGCTGCCGAAGCTGGTCTCCCCGGCGAGACGGTCGATGTCGTCGCGCAGCGCCTCGGTGTTCGGCAGGTCCCACGCGAGGACCTGCGTCACCGACACCACGTCGAGGCCGTCGGCCAACGACATCGCCTGCAGCGCAGCGCGGGTGCCGTCGAACGACACCGTCGCCGACACGCCGTCGTCGCCGCGCAGCACCTCCGACGAGGACGCGAGGAGGGTCGCGACGCGGTCGAGCAGCGCCTCCGCGCTCGACCCGCTCACGTCGCCGGCCGAGACAGGTCGACGCCGCCGAATCGGCGGTCGCGCGAGGCGTATTCGACGCACGCGGCCCACAGGTCGCGACGGTCGAAGTCGGGGAAGAGCTTCTCCTGGTAGACCATCTCCGCGTAGGCCGACTGCCACAGCAGGAAATTCGAGGTCCGCTGCTCCCCCGACGGGCGCAGGAACAGGTCGACGTCGGGCATGTCGGGTTCGTCGAGGTGGCGGGCCACGGTCTCCTCGGTGATGCGCTCGGGGTCGAGGTCGCCGGCGGCGACCCGCCGCGCGATGTCGCGCACCGCGTCGGCGATCTCGGCGCGGCCGCCGTAGTTCACACACATGGTGAGGTTCATGACGGTGTTGTCCCTCGTCATCTCCTCCGCCGTCTCCAGTTCCTTGATGACGCTGCGCCACAGGCGCGGTCGGCGACCGGCCCAGCGCACCCGCACGCCCAGCTCGTGCATCTGATCGCGACGCCGCCGGATCACGTCGCGGTTGAACCCCATGAGGAAGCGCACCTCCTCCGGGCTGCGTGACCAGTTCTCGGTGGAGAACGCGTACGCCGAGAGCCACGTGACACCGAGTTCGATGCAGCCCTCGACGGTGTCCATGAGCACGGCCTCGCCGCGCTTGTGGCCCTCGGTGCGGGGCAGACCCCGGTCGGTGGCCCAGCGGCCGTTGCCGTCCATCACGAGCGCGACGTGCCGCGGGACGAGCTCGGGCGGCAACGCCGGCGGTCGCGCACCCGACGGGTGTGGACTCGGCGGCCGGACGACCCGGGGGGTCGGGTCAGCCGACTGCTTCGCGGATCGGCGTCGGACCGCCATCGCTGTCGTCCTTCCCGGCGCGATGCGGCGCCTCGCGTTCGATCAACGGCAGGGTGCGCAGCTGGCGTTCGAGGTGCCACTGCAGGTGCGCGGCGGTCAGGCCGCTGGTCTGTCGACGGACCGTGGCCGCGACGCCCTCGGTGTGCTCCCACCGACCTCGGTGCAGGTCCTCCATCAGTTCCAGGACGCCGGGCGCCGGTGTCGCCGATCCCTGGGGGCGGCAGTGCAGGCACACCGCTCCCCCGGCGGCGACGTGGAACGCGCGGTGCGGTCCCGGCACGTCGCAGCGCGCGCAGCGGTCGAGCGCCGGCATCCAGCCCGCGAAGTCCATCGCGCGCAGCAGGAACGCGTCGAGCACGTAGTCACGGGGACGTCGTCCGTCGGCGATGGCCCGCAGGGCACCGACGGTGAGCGAGTGCAGTCGGTCGACGGGCGCCCGTTCCTCCCCGGCGAGCCGTTCCGCGGTCTCGAGGATCGCGCAGGCGCTGGTGTAGCGGCCGTAGTCGGCGACGATGGGCGCGGCGAACGCGTCGAGGCTGTGGACCTGCGTGACGATGTCGAGGTTGCGGCCGGGGTGCAGCATGACGTCGACGTGGGCGAACGGCTCGAGCCGGGCCCCGAACTTCGACCGGGTGCGGCGGACCCCCTTGGCGACCGCACGGACCAGACCGTTGTGCTTGGTCAGCAGGGTCACGATGCGGTCGGCCTCGCCCAGCTTGTGCTGCCGGACCACCACCGCCTCGTCCCGATAGACCCTCACCGGGTCAGTCTGCCACCGCCGTCTCGGCATCTCGCCGAGACACGGCCGGGGTCGGGGACTCGGGCTCGCGGCGCCAGCCCTTCCCGTCGTAGAGGCGGGTGGCGATCGAACCGAGGAGCAGTCCGATGGCGAGGCCGATGCCCGTGGCCACCAGCGAGTGGCCGAGACCGGCGCGGAAGTCGCCGCCGAAGTAGAGGATCGAGCGGACGCCGAGGTAGATCTGGCGCATCGGTTCGACCTCGGCCAGCCAGCCGAACACCCGCGGGCTGGCCTCCAGCGGCACCGCCCCACCCGACGACGGCAGTCCGAGTATGACGAAGAAGATGAGGTTGACGATCATCCCGGGCGTCCCGAACAGGGCCATCACGGACGACGCCGTGACGCCGACCGTGGTGATCGCGAGCGTCGAGTACATCCACAGCGTGAACGGCGCAGGGTTGTCCATCCCGACGGCGGCGCACACCCCGACATACAACGCGGACTGCAGCATCGCGATGACGAACATGATCCACCACTTGGCGACCAGGGTGCCGCGACGCGAGATCGGCAGACGGGGGCGCAGCCGGAAGCGCGGCCCGATCTCGATGGGGATGAACCCCAGCATCCCGTCGACGAGGGAGTGCACGATCAGGGCGCCGGTGAACCCGGCGAGCACCAGCAGGATGGTGAAGTAGAAGGCGGACAGCCCGTTCGCGGCCCCGCCGGGCAGCGGGTCGGCGTCGACGACGTCGAACACCACGGGCGCCGCGAACGCGTAGGCGGCGAGGCCGGGGAACGAGATCCGGTTCTGCGCCAACCGTTCCCGCACGGTCTGCGTCAGCTGCTTGCCGAACTGCTCGTTGACCTGGGCCTCGATGCGATCGACGGCGGTGGTCGTGATCGACGACGCGAACGTCCCCGACCGTCGGTTGGTGAGCACCTGGATCGTCGGCGGGGTCGGGGTGTCGCGCCCGATCACCGAGCCGGCGAGGTCGATGGCCTGCTGGGAGAAGTCGGCCGGGATGACGATCGCGCCGTAGGACTGCGCCGACCCGAGCCGGTCGACGGCGTCTGCGCGGTCGGTGACACGGATGTCGATGCCGGTGCCCTTCGTCCCCGCCACGATCCCCTCGGCGACCTGTTTCCCGAACTCCGCGCGAGGTGCGTCGTCGCCCTGGGATGCACCGGCGTCGTCGTTCACCAGGTCGATCGAGAACCCGTGCAGGTTCTTCTCGGTGTCGACGATCGCGCCCATGTACATGGCCGCCAGCAGCGACATGACGGCGAGGACGGCGGCGATCGGGGCGATCCAGAACCGCGGCGTCGAGATCAGGTGCAGGACCGCGTCCCGCGAGGTGCCGTCGTCCTCACCGGACTCGTGCCGACCCACTCAGAACCCCATGCGGCGGAGCTGGCGCGGGTCACGCTGCCAGTCCTTGGCCACCTTCACGTGCAGGTCGAGATAGACCTTGGTGCCCAGCAGTTTCTCGATCTGCGTGCGCGCCGCGGTGCCGACCTCCTTGAGACGGGCACCCTTGTGCCCGATGACGATCCCCTTCTGGCTCGACCGCTCGACGTAGAGGATGGCGTGGACGTCCACCATCGGTGGCGCGTCCTCGGGACGGTCCTCTCGGTCGATGACCTCCTCGATCACCACCGCCAACGAGTGCGGGAGCTCGTCACGGACGCCCTCGAGGGCCGCCTCCCGGATGAACTCCGCCATGAGCACCTGCTCGGGCTCGTCGGTGAGCTCGCCGTCGGGGTAGAAGGCCGGCCCCGGCTCCATCATCGACACGAGGAGGTCGGACAGGACGTCGAGCTGCTTGCCCGCCTTCGCGGAGACGGGGACCACCTCACGCTCGGGACCGAGCAGCGCCGACAGCACCAGCAGTTGCTTGGCGACGCGATCCGGGGTGACACGGTCGATCTTGGTCACGACGCCGAGAAGCGGTGTGCGCGGAGCCATCCGCGTCACCTGGTCGACGATCCACCGGTCACCGGGGCCGATCGGTTCGTCGGCGGGGATGCACACCCCGACGACGTCGACCTCGGAGTAGGTGTCGCGCACCAGGTCGTTCAGGCGTTGGCCGAGCAGGGTCCGCGGCCGGTGCAGACCGGGGGTGTCGACGAGCACCAGCTGGGCGTCCGGTCGGTTCACGATGCCGCGGATGGTGTGCCGTGTGGTCTGCGGACGATTGGACGTGATGGCGATCTTCTCGCCGACCAGGGCGTTGGTCAGCGTCGACTTGCCGGTGTTGGGTCGCCCGACGAAACACACGAAACCCGAACGGAACTCGCCCGATCCGGTGTCGCCCGGGCGGGACTCGTCGCTCATGCGCGACCCGCGGCGTCGGCGTGATCGTCGGACGACTGCGCGTCGGCGCTCTCGTCGTCGGGTGCCGCGACGCGGCGCACGACGGCCGAGGTGATCCGCAGGCGGCCCTGGCGATTCGGTCCACCCTCGGCGACGAGCTCGAGCCCGTGGGTCTCGATCCGCGCCCCGGGCAACGGCACACGGCCGAGTTCGAGGGCGATGAGACCGCCGACGGTGTCGACCTCGTCGTCGTCGATCTCGACCCCGAACAGCTCTCCGAGGTCCTCGACGGGCAGTCGTGTCGAGACGCGGATGCGGTCGTCACCGAGATCGTCGACCGGCGGCACCTCGTCGGTGTCGTACTCGTCGTTGATCTCGCCGACGATCTCCTCGAGGACGTCCTCGATGGTGACCAGCCCGGCGATGCCGCCGTACTCGTCGACCAGCATCGCCATGTGGTTGCGCAGCCGCTGCATGTCCGACAGCACCTTGTCGAGCGGTTTGGAGTCGGGGATGAACTCCGCGGGACGCATGACGTCGGCCACACGCACTCCCCCACCGGACCACTTCGAGGACACGACGTGTTCGGCGAGGTCCTTGAGGTAGACGATCCCCACCACGTCGTCGGGGTTCTCGCCGATGACGGGGATACGGGAGTGGCCCGACCGCACGGCGAGGCTCATCGCCTGCGCCGGGGTCTTGTCCGACTCGATCCAGATCATCTCCGGCCGCGGGACCATCACCTCGCGTGCCGAGGTGTCGCCGAGGTCGAAGACGGACTGGATCATCCGACGTTCCTCGGCGTCGACGACACCGCGCGCCTCGGCCATGTCGACGAGTTCGCGCAGTTCCACCTCGGTCGCGAAGGGGCCGTTGCGGAATCCCTTGCCCGGGGTGATCGCGTTGCCGAGGAGGATGAGCAGCCTGGTGACCGGTCGGATGAGGAAACCGAGCGCCTGCAGCACCGCCGCCGACGCGAGACCGATCGAGTAGGCGTGCTGCCGACCCAGGGTCCGCGGCCCCACCCCGACGACGACGTAACTGACGATCGCCATCACGGCGACGGTCACGAGGACGGTGTAGGCGGGCGAGAGGGCGTCGAACAGCACGACGGCGACGATGGCGGTCGACGCGATCTCGCAGACGATGCGCAGCAGGGTCGTGAGCCCGACGTAGGTCGCGCGGTCGACCAGCACCCGCCGCAACCGGGTCGACCCCGGACGGTCCTCGCGGATCATGTCGTCCACGCGGGCGACCGAGACGGTGAGCAGCGCGGTGTCCATGGCGGCGAACAACCCGCCGAGCGGGACGAGGGCGATCGCGACGACGATCAGCCAGATGTCGGTGACGACCACGGTGTCAGCGCTCCCGGCGGGCGTCGCCGGCGGTGAACCCGATGCGGTCGAGCAGGCTCGAGTCGCGGGCCTCCTGGCGACGTCGGCGCTCGTCCTCGCGCCGCGCGACGTACCAGTCGTCGACGATCCGACCCTGCAGGCCGAACATCTCCGCCTCCTCGTCCGGCTCCGCGTGGTCGTAGCCGAGCAGGTGGAGCACCCCGTGCACGGTGAGCACCACCAGTTCGTGGTCGACGGAGTGCTGCGCCGTCGCGGCCTGCGCGGCGGCGAACGACGGGCACAGGACGATGTCGCCGAGCATCGCCGGGCCGGGGTCGGGTGCGTCGGGGCGCCCGCCGGGGGTCAACTCGTCCATCGGGAAGCTCATGACGTCGGTCGGGCCGGGCAGGTCCATCCAGCGCACGTGCAACTCGGCCATGGTCTCGTCGTCGACGAGGACCATCGAGAGCTCGGCGCCGGGGTGCACGTCCATCGCCCCGAGCGCGAACCCGGCCACCGCGACCAGCATCGCCTCGTCGACGTCGACGCCCGACTCGTTGGAGATCTCGATGCTCATGGCGTCCATCCGATCACGACGGGGCCACCGATCACGAACGACGGCCGACGGGACCGGCTCGGCGCGCGGCACGGTTGCCGCCGCGCGCGATGTCCTGCGACTCCTCGAACCGGCCGTACGCGTCGACGATGTCGGCGACGAGCCGGTGTCGCACCACGTCCGAGCTGGTCAGCGTGGCGAAGTGGATGTCGTCGATCCCGTCGAGGATCCGGGCGGCCGTCCGCAGGCCGCTCTCGGCGCCGCCGGGCAGGTCGACCTGGGTGACGTCACCGGTGACGACGACCTTCGACCCGAAGCCCAGGCGGGTGAGGAACATCTTCATCTGCTCGCCGGTCGTGTTCTGCGCCTCGTCGAGGATGATGAACGCGTCGTTGAGCGTCCGTCCACGCATGTAGGCCAGCGGCGCGACCTCGATCACGCCCGCCGCCATCAGCTTCGGGATCGCGTCGGGGTCCATCATGTCGTGCAGCGCGTCGTGCAGGGGCCGCAGATACGGGTCGATCTTGTCGTTGAGGGTGCCGGGCAGGAACCCCAGCCGCTCCCCCGCCTCGACCGCCGGTCGGGTCAGGATGATGCGGCTGACCGACTTCGACTGCAGCGCCTGGACCGCCTTGGCCATGGCGAGGTAGGTCTTGCCGGTACCGGCGGGACCCATGCCGAAGACGATCGTGTTCGTGTCGATGGCGTCGACGTACCGCTTCTGGTTGAGCGTCTTGGGGCGGATCGTCTTGCCGCGCCGCGAGATGATGTCGAGGCTCAGCACGTCGGCGGGCGACGCCCCGGAGCCGTCGGACATCATCGTCACGCTGTGGCGCACGAGGTCCGGGGTGAGGGTGGTGCCGTGCCGGACGATCGAGATCAGCTCGGCCAGAACACGTTCGGCGAGTGCGACGTCGGCCGGCGCACCGGTCAGGGTGACCCTGTTGCCGCGCACGTGGACATCGGCGTCGAGCAGCCCCTCGAGGGCCCGCAGATTGCGGTCGCCGGTACCGAGCAGGCCCACGACGACGTCCGGCGACACCTCCATGCTGGATTCCGCACGCTGGTCACGGCCAGCGGTGATGGCGTCGGTCACTAAGGCAGTCGCTCCTCGTCAGATCTCCCACACCCGGCGGGGTCGACGAGTGCGCACCCGTCGAGTCTACCCGTGCGCGCGCGTCGGGATCGACCGTGTTTCCGCACCGTCGTCGCAGGTCGGGCGCGAGGTGACGGGCGCCGGTCAGACGCCGAGTCGGCGGAGGGTCTCCCGGTGGACCCGGCTCGTCGGGTCGAGGAACGCCTCGTGCCCCTCCCCGCGGACGCGGACCAGCTCGGCGGACTGGCCCCGCGCACTCACGGCGTCGACGTAAGCGGCGCTGAACGCGGGTGGCACGGCCACGTCCTCGTCCCCGCTGATCACCACGACATGGGCGGGGAACGGCTCGAGATGCGCGGGCGAGGCGTCACGGTAGCGGTGTGGTGTGGCCGCGTAGTCCGCCCCCATGAAGGTCGCGAGACGTTCGTGCCCCCGCTGTCCGACGAGTACCAGGTCCGAGGCCGGTGCCTGCGCGATCACCGTCGAGATGGTGAGGAACCGGGTCCGTGCCCCGATCCGCGCCACCGACCACAGCGCGAGCTGCCCGCCCGCCGAATGGGCGACGACCGCGACGTCGCGGTCGACGACGGCGAGCATCTCGCGGGGCACCGCGTCGCGGACGGGCCCGTCGAGCGCGAGGAGGGCGTTCGTCACGTCGTACCCCGACTGCGGCCACCCGCCGCCGGGCTCCCCCGCCCGCCGGTACTCGACGTTCCAGACGATGACGCCGCGGTCGGCCAGATCCTTGGCCACCGGGGTCTGGACCATCAACCCGAACTCGGTCGACCAGTACCCGCCGTGCACCACCACCACCACCCGCACGGGCGGCAGGATCCCGTCGACGTCGGGTTCGGGCGGGGTCGGGATGTAGAGATGCCCGAACTGGGACTCGCCGGGCCCGTAGGGCACCTTCACCCGCGTGGTCACCGCTGTGATCCGCTCATCGCCGGGAGCCTATGTCGTCGTTGCGATCTCAGCGACCCGACCAGCGGTCGGTGCGGACACCGATCGCGCCGAGGGCGACCGCGGCGGCGGTCGATGTCCGCAGCACCTCCGGGCCGAGCCGGACCGCGTGCGCTCCCAGCGCCCGCAGGTCCTCGAGTTCGCCGGGGTCGATGCCACCCTCGGGGCCGACGACGATCACGACCGACGTCGCCGTGTCCAGCGCCACCTCCGCGAGCGCCTCCGTCGCGGATTCGTGCAGGACGACGGCCACACCGCCGGCTCCGACCGCCTCCGAGACGATCTCCCGGACGCCGGGCGTGCCGACCGGTCCGTCGACCGTGGGGATGCGGGGACGGCGGCTCTGCTTCGCGGCGGTCGCGGCGGTCGACATCCACTTGCGGATGCCCTTCTCCGCCCGCGACCCCACCCAGCGGGTGACGCATCGCGCGCTCTGCCACGCCACGATGCGGTCGATGCCCGCCTCGGTCGCCAGCTCGACGGTGAGCTCGGAGCGATCCGACTTGGGCAGCGCCTGCACCAGGGTCACCGGCGGTCGGGGTGAGGGGACGACGCGTCGCCCGACCACGCGATACCGCAGCCGATCCTTGGCGAGTGTCGCCTCGACGTCGGCGTCACCGATTGTCCCGGCCCCGTCGGACACGGTGATCCGGTCACCGGCGACGATGCGGGTGACCGTCACGGCGTGATGCCCCTCGGCGCCCGCGAGGTCGGCGAGGGCGCCCACGCCGGGGACCTCGTCGACCCAGAACAGCGGCGGCGTCACGACGTCGGTCAGGTCAGCGTCCGGCGAACGCGTTGCGCAGCCGCGAGAACAGTCCGCCGGTGGTCGCCGACTGCGAGTCCACCAGTTCGAGGCGCTCGCCGGTGGCCACGGCCTTGTACGCCTTGAGCCGGTCGGTCTGCTTGTGGTCGAGGCGTGTGGGGACGACGACGTCGAGGTGGACGTGCAGCGTCCCGCGGACACCGGTGTGCAGGTGAGGCATCCCCTGGCCCTTGATGGTCACGACCTGTCCGGGCTGGGTGCCGGCGTCGACGGTGACCGTCGCACGGCCGTCGAGGACGGTGTCGATCTCCAGAGACGCGCCGAGGGCGGCGTCGACCATGGGCACGCGCACGGTGCAGTGCAGGTCGTCGCCGTCGCGCATGAACACCTCGTGCGGCTTCTGGATGACCTCGACGTAGAGGTCACCGGCCGGGCCGCCGCCCGGGCCGACCTCGCCCTGTCCCTGCAGCCGGACCCGCATTCCCTCGCCGACGCCGGCGGGGATCTTGACGGTCAGGGTCCGCCGCGACCGCACGCGACCGTCGCCGGCGCACTTGCGGCAGGGGTCGGGGATGACCTGGCCGGTGCCGTTGCAGGTGTTGCACGGCCGCGACGTCATGACCTGCCCGAGGAACGAACGTTGTACGGACTGGATCTCGCCGGCGCCCTTGCAGATGTCGCAGGTGACGGGCCTGCTGCCCTCGTTGCCGCCCTGGCCGTGGCACACGTCGCACAGCACCGCGGTGTCGACGGTGACCTCCTTGGAGACACCCTTGGCGCACTCGTCGAGGTCGAGCTGCATCCGCAGGAGGGCGTCGGAACCAGGTTGCACGCGACCGCGCGGTGCCCGACCGCCGCCGCCGGCGCCCGCGCCGAAGAACGCCTCGAAGACGTCGCCGAGTCCGCCGCCGCCGAACCCGCCGAAGCCACCGCCCGACCCGGCGGTCGCCAGCGGGTCACCTCCGGCGTCGACGATGCGACGCTTCTCGGGATCGGAGAGGACCTCGTACGCCGTCGACACCTCGGCGAAGCGCTGCTGCGCCTCCCCGTCGGGGTTGACGTCGGGGTGGAGCTCACGGGCGAGCTTGCGGTAGGCCCGCTTGATCTCCGCGTCGGATGCACCGGGCGCGATGCCCAGGGTGCCGTAGTAGTCACGTGCCACGGTGGAAGCCATGTCCTTCACTCGGTAGTTCGCACTGGGTGGTTCGGAGGGGTCGGTGGTGTGCGGCGCGCTCAGCGCTCGGCCAGCACCTCACCGACGTATCGGGCAACAGCGGCGACCGACGCGATCGTCCCCGGGTAGTCCATCCGCGTGGGCCCCAGGACCCCCAGGCCGCCGAACACGGTGCCCGGGGCACCGTACCCGGTGGACACGACGGAGGCGCCGCGCAGGTTCTCGGTGTTCGTCTCCTCGCCGATCTGCACGGTGACCTGCCCGGGCATGCCCGCCGCGGCGAGCAGTTTGAGCACCACGACCTGCTCCTCGAGGGCCTCGAGGACCGAGTCCATCGAGCCCTGGACCGGCGTGAAGTCGGCAGCCGCCCGCGCCAGGTTCGAGGTGCCGCCGAGGACGAGACGGTCGTCGCTGCGTTCGACGAGGGTGTCGACGAGGACCGTCGCGATGCGGATGACCGCGGGACGGATGTCGTCGGGGGCGTCGGTCGCCAGCTCGGCGACGGCGTTCGAGGCGACCTCGAGCCGCTTGCCGTGCAGCGCCGCGGAGAACATGTCGCGCAACCGCGCGATGTCGGTGTCGTCGCGTGCCTCGCCCAGATCGACCATCCGCTGTTCGACGCGGCCGGTGTCGGTGATGACGACCAGCAGCAGGCGCGACGGGCTCAGCGCGACGACCTCGAGGTGGCGCACCGTCGCCGACGAGAGCACCGGGTACTGGATGATCGCGACCTGGCGGGTCAGCTGCGCGAGGAGCCGCACCGACCGGCGCAGGACGTCGTCGAGGTCGACGCCGGAGTCCAGGAAGCTCAGGATCGCGCGGCGTTCGACACCGGACAGCGGCTTGATCTCGGAGATCCGGTCGACGAACAGGCGGTAGCCCTTGTCGGTCGGAACGCGGCCGGAGCTGGTGTGCGGCTGGGCGATGTACCCCTCCGCCTCCAGCACGGCCATGTCGTTGCGGATGGTCGCGCTCGACACACCCAGGTGGTGACGGTCCACCAGGGCCTTCGACCCGATCGGCTCCTGCGTCGCGACGTAATCGGTGACGATCGCGCGCAACACCTCGAACCGTCGTTCGTCCGTACTCGACATGGGCACACACCTCCGTCCGCGTCCGGCGCCGACCCCGTCGTGCACGACAGGGTCCGATCCGTCGAGTTTACGTGGAGGCGCAGGTCACTCTCGCCCACCGCGCCCGGTGATCACCTACCGTGAACCCGGTCCGACGCGACACCGACAGCCACGGGAGGACTGGTTCGTGATCTTCAAGGGTGTGCGCAACGGCAAGCCCTACCGTGACCACGGTCTGACCACCCGCGACTGGGCGAAGATCCCGCCCCGACAGTTCCGGCTCGACCAGCTCACCACCGTGACGACGGCACTCGCCTTGGACAAACTGCTGTCGGAGGACTCGACGTTCTACGGCGACCTGTTCGCCCACGTCGTGCGGTGGCACGGGGAGATGTACCTCGAGGACGGCCTGCACCGCGCGGTCCGGTCGGCCCTGCGGAACCGGCACATCATCCACGCGCGTCTGCTCGACCTCGACGCGCTGCACCCGGAGGCGCCCGAGCCAGGCGGCGACACCGAGGACACCGCCCCCATCACCCCGCGACCAGCAGCTCCCGCACCACCGCGTCCGCGAGCAGACGTCCACGGCTGGACAGAACCACCCGATCGTCGCGCCACTCGGTGAGACCGTCGGCGGTCAACCGGTCGGCGACGGCGACCTCTGCGGGCCGAAGGTCGCCGTGGGCGATCCCCTCCCGTCTCCGCACGGCGAGCATGACCCGCTCGGTGTGGCGCTCCTCGGCGGTGAGCGTCTCGACCGTCGCCAGCGGGAGGGTGCCGTCGGCGAGGGCCGCGGCATGCCGGGCCGGGTGCTTCACCGTGGCGAACCGCACCCCCGCGACGTGCGAGTGCGACCCCGGTCCGACGCCCCACCAGTCCGCCGAGTCCCAGTAGCCGACGTTGTGGCGGCATCGCGCCGAGGCGTCGCCGGCGCGAGCCCAGTTCGACACCTCGTACCACTCGAGCCCGGCCGCGGACAGCCGCGCGTCGATCGCCTCGTACCGGTCGGCGAGGACGTCGTCGTCGGGCGCGGGGATCTCGCCGCGTCGCACCCGACGCGCCAGGGCCGTGCCGTCCTCGACGATCAGCGCGTACGCCGAGACGTGGTCCACACCGGCCGACAGCACCGCGTCCAGCGTGGCGTCCATGTCCGAGGCGCGCTCACCGGGCGTCCCGTAGATGACGTCGAGGTTGACGTGCGCGAACCCCGCCGCCCGGGCCTCGCGGGCGGCCTGCACCGCTCGGCCCGGGCTGTGGACACGGTCGAGGGTCGCGAGCACATGAGGCGCCGCGGACTGCATGCCCAGCGACACCCGCGTGAACCCGGCGACGAGCAGACCGTCGAAGAACGCCGGGGAGGTGCTCTCCGGGTTGGACTCGGTCGTGACCTCGGCATCGTCGGCGAGGGTGAACGACGCGCGGATCGCGTCCATCACCTCCGCCAGCCCGTCGGCCCCCAGCAGCGACGGCGTGCCCCCACCCACGAAGACCGTCGACACCGGCCGGGTGGGCTGCATCGCGGCTGCCGCGAGGCGCAGCTCGGTGCGGACCGCCGCGAGCCACGAGGACGGGGACGACGACGACCCGAGTTCACCCGGTGTGTAGGTGTTGAAATCGCAGTACCCGCAGCGGGTCGCGCAGAACGGGACGTGCACGTAGAGGCCCAGCGGTGTCGCGGGGTCGACCCGACCGAGGTGCAGCGCCGGGGCGTCGGGCGCCGACGGGACGACTGTGGTCATCTGCCCATCATCGACCTCGTCCCCGCGGTCGTCCTCGGCGGGGAATGTCGGCCGTGGCCGCGGCGTTGCGCTGCGTCGACGGCGTGATTGCGATCACGCTGATCCCAAATCAGCCCAAGTAGACCCGTCGAGGAGGCCCGTGGCACCATGGGCACCGTGATCTCACCCGGGGTGTGGCTGGCCGAACGTCGCCACATAGACCTCAAGCGCGTCTGCAGCGCATTCTGTCGATCCTGACCGATCGTCCGTCCCGTCGCGCACCCGGCGACGTCGCCCTCCGGGCCGACCGACGACCGCATCACCCGGTATCGCCCTACCCCCGGCCGCGTGCCCTCTGCCCGCGCCGACAGCCCCAGGAGCATCGATCATGACGTCGTCCACCGACGCCGACAACGCCGCCCCCCGCGCCCGACGCCCCCGCCCGACCAAGCGTCGCGCCGAGGGCCAGTGGAAGCTCGGCTACCGCGAGCCGTTGAACCCCAACGAGCAGGTCAAGAAGGACGACAACCCGCTCAACGTCCGTGCCCGCGTCGAGAACATCTACGCCCACCGCGGGTTCGACTCCATCGACAAGCAGGACCTGCGGGGCCGGCTGCGCTGGTGGGGCCTCTACACCCAGCGCGCCCAGGGCTACGACGGCACGTGGACCGGCGACGAGAACATCGACATCCTCGAGGACAGCCACTTCATGATGCGGGTCCGCTGCGACGCGGGCGCGCTGTCCGCCGAGCAGCTGCGCACCATCGGTGAGATCTCCACCGAGTTCGCCCGCGACACCGCCGACCTCTCCGACCGCGAGAACGTGCAGTACCACTGGATCCGCATCGAGGACGTGCCGACCATCTGGCAGCGCCTCGAGGCCGTCGGCCTCAAGACCACCGAGGCCTGCGGCGACACCCCCCGGGTCGTCCTCGGGTCACCGCTCGCCGGGGAGGCCGTCGACGAGGTCCTCGACCCGACCCCCGCGATCGACGAGATCGTGCGTCGCTACGTCGGCGACCCGACCTACTCCAACCTCCCCCGAAAGTTCAAGACGGCGATCTCCGGCCTGCAGGACGTCGCCCACGAGGTGAACGACGTGGCGTTCATCGGCGTCGTGCATCCCGAACACGGACCGGGCCTCGACCTCTGGGTCGGTGGCGGGCTGTCGACCAATCCGATGCTCGCGCAGCGCGTCGGCGCATGGATCCCGCTCGACGAGGTCCCCGACGTCTGGGAAGGCGTGGTCAGCCTGTTCCGCGACTACGGCTACCGCCGCCTCCGCGCCAAGGCCCGCCTCAAGTTCCTGCTCAAGGACTGGGGTGTCGAGAAGTTCCGCCAGGTCCTCGAGGACGAATACCTCGGCCGGAAGCTGGTGGACGGCCCCGCGCCCGAGCCGCTCGCCGCGCCGCGCGACCACGTCGGCGTGCAGCGACTCAAGAACGGGCGCAACGCCGTCGGCTTCGCGGCCATCGCCGGTCGCGTCTCCGGCAGCACCCTGCAGGCCGTCGCCGACGCCGCCGCCCGCGCCGGATCCGACCGCATCCGGTTCACGCCGTACCAGAAGCTCGTCGTCCTCGACGTGCACGACGACGCCGTCGACACCCTGATCGACGACCTGCGGCCCCACGGGCTCGACGGACGCCCGTCGCGCTGGCGCCGGAACCTGATCGCGTGCTCGGGCATCGAGTTCTGCAAGCTGTCGTTCACCGAGACGCGCAAGCGCAGTCAGGCACTCGTGCCCGAGCTCGAGGAACGTCTGGCCGACATCGACGCGCAACTGGACGTCCCCATCACCGTCAACATCAACGGCTGCCCCAACTCGTGCGCTCGCGCCCAGATCGCCGACATCGGCTTCAAGGGTCAGCTGGTCGAGGACGAGAACGGCGACCACGTCGAGGGCTTCCAGGTGCACCTCGGCGGGAGTCTGGGCCAGGACGCCGGGTTCGGACGCAAACTCCGCCAGCACAAGGTCACAACCGACGAACTGGGTGACTACATCGATCGCGTGGTGCGAAACTTTGTCAAGTATCGCGAAGACGGCGAGCGGTTCGCACAGTGGGCCGTCCGTGCCGACGAGGAGGATCTCCGATGAGCACTGCAGTCCGCGCCGAGGCGGCCCTGCGGGATCTGGCCGCCGAGGGGGCAGCCGACCTCGGTCCCGACGCTGATCCCCGCGACCTGTTGCGGTGGACGGCGGAGACCTTCGGGTCCGACTTCGTCGTCGCGTCGAACATGCAGGACGCTGCGCTCGTCGACCTCGCCGTCGACTCGATCGCCCCCGAGGCCCTCGGCGGCGAGAAGCTGAAGGTCCTCTTCCTCGACACCGGCTACCACTTCGCCGAGACCCTCGGCACCCGCGACGCCGTCGAGCAGGTCTATGCCGTCGACATCGTGAACGTCACCCCGGAGCACTCGGTGGCCCAGCAGGACGAGTTGGTGGGGCGCAACCTCTTCGCGTCCGATCCGGCCGAGTGCTGCCGCCTGCGCAAGGTGGTCCCGCTGCAGAACACGCTCGCCGGATACCGCGCCTGGGTCACCGGCATCCGCCGTGTCGAGTCGCCCACCCGGGCGAACGCGCCGCTGATCTCGTTCGACGAGACCTTCGGGCTCGTCAAGATCAACCCGATCGCGGCGTGGACCGACGAGCAGATGCAGGACTACATCGAGAGCCGGGGCGTGCTGGTGAACCCGCTCGTCGAGGAGGGCTACCCCTCCATCGGGTGCGAGCCCTGCACCGCGAAGCCCGAGCCGGGCTCCGATCCGCGCAGTGGCCGCTGGGCCGGCCGCGCCAAGACCGAATGTGGGCTGCACGCATGACCGTTCCCGACACCGAGGTGAGCACGCTGCCGTCGACACATCGCGACCAGACCCGGTACGACACGCTGGACGCCCTCGAGAGCGAGGGCATCCACATCATCCGTGAGGTCGCCGGGGAGTTCGACCGCCCGGTGATCCTGTTCTCCGGCGGCAAGGACTCGACGGTCCTGCTGCACCTCGCCATCAAGGCGTTCTGGCCCGCACCGGTCCCGTTCGCGTTGCTGCACGTCGACACCGGTCACAACCTGCCCGAGGTGCTCGCGTTCCGCGACGAGGTGGTCGCGCGGCACAATCTGCGACTGCACGTCGCCAAGGTCGAGGACTACCTCGCCGACGGTCGCCTGACCGAGCGCCCCGACGGCGTCCGCAACCCGCTGCAGACCGTGCCGCTGCTCGACGCCATCACCGAGAACCGCTTCGACGCGGTGTTCGGCGGCGGTCGACGCGACGAGGAGCGCAGTCGTGCCAAGGAGCGGATCTTCTCGCTGCGCAACGCCTTCGGCCAGTGGGACCCCAAGCGTCAACGACCTGAGCTGTGGAACCTCTACAACGGGCGCCACGCACCCGGTGAACACGTACGCGTCTTCCCGCTGTCGAACTGGACCGAGCTCGACGTCTGGCGCTACATCGCCCGCGAGCAGGTGCTGTTGCCGCCGATCTACTACGCCCACGAGCGCGAGGTCTTCCAGCGCGACGGCATGTGGATGACCCCGGGACCGTGGGGCGGACCCCGCGACGGCGAGGAACTGCAGCGACTGTCGGTGCGCTACCGCACCGTCGGCGACGGCTCGACCACCGGCGCGGTGCTGTCCGACGCCGCCGACAACGAAGCGGTCCTGGCCGAGGTGGCAGCGTCGCGACTGACCGAGCGCGGGGCCACCCGCGGCGACGACC
The DNA here is from genome assembly GCF_947494875.1 of uncultured Williamsia sp. Classification (GTDB taxonomy): domain Bacteria; phylum Actinomycetota; class Actinomycetes; order Mycobacteriales; family Mycobacteriaceae; genus Williamsia_A. The sequence continues at coordinate 42,511 of NZ_CANLWM010000002.1, forward strand.
GCGTGTCCGAGGCCGCCATGGAGGACCGCAAGCGAGAGGGCTACTTCTGATGAGCGACCTGCTGCGCATAGCCACCGCCGGCAGCGTCGACGACGGGAAGTCCACGCTCGTCGGTCGGCTGCTGTACGACACGAAATCCGTTCTCGCCGACCAGATCGACGCGGTGACCCGCGCCTCGGTCGATCGCGGTCTCGACACGCCGGACCTGTCGCTGCTCGTCGATGGCCTGCGCGCCGAGCGCGAACAGGGCATCACCATCGACGTCGCCTACCGCTACTTCGCGACCCCGCGGCGCAGCTTCGTCCTCGCCGACACCCCGGGGCACGTGCAGTACACGCGGAACACCGTGTCGGGCGCGTCCACCGCGCAGCTGGTCATCCTGCTCGTCGACGCGCGCAACGGCATCGTCACCCAGACCCGTCGGCACGCCGCGGTGATGGCTCTGCTGGGTGTGGGCCGACTCGTGTTGGCGGTCAACAAGATCGACCTCGTCGATGACGCCGAGGCGACGTTCGCGCGGATCCGCGCGGAGTTCTCCGAGCTGTCCCACGCCCTCGGCTGGGACGACGAGCACATCCAGGCCATCCCGGTCTCGGCGCTGCGCGGCGACAACATCGCCGAGCGGTCGTCGCTGACGGCGTTCTACGACGGCCCGACGCTCATCGAGCACCTCGAGTCCGTGCCGAACGAACCCGACCGCGCGCCGGTCGGTGCGCGTTTCCCCGTGCAGTACGTGATCCGTCCCCGCACCCCCGAGCACCCCGACTACCGCGGGTACGCCGGACAGGTCGCCGCCGGTGAGCTCCATGTCGGCGACGAGGTGGTCGTCCTGCCGTCGGGCCTGCGTACCACGGTCGCCGGCATCGACACCGCCGACGGCGCACTGCAGTCCGCGCACACGGGGCGCAGCGTGACCGTGCTGCTCGCCGACGATCTCGACGTCTCGCGCGGTGACCTCGTCGCCGCCGTCGCGGACGCGCCGGAGCCGATCTCGACGTTCACCGCGACCCTCTGCTGGCTCGGCGACAAGCCCCTGCACCCGGGTGCGCGCCTGCTCCTCAAGCACGGGACCCGCACCACGCCGGCCATCGTCGGCGGGATCGACGCGGTCTTCGACGAGCAGGACCTCCGCGTGCAGGACGCGCCGGAGTCGCTGGCGCTGAACCAGATCGGTCGGGTGTCGGTGCAGACCGCCGAGCCCGTCGCCGCGGACGACTACCAGGTGAACCGGGAGACGGGCAGCTTCCTGCTCATCGACCCACAGGGCGGCAACACCCTGGCCGCGGGACTCGTCGGTGACGCGCTGGCCCGCCTGCGCCGGTCCGCCCTGGTCTGACACCGTCGATGTCCGCCACCGCGCTCCTCGTCGCCCACGGCAGCCGCGACCCGCGGTTCGCCGCGACGGCGCGGCAGGTGCGGGACGCGGTCGAGCGGGACGACCCGGCGATCCGCGTCGAGGTGGCCTACCTCGATCTCGACGAGCCGTCGGTACCCGACGCCCTCGCCCGGCTCGACGGCGACGTCGCCGTCGTACCACTGCTGTTGGGCGACGCGTTCCACAACCGGGTGGATCTGCCTGCGCTGCTCGCGGAATCGGCACGACCGGGGCTGCGCACGGCGCATGCGCCGGTCCTCGCCGACCCCCGACTCACCGACGCCCTCGCCGACCGAGCGCTCGACGCCGGTCTCGAGACGGGTGACGGTGTGCTGATGTGCGCGGTCGGCTCGAGCGACGCCGCGGCCGATTCCGCGACGGTCCGTCGCGGCGCAGACCTCGCCGACACCCTGGCCCGGCGCGGTCTCGACGTCGCCGTGGACGTCGCGTTCGCGACCCGATCCGACTCGGTCCTCGCAGCGGACGGCCGGCTGCGTGCGGCCGGGGCGACGCGGGTCCTCGTCGCACCCTGGTTCCTCTCCGCCGGCACGCTCACCGACCGCGTGGAGCGACTCCTCGACGGCACCGGCCGCCCCTGGCGGATGGCGGGCCCCCTCGGTGCCCACCCGGCCGTCGTCGACGTGGTCCGCGCCCGCATCGCCGCGGCGACGGCCGGCGTGATGTCCGACTCGGGGTCAACTCACCGATAAGCCTCAGCGGATCGGGGGGAGATTCTCCGCGACTTCTCAGGTCCGCGGCCGAAGGTGGCCTCATGGACCAGACACCGCATGGACAGAACGACGACCCCTCCGTTGCGCGAGATCGGGACACCGCACCCACCACAGGTTTCGGTGCGTACCGCGACGCGGGACACGGCTCCCACGAGCCGCTGGGACACTACGGCAGTCATCACGCGGCACCGCCGTACGGTCATGACGCGGGGTACACCCCCTACCCCGGCCAGAGCGCGGCGCCCGCGCCGCTGCGTCGGCGGACCGCGCCGATCGTGGTGGCCGTCGTCGCGGCCGGCCTGCTCGGTGGCGGACTCGGCGCGGGCGGAGTCGCCCTCCTCGACCACGACTCCTCGTCGTCGCCGACGGCGCTGACAGCTCAGCCCGCGTCGGCGACCGTCACCTCGGCGTCGCCCGGGTCGATCCCCTATGCCGCGCAGGTCGCGTCGAAGTCGACGGCAGATCTCACCGTGACCGGACAGTCCGGCGAGGCGGTCGGCAGCGGGATCATCCTGACCCGCGACGGATACGTCCTCACCAACAACCACGTCGTGTCCGGCGCCGGCGACGGCGGACGCATCCAGGTGACGCTGCCCGACGGGTCGACCCACGCGGCGACCGTCCGCGGCGTCGCCCCGTCCTACGATCTGGCCGTGGTCAAGGTCGACGGTGTGTCGAACCTGACCCCGGCGGTGCTCGGACAGTCCTCCGCCGTGCAGGTCGGCCAGCAGGTCGTCGCCGTCGGCAGCCCCGAGAACCTCTCCAACACCGTGACATCCGGCATCGTGTCGAACCTCAGCCGCACCGTCACCGCCTCCGACGACAGCGGGCAGTCGGTGGCCGTCTACAACGGCCTGCAGACCGACACCCCGATCAACCCGGGCAACTCCGGTGGCCCGCTGGTGAACCTGCAGGGGCAGGTCGTCGGGGTCAACTCCGCCGTCGACACCGGCCAGGCGTCCCAGGGTGGGGTGCAGGCGTTCGGCCTCGGCTTCGCCATCCCCGTCGACACCGCCCGTCGTGTCGCCGACCAGCTCATGCAGGACGGGTCGGCAACCAAGCCGATCCTCGGCGTCTCGGGCTCGCTCTCCGGTTCCGACAGCTCGTCGACGGTCACCGGGGCCCAGGTCACCGGTGTCACCGAGGGCGGCGCTGCGGCCAAGGCCGGCATCGTCCGCGGCGATGTCATCACCAAGGTGAACGGCGTCCCCATCGGCAACTACGCCGACCTGATGGCGCAGATCCTCAAGCAGCAGCCGGGACAGTCCATCCCGCTCACAGTTCAGTCCGGCGGCAGCAGCAAGACCGTCACCGTCGCGCTCGGCACGGCGAAGGACACCGCCCGCACGACGGTCCCCGCCCGAGAGCAGCAGCAACAGCAGGAGCAGCAGTCCCCGTTCGGCGGCGGAACCCCCTTCGGAGGGGACTCCCCCTTCGGCGGACTCCCCTTCGGCTGAGCAGGCTCTCAGCCCGCGATCGCCGGAATTCTCGTCGCACGGACGAAGACGTCGTCACCCTCCGACAGTGCGAGGGCGGCGGCGTCGCCGCGTGTGATCTGTGCGTGGAACTCGTCGCCGGTCGCGGCGTTCGTCAGCTCCACCCGCACCTCGAAACCGAGATGCACCACCCGGACCACCCTGGCCTTGAACACGCCGTGGTCGTCCCCGGCGGACTCGGCGCCGTGCAGCGCGAGGTCCGGCGTCCGGCCGAGCCGGATGTCGTGCGGGCGCACCAGGTTCCCGTTCAGCCGGGCGACCGACCCGAGGAACGACATCACGAACGCGTTGGAAGGGCGGTCGTAGAGGTCGTCGGGGCTACCGACCTGCTCGATCCGCCCCTTGTTCAGCACCGCGATGCGGTCGGCGACGTCGAGCGCCTCCTGCTGGTCGTGGGTGACGAGCACCGTCGTGACGTGCACCTCGTCGTGGAGACGACGCAGCCACCGGCGCAGGTCCTCGCGGACCTTGGCGTCGAGGGCACCGAACGGCTCGTCGAGCAGCAGCACCTCCGGGTCGACGGCGAGCGCCCGCGCCAGCGCCATGCGCTGTCGCTGCCCGCCAGAGAGCTGCGCGGGATACCGCGTCTGGAATCCGGCGAGGCCGACGACATCGAGCAGTTCGTCCACCTTCGCCGCCACCTCGGCCTTGGGCCGCTTGCGGATCTTGAGTCCGAACGCGACGTTCTCGCGGACCGTCATGTGCTTGAACGCGGCGTAGTGCTGGAACACGAAGCCGATGTCGCGGCGCTGCGGCGACAGCCGGGTCACGTCCTCGCCGTTGATGATCACGGTGCCCGAGTCGAGTGCGTCGAGTCCGGCGATCGCGCGCAGCAGAGTCGACTTGCCCGACCCCGACGGTCCGAGCAGCGCGGTGAGCGAACCCCTGGGGATGTCGAGCGAGACGTCGTCGAGCGCGGCGAAGTCGCCGTAACGCTTGTGTGCGTGGGCCACAGAGATGGTCATCGTGCGTACTCCTTGTCGCCGAGGGATCGGCCGGCCGGATCGGGCAGGGGTGGGGTACCGGCGTCGGCGGCCGGTTCGTCGGTCGAGGTCCGGCGCGAGGCCCGGGCGAGACGGCCCGTGGCACCGCGCCGTTCGACGAGGGTCATCGCGACGAGGACGACGATCGCGATCAGCATCAGCAGGGTGGCCGCGGCGTACGCGCCGTACTCGTTGTAGTCGTCGGTGTAGCGCGAGGACACCAGCAACGTCAGCGTCTGGGAGATGCCGGGGTAGCCCGACGACACGATGATCACCGCGCCGTACTCGCCGAGGCTGCGCGCGACGGTGAGCACGATGCCGTAGGTGAGACCCCAGCGGATCGCGGGCAGGGTGATGCGGCGGAACGTCGCCCACCCGCCGGCACCGAGCGTGGCCGCCGCCTCCTCCTGCTCGGTGCCGATCTCGCGCAGGACCGGTTCCACCTCGCGGACGACGAACGGCAGTGTGACGAACACCGTCGCCAGCACCATCCCGGGCAGGCCGAAGATGACGCGGAAGCCGAGCGACTCGATGCCGCCGAACCACCCGCCGTAGCCCCACAGCAGCACAAGGGACACACCCACGACGACCGGCGAGACCGCGAACGGCAGATCGATGATCGCCTGGACGATGCCGCGCCCGGGGAACCGCCCGCGCACCAGCGCGATCGCGGTCGCGATCCCGAAGATCACGTTGAGCGGCACCACGATCACCACGATGAGCAGGCTCAGCTGCAATGCGGAGATCGCTGCGGGGGTGGTGACCCAGTCCCAGAACTGGACGATGCCGTGCTCGAAGGAGCGCCAGAAGATCAGCGCAACGGGCACGACCAACAGGACGAACAGGTACAGCAGCGCGACGGTACGCAGTCCGTATCGCGCTGCCGGGGAGGTCTTCACGAGTCGTCCCCCTCACGACGGGCGGCGCGACGGCCGACGACGCGCAGCACCAGCAGCACGACGAACGCGATGAGCAGCAGCACCACCGACACCGCGGAGGCGTCGACCGGGGCGTCGACCTCCAGTTGCTGCTGGATGTACTGCGAGGCGACCTGGGTGTCGTTCGGCACGTTGCCGCCGATGAGCACGACCGAGCCGAACTCCCCGATCGCGCGGGTGAAGGCGAGTCCGGCGCCGGTGAGGATCGCGGGCGCGAGCGACGGCACGATGATCCGCCACCAGATGGTCCAGTTGGACGCGCCGAGCGAGGCCGCGGCCTCCTCGACCTCGCGGTCGACCTCGATGAGCACGGGCTGCACCTGGCGCACGACGAACGGCAGGGTCACGAACGCGAGAGCCACGACGAGCGCAGGCTTCGTCGCGTTGATCTGGATGTCGATCGGGCTGTTCGGCCCGTACAGCGACAGCAACACCAGGCTCGCGACGATGGTCGGCAGCGCGAAGGGCAGATCGATCAGTGCGTTGACGATCCCCTTGCCGGGGAATTCGTCCCGGACGAGCACCCAGGCGATGACGGTGCCCATGACGACGTTGACGATCGCCACGACGATCGAGACGAGCACGGTCACGCGGATCGCGCCGACCGCCGCCTCCGCCGTGATGGCGTCGACGAAACCGCTCCACCCGTCGTCGAACGACTTCGCCGTGATCGCCGCGAGCGGCAGCAGGACGATGACGCTGAGCCACAGTCCGGCCACGCCGACGCCCAGCGGGGTGGCGCCGATGCGTCGGCGGGCGCGGCGGGTGGGTCCCGCAGGTGCGTCCACCTCGATCGCGGTCACGACTTGCCTCCCGCGTCGTAGATCTTGCTGATGGCACCGGAGGTGCCGAAGAGCTCCGAGTCGACGGCCTTCCACCCCGTGGGTGCCTTGCCGCCCTTCCTCTCCGCGACGCGCGGCCCGAGGACCTTCCCCAGATCGGAGATCGTCCAGAGCCTGTCGATGCGCCCGGGGAAGTCACCCGCCGTCGCCGCGATCACCGAGGGCGTCACCGGTCGGAATCCCTGGCGGGCCCAGATCCGCTGACCCTCGTCGCTGAACAGGAAGTCGAGGAACGCACGTGCCGAGTCCTTCTCCGTGCTGGTCGACACGATCGCGACCGGGTTCTCGATCTTGAACGTCTGAGGAGGGATGACATAGTCGGTGCGCTGTGAGGGCGGCAGGCTGGCGTTCTTGCGCCCCAACATGATCGCCTCGTTCTCGTAGCTGATCAGGACGTCACCCTGCCCCTGCTCGAAGCTCGTCGTCGCCTCACGACCGGACTTCGGGTTCACACGGATGTGGCCCGAGACGAGCTGTCGGACATAGTCCAGGCCGGCCTTCTCGTCGACCCCGCCGTTGCTCTTCGCCGCGAACGGCGCCAACAGGTTCCATTTCGCCGACCCGGAACTGCCCGGGTTGGGTGTGACGACCTCGATGCCCGGACGTAGCAGGTCGTCCCAGTCGCGGATCTTCTTCGGGTTGCCCTGCCGCACCACGAGCGCCACGACCGACCCGAACGGCGTGCTGTTGTTCGGGTACTGCGTCTTCCAGTCCTTGTCCACCACCCCGGCGGTGACGAGCCGGGTGATGTCGGGCTCGACGGAGAAGTTCACGACGTCGGCGGGCACACGACGGGCGACCTTGCGCGACTGGTCGCCGGAGGCGCCGTAGGACTGCGAGAAGCCGATGTCACCGCCCACGGGTGTGTCGCGGAAGGCGGGGATGATCGCGTCGAAACCGGGCTTGGGGGTGGCGTAGGCGACCAGGTTCAGATGATGCGAACCGCTCGAGATGTCCCGTCCGCCGGGGACGTCGGTCGACCCGCCACCACACGCCGCCGTCACCAGTGCGACGACCACGGCGACCATGATCGCCGCGACGCCACGCGGGCGGGGCGGCGCGGAGAGACGACGGGACGGGGACACGCAGGACCTCTCGGGCGAGACGAACGGACGGACCAGGTGGCGGCGTGCGCGCGGGCAGATCGCGGCGGCCAGGGGGTCAGCGACAGTGCACGTCGGAGACGCAGTGCTGATCCACCGCGAAGAGCGCGAGGGCCAGCGAACTGCGCGGACACACCGAAACGGTCACAACGCGGAGGTTATCAGCAGCGATCGTCGCCCTGAACAGCCGCGACGACGGCCGCGGCAGGTGTCACAGGGTGATCAGCCAGGCCACGACGACCAGCACGATGAGGGCGATCAACGCGATCGTGACCCGGGAGCGGACCACCTCAGCGCTCCCCGCCGGTGGGGTCGACGACGTCGCTACCACGGCCGACGAGACCGAGGACGACGCTGACCAGCAGGTTGATCACCAGAGCCGCGGCGATGGCCGCCGGGATGAGGACGGCGAGCGTGACGAGCAGCTGCGGGAGGAAGGACAACCCGGTCAACCAGGCCTCCACGCCGTCCCACCACGTCCTGATCCCGTTCACCCGGCAACCCTAGCGCGCGGACTAAAAATCACCCTGCGCGTAAAGCCGTCGCACGACCCGCCCGGGGCGGGCGGTTCGCGTGCGAACCTCCACACCGCTCGCCATGATGGACCGATGACAACCGCCTCCGGTCACGCCGGATCGCCGGACACCCCCGCCGGGATCCCCGTCCCCTCCCCGCCCGCCGTCGCGTTGGCCGAGGAGAGTGCCGCGCTGCACGGTGCCTCGGGTGCCATGGCCGACGCGAGCTCGTTCACCCCGGCGACGGCGACGCGCAACGTCTTCCCGCCCATCGACGACTACGCGTTCCTCTCCGACTGCGAGACCAACTGCCTCATCGCCCGCAACGGCTCGGTCGAGTGGATGTGCGTGCCGAGGCCGGACTCGCCGAGCATCTTCGGTGCCGTACTCGACCGCAGCGCAGGGCATTTCAAGCTCGCCCCGTACGGCGTCAACGTCCCCGTCGACCGCCGCTACCTGCCGGGCAGTCTCATGGTGGAGACGACGTGGCAGACCGACACCGGCTGGATCATCGTGCGGGACGCGCTCGTCATGGGCCCCTGGCACGACAACGATCGTCGTTCTCGCACCCACAAGCGCACCCCCACCGACTGGGACGCCGAGCACATCCTGCTGCGTACGGTCCGGTGCGTCAGCGGCACCGTCGAGGTCGCGGTCAGCTGCGAGCCGGCGTTCGACTACCACCGCGGCACGACGACCTGGGAGTACTCGGGTCCGGCGTACTCGGAGGCGATCGCGACGGCGTCGGGCACGACGCATCCCGCGCCGACTCTCAAGCTCACCACCAACTTCAAGCTCGGCCTCGAGGGACGCGAGGCCCGCGCCCGCAGTCGCCTCACCGAGGGTGACGACCGTTTCATCGCGCTCAGCTGGTCGTCCTACCCGGCGCCGCAGACGTGGGACGAGGCCGCCCAGAAGATGTGGGCGACCGCCGAGTCGTGGCGTCAGTGGATCAACATCGGGGCCTTCCCCGACCACCCGTGGCGCAGCCATCTGCAGCGCAGCGCGCTGACCCTCAAGGGCCTGACGTACTCCCCGACCGGCGCCCTGCTCGCGGCCGCGACCACGTCGTTGCCCGAGACGCCGGGCGGAGAACGCAACTGGGACTACCGCTATGCGTGGGTGCGGGACTCGACTTTCGCCCTCTGGGGTCTCTACACCCTGGGACTCGATCGTGAAGCCGACGACTTCTTCTCGTTCATCGCCGACGTGTCCGGGGTGACCAACGGCGAACACCATCCGCTGCAGGTGATGTACGGCGTCGGCGGTGAGCGCGAACTCGTCGAGGAGGAGTTGCTGCACCTCTCCGGCTACGACGGCGCGCGGCCCGTCCGGATCGGCAACGGCGCCTACAACCAGTCGCAGCACGACATCTGGGGCACCATGCTCGACTCGGTGTACCTCAACACCAAGTCGACCGACACCATCTCGGAGACGCTGTGGCCGGTTCTCAAGGCACAGGTGGAGGAGGCGATCAAGCACTGGCACAAGCCCGATCGCGGGATCTGGGAGGTCCGCGGGGAGCCTCAGCACTTCACCTCGTCGAAGGTCATGTGCTGGATCGCCCTCGACCGCGGTGCGCGGCTGGCGACGATGCACGGCGAGAAGTCGTACGCGAAGACGTGGGCGGAGAAGGCCGACGAGATCAAGGACGACATCCTCACCCACGGCGTCAACGACCGCGGGATCTTCACCCAGCGCTACGGCAGCGACGCCCTCGACGCGTCGCTGTTGTTGGTGCCGCTGCTCCGGTTCCTGCCGCCCGACGACGAACGCGTGCGCAACACCGTGCTGGCGATCGCCGACGAGCTGACGGAGAACGGTCTCGTGCTGCGCTACCGCGTCGAGGAGACCGACGACGGGTTGTCCGGTGAGGAGGGCACCTTCACGATCTGCTCGTTCTGGCTCGTGTCCGCGCTCGTCGAGATCGGGGAACTCACCCGGGCGAAGCACCTGTGCGAGCGGCTGCTGAACTACTCGAGCCCGCTGAAGCTGTACGCGGAGGAGATCGACCACCGAACCGGTCGGCACCTGGGCAACTTCCCGCAGGCGTTCACCCACCTCGCGCTCATCAACGCGGTCATGCACGTCATCCGCGCCGAGGAGGCCCACGTGCACGGTGGTGGTTTCATCCCCGCCAACACCTGATCATTCTGTCGGGCACCCCGACCACTCGTTGGGCGGCCGGAACCGTTCGTTGGGCAGCCGGAACCGTTCGTTGGGCGGCAGGAACCGCTCGTCGGGCAGCAGGCGACCTCATCGTCGCCAACCGCGCGACGCCAGAGCCCGTTCGATCTTCGCGAGCTCGGCGAACTGGTTCTCCGTGATCGCCGCGGCGCCCGTTCGTAACGGGATCCACCCTCGTCGGCGAACGCCGCCGTCGCGGTGAGCATCGTGCGCGCGCTGCTCGTCGCTGGAATGGAACTCGACACCGTCGTAGTCGATGCCGACCTTGTACCGCCGGTAGCCGAGATCAAAACGTCCGATGAGGACACCGAACTCGTCGAACACCTCGATCTGGGTCTCCGGCCGTGGCAACTCATGGCGATGCATGATCAGGCGGGTCCAGCTCTCACCGGGAGACTCGGCTCCCGCGTCGATCAGACCGACGAGCTCGCGCAACTGCCGGATCCCGCTGGTGTGGGCATGGTCGCGCGTGTAGGCCCACAGTGCACGTGTGTCCAGCGCGGTGGTCCGAGCCATGTCGTCGAGATGTCCCAGCGCCAACCAGTCCGGGCGGCGACGACCGAGGTCGAACGCGGTGCGGACCAGGCTCGTGGTGGGCATGCCGTCGATCTCGACGATGTCGTCGGGACTCAGCTGGTCTGTCCGGATGACGTGGATGCCGGAACGCCGTCGGCCTTGCCCTCGAAGGTCGCGGATGATCTCGACGTCGCCGTCCACGTCGGGATAGGCGACACCGTGAAGGAATTGCGCGCTGCGTCCGGCGATCACGGATCCCGGCCCGGCGCTGAGATACGCGGCCCGAATGCGGTCGGTGGCGCTCAACGTCACCCCTGGATCGGCGAACACCCCTCGATGGAGCCTGATCATGTCGCGGCGGAGCTCGCGGGATCCGCGGTCCGTCCGGACGAGGTGGTCGGGGACGTCGGGTCGTGAGAGTTCGGGATAGCCCATGTCGATGGGACGCAGCCGCACGGCGATCGGTTCCACCGCGCACGACGACGGACGAGCTCTCCCGACGACGCCCGTCCCTGCCGCCCAACGAACGGTTCCGGGTGCCCAACGAACGGTCCCCGCCGCCCAACGAGTGGTTCCGGGTGCCCAACGAGTGGTTCCGGGTGCCCAGCAGATGGGTGGGGTCAGTCGAGGCGCCAGGACTCGTAGGCGCGGGGGTCGCCGATCGGCTCGAGGTGGATGGTGACGTTCAGGTGGTCGAGGGTCGCGGCGAGCTCACGTTCCACCCGTTCGACGAGATCGTGACCCCGCTGGACCGACCACTCGCCGGGAACGAGCATGTGCAGCTGCAGGAATCGCTCGTGTCCGGCCTCGCGGGTGCGGACGTCGTGGAAGTCGACGTCCTCGGCGCGCCACCGGTCGAGGACGGCGTCGAGCTGGGTGCGTTCCTCGTCGGGCAGGGCGGTGTCCATCAACCCCGCACCGGACTGCCAGACCAGTCGGCCGCCGACGACGAGGATGTTCACCGCCACCGCGATGGCGATCAGCGGGTCGAGCGGCAGCCATCCGGTGAGCGCGACGAGCAGAACGCCGACGACGACACCCGCGGTGGTCCACACATCGGTCAGCAGATGTTTGCCGTCGGCCTCCAGCGACAGCGACCGGTGTCTGCGGCCCACGCGGATCAGATACAGACCGGCCACCCCGTTGATCACCGTCGCGACGACGGAGATCACGAGACCGAGGCCGACCGACTCGAGTTCGGCGGGCGACAGCAACCGGTCGACCGCGGCGACGATGATGAGCCCCGCGGCGACGACGATCATCACGCCCTCGAACACCGCCGAGAAGTACTCGGCCTTGGTGTGTCCGAAGTTGTGATCGTCGTCGGCGGGGCGAGCCGCCACACGGAGCGCCACGAACGCCGCGACCGCGGCGACGACGTTCACGAGGGACTCGGCGGCATCGGACAGGAGACCCACCGACCCCGAGACCTGCCACGCGACGACCTTGAGCGAGATGACGACGAGAGACACTGCGAGGCTCAGCAGCGCGAAACGCGACAGGTCGACCCTGGTCTGCGTGGAGGACGTCACCGCGTCAGCGTCTCACGCAGCGCTGTCCGCCAGGCCACGACGCGTCAACAGTGGCTCGATGCGCGCCGGTCGGCCGAGCAACTCCTGGTGCGCGGCGATCGGGTCGACGCTGTCACCCCGGGACAGGGTCGCCTCCGCGAACGCCCGTCCCGCGGCGCGGCTCAGTCCGCCCCGCTCGAGGAACCAGAGCTCGGTCTCGGCGTCGAGGATCTCCGACCAGATGTAGCTGTAGTACCCGGCCGCGTAGCCGCCGCCGAAGATGTGGTTGAAGTAGGTGCTGCGGTAGCGCGGCGGGATGAGCTCCGATCCCACGCCGGCCTGCGCGAGTGCCCGGGCCTCGAACGCCTCGACGTCGTCGATGACCCCGGCCTCGACGTCGGAGACGGTGACGCGGTGCCACGCGAGGTCGAGCACTGCCGCGGCCAGGTACTCGATGGTGCTGTGGGCACTCTCGGTCGCGGTGGCCGCGCGGGCCGCGTCGGCGAGTTCGGCCGGGATCGGCTCACCGGTGCGGTGATGACGCGCGTAGTGCGACAACACATCCGGGTGCAGTGCCCACATCTCGTTGACCTGCGACGGGAACTCGACGAAGTCGCGCGGCACCGCTGTCCCCGACTGCGACGGGTATCGCACGGCGGACAGCAGCCCGTGCAGCGCGTGCCCGAACTCGTGGAACAGCGTCGTCAACTGGTCGAAGTCGAGCAGACACGGCTCGCCGGCCCGGGGCTTGGTGAAGTTGCAGACGTTCACGACGATCGGCTGGTCACCGAGCAGCTGGGACTGGTCGACGACGTTGTTCATCCACGCGCCACCGCGTTTGCTGCGGCGGGCGAAGAAGTCACCGAGGTAGAGGCCGATCGACGACCCCGTGGCGTCGAACACCTCCCACACCCGGACGTCGGGGTGGTAGCCCGCGAGGTCACCGCGCTCGACGAAACGCAGACCGTAGAGCTGACCGGCCGCGTAGAACACGCCATCGGTGAGAACCGTGTCGAGGGAACAGAAGTCGGAGAAGTCGTCCAGCGACACAGCGGACGTCCGACGCCGCTCCTGGGAGAGCCAGAACGTCAGGTCCGCCGGCCCCACCTCCTCACCGGCGAGTGCCCGCAGACGGGTCAGTTCCCGTCCGCCCGCGCGCATCGCCGCGGAGACGAGATCGCGCAACACGGCCTCGACCGCCTCGGCGTCCGGAGCGGTCTGTTCGGCGATCTCGAACTCCGCGTGGTCGCGGTACCCGAGCAGTCGGGCGCGTCGCGCACGCAGGGTGGCGATCTCGGTCACGAGGTCGCGGGTGTCGTGCTCACCGCCGCGCGCACCGCGCGTGGTCGCGGCGTAGAACACCGAGGCGCGCGTGGCGGGGTCGGTCAACGACGTGAGCGCCGACTGGCTCGTCGGGAGCTCGATCGTCAGCAGATAGCCGTCGTCGTGCCCGGCCTCGCGGGCCGCGTCGGCGGCGGCGGCGATCGACGCCGGGGACAAGCCGTCGAGTGCGGCCTCGTCGACGACATGCACCGCGGCGTCGTTGCTCTCGTCGAGCACGTACTGGGAGAAGGTGGTCGTCAGCACGGACAGGCGTGACGCGATCTCCCGCATCTGTTGCTGCCCGTCCTCGTCGAGTCCGGCGCCCGCGCGGACCGACTCACGGAACCTCGTGTCCAGCAGTCGCAGTGACGGCTCGTCGAGGCCGAGCTCGTCGCGACGTGCATGCAGCTCCGCGATCTTGGCGAAGAGCCTCGGGTCGAGGGCGATGGTGGTGCCGTGGTCGGACAGCATCGGCGCGAGCTCGGTGGCGATGCGGTTGCGCTCGGGCGTGCTGTCGGCGCCGACGAGGGTGAAGAAGATGCCGGCCACCCGGGCGAGGTCCCGACCCGATCGCTCCACCGCCTCGACGGTGTTGGCGAACGTCGGCGCCGCGGGATCCTTGGCGATGAACTCGATCTCCGCCAGGTGCGACGCCATCGCCTCGGTGAAGGCGGGCAGGAAGTCCGAGTCCGACACGGATGCGAAGTCCGGCAGACCGTGCGGGAGCGCAGTGGGTGTCAGCGCCGGGTTCGCCACGGCTACTTGCCCTTCGCCTTGTCCGCCGGCGCGTCGGCAGACAACGCTGCGACGAACGCCTCCTGCGGGACGTCGACGCGACCGATCGTCTTCATCCGCTTCTTGCCCTCCTTCTGCTTCTCCAGCAGCTTCCGCTTGCGGCTGATGTCACCGCCGTAACACTTCGCGAGCACGTCCTTGCGGATGGCCCGGATGTTCTCGCGCGCGATGATCTTCGATCCGACAGCGGCCTGCACCGGCACCTCGAACTGCTGGCGCGGGATGAGTTCCTTGAGCTTGGTGGTCATCTTGTTGCCGTAGGCGAACGCCGAGTCCTTGTGCACGATCGCGCTGAAGGCGTCCACGGCCTCGCCCTGCAGCAGGATGTCCACCTTCACCAGCGCGGCCTCCTGCTCGCCCGCCTCCTCGTAGTCGAGGCTGGCGTAGCCGCGCGTCCGCGACTTCAAGGAGTCGAAGAAGTCGAAGATGATCTCGGCCATCGGCATCGTGTAGCGCAGTTCGACACGCGTCTCCGACAGGTAGTCCATCCCGCCGAGTTCCCCGCGGCGCGACTGACACAGCTCCATGATGGTGCCGACGAACTCGCTCGGCGCGATGACCGTCGTCTTCACGATGGGCTCGAAGATGGCCTGCGCCTTGCCGTCCGGCCAGTCCGACGGGTTGGTGACGATCTGTTCGCGTCCGTCCTCGCCGACGAGCCGGTAGACGACGTTGGGGGCGGTGGAGATCAGGTCGAGACCGAACTCGCGCTGCAGACGCTCGCGGGTGATCTCCATGTGGAGCAGTCCGAGGAAGCCGCATCGGAACCCGAAGCCGAGGGCGACCGACGTCTCCGGTTCCCAGGTGAGCGCAGCGTCGTTGAGCTGCAGCTTCTCCAGTGCCTCACGGAGATCCGGGTAGTCCGAGCCGTCGACCGGGTAGAGCCCGGAGTAGACCATCGGTCGCGGCTCGCGGTAGCCGGTCAGCGCCTGGGTCGCGCCGTTGCGCGCCGAGGTGACGGTGTCACCGACCTTCGACTGCCGCACGTCCTTGACGCCGGTGATGAGGTACCCGACCTCCCCGACGCCGAGACCGACACTGGGCTTGGGTTCCGGGGACACGATGCCCACCTCGAGAAGCTCGTGGGTGGTGCCGGTGGACATCATCTCGATCTTCTCGCGCGGCGTCAGCGTGCCGTCGACGACGCGCACGTAGGTCACCACACCGCGGTAGGTGTCGTAGACGGAGTCGAAGATCATGGCGCGGGCCGGCGCGTCGGCATCACCGACGGGAGCCGGGACGACGCGGACGACCTCGTCGAGCAGTTCCCCCACCCCGACACCGGTCTTGCCGGACACCCGCAGCACGTCCTCGGGCTCACAGCCGACGATGTGGGCGATCTCCGCGGCGTAGCGGTCGGGGTCGGCGGCGGGCAGGTCGATCTTGTTCAGCACCGGGATGATGGCGAGGTCGTTCTCCATGGCCAGGTACAGGTTCGCCAGCGTCTGCGCCTCGATGCCCTGGGCGGCGTCGACGAGCAGCACCGCGCCCTCGCACGCCTCGAGTGCCCGCGACACCTCATAGGTGAAGTCGACGTGGCCGGGGGTGTCGATGAGGTGCATCACGTAGTCGGTGGTCACACCGTCGGCCGTCACCTGCCACGGCAGCCGCACGTTCTGGGCCTTGATGGTGATGCCGCGCTCACGCTCGATGTCCATCCGGTCGAGGTACTGCGCCCGCATCGCCCGTTCCTCGACGACGCCGGTGAGCTGCAGCATGCGGTCGGCCAGGGTCGATTTGCCGTGGTCGATGTGGGCGATGATGCAGAAGTTCCGGATCCGGGACGGATCGGTGAACGTCGTGTCGGCGAAGCTGGGAATCGAACTCACTCCTCGTGGTCGGTCACCTGCAAGTTTCGCACGCGCCGGTAATCTGCCCGGACATGACCGCAGCGGCGCACATCCCGTTCGTCGGCGACGGCGTCGACGGCGTTCTGCAGCGTCCCGACGGGTCGGTCGTCGCGGGTCTGGTCCTCACCCATGGTGCCGGGTCGAACCGGGACGCGCTGCTGCTGCGACGGCTCGCGGACGCGCTGACCGAGCGCGGCGTGGCGGTCGCGCGGATCGACCTCCCGTATCGGCAGCGTCGACCGAAGGGTCCACCGAGCCCGTCGACGTCGCAGGCCGACCGCGACGGCATCGTCGCAGCGTCCGGGGTCCTGCGCGGCATCGTCGGCGATGTCCCGCTGCTCGTCGGCGGGCAGTCGTACGGCGGACGCCAGGCGTCGATGGTCCTCGCGGAGGACCCGAGCGTCGCCGACGGCCTCCTGCTGACCTCCTACCCCCTCCACCCGCCCGGCAAGCCCGATCGCGCCCGCACCGAACACCTGCCGGGCATCACCTGCCCGGTCGTGGTGGTCCACGGCTCCTCGGACCCGTTCGCGACCACCGACGAGATCACCGACGCGATCGCGCTGATCCCGGGCCCGGTGCGTCTCGTCGAGATCGAGAAGACCGGCCACGACCTCAAGCCCGACCGGTCGCCCGCCGTCGACCGGGCGGTCGATGCTGTGCTCACCCACCTCCTCGGACGCCGGGACCCGACCCCGCCGGACTAGATTCGGGTCCATGCCCGCATGGAAGACGGCCTTGCGCCTGGCCCAGCAGTACGGTCCCCGCGTCTACCGCGAACTGCAGCGGTCCGGCGCGATCGACAAGGGCCGCGCGGCGCTGACCGCACGCCTCGGCAGCGGCGCCACCACGACGGCGACCGGTCGCCCGGTCACCGACACCTCACGGCCGACGGCCGACGTCGCGCGCCACATCGACTACGCCCCGAAGCTCGACGGCGCCGCGGACCCGGGCGAGATCGTGTGGACCTGGGTGACGTTCGAGGAGGACGCGAACCAGGGCAAGGACCGTCCGGTGCTGGTGGTCGGCCGCGATCACGACCGCCTCCTGGGCCTGATGCTGTCGAGCCAGGCCCACCGTGCCGACGACGCCAACTGGTCGCCGATCGGCCGGGGCGGGTGGGACGGCGGGCACAAGGACAGCTACGTCCGACTCGACCGTGTCCTCGACGTCCCCGAACAGGGCATCCGCCGCGAGGGCGCCATCCTCGACCGCGGGCGGTTCGACGCGATCGCCGATCGCCTCCGGCGCGAGTACGGCTGGCGCTGAGGCGCATCACGCCAGTCGCGTGATCTCCACGACGACGTCGAGGTCGGTGGCACCGCCGCCTGTGTAGATTCCCTTGAGCGGCGGGACATCCGAGTAGTCGCGGCCGATCCCGACCGAGACGTGCTGCTCGTTGATGGTGACGTCGTTGGTGGGGTCGTATCCCCACCAGGCCCCGGTCCACGCCTCGACCCAGGCGTGGCTCTGACCCTCGACCGTCTCGTCGATGACCGCGTCGCGACTCGGGTGCAGGTATCCCGACACATAGCGGGCCGGGATCGTCAACGCGCGCAACATGAGCAGGGTGAGGTGGGCGTAGTCCTGACACACGCCCTTGCGCTCGCCCCAGGCGTCGACGGCCGTCGTGTGGACGCCGGTCGTCCCCGGCACGTACTCCATCTCCGAGTGCACCCACGAGCACACCGCCTCGACCGCCTCCTCGACGTCGAGACCCTTCGTCAGGCGGCGCGCCTGTGCGGCCAGCTGCCGATTGCGCGGGACGTAGTCGGTGGGGACGAGGTACTCGTCGTAGCGGTCCACCACCCAGGGGTCGGAGAGGTCGTCCCAGCCGAGTTCGTCGGCACCCTCCGGGCGACTGCCGGGCTCGGTCTCGACGACCGACAGTCCCGACACCTCGAGTTCCTCGTGCGGGGCGTGCAGGTCGAATGCGGTGACCGCCGTGCCCCAGTAGTCGGTGTAGCGGTACGAACGGGTCGCGGGCACCGTCTCCACACGGTTGACGATGACGTTCTGCCGGGTGTCGCTCCGAGGTGTCAGACGCGCCTCGTTGTACGACGACGTGACCGGTGCGTTGTACGCGAACCCGGTCGAGTGGACGACGCGCATCCGCCAGCTCACAGTTCACTCTCCTCGATGAAGTGGTCCTCGCCCGCGCTCGCCCGGACATCGGCCCAGGCGACGTAGGGCGTGACGTGGAAGTACTGGGCGGTGACCGCCTCGTTCACGTCACGACACGTCTGTTGCAGTGCGAGCAGACGGTCCTGCAGCTCGTCGAGGAGCACCCCGGGCTGCATGAACTCCAGACTGCTGCGTGCACGGCCGAGCAGTCGCTGCGCCTCGGCGCGCGCACCCACGCGGCTGTTGGGACGGTTGTCCAGCTCCATGAGCTGCTGCTCGGCGAGCGTGATGGCGTGGAACACCGACCGCGGGAACAGCCTGTCCAACAACATGAACTCGACGACGCGGGGCGCGTCCAGGGCGCCGCGGTAGGTCCGCAGATACGTGTCGTGGGCGCCCGCCGACCGCAGGACCGTGACCCATGTCGGCGATCCCGACCGATCCCCCGCACGGGACAACAACATCCGGATGGTCATGTCGACGCGCTCGACCGAGCGGCCGAGGAGCAGGAAGCGGTACCCGTCGTCGTGACTGAGCGTCGCGTCGGCGAGACCGGCGAACATCGCGGCGCGGTTCTTGACGTACGAGAGGAACTCGTACGGACCGAGCCTGCGCGCGGCACGTTCGGCGTCGGAGAGTCCGTTGAAGGTCGTGTTCAGGCACTCCCACATCTCGCTGGACGTGACCTCCCGTGCGCCGCGGGCGTTCTCGCGTCCGGCGGCCACGCAGTTCACGATCGAGCCGTAGGCCGTCTTGTCGTAGGCGACCCGCTCGGTCAGCGCCCAGACGTCGTACTCGGACACCTCGGGGTCGTCCTCCATGCCGAGCACCTGCAGCACGAGACGACAGGTGCGGTCCGGGTCGACGGTCGCGTCCTCGAGCAGCTGGTGCACGGCGACGTCGAGGATCCGGGCCGTGTCGTCGGCACGTTCGACGTATCGGCCGATCCAGTAGAGGGATTCGGCGTTGCGCGCCAGCATCATCGGAGATCGCCCTCCGCATCGGCCTGCTGCTGCTGTTGTTGTTGCTGCTGCTGGATCTGGCTGGCCAGCATCTCCGGTCCCTGCTCGGTCGACTGGGTGGTGCGCGCCAGATCGGCCGACCGCACCAACTCCTCGCCGGACAGCTCACGCTCGGACGCCGACGACCGCGACGCCAGCACCCAGGTGTCCTTCGACCCACCGCCCTGCGACGAGTTGACCACCAGGGACCCCTCGGGCAGCGCGACGCGGGTCAGTCCGCCGGGCAGCACCCACACCGATTCCCCGTCGTTGACGGCGAACGGGCGCAGGTCGACGTGCCGCGGCGCCAGCTTGTCGCCGATCTTGGTCGGGACCGTCGAGAGTTGGACGACGGGCTGCGCGATCCAGCCGCGCGGGTCCGCCTTGATCTTGCGCGCCAGCGAGTCCAGTTCGGCGCCGGTCGCGTCCGGACCGAACACGATGCCGTACCCACCGGATCCCTCGACCGGTTTCACCACCAACTCGTCGATGCGGTCGAGCACCTCGTCGCGCTCGTCGTCGAGCCAACAGCGCAGCGTGTCGACGTTGCCCAGGGTCGGCTTCTCGCCGAGGTAGTACTGGATGATCTCCGGCACATAGGTGTACACGAGCTTGTCGTCGCCCACCCCGTTGCCGACGGCACTGGAGATGACGACGTTGCCGGCGCGCGCCGCGTTGAGCAGACCCGCCACGCCGAGCATCGAGTCGGGCCGGAACTGCATGGGGTCGAGGAAGTCGTCGTCGATGCGGCGGTAGATGACGTCGACGCGCTGTTCGCCCTCGGTGGTGCGCATGTAGACGACGTTGTCGCGGCAGAACAGGTCGCGGCCTTCGACGAGCTCGACACCCATCTGACGTGCGAGCAGCGAGTGCTCGAAGTAGGCCGAGTTCGCCACGCCCGGGGTGAGGACGACGACGTTCGGGTCGGCCTCGTTGAACGCCGCGGACGCGCGCAACGCCTTGAGGAGCTGGCTGGAGTAGTCGGCGACCGCGCGGACACGATGGCTGGAGAACAGGTCGGGGAAGACCCGCGCCATCGTGCGACGGTTCTCCATCACGTAGGAGACACCCGACGGTGACCGGAGGTTGTCCTCGAGCACCCGGAAGTCACCCTGCTCGTCGCGGATGAGATCGATTCCGGCGACGTGGATCCGGACACCGTTGGGCGGCTTGATGCCGACGGCCTGCCGGTGGAAGTGCTCACACGAGGTGACCAACCGCTTGGGGACGACGCCGTCCCGCAGGATCTCCTGCTCGCCGTAGATGTCGTCGAGGAACATCTCCAGGGCCTGGACACGCTGGGTGATGCCGCGTTCCAGTTTCGACCACTCCGCGGCGGAGATGACCCGGGGCACCACGTCCAGCGGGAAGGGACGCTCCTTGCCCGAGAGCGAGAAGGTGATGCCCTGGTCGATGAAGGCCCGCCCGAGCGCGTCCACCCGGTTCTCCAGGTCCACCCGGTCGCTGGGCGCCAGCGCCTTGTGGATACCGCGATACGGCGCCCGCACCTCGTCGTCGTGGTCGAACATCTCGTCGAAGGCGTTGACGTAGGGGCCTTTCGAGTAGCCCTCGAACAGACCGGTCGTACCCGACTGCCGCGGCTTGGACGACCGCGCCGGGGCCGCCTTCTTCGCGGGCGATCGACGCTCGGCGGGCTTCTTGGACGGGGCCTTCTTGTCGACCGAACTCGCGGGGCTCATCTGTCCATCGTGCTACAGATGGCCCGCGGCGGCAGGGGCTTACGGTTCGGCACGCCGGACTCAGGCCGATCGCACCCGCCTCCGCACTGCGGTCAGACGTCGATGACCGTTTCGCAGAACGGACTTCACACGCCGGGACACGGTCGGCGTGTCGTCGGGCAACGGCATGCGCCGCAACGTCTCGGCGAGGGTCGCGACGGCCGTCTCGAGCACCGCGTCGGGTGACGGTTCCGCCGCCTCGTCCCCGACGGACGAGGGGTCGACCCGCAGGTCGGCGAGATCACCGACGACGTCGTACCCGGCCGCGCGGATGTCGGCGACCATCACGTCGGCGCACTGCGCGGCCCAGGCAGCCTGCTCGCGGGTCAGCACCCGCGGGGAGCGGTCGGGGGCCTCGAACAGCACCTCGCCGATGAGGAGTCTCTTGACCGCCCGCTCGTAGCGATCCCAGGGGACCGTCGACGGCTGCAGGTGCTCGTTCAGGCGGCGCACCACCTCGGTCTGCGTCGGCGAGAGCGCGGTGTTCGACGGTGGCACCGGACGGTCCAGCACCGTCGGGTCGACGCCGAGCAGACCGCAGAACCTGTCCCACAGCGTGGGCCCCGCGGCACCCGGGCGCGGGACGGTCACCACGTGCACCCGGTCGGCGGGCAGGTCGCGACCCCAGGTGCGCAGGATCCCGACGACGTCCTGGAACTCCCAGAACGGGTCCTGCTCGGCGCGTGGGAGGTCGCGCAGTCCCGTGACGAACTCGTCGAGGGTCGCGCGGTGCTGGTTCTTGACGTTCTCCTGCCACACCGAGGGGATCTGGCGCGCGAGGTCGCGCACCGTGACGACCACGTGCACGTCGAGGCCCGACAGATCGGACAGGACCCGCGCGACGACGTCGGCGTCGGCGGTGGCGAACAGTTCGTGCGAGATGACCGACGTGCCCGGCCATCCGCGCACCGCGTCGACGAGGCGCGGCCACGCGTCCGCGTGGGCGGGGTCGACCCAGTCCAGGTAGCGGGCGGGTTGCAGGTGGACCGCGGCGTGGAAGTGGTCGTCGACGACGTCGCCGGGGTACAGCAGCCCAGCCGAGCGCAGCGCGGTGTCCCGGTTCCGCCAGAGTCGGTCCTGGAGGTAGGTGGTCCCCGTCTTGGGTACCCCCACGTGCAGGAAGACAGCTGATCGAGACATCAGTTCACCGCGGGTGAAACCATTGACGACGATGCGGAGTTCACCCTGACGACCATGCCAGATCCGTCCGAATCGGGGGATTGGGACGGTTCGCCTGACAGGTGATCCACAGCCCGGGGACAGGTCACCGTCGCGGATTTGGGCGGGGACCTGCGGCGCTGGTAACCTGGCCGGTCGGTGCTCGCACCGGGGCGTACATGCGCTGCCGGGCCGAGCGTGCACCACAGACTTCCGTGACGATCCCGTTCGGCGGGACGTCACCGACACACAGACACCGTGGTCACCTGACCGCGACACGATCACCAGCGGCCACCCGGCCGCGACGACGAGCATGAGGTGCTAGACGCGTGGCAAACATCAAGTCGCAGATGAAGCGGATCCGGACCAACGAGATCGCCCGTCAGCGGAACCAGTCGGTCAAGTCGTCGCTGCGTACCGCGATCCGCAGCTTCCGTGCGGCCGTCGCGGCCGGCGAGAAGGACAAGGCGTCGGACCTTCTCGTCAGCACCAGCCGCCAGCTCGACAAGGCCGCCAGCAAGGGCGTCATCCACGCGAACCAGGCCGCCAACAAGAAGTCGGCGATGGCTGTCGCGCTCAACAAGCTCTGATCGACACCCGCCGCACGGCGGTGTCACCCGATCCGGCCCGGATCCGCGTCTCGCGGACCGGGCCGGAGTCGTCGGTGGGTGGGGCGCTCAGCGCCCGGAACGCACGGTCGGGCGGAGATCGGCGACGGCCGCGACCGCACGCTGCAGGCTGTAGTCGGGGTCGGGCGCCTGCCCCTTCACCTCGCCGTTGAGGGTCGCGACGATGCCCATGGCGGTGGCGACGGCCTCTGACGTCCATCCCTGCGCCTGACCCGCGACCTTGCGCACCCGCCACGGCGGCATCCCGAGTTCGGCCGCCGAGGAGTTCGCGTCCCGTCCGCCCACGGACCGCACGCGGGCGATCGCGTGGATCGCCTCGGCGAGCGCGTCGGCGACGAGGACGTGCGGCACCCCGTGGTGTCCGGCCCAGGCGAGTGCCTCGAGAGCCTCGGCCTTCTTCCCGGTGACGGCGGCGTCGGCGATCTCGAACCCCGTCACCTCGGGACGGCCCGAGTAGTAGACGTCGACGGCGGCGGCGTCGACCTTGCCGCCGGTGTCGGCCACGAGCTGGCCGCACGCCGCGGCCAACTCACGGAGGTCGGCGCGGACCGTCTCCACCAGACGCGCGGCGACCTCCCCGGACACCTTCACCCCCAAGGACGAGAACTCGGCGGCCACGAAGGCGATCCGGTCGCCGACACGGGTGATCGGGGCGCAGTCGTGGACCCGCGCCCCGGCCTTCCTCAGCGTGGCGGGCATCGTCTTCGTCCGCCCTCCCCCGGAGTGCGCGACGACGAGGGTGATGCCGTCGGGCAGGTCCTGCGCGGCCGCGGTGATCGCGGCGGCGGGTTCCTTCCCGGCGTCGGCGGCGGACTCCACGACCACCATCCGAGCATCACCGAACAGCGACGGGCTGAGCAGTTCCACCAGGTCGTGCTCGCCGACGTCGCCGGCCCGGATGCGCGAGACCGGCACGTCGCCGCCCGCGTCCCGGACGGCCTCCGCACGGATCGCCGAGACGGCGCGCTCACCGAGGAAGTCGTCGTCACCGAGGAGGAGGTGCAGCCGGTCGCTCACCCCGCCCATGCTGCCAGCGCGCGCCGACAGACTCGCGGGCGGTGCGCCGACGGGACCACAGCACCGCCGCGCCCACACCGACGCCGATGATCGCCGTCGCCGCACCCGCCCCCGCCACCCCGTCGGGCACCGTCAGCGTCGCCCCGGGAGCACGGGCGAGACGATCGGCGACGACGACCATCCACCACAGTTCCGGACCGGTTGCCCGAGCGAGCACCTCGGCGCCGACCGATGTCATGCCCGTGCACACCGCCGCGGCGGTGCCGAGCACGGTGATCGGCGCGACCACCGGCGCGACGACGATGTTGGCGAGCACCCCCACCACGCTCACCGAGCCCGCGAACAGCACGACGAGCGGTGTGGTCACCAGTTGCGCGGTCGCGGCGATGGCGACGGGATCGGCGACCACCCGCGGGATCCGTCGGTCCACGGCGAGCAATCGTGCAGTTAATGTTGTCGGTGCAGATCGAGCGGGCCGGCGCCGGGCGCCGCGTGTTCGACCCGGATCTCGTCTCTCTGAAGTGGGTCAGCTAGCCCGGCGCACCGCGCGGGCGTCGCGGATCCGCTGCAGGCGGCGCACCAGCATCGGGTCGACGGCGAGCGCCGCCGGGTCGTCGAGGATGCGCGCGAGCCGCTGGTCGCCAACGGGCACAGGCTGATCCCGTGGGAGGCCGACCTGATACGCACCGTGCTGGCGGGCGGTCCTGGCGACGTCGCGGCTCGCTGGGGCTCACTCGCCGGTCGACTTTCCGCGGGCACTTCGCCGAGCACCTCGCGCCAGGCGGCGTCGACTTACTCCTGCTCGTGCAGCCGAGCTCGCATGTGGTCGAGGACGGCGGCCTGAGCGTCCTGTAGTTGCGATCCAGCCGCACGCGGATCAAACGGACGTGAGTTCATACCCTCTCGGACAATGGGTTGCAGGTTCAACAGCTTCACGACGAGATCGACGAGCAACGGCACCGCCCCATTCAGCACTAGTGCGGACGCGGAAGCTGCGAATTCGTAGCTGAGGTGAATCTCCAGCGGCTCCGTGGTGTTCTTGGGTTGCTCGCACTCGCTGTGAAGATCGCGGAGGGCCTGATCGGTGAGCGGCGGCACGGTCGAGATCAGTTGGATAGGCGTCAGCGGAACAAGCATTGCGGTCTGCAGACGGCTGTCGGCGGGGTTGCCGCCCACGATGCGACAGATCTCCCGGTAAGCGCTGGCCGCATAGTTGGTCACCGCACGGTTCAGAAGCTTTGCGTCCTGCCCGAGGAACCAGTCGACCTTCTGGGGTTCCACGTGCGACGGGTCCACGATGATGTCCGTGACGAGGTCGGCGAGACGATCGACGATCTCCCGGTGCAAGTCCGCGTTGGTCATGACAGACAGTGTTCCCGATGACGGGCCGCCCGCCCATAACGCGGAGTTCGAGCGCGCGCCGCCGTCCGGCCACGGGACACGAAGGAACCCTCCCCACTTCCCCGGGGGAGGGCCTTCGTCACAGTGCCTCACGTGCGCCGTTACTCGAACTACTTGAAATACCAGAGCCACAGTTGCGCAAGCGCGAAACTCACAACAGCATGGCTGCTGCCGGTCACAAGCCCCTGCACCACACGGCCTTTCAGATCTTTCCTCAGCTGCTCACCGAAGTTTCGCCACTCCGCCCGGTGGGCGTCCAGCATCTGCTCCAGCTCCTCGCGGTCGATGTCCTTCCCGTCATCGTCGTCATGGTCATTCGGAACCGGGTGATCGTTCATGGCTCCTCGTGCTGTCCCTGTTACAGGTCGACGTCGTTCGAAGACCTGGACGCGGATGGGACACGTCCGCAACTCTGTGGGGCGCCTAGTCGGCGTCCTCCAGCAGCCCCCGGGCAGCCGACAGCGTCGCCGCGCGGACGAAGGCAGACTTCGACGTCTTCACCTTCCGGTCTGCGAGCAACGCGAGCGCCCGATCGATCTCCGCCATCTCCTCTGCGGTGACCTTGCCCTGGACAACCAGATTCAGGGGAGAACGCTCTTCCAGCAGTCCCCTCAACGTGCTAGCCCCCATCGCGCTCACCCCCGTTCTTCGATGTAGTCACTTCGTGTGTCCTTCTCTTCCAGTTGCGTCCGGAGGCACGTTGCCTCCTTCTGTTCGTCTCCCAGAAACAGACTGCAACCCGTTCCCGGGAGGCCGCCGACTGCCAGATCGGCTACCTCGACCGCTGGCGCGTCCCACGCACGCGCAGCATCGAGGATGGCCAACGGTATACCGATGTCCATCCTCGCGTCAACACCACATCGAACACCCCGGAACCGGCTCGCCAGTGTCCGCGTCCAATGGGTGTGAGCATCCTCGACGCCTGGGGCACCGCGGCCATGATCGCCGCGTTCGCTTTCCTGCTGTACCGCTACCTCGTCGGCCCGCCACCGGACTGACGACGCAGTGAGCGCGGCGCGGTAGGGATGTCGTCGGCGGCGGTGACCGCGTCGCACGTCCGGCAGACCCAGTGGCGGCACGGGTCGGGCCGCTGGTTGCTCCACCCGACGAGATGCGATCGCGGTCGGCGCCAGTCCGCCCCGCACGCCGGGCACGCGGGCGGCTTCCACTCGATCCACGGCGACACGGGACCTCCTCGGCCCGCGAGGAGTGAGTACCACCCTACGAACGACCACAGACACGCCCTGCGATAAGTAAAGAGTGCGTAACGCTGTCGGTGCCGCTTCATATACAAGTGTTCGGCGCCCGGATCCGCGAGGCCATTCCTTCGCTCGAGAGACTCCACGCGCATGTCTACGCCGCCGCCAGATCTGTCCGGGTTCAACTTCGACCGTCCCGGCGACTTGCCGGCCTGGATCCGGCCGCCGAAGAAGCGTCCGAAGTGGCCGTACATCGTGGCAGTGGTAATCGTGCTGTTTGTGATCATCGGCCTCGTCGCGCCGAAGGAGCAGAAGGACACCCCCACCCAGGCGGCCGATAAGTCCACTGCGCCGACCTCCGCATCGGCGGCTACGACGACGTCGAGTGCGGCGCCGTCGCCGACACCCGAGAAGCCGCTCGCCGTGGCCCCCGTCGCCGACAAGGTTGAGAACGCCGCGCCCGCGAATGCCGCCCTCGCGAAGCTGAACGCGCTCGCGGTCAAGGGGCGTGCACCGAAGACCGGCTACGACCGCGCGCAGTTCGGCCAGGCCTGGACCGACGACGTCAACGTCGAGTCCGGCCACAACGGCTGCGACACCCGCAACGACATCCTGCGTCGCGACCTCACCGCCACCAAGGTGAAGCCGGGCTCGAAGGGTTGCGCCGTCACCTCGGGCACGCTGGCGGACC
This sequence comes from uncultured Williamsia sp., assembly GCF_947494875.1. Lineage (GTDB taxonomy): Bacteria > Actinomycetota > Actinomycetes > Mycobacteriales > Mycobacteriaceae > Williamsia_A. The sequence goes on from NZ_CANLWM010000002.1 coordinate 69,635, forward strand.
CCTACACCGGCAAGACGATCGCGTTCACCCGCGGGGAGTCGAGTTCGTCCGCCGTGCAGATTGACCACGTCGTCGCCCTGTCCGACGCATGGCAGAAGGGCGCACAGCAGCTCTCAGCCGAGCAGCGTCGCGACTTCGCCAACGACCCGCGCAACCTGCAGGCCACCGACGGCCCGACCAACCAGAAGAAGGGCGACGGCGACGCCGCCACATGGCTCGTGCCGAACACCTCCTACCGCTGCACATACGTGTCGCGACAGATCGACGTGAAGGCCCTCTACAAGCTGTGGGTCACCCAGGCCGAGAAAGACGCCATGGTCCGCGTACTCACGTCGTGCGGCGCCACTCCCCCGCCGGCGCCGACCACCTCGTCCGCAGCACCTCGCCCGACCCGCACGTCCACCGCGACACCCGCCCCGGCCTACACATCGCCACCCACCACACGGGAATACGTCCCGGCGCCAGCCCCCGCGTACACCCCACCGGCACCGGCGGTGGGCGGAGGCGAGCCGTTCTACGCGAACTGCGATGAGGCGAGGGCCGCTGGGGCTGCGCCGATTCTGGCCGGGGAGCCGGGCTACCGGCTGAAGCTGGACCGCAACAAGGACGGCGTCGCCTGCGAAAGCAGCTGACCCACACCGGTGGAAGCGCCCCACTCTCGAGATAAGAGGTCGGGGCGCTTCTCTGCGTTCGCAGAGCTTCCCTCCCGCTCGCGACGCTACCGAGACGTCAGCAGGTGTACTGGTCGGGGAACCGCACGCATAACGGCGGTAGAGGCTGATTGGGCCCGTACCCGTCGCCCGAGTTCGGATCGAATGTCGGTTCGATGTGGTTCCATTGCCCGTTCACACACGTTGAGTAGGTGCCGCCGCCATCATTTCGCACCTCGCCGGCCGCACACTGTGTGGCGGGACTGCCCTGCTTGGCGCCTTGGCCGTATTGGTCGAGAAGGCACTCCGTCGTGTCACAGCCGACGTCGCCCACCGGCGCGTCGGCGTCGATCTGCCCGTCGCAGTCCTTGTCCCAATCTGGCCGGATGCCCGGCGGAGGTGTGCACGACGCCTCAGCGGTCTGCTCGACGGTCGTCTCGGGCGCGACGGCCGCAGGGGTTGTCGTCGCGATCGAAGGCGGCGGAGGTGGCGACGACGTCGCGCTCGGCGCCGATGATGACGCAGACGCGGACGAAGACGGCACCAGGTCGCTCGAGGGCGGGTCGGCCGAGCACGCGCCCAGAACGAGCGCGAACATAGCCGCGACGGCCAGCCCCAGTGCAATTCGCGCGGTACGCGACCGTGTTTGCATGCGGGCAATCTACCCAGGTCGGACGAAATTCCAACCAGCCGTTCGTACGATCAGACGACAGTTCGATGTAATTACGCCCCCAATCGCGTCGTTTCCCCGAGATGGCATCCGAACAATCTACCGGTCATCCGTGCGACATGCCCGATATGTCGTGTGAACAGCGGATCCGGAACTGCGGAACGCCCCCGTTCGTCAGCCCGTCTGTCACTATGTGGCCGTGACCCAAGCAGACCCGCAATCGACTGGAAGCGTGCGAGCGGCATTGCCCGCCTCCTGGCCGGGCGATTTTTCGTTCGACCCCCAGGTCATCAACCAGGTCGCCATCACGTTCGACCAAGGCAACCCGGAGCTTGTGTACCTAATGTTCGGGCACATCGGCCCGCCGCTCTGGATGACGGACGACGCGGTCGAGCAGGGCATAGCCCAATACGAGGCCGAAGGTGGGGTTCCCGTCACCACGCGCGGATCGTTCGTTGTTAGCAGGACCCGTGCGATCGAGATTTGGGAATCGATGGGTCGCATGCTCGGGACCCTGCCGGGTCAGTGACTTCGTCCAAGCTGGCGCTGAGTATTGCGGCCGGGCTGATACCCCAGTCGTACGTGCTCAAAGGAGTACTAGACGCTCTCCTAGACCGTCCTCGCCCTGTAGTCGACGCGTACACGCGACCCACACAAACGACGTACCATTTGTCAACTCGCGCGGTCGGCGTGTCCGGAACAATCGAGTTGCTCGCAACAGCGAGGTCGAACGGGTCGCCGCCGATCGAGCGCACCACGACAGCGAGGGAGGTCGTGTTGTCAAAACTGGACGCGATCTCGCGTCTGCAGGACGGTTGGGACGGGCCCGGTAGCAGCCACGTCGGCCCCCCAATATTGGAGGCCTACCGCTACCTCGTCTCACGCCTGTCGGCCCCGTCGGCGGACCTAGAGCCCATGCCCACGCCGAGCGGCGGGATCCGCATGGAGTGGGACCGCGGTGATACCAATTACGTGGTGGAGCTAGAGCCCGGTGGCGGTATGTTCCTGTGCTCCATCGGCCCGACTCCCGATGACGACTTCGAGTTCGAGGCCGAGCGGGTGGACATCAACACCGTCATCGACTTCTACGTTAGCGGCGTCGTTGGCTAGCCCCTCGCCGGTCGGAACGCTCATCGACCCGTGCGACAAACTGCTGTTCCGTCAGATCCACCCGCTCAAGATGAAAGCCGGGCAGCCGGGCGTATCGAACTTCGTTCCCGAGAACAAGGTGAACCTGTCCACCCGTCGACAGGAGATCACAGCTCAGGGCGCCCACGAAGCGCACGTAGCTATCCCCTTGCAGTCTGCCGGCACCTGGGCGATCACCAGCCAGGAGGCGCACGACGTGGCGGAGCTGCCTGCGTACGACGACGAAAATTTGGGCGGGAACGGGCCATTCCATGTATCGGTGTGGTTTCCCAGCAACATCACCCGTGGCGCCCGCGAGCGGATCGCACGCGGCCTTCACGAACGGGCGGTGAAGCGCGGCCGCGGCGGCTGGCTGTACGGGCCCGTCTGAGGATCCGCCCATAACGCGGACTATGAGCCCTCGGCCGAAGATGTCCGGCGGCGAAACAGAGGGTAGGCGTTCGATCGCCCCTTCTCATCAGACGAGACGCTCCAGTTCGTCAGCACCCACCCGCGTGCTTCGACCGCAGAGATGATCTCGGACCATTCGGGCATGCCATGAGTCGAAGAAACGCGCAGTGTTCCGTACAGCTCAGCGGCGAAGACCGTGTGGCCGGCTTCCTCGACTTTCTTCAGATCGTCGAGCACAACCGCTTCTCCGCTCTTGAACAACCCCATATGTCAGCCAATCTGTTCGATGTTCTCGTCGCACGAGCCGGTAGATCCTCATAACGAGTCTGCATGAGCGCTCTCAGTGGAACCGCCGCCGACCGCGCTGCGTCCAATGAGGGTGAGCATCCTTGACGCCTGGGGCACCGCGGCCATGATCGCCGCGTTCACCTTCCTGCTGTACCGCTACCTCGTCGGCCCGCCGCCGGACTGACGCTTCAGCGATCGCGGCGCGGTCGCGATGTCGTCGGCGGCGGTGACCGCGTCACACGACCGGCAGACCCAGTCCTGGCACGGAGCCGCGCGCTGGTTGCTCCACCCGACAAGGTGGGATGGCGGCCGGCGCCAGTCCGCCCCGCACGCCGGGCACGCAGGCGGCTTCCACTCGATCCACGGCGACACGGGACCTCCTCGGCCCGCGACGAGTGAGCGCCAGCCTACGACGTCGTAGCCTCAGCCCATGGCCGAGGCGAATTTCACCGACGACCCGTGGCACAACCTCGACGAATACATCAAGTGGCACGACCGGCTGAGAGACGTGTCAGACGCCGAACGCGAGCTGGTTCGGTTCATCGAAGAACTGCATCGGTTCGCTGTAGTTTCACCGAGCATCGGCATCGGTGTCGCACTCGAGAACGTGCGGAGAAAGCTATCGGACGAACGCCCCCGTTCGTCGTAGACACGAAACCGCCCCACCCTGGAGGTCACAGGGTGGGGCGCTTCTCTGCGTTCGCGGGCTTCCCTCTCGGTCACGCTGTGCCGACGGTAGCGCCCGCCTACGACACGACTAGTTGTCGTTGGTCAGCCTGGCTTCTGCGCTGATCTGCGATCCCTCGTCCTTCGCATCACAGGTGTAGCCCGTGTAGCCGTTGTAGCCCCCGAAGCTGTTGCGGGCGTTGACCTCACCTTCGACCTTCCAGGTCTTGCCCGTTGAGGAAGTGATCCGGCCGTCGCGGAACTGCGCCGAGTCGGGATCCTTCAGCGCATCTTTGACTGCGTTCTGACAGACGGTGAGGATGCGGTCATCGCTCGGTCGATCCGACGGCGATGTCCGGGAGTACCCAGAGATCGACAGCAGCACCACTGCCACGATCACCACACCGAAGAACGACGCGATCCATAGCCCCCATCTGCGCTTCTTCTTCGGATGCTGCGGCGGCGGCGATCCGGCCTGCAGGTTGCGGGTCGCGCTCGTCCACTGGTTGCCGTCCCACCAGCGCTCGCGTGGGGCACCTTCGGGATCGGGGAACCACCCCATCGGTTGAGTCATGAGAGCAATCTATCGAGGTCGAACGACGTTTCCGGGCAGCGTTCGTATGATCAGACGACACCCTGCCTGTGATGACACCCTCAATCGAGCCATTTCCCCGGACACCGCGAGCAGGTGGGTGAGTCCACACCGCCGGAAGGCCTCGAACAGATCGTCGTCGAGGCCGGAGGTGTCGCCGATGACCATGCCGGGCAGCAGGCCCGACTCGCGGGCGGGCAGCGCGGACCGACTGACGGTGGCGAGCCGGTCACGGACCTCGGCGGCCCACCGCTGGTGCACCGGGGGTGCCCGGACGTCGCGCGGCGCGCCGGTCGCCCGCAGCGCCGCCGCGGTGAGGTCCCGGCGCAGGGGTGGCGTCACCGTGACGACCGCCAGCAGGTGCTGCCCGGGCAGCAGGCCCTCCCAGGCGTCGGCCCGTGCGGTGACCACCACCGGGACGCGTCCGCCGTGCTCACCCACCGCGACCGCACGCGCTAGGGCGGTAGGGCGACCGGACCCGTCCTGGACGACTCCGACGACCGGGATCCTGTGCACCGCGGTGGACCTGGGGAGACCCGGCCGATCAGGTGACGGTGTATCCCTCGATCGGGTCGAGGCCCGGGCAGACGACGACCCCGACCGCACCGCGACCGGTGTGCGCGGTGAGCACCGGCCCGAGGTCGGTGACGACCGCCGAGGTCACCACGCGCAGCTTCTCGGTGAGCCGCTCCAGCACGTCGGCCGCGACGTCGACGGCGTCGGCGTGCACGATCCCGACGGTCGTCGGCTGCCGGTCGGCCGCGGCGACAGCGGTCGACACCATGGAGGTGAGTGCCTTGGAGAACGTGCGCTGCCGCTCGGCGAGCACCAGGCTGCCGTCCACGACGCGCAGCACCGGCTTGATCGACAGCGCGGTGCCGAAAAGTCGTGTGGCGGCACCGATCCGGCCGCTCGCGCGGAGGCGACCGAGATCGGCGACGCAGACGAGCGTCTCGCTGGTCGACGCCGCGCGGATGGCCGACTCGTACACGCGGTCCATCTCCCCGCCCGCCCGCGCCGCCTGTGCGGCCGCGACCGCGGCGAATCCGACGGCCAGTCCCACCGACCGTGTGTCGACGACGCGGACGCGGCCGGGGAACGCCTCGGCCGCCAGCCGCGCCGAACTCCACGTGCCACTGAGCTTGCGGCTCATCGAGACCGCCACGACGCCGTCGCCGTCGCTGTCGGCGACGGCCGTCTCGAACACGGCGGACAGGTCGGCCGGCGTCGCTCCGGAGGTGGTGGTGCCGGTCTGGTCGAGGACGTCCGGGCCGATCTCGTCGACACCCTCGGAGAGGTCGGTGTCGCCGGTCAGGACGTGCAGCGGCACCTGCCGGATGTCGTAGTGCTGCCGTATCGGCGCGGGGAGCCGTGCCGAGGAATCGGTCACCACGACGACGGTCACCGCGCCAGCCTAGGTGATGCGACGAGGGGCGCCACCGCGCGCGCGACCTCGTCGGCGACATCGCGGTGGCAGGCGAACCCCCAGTGGATGCCGTCGGGGTTCTGCTCGCCTCCGGCCGAGAACGCCCGCGCGGTCGCGGGGTAGAAATCGGCCGTCGCGATCGCGTGGTCGTCGGCCCATCGACGCATCGCCGCCGTGTGCCCGGCGCGGGCGGTGTGCACCCGCGCGTAGTACTCGCTGTCGTGGGTGGACGGCAGGCACAGCACGATCGGCAGGTCCGGTCGGATCACCGCGACCGCACCGCGGATCTTCTCGAGGTACTCGACGGTCACCCGGGCGGGCAGTGCGACCGGCCACCCCAACGGCGCGAACGCGGCCTGCGCCCATCCGTACGCGTCGCGGACGCGCCGGCGCAGCCACTCCGGGCGGAGGTAGCGGATCTGCTCGCGCAGCGCGGTGGGCAACGGCGACGGGAGGGTGTCCATGCCCCCGATCGCCAGCACGAGCACCTGCGCCCGCGGCACCGCCGCCCAGATGCGCGGGTCCTGGGTCAGTGCCCACCACACGTCCCGGGTGGTCCACCCGATCCGGCCGAACAGCTCGACCTCGCACCCCACCGCGGCACCGAGCAGATTGGGCCAGATGCGGGGATCGTCGGCCGGCAGTCCTCCCTCCGGCCCGTAGTAGGCCAGCGAGTCCGACAGCACCAGCAGGTGCCCGTCGGCGCTCATTGGACAGCGGCGTCGGCGTCCGCCGCGGAGGCGTTCCACACGTCGAGCCGCCAGGTCGGCGTGTCGCCGTGCCCGCTCAGCTGCACCCAGCTCGTGTTGGCCAGGCCGCCGAACACCGGCCACGACTCCACCGGGAGGCCGAGCAGCGACGCGGTCATCGCCGCGATCACGCCGCCGTGCGCGACCAGCACCACCGGGTTGTCGGCGTCGGGTCCGCTTCCCCATCCCGTCACGGAGTCGACCAGTTCGGCGACCAGCGGTGTACTGCGCTGCGCGACGTCGACACGGCTCTCGCCGCCCGGCGGGCGCCAGGTGGCGTCGTCGCGCCACGTGGACCGGGCACCCGGTGTGCAGTCGTCGACCTCGGTGTGCGACAACCCCTGCCACTGCCCCAGGTGGGTCTCCCGCAGGCGCCGGTCGGTGGTCACCACACCGCCGCACGCGTCGGCGAGGGCGACGGCGGTGTCGTAGGCGCGGCGCAGATCCGAGGAGATGATCATCCGCGGCGAGCGGGTGGCGAGCGTCGCCGCGGCGCCGGCGGCCTGTCGCACACCGAGATCTGACAGGTCGGTGTCGAGCTGACCCTGCATCCGGCCCGTCGCGTTGTACTCGGTCTGGCCGTGGCGCAACAGGATCAGGCGACGCACGCTCGGCGTCATCCTCTCGACCGTGCTGTCACCGGAGTCGGGACATCTCACCGCAGCGTCTCGGGGTCGACGACGGGGCAGTCCTTCCAGAGTCGTTCCAGCGCATAGAACTCGCGCTCGTCGCTGTGCTGGATGTGGACGACGATCTCGGCGTAGTCGAGCAGCGTCCACCGGCCCTCCCGCGCGCCCTCACGGCGCAGCGGCTTGTGCCCGGCCTCGCGCAACTTGTCCTCGACCTCGTCGACGATGGCGCCGACCTGCCGCTCGTTGTTCGCCGACGCGATGACGAACAGGTCGGTGATGACGAGCTGCTCGGACACGTCGATGACCACGACGTCGTCGGCGAGCTTGTCCGACGCGGCGTGGGCGGCGATCGCGGCCATGGCCAACGCCTCGGGTGTCGCTGTCACGGTGTTCCTCTCGTCGTGAGCGGCGGGGTGTGCGCCGGGTCCTGCGATGACTGTTCGCGCTGGGCCGATGGGCCGGAGACCCCTCGGCGTCCCGGCGTCGTGCGGTAGAGACGACGTTTGCTGATGTACTGCACCACCCCGTCGGGGACGAGGTACCAGATCGGCCTGCCGTCGCGGGCCCGGTCCCGGCAGTCGGTGGACGAGATCGCCAGCGCCGGCACCTCGATGAGGTGCAGCGAGTCCGGCGGCAGGTTCTGCAGGTGGGCACCGAGGTGCGCGGCACCGAGTTCGTAGCCGGGGCGGCTGACCCCGACGAACGTCGCCAGCGAGAACAGCTCCTCCCAGTCGTGCCAGGTGAGGATCGAGGCGAGCGCGTCGGCGCCGGTGATGAAGAACTGGTCGGCGTCGGGATGCAGCCGGTGCAGGTCGCGCAGGGTGTCCACCGTGTAGGTGTTGCCCTCGCGTTCGATGTCGACGCGGCTCACCGAGAACCGGGGGTTGGCGGCGGTCGCGACCACCGTCATCAGGTACCGGTCCTCGGCGGGACTCACCGGACGCGCCGACCGTTCCGCCGGGCCGTCGCCCTCGGCCGTCTTCTGCCACGGGCGCCCGGTGGGCACGAAGACGACCTCGTCGAGGTCGAACCGGTCGGCGACCTCGTTGGCCGCGACGAGGTGCCCGTTGTGGATGGGGTCGAAGGTGCCGCCCATGACGCCGATGCGACGTCGACGCTCGCCTCCGGCAAGGCGGCGCCGTTCGCCGTGGGTGGTGGGCGCACGGCCGCCGTCGACGGGCATGCCTGCGGAGTCTACGGGTGGCCCCGGCGGCGGCGGCACGCTCACACCGGGAGCAGTCCGCCGATGACCTCGGCGAGTTGTCGGGCGTTGCGGCACTCGTGCATCTCGATGATGCGCGCGTAGTCCGCGGCCATCGAGTCGCCGGAGTCCCACAGCTCGCGGGACTCGGGGTTGAGCCAGTACGCGTGACGCGCACGGTCGACGAGTGTGCGCAGAGCCCCGAATCGCGGGTCGTGGTAGTTCGTGCGCCCGTCGCCGAGCACCAGCAGGGCGCCGCGATGGGTCAGCGAGTCGGCGTGGTCGGCGACGAACCCCTCGAGGGCGTGACCGTAGTCGGAGTGACCGTCGCGCGTGATCAGCCGTGCGCGGGAGAGCATCTCGTGGATCACCGAGCCGAGGTGGACGTCGGTGTCGGCGCTGCGGGCGAAGTACTCGGTGACCTCGTCGACGGTGTCGACGAAGGCGAAGACGCGGACTGCCGAGAAGTGCTGTCGCAGAGCGGCCACCAGCTGCAGCGTGAACTGGCTGAACCCCGAGACGGATCCGGACACGTCGCACAGGATCACCAGCTCCGGGCGACCGGGGCGGGGCTTGCGGTAGGTGAGCTCGATCGGCACGCCACCGGTGGACATCGATGCCCGCAGCGTCTTGCGGACGTCGACGACCCCGCGGCGGGCGCGGCGTCGTCGGATCTCGAGCTTCGCCGCGAGCAGACGGGCGAGCGGGTCGATGGTCTTGCGCAGCTCGAGGATCTCCGCACGCCCGGCGGAGAGGAACGCGATGTCCTCGGGCAGCGTCGGCACGGCGTACTCGGCGACGCGGTCACGCCCGGACCGCTCCACCATGCGGCGCCGGGTCTCCTCCGAGACGAGCTCGCCGAGTCGGTCGACGCGCCCCGCCGCCGATCGGCGGTACCGGGCCTGTGTCCCGCCGTCGTCGTCACCGGACGCCGCGGCCATCGCTGCGGCGATGCGCGCGATGAGCGTCTGGGGACGGATGGTCGACATGGCCTGGTAGGTCGAGAAGGCCTCGCCCCGTGCCGACTCGTACCGCCCGATGCGGTCGACGATGGCCGACACGAGATCGGCCAGCCGCCCGTCGTTCTCGGCGTCGCCGTCGGCGAGCATGTCGGCGACCATCTGCCGGATCTGTTCGACATCGAGGGATCCGTCGTCGTCGGTGGGCAGGTCGGCCGCGCCGGTGCGGGCACCCGTGCCGGCGGGGAACCAGAGGTCGAACGTGGCGTCGAAGGCGGATCGGTGCATCTGCTGGGTGAGCAGTGTGCAGGCCAGGCCCTCACGGAAGGAGTTGCGATCCAACAGGTCCAGGGCCGCTGTCGCCGCGGCGGCGTCGATGAGCGCCGACGGGCCCACCTCGATCCCCCGGTCCCGCAACGCGTCGACGAATCCGGTGAGCTGGTCGACGACGCCGCTGGGTCCCGGGTCGATCTGCTCGTCCCGGTCGTGCCGTTCGGCGCCGCGAATCGGCAACCTCATCGGCCGAGCTTCAACTCCGCGACCGCCGCGGCCAGGTCGGGGCGATGCTTGAGCACCACGCCGAGAGTGCGTTCGACGACGTCGTCGTCGAGGCGGGCGCGTCTGGACTCCGCGACGCCCAACGCCAGCAGGGTCTGACCCCAGTCGATGGTCTCGGCGACCGACGGCTTCTTGCGCAGGTCCAGCGACCGCAGGACGCCGACGATGCGGATCATCTCCCGCGCGATCGCGTCGGGCAGCTGCGGGACGCGGGAGGCGAGGATCTCGCGCTCCCGGCTGGCGTCGGGGAAGTCGATGTACAGGTAGAGACACCGCCGCTTGAGCGCCTCGGACAACTCGCGGGTCGCGTTCGACGTCAGCAGCACGACGGGACGCCGTAACGCGGCGACGGTGCCCATCTCGGGGATGGTGACGGCGAAGTCGCTGAGCACCTCGAGCAGCAGTCCCTCGACGTCGACGTCGGCCTTGTCGACCTCGTCGATGAGCAGGACCGTCGGGTCCTCCCGGGCGATCGCGCGCAGCAGCGGCCGGGGCAGCAGGAACTCCTCGGAGAAGATGTCCGCCTTCGTGGCGTCCCAGTCGCGGCTGCCGGTCGACTGGATGTGCAGGATCTGCTTGGCGTGGTTCCACTCGTAGAGCGCCCGCGCCTCGTCGATGCCCTCGTAGCACTGCAGCCGGATCAGCTCCGCGTCGGCGGTGGTCGCGATGGCCCGGGCCAGCTCGGTCTTGCCGACGCCGGCGGGACCCTCGACGAGCAGCGGCTTCCCGAGGCGGTCGGCGAGGAACACCGCGGTGGTGGTCGCGTCGTCGGCGAGGTATCCGGTCTCGGCCAGACGCTCGCGGACCTGCGTGGTGTCGGTGAAGAACGGTTCGACGGCGGGCCCGGTGGCGGCGGCGGTCACGCGCGGACCTGGCCGTCGCCCCAGACGACCCATTTGGTCGAGGTGAGTTCGGGCAGTCCCATGGGGCCGCGGGCGTGCAGCTTCTGCGTCGAGATGCCGATCTCCGCGCCGAACCCGAACTCCTCGCCGTCGGTGAAGGCGGTGGAGGCGTTGACCATCACGGCCGCGGCGTCGACGCGGTCGGTGAACTCCGTTGCCACGGCGAGGTCCTCGGTGACGATCGCCTCGGTGTGCCCGGTGCCCCACCACTCGATGTGCTCGACCGCGGCGTCGAGACCGTCGACGACCTTCACCGCGATGTCGAGACTGAGGTACTCGTCGGCCCAGTCCGCGTCACCCGCGGGGACCATCCCGTCCTCGTCACCGTGCACGACGACGCCGTGTGCCTGCAACGCCGACAGCAGCCGCGGCAGGGCGGTCTCGGCGATCGCGGCGTCGACGAGCAGCGTCTCGGCGGTGTTGCAGACGCTCGGCCGGCGGGTCTTTGCGTTCACGACGATCCGCTCGGCGATGTCGAGATCGGCTGCGGCGCCGACGTAGACGTGGCAGTTGCCTGTCCCGGTCTCGATGGTCGGGACGGTGGCGTCACGGACCACCGAGGCGATGAGACCCGCTCCCCCGCGCGGGATCACGACGTCGACGAGACCGCGTGCGCGGATCAGGGCGGTCACGCTGGAGCGGTCCGCCGACGGGAGCAGCGACACGCAGTCGGCCGAGAGGCCGTGGGCGGTGAGGGCGTCGCGCAGGATCGCGACGAGCGCGGCGTTGGAGTCGGCCGCGGACGACGACCCCCGCAGCAGCACAGCGTTCCCGGACTTGCACGCGATCCCGAACGCGTCGACGGTGACGTTGGGCCGGGCCTCGTAGACCATGCCGATGACCCCGAGCGGCACGCGCACCTGGCGCAGGCGCAGGCCGTTGGGGAGGGTCTTGCCGGCGATCACGTCGCCGATCGGGTCGGGCAGGACGGCGACCTGACGCAGCCCGTCGGCGATGCCGACGACACGGTCGGCGGTCAGCCGCAGGCGGTCGAGGAGGCTGCCGGAGGTGCCGGCGGCCTCCGCGCGGGCGATGTCGCGGGCGTTGGCGGCGAGGACCTCCTCGCTGCGCGCCAGCAGGGCGTCGGCCGCGGTCGTGAGGACCGCGTTCTTCGTGACGGTCGTCGCGCGCGCCAGCGCACGGGCGGCGGTCCGGGCCGCACGGGCGGCGGCCTCGACCTGCTCGGTGACCGCGGGGTCGGGACGTGACGTCTCGGAGCCGGCGGCGTCGAGGACGGTGGGAGCACTCACGCCGACGAGCGTAACCCGCGCGACCTGCGCCGCCCGGGGTCGGTCGGGCCGCTCAGCACCGCCCCAGCGCGGTCCGCAGCACCGCCACCGACCGCGCGTCGACGCTCAGTCGATACGTCGCGGCCACCAGCACGAACTGCGCGGCGTACCGGCAGCGGAACGGCGCGTGCGGTGGCATCCACTCCCCGGGCGGCGAGTCGCTCTTGTCCTGGTTCGAGCGTCCGTCGACGGCCACGAGGTTCGCGGGATCGTTCGCGAAGGTCAGGCGCAGTCGCGGACCCCACGCGTGTGCGCCGGCGTCCCAGGCGTAGGCCAGCGGGACGATGTGGTCGATCTGGACCGTCCCGCCGCGCTCACGGCCACGTCGGAAGTCGACGCGGTCACCGGTGTACGGGCTGCGCATCTCCCCGGAGGACACCGCCCTCGGGCAGGCGGTGGTGGCGACGTGGGTCGTGTCCCGCAGGTCCCGGTCGAGGATGTCGTCACGGGTGTCGCATCCGTTGCCGGCCAGCGCCGCATCCGATCCATCGTCCCAGGCGGGACCGAACGCCGTGCGGTCGTAGTCGTCGCGGTGCGTGCGCGCCGGGACGGTCGTCAGGGTCGCCAGTGCCGCGAGCGCCGGGGCGGCGTCGGTCCGCGGGCCCGCCGCGGGGCGCGTGAGCACCGACTGCGTGGCGACCGCGACGGAGAGCGCCGTGCAGACGGTCAGCGCGAGCCAGGCGCGTGTGCTCAGCGGGTGGGCGCGTCGGGCGCGCGGGGCGTCAGGACTTGTCGAGGTAGGAGATCCGCGACGGTCCCATGACGGCGTCGACGAGGTCGGCGAGTGGACGGTGGTCGGCGAGGGTGAGGTCGGCGTGCACGACCTCCGTCGCGAGCCCGCGGGCGTCGTCGATGACGTCGGCGTCCTCCACCAGCGAGAGGAACCGCAGCGACGACGCCTCACCGGACTGCACAGCACCGAGCACGTCCCCCTCCCGGCGCGTCATGAGGTCGACGCGCGCCAACTCGAACCCGTCATTGGACGCAGCGACCGCCCTCAGGCGTTCCATCGACGGCGAGGAGTCTCCCGCGGAGGTGCGCAGGAAGCACCGTCCGGGCAGCCCACCTCGGCCGACGCGGCCGCGGAGCTGGTGCAGCTGGCTCACCCCGAACCGGTCGGCGTCGACGATCACCATGGTGGTCGCGTTCGCGACGTCGACACCGACCTCGATGACGGTGGTGGACACGAGGATGTCGATCTCCCCGCGCGTGAAGGCGTCCATGACAGCGTTCTTGTCGTCGGCGGGCAGGCGGCCGTGCAGCAGCTCGACGCGGTGCCGACCCAGGGGCCCGGCGGTCAGTTCGGCGAACATGTCGACCGCCGAGGTGGTGGGTCGCGCCGCGCGGTCACCGCCACCGCCCTCGGCGGCGCGCTTGGCCGACCGTTGCCCCTCGGGTGTGCCGTCGTCGCCGATGCGCGAGCAGACCACGTACACCTGCCGACCCGCACCGACCTCCTCGTCGACGACCTCCCAGAGCCGCCGCTCCCATTTCTCCTTGCCCGCGGGCACGACGTTGGTGGTGATCGGTTGTCGACCAGCCGGCAGTTCCCGCAGTGTCGAGGTCTCGAGATCCCCGTAGACCGTCATGGCCACCGTCCGCGGGATGGGCGTGGCGGTCATCACCAGCATGTGCGGGACGACGTCGCCGCGTCCCCGGGAGCGCAGGGTGTCGCGCTGCTCCACGCCGAACCGGTGCTGTTCGTCGACGACGACGAGTCCCAGGTCGAAGAACTCGACCTTCTCCTCCAGCACGGCGTGGGTGCCGATGACGATCCCCGCGGTCCCGGTGACGGTGGCCAGCATCGCCTCCTTGCGCGCCTGCGTCCGCAACGATCCGGTGAGCAGCGCGACGGCCGTGGCGTCGGGGTCGGCGCCCAGTTCGCCGGCGATCGCCAGGTCGCCGAGCATGCGGGTGATGGTGCGGTGGTGTTGCGCGGCCAGCACCTCGGTCGGGGCCAACAGGACGCACTGGCGCCCGTTGTCGACCATGCGGAGCATGCACAGCAACGCCACGAGCGTCTTGCCCGACCCGACCTCGCCCTGCAGCAGTCGGCTCATCGGTTCACCCGCCGACAGGTCGGCGCGGATCTCGTCCAGCACCGTCCGCTGGCCGTCGGTGAGTGTGAACGGCAGGCGCTCGAGGAGACGGTCCTCGAGTCCGCCCGCGACGGGTTCGCACCCCGGACCGGCCCGTCCGCGGTCGGCGAGACGCCGCTGCGCCAGGGCGATCTGCATCGCGAGGGCCTCGTCGAACCGCAGGCGGTCGGAGGCGCCGTCGATGTCCTCCTGCGCCTCCGGGACGTGGATGGCGCGGATCGCCTCGGCGGTCGTGACCAGGCCCCGCTGTGCCCGTTGCGCCTCGTCGAGAGCGTCCTCGCCCCACTCGACGGCGTCGAGGACCAGTTGCACCGCCTTCCAGATCGTCCACGTCTGCAGGGCTTTCGTCGCGCGGTAGATCGGCAGGACGGGCCGGTCGAAGTCGGCGGGGTCGATCTCCACGCCGTCGGCCGAGGCGCCGTTCTTCGACGTGGCGTCCGCGGCCATGGCCGCGAGCATCGGCGAGCCGACGGCGTCCAGCCGCGGTGAGCCGGCGTCGGGCAGCACCAACCAGTCCGGGTGCGTGAGCTGGATCTGGTCGCGGAAGTACCCGACCGTCCCGGCCACCATGAGGCGCACCCCGGGGCGGAGAACCCGTTTGATGACACGGGGGTTGAAGAAGGTGACGACGTAGGTCCGCAGACCGTCGTCGACGGTCACCGAGAGGAACGTGCCCGACCGCTGCCGCATCCGGCGCTCGTCGGCGCGGGTGACGGTGCCGACCAGGGTGATCCAGTCCCCCTTCTCCGGCGCGCTGCCGCCGCTGGACTCGCCGCGCCGCACGTACCGCATCGGCGTGTACCGCAGCAGCTCTCCGACGGTGCCGATGCCCAGTTCGTCCGAGAGCTTCTGTGCGAGAGCCGGACCCACCGCCGCGGCCGGGGAATCGGAGGGACGCAGGGTCATTCGATGCCCACCTGGAGCACCTCACCCGGCTGACCCGTGGTGTACGCGACGAACTCGACGCCGGGGTGTGCGGAGGAGACGTGCCGCTCGATCGCGTCGACGACGCCGCCGGCGATCTCCGACCCGGCGAGGACGGTGACCAGTTCCCCGCCGGTGCCCAGCATCAGGTCCACCAGCGCGGTCGCCGCGGACACCTGATCCGGACCGATCACCAGGACGTCGACGCCGATCAGCCCGAGGAGGTCACCCGGTTCGCAGGTGCCCGCCAGGGTCAGCGCGGTCTCGGTGGCGGTGACGACCGACCCGCGCCGGGTCGACGCGGCCGCCTCCGCCATCGCGTAGGCGTCGGCGTCGGGCGAGGCGGAGATGTCATGGACGGCCAGCGCGGAGAGCGCCTGCACCATCGACAGCGTCGGGAGGAACACGACGGCCCGGTGCGCCGAGCGCGCCGACGCCGCGACGGTCACCAGGTCCTGCGCGGGCACCGCGCCGTTCGCCATGACGACGACGTGCGCCGCGTCGACGTCCCTGATCGCGGCCGCGATGGCCTCGGCGTCGACCGCCGTCCCGTCGGGACCGGCCCGGACCACGTGCGCACCCTCCGAGGCGAAGAGGTCCGCGGCGCCGTCCCCGGCGACCACGGTGACCACGCCGCGGCGGCGCGCCGGCAGTCGGTCGGACGTGTCGACGGACGCCTTGTGCGCGTCGAGGACGAAGCAGGTGATGCGGATGTCGCTGACCTCACCGACGGCGAGTCCCGCCTCGACGGCCGCGCCCGCGTCGCACGTGTGGACGTGGACGGAGAACCGCTCGCCGGTGTCCGCGCCGCTGTCCCCGACGATCACCACCGCGTCGCCGAGATCGTCGAGTGCGGCCCGCAGCGTCGGGATCCGCGCCGCGGCGGCACCGGTGATCGCGTACATCACCTCGTAGTCCATCTCCGAGCTGACCTCGTCGCACCCGTCCTCGGCGATGGCGTGGGCTCGGGGATCGCCTCCACCCGACAGTGCCCCCTCGTACCGCCGACGCGGCGTGGCGACGCCGGTCAGCACCTCGACCATGGCGTCGAGCAGCACCAGCAG
Source organism: uncultured Williamsia sp. (assembly GCF_947494875.1). Lineage (GTDB taxonomy): Bacteria > Actinomycetota > Actinomycetes > Mycobacteriales > Mycobacteriaceae > Williamsia_A. Next base: position 85,843 of record NZ_CANLWM010000002.1, read on the forward strand.
ACCGCGTCCCCCGGCGTCCACGACACCCGCCGCGGCGAGTTCGGGCAACTGCTCGGTGGTGCGGTCGAGCGCATCGGCGCAGGCGTCGGCCACGGCACGCGCGAGGTCCCCGGGCGCCGAGCCGGCCGCCTCGCCGGTGGCGGTGCGAGCGGTCTCGCGCAGGACGGTGAGCACGGTGCCCTCCCGCGGCTCGCTGACCGCACGCGTCGCCGACAGGCCGGCCAATCCGAGTCCGGCGGCCCAGAGCCGGTTGAACGACAGCACGCCGTCGACGGTCTCGATGCCCGCGGCGTCGGCGAGACCGACCAGGACCTGCGAGAGGATGATCCCGGAGTTGCCGCGCGCCTGCGCGACCGCCGCGTCGGACCCGGCGCGCAGGACATCGGCCGCGGTCGAGCCGGACTCGGCCTCCCGGGCGGCCACCGCCGCGGCGGACATGGTGTGCAGCATGTTGCTGCCGGTGTCGGAATCGGGGATCGGGAAGACGTTGAGGTCGTTGATCTCGCCGCGCAGCACGGTCAGGCGGTCGACGCAGACGTCGAACCAGTCGCGGAGCACCCCGGCGTCCATCCCGGCCGACGAGCCGGCACGGTCGGCCCCGCCGGTGGACCCGGCGTCGGTGTCATTTGGCCCGATCGCGCTCATGCGGCTATCCTTCCAGGGTTGTCGTGCGGCGCGTCGAACACCTTCGACCGGCCCCGACGAGCACACCTGTCCCCCACCCGAGGAGTTCGACGATGGCTGCCGTCTGTGACGTCTGTGCCAAGGGCCCCGGCTTCGGCAAGTCGGTCTCCCACTCCCACCGCCGCACCAACCGCCGCTGGAACCCCAACATCCAGACCGTGCGCGCCCAGGTCTCGCCGGGCAACCGCAAGCGGATGAACGTCTGCACGTCGTGCCTGAAGGCCGGCAAGGTCACCCGCGGCTGACGCTGCCGTGACCGAGCAGTCCCCCTCCGGCACGTCGCTGGTCGACGGGGTACTGCACGTCCGGGTGTCGGCTCCGAGCGCCGGGAACCCGCTCGACCCCGATGCCCTGCGGGCTGCCACCGCCGTTCTCGCCGATGTCGCCTCCGGTGACGTCCCGGCCGGCGCGGTGCTGCTGCACGGTGCGGGGTCGAACTTCTGCGCCGGCGGTGACGTCCGATCGTTCGCCGCCGCCCCCGATCGGCCGGTGTTCATCCGTTCCGTCGCCGACGCCTTCCACGCGTTCCTGCGTGGTCTCCACGCCGCCGACGTCCCCGTCGTCGCCGCGGTGCGCGGCTGGGCCGCGGGTGCCGGCCTCAGCATCGTCTGTCACGCGGACATCGCCGTGGGCGGGCCCGGCACGAACCTGCGCCCCGCCTACCCCGGCATCGGCCTGTCACCGGACGGTGGCATGAGCTGGATGCTCCCCCGCATCATCGGCCGCGCCCGCGCCCACCACGCCATCCTCACCGACAGCGTCATCACCGCGCAGGACGCGATCGCGTGGGGTCTGCTCGCCGAGGTCGCCGCCACCGACGACGACGTCCTGCCCACCGCGACAGCCGTGGCGAACGGTCTCGCCGCCGGCCCTCGGCCCGCGATCAGCGCGGCCCGTCGACTGCTCGCGGCGAGCGCCGAGAGCGGTCTCGACGCGCATCTCGACGCCGAGGCCGACACGATCTCGCACCTCGCCGGTACGCCCGGCGGCATCGAGGGCGTCGACGCGTTCGTCGAGAAGCGTCGCCCCGACTGGACCATCGGCCGCTGACGCGGCGCCTCCCGCGCTACTGGTCCAGACGCCAGTCCACCGGGTCCGCGCCGAGCTCGGCGAGGGCGGCGTTCGCCCGCGAGAACGGGCGCGATCCGAAGAACCCCCGTGACGCCGACATCGGCGACGGGTGCGCCGAGGTGATCGTGGGGACGTCGGGCATCCACTCCCGCAGCGAGCCGGCATCCTTGCCCCACAGGATCGCGACGAGCGGCGCGTCCCGGGCGACGAGTGCCTTGATGGCGCACTCGGTGACCGCCTCCCACCCCTTGCCGCGGTGGGATGCCGGCGATCCCGGAGCGACGGTGAGCACCCTGTTGAGCAGCAGGACCCCGTTGTCCGCCCACGGTGACAGATCCCCCGACTGCGGGCGGGGCAAACCCAGGTCCTCGGTGTACTCGGTGAAGATGTTCTGCAACGACCGCGGCACCGGACGGGTGTCGGGTGCAACCGAGAAGCTCAGTCCCACAGCGTGTCCCGGTGTCGGGTAGGGATCCTGGCCGACGATGAGCACCCGCACCTCGCGCATCGGTCGGGTGAACGCCCGCAGCACCATGTCACCCGGGGGCAGATAGCGACGACCGTCGGCGACCTCGTCACGCAGGAAACGACCCATCGCGGCGATGCGGTCCTCGACGGGCGCGAGCGCCTGCGCCCACTCCGGGTCGACGAGGTCGGTGAGCGGACGGGCCGTCATCCGTCGATCCGGCGCAGCGCGGTCCGGTAGTGCTGCGCGTTCGCGTGGTACATCTCGACGTTCATGGCGATGTGCCCCTCGGGCACCTCGTACCCGTCGCGGATCCTGGCCGGGACGCCCAGTGCCATCGCGCGGGACGGGACCGCGAAGCCGAACGGCACCACCGCTCCGGCGCCGACGATGGCACCGTCTCCGACGGTCGCACCGTTCAGGACGACGGACCCCGACGCGATGAGGGCGTCGTCACCGACGGTCGCCCCCTCGACGTGGGCGTTGTGGCCGAGCACGCAGCGTTCGCCGATCACCGTCGGGTCGATCGGGGTGCAGTGCACGACGGTGCCGTCCTGGATGTTCGTCTTCGCGCCGATCGTGATGGTGCCGTAGTCGCCCCGCAGGACCGCGCCGGGCCACACCGACACCCCGGGACCGAGGACCACCGCCCCGATCACACAGGCGTCGGGATGGACGTAGGCGTCGTCGGCGATCTCCGGCACGCGGTCGTCGAGGGCATAGATGGCCATGCGGGCCAATCTATCCGTGGGCGCTCGGGCGTCCCTCGTCGGACGTCGGGGCGTCGCCGAAGCTCGACCACCCGTGCACCTCGGGACCGCGACCGTCGATGCGCACCGGGTCGTCCTCGCGGGCTGCGACGACCACACCGATCTCCGACCACCCGTCCGGGACGGACCCGGAGAAAGTGGCCAGCAGCTGGTGGTCCTCGCCGCCGCCGAGCACCCAGGGCAGCGGGTCGACGCCGAGTGCGTCCGCCGCGCGGGCGAGATCGACGTCGCGGGGGATGCGCGTGGAGTCCACGTCCACCGCGACACCGGCCGCCGACGTCATCGTCAGCAGTTCCTCGACGAGCCCGTCGGACACGTCGGTCATCGACGTGGCGCCATGTGCGGCCGCGATGACGCCCTGCGTGAGGTCGACGTCCGGGACCCTATGCACGGCGACGAGATTCGAGTATTCGCCAACGCCCGCGACGAGCAGCGCGAGGCCGGCGGCCGACGACCCGACGGGGCCGCTCACCGCGAGTCTGTCCCCGACGACCGCGCCGTCGAGGCGGGTCGCGGGCCGACCTGCGGTGGTGCCGAGGACCGTGACCGTCACGACGATCTCGGTGGTGGCGACGAGGTCTCCCCCGACCACCGGCACGCCCCAGTCCGCCGCCGCCGCCGCGATCCCCTCGTCGATGTCGAGCAGGACGCCGACCGGCGTCGACGACGGACAACCGAGGGAGACGACGATCCCGACGCCCGCGGCACCCATCGCGGCGACGTCCGCGGCGGCCTGGACGGTGGCGCGACGACCCACGTCGTGGGGCGAACTCCACTCGAGGCGGAAGTGTCTGTCCTGCACCACCGTGTCGGTGCTGACGACCAGGTCCGGGCGGACGGTCAGTGTGGCCGCGTCGTCGCCGGGTCCGACCACGACCGGATCGGCGGCGGGGTGCTGCGGCCGACGCTCCTGCGCCACGGCACGCAGGCGGTCGAGGATCACCCGTTCACCGACCTCGGCGACCGTGCGGTCCCGCCACGGCTGCTCCTCCACGCGGGACCCCTCCTCTCGCCCGCCGCGGTGTGACACCGACGACCCGGGGTGGCCCGGACGTCACGGCGTCGGCCAGAATCTCGGTTGAGTCTATGCACGTGGGAGAGGAGCCCGACCGGTGGCCGACGAACGCCGCAGCCCGGCACTGATCGCCACCCTGGTGGCGATCCCGGTGGTGGTCGTCGTGCTCTTCATCGTGGTCGCGGCGAACCGCACCGGCTCCGACGACAGGTCGCTCCCGCTGACCTCCGCGTCCGCGACGCCCTCACCCGAGTGCACCCGACTGCTCGCCGCGCTGCCGCAGACGTTCGACGGGTACGGGAACCGCTCGCAGGACGGCGGTCTCGTGCAGTGGCCCTCGACACGGTCGGGGTCCGACAACACCGGCCCGGTGCAGCTGCGGTGCGGTGTGGCGCGTCCGACGGGGCTCGCGCCGACGTCGGCGTTGCAGGTGGTGGACCCGGTGCAGTGGTTCTCCTCGACGCAGGACTCGCGCGGCACCCTGTGGGTCGCCGTCGACCACCGCCCCTACGTGGCCCTCTGGCTGCCGGTGAACGTGGGCAACGGACCGATCACCGACGTCTCGACGGTCATCGACCGTGTACTGCCCCGCGCCTCGCTCGACCTCGGGTAGCGGCCGGACACACCCGCCGCGCTCACTCCGGCTTCGTGCTGCGGCTGAGCAGGGCGATGATCGCGTCCCGGACGGGCAGACCCTCGTGGCAGACGCGATGGACGGCGTCGGTCAGCGGCACGTCGACGCCGTGGGCGGCGGCGAGCGCCCGGACCGACGAGCACGACTTCACACCCTCGGCGACCTGCCCGTGCGTGGCCTGCTGCGCCTCGTCGAGTGAGCGGCCCTCGCCGAGGCGGGCGCCGAACGAGCGATTGCGCGACAGCGGTGACGAGCAGGTGGCCACGAGGTCACCGACGCCCGCCAGCCCGGCGAAGGTCTCGGGTCGCGCCCCGAGCGCCTCGCCGAGGCGGATGGTCTCGGCCAGCCCGCGGGTGATGATCGAGGCGAGGGTGTTCTCCCCCAGTCCTGCGCCCGACGCCATGCCGCAGGCGAGCGCGATGACGTTCTTCACGGCACCGCCGATCTCGCACCCGACGACGTCGGTGTTGGTGTACGGCCGGAAGTACCTGGTGGTGCAGGCGTTCTGGACGGAGCGGGCAACCGACTCGTCCCGGCACGCGACCACCGTCGCGGCGGGCTGGCGCAGGGCGACCTCGCGCGCCAGATTCGGCCCCGACAACACCGCGATGCGGTCGTCGGGGGTGCCCGACACGTCGGCGATGACCTCGGTCATCCGCAGGAGGGTGTCGCTCTCGATGCCCTTGGCCAGCGACAGCACCACGGCCTCCGGCGGGAACGTGCCCCGCCACCCGGCGAGGTTGTCCCGCAACGACTGCGACGGCACAGCGCACACCACGAGATCGGCACCGTCGAGAGCCTCCTGCACGTCGGACACCGCCCGGAGCCCGGACGGGAGGTCGATGCCCGGCAGGTAGTCGGGGTTCACGTGGTCGTCGGTGATGGTCCGGGCCAGTTCCGGGCGACGCGCCCAGAGGGTCGTCGTCGTCCCGGCGTCGGTGAGGACGGCGGCCATGGCGGTACCCCAGGATCCCGATCCCAGGACGGCCGCGCGGGCGACGACGCGGTCCTCGCCGCCGGCCGCCGCGGATCCCTCCGTCGGCGTCCCTGCGCTGCTCGACACGACGCGGCCTCCTGTTCCCGGTCTCGGCACCCGGCGGGCGCTGCCCGACACCCTAGTGGTCGCCGTCACGCGGGCAGGCGCATCATGGGCGGATGCTCGTCCCGGCGACCGACGCGTTCACGGTGGTGCTCGCCGTGAAGGGGCTGGCCGACGCCAAATCACGGCTGGCGCCGGTGCTCGGTCCCGCCGACCGGCGCGATCTCGTGCTGGCGATGCTCGCCGACACGGTGGACGCCGCCCAGGGTGCGGGCGCGATCGACGTGGTGGTCGTGACCCCGGATGCGACCGTCGCCGCGGCCGCGCAGGCCGTCGGCGCGCGCGCCGTGGCGGACCCCTCGCCGGGAACCCGGCCCGGTGCCCCCGGCCCCCTCAACGCCGCCCTCGCGCACGGCGTCGACACCGTGCGCATGTCCGCGCCCTACGCGCACGCCGTGGCCCTGCAGGCGGATCTGCCCACCCTGCGCCCGGATTCGCTGCACGCCGCGGTCGCGGCAGCGCACGGACACGGCCGCGCGGTGGTGCCCGACCGCTCAGGTGAGGGCACCGCGGCGCTGGTGCTCGCCGACCCCGTGGACCGGACCATCCTGTTCGGCATGGGATCTGCTGCAGCACATCGTGACTCAGGCGCCGTCGATCTCACCGACGGGGACGATCGGTGGCCCGACCTACGCACCGACGTCGACACCGTCGAGGATCTGGCCGCGGCTCGCCGCCTGGGCGTCGGCGTCCGCACCGATCGCGTGCTGCGGGGGCTGAATGCCCCGGTCTGTGGTCGCTGACCGGCGAACCGTCGCCCCCGCGCGCGTCATGCCACCGTGACCCCACGCGGCACCACGGCGATGCGTCATGATGGTGCGGTGAGTTCCACGGAGAGCCAGCAGACCGAGTCCGCGTCCGGTTCGGTGGAGACGACGAGCCTGCCCGTCGCACCACCGGCGGCCACGCTCCTCCCCGACGAGGGCGCGGACCTGCCCGACGATCGCTACCTCAACCGCGAGCTCAGTTGGCTCGACTTCAACTCCCGTGTCCTCGCGCTCGCGGAGGACACCTCGCTGCCCCTGCTGGACCGCGCGAAGTTCCTCGCCATCTTCGCCTCCAACCTCGACGAGTTCTTCATGGTCCGGGTGGCCGGACTCAAGCGGCGCGACGAGACCGGCCTCTCCGTCCGGTCGGCCGATGGCATGTCCCCGCGTGAGCAGCTCGCGCTGATCGCGCGTCGCACGCAGACCATCGCCGAGCGGCATGCACGCGTCTTCCTCGACTCCGTCCGTCCAGCGTTGGCCGACAACAACATCGACATCGTCACCTGGGACGGCCTGTCCGATCCCGAACGCGCCCGGATGGCCGAGTACTTCCACGACGAGGTGTTCCCGGTCCTCACGCCGCTCGCCGTCGACCCCGCGCACCCCTTCCCCTACATCTCCGGGCTGTCGCTGAACCTGGCCGTCACGGTCCGCGACGTCACCGAGGGCGGTGAACACTTCGCCCGGGTCAAGGTGCCCGACAACGTGAGTCGGTTCGTCGAGGTCAACCGTCTGATGCCGGCGGTCGACGGGCCGCCGCGCACCATCCTGCTGCCCATGGAGACGCTCATCGCGGCGAACCTCGACCACCTCTTCCCGGGGATGGAGATCGTCGAGCACCACGTCTTCCGGATCACCCGCAACGCCGATTTCGAGGTGGAGGAGGACCGGGACGAGGATCTCCTGCAGGCTCTCGAACGCGAACTGGCACGACGACGTTTCGGGTCGCCGGTACGCCTCGAGGTCGCCGACGACATGAGCGAGCACATGCTCGAACTGCTGCTGCGCGAACTCGACGTGAACCCCGCCGACGTCATCGAGGTGCCGGGACTCCTCGACCTGTCCTGCCTGTTCCAGGTCTTCGCCCTCGACCGCCCGCTGCTCAAGGACCGCCCGTTCGTGCCGGCGACGCACCCGGCATTCGGCGAGCGCGAGACGCCGAAGTCGGTGTTCGCGACGCTGCGCGAGGGCGACGTGCTGGTCCACCACCCCTACGACTCGTTCTCCACCAGCGTTCAACGGTTCATCGAGCAGGCGGCGTCGGACCCGCAGGTCCTCGCGATCAAGCAGACGCTGTACCGGACCTCCGGTGACTCGCCGATCGTCAACGCGCTCATCGACGCGGCCGAGGCGGGCAAGCAGGTCGTCGCACTCGTGGAGATCAAGGCGCGCTTCGACGAGCAGGCCAACATCAAGTGGGCGAGGCAGTTGGAACAGGCCGGCGTGCACGTCGTCTACGGTCTCGTCGGACTCAAGACCCATTGCAAGACATGCCTCGTCGTGCGACGTGAGGGCTCGACGATCCGCCGGTACTGCCACATCGGCACGGGCAACTACAACCCCAAGACCGCGCGGCTGTACGAGGACGTGGGCCTGCTCACCGCCGCCCCCGACATCGGCGCCGATCTGACGGACCTGTTCAACACGCTCACCGGCTACTCCCGCAAGCAGGAGTACCGAAACCTGCTCGTGGCGCCGCACGGCGTGCGTGCGGGCATCGTCGCGCGCATCCACGCCGAGATCGAGCGCCACGCAGCCGGCGACGACCGCGCGCGGATCCGCTTGAAGGCCAACGCGCTCGTCGACGAGCAGGTGATCGACGCGCTGTACCGCGCCTCGCAGGCGGGCGTACCGGTCGAGGTGGTGGTACGCGGGATCTGCGCGCTGCGTCCGGGCATGCCCGGCGTCAGCGAGAACATCACCGTGCGCTCGATCCTCGGGCAGTTCCTCGAGCACTCACGGATCCTGCATTTCGGCGCGCTCGACGAGTACTGGATCGGGTCGGCGGACATGATGCACCGCAACCTCGATCGGCGGATCGAGGTGATGGCACAGGTGAAGGACCAGCGGCTCACGCGCGAACTGGGTGACATCTTCGCGTCCGCGCTCGACCCGACCACCCGGTGTTGGGTCCTGGAGTCGAGTGGCAGCTGGACGGCCTCACCCGCCGCCGGCGAGGACGTGCGCGACCATCAGCAGCAGCTGATGCGTCGGCACCACAGCAGGGCCGACTAGGCCGACCGCGGTGATGGCAGCACAGAAGCGGACCGTGTACGCCGCAGGCGGTGTCGTCTGGCGGCCCACCCACGGCGGTGGCGGGGTCGAGATCGCTCTCATCCACCGACCGCGGTACGACGACTGGACCCTGCCCAAGGGCAAGCGGGAGTCCGGTGAGAACCTCGTCGCCACCGCGGTGCGGGAGATCGCCGAGGAGACCGGCAGTTCCACGCGGCTCGGGCGTCGCGTGGCGACCGTCGGGTACGAGGTGCCCGCCGGACGCAAGGTCGTGCACTACTGGTCGGCACGGTGGTGCGGCGGCGAGTTCACGGTCAACGAGGAGGTCGACCGACTCCGCTGGATGTCCCCCGCCGATGCCGCCGGCGGCCTGAGCTACAAGGCCGATCGGAAGGTGCTCGCGGAGTTCACCCGTCTCCCCGCGGATCTGCACACGGTCCTCGTCGTCCGCCACGCCAAGGCGGGGCGCGCGTCACGATACCGAGGCGACGACCGACTGCGCCCGTTGGAGCGGGTGGGTCGGCTGCAGGCGGAGAAGATCGTCGACCAGGCAGTGGCTTTCGGCGCCCGGTACGTGCACTCCGCGGACCGCACCCGCTGCATGCAGACGGTGGAACCGCTCGCTCGCGAACTCGGCACCGCGATCACCGTCGAACGCGCGCTGTCCGAGGAGGCCTATCGGGCCGACCCCGCGCCCGCGCTCGCCCGGATACGTGAGATCGCCGCGCTCGACGACGTCCACGTCGTCTGCAGCCAGGGCAAGGTGATCCCGGGCCTCATGCAGGCCTGGGCCGGCTCCGACGGGATCTCGTTGCCCCGGGCGCGCAACCGCAAGGCCAGCATGTGGGTCGTGTCGATGCTCGACGGCAGGATGGTCGCCGCCGACCACGTCGACAGCCCCCTGCGCTGAGGCGGACCCGGACAGACGACGACCCCCGGACGGTGGGAAGTCCCGTCCGGGGGTCGTCGATGTCGTGCGTTCGCCCGTGAGGCGCGTCAGCGCTTGCGGGCCGGAGCCTTCTTGGCGGCAGCCTTCTTCACCGGCGCGGTCTTCTTGGCGACCGTCTTCTTCGCCGCGGTGGCCTTCTTCGCGGGCGCGCTCTTCTTCGCCGCGGTGGTGGTCTTCTTGGCCGCCGCCGTGGTCTTCTTCGCCGGCGTGGTCTTCTTGACCGCGGTCGCCGTCTTCTTCGCTGCGGCCGTGGTCTTCTTGGCCGCCGCCGTGGTCTTCTTCGCCGGCGTCGTCTTCTTGGCCGCCGTGGCGGTCTTCTTCGCTGCCGCGGTGGTCTTCTTGGCCGCGGTGGTGGCCTTCTTGGCCGCGGTCTTCGTCGGCGTGGCGGTGGCGCTGCTGCCGCGCTTCACGGCCGGGCCGGTCGCGCTGAGCTTCTGCTTGCCGGCGACGACGGCCTTGAACTGGGCACCCGGGCGGAACGCCGGGACGGACGTCGGACGGACCTTCACGGTCTCGCCGGTGCGCGGGTTACGGGCGACGCGAGCGGCGCGCTTGCGCTTCTCGAACACACCGAAACCGGTGATCGTCACGCTCTCACCCTTGTTCACCGCGCGAACGATCGTGTCCACCACGTGCTCGACGGCATCGGTCGCCGTCCGCCTGTCGGTGTCCAACTTCTTCGTCAGCTCTTCTATGAGCTCTGCCTTGTTCATGGATCAACCTCCGCAAGCTGGTGGCCCACGTTGAGCCAGCTACAGCACACGGTAAACGTCGTGGTGGCAAACTTCCATGACCCGCGCACGAAATTCCGGGCGTGGCGCGGTGTTTCTGGTACCCGGATCCTAGAATCCGCCCCCCACAGGGGTTGTCGGGACCCCGGCCTACAGGGTCGCCGGCTTCCAGGCCGGACGGGTCGCCTCGAACTCGGAAATGGCCTCTACCTGCCGCAACGTCAACCCGATGTCGTCGAGACCCTCCATCAGACGCCACCGCGTGTAGTCGTCAATGCCGAAGCGCACCACCAGGTCACCGACGGTCACGGTCCGATCCTCAAGACTGACCGTGATTTCCGTCCCCGGAGCCTCCTCGAGGCGTTTCCAGATCAGTTCGACGTCGGACTGCTCGACCTCCGCGGCCACCAGACCGGCCTTCCCGGCGTTGCCGCGGAAGATGTCAGCGAAGCGTGACGAGATCACCACGCGGAACCCGAAGTCCGACAGGGCCCACACGGCGTGCTCGCGGGAGGACCCGGTGCCGAAGTCCGGACCGGCCACCAAGACCGAGCCGCGCGACCACGGTTCGTTGTTGAGGATGAAGTCGGGGTCGTTGCGCCACGCGGCGAACAGCCCGTCCTCGAAGCCGGTCCGGGTGACCCGCTTGAGGTAGACGGCAGGGATGATCTGGTCGGTGTCGACGTTGCTGCGGCGCAGCGGCACGCCGATCCCCGTGTGGTCGATGAACGGTTCCATTGCGGTGCCTTCCGGTACTGGGTGGTCGGGGCTCAGGTGTCAGCGCGCGAGATCCGCAGGGGCGGCGAGCCGTCCCCGGACCGCGGTCGCCGCCGCGACGGCCGGGGAGACGAGGTGGGTGCGGCCACCCTTGCCCTGCCGTCCCTCGAAATTGCGGTTCGACGTGGAGGCGCACCGCTCACCGGGTGCGAGCTGATCGGGGTTCATGCCCAGGCACATCGAGCACCCGGCCTGCCGCCACTCCGCGCCCGCCGCCCGGAACACCGCGTCGAGACCCTCGTCCTCGGCCTGCTTCTTCACCCGCATCGAGCCGGGCACCACCAACATCCGGACGCCCTCGGCGACTCGTCGGCCCTCGAGCACTCCGGCCGCGGCCCGCAGGTCCTCGATCCGTCCGTTGGTGCACGAGCCCAGGAACACCGCGTCGACAGCGACGTCCCGCAGCGGCGTGCCGGGCGTGAGATCCATGTACGCCAGTGCCTTCTCGGCCGACTGCGCACGGGTCTCGTCGGCCATCTCGGCGGGGTCCGGGACCGTGTCGCCCAGCGGCGCACCCTGGCCGGGGTTGGTTCCCCAGGTCACGAACGGGGTGAGCGCGCTCGCGTCGATGTGCACCTCGGTGTCGTACCGGGCGCCCGGATCGGTCCGGAGCGAATCCCAGTGCGCCACCGCCGCGTCCCACTCGGCACCCGTCGGGGCGTGCGGGCGGCCCTGCAGGTAGTCGTACGTGGTCTGGTCGGGTGCGATCATCCCGGCGCGGGCTCCGGCCTCGATCGACATGTTGCAGATGGTCATCCGCGCCTCCATCGACAACTTCTCGATGGCGCTGCCGCGGTACTCGAGCACGTGCCCCTGCCCGCCCCCCGTCCCGATCTTCGCGATGATCGCGAGGATCAGGTCCTTGCTCGTGACACCCTCGGGGAGTTCACCGTCGACGGTGATCGCCATGGTCTTGAAGGGCCGCAACGACAACGTCTGCGTGGCCAGCACGTGCTCGACCTCGGAGGTGCCGATGCCCATCGCGATCGCACCGAACGCGCCGTGGGTGGAGGTGTGACTGTCGCCGCACACGATCGTCATGCCCGGCTGCGTGAGCCCGAGCTGCGGCCCGATGATGTGGACGATCCCCTGCTCGGCATCCCCCATGGGGTGCAACCGGATCCCGAACTCCTCGCAGTTGCGGCGGAGCGTCTCGACCTGGGTCCGCGAGACGGGGTCGGCGATCGGCTTGTCGATGTCGACGGTCGGGACGTTGTGGTCCTCGGTCGCGATCGTGAGATCCGGCCTGCGCACCGGCCTCCCGGCCAGGCGGAGTCCCTCGAACGCCTGCGGGCTGGTCACCTCGTGGACGAGGTGGAGGTCGATGTAGATGAGGTCCGGGTCGCGTTGCCCGCTGGCGTCGGCCTCGCCGGCACGCACGACGTGCTCGTCCCAGACCTTCTCGGCCAGCGTCCGCGGAGCGGTGGTCGTCCCTGCTGTGCTCATCTGCGTTCCCCACATCTCGACGTCTGTCCCGGATCGTCCGGCCCGAATTCGGGCGTTTCAGCATGCGGGACGCTAGTATCGGCCTATGGGACATCCTAGCGCACCCCCGGCCGCCTCCGTGGCCGCGTCGGAGATGACGGTGAGCGGCGTCGGCGTCCTCGACAAGTCGGTCGCCGTGTTGTGGGCGATCGCCGAGCGGCCACGGAACCTGGCCGAACTCTGTTCGTACACCGGGCTGCCACGGGCCACGGCACACCGACTCGCCATGGGGCTGGAGACACACCGCCTGCTCACCCGCGACGGTGCGGGCCGCTGGTGCCCGGGCCCGGCTCTCGCGGAGCTCGCGGCCGGCGCGGGCGACGCCGTCCGAGACGCGGCACTGATGGTGCTGCCGCGACTGCGCGAGATCACCGGCGAGTCCGTCCAGCTGTACCGACGCGAAGGCGCGCAACGGGTCTGCGTCGCGGCGATGGAACCACCGACCGGCCTGCGGGACACCGTGCCGGTGGGATCACGTCTGCCCATGACCGCCGGCTCCGGCGCGAAGGTCCTGCTCGCATGGGCCGATCCCGCCACGCAGCGCACGCTTCTCCCGGAGAGTGCCTTCACAGACAGGTCTCTCGTCGACATCCGTCGGCGCGGGTGGGCACAGAGTGCAGGCGAACGTGAACCGGGCGTGGCCAGTGTGTCGGCACCCGTCCGCGACGCCACCGGGGACGTCGTCGCCGCGATCTCGGTGTCCGGACCGATCGACCGGATGGGTCGTCGCCCTGGTGCGCGGTGGGCGGCCGACCTGCTCGCCGCCGCCGACGCGATCCACGCGCGTCTCGTCCACGGATGACCGGGGCGTAAGTTCGGCGACGAGTCGACCGAGGAGGCCCCGACGTGGGAACCAACCAGCGTGCACAGATCGTCATGGACGACGACGAGATCGAGGAGTTCCTGCGGCGCAGCCGGACCGCGACGCTGGCGACGCGCGGCCGTGAGGGATCGATCCACCTGGTCGCCATGTGGTATGCCCTGCTCGACGGGGAGATCTGGTTCGAGACGAAGGCGAAGTCACAGAAGGCGGTCAACATCCGGCGTGATCCCGCGGTCTCGGTGATGGTCGAGGACGGACTCACCTACGACCGCCTGCGTGGCGTCGCCGTCGAGGGCACCGCCGAGATCGTCGAAGACCCCGATTCCCTGCTCCGCGTCGGGATCAGCGTGTGGGAGCGGTACAACGGCGAGTACACCGACGAGGTCCGCCCGTTCGTGGACCAGATGATGCACAAGCGCGTCGCCGTGCGGGTCGTCCCGACGCGTGTGCGGAGCTGGGACCACGCGAAGTTGGGCCTGCCCGAGATGCCGATCGCGGGGAGCACCGCAGCGTTCCTCTGAACAGCCGACAATGCGTGCATGTGGTGCGAACGTCGTACTGCACGCACGCCCGAGCCTCGGTAACGTCACGCCCGATCATCGATTCGAGGGGGTTGGCAGAGCCGTGGGACACATCGACGAGGTCGGCGAGGCGCGCGAGGCACGAGCGCAGGACGAGACCATCCACTACGGGTTCGACGGTACGGAGTACGCCCTGACCGTCGACGCCGACGAGGCGGCCCGGTTCCGCGCGGAGATGGAACCGTACCTGCGGGCATCGCGCCCGGTGCGAGCGCGCCGCGCCGGCTGACCCGCCCCGTCAGACGACTCGAGCCCCCCGACGGTGTCGGGGGGCTCGTGCGTTGTAGCCCCGACGGGATTCGAACCCGCGCTACCGCCTTGAGAGGGCGGCGTCCTAGGCCGCTAGACGACGGGGCCAGGAACTTCAGTTCTGTGCTGCTCGGCTCGGCGGGGATGACCCCCCGCCGGGCTCCGAGAAGCCTATCGGCGCGACCCGACCGGACCAAATCTGGCCGATCGGAACTCGCGCGACGCTGGGGTACCAGGACTCGAACCTAGAATGGCGGTACCAGAAACCGCTGTGTTGCCAATTACACCATACCCCAATGGATGCTCTCCTCGGCCGACCTGCGACCGCGAAAAGCGCCGAGAAGCAGGATAGCAAGGGCGTACACCCTGACCACAAATCGCCTGTTCAGGCCGTGTTCTCGCAGTGGTCGCGCCGTGCCGCGGCGAGGCGGGCCAGGGCGCTGTCGCGGCCGAGCAGCTCGAGGGACTCGAACAGCGGCGGACTGATGTGCGACCCGGTCACGGCGACCCGGATGGGGCCGAACGCCTTGCGCGGCTTGAGATCGAGGCCGTCGACCACGGCCTCCTTCAGCGCCGCCTCGATCGCCTCGGTGGTCCAGTCCCCGACCGACTCCAGGGCGCGGGTGGCGGCGTCGAGCACCGGCGCCGCGTCGGCTCCGAGGTTCTTGCGCGCCGCGGTCTCGTCGATCCGCAGGTCCGCGTCGTCGGTGTAGAGGAACGCGATGAGGCCCCATGCGTCTCCGAGCACCTGGATGCGCGTCTGCACGAGGTCGGCGACGGTGGCGAACGCGGTGTCGTCGACCGTCGCCGGCAGCAGGCCCGCGTCGTCGAGGAACGTCCGTAGCCGCCGGGCGAAGTCGGTGGGGTCGAGGCGCCGGATGTGCTCGGCGTTGATCGCCTCCGCCTTCTTCTCGTCGAAGCGGGCGGGGTTCGCGTTGACGGAGCGGATCTCGAACGCGGCGATCATCTCCTCGAGCGAGAAGACGTCGTGGTCGTCGGCGATGCCCCAGCCCAGGAGGGCGAGGTAGTTGAGCAGACCCTCGGGGATGAAGCCGCGGTCGCGGTGGTGGAACAGACTCGACTGCGGATCGCGCTTCGAGAGCTTCTTGTTGCCCTCCCCCATGACGAACGGCAGGTGGCCGAACTGTGGCACCGCGTCCGCGCGGCCGATCCGGATGAGCGCCTCGTAGAGCGCGATCTGGCGCGGCGTGGACGACAGGAGGTCCTCGCCCCGCAGCACGTGGGTGATCTTCATCGCCGCGTCGTCGACCGGGTTCACGAGTGTGTACAGGGGACGCCCGTCCCCCCGGGTCAGGGCGAAATCGGGCACGGTGCCCGCGCGGGCGGTCTGGGGCCCGCGCACGAGGTCGTCGAAGGTGATGTCGCGGTCGGGCATCCGGAGCCGGATCACCGCCGTTCGGCCCTCGGCGCGGTACCGCTCGCGATCGGCGTCGGTGAGGTCGCGGTCGACGTTGTCGTAGCCGAGCTTCGGGTCGCGGCCGGCGGCACGGTGACGTGCCTCCACCTCCTCTGCGGTCGAGAACGCCTCGTACGCCTCACCGGCGGCGAGCAGCTCGGCGACGACCTCGCGGTGCAGGTCCGCGCGCTCGGACTGGCGATAGGGCGCGTAGGGCCCACCCACTTCCGGCCCCTCGTCCCAGTTCAGCCCCAGCCATCGGAGGGCGTCGAGGATCGCCTCGTAGGACTCCTGCGAGTCGCGCGCGGCGTCGGTGTCCTCGATGCGGAAGACGAAGTCCCCGCCCGTGTGTCGCGCGTGGACGAAGTTGAACAGCGCCGTGCGCACCAGTCCGACGTGCGGGGTGCCGGTCGGGGACGGACAGAAGCGGACGCGGACGTGGGACGGTGCGGACATGCCCGTCAGGCTATCGCCCGCCCCAAGAAGTCGATGAGGAGCCGGTTCACCTCGTCGGGCTGCTCGAGATAGCCGTAGTGTCCGGCCCTCGCGACCTCGCGGTACTCCGCGGTGGGGATCGCCTCGGCGACCTCGCGGGCGAGATGCGGCGGCAGAGTGCGGTCATCGGCGAAACCGATCACCATCGTCGGACGCGAGATCGACCGGTACGCCGAGAGTCGGTCGGCCTCGTGGTCGTGCAATTGCATCTGTGCACGCACACCGCGTGCGCGCGTCTGCCCGGAGAACTCGATGATGTCGAGCCAGTCCCGTGCCGCGGCGTCGTCGACGAGGGTGTGCGGTGAGAGGTTCAGGTGTGCCGTGATCGCGGCGGAATAGGCCTCCGGGAGGACGATGCCCTTGTCGAACATCTCCCGCTCCCCCGCCGATATCGCCTCCTGGACAGGGGTGCTGCGGCCGTAGGTCGCGATCAGCGCCGCGCAACGGACGAGGTCCGGGCGGGCGAGCGTCAGCTCCTGGGTGATGCGGGCGCCGAGTGAGGTCCCCACCACCGCAGCCGGTCCCGCGCCGAGGTGCTCGATCAACGCGGCCGTGTCGGCGACCATGTCGTCGAGGGTGAAGCCCTCGGGACACTCGCTGGAGGGCGCGATGCCGCGGTTGTCGAAGGTGACGACGCGATGTCCGGCGCGGACGAGTGCGGGTTGCTGGTGCGCCTTCCACACCCGGCCCGGGCTGCCCGTGCCCATCACCATCACGACGAGCGGACCCGATCCCGCGTCCTCGTAGGAGATCGAGATCCCGTTGACGGACGCGGTTCTCGGTGGCGTCGGCGGCATGTCAGTTCCGGTCGACGACGGGGTTGGTGAGGGTGCCGATGCCCTCGACGACGACGGAGACCTCCTGCCCCGCCGTCATCGGTCCGACGCCCTCCGGGGTCCCGGTCAGCAGGACGTCGCCGGGCAGCAGCGTCATGATCGAGGAGATCCACTCCACGATCGCGCCGATGTCGTGGACCATCAGCGACGTGCGACTGCGTTGCACGACGGCGCCGTCGAGCTCGGTGCGGATCTCGAGGTCGGACGGGTCGATCTCGGTCTCGATCCACGGGCCGAGCGGGCAGAACGAGTCGAATCCCTTGCCCCGGGTCCACTGTCCGTCGGCCTGTTGCAGGTCGCGGGCGGTGACGTCGTTGGCGACGGTGTAGCCGAGGATGGCGCTGCGGGCCTGCGCGGCCGGGACGTCCTTGCACGGCCGACCGATGACCGCGGCCAGCTCACCCTCGTAGTCGACGCGAGACGAACTCGGCGGACGGACGATCGGGACGCGGGGCCCGACGATCGAGGTGTTCGGCTTGATGAAGATGACGGGGTCGTCGGGCGCCTCGCCCCCCATCTCGGCGATGTGCGCTGCGTAGTTCTTGCCGATGCAGACCACCTTGCTGGCCAGGATCGGCGCCAACAGGCGGACGTCGGAGAGCGGCCACGACCGCCCTGTGAAGGTCGGCGTTCCGAAGGGGTGTTCGGCGATCTCCTTCGCCCGGGCGTCCCCGTCGTCACCCTCGATGGCCACGAAAGCCACGCCGTCCGGACTCGCGATTCGTCCCAGTCGCATGACCCGACCCTATCCCACCGGTCGGGACGCGCGGTCGCGGGCGGTCACCAGACGGTACTACTATCTGAAACCACTGTCCCACTGATTGAGACCCAACCCAGGAGGCGGACATGGAACCCTCGTCGGCGACACCGACGGTCGGCGCGGTGCGGCGCTGGGCCATGCTCGTCGCCTCGGTCCTCGCCGCGATGGCCACGACATGCGCGGTGTCCGGCGCGGGCTTCCTGATCCCCACGCTGCACACCGACGAGGGCCTCTCCATCGCGGCCGCGTCCACTCTGGCGACGGCACCGACGGTCGGACTGATGGTCTCGATCATCCCCTGGGGCGCAGCCCTCGACCGGTTCGGGGAACGACGGATCCTGGTGCTGTCGTTGACGCTCACCGTGCTGGCGACGGCCGCGGCGGTGGCGGTGGCCGCCGCGGGAGTCGGGTATGTCGCCCTCGCGGCGACGTTGGTCGCCGGAGGCGTGGTGTCGGCCGCGACGAACGGCGCCAGCGGCCGGATCGTCGTCGGCTGGTTCCCCCCGCGCTCCCGTGGGACGGCGATGGGGGTCCGACAGACGGCGCAGCCGTTGGGGATCGGACTGTGCGCGTTGAGCATCCCGGTGCTCGGCGCCGACCACGGGATCACCGCAGGCCTCGTCGTACCCCTCGTCGCCGCGGTGGTGGCGCTCCTCGCGGTGGCCGTCTGCGTCGTCGACCCACCGCGCGCCACCGCCACCCCGGGCTCGGTTGCCGCGGGCGAGAACCCCTATCGCACATCGTCGTTCCTCCCCCGGGTGCACGCCGTGAGCGTCCTGCTCGTGATCCCGCAGTCGACGCTGTGGACGTTCTCGTCGGCGTGGCTGATCGTGGGACACCACTGGTCGCCGGCGGCGTCGGGCGTGGTGGTCACCGCGGCCCAGTTCCTCGGCGCCGCGGGCCGCGTCGCCGCAGGCCGCTGGTCCGACGTCTGGGGATCGCGGATGCGACCGATCCGGGTGATCGCGCTCGCGGCGGCGGCCATGTCGCTGCTGTTGGCCCTCACCGACTGGCTGTCGAGTCCCGTGGCCGTCGTGCTCATGGTGGTGGCCACCGTCGTCACCGTCGCCGACAACGGGTTGGCGTTCACCGGCATCGCCGAGTACGCGGGCCCACGGTGGAGTGGTCGCGCCCTCGCGGTGCAGAACACGGGGCAATTCCTCGCCACCGCAGCGACGACCCCCGCGCTCGGCGCGGCGATCGGGGCGTTCGGGTTCCCGGCGGCGTTCCTGGCGATGGCGATCGCCCCGGCCATCGCTCTGCCGCTCGTCCCGTCGGACCCGCCGGGTGCCTTCGCGTCAGGTGGCGGTCGACGCGACGACGATGTGGCCGCCACCGGCGTCCCCGGCGGGCGGGAGTCCCAGCAGCCGTGAGCGGATGGCGGGTCGGTCGAGGTCGTCGATCGTGACGAACCCGGCGCCGGTGAGGATCTCGCGCATGTCCTCCGGAGGCAGGGGGTCGGTCAACGGCTCCCCGACGGCGGCGACCCTCCTCTCGAGCGACGTCACACGGTCGAGGTCGACGGGGTCGGGGGTCGAGATCAGCGGCGCGCGGTAGTCGGCGACGACCTCACAGGACAGGGATCCGAGCGCACCCAGGGTCGCGGCGACCGACCGCCGCGTGAGGTAGGGGATCACACCGAGCCACATCGCGACGACAGGCCTGTGCGTGTCGACGCCGGCCGTGCTGAGCGCGCCGACGAGGTCGTCGTGATCGAAGTCGACCCCGAGGTGGCGGACGTGGCCCGGGACGTCGATCCCCGCCTCATGCAGTCGTTCTCGCTTCCAGGTGCCGGTCGCGGGGTGGTCGACCTCGACCACCGTGACGCCGGGGTGATCCATGCGGTAGGCGAAGGTGTCGAGGCCGGCGCCGAGGACCACCACCTGATCGACGCCGCCGGCGATGGCGGCGTGCACGCGATCCTCGGCGCAGCGGTGTCGCGCCGCGATGAACCACCGCAGCGCACGATGGGCGTCGTCACCGACACCGGCCAGGATCGCGTGCCTGTCGACGCCGAGGATCCGCCACGCGAGAGGGTCGCGGAACACCGCCGCACCATCGAGGTCCTGGTGCAGCGCTCGATGGCGCGCCGCACCGAACGCCGTGTGACTGGGCTGTCCGTCTCGCACGGCCGTCAGGGTAGCCGCGTGACCGGTGGCTCTACAGCCGTGCGCGGATCCGGGTTCCCGTGTCGGCGGTGCTCACAGGACCGGTGCGCTCGGCGAGGTCGGCCGCGACCGCCTGCTCGACGCGCTCCGCGGCCGCCGTGTCACCGAGGTGGCGCAGCAGCAGCGCCACCGACAGGATCGCGGCCGTCGGGTCCGCCTTCCCCTGTCCCGCGATGTCCGGCGCGGAACCGTGCACCGGCTCGAACATCGAGGGGTTGGTGCCGGTGGCGTCGATGTTCCCCGACGCCGCCAGCCCGATCCCACCGCTGACCGCGGCCGCGATGTCGGTGATGATGTCGCCGAACAGGTTGTCGGTGACGATCACGTCGAACCGTCCGGGATCGGTGACCATGTGGATGGTGGCCGCGTCGACGTGGCAGTAATCCGTTGTCACGTCGGGGTATTCGCGTGCGACCTCGTCGACGGTGCGCTGCCACAGCGACCCCGCGTAGGCCAACACGTTCGTCTTGTGGACCAGTGTCAGCTTCTTGCGGCGGACCTGTGCGCGTTCGAAGGCGTAGCGCACCACGCGCTCCACCCCGAACCGGGTGTTCAGGCTCACCTCGGTGGCCACCTCGTGTGGGGTGCCGGTCCGGATGGCGCCTCCGTTGCCGGTGTACGGCCCCTCTGTTCCCTCGCGCACCACCACGAAGTCGATCGACGGGTCTCCCGCGAGCGGGACGGGCACATTCGGGTAGCGCACGCTCGGGCGCAGGTTCACGTGGTGGTCGAGCGCGAAGCGCATCGTGAGCAGCAGACCGCGTTCGAGGACTCCCGACGGCACGGACGGATCGCCGATGGCGCCCAACAGGATCGCGTCGTGCTCGCGGATCGACGCGAGGTCGCTGTCGGTCAGCAGTTCGCCCGTGCGGTGGTAGCGACGCGCCCCAAGGTCGTACTCGGTCGTCTCGACGCCGTCGACGACGACGTCGAGCACCTGCAGCGCCTCACCGATGACCTCGGGTCCGATGCCGTCGCCGGCGATGACGGCGAGTCTCACGTCAGGTCCACCTGACGGATCAGGGTCGCGGACACGGCCTCGCCGATGGCGTCGACGACGGCGGAGGGGATCTCGCGGTCGACGCGCAGCAGCACGGTCGCACCGCCGCCCTCGGCGTCCTGCGACAGCCCCGCCGCGGCGATGTCGATGCCGGCGTTGCCGAGCAGTGTGCCGATCTTTCCCAGCGATCCCGGCTTGTCGCCGTAGCTGACGACCAGGTTGCGGCCCTCGGCGCGCAGGTCGAAGTTGCGGCCGTTGATGTTGACGACCTTCTCCACCTCGGCCGGTCCGCTGAGGGTGCCGGCGACGTTGACCGTCGACCCGTCCCCGAAGACGGCCTTCACGTCGACGAGGCTGCGGTGGTTCGGGCTCTCGGTGGCCGTGACGACCTCGCTGCTGACGCCGCGCTCCTGGGCGACGGTCGGCGCGTTGACGAAGGTCACCGGGTCCTCGAGCACCGCGGAGAACAGACCGCGCAGGGCGGACAGTCCGAGGACGTCGACGTTGCGGACGGCGAGTTCGCCGCGGGCCTCGACCGTGATCGAGGTCGGGATCTGACCGGAGACCGCGCCGACGAGCACACCGAGCTTGCGGACCAGTTCCAGCCAGCCGCCGACCTCCTCGTCGACCGGGCCGCCGGTGATGTTGACGGCGTCGGGGACGAAGTGTCCGGCGAGCGCGAGGCGGACGCTCTTGGCGACATCGGTTCCGGCGCGGTCCTGCGCCTCCGACGTCGACGCGCCGAGGTGCGGGGTCACGACGACCTCCGGCAGCTCGAAGAGGGGGCTGTCGGTGCACGGTTCGGTGGCGAACACGTCGAGTCCCGCGCCACGGACCTGACCCGACTTGATGGCGTCGGCGAGTGCGGCCTCGTCGATGAGCCCGCCGCGGGCGGCGTTGACGAGGATGACGCCCTTCTTCGTGCGGGCGAGCTGCTCGGCCCCGATCATTCCCAGGGTCTCCGGGGTCTTCGGGAGGTGCACGGTGACGAGGTCGGCGCGCTCCAGGAGTTCGTCGAGCGACACGAGCTCGATGCCGAGCTGCGCGGCCCGCGCCGGGGAGACATAGGGGTCGTAGGCGATGATCTGCGTCTCGAACGCCGCGAGGCGCGCCGCGACGAGCTGGCCGATACGGCCGAGGCCGACCACACCGATGGTCTTGCCGAAGATCTCGACGCCGTTGAAGCTCGACCGCTTCCACTCGTGGTTGCGCAGCGTCGCGTCGGCCGCAGGGATCTGGCGGGCCGCGGCGAACATCAGGGAGATGGCGTGCTCGGCGGCCGTGTGGATGTTCGACGTCGGCGCGTTGACGACCATGACGCCGCGCTCGGTGGCCGCGGGCACGTCGACGTTGTCGAGGCCGACGCCGGCGCGGGCGACGATCTTCAGCTTCGGAGCCGCGGCGAGCACCTCGGCGTCGACCGTGGTCGCCGAGCGGACGAGGATCGCGTCGGCGTCGGTGACCGCGGCGAGCAGCGCCGGGCGATCGGGACCGTCGACCCAGCGGACCTCCACGTCGTCGCCGAGTGCCTCCACCGTCGACGGTGCGAGTTTGTCGGCGATCAGGACGACTGGTCGACCGGAAGTGCTCACGCGGGGTTCTCCTGTGGATGTCGGTGCTGTGGGGCCCGGGCGGACGCCCCGCTCAGCTTAGAGGTGACGGATTCGACGCCGACACGCGAGCATCCTGCGGCGAGCAGGTACCGGACCGGTCACGAAGTGGCGGTGTGACGACGGTTACGGATACATTGCCCCTGACCCCGTGTAGGACGGGTGTTCGACGCTGGGCCGGGGACGAGAGTGGGAGCACCCATGGAGAAGAAGTTGGCAGCACTGCTTGCCGTCGTGGCGGCAGCGCTGCTGTCCATGGTGGGAATCGGGACGGCCTCCGCCGCACCGACCATCCCGCTGGGCGGGGGTTCCGGGATCATCATCCCGACCTCGGGCAACTCCGGTGACGCCTGCACGTTGACCACCATCGGCAACGACAGCGCGGGACGCCTGGTCGGCCTCACGGCCGGGCACTGCGGAAACGTCGGCCAGCTGGTCTACTCGGAGCGCTTCGGCAACCAGGGCCCGGCGGGCCGGATCATCGTGAAGAACTCCGAACTCGACTTCGCGGTCATCGCGTTCGACCGATCGAAGGTCGCCCCGCTGCGCACGGTCGGGAACGTGACGATCCGCTCCATCCAGACCGCCGCACCGCAGTTCCCGTCGATCCTGTGCAAGACCGGACGCACCACCGGGTCGACCTGCGGTGTGACGTTCTTCTCCGACAACGTCTCCCACTTCAGCGCGGTCTGCGTCGCCGAGGGCGACTCCGGCAGCCCCGTCGTGATCGGTGACCGTCTCATCGGCATGGTGAACGCCTACTACTTCACCGCCTGCATCGGCCCCGAGACCGGTTCCAACATCGGCCCGATCCTCGCCGCCATGAGCCGCGCCGGCGTGAACAACTTCCGTCCGATCTGATCGCCTGACAGCTCGCGACGAGAGCCCCCACCGGATCCGGTGGGGGCTCTCGTCGTCTCCGGGAGCGAGATCCCGCCTGAACATGGGCGTTTCGCCCGCCGGATGTGTCGGGTGACATCGACACGCGGTGGCGAGCCGGCGACTCCGCGAGCGAAGCCTCGAGGACTTGCACGGTCGAATGCCCTTCGCACGCACACGTGCCGTTCGCATGCCCCCGGCGCCCTGCGAACGACGCGACGACATGCGAACAGCACGACGGCACGCGAACGCGCGGACCCACCGAGACTCTCCCGAGTCAGAGAGGGCCTTTCGTACACAGCGGCGACTTCCGCCCGCTCGGCGAACATTTTCTGCCCGCTCGGCAAGGGGTTTCGGCCCGCTCGGCGGCTGGTTTCGGCCCACTCGGCGGGGTGCCCGACAACGCACGAGAGCCCCCGTCGACGATGCGACGGGGGCTCTCGGTACGAGCAGAGTGCCTTCTGCGTCAGGCGGTCTCGGTGATGGGCCGGTCGACCCAGCTCATCAGGTCGCGAAGCTTCTTGCCGGTGACCTCGATGGGGTGTTCGGCGTTCTTGGCGCGCAGCGACTCGAGCTCCTTGTTGCCGCCCTCGACGTTGGCGACGAGGCGCTTGACGAAGGTGCCGTCCTGGATGTCCTTGAGGATCCCGCGCATCCGGTCCTTGGTGCCGTCGTCGATGACGCGCGGCCCCGACAGGTATCCGCCGAACTCGGCGGTGTCGGAGACGGAGTAGTTCATGCGGGCGATGCCACCCTCGTACATGAGGTCGACGATGAGCTTCAGCTCGTGCAGCACCTCGAAGTAGGCCATCTCGGGGGCGTAGCCCGCCTCGACCATGACCTCGAAGCCGATCTTCACGAGCTCCTCGGTGCCGCCGCACAGCACGGCCTGCTCACCGAAGAGATCGGTCTCGGTCTCCTCCTTGAAGGTGGTCTTGATGACGCCGGCGCGGGCACCACCGATGGCGGCGGCGTAGCTCAGCGCGAGCGCCTCTCCCTCACCCTTCGGGTCCTGCTCGACGGCGATCAGACAGGGCACGCCCTTGCCGTCGACGAACTGGCGACGCACCAGATGGCCGGGACCCTTGGGCGCGACCATGCCGACGGTGATCTGCGCGTCGGGCTTGATGAGACCGAAGTGGATGTTCAGACCGTGGCCGAAGAACAGCGCGTTGCCGTCCTCGAGGTTCGGGGCGATCTCGTCGGTGAAGATCTGTGCCTGCGAGGTGTCGGGCGCGAGCAGCATGATCACGTCCGCCCACTTGGCGGCCTCCGCGGCCGACATGACCTTGAGGCCCTGCTCGGACGCCTTCTCTCGCGACGCGCTTCCCTCACGCAGACCCACGGCGACGTCGACGCCGGAGTCACGCAGGCTCAACGAGTGCGCGTGTCCCTGGCTGCCGTATCCGATCACAGCGACCTTGCGGCCCTGGATGATCGACAGATCGGCGTCGTCGTCGTAGAACATCTCGACTGCCACTGCTACTTCCCTTCGGTTCTTCGAATCGTCTGCGTCTCAGCGGGTGGCCGAGATGCTCTTGGGTCCACGCCCGAGCGCGACCGCGCCGGACTGTGCGATCTCGCGGATACCGTACGGATCGAGCATCCGCAGCAGCGCCTCGAGCTTGTCCGTCGTCCCGGTCGCCTCGATGGTGACCGACTCGGTGGACACGTCGATGACCTTCGCGCGGAACAGGTCCACGATCCCGGTCACCTCGGTGCGCGTCGACGCGTCGGCGCGCACCTTGATCATCATCAGCTCCCGCGACACCGAGGACTCCGGGTCCTGCTCGACGATCTTGATGACGTTGATGAGCTTGTTCAGCTGCTTGGTCACCTGCTCGAGCGGGAAGTCCTGCACGGAGACCAGGATCGTCATCCGGGAGACGCCCTTGAGCTCGGTCGGACCGACCGCGAGGGACTCGATGTTGAAGCCGCGCCGCGAGAACAACGACGACACGCGGGCGAGGACGCCGGGACGGTCCTCGACGAGAACGCTCAGGGTGTGGGTGGTCTTCACAGCGACTCTCCTCCGGACGTCGTGGCGGCTCCCCCGGTGGTCGGGATGGCCGGGTCGGCGACGGCGTTGACGTCGATCGACTCCGCGGCCGACTCGTCGTCGTCGAACAGCGGACGGATCCCCTTGGCCGCCATGATCTCGTCGTTGCCCGTACCCGCGGCCACCATGGGCCACACCTGGGCGTCGGCACCGACGATGAAGTCGATGACGACGGGGCGGTCGTTGATCGCCCGCGCCTGCGCGATGACGTCGTCGACGTCGGCCTCGTTCTCACACCGGAACGCCGCGCACCCCAGGGCCTCTGCCAACTTCACGAAGTCGGGGATGCGCCGCGAGTGCGTCGCGAGGTCGGTGCTGGAGTACCGCTCGTCGTAGAACAGCGTCTGCCACTGGCGGACCATGCCGAGGTTGCCGTTGTTGATCAGCGCGACCTTGATCGGGATGCCCTCGATCGCGCAGGTCGCCAACTCCTGGTTGGTCATCTGGAAGCAACCGTCACCGTCGATCGCCCAGACCTCTTTCTCCGGGGCGGCCATCTTGGCCCCCATGGCCGCCGGGACGGCGTAACCCATGGTCCCCAGGCCGCCGGAGTTGAGCCAGGTGCGCGGCTTCTCGTAGGAGATGAACTGTGCCGCCCACATCTGATGCTGTCCGACGCCGGCGCAGTAGACCGCGTCGGGGCCACCGGCCTTGCCGACCGAGGAGATGACGAACTCCGGCGACATCGACCCGTCGGACGGACGGTCGTAGCTCAGCGGATAGGTGCGGCGGATGCCGTCGAGGTAGGACCACCACTCCGTGAGATCGGCCGAGCGGTTGCTCGTCGCGCGCTCGTCGCGGATCGCCTCGATGAGCTCGACGATCACCGCGCGGCAGTCGCCGACGATCGGGACGTCGGCGTGCCGGTTCTTCCCGATCTCGGCGGGGTCGATGTCGGCGTGGATCACCTTGGCGTCCGGGGCGAACGACGACAGCTGACCGGTGACGCGGTCGTCGAACCGGGCACCGAGCGTGATGAGCAGGTCGCTGCGCTGCAGACCGGCGACCGCCGCGACGGTTCCGTGCATGCCCGGCATGCCGAGGTGCTGCTGATGGCTGTCGGGGAACGCGCCGCGCGCCATCAGCGTGGTGACGACCGGGATCCCGGTGAGCTCGGCCAGCTCCAGCAGTTCCTCCGACGCCTCCGCCTTGATGACACCGCCACCGACGTAGAGGACGGGCTGCTTCGCCGCCGCGATGAGGCGTGCCGCCTCGCGGACCTGCTTGCCGTGGGGTTTGGTCACCGGCCGGTAGCCCGGCAGGTCGATCTGCGGCGGCCACGAGAACGTCGTCTGCGCCTGGAGCACGTCCTTCGGGATGTCGACGAGGACGACGCCCGGGCGTCCGCTCTCGGCGATGTAGAAGGCCTCCGCCATCACCTGGGCGATCTCCGCCCCCGACGTGACGAGGAAGTTGTGCTTGGTGACCGGCATCGTGATGCCGGTGATGTCGGCCTCCTGGAAGGCGTCCGTCCCGATCAGTGCGCGGCCGACCTGCCCGGTGATCGCGACGACGGGGACGGAGTCCATCTGCGCGTCTGCGAGCGGGGTGATCAGGTTGGTCGCACCCGGACCGGAGGTGGCCATGCAGACACCGGCACGGCCGGTGATCTGGGCGTATCCGGTGGCGGCGTGGCCGGCGCCCTGCTCATGACGGACCAGGACGTGGCGGACCTTCTGCGAGTCCAGCAGTGGGTCGTACACGGGCAACACGGCCCCACCGGGGAGACCGAACACGACCTCGACACCGAGCTCCTCGAGGCTGCGGACCACGGCCTTCGCTCCGCTGACGCGCTCGGGCGCCACCGTGGCGGCACCGATCGTGCGGGGACGGGCGGACGGGGAGGGCTTCGCCGACGGACGGTCGGCGGAGGTGTCCGCAGGCCGAGTTGCTGGTGCGCTCACTGCACTTTCCTCTGCTGGTCAAGGAGTCGAGAACGAGGTGTCGGGCAACAAAAAACCCCCGACAGCCGGTGGCTGTGCGAGGGTGGCGCGTCTGCTTCGTGAGGTCTCGTCGAAACCCGGTCAGGCGATGACGCGCCGGCCGAGTACGAGAATGTCACGAAGGATCACGTGGGCAAAGGTAGGTCTGCGCACGTGTGCGAGTCAACTTGCTGGTCAGCGCGTCCCACATCCTGGGAAAGCCGCCCGCGGATGCCACAATCGGTTCGTGTCGACACCCGATCACGAGACCGCTCCCGACGACGCCACGACGGCTCCGTCGCAGGTCACCGCGTCGATCGCGGTGTTCCGGATCGGCGGGCTCGCCTACTTCGGTCCGCTGATGATGATGGTGACCGCGCTGATCCTCGCCGGGACGTCGCTGGTCTACCTGGGCTGGACCCTCGTCGTCCCGCTCGTCGTCGCCTACTGGATGTACCGCATCCGCACGGTGGCCGACGCCGACGGCGTGCGCGCGGTCGGGACCTTCCGGACGAGGACGTTCACGTGGGCGGACCTGCGTGGACTGTCGTTCCCCCGCTGGGGTTCGGTGCGGGCCGAACTGACCGACTCCTCGCGCGTCCGACTCCCCGCGGTGTCGTTCCGCGACCTCCCGCGACTGTCCGCGGTGAGCGGCGGGCGCATCCCCGACCCCTACGCCGCCGGGAACGCCACCGAGGCCGCCTCGTCGGACAGCCCCGGCACCTGACCCACTCGTCCGTCGCGCGCCATGACCCTGACCGCGTGGTCTCAGGGCGGCGTACGCTGACCCCCGGCCTCCGCGGCCGTCATCGCGCGTCGCGATCGGCCCCGCATCCCACCATCTGATCGAGGTGTCCCCATGCCGCCGTTGAGATCCCGCACCACCACTCACGGACGCAACGCCTCCGGCGCCCGCTCACTGTGGCGCGCCACGGGCATGACCGACGACGACTTCGGCAAGCCCATCGTGGCGATCGCCAACTCCTACACCCAGTTCGTCCCCGGCCACGTCCACCTCAAGGACGTCGGTGAGATCGTCGCCGAGGCCGTCCGCGCCGCCGGCGGTGTCCCGCGCGAGTTCCACACCATCGCCGTCGACGACGGGATCGCGATGGGCCACGACGGCATGCTCTACTCGCTGCCCAGCCGCGAGATCATCAGCGACAGCGTCGAATACATGGTGAACGCGCACACCGCCGACGCACTGGTGTGCATCTCGAACTGCGACAAGATCACCCCGGGCATGCTCAATGCCGCGATGCGCCTGAACATCCCGACGGTGTTCGTCTCCGGCGGACCGATGGAGGCCGGCAAGTCGGTCGCCGTCGACGGTGTCGTGCACCCGTCGTCGGACCTCATCACCACGATCTCCGCGTCGGCGAACGACGCGGTCGACGACGAGGCCCTCGCCGAGGTCGAACGGTCCGCCTGCCCGACGTGTGGCTCGTGCTCGGGCATGTTCACCGCGAACTCGATGAACTGCCTCACCGAGGCGCTGGGACTGGCGTTGCCGGGCAACGGGTCGACGCTGGCGACCCACGAGGCCCGTCGCGCGCTGTTCTCCCGCGCGGGCGAGGTCGTCGTCGACGCCGCCACCCGCTGGTACCGCGACGACGACGCGAGCGTGCTGCCGCGGAACATCGCCACCGCCACCGCCTTCCGCAACGCGATGGCCCTCGACGTCGCGATGGGCGGGTCGACGAACACCGTCCTGCACATCCTCGCGGCGGCGCAGGAGGGTGAGGTCGCCGACTTCGACCTGTCGGTCATCGACGAGATCAGCCGTCGGGTGCCGTGTCTGGCGAAGGTCTCACCGAACTCCGACTACCACATGGAGGACGTGCACCGGGCCGGTGGCATCCCCGCCATCCTGGGCGAACTCCGGCGAGCGGGCCTCCTCGACGACACCGCGAGCACCGTCCACTCCCCCACGCTCGGAGACTTCCTCGACGACTGGGACATCCGCGGTGGTTCCGCCACCGCGGACGCGCTCGACCTGTTCCACGCGGCACCGGGCGGCGTCCGCACCACGACGCCGTTCTCGACCGCCAACCGGTGGAGCTCGCTCGACACCGACGCATCCACCGGGTGCATCCGAGACCTCGAGCACGCCTACACCGCCGAGGGCGGACTGTGCGTACTCACCGGCAACCTCGCCGTCGACGGCGCCGTCCTCAAGACCGCGGGGATCGACGAGGACCTCTGGCACTTCGAGGGTCCCGCGCGGGTCGTCGAGAGCCAGGAGGCGGCCGTCCAGGTCATCCTGAGCAAGACCATCCAGGCCGGCGAGGTGCTCGTCGTCCGCTATGAGGGCCCGTCGGGCGGACCCGGGATGCAGGAGATGCTGCACCCCACCGCGTTCATGAAGGGCACCGGGATGGGCAAGAAATGCGCCCTCGTGACCGACGGACGGTTCTCCGGTGGCTCGTCGGGCCTGTCGATCGGTCACGTCTCGCCCGAGGCCGCCGCCGGCGGCGACATCGCCCTCGTCGAGGACGGCGACCCGATCGTCATCGACGTGAAGACCCGTCGGCTCGAGATCCTCGTCGACGACGAGGTGCTGGCCGAGCGTCGCGCCAAGATGGAGGCCTCCGAACGGCCGTGGCAGCCGCGGGAACATCGCGAGCGGAAGGTCACCACCGCCCTGCGGGCCTACGCGAAGCTGGCGACGTCGGCCGACCGGGGAGCCGTCCGCAGGGTCGACTGACGCCGCCGCGTCGTCACGAGGAGCTACCCCGCGGCGACGAGACCCCCGGCGCGTTCGGCGTCGGCCACCGGATCGAGATCGAGATGACCGCGCAGCGTGTCCGCGGTGTACTCGGTCCGGAAGAGGCCCCGGCGACGCAGTTCCGGGACCACGTAGTCGACGAAGTCGTCGAATGTGCCCGGTGACTGGGCCGCGGACAGGATGTAGCCGTCGGCCTCTCCCCCGGTGAACCCGGCCTCGATCTGGTCGGCGATGTCGGAGGCCGTCCCCACGAACTGCGGCAACAGAACGCCCTGGGCGTACAGCTTCCCGATGTCGCGCAGGGTCAGGTTGTCCCGCTGCGACAGCCGACGCGCGACGTCGAACAGGCCCTGTGTGCCCTGGACCTCGACCTGCTCGACAGGGGCGTCGAGATCGTGCTCGGAGAAGTCGTGGTCGGTGTGCACCGACAGGGTGATGAGGCCCGAGATGGGGTCGGCCAGTTCGTTGTGGAAGGCCTGCTTCTCGCGGGCGATGGACTCGGTCTCGCCCACGAACGGGATGAACGACGGCAGGATCTTCACGTCGTCGGGGCGCCGGCCGAGGTTCACCGCTCGCGACTTGACGTCGTCGTAGTACGCCCGACGGCCTTCGGGCGTCGGGTCGATCTCGAAGATGGCCTCCGCCCACCGCGCGGCGAAGTCCTTGCCCTTGTCCGACGACCCGGCCTGGATGAGCACCGGACGCCCCTGTGGTGACCGAGGGACGTTCAACGGTCCGCGGACGGTGAAGAACTCGCCGTCATGGTCGATCGTGTGGACCTTCTCCGGGTCGGCGAACAGGCCCGACGCGCGGTCCTGGACGAGCGCGTCGCGCTCCCAGCTCGACCACAGTTCCAGGGTCGTCTCGACGAACTCGGTGGCCCGGACGTAGCGCTGGTCGTGCGGGAGGTGTTCGGCGAACCCGAAGTTGACCGCCTCCGCCTGCGACAACGACGTCACGATGTTCCACGCGACGCGACCGCGAGACATGTGGTCGAGGCTCGCGAAGGTCCGGGCGACCTCGTAGGGGTGGAAGTAGGTGGTGGACTTGGTGATCGCGATGCCCAGATTGCGGGTGACGGCGGAGATCGACGCGGCGACGACCGTCGGGTCCAGGGTCGCGGTCGCCTGTGTCCCCCGACTGATCGACACGTCGAGTCCGGAACCGAACCGCGTCGGGGACGCGAGAAGGTCGGCGAAGAAGACGAAGTCGAAGGTGCCGCGCTCGAGCGTGCGGCCGACGCGGTGGTAGTACTCCGGGGTCAGGAAGCCCGGGTCGGTGCCGGGGTGTCGCCAGGCGGCGTGCGAATGCGTGACGTGCGAGGCGATCTGGAAGCCACCGAGGTGGAGTTGACGAGGCATGTCGGGAGTTCTACGGATCTCCCGGGCGCCCGCCCACGCTTGCGCTCACGACAATCGCAACGGCACCCGGTGTCGTACACTTCTCCGCGCCGCACCAGGGAGGGGTGTGCGGCCCACCGATCGGCCTGGGGAGGGCGATCGGTGCGGGTCCCGCGTGGACCGGCACGTCAGCTCGGGGGGGGAAGTCACGGCATGGATCGCCGCACGTTCATGAAGTTGTCCGCTGCCACCGCGGCGGGGGTCGCGGTGCCGTCGGCGCTCGGCACCGCGACGGCAGGGCTCGCGTCGGCGGCGCCGCCTGCCCGCGGTCGCTACGAGCGCCTGGTGCCGGAGATCTTCCGTCCCGTGCCCGCACCGCCCCAGCACTCCGAGGCCATCGTCATCGGCTCCGGCTTCGGCGGCGCGGTCAGCGCACTGCGCCTCGCCGAGGCGGGCATCCAGACCACGGTCCTCGAGCGTGGGTCACGGTGGCCGCACGACCCCTGGCGTGAGGTGTTCGGATCCGACGGCCGCCAGTACTGGCACGCCCAGCGCTCGGTCGCGGAGCAGTCGCTGGACTCCACCCTGTCGCTACCGGCCTACGGTTTCGCCGCGGCGGCGATGGCCGGTATCGACGACTTCGGCGGTCTGTTCGAGGTCAGCTGGCACCGCAACGCCGCCCTCATGTGCGCCGCGGCGGTCGGGGGCGGCTCGACGGTGTACATTGGGATCACCGTCGAACCCGAGCGCACCCCGTTCGACGAGGTGTTCCGGGGCGTCGTCGACTACGACGAGATGCACCGGCTCTGGTACCCGAAGGCTCTGGCGGGTCTGGGCGCGACGATCACCCCGCCGGATGTGTTGGCCGACAGGCACTTCGACAACGTCCGCGACTTCGAGCGTGTCGCCCGCGCCGCGGGCTACTCCCCGCACCTGGTCCCCGGGAACTGGAACTGGGACGTCGTCCGCGCCGAGATCGCCGGGCGCGCCCGACCGGAGTCCATCGTCTCGTCCGCGACGAACTCCAACGGTTCCCTGCACTCTCTGCAGTTCTCCTATCTGCCCCGCGCCGAGGCGACCGGGAGGGCCACGATCCACCCGCGGCACCAGGTGACCGGCATCCACAAGGACAAGTCGGGCCGGTACGTCGTCGAGGTCGAGTACCTGAGCCCCTACGGCGACGTCCTGACACGTCGCGTCCTCACCACCGACCGCCTCGTCCTCGCGGCGGGATCGCTGGGCACCAACCGACTGCTCGTGACCGCGCGCGAGACCGGCACCCTGCCGGACCTCGGCGAGGAGATCGGCACGGGGTGGGGCAACAACGGCAACGCCAACATCGACGTCGCGATCGGCAACGCGCGCAAGGGTCCGCAGTCGGCGGTCGGGGCCTCCTGCTTCTACGACACCGACGGCCCGTTCGCCCGCGTGGTCGTCAACAACACCTACAGCCTCGGCCCGCTCGACGACGTCGCCGCCGCGGCGAACGTGTCGGCCTTCAAGACCGGCATCACATCGGTCGACCCGACCCGCGGCGCGTTCCGGTTCGACCGGGCGTCGAAGAACGTGGTGCTGCACTGGCCGGCCGGCGGCAACGGCGTGGTCGAGGCGAACTCGCTGCGGATCGGTCACCGCCTCGCCGAACGGTCCGGGTTGCCGATCGCCGCCGTCGCCTACGAGCCCGACCTGTTCTGGGCGCACATGTGCGGCGGCGCCGCGCTCGGCGCGGGCACCGACACGCACGGACGCGTGAAGGGGTACAAGAACCTGTACGTCGCCGACGGGTCGATGCTGCCCGGGTCCTCCGGCGCGTCGAACCCGTCGCTGACGATCACCGCCCTCGCGGAGCGCAACATGGCCGCGATCATCGCCGCCGGCGGCTGAACAGGCCCGTCCCGGACGATGCCCTAGGCTGCGGGACATGACCGACTGGCGCGCTTTCACCGTCGACATCGCCGACCACGTCGCCGAGGTGACACTGATCGGCCCGGCCAAGGGCAACGCCATGGGCCGGGACTTCTGGGCCGAGCTCCCGCAGGTGTTCGCCGAGCTCAACGCGGACGACGACATCCGCGCCGTCGTGCTCGCGGCGTCGGGCAAACACTTCTCGTTCGGCCTCGACCTCGCCGAGATGGGCGGCGAGTTCGCACCGCTTCTCGCCGACCAGGCACTGGCGGGACCGCGCAGCCGGTTCCACAAGCTCGTCGAGTCGATGCAGGCGTCCGTCACGGCCGTCGCCGAGAGTCGCGTACCCGTCGTCGCCGCCATCCAGGGCTGGTGCATCGGCGGCGGCGTCGACCTGATCGCCGCCGCGGACATCCGCTACGCGAGCGCCGACGCACAGTTCAGCGTGCGGGAGGCCAAGGTGGGCATCGTCGCCGACATCGGCTCCCTGCAGCGCCTGCCCGCCATCATCGGCGAGGGCAACCTGCGCGAACTGGCGTACACCGGCAAGGACATCGACGCGCACCGGGCGCTGCGGATCGGCCTGGTCAACGACGTCCTCGACGACGTCGAGGCCACGCTGGGCGCCGCCCGGGCCACCGCTGCCGAGATCGCCGCGAACCCGCCACGGGTCGTGGAGGGCGTCAAGAACGTGCTCGACCACCCGCGCCGCGGACCCGTCGCCGACGGTCTGCGCTACGTCGCCGCATGGAACTCCGCGTTCTTGCCCTCCCACGACCTGACCGAGGGCATCACCGCCGTGTTCGAGAAGCGCCCGCCGGTCTACCGGGGAGAGTGACCGCCCCGCGTTCCCGGGGGCCGGCCGATCAGCGCTCGAGTTCGCCGGCCACACGCCGCTCGAGTTGGGCGTAGACCACGGCAGGCAGGGTGACCAACCCCTCGAGCTCGTCGAGCGCCCGCTTGTAGGCCGACTGCCGCTCCTGCGGCGTCGCGCCGGTGTCCATCGCCAGTCGCAGCAGACTCTGCGCCCGCGTCAGGCGTGACTGCTCCTCGGCGCTGAAGTCGCCGCGACGACGCCGCTTCGCCTCCGACTCGGCCGCGTCGAACGCGATCGCGTAGTCGTGCACCGCGGTCCGGTAGGCGGCCTGGACCCCGGGGTCGCCGACGATGTCCGCCGGGGCGGACGGTCGCAACGAGTCCGCCTCACGCCGCGCGCGATGGAACGCCACGGTGAGGGGCTCGCGCATGTTCGTCATCATCGGGAACTCGAGCAGAGACACGACGTCGGTCTCGTAGGCGAACCACCGCCCGTCGACGGTGTCGTGTTCTGTCATCAACCGGGCGATGGTGCGGTTCTGCGCCTCGGCGTCGACCCGGGTCTTGCCCGCCGCCTCCGCGGCCGCGATCTTCGCCTGCTGCTTGAGCCGGTACCGCTCCTGGCGTCGCTGCGCGCGACGCTCGTTGGCCGCCCCGATCGCGCGGAACCCACCGAAGATCGTCCCGCTGAACGGGAACACCAGCCACCAGTAGTCGCGGGCGATGTCGAGTACCGCGTTCACGCGCCGGGCCTGCTCTGCACCTCCGCCAGGCTAACCAGACGTGGGGTTGCCCGGCGAGTGGAACGGGTTGGTGCCGTTGAGCAGGATCCAGATCGCCACGGGTGCCGCGATGCCGATCACCAGCCAGGCGACCGACCCCACGAACGGTCTCGTCGCCCATCCCCGACCGAAGTCGAGAGAGATGCGGCCGGGTCCGGTGAGGATGATGACCGCCGCGGCGATGCCCAGGAACACCTCGTACTCGATCCCCGGACCGGCCTGACCCGAGGCGAAGAACCAGACGCCGCCGGCGAGCGTCGCCTTGTAGGTGGCGGCGATGATCATCACGCCGAGAACCGCCGCGCCCGCGATCGGGGTGAGCAGCCCGAGCACCAGCATCAGTCCGCCCAGCGACTCCGACAGCGCACCGACGATGGCCAGGGGCTTCGTCGCGTCACCGCGGAACCCGATGTTGGGGTTCGGGTTGTTGGCCAGGAACGCCTCGAAGCCGCTCAGCCGCGGTCCGTTCCACCAGCCGAACAGCTTCTGGGCGCCGTGGGCCATCGCGATGAGCCCCACCGCGACGCGCAGCGCTAGGAGTCCGAGGTCGGTGGTCCCGCGCCGGGCAGCGGCCTGTGCCGCCGCCAACTCGTCCTCGTCGACGCGTGCGACGCGGTCACGGTCGCGGTCTCTGTCCCGTCTGCGGCGCAGTCCTCGTCGCGTCGCCGGGGCCTCCTCGAACTTCTCGGTGCGCTCGTCGGCCCACCGGTCGTCGTCGTGTCCGGCCAGGTCGTCGTGGGTGAGCTCCGGCAGGTCGTCGTCGGCGCCGAGGTCGCGCTCGGAGTAGGCCATCGTGCGGCTGTCGTCGTCGAAGGCCGCGCGGCGGTTGTGCTCGCGGTGGAACGCGTCGCGGTCGATGGCGGTCGTCGGGGGTGCCGACTCGGTGGCCGGGCTGTCGGTCTCCGAGTCGGGACGGTCGGCGGCGGGGGTCGCGACCGTGGGCGCGGCGTCGGCATCGGATCCGGGTCGACGGTAGGGCTGATAGCCCACGACGCCGGAGTCGTCGGTGCCCGAGTCGCCGGTCACCGCGTCGTCTCGGGTCGTGTCGGGGGTGGTGTCGCCGCGCGTCGTGCGGTCGCGGTCGGCGAGATCGCGCGGCACACGGAAGGTCTCGGTCGGCTCGTCGTACGGGCTGGCCCCCTGGGCGCGGGGATCCCGTTCTCGTTCGCTCACGGGCTCACCCTAGGCGTCGGATGGGCGCCGGACGCGGACGCGGAGGGAGTGTCCGTCGATCACCTACCCTGGGGCGCATGCCGGCCCGTCCCCGACGCGTACGCGTCACAGTCGCCGCGGTGGGTGCCGTAGTGCTGATGCTGAGCGCGGGCTGCGCCGACTTCGGCGCTCAGGACCGCGAACGGGCCGCGGGACCCTTCAGTTCCGAGACCCTGACGCCCGTCGCCCCGTCGCCGACGGAGCCGTCGCAGCCGCCGACGAGCGACGGACCGCCGCCGAGCGGCCCCTGCGTCGACCCGGACCCCGCCGTCATCGCGACCTGTCTCGACGCGACGAGCTCGGTGATGGTCGGTGACGCCCAGGGCGAGTCCACGATGGTGGCCGAACGCACCACCGGGAAGATCATCCTGACCGCGCGCGACGCGCCGAAGAAGACGATCGCCTCGTTCGACGTGGACGCATCCGGCGACGGCGGCCTGCTCGATTTCGCCATGTCGCCGACCTACGACCAGGACCGGCTCGTCTACGCGTTGGTGTCGACGCCGAGCGACAACCGCGTCGTGCGGATCGCACCCGGTGACGTCGCGAAACCCATCCTCACCGGGATCCCCCGCGGCGCGACGGGCAACGTCGGGTCGATCCGGTTCCGCACCCCGGGCGAGCTGCTCGTCGCGACCGGCAGCACCGGCGACCCGGCCGCGGCGAACGACCCGTCCTCGCTGGCCGGGAAGTTGCTGTCGGTGACGGATCTGGCGTCGGGGTCGACGGCGCGTCCGCGCGTGCTCGCGTCGGGCCTGGGGACGAACGCCACCATCTGCGCCAACGCGTCGAGCGGCCGGCTCTACCTCACCGACCGAGCTCCCACCGCGGATCGTCTGCAGATCATCGACCCGTCCGGCGGTCTGCGGCCGCTGTGGACGTGGCCCGACCGTCCGGGGATCTCGGGATGTGCCGCCGCCGGCGGCAGCGTCCTGGTGTCCGAGGCCGGGCGCCAGCGCGTGGAACTCCTCGGCGAACCCACCCGTGAGAACCCGACGGTCACTCCCCCGGTGACGGTGCTCGAGCGGCGCTACGGGGTGCTCGGACGGATGGACGCGGCGCCGTCGGGACTGTTCCAGGTGGGCACGCTCAACAAGCAGTCGGGTCGGCCGGTCGCCACCGACGACCGCGTCGTCCGCTTCCTCCCGCCGAACGGGTCGCAGAGCCGGGTCTGACCCGGGCGCCGCCCCGCCGAGCGGGCCGAAACCCACCGCCGAGCGTGCAGTCGATCTCGCCGAGCGTGCAGTCGATCTCGCCGAGTGGCATCGGGTCAGTGGACGACCGCCTTCTCCGCGCCGACGCCGGTGAGCGAGCGGACCTCCATCTCGGCCTGCTTCGCACGATCCTCGGTGTCCGAGGAGGTCCACGTCCCGATCGCCCCGAGCAGGAACGCCAGCGGGATCGACACGATGCCGGGGTTCGACAGCGGGAACCAGGCGATGTCGACGCTGGCGATCATCGCCGTCGACGACCCGGTGACCGCCGGGGAGAACACGATGAGCACGACGGTCGAGATGAGCCCGCCGTACATGCTCCACAGCGCACCGCGAGTGGTGAACCGGCGCCAGAACAGCGAGTAGAGGATCGTCGGGAGGTTGGCCGCCGCGGCGACCGCGAACGCGAGCGCGACGAGGAACGCGATGTTCTGACCGTTGGCCAGGATGCCGAGGCCGATCGCGACGAGGCCGATGACCACCGCGGCCACGCGGGAGACGCGGACCTGTTCCTTCTCGTCCACGTCGCCCTTCTTGATCACCGACGCGTAGATGTCGTGGGCGAACGACGCCGACGCGGTGATGGTGAGTCCGGCGACCACGGCGAGGATCGTCGCGAACGCCACCGCCGAGATGATCCCGAGCAGGATCACCCCGCCGAGCTCGAACGCCAGCAGCGGCGCGGCCGCGTTCTGGCCACCGGCCGCGGCCAGGATCCGGTCCGGCCCGACGATCGCCGCGGCTCCGTACCCGAGCACCAGGGTGAACAGGTAGAACGCGCCGATCAGCACGATCGCCCAGACGACGCTGCGTCGTGCGTCGCGGGCGGTGGGCACGGTGTAGAACCGCATCAGCACGTGCGGCAGACCGGCGGTCCCGAGGACGAGCGCGAGCCCGAGCGACACGAAGTTGAGCTGGCTCTCCCAGGAGCCGCCGTACTGGGCGCCGGGCGCCAGGATGTCGCGCGCGGCGACCTTCTCCGACGTCGACCCGGCCACCATCGCCTGCGCCTCACCGAGCATCCCGGAGAAGTCGAAGCCGAACTTCACGAGCACCATCACCGTCATCACAGCGGCACCGGCGATCAGCAACGCCGCCTTGATGATCTGCACCCAGGTGGTGCCCTTCATCCCGCCGACGAGGACGTAGACGATCATCAGGACGCCGACGACCGCGATGACGACCGACTGGCCGGCACGGTCGGAGATGTCGAGGAGCAACGCGACGAGTCCGCCGGCACCGGCCATCTGCGCCAGCAGGTAGAACAGCGACACCGCGAGCGTCGTCACGGCGGCCGCGGTGCGCACGGGCCGCTCCCGCAGCCGGAAGCTCAGCACGTCGGCCATCGTGAACTTGCCTGTGTTGCGGAGCATCTCGGCCACCAGGAGCAACGCGACGAGCCAGGCGACGAGGAAGCCGATCGAGTACAGGAACCCGTCGTACCCGTACACCGCGATCGCGCCGGCGATGCCGAGGAAGCTCGCCGCCGACAGGTAGTCACCCGCGATCGCGACGCCGTTCTGGGGACCGGAGAACGCGCGCCCGCCGGTGAAGAAATCCGCGGCGGTGGCGTTGTTCCGACTCGCGCGGATGACGACGACGAGGGTGACCACGACGAACAGTCCGAAGATGGCGATGTTCGCCGCCGGGTTGCCGACGGTCTCGCCGGCGGCGGTGGTCAGCGTCGCGCTCATCGGGTGCCCTCCATCTGCTCACGGATCTCGGTGGCGCGCGGGTCGATCTCGCGATTGGCGTAGCGGACGTAGAGGCCCGTGATCAGGAACGTGGTGACGAACTGCGCCAACCCCAGCAGCAGTCCGACGTTGACGGTGCCGGCGACCGTCGTCGCCATGAGGTCGTGCGCGTAGGCGCCGAGCAGCACGTACGCGAGGTACCAGGTCAGGAACGCCACGGCCATCGGGAAGACGAACCTGCGCAGTCGGCGCTTGAGCTCGACGAACTCCGGGCTCGCCTGGACGGCGACGAACTCCTCGGCCGTGGGGACGTGGGGGGCGTGCGGATCCGCTGCGCCGGTCGCGCGCGGGGACTCCGTGTCGCTGGTCATCGTTCTCCTCCGATTCGACCGTGTGGGTCGGATCGGACGCTAGCGAACACAGAGCCCGCAAAAGGGACGAACGGGACATTCCGTGTCCCGCTCGTGTCCTACCGGGCGGTAGCCTCGCCTCAGCTGCAGGCGGCGATGACGAGCTCCTTGACGCGGGCCGGATCCGCCTGTCCGCGTGTGGCTTTCATGACATCACCGACGATCTTGCCGGCCGCGGCCACCTTGCCACCACGGATCTTGTCGGCGATGTCGGGGTTGGCCGCGAGAGCGTCGTCCACGGCCTTCTGCAGCGCGGAGTCGTCCCGGACGACCTCCAGACCGCGGTCGGCGACGATCTGGGCGGGCTCACCCTCCCCGTCGAGCACGGCGACGGCGACCTGCTGGGCCAGCTTGGTCGTGAGTGTGCCGTCGTCGACCATGGCGACGATCTCGGCCACCTGCGTCGGCGTGATGGCGAGACCGTCGAGTTCGACGCCGCGTGTGTTGGCCTGCTGCGCGAGGAAGCTGACCCACCAGCTGCGTGCCGCCTCGGGCGTCGCGCCGGCGTCGACGGTGGCGATGACGAGGTCGATCGCGCCGACGTTCACAAGGTCGCGCATCACCTCGTCGGAGACACCCCAGTCGGACTGGATCCGCGCGCGCCGCACCCACGGCAGCTCCGGCAGTGTCCCCCGCAGGCTCTCGATCCAGTCCGCGTCGGGGCGGACCGGCGCGAGATCCGGCTCCGGGAAGTAGCGGTAGTCCTCGGCGGTCTCCTTGCGACGGCCGGCCGACGTGGTGCCGTCCGACTCGTGGAAATGCCGTGTCTCCTGGACGATCTCGCCGCCGGCCTCGAGGATCGCGGCCTGCCGTCGCATCTCGTACCGCACCGCGACCTCGACGCTCTTCAGCGAGTTCACGTTCTTCGTCTCGGTGCGCGTGCCGAACTCGGTCGCGTCCTTGCGCATCAGCGACACGTTGGCGTCACACCGCAGCGACCCCTGGTCCATGCGGACATCGGAGACCCCGGTGGCGCGCAACAGATCCCGCAGTGCGCCCACGTAGGCGCGGGCGACCTCCGGGGCACGCTCGCCGGCGCCCTCGATGGGACGCGTCACGATCTCCACCAGGGGCACGCCGGCGCGGTTGTAGTCGAGCAGCGAATGACTCGCGCCGTGGATACGGCCGCTGCCGCCGATGTGCAGCGACTTGCCGGTGTCCTCCTCCATGTGCGCCCGCTCGATCTCGACGCGCCAGGTGGTCCCGTCGCCGAGGACGACGTCGAGATGGCCGTCGTACGCGATCGGCTCGTCGTACTGCGAGATCTGGTAGTTCTTCGGCTGATCGGGGTAGAAGTAGTTCTTGCGCGCGAACTGACTCGACGGCCGGATGGAGCAGTTGAGCGCCAACCCGATCCGGATGGCCGACTCGATGGCGGCGGCGTTGGCGACGGGCAGCGATCCGGGCAGGCCGATGCACACCGGACAGACCTGGGTGTTGGGCTCGGCACCGAACGCGGTGGGGCACCCGCAGAACATCTTGGTGCGCGTTCCGAGCTCGACATGGACCTCGAGGCCCATCACGGGGTCGAATCCGGCGACGACGTCGTCGTAGTCCATCAGTTCGGCGGTGGGCGCGGTCATCCCGCCAGTTTAGGCGCCGCCCGATCGGCTGCCGATTCGGACCTTTCGGTCATTACCCAGAGAAACAACCTATGGCGTGATGGACTCCTACCGGAGCCGGCCGCAGGTCCGGACGGGTCGATCGGGGGAATGCGATGCGTGCAGCCGTCATGCGTGTGACCAGCGGGAGGACGATCGCGGCGATCGTCGGGACTGCGATCCTGGCCGCCGGTGTGACGACCACCGCCACATACGACGACTCGCGGGCGATGCTCCCGACGAGCGTCCCGAGCTGGGTGCACCCGGCGGCGCTGGTGGGGGCGGCGCCCGTCGACGAGACCGTCCACGCGCGGGTCTACCTGCCCTGGCGCGATCCCGCCGGCCTCGTCGCGGTCGACCGTGCGGTCAGCACGCCGGGCAGTGCCGACCACGGACGGTTCCTCAGCCCGGCGCAGTTCCGGGAACGGTTCGCGCCGACGGCGTCCGACGTCACGCGAGTGCGGGACTGGCTGCAGCACAGCGGTCTCCACGTGGTCGAGACCCCGGGCGACGGCCAGTACGTCGCCGTCGAGGGCACCGTGGCGCAGGCTCAGCGGACGTTCGGGACCACCCTCGGTCGCTATCGCGCCTTCGGCACGACCCTGCGCGCACCCGAGACCGCCCCGTCCGTACCCGCTGCCCTCGCGCACACGGTCAGTGCCGTCGTCGGCCTCGACGAGGGCACCCGGGCTCGGCCGTTGGCGTCACCGCCGAACGAGGCCCCCTCGGGTGTCACACCGTCGAAGGTCGCCGACCCGGGGGTCGGGTTCCGGCAGGGCACACCGTGTTCCACCTCGTGGGGCGAGAAGACCGTCACACTCCCCCAGGCCGTCGCGGGCAGCACCGTCACGCCGCTCGCCCCGTGCGGGTACACCCCCGCCCAGGTGCGCGGGCTCTACGGCCTGGGCAGCGGCGACACCGGCGCGGGACAGACCGTCGCCTTCGTCGGCGCCAACGCCTCCCCGACCATCGTCGCCGACGTCACCCAGTACTCGCGGCTTCACAACCTGCCCGACCCGCAGATCAGCCAGATGGTCCCGCCGGGGATCTACCAGCGGCCGACGACGCCCAAGAACGACCCGGGGTCGTTCTTCGGTGAACAGACGCTCGACGCCGAGGCCATCCACACCACGGCACCCGGTGCGAAGCTGCTCTACGTCGCATCGTCGAACGCCGGGCAGGACTTCGACCGCAGCGTGAAGTTCGTCGTCGACAAGCACCTCGCGCCGATCCTGTCGATCTCGTACGGGTTCTCCGGCGAGAGCGTGCCGCAGGGATTCGTCAACAGCCTCAACGCGATCTTCGCCCAGGCCGTCGCGACAGGTGTCGGCGTCTTCGTGTCCAGCGGCGACGACGGCGACAACGCGAGCACACTCGGGAAGACGGCCGTCGACTTCTACGCCAACACGTCGAACGTCACGGCTGTCGGTGGGACGTCCGCGGCGATCGTGCGCGGTTCCGGCGGTTCGGTGTTCACACCGGGTGGCGCGCCCGCCTCCGTGCCGCCGCAGTCGTCGGTGACCGGTGGCGGGATCTACGGCATCGACGATCCGAACAACGCGGTGAACAAGCCCGGGTGGACGCGGGCCTTCGAGGTCGGCTGGCAGACCGGCGTGACCGCCGCGACGGGGACGCTGACCCCGGCGCCGACGGGCTCGGCACCGCCCACCGCGACGCAGTACACGTTCACCGGCACCCTCGACGGCGGTGCTCCCACCTTCGGCGGTGGCGGTGGCGGCGGCGTCAGCGCCGTCTTCCCCCAGCCGAGCTACCAGCAGGGCATCACCGACTCGGCGCGCGACGGCTCCTCGGGGGCGGCGGGCACCACCGGCCGCGCCGTGCCCGACATCGCCGCACTCGCCGACCCGAACACCGGATTCCTGGTCGGACAGACGCAGCGCTTCCCCGACGGCACCTACTACGACGAGTACCGGATCGGTGGCACGTCGCTGGCCGCCCCGCTCATCGCAGGGATGGCCGCCGTGGCGAACCAGCGCGCCGGTCGAGATCTCGGGTTCCTGAACCCACGGATCTACGCCGCGTACCGCCAGGCCGGCGGGACGCTGTACGACGTCGACGCGGCCGACCTGTCGAGCCCGGCGACGTTCGGGGCCACGCCCGCGGTGTTCCGCGTCAACTTCACCGACGGCGTGTCGGCCGCGGGCGGCCGGACGTACAGCGTCCGGACCCTCGAGGCGACGAACCAGAGCCTGCGGTCGGTGCGCGGCTACGACACCGCCACCGGGGTCGGCACGCCGCGTGACCCGTCGTTCCTGTCCGCGCTCGGGACCGTGGCGCCGCTGCCCTTCACCCCGGACTCGAAGTCGCCGAAGGTGCGCTGACAGCGCCGTGTATCCGGGCCGATCCCCGGGTGAACCCTGATGCCGGGCCCGTCGTCCGTGTCTACCGTCGGCGGGACGCGGCCGAGAAGCGGCCACCGAGCTCAGGAGCGTCATGAACCAGCCCGTCCACGGATCACCGGTACCCCAGCGCCGACTGCGCAGGTCGTCGACCGACAAGTGGTTCGGCGGCGTGTGTGGCGGACTCGCGCAGCGGTTCGGGCTCAGCAGCGGCGTCGTGCGCCTGCTGTTCGTGCTCTCGATCGTGCTGCCCGGACCGCAGGTGTTGATCTACCTGCTCCTGTGGATCGTGATCCCGCGCGGATAGGTCTCGCGCAATCGGGTCCTGGTCAGCCGAAGATCACCCGGATCTCCTGGTACTGATCGGCCGGCACGGTCTTGTGGTTGGCGAGCGCCTCGTCGAAGGCGACACGGACGATGTCGGTCCCGCGCAGGGCGACCATCTTCCCCCAGTCGCGGTCGGCCACCATGTCGGTGACCGCCATCCCGAGCCTCGTCGCCAACACGCGGTCGAAGCCCGTGGGTGACCCGCCGCGCTGGATGTGACCGAGAACGGTTGCGCGCGTCTCGATCCCGGTGCGGTCCTCGATGATCGGCGCGAGGACCTCCGCGATCCCACCGAGACGGGGACGGTTGAACCCGTCGAGACCCTTGGTCGAGTGCGCGGAGTCCATGTCCGGCAGTCGGAATCCCTCGGCGACGACGACCATCGGCGACCGGCCGCGGTTCTGCACGCTGCTCACCCAGGCGCACACCTGCTCCACGCTCTCGGGCTGCTCCGGGATCAGGATCGCATGGGCGCCACCGGCGATGCCCGAGTAGAGCGCGATCCAGCCCGCGTGGCGGCCCATCACCTCGAGCACCATGCAGCGCTTGTGGGAGTTGCCGGTGGTACGCAGACGGTCGATGGCCTCGGTGGCGATCTCGACGGCGGTGTCGAAACCGAACGTGTAGTCCGTGGCGTCGAGATCGTTGTCGATCGTCTTGGGCACGCCGACGATGTTCACGCCCTCGCTGTGCAGCCGCTTCGACGCCGACGCGGTGCCCTCGCCCCCGATCGCGATGACACCGTCGAGCGACAGGTCGGCGATGGTGCGA
Source organism: uncultured Williamsia sp. (assembly GCF_947494875.1). GTDB lineage: Bacteria > Actinomycetota > Actinomycetes > Mycobacteriales > Mycobacteriaceae > Williamsia_A. The sequence goes on from NZ_CANLWM010000002.1 coordinate 130,485, forward strand.
CGAACCGCCTCGATGCCGCCGTTCGGCTCGGAGTAGGGGCCTACCCGGCTCGTCCCGAGGATCGTCCCGCCCTCGTGGGACAGGCCGCGGACCGAACTGCGGTCCAGCGGCATGACGTCGTTCTCGATCAGTCCGCGCCACCCGTCGCGGAAGCCGACGAACTGCTGGCCGTGGACGGCCTCCCCCTTGAGCACGGCGCCGCGGATGACCGCGTTGAGGCCGGGGCAGTCGCCGCCCGAGGTCAGGATCCCGAACCTGCTCACGTCGTGTCCGTCCTTCCGCCGCCGGTGTGGTCCACACAAACCTAGGGAACGCGCGGTGACGCTGCTCGCCTCGGCGACCTGCGATGCCAGTGGACGCGTAACCTCGACCGGTGCGGACAGGGAGAGTGCAACGCGTGCGGCTACGGCTGTGGCGTGCCCTCACCGTCGTGCTCATGATCGCTGCGGGCCTCGTGATCGCGTCCGTCGCGACCACCGCCTCGGCGCAGAGTGCCCTGCCCGCGACCGACTCGTCGGTGGTCGACGCCAGAGGTGCGACGGTCTCCGGTGGACCGACGGTCGCCCAGGACGCCGGCCGCGCGACACCGACCGGACGCGAGATCGCGGCGCTCGTCGGCCCTGATCCTCTCTCCGCCATCGGCCTGGTCCCGGCGGGCTTCGCCGACGCGATGGGGTACGTCCCCGTCGTCGACGACGCGGTACCGGCCAATCCGATGGGTGGCTGTTCGTCCCCCATCGCACTGCCGGCATCGTTCGACGCACCGTGCAAGACACACGACCTCGGCTATGACCTCCTGCGGTACAGCGCTCTCACCGGCGTCGTTCAGGGTCCGTGGGCTCGCGAGGCCCTCGACGCGCAGCTGGTCCGCCGGGTCGAGGCCGAGTGCGCCGTCGGCGACGAGACCTGCCGGACCGCGGCCGAGCTCGTCCGTGCCGGTGTCCGCACGAACTCGCACCGCCAGGACGACGGCGTGCCCGTCGTCGAGACACCGTGGCAGATCGCGACCTCGATCGTCCGGTTGTTGTGGATGCCGGTGGTCCGCGCCGCCGATGTCCTGGGCTCTCCCGCCGGTCGCGCCGCGACGGCCGCCGTCCTCATGGCAGCACTGGTGGCGGTGTGGCGGGGCTCCCCCGGCCCGACGGGTGGACTGCCGACCCTCCCGCCTGTCCCCACGCTCCCCCGGATGCGCACCCGGAACGGCATCGGCGATCGACACCGCACGACTTCGACACGGGCTTGACTGATCACCTGTCTGGACTAGTGTCTAGGCGGATGACCACCGGGGTCGTCGCGGAGGAGGTCCATCGATGTCGGTGCGGGTCGCACACGTCGGCACGGGCAACGTCGGTCGCCTCGCCCTCCGGCAGCTGATCACCGATCCCCGTTTAGAGCTCGTGGCCCTGGGCGTGTCGACACCGGAGAAGGTGGGCCGTGACGCCGGCGCCCTCGCCGGGCTCGACACCAACACCGGGATACTCGCCACCGCGGGGCTCGACGAGGTCATCGCCGCCCGGCCCGACTGCGTCGTCTACTGCGCGATGGGTGACACGCGGATGGGCGAGGCGACCAAGGACTGTCAGCGCCTGCTCGAGGCCGGGATGAACGTGGTCGGTTCCGCGCCGGTCTCCTTCCAGTACCCGTGGCAGATCATGCCGGACGCGCTCATCGAGCGGATCGACACCGCCGGCCGCGACAACGGCGTGAGCATGTATGTGACCGGCGTCGACCCGGGGTTCGCCACCGACCTCCTCCCGATCGCGTTGGCGAGCACATGTCAGGACATCCAGTCGATCCGGTGCATGGAGATCGCCGACTACGCGACCTACGACGGCGCCGAGGTCATCTACGACGTCATGGGTTTCGGCACACCCGTCGACGAGCCGCCGCTGTTCCTGCAACCCGGGATCCTCTCCCTCGCATGGGGATCGGCGATCCGACAACTCGCCGACGCGCTCGGGATCACGGTCGACGAGATCGTCGACCACAACGAGCGCGAGCCGGCGCCCGAAGACTTCGAGATCGCCGCGGGGACGATCCGTGCGGGTACGACCGCCGCGATCCGCTTCGAGATCCGCGGCATGGTGGCCGGTGAACCGGTGATCGTGGTCGAGCACGTCACCCGCCTGCGTCCCGACCTGCGACCCGACTGGGCACAGTCGGCGCAGGAAGGTGGGTCGTATCGCGTCGAGATCACCGGGGAACCGTCGTATGTCGTCGACATCTGTCCGACGAGTGCGCACGGCGACCACAACCACGCGGCGATCGTGGCCGCAGCCGGGCGGATCGTGAACGCGATCCCGGCCGTCGTCGCCGCGGAGCCGGGGCTGCGGACCACCCTGGACATGCCGCTGGTCATGAGCCGCGGCGTGGTCCGACCGCCGACCACCCTCGCGCGCTGAGGATTCCGACAACCATCGTCAGAAGGGACACATCCATGGGACGCGTCGACGGCAAGGTCGTGCTCATCAGCGGCGGTGCGCGCGGGATAGGAGCGGCCGACGCCGCCGCACTCGTCGCGGAGGGGGCGGCGGTCGTCATCGGCGACGTCCTCGACGACGAGGGGCGCGCCGCGGCAGAGGCGCTGGGCGACGCAGCCACCTACGTCCACCTGGACGTGACGCAACCGGCCGACTGGGCGGCGGCCGTCGAGACCGCGGTCAGCACCCAAGGGTCGTTGACCGGCCTGGTGAACAACGCCGGTGTCGCCAACGGGGCGACGCTGCAGGACTTCCGGCACGACAAGTGGCAGCAGATCATCGACGTCAACCTCACCGGCACGTTCCTGGGTATGCAGGCCGCGGCCGACGCGCTCACCGCATCGACGAACGGGTCGATCGTCAACATGTCCTCGATCGAGGGCATGCGGGGGACGCCGTGGGCCCACGGGTACGTCGCGACGAAGTGGGCGGTCCGCGGCATCACCAAATCCGTTGCCGCGGAGTTGGCCCCGCATGTGCGGGTGAACTCGATCCACCCCGGGTTGATCCGCACCCCGATGACCGAGGGGATCCCCGACGACATGCTCACCATCCCCCTGGGGCGGCCGGCACAGCCCGAGGAGATCGCCTCGTTCGTCCTGTTCCTGCTCTCCGACGAGTCGTCCTACGCGACCGGGTCCGAGTTCGTCGTCGACGGCGGCGTCATCAACAACATCCCGCACAAGTTCTGACGCGTCAGCGCACCCCGTTCTCGTAGGCGAACACGACGGCCTGCGCGCGGTCACGCAGACCCAGTTTCGCCAGTACCTTCCCGACGTGCGTCTTCACGGTCTGCTCGGCGACGAACAGTGCCGCGGCGATCTCCGCGTTCGACTCTCCCGCGGCGATGTGGTCGAGCACCTCGCGCTCGCGGGCGGTCAGCGTCGTCAGTGAGGCGTCGGCGGCCGCAGACGCCGGTCGACGCCCGGTGACCTCGGCGATGAGACGTCGGGTGACCGACGGCGCCAGCAGGGCTTCGCCGGCCGCGACCACCCGGACCGCGCGGACGAGCTCGTCGGCCGGCGCGTCCTTCAGCATGAAGCCCGACGCCCCGGCCCGCAGCGCCTCGTACACGTAGTCGTCGATGTCGAACGTGGTCAGCATCAACACTTTCGGCTGATGGCCGGAACCGGAACCGAGGAGCGCGCGCGTCGCCGCGAGCCCGTCCATCCGGGGCATCCGCACGTCCATCAGGACGACGTCGGGCCGGAGGCGCCGGACCTCCGCGACGGCTGTCACGCCGTCCGGGGCGTCCCCGATCACCGAGATGTCGGTCTGCGCGGCGAGAAGCGCACCGAATCCCTGGCGCACCATCGCCTGGTCGTCGGCGATGAAGACGGTCGTCACCGCGGCCCCTTGCCCGTCGGGCCATGGCCGACGGCCAGCGCCGGGACCCGCCCGCCCCGCAGGGGCAGCGACGCCTCGACGACGAACTGCGCCGGTTCGCCGTCGCGCGGCGCCTCACGCGGCCCGATCGACGACGAACCACCCACCGCTCGAGCACGTTCGGCCATGCCAGGGATCCCGTGCCCACCGGAGGTGGATGCGGCATCGTCGTGCGGAGGCGTTCTCGGGTTCTCGACCCGGACCACGAGACCGTCGGGGCCGCCGGTCAGGGACACCGTGATCGGGGCACCGGGAGCATGGCGTACCGCGTTGGCGAGGCCTTCCTGCACGATGCGATAGGCCGCGACCGCGACGCCCTCGGACACGGCGGTCGCGTCGATGTCGCAGTGGTGCTCGACGACGACACCGGCCGTGCGGGTCGCGTCGACGAGCGCACGGATGTCGCCGATGCCGGGTGCCGGGGCCTGCGGCACGGTCTCGCCGTCGACCCGCAGCACACCCAGGAGCTGCCGTACCTCGTCCAGTGCCTCGCGTGCCATATCGGCGATCGACTGCAGTTCGGCGTCGGCCTCGGGCCCGATCCCCTCGACGCGGTAGCGGGCTGTCTGCGCCGCGACCACCACCACCGACATCCGGTGTGCGACCACGTCATGCAGGTCACGGGCGATCCGCGCGCGATCGGCGAGGACCGCGGTCCGCGCGTCGGCCACGTCCTTCATCGCGCTCTCCTGGGCGAGATCTCTCCGAGACCGGACCACGACACGCAGGAGACCGCACACGACGAACAGCACGGTCATCCCGGCGATCCACCCGGCGCGCGCCCCGGGGGGCGCCGTGATCGCGAACACCACACACACGCCGAGCCAGGAAAGCGGCAGCGACCGCAGCGAACCCCGCAGCGACGTCATCCCCGCCAACACGACGATCGCGATGATGTGCACCACGGTGATCCGCCACTCCCACCCACCGACGCGCGGGACGGCGACGCCCAGCACGACGGCGGACGCCAGTGAGATGGCCAGCCCGAGATCGGGTCTCGCCCACGCGAGGGCCACCGGGAACGCGGCGAGTCCCGCCGCGACCGGCATCAGGACGACGAGCAGCGAGTGCGTGAGCGGAAGTGTCGGCCAGGCGACGGAGAACAGGACCAGTCCTGCGAGCAGGAACAGCAGGTTGATCCGGCGGCCGAGGAAGGCGACCACCGCGGGGTCCGACATCAGGGGGACGGCACGGAGGTGCGTTCGCACCTGTCGCAGACGTCCCCGGCTCACGATCACAGTGCGACGGTAGTTCCCGCAGCGACCGCTGTCGTCATACCCAGGTAGCAGACCTCTCCCCCGTCGGTCGGAGGGCCTCGGCGTCCGATGTCGCCCCTGCGGGGGTCCGCGGTCGGCCCTCGCGGGCGATGTGCGGCGGCGCCCGCCGTTCCTAGCGTCGCCTCATGGCATCGCACCCACCGCTCACCGAACGTCGAACAGTACTGGTCGCAACACTTCTCGGGATGGCGGCGGTGTTCGTCGTCCTCCTCGGAGACCAGCGACCGGCGACACCCGATCCGGCCGACCTCGCCACCCCGGCCGGCGCCGCGGTGGTGGCGCTCACCGGCCCGCGTCCGATGACCGCGCTCCATGCGCTGGGCGACCCGGAGCACGTCCTCGGGTACCGTCCGTCGATCGTCGACGGCCACCCGGCGAACCCGCACGGTGGGTGCTCGTCCCCGGTGCCGATGCCCGGCCGCTTCGAACCACTGTGCCGCATCCACGACCTCGGCTACGACCTGCTGCGGGCCGCCGCGCGGGCCGGACACCCGTTGGGGCCGTGGGCACGACTGCGCCTCGACGCGAGTCTGGTCGCTGCGATGGACGACAGCTGTCGAGACCCCCTGTGCCGTGCTGCCGCCGAGACCGCGCGGGTGGCGCTGGCGGTGAACACCTGGCGGCAGCGCGACGGCGTGCCGGTGGTCGAGAGCACGCAGACCATCGCGACGTCGGTGGTGGACCGGCTCGTCGTCGCGGTGGCACCGTGAGACCGCCACTGCGACCCGCCGGGACGGTCGGTGCGCTGGCCGGCGCGGCGATCGCTCTGGCCCCGAACTGCCTTCCGCGCGATCAGTCCGTCCAGGTGGTGCTGCTGGGTGCCTCGGTGATCACCGGTGCAGCCGCGGGCACGGTCGTCGGCTGTGCTGTGCGTGGACCGCGCAGGACCGACACCGGCCCCACTGTCGCGCTGACCGTCGTCGCGCTCGTCGTCTACTGCGTGCTCGTGGCCGCGAACACCATGTGGCAGTGGGCGTTGCGCACCGCGATTCCCGGGATGGCGCCACTCGGACCGGGCTGGGTGCCGTGGTCCCTCACGCCGATCCTCGTGCTGTGTGCGCGCTCGGCGCGGACGCAGCGACCTGCCCGGCGACTCGTCGTCGCCGCGGTCGTCATGGCGTCTGTCGCGTCTGCAGGCGTGGCACCCGCGTCGACCGGCGTCGCGGCATCCGCGGCGGCGGGTCAGCCGACCGTCGTGACCGGCACGGTGGACGCACGGAGCGCGGGACCCGTCGCCATCCACCGCGGTGCGCAGGACGTCGTCGCACGGTGGCGTGCGGCCGGCGGGATGTCGCGGCACGCAGTCGTGGTCGCGGTGCCGACCGGGTCGGGGTGGGTGGACCCCGACGCCGTCATCGGGTTCCGGGAGCGGTTCGGGGGTGATGTGGTCGTGGTGTCGCTGGCGTACGACCACCGACCCAGCTGGCGGGCATTCGTGAGTGGCACCGGCCCGGCGATCGCCCTCACCGCCGAGGTCGGCGACGCCCTCGCCACCGCACCCGCGGCGCGCAGACCGGCGCTGTACCTCTACGGGCAGAGCCTCGGTGCGGTCGGGGCCGACGCCGCTCGCCGATGGGCGCTGACGCATCACATCCCGGTCTGTACCACCGTGGTGGTGGGGGCACCGGCGGGAACGGTTGCGCAGCAGGCGGATCGACGCGTCGTCATCGTGAACGGCAGCGATCCCGTCGCGCGGTGGTCACCGTCGCTGCTGTGGGCACCGCCGCACCGGACCGAGCACACCGACATCCCCCGGGCACCGTGGTTCCCCGTCGCGAGTTTCGTGCAGACGAGTGTGGACCTGCTCGGCGCCCTGTCGTTCCCGGCCGGGCACGGCCACCAGTACGGCACCGAACAGGGTCACGTCCCGCTGTGCAGGCGGTCGGATCAGATCGCGCCGCGCGCGGCCTCGTAGGCGGCACCCACTCGGTAGAGACGGTCGTCGGCCTGCGCCGGCGCCATGATCTGCAGACCCACCGGCAGACCGTCGTCGGCCGACAGTCCCGACGGCACACTCATCGCGCAGTTGCCGGCGAGGTTGACCGGCAGGGTGCACAGGTCGAAGAGGTACATCGCGAGCGGGTCGTCGACCTTCTCCCCCAGCCGGAACGCCGTGGTCGGGGTGGTCGGCGAGACGAGTACGTCGACGTCGGCGAAGGCCTTCTCGAAGTCACGGGCGATCAGCGTGCGGACCCGCAACGCCTGGCCGTAGTACTTCTCGTAGTAACCCGACGACAACGCGTAGGTCCCGATCATGATGCGACGCTTGACCTCCGGCCCGAAACCCGCAGCGCGTGTGAGGGCCATGACCTCCTCGGCGGAGTGCGAGCCGTCGTCGCCGACGCGCAGGCCATAGCGCATCGCGTCGAACCGGGCGAGGTTCGAGCTGACCTCGGAGGGGAGGATCAGGTAGTACGCGCCCAGCGCGTAGCCGAAGTGCGGGCACGAGACCTCGACGATCTCGGCGCCCCGCGCGGAGAGCTGGTCCACCGCGGCGGTGAACGACGACAGCACGCCCGGCTGATACCCCTCCCCCGACAGCTCGCGGACGATGCCGACCTTCACCCCCGACAGATCGCCCTCGGCCCCGGCACGGGCCGCGCCGACGACGTCGGGCACGGGCGCGTCGATCGAGGTGGAGTCGCGCGGGTCGTGTCCGGCGATCACCTGGTGCAGCAGAGCGGTGTCGAGCACGGTGCGGGCGCACGGACCGCCCTGGTCGAGCGACGACGCACAGGCGACGAGGCCGTACCGCGAGACGGTGCCGTAGGTGGGCTTCACCCCGACGGTCGCGGTGACCGCGGCGGGCTGTCGGACCGAACCGCCGGTGTCGGTGCCGATCGCCAGCGGCGCCTGGTACGACGCGAGCGCCGCGGCGCTGCCGCCGCCGGAGCCACCCGGGATGCGGTCGGTGTCCCAGGGGTTCCGCGTCAGCTGGTAGGCCGAGTTCTCGGTCGAGCTGCCCATGGCGAACTCGTCCATGTTGGTCTTGCCGAGGATCGGGATCCCGGCCTCGCGCAGACGGCGGGCTACCGTCGCGTCGTACGGCGGCACCCAGCCCTCGAGGATCTTCGACCCGCAGGTCGTCGGGGCATCGGTGGTGGTGAAGACGTCCTTCACCGCGATCGGCACACCCGCCAGCGGCGACACCGGCGCGCTGCCGTCGGCGATCGCGTCGTCGACGGCCCGCGCCGCGGCGAGTGCGGCGTCGGCGCCGACGTGGAGGAACGCCCCGAGGTCACCGTCGATCTCCGCGATCTGGTCGAGGTGGGCCTGCGTCACCTCGACCGAGGAGAGGTCGCGGGAGTGGACGCGCTGGGCGAGCGTCGCAGCGTCGAGACCGGTGATGTCACCGGCCGGGCGGATCGCGGTCACTGCTCCTCACCCAGGATCTGCGGGACGGCGAACCGCTCCTGCTCCACCGCGGGGGCGCCGGAGAGCGCCTCGTCAGGGGTGAGACCGGGTACCGGCTCGTCGGGACGCAGCACGTTGGCGAGACCCGCGGGGTGCGCGGTGCCGTCGGTGTCGCTGACGTCGACCTCGGAGATCTGGGCGACGTGGGTGAGGATCGAGTCGATCTGACCGGCGAACTGGTCGAGCTCGTCGTCGGTCAACGCCAGCCGCGACAGCCGCGCCAGGTGGGCGACCTCGTCCCGGGATATCGCAGACACGCCAGGGTCCCTTCTCAGGTGGAGTGGAGTACCCGACAACCCTAGTGGGCCGGCCGTCGCACCCGGCCGGCGGACGTGCGCCGCACGGGCGGACGGCGACGCGTGCCCACCAGTGCGAGACTGTCCGGCGTGTCCTATCTGTTGCGGGTGTACCTGCAGGACCGTCCCGGGAGCCTCGGCCTGCTGGCGGTCTCGTTGGGTTCGGTCGGGGCCGACATCCTCTCGCTCGACGTGGTCGAGCGCGGCGAGGGCTACGCGGTCGACGACATCGTCGTCGAGGTCGCGCGCGGGTCGCTGCCGGACACCCTGATCACCGCGGCAGAGAACATCGACGGCGTGCGTGTGGATTCCATCCGGCCCTACACCGGCGTCCTGGAGACCCATCGCGAGCTCGAACTCGTCGACGAGATCGCCCGCGCCACCGGCGGGGCGCGCATGCAGCTGCTGGTCGACCTGGCGCCGCGGGTGCTGCGGGTGTCGTGGGCGATGGTCGTCGGTCCGGCCGCCGGTGGCGTGGTGCAGTTGTTCGGCAGCTCGAGTGCGCCCGAGACACCCCTCGGCGACGGCGACTGGTTGCCCGTCACCGAGCCGGTACAGCTCGACCCGGACGCCTCCTGGGTGCCGCAGCCGTGGCGCGACATCGACACCCGGATGGCGGCCGCGCCGATCGGTTCGGCGTCCAAGGCGTTGCTGCTCGGCCGCTCCGGTGGTCCGGACTTCCGCCCGTCCGAGCTGGCGCGCGTGGGCTATCTCACCCGGATCGTCACCACGGTCCTCGCCACCAGCTGAGGCGCGCAGGTCTGTGCTCCGGGCGCCCGCTGACCATCAGTCGGCGGGACCCTCGGGATCGGCGTCGTCATCGGTCTCGGGTGCCGGCGGTGGTCCGTCGGCGAGGAGCCGGGTGAATCCGTCCTCGTCGAGGATCGGGACACCGAGTTGCTCGGCCTTCTCCGCCTTGGTGCCGGGTGATTCGCCGACGACGACGTAGTCGGTCTTCTTGGAGACGGACCCCGACGCCTTACCGCCGCGGACGAGGATCGCCTCCTTGGCCCCGTCGCGGCTGTAGTCCTGCAGCGACCCGGTGACGACGATGGTGAGGCCGGTCAGGGTCCGCGGGACGGACTCGTCGCGCTCGTCGACCATCTTCACCCCGGCCGCGCGCCATTTCTCGACGATCTCGCGGTGCCAGTCGATGGTGAACCAGTCGACGACGCTCTGTGCGAGGATGGCGCCCATCCCCTCGGCCTGGGCGAGCGCCTCGACGTCGGCGTCCTCGATCGCCTCGAGCGATCCGAACTCGGTGGCCAGCGCGCGCGCCGCGGACGGACCGACGTGCCGGATCGACAGGCCGACCAGCACACGCCACAGCGGCGCCGACTTGGCGTTCTCCAGGTTGGCGAGCAGCCGCTTGCCGTTCGCCGACAGCGCCCCCGCCTTGGTGGTGAACAGCGGCACCCGCGTGAGGTCGTCGGCGGTGAGCGAGAACAGATCGGCCTCGTTCTCCAGAACGCCCGACGTCAGCAGGGCCGTCGCCGCCTCGTACCCCAGCGCCTCGATGTCGAACGAGCCCCGCCCCGCGATGTGGAAGATCCGCTCCCGCAGTTGCGCCGGGCAGGACCTGCTGTTCGGGCAGCGGATGTCGGCGTCGCCCTCCTTCTCCGGTCGCAGCTCGGTGCCGCACTCGGGGCAGTGCGTGGGCATGACGAACTCGGTCTCGCTGCCGTCGCGGAGGTCGACGATGGGGCCGAGCACCTCGGGGATGACGTCACCGGCCTTGCGGATGGTGACGGTGTCGCCGATGAGGACGCCCTTGCGTTTGACCTCCGACGCGTTGTGCAGCGTCGCCATCGAGACCGTCGAGCCGGCGACCAGCACGGGGGCCATGCTGGCGAACGGCGTCACCCGACCGGTCCGCCCGACGTTGACCTTGATGTCGAGGAGCGTGGTGGTCGCCTCCTCGGGCGGGTACTTGTAGGCGATCGCCCACCGCGGCGCACGTGACGTCGACCCCAGCCGGCGTTGCAGCGACGTGCGGTCGACCTTGACGACGATGCCGTCGATCTCGTGCTCGACGTCATGGCGGTGCTCGCCCCAGTAACTGATCTTCTCCAGGATCTCGTCGACGGTCGACAGCTTCGTGGTGTGCGTCGAGACGGGCAGACCCCAGGCCGCCAGCGCCAGGTAGGCGTCGTGCAGGGACTCCGGCGCCCAGCCCTCGAGCTTGCCGATGCCGTGGCAGATCATCCGCAGACGGCGCCGAGCCGTCACCTGCGGGTTCTTCTGCCGCAGCGACCCGGCGGCCGAGTTGCGGGGGTTGGCGAACGGCGCCTTGCCGTCGTCGACGAGGGACGCGTTGAGCGCCTCGAAGTCCTCGAGGCGGAAGAACACCTCGCCCCGGACCTCGAGCACCTCGGGGATCGGGTACTCGTCCGACGTCGTGAGGGTGGCGGGGATGTCGTCGATGGTCTTCGCGTTGAGGGTGACGTCCTCACCGGTGCGACCGTCGCCGCGGGTGGTGCCGCGCACGAGGTGCCCGTCGCGGTACACCAGAGCGAGCGCGACGCCGTCGATCTTCAGCTCGCACAGGTAGTCGAGCCCGGCCCCGGCGTCGGCCTCGACCCGCGACACCCAGGTGCGCATCTCGTCGGCGTCGAACACGTTGTCCAACGACAACATCCGCTCGAGGTGGTCCACCGCGGCGAACTCGGTCGCGAAGCCACCGCCGACCAGTTTGGTCGGCGAGTCGGCGACGGCGAGTTCGGGGTGCTCGTCCTCGAGACGCTGCAGGCGCTTCAACAGCTCGTCGAACTCACCGTCGGTGATGGTCGGCGAATCCTTGACGTAGTACCGGAACTGGTGCTCGCGCACCTCGTCGGCCAGCGCCGTCCACTGAGCGCGCAGATCACCGTCCTCCACGTCGACGACGATAGTCGCGCGATCCGACATCTCCGGCCCTACCATCGCCTGCGATGCCGCACCCGATCATGTTCGACGACGCCGACCCGCTGCTCGCGCGGGTCCGCGAGATCGCGCTGGCGTTCCCCGAGGCCACCGAGGTGATCGCGCACGGTCGGCCGACGTTCCGCTGCGGGAAGGTCTTCGCCCACTACGGCGGCTCGGTGAAGGGCGGCGACCGCCGCGAGCACTCCGTCCTGGTGAAGCCCGACCCCGCGGAGGCACGCGCTCTCGCCGACGACCCCCGGTTCTTCCTTCCCGCCTACCTCGGTCCCGCCGGGTGGCTCGGACTCGACCTCGATGCCGCCACGCCCGACTGGGCGGAGGTCCGCGAACTCGTCGACGCCAGTTTCCGGCTCGTCGCACCTGCCCGGTTGGTCCGGGATCTCGATTTCTGACGACTCGGTCCCCGGCGCACGGTGTGGAATCCTGGTCGCCATGCGGGGAGCGGTGCGGGACTACTGGTGGGCCGCGCTCGTCGTGCCGCTGTCCGTCGTCCTCACCGTCGTCCTCATCGGGGGCGCAGGACGTCACGACGACGGCCGCACCGAGACCGTGTCCGCGGCGGTGACGTCGTCGGCCCCCAGCGCGACACCGACACAGTCGGCGCAGCAGATCGCCGACGCACAGGCCTGCCGCACGACGTCGGGACCGCGCACCGTCGCGGTGAGCATCGGCAGACAGCGGATGTGGCTGTGCTCCGGCTCGTCGACCGTGGTCGCCTCACCCGTCACCACCGGTATCGACACGCCGATCGACCGCACCCCGGTCGGCTCCTGGACGATCATCGACCGGGAGACCGATCGGTTCCTGGTCGGACCCGACTACCGCGTGTTCGTGCACTACTGGCTGCAGTTCTTCGGCGACTACGGATTCCACGACTCGCCGTGGCAGGACTTCCCCTACGGCGACCCGAGGTATCGGTCGTCGGGTTCGCGTGGATGCGTGCACGTCCCGGAACCGATGATGGCGCGGCTCTACGACTGGGCGACGCTCGGCACGCGCGTGACCATCAGCGCCTGACCGCGTCGTTCAGCGGTGGTGCAGCTCGTCGGCCACCGCGGTGCAGACGGCGAGCACGGCCGCGGCCCGCTCCGACGACACGCCCGCCAACCCGCAGCTCGGGGTGACGAGCATCTGCTCCGACAACACGGAGTGGTCGAGCCCGATGGTGTCGGCGAGGGCGACGAGACGGTCGGTGACGTCCTCCGCCTGCTGCACCGGTCCCGGCCCGGCGGCGGGCACCGCACCGGCGAGGACGACCCGACCTGCGTCCACGGCCTCGCCGAGTCCGTCGAGGTCCTCGGTGCGCGAGCGGCCGGAGCCGAGCCGGCCCAGGTCGAGCGAGAGGCCCCACAGAGGCGTCTGAGCGGCGACGTCCCACGGGAACGCCTCACCGCAGTCGTGCAGGACCACCGGTGCACCGACGCCCTCGCAGAGCGCCGACAGGTGCTCGGCGACCACGGCGGGTGGGATGGCGCGGACGGTGTCGAAGCGGGACAGCGGGGTCACGGTTCCCGCGACGACGGACTGCAACGCCGGCTCGTCGATCTGCACGAGCACCCGGGCACCGAGACGCTTCGCCAGCTCCCGGACGTGGTCGGCGATGCCCTCGGTCAACGATCCGACGACGTCGGTCCAGGCCCCACGGTCGGCGACGGCCTTGTGCCCCGTCGCCGTCTCGACACCGGCGGCCAGGGTGAACGGTCCGGTGACCTGCGTCTTCACCCAGGCCTCCGAGCCGCCGAGACCTCGCGTCTCCCAGATCTCTTGGAGCGCGTCGAGGTCGGCGCGCAAGAGGTCTCGTGCGCTGCGCCGCAGGCCCGAACCGGCCCCGGCGAAACGGAAGCCGTGGATGCCGACGTCCATCGGCATGTCGACGAGCAGCGCGGCACAGCGTCCGAGCATGTCCGACGCGAGCCCACGAGCGGGCAGCTCGGGCAGATGCATCAGTGCGACCTCGCCGGCGACGACGTCGGCGGCCGACCGTGGATCGGTGCCGGGCATCGAGCCGATGCCCGTGGCCACGCCGGTGGGTGGGCCCGACGAGGCGGGGGTCGTCACGCTGCGCTGATCCGGCCACGCGGCGGTGCCGCGCTGATCCGACCGCACCCGATGACGCGGTCGCCGGCCTCGGCGTCCGGGGCGTAGAGCACCGCCGCCTGCCCTCGGGCCACCCCGGTGAGCGGCTCGTGCAGGTCGACCACGATCCCGGCGCCGTCGTCCACGGCGCGCGCCGTCGCCGGCGCGAGACCGCCGTGCGCGCGGACCTGCACGACGCAGTCGACGTCGCCGCCGGGCACGGAGCCCGACGTCCAGACGGCGCGCTCGGCACGGATCTCGGTGACCGCGAGGTCGGCCGAGGTCCCCACGGTGACCGTCGCGGTCTCGGGGTCGATGGCGGTGACGTAGCGGGGCGCTCCGTCGGCGGCGGGTGCCTCGATGCCGAGTCCCTTGCGCTGCCCGATGGTGAAACCGTGGATGCCGTCGTGCTCGGCGAGGGTGTCGCCGGTGGTCCTGTCGACGACGAGGCCCGGACGGACGCCGATCCGCGCGCCGAGGAACGCGCGCGTGTCCCCGCTGGGGATGAAGCAGATGTCGTGGGAGTCCGGCTTGTCGGCGACGGTGAGTCCGCGCTGCGCGGCCTCGGCCCGGATCTCCGGCTTCGGGGTGTCGCCGACGGGGAACATGGCGTGCGCCAACTGATCCGCGGTGAGGACGGCAAGGACGTACGACTGGTCCTTGTCCGCGTCGACGGCGCGGCGCAGCACCCCGTCGTGCAGACGGGCGTAGTGGCCGGTCGCGAGTGCGTCGAACCCGAGCGCGCGCGCCCGGTGGGCCAGCGCCGAGAACTTGATCTTCTCGTTGCAGGTCAGGCACGGGTTCGGGGTGAGGCCGCGGGCGTACGCGTCGACGAACTCGTCGATGACGTCGTCCCGGAACCGCTCGGCGAAATCCCAGACGTAGAAAGGGATCCCCAGCACGTCGGCGGCGCGGCGGGCGTCGTCGGCGTCCTCCCGGGAACAGCATCCGCGACTGCCGGTGCGCAGCGCACCGGGCGCGGTCGACAGGGCCAGATGCACACCGGTGACGTCATGGCCGGCGTCGACCGCGCGTGCCGCGGCCACGGCGGAGTCGACACCACCGCTCATCGCTGCCAGCACACGCATCGCTCAGCGCTCCCCGACGCCGGCCATGCCCGCGACCCGCGCGCGGTCGGCGACCTCGCCGAGAACCGCGGCGACGGCGTCGATCTCGGCGTCGGTGGTCGTCGGGGCGAGCGAGAACCGCAGGCTGCTGCGGGCGTCGGCGGTCGACATGCCCATGGCGAGCAGGACGTGGCTGGCCCGGGCGACCCCGGCGGTGCACGCGGACCCGGTGGAGCACTCGATGCCGTTGGCGTCCAACAGCATCAGCAGGGAATCGCCCTCACAACCGAGGATGGACACGTGGGCGTTGCCGGGCAGACGCCCCTCCCCGATGGGTCCGTTGACGACGCAGTCGGGGACGGCGCCCGCGACGTCGAGGAGACGGTCGCGACGCGCGGCGACGCTGCGCATGGTCGACGGCAGCTCGTCGACGGCGATCCGCAATGCGGCGGCCATGCCCACCGCGGCAGCGGCATCGGGTGTTCCCGAGCGCACATCGCGCTCGTGGCCACCACCGTGCAACAGCGGGACGCAGTCGACGTCGCGGCGCAGGACGAGGGCGCCCATGCCGTGCGGCCCACCGAACTTGTGCGCGGCCAGGCTGAGAGCGCTCACACCGACGGCACCGAGATCCACGGGGATGTGTCCGACGGCCTGGATCGCGTCGGTGTGCAGCGGCACACCGAACTCCGACGCGATGGCGGCGAGCTCGGCGATCGGCTGGATGGTCCCGACCTCGTTGTTGGCCCACATCACCGACACGAGCGCGGTCTCCTCGCCGTGCACGGCGAGCTCCGCCCGGAGCTCGGCCGGGGACACCCGGCCGAGTGCGTCGACGCCGAGGACGACGAGCTCGGCATCACCGCGATCGGCGAGCCACTGCGCCGGATCCATCACGGCGTGGTGTTCGACGGCGGAGATGACCACGCGACGCCGACGCGGGTCGGCGGCGACCCGCGCCCAGAAGATCCCCTTGACGGCGAGGTTGTCGCTCTCGGTGCCACCGGCGGTGAACACGATCTCCGACGGGCGGGCTCCGATGGAGGACGCGATCGACTCGCGGGCCTCCTCGAGGTGGCGACGCGCTCGTCGACCGGATCCGTGCAGGGAGGAGGCGTTGCCCGCGTCGGCGAGGATGCGGGTCATCGCCTCGACGGCAGCCGGGTGCATCGGCGTGGATGCGGCGTGATCGAGGTAGACGGGCGTGCTCAGCGGGTCGGCCATGACCGACCCAGGATACCGGCGGGCCGTGTTACGCCGCGCCCGCGGGGACCTCGTCGTGATCGTGCTCGCAGACCGCCGCGACCAGTGCGGACAGAGGCGGAGGGGACGACGACAGCACGGTGAGCGCCTCGAGCGGGTCGCCGTGGCCGTCGGCGGCGCCGAAGACGAGCCGTTCGCACCGTGCGGCCAGCGCACGGCGGTCGTCGCCGGGCAGCTGCAGCTCGTGGATCCGCACGACCACCCGCAGCCCGCGGGCTCGCAGGACTCGCCGGACGGTGTCGAGGAGGTCGTCGTCGCCGATGAACGCCGGCACCGTGGCCACCGTCCCGTCGGCGTGCCGGAACCCGACGTGCACCGGGATCACGGGCATCCGGGCGTCCACGGCGGCCTGGAATGTGGCGGGGCGGAAGCGACCGCCCGCCCGCCCGCACCAGGTGGTGCCCTCGGGGAACACCCCGACGGCGTCGTCGTCGTACAGCCCGGCGGTCATCGTGTCGATCGTCGCGGGCAGCGACCGGAGCGCGGCGCGATCGATGCCGATCACCCCCAGACGCCGCGCCAGGTCGCCGACGACGGGCCAGCCGAGGATCTCGGCCTTCGCGACGAACCGCGCCGGGACGACCCCGGCGATGGCCACGATGTCGAGGAACGACGTGTGGTTGGCCACCACCAGCCCGACGCCGCGACCGACGTGCGGGCGACGGTCGTCGACCTCGAACCCGATGCCCAGCGCCGCCAGCAGTCCGCGGGCCGCGCCGCGCACGTAGCGTCGTCGGATCGGACGGGGCGCCGGGGTGACGAGCAGACCACCGACGACCACCGCGGTGGCGGTCGCCGCGAAGCGGGTCACGCGGAGGGCTACCCCGAGTCGCCCCAGGGCCGGGCCGGCGGGGCGGACGCAGCTGGCGTCGCAGGGGCTGGCGGGGAACCAGGCATGGGTGGTCCGGGCGGAGGTTGTCGGGGCAGGGACGGTCGGGGTGGGGGCGGTCATCGGCGTGCCGCCTCGACGTCGCAGCGGTCGGCGAGCGCGCGGAGTCGGTGGAGGTAGCGCAGGTCGGCGGTCTGCCGGTCGAGGACGGTGACGAAGTCGCCGACGCCGAAGTCGACGTCGTGGGCCGGTTCGCCGCAGATCCGGGCGCCGATGCGCAGGTAGCCGGCCATCAGGGGCGGCACTGACAGGGTCGGTGGGGGCGCGATGTCGTCGAGCCGCAGCCCGTCGATCACGACCGGGCGGTGCGGGAACACCTGCCACGACGCCTGGTGCCGGTCGCGGACAAGGTCGCGTACGCCGCGGATGACGGCGCCCGGGGCGACCCCGTCGCCGAGGTCGACCGGTACCGAGGTGCACCCG
The DNA here is from genome assembly GCF_947494875.1 of uncultured Williamsia sp. Taxonomy (GTDB): domain Bacteria; phylum Actinomycetota; class Actinomycetes; order Mycobacteriales; family Mycobacteriaceae; genus Williamsia_A. The sequence goes on from NZ_CANLWM010000002.1 coordinate 147,978, forward strand.
GCGACATAGCGGTGGCCGGTCTCCTCGAGGTAGCGCAGGATCCCCGACCACATCAGCGACAGCACCGACCCGGTGCGGTGACCCTCGGCGACGCAGGCCCGTCCCATCTCGACGGTCTCGGCGGCGATGGGGGCGAGCTCGGTGAGGTCGAACTCGCCGGCGCCGTAGAGCCCTCCGGCCGCGATCGCCCCGCCAGGCGTCAGCATCCGGTAGCAGCCGACGACCGCCTGGTCGACGCTGTCGCGGACCAGCAGGTGGTCGCAGAAGTCGTCCCATCGGTCGGCGTCACGGCCGTCGACCGCGCCCGCCATCGCGGTCGCGAAGCCCGGCTCGGTCGAGAACACCGAGTGCCGAAGGCGTTGCGCGGCCTCGATGTCGACGGGGCGGGTGGTCAGGTGCAGGGTGTAGCGCGGCCCGCGCAGGAGAAGGCGGGATCGCCGCGTGGGCGACGTGGTGTGGGTGGTGCCGTCGAGCAGTGTCGTCGCCATGGGCACAGGTCTATCGAGCGGATCGGGCGTCCGCGCTGCACCGGTGTGTCATGTCGGTGGAGGGGTGATGAACTCCCGACCGGCCGGGTTACGCAGGGCCGACGGGCACGTGACCGACGCCGCCGAACGCACCGCGGCCCCCGGGACACGAGGTCTCGGGGGCCGCGGAGAGCGGTACGTCAGGCCCTGGGGCCCGGACGTGTCACTTGCGCTTCTTGACCTCTTCGGTCAGCTGCGGCGCGACGTCGAACAGGTCGCCGACGATGCCGTAGTCGGCGATCTCGAAGATCGGGGCCTCTTCGTCCTTGTTGACGGCCACGATGGTCTTCGAGGTCTGCATGCCGGCGCGGTGCTGGATGGCACCGGAGATGCCGAGCGCCACGTACAGCTGCGGCGACACGGTCTTGCCGGTCTGACCGACCTGGAACTGACCCGGGTAGTACCCGGAGTCGACGGCCGCACGCGAGGCGCCGACGGCGGCACCGAGCGAGTCCGCCAGTTCCTCGACGACCGAGAACTTGTCCGCGCTGCCGACACCGCGGCCACCGGAGACGACGATCGACGCCTCGGTGAGCTCCGGGCGGTCGCCGCCGACGATCGGCTCGACCTTGGTGATCTTCACGGCGTTCGCGGCCGGGGCGGGCACCTCGACGTCGACGCGCTCGCCGGCGCCGGCCTGGGGCTGCGCCTCGACGCCACCGGGGCGGACCGAGTAGATCGGGATGTCACCCTTGGGCTGGGCCTCCACGGTGAACGCGCCACCGAAGATGCTGTGCACGCCGGTCTTGTCGTCCTTGATGTCGATGACGTCGTAGAGGATGCCCGAGCCCAGGCGCACGGCCAGGCGTCCGGAGATCTCCTTGCCGTCGGCCGTGGCGGCCACGATGATCGCGGCCGGCGAGGCCTGCTCGGCGACCGAGGCCAGGATGTCGACCTTGGGGCTGATCAGATAGCCCTCCACGTCGTCGGACTCCGCGACGTAGATCTTCTCCGCGCCGGCCTCCTTCAGGCCGTCGACGACGCCGTCGGCGGTGCCCGGCTTGCCGGCCACGACGACCGACGGGCTGCCGAGCGCCCGCGCGGCGGTGATGAGCTCGTTGGTGACCTTCTTCAGGCCGCCCTCTGCGTCGAGCTCGGCGAGAACCAGTACTTCTGCCATGGTGTGTTGCTCCTCGATGTCGGGTCGGGCGGTCTCAGATGATCTTCTGGCCGACGAGGTACTCGGCCACCTTGACGCCGCCGTCGCCTTCGTCGGTGACGCGCTCGCCGGCGGTCTTCGGGGGCTTCGGGGTGTTCGACGTGACCGTCGAACCTGCGTTCTCCAGACCGACGTCGGTGGGCTCGACCCCGATGTCGGCGAGGGACACGACCTGCACTTCCTTCTTCTTCGCGGCCATGATGCCCTTGAAGGACGGGAAGCGGGGCTCGTTGATCTTCTCGTTCACGCTCACGATCGCGGGCAGCGTCGCCTCGACGTGCGTGATGCCGTCGTCGGTCTCGCGCTCACCGGTGAGGCTCTCGCCGTCGACGGTCAGCTTGCGCATGTGCGTCAGGTGCGGGAGCTCCAGGTACTCGGCGATCATCGACGGGATCGCGCCACCGCGGCCGTCGGTCGCCTCGTTGCCGGCGATGACCAGCTCGACGCCCTCGACGGTGCCCAGCGCGCGGGCCAGGACGTAGGCGGTCTGGACGGCGTCGGAGCCGTGCATCAGGTCGTCCTTGATGTGGATCGCCTTGTCGGCGCCCATCGACAGCGCCTTGCGGATCGCGTCCGTGGTGCGCTCCGGGCCGGCCGACAGGATGGTGACCTCGCCGCCCGAGGCCTCCTTGATCTGCAGTGCCTCTTCGACGGCGCGCTCGTTGATCTCGTCGAGGACGGCGTCGGCCGCCTCGCGGTCGAGCGTGTAGTCGCCATCGGACAGCTTGCGCTCCGACCATGTGTCCGGAACCTGCTTGATCAGTACGACGATGTTCGTCATGGTCTTCTTCGACCTCCACTCAGCGGTTGTGAACTCACCGTAAACTTACTGCCCGGTAAGGTAAAGCATCCACTCTCCATTCTAGCCACGGCATCGGCCGCCTCGGCACCACGTCTGCGCAGGTGAAACGCGATGCTGGACGAATCCGCCACCAGACCCGAGACATCGGTCACATCCTGGGGCGACGGGTGTACCGGACGTGGCCGTTAGGCTCCCGCAGATGACCAACGCAACCGACGCCCCCGAGCCGACGCTGGTGCTCACCGGCGAGCGGACCGCGCCGGGGATCGCCGAGGAGAACTACTGGTTCCGTCGGCACGAGGTCGCCTATGCCCACGTCGTGGAGCTGTGTCGCGGCAGGCGTGTTCTCGAGGCCGGCTCCGGCGAGGGGTACGGCGCGGACATGCTGGCCGCGGCGGGCGCCGACGTCGTCTGCGTCGACTACGACGACGCGGCCGTCGCGCACTCGCGTGCCCTCTACCCCCGCCTCACGGTGCACCAGGCGAACCTCGTCGACCTGCCCCTGCCCGACGACGACGTCGACGTGGTCGTCACCTTCCAGGTCGTCGAACACCTGTGGGATCAGCAGCGATTCGTCGCCGAGTGCCGTCGGGTGCTGCGGCCGGGCGGTCTTCTCCTGATGAGCACGCCCAACCGCCTCACCTTCTCCCCCGGGCGTGACACCCCGCTCAACCCGTTCCACACGCGGGAGCTGTCGGCCACCGAGCTCACGGAGTTGCTGGCCGGTGGCGGATTCACCGTCAGCCAGATGCTCGGCGTGCACCACGGGTCGGCGCTGCGCGCGTTGGACAAACGGTGGAACGGGTCGTTCGTCGACGCGCAGATCGAGCGCGCGATCGCCGGCGAGCCGTGGCCGTCGGCTCTCGCGGCCGACGTCGCCAGCATCCGCACCGACGACTTCGAGATCCACCCCGACGACGCCGAGGGACTGCGCGGCATCGATCAGAGCCTGGATCTGCTGGCCGTCGCCACCGCATGACCCCACACCGATGAACCCAGAGCGATGAGCGCGTCGACGGTGCCGGGGCGGTTCGCCCTGGTGCTGCACTCGCATCTGCCGTGGTTGGCCCACCACGGCGCATGGCCGGTGGGCGAGGAATGGCTCCACCAGTCCTGGGCGGCGTCGTACATGCCGTTGTTCGCGGCGCTGCGGCGACTCGCCGACGACGGTCACCGCGACCTGCTGTCGCTCGGGATGACCCCGATCCTGGCGGCGCAGCTCGACGACCCGTACTGCGGTGAGGCCATGCACGCCTGGCTGGGGTCGTGGCGCACGCGAGCCCACGAGGCATCGGTCGTCGGGGCCGTCGGCGCCGACGAGACCGCCGCCGCACTGGGCCGTCGTGAGCACCGCGCCGCCGACGACGCCCTCGCCGACTTCGAGACCGGTTGGCGCCATGGGGCTTCCGCGATCCTGCGCTCACTCGTCGACGGCGATGTCGTCGAGCTGCTGTCGGGTCCGCTCGCCCACGGTTTCGCGCCGACGATGGACCCGCGGGTACGCCGCTTCTGTCTCGACGAGGGCCTTGCCGACACGAGGAGCCGGATCGGACGGCGCCCCACCGGCATCTGGGCGCCCGAGTGCGCCTTCGCACCCGGGATGGAGGAGGACTACGCCGCCGCCGGCGTGACGCACTTCCTCGTCGACGGCCCGGCGCTGCGCGGCGACACCGCGCTGGCGCGACCGGTGGGGTCGTCCGGCGTGGTCGCCGTCGGGCGCGATCTGGAGATCAGCTACCGGGTGTGGTCGCCGCGGTCGGGGTACCCGGGACACGCCGCATACCGCGACTTCCACACATGGGACCACCGTTTCGGGTTCAAGGCGTCGCGGGTCACGGGGCGGTCGGTGCCCTCGGAGGGCAAGGCCCCCTACGACCCTGATCGCGCCCGGCGAGCGGTCGACGGCCACGTCGCTGACTTCGTGCGCCACGTCCGGAGTCGCCTGACCTCCGAGTCGGCGCGCATCGGTCGGCCGGCGCTCGTCACCGCCGCGTTCGACACAGAACTGTTCGGGCACTGGTGGCACGAGGGGCCGCAGTGGCTCGAGGCCGTGCTGCGGGCTCTGCCCGAGGCGGGGGTTCGGGTGAGCAGCCTGCAGACCGCCGTCGACGACGGGTTCGTCGGCGCGCCTGTCGATCTCGGCCCCTCGAGCTGGGGTTCGGGCAAGGACTGGCGGGTGTGGGACGGGCCCGCCGTGTCCGATCTGGTCCGTGTGCAGCGCGAGGTGACGGGCGCCGCACTCGACAGCGTGGCCAAACGCCTCGACACCGGTGCGGCACTGCGTGATCGCGTCGCCGACCAGATCGTCCGGGAGACCGTGCTGGCGCTCGCGTCGGACTGGGCGTTCATGGTCTCCAAGGACACCGCCGCCGACTACGCGCGTGAGCGCGCGTTCACCCACGCGCACGCGGCCCGGGAGATCGCCGACGCGGCCGACCGGGGCCGCGAGGAGACCGCCGTCCGACTGGCCGACGCCTGGCGACGTGCGGACGGTCCGTTCGGCGCGCTCGACGCCCGCCGTCTGCTGGGGGCCGCCTCGTGAAGGTGCTCATGGTGTCGTGGGAGTACCCGCCGGTCGTCGTCGGCGGGTTGGGCCGCCACGTCCATCATCTGAGCGTCGCGCTCGCCGCCGCAGGCCACGAGGTGGTCGTGCTGTCCCGGCGACCCTCGGGGACCGACGCTCTCTCCCACCCGACCATCGACACGGTGGTGGAGGGGGTTCGTGTCATCGCGGTGGCCGAGGATCCGCCGGACTTCGAGTTCGCCCGCGACATGATGGCGTGGACACTCGCCCTGGGCCATGCCCTGATCCGCGCCGGACTGGCGATCGGGGACGACGACGGTTCGCGGTGGGTGCCCGACGTGGTGCACGCCCACGACTGGCTGGTCGCGCACGCCGCGATCGGCCTGGCCCAGCTGCATGATGTCCCATTGGTGGCGACGATCCACGCGACCGAGGCCGGGCGACACAGCGGGTGGGTCGCCGGGACGATCAACCGGCAGGTGCACTCGGTCGAATGGTGGCTGGCCGCCGAGGCGGACGCACTCGTCACCTGTTCGGCCTCGATGCGCGACGAGGTGGCGCGCCTGTTCGGCCCGGACCTGTCCGAGATCCACACGATCCACAACGGGATCGACGTCAGCACATGGCCGTTCAGTCCGCGGCGTCCGCACGACGGGCCGCCTCGCCTGCTCTACGCCGGGCGTCTCGAGTACGAGAAGGGTGTCCAGGACCTCATCGCCGCCCTGCCCCGCCTCCGTCGCACCCACCCCGGCACCACCCTCGACATCCTGGGTGACGGCACGCAGGAGACGTGGTTGCGTGACCTCGCCCGCAGGCACCGGGTGGTGCGCGCGGTGCACTTCCGCGGCACGGCGGACCACGCCGGGCTCCTGTCCGCGCTGCAGCGGTGCGACGCGATCGTGCTGCCGAGCCGCTATGAGCCGTTCGGGATCGTCGCCCTCGAGGCCGCCGCGGTCGGCGCACCCCTGGTGACCTCCACGGCCGGGGGTCTGGGCGAGGCGGTCACCGACGGTGTCACCGGCATGGCCTTCGCACCGGGTGACGTGACCGGACTCGCGGCCGCCGTGCGCGCGGTCCTCCTCGATCCCGCGGCCGCGCAACGCCGCGCTCATGCCGCCCGCGAACGGCTGACCGCCGACTTCAGCTGGCGACTCGTCGCGACACGTACCGCCGAGGTCTACCTGTCGGCGAAGCGCCGTGTGCGCCATCCGATCGGCAGGCCGGTGATCGCCACAAGGCCGCTGCCCGATCGTGACGTCGGCTCCGACTGAGGCGTTACCCTGACGCCGTGTCCAGCCCCGCGAAGTACCTCAGCAGCCTCGAGATCGACACCACGACGCCGGTCCTGGTCACCGGCGCGACCGGATACGTGGCCGGATGGGTGGTCAAGGATCTCCTGGACGCCGGTGTCACCGTGCACGCCGCGGTGCGCAACCCCGACGACCGTCGCAAGACCGCGCACCTCCGGGCTCTCGCCGACGCGGCACCCGGGACGATCGAGTTCTTCGCCGCGGACCTGCTGACCGACGGCTCCTACGACGAGGCGATGGCGGGCTGCGGGATCGTGTTCCACACCGCGTCGCCGTTCACTTCCGCGGTGAAGGACCCGCAGAAGGAACTGGTCGACCCCGCCGTCGAGGGCACACGCACGGTCCTCGAGTCGGCCGATCGCACCGAGTCGGTCCGTCGCGTCGTGCTGACCAGTTCGGTGGCCGCGATCTACACCGACACCGTCGACTGCGAGAACGCCGGCGGGTCGCTCACCGAGGACGACTGGAACACCTCGGCGACTCTGGACTACGAGCCCTACAACCTGTCGAAGACGTTGGCGGAGAGGAAGGCGTGGGAGATCGCCGACGCGCAGTCACGCTGGGACCTGGTGGTGATCAACCCGTCGCTCGTGATCGGTCCGCCGCTCGGGCCCGCGCCCACGTCGGAGAGCTTCGCCATCGTCACCCAGCTCGGCAACGGGCTGATGGCACTGGGTGCGCCGCGCATCAAGATCGGCGTCGTGGACGTGCGGGAGGTCGCGCAGGCGCATGTGACCGCGGCGTTCACCACGGGCGCGTCGGGTCGCCACATCCTGTCGGCGGCGGACACCGATCTGCTGGAGATGGGCAGGGCGCTGCTGCCGAAGTTCGGTCGGAAGCGTCCGCTCCCCCGTTTCCCGATGCCGATCCCGCTGCTGGTCGCGGTGGCGCCGTTCGTCGGCCGCGACCGCCGCTTCGTCAGGCGCTGCTCGGGCGGCCCGCTCCACCTGGACAACACGAAGAGCCGTGAGGCGCTGACGATCTCGTACCGGCCGATGCGGGAGTCACTGGAGGAGATGTTCGCGGCCATGCTCGACGCCGGTCAGGTGAAACTCCTGCGCTGACGCCCGGGGCCCGGTCAGCCGACGTCGGGTCTCGATGCCTTCTTGCGTTCGATGTCGGCCAGCGCCCGCGCGTGCTCGGCGCGTTGCGCGGCGGAGGCCGCCCAGTCGTCGGCACGGTTGCGCACCACTCGGGCCGGGGCACCGACTGCGATCGAGTAGTCGGGGAACACCCCGCGCACCACGGCGTGCGAGCCGAGCACACAACCGCGCCCGACGACGGTGTTGCGCAGCACCGACACCTTCGCCGCGATCCACGTGTCGGGACCGATGCGAACCGGCCCCTTGACGATGCCCTGATCCTTGATCGGCAGGGTGATGTCCTCGGTGCGGTGGTCGAAATCGCAGATGTAGCACCAGTCCGCGACCAGTGTCGACGCGCCGATCTCGATGTCGAGGTAGGCGTTGACGACGTTGTTGGCACCGAAGACCGTCTTGTCCCCGATACGCAGCGAGCCCTCGTGGCAGCGGATGGAGTTGCCGTCGCCGATGTGCACCCACCGACCGATCTCCAACCGTGCGAGTTCGGGTGTCGCGTGGATCTCGACGTCCCGACCGAAGAAGACCATGCCCTTCAGGACCACGTGGGGGTTCGCGAGGCGGAAGCGCCAGAGCCGGAAGTACCGGACCAGATACCAGGGCGTGTAGGCGCGGTGGTCGATGACCCAGCGCAGCGAGGCCAGGGTCAGGAACCGGATCTGATCGGGATCTCGACGGCGGCCCGCGCGCCGACGCGAGCGCAGCGACGCGTTCCACATGGTCGTCATGGCCAGACACCCTATCGGCCGTCCGCGAGGGGTCCCGGTCCGCCGAGGGGCCCGCGATAGGCTCACCGGTGCGAACGGGCCGTCGGCATGACGGCGGGCCCGGGAAGTGCAGGTCAGGACAGGAGAACGATGCGGGACAGCTCGGTGCCCACGCGCGGCCGTCGCGGGACGACCGCACGGTGGATCGTCCTCCTCCTCGCGGCCGTCACCCTGGTCGCCGCGTGCGCCGACGGTGAGGCAGACGTCCGCTCGATCCCGAGCGCCGGATGGGCCAGCTACGGCGGCGACGCCGGCAACGCGAACTTCGCCTACCCCGACGTCCCCGACGACCTGACCCTGTCCTGGAGTCGCCCGACCGGTGGACCCGTCTCGGCCCCGCTCACCATCTCGGGCCGGTCCAACGTCCAGGTGACCTCCAGTACCGAGAGCGGCTGCAACACCTTCGTCTTCGATTCCCGCGCCGGCCGGAAGAACTGGTGCCGACGGATGGCGGCCGGCGTCGAACTGAACGCCATGCTCGTCGACCAGTACGACAACGTGTACGTCGGTGAGGCGGGCAATCTGGTGGCCTACACCGGCGGCGGGTCGATCCGGTGGCGCTTCCCCGCCGCTGGCGTGCCGGTGTCGCTCAAGTTCGCCGGACCCGGCGTCCTGCTGCTCGTCACCGACCTCGGCCAGGTCGTCCTCGTCAACTCGCAGACCGGGCAGCCGGCCGCACCCGGGGTGTCGCTGCGGTCCGACCTCGACACCTCACAGCCGGCCGCCGGGCTCGGCGACTGCATCACCGGCGGACCGAACTGCCCGATCCAGGCCAGCCCGGCCGTCGACACCGCGGCGCAGCGGTTCTACGTCGGCTTCTGGCCGGCGAAGTCGATCGCCTCGGAGGTCCGGGCCCTGCGATACGACGCCGTCAACGGGGCGGTGGCGATCCGAGACGCGTGGACCGCCCAGATCCCGAGCGGCGTCATCGGGACGCCCACGCTGTCCGAGGACAAGAAGACGCTGTATGTCTTCGACCGCCTGGGCAGCATCTACGCACTCGACGCCGCGACCGGCAAGACCCGCTGGAGTTACTTCGTCGGCGGGTACGGGTTCGGGACGATGACCGTCTCCCCCGACGGGGTGATCATCCCGACCGGCGTCATCGGCGCGCCGCTGCGGGCGTTCCGCGACCGCGGCGCCAAGGCCGAACCCCTCTGGCAGCGCACCGATCTGCAGACCGTGAGCCTGTCCACGCTGACGAGCACCGGAAGCGCCTGGACGGTGGTGCGTTCCGGGCGCGACCAGAAGCTGTCCCTGCTCGAGGTCTCGGCCCGCGACGGGAAGACCGAGCGCACCCTCGACCTCCCCGGCGCGCTCGGCTTCGCGACCGGGGTCGCCGTCTCCGCGGAGGGTGCCATCGCGACGGCCACGAACCTGGGCGAGGTCTACTTCTTCGACAAGCCGAAGACCACGAATTGACGCGGGCTCACACTGTGGAGTTGTCAAGGTTCTGATGCGGTCCTGACTGGTGGTCAGGTGCGGGAGATGTGCTGTCGCTGGTCGGTTCTCAGGCGGCGATGGTGTCGAGGCGCAGGGTGCGGCGGTTGTAGGCGGGTTGCAGTTCGCGTCGTGGGTCGACCGTCGCGGGTGGTCGGATCCAGGGGTGGCGGTCGGGGCCCATCTCGATCTCCCAGCCGCGCTGGTGCACCGCGACGTGGCAGGTTCGGCACAGCAGGCACCCGTTGTCGCATGTCGTGGGTCCGCCGTCGGAGTGGAAGACGATGTGGTGGACGTCGGTCCATGACGCGGGGTTGCCGCACATGACGCACGACTGGTCGCGGGCGACGATCGCCTTGCGGGTGCGGCCGGTGAACAGCCGCGCGGTCGGGGAGATGTCGACCGGGGCTGCGTCGACATCGACGGCGATGCGGGTGACCGAGGCATCACACGACAGCAGTGACACCGCCTCGTCGGTGACGGTGCCCATCCACTGCAGATACGCCGGTCCCGCCGGGGTGACTCCGCAGCAGTCGGTGTCGTTTGCGGGGACGGTCAGCAGGATCTCGGTCTTCGCCGACCCCACGAGCCCTTCGGCTCCGAGCGCACGGGACGCGGCTTCGACGACTTGTGCGAACGCGTCCGCTCGGCGCTGTGCGGCCGACCTCGGGTCGGGTGTCCCGTCGGGTAGCGGCCTGGGTCGCGATGCGGAGTCGACACAGGAGATGAACCGCTCCCCCGTGACCACGTCGAGGTCGAATGTCCCCGCCATTCGGCCGTCGTCGCGTTGCGCCCAGACCACCTCGTTCAGCGTCGTGTCCTCGGCGACCGGCGTCGCCGGCTCGCCGTCGTCGACCATCTCGGGTTCGTGCTCGATGGCGATCGTCCGGGCCCGGTCGTCGATCTCGACCGGCGAGCGGCCAGCAAGCGCGTGTCCGATCAACGCCGCCTCGGTCTCGACCGCCAGCTCCGAGCCGAGCGGTGACCGGGTGCGTATCGCGACGTGGCGTACTCCGCGGGCGACGGCGTCGGCGAACTCCGCCGACAGTGACCCGTCGCGTAGGTGTCGGGCCAGTGCGGGCAGGTGCCCGATCGCCCTACCGAGCCGGATCGCCCGCGACGCCACCACCGGCACACACCCATTACGGCGCAGCAGTTCTCGCACCGAAAACCCCAGGCGCTTCGCGGTGCCCCGGCATTCGATCTCCCCGGTCACCCGGGCCAGCAACCCGTCCGCGGCGTTACGCGCAGCCACCGCCGCCCGCACCCCCGCCAGCAACACGTCATCATCGGCGGGCACCTCGCACTCACGGACGGTATCGGCGAGGCGATCAGCCGCCTCCAGCACTTCCTCGAACATGTGTACGACACTAGCCAGGCCCACCGACAACTCCGGCCGAAAACGCTCGCAACCGGTCGAAGTGTGGACGCAGGCCGATCTGTGGAATCTAGCGGGTCGGGCCGGCAGCGTCGCCCGCCCTCTCCCCCGGGCCGCAGATGAACACCGTCGCCGCGGTGCCGATGCGCGTGACGACGAGGGCGAGAGAACGACTGCCGCGCAGGCGGAGACGTGTGCGTAGCCGGTCGGGGTCGACGTCGACACCGCGCACGAGGATCTCGAGGACGCCGCAGTCCAGGTCGACCAGTCGGCGCCGCAGGCCCTTCTCCGAGAGCGGCATTTGCTCGAATACAGGCCACCCCCGCTCGCCCGCCGGCACCGCGTCACCGGTGAGGTGAGCGATGCGGTGGTCCAGCTGCCACAGCCCGTGCCGCGCGGCGTAGTGCCGCACCAACCCCGCGCGGACGACGGCCCCGTCGGGGTCGACGATCCACCGACCGACCGGTGCCACCGGTACGTCGTCGGGCTCGTCGTCGGTGATCTCGAAACCGCCTCCGGCCGAACGGATGACGGTCGCGCGGCGCCGTGGGAGGTCCTGGTCGCCGGTCCACAAGGCCACCTCGCGAACCCCGCCGTCGACCGACACCACCTCGGTCTCACCGACGAATCCGAAACGGTCGCGCAGCATCCGATGGTCCAGTCCGGGAGCACATTTCACGACCAGCGAGTGACCCGCGTACACCGACAGCAACTCGAACAGACCGGGTCGCAGATCCTCGAGTCGGAACTTCCGTGCACCCGTCGCATCTCGACGCGCCGGATCCGCGATCACGACGTCGGCGGTGCTGGTGGGGGTCAACGCGTCGGCCACAGCGACCACTGCCGCGGGAACGTTGTGCGCGGCCATGGCCGCCCGTGCCGGGTCGAGGTCGCTGCCGATCACACCGGCGATCCCCGACGTCGCCGTCAGCTCGAGCAGCTCGGCGCCGATCGAGCAGGTCACGTCGTGCACGACGGCACCCGGTGTCGCAGAGGCGATCCGACGGGCGCGGTGCACCGCGACGGACGCGGCCGTGGCCTGTTGCGCCGACGCGTCGTCCAGCAGGAGGTCGTCGGCTCGTCTCAGCCGACCGCGCGCACGACGCCGACCGCGGATCACGTCGACGAGTGCGGCGTCGCGGCCCGGGTAGCGAGCCCGCAATGTCGCGAGATCGGAGATCAGCGTGTCGGGGCGGAGCAGGAGATCGCTCGCCGTCGACAGCGCCTTCTCACCGAATCGCGAGGCGAGCCATGCGACGTCGTCGACATCCACGGGACGGGATCAGGCCTTGTGACCGGAGACCACGACGTTGTAGAAGAACTGCGGCGGGACCACCTTGCGCATGACGTTCTCGTCGAGCCAGGTCAGGCGCTTCCACCCGCCGAACGCGAATCGTGCCCAGCCCCACCCCAATTTACCCTGGGGTACGGCGGCCTCGAACGTGCGCACCGGCCAGCCCAGCATGGCGGCGGTGAACTCCTCGGTGGCGGTGGCCACCTCGACAGCACCGGCGGAGCGGGCCAGGCGGGCCAACTCCCGTGGGTCGAACGTGTGGATGTCCACGACGGCTTCGAGTGCCGCCGCGCGCGACGACTCGTCGAGCTCGGCCTGAGGACGCCGCCAGTCGCGCAGAGGAGCCCACCTGGTGACCGTCGTGGTCAGCTTCCACGTCGTCCGGGACAGCCACCGGGCGTAGAAGTCACCGATGGTCGACGGCTCACCGGCGAACACGAATCGGCCGCCGGGCTTGAGCACCCGGAGCACCTCACGCAGCGCCTGCTCGACGTCCGGGATGTGGTGCAACACGGCATGCCCGACGACGAGGTCGAAGGTGCCGTCCTCGTAGGGGATGGTCTCGGCGTCGGCGACGCGGCCGTCCACGTCGAGGCCGAGGTTCTCCGCGTTGCGCAGCGCGACCTTCACCATCCCGGGCGACAGGTCGGTGACCGACCCGGACGAGGCGACGCCCGACTGCATCAGGTTGAGCAGGAAGAAGCCGGTGCCGCAGCCCAGTTCGAGAGCACGCTCGTAGGGCAGCGACGCGTCGTCGGCGACGGCGTCGAACCGGCCGCGGGCGTAGTCGATGCAGCGCTCGTCGTAGGAGATCGACCACTTCTCGTCGTAGGTCTCGGCCTCCCAGTCGTGGTAGAGCACCTGGGCGAGTTTGGTGTCGGCGAGTGCGGCGTCCACCTCGGCGGCGGTGGCGTGCGGATTCGGCGCGGGATCGGACGGAGCGGTCACGGGCGAACTCCTCGGATGTGGCAGAGGGACAGCAGGATCACTTGCCGAGGAACTCGGCCTTGCCGGGGCCGTTCTCGACGAAGGACTTCATGCCGGTGGCACGATCCTCGGTGGCGAACAGCGCGGCGAACTGTGCGGCCTCGATCTTCAGGCCGGTCGCGAGGTCGGTGTCGAGACCCTGGTCGATCGACGCCTTGGCCGCGGCGAGCGCCACCGACGCCGCCTTCGTGAACTGCGACGCCCACGTCACCGCGGTCGCGTACACCTCGTCGGGTGCGACGACCTCGTCGACGAGACCGATCTTCAGTGCCTCCTCGGCGCCGACGAAGCGGCCGGTGAACACCATGTCCTTGGCACGCGACGGACCGATGAGCCGCGCGAGGCGCTGCGTCCCGCCGCCGCCCGGGATGACACCGAGCAGCACCTCGGGCACCCCGAGCTTCGCGTTGTCGCCGGCGACACGGCGGTCGGCACCGAGCACCACCTCGAGGCCACCGCCGAGCGCGTAACCGGTGATGGCGGCGACGGTCGGCTTCGGGATGGTCGCGATCGCGCCCAGTCCGGCCTGTAGGCGTCCGGCGAGCTTGCTCATCTCGGCGAACGTCATGTCGTTCATCTCCTTGATGTCGGCGCCGGCCGCCAACACCTTGGGTCCGCCGTAGACGACGACAGCCTTGACCGCGTCGTCGCGCGTCGCCTCGTCTGCGGCCGCGGCGAGCTCGTCCTGGACCTGACGGCTCAGCGCGTTCATCGGCGGACGGTCGAGGCGGATGGTGGCGACGCCGGGGTGGTCGTCGCTGTGCTCGAGACGGACGAATTCAGGCATGGTCCGCAGGCTACCGCCTGTCCACAGGAGCAGCCGTCCCGCCATCGGTGACCGTCGCCGCCACCGACGCCCGCCGGACCCGCGTTCCTCGCGACGCGCGTGCGCGTCCCGGAAAGGGCGCTCGGCGGGCGGTGATGCCCTAGGGTCGAACGGCATGGCGACGGAGTCGGCGGGCGAGCCGGTCGAGCTCACCGTCGGTGAGCGGGTCCTCCGGATCTCCAGCCCCGATCGCGTCTACTTCCCCGCCCGCGGCGAGACCAAGCTCGACCTCGCTATGTACTACATCTCCGTCGGCGACGGCATCGTCCGCGCGCTGCGGGACCGTCCGTGCATGCTGCACCGGTTCCCCAAGGGCGTCGCGGGTCAGAAGGTGCACCAGAAGCGCATACCCGCAGGCGCCCCGGACTGGCTCGAGACGGTCCGTATCTTCTTCCCGCGCTACAGCCGCACAGCCGACGAGGTGTGTGTCACCGAACTCGCGAGCGTCATGTGGGCGGTGCAGATGTCGACGGTCGAGTTCCACCCCTGGAACTCCCGCCGCGACGACACCGAGAAGCCCGACGAGTGGCGCATCGACCTCGACCCCATGCCCGACTGCCCGTTCGACCGGGTGCAGCGCGTCGCGCGGGTCGCGCAGGAGGTGCTCGACGAACTCGGCATCCGCGGCTTCCCGAAGACCTCCGGCGGATCGGGCCTGCACATCTATGTCCGCATCGAGCCGCGATGGGGATTCGCCGACGTCCGTCGTGCCGCACTCGCGTTCGCCCGCGAGGTCGAGCGCCGCGCCGGCGGTGAGGCGACCACGACCTGGTGGCGCAAGGACCGCGAGCCCGACGTCGTGTTCGTCGACTACAACCAGAACGCCCGCGACCACACCATCGCCGCGGCCTACTCGGTGCGCGGGAACCCCGAGGGCACCGTGTCGACACCGTTCGCGTGGGACGAACTCGAGGACATCGTCCCCGGTGACATGACCATCGCGACCGTGCCCGAGCGGTACGCGCGCCTGGGTGACCTGCACGCCGAGATCGACGACGTCGCCCATCGCCTCGACGACCTTCTCGCCTGGGCCGACCGCGACGGCCTGGAAGCGGCCGAGGACTGAACACGCACGACCACGAACCATCGGAGTCCGACGAGCAGAGGGGACCGAAATGACCGATCGCACAGCCCATCCCATGACCCCCGGCCTGGGTCGACGAGCGTTTCTCGCCGGCATGGGCGGACTCGCCGTGGCGGGGGTGCTCGCCGCGTGCGGTGACGACGCACCGCGCCGGCCTGCGTTGACGCCCGACCTCTCCGGGCTGGACAACGGGGTGTCACCGAACGCCGACCTGTACCGGTACGTCAACGGCGGATGGCTGAACGGCTATCAGATCCCCGCCGACAAGGCCGGGTACAGCACGTTCGACGAGCTCAGCGACGAGGCGGAGAAGCAGCTCCGCACGATCATCGAGGACATCGGCTCCGACGCATCGGGTGAGGACGCCAAGATCCGGGACCTCTACCGCGGGTTCATGGACACCTCCCGCATCGACGCAGCGGGGGTGGACCCCGTCCGGCCTCTGCTCGACGCGATCGACTCCGCACCGGACAAGACCACCCTCACCCGCGGCCTCGCCGCCCTGTCGACGGCCGGGGCGACCGGCATCGTCGACCTGTACATCGCCCCGGACCAGGCCGACTCGACCCGGTACGTCGCGAACATCGTGCAGTCGGGTATCGGCCTGCCCGACGAGTCGTACTACCGGGAGGCGTCGTACGCCGAGGACCGCACGAAATACGTCGAGTACCTGACCACGATCGCGCGCCTCGCGGGTCTGTCCGATCCGCAGGGTCGTGCCCAACGGGCGATGTCGGTGGAGACCGCCGTGGCCGCCGGCCATCTCAGCACCGTCGAGAGCCGGGACGCGAAGAAGACCTACAACCCGCGCAGCTGGGCGCAGTTCACCGCGCAGGCACCGGGGATCGACTGGGCGGCATGGCGATCCGGCCTGGGTCTCCGCGACGACGCACTCGGGCAGGTCGTCGTCGCCGGCCCGAAGTCCGTCAGCACCGCGGCGACGGTGTGGACCGACACCCCGATCGACACCCTGCGTGACTACATGCGCCTCACCGTGCTGCGGTCGTACGCCCGCTATCTCTCGACACCGTTCCGGTCGGCGCATTTCGACTTCTTCTCCCGCACCCTCAACGGTGTCGAGAAGGAGCCCGAGCGGTGGAAGTCGGGTGTCGCGCTGGTCGACTCGCTGCTCGGGGAGGCACTCGGCAAGAAGTACGTCGCCGCGCACTTCGCCGGGTCGGCGAAGGACGACGCCCGCGACCTCGTCGCGAACCTCGTGGAGGCCTACCGGCGCAGCTTCGCGACCATCACCTGGTTCAGCGACGCGACCCGCAAGGAGGCGAACACCAAGCTGGACAAGCTGACGGTCAAGATCGGCTACCCCGACAAGTGGAAGGACTACTCGGGCCTGACGATCCGCGCGGACGACGTGGTCGAGTCGGTCCGCAACGGTCAGATGTTCGCCGCGAGGCGGGAGTTCGCCAAGCTCGGCACGAAGGTCGACAAGTCCGAGTGGCAGATGACCCCGCAGACCGTGAACGCCTACTACGACCCGACGTTCAACGAGATCGTCTTCCCCGCCGCCATCCTGCAGTACCCGTTCTTCTCCCCCGACGCCGAGCCGCAGGTCAACTACGGCGGGATCGGCGCGGTGATCGGCCACGAGATCGGACACGGCTTCGACGACCAGGGCTCGCAGTACGACGCCGACGGCAACCTGCGCGACTGGTGGACGGCATCGGACCGCGCCGAGTTCACGAAGAGGTCGGACGCGCTGATCGCGCAGTACAGCTCCCTGGTGCCGAAGGGCCTGCCGGCGGACAAGAAGGTGAACGGCGCACTGACCGTCGGGGAGAACCTGGCCGACCTCGGTGGACTGTCGATCGCGTTGTCCGCGTATCGGATCGCAGCGGAGAAGGCGAAGACGCAGGCGCGTGACCGGGACGTGTTCCTGGCCTGGGCGCGGATCTGGCGGGGCAAGTACCGACCGGCCGCAGCCGAGGAACAGCTCGCCACCGACCCGCACTCGCCGCCGGAGTTCCGCTGCAACCAGGTGGTGCGCAACATCTCCGGCTTCTACGACACGTTCGGGGTGGGCCCGTCCGACGCGATGTACCTCGCTCCGGACAAGCGCGTCACCATCTGGTGACGCGGGATCACTCGCCGGTGTAGCGCGCGGACCCGTCGAACTCGATGTGCAGGGCGGAACCGTCGGAGATCAACGTCGGTGTGACGGGGACGATCTCGCGGGGCGCCGCCATCGCGTCGGCGACGGTGTCGAACCCGGCGAGGTTGTCGAGCTGCGACCACGTCGGTGGCAGCAGGAAGAGGTCGCCGGACTCCCACGCCGTCATGACGTCGGCGACCCGGTGCCACCCCGCTGACGCAGCCTCGGATGTGCGGTCGTCTGCGCTCTGACCGGCCGGCAGTTGCGCCAGGAAGAACCGTGTGTCGTAGCGTCGGCGCTCACCGAGCGGCGTGATCCACCGGGCCAGCGGCGCGATCAGGTCCGCACGCAGCACCAGACCGGCGCGACCGAGGAACCCCGACAGCGACAGGTCGCGCGACTCCAGCGCCCGCCGTTCGTCGGAGTAGAGGTCGGGCTCGGCGACGAGGTCCTGCGCCGACGAACCGGCCAGGAGCACACCGCACTCCTCGAACGTCTCGCGGACCGCTGCACGCACCAGCGACGAGGCGAGGACGACGGCATCCTCGTCCGGCGGAGTGGTCGCGTCGAACTGTGCTGCCCACCACCGCGGTCCGGGTCCCACCCAGTCGGAGACGTCCACGCCGACCTCCGCGTCGCGGGGGTCCACTCCGCCGCCGGGGAACACCGTCATCCCGCCGGCGAACTCCATGCCCGCGGCACGGCGGATGAGGAACACCTCGATGCCCGCGTCGGTGTCGCGGATCAGCGCGACCGTCGCGGCATGCCGGATCGGGACGGACTCGGGGTCGTCGACGGGACGGAACGACTCCGGGAGTTGCCCCCGCCCACCGGTGCTCACGGGCGGGCGCGCCGATGCGAACCGGCGCGGCGGGCCCGCCGCGCGAAGTACCGTCCGTCGACGTGCTCGAGGGCGATCCGCTGGTGGAACGTCGCGGTCAGGTTGTCCTCGGTCATCACGTCGTCGAGCAGTCCCTGGGCGACCACGCCGCCCTCCGACAGCAGCAGCGCGTGGGTGAAACCCTCGGGGATCTCCTCGACGTGGTGGGTGATGACGACCATCGCCGGGGCGTCGGGATCCATCGCCAGCGCACCGAGCCGGGCCACGAGCTCCTCGCGCCCACCGAGGTCGAGTCCGGCGGCGGGCTCGTCGAGCAGCAGCAGTTCCGGGTCTGTCATGAGCGCACGGGCGATGACGACGCGTTTGCGCTCCCCCTCCGACAGGGTGCCGAAGGTGCGGTCGGCGAGGTGTTCGGCACCCATCGACTCCAGCGTCTCGACGGCCTGAGCGCGGTCGACGTCCTCGTAGGCCTCGCGCCAGCGGCCGAGCACCGAGTAGCCCGCGGAGATGACGAGGTCGGTGACGATCTCGTGGTCGGGGATGCGGGCGGCGAGCATCGACGACGCTACGCCGATCCGGGTCGACAGTTCACGGACATCGGTCTCGCCGAGACGCGATCCCAGCAGCACGGCGGACCCCGAGGTCGGATGGGTCTCCGCGGCGGCGATCCGCATGAGCGAGGTCTTACCCGCCCCGTTGGGTCCGATGACGACCCAGCGTTCGTCGAGCTCGACCTGCCAGGTGACGGGCCCGACGAGAGTCTTCCCCCCGCGCACGAGGGTGACGTCGGTGAAGTCGATCAGGAGGTCGGGATCGATGTCGGCCACGTCACCCATCGTGCCCCACCGGGCTCATGCGCCGCCGGAAGGGGCGGGGTCGTCGGCGGGCGGCGGATCGAGCAGGCCGAAGTCGGCGAAATCGAAGCCGGGGACGACGACGCAGCTGACCAGACCGGCGCCGTCGGGGTGGCCCGCGACAGGCCGGGCCCGCTGCCACTCACCCGGAGCCACGACGTGCTGCGGGCGCTGGCCGCTCGCCAGGTCAGAGCCGAGGACGATCGTCGTCTCGGCACCCGGCGCCGACCCCGTACCGCCGACGACGAGCTCGATCGGTGACCCGCGGTGGTGCAGCCAGATCTCGGCACCCACGACCGTGTGCCACGCGGATTCGGCGCCGTCGGGCAGGAGGAACAGGATCGCGGTGCCCGCGCTGCGATCACCCGAGTGCGCGGACGGGAGCACCTCGTGCGACAGGGTCAGATCCGATCGCCACGTCTCGCCGTACCACCCGCCCTCCGGGTGCGGCGCGAGGTCGAGTCCGGCTGCCCAGCCGGGCACGGTGGGGCTCATCGTGGGTCCTCTCTGTCGGTGCGTTCGGCGACGACGGTCACCGAGCCGGGTGCGACCTCGGTGAACCCGGCGTCGCGGACGGCGACGGTGTCTTTCCCGTCCCGCGACAGCAGATCCGCCCACCGTTCGGGGGTGGGTGCGGCGACGGCGAGCGGGCAGCCCGCCTCCCACCACGACCGCGCGCCCGCGACGTCGAAGAGGCGAACCGCGAGCATCGACCCGTGGCCCACCTGGGCGGCCAGCTTGCCCAGGGTCATGTCGAGGGCTGGGTTCACCCAGATGGTCACCGGCCCAGTCGGTCCCGGATCGAGGGGATCGTCGAGGTCGGTCCCGCCGATCTGCAACCGGTCGATCCGCCGGTCCACCGATCCGACCGGGCCGGGCACGATCGCCCGTGCCGCGGCACCGTCCTGGTCGACGGTCACGCCGTCGACGTCCTGCGCCGCGGTCCAGTGGCTGCCGCGCGCCCGTCGGCTGATCTTGCGGATCCGGGCGTCGCACCACGCCTGCACCGCCGGCCCCCACGGGCCGTCCGCGTCTGCGCGCTCGTCGAGGCAGAGCAGGACAGCGGCGCGGGCCGCGGCCTCCAGCGTGGCGCGCCGATCCGGTGGATCACGCTTCTCGATACGCACGACGACAGGCATCGCGAGGACCTGAGCCGGGTCGTCCGGGTCGGGGGCGTCACCGAGACGGTCGGTGAGCACGGCGAGGCGCTCGTCGAAACCCATCGCGGGTGACCTCAGCCGAGCGGGACGCGACGGGCGATGCCGTCGATGGCGTCGGCGGCCTCGATCTCGTCGCGCGTGACGCCGAGGATGAACAGCACGGCGTCCAGGAACGGGTGCGACAACGCCGCGTCGGCGACCTCCTGCAGAGCCGGCTTCGCGTTGAACGCGATGCCCAACCCGGCCGCGGTCAGCATGTCGATGTCGTTGGCGCCGTCACCGACGGCGACGGTCTGCTCGAGGGGGACGCCGACCTGATCGGCGAACGCCCGGAGCGCCGCGGCCTTTCCCGGACGGTCGACCACCTCACCGAGGACGCGTCCGGTGAGTTTCCCGTCGACTATCTCGAGGGTGTTGGCCCGGACGAAGTCGAGTTCGAGTTCGTGTGCCAGCGGATCGATGACCTCGCGGAAGCCACCGGACACGACACCGCAGTGGTAGCCCAGGCGACGAAGGGTGCGGATGGTGGTGCGGGCGCCGGGGGTGAACTCCACCGCCGACGCGACCTCCTCGAGAACCGACGCATCCAGGCCGGCGAGGGCCTCGACGCGCTTGTGCAACGACTCGCCGAAGTCGATCTCACCGCGCATGGCGGCCTCGGTGACCGCCGCGACCTCGGCCTCGCGCCCGGCCTTCGCGGCCAGCATCTCGATGACCTCGCCCTGGATGAGGGTGGAGTCGACGTCGAACACGATGAGCCTCTTGGCGCGCCGTGCGAGTCCGCCACGCTCGACGGCCACGTCGATGCCGTAGCGGGTGGCGACCCCGGCGAGACCCTTGCGCAGCGCGGCGTCGGCGGCCACGTCGTCGCGGTCCACGCTGACCATCAGCTCGAGACCCGTGAGCGGGTAGTCGGCGATGCCGCGGATCGAGTCGATGTTGCCGCCCTGGCCGGCGAGCTCGGCGGCGACGGCCCGGAAGGCGCGTGCGGTCACCGGGCTACCGAGGATGACCACGGCGTGCGACGACACCGTCCGGACGCCCGGGTGGGCGCCGACGTCGACCGCGACGTCCATGCCGATGGAGCTCATCGCCTGCTCGACGGTCTCCTGCAGCGTCTCCGGATCACCGAGGCTCTCCACCAGCACACCGAGGGTCAGCCGAGACCGGATGACCACCTGCTCGACATCGAGCAGGTGGACATCGTGGCGGGCGAGTGCGCCCAGGAGGACGGACGTGACGCCGGGTCGGTCGGGACCGGTGACGGTCACCAGCACGGTGGTGCCGGACCCCCCCGGTGTCACGTCAGCGCGGATCGGGATCCGTCGACGACTCGTGGGAACCCACGGTCACCGGATCGCGCTTGGCCTCTTCCATGTGCTTGGACGCCTGGCCGACGTGGGCCTCGCGGTGCATCCGCTCGATCATGTGCGGATAGTGCAGCTCGAAGGCCGGACGCTCGGACCGGATGCGCGGCAGCTCGGTGAAGTTGTGGCGCGGCGGCGGGCAGCTGGTGGCCCACTCGAGCGAGTTGCCGAAGCCCCACGGGTCGTCGACCGTGACGACCTCGCCGTACCGGTAGCTCTTGAAGACGTTCCAGAGGAACGGCAGCGTCGAGAGGCCGAGGATGAACGCGCCGACCGTCGAGATGACGTTCAGGGTCGTGAACCCGTCGGACGGGAGGTAGTCGGCGTAGCGACGCGGCATGCCCTCGTTGCCCAGCCAGTGCTGCACAAGGAACGTCACGTGGAAGCCGATGAACGTCAGCCAGAAGTGGATCTTGCCCAGCTTCTCGTCCATCATGCGGCCGGTCATCTTCGGGAACCAGAAGTAGATGCCCGCGTACGTGGCGAACACGATGGTGCCGAAGAGGACGTAGTGGAAGTGCGCCACGACGAAGTAGCTGTCGGACAGGTGGAAGTCCAGCGGCGGGCTGGCCAGCAGGACGCCGGTGAGGCCACCGAAGAGGAACGTGACGAGGAAGCCGACCGAGAACAACATCGGTGTCTCGAACGTCAGATGGCCCTTCCACATCGTGCCTATCCAGTTGAAGAACTTCACACCGGTGGGCACCGCGATCACGAAGGTCATGAAGGCGAAGAACGGCAGCAGCACCGCGCCCGTCGCGTACATGTGGTGCGCCCACACCGCGACCGACAGGGCGGCGATGGCGAGGGTCGCGTAGATCAGCGTCGAGTAGCCGAAGATCGGCTTACGCGAGAACACCGGGAAGATCTCCGACACGATGCCGAAGAACGGCAGCGCGATGATGTAGACCTCCGGGTGCCCGAAGAACCAGAACAGGTGCTGCCAGAGTATGACGCCGCCATTGGCGGGGTCGTAGAGGTGTGCACCGAACTGGCGGTCGACCTCGAGGCCCATCAGGGCGGCGGTCAGCAGCGGGAACGCGAGCAGGATCAGGATGCTCGTCACGAGGATGTTCCAGGTCATGATCGGCATGCGGAACATCGTCATGCCGGGCGCTCGGAGACAGACCACGGTGGTGACCATGTTGACCGCGCCGAGGATGGTGCCGAGACCACCGACGGCCAGGCCCATGATCCACATGTCGGAGCCGGCGCCGGGCGAGTGGATCGCGTCGGTCAGCGGGGTGTAGGCGGTCCAGCCGAAGTCGGCGGCACCACCCGGGGTGATGAAGCCGGCGACGACGATCAGGCCGCCGAAGAGGAACAGCCAGTAGCTGAAGGCGTTGAGGCGCGGGAACGCGACGTCGGGGGCGCCGATCTGCAGCGGCAGGACCACGTTCGCGAAGCCGATGACGATCGGGGTCGCGTACAGCAGCAGCATGACCGTGCCGTGCATGGTGAACAGCTGGTTGTACTGCTCGTTCGACAGGAACTGCATCCCCGGATGTGCGAGCTCCCCGCGCATCAGCAGCGCCATCAGGCCGCCGACGAGGAAGAACGCGAAGCACGTGACCAGGTACATGATGCCGAGCACCTTGTGGTCGGTCGTCGTGATCATCTTGTAGATGAACGACCCCTTGACGCCCGTGCGCTCGGGGTAGGGGCGAACCGGGGCGACCTGCGTGGGCTGGTCTAGGGCGGTCACTAGTCCTCCTGCCTGCACGACCGGTGTCCGGTCGTGTGGTGACGATGAACGCGGGCACCGGTCTGCCCGACGCCGAACGTACTGAACTGATCGTAAACCCTCATGCGCCCTGTGGCCGAGCGGGTCCTACGACTCGTCGTAGGAACTTTCCCGCCCACGCGGGGCGATCTTGTCCCGCACCGCGAGCGGACGGCGACGGAGCCCGACGACGCGCCGCGGCAGAGCTTTCCGACACATGCGGCGGTGCTAGGTTGATGCCCGATCGCGCGGCCGTCCGGGCCGGCACGAGGTGGTCGGAGAACGGTGGTGACGAGGGTGCGCGGACCCGTGCGAGCGGTGGCCGTGACCTGCGTGGTGACGGCTGGTGTCCTGGGCCTCTCCGCCTGCGGCGGCGCCGACACACAGTCCCCTCCCGGCCCCGGATCGGTGACCACGACGACCACCGCCGTCGGCGGGTTCGACCTCGTCACGCCCGAACGCACCTTCGACCGCGCCTGCGGCACCGCGTCCACGCCGGACCCGGGCCAGGCGGATGTGTCCCGGATCGCCGTCGCCGACCCGTCCCTGCTCGACCCCCTGTGCGCGCTGGGCATCCAGTCGAAGGTGGTCGCGGTCGCGGCCGACCCGGGCGGCATCCCCACCTATCTCGGACCGACCGTGACGTCACTGCCGACGATCGGGTCGCGCCCGGATGCCCAGCGCGCCGCCGGTGCCCGGGCTGACGTCGTGCTGGGTCGCTCCACCGCACAGACGGCGCCGTACGACGCGCGCTCTGTCGTCGTCGACGAGTCGGCGTCCTGGCAGGACCAGTTCCAGGCGGTCGCGGACGCTCTCGGCCGAGGCGAGGAGGGGACGCGTCGCCTCGACACCTTCGCCGCGCAGGCCAAGCGCGCCGGACAGCGCGTTGATGCATCGCACAGTCAGGTCGGCCTGGTCCGCTTCGGTGCCGACAGCGAACAGATTGCCGGCACCGCGTCGTTCGCGGGGTCCATCCTCGCCGCGATGGGCGTCCAACGCCCGCAGTCGCAGCGCTCCCCCGGGTCCGTGACGGTCACCGAGAAGAATTTCGACGACGCCGACGCCGATCTCGTCTACGTGAGCTTCACGTCCGCGAAGGGCAAGGACCACGGCGTATCGGTGCTGCGCAGTGACCGTTGGCTCGATCTCGGCGCGGCATCGGGCAGGCGCGTCTTCGTCGTCGACGACTCGATCTGGTACGGCCGGCGGGGCCTCGCCGCTGCCCCGGTCGTCCTCGACGACGTCCAGCGTTCCCTCAACGGCTACTCCGGCTGAGATCTCGCCTCAGCGCGTAAAACCCCGGGTGCGCGCAACCATCCCCGACGACGCATGCACGGATCACGATGTCCGCATGACCGTCACCGATGACCTGTTGAAGAACAACGCCGACTACGCTGCGGGGTTCTCCGGTCCGCTCCCGCTGCCGCCGAGCAAGCACGTCGCGGTCGTCGCGTGCATGGACGCCCGCCTCGACGTCTACCGGATCCTCGGTCTGAACGAGGGTGAGGCCCACGTCATCCGCAATGCCGGTGGCGTCGTCACCGACGACGAGATCCGATCGCTCGCCATCAGTCAGCGCCTCCTGGGGACCACCGAGATCATCCTCATCCACCACACCGACTGTGGAATGCTCACCTTCACCGACGACGACTTCAAGCGCGGCATCCAGGACGAGATCGGCGTGAAGCCCGCGTGGTCGGCGGAGGCGTTCCCCGACCTCGACGAGGACGTGAAGCAGTCGCTCGCCCGCATCGAGAACAGCCCGTTCGTGTCGAAGACCACCTCGCTGCGCGGCTTCGTCTTCGACGTGGCCACCGGGAAGCTGAACGAGGTCACCCGCTGAACCTGCGCCTCCTCACGACGGTCGGCGTCGTCGGGGTCGCGATCTGGCTGGGCGCGGCGAGCGCCACCGCTGACCCCCTCGCACCGGATCCGACGCAGCCGCCCAACGGAATCGGCGTGACCGGTCACGTCATCACGCCCCCGGTCTCACCGGTCCAGGTGCCGGGCCCCGTCATCGCGTCCGAAGGGAATCTGACGACGGTGACCGCCCACCCGTACCTGTCCCGCTGGGTGCACGACCTGATCGTGGCCCCGCCGGGAACTGCGGTGGAGGTGCGCGGCGCGGTCCGCGCGGACCTGTCCGACCTGGGCGGACCCATCCTGAACCTGTTCGGCCACTGCCTCTTCGACGATGCCAACGGATCGCAGACCCACCGATCGGACGCGGTGCCCCCGGTGCGGGCGACCACCCCGCCACTGAGCATCGTCGTCGAGCCCGTGCTCCACCGTCGCTGACGCCCGTCACCGCTCCAGGATCGCATCCATCGCCGCGGCGAACTGTGCGCGGCCGCGGTCGTCGAGACGACCGAGAAGGTGCGCCCGGATCGCTCGAGCGTGCGCCGGCCGCGCCGGCCGGAGGGCGGCACGACCGGTGTCGGTGATCTCGACCATGACCGTCGATGCGTCGACGGTGTCGCGGGATACCAGGTCCCGCTTCTGCATCCGGGTGACCTGGTGCGACAGGCGGCTCTTGTCCCATCGCATCGACGTCGCGAGCTCCTGCTGTCGAAGGCGCCCGTCACCCAGGTCGACGAGGCGCGTCAGCACCCCGAACTCGGGACCGGTGAGTCCGGACGCGGCGAGGATGTCCCGCTCCACCGCCGTTGACACCTGCTCGCCGACACGCTTGAACGCATGCCAGATCGCGACTTCCCGGGGATCGAGGACGTCGTCGGACACACCGGCAGCCTAGGTCGGGACGCCCTGGTTGTCACGTCAACCCGGCGCCGCTACTGTGGTTGACATGACAACCTCCCCACCGCCGAATGCCGCGATCGTCACCGGGGCCTCCCGCTCGATCGGCCGCGCGATCGCGGAACGCCTGGCCCGCGACGGACGGTCGGTCGTCGTCGGCTTCGCACATCGGGCCGACGAGGCCGCGACGACCGTTCAGGCGATCACCGATGCCGGCGGCCGAGCCGTCGCGGTGAGGGGCGACATCGCCGACGGTGACACCGCGCGACGTCTGTTCGACGTCGCCGACACGGAGTTCGGCGGCGCGGACGTGCTCGTCGCGAACGCCGGCATCAGCGCACTCGGACCGATTGCGACCTTCGACGATGGCGCATACGACCGAGTCTTCGACGCCAGCACACGCGGCACCTTCCACTGCCTGCGCACTGCGGCCGATCGGCTCGTCGACGACGGGAGGATCGTGACGCTGTCGAGCACGGCGGTGTCGACGGCGACACCCGGGATGGGTGTCTATCTCGCGGCGAAGTCGGCGGTGGAGACCCTGACGCGTGTCGCGGCGAAGGAGTTGGCGCCGCGCGGGATCACCGTCAACGCCGTCGCACCCGGCCTGGTGAGGTCGGAGATGTTCGCGAAGGGGAAGACAGCCGACCAACTCGTGGCGATCGAGCGGGCAGCTCCCGGGGGACGTCTGGGTGAGATCGACGAGATCGCCGACGCCGTCGCGCTTCTCACCCGCGCGGAGTCGAGTTGGATCAGCGGTCAGGTGATCCGCGTGAACGGCGGGGTCGCCTGAGACGACGAACCGCCCCGGACTCGAGGAGTCCGGGGCGGTCTCGTCTGACTCCTCGGTCTAGAAGTCCCAGTCGTCGTCCTCGGTGTTGACGGCCTTGCCGATGACGTAGGAGGAGCCCGACCCGGAGAAGAAGTCGTGATTCTCGTCGGCGTTGGGCGACAGCGCCGAGAGGATCGCCGGGTTCACCAGCGTCTCGTCGCGCGGGAACATCGCCTCGTAACCGAGGTTCATCAGCGCCTTGTTCGCGTTGTAGCGCAGGAACGTCTTCACGTCCTCGCTGAGACCCACCTCGTCGTACAGCCCAGCGGTGTAGTCGGTCTCGTTGTCGTACAGCTCGAACAGAAGCTCGAAGGTGTAGTCCTTCAGCTCCTGCCGGCGCTCGGGGGTGCAGACCTCGAGAGCGCGCTGGTACTTGTAGCCGATGTAGTACCCGTGGACGGCCTCGTCGCGGATGATCAGGCGGATCAGGTCGGCCGTGTTGGTGAGCTTGGCGCGGCTCGACCAGTACATCGGCAGGTAGAAGCCCGAGTAGAAGAGGAACGACTCGAGCAGCGTCGAGGCGACCTTGCGCTTGAGCGGGTCGTCGCCGCGGTAGTAGTCCATGACGATGCGCGCCTTGGTCTGGAGGTACTCGTTCTCCTCCGACCAGCGGAACGCCTCGTCGATGTCCTTGGTGGAGCACAGGGTCGAGAAGATCGAGCTGTAGCTCTTCGCGTGCACCGACTCCATGAACGCGATGTTGGTGAGCACCGCCTCCTCGTGCGGGGTCGTCGCATCCGGGATCAGCGACACCGCGCCGACCGTGCCCTGGATCGTGTCGAGAAGCGTCAGGCCGGTGAACACCCGCATGGTGAGCTGCTTCTCGAGCTCGGTCAGCGTGTTCCACGACGGGATGTCGTTGGACACCGGCACCTTCTCCGGCAGCCAGAAGTTGCCGGTCAGGCGATCCCACACCTCGGCGTCCTTCTCGTCGGGGACGCGGTTCCAGTTGATCGCCGAGACGCGGCTGACCAGCTTGATCGGCGCGCCGTCGGCCGGTGAATGGCTCTGGGTGGACGTCATCGTGCCTCGCTCGGGGTGTGGGTGGTGGTCGGTCGGACAGGTGTCAGAGCATGCACGAGACGCAGCCCTCCACCTCGGTGCCCTCGAGGGCCAGCTGACGCAGACGGATGTAGTAGAGCGTCTTGATCCCCTTGCGCCAGGCGTAGATCTGCGCGCGGTTCACGTCGCGGGTGGTCGCCGTGTCCTTGAAGAACAGGGTCAGGCTCAGACCCTGGTCGACGTGCTGCGTGGCCGCGGCGTAGGTGTCGATGATCTTCTCGTACCCGATCTCGTACGCGTCCTGGTAGTACTCCAGGTTCTCGTTCGTCATGTACGGCGCCGGGTAGTAGACGCGGCCGATCTTGCCTTCCTTACGGATCTCGATCTTCGCGGCCACCGGGTGGATCGAGCTGGTCGAGTGGTTGATGTAGCTGATCGACCCCGTCGGCGGCACCGCCTGGAGGTTCTGGTTGTAGATGCCGTCACGCTGCACCGCGGTCTTCAGCTCACGCCAGTCGTCCTGGGTGGGGATGTGGATCCCGGCCTGGCCGAACAGGTCTCGTACGCGCTGGGTGGCCGGCTCCCACGACTTCTCGGTGTACTTGTCGAAGAACTCGCCGCTGGCGTACTTCGACTTCTCGAACCCGCCGAACGCGCGTCCCCGCTCACGGGCGATCGCGTTCGACGCGCGCAGCGCGTGGAACAGCACCGTGTAGAAGTAGATGTTCGTGAAGTCGATGCCCTCCTCGCTGCCGTAGAAGATGCGCTCGCGGGCGAGGTACCCGTGCAGGTTCATCTGGCCGAGGCCGATCGCGTGAGAGCTGTTGTTGCCCTCCTGGATCGACGGCACCGAGGTGATCGCCGTCTGGTCGCTCACCGCGGTCAGGCCTCGGATCGCGGTGGCGATGGTCTGGCCGAAGTCCGGCGAGTCCATCGTCTTCGCGATGTTCAGCGAGCCGAGGTTGCACGAGATGTCCTTGCCCACCCGGGAGTAGGACAGATCGTCGTTGAAGGTCGACGGCGTCGACACCTGCAGGATCTCCGAGCACAGGTTGGAGTGCGTGATCTTGCCGTCGATCGGGTTGGCCCGGTTCACCGTGTCCTCGAACATGATGTACGGGTAGCCCGACTCGAACTGCAGCTCGGCGAGGGTCTGGAAGAACTCACGCGCCTTGATCTTGGTCTTGCGGATCCGCTTGTCCTCGACCATCTCGTGGTACTTGTCGCTCACGTTGATGTCGGCGAACGGCACCCCGTAGACGCGCTCGACGTCGTAGGGGCTGAACAGGTACATGTCGTCGTTCTGCTTGGCGAGCTGGAACGTGATGTCCGGGATCACGACACCGAGCGAGAGCGTCTTGATGCGGATCTTCTCGTCGGCGTTCTCGCGCTTGGTGTCGAGGAAGCGGTAGATGTCCGGGTGATGCGCGTGCAGGTACACCGCGCCGGCACCCTGGCGGGCACCGAGCTGGTTGGCGTAGGAGAACGAGTCCTCGAGCAGCTTCATGATCGGGATGACACCCGAGCTCTGGTTCTCGATCTTCTTGATAGGCGCACCGTGCTCGCGGATGTTGCTGAGCAGCAACGCGACTCCGCCACCACGCTTGGACAGCTGCAGCGCGGAGTTGATCGACCGTCCGATCGACTCCATGTTGTCCTCGATGCGCAGCAGGAAGCAGGAGACGGGCTCGCCGCGCTGCTTCTTGCCGGAGTTGAGGAACGTCGGGGTCGCGGGCTGGAAGCGACCGGTGATGATCTCCTCCACCAACTCCTTCGCGAGGGCGGTGTCACCGTCGGCGAGGGTCAACGCCACCATGCACACGCGGTCCTCGAAACGCTCGAGGTAGCGCTTCCCGTCGAACGTCTTCAGCGTGTACGAGGTGTAGTACTTGAACGCCCCGAGGAAGGTCGGGAAGCGGAACTTCTTCTTGTACGCGTAGCCGAAGAGGTCCTTGACGAACTCGCGGTCGTAGCGCTCGAGGACCTCGGCCTCGTAGTAGTTCTCCTCGACCAGGTAGTCGAGCTTCTCGTCGAGGTCGTGGAAGAAGACCGTGTTCTGGTTCACGTGCTGCAGGAAATACTGGTTGGCCGCCTCGCGGTCCTTCTCGAACTGGATGCGCCCGTCCGCGTCGTACAGGTTCAGCATCGCGTTCAGCGAGTGGTAGTCGAGCTCGCCGGGATCGTGGCCGGCGGGGCCCGGGTGCACACCGGAGGTGGCGGTCGCGGTGTCGGACACGGTGGCTGCGGTGGGGGTCACGAGAGAACTCCTGCTCGACGGGTGCTGCGGGGGGCGGAAGGAGAGGCGGCGGGCGCTCAGGCGCCGACAGCGACCGGGGCCAGGTCGATCTGGTCCGGATCGGTGAACGCACGACTGCGGCCGAACTCGGCCACGCCGTCACGCACACGCTCGACGTCGTGGGCGGTGCCCATCAACTCGAAGCGGTAGAGGTAGGGGACGCGGCACTTGCGCGACACGATGTCCCCGGCGAGGCAGAACTCCTCGCCGAAATTGGTGTTCCCCGCGCCGACGACGCCGCGGATCAGTGCCCGGTTGCCCGGGTGGTTCAGGAACGTGATGACCTGCTTGGGCACGTATCCCGACCGCTCCCCCGTCGCCTTGCCCCCGCCGTACGTCGGGAGGACCAGGACGTAGGGCTCGTCGACGACGAACGCCTCGGGATGGTGGAGCGGCACACGCAGTGCCCGCAGACCCGTCTTCTCGACGAATCGGTGCGTGTTCTCCGACACCGACGAGAAGTAGACGACCAGCGGCGCCGACGACGGGTTCTCGGTCACTGTGGACCTCCCTGTCTGGCTGCGGCGGACGAACGGATGGGTGCGCGGGTGCCGTCAGGCGGCGGCGGTCGCGAGCGCCTTGATGCGGTCGGGACGGAAGCCCGACCAGTGATCGTCGCCGACGACCACGACGGGCGCCTGCAGGTAGCCCAGTGCCATCACGTAGTCACGTGCCTCGGAGTCCTCGCTGATGTCGACGACGTCGTACTCCAGACCCTGCTTGTCCAACGCCTTGTAGGTCGCGTTGCACTGGACGCAGGCCGGCTTGGTGTAGACGGTGATCGCCATGGGAACTCCTCGGGTGGCGCGAGTGGGGACGCGAGAGATGGCCGCCAGAACGGCCTCGAGGACCGGATCTCCGACGTGGTTCTCGGGAGCCTTGTCGGCGTCCCGATCACTACACCTAGTGTCTCACATCCATCGCCGACACAACAGCTTGCGAATGACATTCGTGAAAGTCGCAGGTCGCGCGCGGCTGCGTCGCGATGTCCCGGCGTGTCGCACGTCACAGACGACGGCGCCGGCCTCGGGACGGATCACATCCGTGGGATTCCCGGGGCCGGCGTGCGGGTCGAGGTGGGTCAGGCGGCGACGGCCCCCGCGAGGGCCGTGATCGCGGCGCGTACCCGATCGGTCACCTCGGAGACCTCCGCGACGGGAGCGCCGGCGAGGGTCGCGGCCGCGATCGGCACGGCGGCCTCCTCGACGACGACGCCGCCGGCCACCCCGACCGACCGCTGGGTGTCGTCGATGGCCCACTTCCCGCCGTACTGCCCCGCGGACGCACCGATGACCGCGACGGGCTTGCCCTTCAGGGCGCCCGCCCCGTACGGACGGGACGTCCAGTCGATGGCGTTCTTCACCACGGCCGGCATGGTGCCGTTGTACTCGGGCGTCACGATCAGGACGGCGTCCGCGGCGTCGATCTCGGCGCGCAGGCGGGCGGCAGCGGGGTCGAGGGGTGCGCTGTCGATGTCCTCGTCGTAGAACGGCACCGACGCGAGGTCCTCGACGATCCGCACCGTCGTGCCCTCGGGCGCGTGCTCGGCGGCGACCTCGGCGACCTGGCGGTTGACCGATCCTGACCGCAGGCTGCCGACGAGCACGGCGATGTCCGCGGTCCGCGGCTGGGTCGATGTCATGGGGGTCCCCTCACTCCGGAGCGCAGGGGCGCCGCCCTGCGCGGCACCCGTCGGTGATGCAAACGGACCGGAGTCCGATCACATTCCTCGGGATGTCAGGACGGCTCCGACCTCGCGCTACGCTCGCCACGTGACCACCGACCTGCCACTCCCCGGCGGCGGCGACCTCACCGTGCGTTCCGTACGGTCGGCGCTGCCCGTCGTCGACGACGTCGAGTCCGTCCGGGCCGACGCGGTGCGCAACCGGTCGATGCTGCTGACCGCCGCGCAGCGGCTCGTGGAACAACACGGGGCGTCCGCGGTGACGATGGACGAGGTCGCGCGGGCCGCCGGTGTCGGCAAGGGCACCGTCTTCCGTCGCTTCGGGACGCGTGCGGGCCTCATGCGGTCGCTCCTGGACCACTCGGAGACCGAGATGCAGCGCGCCTTCCTCAGCGGGCCCCCGCCGTTGGGCCCCGGCGCCCCGGCCCGTGAGCGGCTCGTCGCCTACGGCCGTGCGCGGCTGGCGATGGTGTGCGCGCACCTCGACATCCTCACCGAGGCCGACGAGGCCGCCGGTCCGCTGCGCCTCGACCACCCCGCTCGCCGCGTGTCGGCGATCCACGTGCAGTCGTTGCTGGTCGAACTCGGCTACACCGCGCCGGCGATCGCGATCCGCGAGGCCGTCATGGCGCCGCTCGAGCCGGCCGTGGTCGGGTTCCTGCTGCACCGGGAGGGCATGACGCTGGAGCAGATGGGCGACCACTTCGAGGAGTTCGCGCGTTCGCTCCACCCGTGACGACGGGCCTCCTCAGGTCCCCGGCACGATCGCACGGAAGAACACCGCCGAGCTCGACGCCGCGCGCACCACCACGTCCGGGTCGGAGTCGGCGAGCCACAGTGACCGGCCCGGCGTGACCGAGACGTAGTCCGCTCCGTGACCGCGGACCTCGACGGTCCCGCTGATCACCGTCAGGATCTGCGGCCCCGGGGCGTCGAGCGAGACCGACGACGGGAGGCGCGTCCCCGTGCCGTCGAGCTCGATCCGCGACAGCCGGAACTCCGAGGCCGGCGTGGAGTAGATGCGCTCGGGTCCGACGGTGCGCACCGCGGGGAGCAGGTCGCTCACCGCCGACGGGGCGAAGTCGAGGACGGCGAGCAGTTCAGGGACGTCCATGTGCTTCGGCGTCAGACCGCCACGCAGGACGTTGTCGGAGTTGGCCATGATTTCGACCGCCGTCCCCCGCAGGTAGGCGTGCAGGTTCCCGGCGCCCAGGAACAGACCCTCACCCGGCGACAGCCGCAGCCTGTTCAGCAACAGCACGGTGAGCACACCCGGGTCCATGGGATAGGCCTCGCCGAGTTCGAGCACCGTCTGGAACTCGAGGGCGAACCGTCGCCCACCCGCGTTGAGGTAGGCGATGGCGGCCTCGAGCACCGCCGGGATGACACTGCGCAGGATCGAGTCGGGCAGGGTGAGCCACGTCGTGAAGAGCGCGCGCAGACCGTGCGAGTCCGGTTGTCCGGCGAGCAGTCCGAGGTACGAGTCGAGTTCGGGGACCTGGAGATCACGGAGGAGCTCCACCGTGACGGTCGGGTCGCGGAAGCCGGCCAGCGCGTCGAACTCGCTGAGCGCCACCACCAACTCGGGCTTGTGGTTGTCGTCGCGGTAGTTGCGGTCCGGGGCGTCCACCGGGATGCCGGCGGCGTTCTCCCGGGCGAACCCCGCGCGCGCCTGCTCCTTGGTCGGGTGCGCCTGCAAGGACAGCGGTTCCTCGGCGGCGAGGACCTTGAGCAGAAAGGGCAGTCGGTTCTCGAAGCGATCCGCGCAGTGGGCACCGAGCTGCCCGGCCGGGTCGGCGTCGATGACCGTCAGGAGGTCCTCCCCCGCCCCACCGTCGACACAGTGGGCCGGCGCGGCGGGGTGCGCGCCGAACCAGAGTTCGGCCTCGGGATGTGGTGAGGGGGTGGGCATCCCGCGCAGTGACGCGATCGCCGTCCGCGACCCCCAGGCGTAGGGGCGGACGACACCGTCGAGGGTGCGCATCACCGCGCCCCGATCAGCCGGAGGTAGACCGCCGCCATCTCGACGCGCAGGGCGAGCACGAGCAGCGACTCGATGTCGCCGGGGGCGTCACCGACGGGCGCCTGCGCCGGGGGTGGTGCTTCGTCGTCGGTCGCGGTGAGGACGTCGACCTCGGGTAGGGACGAGACCCGTTGCCGCGTCGTCCATTCCGCCGCGCGGGTGGTCAGGACGACAACCCGTGGTGGCGGTGCCGCCAGAGGGGGATCGAAGTCCGGGTCGTGGAAGATCGGGTCGACCTCGGGCGCGGCGACCGTCGTCGGGCGCGCCGCGACGACGAGCGCCTCGGACACGGCGGCGGAGACACCGGAGATCCCGGCGACGGTGTACACGGTGCGCGCCGCGTGTGTGGCCAGCGCCATGGCCGCCGGTGTGTCACCCGCCCAGACGACCTGACGGCCCTGGACCCGGGCGGCCAGCGACTTGGCCGCGTTGTGGAACGACTCGTTGCCGGGGTGCGCCGCGGATGCCTCCGCGTCGAGGGTGTCGGCGAGCGCGGC
Source organism: uncultured Williamsia sp. (assembly GCF_947494875.1). Taxonomy (GTDB): domain Bacteria; phylum Actinomycetota; class Actinomycetes; order Mycobacteriales; family Mycobacteriaceae; genus Williamsia_A. Next base: position 182,319 of record NZ_CANLWM010000002.1, read on the forward strand.
GGCGTCGAAACGCGCTCCGCCCGTACGGACCTCGGCCAGGGCGCCGATCACCCCGGCCAGCGCGGCGACGTGCCCGCAGAACCGGAACGGGTCGGGCGTGGACACGCGGGGCGAGAGGTCCAGTCCGCCTCCTGCCGCCGCCTCCGCGATCGGTCCCTCGACGGGGATGTCGAGCACCAGCTCGGCATGGCGACGGACCGCGCGGGCGGCCGCGTCGGCGAGGGCGCGGTCCCCGGCGTCGTCGCCGGAGACGATCACCACGTCGAGCGGGCCGACCCACCCCGGGATGGTCGGCACCACGACGAGCGGGACGTCGGTGTGTGCGGACATGGTGGCGACGACGAGGTCGGCGGCGTCGCGGGCGGTCCCACGGCCCACCACGACGATCACGGCGCGGGGACGGACCCGCGACAGCGGTTCGAGGACACCCTCCTCCAGGGCCGCGGACACCGCGCGGACCTGGGCACCGGCGAGCGCGCCCGCACGCAGCCAGCCGTCGACGTCGGCGTCCTGCAGTTGCGGGACGTCGTCGAGATCGGGTGCGCCGGTGAGCATCATGGCCAGCGTATCGAGGTCAGGCGCGGACGATGCCGAGGACGGTGGCGACGATCTCGTCGATGCGCTCGGTCGTCGCGGCCTCGGCGTTCAGGCGCAGCAGCGGTTCGGTGTTGGACGCGCGGAGGTTGAACCACGACCCGTCCTTCAGATCGACGGTGACGCCGTCGAGTCGGTCGATCGACGCGGTCTGGTCGGCGAAGGTCGCGATGACCGACTCGGTGGCCGCCGCCGCGTCGGTGACTGTCGAGTTGATCTCGCCGGACGCCACGTAACGCTCGTACCCCGACAGCATCTCCGACGCGGGGACGTCGCTCTCGCCGAGCGCAGCCAGCACGTGCATGGCGGCGAGCATGCCCGAGTCCGCACCCCAGAAGTCGCGGAAGTAATAGTGCGCGGAGTGCTCGCCACCGAACACCGCGCCCGTCTCGGCCATCTGCTGCTTGATGAAGGAGTGACCGACGCGAGTGCGCACGGGCGTTCCGCCCCGCTCGGACACCAGCTCGGGTACGGCACGCGACGTGATCAGGTTGTGGATGATCGACGACCCCGGGTGCTTCGCGAGTTCGCGCTCGGCGACGAGTCCGGTGACCGCCGACGGCGAGACCGGCTCTCCGCGTTCGTCGACGACGAAGCAGCGGTCGGCGTCACCGTCGAAGGCGAGGCCGATGTCGGCACCGGTCTCCCGCACGTAGGCCTGCAGGTCGACGAGGTTCGCCGGGTCCAGCGGGTTGGCCTCGTGGTTCGGGAAGGTGCCGTCGAGCTCGAAGAACAGGGGACGCAGGGTGAACGCACCGTTCGCGCCGAGGACCGCGGGGACGGTGTGTCCGCCCATCCCGTTCCCGGCGTCGACGGCGATCGTCAGCGGTCGGCTCCCCGTGAGGTCCACCAGACCGTGCAGATACGCGGCGTAGTCGTCCAGGACGTCCCGCTCGCTCACCGATCCCCGCGGTCCGTCGAACGCGGGCGTGCCGTGCACCAGTTCGTCGGCGATGGTCGCCAGGCCCGTCTGCTGACCGACCGGCTTCGCCCCGCGACGGCACAGCTTGATCCCGTTGTAGGCGGCGGGGTTGTGGCTGGCTGTGAACATGGCGCCCGGGACGTCGAGACTGCCGGAGGCGAAGTACAGCTGATCCGTCGACGCCAGTCCGATGAGGACGACGTCGAGTCCCTGGTCGCAGACACCCTCGGCGAAAGCCCGCGCGAGGTCGGGCGAGGACGCCCGCATGTCGTGTCCGACGACGACCGAGCCGGCACCCTCACCCCGCATGAGCGCGGCGAACGACCGGCCCACGTCGGCGACGAAGTCGGCGTCGATCTGCTCACCGACGAGTCCGCGCACGTCGTACGCCTTCACGATCGCGGCGACGGACTCGGCCGTGCGCGGTGCGGTGACGGCGTGCACCCCGTTCGGGTCGGACACGGTGCTTCTCCTCGACTCCCGGCGCGCTGAGCGCCGACGGGTGACAGGGACGACAGGAGGTCGTCGGGGTCGGACTCAGCCTAGTCGGTGGGGGTGGCCCGTGACCGGGCTCCGGGGCCCGATCACACGGGCGTCCGCGGGGCGGTCGACACCGTACGCATGATCGTCGCGCGACGTCGCGCGAGGGGTTCCCCTTGCGGCGAGGTCGCGGCCCGGAGCTGCGCGATCGATCAGTCGACGGGGTCGGGCAGGACGCGCAGGTGTCCGCGCCGGCCCGGGCGCGGGCGGGTGCCGACCGCGGGCGGGGCCGTGAACGGCGCGTGGTCGACCGCGGCGGACCGCGCCGTCGCCGAGCCGGAGGGACGCACGACGCCCTCGCGCACCGCCTCGGCGAGCGCGGTCAGGTCGTCCTCGTCGCCGACTGGTGCCGGGAAGCTGCCGACGCTGCGCATCATCTCCCAGCCGCGCGGCACGGTGATCCGGCCGGCGTGCAGGTCACAGAGGTCCCACGAGTGCGGCTCGTCGGTGGTGGCCAGCGGACCCACGACGGCGACGGACTCGGCGTAGACGAACGTCAACGTGGCGACAGCAGGCGCGGCGCAGCCGGGCCTGCTGCAGTGACGAGGACGTCTCACCCCGCGAGGTTATCCCGGCGACACGACGGCGACGCGGGCGACACACCGCGCCCGCCGCTCGTGTCTACACTCGCGCCATGTCTCGCTCGCCGCGATCGGAGTCGATGCGTCCCGGTGCGGGCTCGTCGTCGCGGTCGGGACGTCGACGACGCAGTCGGGACCGCCGCGGGCGAGGACTGCGGTCGCGACTGTTGCCGCCCGACCTGCCGGCCGCCAACACGCGCTCGGAGTCGTTCGACCTGATCGTGCTCGAGGCGTTCGCGGAGATCGACGCGCGCTGGCACGACCAGTTGGGCGATCTCGATCTCGCGGTGGACGAGATCCCGCGGATGCTGCCGCGCGATCCCGAGACCGTGCAGTGGCCGGACGAGGTGACCGCGGACGGAGCCATCCCTCTCGCGCGGCTGTTGCCGGCGGGGATCGACGCCCAGGGGCGTCCGTCGAAGGCGCGGATCGTGGTGTTCCGCAAGCCGTTGGAGAGCCGGGCCGATTCCGGCGACGACCTCGTCGATCTGGTCCACGAGGTCCTGGTGCATCAGGTCGCGACCCACCTCGGCGTCGACGAGGACACGATCGACCCCGACCCGCGCTGAGCGCGGTCGCTCAGATTATGCCGCGCTTGAGGCGACGACGCTCGCGCTCGGACAGGCCGCCCCAGATGCCGAAGCGCTCGTCCTTGTGCAGGGCGTACTCGAGGCACTCGGCCTTCACCTCGCAGCCGGAGCAGATGCGCTTGGCCTCACGGGTGGAGCCGCCCTTCTCCGGGAAGAAGGCCTCGGGGTCGGTCTGCGCGCACAGGGCGCGCTCCTGCCACTGCTCCTCGGCGTCGTCGAAGAGCGCGTCGAAGTCATTGGTGACAAGGGTCAGGTGGGGGGTGTTCGGTGCCGGCGTGCGCGACGGGAATCCGTCACCCAACATGTGTTCGAACGACATCGCCGGGCCTCCTCATGGTTCCGATGTCCGATCGCCCGTCCAGGAGATCGTGTGGTGTGCAATGACCCGCCCGGGGGTGGGTGGTCGACTCAAACCGCGTTCCGTGTTCGACGTGCCGTTCGAACATGTGATCGAAAACCATGCGGTGGAACGCATCTCGGTCACAAATCGCTAATGACACTGATGTGATTAGACACGCTGGTTCGCCGCGCGGTCAAGCGGAACGGCCACATTGCCAATACCACCGGGGGGTCGAGTTCCCCTCGATCCCCGGATGTGGCGTGTCGCACGCCCTCCGACGGCGGTGCCGGCCGGCTCCGGGCCATGACTACAGTGGGTCGTCGTGAAGGCAACGGTCCTGGTGGGCGGCGTCGGCGGCGCCCGGTTCCTGCAGGGCGTCCGCCATCTGCTGGGCCATACGGCGTTCCCGGCCGGTGATGTCGATCCCGCTGCGCCGCAGCCGGATCCGAGTATCACGGCCATCGTCAACGTGGGCGACGACGCGTGGATGCACGGCGTGCGGATCTGCCCCGACCTCGACACCTGCATGTACACGCTCGGCGACGGCATCGACACCGACCGTGGTTGGGGGCGCCGCGACGAGAGCTGGAACGCCAAGGCCGAACTCGCCGCGTACGGCGCCGATCCCGACTGGTTCGGCCTCGGTGATCGCGACCTCGCCACCCACCTCATCCGGACCCAGATGCTCGACGCGGGGTACCGCCTGTCGGACATCACCGCGGCGCTGTGCAAGCGGTGGCAGCCGGGCGTGCGCCTGCTGCCGGCCAGCGACGACCGCCACGAGACCCATGTCGTCGTCACGCGTGAGGACGACGGCGCGAAGGTCGCCATCCACTTCCAGGAATGGTGGGTCCGCTACCGCGCCAAGATCCCGACCCACGGGTTCGCCCAGGTCGGTTCCGAGGAGGCGACCCCGGCCCCCGGCGTCGTCGAGGCCATCGCCGACGCCGACATCGTCCTGCTGGCACCGAGCAATCCTGTCGTCAGCATCGGCGCGATCATCAGCGTCCCCGGCGTGCGGTCGGCGCTGCGCACGACGACGGCGCCGGTCGTGGGCGTCTCCCCCGTCATCGGCGGCGCCCCGCTACGCGGCATGGCCGACGAGTGCCTCTCGGTGATCGGTGTGGAGACCACGGCCGAGGCGATCGGGGCGCACTACGGAGCCCGGTCGGGCACGGGCATCCTCGACGGCTGGCTCGTCGCGCCCGACGACACCGCCGACATCCCCGGGGTCGCGACGGCGAGCGTCCCGCTCGTCATGACCGACCCCGCCACGACCGCCGAGATGGTGCGCGCCGCCTGCCGTCTCGTCGGTGTGGACCCGACGTGACCGATCCCGACGCGAGCGATCCCCCCGGCGGGCCGGACCACGCCGCGGCCGGAGGGATCCACATGTGGGCCGTCCCGGGCCTCCCCCGCTTCACGGAGGGTGACGACGTCGCCGCGGCGATCGCCGCAGCAGCACCCGATCTGCAGTCGGGCGACGTGATCGTGGTGACGTCGAAGATCGTCTCGAAGGCGGAGGGGCGGACGGTCGTCGCGCCGGCCGACCCCGACGAGCGAGATGCGCTGCGCCGCAAGCTTGTCGAACAGGAGTCGGTCCGCGTCCTGGCCCGCAAGAACCGGACGCTCATCACCGAGAACGCCCTGGGGATCGTGCAGGCCGCCTCCGGCGTCGACGGGTCGAACGTGGGGACCGACGAACTCGTGCTGCTGCCCGTCGACCCCGACGAGAGCGCCCGCCGACTCCGGGACGGGATCCGGTCCGCACTCGGCGTCGAGGTCGCTGTCGTCGTCACCGACACCATGGGTCGCGCCTGGCGGACGGGTCAGACCGATGCGGCCATCGGTGCCGCCGGCATCGCCGTGACCCATCCCTACGAGGGTGTCCGGGACCACTGGGGCAACGAACTCGTCGTGACCGACATCGCCGTCGCCGACGAGATCGCCGCGGCCGCCGACCTCGCCAAGGGAAAGCTCGGCGAGACCCCGGTCGCGGTGATCCGCGGGCTGTCCCCCCACGACGACGGTTCGACGGCACGCGATCTCGTCCGGCCGGGTGAGGAGGACCTCTTCTGGCTCGGCGCCGACGAGGCCGTCGCCCTGGGGCGTCGTCAGGCCCTGCTGACCCGCAGTTCGGTCCGAGCGTTCACCGACGAACCGGTCGACGAGGCCGACATGCGTGCCGCCTTCGCCGAGGCCCTCACCGCACCGGCGCCGCACCACACCCACCCGGTGCGGTTCGTCTGGGTGCGCGACGGGCAGCGTCGCCGTCGCCTTCTCGACGCCATGGCGGATCGCTGGGAACGCGACCTCACCGCCGACGGGAAGACTGCGGAGTCGATCCAGAAGCGCCTGCGGCGCGGACAGATCCTGTACGACGCACCGGAACTCGTCGTACCGATGCTGGTGATGGACGGTGCGCACGACTACCCCGACGAGACCCGGACCTCGGCCGAACACACCATGTTCACCGTCGCGGTCGGTGCCGCGGTGCAGGCGTTGCTCGTCGCGCTCTCGGTCCGCGGGGTGGGCAGTTGCTGGGTCGGGTCGACGATCTTCGCCGCCGAGGTCGTCCCCGAGCTGCTCGACGTCCCGTCCGACTGGGAACCGCTGGGCGCCATCGCGATCGGCCACCCCGCGACCGAGACCGGGCTACGCCCGCCCGCGTCCACCGACGGTCTGGTGCACGACCGGTGACCGCGGCCTCTCTGCACGCCTCCACCGTCGAGGCGCTCACCACCTTCGCCGCACCCGACGCGGGGCAGGACGCCCTGCGGCACACCATGCTGGCGTTCCTCGCCGCGCGGGACGACGCGTGCCTGCGCGCCTGCGAGCCCGGACACATCACCGCGTCGACCCTGGTCCTCGACCACACGGGGAGTCACGCGCTGCTGACGCTGCATCCGAGGGTCGGTGCGTGGATCCAACTCGGAGGACACTGCGAACCCTACGACCCGACCCTGCTCGACGCGGCCGTCCGCGAGGCGGTCGAGGAGTCCGGAGTCGACGGCGTGCGCCTGCACCCTCATCCCGTTGCGCTGCACACGCATCCGATCACGTGTTCGCTCGGCGTCCCGACCCGTCACCTCGACGTCCGATTCCTCGGGGTCACGCCGCCGACCCCCGACGGCACACCACCGCCCGTCGTCCGCAGCGACGAGTCCGTCGATCTGCGCTGGTGGCCCGTCGACGATCTCCCGGAGTCGGCACGGACCGCCGAGATGACCCAGCTGATCGACGCAGCCCGCACGGCGCACGCCGCACTCGTCGCCTAGACCCGGGTCGGCCACCGCCACTCGTCGACCCCTCGTCGAGTGGGCGTCCGGAGCCGTCGACTGGGCCGTTGGAGGCGTCGAGTGGGCGGTTGGAGGCGTCGACTGGGCCGTTGGAGGCGTCGACTGGGCGGTCGGAGGCGTCGAGTGGGCAGGCGGTCGACGACGGTGCCCACTCGACACCTCCGACCGCCCACTCGACGCCTCCAGATGCCCACTCGACGGGTGGGGCGGGCCGTGTGGATCGCGGGGGGTGGCGAGGTCAGGCGCCGATGCGCTGTCCCTTGCCGACGGCGACGACGCCACCGGCGCTGACGGCGTACTTGCCGCGGTCCTTCTCCTGCTCCACACCGACGATCTCGCCGGGTCCGACGACCACGTTCTTGTCGAGGATGGCCTTGCGCACGACGGCTCCCCGTCCGATGCGGACGCCGGGCATGAGCACGCTGCCCTCGACGGTGGCCCCGTCGTCGATGATGACGTTCGAGCTGAGCACCGAGTTGCGCACGGTCGCCGCGGAGATGATCGAACCCGCGCCGACGACGGACTCCTGCGCCAGTCCGCCGTGGACGAACTTGGCGGGCGCGAGGTTCTCGGCCGCTCCGCGGATGGGCCAGCGCCGGTTGTAGAGGTTGAAGATCGGGTGCACCGACACGAGATCCATGTGCGCGTCGTAGAAGGCGTCCAGCGTCCCCACGTCGCGCCAGTAGCCCTTGTCTCGGTCGGTGGCGCCGGGGACCTCGTTGTCGGCGAAGTCGTAGACGAACGCCTCACCGCGGTTCACGAAGCCCGGGATGATGTCGCCGCCCATGTCGTGGTCGGAGTCGCTGTCCTCGGAGTCGGCACGGATGGCGTCGACGAGGGCCTGCGTGGTGAATACGTAGTTGCCCATCGACGCGAACGTCGCGTTCGGGTCGTCGGGGGTGCCCGGCGGGTCCTTCGGCTTCTCCAGGAACTGCGTGATGCGCCCGGACTCGTCGGAGTCGATGCAGCCGAACGCGAACGCCTCCGACCGCGGGACGCGGATCCCGGCCACCGTGGCGGCCGCACCGGACTCGATGTGGGCGGCGACCATCTGCTCGGGATCCATGCGGTACACGTGGTCCGCACCGAACACGACGATGTAGTCGGGCTCCTCGTCGTAGACGAGGTTCAGCGACTGGAAGATCGCGTCGGCGCTGCCGGTGTACCAGCGCGGGCCGAGACGCTGCTGCGCCGGGACCGGGGTGATGTACTCCCCGTTGAAACCCGAGAGCCGCCACGTCTGCGAGATGTGACGGTCGAGTGAGTGCGACTTGTACTGCGTGAGTACGCAGAGTCGTTGGTATCCCGCGTTGACCAGGTTGCTCAGCACGAAGTCGATCAGTCGGTAGGCGCCGCCGAACGGCACCGCAGGCTTGGCACGGTCCATGGTGAGCGGGTAGAGGCGCTTGCCCTCCCCGCCCGCCAGCACGATCCCGAGCACATGCGGCTGTGATCTCACACCGCCAACCTATCGGTGATCGGTGGCCCCGGCCACACCCGACGGTCCGTGGCGGAGACCGCCACCCACGCACTAGCGTCACATGTCATGCGAGTGGCGATGATGACGCGCGAGTATCCGCCCGAGGTCTACGGCGGTGCGGGGGTGCACGTCACCGAACTCGTCCGACACCTCCGCGCGTTGGCCACGGTCGACGTGCACTGCATGGGCGCCCCGCGCGACACCGCGCACGTCTACACCGCCGACCCCGGGCTCACCGGCGCGAACGCGGCGCTGACCACGATGTCGGCGGACCTGCGGATGGTCGCGGGCGCGCAGGGCGCGGACATCATGCACTCGCACACCTGGTACACCGGCCTCGCCGGCCACCTGGCGGCCCAGCTGTACGGCGTCCCCCATGTCCTCACCGCGCACTCGCTGGAGCCGCGACGGCCCTGGAAGGCCGAACAACTCGGCGGCGGATACCGCCTCTCGAGCTGGGCGGAACGCAACGCCGTCGAGTACGCCGACGCCGTGATCGCGGTCTCGGCCGGGATGCGGGTCGACGTCTGTGACGCCTACCCCCGGCTCGACCCGCAACGGGTGCACGTGGTGCGCAACGGGATCGACACCACAAAGTGGGCGCCGGTCGCCGACCCGTGGACCGACGACTCGCCGCTGCGCGCACTCGGCGTCGACCCCGACCGCCCGATCGCCGTGTTCGTCGGCCGCATCACCCGCCAGAAGGGGGTCGCGCATCTCGTCGCCGCGGCGCACGAGTTCGACCCCGACATCCAGCTCGTCCTGTGCGCGGGCGCCCCCGACACCCCCGAGATCGGTGCGGAGATTGCCTCCGCCGTCGCGCAGTTGTCGGAGCAGCGCAGCGGCGTGCACTGGGTCCAGGAGATGCTCCCGACCGACAAGGTCGCCCAGATCCTTTCCGCGGCAACGGTCTTCGTGTGCCCGTCCATCTACGAGCCGCTGGGCATCGTGAACCTCGAGGCCATGGCGTGCGGGACCGCGGTCGTCGCCTCCGATGTGGGCGGCATCCCGGAGGTGGTCCGGGACCAGGTGACCGGACTGCTCGTCCCCTACGACGCGACCGACGCCCGTGGGTTCGAGTCGGGCCTCGCCACCGCCGTGAACACCGTCGCCGGGGACGGGGCACGGGCCGCCGAGATGGGCGCCGCGGGACGCGAACGTGCGATCGCCGAGTTCTCGTGGGACTCCATCGCCGAACAGACCGTCGCCGTCTACCGTCAGGCGCTCGCCTCGTAGACCGACACGGTCATCGAGAAGGTGACCGCGGTCGACGGCGGCATGGCGGCCGCCCGGTCGGCGAGCTCGGCCGGTGCGACGTGATGCGCTGAAGGGCCCATCGCGACGAGGTCGGCGACGAGCCCACGGTCGGCGTCCAGGGCGTACTCGACGAGCCGCCGGTCGCGGCGCGTGAACGCGGCGCTCATGGTGGCGCCCAGGCGGTCCGACTTCGTCGGGTCGACACCGATCATGCCCATCGGCGCGACGATCTCGTCGAGGTGACGCGGTGTCGGCGCCACGATGACAACCCGACCGCCGGGCACCAGGACGCGGGCGAATTCGTCGACGTTGCGCGGGGAGAACACCGACAGCACCGTGTCGACGGCATCGGTGCGCACCGGCAGGCCCGCCCAGGCGTCGGCCACGACCGCACCGACGCGGTCCGAGACCCGGGCGATCGCCCGTGCGGCGGGCTTCGACAGATCGATGCCGACGCCCCGGCGGGCGTCGTCGTCGGCCACCACACGCGCGAGGTGGTGCCCCGTGCCGGCGCCCACGTCCAGGACGCGGGAACCGATGACGGCGTCGAGCAGGGCGTCGGAGACGGGGTCGAATCGACCGGCGGCCTGGACACGGTCGCGAGCCGCGATCATCTCCGAGGTGTCCGAGCGCAGACCGTGGGACGCGCCGGCGAGCAAGGCGACGTAGCCCTGCCGCGCGATGTCGAAGGTGTGGCCGCGGTCGCAGATGACCGACCGCTCGTCGATGTCGACCTCGCCGCCGCACACGGGGCACGCGAGGAGGTCGACGACGTGGGCGAGCGTCACCGCCCGGTCAGGTGATCGGCGTCAGCCGGCGACGCCACGCAGTTCTTCGCCCAGAGCTGCGGCCTCGTCGGCGGTCAGCTCCACGACCAGACGCCCGCCGCCCTCGATCGGGATGCGCACGACGATTCCTCGCCCTTCCTTGGCTGCTTCAAGGGGACCGTCTCCGGTCCGTGGCTTCATCGCCGCCATGTCACAAGCTCCCTCCGAGAACACGCCGTCCGTCGGCGTCAGAGTTCGATCTTATGCGGCCGGACCGCGGTCGTCCCCCGTCGCGTCGGCTTCGGCCCGCGAGAAGTCGTTCGCCTCGCGGCCCTGCAGGTCGAGGACGACACCGCGCAGCTCGTCGATCTCCCGCGCGAGCTTCTCCAGCGCCCAGTCCACCTCGGCCTGCTTGTAGCCGCGGAACACCAACGCGAAGCGCAGGTCCCGGACGTCGGCACCGGTGATCCCGGCCCGGGGGAGGCGCGTGAGGGTGGTGTCGGGGTCGAGGGCGGGGAGGTCCTCGCCCCGACCGAACACGAACCAGACGACGGCGAACACGACCGCCACCACCAGCACCATGACGAGCAGGTAGAGCAAGAGGGTCTGCACGTCACCGAAGGTAGCGGGTGGTCACTCCTGCGGCACCACACCCCGCAGCGCGTCCGCCCCGAAGAGCGGTTCGAACATCGACGAGTAGTCGGGTCCACGTCGGACGTTCTGGCCTCCGTCGACGTTGATCACCTGACCGCTGATCCACGACGACGCGTCCCCCAAGAGGAAGGCGGCCAGGAGAGCGACGTCCTCGGGTTCGCCGACTCGCGGCAAGGGGGTGGACTGCGCGTAGTCGCCGGACAGGTCGGGCGAGTCGAGCACCATCGCGACCAGCTCGGTGCGGATCAGGCCGGGCCGGATCCCGTTGACGCGCACGTTGCTCGCACCCAGTTCGTCGGCGGCCAGGCGGACGAGGTGGTCGACGGCGGACTTGGAGACGCCATACGCCCCGAACCATCGGTGGGTGTTGGACGCCGCGATCGACGAGATCGCGACCATGGACCCGCCACCGCCGCGGACGAGTTCGCGCGCGGCGTGCTTGAAGGTGTACATCGTCCCGTTGACGTTGAGGTCGACGGTGTTGCGCCACGCCGCGCTGTCGATCTGGGTGACCGGCCCGATGGTCTCGCTGCCACCTGCGCAGGCGACCACGCCCTCGAGACCACCCGCGCGCTCGACGACCTCGGCGACGGCGGCCGCGACCTGCTCCTCGTCGGTGATGTCGGCAGAGACGGCGTGCACCGTGCCGGGACCGCCCGCTGCAGAGATCTCCGAAGCAGCGGTGTCGAGCCGCTCGCGGTTGCGACCCAGGATCGTCACGGTCGCACCGCCGGCCACCAGCGTCTCCGCGATGCAGCGACCGATCCCGCTGCCACCGCCGGTGACCAGGATCGACTTGCCCGAGACCGAACCGACCGTCATGCGCGCTCCCATCGAAGGTGTGGATCACGCCCCGAAACTGGAACGTGTTCTACCGATGAGACCACACGGGTCGTCAGGAAGCGCGCACTCCTCGGGTGACCGGGGGGCGCAGGGTGGTCATGGGCGGACGATCGGCCAGGTGCACCTCGGTGGTCAACGGGGTGAAGGTGCCGTCGTCCTGTGCGGTGAACTGGGTGAGACCGACGCCGGAGTCCTCGATACCGCAGCGTCGCATGAAGGTCCCCACGATCTGCCGGCTCATCACGCCGAGCTCGATCAGGGGGCGGTTCCGATGCGTGCGTACGCCCAGGTTGACCTGGGCGATCCCGGCCATCCCGTAGCGGTCGTAGGTGTCGATGAGCAGGCCGATCTCCACCCCGTAGCCGGGCGCGAACGGTACCGACGCCAGCAGCTCACGGGTGCCGGCGTACTCGCCGCCCAGCGGCTGCAGCACCGAGGTCAGATCGGGCTTCAGCGAGGCGAGGAGCGGGCGGGCGACCAGCTCGGTGACGCGACCGCCGCCGTTGGGGTCCTGGGCACCGCCGGTGCGCAGCGGCCGCCGGTAGTACCCCTTCACCAGATGCACCGACTCGTCGAGCAGAAGCGGTCCGAGCAGCTTGGGCACGAACATCGGGTCGGGGTCGAGGAGGTCGGAGTCGACGAAGGCGATGAGGTCACCGGTGGTCGCGGCGATCGACCGCCACAGGACCTCGCCCTTGCCCGCCACCGGGGCCAGCTCGGGGACCGCCGCCTCGCGGCTGACCACCCGAGCGCCGGCCGCGGTCGCCCGCTCGGCGGTGGCGTCCGTGGAGCCGGAGTCGAGGACGATCAGTTCGTCGACGAGGGTGCCGACCAGCGGGAGGATCGACGCGACGACGTCGCCGACCGTCTCCTCCTCGTCGAGGGCCGGGAGCACCACCGAGACGGTGCGGCCGCGCTTGGCCGCGACGAGCTCGTCGATGTCGAAGTCGGGTCGTTCGAAGGTGTGGGTCTCCGACCAGGCGAGCGCCTGGGGGTCGACGTCGGCCGGAGCCGGCCACATACGTGTCCTCTGTGCGGTCATGCGAGTCCCCTGACTGTTCGTTGCGGTGGACGTGTACCCGCTATCGCGGCGACCATGTCGACCACTCTCCGGGTGGCGGCGACCTCGTGGGCTCGGAAGACCCGCGCTCCCGCCGAGGCGGCGAGTGCGGTGGCTGCGAGGGTTCCCTCCAGCCTGTCCTCCAGGCCCACGCCCAGAGTCTCCCCTACGAAATCCTTGTTGCTCAGTGCCATCAGCACTGGTCGGCCGGTGTTAACGAGAATGTTCACGTGGCGTAACAGCGCCAGCCCGTGGTGCGTGTTCTTCCCGAAATCGTGCGTCGGGTCGATCAGGATACCGTCGGCCGCCACCCCCGCGGCCTCCGCCCGATCGGCCGCCGCGGTCACCTCGGCGAGCACGTCGGCCACGACGTCGGTGTAGCGGACACGGTGCGGGCGGGTCCGGGGCACCGCACCCCCGGTGTGGGAGCAGACGATCCCCGCGCCGCAGCGTGCGGCGGTGTGCACCAGATCGGGGTCGGCGCCGGCCCAGGTGTCGTTGACGAGGTCGGCGCCGGCGGCGCAGGCCTGCTCGGCCACCTCCGATCGCCACGTGTCGACGCTGATGACCAGGTGTGGGTGCGTGGTGCGGACCCATTCGACGAACGGCACGACCCGGCGGATCTCCTCGTCGGCGTCGACCACGGCGCCCGGGCCGGCCTTCACCCCGCCGATGTCGACGATGTCCGCGCCCTCGTCGACGGCCCGGGTGACGCGGTCCATCGCGCCGGTGTCGGAGAACGCGGTGCCGCCGTCGTAGAACGAGTCGGGTGTCCGGTTGACGATCGCCATCACCAGAGCTCGTCCGGCGTCGACGGGACGACCGCACAGGGTGGGTGACCACCCGGTGGGTGTGGCGGGGCCGATCGACTCCGTCGACACGCCGTCGGTTACGAGTTGCGGGGCGCCTTGGCGGCGGCGACGTCGTCGGCGTACCCGTCGTAGTACTCGACGTAGCCGTCTGATTTGCCGGCGAGGACGTACAGCGGGTCGTCGCCGGTGTCGGAGTAGCCCTGCTCGCGCAGCTCCACCTTCATGGTCTTGAAGGTCGAGGTCTGCTCGAGTGACTCCACCACCCGGATGAACAACGGCAGCGCATACGACGGCAGCGCGTCGAAGAGGTGCTCGGCCAGCTGCTGACCGTCGAGCTTGTCGCCGTTCTTCAACGTCACCGCGGCCATGCCGGCCTTGCCGTCGGTGTCGGGGATCTCGACGCCGAACACGACCGACTGGCCGATCTGGGAGTCGCCGTCCAGGCCACCCTCGACCTCGGTCGTCGCGACGTTCTCGCCCTTCCAGCGGAAGGTGTCGCCGAGGCGGTCGACGAACGCGACGTGCGAGAAGCCCTGGTCGCGCATGAGATCACCGGTGTTGAACCACTTGTCGCCGTCCTTGAAGGCGTCGGTGATCATCTTCTTCTCGGTCGCCTTCGGGTCGGTGTACCCGTCGAAGGGGATGCGGTCGTTGATCTCCGAGATCAGCAGTCCGGCCTCGCCCTTCTCGACCTCCTTGACCCGACCCTTGTCGTCACGGATCGGGTCACCCGTCTCGCCGTCGTACTCGACGATCTTGTAGGTCAGCGGGCAGAAGCCTGCGGTGCGGTTGAGGTTGAAGATGTTGATGAAGGCCAGGTTCGACTCGCTCGCCGCGTAGAACTCGACGATCCGCTCGATGCCGAAGCGCTCCTTGAACTCGTCCCAGATCTCGGCGCGCATGCCGTTGCCGACGGCGACCCGGACCGAGTGCTTGCGGTCGGTGTCCTTCTCCGGCTGCGCGAGCAGGTAGCGGCACAACTCGCCGATGTAGCAGAAGGCGGTGGCGCGGTTCTGGATCACGTCGTCCCAGAACTTCGACGCCGAGAAGCTGCGACCGATCGCCAGGCACGCACCCGCCCCGAGCACCGACGACAGCGACACCGTCAGCGCGTTGTTGTGGTACAGCGGCAGGCAGGCGTACATCGTGTCGTCGTGGCGCAGGCGCACACCCATGCCGCCGATGCCCGACATCCCCGTGAGCCACCGGAAGTGCGACATCACGCTGGCCTTGGGCATGCCCGTGGTGCCCGAGGTGAAGATGTAGAACGCCTTCGTCGACGCGGGGAGCGTCGCGGTGATCTCCGGTTCGGACTCCGTCTTGCCCTCGGCCTGCTTCTCGATGTCGTCGAAGGTGAGGACCTCACGCGGCACCGCCGACTCCGACGCGGAGTCGAGGGCCTCGCGGGCGTCGGGGTCGAGGATGAGGATGTCGGCCTCGAGGACACCGAGACTGTGGTCGAGGACGTTCCCGCGCTGGTTGTAGTTCAGCATCCCGGCGATCGCGCCGAGCTTGACCACGGCGATCATCGCGAGCACCGCCTCGGGACGGTTCTTCGACAGCACGCCGACGACGTCGCCCTCGGAGACACCCTTCTCCGCCAGCAGCGCCGACCACCGGTTGATGCGGCGGTTGCACTCGCCGTAGGTGTACGAGCGCCCCTCGAACCGCAGGAAGGGCCGGTCGGGGTGATCGGAGGCGCGCTTGGCGAAGAGGCTGCCGATCGTGACGGTGCTGGTCGGCTTGCGGAGCACGAACCCAGGGGCGTTCCGGAGCATCACCGTGGCATCGGTCGCGAGCCCCAGCACCCCCTTGGCCATGTCCATCATTCCGACATGCGAACGGGCTTCGGTCGACACTCGGCTGCTCCCCACTGACTACACCGACGATGGCACGTGCTGTGACAGAGGTTACCGGCTGGTAGACAACGCGATGGCGCGGGTCACAGAATCCGTCACACACAAGCGGTCGAGCGCGGTCGCGGAGACGAAACCCTCGCCGCGCAGGCCGTCGAGCCAGCTGAGCAGCGGCCGGTAGAAGTCGAACGCGTCGAGCAGCACGACGGGCTTGTCGTGCATGCCGAGATACCCACCCGTCCAGGTCTCGAACAGCTCCTCGAGTGTCCCGACGCCGCCGGGCAGCGTGATGAAGCCGTCGGCGCGGTCGTCCATGAGCTGCTTGCGCTGTCGCATCGTCTCGGTGACGACGAGTTCGTCGGCGTCGACGTCGGCGACCTCACGGTCGACGAGTGCACGCGGGATGACCCCGACCGTGCGGCCACCGCCCTCGCGGGTGGCGCGGGCGACCGCCCCCATCATCGAGATGTTGCCGCCGCCGGAGACGAGGGTGTGCCCGCCCGCGGCGATCGCGGAACCGAGCTCGGCGGCGAGGTCGATGTAGGGCTGCGGGACCGGCCCGGAGGCGCAGTACACACAGATCGCGCTCATGCGGACCGACCTGTCCCCGCCGACCCGGCTGCGTCCGCCGCGGCGCGGGCCCGCTCGGTGTCGACCCGCGCCTGTTCGGCCCGGTCGGCGATCGCGCGGGTCACCGTCTCGACGGCCTCGTCGACGCTGTCGGTGGTCGTCAGCAGGGCCACGTCGGACTCGGAGACCGTGCCCGCCTCGAGCAGCGTCGTGCGGATCCAGTCAATGAGCCCGCCCCAGTACTTGGTGCCCAGCAGCACGATCGGGAACCGGGTGACCTTGCGCGTCTGCACCAGCGTCAACGCCTCGAAGAGTTCGTCGAGGGTGCCGAACCCACCGGGGAGGCAGACGAAGGCCTGCGCGTACTTCACGAACATGGTCTTGCGGGCGAAGAAGTAGCGGAAGTTGACTCCGAGATCGACCCAGTCGTTCATCGACTGCTCGAACGGCAGCTCGATCCCCAGACCGATCGACACGCCGCCGGCCTCGGCGGCACCGCGGTTGGCGGCCTCCATCGCGCCGGGGCCGCCGCCGGTGATGACGGCCAGCCCCGCGCGGGCGAGGGCGGCGCCGAGGTCGACACCCATCGCGTACTCGGGTGCTTCCGGCCGGGTGCGCGCCGATCCGAACACGGTCACCGCCGAGGAGACGCCCGACAACGCGTCGAACCCGGCCACGAACTCCGACTGGATGCGCAGCACGCGCCACGGGTCGCGTTCGACGCGATCGGCACGCAGTCGACCGTCGAGGTCACTGCGTGCGTCGAGGTCGGTGGTGTCGAGCAATCGGTGGTCCGACGTCGACACCGGCTGCGACCGGTCGCGGCGCCGACAACTGGCGCCGGCGTAGCTCAGCGGGGCCGGCGCGGGCCGTTCGTGCGCGGGGCGTTCGGGATCGGTGGACACGGGCCGAACGGTAGTCGAACCGCCGATCCCCGCCGGTCAGCCCGTCGGGGTGGTCAGGTAGCGCCGGAGGGTCTCGGTGACCGTGCGGATCTCGGCGGCCGACACCCGCTCGTCGCGACGGTGCGCGAGGCTGGGGTCGCCGGGTCCGAGGTTGACCGCCGGCACGCCCCGCGCGGCGAACCGCGACACGTCCGTCCAGCCGAACTTCGCGCGGAACCGACCCTCCGCGGCGTCGACCAGACCCCGCGCCGCCGGGTGCGACAGCCCCGGCAGGGCCCCGGGCGCGAGATCGGTGACGGTCATCGTGACCTCACCCGCGTCGATCGGGCCGGCGAAGGTCTCCCGGACATGCTCGAGTGCCGCATCGGCGTCACGATCGGGGGCGAAGCGGAAGTTGACGTCGATCGAGGCGGCGTCGGGGACCACGTTGCCGGCCACTCCCCCGCCGATCGCGACCGCGGACAGCCCCTCCCGGTACTCGCAGCCGTCGATGTCGACCCGACGCGGTGCATAGTCGGCGAGGATCCCCAGGACGCCGGCGAGGTGGTGGATGGCGTTGTCGCCCATCCACGATCGCGCCGAGTGCGCGCGAACCCCCGTCGCGGACAAGCGGACACGCAGCGTCCCCTGACATCCCGCCTCGATGAGACCACCCGTCGGCTCGCCGAGGATGGCGACGTCGGCCTCCAGCCACTCGGGCATCTCGCGCTCGATGACGCCGAGACCGTTGCGTGCGGCGTCGATCTCCTCGCAGTCGTAGAAGATCAGGGTGAGGTCGTGTGCGGGGTCGGCGACGGACGCCGCGAGATGCAGGAAGACCGCGTCCCCGGATTTCATGTCCACGGTCCCGCAGCCGTGCAGCACGGTGTCGTCGCCGTCGGGGGTTCGGCGGTGCGGGACGTTCTCGGCGATCGGGACGGTGTCGAGGTGTCCGGCCAGGATGACGCGACTCGCCCGCCCACGGTCGGTGCGGGCCAGCACCCGGTTGCCGTCACGGACGATCTCGAAACCCGTTGTCTGACCGCGTAACGCGGCCTCGACGGCGTCGGCGATGGCGGACTCGTCCTGCGACACGCTCGGGATGTCGACGAGGGCGGCCGTCAGCTCGACGGGGTCGGCGTGCAGGTCCAGGTCCGCGGTGCTCACGGTCACCGAGGCTAATCGGGCGACGAGGCGGGCGTGGAATACCGTCGGCGCACGCGTGAGTTGCCTCAGCCATGACGACTATCGCGATCGTGGGTGCAGGCAGAGGTCTCGGTGCGGCGGTGGCCCGCCGGTTCGGTGCGGAGGGCTTCTCGGTCGGGCTGATCTCCCGGAACCAGGGACGGCTCGACGCACTGGCCGACGACCTCGGCAAGGAGGGCGTGCACGCCCGAGGCTTCACCGCCGACGTCCGCGACCCCGCGTCGATCGCCGCCGCGCTCGAGCTCGTCACCGAGACACTCGGGCCGATCGAGGTGCTGCAGTACAGCCCGCTGCCGCAGAAGGACTTCATGCGGCCGGTCCTGGAGACGACGCCCGCCGACATGATCGGGCCGGTCGAGTTCTCGATCTACGGGCCCGTCGCCGCCGTCCACCAGGTGGTACCCGGCATGCGGTTCCTGGGCGAGAACAAGGGCACCATCCTGTTCGTCAACGGCGGGTCGGCGGTGAAGCCGGGCCGTGCGGTGACGGGGACGTCGGTCGCGTTCGCCGGTCAGGCCGCCTACGCGCAGCTGCTCAACGAGGTGCTGGGCGAGGAGGGCATCCAGGTGTCGCAGCTGATCATCGGCGGGGCCATCTCCGAGGACCACCCCGAGAAGAACCCCACCGCACTGGCCGAGAAACTGTGGGACCTGCACACGAGCCGTGACCGCTTCCGCATCCAGGTCGACTCCGACTGACGCGACGTCCGAAACGTTCACGACAGCGCCCGCCGGGGCGCCCTACGGTCCACCCATGACCCGAACTCACGTGGCCGGACTGTCCGTCGTCGTCTCCGACATGCCCCGCGCGCTGGCGTTCTATCGCGCCTGCGGCCTCGACATCGACCCCGCCCAGGACGGCGAACCGCACGCCGAGACGGTCCTCGACGGCGGGTTCCGGCTGATGTTCGACACCGTCGACGTCATCCGATCGTTCGATGCATCGTGGACGCCGCCCGCCGGTGGACACCGGATGGCGCTGGCGATCGACTGCGGCGACCCCGCCGAGGTGGACCGGCGGCACGCTGAGCTCGTCGGCGCGGGTGCGACCGATCATCTCGCACCGTTCGACGCGTTCTGGGGCCAGCGGTACGCGGTGGTCCTCGACCCTGACGGCAATCCCGTCGACCTGTTCGCGGCGGTGAGCTGAGATCAGGCGCGGGGCCGCGCGATCTCGCGCGGCGTCGAACCCGTGATCGCGCGGAACTCGCGGACCATGTGCGGGTAGTCGGCGAACCCGTGGAGGTGGGCGGAATCCGACAACACCGTGTCCTGTCGGAGGGCCGGCAGCGCGTCGCGGACCCGCAGGATCCGTTGCAGCATCTTGGGTCCGTACCCGAAGTGGTGCAGACACCGCCGGTGCAGCTGGCGAGTGGTGAGACCGAGGTCCGCGGCGACCGCGTCGACCGTCGCCCCGTGACGCAGCTCCGCGATCGTCGCGCCCGTCCACGACACGGGGCCGCCCGCAGCCCGCAGTTCGCGCGCGGCGAGCGTCTCGAGAGCAAGGACGGGGTCCGGTGCCGCGGCGGCGTCGTCGATCCACCGCCGGACCCGCGGGTCGACCAGGGCGGCGAGGTCGACCCGGTCGTCCCGGAACTCCGACGCGGGCAACCCCAACACGATCGGTGCGACGCCGGGGGCGAACCGGATCGCGCCGAGCGTGGTGGGTCGATCCGTCCGGTGGACGTGGGGCCGTGTGTCAGGACCGGCCACCCGGATCGTCGTGCCGTCGTGGATCAGGTCCATGCAGCCGTCGGGCAGGACGGTGGACTCGCCGGGTTCACAGCGTCGCCGCCACAGGACCGCGGGCAGCAGTGTGGACCGGCGCTCGCGGTACCCGACGGCCTCGTCCACCCGTTGAGTATCGCCGGTATCGTCTCTCCCCGTGACTGAAGCAACGTCTGCGTCCGGGGTCGGCATCGCCACCATCACCGACGACGGCAAGGTCCTCGACACCTGGTTCCCCGCACCCGAACTCGGCACCGGGGGCGAGTCGGGCACGCAGCGGCTGTCCGGGGACGACGTCCCCGCCGACCTCGCCGCGCTCGTCGCCGTCGACGAGGCGCGCGCCGTCTCACTGGTCGCGGTGCGGACCACCATCGCCGACCTGTCGCAGCCGCCCGTCGACGCGCACGACGTCTACCTGCGTCTGCACCTGTTGTCGCACAGGCTGATCCCGCCGCATGGCGCGAACCTCGACGGGCAGTTCGGGCTGCTGAGCAACGTCGTGTGGACCAACTTCGGGCCGTGCGCGGT
This sequence comes from uncultured Williamsia sp., assembly GCF_947494875.1. Classification (GTDB taxonomy): domain Bacteria; phylum Actinomycetota; class Actinomycetes; order Mycobacteriales; family Mycobacteriaceae; genus Williamsia_A. The sequence goes on from NZ_CANLWM010000002.1 coordinate 202,829, forward strand.
CGAGGGTTTCGAGATGACGCGGGCGCGATTGAAGGCTCGCGGGCCGGTCGCCGTCCACTCCGTCGACAAGTTCCCCCGCATGGTCGACTACGTCGTGCCGTCGGGCGTGCGCATCGGTGACGCCGACCGTGTCCGTCTCGGCGCACACCTCGCGAGCGGCACCACCGTCATGCACGAGGGCTTCGTCAACTTCAACGCCGGCACGCTCGGCAACTCGATGGTCGAGGGCCGCATCTCGGCCGGGGTCGTCGTCGACGACGGATCCGACGTCGGCGGTGGCGCCTCGATCATGGGGACGCTGTCCGGCGGCGGCACCACCGTCATCTCACTGGGCAAGCGGTGCCTGCTCGGCGCGAACTCGGGCTGCGGCATCTCCCTCGGTGACGACTGCGTCGTCGAGGCCGGTCTCTACGTCACCGCGGGCACGAAGGTCACCGGACCCGACGGCACCACCGTGAAGGCGCGCGACCTGTCCGGTCGGAGCAACCTGCTGTTCCGTCGCAACAGCGTCAGCGGTGCGGTCGAGGTGGTGCCCTGGAAGGGCGACGGCATCGCCCTCAACGAGGCGCTGCACGCCAACGACTGATTCCTACCCGGCGGCCACCCGTGCCGTCGCCGAGTCATCGACCTCAGCCCTCCGCGGTGTCGCACGCACCGACGGTGACAGGAGGAGCGCGACCAGCGCGCCGGCCGCCATCACGGTGACGTAGCCGGAGAACACCATGTCGTTCAGGTGCTCGTGGGTCCAGGCGCGGATGTAGGGCGCGGTCCCGCCCAGCACTGCGGCGACCGACGAGTAGGTGATGCCGACGCCGGTCGCACGGGCGGCGGGCGACAGCATCAGGGACATGAACACCGGCTCGAGGGCCTGGATGGTGTTGATGGGGATGATCATCGCGATCATCGCGAGATAGAGGTTCACCGCCGAGCCGGACAGCGCCATGTTGACGGGGATGCTGCCCACCGTCACCGCCGCGGCACCGACGATCATCACCTTCCGGAAGTCGGTGCGATCACCGAGCCACCCCCAGATCGGGAAGAACGCCGCCGAGGTGGAGTACGCGGCGACCGCCGCCCACAGAGCGGTCTTCGGCGTGATGTGCCCGAACGAGATCGCGAACGTCGACGCCGAGTTGCCCCACGCATAGATCGCGACCGTGGAGCCCGCGACGATGAAGGTGATGCGGACGAGCGCGGCGCGATCGGCGACGAACGTGCGCAGCAGCGTCGCCGCGTCGACGCGTCGTGGTCCGGATGTCCCGTCGTCGTCGCGGCCCATCGACAGTCGGATCCCGATCGCGACCAGTCCGAGCGCTCCCCCGACCGCGAACGGTATCCGCCAGCCCCACTCGCGCAGATCGTCGGCGGACATCAGCGAGGTGAGGGTGGCGCCCAGGATCATCCCGGCGATGACACCGACGTTGCCCGAGACGTAGATCATGCTGGACCACAACCCGACACGGTGTCGTGGTGCGTTCTCGGCGACGTAGACCTGCAGGGATGGCAGCTCGCCGCCCTGCCCGAACCCCTGCAGGATGCGGAGCAGCAGGAGCAGCACCGCGGGGAGGATGCCGAACGCGGCATGACTCGGCAGGAACGCCACCCCGAGACAGCCGACGGCGACGCAGATGATCGTCAGGATCAGCGAGGTCATGCGGCTGTACCGGTCGGCGATCACGCCGAAGACGAGCCCGCCGAGAGGGCGCGCGACGAAGCCGGCGGCGAAGACCCCCAGGCCCTGCAGCACCGCCGCCGTCGGATCACCGCCGAAGATGTACCCGCTGAAGAAGGGCAGCATCGTCGAGTACACGCCCCAGTCGAACCACTCGAGCGTGTTGCCCGCACCCAGCGCGAGCACCTTCCGGACCGAGTGTCTCGGTGCCGGGGCGGCGTCGAGGTCCGCCGCGATCGTTTCCTGCACGACGTATCAGGTTATGGACGCGAACCACTTGTCGCCTGCGTTTTCGCCGAATTACTGTCGGACCAACAGTTGGCGTTACGAGACGCGCCGAGCGTGCACTCGATCCCGTCGACCGTGCGGCAGATCCGGCCGACCGTGCAGTGGAGGCATGTGCGGTGACACCGACTGCACGCTGGGCGGCATCGAGCGCACGGTGGGCGGTGATCTTCTGCACGCTCGACGGGTGGTTTGGGCCCACTCGGCGGGGTGGAACCGCAGGTCAGGCGGTGGTGGCGGAGACGGACTCGGTGAGGCGGGCGACGGCGGCAGCGATGCGCTCGTCGGTGGCCGTGAGTGCGATGCGGACGTGCTGCGCACCCGCCGGTCCGTAAAACTCGCCGGGTGCGGCGAGGATGCCCAGGTCGGCCAGCCAGGCGACGCTCTCGCGGCACGGCTCGCCCCGCGTGGCCCACAGGTACAGGCCCGCCTCGGAGTGGTCGATGCGAAAACCCGCGTGGCGCACGGCCGTCGAGAGCGCGATGCGACGGGCGCGGTAGCGCTCGCGCTGGTCGGCGACATGGTCGTCGTCGCCGAGAGCCGCGGTCATCGCGGTCTGCACCGGGAACGGGACGATGAGTCCCGCGTGCTTGCGCACGGCGAGGAGCTCGGCGATCAGCTCGTGGTCGCCGGCGAGGAAGCCGGCCCGGTAGCCGGCAAGGTTCGAGATCTTCGACAGTGAGTGCACGGCGATCAACCCGCTCACGTCGTCGTCGCACACGCGGGGGTCGAGGACGGACACGGCCTCGGCGTCCCAGGCCAGCCCGAGGTAGCACTCGTCGGAGATGACGATGGTCCCGCGTTCGCGCGCCCAGGCGACCACCTTGCGCAGGTGGTCGACGCCGAGGACCTTCCCGGTCGGGTTCGACGGCGAGTTCAGGAAGATCGCGCCGGGCTGCGACGGGCCGAGGGCCACCGTCGAATCCGCCCGTACCGGGGTCGCCCCGGCGAGCAGGACACCGACCTCGTACGTCGGGTAGGCCACCTCGGGGATGACGATCTCGTCGCCCGGGCCGAAGCCGAGGAGCGAGACGATCGACGCGATCGCCTCCTTGGTCCCGATCACGGGCAGGATCGCCGAGCCGTCGAGCGACGTCGCGCCGTATCGCCTTGTCAGCGCGTCGGCGGCGGCATCGCGAAGGTCCGCAGTGCCCGCTGTCGCGGGATATCCCGGGAAACCGGCGCCCGCGTCGAGGCCCCGACGCACGACGTCGGCGATGGGATCGACCGGTGTGCCGACGGAGAGGTCGACGATGCCGTGTGGATGCGCGGCGGCGCGGGTCTTCGCCTCGGTCAACGAGTCCCACGGGAAGTCGGGCAGGACCGCGCCGTGCTCACGACGCGATCGGGTGCTCGTCATGGGCAGTGCTTCACTCTTCGGTGTTCATGGGCGGCAGGCCCTTGATGAACGCAGGGTCGTTCGCCGTCACGCCGACCTTGCTGGCGCCGCCGGGAGACCCGAGGTCGTCGAAGAAGTCGACGTTGGCCTTCACGTAGGGCTCCCACTCGTCCGGCACGTCGTCCTCGTAGAAGATGGCCTCCACCGGGCAGACCGGCTCGCAGGCACCGCAGTCGACGCACTCGTCGGGCTGGATGTAGAGCATCCGCTCGCCCTCGTAGATGCAATCCACCGGGCACTCCTCGACGCAGGCCCGATCCAGCAGGTCCACACAGGGCTCGGCGATGATGTACGTCAACACACTCTCCTTCGCAGTACGCGCGTTCTCCCAAGTATCCGTGTCGGCGACACGCAGGGACAAGCGGGGTCGGACCGACGAGTTTCGGATCACAGCGGCTGCAAACCTCGCCGAACCGGTGCCGAACAACGACCCTGGGATCCGTGAGTGTTCCCCGACAGCTGCGGCGATGTCTCGACTGATCGAGTCGACCGTCCTGCCCCGCCTCGCCCCGGAGATCGCATGCTCACCCAGACCCGCCCGTCGGCGCTCGCCCCCTCCCGCCTCCCGTCCCCCCAGCGTGTCCTGCCCACCCGTCTGTGCCCCGCGGACCTGCTGCGTCTGACCGACCTGAACGCTGCCGACGTGCTCGACGGCCGGCACGACGCCGCGCTCCCGGCGCACTGGAGCACCACCGAGCGCTGGTCGACGCGGCTGCACTCCGACGACGAGGTCGACGTGTGGCTGATCAGCTGGACGCCCGGGGTGTCGACCGAACTGCACGATCACGCCGGTTCCCTCGGCGCCCTGACCGTCGTGTCAGGCAGCCTCGCCGAATACCGCTGGACCGGTCGCGACCTGCGCGCGCGGACGCTCGACGCGGGCGACCAGGCGTCGTTCCCCCTCGGGTGGGTCCACGACGTGATGCGGAACCCGACGACCCCGGTGACCGTCGAACCGACCCTGAGTGTCCACGCGTACTCGCCACCGCTGACCGCGATGTCGTTCTACGAGGTGACCGCGGAGCAGTCGCTGCGGCGGGTGCGCACCGAACTCACCGACGAGCCCGAGTGACGATCGGCGACACTCAGCTGTCATGAGCACACCCCGCACCATCGACGACCTCCTCACCGACGCCCGATCGCGACTGAGGCGGATCCCCGCCGACGCGGTCGCCGATGAGATCGCGGACGGTGCCGTGCTCGTCGACATCCGACCGGCCGCGCAACGCGCCGAGGAAGGCGACGTCCCCGGGGCGCTGGTGATCGAACGCAACGTCCTCGAGTGGCGCGCGGACCCGACCAGCGACGCCCGCATCCCCGAGGCCGTCGACCACGACGTCCGGTGGATCGTCGTCTGCCAGCAGGGCTACACGTCGTCCCTGGCCGCCGCTGCCCTGCAGGACCTCGGACTGCACCGCGCCACCGACGTCATCGGGGGCCAGGAGGCGCTGCGCGAGATCGGTTACGCGCCAACAGATTGAGGGTCCGGATATTGCGTCCGCCGGCATCACGTGTCACCCTTGAGCGCATGACCACAGGAAAGGCGGATCCCGCCACCGTCGCGTGAGCGCCGCAGCCGTCCAGCGACCGCCTGGACGAGATCGAGTTCCGTTTCTGCCGCGCTTCTCTCCCGAGTCGGATCCGGGCGTGTTCCGTGATATTTGGCTCGCCCGCGCCACATCCACCGACCCGGCCGATCGTGCTGTCGCGGAGTCGACTGTCGCGCAACTATATCGATTGTCCGGATGCCCTCTGCCGGAGTTCGCCTGGGTGTCGTCGCCGGTCGAGGCAGCGCGCCTGATGGCCGCGAACGGCCTCACCGACGGCACGCTCGCGATCGACCGGCACACCATCGACAGCACGCAGGCACGCATCGCGCACCTGCTGTCCACGTCACGCGCTCGGATGAACGCTCGGATCACCCGAGAAAATCGTCGGACGCTCGGCTGGTGGCAGATAAGTCCCGGTGACGGACCTCCGTCGCCGTTCACGTCGCCGCATTACGGCATCAGTCCGAGATCGATTGTGCAAGAACATCTCCTGAAGCCGCTGCGGACCAGTGTGCACGACGGAGTAGCCGCCGCCATCCGTGGTCTGCTTCCGCCGTCCGTCGGTGCGGTGACCTGGTATGGGCAGCAGGAGGCCCCTCGGGTCGCCCACCACGACTTCTGGCGGCAGTCGGGCCTGATCCGTTTCGCCCCCAGGGACGACGAGGTTCTCGACCTGCTCGTCGCACTCGCCGGCGCCACCGGGTGGTGGTGGGCCTCCGCCGACGTCTGCGTGATGGCGGAGAGGCCGACGGTGGTGCACATGGAACCCATCCCGAATCAGGTCCACGATCAGCGGAGACTGCACCGCGAGGACGGTCCCGCAGTAGAGTTCGCCGACGGCGCAGCCGTTTTCGCGCTGCACGGGACCGTCGTCCCGTCCTGGGTGATGGACGACCCTGATGTCGAACGCATCGCGTGTGAGCGCAATGTCGAGGTCCGCCGATGTGCGATCGAACGGATCGGGTGGGACACCTACATCGACGCCGCCGGTCTGACGCTGATCGATCGCGTCGACGATCCGGGTAACGCGGGTGAACCGCTCTCGCTGTACGCCACGCCAGACGGATGGGACCGACCCGAGCGAATACTGCTGGTGGTCAACGGATCTGTTGAACGCGACGGACGTCGCCGCTGCTATGGGTTGCCCGTGCCGTCGTGGACCTCATCAGCTCTGCAGGCTGCGGGCTGGACCTACGGCATCGCAGCGTCCGATTACGCCCAGCTGCTCCGCAGAACATGAGTTCCCGCCCCACTCCGCTCCCACCCCATCCCGTCCCCACGACACAAGGTGCCCCCACATGGATGTCATGACCCTGTCCACACTCTCCGACCTGTCCGGACTCGCCGTCCTCGACCACCTCGATCGATCGGTTTCCATCCCGGTGATCGACGGGCTGCAGGCGCAGGGCGATCTCATCGTCGTCCCTCATCGACTCCTCGCCGGCGCGGTCACCACAGGTCCGTGGACGCGTTCTCAGCCCGTGTCGATGGACGGTGTCGAGCTGTTGCGGAGCGCGGCGGGCGGGAACCCGCACAGTCTCCTCTCGGAGGAGGGGACCTGCATGTGGTCGACACCGGTAAGTGACACGCGTGGACTCGCCCTGGGCATCCTCGACACCGACGTCGTCGCGTACCTGATCCACCCCGAGCATGGGGCGACCGGCATCGCACCCGGCTGCTACGTCATCGGTCGCCAGCGTGAGCGCGGCCCGGCGACCGGCCTCGGCCCGCAGTTGGTGGCCGACTGAGGTGTCGCACCACACCCGCTCGGCGGGATCTTGTGCACACTCGGTGGGATCTACCGCACGCTCGGCGGGATCTACTGCACGTTCGACGGTGGTTTTGTGCCCGCTCGGCGAGGGGTTTCGGCCCATTCGGCGGGTGGCGCCCGGGGGCGTCGTCAGACGTGGACGGGTGCGCGGAGGCTCGCGGTGGCGGCGTCGGCCGCGCGGGACAGCGCGGCCCGCTCCCCCACGTAGTCGGCGACCGCACCGACGACGGGCAGCTTGCTCAGCAACCGCCACGGCTGCTTGGGCTGCGGACGGTGCGACAGCACGTCGGTGATCGACCGCAGCAGCCCGACCACCGTCCACACCGAGCGGACCAGGTCGAGCGGTGAGGAGATGCGCACGCCGTGACGGGCCGGCAACCGATCGTCGGCACCGTCGGCGAGGAGGCGTCGGGAGTCGACGACGCGGTCACACAGCAGCGCGGCGAGCTGATCGGTCTGGTCGTGTCGGTCGCGCACGCCGTGCACACGCTGCACCGCGCAGATGATGATCGCCTGGTGGGCGAAGCCGAAGAGGTCCTGGATGGGCAGCCGGTCGGCGAGGATGCCGAACACGCCCGGGTAGGCGACCACCACGGTCCCCAGGGCTCCGACGCGGTCGACCCACCACGCGGTCCGCTGGTCGACGGTCCACTTCTCCCACCGAGCGGTGCCCGGCGCCCCGGTCTGGTCGGTGGCCCACACGATCGCGTGCGCGACGGTCGCCAGCAGCGAGTCGTCGTCGCCCGAGGCCGACGTGACCGCGTCGCGGGTCGCACGCTTGAGACCGAGCACGTCGAGGTTCTCGAGCACGTCGAGCATCGGGTTCACGATCCCGGTGGCGGCGTACAGGACCCGGGCGACGTCACGGTCGGAGATCGTCTGCTGCGGTGAGGCAGGGGCCACAAGGGTTTCCTTCGCTCAGGCCGCCGACTCTCGGCGGGCGTGGACGGTGGTGCGTTCGCGGGCGGGGCGACCGATCTCGGCTGCGATCGCCCGCAGCTCGGCGACGGTCTTCTCCGACCCGTGCTGCGATCCCGCCATCCGGGAGATGGTCTCCTCCATCAGCGTGCCGCCCAGATCGTTCGCGCCCCCGCGCAACATGACCTGGGTTCCGGCCGTCCCCAGTTTCACCCAGCTCGTCTGGATGTGCGGGATCCGGCCGTGCAACATCACACGCGCCAGGGCGTGCACGGCACGGTTGTCGCGGTGCGTCGGGCCCGGTCGGGAGGCGCCGGCGAGGTACAGCGGCGAGCTCTGGTGCACGAACGGCAGGGGCACGAACTCCGTGAACCCCCCGGTGCGGTCCTGGATGCCGCGCAGGACGTTGATGTGTCCGACCCAGTGGTGCGGGGAGTCGACGTGGCCGTACATCATCGTCGAGCTCGAGCGCAGCCCCACCTCGTGGGCAGTGGTGACCACGTCGATCCACGTGGCGGTCGGCAGCTTGCCCTTGGTCAGCACCCAGCGGACCTCGTCGTCGAGGATCTCCGCGGCGGTTCCGGGGATCGTGTCGAGGCCGGCCTCGCGCAGCGCGGTGAGCCACTCACGGACGCCGACACCACCCCGTGACGCGCCGTTGACGATCTCCATCGGCGAGAAGGCGTGGACGTGCATCGACGGCACGCGCTCCTTCACCGCGCGGACGAGGTCGGCGTAGCCCGTCACCGGCAGTTCGGGGTCGATGCCGCCCTGCATGCAGACCTCGGTCGCGCCGGCCACGTGGGCCTCCCACGCGCGGTCGGCCACCTCCGCCGCGGACAGCGTGAACGCGTCCGCATCCCCCTTGCGCTGCGCGAACGCGCAGAACCGACAGCCGGTGTAGCAGATGTTGGTGAAGTTGATGTTCCGGTTGACGACGTAGGTGACGTCGTCGCCGACGACGTCGCGACGCAGTGCGTCGGCGAGGGACGCGAGCGCGTCGAGTCCGGGTCCGTCGGCGGTCGCCAACGCCAGGTAGTCGGCGTCGCTGCACCCCGCCGGGTCGCGTTCGGCGTGCCGCAGTGCGGTGGCGACGTCGGAGTCGAGACGTTCGGGCGCTGCGCTGTCCGCGAGGGCGAGCACCTGTTCGCGCACGGTGTCCCAGTCACCGAAGGCGCTGTTCAGATCGCTGCGGGTGTCGGTGGCGCGACCGTCGGTGTCGATCTCGGTGTTGAGGTCGACGCGACCCGACGACTGCCAGTCCTCGTCGGGCTCCTGCCACGGGCGGCCCTGCGGCAGCACATCGGCGGCGAGGCCGGTTGTCGGGTCGGCCAGGGCGCGCACGTGCGCCGTGATCCGGGGATCGATCCACGGCTGCCCGGCGAGGACGTACCGGGGCTGTGCGGTGATGCGCTCGGTGAGGGTGAACCCGGTGTCGGCGGTGATCTGCGCGAGCGCGTCCAGGTCGGGCCACGGCCGTTCGGGGTTCACGTGGTCGGGCGTGACGGGCGAGACGCCGCCCCAGTCGTCCACACCGGCGGCGACGAGCGCTGCGCACTCGTCGGCCGAGACGAGATTCGGCGGTGCCTGGATCCGCATCGACGGGCCCATCAGGACGCGGGCGACCGCCACCGTCGCGACGAACTCCTCGATCCCGGCGTCGGGGACGGTGCGCATCGCGGTGTCGTCCTTGGCCCGGAAGTTCTGGACGATCACCTCCTGCACGTGCCCGAACGCCTTGTGCGCGGAGCGGATCGCGAGGATCGACTCGGCGCGCTCGCGCAGCGTCTCGCCGATGCCGACGAGGATGCCGGTGGTGAACGGCACCGACAGCCGGCCCGCGTCGACGAGGACCCGCTGACGGATCTCGGGGTCCTTGTCGGGGCTGCCGAAGTGAGCTTCACCGCGGTCGGTGAACAGCCGCCGCGACGACGTCTCGAGCATCATCCCCATCGACGGCGCGACGGGCTTGAGCCGTGAGATCTCCTCCCAGCTCATCACCCCGGGGTTGAGGTGCGGCAGCAGTCCGGTCTCCTCCAGCACCCGGATCGACGCGGCGCGGACGTAGTCGAGCGTGGAGTCGTACCCGCGTTCGTCGAGCCACTGCGCGGCCTCGGGCCACCGGTCCTCGGGCCGGTCGCCGAGGGTGAACAACGCCTCCTTGCAGCCCAGTTCGGCTCCGCGGCGGGCGATGTCGAGGATCTCGTCCATCTCGAGGTAGGCGCCGTGTCCTTCTCGGGCGAGCTTGCCCGGGACGGTCACGAAGGTGCAGTAGTGGCAGCGGTCGCGGCAGAGCCGGGTGACGGGGATGAACACCTTGCGCGAGTAGGTGATCTGGCCGGCGCGGTTCTCCGCGGCCAGTCCGGCGTCGCGTACGCGCGCCGCGGACGCGCACAGGTCGGTCAGGTCGTCGCCGCGGGCTGCCAGCAGCACGGTCGCCTCGTCGAGGTTCACGGTGGCACCGTCGCGCGCGCGTCGCAGCGCGCGACGCATGGCGGCCGGGGTCGGTGCGGGGGGCTCGGCGGGGGCGCCGGGCGGGAAGGAGGGGATGGGAAGTCCGACCGTCGGGTCGGCGGGTGTGTCGCCGGGGGTGCTCGTCACCCCCCGATCATGCGCCATCGCCGGGGCGGCGGCGCGCGGGTCCCCGCCAGACCCACGACGTGACCACCGGCGCACCGACGCCGAGCACCACGAGCAGCAGGGTCCGCCAGTCCGCGTAGAGCGTCACGTCGCCGCCCGGACCGCCGAGCAGACCGGCGAGCACCGGGACCAGCCAGCCGAGCAACGGGCCGTAACGGACGGCGCTCGCGGTGAGGCTGGTGGCGATGCGGACGAACCACGCCACCAGCAGCGCCCCGACGATCGCGGTGACCGGCACGGGTACCGACCCGGCGTAGATGTCGAGGTAGGTCACCGACAGGACGCCGACGATCAGCCCGTCGACGGTGAGCGCGAGGAGGACGAGGCGGTCAGCGAGACGCATCGCCGGTCCCGTCCTCCACGACCCCTGCGAACAGGTCGGTCTCCCGACCGCCCGGCGCCGGGTGGGCCTGCCCGCGCACGAGGATGAAGTGCTCGGCGTCCGGGATCGGCTGCACGATGTCGTTCGACAACGCGTACTCCCGCCGGCTGGGCGCGACGGTGATCTGCGTCGCGTGGGCGGCCATGGCGTCGACCTTGCGGTCGTACACCCCGCGGATGTCGATCTCGGTGGTGATCTCGTCGTCGGGGTAGCTCGGCAGTTCGCCCTCGGCGGGCATGCGCCAGCCGTCGGGGACCCGCATCGCCGCGATCGCGAGCCCGTCGACGACGGCGCTGCGCTCGGACACCGACCAGTAGTGCTTGGCCACCGACCACCCGCGGTCGGCGGCGGCCGCCACGGCGTCGGTGGTCACCCGGTGGACGCCGACGTGGTCGGGGTGGCCGTAGGTGCCGGCGGGGTCGTACCCGATGACGACCTGGGGGCGACGCTCCAGGACGAGGTCGGTGAGGAGATCGACCGCCTCGTCACCCGCCCGGGTGAAGGCCCGGGGGTTGCGGGCCGCCGGGGACCCGGCCATGCCGGAGTCGCGCCAGTGCCCCGCGCCGCCGAGGAAGTACGGCTCGAGGCGATGTCCCGGCGGACTGAGGATCTCGAGCGCGCGGGTCAGTTCGAGGATGCGGTACCCGCCGAGCTGATCGGCGCCGCCGCCGGCGACGAGCTGCGCCCACCGCTGCCCGATCACCTCCCCCTCCTCACCGAGGGTGCAGGTCACGACGGTCACCTCGGCGCCCTCGTCGAGGTGGTGGGCGATGACACCAGCCGTCTGGATCGACTCGTCGTCGGGGTGCGCGTGCACGATGAGCAGCCGCCGGTCCGCGGTGCCCCAGGTCCGTTCGGTCACCGCTGCGCGACCCCCCACGACCCGACGGCACCGAAGATGCCCGTACCGACCGGCCCCTCGAGCGGCACCTCCCGGACGCCGGGCCCGATCGCGGTGAGCATGGAGTCCTCGAAGATCGGCAGTCGGACGTCCTGGGCCGAGATGATCGCCTGCGCGGCACGCAGATCCGCGCTCGGGTCGACCGCCGTCAGCGCACGGTCGGCGATGTCGGCGAGTGTCGGGTCGCAGATGCCGCCGAGGTTGCTGGGGAAGCGCCGGGACTCACCGTCGGGCGTGGACCCGGTGCTCGGCGTACTCGTCGTGGTCGGTGTCGTGCTCGGCGTCGACGGCCCCGGTGTCGAGGTGCCCGGGCTCGGGGTGGGTTCGCAGGCGACCGCCGCGGCGAGACGCGTGGCCGGGGCGACGGTGGCGTCGGACCAACCGACGACGAGATCGACGTCGGGGTCGGTGAGCGCGGGGCCGTAGAGGTCCGACGACGACAGCGCGGACACGTCGGTCGCGATGCCTGCCGAGCGCAGCTGATCGGCGACGGTGTCGGCGGCGGCGCGGGTGCGGACGTCGCCGGCGACCACGCCGATGCGGACCGTCAGGGTCTTCCCGTCCCGCTGCAGGGGGACGATGCCGGCCGGCAGCGACGCACCCGCCGCGCTGCCGGCGGCGGCCGCGCTGGTGGGGGTGGTGGTCGTCGGTGCACCGTCGGCCGGTCCGCCCGATGCGTCGGCAGCGGTACTGCCCGACGGGCTCGTCGAGGTGGTCGAGACCGCCGACGGGGTCGGACGCCATCCGGCGCCGGCGAGCAATCCGGCCACGGCCGACGGGTCCGGACGCGTGCGGTCCACCGGGTAGTAGCCGGGATCCGACGGCGCGAAGACAGGATTGGCGACGGGTGTCACCACCGAGTCGCCCGCGGCGGCGTCGGTGACGACCTGCGGGTCGACGATCCCGAGCACCGCGCGACGCACCGCCGCGTCGGCCATGACCGACGAGCGCGTGTTGGCTGTGAGCTCCAGGACACGTCCGACGGCGGTCCGTCCGACGACGACGCCGGGGATCACGTCGAGGGCGCCCGCGGTGGCGGACCCGCCCGCGAGGGCGACGACCCCGGTGTCACCCGACCGGACCGACTCGGCGAGCTGGGTGGCGGTCCCGACGCGGTGCAGCACGATCTGGTCGACGACGGCGGGGGTGCGCCAGTAGCGGTCGTTGCGCTGCATCCGGACCTCGTCGCGGCTGGGGTCGATCACCGTGACGGTGTAGCGACCGGCGGACACCGGCAGTCCCGAGTCCATGCCCGTCTGGAAGCCGTCCGGCACGCCGCGCAGCACGTGCGACGGCAGCATCGCCGAGAAGAGCTCACGCCATGCCGGGTAGGGCGAACGGAAACGGACGACCGCCTCCTTGCCGCCCGCGCGCGACGCCACGTCGTCGATGAGTCGGTAGCCGGCGGGTGCGACGGTGCCGGGCTGTCGCGACATCTGCTGCCACAGGTAGGCGAAGTCGTCGGCGGTGACGGGCAGACCGTCGGACCACTGCGCGTCCTGCGAGATGCGGTAGGTGACCGTGAACGGCGCCTGGGACGTCACGGCCGCGCTGATCAGCACCGCGGGGTCCATCACCCGCTGCACGCCCGTGGGCGTCGCCGTGGGCACGAACGCACTCGGCAGGGTGGCCGCGGCGACCGCGGTGGTCACCGGGCTCTGGTCGGCGAGCAGGTGGGGGTTGAGTCCCACGCCGATGCTGTCGGTGGCGACCTGGATGGTCTGCCCCGGCGTCGTGGTGGTCGGGGTGGCGGGCGCCGCCGACTCCCGCACCGGCGGCGGCGGATCCGCCGTACATCCCGCGACCACGGCCACGACGACGCCGAGCGCCGCCACGGCCAGACCCCCGCGCATCGTCCCGCTCACGCTCGCCTTCGTCATCGGCTGCGCGCGATCAGCTCACGCTCTGGTTCCGGGCCTTGGCGCGCGAGCGCTCGCGTCCACGTGCCGTCGAGTCCAGTTCCACCTTGCGTACGCGCACGACCTCGGGCGTCACCTCGACGCACTCGTCGTCGGTGCAGAACTCCATCGCGGCCTCGAGTTCGAGCTTGATGGGCTTGGCGAGCGTCTCCATCACGTCGGCGGAGGACTGACGCATGTTGGTCAGCTTCTTCTCCTTGGTGACGTTGATGTCGAGGTCCTCCTGGCGCGGGTTGATGCCCACCACCATGCCCTCGTAGGTGTCGGCACCCGGCTCGACGAAGAACGTCCCGCGGTCGGCGAGCTGGATCATCGCGAACGGGGTGACCGAGCCGGCGCGGTCGGAGACGAGCGACCCGGTGTGGCGGGCGCGGATCTCGCCGGCCCACGGGGCGTAGCTGTCGAAGACGGCGTTGGCGATGCCGGTGCCGCGCGTCTCGGTGAGGAAATCGGTCCGGAATCCGATGAGCCCGCGCGACGGCACGGTGAACTCCATGCGGACCCACCCGCTGCCGTGGTTGGTCATGTCGCCCATGCGGCCCTTGCGGGCGGCCAGCAGCTGCGTGACGGCGCCCAGGTACTCCTCGGGGACGTCGACGGTCAGGTGCTCGAACGGCTCGTGGAGCTTGCCGTCGATCTGCCGTGTGACCACCTGCGGCTTGCCGACGGTGAGCTCGAAGCCCTCCCGTCGCATCTGCTCGACGAGGATCGCCAGGGCGAGCTCACCACGACCCTGGACCTCCCAGGCGTCGGGACGGCCGATGTCGAGCACGCGCAGCGAGACGTTGCCGACCAGTTCCTGGTCGAGGCGGTCCTTGACCATGCGGGCGGTGAGCTTGTGGCCCTTGACCCGGCCGACCAGCGGCGAGGTGTTCGTGCCGATCGTGACCGAGATGGCGGGCTCGTCGACCGTGATGCGCGGCAGCGCGACGGGGTGGTCGACGTCGGCGAGGGTGTCGCCGATCATGATCCCGGGCATGCCCGCGACGGCGACGATGTCGCCGGCCACGGCCGACTCGCCCGGCGTCCGCGCAACGCCGACGGTGACGAGCAGCTCGGTGATCTTGGCGCGCTCGGTGACGGGCTCACCGTCGACCTCCCGCAGCCAGGCGACGGTCTGGCCCTTCTTGATGCTGCCCGCGAAGATCCGGATCAGAGCGAGGCGACCGAGGAACGGCGACGCGTCGAGGTTGGTGACGTGCGCCTGCAGCGGCGCGTCCGGGTCACCCTTGGGCGGCGGCACGTAGGACATGAGGATGTCGAAGAGCGGGTCGAGGTTCTCGCCCGCGGGCACCTGACCGTTCTCGGGCGCGACGGTGCTGGCGATGCCCGCGCGACCCGAGGCGTAGAGCACCGGCAGGTCGAGTGCGAGTTCCGCGGCCTCGGCGGCCTCGGAGTCGTCGAGGTCGGAGGCGAGGTCCAGGATCAGGTCGTGGCTCTCGGAGACCACCTCCTCGATCCGCGCGTCGGGACGGTCGGTCTTGTTGACCAGCAGGATCACCGGCAGCGACGCGGCGAGCGCCTTGCGCAGCACGAAACGGGTCTGCGGGAGCGGACCCTCGGACGCGTCGACGAGGAGGACGACGCCGTCGACCATCGACAGGCCGCGCTCGACCTCACCACCGAAGTCCGCGTGGCCGGGGGTGTCGATCACGTTGATGATGACCTCGGTGCCGTCGGGCTGGCGACGGTGCACCGCGGTGTTCTTCGCGAGGATCGTGATGCCCTTCTCGCGCTCGAGATCACCGGAGTCCATGACGCGGTCGACCATCTCCTCGCGTTCGGCGAACACGCCGGACTGGCGGAGCATCGCGTCGACGAGCGTGGTCTTGCCGTGGTCGACGTGCGCGACGATCGCGACGTTGCGGAAGTTCTGGACAGCGTTCACTACGAGGATTCTCCGAAGGTCTGTGACATCGAGATCTGCGAGATCGAGGTCTGGGGCACCGCGCGGGCACGACGATATCGGCCGACCGCGGTGTGTGGCCGGATCAAGGGTATCGGGTCGGGGCGAGAGACAGCGGTCACAGCTGCGCGTAACGATCCGATGACCGTTCGGCCGCGATGTCGACCGGGGTAGACGGGGGTGCGCCGACCTCGGCGATGATCGTTCCGATCATCAGTCCCACCAGCCACATGCGTCACTCCTGATGCAGCGTCCGGGACCCCGAGCAGGAGGAACACCGGCGATGCGGCGCATGCACAGCGTCACCCTCACGACCGTGCTGTCCCTGGCGACCGGCGTCCTCGCCGCCGTCACCGTGGCGGCCCCGGCGAACGCGGCGCCGTGCGGCAACTCCGGCATCCTCGGTTCCAGTCTCGGCGGGCTCTTCGGCAGCGCCTTCCCCGGCAGCTTCGGCAGCAGCGGCGGGCTGCTCGGCAAGTCCAGCGACCAGCGTGACCTCGCGTCGATCGGCAACGGACCCACGCAGACGGTCCGGTGGATCACGGGCCCGAAGTCGCCCAACCGCACCGACAGCCGGTTCGGCATCACCGGCACCGATCTGGGCATCGGGTGGGACAACGGTTCCGGGCAGACGCTGATGGCGTTCGGCGACACCTTCGGCGACTGCAACGCCCCGACCCAGCAGTGGCGGCACAACGTCGTGTTGCGGACGAACGACAAGGACCCGTCGAACGGCGTCGACATCCCCGACGGGGTCCCCGGCGACGTCCGGTCGGGCGCGTCGGTGTCGGCGGCGACGCCGCGGTTCGCGAACGAGGCCCTGCCGGCGGTCGGCGTCAGCGGCGCGGAGATCACCACCATCCCGACCGCGGCCATCGCGATCGACGGTGTGCAGTACATGAACATCATGTCGGTGCGGCAGTGGGGCGCCCCCGGCCGCTGGGTGACGAACTACTCGATCATCGCCACCTCCCGCGACAACGGTCAGACGTGGACCACCGATCCACGCACGATCCGCCTGAACCTGCCCGCCTCGGTGCCCGGTGTCGAGCAGATCGACGACAGCAACGGCAAGTACCAGGTCAGCGCGTACCTCCGGGGGCGTGACGGCTTCATCTACCAGTACGGCACCCCGAACGGGCGCTTCGGCGCCGCGTTCCTCTGCCGGTTCGCGCCCCAGGACATCCTCGACCTGACGAAGTACACCTACTGGGACGGCAAAGGCTGGTCCCCCGACACGACGAAGTCGGAGAAGGTCGTCACCGAGCCGGTCGGCGAGATGTCGGTGGCGTGGAACGACCGTCTGCAGAAGTACGTGATGCTGCACGGCCAGGAGACCAGCGGATCGCTGGTGTTGCGCACCGCGACAGCCCCGCAGGGACCCTGGAGCGCGCCGACGACACTGCTGTCGTCCCGGCAGTACTCGGGCGTCTACGCGCCCTACATCTACCCCACCTCCGGGGGCGACAGCCGTTACCTCTACTTCACCGCGTCACGCTGGCAGGACTACAACGTGATGATGCTGCGGACCGACCTGTCGCAGCTCGCGCTCGACTAACCGCCGATCACCGCGACCCGCTCGGGGTCGAGGGCGACGGCGATCTCGTCGCCGACCTCGACCGGCGCGGTCGCGACGGCGGCGACACGCTCGCCGTCGGGGGTCCGCACCCAGAGGTGACGGTCCTCGGGCAGCGCGGCGACGGCCTCCACCCGCACCGGCACTCCCCCGTCCGCGGCCACCACCGACCGTGCTCGCAGGCCCAGTCGGCAGCGTTCGCCCGTGTCGGCCCACGCGACGTCGACGGGACCGAGCACCGTGCGGGCGACGCCGGCCTCCACCGGCGCGTCGACGATCGTCGTGCAGCCGATGAACCGGGCGATCTCGTCGGTCGCGGGGCGTCGCCACATCGCGTCGGGCGTGCCCTCCTGCGCGACGACGCCGTCGGCCATCACCGCGACGCGGTCGCCGATCGTCGCCGCCTCGGTGTGGTCGTGTGTGACCAGGACGGTCGGTGTGGCTGTGGTGTGCAGGATCTCCGCGATGTCGACGGCGAGCCGCTCCCGCAGCCGTCGGTCGAGGGCCGACAGGGGCTCGTCGAGCAGCAACAGGCGCGGGCGGGGCGCCAGTGCGCGGGCGAGCGCCACGCGTTGCGCCTGTCCGCCGGAGAGTTGCGCCACCGGCCGGTCACCGAGGTCCGGCAGGCCGACGAGGTCGAGCATCTCGGCGACACGGTCGGCGACGTCGCGCCGCGACCACCGTCGGGCACGCAGCCCGTATCCGACGTTCGACGCGACCGACCGGCCCGGCAGCAGCGCCCCGTCCTGGAACACCACCCCGAAGTCCCGGCGGTGCGGCGGCACCCCCGACAGGTCGCGACCGTCGATCCGCACCGCACCGCCCGCCGACGGCTCCAACCCGGCGACAGCCCGCACGAGCGTCGACTTGCCGCACCCCGACGGTCCGATGAGGGCGGTGACCGGCGCCCCCTCGGCGCCGACGACGAGGTCGAGCCCGTCGAGGACGACGGTGTCGCCGTACTCCACCCGTAGCCCGCTGATCTCGAGCATCTAGAACTCGCTCCCCTCGACCCCGCGGATCGACTCCATGAGCACGACGACGACGGCCGTGGTCACGATGAGCAGCATCGACGCCGCCATCGCCGTGGCCAGGTACTGAGCACCGGGCCGGTTCAACGCGGACCCGATGAGCACCGGCAGCGTCGTGGTGCCCGGACGGGCGACGAAACCGGTCGCACCGAACTCCCCGAGGGCGATCACGAATGCAAAACCGACTGCGACGCCGAGGGATCGCCACACCGCGGGGAGGTCGACGGTGCGCCACACGCGCCATGGGCCGGCCCCCAGTCCCGCGGCCGCGCCGCGCAGGGTGTCGGGGACGGCCGCGAGCGCCGGGGCGATGATCCGCACGACGACCGGCGCGGCGACCACGGCCTGCACGGCGGGCACGACGACGGGTGACGCCGCGACCGCGGGCGGCAAAGCGGCGAGCACGACGAGGTAGCCGAAACCGACGGTCACGGCACTCACCCCCAGCGGCAGCAGCGTCAGTCCGGAGGTGACCGAACGCACCGGCCCACGCGAGCGCTGCAGCGCGACCGCCGCGAGGAGCCCGACCGCGACGGCGAGGACCGTGGCCCACACCGCACTGACGACGCTGCTGCGCAGGGTGTCCAACGGCGCCTCGCCGTTCACCGGCACCGAGAGCGCGCGATAGCCCTCGAGGGTCCAGGTACCGCCCACGGTCGGCCGCACCGACCGCACGGCGACCACGAGGAGTGGACCGACCAGGATCACCGCGCCCCAGATCGCCGCGGCCACAGCGGCCGTGCGACGCAGGGGGGTGAACACGACGCGCGGGCGGGTGCGTGCTGCGACGGCCTGCGTCGGCGGGGCGAGCACACGGGTGAGCACCACCGCGACGACGACCACGACGATCTGCAACAGCGACAGCGCGACCGCGGCCGGGATGTCGAAGTACCCGATGGCCTGCGTGTACACGGCGGTCTCCAGCGTCTGCAGGCGACCGCCACCGAGGATGACGACCACGCCGAAGCTGGTGGCGCAGAACAGGAACACCAACGATGCCGCGGAGACCGCGGGCAGCAGCAGGCGGGGTGCGACGACCGTGAGGAACGCGCGCGGACCGCTCGCGCCCAGGGTGCGTGCCGCCTGTTCGGCTCGCGTATCCAGTGCACGCCATGCTGCTCCGACCACGCGCACCACCACCGCGACGTTGAGGAAGGCGTGCGCGGCGAGGATCGACGCGACCGAGCCGTCGAGTCCGAGACCCCCGAGCGGGCCGCCGGGTGACAGCAGCGCGCGGAACGCGATGCCCACGACCACCGTGGGCAGCACGAACGGGACGGTCACCATCACCATCAGCGGCGTCGACGCCCACCGCGGGACCACCGTGAGCAGCCAGACCAGCGGTGCGGACACAACCAGTGTCAGGACAGTCGACGCCGCGGCCTGCGCGAGGGTGAACCCCAGCAGGCCCCACGCGTCCGTGCGCGCGAGCAGGGCGGTGAGGCCGGTCCCGTCGGAGGTCGACACCGCGCGGTGGACGAGGGCGACGACCGGCCACACGAAGAAGACGGCGAGGAACGCCAGGGGCAGCGTCGTCAGGACGCCGGAGACGATCCGTGCGCGTCGGGGCGCGACCAGCACGGTGTCACCCCTTTCGACGGATCGAGCCCCCAGTGTCTCAACCCAGCGCGCTCCACCCCGACACCGACCGGATGCGCAGCGCGAGCACCCGGTGGAACGGCGCATCCGCGTACTGCGGCGCTGCCGCCATGAGCCGCTTGCTGAGATCGTCGAGGACATCGACGGGCGGGTCCGGCACGAACACGAGGTGGGCCCGTACCCACCACAGCCGGCTCCAGTCGTCGCGATCCCAGTGCTCGACGAGCAGCGAGGCGCGCGGGTCCGCCTCGAGGTTGCGTTCCCGACGCAGACGCGTCGACGACTTGGGTTTGACCGCGTCGACCGGGACGCCGACGACGCCGTCGTCGGTCACGGCGTAGACGACCGGGACCGGATCGGGTCCCCGGTCGGGATGCACGGTGCACAGGACGCCGTGTGCGTGGGCGGTGAGCCGCGCCCGCGCATCGTCGGGCGTCACCGCGTCAGCGGCCCATGACGGTGCGCCACTCGCGCTGCCAGTTCTCGCGGTTCTTCGCGATCGAGCCGGGCGCGAGGTCGACGGTGTCCGTCGGGAGGGGCGCGTACTTCGCCCACGACTCGGGCAGCGGCACCCCGTCACGGACGGGATAGACGTACATGGAGTCGGGCAGGGCCTTCTGGACCTCGTCGCTGAGCATGAAGTCGACGAGTTTCCGCGCACCCGCCGTGTTCGCCGCGCCCTTGAGCACACCGATGTACTCGACCTGCCGGAAGCACCCGTCGAGCAACGCCTTCGTGGCCGGGTTGGCCGCCGGCGACGACGCATAGGAGACGACGATCGGCTTGGACCCCTTCCCCTCACCGCCGGAGAAGTCCTGGTTGTAGCCGACGTCCCAACCGGAGACGATCGAGACGTCGTTCGCGCGCAGAGCTTTCCAGTAGTCCTGCCAGTCGGCCGGACGCGCGGCGATCGTCGCGAGGAGGAACCCGAGGCCCGGCGAGGACGTGGCGGGGTCCATCGCGACGAAGTCGTCCTTGTACCGGGCGTCGGTGAGCTGGGCGATCGAGGTCGGGGCGGGGATGTTCCGCTGGGCGAACCAGGCCGTGTCGACGTTGACGCAGACATCGCCCCGGTCGACCGGGGTCAGTTGCTTGCCGGCGTCGCCGCCGAGCACGTAGTCCTGCGCCGACGTCGGCAGGGTGGGTGAGGTGTAGTCGGCCAGCGCACCGGCGGTCACCGGGCGCGATGCGAAGGTGTTGTCGATGCCGTAGACCGCGTCCGCCTTCGGCCGCCCCGGGGTGAGGGAGATCGTCGACGCGAGCTGACCCGCGTCGCCCGACTTCGTCACGACGAGCTTCAGCCCGGTCTGCTTCTGGAAGTCGGCGATCACCGAGTCCGGCAGCGCGAACGAATCGTGCGTCAGCAGGGTCACCTGCTTGCTGTCGTCGGAACTCGAACATCCCGTGGCCGTCGCCACCACCGCGATCGAGGCGGCGAGGAGCGCCCCCGCGCGGAGCACGAGCCGGGGCCGTCGCGTCAGTCTGCGCATCACCCCACCGATCCAACCAGAGGCTGACAGCATGGGGTGATGGCCGCACGCGACGACACCCTGCTGAGCGACGACGAGCGGGAGCAGGCGCGCCGTCGCTTCCCGGAGTGGACGGTCGAGGACGCGGAGATGCGCCGCTCGTACGACGCGTCCTCCTTCCTCGCAGGTATCGACCTGGTCCGACGTGTCGCCGAGGCGGCCGAGGAGCGCGACCACCACCCCGACATCGACATCCGGTGGCGGACGGTGAGCTTCACCCTCGCCACGCACTCCGCCGGCGGGCTGACCGGCAAGGACACCGACCTCGCCGAGGTGATCGAGAGGGAGATCGCCGCTGACACTCCGGCAACCGAGACATGACGGGCGCGTAACAATCGCATCACCCGTCTCTTCAGTCACACGCGTACCACGCTATGGTCCCCTGGGCGGCCAGCGACACGCCGCCTCGACCTAGACTGACCGCTTGGCCGCGGGCATCTGCGCGACGGCCCCGACGACGTGATGGGATGTGAGCGCTGACCATGGGAACCCGCCGGAAGCTGGGGACGACCGCACTGGGCGTCTTGACCGCGATGACGGTGCCCGCTGTCGCCTTCGCCGCCCCCGCGCCCTCGGCGCCCGCCCCGGCGAGCCCCTCGTCCCAGGTGGGGTCGCTGCCGCTGTCCGCCCCCGCACCACCGAAGGTCGACAAGTCCACCCTCGACTCCCTGGGCTCGTATGTCCCGGCGATCGTCGGCTCGGCCATGACGCCGGGTCCCGACGGCAAGATCAACTCCGACCTGATCTCGCAGGCCACCGCGATCGCCGAGTCGCCGGGCATGCCGCCGCAGGTCAGCACCATCTGGCGCCAGGTCACCGGCTTCCTCGACGGATCGGCGAAGCCCACCCAGGTCGCCAAGGTCGCCGCCGCCGCGAACGACCCGGTCATCCCGACCGGCCCGAACGCGCCGCGCATCCAGCAGTTCCTGTACCCGACCATCGGTGTCGGATGCATCCCCGGCGGCAACTCCGTCGGCACCGCGTTGGTCACCGCGGGCCCGCAGGAGGCCCCCGCACCCGGCCCGAAGGCGGGTCAGGCCGGCTATGTCTACACGAGCCTCGGCACCGGTCCCGCGCTGAACAACACCCGCGCTCCGTTGGTCGCGATCTGGATCAACATCGACACCGGCAAGACCGGACAGATCAACCTCACGCGCAACGACCGCATCAACGCGGCCAACGGCCCCGGCACCTTCACCGCCATCGCCCAGACCGGCAAGGGCCGCGTGCTCTCCGCGATCTACGGCACCGTCACCACGAGAACCAAGGGCAAGCCGGTGGCCTGCCAGATCGTCCCCACGGTGGGACTCGCCTTCATCTGACCTGACCGACACACCGAGTCGGTCACGACCCCGCACCATCCCCTCGAGACCGATTCGGAGTACCCCCATGCCTTCTCACGCCCTCATGTCCCTGCGCAGGGCGGTCGTCGCCGGCTCGCTCGCCGTGTCGATGGCTGTCGGCGGCGCCGCACTGGCCGCGCCGGCGTCGGCCGACCCGGCCACCGCGCCCGAGGCAGCGGCCACGGCCGCACTGGGCTCGCCCACGCTCTCCGCCACCTCGGGCACCGACGTCCTCGCCCTGCTGGACACGGCGAACAAGACGTTGCGGAGCCTCGGCATCCAGCCGTTCCTGAACCCGACCGTCGCGTTCAACTGCACCACCCCGACCGCGTCGAACCCGTTGGGGCTCCTGCCCGCCGCGGGCGGTGCCGTCGCCGGGCCCTGGGCCGCGCCGGGGATCTCGCTGCCGACCATCCCGCTGGTGAACATCGACCCGAACGTGGTGAAGGACGGGCAGGTGCTCTACGGGTTCGTCCCCGCCGGCGTCACCAGCGACCCGACCTCGACCGGGATGCAGGTCGCCTGGTTCAACACGGCGACAGGCAAGTTCGGCATCGGGCAGATGGGCAAGGCCGGGGACACCCTGGTCGACGCCTGGCTCGCGAACGTCCCCGCCTCCCCCATCAAGGACATGGCCGCGAAGACCCTCTCAGGGATCGTCAACACGATCGCACCGGCGGGGAGCCGTCTGGCACCGGTCACCACCGGCAAGGGCACCGTCCTCTCGGCGGTCTTCGGCACCGTGAACAACGGCGGCCGCAGCTGCTTCTTCCTCCCGATGGTGGGCGTCACCAACGCCTGACCGTCACCCGAGCACTCATCGAGATCGATTCGCCCGCTGCGGGATCGCAGCGGGCGAATCGGCGTCTGGGGCACGGGATCCGCGTCGAATTGCTGTACCCGCGCCGGGCACGACGCGGGAACGCGAGACGAGCGCGGGTTCGCTCGCCGAGCCGTGAACCCGCGTCGATCCGCTCATCCCGCGCCGGGCACGGCGCGGGGACGCGGGAACCGCGCGGGAACGCCTGGTGAGCCCGGGACGGCGAGACCGGCGCGGGTTCGCTGGGATCGCGGCGAACCCGCGGCGGATCCGTGTACCCGCGCCGTGCACGGCGCGGGTACACGAGATGGACGCGGGAGCGCGCGCCGATAAGCGGGGATGAATCCGTTGTCAGACAGGCGCCTTGGCGGTCGCCGCCGACTCGCCACCCATGTCCTCGAGCTCGATGCCGTTGGTCTCGGGGACCTTGAACTGGACGTAGAAGTACGAGATGAACGCGCAGAGCGCGAAGAACCCGTACACGTACGCGAGGCCGAGGCTCTGGCTCAGCTGCGGGAACAGCAGGGAGATGGTGAAGTTCGCGACCCAGTTCATCGCGGTGCAGACGCCCAGGGCGACGCCGCGGATGCGGTTGGGGAACATCTCGCCGAGCATCACCCACATCACCGGGCCCCAGGTGGCGGCGAACGCGACCACGAAGAGGTTGGCGCCGATCAGCGCGACGACACCCCAGTTGCCCGGCAGCGTGACGTCGTCACCGCTCCCCTGCTGCTGGGTGAAGGCGATCGCTGCGAGGATCAGGCCGGCGAACATGCCGACGGAGCCGATCTTCAGCAGCAGGCGACGGCCGATCCGGTCGACGAACAGGATGGCGCCGAACGTCATGACCACGTTGATGACACCGGTGATCACCGACGTCTGGAAGGACTGACTCTCGCTGAAGCCCACCGACTTCCACAGGGTCGTCGAGTAGTAGAAGATCGCGTTGATCCCGACGAACTGCTGCAGGATCGCGATCCAGATGCCCACCCACACCAGCGGGTGGAGGCCGAAGGAGTTGCCACGGATGTCGCTCAGCGACGCCTTCGACTCACGGCGCAGCGTCATCCGGATCTCCTTGACCCGGTTGAGGGGATCGACCTCACCGGTGACGTCGCGGAGGATGCGCGCGGCCTCCTCGTCGAGATCGTTGCCGACGAGGTAGCGCGGGGACTCGGGGATCAGCAGCGCGAGGATGCCGTACACGAGCGCGGGGATGACGCCGACGAAGAACATCCAGCGCCACGCCTCGATGCCGAACCAGAAGTCGTTCGAGGCGCCACCGGCGTTGTCGGCGAGCAGAGCGTCGGACAGCAGCGCGATGAAGATGCCGATCGTGATGGCCAACTGCTGCATCGAGCCCAGCGCACCACGGAACCGCGCCGGCGAGATCTCCGCGATGTAGGCGGGCGCGATCACCGAGGCGATACCGATACCGAGACCACCGAGGATGCGCCAGACGATCAGATCCGGGATGCTCCAGGCGAACCCGGTGCCGATCGACGAGATCGTGAACAGGAACGAGCCGAGCAGCATGACGCGCTTGCGGCCCCACACGTCGGCGAGGCGGCCGGCGAACCATGCACCGAACGCGCACCCCAGCAGCGCGACGGCGACGGCGAAGCCCTTCATGAACTCGCCGAGACCGAAGTGCCCCTGGATGGAGTCGACGGCGCCGTTGACGACCGAACTGTCGAACCCGAAGAGGAAGCCGCCGACGGCGGCGGCCACGGTGACACCGATGACCTTCGCGACGTGTTGATCGGCCTTCGGAGTGCCTGCCGTGGTGCTCATCGTCCGCCCTGTCCCGTCGACGTCGCGGGTCCGGGTGCGGACCCTGTGGCGACGCTACTCCGCACGGTTCACAGCCCGACGCGCATTACGATCACGCCATGGTGACGCTCCGTATCGCGCAGGACCCCGCGGCCGACGAGCTGCTCTCGACCGACCCCTTCGCGCTCCTCGCAGGCATGCTCCTCGATCAGCAGTTCCCCATGGAGCGTGCCTTCGCCGGACCGGCGAAGGTCCTCGAGCGATTCGGGACCCTGGATCCCGCCGAGATCGCCGTCGCCGACCCGGAGCGCTTCGCCGACCTGTGCGCCACCCCGCCGGCGATCCACCGCTACGGCCGGTCGATGGCCCAGCGCCTGCAGGCACTCGCCTCCGCCGTGGTCGCGGAGTACGACGGCGACACCACACGGATCTGGACCGAGGCGACGTCCGGCAAGGATCTCGTCGACCGTGTGAAGGCCCTCCCCGGGTTCGGCGAGCAGAAGGCCAAGATCTTCACCGCACTACTGGCGAAGCAACTCGACGTGAAGCCCCGCGGCTGGACCACCGCGGTCGGCGACTACGGCAAGAAGGGCTACCGATCCGTCGCCGACGTCGTCGACGAGGAGTCGCTGACCAAGGTCCGCGCGTACAAGAAGCAGAAGAAGGCCGAGGCCAAGGCCGCCTCCGCCGACTGAGCTGCATCCCGCGACGGTCGCCCGACGACGACCACGCAGGTGCGTCTTACGTCACATCCCGATGGCATACGCTGTCATCCATGGATGTGAAGGTCGCCGTCGAGCTGCCTCTGCGGATCGGGTTCGCCGCGACGGGTGTCGCACTCGCCGCGGTGGAGTCCGGAGTCACCATCGCCCGTCTGACCATCGAGAACGTCGCGCACGAGATCAACACCGTGCTCGGCGTCGAGGACGACACGTCGTTCTCGGCGCGCACACCGCTGCAGCTCATCGGCCAGCTCGCCGAACTCCTCGGCCCCGACCGCCCGTTCGGCCGCATCCTCGCCCCCGGCGGTCCGCTGGACCGACTGCTCGCCGACGGCGGCGTCGTCGACCGCCTCACCGCCCGCGACGGCTCGCTGGAGAAGCTCACCGCCGAGGGCGGACTCCTCGACCAGATGGCGGAGGAGAACGGGATCCTCATCCGCCTCACCGCCGCCGGCGGACCGCTCGACCGCCTGTCCCGCAAGGGCGGCGTCATCGACCAGTTCACCGAGAACGAGGGCATCCTCGAGCGCCTCACCAGCGAGGGCGGCATCGTCGACAAGCTCACCGCGCAGGACGGGCTGCTCAACAAGATGACCGAGGAGGGCGGCATCATCGACCGCCTCGTCGCCGACGGCGGACTTCTCGACCAGCTCGTCGGCGAGAACGGGGCCGTCGAGCGCGCCATCGCCCCGGGCGGACCCATCGAGCGCATCTCCGAACTCACCGACGTCATCGGTCAGCTCGCACCGAGCATCGTCGCCATCCAGGAGACCGTCCACGAACTCCGTGACGCCGTCGACGTCCTCAACGACGCCGTCACCCCGCTCGGCGAACTCGCCGGCCGCCTGCCGAAGCGACTGACCCGTGGAGGCGGTCGCCAGCACGAGATCAACGGCCACTCGCACCACGACTGACCCGCGCGGCCGTTCGACCTTGACTTCGAGTGAACTCGAAGTTCGATCCTGGTCGCATGACGACGACCACGAGCCCGCCCATCCCGTACACCTACGACGACCTGCCCGCCCTCCTCGCCCGCATGACCGGCGACGAGAAGCACGCACCCGCGTCGGCCTCGACGCTCGACGTGCTCTGGGTGCTCCACCACGACGTGCTGCGATCCTCCCCCGATCGCGCCGACGACCCCGACCGGGACCGCTTCTTCCTGTCGAAGGGGCAGGGCCCGATGGCCTTCTACGCCGTGCTCGCCGCACACGGCTGGTTTCCCGCGGAGTGGTTGGACGACTGGATGAGCTGGGACTCACCGCTGGGTGGCCACCCGGATCGCACACTCGTACCCGGCGCCGAGATCAGCGCCGGGTCGCTCGGTCACGGGCTGCCGATGGCGGTCGGCACCGCGATCGCGCTCCGCGGCCGTGGCAGCGACGCCAATGTCCACGTCCTCGTCGGTGACGCCGAGCTCGACGAGGGGTCGAACGACGAGGCCATCGCGTTCGCGGGCGCCCGTCGCCTGGCGAACCTGACGGTCGTCGCGATCGACAACCGGTCCTCCACGTACAACCGGCCGGGGCGTCTGCGCGAACGCTTCGCCCTCGAGGGCTGGCACGCAGTCGAGATCGACGGTCACGACCACCCCGCGATCCGATCGGCGCTGCTCACCCGGCCGGGGCGCCCCGTGTTCGTGTCCGCTCGGGTGGAGAGGAAAGACGCATGAGCGACGATCCCCGCACCCGCTTCGCCGAGACCGCACTCGCGCTCGTCGACGACGATCCCGACACGACCGTCGTCTACGCCGAGATCGCCGGTCAATGGTTCGGCGACGACGCCGTCACGCGCCCCGACCGCGTCGTGAACGTGGGAATCCGCGAACAACTCCTGGTCGACGCCGCGGCGGGGATGGCCCTCGCCGGCGCCTTCCCCATCGCCCACACCTTCGCGCCGTTCCTCGTCGAACGCGCCTACGAGCAGGTGAAACTCGGCTTCGGTCATCAGGACGTCGACGGGCTGCTGGTCTCCACCGGCGGCTCGGTCGACATGGCCTCGATGGGTCGCACCCACCAGACCGACGCCGACGTCGCCCTCATGTCCGCGGTACCCGGCTTCGCCGTTCACGTGCCCGGTACCGCCGACGAGGTCGAACAGCTCATGCGTCGCGCTCACCGCGTGCGCGGACGCCACTACGTCCGCGTCACCGCGCAGCAGAACACCCGCTCGTTCGACGTGGACACGCCAGACCTGCACGTGGCCCGGCCCGGTTCGGGAGCGCTCGTGATGGTCGCCGTCGGACCGGTTCTCGACGCAACACTCGCGGCGGCCGAGACCATCGCCGACACAACGGATCTCGATCCGACGGTGCTCTACACCGCGACCGTGCGACCGTTCGACGGCGCCGGCCTCCGCAGGCTGAGCGGACCCGTCCCCGACATCGTGCTCGTCGAGCCCTACCTGGCCGGGACGTCCGGCCACGAGGTGGCCGCTGCGGTGCGAGATCGCCCGCACCGTCTGCTCGCGCTCGGATTCGGCCGCGAGGAACTGCGGCGCTACGGCACGCCCGAGGACCACATCAGGGCAGCAGGTCTCGACGCCGACGGCATCACCCGCGCGGTGGCGGACTTCGTGGGTCAGCCCAGTGCGGCGGCCAGCCGGCCGGCGTAGCGGTCCGGATCGGGAAGGCCTGTCGGCGAGGAACACACCGACAGCGCGACGCGCCCACCGATGCCGTGGACCCCGTGCGTCACCGACTGCACGGGCGACAGTGCGGGGAACCCGGCCGTCAGCACGACGCGACCACCGCCGAACACGAGGTCGTCGGCGCCGCGGTCGACGCTGGACACCACGGTGTTCCCGACGACCCTCTCGGGCACCGCGTGCGCGTCGAACGACCGGACGCCCCACGCGACGAGAACTGCGGGCACCACCGCCGCCGCGGACGCCTCCGCCCGTGCCGCCGGATGGTGACCGCGGCGAGCCATCGCGGCGAGGTCCTCGGCGATCCGGGCTGCCCGTCGGCGCGGATCGGGCTCGTCGACGGCGAGATCGACGCCGACGGTCCGGAAGTGGTTGCGCGACCGCCGGTCCCCGACACCGGCGACCAGCACCTCGGCATGCACGAGGGCGGCGTCGACGTGGTCGGCCAGCGCCCTCCCGATGACGGTGAGCGCACCGACTGTGACCGTGCCGCCCACCGCACGCAGGGTGTCCGTGTCCGTGGTGACCACCCGGAGGTCCCGACGATCGTCCGGGCGCACGTTGACCGGCAGAAGCGGAACCCCGTCCCGCCCCCGCGGCACCCGGCCCGCCTCCTCGTCACGGACGCGATCGCGATGAGCACGCAGCGCGCGGACGCCCCGCACCGCCAACCCGGTCGCCTGCAGCGGCACCCGGGCCACCCCTCCGGCCGCAAGCAGCATCGGAGGTGCCGTGCCGGCGCGCCGGTGCGGCGGGGACGGCAGCGGGGTGTCGTCGAACAGTCGCCGTGCGAGCTGCGACGCCAGCGTGCCGTCGGCGAGGGCGTGCGCGATCTGCAGCACCGCCACCACCGAGGGGCCACCGGAGCCCGGCGCGTCGTCGACCCCGACGAACACGTGCACCCGCCACGGCAGACGTCGGGTGTCCACCGGTACGGACATCAGCTCACCCAGGCGACGCAGGCAGCCCGCCCACCTGTCGACCGCGTGCAACCGCACGGCGTCGGCGGTGACCGTGGCCGGCGACCACCACGGGCGGTCCAGGCGGCCGGGGACGTCGACGACGCGCACGCTGAGCTCGTCGATCCTGTTCGCGCGCTGCGGGATCCGCGCGGCCAGGTCGGCAGCGGGAGTCGTGGCACCGTCGAAGACGTAGAGCAGGAACTGGTCGCTGGGGATGACCTCGGACATCCACAGCGCCTGGGCGTCGGTCGGCGTGAGCCGCCCCACGATCGAGGGCGTCGGGTGCACGCCGACCGACGCTACCGGTCGGCCGGGCGGGTCAGCGCTTACCCGCGCTCCACGCGTACGGCAGATCCGTCCCGTTCAGCACGTGGTCACCGATCGACCGCAGCTTGAAGATCAGCGGGTTGTGCACCGAGATCGTCCTCGCGTTGCGCCAGTGACGGTCGAACCGGAGACGCTCGCTCGTGATCGACGCGCCGCCGACCTCGAAGAGCTGGCTGGTCGCGTCGAGGACGAGGGGGATCACGACGGCCTGCGCATGTCCGGCGGCGAGTTCGGCGGCGTCGAGGAGAGCGGTGTCGAACTCGCCCCGGGCGGCGGCGTCGTCGAGGGCGGCGTCGAGAGTGTCGGCGACGGCGAGCACCGTCGTCCGCGCGACGTAGGCGGCGCTCGAGAGTCGACCGATCACCTGCTGCACCAGGGGATCCTCGCGCGGCAGGTCGGCCGCGGCGTGCGTGAAGGTGCGAGTGCGATCGCGCACCCACGCGGCGACGTCGTCGGTGGCGCGCCGCGCGATGCCGGCGAGGACGGCGAGCTGCACCAACTGCAGGTACGAGGTCGCGTAGGAGGCGCCCGCGGATCCGTAGCCCGGCCCGAGCAGGCGGTCGGCGCCGACGCGGACGCCGGAGAACTCCGTCGTGCCGCTCGCGGTGAGGCGCTGCCCGAACCCGTCCCAGTCGTCGTGCTGGGTGACCCCGGGCGCGTCGGCGTCGACGAGGATCGACACGCGCTCCCCGTCGAGATCGGCGGCGACGAGGATGTGGTCGGAGTAGAGACTGCCGGTGCTGTAGTACTTCGTGCCGTCGACGACGTACTCGTCGCCGTCGCGACGCACCGTGGTGCGGTAGCGGTCGACGGCGCCGACCCCGGGCTCGGTGATCGCGTTGCCCACCAGTGTCCCCTGCGCCACCGCCCGCAGCCAGCGCTCGCGCTCGGCGGCGTCGGTGGACAACCGTTGGTCCTCCACGAAACTCCAGTGGACCCTCAGCGCCTGCGGCAGATTCGATTCCGCGGCGGCGAGATCGACGAGAAGTCCGAACAACTGGCGAACACTCGCCCCCAGGCCGCCGAACTCGACGGGAACGCGCAGTGCGCCGAACCCTGCCTCACGCAGCAGACGGGCCTCGTCGTAGGCCAGGCGTCGGTCCGTCTCGCGCTCGACGGCACCCGCCGCGATCCGCTCGAAGATGGGCGCGAACCGCGCGGTCAGGTCGGCGTCGGAGGGTCCGTCTGCGCTGGTCGGAGTGGTGGATGCGATGCTCTCGGTGGTCACGACCGCACAGTGTCGGCGCAGTTCTCGCTCCACGACACCTCTGCGATCACGCTGAGCGGAAACGGCGTTCATCGCGGCACGCGTGATGTCGAGCGCGCCGTCTTGACACGCGTCTGGCGCCCGTGTTGACTCATACGCGGTTGTAGTTTTTGTGTTCGATTGTCGCTCGCAGAAATACACACGCGTGCGCGTCGGGCTTTCTTCTCGAATTCCCTCGCTCCCGTAGTGGCACCACCCTGGGCCGGGCAAACCGCACGGTCCGTCAGCAACACAGCAGTAGGAGAAACACCATGAGCCAGGGAACCGTGAAGTGGTTCAACGCCGAAAAGGGCTTCGGCTTCATCACCCCGGATGACGGCGGCAAGGACGTCTTCGTCCACTTCAGCGAGATCCAGGGTTCGGGCTACCGCAGCCTGAACGAGAACGATCGCGTGACCTTCGAGACCGAGCAGGGCGCCAAGGGCCCCCAGGCGGTCGGCGTCTCCGCGGTCTGATCTCACCGGATCCACTCGGCCCCGTCCCCGACCTCACGGTCGGCGGCGGGGCCGAGTTGTCTCTCCAGCACGATTGAGCGAGAACCGTTGTGCACGAGGTCGACTCAGCGCGGGAGCAGCTCGGCGCGATGGACGAACGCCGCGGCACCGACGAGAGGTGCGGTGTCACCGAGGGCCGCCGGCACGATGCGGGTGGTCGCCACGTAGGGCAACGGGTGACGCGCGACCCGCAGCGCGATCCGTTCGACGAGGTCGTCGGTGACGTGCGCGAAACCACCGCCGATGGCGACCAGCTCGACGTCGAGGAGCGCACAGGCGCTGCAGATGCCCTGTGCGACAACGTCGACGAGCCTGTCGACCGCCCGCAGCGCGACGGCGTCGCCGCCGGCGACCGCTGCCGCGAGGTCCTCCCCCGTCGCACCGGGCCAGCCCTGCGACCGCGCCCAGGCGACCGTGTGCGGCCCGGAGGCGACCGATTCCAGCGTGGTCCGGCTGCCGAGACTGGGCTCGCCCGTGTACCCGGACACGTCGATCTGTCCGATGTGGCCGGCGTTGCCGGCGACCACCCGCCCACCCAGCACGATCCCGCCGCCGATGCCGGTCGAGATGACCATCGCGACCATGTCGTCGACGCCCACACCGGCGCCGAGCCAGTGTTCGGCCATCGCGATCGCGACACCGTCGCGCCGCAGTGTCACCGCCAGTCCCGAGTCCACGACGGCAGGTGCCGTGCTGATCACCGTGCGCAGCGGGTGATCCCGCCATGCAGGCAGGTTGATCGGGCTCACGGTGCCCGCGTCGTCGTCGACGGGACCCGCGCACGCGACGCCGATCCCGCTGATCCCCGTCGAAGCCGCCACGTCGCGTGCGACGTCACCGTCGAGGACGTCGGCGACGACGCCCAGCACCGCGGCGTCGAGCTCGTCGGCGGACGCCGCACCTCCCGTCGGAGCGCGGCGACGGGTGCCGGGCAGGATCCGGCCGTCCGGATCGACCAGCGCCGCTTCGACTTTGGTCCCGCCGATGTCGACGGCGAGCGCCGGGGCCCGTCCACCGGCAACGGTCGGGGCACCCACTCCGGTCATGCCCGCGGAGCCTAGTCGGTCCCGAGGGACCACCGGCGGCGGCGGTTAGGAGGTGACGAGCTTGCCCATGGAATGCACCTCGACGACCTCGGAGCCGGTGACGAACGACCACGGCGCGGTGAAGAAGCCGTTGTTGCCCCAGGACGAGCCCCAGGAGTTCTCGAGCGTCACACCGGACGACGTGTATCCGACGATCGTGACCTCGTGACCACCGAGGGACGCCTGACGCGTGTCGGGCACGTAGTTGTAGGACGAGGTGGACAGGGTCTCGAAGTTCGGTCGCACCTGGAAGCCGATGGTCACGGGGAGGCCGCTGGCGATCGCGGTCTCGACATTGGTCTTCAGGTCGCCGCGCGCGGTGAGGTCGCTCGAGCCGGAGAGCCGGTAGCGGGCCGCGTTCGTCCGCTCGGCGGCGGTGGGCTGGGTGGTGAAGTCGTAGTCGCCCTGGGTGTAGTCGGCGCGGGTGTCGATGCCCTGGGACACCTCCATCGGTAGGGCCACCGCGGCGGTGGTGCCCTCGTCGTCACCCTGGGCGATCTGGGAGTAGATGTACATCGGCGCCATCGGCGCACCTCCGATGCCCTGTTCGCGCATGAGGATCCCGTAGCCCGTGTACCCGGTCGCCCAGGTCACACACGCGCCCACCTGGCCCTGATCGCCGGGCGCGAGGGCGTATTGCTGCAGCGACGCCGACGCCGGCAGCGCGGTGGTCCCCCGCAGCTTCGCGGGCAACGCGTCGCCCGACGAGGTGTCGGTGCCTTTCGTGGACCGCGCCTGCGCCACGTCGAGACCGAGTCCGTGTCCGGCGGCCCGCGCCGACGGCGCGGCGTCGGCCACGGCTCCCGCCACCATCGACGACGTCGCCACGACGACCACCGCTGCCGCCACGGCACGTCCCATGACCCCACACTTCATGCTGTCTCCTCGACGACACATCACGCTGCTGATGATTACTTACGCGAAATAGAAGCACAGTGTGGTCGGTGCCGCGCGGTAGCGTCGGATCCCGATGCAGACAGAACAGACAGCCGACCTCACGCCCGAGCGGGCCGCCGTCGCGACACGGGTCATCGAGGCGCTGGCCGGGCCCGGCGCCACCCTCCGCGACGACCAGCGCACCGCGGTCGCCGCGCTCCTCGCGCCCGGCGCTCGGGTCCTCGTGGTGCAGGCGACCGGCTGGGGCAAGTCGGCGGTGTACTGGGCGGCCACCGCGATCCTCCGGGCGGAGGGCGCCGGCCCGACACTCATCGTGTCGCCGTTGCTGTCCCTCATGCGGGACCAGGTGGCGGCCGCCGAGCGGGCCGGACTGCGGGCGGCGACGGTCAACTCCAGCAACGTCGACGACTGGTCTGCGATCGAGACCGACCTCCGCGACGGCACCCTCGACGTGCTGCTCGTGTCACCGGAGCGCCTGGCGAACCCCGGGTTCGGACGTCGTGTGCTCGACGCGGTCGCGACCCGTCTCGGCATGCTCGTCATCGACGAGGCCCATTCCATCTCCGACTGGGGACACGATTTCCGGCCCGACTACCGCCGGGTCGCGGACATCCTGTCCTCCACCGACCCCGCCATGCCCGTGCTGGCCACCACCGCGACCGCCAACGAGCGGGTCACCGAGGACGTCGCCCGCCAGCTCGGCGCCGCGACCCTCGTCCTGCGCGGCCCGCTCGCGCGACGCTCGTTGACGCTCAACGTGTGTCCGTCGATGAGCCCGCTCGACCGCTACGCGTGGGTGGCGCAGAACCTGAACCGCCTGCCGGGCTCGGGCATCGTCTACGTCCTCACCGTCGCCGACGCCGACCGTCTCGTCGCGGCGATCCGGACCGTCCACGGCGACGACGTCGCGGTGGCCGCCTACACGGGCCAACTCGACACCGACCGGCGACATGAGCTCGAGGACGCGCTGCGGGACAACCGCCTCAAGGCGCTCGTCGCGACCTCGGCGCTCGGGATGGGCTACGACAAGCCCGATCTCGGGTTCGTCGTCCACGTCGGGTCACCGCCGTCACCGGTGTCGTACTACCAGCAGGTCGGCCGCGCCGGGCGCGCTATCGACGAGGCCGTGGTGGTGCTCCTGCCCTCGTCGGCGGACGCCGGCATCTGGGACCACTTCGCCACCGCGACGATCCCCGACCCCCGGCAGATGGACGCCGTCCTGACCGAGTTGCGATCCGCCGACCCCGACGACCCGCCGTCGGCCATCGCGCTCGAGGCGTCCACCGGCATCCGCCGCACGCGCGTCGAACTGATGCTCAAACAGCTCGCCGTCGACGGCGCCGTGGAGCGCATCGAACGCGGCTGGCGCGCCACCGATCGTGAATGGCACTATGACGCTGCACATTACGATGGCATCGTCGCCACGCGACGCCGTGAGGCCGACATCATGCGGGCCTACACCCGCGGCGACCGGTGCCTCATGGCCCTCCTGGTCGAGTCACTCGACGACCCCGACGTCGGCGACTGCGGCCGCTGCTCCGTGTGCCGCGGCGCGCTGTCCCCGGGGCTGTCCGAGGCGGCGGACGCCGAGACCGCACGGTCCATCGCAGGAGCACTGCGGTCCGATGCGCAGGAACTGACGCCGCGGAAGATGTGGCCGGGCGGGGTGTTCGGCGCGAAGGGTCGCATCCCGACCCATCTCGCCGCCGAGCCCGGGCGCGTCCTCGTCCACGCCGACGCGCCGGAATGGGCGGACACCCTGGCCGCGGCGCGACGGGGCGACGACGACGCGGTGGAGCAGGTGTGCGCCGCAGCGGTGCGGTCGTTGTCCCGCTGGCGATCGGAGTGGGTGGCGCGCCCCGAGGTCGCGGTCACCCTGACGCTCACCGGCAGCGACCTGGCCGCCCGCGTCGCCGACCACCTCGCCTCCGTCGGGTCGCTCGAGCGCGCCGACCAGCCGGTCGACGGCGTCGAGATCGACCGCGAGGCGTCCGGGGCCGAGGAAGCCGCGCAGTGGCGCGCGTCCATGGGTCCCGCACCGTCGGAGATCGCAGGCCGCGTCGTGCTGCTCGTCGTCGACGCGAGTCGCTCGGGGTGGCCGGTCACGGTGGCCGCGGCGCATCTCCGTGACGCCGGCGCCGATCGCGTGCTCCCCCTGCTGATCCACCGACCCGCCTGAGGCGGGCGCGCCGGTCAGTCGCGCCAGGCGCCGCGTACGTACTGCGGGCGGTACGGCGCCTCGTGGTGGTCGAGGCCGAGGGTGTGCGCGGCACGCAGCGGCCACGCCGGATCGCGCAGTGCCGCGCGGGCGAGGAACACCGCGTCGGCCTGCCCGGTGGACAGCACCGTCTCGGCCTGGTCGGCGTCGGTGATCAGACCGACCGCCGCCGTGGCGACGGACGCCTTCTCGCGGATCTGCGCGGCGAACGACACCTGGTAGCCCGGCCCGACGGGGATGTCGGCGAGGACGTTGCCCCCGGTTGACGCGTCGACGAGGTCGACGCCCAGATCGGCCAGGCGCTGCGCGAGCACGACGGAATCGTCACCAGACCAGCCGCCCTCGGTCCAGTCGGTGGCGGAGATGCGGACGAAGAGGGGCTTGGCGGCCGGCCACGCGGCACGCACCGCCTCGGCGACCTTGAGCATGAGTCGCATGCGGCCGTCCAGGTCACCGCCGTACACGTCGTCGCGGTGGTTCGACAGCGGCGACAGGAACTCGTGCAGCAGGTAGCCGTGCGCGGCGTGGATCTCGACGACGTCGAACCCGGCGTCGTCGGCGCGGCGCGCGGAGTCGGCGAAAGCCCGTACGACGTCACCGATCTCGTCGACGGTCAGCGCGCGTGGTGTCGCGTAACCCTCGAACGCCTCGGCGGACGGCGCCACCGCCTCCCACCCGCCGTCCGACTCCGGCACCGATCCCTCGTCGTCCGCGAACGGCGACCACGTCGACGCCTTGCGTCCGGCATGGGCCAGTTGCACGCCGGCCCGGGAGTCCTGCGCGTGCACGAAGTCGACGACGCGCGCCCACGCGCGGGCCTGCTCGTCGTTCCAGATCCCCGCGTCCTCCGGGCTGATCCGTCCCCCCGGTGTCACCGCGGCTGCCTCGGTCATGACGAGCCCGAAGCCGCCGATCGCGTGCGATCCCAGGTGGGCGAGGTGCCAGTCACCGGGCATCCCGTCGCGCTCGAAGCAGCTGTACTGGCACATCGGCGACAGCCACGCACGGTTTCCGAAGGTGACCTCGCGCAGTGACAGCGGGGTGAAGAGGGTGGGTGCATTCACGCTCTGGTGCAACCGATCGCCACCCCGGCGTCATCCCCGGCCGCGCCCGAGGGCCGTCAGCGGTGGGTGAGCTCCGCGAGTTCCATCGCCGCACGCCGGCGGATCGGCGGCAGGGACAGCGCGAGGCGCACCGCGCCGTTCCGGGCATGCCGGACGGTGGCCCCCCGGGTGGTCGCGGCGCGGGTCATCCGGTCGGTGAGTGCGAGCACCCGTCGCGCGACAGGGCGTCGCCGGCTCTCATAGCCGTCGAGTTCGTCTCCTGCACCGAGGATCTCCGCGAGTACGACAGCGTCCTGGACACCGATGTTCATGCCCTGACCGCCTGCCGGTGAATGGACGTGCGCGGCGTCGCCGACGAGGGCGACGGCGCCGCGGTGATACGTCTCCGCCAGACGGTGGTGGACGTGGAAGCGCCCGCTCCAGGCGACGTCGTGGACGGCGGCGGATCCACCGCGACGGGCCAGCAACGCCTCGATCTCGTCCCCGCCCGGCTGCCGCGGCGCGTCGTCGAGTGTAGCGACGACGCGGAACCGGTCGTCGGGCAGCGGCGCGACCACGGCGAGGCCGTCCGGCGCGAAGGTCAGCGACACGGTGTCGCGGGGAACGGGCCAGTCCATGGAGACGTCGGCGAGGACGAACGACTGCTCGTATCCGCTGCCGGGGAACCCGATGCCCGCCGCCTCGCGCACGGTGCTGTGCATGCCGTCGGCACCGACCACCACGTCGGGTCGGACCGCCTCCCCCGACCCGAGGTGCACGGTGGCCCGCCCGGTGTCGTCGAGATCGAGCCCTGTCACCGGCGTGGTCCACTCCACCGGGACGTCGAGAGCGGCGAGCCGGTCGCGCAGGATCGCCTCGGTGTCGGCCTGGGAGATCATCGAGGTCCACGGATAGCGCGTCGGCAGGCCATCGAAGCTCAGCTGCGCCACCGATCGGGCGCCGTCGCGGATGTCGAAACGGGGGACGCGCAGGGCGCGATCGAGGATCGCGTCCACCACCCCCAGGGGCTCGAGGACCTCCAGTGTCCGCGGGTGGATCACCGCGGCACGGGAGGTGTTCGCCCCTTCCGACGCCGCGTCGACCACCCGGACGGAAAGTCCCGCGCGTCGCAGACCGATCGCCGCGGTCAGCCCCGTCGGCCCGGCTCCCACCACCAGCGCGGTCTGCGGTCCCGTCGATGTCATCATGCGTTGACTTTAGGCATGGACCCCCCGCCAGGTCAACGTTCGTTGACATAGACTCCCCGTGTGCCCACCCCCCGCCGCGACGCCGACGCGACCCGCCGTGCCCTGGTCGCCGCGGCCCGCGACCGATTCGGGCGCGGCGGATACGCCGCGACGACGGTCCGCGAGATCGCCGCCGACGCGGGCGTCGACCCGGCGCTGATCATGCGGTACTTCGGCGGCAAACGAGGGCTCTACGACGTGGCTGTGCAGGTCGACCTCGGCCTGCCCGACTTCACCGACGTCGACCCCGCACACCTCGGCCGTGCGGTCGTGGAGGCGTTTCTCGACCGGTGGGACGGCGACGCCGGCGAATCTCTGCGGGTGCTGCTCGCCGCCGCGGGAACCGACCCCGAGGCCGGCGATCGGATGCGCGCGACGTTCGAGCATCAGGTGCGACCTGCGATCGAGGCCGCACGGGGGACGCGCGAGGAGACCCCGCCGGTCGAGGTGATCGTGTCCACACTGATCGGCCTGGCCACGCTCCGCCACGTCGTCCGGGTTCCCGAGGTCGTCGCGTCGACACGGGAGGAGATCGTCGAGCGGTTCGCCCCGACTCTGCAGTGGCTGCTCACCGGCGGGAGCGCCTGAGGTCACCCCCGCCTACAGTTCGGGACGTGCCCACTCCCGACTTCATCCTCGCGTTGCGCGAGAAGATCGGCCATGCGCCGCTGTGGCTGTCCGGGGTGACGGCCGTGGTGCTCCGCGACCCCGACGCCGCACCGCACACCGACGTGCTCCTCGTGCGTCGCGCCGACACCGGTGCGTGGACGCCCGTCACCGGCATCATCGACCCCGGCGAGGAACCGGCGATCGCTGCCGCGCGCGAGGTGACGGAGGAGGCCGGGTGCACGGCCGTGCCCGAACGCCTCAGCGCTGTCGGCGTCACCGACCCGATCACCTACCCGAACGGCGACGTCTCGCAGTACCTCGACCTCACGTTCCGGATGCGGTGGACCGCAGGCGAACCGGCCATCGGTGACGACGAGAACACCGAGTGCGGGTGGTTCCCGCTCGATGCCCTGCCGCCGATGTCCGACGAGATGCGGCGCCGGATCGCCGCAGCCGTCGACGACCGCCCCGACGCGGTCTTCCGGACGTGACCCGCTAGGTCGCCCGACCGCCGCCGAGCAGTCCGATCGCCGCGTCCACGTCGACGACGTCGGCGTACTTCGCCTGCAGGTCGAGCAGGTTCGCGTCGTGGATCGGCCGGGTGCGGTCACCGCACGCGTCGGCCACCACGATGGGCGCGAACCCGTGGGCGATGGCGTCGGTGGCCGTCGCGCGCACGCAACCGCTCGTCGACAGACCGCAGATCACGAGGGTGTCGATCCGACGAGCGGTCAGCGTCGCGGCCAGCGACGTGCCGCTGAAGGCGCTCGCGTACTGCTTGGTCACCACCGTCTCCCCGGCAGCGGGCCGCGGATGGTCGACGAAGTCGCCGAGCGGCGACCCCGCCGCGAACACCCGCAGCGACGGGATCTTCCGGACGAAGAGGCCACCGTCGACGACCTCGCCGGTCTGCGGGTCCATCTGGTACTCGACGCGGGTGAAGATCACCGGCACGGCGAGGCCCCGAGCCGCGTCGACGAGTCGTCCGCACGCCGCCACGGCGCCCTCGACCGGCGCACGCAGAGGCGAGTCGTCCTCGGTGTAGGCGCGCGCGAGATCGATCACGAGGACCGCTGGGTGCTCCCCTACACCGACCGAGCCCGCGAACCCCGACGCGCGGTACTCGTCCAGCGGCTCCGACGCCGGGGTCACCGCCCCGACCGGGCCGCCACCGGCGGACGCGGCGCCGGCAGGCCGGTCTCGGCCTCGCACCGCTCGAGGATCTCCGGCATCTCCGGGCCCATGTCGAAGGTGGTCAGTTCACCCCGCGTGGAACGGATCTCGGACCGTCGTGCGTCGGTGGCCGCGGCGTCGACGACACCGTCCGCATCACAGACGACGCCGTAACCGCCGGCGGCGCCGTCGACGGACACGAGACCCCGACGGACCTCGAGGGCGACGAGTTCGGGATCACGATCGAGCGGATCGCCCCAGCCGCCACCACCCCAGGTCACGAAGTGCAGGACGTCACCGGGGTACACGGGCGCGTCGTGGATCTTGCTGGGCAGGATCTCGACCTCACCGCTCGCACGCTGGATCCACTTGCGGCCGCGCGCACCGGGTTTGCCGCCGTTGACACCCCACGGGTAGGTGAGCCAGCGGTCGTCGTGGATGGCGATGGTCCCCGGCTGCTCGAAGTGATAGGACACGTCGACGCCGTTGCCGCCCCGGTGGACACCCGCACCGCCCGTGTCCGGCACCGTCTCCCAGCGCTCCACCCGCAGCGGGTAATACGACTCGAGGTACTCGCACGGGATGTTGACGAACGACGGCCACAGCGAGTGACCGTCGGGGCCGTCGCCGATCGGCCGGCCGGGGATGCCTCCGAACCCGATGGAGTACAGCTGGAACCACTCGCCGTCCCGCGGCCCACCCTCGTAATGGCCCGAGTACATGAAGTGCGGCGACGACGAGAACCCGGCGGCGTTGAGGATCTCCGGGTTGTTCTGCCCGAGGAGTCCGCCGAAGAGGTCGAAGACGCGGCCGATCCCGTGGTTGCGACCGTTGAGGGCAGCGGGATACGCGGGTTTCCAGAACGAGTTGTCGGGGATCGTCACGTCGATGAGCGGATAGAACCCGTCGTTCCAGAGGATCTGGGGATCGGCGATGGTGATGACGTAGATGCCGAAGAACATCCGGACGAGGTTCTCGTTGATGAAGTAGTTGATCGGACCGACCGCCTGCGGGGCGTGTTCGGAGAAGTCGAGGTGGATCTTCTCGCCGTGGCGCGTCAGCTTGATGGTGAGCTGATACGGGCCGTAACCGCACCCGTCATCGCAGATCCAGTCGCTGAACTCGATCGTCTCGCCGTCGACGAACAGGGTGGCGAGCAGGACCTTCATCGCCTGGTAGTTCCGGTCGAGCAGGGCGTCGAGGGCCGAGAGATACGTCTCGACCCCGAACCGGTCGCAGAGCTCGACGATCCGACGAGATGCGGTGGTGCACGCCGCGACCAGCCCGTTGAGGTCGGCGCGGTTCCAGTCCGGCATGCGGACCTGGTTGAGGATGATGTCCAGCGCGGTGTCGTTCAGCTCGCCGTGGTCGTACAGCTTGAACGGCGGGATCACCACGCCCTCTTCGTAGATGGTGCGCGCGTCGGCCGGCATGGACGACGGTGTCTTGCCACCGACGTCGGACATGTGGCCGAACATCGACGACCAACCGACGACCCGGCCGCTGTGGAAGATCGGCAGCACGACCAGCCAGTCGTTGGCGTGGCTGATCGCAGCGCCACAGGCGTAGGGGTCGGAGGTGAGGAGGATGTCGCCCTCGCCCACGGTGCCGTGGAAGTTGTCGAGGAAGTCGGGCACCGACAGTCCGAACTGGCCGACCACCATCTTGCCGCTGGGGTCGGCGATGAGCGGGAACTCGTCGTGCTGCTCGCGGATGCCTGGCGACAGCGCGGTGCGGAACAGCACCTCGTCCATCTCGTAGCGCGCGTTGCGCAGGGCGTTCTCGATGATGTCGAGGGTGACCGGGTCGACGGTGGTCTTCTCGACGGGCTCGGTGGTGGTCTCGATGATGGTGGCCATGAGGTTCTCCTGTGTCGCCGAGGGGGTCAGAGGGGTCGGATGACGAGGCAGCCGCTGGGGTCGACGGTGGCCGCGTGCCCGGAGAGCACCAGCGTCGTCGAGTCCATCTCGGTGACGATCGCCGGACCGCGGACGACGTTGCCCGCCAGGAGCTTCGACCGGTCGTAGATGCCGGCGTCGGTGTGGCCGCCGTCCATCCACACCTTCGACTCGCGCAGCAGTGCGGCCGAAGGGTCCTCGGATCCCTGCTCCACCTCGGTGAAGGCCACCTGCGGCCGCGGGCCGCTGACCGTGACGCGCAGGTTGATCACCTCGCGCTCGTTGGGCAGCAGGAACGAGAAGAGTCGCTTGTGCTCGCCGTCGAAAGCGGCACCCAGGTCCGCGAGCAGGTCCCCGGTACCCGTGAGCACGTCCGCGTCGAGGTCGACGGGGATCTCGAATCCCTGGCCGTGGTAGCGCAGGTCGACCTGATAGGTCGCGGTCTGGTCCGCGCGGTCGACCCCCTCCTCGGCGAGACGGTCGGCCGCGGAGTCGGCGAGATCGCCGATGACCGACCGCAGTTCGTCGCTGCTGAGGTCACTGAACGCACGCACCATCGTGCGGGCGCTCTCCGCACGGAGGCAGGTCGTCGCGTCACCGTAGGCACACAGGACGCCCGGTGACGGCGGGATGATGACCGGCCACGAACCGGTGAGCCGCCCGAGTGCGTTGGCGTGCAACGGCCCGGCGCCGCCGAACGACACCAGGGCGAAGTCGCGGGGGTCGAACCCCTGCTGCACGCTGACGAGCCGCAGGGCGCCGAACATGTTCTCGTTGACGATGTCGATGATCCCGGACGCCGCGGCCTCCGGGGAGTCCAGACCCATCGCGTCGGCGACGGTGGCCACCGCCGTCCGCGCGGCGTCGACGTCGAGTGCCACCTCGCCGCCCGCGAGCTCGCTCGGCAGGTATCCGAGGACGACGTTGGCGTCGGTGACCGTCGGTTCGGTTCCCCCGTTGCCGTAGGCGGCGGGTCCGGGATCGGCACCGGCCGACTGCGGTCCGACGCGCAGCGCCTTCGTCAGCTCGGGGACGTGGGCGATGGAGCCGCCGCCGGCACCGACGGTGCGGACGTCGACGCTGGTGGCCCGCACGGACAGGTCACCGACCTTCGTCTCTCGGCCGATGCGCGGCTTGCCGTCCAGCACGAGGGCGACGTCGGTCGAGGTGCCGCCCATGTCGAAGGTGAGGAAGTCGGAGTACCCCGCCTGCTGGGCGAACCAGACGGCACCCGTGACACCGCCGGCCGGACCGGAGAGCAGCAGCGACACCGGGTCCTCGGCGGCCTTGTCCGCCTGTACCAGGCCGCCGTCGCTGCGCAGGATCGACAGTGGTGCGGAGATCCCCTTGTCGTGCAGCGAGGTGTCGAGGTTGCGCACGTAACGGGAGACCTCGGGCTGCACGTAGCTGTTGGCGACCGTGGTCAGGGTGCGCTCGTACTCGCGCATCTCGGGCAGCACGTGTGATGAGAGCGAGACCGGGATGTCAGGCAGTTCCTCGGCGATCCAGCGGCCGACCTGCTCCTCGTGGTCGGCGTTGGCGTAGGAGTTGATGAGCGACACCGTGATGGCCTCCACGCCGGCGCCCTTCAGC
Organism: uncultured Williamsia sp.; assembly: GCF_947494875.1. Taxonomy (GTDB): domain Bacteria; phylum Actinomycetota; class Actinomycetes; order Mycobacteriales; family Mycobacteriaceae; genus Williamsia_A. The sequence goes on from NZ_CANLWM010000002.1 coordinate 246,024, forward strand.
GATCGCAGCGCGGCGCGGCACTGCTCCTCGTCGAGGGGCCGCACCTCGCTGCCGTCGGCGGCGATGCGACCGACCACCTCGACGGTGTTCTCCAGCGCGGCCAGCGGTTCGGGCTTGGGCCAGATGATCCAGCCCGCCAGGCCTCCCGGCACGAACGACCGCGCGATCTGGAGCACCTGCCGGAACCCGTCGGTGGTCACCAGTCCGACCTTCGCACCCCGACCCTGCAGGATCGCGTTGGTGGCGACGGTCGTCCCGTGCAGCACCTGTTCGATCTGACCAGGGTCGATCCCGGCGTCGGCACACACCTTGCCGACACCGTTGAGCACGCCGACGGACTGGTCGGCAGGCGTCGACGGGGTCTTCGCGCGGTAGGTGCTGCCGGAGGTCTCCTCCAGCAGGAGCACGTCGGTGAACGTGCCGCCGACGTCCACTCCGAGTCGATAGCGCATGGGTCCTCCTGGGTGTCGCAGGGTCGTCCGGGGTCGGGGGTCAGATGATGTCGCGGTCGTGCAGGTCGACGCGGTCGGCCTCGGTCAGGCCGAGCAGCCCGCCGTAGACCTCGTCGTTGTGCTCACCGAGTTCGGGGCCGAGATGTCGCACGGCACCGGGGGTCTCGCTCAGCTTGGGAAAGACGTTGTGCACGGGGAACTCGCCGAGATCGGGGTGGGCGAGCCGCACGATCGCGTCGCGCGCGGCGAAGTGCGGGTCGTCGAACATGTCGCGGGCGGTGTAGATCCGCCCGGCGGGGACACCGCCGTCGTGCAGTCGCTCGAGGAGCTTGTCGGTCTCCTGGTCTGCGGTCCAGGCCGCGATCATCCCGTCGAGCTCGTCCATGTTCTCGCCGCGGGCGGCGTGCCCGGCGAACCGGGGCTCGCCGACGAGGTCGTCGCGGCCCATGACAGCCGCGAGTCGCTTGAACACGGTGTCCTGGTTGGCGGCGATGAGGATCATCTCGCCGCCGACGGTCGGGTAGACGTTGCTCGGCGAGACGTTCGGCAGGACCGATCCGGTCCGCTCGCGCTGGTATCCGGCGATCCCCCACTCGGGGATCATCGACTCCATCATCGCCAGCACGGCCTCGTAGATGGCGGAGTCCACGATCTGCCCGCGTCCGGTGACGGAACGTCCGTGCAGCGCGGACAGGACGCCGATGGTCGCGAACACCGCGGCGAGCGAGTCGCCGAGAGAGATCCCCGCGCGGGACGGGGCGTTGCCGGGATCCCCTGTCACGTAGCGGATCCCGCCCATGGCCTCGCCGATCGAGCCGTATCCGGCGCGCGTCGAGTACGGACCCGTCTGTCCGTACCCGCTGACCCTCGCCATGATGAGCCCGGGATTGTCGGCGCTCAGGACGTCGTAGCCCAGCCCCCACCGCTCAAGGGTGCCGGGACGGAAGTTCTCCACGACGATGTCGGCCTGCGCGATGATGTCGCGGGCCAGACGCTGGCCGTCGGGCGTGCGCATGTTGCACGTCACCGACTTCTTGTTCCGGGCGACCACGGGCCACCACAGGGACTTGCCGTAGGGCTTCTCACGCCCCCACTGCCGCATGGGGTCCCCGCTGCCCGGCGCCTCGAGCTTGATCACCTCGGCACCGAAGTCGGCGAGGAGCTGTCCGCAGAACGGGCCGGCGAGGAGCTGCCCCATCTCGACCACCCGAAGGTCGGCGAGAGGACCCGTGCGTGCGGTGTCGGTCATGCGGTCACTCCGATCTCGTCGTCGAGAGCCGTTGCGGCGGCGGATTCGTCGGCACGCAGGGATGCGAGCAGGACGGACTTGGCTGCGCGCACATGTGACCGCATCACCGCGTCGGCCCACACCTCGTCGCGTGCTCGCAGGGCGGAGACCAGCTCACGGTGATGACCGGCGCTGCGACGCAGGTCGTCGGGCGCATACCGGTGGAAGGTGCGCATCATCAGCGGCAGTTGTGTGACGGCGGCCAACATCGAGGTCAGTCGCGTGCTCGCCGACGCCTCGCGGACGATGCCGTGGAAGGCGACGTTGGCCGCGGCGACGGCGTCGAGCTGACCGGCCGCGGCGGCGGCCTCCATCTCGTCGCACAACTGCGCCATCCGGTCGATGCGATCAGGAGTGATGCGGGTCGCCGCCCGGCCCGCAGCGAGCGCCTCCAGAGTCATGCGCAGGTCGTAGATCTCGTCGAGGTCGTCGGCGGTGAACGCCGACACCCGTGCACCGCGGTGAGGCAGGACCTCCACCAGGCCCTCGACCTCGAGCTGGCGCAGGGCCTCCCGCACCGGCGTGCGACTGGCCTCGGTGAGCTGCGCGAGTTCGGCCTCGCCGAGCCGCGCGCCGGGACCGTAGCTGCCGTCGAGGATCGCGGCACGGATCGACGAGTACGCCCGGTCGACAGCTCGCTCCACATCCACTCCTGTCGTCGTGTTGTATGCAACTTAGGTCGACCACCGGAGCAATGCGCGTGTTTTACCGAGATTTCACATGCCGATCGTTGTCTCTGTATGCAACTCACGACCTGGTGCGCGATGGTTGAATGGCGACCATGACGGTCTCGGGCACACACGTGGTGGAGGTCGGTCCGCGCGACGGGCTGCAGAACGAGAAGAAGGTCCTCGACGTGGACACCCGCGTCGAGCTGATCAATCGTGCGGTGGACGCTGGCCTGAAGCGCATCGAGACGGTGAGCTTCGTGAACCCGAAGCGGGTGCCGCAGATGGCGGGCGCCGAAGAGGTGATGGCGGGTCTCCCCCGCCGCGACGACGTCAGCTACATCGGACTGGTCCTCAACGAGCGCGGCCTGGACCGCGCGCTCGAGGCCGGGGTCGACGAGGTGAACGTCGTGGTGGTCTGCACCGACGAGTTCAGCGTGCGCAACCAGGGGTGCGACGTGGCCGAGGGCATCGCCCGGTGGGAGCGCATCGCCGAGCGGTCGAAGGCCGCAGGCGTGTTCACCTCCGCGACCCTCGCGGTGTCGTTCGGCTGCCCGTTCAGCGGAGAGGTGCCCAGCGAGAAGGTGATCGAGATCATCGACCGCGTCGCGCAGTCCGGGCCCGACGAGATCGCGATCGCCGACACCATCGGTGTGGGCGTACCCGCCCAGGTCCGTGCGCTTCACGACGGGCTGGTCCGTGTCGCCCCCGACGTCCGTCGCCGGTGGCATTTCCACAACACACGCAACAGCGGATACGCGAACGCGCTCACCGCATTCGACCTCGGCGAATGCGCACTCGACGCGAGCATCGGCGGATTCGGCGGCTGCCCGTTCGCACCCGCCGCGACCGGCAACATCGCCACCGAGGACCTGCGCTACCAGCTCGAGCGGTCCGGTGTGTCTACCGGCATCGCGCACGACGTCGTCGTCGACGCGGCGACGTGGCTCAGCGCCGAACTCGCGTCGCCGGTGCAGGCACTGCTGGGCAAGGCCGGAACCTTCCCGGGATGACGCCGCTGCGGCTGCTCGTCCTCGCCGACACGCACATCCCGAAGCGCGCGAAGCGACTCCCCGCGGAGGTGCTCGCCGCGATCGACGAGGCCGACGTCGTGATCCACGCCGGTGACTGGGTGGACCTCGCCACCGTCGATCTGCTGCAGGAACGCTCGCGGCGACTCGTCGCGTGCTGGGGCAACAACGACGGCCCCGACATCCGCGACCGACTGCCCGAACGCGCGGATGTGACGCTCGGCGGCCTGCGGTTCACCGTCGTCCACGAGACCGGCGCGACGCCGGGACGCGAGAAGCGCATGGCGACAGCGTTTCCCGACACCGACATCCTCGTGTTCGGCCACAGCCACATCCCGTGGGACACGGTGGGCCCCACCGGGATGCGACTGCTCAACCCCGGGTCGCCGACCGACCGCCGCCGGCAACCCCACTGCACGTACATGACCGCCACCGTCGGCGACGGCGAGCTGACGCAGGTGAGCCTGCACCAGCTCGCCGCTCGGGCCTAACGCGCGGCGATCGCCCTCAGCGCCGACGCGCGGGACGTGGCACCGAAGTCGAACACCGGCTTTGTCAGGTGCACGTCCAGAGTGTTGTTCGGACCGGCGATGAGCCCGTTGATGATCGGGGCGAACAGTCCGCAGTCACCCTGGAACGGCGGGATCGTGTAGGTGCCCTTCACGTGGGTGTCGGTCGTGTTCTGCTGGAACAGTTCGGTCGCGTCGATGGACCCGGTCAGGTTCGCGGTGGTCGTGGTCGTCGAGCAGTTGCCACCAGCGGGGACGAGGGTCAGGTCCGAGGAGCCCAGCGAGCCGATACCCAGCGGCGCAACCTTGTCGAGGCGGATCCGGAACGACTGCGCGACCTTCAGGTCGAGCGTCGGCTTGTCGGCCGTTCCACCCTGCGTGATGGTGCCGGTCACCTTCGACGGGTCGACGAGAGAGATGGTGAAGGTCGCCAGCGTCACGGGCCCGAGCTTCAGGGCGGCCGTTGCTTGCGGCAGGTTCAGGGTACCGACGAGGTTCGTCAGGTCGGTCCGCGTCGACAGCGTCGTCGTACCGAAGGTGACCGGCTGCCCGGTCTTCGAGATCACCGTGGTGGTGTCGGCCGTGAAGGCGATACCCACCGGATAGTCGTCGCCGACATCGGCCTGGGCCGGCGCCACACCGACCGCCCCCACCGCCGCCGCCGAGAGGGCTGCTGCGACGACGGCGATGACGTGCTTGCGGAATCTCATGCTCTGTCCGATCGTGTCCGGATCGACGCCCCGTGGAGTCGATTGCCGTTGCAAACTAACCGGCGTGATCACGGCTCGATTCAGGATCGATAACAGTTGTGTTGGCGAACTACACAAACGTCTGTCCGATTCGTGACGTTTCACAGACGCGGCCCCGACTACCCTCGAGCGGGTGAATCCCCTGTTCCGCGGCGTGGACGTCCTCCTCGACCGCGCCGTGATCCCCGGATACTCCCGCATCGGGTCGGCGGTGCGCCGCCGGTTCTGGGCACCGGATCCCGAACCGTTCGGCGAACCCGTCGACGTGATCGTGACCGGGGGCAGCTCCGGCCTGGGAGCGGCCACGGCCGTCGGCCTCGCGCGCCTGGGCGCCCGCGTCCACCTGGTCGGGCGGACCGCCGACCGTCTCCACGCCTCGGCCGATCGCATCCGCGCACGCGTCCCTGCCGCCGATCTGGTCATCCGGCCCTGCGACGTCAGCGACCTCGATGCGGTCGGCCGGCTCGTCGGCGAGGTGACCGCCGAACTCGACTCCGTGCATGCGGTGGTCCACAGCGCCGGTGTAATGCCCCCGGAGCGGACGGTCTCGGCGCAGGGACACGAGTCCGCTTTCGCCACGCACGTTCTCGGGCCGGTCGCGCTGACCGTGGGACTTCTTCCGGTGTTGCGCGCCGGCTCCCGGGTCGTGTTCGTCTCCAGCGGCGGCATGTACCCCGTCCCCCTGCGCGACACAGATTTCGAATACGAGCACGGCACGTACTCGGGCCTCACCGCCTACGCACGCACGAAGCGGATGCAGGTGGTCGTGGCCGAGCAACTCGCCGACCGCATCACCGGCGACCGCTCCCCCGTCACCGAGCCCGGTCCCGTCGTCCACAGCATGCATCCGGGCTGGGCAGACACACCCGGTGTCACTGATTCGATCCCCGGCTTCGCGAAGGTCGTGGGACCGATCCTGCGCACCGACTCCGACGGCGCGGACACCATCGTGTGGCTGTGCGCGGCCGACGAGGCGGCACGGTCGACCGGGTTGTTCTGGCATGATCGCGCACCGCGTCCGACCCACTACCCGTCCTGGCGCAACGACGATCCCGCCGCGCGGGATGCGCTGTGGCACAGGATTGTCGAGGCTACCGCTGTCGATCCGACAACGCTCGGGCGTGGGTGAGGTCGAGGACGAACAACGCGGCGCCCTGCACGATCACCGCCGCGCCGTGGCCGCGGGCCTGCTCCGGTGTGACGCGACCCCCGAGGTCCGGGGTGTTCTGCGCGAACCATGCCCCGCCCGCGACATAGCCGACGTCGAGTCCGGTGTTCACCCACAGGAGTCGGCGTAGCTTCGAGGTGGTCGGTGGCGTCGACTGGCGTGTCGCGACGGCGGCGATGACGAGATCGATCGCCCCCCACGCCGCGTTCTGCTGCCCGAAGGCCCGCGCCCGAGCAGTCGAGCCGAACACCGCGAGCGCCCCGCCCGCCAGTGTCGACGCCCCGCCCCAGATGGCCAGGCGTCGGGCGAGTCGCCGCGACACCTCCGGGGCGGGATCGACGGTCACGTGAAGGCCCCGATGACCTTGTCGGTGAACAACTCCAGACCCGACCGGTCGTGGGCCGCCTCGACGAAATAGGTGATCGCGTAGGTCATTCCCTGGCCCTCGGCCGAGCGCAGGCGTTCGACGATCTGGTCCGGCGTCCCGACGAGGGGTCCGCTCGCGAACGACTCGACCGCGCCGTCGAGGGCCTCGGGTGCGAGGAACGGCCGGTACTGCTCACGGATGCGGTCGACCTTGTCCTGCACCTCGGATTCGGTCGGCGCGATGACCACGTTGTAGTTGGCCGACCGGGTGATCGCGTCGAAGTCGGTGCCGACGTCACGGCAGTGGTCGGCGAGGATCAGTGACTTGCGGTCGAAGACGTCGGGGGTGCCGTCGAAGTTGGTGTACGCGGCGTACTGCGCGGCGATGCGCAGCGTCTTCTTCTCGCCACCACCGGCGATCCACAGCGGGATGCCGTTGTCCTGCAACGGCAGCGGGCGGCAGATCGCGCCGTCGACCTGGTAGTGCTTCCCGTCGAGGGCCGCGGTCCCGTCGCGCCACATCTGCCGCATGATCTGTACGCCCTCGTCGAGCATCGCGATCCGCTCGCCGGCGCGGGGGAAGCCGTATCCGTAGGCCTTCCACTCGTGCTCGTACCAGCCGGCTCCGATCCCCATCTCGACGCGGCCGCCCGAGATGATGTCGATCGTCGCGGCCTGCTTGGCGAGGTACGCCGGGTTGCGGTAGCCCATGCACGTGCACATCTGGCCGAGGCGGACCCGCGAGGTGGCGGCCGCGTACGCCGCCATCAGCGACCACGCCTCGTGGGTGGCCTCCTCCGTCGGGATCGGGACGGTGTGGAAGTGGTCGTAGACCCAGATCGACTCCCATGGGCCCTGGTCGGCGACGGTCGCGATGTCGAGCATCGTCTGCCACTGCTGTGCCGGCTCGATACCGACCAGATCGAGACGCCAACCCTGGGGAACGAACAGTCCGAAGCGCATGGATTCCAGCGTAGCCACGGGCGGGATGTGCGACAGTCGATCACCAACGAAGGGACGCCCGTGGCACCGTTCCCGACCCAGATGTCCGGACTGACGTTCCTCACCGAGGGCGGCCCCGAGACCGAGATCCACTATCGGCACGGCTTCGACCTGCCGGAGTTCGCGATGTTCCCGCTGCTCGACGATCCCGACGCTGTCGCGGTGCTGCGGGACATGTACGGGCGCTACCTCGACACGGCCGCTCGCCACGGGTTCGGCGTCCTGATGGCCGGCGTCGACTATCGGGCGAGTCCCGATTGGGCTGCGAGGCTGGGCTGGTCGTCGGAGGCGTTAACGGACGCGCAGATCCGCGGCATCGAGTTCCTACGCGAGGTCGCCGCCCCGTACGCCGAGCGCATCCCGTCGATCCTGGTCTCCGGGGTCGTCGGCCCCCGCGAGGACGCCTACGACCCGGCGCGCCAGGTGACCGCAGACGAGGCGCAGGACTACCACTCGGAGCAGATCGCGACCCTGGCCCGCGCCGAGGTCGACCTCGTGCAGTCACTGACGCTCAGCGCCGTCCCCGAGGCGATCGGGATCGCGCGCGCCGCCGCGGACGTCGGACTGCCCGTCTCCATCTCGTTCACCCTGGACAACGCCACCCACTGCCTGGCGTCGGGGCCGTCGCTGCGGGAGGCGGTCGAGACCGTCGACGCCGAGACCGGTGACGCCGCACCCGCGTTCTACGGGATCAACTGCTCGCATCCCCACGAGTTCATCCCCGCGATCGACCCCGGCCCGTGGTTCCAGCGGGTCCGCAGCCTGCGTCCGAACGCGGCACTGCTGGACAAGATCGAACTGAGTTCACTCGGTCATCTCGAACAGGGCGACCCCGTCGACCTCGGAGAGCTCATGGGTCAACTGGCGCAGCGCTTCCCGCACATCGACATCTGGGGCGGGTGCTGCGGGACGTGGGACACCCACCTCGAGCAGATCGCGGCGCAGGTGGCTGCCGTGCGCTCTCACTCCTGATCAGGCCACCAGCGCGCGGCGTCGACGTGCACGACTCCGCGCCGGAGCGGCGTGCCCTCGATGTGCCAGTGCTCCTGCGCGTCGACGACGAGATGCGCGGGCAGAGTGCCGTTCGCGCGGACCACGCGCCACCAGGTGACGGCGGCGCCTTCCCGTGCCATCACTCCCCCGACCCCCCGCGGCCCGCCGCGCTGCAGGTACTCCGCGATGTCGCCGTAGGTCATCACCCGACCCGGCGGGATGCGGTCGACGACGTCGAGCACCATCGCCGCGAACTCCTCCTGCGCCTCACCCACCCGACAATCCGTAGCAGTTCTTCCCGCTCAGCGGGAAGAACTGCTACCGATTCGGGCATCTGTCAGGGTGGGCACATGATCGGTCGTCCCGGATGGGTTGTCGCGCGGTGGGTGCGCCGCGCCGCGTGGTGGGTCTTCGTCGTCGTCGCCCTGGTCGCGGGGCGCGTCAGCTGGCTGAACATCGGCGACGCCGGTGAGGTCACCTACCACGGTTCCTACGCGCCACTGGCCGGCGTCTCTGCGTCGAACGCCTACAGCACGTCCTTGTTGATCAGCGATGACGTGAACGCAGCGGTCGACTGGGCCGGGCCCGTCACCGCTGTCGCCGTGGCGGTCCTCGTCATCGCCGCGATCGTTCAGGCCGACGCCGCCCGACGCGGCGCGCTGATCAGCGTGCTCCTGGTCGCGATCCCCGTCGTCGCCGTCCTCACGGTGATCGCTGCGGTCAACAGCGCGGACGGGATCTCTTCCAGTCCGACGATCCTCGTCGCCGTCGTGCTCGGCGCGACCGCGGTCCTGGAGGTCGCCACCGTCATCGCCCGACCCACACAGGCCGATCCGTAGTGATTGTTCCCGCTAAGCGGGAAGAAACATTACGGATTCGTGCGGAGCGGGGCGCGCTGGCGGCCGTCGGCGTCGAAGTTGGCGGGATCGAGCCAGGTCTCGAAAGCTGTTCGGATGTCGGGCCATTCGCTGTCGAGGATCGAGAACCACGCCGTGTCCCGGGTGCGACCCTTGTAGACGACGGCCTGTCGGAACGTGCCCTCGTAGGTGAACCCCAGCCGCGCCGCAGCCCGGCGGGACGGGTCGTTGAAGCTGTCGCACTTCCACTCGTAGCGGCGGTAGCCGAGCTCGAAGGCGTGCCGCATGAGCAGGTACTGCGCCTCTGTCGACGCACGCGTTCCCTGGAGCGCCCGCGAGAACATGACGTACCCGACCTCGACCACGCCGTTCGCAGGGTCCTGCCGCATCAACGCAAGCGTGCCCACCGCACGCCCGGTGCCGGTGTCGACGACGGCGAACAGGAACGGATCCTGTCCGGCAGCAGCAGGTTCCGCCCACGCGCGGAACTCCTCGATCGTCGCGAACGGGCCGAGCGGGAGGTAGGTCCAGTCGCGGCCGTCCGGAGCCGCCGCGTAGGCGGCGAAGAGGTCATCGGCGTGGCGGTCCGCGTCGAGCGGCTCGAGGGTGCAGTGCGTCCCCCGTAGGACGGCATTGCTCGGCCGCGGGGGCGGCTGCCAGTCGACGACGTCCTCACCGACCGGCTGACCGAACTCGTTCGTCCGCGATGCGCTCGTCACGCGGGTGATCGTCCCATGACTCGCTAGCCCAATTGTGCGGCGAGAGCGCGCAGTTTGGGGATCTGGGTCGTCGGTGCGGTGGAGATCGACGTCGCGAGTTCCCGCGCCGGCGCGTACACCCCGGACGCCAGCTCCCGCTGCGCCATCGCCGCGGCCCCGGTCTCGCTGGTGGCCGAGTCCAGCAGGAAGGCGCGGTCGAAGGCCACACCCGACATGCCCTTCAGGCCGGCCAGTGTCGCGTCGGTGATGTACCCGTCGGGCATCGCGCCACCCGGGTCGGCAGCGGGCAGCGTCCACTGGTTCTTCCACCCGTCGAGCTTCTGCAGCTCGGGCGTCTGTTGGGAGACGATCAACCGCCCGTAGTCGACCACGCGGGGGTCGCTGCCCTTGTCGGCCGCGAGCTGTCCGACCTCGATCGCGCGCTGGTGGTGGCGCGCCATCGCCACCACGAAGGCGTCGTCGGTGGCGTTGTGGGTCGGGGCGGGACTCGAGTCGCTCCCGCAGGCGGTCACGAACACCGCGCCGACGACGGCGAGGACGACGAGAGCAACCAGCGATCGGAGACGTGACGGACGGCGTGGAGTGCGCATCAGTCCAGTGTGCCCGCGCACCCGGCGCGGTGGCTCAGACGTTGAAGCGGAACTCGACGACGTCGCCGTCATGCATGACGTAGTCCTTGCCCTCCATGCGGACCTTGCCGGCGGCCTTGGCCGCGGCCATCGATCCCGCGGCGTCGAGGTCGTCGAAGGAGACGATCTCGGCCTTGATGAAGCCCTTCTCGAAGTCGGTGTGGATCACGCCGGCGGCCTTCGGGGCGGTGTCGCCCTTGTGGATCGTCCAGGCGCGCGACTCCTTCGGTCCCGCGGTGAGATAGGTCTGCAGGCCGAGGGTGTGGAACCCGGCGCGCGCCAACGAGTAGAGCCCCGGCTCCGTCTGCCCGATGGAGTCCAGGAGCTCCTGCGCGTCCTCGGCGTCGAGCTCGAGCAGCTCGCTCTCGACCTTGGCGTCGAGGAAGACCGCGTCGGCGGGCGCGACGGCGGCGCGGAGCTCGTCCTTGCGGGCGTCGTCGGTGAGCACCGACTCGTCGGCGTTGAACACGTAGAGGAACGGCTTCGTCGTCATGAGGTGCAGTTCGCGCAGCGACGACAAGTCGATCGAATCCTTCTGCGAGAACAGCGTCTTGCCGGAGTTCAGCAGCTCGCTCGCCTTCTGCGCCGCGGCGAGGGACTCGGCGAGATCCTTGTTCTTGCGCGCATCCTTCTCCAGACGCGGGATCGCCTTCTCCAACGTCTGCAGGTCGGCGAGGATCAGCTCGGTCTCGATGACCTCGATGTCGGCGAGCGGGTCGACGCGTCCGTCGACGTGGACGACGTCGTCGTCGGCGAACACCCGGACCACCTGGCAGATGGCGTCGGCCTCGCGGATGTTGGCCAGAAACTGGTTGCCCATCCCCTCACCCTCCGACGCGCCCTTGACGATGCCGGCGATGTCGACGAACGACACCGTGGCGGGCAGGATCCGCTCGCTCTTGTGGATCTCGGCCAGCCGCCCCAGCCGCGCATCGGGCAGTTCGACGACGCCGACGTTCGGCTCGATGGTCGCGAAAGGGTAGTTGGCGGCCAGCACGTCGTTGCGCGTCAGGGCGTTGAAGAGGGTCGACTTGCCGACGTTGGGCAGGCCGACGATTCCGAGGGTGAGACTCACGGGTGTCGAGTCTAGGTTTCGCAGGCCCCGGCCGACGAATGCCCTTCTACGACCCCGATGGCGCGAGCACGATGTCGAACCGCACGCTGGACCACGATCCGTCGACCCGCCGCCCGTCCGGGGTGGGTTCGTCGGCGGGGTGTTCCACGAAGTCCTTCACCAGCGACTCCTTCACGCCGAAGACGCTGTCGCGGTCGAGGAGGTCGTCACCGCGCACGAAGATGTGCGTGACCAGGCGCCGGTGACCGTCGGCGGTGACCATGAAGTGCAGGTGGGACGCCCGGTAGGGCGAGCGGCCGACCGCCTGCAGCATCCGCCCGACGGGCCCGTCGTCGGGGATCGGGTACGGGGTCGGCGTGATCGCCCAGAACCGGTAGGAGCCGTCGTCGCCGGAGAAGAGATGGGCACGCGCCGCGACCCGACCGTCGTCGTGCTGGACGTCGTAGAGACCGTCGTCGTCGGCCTCCCACACCTCCATCCGGGCACCCGCAACCGGTGCGCCGTCGGTGTCGGTGACGGTCCCCTCGACCCAGCACGGCTGCCCCGGTGCGCCGAACGCCATGTCGCCGCCGTGCTCGATGCGCGGCGCACCCTCCACGAAGAAGGGCCCGAACACGGTGGCCTCGGTGGCGTCGCCGCGGACCTCGTTGTTGATGGCGATGGTCTGCATCGACGCGCCGAGGGTGTCCGAGAGCAGCACGAACTCCTGCCGCTTGTCGTCGGTGATGTGACCGGCCTCGGTGAGGAACGCGATCGCCTGCTCCCACTCCTCCTCGGTGAGCCGAACGTCGCGCAGGAACGCATGCAGGTGGCGCGTCAGCGACGTCATGAGCTGGCGCAGCCGCGGGTTCTCGCACCCGTCGAAGGACCGCAGCACGCGCTCGGTGACGTCCTCCTCGACGGCGCGCTGTTCGTCGGAGATCGCTGGGTGGTCGTCGGTGCTCACAGGTCATCTCCTTCGTAGGCAGCGCGCAGCAACGCCGTCAGTGCGGGCTCCGTCACCGGGGTCGGGTTGTCACCGGGGATCGCGTCGAGGATGCGCGGAACGGCCGCCTCGATGCCGGACTCCGGCATCCCCAGGTCTTTCAGCGCGGTCGGCGCGGACACCCGCGTCCCCAGGTCCGTCAGCCCCGCGACGGCGTCATCGGCCCCGAGTGCCCGCGCGATGCGCGCCGCGGCGTCCGGCGCGTTCGGTGCGTTGAACGCCAGCACGTACGGCAACACGACGGCGTGCGTCGGTGCGTGCGGCAGGTCGAACATCCCGCCGAGCACGTGACAGATCTTGTGGTGCATGGCCGATCCGGCAGAGGCGAACGCCACGGCCGCGAGGTAGGCGCCGTACAGCGTCCGCTCGACGTCGTCGACGGTGTCCGACGCTCCCCGATCGCCGACCGCACCGACGAGGCCGTCACGCAGTGCTCGGATGCCCTCCTCGGCCAGGGCCCGGTCGATCGGGTCGGCACGCGGGCCCCACATCGCGTCGACACCGTGCGCGAGGGCGTTCAACCCACTGGCCACGGTCGCATCCGTGGGCAGCGTCGTCAGCAGGGTGGCGTCGTAGACGACGCTGCGCGGCAGCACCCGACGGTCCACCCCGGTCGTCTTCACGCCGTCCTCGGTGAGCCCCCACACGTCGGTCGCCTCGCTGCCCGAGAAGGTGGTCGGGACGGCGACGACGGGCACGCCGGTGGTCAGGGCGACCGCCTTCGCGAGACCCGTCGTCGACCCGCCTCCGACGGCCACCACGGCGTCCACGTCCTGCTGGGCCGCAACAGCCCTGGCGCGCTTGGCCACCTCGACCGGGACGTGCATGACGACCTCGGTGTGGCGGACCACGTCGGGGAGTCCGGCCACGATGGCATCGACCCGGGCGGCGTCGCGATCGGATGCGATGACCATCGCCCGCCGTGCGCCCAGTGCACCGACCTCCGCCTCGAGCGCCGATCGGGCGTCGCCGGCGGCGAACACGACGCGCTGTGGCAGCGTCTCGTGGACGAAACGATCAGCCACGTCCGAGCACCGTCCGCATCGCCGACGACAACGCAGCCGTCGGGTCGTCGGGGAGATCGTGTGACCGCCAGGCGATGTGCTTGTCGGGCCGGACGAGGATCGCGCCGGACTCGTCGACCTCCCGCAGCTTCGCCCAGTCGTAGTAGAGGTCGGTCACCGCACAGCCCGGTCCGATCACCACGGCCTCCAGGGGTACACCCAGATCCGTCGCCACCGCTTCCGCGGCATCGGCCCATGCGCCGCCGATCAGTCCGGTGATCAGGGTCCACCGCGAGTACGGCGCGAGATCCATCATCGCCATCCGGCGGGTGTTGTCGCCGACCCAGGCGTGCGGCAGGTGCGCGCCGGGCGAGGTGCACATGACGTGGAAGAGATCGGCGTCGTCGCGACCCGACGGCGCTACCGGCTCGGTGCCGTCCGACACGATCGCCCCGGAGGTGTAGAACTGCCCGAGTTCCACACCGTGCGCGTTGAACTCGTAGTTCTTCGTGTCCATCGCCTTGAGCAGGGCGGCTCGCTTCGCCGCGCCCTCCCTCGTCGCGGCCTTGCGTTCGGCGATGGCGGCGGCCATCTCGTCCCCCTCGAGTCCGACGACACCCAGCGCCTCGAACAGGTCGGAGAACTCGCGGGCCGACCGGTTGGCCCGGGTGACGATCCGCTCGGCGACGGGCGCGCGCTCCGCGGTGTACGAGTCCAGCAGCGCCGGACCCGCATGGCCGTCGAGGACGGCCGCGATCTTCCACGCCAGGTTGTAGGAGTCCTGCACCGACGTGTTCGAGCCCAGCCCGTTCGACGGCGGATGCCGATGCACCGCGTCACCGACACAGAAGACGCGACCCCGCTGCAGCTCGGTCGCGTACATCTCGTTGACGCCCCACAGGCTGTAGCCGGTGATCTCCGGCTCCAGGTCCGGGACGCCCAGGAGGTCGCGGATGATCCCGCGCGCCATCTCGTCGTCGAGTTCCGGTGGCGGACCGGAGATGTCGTAGCCCCACACGATGAGCCACTCGTCCCAGGGGCGGACCATGCGCACCAGCCCGGTCCCGATGCCACCGACGTTCGAGCCCGGCGCGATCACCCAGTAGAGGACGCTGGGCCGGTGGTCGACGAGCGGCGCGATGTCCGCCCGGAAGGTGATGTTCATCGAGCCGGCGATGTCCATCTGCCCGGTGAACGGCAACGCGATGTCCTCGGCGATCCGCGATCGTGCCCCGTCGGCGCCGATGAGATACCGCGCTCGGATCCGGTATTCGTACCCCGTGAGGCGGTCGCGCACCTCCACGGTGACGCCGTCGTCGTCCTGGACGTGACGGAGGTACTCGGTGGAGAACCTGGTCTGGGTCCCCCGCATGGTCGCGTTGCGCAGCAGGATCGGCTCGAGGTAGGTCTGCGGGATGTCGACGGTGAGGCACGGCGAGGCCAGGCGGTAGTCGCCCTCGCGGTCGGGCCGGGTCCCCCAGGTCCGGATGCGCCCGATCTCCTCGCCCGCGATCGCGGTGCAGAACACCGTGTCGCCGATCATCTCGTGCGGCGTGGCCTCGGCCAGCACCTCGTCCTCGATGCCGAGGTCGCGGAACACCTCCATCGACCGCTGGTTGGTGATGTGGGCGCGCGGGGTGTTCGCCGTCCACCGGTACTTGGTGATGAGGATGGTCGACACACCGAGCTCGGACAGGAACAGCGCCGCGGCCGATCCTGACGGTCCCGAACCCACGATCAGCACGTCGGTCTCCACCACACCGTGATCCGGCAGTTCCGTCGCCGCGATGCCGTCGTCGAAGGCCGTCATGGCTCCACCTCTCCTCGTCTCCGCCGAGTCTGCGACCGCGTGACGTGTCCGCCGCGCGATCGCCGCGGACATGGCGGAATCGAGGAAGAACCTCCCCCGGTGTGGCCTGTGTCACCATGAACCGGTGAGCACTGCTGCTCTGACCACCGCGCGGTTCGAGGTCTCGACTTCGGACGATCAGACCGTGCGGGCATGGGAGCGACACAACGCCGCCGCGCTGATGGAGCTGTCGTGTGAGATCCCGGGCGGCGCGACGTTCGTCGCCCGCGAACAGAACCTCGTTGCTCCGTCTCTGCGCCTCGCCCATGTGCGCGGCTCTGCGCACCGCGTGCAACGGGCGGCGTCGATGATCGAGGAGCGTCCCGCCGACGCGATCGCCGTGTACGTCGCGAGGCACGGAACCGCCCGCGTCCGGTCCGGTGGTGTCGGCGGTCTCGTCCGGCCGGGTCAGCTCGTCGTGTGTGATCCGGACAGGCCACTACGACGGACGTTCCCCAACGGTCTCGACGAGCTGGCGATCGTCATCCCGCGGACGACGTGGGCCGACGTCACCGGTCGCGCCGGGGTCACACCGGTGGTGATCGACGTCGGGCACGACATCCGTGCGCGGTCGCTGGTCCGGCTCGCCGAGGCCGCGCTGTCCGGCGCCACCGCGACGACCGACGACCTCGCCCGCATCGTGACGACGACCGCCGTGCTGGCCGGTGCTGCGCCACTCGATGTGGAGCGCCGCGTCACGGCGCACGCGTTCATCGACGACAACCTCGGCGATCCCGGGCTGAGCGCGGCATCCATCGCCGCGGCCGTCGGCGTCTCGGAACGACAGCTGTCGCGGCTGTTCGCCGACGACGGCACCACGGTCCCCCGCCACATCCTGGGCCGTCGACTCGATCGCGCGCACGCGATGCTGACCGCATCGCGCGACGGAATGACCGTGGCCGACGTCGCCCTCCGCTGCGGCTTCTCCTCGATCCCGTGGTTCTCCACCACCTTTCACCGGAGATTCGGAGTGACGGCCGCCGCGACCCGTCGCACGGCATCGTCCGCGATCACCCCCGGCGTAGGGTCGGACGCACACGAGTCCGACCGAACGGGGTGAGCATGACGTCGCAGGAGACCGACCGCAGAGCGGAGTTCGCCGAGCAGCGCGACCGGCTGAGCGCGCAGTACCTGTCGCCGGTGTCAGAGCGACCCGCGTCGAGCGGCCGCGGCGTGCACCACACCGCGCTCATCTCGCGCGACGTCGAGACGACGATCCGCTTCTACCAGGGACTGCTCGAGTTCCCGCTCACCGAGCTGATCGAGAACCGCGACTACGCCGGATCGACGCACTTCTTCTTCGACATCGGCAACGAGAACCTGTTGGCGTTCTTCGACTTCCCCGGACTCGACAACGAGCCGTACCAGGAGGTGCTCGGCGGGCTGCACCACGTCGCGATCAGCGTCGAGCCGTCCCGCTGGGAACATCTCCGCGGCAAACTCGCCGACGCCGGCGTCGAGATGGTCCTGCACAACGAGGTGTCGATCTACTTCCGCGGCCCGGACAACGAACGCCTCGAGCTGATCGCCGACCCGCTCGGCGAGATGTACGGCGACCAGATCCTCTGAGTCAGGAGCGGTCGTCGGCGTCGGACGTCGGGGTGTCCGACTCCGGTGGGTTCTTCTCCAGTGAGACCGGTTCCGGCTCCCCGTCTTCCGGGTCGTCGGTGCGCTCGCGGACCTGCTCCCCGTAGTAGCGGACGATCACGGCACCGCACGCCGCGACCGGTACGGCGAGAAACGCACCGATCACGCCGAACAGGGTGCCGCCCAACGTCACCGCCAACAGCACCACCACGGCGTGCAGGTTCATCGACTTCGACTGCAGCCACGGCTGCAGGACATTGCCCTCCAACTGCTGCACCGCGACGATGATCGCCAGGACGATGAGCGCGGTGACCACCCCGTTGGACACCAGTGCGATGAGGACGGCGAGCGCACCGGCGACGAACGCACCGACGATCGGCACGAATCCGCCGACGAACGTGACGATCGCGAGCACATAGGCCAACGGCACTCCGAGGATCACCAGCCCGATGCCGATGAGCACCGCGTCGACGAGGCTGACCAGCGCCTGCGTCCGGATGAACCCACCGAGGGTGCGCCACATCCGGGTGAGCACCTCGGCGAGGTGCGGCGCCGCGGGGCTGCCCACGGACCGTCGTAGCCACGGGAGGAACCGCGGACCGTCCTTGAGCAGGAAGAACGTGATGACCGCCGCGGTGAACAGCGTGACCAACGCCGACGTCGCGGCACCGACTCCGGTGAAGAAGCCCGAGGCGATCTGCGCGCCGCTCGCCTCGAGACGGTCGGTGATCGCGGACACCGCCGAGTTCAGTTGCGTGTCACTGATGTCCAGCGGTGGACCCTGCAGCCAATCCTGCACCTGGCGGATACCGACCACGGCCTTCGTCGACAGCGTCGTCACCTGGTCGGCGATCGAGGGTGCCACCGCGGCGACGATCCCGGCGATGACGCCCGCCGCGACGAGCACCGCGATCAACGCGGCGAGCGCGGGCGGCACCGACCGGGATCGCAACCACCGCACCGGTGGCCACAGCACGGTGCAGACGATCGTGGCGAGCACCACCGGCAGGATGATCACCCACGTCCGGGAGATCACCCAGCCCACCACCCACGCTGCGGCCGCGACGACCACGACCTGCACCGCGACCACCGACAGCGACCGCAGGTGCGAGGCGTAGACCGATCCCCGGGTGCTCACCTGGCGACTCATGCCGCCATGGTCACACACCCAGGGGTCATACGGACGAACGGATCGTGTCGATCAATTCGGACTTGCACACCTCGAGGAACGCGTCGACGTCCGGCCCGGCGTTGAGCACGGTCAGGTGGTCGAAGCCGGCGTCGGCGAACTTCTTGGCCGATTCCACGTGCGCGTCGAGATCCGGCCCGCACGACATGGCGTCGGCGATGTCGGACTCACGGACCAGCGACGTGGCCGCCTCGAAGTTGATCGGATTCGGCAACTCCGACTGCACCTTCCACCCGGTGAGGCCGAACCGGAACGTCGAGTGTGCGGCCTTCACCGCGGAGTCGACATCGGTGGCCCACGCCATCGGGACCTCGCAGAACCGTGCCCCCGATCCGCCCGCGTCGCGATAGGCCGAGACCAGATCGCTGTCGGGTTCGGTGGCGAAGATCCCGTCACCCGCCTTCGCCGCGATCTCGGCGGCGTTGGTGCCACCTGCGGCGACGACGATCTCCGGCAGCTCGTCGGGCAGGTCGAAGACCCGCGCGTCGTCGAGGGTGATGTGCTTGCCCTCGTAGGAGTGGTAGCCACCCGACCAGAGCAGTCGGATGACCTCGATCGCCTCGCGCAGCATCTCGTGGCGGATGTGCGCCGAGGGCCACGGAGCCCCGGTGATGTGCTCGTTGAGCCGCTCGCCGGAACCCAGCCCGAGCGTGAAGCGCCCGTCGGAGAGGACCGCGGTGGTCGCGGCGGCCTGCGCCACGATCGCCGGGTGATACCGGATGATCGGGCAGGTGACGCCGGTGGCCAGTTCGAGCGTCGACGTCTGCGCGCCGATCGCCGCGAGCATCGACCACGCGAACCCCGAGTGCTGCTGGCTGTAGAGCCACGGGTGGAAGTGGTCGGAGACCTCGACGAAGTCGAAGCCCGCCTGCTCGGCGACGACGGCCTGCCGCACGATCTCCTTGGGATCGAACGCCTCCGCCATCAGTTTGAAGCCGATCTGCACGTCCTCAGCCCTTCGCCACGACGGAGACCACACGGTCGCAGAACGCCGGCAGGTCGTCCGGGTTGCGGCTGCTCACCAGGGTGTTCGGTCCGGAGGTGCACTCGACGACCTCCTCGTCGACCCAGGTGCCGCCCGCGTTGCGGATGTCGGTCTGCAGGCTCGGCCACGACGTGATGGTGCGTCCGGACAGGACACCGGCCTCGACGAGGGTCCACGGCGCGTGGCAGATCGCGGCCACCGGCTTGCCGGCGTCGAAGAAGCCCTTGGTGAAGGCGACCGCCTCGTCGACGGTGCGGAGGTAGTCGGGGTTGGCGACGCCACCGGGCAGCACCAGCGCGTCGAAGTCGGCCGGGGTGACGTCAGAGACGGTGGAGTCGACGGGGAACGTGTCGGCCTTGTCGAGATGGTTGAAACCCTGCACGGTCCCGCTGTCGGTGGACACGAGCTTCGGTGTGCCACCGGCCTGCTCGACGGCTTTCCACGGCTCGGTCAACTCGACCTGCTCGATGCCCTCGGGGGCGACGAGGAAGGCGACGGTCTTGCCGGTCAGCTGGTCACTCATGGTTCATGCTCCGTTCGTGGTGATGGCTCGACGAGGTGCGACCACTCAGTGGTCGCGCAGCATCTCGACGAGTTCGTCCTTGTTCTTGTCCGAATAGCCCTGCAGGTCCAGCTCTTTGGCCCGCTTCTTGAGCTCGTCGACGGTCCACTCCTCGTAGGAGGGTGACTTCCCGCCCTTGTGGCCGACCTCGGACCGGCCCTTGTCAGCGGCTGCATTGGAGATCCGCGCCGCCTTCTCCTTCGAGTTTCCCTTGTCGCGGAGCTCCTCGTAGAGATCGGGATCCTTCAGCTGCGGGGCGTCTTCGTTCTTCTTCTCGGCCATGCGCTGCTCCCTTCGCCCTGTGCGTCGACGCACGGCATGTCGGGGGATGTCATCAGGGCACAGCAACGCTTCTCGACTGTGCGTCCGACGCTACACTCGCCGCCCCTCGAGAAGGCTGTTCTCGCTGGTACGGTCGAAGGGGTGAACCGATCACGGATCGCCCGGTATTCCCCCGTCGTGGCGGCCGTGGTCGCCGCCCTCACGATGTCGGCCTGCGGCGCCGAGACCACGGACGACTCCGAGGAATCCTCGCGAGTCGGCGCACCGCCGCCGCCCTCGTCGTCCCCCGCCGGCGACGGGACGATCCGCGTCACGGACGAGATGACCGGACTCGACCATCCCTGGGACGTCGTGATCGACCCCGGCGGCGCTGTCGTCACCGGTGAGCGATCCGGGCGGATCGTGGTGCGCCAGAACGACGGTCAGGTCAGTGAGGTCCGCGCCGACACCTCCGACGTCCGCGCCCGCGGCGAGGGCGGCCTCATGGGCATGGCGCTCGCGAACGACTTCGCCACGTCGCGCTCGGTCTACACCTGCTTCGCGAGCACGGCGGGCGACGTCCGCCTCGTCCGGTGGACCGCGGCGCCGGACTGGAGCGGCATGACGCGGGCGCAGGACGTGCTCACCGGCATCCCCCTCAACCCCAGTGGCCGACACAGTGGTTGTCGGGTGCTGCCTGCACCCGACGGGACGCTGTTCGTCTCGACCGGTGACACCGCGTCCCCCACGGTCGCGCAGGATCTCCGCGCACTCGGCGGAAAGGTGTTGCACGTCAACGCCGACGGGTCACCGGCCGCCGGCACGATCCCCGGCACCCCCATCCACTCCTTCGGCCACCGCAACCCGCAGGGCATGGCCTTCGTGCCCGGCACCGATCGGCTCTACACCTCGGAGCACGGCCCGGAGGTCGACGACGAGGTGAACCTGGAGCAGCCGGGCGCGAACTACGGGTGGGACCCGGACACGGGAAGCGGCTCGTACGACGAGAGCGTGCCGATGACCGACACCCGCAAGTTCCCGACCGCCGTGCCCTCGGTGTGGTCGTCGGGTGACCCCACCCTCGCGATCGCCGACATCGAGGTGCTCGGCCCGGTCTGGGGGAAGTACTCGGGGATGCTCGCCGTCGCGGCACTCAAGGCGCAGAAGCTGATCCTGCTGCGGCTCTCACCCGACGGCCGGTCGACCACCGAACGCGTCGACCTCCTCGACGGTTCCGAGGGACGCCTGCGGTCGATCACGACCGCGCCCGACGGGTCGTTGCTCGTCACCACCGACAACGGCGACGGCGGCGACAAGGTGCTGCGGGTCAGCGCCGCCTGAGACCGCGTCGCCAGGCCTGCACGCGGGCGAGGAACGACTCGACGGCGTCGAGGTCTGCGGCTGCGGCGGGCCCGGACGGCGGGAGCGTGGACGCGTCCGCGGCCATCGCGTCGGCGACCGGCTTCTCGCCGTAGAGGCCCATCATCACGTCGACAGCCCAGCCTGGGTACTCCGCGAGCGGGATGTCCCGCTCCTTCCGTCGTGTTACGCGCATGTTACGAGAATGGCACGCAGTCGCGCCCACGACCAGCATTCGGCGCAGGTCGGCCCGAATGTAGAGTGATCCGGGCCACAGCCGCGGCCCCACGAGGGCCGGATCGCAAGGAGATGACCCTTCGTGACAGCCTCCCGGGATCGCGCCGGCGACGTCCTCGACAACCCCGACATCGAGCTCGTCCGGACCGACCCCGACGCCCCGCCGGTCGCGATCATCGACCGCTCCCCCATGACCGTCGGCAAGCGTCTCCTCTTCGCCGCGATCGGCCTGCTCGGAGCGATCTCGTGGGCGGTGATCGCGATCGTCCGCGGCGAGTCCGTCAACGCGGTGTGGTTCGTCCTGGCCGCGGTCTGCACCTACGTCATCGCCTACCGCTTCTACGCGCGCCTGATCGAGACGAAGGTGATCGTCCCCCGCGACGACCACGCGACACCGGCTGAGGTCCTCGACAACGCCAAGGACTACATGCCGACCGACCGGCGGGTGCTGTTCGGTCACCACTTCGCGGCCATCGCCGGCGCCGGCCCGCTCGTCGGGCCCGTCCTCGCCGCACAGATGGGCTACCTCCCCGGCACCATCTGGATCATCGTCGGTGTCGTGTTCGCCGGTGCCGTCCAGGACTACCTCGTCCTCGCCATCTCCACGCGACGACGCGGGCGCAGCCTCGGCCAGATGGCCCGCGACGAACTCGGCGCGGTCGGCGGCGTCGCCGCCATCGTCGCGGTCTTCGTCATCATGATCATCCTCATCGCCGTCCTCGGACTGGTCGTCGTCAACGCTCTGGCCGAGAGCCCTTGGGGCGTATTCTCTCTCGCGATGACGCTGCCGATCGCGGTGTTCATGGGGATCTACCTCCGCTATCTGCGGCCCGGGCGCATCTCCGAGGTGTCGGTGATCGGGTTCGTGCTGCTGGTCCTGGCGATCGTCGCCGGCGGCTGGGTCGCCGAGACGTCCTGGGGCGAGGACTGGTTCACCCTCTCGCCCGTCTTCCTCTCCTGGGCGATCATCGTCTACGGGTTCGCCGCCGCAGTGCTCCCGGTGTGGCTGGTGCTCGCGCCCCGCGACTACCTCTCGACGTTCATGAAGGTCGGCACGATCGTGCTGCTGGCCGTCGGCATCCTCATAGCGCGTCCCGTCATGCAGGCGCCCGCGGTCAGCGAGTTCGCGAGCAATGGCAAGGGTCCCGCGTTCGCCGGGTCGCTCTTCCCGTTCCTGTTCATCACCATCGCGTGCGGCGCGCTGTCGGGTTTCCACGCGCTCATCGCGTCCGGCACCACACCCAAGCTCCTGGAGAAGGAGAGCCAGGCGCGGGTCATCGGCTACGGCGGCATGCTCACCGAGTCGTTCGTGGCGATCATGGCGCTGATCACCGCGTGCATCCTCGACCAGCACCTCTACTTCGCCATGAACGCGCCCAAGGGCGTCACCGGTGGCACAGCCCAGAGCGCGGCGGAGTACACCAATTCGCTGGGGCTGCGGGGGGATCCGGCGACCGCGGCACAACTACAGGCCTATGCCGACGGCGTCGACGAGCAGTCCCTCATCTCGCGCACCGGAGGCGCGCCGACGCTCGCGATGGGCATGTCGGAGACGCTGCAACGGGCTTTCGGCGGGGATTCGCTGCGGTCGTTCTGGTACCACTTCGCGATCATGTTCGAGGCGCTGTTCATCCTCACCACCGTCGACGCCGGCACCCGTGTGGCGCGGTTCATGCTGTCCGACGGTCTGAGCAACATCAAGGGCGCCAAGCGGTTCGCCGATCCGTCGTGGCGCGTCGGCGCCTGGATCTGCACCTTCGTCGTCGTGGCCGGGTGGGGGTCGATCCTCCTGATGGGCGTCACCGACCCGCTCGGCGGCATCAACACGCTCTTCCCGCTGTTCGGCATCGCCAACCAGTTGCTCGCCGCCATCGCCCTCACCGTCGTGCTGGTGGTGGTGATGAAGAAGGGCAAGTTCCGGTGGGCCTGGATCCCGGCCGTGCCACTGGTGTGGGATCTCGCGGTCACCATGACCGCGTCGTACCAGAAGATCTTCTCGTCGAACCCGGCCATCGGGTACTGGCAGCAGCACAGCGATTTCGTCGCCGCCCGCGACGCCGGGCAGACGTCGTACAAGACGGCGAAGACCGCCGCGGAGATCGACGCCGTCATCCGCAACACGTTCATCCAGGGAACCCTGTCGATCGTGTTCGCGGTGCTGGTCCTCATCGTCGCGGCCGTCGGCCTGTGGGTCTGCATCCGAGCCGTGCGGGCCGGCGGCCTGCCGACCACCGAGGTGGAACCGGAGCCCTCGCACCTGTTCGCCCCGACTGGACTGGTAACCACACCCGCCGAACGGGCGGTCGCCGAACAGTGGCGCGAGCACGAGAGTCGCGAGCCCGTGACGAGCCGGACGTGAGCGGCATCATCCGCGGACTGGCCACGGTCCGCCGTTATGTCGGAGATGTCATGGGCGACAGTCACTACGAGCGCTATGTCGCCCACCACCGGCGCCGGCACCCCGGGACACCCCTGATGTCCGAACGGGAGTACTGGCGCACCCGGCACGCCGAGGCCGACGCGAACCCCGGCGCGCGCTGCTGCTGACCCGGCGTCCCCGGACGCGGATGGTCGTGTCCGAAACCCGCTGGTGACCCCACCGGGCGGATGGCACCGTGGAGGCATGACCGCAGCCGCACCCGTCGTCCCGACAGGACCCGACGGCGTCGTCGGCCTCGACTTCGACGGCTGCTACCGCGCCCTCGCCGCCCGCGACCGCCGCTTCGACGGGCAGTTCTTCGTCACCGTCTCCTCCACCGGGATCTACTGCCGTCCGTCGTGTCCCGCGATCCGCCCCCGTCGCGAGAACGTCGACTTCGTGCTCACCGCGGCCGCCGCTCAGCAGCGGGGGTTCCGCGCATGCCGCCGGTGTCTGCCCGACGCGGTGCCGGGGTCGCCGCACTGGGACATCGGGACCGATCTCGCGTCCCGGGCGATGCGGCTCATCGGTGACGGCGTCGTCGACCGCGACGGCGTCGACGGGCTCGCCCGCGCGCTGGGCTACTCCGTCCGCCACATCACCCGCGTGCTGGGTGAGCAACTCGGGGCCGGACCGCTCGCGCTCGCCCGCGCACACCGTGCGACCAGCGCGCGGCTGCTCGTCCAGTGCACGACGATGACGATGTCGGACATCGCCTTCGCCGCCGGGTTCGCCAGCATCCGACAGTTCAACGACACGATCCGTGAGGTGTTCGCCGAGACGCCGACGGCGTTGCGTCGACGCGCGGACGGTGGCGGGCACCCGGGCGGCGACGGCGCGACGGTCCACCTGAAACTCGGCCTGCGGCGCCCGTTCGCGCCGGCCTGGCTCGACTGGTTCCTCGCCGGGCACACCGTCGACGGACTCGAACACCACGACGGCACCACCTTCCACCGCGCGCTGAGCACCCCCCACGGTCACGTGGTCGTCTCGGCCACCCTGCACGACGACCACGTCGACGCGGCGGTGCGCGCCGGCGACCTCCGCGACCTCGGGCCGTCGATCCACCGACTGCGCCGACTCCTCGACCTCGACGCCGACGCCGAGGCGGTCGACGACGCCCTCGCCGAGGACCCCGAGATCGGCCCGCTCGTCGCCGCCTGGCCCGGGATCCGCGTCCCGGGGGCGGTCGACGGGTTCGAAACCCTCGTCCGCACGATGATCGGTCAGCAGATCAGCCTGGCCGCGGCGCGCACGCACGTCGGGCGCCTCGTCACCGCACTCGGGACCCCGATCGACGCCACTCCCGACCTGCCGGTCACACACCTCTTCCCGACCGCCGAGATCGTCGCCGAGCGCGGTCACGAGGTGCTGCGCGGCCCGCGGCGACGGATGGCCGCGATCGTCGGCGTCGCGCGGTCCGTCGCCGACGGTGCACTCACCCTGCACCCGGCGATGGAGTCCGCGGAACTGCGGGAGGTGCTGCTCGCCCAACCCGGCATCGGCCGGTGGACCGCCGACTACGTCGTGATGCGCCTGCTGCGTGACCCTGACATCCTCCTCGACGGCGATCTCGTCCTGCGGCGTCACGCCGACGCACTCGGCGTCGACCTCACCGAGACCTCCCGCTGGTCCCCGTGGCGCAGCTATGTGTCGATGCACCTCTGGCGCGATGCGCTGGCCCCGACGGTGCCGCTGCTGCAGCCGAGCGGACCCACTCTGCGACACGACGGCGGAACCGATCGGCCACCGCGTGCGTCCGATCGAGAAAGAGCATCGTCCGAACCAGAGGAGAGTCCATGACCACCACCGGTGTCACCGCACACACCACCGCCCTCGGCGAACCGTTCACGGTCGTCAGCGTCGACGACGCCGTCGTCGCGTCCGGCTGGACAGAAGACGTCGACGAGTTGCTCGCGCTCGTGCACCCGCGGCTGCGGCCGGACTCGGTGCACGACGGTGCCCTGCCCGCGGTGATCGAGGCCGTCCGCCGTTACGACGACGGTGATCTCGGCGCCCTCGACGCGGTGACGGTGAGCCAGCGCAGCAACGGCGCGTTCCTCGAGACCGCCTGGGCCGAGCTGCGGCGGGTCGCCCCGGGACAACCGCTGTCCTACCGCGACTTCGCGACCCGCTTCGGCCACGAGAACGGCGCCCGTGTCGGCGCGCAGGCCTGTTCCCGCAACGCCGCCGCCCTCTTCGTCCCCTGCCATCGGATCCAGCGCACCGACGGGTCGATGGGCGGGTTCCGCTACGGCATCGAGCTCAAGCGCCGGCTGCAGGCCCACGAGACGCATCACGCCCGCCACGCCGCCTGAGGAGTCGGTGTCGGACCCCTCCGGCACCCTTGCGGCCATGAGCACAACCGTGGTCGTGGTGGGGGCGGTCTGCGCGCTGATCGGCGCGGTCGTCGGGTGGGTGCTGCGCGGTCGCAGCGGTGGCGGTGACGTCATCGGTCCGGTCCGCGAGACGCTGGACCGCCTCGCGACCGAGATGCACCGGGTCGAACGCGCCCGCATCAGCGCCGACGCCGGGCTCGCGGCACAGCTCGACGGGATGCGGTCGGCGTCGAGCGAGCTCGGCGCGCAGGCCCGTCGCCTCGCCTCGGCACTGCACACCCCGCACCTGCGGGGACGCTGGGGTGAGGTGCACCTGCGGGCGGCCGTCGAGGCTGCGGGACTGAGCCGCCACTGCGACTTCACCCCGCAGGCGCGGACCGCGTCGGGCCGACGCCCCGACCTCGTGGTGCACCTGCCGGGCGGTCACGACGTCGCGGTCGACTCCAAGGTGCCGCTGCACGCCTACCTCGACGCCGCGGCCACCGACGACCCCGATCTCGAGGCCGCGCTCCTCGTCGACCACGCGCGGGCACTCAAGGCGCACGTCGTCGCGCTGTCGGCGAAGGCGTACTGGCAGGAGGTGCGGCGTTCGCCCGAGTTCGTCGTCCTCTTCGTCCCCAGCGACGCCATCCTGGAGGCGGCCTGCCGGGCCGACCCGGACCTGCTCGAGTTCGCGTTCGGCCGCGACATCGTCCCGGCGACCCCCTCGACGCTCGTCGCGCTGCTGCGCACGGTCGCACTGGGCTGGCGGGAGGAGGCCGTCGCGCGCGACGCGGAAGAGATCCACCGCCTCGGCCGTGAGCTGCACCACCGGGTCGCGACCATGGTCGACCACTTCCACCGGGTCGGCACCAGCCTCGGGTCGGCGGTGACCGCCTACAACGCGACGGTCGCCTCGATGCAGTCCCGTGTGCTGGTCACCGCCCGCGCCCTCGGGGAGCTCGACGCGTACGCCGGTACGGACGCCGTCCCGCACGATCGGCCGGCACCCGTCGAGACGACCGTCCGGGCGGTGACACCACCCGTGTGACCGGCCACGGTGCGCCGTGGAGCCGCCGATCACCGGTAGGGTCTGACCGTGTTCTCCGCCCCCCAGGCCCGTGCGGGCGTACCGACGGGTCGTCAGTCGGTCCTGCCGACCGTGCGGGGCGTGCCCTGGTGGGGCGCGGTTCTCATCGCGCTCGTGCCCACCGCCGTCGGCGCACTGATCGACGCGGGCGGCAGCGGCGACCTGGGCACCTGGTTCCGGGTCCTGTACTTCATCGGGTGTGTCGCCGCGGTGCTCGCGGTGCGACGCAAGGCCCTGTTCACCGCGGTGACGCAGCCCCCGCTGATCGCCTTCGGCGTCGCGCTCGTCGCGCTCTACTCCCTGGAGTCCGAGGCCGCCTCGGGTGTCAAGGGCCTCGTCATCAACGTGATGCTGCCCATCGCGAAGGCCTTCCCGCTGATGGCGTGGACGTTCGTCGTCGTCGGGATCCTCGGCGCGGCGCGGTGGTACCTCACCCGCGGCGACACGGAGTCCACGCCGCAGCAAAGCCGCCGCCGTGCCGAGCCTGCCCGACGCGCCGCCGGGACCCGTCGAGCGTCCTCCGAGCGACCCTCGCGCCGCGCCGCGGACGACAAGCCGAGGCGCACGGCCGACGAGACATCGCGCCGCGCAGGGTCCGACGGTGGCCGCCGCGCCCCGGTCGATCCCCCGCGCCGTCGCGCGGTGGCCGACGCACCGGCCCGTCGGTCCGCGGGCGATCCCTCGACCCGCCGCGCTGCCGAGCCGCCCCGCCGACGGGCGTCCGAACCACCTCGGCGAACGCCGGAACCCCCGCGCCGACGGGACATACCGCGGCGGCCCGACGAGATGCGTCGACCTGCCGAGCCGGGCGTCGTCGCCCGCGAGGCACTCGGTGCCCGGGAGCCCTACCGGCCGCTGCGCGCCGAGCCCCCGATCCGACGGTCCACCGCCGACGCCCCGCGACCGGCAGACGGCCCCGACAGACGCTCGGCCCCGCGCGCCCGCTACCGCGGCGTCTGACCGACCGTCACGACCGGGTCGCCAGATCCCGGACGTCGGCCGCCGCCGCGGCCAGCGCGCGCCCGTAACCCGGCCCGTGACCCGCTGCGTGCACCGCCAGGGGATGCAGCTGGTGCAGCGGTGTCCGCTCCCGCCACCCCGATCGCAACGCCGACTGCCCCTCGTACCCGGCGACGATGTCGTCGAGGCGCGGACACCCGAACAACTCGAGCATGGCCAGATCGGTCTCGCGATGGCCGCCGTGCGCCGCGGGGTCGATCATCACCACCCCGTCCGGCGTCCACATGACGTTGCCGTTCCACAGATCCCCGTGCAGCCGCGCCGGGGGCTCGTCGTCGTCGAAGACGCCGTCCGCGATCCGCGCACACACCTCCCGGACCAGGTCGGCGTCGTCCGCGCGCAGGTTCCCCGCGTCGACGGCCACCGACACGAACGGCAGCACCCGCTGCTCGGCGTAGAAACGTCCCCACGTCGGCGTCGGAACCGACGGCTGCTCCCGACTGCCGATGAACGTCGTGCCGGTGAACCCCGCGGGTGGTGCCCCGAACGCGTCGGCACCAGCGTCATGCATGCGGGCGAGCGCAGCACCGAACTCCCGGGCCGACGGCCCGGCCGGGGCGGCGCGGTCCAGACGACGGAGATCGATGTGGTCGGACCCGACGTCGACGACCTCGACCACCGGCGCCCCCGCCTCGGCCAGCCAGCGCAGTCCCGCGGCCTCCGCGGCGAAGAAATCCGCCGGCGCACCCGGTCGGGACTTCCGGTGCACATCTGCCGTCGTCGCCACGATCGTCGCCCTCTCTCGCGCTGCCGGGCACCGTCCCACGTCGCTACCATGAGGCGATGCGTCCTCTCCAGAAGACCATCATCACCGAACTCGCCGTGATCCCCGAGATCGATCCGGCCGTCGAGGTCCGGCGTCGGGTCGACTTCCTCAAGGACTACCTCCGCGTCACCGGCGCGAAGGGGTTCGTGCTGGGTATCAGCGGAGGCCAGGACAGCACCCTGACGGGACACCTGTGCCAGCAGGCCGTGTCCGAGGTGCGCTCGGAGGGCGGCGACGCCCAGTTCGTGGCCGTACGCCTTCCCTACGGCACCCAGGCCGACGAGGACGACGCCCAGATCGCCCTGCGCTTCATCGGCGCCGACCGGACGGTGGTCACCAACGTCAAGCCCGGCTCCGACGCGACCGTCGACGTCGTCGGCGACGCCCTCGGGGAACGCCCCAGCGACTTCGTGCGCGGCAACGTCAAGGCGCGCCAACGGATGATCACGCAGTACGCCATCGCCGGCCAGCTGCAGATGCTCGTCGTCGGCACCGACCACGCCGCCGAGGCGGTCACCGGGTTCTTCACCAAGTACGGCGACGGCGGCGTCGACCTCACCCCGCTCACCGGGCTGACCAAGCGCCAGGGCGCGCAGATCCTGCGGCACCTCGGAGCGCCGGAGTCGTTGAGCAGCAAGGTCCCGACGGCCGACCTCGAGGACGACCGGCCCGCGCTGCCGGACGAGGAGGCGCTGGGCGTCACCTACGCCCAGATCGACACCTACCTCGAGGGCGGCGACGTCGACGACTCCGCCGCGGAACGGATCGAGACCCTCTTCACCGCCACACGGCACAAGCGCGCCGTGCCGGTCACCCCGTTCGACGACTGGTGGCGCGACTGATCGTCGCCAGGCGGTCGAAGCGGTCGTTGGCGATCCGCATCACCACCTCGTAGGGCAGAGCGAACTTCCGCGCGAACCAGTACCCGATCCGGATGTCGACGGACGTGTACACCATGTAGCGGTTGCGGCGGATCCCGTCGATGATCGAGGACGCCGCGCTCTCGGGTGAGACCGCGCGGGACTCGAACTGCCCCACCGCTTTCCGCACCGACGGGTGATCCCGATCGATCCCTGCGATGTCGACGGTCCCGACGAGTGGCGTGGCCACGGCACCAGGCACGACCAGCGACACCCCGATGCGGTGCCGACGCAGGTCGAACCGCAGCACCTCGGACACGCCGCGGATGCCGAACTTGCTCGCGCTGTAGGCGGCATGCCACGGCAGCGCGAGCAATCCCGCCGCCGACGACACGTTCACCAGGTGCCCGCCCGTGCCGCGCTCCACCAGCGGCGGCACGAACGCCTCGATCACGTGGATCGGGCCCATCAGGTTGACCTCGACCATCCGCCGCCACGTGTCGTGGCTGAGGTTCTCCACGGTCCCCCACGCCGACACGCCCGCGACGTTGCACACCACGTCGACGACGCCGTGCCGGTCGATGATGCGCGCGGCGAGCGCGTCGACCCACTCGTGGTCGGTGATGTCACCCGCCGTGGCGTCGAGGACGGTCCCGCCGGCGGCGGCGATCAGGCGTTCGGTCTCGCGCAGACCATCGGCGTCGATGTCGGTGATGGCGACTCGTGCCCCGGCTGCCGACGACGCGACGGCGAGCGCGCGCCCGATGCCACCGGCCGCGCCGGTGACGAACACCGACCGGCCTGCGAGGTCGGGGACGGGTGGTCGCATGAACAGCAGGTCACGTGCACCCATCCGGGAGGGCCTTTCGCCTCGACGACGCTCAGATGGGCAGTTTGCCACCGAACGCCGTGTACACGACGGACAGCAGCGATTTCAGGACGTCCGACGCGGCGTCCGACCCCTGACCCTGGATGAGCGACAGGATCGACGACGGGTCCTTGCTCTGCAGGACCTGGGTGATCAGCGGGAGCAACGCCTGCAGCCCGGAGAGGTCCAGCGGGTTCGACGACGTCTGCGGGGTCTCACCGGTCGGCGGGTTCTGGCTGCCCTGCGGCAGGCTCGGGCTCAGCGCGGTCGACGCCGGCGTCGACTGGAGGAACTTGACGATCCCGTCGAGCAGCGCGACGGCGTACTTGACCTGCCCGGGCTTGCTCGCGAGCTGGTCGGCCTCGGCGGGGTTGGAGAGGTTGCCCATCTCGACGAAGACCTCGGGGACGCGGGTCAGGTTGACCGCGGCGATGTCGGAGCGGGTCTGGATCCCGTCCACCACGCCGGCGTAGTTCGCGGGCGGGAAGCCGGCGGCCTTGAACGAGTCGCGCATCTGGTTCGACGCGGCCCTGCCCGTCGTCGACGCCACGCGCTGGACGGCCACGTCGGGCACGGGCAGCTGCGGGACGATGATGTGGAAGCCCTTCTTCACCGGGTCGGCTCCGGTGGAGGTGGAGTCCGCGTGGACGCTCACCGCGATGTCGGCCTTGGAGGCGTTGGCCGCGGCGGCGCGCTCGTCGACGCATCCGCCCCACCCGGTGTCGTCGGGTCGGCTGAGGACCACCTTGGCGCCCTGGCTCTCGAGACCTGCCTTGACCAGCTGCACCACATCCCAGGCGACGGTGTGTTCGGCGGCCTTGTTCACGCCGGTGGCACCCGTGGTCTGGCAGTCCTTCATGCCGCCGCGACCGTCGGGGACCTGCTTGCGCAGGTCGTGCCCGGCGGCGGACGCCTGGTGTCCGGGGTCGAGGAAGACGGTTCGACCAGCGAGGGCGTTCTTCTGTTCGGGCGCGGGAGCCGGGGCGCTCGGCGCTGCAGGGGTCGCCGGGACCGCGGAGGCCACGGGAACGCTGACGACACCGGCCGCGATCACGACCGCGGCGGCGCCGGCGATCGCCGAGACGGTCCGGGTACGGAAGCGTGTGCTGGTCATCGCATCTCTTTCGGCACTCGAGGAACACTCTGGGCAGCGACAACAGACAGACCACAACGGTCACTGCAGTCACAACTGTCACACGAGTTCGGTCAGGGTGCAAAAAGTTGCGTCGACACACCGCGCGGATCGTTGACGGCTGCGGCGTGTCGTGATCGGGATGTGATCGCCGGGTGATCAGTCCGTGGCGCGTGGCCGGCGGATGCGGATCGGTCCGCGGGCGGTGTCGGGGTCGACCACCTCGCCGCCCTGGGTGATCTCGACCTCGCCGGACTCGACGAGGTCACGGGCCGCGGCCCGGACGGGGTCCATCAGGGGGCGCCAGTCGTCGGGCCGCACCCGCCGCGCGACGTCGGACGGGCAGATCGACGACGTCGGCTTCCGCTGCGCCAGCAGGTCGAGCACGGCCGTGCGCAGGTCCGCGCGTGTCGGTTCGCTCACCGCCCCACCCCCGGGCTCGCCCCACGCCCCGGACCCGCCCTCAGATGGCGCGTCACGGCGATCTCGGCGTGCGGGTCGACGGACTCGTCGTCGCGCACGAGGAGGTCGTCGAGGGTGTGTCGCACCGCCCCAGTGTCCATCCCCGCGCCGATGACGACCAGGTCCCCGCCCGATGCGCGACCTCGGTGGCGGGTCACGTCGACGAAACCGCCGACGGCGTGCACCACCACCGGCTCGCCCCGGCCCGGCAGGTGCACGACGCCCTTGATCCGGTAGGTCCCGGTCGGTGGGCGTTCGAGGAACGCGGCGAGGCGGCGCGGGTGCAGCGGTCCGGTCGCGGCCAGCGCCACCGACGCGTAGCGGGCGTGCGCGTGGTCGGTGTGGTCGTGGTCGTGCGCGTCCTGCGCCAGCAGGTCGGCGAGCTCGAGCTGTCGCGGACCGTCGTCGCGGCGATCGGGGACGTCGAGCAGCAGTGCGGGATCGATGCGCCCGTCGAGGACCTCGGTCACCGCGGCGGTCGGGTTGGCGGCCCGGACGTCGGCGAGCACGGACTGTCGCCGCGCCTCGTCGACCCGGTCGGTCTTGCTCACCGCGACCAGGTCGGCGACGGCGACGTGCCGGTCGATCTCGGGGTGGTCGGGACGCAGCGCGCCGACGTTCTCGGCGTCGACGACGTAGACGAGGCCGCCGTACCCGATCCGCGGATCGGCGCTCGAGGTGATCATCCGGACCACGGCGACGGGCTCGGCGAGTCCGCTGGTCTCCACCACGATCGCGTCGAGCGCGGCCGACGGCGACACCAGACCGGCGAGCACGTCACCGAGGGTGTCGGCGTCGGCGGTGCAGCAGATGCAGCCGTTGCCCAGGCGGACCGCACCATCGACCGAGCCGGCGACGAGCAGCGCGTCGACCGAGACCGCACCGAAGTCGTTGACCACCACACCGATCCGCGCGCCCGACCGCAGCAGGTGGTTGACCATCGTCGTCTTGCCCGCACCGAGGAAGCCGGACAGGACGATCACCGGTACCGCGGTCACGGGCGCCCCTGCGCACACGTCGTGCACAGCACGACCTGGTGGCGATCGTCCACCGCGACGTCCACGACGGAATCGCCCGGCGCACCGCAGAGTTCGCACACCCCGACCACCGCCGCGTCCTCGGAGAAGCGAAGGGCGCCGCGCCGGTCGAAGACGTACATCGCGCCCTCCCAGAGTCCACCGTCACCGAGATGCCGGCCGTATCGGGCGATCCCACCGTCGAGCTGGTAGACCTCACCGAACCCGCGTTCCACCATCAGCGCGCTGAGGACCTCACACCGCACCCCACCGGTGCAGTAGGTGACGACGGGTCGATCACGGAGGTGGTCGAACTCGCCCGCGTCGAGCATGGCCGTGAGATCGGTGGTGACGCGGGCGGGTGGGCTCACCGCGTCGCGGAAATGTCCGATGCGCGACTCGATCTCGTTGCGGCCGTCGAAGAACACCACGTCGTCACCGCGCTCGGCGACCAGCGCGTGCAGTGCGTCGGGGTCGAGGCGCGCCCCTCCCCCGACGACTCCGTTCTCGTCGACGCGGATGTCCGGCCGGCCGAAGGTGACGATCTTAGGCCGCACGCGCACCGACAGCCGCGGGAAGTCGTCGGCACCGCCGTCGGACCATGTGACGTCGGCCGCGGCGAACGGCGCGTACTCCCGCGTCGCGCGGACATAGCGTTTGACGGCCCGGATCTCCCCTCCGACGGTGACGTTGATCCCGTGCGGCGCGATCACGATCCGTCCCCGCAGGTCCAGGGCGGAGCACAGGGTGTGTTGCCAGAGGCGGACCGCCTCGGGGTCCGGGAGCGGCGCGAAGACGTAGAACAGCACGATCTTCGACTGCGACACGCGAGCCAGGATACGAACCGCCGGCGCAGCTAAGCTCGCCGGCATGACGCAACCCCCGTACGGAGAACAGCCCCGATACGGTGACCAGCCCCAGTACGGTGATCAGCCCCAGTACGGGGACCAACCCGGCTTCGACAAGCAACCCGCGTACGGACAGCACCCCCAGTACGGTGGGCAACCCCCGTACGGCGGGCAGCCCCAGTACGGCGCACCCACGCCGCCGGTCTACGGCTACCCGATGGCGCGGCAGACGAACGGCAAGGCGATCGGGGCACTGGTGTGCGGGATCGCGGGGCTGGTGACGTGCCTGTTGTTCCTCGGCATCCCGGCGGTCGTCCTCGGCAATCTCGCACTCGGCGAGATCGACGACTCCCGCGGTCTGCAGGACGGCCGTCAGATGGCGGTGGCCGGGCGGCTCCTCGGGTGGGTGGCGATCGCGTTGATGATCCTCGGGCTGCTCGCGCTGCTCGTGATCCTCGTCGTGGCGGCCGCCGCCACCCCCTGAGGCGGCGCGACGTCAGGCGGTGCGCGACCGCCCGGTGGACTGTCCGCGACCGCGGGTTGCGCCGCCTGATCGCGACGAGCCGCCCGACCGGCCGCTGCCGCCGGCGGAGTGGCCGCCGCCGCCCGAGCGAGCCGAGGCACCTGCGCGCCCGGCGCCGCCGCCGCGCGCCCCGCGGCGGCGACCCGACCCACTGCGGTTGCCCGCCGAGGCCGGTCGCGACTGCGTGTGGGTGACGGTGACCGGCGGAGGCGCGATGCGCTCGGCCTGGTCGCCGACGAGGTCGGTCAGCACACGGGAGCCCGCGGTCACGGGTGTGATGTCCACGCGGATGCCGGCGCGACGGAGCAGCTTGGTCAGGTCACCGCGCTGCTCGGGCAGGGCGATCGTCACGACGTCGCCGGAGGCACCCGCCCGGGCGGTGCGCCCGGAGCGGTGCAGGTAGGCCTTGTGTTCCGACGGCGGGTCGACGTGGATGACCAGCTCGACGTCGTCGACGTGGACACCGCGGGCCGCGACGTCGGTCGCGACGAGGACGCGGACCGAGCCGTCGCCGAACGCTGCCAGGTTGCGATCGCGGGCCGCCTGCGACAGGTTGCCGTGCAGGTCCACCGCGGGGATCCCCGACGCGGTCAGCTTCTTCGCGAGCTTCTTCGCCTGGTGCTTGGTCCGCATGAAGAGGATCCGGCGACCCGTCCCGCCCGCGAGGGCCTCGACGACATCGGTCTTCGTACCGGTGTCGGGGACCTGGAAGACGTGGTGGGTCATGGCCTCGACGGGCGAGTTCGCCTCGTCGACCGAGTGCAGCACCGGCTGGTCGAGGAACCGCTTCACCAGGGCGTCGACGCCGTTGTCGAGGGTGGCCGAGAACAGCAGTCGCTGCCCGCCGCGGGGTGTGCGCCCGAGGATGCGGGTGACGACCGGCAGGAAGCCGAGGTCGGCCATGTGGTCGGCCTCGTCGATGACAGTGACCTCGATGTCGTCGAGGGTCAGGTGTCCCTGGCCCATGAGGTCCTCGAGCCGACCGGGGCAGGCGACGACGACGTCGACGCCGCCGTTGAGGGCGTCGACCTGACGCTTCTGGTTGACGCCACCGAAGATGGTCGTGAGTCGCAGGCCGACCGAGGACGCGAGCGGCTCGATGACCGCGGCGATCTGCGTCGCCAGTTCGCGGGTGGGCGCCAGCACCAGCGCCCGCGGCCGACCGCGCCGGCGGGTGGGGCCCACACCGTCGGCCGAGATGCGGGCGACCAGTGGGATGGCGAACGCCAGCGTCTTGCCCGATCCCGTCCGACCGCGACCGAGCACGTCGCGACCCGACAGCGCGTCGGGAAGGGTGTCGGTCTGGATGGGGAACGCCTGTGTCTTGCCGTCCGCGGCGAGAGCCGACACCAGTGGTGCGGGCACGCCGAGATCAGAGAAATTCGTCGTCATGATGAGAAAGCCTTTCCGGCGCGCCACCGATGACGCGCATCGCCCGACACGAGATCGCGGGCGGAGATGATCTGTCACAGCCTACGCGACAGCCGGCCGATCCTCGTCGCGGCCGAGAGTCGCGTGGGACACATCCGCGAATGGTCCCACTGATGCACGTTCGTGCGACAAATGGACATCGCGCGCTATTTCTGTACACCTGTAGCGGACTTCTCGGTCGCATTGATCGGACATTTTTTCAGGTTGTCGCGACACATTGTGATGCGTCATTGCTGATTTCTTGAACGTCCACTACCTTTTGTGTCGAGTACCCCAGAACTGTCCAGAAGGGACCATTTCGGCGCATGGCCAAAAAGCAGATCGTTCAATTCATCGACGACATTGACGGAAAGGTTCTCGAGGAGTTCGAGACCGTCCGGTGGTCACTGGACGGCAAGCAGTACGAGTTCGACACCTCGCCGAAGCACGCGCAGCAGTTCCGCGATTCGCTGACCAAGTACGTCGAGGCGTCGCGCGCCGTCACGGGCAGCCGGGGCGGTCGTCGTGCGGCGGCACCGGCGGCGAGCAACGGCGGGACGCGGTCGAAGGAGCAGACGCAGGCGATCCGCGACTGGGCGAACAACAACGGGTTCACCGTCAGCGAGCGGGGACGCATCCCGATCAACGTCGTGGAGGCGTTCGAGGCGGCGCACTGACACAGCCCCACCCCGGACAGACCACGACGGCCGGTTCCCGCATCAGCGGGAACCGGCCGTCGTGTGTCGGGTGGAGCTAAGGGGACTCGAACCCCTGACCCCCACACTGCCAGTGTGGTGCGCTACCAGCTGCGCCATAGCCCCGTGTCGCCTCGCGGCGACCCGATCGAAATTACACCACCGCTTCGACGCCGACCAAATCCCTGGTCAGCTGGACGAATCGTTCGCCAAGAGCGAGGTGAGCCAGCCCGGACCGTTCAACACGTTGGCCACCGGCTTGCCCTCGCTGAGGACGGTGGGGGTACCCGCGTCGCCGCCCAGCGCCTTGCTGAGCTGCGTCAGGGACTGCTCGGCGTCGGCCTTCGCCGCGTCCACGCGCGCGCCCGACGAGATGCACTGCTGGGTCTGCTGCGAGGCGCCGACGGAACCGGCCATCGCGGCGAGTTCCGCGTTGTCGGGGTCGTCGCCACCCTCCGCGGGCTGCTGCTCGAACAGCTTCGTGTGGTACTTCAAGAACTGGTCCGCGCCGCCGGCCTGGGCGACACACAGTGCCGCACCCGCGGCCCGCGAGGAATAGTCACCCGACCCCGAGTTGCGGTCGAGAAAATTGAGGATGTGATAGCGCACGCGAAGCTTTCCGGCATTCGCGGCGTTGATCATCGCCTGCCCCGACGCGGACTCGAACTGCTTACAGTAGGGGCACTGGAAATCCTCGAACACGTCGATCGTGTGCGGGGCGTCGGCTTTCCCGATGATCAGGCTCGAGTTCTGCGCGAGCACTGCCTGGTCCGCGCTGCCGCCCTTGTCACGTTGGCTGTTCCAGATGATCCCGCCGATGACGACCACCGCGATGACGACGATCGCGACGCCGGCGAGAAGGTAGGTCGCCCGACTGGAGGTGCGGCTGGGCTGATACTTCGCGCTCACGCGGGGACGACGGGATTCGTTCACGCCCGATACGGTAACCCCGCCCGGCTGAGAACCACCTGTGGGTACGGCACCCCCGGGTCAGCCGCGCAGAGCCCCGTCGACGAGCGCCTGCGCCTCGTCCTGGACCGCGGCGAGATGTTCGGGACCCTTCATCGACTCGGCGTAGATCTTGTAGAGGTCCTCGGTGCCCGAGGGCCGCGCCGCGAACCACGCGTTGTCGGTCACGACTTTCAACCCGCCGATGGCGGCACCGTTGCCAGGGGCCTCGGTGAGGACCGCCGTGATCGCCTCGCCGGCGAGGGTGTCGGCGGCGACCTGCGACGCCGACAGCTTCGACAGCACCGCCTTCTGCTCGCGCGTCGCCGGGGCGTCGCGGCGGGCGTAGACCGGGTCGCCGAAACGTTCCACGAGGTCGGCGTAGTGCTGCGACGGCGACCGACCCGTGACGGCCAGGATCTCCGAGGCCAGCAGCGCCATGATGATGCCGTCCTTGTCGGTCGACCAGACCGATCCGTCCTGCTGCAGGAACGACGCGCCGGCACTCTCCTCACCGCCGAAGGCGATGTCGCCCGAGAGCAGCCCGGGGACGAACCACTTGAAACCGACCGGCACCTCGATCAGCCGGCGCCCCAGTGCCCCGACGACGCGGTCGATGATGGACGAGCTCACCAACGTCTTGCCGACCGCGGCGGACGCGCCCCACCCCGGGCGGTGTGTGAACAGGTAGTCGATGGCCACGGCGAGGAAATGATTGGGGTTCATCAGCCCGGCGTCGGGGGTGACGATCCCGTGGCGGTCGGCGTCGGCGTCGTTGCCGGTCGCGATGTCGTAGGAGTCGCGGGCGGCGATGAGGGACGCCATCGCGTTCGGTGACGAGCAGTCCATCCGGATCTTGCCGTCGGTGTCGAGGGTCATGAACCCGAACTGCGGGTCGACGGTCGGGTTGACCACGGTCAGTTCGGCGAGGTTGTACATGAACCCGATCTCGGCCCAGTACCCCACGGAGGCACCGCCGAGCGGGTCGGCCCCGATCCGCACACCGGACGACCGGATGGCGTCCATGTCGAGCACCTGCTTGAGGTTGTCGACGTAGGTGGCGCTGAACGGGTACCGGACGACGTGGTCGTCGGTGAGAGCCCGTTCGAACGGCACACGGGCGACGGCGCCGACGCCCGAGCGGAGGATCTCGTTGGCGCGCGCGGCGATCGCGGAGGTGATGTCGGATCCGGCCGGGCCGCCATCCGGCGGGTTGTACTTGAACCCGCCGTCCCGGGGCGGGTTGTGCGACGGGGTGACGACGATGCCGTCGGCCCGCTCGGCGTTCGAGGCGTTGTGCACGAGGATCGCGTGACTCACCGCCGGTGTCGGCGTGTGCCGCTCGAGGTCGTCGATGGCGACGGTCACCTCGGCCGCGACGAGCACCTCGATCGCGGTCCGCCAGGCCGGCCGCGAGAGTGCGTGGGTGTCGAGGCCGATGAAGAGCGGACCGGTGATCCCCGCTCCGCGACGGTGTTCGACGATGGCGGCCGTCGTGGCGATGATGTGGGACTCGGTGAAGGCGCCGTCGAGGCTCGATCCCCGGTGCCCCGAGGTGCCGAAGACGACCTGCTGGGCGGGATCGTCGGGATCGGGGAGCCTGGAGTAGTACGCACTCTCGAGCGCCGCGATGTCGACGAGATCCTCGGGGAGTGCCGGTTGACCGGCTCGCGGGTGCGCCACCGATGGGATTCTGCCAAATCGGACGAGGATTAGTCTCGGCACCGCACGGACACGTCGGCACGAAGCAGGAAGGGAACGTTGTGACATCTCACGGACCCGCCGCTGCCGTGCTTGTACTGCCGGGTGGGACGGACGTGTCCCGGGAGCCCTTCTCGTGGCGGTCCCCGTCGGCCCTGCGGATGTACCCGTTCGCCGCGAGCATCGCGCTGCGCCACCCTCGTCGGGTCCGGGTCCGGCAGGTCGCCTACGACCTCTACGGCTGGAACGACGACGCCGCGCCCCTCGCGCCGGCCTGGGCGGCACTCGAACGCCTCGCGGCGGCGGCACCGGGCGTCCCGATCCACCTCATCGGTCATTCGATGGGCGGTCGGGTCGCGGCCCACCTGGCCGCCGACCCCCGCGTCCACGGGGTGCTGGCGCTCGCCCCGTGGTGGCAGCACGCCGACTGGCGCCACATCCGCGACGGCGTGCGCGTGGTCGCGATGCACGGCACCGCCGACACCCGCACCTACGCCTCGCGCACCGAGAAGGGCATCGACGAGCTGCGTGCCCGCGGTGTCGACGCGACGTACATCCCCGTTCCCGACGGCGGACACGCGATGCTCGATCACGTCCTCGACTGGCAGCGTACGGCGCTCGACTTCGTCGGCGCGGCGATCGCCGATCGCGCGACAGCAGGCCCGGTGTCGCCGTGAACCCGGGTTGGACCTACATCCCGCACACCGGCGGCTCCCTCTTCGACGTCCGACTCCTGCACGGTTGGTTCCCGATCGCCGTGTCGGTGCTCGCGGCACTGCTCGTGCTGGCCGCCGCCGCACGCCGGTCGAAGCGGTGGGGCATGGTCTGGGTGCCGATCGGGGTCGTCGCCGGCGGCATCGCCGCGGTCACGGTGTTCGGTGTCCTCGACGCCCGCGGGCTGGACCCCGCGTCGGCGCCGGCGAGCTTCTGGCTGTGGACGGTCGTGGCCGTCGGGCTCGTGGTCGCAGCGGTGATCGGCGTACGGACCGCACGCTGGTGGCAGAACGGCCTCACGGTGGTCGCCGTGCTGCTCTGCGTGTTCTGTCTGGCGTTGAGCCTGAACCAGTGGTCCGGCTACTACCCGACCTTCAGCCGTGCCTGGGCAGGCATCACCGACGATCCCCTCCCCCTCGAGACGACGCCGGATCGTCTGAACACCTTCCGCAACTCGCCCGCCGCGGCGAAGGAGGGACGGATCGTCACGATCGACGTGCCCAGCCGCCGCAGCGGTTTCCGCGCCCGCAGCGAGTACGTGTACCTGCCGCCCGCCTGGTTCGTCGGCGCCGAACCGCCGGCCCTGCCTGCGGTCGTGATGATCGGCGGGGTCATCAACACCCCGGAGGACTGGGTCCGCAGCGGCGAGGCGTTGCAGACGGTCAACGCCTACGCCCGCGACCACCGCGGGGTGGCACCGATCCTCGTGCTCCCCGACGTCTCGGGCAGCCTCACCAACGACACCGAGTGTGTCGACGGCCCGCGCGGCAACGTCGACACCCACATCGTCGACGAGGTCCGGCCGTACGTGATCGAGCGGTTCGGGGCGTCGCGGGCGGCCCGCAACTGGGCGGTCGTCGGCTGGTCGATGGGTGGGACGTGTGCCATCGATCTCGTCGTGCGCCATCCGGACGACTTCGCGACGTTCGTCGACATCTCCGGCGACGTCGCCCCCAACGTGGGCGACAAGCAGCAGACGATCAAGACACTGTTCGGGGGTGACGCGCAGGCCTGGGACCGCTTCGACCCGCGGACGGTGATGGAACGGCACGGTCCGTACACGGGGGTCGCGGGGTGGTTCATCTCCGAGGGGCGCAAGGGCCGCGACGGGCAGCTGCACTCGCCGCAGATCACCGCGGCGAAGCTGCTGGCCCCGGTGGCCCGCTCGGTGGGGATCGACGTGACCGAACGGTACGAGAGCGGCACGCACACATGGTCGTTCGGGGCGCTGGCCTGGGGCCAGGTCATCGCCTGGCTCCACGAACGCATCGACGACCCCGTCATCTGACGGGGTCGTCGACGGTGCCCTGACGGCTCCGACCGGGGATCGGTCGGGAACAGGTCAGTCGGGGATGTAGTCGAACGTGTCGGGGTTCGGGCCGGTGCGGCCGTCCTCGCCCTTGTCGAGCTTGTCGAGCGCCGTGAGATCGTCGTCGGTCAGCTCGAAGTCGAAGATGTCGAAATTGTCCTTGACGCGGCTCTCGGTCACCGACTTCGGGAACACAATGTTGTCGCGCTGGATGTGCCAGCGCAGCACCACCTGTGCGGTCGACTTGCCGACACGCTCCGCGATCTCGGAGATGGTCGAGTCGTCGAGGACCTTGCCCTGCGCGATGGGCGACCACGCCTCGGTCGCGATGCCGTGGTCACGGCCGTAGGCGCGCGCGGTGTCGTTGGTGAAGTACGGGTGCACCTCGATCTGGTTCACCGCCGGCACCACATCGGTCTCCTTCGCGAGACGGTCGAGGTGGTCGGGCTGGAAGTTGGAGACGCCGATCGACGTGGCGCGCCCCTCCTTCTGGAACTCGATGAGCGTCTGCCAGGTGCTGACGTAGTCGCCGTCGTAACGGGTCGGCAGCGGCCAGTGGATGAGGAACAGGTCGACGTGGTCGAGGCCGAGCTTTTCGAGGCTCTCGTCGAACGCCTTGCGCGCATCGTCGGGACGATGGAAGCCGTTGTTGAGCTTCGTGGTCACCCAGATGTCGTCGCGCGCGATCCCGCTGTCGCGGATGCCCTGTCCGACCTCACGCTCGTTGTTGTACATCTCGGCGGTGTCGATGTGCCGGTAGCCCGTTTCCAGCGCCAGGCGGGTGGCCTTCGCGGTGTCCTCCGGCTCGATCTGGAACACACCGAAGCCGAGCTGCGGGATGCTACGGCCGTCGTTGAGGGTGAGGTTCGGGACGGTTGCCATACGGCAGGCCTCCTCGGGGTCGGACACGGTCCGGATCTCGGACCGACGGTCTTGTCCAACATCCCCGCGGGGGCCGGGCATTCCGACGCCGCGGTCATCACCCCAGACGCGAGGCCTGTTCCGGAGTCGCTCCCCAGCGCTGGAAGTCGATCGCCGAGCCGAGATCCAGTGCCACCCACCGGCCGTCCTCGTAGCGGAACAGGACGCGCGCGGCCTGCGTGTCCGGCGGGGCGGAGCGGCCGGTCGCGAACGGGCCCGCGCACCGGATGGCCTCGAAGGCGACCGGCTTCGCCATGCGCGTGTAGATCTCGGTGGGCTGCACCGCCTCCAGCAACGCGGTCGGGGTGGCCAACGAGCAGTCGACGTCGGCGGCGGCGGGAGCAGGCGCGGCGGTGACCGTGGCCGTCAACGTGGCGGGTGGGAGTTCTCGTGTCGCGGTCTCCGTCTGCGTTGACTCCACCGCGTTCTCATCGGCCGCGGCCGTCGAGGTCGGCTCCGACGACGGCGCCGCCGTGCTCGACGACACGGTGGCCGTGGCGCTGCTCTGCGCGACGTCGGCGTCGTCGGACGACGAGCAGCCGGCGAGCGCCAGGACGACGGCGGCGAGCGGGAGGACAGCGGTGGCACGACGCATCGCGGAGTTCCTTTGTTCGACGAACGGATGACTTGTCCGATTCGTCGCCGTCGCCCGACTCGTCGTTACCGGTGGAGTCCGATTACGGCTGATCGCACGACACTCCCCCAGAACGAGAACCGCCCACCTGCGGTGATGCAGGTGGGCGGCTCGTCGGTGGAGCTGCCGGGAATCGAACCCGGGTCCTTCGTCGTGTCAGCAGGGCTTCTCCGTGCGCAGTCCGCTGAGCCTGTACTCGGATCTCCTGGTCACGCGAACAAGCCAGGATGACGATCCCAGTCGCTGTTGGTTGTCCCGTCCGACTCCGCGACCGAGCCGGACGGTGAGCCCCCTTGATGATGCCGGTACCCGGGGCGGGAGCACACCCGGGCCGACAGACTCACACTCGCTCAGGCGGCGAGTGCGAAGTCGCGCTGATGAGAATCGGCGCTTAATTGGTTGCTACGACGCTTACGGTGGTCTCTAGCCTGCACCGGCACGCTTCCCCTACATCGACGCACGCAGTCGAAACCGTTCAGCCCCGTGTAGGACCCGCCGCGTCTCCGAGGCGAGCACTTCAGTCTAACAAGCAACGAGGTGATGGTCATTCCTGTTTCCGTCCGCGTTCTCGATCCGGTGACCGACCTGGCCCCTGCGCTCGAGGTCGTCGCGGCCGCGTTCGCCCCGCAGGCACCGCAGGGGTCGCAGCCCGTCGAGGTCGGGCTGACTCGGGCACTGGTCGTGGGCGGTCACGTGCCCGGTCCGCTCGGCCTCGTCGCCGTGGGCGACGGTGCCGTGGTCGGGGTGGTCCTCGGCAGCATCGGACAGGTCGGAGGCACCGACGCCATCGGGCTCGGACCCCTCGCGGTGAGTCCTTCTCGGCAGTCGACCGGCGTCGGATCGGCTCTCGTGGACGCGGTTCTCGCCGCCGCCGACGCCGCCGGCTTCCCGCTGGCCGCGCTCCTCGGCGATCCCGGGTTCTACGCGCGTTTCGGGTTCGTCACGGCCGCCGAGCTGGGCGTCGAATCCCCCGACCCGGCGTGGGGCGGTCACTTCCAAGCGCGACGCCTGTCCGCGTGGACCGTCGATGCGCGCGGTCCGTTCCGCTACGCCGCGCCGTTCGACGACCTCTGAGGAGGGCGTACACAAACCGCACCGGCCGGCGTCGGCGACGGCATCGTGCATGCGCCGGTCTTCAGCGGAGCGGCTTGTGGACGGGCGTCACATCCCCTTGACGCGGCGGCCGAGTTCGCGGATCACGTCGCGACGGGCATCGCGTTCGGCGATGTCGCGGCGCTTGTCGTGCGCCTGCTTGCCGCGGGCGAGGGCGAGTTCGACCTTCACCTTGCCGTCGCTGAAGTACATCGACAGTGGGACCAGGGTCAGGTTCTGCGTCTGGAGCGTGCCGACGAGTCCGTCGATCTCCTTGCGGTGCAACAGGAGTTTGCGGTTGCGGCGCGGTGCGTGGTTGGTCCAGCTACCACTGCCGTACTCGGCGATGTGGAGGCCGCGCAGCCACACCTCGCCGTCGTCGATGGTGGCGAACGCGTCGACGAGAGACGCCTTGCCGTCGCGCAGCGCCTTCACCTCGGTGCCGACGAGAGCAATGCCCGCCTCGTAGGTCTCGAGGATCGTGTACAGGTGGCGCGCCTTGCGGTTGGTCGCGATGGCCTTGCGGCCCTTCTCCTTCACCACGGCGCACCTCCTTCACGGTTTCTCGGTCGACGCGGGTCGACGGTCCAGCCTACGCAGGGACCGGCGGCCCCGACGAATCCTTTAGGGTCCGTACCGTGTCCGACCGCCTCCCCCTCCCCCGACTGCGTCGTGCCGGCCCC
Organism: uncultured Williamsia sp.; assembly: GCF_947494875.1. GTDB lineage: Bacteria > Actinomycetota > Actinomycetes > Mycobacteriales > Mycobacteriaceae > Williamsia_A. Next base: position 290,977 of record NZ_CANLWM010000002.1, read on the forward strand.
GACGACGCGCCGGCGATCGTCGCGTTGCGTGACGGGCTCGCGCGGTGGCTCACCGACTCCGGCGTCAACCAGTGGCAAGAGGGCGAGATCACCGTCGAGCACGTCGCCGCGGGCGCGCGACTCGGCGAGTGGCATGTCGCCGAGGTCGACGGCGAGGTCGTCGCGTGCGTGCGACTCGCGTGGTCGGACCCGGACTTCTGGGGTGACGACGACGCACCCGCCGGCTACGTCCACGGGCTGATGGTCCGCCGTGACCACGCCGGACACGGCTGGGGACGAGCCCTCATCGAATGGGCCGCCGAGGCGACCGCCGCGGCCGGGCACGACCGTCTCCGTCTGGACACCGCCGCCCACAACACGACGATGGTCGACTACTACCGATCGCTGGGGTTCACGGTGCTCCGCGAGGCGGATCTCCCCGCGCAGTTCGGCCGGGACATGCAAATCGTGTTGTTCGAGCGGCGCCTCGACGTCTGACGAGCGGACACAACTCGCCGAGTGGGCCAAAAATCACCGTCGACCGTGCCGACATCACTCGCCGAGTGGGCTGATACCCGACGCCGAGCGCGCCGCGACTGCGGTCGGCGCCGATTTCTGGCCCGTTCGGAGTGGGTTGTGGCCCACTCGGCGGCTGGTTTTGGCCCACTCGGCGCGGTCGAGGCGGTGTCTGTCCGCCTCCTGCTCGATCAGATCCGGACGTAGAACCGCAGCGTGGCGTAACCGGTCACCGTGGCCAGTCCGAGTCCGGCCAGCAGCAACCACGGCGACACGAACACGACGTCACCCATGGTGATCCGCGCGAGGATGTTCACCCCGTAGAGGTCTCCGAGGGCTCTGTCGAAGAAGAGGACCTTCGCCGCGAACAGGCCCGCGATCGCGATCACCGACCCGATCAGCGCGGACACGACCGCCTCCAGCAGGAACGGGAGCTGGGTGTACCAGCGCGTCGCTCCCACCAGACGCATGATGCCGACCTCGGTACGCCGGGTGTAGGCGGCGATCTGCACGGTGTTCGCGATCAGCAGGATCGCCGCGAAGGCCAGCACCAACGCGACCGTGAACGCGGCGTTCCGCGCGCCGTCGAGGACGCTGAAGATGCGTTTCACCAGTTCTCGTTGGTCGAGGACGCCGTCGATGCCGTCCGCGGTGCGGAACTCGTCGAGCACCGGCCCGAACCGGTTCGCGTCGGACACGCGCACCTTGAACGACGCCGGCAGTGTGTTCTCGCGGATCATCGACGCGAGGTCGGGATCGTTGGCGAACGTCTTCGTCTTCGCGTCGCGGAAGGCCGCGGCCCGATCGATGTACTGCACGGACTCGACGCCCTGCGTCTGCTCGATCCGGGTGCGCAGCGCGGCGCACGGATCCGCCCGGCACTCCGGGTCGGCGTCGGCGACCTGATCGGAGATGAAGAACTGCATCTCGACGCGGTCGAGGAAGATGTCGCGGCTCTTGTCGGCCATCTGCACCACCAGCAGACCGCCGCCGAACATGGCGAGGGTGATCGCGGTGGTCAGCACCATCGCGGCGAACATCGTGACGTTGCGGCGCAGACCGTTCGCGACCTCGCTGACGATGAAACTCCATCGCATCAGCCGACCCCGTAGACGCCGCGCTGGTCGTCGCGGACGAGTCGCCCGAGGTCGAACTCGAGAACCCGACGCCGCATGGCGTCGACGATGTGGCGGTCGTGGGTGGCCATCACGACCGTGGTGCCCCGACGGTTGACACGGTCGAGCACGTCGACGATCTCCTCACTGGTGGTCGGGTCGAGGTTGCCGGTCGGCTCGTCGGCGAGGAGCAGCAGCGGCCGGTTCGCGATCGCGCGGGCGATCGCGACGCGCTGCATCTCGCCACCCGACAACTCGGTCGGCATGCGGTCGGCCTTGCCCGACAGGCCGACGTAGTCGAGCACCTCGGGCACCACCTTCTCGATCGTCGTGCGCGGCTTGCCGATCACCTCGAGCGCGAACGCGACGTTGTCGGCGACCGACTTCTGTTGCAGCAGACGGAAGTCCTGGAACACGCAGCCGATCGACTGGCGCAGCTGCGGGACACGGCGGCTCGGCAGCTTGGTCACGTGGAACCGGCCCACGTGGATGTCGCCGCTCGTCGGCTTGTCCTCCTTGAGGAGCAGTCGGAAGAACGTCGACTTCCCGGACCCCGACGGCCCGATCAGGAAGGCGAACTCACCCTTCTCGACCTCCAACGACAGCCCCTGCAGCGCCGGTCTCCCGGAGTTCTTGTACTTCATCGTGACGTTGTCGAGGCTGATCACGGCGGCCAGTGTAGCCACGGCCGACACCGCCCCCGGGGACCCGGAGGCCGCCCGCGCGCGTCACCGCGCCGGTGTCGTCGTGGGCGTCTGACCGGGGAACTGCAGGCCCGGGATCGTCGGGAACTGCAGGCCACCGGTGGTGGTCGTCGGGACGGTCTCGGTGCCCGTCGACTCGTCCTGCCCGTCGGTGGTCGTCGTCGTGCCGCTCGTCGAGGACGGCGCCGACGACGAGGTCGAGCGGCGGGTGGTCGTCGTCTCCGGGACGTACTCCTCCGTCGTCGACGGGGTGGTCCGGGGCGCGGCGGTCCTGGTCGCATCCGCGGCGTCGACCTGGGCGTAGTGGTCGACGCGCTGCCCGTAGAGCGCCAGCAGTCCGACGAACAGCAGCACCATGACCGCCGTCGTCGTGCGGACGCGACCGCCCAGCAGATGCCTCGGGATGCGCGACCAGAGAGTGCGCTTCGGATCGTGGTCGTCCGTCGGGGTCTGCGATCGATCGTTCGTGTCGGGGCTCATGAGGACCGCCTCGAGGAGTCGGGTGCGGGTTGGTCGGACTCGGTCCGGGTCTCGCCGACGCCGGACGGGGTCATGGCGCCGGTCTCGATGCGTTCACCGCTGGCGAGGGCGATGCCGGCCCGGCCGAAGGACCGCACGATCCGGGCGCGCAGGTCGCGGCTGACCTCGAACTGCTTGCCCGGCAGGGTGCGCGCGACCATGCGGACGGTGAGGTTGTCGAGCTCGACGTCGGTGACGCCCATCGACGACGGCTCGTCGAGCAGCAGCGGACGCATCCGTGGGTCGGCGAACGTCTGCTGGCCCACCTTGGTGAGGATCTCGTTGACGCGTCCCATGTCCGCGCCGACGGGCAACGGGATGTCCACGACGGAGCGCGCCCAGTCCTTGGAGAGGTTGATCGCCTTGACGATCTGACCGTTCGGGACGGTGATGACCTCACCGTCGGAGGAGCGGATCCTCGTGACCCGCAGTGTCACGTCCTCGACGGTCCCCTCGGCGGGCGGGATGCCGCCGGTCACCGCGAGTTCGACGACGTCGCCGAAGCCGTACTGCTTCTCGGTGATGATGAAGAACCCCGCGAGCAGGTCCTGCACGACGCGCTGTGCGCCGAAACCGAGCGCGGCACCGAGAACCGTTGCTGGCGCGACGAAGCCGGTGATCGGCACGCCGAGGGCCTTGATGATGTTGAACGCCGCGACGATGTAGACGATCACGATCGCGACCCAGGAGATCACTTGGGCGAGCGAGTGCCGGTGCTTGGCCGTCTCCGACCGCACCAACTCGTCGGACTCCGTGAAGTTGCGGTCGATGCGGGTGGTGATCCGGCTGGTCGCCCACTGGATGAGGCGCGTCAGGATCAGCGCACCCAGTACGAACAGGACGATCTGCAGACCTTGCAGCGACAGGGCGCGGATCAGGCGGTCGGACCCGGGGGGCGACCCGACGGCGAGGAACAATACGTCGTGCACAGGTCCCCTCTCAGCTCTGCGCGGAGGCCATCCGCCAGCGGATGCCCGACTCGATGAAGCCGTCGATGTCACCGTCGAGGACCGCGGTGGGGTTGTTGACCTCGTACTCGGTCCGCAGGTCCTTCACCATCTGGTACGGGTGCAGGACATAGGACCGCATCTGGTTGCCCCAGCTGCTCCCGCCGTCGCCCTTGAGGGCGTCCATCTCGGCGCGCTCCTCCTGGCGCTTGCGCTCGAGGAGCTTGGCCTGCAGCACGCGCAGCGCGACCGCCTTGTTCTGCAGCTGGCTCTTCTCGTTCTGACAGGTCACGACGATGCCCGTCGGGATGTGGGTCAGACGCACCGCCGAGTCGGTGGTGTTGACCGACTGCCCGCCGGGCCCCGAGGAGCGGTAGACGTCGACGCGGAGGTCGTTCTCGTCGATGTCGATGTGGTCGGTGGTCTCGACGACCGGCAGCACCTCGACCTCGGCGAACGACGTCTGGCGGCGTCCCTGGTTGTCGAACGGACTGATGCGCACGAGGCGGTGCGTCCCCATCTCGATCGACAGGGTCCCGTACATGTACGGGGCCTTCACGGCGAACGTCGCGCTCTTGAGTCCGGCCTCCTCGGCGTAGGAGGTGTCGTAGACCTCGACGCCGTACTTGTGCTTCTCGGCCCAGCGGATGTACATGCGCATCAGCATCTCGGCCCAGTCGGCGGCGTCGACGCCACCGGCGCCGGCGCGGATGTTGACGAGGGCGTCGCGAGCGTCGTACTCGCCGGCCAACATCGTCTTGACCTCCATGGCCTCGATGTCGGTGCGGAGCGAGGCGCGCTCGGCGTCGGCGTCGGCCAGACCCGCGGTCCGCGCGTCGCCCTCCTCGTCCTCGGCGAGTTCGTAGAGGACGGGCAGGTCGTCGAGACGGCTGCGGAGTTCGCTGACGCGGCGGAACTCACTCTGCGCGTGCGACAGCTCCGAGGTGACCTTCTGGGCGTTCTCCTGGTTGTTCCAGAGCTCGGGATCGGCCGCCTCGTGCTCGAGCTCGGCGATGCGCCGGGAGAGCTCCTCGAGGTCGAGGACCTTCTCCACCGTGGTGAGGGTGGCGTCGAGGTTCTCGATGTCGGTCTGGACGTCAGGTTGCACGGTGGTTCAGGCTACTGGTTCCCCGGTGGCGGTCCGGCCGACGCAGGGGCTGTCGGCCGATCGCGGTGCGCTCAGGCCGCGGGCGGGACCTCCAGCGATCCGAAACGCCAGCTGGTCTCGGCCTTGCCCGGCTTGTAGACGACGGGCATGTCGGTGCCGATCTTGGGCCACGGGGAATCCGCTCCGAGGACGAGATGCCCGTAGACGTCGGTCGGCGGGGTCTCGGGACCGATGATGGTGCCCGAGACCGTGCAGAACATGTCGCCGTTCTTGTCGCCCTGCTCGGCCTGGTCGGACACACCGGTGACGGTGAGGGTGCCCTCGACCAACCCCGCGGTGCCACCGCCGAACAATCCCCCGCCCGCGGCGCGGCCACCTGCGGCACGTCCGCGCTGCCACTGCAGGACGAGCACCACCAACAGGATCGCGAACATGATCGTGAACGCGATGGAGAGCACCGCGGACCTCCTCTCGCACACCCGCTCGGGCGTGTCTTCTACCGTACCGGGCATGCCCTCGACCCCCGATGACCTGCGGCTCGCGCTCGCGCTGGCCGACGTCGCCGATGCGATCACCCTCCCGCGGTTCGGCGCGCTCGATCTGCGTGTCGACGACAAACCGGACCTGACGCCCGTCTCCGACGCCGACCTCGAGGCCGAACGACGACTGCGCGCCGAGCTGGAACGCGAGCGTCCCGGCGACGCCGTCCTCGGCGAGGAGTTCGGGGGCGACGCCGTGCTCCGTGGTCGCCAGTGGGTGATCGACCCGATCGACGGGACGAAGAACTTCGTCCGCGGCGTACCCGTGTGGGCGACGCTGATCGCGCTCGTCGAGGACGGCACGCCGACCGTCGGCGTCGTCTCGGCCCCTGCGCTGGGCAGGCGGTGGTGGGCGGCCGCAGGCCTGGGGGCACACACCCGCGGTCCCGACGCGACCGAGCGTCCGATCGAGGTCTCGGGCGTCGCCGACCTGTCGTCGGCGAGTTTGTCGTTCGCGAGCCTGAGCGGCTGGGCGGAACGCGGACTGCGCGATCGGTTCATCGCCCTGACCGACACGGTCTGGCGGGTGCGCGGCTACGGCGACTTCTTCCACTACTGCCTCGTCGCCGAGGGCGCCGTCGACATCGCCTCCGAGCCCGAGGTCTCGCTCTGGGATCTCGCGCCGCTCGACGTCCTCGTCCGCGAGGCCGGGGGGACCTTCACCGCACTCGACGGCTCGCCCGGTCCCCACGGCGGCAGCGCCGTCGCCACCAACGGGGCCCTCCACGAGACGGTGCTCAGCGCGCTCCGTCCCTGACCGCACCTCGACCCGCGCCGACCTCGGGAACCCGCGCCGCGCACGGCGCGGATCTGCGGACGTGGCGCGGGTCAGCGGGCACGGCGCGGGTCAGCACGCTCGACGCGGACCGCCCGGATCGGCGCCGACCCGCGTCCGGTCAGGGAATTCGCGCCATGCACGGCGCGGATCTGCGCGCTCGGAGCGGATCCGTCGTCCGGGGCTGCGGACTGCGTCGCGCGACTAGGCTGATCACATGCGCGTCACACACTTCGGACACTCCTGCATCCTCGTCGAGATCGACGGCACGACAGTCCTGTTCGACCCCGGTGTGTTCTCCGACGGGTTTGCCGGGATCACCGGACTCGACGCGATCCTCATCACGCACCAGCACTTCGATCACGTCGACGTCGACCGTCTGCCGGACCTCGTCGCGAACAACCCGGACGCGGTGCTCTACGCCGATCCGCAGACCACCGAGCAGCTCAACGGCGACTCGGTTGCCGGGTCCTGGACCGCCGCCCACCCCGGTGACGAGTTCGCCATCAAGTCGGTGACGGCACGCATCCGCGGCGGCAAACACGCCATCATCCACCCCGACATCGCCCAGATCGACAACGTCGCCTACCTGCTCGGCGACGACGCCACGCCCGGCAAGCTGATGCACCCCGGCGACGCGCTGTTCGTGCCCGAGGAGGACGTCGACGTGTTGGCCATCCCCACGGCCGCACCGTGGATGAAGCTCAGCGAGGGCGCCGACTTCCTCCGGGCCGTCGCGCCGCGCGCGGCGTTCCCCATCCACGAGGCCGTCCTGTCCGACGGCGGCCGGGGCGCCTATTTGTCGATGCTGGAGGGCCTCAAGGGTTCCGACACCGACTGGCGCACCCTCGACAGGGAGAACGCGCTCGAGATCTCCTGAGCGTTCAGGTGACTGCGGGGAACAGGCCCGTCCCGATGGCGGCGTCGACCGCGCGCGCCACCCCGTAGACGATCCACACCGCGGCCACCGCGTACAGGACGCGGCTGCGAGCGACGCGCGCCGGCAGGTCGAGATGGGTCGGCGCGACGACCCGCAGCACAACCACCGCCGCCACCGCGATCATCACGACCGCGAGGCTGATCGGGCCGAAGAGGTTGTCCGCGAACGCCGCCGACAGATCGCCGTGCGCCGCCGCCACCCAGCTCCGCGTGAGTCCGCAGCCCGGGCACGGCAGTCCGGTGGCGAGTCGGAACGGGCAGAGCACCGGCCCCTCGCCCACCACCGAGGTCGGGATCAGGAACGCGGCGACAACGGCACCGCCGCCGACCACCGTCGCGATGGCCGTCGGGGAGGCGTGGCGCCTCTCGCCGGCCGGAGGGGCCTCCGCGGGCGCGGAGGTCACCGAAGGGGTCGACCGTCGGAGTCGGGCACCCGGCGCAGGAGGATGAGGATGAAGTCGATCAGCGCCCAGACGCCGAAGCCACCGCAGGTGATGAGCTTGAGGATCCCCAGTCCGGTGTAACCGAGCCAGAAGCGGTCGATCCCCAGACCGCCGAGGAAGAACGAGATGATGACGGTGGTCAGCCAGTCCTTCTCGGAGAACAGTCCCGGTACCTGGGTGACCGGGAACCAGGTGCTCGTCGCGGTGCGCACCTGGGTCTCGGCCTTGATCTGTCCGGTTCGGACCATCGTCTGCAGATCGGGGTAGGCCAGCGGCCCCCACTCCTGCCCCATCACCGCCGCATAGAAGGTGTCGGTGGCCGGACCCGGCGGCGGTCCGGGCGTGCCCATCGGGGGGTAGGTCATATCGGACAGATTAGGCGATCGGCGCTGGTCGCGGGCCTGTGATGCACGTGTTGGACACTCAGTCCACCTGGGGGGTGACATCCTCCTTACCACTCGGTAAGATCGAACTTACCGCTGAGTAAGATCGGCGACCGGCGTTCATAGCCGACAACTCCATGTCCGTCGAATCACCGAACCGTTAGGTGTCACATGTCCACTCACACCGAGCCCCGCGACACGTCCGCGGTGGGCAAGACAGCTCCGAAGCAGAACGCGATCGGCGTCGCCATGCGCGTGCTGAGCACCATCACGGGCTCTGACATCGCCGAGCGCTTCGGGCTGCGCGAGCCGATCAACCGCGTGGCCTTCCAGGGCACGAAGTCCGGCTTCCAGACGCTGGGCGCCGCGAGCCGCGCGTTCAAGTCCGTCCAGGGTGGCGGCCAGCCCAAGCGGCTCAGCACCCCGGGCAAGGACTACTTCAACCTCCGCCCGGACGACGAGCAGGAGATGATCGCGAGCACCGCCAAGGAGTTCGCCGAGGAGATCCTCCGACCGGCCGCCCACGACGCCGACGAGGCCGCCGCTGCGCCCGAGGAGCTGCTGACCCGCTTCGCCGAGCTGGGCATCACCACCATCAACGTGCCCGAGGAGTTCGACGGCGCCGCATCCGAGCGTGGCGTGGTCACCAACGGCCTTGTCGCCGAGGCGCTCGCCTTCGGCGACATGGGTCTCGCGCTCCCGCTGCTCGCCCCGAGCGGTGTCGCGGCGACGCTGACCCAGTTCGGCAGCGACGGCCAGCAGAAGACCTATCTGCCCGACTTCGCCGGCGAGGAGGTCCCGCAGGCGTCGGTGGTCATCGCCGAGCCGCGCCCGCTCTTCGACGCGTTCTCCATCACCACCCGCGCCACGCGCACCCCGAGCGGCTACAAGCTCGACGGACTGAAGTCGTTCGTCCCGGCCGCCGGCTCGGCCGAGCTGTTCATCGTCGGCGCCCTGCTCGACGGGCGTCCGGCACTGTTCATCGTCGAGTCCGACTCCGAGGGACTGATCGTCGAGGCCGACCCGGGGATGGGCGTGCGCGCCGCCGGCATGGGTCGCCTGCTCCTCAACGGTGTGCGGGTCCCCAAGTCCGGTCTGCTGGGCGAGGAGGAAGGCGACGCCGCGTTCGCCGCCTACCGCGACGTCGTGCGCCTCTCCCGTCTGGGGTGGGCGTCGCTGGCGGTCGGGACCTCGCAGGCCGTCCTCGACTACGTCGTGCCCTACGTGAACACCCGTGAGGCGTTCGGCGAGCCGGTCTCCAACCGTCAGGGTGTGGCCTTCCCGGTCGCCGTGATGGCCACCGAGCTCGACGCCCTGCGCCTGGTCACCCAGCGCGGCACCTCGCGCGCCGAGCAGGGCCTGTCCTTCGCCCGCGAGGCGGCACTGGCCCGGAAGCTCGTGTCCGACAAGGGCATGCAAATCGGCTCCGACGGTGTGCAGCTGCTGGGCGGCCACGGTTTCACCAAGGAGCACCCCGTCGAGCGCTGGTACCGCGATCTGCGCGCCGCCAGCATCGGCGAGGGCATCGTCGTCCTGTAGACCCTCACTCCCCTTCCTCCTCGAAAAGAGAGACATCATGGCCATCAATCTCGAGCTCCCGAAGAAGCTCCTGGTCACCGTCGATCAGGCCCACCAGGCGGCGGCGAACATCTTCCGTCCCGTCTCCCGCAAGTACGACCTGCGCGAGCACGACTACCCCGTCGAGCTGGACACCCTCGCCAGCCTCTACGACGGCCTGTCCGAGGCCGGTCAGGCCGGCGCGGGCGCCGACGGTGGTCGCAAGCAGCCCCAGAAGGAGCTGCCCGAGGGCGCCGTCGCCAACGGCGGCAACATGCAGGCCTGCCTCAACGTCCTCGAGACGTCGTGGGGCGACGTGGGTCTCGTGCTCAGCATGCCGTTCCAGGGACTCGGCAACGCCGCCATCTCGGCGGTCGCGACCGACGAGCAGCTGAAGAGCTTCGGCAAGGTGTGGGCCGCCATGGCCATCACCGAGCCCGGCTTCGGCTCCGACTCCGCCGCGGTGTCGACCACCGCGGTCCTCGACGGCGACGAGTACGTCATCAACGGCGAGAAGATCTACGTGACGGCCGGTTCCCGCGCCACCCACATCGTGGTGTGGGCGACGGTGGACAAGAGTGCGGGTCGCGCGGCCATCAAGAGCTTCGTCGTCCCGCGTGACCACCCGGGCGTCACCATCGAGCGCCTCGAGCACAAGCTGGGCATCAAGGTGTCCGACACCGCGCAGATCCGCTTCGAGAACTGCCGCATCCCGAAGGAGAACCTGCTGGGTTCGCCCGAGGTGGACACCAAGAAGGGCTTCGGCGGCGTCATGCAGACGTTCGACAACACGCGCCCGATGGTGGCCGCGATGGCGGTCGGCGTGACGCGCGCGGCGCTCGAGGAGATCCGTCGTCTCCTCGAGGAGGCCGGCGTCGAGATCGACTACGACAAGCCCGCCCAGTCGCAGCATGCCGCGGCCGCGGAGTTCATCCGCCTCGAGTCCGACTTCGAGGGCGCGTACCTGCTGATGCTGCGGGCGGCGTGGATGGCCGATAACAAGGAGCCCAACTCCAAGGAGGCGTCGATGTCGAAGGCCAAGGCCGGACGCACCGTCGTCGACGTGACCACCCGGGCCGTGGAGCTCGCGGGCACCTTGGGCTACTCCGAGCACCTGCTCCTGGAGAAGTGGGCACGCGACTCGAAGATCCTGGACATCTTCGAGGGCACCCAGCAGATCCAGAACCTGGTCATCGCGCGGCGCGTGCTGAACAAGACCAGCGCCGAACTGAAGTGACCACGCGCGCCTGAGAGCGCACAGGCGACGGCCCGGACACCGCGTGTGTCCGGGCCGTCGTCGTCTCCGGTCAGACGGCGCTGAGCTCCTCCTCCACCACCGGCGGGGCCGGTGCGAGCGTGCGCACGACGCGCGACGGCTGTGTCAGCGCCATCAGCGCCATCCCCGCCAGCAGCAGACCGGTCGAGACCCAGAACGTCGCACGGACCCCGCCGGTGAACACATCGGCGGCGGATCCGCCCGTGGCGTGCGTCGCGGCACCGAACACCGACACGAGCACAGCGAGGCCGAGAGCTCCTCCGAGCTGTTGGACGGCGTTCACCATCCCCGACGCGGCGCCGGCGTCCTCGGGGTGGACGTCGCGCAGGGCTGCGGTCGTCAGCGAGAAGAACGCCAGTCCCCCACCGAATCCCACGAGCACGGTCGCACCGACGAAGTCGCCGTAGACCGATGTGGGGCCGATGGTGGTGAGCCATCCGGTGCCGCCAGCGGCGAGTGCGAAGCCGAGGACCAGCAGCGGACGCGGCCCGATCCTCGTGGAGGCCCAGCGCGCGGAGAACTGCGTGGCGACCAGCGTCCCCATCGTCATCGGCAGGTAGGCGAGCCCGGTGGTCAACGGACCGAACCCGAGGACGCCCTGCATGAACCGGGTGAGGAAGAACATCATCCCGACGAACCCGGCGACCATGAACAACCGGCCCGCGAACGCGGACGAGCGGCCGAGGTCGGCGAAGATGCGCAGTGGTGTGATCGGTTGCAGGGCACGGCGTTCTGCGAGGACGAAGCCACCGAGGGCCGCGACACCGACGGCGATCGGCGCGAGGGTCGACGGCGCGGACCATCCCGCCTCGGCCGCCCGGACGAGCCCGAACACGAGCGCGCCGACACCACCGGTGGAGAGCACCGCCCCGGCGAGGTCGAACGGTCGACGCTCCCGCGGCGTGGTGGGCAGCGCGATCGCGCCGGCCACGAGCACCAGGACGCCGATGGGCACGTTGACGACCATCACCCAGCGCCAGTTCAGCCACTCCACCAACATCCCGCCGGCGACCAGGCCGATCGAGAAGCCACCGAGGGAGACAGCCGTGAACAGGCCCAGCGCGCGGGCCCGGTCCGCGGGCTGCGGGAACCGGATCATGAGCAGTGCCAGTGCAGCCGGGGCGGCGATCGCCGCGCCCACGCCCTGGACGGCCCGGGCGGCCAGGAGCACCGCGGCGTCGGTCGCCAGGCCGCCGGCCGCGGAGGCCACGGCGAACAGCGCCACCCCCGCGAGGAACGTGCGGCGACGGCCCAGGACGTCACCCAGTCGGGCGCCGAGCAGCAGCAGTCCGCCGAAGGTGAGGGTGTACGCGTTGAGCACCCAGGACAACGAGGCGGACGAGAAGCCCAGTGCGCGTTGGATGTCCGGTAGTGCGACGTTCACGATGGTGGAGTCGACCACCACCATGAGCTGGCACCCCAGGACCGCGGCGAGCACCAGGGACGACGAGAAACGAAACGACATGGATGTCTCCCAGAGATGGACGGGTAGACTCGGACCGAGAAACGGAAGCTTCCTCCGGATACGATACGGAGGGCTCCTCCGCTTTGCAACCGGTGGGAGGTGTGGCGCGGTGGCGACCTCGAAGACAGACCCGTCGACGCGCCGTGCGCCCCGCGCGGATGCCGTGCGCAACCGTGCCCGCATCGTGGCCGCCGCGCGCGAGCTGTTCGGCTCCGATGGACCCGACGTCGCTCTCGAACGCGTCGCCGAGACCGCCGGCGTCGGCATCGGGACGCTGTATCGCAACTTCGCCAGTCGCGAGGCGCTCGTGGAGGCCGCCTACCGCACGCAGACCGAGGAGATCGTCGCCACCGGCCACCGCCTGGCCGCGACGCTGCCCCCGGACGAGGCCCTGGTGGCCCTGCTCCACGAGTTCCTGCGCACAGCCGCGGTGAAACGAGGCATGCGGGAGGTCATCCATGCCCAACTCGGCGCCGACGCGCCGGTGTTCGAGGACGTCCGAGCGGCCACCCGAGGGATGATCGGGACCATCCTCGCGGCGGGCCAGGCAGCCGGGAAACTGCGGAGCGACGTCGACGTCGAGATGGTGTCCCGCCTCATCGGCGGGCTCTCGATGACCTCGTCGGACAACGACGACCCCGCTGTCTCCGAGGCGATGATCCGTGTCGTCGTCGACGGCCTGAGGCCCCCCGCGAGCTGATCCACACGCGTGTCCGGGGCCACAGAAACCACGTGTGTTGCATCACCCGCGGGCCCATGTCGTTCGCACCGCTCGTGATCTCGACACGCCGTACTGCGCTGCACGAACGGCGATCTCGCCAGCCGTGATCTGTTCGTGATCCGCCCGTTACCGGCCCCCCGTCCGATGTGACCGACCCGGGGGACTGTTCGTACCGTCGCTCCCGGCTCGCGACACGACCCCCCGGGACATCCGGGACGAGGTCATCGCGACGACTGTCCGGAACACGACGGACGGGAAAGACGAACGAGCCGCTCCGCGGGGCGCCGCCTCAGGCGCCGCGGACGGCATGGAGGTACTCACATGAGCACCGCACTGAAGAAGCTCGCCCTGCGTGCCGGCATGACCGGCGTCCTCGCCGCCGCGCCGCTCGGCGTCCTGGCCGGCACCGCGCACGCCGAGGGCGGCCACAACTGGGACGCCGTCGCGCAGTGCGAGAGCGGTGGCAACTGGGCCATCGACACGGGCAACGGCTACTCCGGCGGCCTGCAGTTCACCCAGAGCACCTGGGAGGCGAACGGCGGGACCGGCACCCCGGCCGCGGCGAGCCGCGAGGAGCAGATCCGCGTGGCCGAGAACGTGCTGGCGTCGCAGGGCGTCGGCGCGTGGCCCGTGTGCGGCAGCAACCTCTACAGCTGACGAAGCCCGCCCGACCCGACGTCGGGACGACAGGTGGAACCGGACCCGGCACCGCGCGGCGGTGCCGGGTCCGCACATCTGTGAGGCACAATGTGTGCAGATGAAAGTTTCCGGCCACCGATCGCGTCTGGTTTACGTACGGTAGCTATTGTCAATCACGACCGCGGGTACTCGCTGACGCGGGAAGGACGGAGAACGGTGGAGAACACACGTCGGGCAACAGTGGCCCGCGGGACCGGACGCGATGTCCTGCTCGATGCGACTCTGCGCCTGATCGGCGATCGCGGTCTGCACGCCATCACACTGCGTGAGGTCGCCGGCGCGGCCGGATTGTCGTTGGGATCGACGACCTATCACTTCGCCGACCGGGACGCCCTCCTGATCGCCGCGCTGAGCCGCTTCGCCGACTCGGTCACCGACCAGTGCGACAAGGCCATCGCCGCCGCCGACCACGACGGTCGGACCGGCCGCGAGATCATGCGCACCGTCGTCGCGGACCTCGACGCCACGTACTGCGACGTCACCCGCATGCTGGCGCAGCTCGAGACCTACACCGAGGCCGCCCGCAACCCGGAGGTCGCGGCCATCGCCGCGCGTGTGCTCGACGCCTACCGCCGGCTCCTGAGCCACGCGTTCACCGCTGCCGGCGTCCCCGCCGATCAGGTCGCCACCCGGGTCGACCGCGTCCTCGTCTACGCCGACGGCCTCGCGTTGCAGAGCGCTGCCAAGGGCGCACCCTGCACGCTGCCCGACGACGCCACGTCGGTCATCTGGCTCCTGGCCACCACGGCCGTCTGACCCCTCCCCGCCTTCTCAGAAGGCGACGCGGGTGATGGTCTCCGCCACCAGTGACGGCTTCGCGGCGTCGCGGACGGTGATCGTCTGCGTCACCACCATCTCGACCGTGCCCTCCGCGACCTCACGCGCCGATGCGAGCGTCGCGGTCAGCTGCACGTCCGATCCGACGAGGACGGGCGCGGGGAACCGCACCTTGTTCGAGCCGTAGTTGACGGCGAACGTCGCGTTCTCGACCGAGTAGACCTGCCAGGCCAGCATCGGGACCAGCGACAGCGTCAGGTAGCCGTGCGCGATGGGTCCGCCGAACGGGCTCTCCCGCTGCGCGCGCTCGACGTCGACGTGGATCCACTGGTGGTCGCCGGTGGCCTCGGCGAACTGGTTCACCCGCTCCTGGGTGATCGTGAGCCAGTCGCTCGATCCGAGTTCCTCGCCGGCGGCCGCGAGGATGTCCGATGCAGAGGTGAAGACGCGCATGGGACGAAACCTACGTCACATCCGCGCGAACGGGCCCAGAGGACCCTGGGTTCCGCTGTAGACGTTCTTGTCGACGCGGACGGGGACGCCGGGGATGACCGCGGAGTCGGTGTACTGCCAGAACGTCCAGCTCCGCCATCCGCCGGGCAGCGGTCCGGGCGCCGATCGGCCGTTGTAGTCGGCGATCCACAGCGGGTACCGCGTGAACTGTGCGGTGTTCGCCATCGCCGTCCGCCAGAACGTCGGATAGGTGTAGATGATCGGCGTCCGACCGGTCAGCGCAGACACGGTGTCGAGGTACTGCTGCGTCCACGCGATCAGGGCGCCCGGCGGCAGGCCACCGCTCTGCTCGAGGTCGAGGACGGGCGGGAGGTCACCCCAGCCGTTCTGCCCCAGCGTGACCGCCGCGAAGAACGCCGCCTGCGGCGCCGCGGGCAACGACGGGTCGGCGTAGTGGTACGTGCCGCGCGCGAGTCCGGCCAGTCGCATCCCGATCGAGTCCGGCACGAACCACGGGTTCACATACGACAGGCCCTCGGTCGCCTTGACCATCGCGAAGTCCCGACCGGACCGCTTGACCGCGAACCAGTCCACGAGCGCATAGTTCGGGTGTTGCCACGACGAGACGTCCGGCCCGGTGTCCGCCTGCGCGGGGGCACAGGACAGGCCGAGCGCGGCCGCGAGGACGACGGCCAGGACGGCGACACGCCGGGCGGGTCGTTGACAGTGACGCACGAGCATGAGAGTGACCCTAGGTGCTCTCGTGCCATGCGGTACAGGTGTTACGGACTATTCACAGGAGACGCACGTGACGGAACAGACCCCGTGGGACCAGAGCTGGTGGGACGAGAAGTACGCCGACGGCGATCGCATCTGGAGCGGAGACCCGAACGCGACCCTGGTCGACGAGGTGTCACCGCTGTCGCCGGGACGGGCGTTGGATCTCGGCTCCGGGGAGGGCGACGACGCGCGGTGGCTCGCCGACCACGGGTGGTCGGTGGTCGCCGTCGACATCTCGCAGGTCGCGATCGACCGCGCCCGTGAGCTCGGCGGCACGCGGTCCATCAGCTGGGTCCGGGCGGACATCGTCGCCGATGGGGTTCCGCCCGGGCCCTACGACCTGGTGTCGATGATGTACTTCCCGATCCGCCGGCCTGAGGGGGACGACGCGCTCCGCGACGTCCTCGCCTCCGTCGCGCCCGACGGGACGCTGCTGGTGGTCGGCCACGAGACGTACCCCGTCGACGACATCCACACCCCCGCCGACGTCGCCGCGCAGCTCGACCCGACCCGCTGGGAGATCGTCACCCACGAGACCCGCGCACGTCGCCATTCCGGGGAGGGCGGCGGCGGCCACCACACCCACGACGTGATCGTCGTGGCCCGACGCCGGGGCTGACCCCGGCGCGTCTCAGCCGGCGGGTGTGACCGTGGTCGTGACGACCGAGGAGTCCGACGGGTCGGCACTCTGCGAGGCGTCGCCCGAGACCGGTGCCGACGACGGCGCCTCCGACGACGCGTCGACCGAGGCGGGCGCCGAGGCGTCGACCGAACCGGGGACTGTCGTCGTGGTGGTGGCGGTGGTCGACGGCACGGCGGAACTGCTCACGGGCGCGGACGAGGCGCCCGGCGGCGTCGTGCTGGACGACGATGACGAAGCGGACGACGTGCCGATCTTCGCAGCCGGCAGCACCGTCACCTTCTGCGTCACCGGGGGCGAGGACCGCAGCGCGTTCATGACGGTGTCGCGCCCCGAGGTCAGTCCGCGCTGCCAGTTCGCCCAGTCGTGGCCGCCGTAGTTCGGCAGCGACACCACCGACACGCCCTGCTGAGCAGCCTGGAGCTGGAACAGCACGGTCGACACCGCGGACAGCGCCTCGAGCAGGATCGCCGAGATGCGGTCCTGCGGCGCCATCGACGCCATCTCCTGCGGGCTGAGGAAGGCGTTGCCCGACGACACGACCAGCACCTGGCCGTTCTCCTTGAGCTTCGCGAGGTTCTTCGACGGGTCGTTGGCGGCCCACTGCGCGCTCCCGGGCGGGCCCCACATGTTGACGATGCCGTTGGTGTAGTTCGACACCATCGTCTGCGTCGCGAACACGCCGAGCGCGCCGAGCGGGTTGTCAGTCTGGTAATAGCCCGACATCGCCTGCACGACCTTGAACTGCTCGGGGTGCTTCGCCGCGAGCGTCACGGCCGGTCCCGCCGACATCGACAACCCGACGATGGCGTTGTTGTTCGGCGCCACCCCGAACTGCTGCTGCAGGTACGCCGGCAACTCGGAGGTCAGGAACGTCTCCTGCTTGATGGGGACGTTGTTCGCGCCCGCGCCGCCGTTCCAGTCGGTGTAGAACGACGAGGCGCCACCCACCGGCATGACGAGGGTCGTGTTGGTCGAGCCGTCGTAGATCTTCGACGCCTGGACGTCGGTGGTCCACGCCGAGCGCGCGTCACTGGCCCGCATGCCGTCGAGGAGGTAGACCCCGCGGGTGCTGTCGTTCGAGGCGCGGATCTGCACCATCACGTTCTTGTTCTGCGACGGCGACCACACCCAGCAGTTCTGCACGAAATTGCCCGACTTGTCCCAGGTGCACCCGGGTCGGAGCACCTCGGGGTGGCCGACGAGGGCCTGCGCGGTGTTCTGGTTCGAGAAGTAGGCGGTCGCGACGAAGACTCCCATCGCCAGCGCGACCGCGACGGCGAGCGCCCGCAGGACCCGGGTGCGGGGACCGGTCGGTGATTCGAGCACGGTCCACTGCGGTGATCCCGGGGCGGCAGAGCGCATGGGTGTTCCCTTTCGACGACTTCCCGTGAGTCGTCGGTGCCGCGGGATTCGTTACGCGTTCGTCCAGACCGGTTTCTCGCCGTCGGAGAACGCCGCCGTCCCGACGAGGAGGTCCTGCGAGAAGGTCATGGCGTCGACGGCGTCCGGGGAGCGTCGTGTCGCGGCGGCCGGGTCGGCGTCGTCGGCGACCTCCGCCCGCAGCCGCAGCGACTGCCTGACCGCGAACGGGGCGTTCGCGACGACGGCCTCGGCCATCTCGCGGGCGGCGGCAAGGTGCTCGCCGGGCTCGACGACGCGGTTGATCAGGCCGAGGCGCAGGGCCTCGTCGGCGTCGAGCACCCGGGACGCCAGGGTCATCTCCGCCGCGACCCGCTCACCCACCACCCGAGGGAGGCGGACCAACCCGCCGTCCTGGGCGACGAGACCGGTGGAGACCGGATCCAGCGCGAAGGTCGCGTCCCGGCCGGCGGCGACGAGGTGGCACGCCAGTACCAGCTCGAGGCCGCCGTCGTGGGCGGCGCCGGCGACCGCCGCAATGACCGGTTTGTCGAGGTCGGCGCGCGCGGTGAGGCCCGCGAAGCCGTTCGGGGGCGTGACGGCGGTGTTCCCCCAGCCGATCTCGGAGCGGTCGGCGCCGCGGCAGAAGTCCGGACCGCTGCCGTGGACGATCGCCACCCACAGGGCACGGTCGGCGAGGAACGCCGTGACCACCTCGTCGAGTTCGGCGTGCGCCGCGGCGAGGAGCGACGTGTCGCGCAGTTCGATCTCGCAGACGTGACCCGCCCGATGGACGCGCACGTGGTCGAACTCGCGGTCCAGCGACGGCACCCGCTCCGGGAGCAACCGGTCAATCACCGTGCGGGACACGGCGATGCGGTTGGTCGGGTGTACGTGGCGGGCGTGAACCGTGGTGCCGATCGGGTCGTCGGTGCCGTCCTCCCCGAGGAGCCTGGCGAGCAGAGCGGTGTCGCCGTCGCAGACATGGGCGATGAACCGTCGCCCCTGCAGGTCTCGGCAGACGCAGATCCCGGCGCCGGTGGCGTGGTGCACGGTCCACGCCTCGATGGTCGCGGGGCCGTGGGCGTACCTCGTGGTCGGCAACCCGGGCACGGCGTCGAGCGCGGCCTGGATGTCGGGGCTGTCGTCGGGCACCCACGGCACGGGTGTCGTCGAGTACACCCCGGCGGAGTACTTGCTCAGCTGTCCACCGTTGGCGCCGACGAGACCGAGGGCACCCGGCTGCGCGCGGACCCGTCGGATCACCCCGGCGACCGCGTGCATCGCGTAATTGCTGCCCGCCCCACCGAAATACGGCAGTCCCCCGGTGACGGTGAGGCCACGCGGATCGTCGTCGGCGAGGCCGAACGCGTCGGTCACCGTCCAAACCGCGACCGGGAAGCAGCTGTAGAGGTCCATCACCGCGATATCGTCCATGGACGCACCGGCGGTCTCGAGCGCGTGCCGCACCGCGGCGACCGTGGCGGGGCTTCGGGACAGGTCCGGTCGCTCGAGGAGGGGCCGCTCGCGGAGATCGGCGTGGCCGTGCAGGAACACCCACCGAGACGGGTCGATGCCCAGTCGGCGTGCTGCGCCGACGGAGGTGATGACGCACGCCGCACCCTGGTTGATCTGGTCGCGGGCGACGAGGAACCGCAGGTAGGGCTCGGCGACGGGACGGTTGCGGTCGGTGCGGGTGGCGACCTCGTCGACCGTGCGCGCGGTCGGGGCCGCGGAATGCGGATTGCTCTCCGCGACAACGCTCATCGGGGCGAACAGGCCCGCCATCGCCCGCACGTAGGACGGTCGGTCCAGCCCGAGACGGTGCCGGCGGGCGTTCTCGAGCATCCCGTACTGGGCGGGCGCGTTGGTGAGGCCGTGCAGCACGTTCTCCCGTGTGTTCACCAGGTGCGTTCCGCGGCCGCGGTCGTCGACCGGTCCGGCGTCGACGGTCTCGGCGAAGTCCGGGACCTCGCCGGCAGCACCGGCACCGCGGCTGAAGTGGCGCGTCGTCGAGGTGACGTCGGCACCGAACACGACCGCGACCTGAGATGTCCCCGCCCCGATGCGCCCACACATCTCGGTGATGAGGCTCTGCGGCGTCTGCCCGCCGAGCGCGTCGTAGACGACGTGGGTCGGTTCGGCACCGACACGGCGCAGCACCGCCCACGGGTAGTCGGTCGGGGCACCGAGCGGGGCGCCAAATCCCATGGCCTCGAACGACCGCGTCATGGCCGCCGTGTCGACGGCGTCGGCAAGAGCCGCCGCGTCGGCCCCCGTGTCCGCGAGCGCTGCCAGCACTGCGTCGGCCGCCATCTGCGCCTCGGACCGGGCCGCGTAGTCGGGGTCGTCGATGCGTTCCGACGCCTCACCCACACCCACCAGCACCGGCGTGGACGGGTCGAGATCGTCGCAGGTCATCGCCTCATGATCGGCGAAAACGAGAACACGTGTCAATTCCGACGTCACCGGCGACGGGCTGGACACCACGCGACGACGCCGTCACGACCGCCGCGCGACTCGATGTCACCGACGGGGGCCGCGGTGACGGGACTCGTCGACTCCGTCGCCGCGGCCTTCGTTCAGAACCAGTCGGAGAACCCCGACGGGTCGTGACGTCCGAGACAGGCGTGTTCGAACATGCCCACACCGCGCCGGGTGGCGCCGTTCTCGGTCCACGTCACTGCCGGGACGTGATCGGAGACGCCGAACGGGATCCGTCCGGCCACGGCGGGATCGGCGAGATCGTAGGTCCGGCGCTCGACGAAACCCTCGCCGCACCAGAGACCGTGGGTCCAGTCCGGGTCGCCACCGTAGCCGCCTCCGATGTGCAGCGCGGTGGGCAGCAGGGAGGTGACGTCGATGCGGATCTCGCCCGCTCCCGACCGCGTCGTCACGACCGCCGACTCCGGGATCCGCGCACCGTCGCGGTAGGTGATCACGACGTCCGGACTCCGCAACTGTTCTCGACGACCGTCGGGCCAGATGCGCACGGCGTCGTCGAGTGTCCGGGAGCCGTCGGGCTCCTCCTGGATCACCATCACCACACCGAAGTCGTCGAAGGCGAGCGGCAGGTACATCCACCACATCCCCTCGAACGGCGGATCCGCCGGCCGCCCGGCCGGTTCCGCCTCGCCGATCGGACGGATCCCCCACGAGCGGTCGCGTGTCCCCACCCACGACGACGGGTCGAACTCGATGCGGTCACCGTCGATCTCGAGCCCACCGGTCCAGGTGCCCACCTGTGCGAAGCGCTGCGCGTCGAGAGTGGTGCGGCTCCCTGCACGCAGGACATGCCGCTGTTCCTCGACGACGTCGAACGACCCGGTGAACGTGGCGTCGAGCGCGATGCCCTCGGTGAGCCCCAGCGAGACGTGCACCGACCGCAGTGGTTCCACGACGTCGAGGGCGAAGGGACCCACACCCTGCCGGAGGCGGTTGTGGCCGAACGCATCCGACACGTGGACCGCGGTCTGTTCGTCGCCGCGGTGCACCAGGACGAAGGCGTCGGTCACCCCGAGCACCGGGTAGTACCCCAACCCCATCACCACGAAGATGTCCCCGGACGAGTCGTGGGCATTGAAGTAGCACCGGTCGTAGAAGTTGCGGTCGGTGGTCGCGGGCAGTGCGATCGGCAGGGGCGCCTGGTGGACGGGGTACTCGTCGAGCGGTCCGATCACGATGCGTCTCCGAGCAGTTCGTCGATGAGCGGGTTGTGCAGGAGGTTCTCCTCGACGTCGGCGCCGGCCGGCAACTCGCCGAAGCGGATACGACGGGCGGTGACGCGCATGAGGATGGCCGACCACGCGACCGCGCACCACACGTGGAACCACCGCAGATCACCGACCTGCACACCCGTCGCGTCCTCGTAGGTGGCGACGACGTCGGCCTCGCGCAACGTGTCGGGCAGTCCGGGCAGACCCATCGATTCGGTGATCGACTGGAACACGCGGTGCGCGAACACGATCCACGCGAGGTCGAACTCGCGGGGCCCGAGAGCGGCCATCTCCCAGTCGAGGACGCCCACCGGGCTGAAGTCGCGGTAGATGACATTGCCGATGCGTGCGTCACCCCAGCAGAGGACGGGCTCGGCGGCCGCCGCGCCGCCGGGGACGTTGTCGTGGAGCCACGCGAGGGCGCGGTCGGCGCGAGCCGACGGACCGACCTCGTCGCGCGCGAAGCCGTACCACTCGTCGAGCCAGGACAGCTGTCGGTGCAGGGGCGTCTTCCCAGGCGTGCGGCGGTCGAGGAAGCCGAACACCGACGCGGCGTCGGGGATCGAGTGCAGGGCCGCGATGGTGCGCACCGTCGCGCGCTGCGCGTCCGCACGACGCTCTGCGGGCGCGTCGGCGAACCAGTTGTCGCCGAACGTGTACGGCAGCACGTCGGGCGGGATGACGCCGTCGATGTGCTCCATCACCAGGAAGGGCACTCCCAGCACCGATCCGGTCGGCTCGATCCCGCGGACCACCGGCACCGGGACGTCGGTCAGGTCACGCACCAGACGCATCGCCTCGTACTGGTGGTCGAGGCGGTACTCGGTGAACACCGGGACGTCCTGCGCCGTCGGCGCGAGCCGCATCACCAGCCGCTCGGGGTCGGCCGCTCCCGGCCATGCCGCGGTCATCGCCACGGTCTCCGACGACTGACCGTTCTTCTCGATCGCGTCGGAGAGGACCACCGTCGGAGCGCCACCGCGGTCGGGTTCGCGATCCGCCAGCCAGTCGGCGACCACCGCAGGCAGTGCCTCGAGGTCGCGGCTCGAGTGCTGCAGCGAGGTGATGTCGGGCGGGGTGGGGTTGTCGGTCATGCGCACCTGCTCTCGTATTCCGCTACCGTGGGTAGCGTTATGACAGCACAGTCACCCCTCCCCGCGGGCCGGAACGGGACACGCGGCCGCCCCCGGGACGCGGCGATCGACGACGCCGTCCTGCAGGCCACCCGCGACCTCCTCGTCGAGGAGGGCTACGGGGCCGTCACGATGAACGCCGTCGCCCGTCGTGCCGGCACGACGAAGACCGCGCTCTACCGGCGCTGGGCGTCGAAGACGGAGCTCCTGCACGAGGCGGTGCTCCCCAGCGGGGTGGAGGGGATCGCCGCCCTCGACGCCGATCCGCGGACGGCGGTCGAGCAGATGCTGCGCTGGACGCGCGACCGGTTCACCGAGCCCGCGATGCGCGCCGCGCTGCCCGGGATCATCGTGGATCTGCGCACGGACCCGGCGCTCGCAGGTCGCGTCCTGGAGCGCTTCGCGCCGACGTTCGCCGTGCTCGACGCCCATCTCGCCGACGCCCGCCGGCGCGGATCGATCACGACGGCCGCCGACCCGATGACGGTGTCGCAGGTGATCGGCGGGGCCGTCATCGTCGCCCTCCTGATCGACCCGTACGCGCGTCTCGACGACGACTGGCTGCGTCGCACGGCAGATCTCCTGGGATCGGGCATATCTCGCTGACATTCACTTCAGTGAATTATCTGTGTAAAATGAAACGCTCTCGTGGAGCGAACGCGAGTACCGGGTACACCCTCGGGGGGTGGAACGGAGAACATCGTGCACCAGGCACGAACTCGCACTCGGTGGCCGCTGGCCACCCGGATCGTCACCGCCGCAACAGTTTTGGCGAGCATCGCCGGAGTCGTGGGAGTGGTCGCACTGGCCCCTCCGAGCGGCCAGATGTCGGTGATGCCGGTCGCCGCGATCGTCGATTCACCGGACACGGTGGGGATCTCTGACACCGATCTCTACTGGGACGGCAACGACCCGGCGTCGGTGAACCAAGCCCTCGATCGCATGCAGGCGCTCGGCGTCCAGAACATCCGGATCGGTGTGCCGTGGGCCGGCGTGGAACCCGCCGACGGCTACTACGACTGGAGCAGCGTCGACGCGATGGTGAACGCCGCCGACGCCCGCGGCATGGGTGTGCTCGCCGTGGTCAGCACCTCGCCGACCTGGACGCGCGGTGCGAACACCACCGTCTACGCGCCCCCATCCGACCCGAACGCCTACGCCGCGTTCCTCCGAACACTCTCGTCGCGGTACGCCGGGAAGATCGGTGCGTACGAGGTCTGGAATGAACCGAACTACTACGTCGCGTACTCGCCCGCACCGGACGCTGCGGGTTACACCGCGCTCCTCAAGGCCGCCTACCCCGCGATCAAAGCCGGTGACCCGAACGCCGAGGTGATCGGCGGAGTGCTGGGATCGACGCTCACCTGGGGGACGTACACCGAGAACCCGGTCGACTACGTCCAGCAGATGTACGCCGCCGGCGCGGCGGGTTCCTTCGACGCGCTCTCGTTCCACCCGTATCAGAACACCCTGATGTTCTCGCAGGGTCCGAGCGTGAGCACGGAGTCGCCGCTCAGCCAGCTCACCCGCATCCGCGACCTCATGTCCGCGAATGGCGATGCGAGCAAGGAGATCTGGGCGTCGGAGTACGGATTGCCCACCGGCACAGTGGGTGATCAGAACCAGGCGTCGTTCATCGGCGACTTCCTGAACACCTGGAGCACACTCCCCTACGCCGGGCCGGCGTTCCTCTACACCCTCGACGACCGGAACTCGGCGGACACGACCGATCCCGAGAACACCTTCGGGGTCTACCGCGACGACGGCACGGCCAAGCCCGCGGCGTCGGTGATCGCGCAGTTCATCGCGACCCACCCGACGTCGTCGTCGACCGCGGCACGGAAGGTCGCGCTGGTGTCCTCGGCCAGCAGCACCCCGCCGACGACGGGTACCGACTCGACCGCCGCCGCGACGACCACGACCGAACCGACCACGGCGGCACCGACCACGGCAGGCTCACCCACCGCAGCGGGCGACACGACCGCGGCACCGACGACCACCGCCGACGCCACGGCGTCACCCACCGCGACCACCTCGGTCACGCCCGCGGCGACGACCACGGCACCGGCCGACGCCACAGCCGCCGCGGACACGACGACACCCGAGGCGGCGACGGCAGCCGCGGCGACCGTACCGGCGTCGACGTCCGCGACGCCGACCACCCCGTCGGCGACCACGGCGGACCCGACCACCGCGACGCAGACCACGTCCGAGCAGACCACGGCCACCACCCCGGCCCCCTGATCGCGACGTCGTACGCCGCCCGCGATCGGGTCCGGACATCTAGAGTCCTGCCATGACGACGTCGCTCGGCAGTCAGGCGCTACGCCGCAAACCCGTGACCGGGCCGGTCGACTCCGGCGAGGGCGGTGCGCGGCTGACGCGCAGCATCAGCACGTTCCAGCTGACGATGTTCGGCGTCGGGTCCACCATCGGCACCGGCATCTTCTTCGTCATGGCCCAGGCTGTCCCCGACGCGGGACCCGCGGTGATCCTGTCGTTCGTCGTCGCCGGCATCGCGGCGGGCCTCGCTGCTCTCTGCTACGCGGAGATGGCGTCGACCGTGCCCGTGTCGGGATCGACGTACTCCTATGCCTACGCCACGCTCGGCGAGCTCGTCGCGATGGGCGTCGCGGCATGCCTGCTGCTGGAGTACGGCGTGTCGACGGCGGCGGTCTCGGTCGGCTGGTCGGGATATCTGAACGAACTGCTGGCCAACGTCCTGCACGTCCGCCTGCCCGACGCCATCATCGCCGGCCCGTTCGACCCGAACCCCGGTGTCCTCAACCTGCCGGCGGTGGTGCTGGTGGCCATGTGTGCGCTGCTGTTGATCCGGGGTGCCAGCGAGTCCGCCCGGGCCAACGCGATCATGGTCATCATCAAGATCGCCGTGCTGGGCATGTTCGTGGCGATCGCGTTCACCGCGTTCGACTCCGACAACTTCTCGGACTTCCTGCCGTTCGGCGTGCACGGCATCAGCGTCGCGGCGGGCACCATCTTCTTCTCGTTCATCGGACTCGACGCGATCTCCACCGCCGGCGACGAGGTGAAGGACCCGCAACGCGCGATGCCGCGTGCTCTCATCGCGGCGCTGCTCGTGGTGATCACCGCCTACGTCCTCGTCGCGGCGTCGGCCATCGGCGCGCAGCCGTGGCAGGACTTCGCCTCGCAGACCGAGGCGGGCCTGTCGACGATCCTGCAGAAGGTGACGGGCAACCTCTGGCCGGCGACGATCCTCGCTGCCGGAGCGGTCATCTCGATCTTCTCGGTCACCCTCGTCACGATGTACGGGCAGACCCGCATCCTGTTCGCGATGGCCCGCGACGGCATGCTGCCCCGGTGGTTCGCCCGCGTGAGCCCGCGGACCCAGACCCCGGTCAACAACACCCTCGTCGTGGCGGTGGTGGTGGGACTCCTCGCCGCCTTCATCCCGCTCGACAAGCTCGCGGACATGGTCTCCATCGGCACCCTCACCGCGTTCATCGTCGTGTCGCTGGGCGTGATCATCCTGCGGCGCACCAGGCCCGACCTCCCGCGCGGGTTCAAGGTCCCCGGGTATCCCGTCACCCCGGTGCTCTCGATCGCCGCCTGCATCTACGTCCTGTCCGGCCTGCACTGGTACACGTGGCTGTGGTTCGCGCTGTGGGTGGGAGTCGTCATCGGCTTCTACCTGGTGTGGGGTCGGCATCACAGCCTGCTGGGCGGGGAGAAGGCAACGCCGTGACGGTGGTCGTCGGCGTCCACCCGGATCGTGGTGCCGCGGACGCCCTCACACTGGCCGCGGCGCTCGCGTCGCGACTCCGCCAGCCCCTGGTGGTGACCACCGTGATCCCGACGCCGTGGACGACGCCGTCGATGGCGCGGGTGGACGCCGAATTCGACCAGTGGTCCCGCGAACTCGCCCAGCGCGCGGCCCGCGACGCCGCGGACATCCTGTCCCGGCTGCCCGCGCCGGTGGAGGTCTCCTACCGCGCAGTGCATCACAAGTCCGTGTCCGGCGGACTGCTGCAGGCCGTGGCCGAGACCGACGCCCACACCCTGGTCCTCGGATCCGCCGACGGTCCCGACGGTGAGGTCTCGCTCGGCTCGACAGGTGATCGCCTGCTCCACTCGTCGTCGGTGGCCATGGCGCTCAGCCCCCGCGGATACGCCGGTCGCGGAACCGGATTCCCACGGATCACCTGCGCCTACGCGGGTACGCCGGACTCGCTGGCGGCGGTGCGCGCGGCGGTGTCACTCGCATCCCGGCTCGGCGTCGCGCTACGTGTCATCACCTTCGCGGTGCGCGGCCGCACCATGTACCCGCCGGAGGTGGGGTTGCACGCCGAGGATGCGGTCCTCGCGGCCCTGACCGAGCAGTCGCACGCAGCGCTCGACGCGCTGCGCCGCGACGGCACCATCCCGTCGACCGTCGAGACCAGGGTGGCGACCGGCGACTCGTGGCGCGACGCGCTCGCCGCCGCCGACCTGGCACCCACCGAGCCCCTCGTCATCGGCACGTCACCGCGCGGTCAGATCCGACGGGTGTTCCTGGGGTCGCGTGCCGCCAAGATCGTGCGGTCCAGCCCCGTGCCCGTCGTCGTCCTCCCGGGCTGAGCCGTGCGACTCTTCCTCTCGTCGTTGGGATTCGGTGATCACCCGGATGCGCTGGTGCGCACCGTCGGCGAGGGCGCGAAGATCGGGGTGGTGGTCAACGCGGTCGACGACCGCCCCGCAAGCGACCGCGATCTCGCCGTCGAGGTCGAGTCCGACGAGATGGCCCGGCTGGGCCTGCGTCCCGCGCACCTCGACGTCCGCGATCCCGACGCCGTTCACCGCCTCGACGATCTCGACGCCCTGTGGGTGCGTGGCGGCAACACCTTCGTCCTGCGTGCAGCGTTCGCCGCCGCCGGCGCGGACGCCGTGGTCGTCGACCGGGTACGCGCCGGGGCCCTGATGTGGGCTGGGTACAGCGCCGGCGCCGCCGTCCTCTCCCCCGACCTGCGCTACGTCGCCGAGGTCGACGACCCCTCCGCGGCGGGCATCTCGCCGGTGTCCACCGGCCTCGGTCTCCTCGACCGGCCCGTGGTACCGCACGTCGACGGCGCTTACGACGAGGCGCTGCGGTGCGCAGCTCTCAGCGACCGGCTGACCCGGGAAGGGATCGCGCACCACCGCATCGGCGACCGGGACGCCCTGACCGTCGTCGACGGAGTGGTCACCCGGCTGTGACGCGCGCAGAATCGCCTGCATGACGGACATCGAGGTGGTCACCGGCGACATCACGACTCTCGAGGTGGACGCCGTTGTGAACGCCGCCAACACCCGCATGCGGGGCGGCGGTGGCGTCGACGGGGCGATCCACCGCGCGGGCGGCCCGGCGGTGTTGCAGGACTGCATCGCGCGGTTCCCGAACGGCCTGGCCACCGGCGACGCGGGTTGGACGACCGCCGGGGACATGCCGGCGCAGTGGGTGATCCACACCGTCGGCCCGAATCACGCTGCCGGTCAGCGTGATCGATCGCTGCTTACATCGTGCTATCGCCGCTCGCTGGACGTCGCCGACGAACTCGGCGTCGCCACCATCGCGTTCCCGCTCATCAGCGCCGGGGTCTACGGGTGGCCCAAGGACGACGCGATCGACGCGGCTGTCGACACGATCACGGCGACGCCGACACGAGTGCAACGCGCTGTCCTCGTCGCGTTCGACGCCGCGACGGCGAGGCAGATGCAGGCCGCTCTCGACGCCCGCTGAGACTGGATTCCCCCGCGAGGTGCGATCTCGCCCGCGATCTGGACGATTCGCCACTGCACCCTTGGTTCGCCCAGCCGATTCCGCAGGCGAACGATGCTCGCGGTGGCGAAACCCGAGCTACTGGTGCTGCTGCAGTTGCTGCGAGATCTGCTGGTTGATCTGCTGCAGGCCCGGCACCGACAGTCCCGGGAGCTGGCCCTGGATCGAGCGGACGACCGACGAGTCGTCGCGCACCTTCTCGCTCGACTGCACCAGAACCGTTCCGGTACCGGTGAAGTCGAACTGGCGCTCCTCGCCGGAGTGCACCCCGAACCGCCGACCGGCGGCCGAGATGAGGTCGGTGACCCAGGACTCGTCGTAATGGTGGCTCGGTGACGGGCAGTCGGCCCAGCCGACCAGCGCCTCGGGGTCGACGCGCAGCGGCGGCTCGGCGAACATCACCGGCCCGTTCGACGAGGCGAGGAACTTGCCCGTCCCCAGCAGCGTGAGGAACCCGGGCACGATGGACTGCTTCAGCGAGAGTTGGGGTTGCAGCGCCAGCAGATTCGCCGCGCGGATCGTGAGGTTGCCGTCGTCGAGGTCGTAGGCATTGATGTCGTAACCGCGGTCGCCGATGACGAGCTTTCCCTGCCCCTCGGCGATGACGAAGTCACCGAGGTACAGCGGAGCCGAGAAGCGTTGCGCCACCATGTGCAGCAGGTGCTGTTCGAGGCCGTGTTGCAGCGAGCGGAACGACATCTGCCCGTAGTAGGCGATCATCGCGCCCTTCGACAGGAACCACGGCTGGGTGAGGTCGATGGAGAACGCGTAGTTGTTGCCGGGGACGTTGTCGTCGACCGGGAGCGTGTGCGGGGTCCAGACGGTGGTGAGGTCGCTCACAGCTTCTCCTCCGATGCCTGCACGAACACCGTTCCCTGGCCGGTGCATTCGAGCTGGAGCGCCTCGCCCCCGGTGCGCCCGACGTTGCGCCAGCTGACCGCCGACTTCAACGTGGTCGACACCTGGCCCGCCGCCCCGACGTACGCCTGCGGGTCGACGATCACCGGCTTGTCCGGGGTGATGGGGAGGTCGAACACTCCCCCGTGACCGAGCAGCACCGCCGATCCCTGTCCCGACAGCTGGGTGGTGAACATGCCCTGCCCCGTCACCGCGCCGGCGGCTGCCGAGCGCAGGGAACCGAACAGACCACCGCCTCCGCCCCCACCGCCCGATGCGGCCACGGACACCACCGAAGCCTGCAGGCCGACCGTGTATGCCAGCAGCCGCGACGCCTCGACCCGCACCTGACCGCCGAGTGCCCCGACGTCCGCGACGTGGGTCTCGATGCCGCGGAACCCGTAGTGGACGGTGCCGGTGCCCTGGGCGATCATCGTGGCCTCGTGCTCGCCCGCGATCATGCGACCGGCCATGCCGCCCACCGCGCCCATCCCGCCGCCGGCACCGGGGATCTGATGCGGCGCGAAGTTCACGGCGCCGGCGTAAAAGAGCATCGCCCCGCGCCGGGCGATCACCGGCCCCGACCGCGCGAGGTCGACCGAGACCACCTTGCCGTTGACGACGGTGAACACGTCGCTCCCCTATCGCTCGGCCGGCTGGATGGACACGACGCCGGTGCCGTCCCAGCGCAGTGAGAACGCCTCGCCGCCACCCTGTCCGATCGCGCTGCGCCACGAGACGTCGGTGACGAACGATTGCGACAGCGCACCACGGGCACACACGAACGCGTCGGGGTCGACGACGAGCGGGTACTGCGGGCTCACCTCGAGATGGATGAGTGGCCCACCGCGCGAGAGGAGCCCGACCTGTCCGTGGCCGGTGACGGTCGTCGTGAACAACCCTTGGCCGGTACTCATGCCACGGACCCCGGCGAACGTGACGTTGGTCGAGAGATCGCCGGCGAGGATCAGCAATTGTTCGGACTCGACCTGCAGGGTGTCGCCGGCGAGGTCGACGACGGTGACCTCCGCGGCGTCGTGCGCGAAGTAGACGACGCCGGCGCCCGCGCACTCCATCAGCGACAGTCCCTCACCGGTCGCGCGCTGCTTGAACCCGGCGAGAACGCCCTCTCCGCCACCGAAACCCGCTGACTTGAACGAGATCTGGCCCTCATAGGCCACCATGGAACCGGACAGGGCACGCACTGCCGAATTGTCGAGGTGCGCCTCGAGAACCCGCTTGGATCGCTGCACCAACCGCATCGCTGCGCCCTTCTCGTTCGGCGTCGACGAACGCCGGATTCGAGAAGAATGTAGACCCTACGATGACCGGATGCGAGCACTGCCGTTCCTCACCTTCCAGCCCGCCCCGCCGGACCGTGGGGCCGCTGCGGCGATGGCCGCCTACGTCGAGATCTTCGGCGGCCGCGTGATCTCCGACCGACGACGTACGGCCGACGAACCCGGCGGCGAGGACACCGTGTTCCTCGCCGAGTTCGAGATCGCCGGGCTGCGGATCCGGTGCAGCGACTCGGCGATCGCGCACGCGTGGGACTTCACCCCGGGTGTGTCCCTCTGGGTCGACTGCGACTCCGCCGACGACCAGCGCCGGGTCTTCACCGCCCTGGGCGAGGGTGGTCAGGAGTTCATGCCGTTGAGCGACTACGGCTTCGGGCCGTTCGGGTGGGTGCAGGACCGCTTCGGGATCAGTTGGCAGCTGGGCGTGGCGTCGTCCTGACGACTCGGTTCGCGATCGCGACACCGATCAGCACGACGGCGGCTCCGCACCACTGCAGGGCGCTGGGGAACTCGTCGAGAACCGCCGCGCTCAGGACGAGGGCGAGAACGGGCTGGGTCAGCAGGAGCCCCGCCGTGGTGGTCGGCGGGAGTCGGACGCTCGCGTGGTGGATGAACAACCAGGCGACCACCTGCCCGAGGACGGCGAGCAGGACCAGGTAGAACCACGCCTGCGGCGAGATGTGTGTGAGCGACAGACTGCCCGTCGCCGGTGACACCGCGGCCGCGGTCACCGCCGCGACCGTCGTCGAGACGAACAGGGGCTGCAGCAGCATCGTGTGCTTGCCCCGGCTCCCGCGGCGGGTGAGGTAGAGGTAGCTGCCGTAACCGATCCCGGCGAGAAGGCCGAGCACGGTCCCCCGAACCGGGTTGTCACCGACGGCGTGGTGGGAGCCGATCCCTCCCACCAGGACCACCCCGCCCAGCAACAGAGGTGTGGCGGCGAGGAAGCGCCGCGGGATTGCCTCTCGGTCGACGATGAGGGCCAGCGCGGGCAGGACGATCACCTGCACGTTGATCAGCACGGTGCTGATGCCCGCGCCGACGTCGTAGATGGACGCCGTCCAGGCCGCGTAGTCCATGCCGAGGGCGACACCGGCCGCCACCGACCACAGTCCCGCGTGCGTCGACAGCGGACCGTGTCGACGCCGTTCCCACACGACGAACGGCGACATCGCCACGACGGCGAGCGCACACCGCAGGAACGCGGTCGTCGGTGCGTCGACACCTGCCAGCTTCACGAGCACCGCCGAGACCGAGAGGCAGGCCGCGCCGACCATCACCGACCCGTACAACCGAGCGCGGGACGAGTCGGTCGTCGCCGGCGACACGGATGTGACTGGGGCCGGCGTCATGCGCTCACGCTAGATCGGGGGTCCGACGGCCGTGCGGTCGGCGCTGTGGCCGCACACGACGAAGGCCCCCGGAGCGGATTCCGGGGGCCTTCGACATCTGGTAGCGGGGACAGGATTTGAACCTGCGACCTCTGGGTTATGAGCCCAGCGAGCTACCGAGCTGCTCCACCCCGCGTTGGTGAACACAACGTTACACACGCGGGGTGGCGCACTGCAAATCGCCCGCTGACCTGCAGTTAGTTCGGCAGCGACTCGTATTGCCGCACGGCCGCGTTCAGGCGATCGAGCGCCTGGCCGTAGGCCGTGAAGTTGCCCGAGCTCTGCGCCTGCTGCAGCGCATCGAGCGCCGAGTTCAGCTCCGCGACAGCGGCATCCCGGTTCGCAGGCGCGGCGGCCGAGGTGCTCGGCGCGGACGTCGTCGGCGACGACGGTGCTGTCGTCGGGACCGAACCCTGCTGGGTCGGTTGCTGCTGCTGACCGGTGGTCCCGCCGGACGTGTCACCGCTGGGGGTGTTGTCCGGCTCGGCTGCCGCGGCCGGACTGATGCCCGCCTGCTGCAACGCCTGCGCGATCGTCGGCGCGTAGCCGATGCTCGGCGGGTCCGCATCCGAACTGCGGTACCGCACGATCACGCGGAACAGGCGCGGGAACGTCGCGTCGGAGTTCTTCGCCTGCGCGTACAGCGGGACGACGTTGAGCAGACCGTTCTGGCCCACCGGCAACGTCAGCAGGTTGCCGAAGCGCGTCGACGCCGTGTTCTCGAGGTTCTTCAGGTCGGCGTTGACCTGACCGAACGTCGACATCGCCGAGAACGCCAGACGCGGTCCCTCACGGGTCGGGTTCTGGGGAACCTCGCGAATCGTCATCTGCCCGTAGTTGTCCGGATCCGACGACACCGTCAGGTACGACGCCAGGAAATCCCGGTTCAGCGTGTTCATCACGCTGGTCAACTGGAAGGTGGCATCGCTCTCACGCCGCGGGTTCGACGCGACGAAGTAGTACGGCGGCTGATCGAGACCCTGGTCGAGGGCGTTCGAGTCCGTCGGGTCGGCCGGGATCGACCAGAACGAGTTGCCCTGGAAGAACGTGCCGGGATCGGAGACGTGGTACTTCGCCAGGAGGGAGCGCTGGATCTTGAACAGGTCCTCCGGGTAGCGGACGTGCTCCTTGAGGCTGGTGTTCGCGTCGAACTCCGCGCGCGACTTCACCGTTCCCGGGAACACCTTCATCCACGTCTTGAGGACGGGGTCCTTGTCGTCGAACTGGTACAGCGTCACCTTGCCCGTGTAGGCGTCGACGGTGGCCTTCACCGAGTTGCGGACATACGCGACCTGACGGTTCACCTGCGTCCGACCCGTCTGGCCCTGGGTCAGCTCCTGCGCGTCGGTGGTCGCGTCCTGCAGGGACGTCTTCTGCGCGTACGGGTAGGCGTCGAGGGTGGTGTACCCGTCGACGATCCACTGGATGGATCCGTCGCTCATGACGGCCGGGTACGTCTTGGAGTCGACGGTGAGCCACGGCGCGGCCTTCTTCACCCGGTCGCGGGGATCACGGTTGTAGATGATCTTCGAGTTCGAGTTGATCGCCCCGGACAGCAGGATGTTCCGCTCGGTGTACTTGATCGAGTAGGCCAGGCGGTTGAAGACGTTGCCCAGCGAGACACCGGAGCCACCGGAGTAGGTGTACCGGCTGTTCGGGGTGTCGTACTCGGTCTGCTGACCGTTCGACGACCCGACGATCGCGTAGTCGGGGTTGACCTTGGAGATCAACTCGCCGAAGTAGATCCGCGGCTGCTTCACCTTGATCGGCGCGGTCTGCTGGTAGCCCGGCGTGTTGATGCTCTGGATGTCGCTGACGTCGAAATCGGGCTGGCCGCCGCTGTTCACGTCCGTGCCCGACGACGCGGGCTCGTTCACGCGGTTAGCCGGCGCGGCGATGAACCCGTTGCCGTGCGTGTAGACCGTGTGCTTGTTGATCCAGTTCTGCTGGTTCGCCGCGAACCGGCTCGGGTCGAGCTCGCGCACCGCGACCACGTAGTCACGCAGCTGGTTGTCGACGCGGTAGCGGTCGATCGCCAACTGCGAAGGGAAGCCGTAGAAGTTCTGCTGCTGCTGCAGCTGGGTGAATGCCGGCGAGACGATGTTCGGGTCGAGGAGACGGATGTTGGAGATGGTCGCCGCGTCGTTGTCGACGTTCTGCTGGTTGACCTGTCCCCCGGTCCAGTTCTCCTGGTAGGTGACGCGGTCGTCGCCGATCTGGTAGGCCGCACGCGTCGCGTCGATGTTGCGCTGGATGTACTCGGACTCCTTCTGCGCCGCGTTGGGCTTGACCGAGAACTGCTCCATCACCGCGGGCCAGCCGACACCGATCACCAACGCCGACAACAGCATCAGCGCTGTGGCGAGTGCGGGCACACGCAGATCACGCAGCACGATGCCCGCGAAGAAGGCGGCCGCACAGATCACGGCGATCGCCAACAGGATCAGCTTCGACGGGAGCACCGCGTTGATGTCGGTGTAGCTCGCGCCGGTGAAGATCTCCTGCTTGCGCGTGCTCGACAGCAACGAGTACCGGTCGAACCAGTAGGCGACGGCCTTGAGCAGCAGGAAGAGTCCGGCGATCACGGCGAGCTGGATCCGCGCCGCACGCGTCAGCGCACCGTTGCGCCCGGCGAGGTGGATGCCGCCGAAGATGTAGTGCGTCACCAGGCTCGCCAGGAACGTGATGACGAGGATGACGAAGAGGAAGTTCAGGACGAACCGGTAGAACGGTAGATCGAACGCGTAGAACGAGTTGTCCAGCCCGAACTGCGGGTCCTTCACCCCGAACGACTCGCTGTGCAGGAACACCTGCACCGTCGCCCACGACCCCTGCGCCACCAGCCCCGACAGCAGACCGACGAGCGCCGACGGCAGGATCGCGAACCACCGGATCCGGCTCATCACCACGGCGCGATAGCGCGCGATCGGGTCACCGGGACCCGACGTCGGCACGAAAACCGGTCGCGACCGGTACGCCAGTGCCAGACCCGCGAACACGATGCCGCCCGCGATGATCGCGGTGACCAGGAAGAGCACCACGCGCGTCCAGATGATCGTCGAGAAGACGCTGCGGTACCCGAGATCGTCGAACCACAACAGGTCGGTGTACAACCCGACGAACCGCGGCCCCACCAGCAGGATCACCAGGATCGCGACCGCGACGCCGATGAGGATCTTGCTCCGTTTGGACAGTGTCGGCATCCCTGCCGGACCCCGTACGCCCACTTGTCACGCTCCCACTGCGATATGACGACGCGGGCTGTGAGCTCGCGTCTTTGCCATTACTTTACTGACGGCTCGGTGGCGGTCCGGTCCCCACGAGACCGACCGCCGATGATGACAGGATGACCCCGTGACGAGTCCCGACGTACCCCTGTCCCCCGACGCGCTCGGCATCGCCGTGCGGGAGGTCGCGGAATTCGTCGACGCCGGCGGCTGGGGACAGCCCCCGGTGCTGTTCGCGCTCGTGCCGACCGCGGTGGTCGCCCAGGCCCAACCGGACCTCGCCGACACGCTGGACGAGTCCGAGCTGACGCTCATCGAGCAGGAGTCGCTGCCCGTCGCGCCGGATTCGGGGATGTCGGAGATCGAGCACGTGCTCGGGACCACCAGCTGGCCCGCGGCCGTGGCCGGATGCGCGCTGGTCCAGGAGATCATCGTGCTGCCCCCGGACGCCGAGTCCGACCTGGACGAGGCGTTCGGTCCGCTGCTCGCCGACCCCGACGCCGCCGACGAGGCCGCACGCCAGACCGCCCGCGAGCACCCGGAGGCCACCGACGCGCGCCTCATCGCCGCCGCCATGCGCGACGGCCGGACGCTGTGTCTGTTGCAGCTGAAGCCGCCGCTGGGCGAGGAGGACGCACCGATCGAGTTGCTGTCGCACCCGGAGCTGGCGCCCAACCTCGTCGCCGCGGTCGCCGCCACGCTGGAGAACGACCCCGAGGACTGGTGACGCTCGACCCCTAGCATCGGGGCACGTCGCGACCAGCACGGATGTCGCCGAGCGCGGTCACCGCGTCGGACAACGTGTCGACCTTGACCAGGCGCAGGCCGGAGGGGACGTCGGAGCGCGCCTCGGCGCAGTTGCCCTCGGGGACCAGGAAGTCGGTGGCGCCGGCCTCGCGGGCGGCGAGCGTCTTGTGCGTGATGCCGCCGATCTCCCCCACGTCCCCGTCGTCGGAGATGGTGCCGGTACCGGCGATGAAGCGGCCGCCGGTGAGGTCGGTGGTGCCGAGCTTGTCGATGACCGCGAGGGTCAGCATCAGCCCCGCCGACGGCCCCCCGATGTCGCCGACGGTGAAATCGATGCGCAGCGACGGGTCGGCGTTGACGTACTCCGGGCTGACCCCGAGGTAGCCCTTCGACTTGTCGTCGGGACGGGCGCCGAGCACGACGGGCACCGCACGCGTGGCGCCGGTCGTCCCGGCGACGCCGAACGTCACCGTGGCCCCCGGCTTCGACGACGACACGGCCTGCCGCAGCTGCTCCGGGGTCGACACCGACCGTCCGTTCACCGAGACGACCCGATCACCGGACGTCAGCTTCCCGGCGGCGGGGCCTTTCGGGTCGACGACGACCGAGAGCGCGACCGGGCGCTTCAGGTACCGGAGCGCGGCGATGGTGGCCGAGTCCTCCGAGCCCCCCATCTGCTGTTGGTCCTGCTGCCGGACCTCGTCGGCGGACTGGTCCGGCGGGAAGATCTCCTCGCGCGGTTGCAGTGCGTCGCGGCCGGAGAACCACATGCCCAGCGCCTGGAACAGCGTCAGCCCGTCGGTGACGGAGACCGTCGTGAGGTTGAGGTTGCCGTCGGTGGGGCGGACGGGGGCACCGTCGATCGCGACGACGGGCTTGCCCTCGACCGTTCCGAGGGTGTTCACCGTCGGCCCCGGACCGAGGCTCACGTAGGGCACGCGGACGAACGATCCGACCAGCACGAGGAGCACCAGCAGCACCAGGGTGACCGCCAGTGTCACCATCCGCCGGTTGGCCGGGACGACTCTCACGCGCACCACAGTAGAGGGACGACCTGTGTGACCTGCGGGGGTCGTCCGACGCGGCGGACGAACCACCCGGCCGGACTGCGCTGAGAGCGAAACCCACGCGCGTGGGCCCTGAGCACGGACGATGTGGGTGGTCGCGCCGGTACCGTGGGGGCCATGAACGACCTGCCATTCGGATTCAGCTCGGGCCGCGGCGACGGTGACGACGACCGCGAACGCAAGGGCGACGGTTCCTCGTCGAACCCGTCCGGCGGCGATCCGTTCGGCATGGGCGGCTTCGACCCGAACCAGTTGGGGCAGATGCTGTCCCAACTCGGCTCGATGCTCAGCGGGATGGGGCAGGGCGGCGGCGCGGGCGGCGGCGGTCCCGTGAACTACCAGGTCGCCACCTCACTCGCCCGGCAGCAGATCGGTGACTTCAGTCCCCTCGACGACGGCCAGCGCGCCGCGGTCACCGATGCGGTGCGGCTGGCCGAGGTGTGGCTCGACGGCGTCACCACCCTCCCGGCCGGTGTGACGCAGACGACAGCGTGGACCCCCGTGCAGTGGCTCGAGGAGACGATGCCGACGTGGAAGACGCTGTGTGACCCGATCGCGTCGCAGATCTCCGGGATGTTCGCGACCGGCCTGCCCGAGGAGGCCCGCCAGTTCGCCGGCCCGATGCTCGGCATGGTCACCCAGATGGGCGGCATGGCGTTCGGCACCCAATTGGGCCAGGGTCTCGGTCATCTCGCGAAGGACGTGCTGACGTCGACCGACGTCGGTCTGCCCCTCGCGCCCACCGGGACCGCTGTCCTACTGCCCGAGGCGATCGCGAAGTTCGCCGACGGACTCGAGCAGCCCGCGCAGGAGATCATCGTGTTCCTCGCCGCCCGCGAGGCCGCGCACGTCCGACTGTTCGCGCACGTCCCGTGGCTGCGGCAGCGCCTGCTGTCGACGGTCGAGGAGTACGCCCGCGGCATCACGATGGACTTCTCCGGCATCCAGGAGGCGGCGCAGTCGATCGACCCGACCGAGTTGCTGTCGAACCCGGGCAAGATCGAGGAGCTCATGTCGGCGGGGACGTCCTTCGAGCCGACGACCTCGCCCGAGCAGGAGGCCGCCCTGGCTCGGCTCGAGACACTGCTCGCCCTCATCGAGGGCTGGGTGGAGCGCGTCGTCGACCACGCCCTGGCCGACCGGATTCCCAGCGCGGGCGCCCTGGCCGAGACGATGCGCCGTCGTCGCGCGACCGGTGGCCCCGCCGAGCAGACCTTCGCCACGCTCGTCGGACTCGAACTGCGCCCCCGCAAGGTCCGCGAGGCCGCCGCGCTGTGGGACAAGCTGCTCGAGGCATCCGACATCGCGACCCGTGACGGCGTGTGGGCCCACCCCGACCTCATGCCCGACGGTGACGACGTCGACTCCCCCGCCGGCTTCATCGACCGCGTGATCGGCGGCGGCACGGACGACCCGATCGCCGAACTCGAGAAGCAGATGGCCCAGGAGGCATCGGCCAAGGACGACGAGGCAGCGGACGACGCCGCGACCGACGAACCCGGCGACGACGAGGGCACGACCGACGGCAAGGGTGGTCCCGCCGCGGTCTGACACACCGGCCGCGCCTGTGGACAACTCCCGTCGACGGCGGCTCGTGGTCGGCGCAGGATGCGACGGTGTGCGGCATGTCCCGCACCGAGTCGCCCACCCTGCGCCCCGACACCCCGGTGGTGCACCGCGGTGACCGCGCCGTCCAGATCGGCGGCGACGCCGAGGCCGGGCTCATCGTGGAGCTCCCCGGCCACCTGTCGCCGCGATCGTTCGTGGCGTTCCTCCGGTCGCTGACGACGCCGCGCACCCCCACCGAGGTCCGACGCGCCGCGCGCGAGATCGGTCTCGCCGCAGACGATCTCAGCATGTTGCTGCGACGGATGACCACGGCCGGCGTCATCGACACGGTCGCGTCACCCGGCGACTTCCGGGTGCGGGTCCACGGGCGCGGCCCGCTGTCGACGCGGCTGGCCGGTCTGCTGCGCGACGGCGGTATGGCCGTCGAGACGTCGACCCAGCGACCGCGCCCCCAGCACCCCGACGACGTCCCGCTCTCGTCGTGGACCGACCATCTCGTGGTTCTCTGTGACGCCCTCGTCCACGATCCGTCGGTGGTGTCCGGCCTCATGACCCGCCGCATCCCGCATCTGCAGGTGTGTCTGCGCGGCGGCGTCGGCGTCGTCGGCCCTCTCGTATTGCCCGGACGCACCAGCTGCCTGCGGTGCGCCGACTGTCACCGGTCCGACCGCGACCCGCAGTGGCCCGTCGTGAGCGGCCAGATGATCGGTGCCGTCGGTCACGCGAGCGTCGCGACGGCGGTCGCGACCGCCGGCCTCGCCCTCGACCAGATCGACCACGTCGCCGAAGGGCTCGCGCGGTTCGCCGACGACCCGACCGATCGCAGCGTCCCGCTGCCGGCCAGCGTCGGTCACACCCTCGAGTACCGCAGCCGACCTGCGCGCCTGGAGATGCGGCGATGGACGCCACACCCGCTCTGCGGTTGCTGTTTTCGTCGGTGAACTATCGTGGTGTGGACGCAGGAGGTGCACCGCAGATGGCCGACATCACCGAGGGACGGGGTCGCCGCAACGCCAAACTCGCCGCACTCCCGCTGGGCATGGCAGGGCGTGCAGCCGCCGGGTTCGGCAAGCGTCTCGCCGGCAAGGACCGCGACGAGATCAACGCGGAGCTGATGGAGAAGGCCGCCGAACAGGTGTTCACCACGCTCGGCGAACTCAAGGGCGGGGCCATGAAGGTCGGCCAGGCGCTGTCGGTCATGGAGGCCGCCATCCCCGACGAGTACGGGGAGCCGTTCCGCGAGGCACTCGTGAAGCTGCAGGCGGAGGCGCCGCCGCTGCCCGCGAAGAAGGTCCACCAGGTTCTCGACGCCCAACTCGGCACGGCATGGCGCACGCGGTTCACCGAGTTCTCCGACGAACCCGCCGCGTCGGCCAGCATCGGCCAGGTCCACCGCGGCACCTGGGCCGACGGGCGCGAGGTCGCCGTCAAGATCCAGTACCCCGGCGCCGACCACGCGCTGCGCGCCGACCTCAAGACCCTCTCGCGGATGTCGTCGATCATCCAGCGGATGACGCCCGGCACCGACGTGCGCGCCCTTGTCGACGAGCTCATCGCCCGTACCGAGGACGAACTGGACTACCAGGCCGAGGCCGCCAACCAGCGCGCTTTCGCCGCCGAGTTCGACGGTGACCCCGAGGTGTTGGTGCCCAAGATCGTCGCGAGCGCACCGAAGGTCGTCGTCAGCGAATGGGTGGACGGGACCCCGCTGTCGCAGGTGATCTCGTCGGGGACCGCCGAGGAGCGGAACACCGCGGCGGCCAAGCTCGCCGAGTTCGAGATCAGCTCCCCCGCGCGTGTCGGGCTGCTGCACGGCGACCCACATCCGGGCAACTTCCGCATCCACGCCGACGGACGACTCATCGTCCTCGACTACGGCGCCGTCGGGCTCTACCCGAACGGCCTGCCCGCCGAGACCGGGCCGATCCTCGCGCTCGCCCGCGATCAGAAGTACGACGAACTCGTCGACGCGATGGTCGAGGCCGGCTTCATCACCGGGGCGAACAAAGACCGCGTCACCGCGGTCGACATCGAGAACTACCTCAAGCCGTACGTGGACCCGCTGCTGTCGGAGTCGTTCCACTTCACCCGGAAGTGGTTGCAGCGAGCGGCCGGCAAGGCGACCGACCTCAGGGGCGACGTGTACAAGACGTCGCGGCACCTGAACGTGCCGACCGAGTACGTGATGGTGTTCCGGGTGCTCGGTGGATGTGTCGGCATCGCAGCGCAACTCGACGCCGAGGCGCCCTACCGTCGGATCATGGAGAAGTGGGTGCCGGGGCTGCGGTCGTAGGTGACCACAGCCCCGGCACCGGGGCTCACGCGGCGACCGCGGTCTTGCGCGGACGCCCCCGCGGGCGCTTACGGGCGATGACGGTCCCCTGATCGAGGATCTCGCCACCCCACACGCCCCACGGCTCGGCGCGCTCCAGCGCCGCCGCGAGG
This sequence comes from uncultured Williamsia sp., assembly GCF_947494875.1. Lineage (GTDB taxonomy): Bacteria > Actinomycetota > Actinomycetes > Mycobacteriales > Mycobacteriaceae > Williamsia_A. The sequence goes on from NZ_CANLWM010000002.1 coordinate 331,937, forward strand.
CACGCCTGCCGCAGCGGGCACTCGCTGCAGAGCGCCTTCGCCCGCTCGAGGTCGGCCGGGCTCTCGGCGAACCACAGGTCCGGGTCGGAGACACGGCAGGGCAGACGGAGAGCGGCGGCCGCGGTCTCGGGTGTGAGGTCGGTGTCGGTCGGTCGGGTGTCGACTGCCGGGGCGGTCATGTCGGCTCCTCCACTGGGATGGGCGGGATCGGGGTCATGTGTGGCTGGTGACCCGGAAGGCGCTTCTCCAGTGGTCCGATCGGGACCGGGAACGAAGAAGGCCACGGGTCTCGCTGCTGCGATCGCCGTGGCCTGGATGTCGTCAGCGCTGCTGCGCTGAGCCGAGGATCTAGGTGTGCACGGGGATCGCGGGGCGGATGGCGGTTGCCTGGGCTGCGGCGGCGTGATGCGCGGCTGCCAGCGGGGCGAGGGCGGCGAAGCCCATCGCGGCGGCGGTACGCGGACGCTCGACCAGCCAGCGGCTCGCGCCGGCGGGCGCGGACACGGAGGCAGCGAAGCCGTTGACGAATTCGTTGTTCATCCGACTCACTCCCTTCCGCTCATCGAGGCGTCGCACGGAGATCCCGTACCGACGACCAGAACACTACGAGATGCTTCGCGATCCGCACAACCATTTTTTGACCTGCGACTTTGTCGACACATGGGTCAGCGAACGGTGTCGGCGACGAGCCCCAGCACCATCTCGCCGTATTGGTCGAGTTTCTTGGCGCCGATCCCCGGGATGGCGACGAGGCCGGCGACGTCGGACGGCTTCTGCTCGGCGATGGCGATCAGGGTGTTGTCGGAGAACACGACGAACGCCGGCACCTTCTGCTCGGCGGCCTGTGCGCGTCGCCATTCCTTCAGCGCGACGAACAGGTCTTCGTCGATGTCGGACGGGCAGTCCTCGCATCGACCCAGCAGCGACGGTGTCTTGCCCATCAGCTGTTTGCCGCAGACCCGACAGCGTGGGCGCTTGCCGGGCTTCGTCGGCTCGGCGATCCGCGAGGCGGGCGAGTCGTCGGGGACGAGACCGACGAGGAAGCGAGACCGTCGTCGGGTCTTGCGGCCACCCTCCGCGCGGGACAACGCCCACGAGATGTGCAGCACTTCACGTGCACGGGTGATCCCGACGTAGAAGAGGCGGCGTTCCTCCTCGACGTCCTCGTCGGACCCGTTGATGGCCTGGTTGATCGGCAGCGAGCCGTCGGTGACGCCGGCGAGGAACACCGCATCCCATTCCAGCCCCTTGGCGGCGTGCAGCGACGACAGCGTGACGCCCTGCACCGTCGGTGGATGCCGTGCCTGAGCGCGTGCGGCGAGTTCGTCGACGAGACCCGGGAGGGCGAGGTCCGGGACATCGGCCACGAGGTCCTCGGTCAGGGTCACCAGCGCTCGCAGTGATTCCCAGCGCTGCTTGGCCTGGGTACCCGCCGGCTCCTCGTCGGTGAGGCCGAGCGGGACCAGCACCGCGCGGACCAGGGTGGGCAGGTCGGCGTCGGTGGGGAGGTCGTCCCGGTTGGCCGCGGATTGCAGGGCGCGCATGGCCTGGCGGATCTCGGCGCGCTGGAAGAACGCCTCACCGCCGCGCACCTGGTAGGCGATACCCGCCGCGGTGAGCGCGTCCTCATGGGCCTGCGCCTGCGCGTTGACGCGGTACAGGATCGCGATCTCCGACGCCGGGACTCCCTGCGCGAGGAGGGTTGTGATTCGTTTCGCGACGGCCGCGGCCTCGGCGGGTTCGTCGTCGTACTCGGCGAACTCCGGTTCCGGCCCGGGCGGTCGCTGTCCGACGAGGGCGAGGCGGGTGCCCGCGACGCGACCCCGCGCGGCGCCGATCGCGCGGTTGGCCAGGCTGACCACCTGCGGGGTCGAGCGGTAGTCGCGTTCGAGGCGGACGAGGTGCGCCTCGGGGAAGCGGCGGGTGAAGTCGAGGAGGTACCGGGGACTGGCGCCGGTGAACGTGTAGATGGTCTGGTTCGCGTCGCCGACGACGGTGAGGTCGTCGCGGTTGCCCAGCCAGGCGTCGAGCAGGCTCTGCTGGGCGGGGGTGACGTCCTGGTACTCGTCGACGACGAAGCAGCGGTAGCGATCGCGGAACACCTCGGCGAGCGCGGCGTTGTCGGCGAGGATCCCGGCGGTGACGAGCAGCAGGTCGTCGAAGTCGAGCAGTTGGTCACCGTCCGGTGAGACCTTTGCGGCCTCGTATCCGGCGTAGACCGCGGCAACCTTCTCCGCCGCGAACGGTGTCTCCCGACGACGCTTGCCGACCTCGGCGACGTAGTCGTCGACGCCGATGAGCGAGGCCTTGGCCCACTCGATCTCCGACGACAGATCGCGCAGGGTCTCGGTCGAGGTGTCGAGTCCGGCGCGGCGTGCGGCGCGGGAGACGACGGGGAACTTGTTGTCGAGCAGTTCCCAGCGGCTGGACCCGACCGCCTGCGGCCAGAAGTACCGCAGCTGCCGCATCGCCGCGGCGTGGAAGGTCTGCGCCTGCACCGCGTTGCCGGAGCCGGAGAGGCCCAGGGATCGCAGGCGACCCCGCATCTCTCCCGCCGCGCGGGCGGTGAAGGTCACGGCGAGGACCTGGTCGCCCCGGACGTGGCCCTCCCCGACCAGGTGCGCGATCCGACGCGTGATGGTGCGGGTCTTGCCCGTGCCGGCGCCGGCGAGCACGCAGACCGGTCCGCGCGGCGCGAGGACGGCGGCCTGCTGTTCCGGGTCGAGACCGTCGAGCGAGCGCATGGCTCCAGTATCCCCGGACCCACCGACAGCGGAATCTCCGGCGGGTGTCGGTACGTTCTGGTGTTCATGAGCAGCGAGAACCCCGCCCTGACCATGTACACCACATCCTGGTGCGGCTTCTGCGCGCGGCTGAAGACCGGTCTGCGCAGCGAGGGCGTCGAGTGGACCGAGATCGACATCGAGCGCGAGCCGTCGGCCGCCGAGTTCGTCGGCAGCGTCAACAACGGCAACCACGTCGTCCCGACGGTGAAGTACGCCGACGGCACCACCGCCACCAACCCGTCCGTGAAGGACGTCCTCGCCAAGCTCGCGAGCTGACCGCCACATCCGTGGCAGTTCGTGTCGCCTGACGACACGAACTGCTACGTCTGTAGCGATCTTTCCCGCTCAGCGGGAAGATTCGCTACGGATCAGCTCGTGGCCCAAGCGGTGACGAGGCCGCGGGCGATGGAGATCGAGCCCGGCAGGCGGAGGCGGACCGACGGGTCCTCGGCGGCCGACTGCGCGCCGGACGGGTCGCCGCGGAGCCACTCGTCGCCGCTCTCCAACGCCGCGAGGACCTCTTCGCGGGGGAACCAGACCGCCTCGGTGATCTCCCCGTCGAGGTAGTCGAGCGGCTGGTCACGGTCGGCACGGGCCTCGAACCCGAGCATCAGCGACCGCGGGAACGGCCACGGCTGGCTGCCCAGGTAGCGCGGGTCGACGACATCGAGGCCGGTCTCCTCGTGCAGCTCCCGCACGACGCACTGCTCCACCGACTCCCCCGGTTCGACGAATCCGGCGAACGTCGAGAACCACTTCTCCGGCCACCCCGACTGCCGGCCGAGCAGAACGTGGTCGGCGCCATCGTGGACGACGGTGATGATCGCCGCATCCGACCGAGGGAACTCCTCACGCCCGGTCACCGTGCTCTTGCGGGTCCATCCGGCGCGCGCGGGCACCGTGGGGCTACCGTCGACCGGCGAGAAACGGGCCGTCGCATGCCAGTTCAGGATCCCCAGCGCGGTGACCAGCAGCCCGGCCTCGTCGGGGTCGAGGCGCCCGAGGCTGCCCCGCGGATCGGCGGTCTTGCCCTCGATCTGCTCGACACGCATCGTCCACAGGTCGATGCCCTCGCGGATGCCGATGAACACCGCGTCCTGCGGGATGGTGTCGCCGAACGTCGACGACCGCTCCCACCGGAGACCCTCCGGGCCGATCCCCGACCGCCCGTCGGCGTCGACGGGCAACACGCGGGCGTCACCCCATCCCCGGGCGAGCCTCTCGGCGTCGTCACGGATCTCGTCGGCGCGATCGATGGTCGACCGCGACAGCAACGGCGGTTCGACGAAGGTGAAGGCCACCTGCCGAGCCTAACGATCGCGGATCAGGCCGCCCCGCGGCGTGGGGTGTAGCTGTCGACGTACGGCCAGCCGGTGGCGTCCGCCATCCAGCGCATCAGCCGGTCGATCGCCTCCCGCGCGTCGTCGGGGGTGAGACCCGTCGGGTCGAACACGTCACCCACATGGATGGTCACGTCACGACGCGACCACCAGTGCTCACCGTCGGCGGTCCCCGTGATCGCGAGTGGCACGACGGGCGCTCCGGTGGCGATCGCGACGCGCAGCGCCCCCGTGTGACCCCGGTGGATGCTGTGCGACGTCACCCTGGACCCCTCCGGGTGCACCGCCCACGCGGCACCGGACGCGACCACGGCACCCGCGGTCGACAAGGCGTCCGACGCGGCGTCCCCGCCGTCACGATCGACCGGGATCTGTCCGATGGACCGGAAGAACCACTGCTTCATCCGGCCGCGCAACCCCGTCTCCGTGAAGTACTCGGCCTTCGCGAGGAACACGACCGGGCGCCGGGCCGCGATCGCGAGGTGGAACGAGTCGGAGACGGCCTGATGGTTCGCGACGAGGATCAGCGGTCCGCGACGTGGGATGGCGTCGGAGCCGACCACGACGGGGCGGTCGCGCAGACGGAAGAGCGGCCCCAGGACGAGGACCCGCAGCACCCACTGGACGACCACACAGGTTCGCGTCACCCGCCCTGTCTACACCGGCGCAGGGTCAGGCGGGACCCTTGCGCACGTAGAGAAGGCGGTCGCCGTCCTCGATGGCGTCGACCTCACTGTCGTCGACGCGGTACAGACGGCCGTCACGCACGACACCGAGCACGATGTCGACGAGGTGCTGCGGGCTGGCGCCGTGCTCGTCACGCTCGACGTCCCGCTCGGCGATGGCGTAGCCGGCGTCCGGGGTCAGCAGGTCCTCGATCACCTCGACGACGGCCGGGGTGGAGGTCGCGAGCCCCAGCAACCGCCCGGCGGTCTCCGACGAGACGACGACCGAGTTCGCACCCGACTGTCGGATGAGGTGGGTGTTCTCCGCCTCCCGGATGGACGCGACGATCTTCGCGCGCGGTGCGAGTTCGCGCGCGGTGAGCGTGGCGAGAACAGCGGTGTCGTCGCGGTTGGTGGCGATGACGATCGACGCGGCGTGCTGAGCACCCGCAAGGCGCAACACATCCGAGCGCGTTGCGTCACCGCGGACGGTGACGAGACCCTCGGCGGCCGCGCCCTCCAGAACGGTCGGTTGCGAGTCGACGACGACGATCTCGGACGGCTTGGTCCCGTCGGCCACCATCGCGCGCACCGCGGTCTTGCCCTTCGTGCCGTATCCGACGACGACGGTGTGGTTGCGCACCTTGCTCCTCCAACGCTGGATCTTCAAAGCCTGCCGGGACCGTTCCGTGAGCACCTCGAGTGTGGTGCCGACCAGGACGATCAGGAACATCACGCGCAGCGGGGTGATGATCAGCACGTTGATGAGACGGGCCTCGGGGGTGAACGGGGTGATGTCGCCGTAGCCCGTCGTCGACAGCGACACCGTCGCGTAGTAGAGGCAGTCGAGGAACGAAAGCTCGTTGTCCTGGACGTCCCGGTAGCCGCCGCGGTCGAGGTAGACGATGAACACCGCGGCGAACAACGCGAGGAGCGCGAACAGCACCCGCCGACTGATCGCCCGTACGGGGCTGGCCTGCATCTCCGGGATGCGGACGACGCCGACCAAGGCGTGGTCGGGCATGGCGGTGAGGTCGTCCGGACGCAGGCGGCGACGTAGGGGTCCAGGCATCACGGGGACTCTAGCCCGACAGACGGCGGCGATCAGGCACAGTGGTGCGCATGGCCACGCTCCTGGACAGACTCCCGACTCCCGCAGCCGTCCGCCGTCGGCGCATCGCCGAGCGCGACGCCCGGATCATGGGCGGCGCCCTGATCGGCATGGGTGTTCTGCACTTCGCCGTCCCCGCTCCGTTCGACTCGATCGTGCCGCCCGAGATCCCCGGCGACGCGCGCACTCTGACCTACGCGTCGGGCGCTGCCGAGGCCGCGATCGGTGCGGGGCTGCTCTACCCGCGCACCCGCCGCGTCGCGGCCACGGCCGCGGTCGCGTTGTTCGTCGCGGTCTTCCCGGCCAACGTGAACACGCTGCGACTGTTCAAGGACAAGCCGGTGCTGCTCGCCGGCGCCGCCGCACGGCTGCCGCTGCAGGTCCCGATGATCACGACGGCGCTGCGGATCCGTCGGGACTCCTGACCGCCAGCAGGCGCGCGAGGCCGTCACGGTCGGGCAGGTCGTCCGGCTCGACGGTGACGTCCGGCCGGACGTAGTGGAATGCGGCCCGGACGCGGTCGAGCGGTACACCCGAGAGTTCCGACCAGGCCACCCGGTAGGCCGCGAGCTGCACCTGCAGCGACGCGCGGTGCGCAGCGGCGGGCAGGGCCCCGGTCTTCCAGTCGACGACGATCGCCGACCCGTCGGGCTCGGTGAACACCGCGTCGATCCGACCGCGCACGACGGTGTCCCCGACGACGGTCTCGAACGGCACCTCCACCTCGGTCGGCGTTCGTGATGCCCACTCCGACGCCAGGAACGCCTCCCGCAGCAGCTCGAGGTCGGCGTCGGCGTCGTTCGATTCGTCTGCGGCACCGGGCAACTCGTCGGTGTCGAGCAGTCGGGTGGCCCCGAAACGTCGTTCGACCCACGCGTGGAACGCGGTGCCCCGGCGCGCGAGACGGTTCGGCTTGAACGGCATCGGCCGACGCAACCGACGCGCGAACGCCGCCTGGTCGCTGTCGAGTTCGACCAGTTCGCTCACCGAGAGGTGCTGCGGCAGCGCCACTTCGAGGTCGTAGACCGTCTCGGCGGCGCGTTCGGCGAGCAGTGCGTCCACCTCACGTTCGAGGACGGTGATGTCGTCCTCGGGGTCCGGGTCGACCGTCATGTCGGCGCCGGGGGTGTCGAACAGTCCGGGCGCGCCACGGCGCCGCAGGGCCTCGCGCACCCGATCGGCGCCGGCGACGATCCGCGACCGGTGCTTGCCCAACGGATCGCGCGGCCACTCTTCGGTGATCGCGTGCTCGGCCAGCGGGTTGGTGGCCCCGTCGGCCGGGTCGTCGGCCCAGGTGACGATGCGCATGCCGGGATCGTCGGCCTCGCGCACGATCTCGGCGATCTCCACGAGGAAGTCCGATGGACCCTTCGGCTTGTCGTGCTTGGCCGTCCACTGGTGACCGGACACCAGCAGCCGTCGCTGGGTGCGGGTGAGGGCGACGTACAGCAGTCGCCGGTCCTCCTCGAGTTTGCGGTCACGCAGTGCCTGCTTGTGCTCGTCGATGCGGTCGACGAGTTCCTTGCGGTCGTCGACGCCCTCGAGGCGCAGCGGCGGGAAGCCGACACCGGTGGCGTCGGCGAGATCGCCCCGCAGGTCGGCCGGGAGCTCGCGGGCGCTGCCCAGCCAGGTGCCGTCCGCCTTGCCGCCCGGGAAGATGTCGGTGCACACGTGCGGCAGCACGATGACCTCCCACTCAAGGCCCTTCGCCGCATGCATCGTGAGGATCTGCACGCGGTCGTCGGCGATCTCGACCGCACCCATCTCGAGACCCTTCTCGACGGTGGCCGCCGAGTCCAGGAAGGCGAGCAGCCCCGACAGCGTCGCCGACGGCCGCTCGGCGTAGGTTGCCACGTGATCGGCGAAGGCGTCGAGGTGTTCACGCCCGGTGATGACCCCACGCATCCGGCGCGCCCGGACCTGGGTCTCGACGGCGACTCCCAGGGTGGCCTCGACGTCGGCGACGAGATCGGGCAGCGACTGTCCGATCCGGCGACGCAGGCCCTCGAGCATGTGCCCGAGGTCGACGATGCGTTTGTGGCCGGTCGGGCTGTACCGCGACGCCTCTCCCGGGTCGGCGATGGCGTCACCGAGACCCGCCTGGTCCGCGCTGTCGGAGGGGAGCACCGCGTCGAGCGCGTCGTCGAGGGCGGCGACGGAGTCGACGGCTCCCCCGGCGCCGGGACCGCCCGCGACCGCGAGCTCCCGGGCACGCCGCCACAGCGCCGCGAGATCGGCGGCGCCCAACCGGAACCGCGCCCCGGTCAGCAGTCGCATCGCCGCCGTGCCGGCCATCGGGTCGGCCATGAGCCGCAGGGTCGCCACGATGTCCTGGATCTCGGGGACGAACAGCAGTCCGCCGATCCCGACCACCTCCACGGGGACACCCCGCGCCTCCAGCTTCGCCGCCAGCGGCGCCGAGTCCTCGTTGCGGCGCACGAGGATCGCGGTGGTGGGAGGTGAGGCGCCGGCCTTCTCCGCGGCGTCGTACTCGCCGACGACCGCGTCGGCGATCCAGACGCGTTCGTCCTCGACCGTCTCGTGCAGCGCGACGTCGACGGTCCCCTCGGGGGCGTCGTCACGCGACCGCAGCACGCTGACGGGGATCCCCGCCGCCCGCAGGTCCCCGGACACGCGGTTCGCCAGCCGCAGCGCGGTTCTCGGGTTGCGCCAGCTCGTCAACAGCTCCCGACGCGGTGCCGGCGCACCGGACGCCGTCGGGAAGTCGGTGGCGAAACGCGGGAGGTTTGCGGCCGACGCGCCACGCCAGCCGTAGATCGACTGGATCGGGTCACCGACGGCCGTCACCGCGACGAGCGGGCGATCGGGTCCGGCCGGCCCACCGAACAACCGGGACAACAGGATCCGCTGGGAGTGGCCGGTGTCCTGGTACTCGTCGAGGAGGACCGCGCGGACGGTGGCCCGTTCGGCCTCGGCGACCTCGGGGTGGTCGCGCACCAGGCGCGCCGCGAGGGACATCTGGCTGCCGAAGTCCAGGACGTTCTGGCTGCGCATGGTGTCGGCGAGGCGTTGCACCAGCGGCACGAGCCGATGCCGTTCGGCGACGACCTCCTGCATGTCGCGCAGCGCCTTCGCCGGCTCGGCGCGTTGTCGCGGGCCGGGTGGGAGCGTGTCGATGAGACGGTGCAGTTCCGTCCCGCTCGCCGCGATCGCGGTGAGGTCGACGAGATGCTCGGCGGCGTCGGAGTACAGCGACAGCACCGATTCCGTGACGCCCTGCGGTGTCTTCGTGGTCTCGAGGTCGTCGGTCCAGCCGCCGACCACCTCGAAGGCGACCTGCCACAGCTCGGTCTCCGACAGCAGCGTCGACGCCGGCTCCACCGGCAGTAGCAGCCCGTGGTCGGCGATGAGGCGCCCTGCGTAGGCGTGATAGGTGCTGACCTCGGGATCGGCCGCCCGCAGCACGGCCCGTGTCGTCCCGTCGGGGTCCCAGTGCAGCATCGCCGACGACGCGGCGAGCATCGCCAGGCGGCGGCGGATGCGCGCGGCGAGTTCGGCCGCGGCCTTGCGGGTGAAGGTGAGTCCGGTGATCTCGTCGGGCGACACCATGCGGTTGGCGACGAGCCACACGACGCGCGCCGCCATGGTCTCTGTCTTGCCCGCCCCGGCGCCGGCCACGACGAGCAGCGGCTCCATCGGCGCCTCGATCACCGCGACCTGTTCGTCGGTCGGTGGCGGGAGACCCAGTGCGGCCGAGAGGCTGCGGGCCGAGATCGTCGACCGTCGGCTGAACGCTCCCGAGGTCAGGACGTCAGTCATCGGTCACCGCCTTCCCGGCCGACGACGCCGGGCACGACGCGGTGAGCGGGCAGCGCACGCAGCCGGGGTTGACGGTGGCGAGGAACGTCGGGCCGGCGCTGCGGCGCGCCGCGTCCCGCACCAGCCGGGTCCACTCGGCGATGTGGTCGGCGGTCAGCGGCGGTTGCACGCGCTCGGCGGCGCCGGTCGTCCTGTTCGAGGACGAGACGTACACGAGCCGTCCCCCACCGGGTTCCGTCCGCGGCACGCCCTCGACGCCGCCGAGGTGCACCGCGAGCTGGTAGGTCGCGAGCTGGGGGTGTTCGGCGGCGTCGTCCTTGCTGATCGGCGTCTTCCCGGTCTTGACGTCGACGATGACGGGCCGCCCCTGGGCGTCCCGCTCGAGACGGTCGATACGTCCCCTGATCCGCACGGCGGCGTCGGAGGGGTCGTCGGGGTCGGGGGGCAGGACGACGTCGACGTCGACCTCGACGCCGATCTCCTCGAGATCCCCGCGGGACCGTTCGAGCCACGTGCCGAAGTGGTCGAGCATGGACTCGACGCGGGTGAGTTCGTGCGTGGAGTACCACTGTGCGCCGACGTCGACCTGATCCCAGATGCGACGCAGCGACGCCGTCACCTCGTCCGGCGGGATCCGACCTGCAAGGGCCTGCACCAGGGTGTGCACGACGGTGCCGGCCACCGCGGGCGCGGAGTCCCCGTCGCGGCCCCCGGCCCGTTCGAACATCCACCGCAGCGAGCACCGGTGCACGGCCTCGACGCTCGACGGTGAGACCGTGATCGGTCCGCGGGACGGATCCCACAGCGGCGCATCGGTACTCGGCTCGGCGATGCCGAACCAGTCGTCGGGGTGGGCGCCGGGGACACCGGCGTCGGCGAGGCGCGCGAGCATCTCGGCGACGCGGGGGTCGGGGTCGTCGGCGCTCACCCGCGCCCGCAACGCCGCCACGATCGACGGCAACGACAACGTGCGGCGCACCGCCGGCGCCACCTCCAGGAGGCCGTCGGCGGAGACGACGGGCGTGTCGGTCTCGGGCTCGTCGCCGGCGAGGACCGCCGCGAGCTCGACGAGGAACCGCGACGGGGCCGCGTCACCGCTGCCGTCGTCCACGGCGGTCACGAGCAGTCGTCGGCGGGCCCGGGAGCAGGCCACGAGGAACAGCCGGCGTTCGTCGGCGACGGCGACAGCGGTGCGCGAGATGGTGTCGAGGCCGTCGACCGCCACACCGTCGAGGAGGTCGACGAGAGCGGATGTACCGAGGATGCCGCCGCGACTGCGCAGCGAGGGCCACAGGCCGTCCTGGACGCCGGCCACGGCGACGACGTCCCACTCCCGCCCCGCCGCACTGTGCGCGGACACGATGGTGACCGCGTCGGCGCCACCCGTCCGCCGCGGGGCGTCGCCGGCGATCCGCAGCGCGCACACGTGGTCGACGAAGGCGTCGACCCCGGCGGCGGGCAGGTTGTCGGTGAAACCGGCGGCGACGTCGAACAGGGCGACCACCGCGTCGAGGTCACGGTCGGCCTGATCGGCGGCGGGACCACCCCGCAGGGCGGTCGCCGACCACCGGCGGGCCAGCCCGGTCGCGTCCCAGGCGGCCCACAGCACGTCCTCCACCCCGCCCCCGCGGCGGTGTTCGCGCCGCGCGGCACGGACGACGTCGCGGACGCGGACCAGGGGTGCGCGTTCGGGCGCGGTCAGCGCGTCGAGACGCGCCGCGGCGTCGGCTCCGGTCGGCGTGTCGAGGTCGTCGGCGAGGACCGCGACGATGACGTCCACCGAATCCGTCACGGACACCGCCGGTTCCGCGTCGAGGCTGCGCCGCAGTCCGCGGCGGAGGCGACGCACGGACGTCGGGTCGGCACCGCCGATCGGTCCGGACAGCAGGGCCAGCGCCTCGTCCCCGTCTATCGACCCGTCGACGGCGCGCAGCACCGACAGCAACGCCGCGACGGACCGCTGCTTGTGCAGCGGCAGTTCGGAGGCCGGCGTGACCACGGGCACCCCGGTCGCCCGCAGCGCCCGGCGCAGGGCCGCGGCCGATCGCGCCACGGACCGCGTCACGATCGCCATCTGCGACCAGGGCACGCCCTCGAAGACGTGCGCACGGCGGAGCGCGTCGGCGATCGCGGTGGCCTCCTTCGCCGCCGACGCGTAGGACTCCACACGCACCGGCGCGCCGGCCCCGAGGACGCTCATCGCGGGCCGCTCGTCGTCCGGGTGGTCCCCGGGGCGACGTGCAGGGCGATGCGCCCCGGGCAGTCGCGCGGCGATGGCGTCGATGACGGCGGTGATCTCCGGGCTCGCGCGGCGGTCGGTGGACAGGACGATGTCCTGTGAGGAGCCGGCGTCGACGAGGTCGTCGAGGAAGCGGGGCGTGGCGCCGCGGAACGCGAACACCGTCTGGTCGCGGTCGCCGGCGACGACGGTCTCGGCAGCCCCGATCCCGATGAGGCGGACGAGGTCCGCCGCCTGCGGGTCGAGGTGGTGCGCGTCGTCGACGAGGAGGTGTCGGATGCGCGCGCGTTCGCCGGCCAGCAGGGCGTCGTCGGTGGACAACGCGGTGAGGGCCGACCCGATGAGTTCGGCGGCGTCGACCGCGGGCGAGGTGGCCTGCGGTGACGCCGATCCGACGGCGGCGCGCAGCAGCGTGGTCTGCTCGTACTGGCGGTAGGCGATGCCCGCGGCGACCCATTCGTCGCGGCCGTGGGCGCGACCGAGGGTGATGAGTCGCTCCGGCCCGACGCCTCGTTCGGCCGCGCGCATGATCAGGTCGCGTAGCGCCTGCGCGAAGCCGTCGGTGTGCAGGGCGGGCCGCAACCGTTCGGGCCAGTCGCGTGCGCCGTCGGCGATGTCACCGGCGAGGAGCTCACGCAGGACGGCGTCCTGTTCGGATCCCGTGATGAGCCGCGGTGGGGGGTTGCCGTTCGCCGAGGCCTGCAGGCGCAGGACGGCGAACGCGTAGGAGTGCACGGTCCGGACGAGGGGTTCGCGGGTGGAGGAGCGCGCGGCGTCCCGATCGGGACGGGCGAGGACGCGTCGGGTGATCTCCTCGCGCAGCCGGACCGCAGCGCGGCGATCGGAGGCCAGGAGCACCACGGATTCCGGGTCCGCGCCGGCCGCGGTCAGTCGGGACACGGCGACGTCGACGACGAGCGCCGTCTTGCCCGTGCCGGGCCCGCCGGTGATGCGGATGGGCTGCCAGCCGCGACCCTCCCCGGGCAGCGGCGCAGCGACGAGTCGCGCGGCGGCGCCGTCCCAGGTGCGAGCGGTCGGCTCGGCGTGGGCTGCGGCGACCAGTGTCGCGGGGACCTCGACCCGCCGTCGCGAGCGAGTGTCCTGCGGCGACCCGTCGTACATGGCAGACCTCCTCCCGTGCGGTCGACACCGATCAGATCACCCGCCACCGACAGCCGCCGCAGCCGGTGCCAGAACCGTTCCACACGATCCCTCTCCCCGCGCGCGACGGCCGCCCGGCATGATCGGGCCCCATGACGACGATGGCGGTGACCACCTTCGGACCGGCCGACGGAGAGACCGTGCTGGTGGTGCACGGGGTGACCGGGCACGGTCGTCGGTGGCGGCCCCTCGCGGAGGATCATCTGCCCGAGGTGCGGATCGTCGCGCCCGATCTGCTCGGACACGGGCACTCGTCGTGGGCGGCGCCGTGGACGATCGAGCGGCAGGTCGCGGGTCTCGTCGAGGTGCTCGACGAGCACACGTCGGGACCGGTCGTGGTCGTCGGGCATTCCTACGGTGGAGCGCTGGCGCTGGCGCTGGCGGCCACCGCGCCCGGGCGCGTCCGCGGCCTGGTGTTGCTGGACCCCGCCGTCGACCTCGACGGGGACCGCATGGCCGACGCCGCCGCGTCGACCCTCGACTCCTGGTACGTCCGCGACCGTCAGGACGCCTGGGACCGCAAGCGTGCGGAGTCGTGGTGGGAGGTCGACGACGCCGTCCTCGCCGAGGAGATCGAGACGCATCTGCTCCCGACCGGCGACGGACGATGGACATGGCGGCTGCATCCCGGGGCCATCATGACGACGTGGAGCGAACTCGCGCGGCCGTTCGCGCTCCCCGAGGCGGGCGTGGAGACCGCGATGATCGTCGCGGACAAGGTCCAACCGCCGTATTCCTCGGCCGATTTCGTCGCCGCACTCACCGAGCGTCTCGGTGACCGGCTGACGATCCACCACGAGGACTGCGACCACATGGTCCCGTTGTCCCGGCCCGAGCTGACCGCCGCGACGATCCGGGATGTCCTCGCCCGCACCGCCTGAGGACACGCCCCACCCGTCGAGTGGGCGCTCGGACGCGTCGAGTGGGCACCAGGCGCCCACTCGAACGCTCCTGCCGCCCACTCGACGTCTCCTGCCGCCCACTCGACGTGGGGGTGACGGGGGAAACGGACGTGGGGGTGACGGCGGGGCGTGTCAAGGATGGGCGGTGAGGGCCTCGGCGTCCGCGCGGAAGTGGGCGGCGATCAGGTCGGCCATCGCGTCGTCGGCGCCGAGCGGCTCGGCGACGGCATCCGCGCCCGCCCCCGACAGCCTCGTGTGGAACAGACCCGGCGCCAACAGGTACGCCGCGACGACGACACGCCGCGCGCCGCGTCCCCGCGCGGCCTCGACCGCCTCGGCGACGGTGGGCGATGCCGTTGCGACGTAGCCGATCTCGACGGGCGCATCGACGAGGACCGAGAGCTGGTCGGCGGCAGTGCGCACATCGGCGAGCGCGTCGGGATCCGACGATCCCGCCGCCGCGAGCACGACGTCGTCACCCGGGCGCCACCCGGCTGCGTACAGCCGCGCCAGCAGGACGTGTGCGATCGCGGGATCGGGGCCGAGCGCCCGCGTGACCCTCACGTCCGACCGTCCAATCCGCGCCACGTGCTCGGGGATGTCGACGCGGACGTGGTAGCCGGAGGCGAGGAACGCCGGCATCAGCACGGCCGGACCGTCGATCTCGTCGAGGACCTCCGACGGTGTCGGACCGAGGACGTCGACGAACGCCACGCGGACCGGGCCGACACGCTCGGACACCTTCTCGGCGAGACGCGCGACGGTCCCGACGCCGACGGTCGACCGGGTGCCGTGGGCGACGAGCACGAGGGTCGGGTCGGTCATTCGTCCTCCCATTCGAGGTCGACGGCGAGACGGTAGCCCCGCTTGACGACGGTCTGCACCATCGTGGGATCGCCCAACGCCGTACGCAATCGGGCCATCGCCATCTCGACGGCGTGGGTGTCCCCTCCGCCGCCGGGCAACGCGGCGAGCAGCGTGTGCCGGTCGACGACGCGACCCGGCACCCGGGTCAGGGCGCGCATCAGGGCGAGGCCGGCGGCGGTGAGCGGCCGGGCCGTCCCGTCGACGGTGACGCCGCGGGCGAGCACCGTCACGTCGTGACCGGCGACGCGCAATGTCTGTGTACGCCGGGGCAACTCGTCGGCGATGGTGCGGGCGAGAGCTCCGAGCCGGAACCGGGCGGGCTGGATGGTCGGCACCTGCAGGGCCTGCAGCGGCGCCGCGGTGACCGCACCGACGCACAGAGCGGGCACCGTGGTGCGCAGCGCGTGCAGGAAATCGTCGAGAGCGCCGAGATCCCGTGCGCGCCCGAGCATCGACGCGACCGCGGGCGCACTCGTGAAGGTGATCCCGTCGATGTCGTGGCAGATGGTCGCGCGGATCATCTGGTCCATCGCGGTGGTGTCGGCGGGCGGTGTCCACCGGTAGACGGGGATCGGGACGACGATCGCGCCGGCCTCCCGCAGCACGGCGCACAGGTCCGGCAGGGGCTCCCACTCGGTGGTCGCGCCGTGCAGTTGCACGCCGATCCGCGACCCCTCGACGCCCTGGGCGAGGAGATGGTCGATGACCTCGCTGGACGACTCGTTCGGCGGCGACCACTCCTCCCGCAGACCGGCGGCGCGGATGGCGCCCTTGGCCTTCGGGCCGCGCGCGACGACCGTCGACCGTCCCAGCGCGTCGACGAGCTGCTCGGCCGTACCCCACCCGTCCGCGGCCTCCATCCACCCGCGGAACCCGATACCGGTGGTCGCGATGACGATGTCCGGCGGGTCGGAGGTGATCTCGCGGGTCACACGTTCGAGTTCGGCGTCGTCGGCGAGCGGGATGATGCGGATGGCCGGGGCGTGCACCACCTGTGCACCGCGTCGGGCGAGCAGCGCCTCGAACTCGTCGGCGCGGCGGGCCGCGGTGATCCCGATCGTGAACCCCGCCAGGGGCGGTGCGACGGGCGGGTCGCCGACCGCCTCCGCCGGCGGGGCGGGGCTCACCACGCGGCTACGTCGACCCGGCCGCCGACCACCCGCGTGGCGAAGGCGCCGAGGCCGACTGTGTCGTCGTCGAGACAGCGACCGGTGCGGAGCGAGAAGACCTGCTTCAGCAGCGGCGACGCGACCGTCGGCTCACCGTCCCGGTCGCCGACGAGACCCCGCGACATCACCGCGGCCCGACCGAACGGGTCGATGTTGCCGACCGCGTACAGCTCCCCGGTCGGCAGCAGGAACAGCGCAGCCTGCATGCCGTCCGGCATGAGTACGGCGACGCCACGCCCGGCGACCAGTGCGTCGAGTCGGCAGGCGGGGACCCAGTCGGTGTCCCCGACGACACCGTGGGCGCGGTCGTGGTGGGTGAGCGTCATCGCGGTTCTCCTCGAACTCGTGTGCATCTCCAGTGTGTCGGCGTCGTGTGACGGCGACGTTTCCCCGATGTCGGCGTGGCGTGAACACGCAGGCCAGACGGCGTGTCGACGCCGTTCCGATCAGTCCCGGGACGGGATCGCGGGTGACCCGAGCAGGACCGGGACCCGCCGCCCGTCGGACTCGGTGAAACCGATGGTCGGGTCGGGCTCGTCGGGGGCGTTGACGAACGAGACAAAGCGCGAGAGCTTCTCCTCGTCCTCCAGCACGGCCGCCCACTCGTCGCGATAGCCGGCGACGTGACGGTCCATGTCCGCCTCCAGCTGCGCGGCGATGCCGAGACTGTCGGAGCAGACGACGTCGCGGAGATGATCCAGGCCGCCCTCGAGCAACTCGAGCCACGGTGCCGTGCGCTGCAGGCGGTCGGCGGTGCGGATGTAGAACATGAGGTAGCGGTCGATGTAGGCGACCAACGTCTCGTCGTCGAGGCCCTGCGCGAGCAGTTGTGCGTGCGCGGGCCGCTGGCCGCCGTTGCCGGCGACGTAGAGGTTCCACCCGTTCTCGGTCGCGATGATCCCGACGTCCTTGCCCCGCGCCTCCGCGCACTCGCGTGCACACCCCGAGACGCCGAACTTGATCTTGTGCGGCGATCGCAGTCCGCGGTAACGCATCTCGAGGCGCACCGCCATGCCGACGGAGTCCTGCACGCCGTAGCGGCACCAACTCGAGCCGACGCAGCTCTTCACCGTGCGCAGACTCTTGCCGTAGGCCTGACCCGACTCCATGCCGGCGTCGACGAGTCGTCGCCAGATCCGGGGCAACTGGTCGACCCGGGCACCGAACATGTCGATGCGTTGGCCGCCGGTGATCTTGGTGTACAGCCCGAAGTCCCGGGCGATCTCGCCGATCACGATGAGCTGTTCGGCGGTGACCTCTCCGCCCGGCATCCGCGGGACCACCGAGTAGGACCCGTTCTTCTGCAGGTTCGCCAGGAAATGGTCGTTGGTGTCCTGGAGCGCGGCCTGCTCGCCGTCGAGGATGTGGTCCGACGACGTCGACGCCAGGATGGACGCCACCGTCGGTTTGCACACCTCGCAGCCGGCGCCGGTCCCGAACCGCGCGATGAGCTCGGAGAAGGTGCGGATGCCGGTGGACGCGACGACCTCGAACAGCTCGGCGCGCGACTGGGAGAAGTGCGCGCACAGGGACTTCGAGAGCTCGACGCCCGATTCGGCGAGCAGGGTCGTGATGCTCGGGACGCAGCCACCACAGGTGGTGCCTGCGCCGGTGCAGCCCTTGATGGAGGCCACATCACACGACCCGTCGGCGATGGCCGAGCAGATGGCGCCCTTCGTGACACCGTTGCACGAGCAGATCTCGGCGTCGCCGGGCAGTGCCCCGACGCCGATCCCGCCGCCGGTGCCGGCCGGTGTGATGAGCGCCGCCGGGTCCCCGGGGATCGCCCGTCCCACCATCGGTTTCAGGGTCGCGTAGGCCGTTGCGTCGCCGACGAGGATGCCGCCGAGGAGGGTGGTCGCGTCGTCGGAGACGACGACCTTCGCGTAGGTGCCGGCGACGGGGTCGCTGTGCACGATCTCCAGCGCACCGTCGGAGGTGCCCATCGCGTCGCCGAAACTGGCGACGTCGACGCCGAGCAGCTTGAGCTTGGTCGACATGTCCGCTCCGGCGAAGGAGCGGTCACCGCCGACGAGGCGGTCGGCGACGATCTCCGCGGTCGAGTATCCGGGTGCGACGAGTCCGTAGCACCGGCCGTCGACCGCCGCCACCTCGCCGATGGCGTAGATGTCGGGATCGACGCTGCGGCAGGTGCTGTCGACCAGGACGCCACCACGCTCGCCGACGTCGAGTCCGGCGTCGCGGGCGAGCTCGTCACGGGGTCGGACACCGGCGGCGAACACCAGCAGCGCCGCGTCGATCGCGGTGTCGTCGGACAGCGTGACGGTGACACCGCCGTCGGTGCGACCCTCGACGCCGGTCGTCGAGACGCCGGTGTGGACGGTGACACCGAGCTCACCGACGATCTTTGCCAGCAGCGCACCTCCCCCGTCGTCGACCTGGAGCGGCATCAGGCGCGGGGCGAACTCGACGACGTGCGGCGACATGCCCAGCGACCGCAGGGCGTTCGCGGCCTCGAGCCCGAGCAGCCCGCCACCGACGACGACGCCCACCGCACCCGGGTCGTTCGACTCCGCGGCGGCCCGGATGGCGTCGAGGTCGTCGAGCGTGCGGTACACGAAACACCGTGGGTGATTCTTTCCCGGCACCGGCGGTACGAACGCATAGGACCCGGTCGCCAGAACCAGTGCGTCGTAGCCGATCTCGGTGCCGTCGGACGTGACGACGCGGCGCCCGTCCCGATCGATCGACTCGGCGCGGACCCCGAGACGCACCTCGACGCCGTCGTCGCCGGCGTAGTCGTTGCCTGCGAGGGCCAGTGCGCCGCGATCCCACGACTCCACGTAGGACGAGAGCCCGACGCGGTCGTACGCGGCGTCGGCCTCCTCCCCGATGACGACGACCCTCCACTGCCCGGTGATGTCGGCGCGACGGAGGTCGGCGACGAAGCGGTGGCCGACCATCCCGTGGCCGACGACGACGGCGGTCTTCGTGCTCATGCGACACCCGCCGCGGTGGACGCGGACGCGGGGGCCTCCTCCGACGTGGTCGCCGACTTCTCACCGCGGGCGTAGAACCACCAGGTGACGACGCCGGCGATGACGTAGAACGCGAGGAACACCCAGAACGCCGTCGTCGCGGACTTGTGGGACTTGTAGCTCGCCCGCAGGACCAGGTTGATCGCGACGCCACCGAGGCCACCGAACGCACCTGCGATCCCGATGAGTGCCCCGGACATGGACCGGGACCAGGTGATCTTGCCGAAGGCGTTGAGTCCCCGGTTGGCCTGCGCCTTGGCCTCGAAGACGGCCGGGATGATCTTGTAGACCGAGCCGTTGGCGACGCCGGAGATCAGGAACAGCAGGATGAAGCCGACGATGAACGCGGCGAGGACCCCGCCGGTGATGCGGTGGCCGTTCGAGTCCGAGACGGTGCCGGCGGCGACGAGGACCGCCGACGACGCGACCATCGCCGCGAAGCACCACATCGTCACCCGCCCGCCGCCGACGCGGTCGGCCAGCTTGCCGCCGTACGGCCGCGACAGCGACCCGAGCAGCGGACCGATCCAGGCGATCTGCGCCGCGGCCAACGCCGGCTTCGGGTCACCCGATGCGGTGAAGCTGATGTTGAGGACCTGGCTGAACGCGAACCCGAAACCGATGAACGAGCCGAACGTGCCGACGTACAGCAGCGAGATGAGCCAGGTGTCGCGGTACTTCAGGCAGTCGACCATGGCCTTGCCCGACGACGTCTGGTGGTCGAGGTTGTCCATGTAGAGGGCCGCGCCGACACCGGCGAGCGCGAGCAGCACCAGGTAGATCGAGCAGACGATCTCCGGCCGGTCGGAGGCGACCGAGATGACGAGCAGACCGATCAGCTGCACGACGGGCACGCCGATGTTGCCGCCGCCGGCGTTCAGGCCCAGCGCCCAACCCTTGAGGCGCTGCGGGTAGAAGGCATTGATGTTGGTCATCGACGACGCGAAGTTGCCGCCACCGAAACCGGTGAGCGCCGCGACGAAGAGGAACCACCCGAACCCGAAGTCGCCGGGGTTGAGCATCAGCATCAGCGTCAGCGACGTGGGCAGCAGCAGGACGACGGCGCTGAAGATCGCCCAGTTGCGCCCACCGAACCGGGCCGTGGCCTGGGTGTAGGGAATGCGCAGGCAGGCGCCGACGAACGTGGCGGTCGCCGCGATGACGAACTTCTGGTCGAGCGAGATCCCGTACTGCGGGCCCATGAACAGCGCCAGCACCGAGAACAACGACCACACCGAGAAGCCGACGTGCTCGCAGATCACCGACCAGAGGAGGTTCCGCCGAGCGATGGCGGCGTTCCCGGCGTCCCAGGCCTCCCGATCCTCGGGATCCCAGTCGGTGATGTGGTGCTTGCGTCGCGTCGCGGTGGTCACGGTGTCCTCTCGAAGGGCCTGCGTGCGGGTGGTTGCGGGTCACGGTAGGGAGCGGGTGTTGCCGCGGTGCGTCGCGCGATGACCTCGTCGTCACGGTGTTCTCACCCGTGCGACGAGGGCCGTGTGAGACACGTCTGCGATGTTTCGGACGGATTGCTGTCCGCTCGCCGGGGTGCACCTCGTAGAGTTCGGTCCATCACGCAGTCCGCGCCGACGTCGGGACACCGGGTCGGGGGCTCCCGAGGAGGACCATCCGATGCTTCGTCGTAGGCGACTGTCCGTCGTCGCCGCACTGTTCGCGGCGACCACCGCCGCGGTCGTCACGGCCCCGGTCGCGTCGGCCGCGCCCCTGCCGCGCAACTGCACGCAGGCTCTCTTCCAGAGCGACATCCGCTGCACGTTCACCTACACCGGCGGCCCGCAGGTGTTCACGGTGCCGCAGGGACTGCGGCAGATCCTCATCCTGGCCGTCGGCGCGAACGGCGCGGACACCCGCGGTTCCGGGTTCCCCTCCACCAAGGCCGGCAAGACCTACGCCTACGCCCCCGTCGTCGGCGGACAGCGCCTGTTCGTCTACGTCGGTGGCGCCGGGCAGCACAACGCCCCCGGCAGCCCCCGGGGCGTCGGCGGCTACAACGGCGGCGGCGCGGGGTACCCGAACGGCGGTGGCGGTGCCAGCGACGTGCGCACCGTCGGTGGTGACGCGCTGAACCCCGCGTCCATCGCGTCGCGGCTGGTCTCGGCGCCCGGTGGCGGCGGCTCGGCCGGGACCCGCGGCGGCGACGGTGGCCGCCCCGGTGACAGCAACGGTCTCAAGCTCGGCGGCGGAGCCGGCGGCCCGGCCAACGGCGGCACCAGCGCCGGCGACTCGCAGCCCGGTCGCCTCGGCGTGGGCGGCGACGCATCGCCGACCGGTGGCGGCGGCGGTGGTGGTGGCGGTTTCGGCGGCGGTGGTGGTTACGCCGGCGGTGGCGGCGGTGGCGGTGGCCCGCTGCCGTTCTTCTCGTCGACCACCCAGGTCGCCAAGAACGGCGAGGGTGCGCGCGTCACGCTCGTCTACGACGGGCCGTGCACACCGTTCTGCTTCGGCAGCTGATCAGCGACCGGGCTCGCCCCGGAGCGCGGCGAGTTCGGCTCGCAGACGCTCGTTCTCGTCCTGCAGCTCGGTGATGCGCGCGACGTAGGGCGCGGTCCGGTCGGCGATCATCTCGGTGGTGTACTGCGGGATCAGGCTGCGCGAGCAGTTCCAGTCGAAGGCCTCCACCGCGAGGGTCACGCAGCGTTCGACGCGCGTGGCGATCTCGCGACCGTCGATGTGCCGCAGCGTGGTCGCCAGGTCGGGGTCGTCGGCGGCGTCGACCACCCGGGCGCGGGCGAAGACCTTGATGCGGGTGCGGCGCGGCAGGTCGGCCACGAACAGCGCGACGCGGTCGTCGGCCTCGATGTTGCCCACCGACACGAACTGCTGGTTGCCCGGGAAGTCGGGGAAGCCGAACCGGTTCCCACCGAGGTGGTGCAGGAAACCCGGTGGCCCGCTGCGGTACTGGATGTAGGGCCACCCCTGCGGCGTCATCGAGGCGAGGTGGAACTGGAACACCGCGGTGAGGAGCCGGACCTCGCGGTCGGTGATCTCCTGCGGTCCGTCGTCCGGACTCTCGAGATCCGCGCCGTAGGCCACGACGCTGCCCGCGCGGTCCTGCCGGGCCAGTGCCTGCGGACCGAAGACGATGTGCGAGTAGCGGCGTCCCACGGCTCAGACCATGAGTCGGACGATGTCCACCACCCGCGAGAGCCCCGCCAGCGCGCCCGCCGACGAGCGGGGGTGCAGTGCGTGCACCGCGAGCCGGAACAGCAATGCGCGCAACATCATCTGAGGCCACTCGGGCAGGTCGGACCATCGGGTGACGAGGTCGTCGTCGGCGCCGCCCCACGCCAGCGCGTCCACCACGACGACCGCCGCGGCCCAGGCCGGGGGACGCCAGTAGGGGACGATGTCGGTGATGCCGGGCGCGGCGGCCCCGGCGAACAGAACGGTGCCGAACAGGTCCCCGTGGACGAGCTGCGACGGTGACGACACCGGCGTGCGCAGGGTGGCGAGCGTCTTGAGCATCTCGATGCTGCGTACACCGTCCGGAGACGTCGGTTCACCGAAACCCGCTGCGCGCGCGGACCGCAACGGTGCGTCCTCCCACGCGGCCCGATCGGCTGCGGTGAACACGTCGACGTCGGTGTACGGCGGTGCGGGTGGCTGCAGCAGGAACCGTGGGCGCTCGATCGCCGCGGTGACCTGGTGGAGCCGGTCGGCCACCGACACGACCTCGTCGTGGCGCGGCTCGGGCGACCCGGCGATGTAGGTGTCCGCGCGCCACCCCGACACGACGTAGCGGCCGTCGGTGCCGCGCAGCGGTCGTGCGATGCGGAGCCCGTCGACGAACAGGTCCTCGCGGACCTTCGCCGACCAGGCTGCGCGGGCGTGGTCCGGGACGAGGGAGAGGACCACCTCACCGATGCGCCAGCCGCCCTCCCACTCGCGGGTCAACGCGATCGGTTCCGTCCCGGACAGCCCGAACGTCGCGACGACGTGATCGGGCGGCTCCGGTGCGTTCACGGGAGGTCACGTTACCGATCGGTGGCGTCGTTCCTGGGGAGGCGCCCGGCGGTGTCCGGTGCCGTCGTCGCGTCGCCCGCCACATCGGGTTCCCGGCCGCGCAGCCCGAACCACGCGATGACGCCACCCACGAGGGCGACGGCGGCGAGGATCGGCACCGCACGGCGGAAGGTGGTGTCGAAGGAGGCGTCGAGTGTTCCCGCGGCCGACGTGCCCGCCAGGAGGGGGATCGCCGCGACGGCCAACAGCCCGGCGGCCCGCGCGACGGCGTTGTTCACACCGCTCGCCAGACCGGAGTGTGCGTCGTCGACGGCGGCGAGCACCGTGGACGTGAGGGGCGCGACCAGCGTCACCAACCCGACACCCATCACCAGCGCGCCCGGCAGGACGTCGGTGAGGTAGTTCGCGTCGGGATCGATGCGCAGGAACAGGAAGAGTCCCGCGGCCAGGGCGCACGCCCCGACGGTGAGCGGGATGCGGGGCCCGATCCGCGCGGCCAGCGCCGCCGACCGTGCCGACAGCAGCAGCATCAGGACCGTGACCGGGAGCAGCGCCGCCCCCGCCCACACCGCGGGATAGCCGGCGACGACCTGGAGTTGCAGTGCGGTGAGGAACAGGGTGCCCCCGATCGCGGCGTAGATCGCGAAGGTCATGACGTTCACCACGGTGAAGACGCGGGAGGCGAACAGGTGCGGTGGCACCATCGGTTCGGGCGCGCGCCGCTCGGCGCGCACGAACACGAGGCCGGCGAAGAGACCGACGGCCGCCTCCAGGCCCACCTCGAGACCCGTGCCACCGTCGGCTGCGCGGATGAGCGCCACCGTGGTCGCGGCGAGGGCGACGATCGCCGCGCCCGCGCCGAGGGTGTCGAAACCGTGGTGCTGCTGCGTGTCCCGCGTCTCGGGCACGTGACGCACCGCGACGGCGATGCACGCGACCGCCACCGGGATGTTGACGAGGAACACCCACCGCCACCCGGGCCCGTCGGCGAGCGCACCGCCGACGAACGGTCCGACGGCCGACGCGACTCCCCCGAGTCCCGACCACAGTCCGATCGCCCGCGCACGGTCGGCGGGTCGCAGCGACGACTGGATCATCGCCAGAGATCCCGGTGTCAGCATGGCCCCGCCGATGCCCTGGACCGCCCGCGCGGCGATCAGCACCCCGATGCCGGGCGCCAGACCGCAGGCCAACGACGCGAGTGCGAACACCACGATCCCGGCGATGAACACACGACGACGTCCGAAGCGGTCGCCGAGCGAACCACCCAACAGGACGAGCGCCGACAGCGTCGTCATGTAGGCGGTGACGGTCCACTGCAGCGATGCGAGACCGGCGTCGAAGTCGTCGGCGATGCGTGGCAGGGCGACGTTGACGACCGTCGAGTCCAGCATGACGATGGCCGACCCCAGCACGGCCGCGGCGACGACCCATCGCCCTTGCGCCGATGCGAGGGCCACGCCGGGGCCGGCCGGCTGCGACGGCGGTGCGGTGCTCAATAGACGGGCAGCGACGGGTCGACCTGACGGGTCCACGCGGCGATGCCGCCGTCGAGGTGGCGGACGTCGGTGAAGCCCGCCTCGCGCAGTGCGCGCAGCGCCCGCGCCGACCGGATGCCGGTCTTGCAGTAGAGGACCGTGGGGCGGTTCCGCGGGACGCGCTCGATCCCGGGGCCGGACTCGATGTCGCCCAACGGGATCAGCGTGGCACCGTCGATGTGCGCGATGTCCCACTCGATCGGCTCACGGACATCCACCAGGACGGGCGGCTCGGGCGCGGCGAGTCGGTCACGCAGGGCGGACGGCGACAGCGTGTCCGGCTCGGCCGTCGGCTCCGGCGGGGTGGTCCCGCAGAACGCCTCGTAATCGACCAGTGCGGTGATCGGTGCCGCGGACGGGTCCTTGCGGACCTCGACGCTGCGGAACGACATCCGCAGGGCGTCGAAGAGCAGCACCCGGCCGAGCAGCGGGTCACCGGTCCCGGTGACGAGCTTGACCGCCTCGGTCGCCATCACCGAACCGACTGTCCCGCACAGCATCCCGAGCACCCCACCCTCGGCGCACGACGGCACCGATCCCGCGGGCGGGGCCTGCGGGTACAGGTCGCGGTAGTTCAGTCCACGCCCGTCGGGCGCGTCGTCCCAGAACACCGAGACCTGGCCTTCGAACCGGTAGATGGACCCCCAGACGTAGGGCACACCCGCCAGCACGGCGGCGTCGTTGACGAGGTAGCGCGTGGCGAAGTTGTCGGTGCCGTCGACGACGAGGTCGTAGCGCCGGAACAGGTCGACGGCGTTGTCGACGGTGAGGGCGTGGTCGTGGAGGTCGACGGTGACGTACGGGTTGGTCTCCGCGATCGCGTCGCGGGCGCTGGCCCCCTTGGACCGTCCGATGTCCGACTGGCCGTGGATGATCTGGCGCTGCAGGTTCGACTCCTCGACGACGTCGAACTCGACGATGCCCAGGGTCCCGACGCCTGCCGCGGCCAGGTACAGCAACACCGGCGACCCGAGACCACCCGCGCCGATCACCAGGACCCGCGCCGCCTTCAGCCGACGCTGCCCCTCCGGTCCGATGTCCGGCAGGACGAGATGGCGGCTGTACCGGGCGACCTCGTCGCGCGCGAGCGGCGGCGCCGGGTCCACGAGCGGTGGGAGGGCTGTCACCGGTCCAGGGTAGGCCTGTGACGTCGCTGAACCTCAGGCCTGGGGGAACGGCCAGGGATTGGCGCGGCAGGTGAGGTCACGGTCGGCGCGCATGTCGGGGTCGAGGGCCATGATCTGGCTGTTCGAGACACCGAACGTCTGCTGCATCATGATCGGCGCCAACGCGCCCTGCCTGCCACACGGCTCGTGCTGCTCGTAGCCGATGGCGTGGCCGACCTCGTGGTTGATCAGGTACTGCCGGTAGAGCAGGTCGTCGCCCTGGTAGGACACCGCACCCCGGACCCACCGCGCCTCGTTCACGGTGACGCGGCCCTCGGGTGGGTAGTAGCAGGACGATTCGAGCTTGATCTGGTAGCCGCACAGTTCACGGGTGGTGTTCGTCGACGTCAGGGACACACGGAAGTCGGGGTTGCCGCCGTCGACGCGGCGGAACGCCACCGCTCCCCCGCCGATCCAGCTGCGCGGGTTGGACAGGGTCGCGTCGACGAGCTTCCCGAACGCGCTGTCGCTGCCGTAGTCCGCGGGGTTCAGGCCGTTCTCGACCTCGACGGAGTAGGTGTACGTTCGGCTCGCGCGGGGATTGCCGACGACGCCGGTGGTCCCCTGCACCGTCCGCCACGACTTCGCGCCGTCGGTGGTGAACGGGCCACCGTCGGGGAGCTGACCCGCGGGCAGGCTCGACGCGGCGATCGACCCGCTCGGCGCGCCGATCGCCGTGGTCTCGGAGTTGACCGCGGTGTTGCGCGTCTCCGACGGGGTCGTCGCCGGCTGCGCGGAACTCGACGACCCGTCGTCGGTGATCGTCACGACGAGCAGCACCACGGTGAGGACGACCAACACGGGGATCGCGTACGCCCGCCACCCGTAGGTGCTGACGAACCGGCCCAGCGCGCTCTGCTTCTTGCGCGGCGGTCGGGGCCCGCGGCGACCGCGGGTGTCCACCCCGGTGGGGTCCCAGTGCGCGCGCAGCGGCTGGTCGTCGCGGGGACGATCGGGGCGCGGCGGCGTCGCACCGGACGGCAGTGCCTGCGGCGGGGGAAACGCCGGGCCCTCGGGGCGCGGCGGTCGACCGGAGGGCATGGGACCCGACGGGTGGCCCGGCCCGACACCGGGTGGGGGTCCGCCGGGACCGGGCGGGCCGCCGGGCGTGGGGTAGCCACCGCGGGGCGCCGACGGACCCTGCGGACCGGGCGCCGTCGGGGTGCGGGGACGTCCACCGCCGCCGGTGCTCACGTCGGCCACCATCTCACACGTGCGGTGGGCGCTCGGGGACCCTCGCCGGGGGCGTCGGACGACGTCAGCGGGTGGTCGACCCGGCCGCGGCCCCGACGTGACGCGCGATCTCGCGGGCCGTCTCCACCGGGATCTCCATCTGACAGACGTGGCCGACCGCACCGAACATCACGAGTCGGGAGTCCGGGATCGCGCGGACCAGCCGCGGTGCGATCGCGGAGCTGACGAGCTTGTCGCGGCCGCCCCAGATCACCAGCGTCGGCGACGCGATCGCGGTGGCGGCCTGCCAGTGGGTTCGGCCCGACATCCACACCCAGCTGGTGACCAGCGACGTCAGCGTCCGCGACAGGGCCACCGGCGCCCACGGCAGACCGGCGCGGGCGATCGCGTGCTCGACGGCCTGCGCGGTACGGACCGGTCCGAGGCGTGACGGGTCGACCATGATCTCGCGCAGTGTCTGCGCGACCTGACGCTCCGGGTGCGAGCGTCCGAGGTAGCCGAACACCGCCGGGCCGACCCGCGGGACCTGCGCGAGCGTCAGCGGCACGAAGCTGAGTCGTCGGATGCGCGGGCGCAGGTCGGGGAAGGCCGGCGAGATCAGCGTCAGCGTCGTCACGAGGTCCGGGCGTGCCGCGGCGACCCGCGCGACGATCGCGCCGCCCAGGGAGTTGCCGACGAGGTGCGCGCCGCCGAGGTGGTCGAGGACGGCGATCACCGACTCGACCATCGCCGTGAGTGAGTAGTCGTCGCGGGCGGGTGGATCGGAGAACCCGAACCCCGGCAGGTCCATCGCGTGGCCGTCGAGGATGGGCGCGAGGACCTCACCGAGATCGGTCCAGTTCAGCGACGAGCCACCCAGACCGTGGACGTACAACGCCCGCTGCGGCGGCGGTTCGACTCCTGCCGCCCGGGGCACGCGACGGAGGAAGACACCGCGACCGTCGATCTCGACACGGCTACCCGGCCACAGCGGACTGGTGCGGTCGAGCGGGGCGAGGCGGTCGGCGGGAGACGTCGTCGAGGCCGTCGCTTCGGCCCGGGGTGTCGACACCGGTCCAGCATGCCTCACCCCCGCGCAGGTCCGAGTAGGGTCGTCGCATGCCCGGAGCCCCCCAGCGCGACTCCGTCGGGGTGGCCGACGAGACGACGCGTCGCAACACGCGTATGCCCCGCAGCGCGCGTCGCGTGCAACTGCTCGACGCGGCCAGCGAGATCTTCGTCGAACGCGGGTACCACTCCGCGGGGATGGACGAGATCGCCATCCACGCCGGGGTGAGCAAACCCGTTCTGTACCAACATTTCCCGGGCAAGCTCGACCTCTACCTCGCGGTGCTCGAGGAGCATGCCGAGGCGATGGTCTCGCAGGTGCGCAAGGCATTGGAGACCACCACCGACAACCGTCTGCGCGTGCGCGCCGCGGTGCAGGCGTTCTTCGACTTCATCGACCAGGACCACCAGGGCTACCGGCTCATCTTCGAGTCCGACGCACTGGACCCGGCCGCGATCCGCCGCGTGGAGAGCGCCACCGAAGCGTGCGTCGACGCCGTCTACGGACTCGTCATGCACGACTCCGGACTGGACCCCTACCGCTCCCGGATGCTGGCCGCCGGACTCGTCGGCGCCAGCCAGGTCAACGCCCGCTACTGGCTCGACGCACGCCGCCCCATCAGCAAGGCCGACGCGGTCGAGACCACCGTCGCCCTGCTGTGGGGCGGGCTGTCGCGGGTGCCGCTGCAGGGCTACGCGCCGCAGGGCTGACCCCCGTCAGGAGGGGCCGGGCGTCGGTCAGGCGGCGCCGAAGCCGACGCGCGGACGCTCGGCCGAACCGACCTCGACGTAGGCGATCTTCGTGACCGGGATGAGGAACCGGGCGCCCTTGTCGTCGGTGAGACGCAGAAGTTGCTCCTTGCCGGAGAGGGCGGCCTCGACGGCGGCGTGCACGTCGTCGCTCGTCTGATCGGTCTGCACGAGCACCTCTCGCGAGCTGTCCGAGATACCGATCTTCACGTCCACCGCCACGGTCGTCCTCCTCCATGCGTCACCCGATTGGGTTCGATCCCTCAGGGCTGTCAGCCCAAGGCTAGTGGAGCAGGACGGCCCGGACCCACGGGCTTCCGCTGTGGGCGTACCGCCGCGCGCGGCGTCAGCCGAGGTCGAGGTCGCGCATGCGCGCGGCGTGACGCTCCTGGATGGACTCGAAGAACGCCGAGACGCGCCCGAGGTCGGCGGCCTCGCTGAAGAGGACGTCGGTGAGCGCCTCCTCGGAGGCCAGCACGTGTTGCGCCTGGGTGATCGCCTCGCCCAGCAGGCGTCGACCCCACAACCGCAGCGGTGAGGTGAGGTCCGGGTCGGCCGCGACCGCCGCACGCACCTGATCGCACGCGAACTCGGAGTGCCCGGTCTCGGACATCACCTTCTGCACGATCGCCTCGGCCTCGGCGGGCAGGGTGTGGGCGACCTCGAGGTAGAAGTCGGCGGCCAGCCCGTCGCCGATGTAGGCCTTCACCATCGACTCGAGCCACGTGTTGGGCGTGGTCGACCCGTGGTAGCGGTCGAGCACGGGCGCGTAGTGCGCGACCGTGTCGCCGATGTCGTGGCCGCGGCGGGTCAGTTCCTCGGCCAGGATCTCGAAGTGGACCATCTCCGCGCCGGCCATCTGCGCCATCGCGACCCGTCCGCGCAGGTCCGGGGCCATCTCGGCCTCCGCGGTCAGCCGGTAGAACGCCGCGATCTCACCCGCGAGCAGCACCCCGAAGAGCGCGCTGACGCCGGGGTGGTCGTCGGGCAGGGGCCGCGTCTCCCCGCGCGGACGGACGTGCGGGGCGATGGAGGCCGACGATCCGGGGAGCACCTCGGCGGGTGGCGACTGCGGGTCCTGTCCGTGGCTCGAGGCGGGCATGCGGCGATCGTAGGCGACCCCCCGAGGGGGCGCGCCGGACCCGTCCACGCTGCGTCGATGCGGCGTCCCCGCAGCCAGGACGTACACTCGCGGGGACGGTCGCCGCTGCGACCGGCGACACGAGACCCGCGTCCGCGTCGCCGCGGCGGAACCCGATCGTCATGACAGATGCGCGCGTACCGCGTCCGTCGACGCCTCCGCGGCAGCCGCGATCGACCGGCCCGTCGCAGGCGAGACGCCGACGCCGAAGCTTCCGCGGGCGGCTCCCGCCCCCTCGAGAACGCCACCGAACCCGGGTACGCGCAGACGCGACACCGGAAGGCACCGACATCAGTACCGACAACATCAGCACCGCCGACGAGACCACGGACACCGACGGCACCACCATCGTCACCGGCGAGTCCCCGATCGACCCGGACGTCCCCCAGACGACGATCGTCGACACCGACACCCACGTCGCCCCGACCTTCGCCGAGCTGGGCGTCAGCGACGAGATCGTCGCCGCGCTCGAGGCCGACGGCAAGACCCACACCTTCGCGATCCAGGAGCTCACCCTCCCGCTCGCCCTCGCCGGCGACGACCTCATCGGCCAGGCCCGCACCGGCATGGGCAAGACCTTCGGGTTCGGCGTCCCGCTGCTGCACCGCATCACGCAGGTGAAGCCCGGCAGCGACGGCCCGCTGCGTCCGCTCGACGGCACCCCGCGTGCCCTCGTCATCGTCCCGACCCGCGAGCTGTGCCTGCAGGTCACCGGCGACCTGCAGGTCGCGGGCAAAGGCATCGAGGTCGACCCGCAGCCCAACCCGAAGCGCAAGCTCTCGATCGTCTCGATCTACGGCGGACGTCCCTACGAGTCGCAGATCGCCGAGCTGCAGGCCGGCGCCGACGTCGTCGTCGGCACGCCCGGCCGACTCCTCGACCTCGCCCAGCAGGGCCATCTGATCCTGGGCAAGGTCCAGATCCTCGTCCTCGACGAGGCCGACGAGATGCTCGACCTCGGCTTCCTGCCCGACATCGAGCGCATCATGCGGGCCCTGCCCGACCAGCGTCAGACGATGCTGTTCTCGGCCACCATGCCCGGCCCGATCGTCACGCTGGCGCGGACCTTCCTGAACCGGCCCACCCACATCCGGGCCGAGCACGCGGGTGACTCCGCCGTGCACGACCGCACCAAGCAGCACGCCTACCGCGCGCACGCGCTGGACAAGGCCGAGCTGGTGGCGCGGGTCCTGCAGGCCGAGGGCCGTGGCGCGACCATGATCTTCACCCGCACCAAGCGGACCGCGCAGAAGGTCGCCGACGACCTCGCCGAGCGCGGGTTCAAGGTGGGTGCCGTGCACGGCGACCTCGGTCAGGTCGCTCGCGAGAAGGCCCTCGGACGCTTCCGCGACGGGTCGATCGACGTCATCGTCGCCACCGACGTCGCCGCCCGCGGCATCGACATCGACGACGTCACCCACGTCATCAACTACCAGTGCCCCGAGGACGACAAGGCGTACGTGCACCGGATCGGTCGTACCGGCCGTGCGGGTCGCACCGGCATCGCCGTGACCCTCGTCGACTGGGACGAGCTGCACAAGTGGAAGCTCATCAACGACGCCCTCGACCTCGGCATCCCGGAGCCGGTGGAGACCTACTCCTCGTCGGAGCACCTCCGCTCGGACCTGTCCATCCCGGAGTCGGCCACCGGTCGCATCGCCCCGCCCGCGCCGAAGGAGCGGGAGGGCACCTCCGACGGCGGCCGTCGCGAGCAGCGCGCGCCGCGCGCCAACCGTGAGCGTCGACGCACCCGCGGCGCACGCTCCGCGGACGACGGCGCGCCCGCCGCGAAGGCCCCGAAGGCCCCCACGTCGGAGACGTCGTCGGACAGCTCGGGTCCCGACTCCGCACAGAGCGACGGCGACGGGTCGTCCCGTCCGCGGCGGCGGCGTCGTCGCGGCCGTGGACGCGGCGCGTCGGCGGAGGGCTCGACGTCGTCGCAGGCCACCGCCTCGTCCGACCAGTGATCCGCTGACCCACCTCAGGGGGACCGCTCACCGATGAGCCCGACGATGACCCGGCCGTCGGGGTCGAAGCGCCGGATCCGTCCGGAACGCCGGACTCGCACGGACCTGATCGTCTCGGCGGTCGTCGTCGTCGTCGTGGTCGTCATCGGGGCGGTCGTCTGGTGGGTCAGCCCGTCCCGGCACACCGAGGTGGACTCGGCGCCGGTCGCGCTGCAGCCCCTCGCCGAGGCCACCGCGGCGCCCGCGACCCTGGTCCCCGGGTGGACGGCGCCGTCGCCCGTCACGCCGATGCCCGTCGTGACCGAGTCCGCCGTCGTCACCGCCGACGGCGGGTCCGTCGTCGCGCACGACCCCGACGACGGGTCTGTTCTGTGGAGCTACCGCCGGAACCTGCCGCTGTGCGGCGTGATCGCGGCGTACCCGTCGGCACCGCGGGTGGTCGCGGCCTACCGCAACAGCCGCGGCTGCGGTGAGGTGACCGCGTTGCGCGCCGACGACGGCCGACGCTCGGCGAGCCGCAGCAGCGACGCCGACGAGCAGATCTCGCTGTCCACAGCGTCGGACTACGTCGTCGCGCAGGGCGACAGTCGCCTCGAGTCGTGGGGATCGTCGCTTGTCCGCGGCGTCGAGTACGGGCGGGTGTCCGCGCCGGTGCAGCCGAACACGCAGCCGCGATCCGGGTGCCGCCTCCAGTCGAGCGCCACCGGCGCCGACGACATCGCGGTCGTCGAGCAGTGCCCGGACGAGAGCGGCTACCGCCTCACCGTGATCGCCGCGTCGCAGGACAAGGACGGCAAGGTCACCCAGCTCGGCTCGCGCCTCATCACCGACGGCACCGCCGGGCCTGTCCCACGGGTGGTCGCCGTGTCCTCGGGGGCCGTCGCCGTCTACCGCGGCGGCTCTCCCACCGCGACGACCGGCGGGCCACCGGCGACCGGCCCGGAGATCCGCGTCTACGGCACCGACGCCACGCTGCGCAGCACCCACGAGGTGCTCGGCGCGACGGACATCCCGCCCAACTCGATCCCGGTGCGCTCGACGAGCAGTGACGGGCAGGTCGCGCTGACCGTGTTCACCGGCAGCGCGACCGTGGTCCTGGACCCGACCGCCCTGACGCCGCGCTATCAGATCCCGGGCACCCTCGGCCCCGCTGTCCTCATGGGCTCCGACCTCGTCGTGCCGGGCCCGTCGGGGATCACCGTCGTCGACCCGGCCACCGGCGAGCAACGGCGGACGATCACCGTGTCCCGCCCGGGCTACACCGGCGGGACGGTCGGCCTGACACCGATCGGCACGAACATCGCCGCCGAGTACGACGGCGTCGTGCACATGCTCCGCGGCTCGAACTGAGTCGCGCGGCCCCTCGACGCGTGCCGGTGAGGTCGGTTCAGGCCTCGACCACCGTCAGCGGCTTGCCCGCGTCCCAGTGGCCCCAGAGGTTCTCCGCGAGTTCGCGATACGCCTGAGACCCCTTGTGCTTGCGACCCGTCATGACGCTCGTCCCCGACGCCGACGCCTCGGCGAAGCGGACGGTCCGCGGGATCGGCGGGTGGAGGACGGGCATGTCGTACCGGTCGGAGACGTCGGCGAGGACGTCACGGCTGTGGGTGGTCCGGGAGTCGTAGAGCGTGGGGACGACCCCGAGCAGGGTGAGGTCGGGGTTGGTGATCTGTTGGATCTCGGTGACCGTGCGCAGGAGCTGGCCGACGCCGCGGTGCGCGAGCGTCTCGCACTGCAGCGGGACCACGACCTCCGACGCCGCGGTCAGGCCGTTGAGCGTCAGGACGCCGAGGGACGGCGGGCAGTCGATGAGGATGACGTCGTAGTCCTGGGCGACCTGCGCCAGGGCACGCTTGAGCGCGTACTCGCGACCGGGACGCATCAGGAGCAGCGCCTCGGCACCGGCGAGGTCGATGGTGGCGGGGAGCAGCGTCATGCCGTCCTCGGTGTTCAGCAGGGCGTCGACGATCTCCGCCTCGCCGAGCATCACCTCGTGCACCGACACCTCGAGCTGGTCGGGGTCGTGGCCGAGGGAGAACGTGAGCGATCCCTGCGGATCGAGGTCGACCACGAGGACGTTGAGGTCCATCTCGGTGAGCGCGGCGCCGACGGACGCGACGGTCGTCGTCTTGGCGACGCCGCCCTTCTGGTTGGCGACGGCGAGGATGCGGGTCATCGGCGGTCGGCGGACACGGGGACGGTCATCGGGCGGCTCCCTCTCCAGCACTGGGACGTCGGCGGGCCGCGTCCTGCTGTGCGGGCACCGTGCCTGTCGAGGATAGGCGTGCGGGTGCCACGATGGGCACATGGTCGAGACGACACGGCCGGAGGCCGCAGCAACCACCTCCGGAGGCTCCCCGACCCACCGACTCGTCGTCATCCGACACGGTGAGACGGAGTGGTCGAAGACGGGGCGGCACACCGGGACCACCGACATCGACCTCACCGAACTCGGGGTGCAGCAGGCGCGATCGCTGGCCGGACCGGTCGGCGAGTTGTCGCTGACGTCGCCGTGGGTGATCAGCTCGCCGCGGAAGCGCGCGCAGCGCACCGCGGAGCTCGCGGGGTTGCGGGTCGACGCCCTCGACGAGTCGGTGACGGAGTGGGACTACGGCGACTACGAGGGACGGACCAGCCCCGACATCCACCGCGACGATCCGGGGTGGACCGTCTTCGCCGACGGTGGACCCGGCGGCGAGTCACCCGACGACATGACACGTCGGGTCGACGGGGTGATCGACAGCATCCAGCCGCGACTCGACATCGGGGACGTCGTCGTCGTGACGCACGGCCATTTCTCGCGCAGCCTGCTGGCGCGGTGGGTCGGCGCGCCGATCGGACTCGGACAGCACCTGTCGATGCTGCCCGCGTCGATCGCCGTACTGGGGTTCGACGGGCGATCGCAGAACCTGACCGCGCTGGGGATCACGGGGTATCGGAGCGCCGACTACGTCGATGCAGGACGGCCGAGCCGTCGGATGAGCTGAGTGGCCGAGCCGTCGGATGAGCTGATTGGCCGAGCCGTCGGATGAGCTGATTGGCCGAGCCGTCGGATGATCTGAGCGCCGGCGTCAGTCGTCGGCGTCGGGGGCGGCCTCGCCCGAGAGCCATCGCACGGACTTCGGTGAGAACAGCATCCCGAGGACGATGACGACGACAACGAGCAGGGGCGCCCCGAAGTAGGGGCGCCCGCTGTCGGTGAGAAGCGCGAACGCGACAGGGATCAGCAGGATCTGGGCGACGACGGCGATCGCGCGGCCCCACCGTCGCCCGCGGATGAGCGCGACGCCACCGGCCATCACACCGGCACCGAGGATCGCGAACCAGGCCGCGGTCCCGTAGTCGTTGATGAACCCGGAGTCCTCGGCCCCGGTGAGTCCGCGGACGAGGAACACGATGCCGGCGACGACCCCGACCGCACCCTCGAGCGCGACGACGAGGCCGGCACGACGCACCGCGGTCGGCGGCGGGTCGCCCTGACGGGTGTCCTGCGGGTCCGGGCCGGACGGATCGGATGTCACGGGGGCCAGCCTAGTTCCGCTGCGCTGCACGCCTCGCCGTCGAGGCGGTCGTTGACGCCCGGGACACGGTGTGCCAGCGTCCGTCGTGTGACCCGGACGATGACGGCGGTGCGCGCGGTGGCGCCGGTGGTGTCCGATCTGCGGTCGGTGACCGCGATGCTCGCCCCGGTACGCGGGGTGCCGCAGCTCGCCGAGCCCGTCCTCCCGTGGACCGAGACGACCGTCGTCGACCTCGGTGACCGCGGGCGGCTGACGGTGCACCACACGCCGGGCCTGCACGACACCGACCGGCCACCCGTCGTGGTGCTGCACGGGGTCACGCTCACCGCCGACCTGAACTTCTTCGCTCTGGCCGACGTGGTCGGGGGTCGTCGCCCGGCCATCGTGTTCGACCTGCCGAACCACGGCTCGGGGATCCGGGTGCGGCGCTTCGCGTTCACCGACGTCGCCGACGACATCGTCGCCGTCCTCGACCATCTCGGTGTCCCCGCGGCCGTCCTGTGCGGGTACTCCCTCGGTGGCATCACCGCGATGGTGACGGCGGACCGACACCCGTCCCGGGTGGCGGGGATCGTCGTCCAGGCCGCGGCCATGCGCTACGCCGTCGACGTGCGCGAGCGGGTGTTCCTCCAGGGCGTCTCCACGGTGCACCGCCTGGGTCTCGACCAGGCGACGCGGTCGCTGCCGGCGCGGTACTGGCGCATCGCCGCGCGTCGCAGCCCCCACGCCGCGGCGCGATGGGAGTGGATCTCCCGGCAGATGACGGTGTCCGGACGTCCGCGCCTCGCGACGGTGTTCGCGGCCGTCGGGCGCACCGACCACCGGCACCTGCGACCGACCTGTCCGACGGTCGTCACCCTGCTCCGATCCGACCGCGTCTGTCCCCCGCGCCTGCAGCGGGAGGCCGCGGACCTGCTCGGCGCACACGTCGTCGAGGCCGACGCGGACCACGACCTGCCCGTCGCCGACCCCGCGCGCTACGCGGATCTCACCGCCCGCGCACTCGACCACGTCGACGCGCAGATCGCGGCCCGGGACGAGCGGCGCGACGGGCCGGGCTCTGCCGGAGGCGTGACCCTCTAGGCTCGGACATCGTGCGCGCCCTGCTGATCGTCAACCCGTTCGCGACGTCGACGACCGACGCAGGACGGGACGCGCTGGCGCACACGCTGTCGGCACGATGCGACCTGACCGTCGAACTCACCACGCATCGGGGGCACGCGGGTGAGATCGCCGCCGGCGCCGGGGCGCGCGGTTTCGAGGTCGTCATCGTCCACGGCGGCGACGGCACCGTGAACGAGGTCGTCAACGGGCTCATCGCCCCGCCGGGCGCACCCGCCGAGTCCGGGCCCGTCCCCGCGCTCGCCGTGGTCCCCGGGGGCAGCGCCAACGTCTTCGCCCGATCCCTGGGGGTGCTCGCGGAGCCGCTCCAGGCGACGGGCCAGCTGGTCACGCTGCTGTCGGTCGGGTCGCGTCGGCGGATCAGCCTGGGTCACGTCGACGACCGCTGGTTCCTGTTCAACGCGGGGGTGGGCGTGGACGCCGAGGTGGTGCACTCGATCGAGGACCAGCGCCGCGCGGGCAAAGCGGCCAGCGACGCCCGCTACATCGCCACCACGGTCACTCATTTCCTGCGCGGCTCGCGGCGGTCGCCGAAGCTCACGGTGACCGTCCCCGAACCCGACGGCGGCTCGCGCGTGATCGAGGGTGTGCACTTCGCCTTCGTCAGCAACGCCAACCCCTGGACCTACATCGGTGA
This sequence comes from uncultured Williamsia sp., assembly GCF_947494875.1. GTDB lineage: Bacteria > Actinomycetota > Actinomycetes > Mycobacteriales > Mycobacteriaceae > Williamsia_A. Next base: position 369,020 of record NZ_CANLWM010000002.1, read on the forward strand.
CCGTCCGGTCTGGACCAACCCGGGGACCGACTACTCCACCGGCCTCGGACTGTTCGCGGTGCGGTCGATGCGGGTGCTGCGCATCCTGGCGCTGTCGGCACAGCTGCTGCTCGGCAAGCCACCGCGCATCGGTCACCTCGACCGCGACGACGACGTCGCCGGTGTGCGGATCGACGCGTCCGAGCCGACGGACCTGCAGATGGACGGCGACTACATCGGGGAACGGACGGTCGCGGAGTTCGGCTGCGTGCGGGACCGGATCGAGGTCGTGGCCCCTCCGATCGGGGCCGGACCACGCCGCTGACGCGTGACGGGGATCACTGGCCTGATCAGGAAATTCTCGGCACAGATCCTCCGACCGTAGTACAACGGTTCGAGGACACGACGGGGTACCCCGGTCGAGTCAGTGACGTTGCCCACGTGTAGGGGCGACACCATTGACTTGTTCGTGATTCGTGAAAGCATTCACAAGCAACAGTGCGGAAACATTGAGTACGCACAGATGAACGAGACATGACATCGGCGCGCGTGTGGAACGCGCATGCGAAGGAGCAGGAATGGACTGGCGGCACAAGGCGATCTGTCGTGACGAGGATCCGGAGCTGTTCTTCCCCGTGGGGACCAGCGGCCCGGCCATCGCACAGATCGCCGACGCGAAGCTCGTCTGCAACCGCTGCCCCGTGACCGCCGAGTGCCTCTCGTGGGCGCTCGAGTCCGGCCAGGATGCGGGTGTGTGGGGCGGCATGAGCGAGGACGAGCGTCGCGCGCTGAAGCGTCGCAACGCGCGCACCCGGAGCCGCAGCGTCGTCTGATCACTCGGACCTCGACGACGAGCCCGGCGGATCCCGCCGGGCTCGTCGCATGTCCGGGGTCGGCCGGACCGCTCAGCGCAGCGGGACGGTCAGGACCGCCTGGGTGCCGCCTTCCGGGCGCGTGGTGAGTTCCAGAGTGCCGCCGAGTTCGATCCGCACCAGCGTGTGCACGATCTGTAGCCCGAGACGTTCGGCGGCCCGCAGGTCGAAGCCCTCCGGCAGCCCGACACCGTCGTCGCGCACGGTGACGACGAGTCGGCGGGTGTTGCGGTCGGCGTCGATGACCACCTCCCCCTCGTCACCGTCGGAGAAACCGTGTTCGACGGCGTTCTGGATGAGCTCGGTCAGCACCATCACCATCGGCATCGCGAGGTCCGACGGCAGCACACCGAGACTGCCCGCACGGCGCACGACGGCCTGACCGTCACCGACCGCGACATCGGCGAGCACCGGCACCAGCTGGTCGACGACGACGTCGATGTCGACGGCCTCGTCGACCGATCCGGACAGCAGTTCGTGCACCAGAGCGATCGCCGCGACGCGACGGACCGCCTCGTTGAGCGCGCCCCGCGCCTCGGGGTTGTCGGTGCGGCGCGCCTGCAACCGCAGCAGCGCCGAGACGCTCTGCAGGTTGTTCTTCACCCGGTGGTGGATCTCGCGGATCGTCGCGTCCTTGCTGATGAGCGCCCGATCGCGTCGTTTGAGCTCGGTGACGTCGCGCAGCAGCACCGCCGCCCCCGCGGGCCGGCCACCCGGGTGCAGCGGCACCGCGCGCAGCAGCACCGTCGCGCGGCGGGCGTCGGCCTCGGTCCGCATCCCCGACCGCCCAGCGACGGCGTCCGTGATCATCTCGACGACCTCCTCCGCCTCGAAGCGGTCGGTGAGCAGCTCCGACATCACGTCGACGAGGCGGTTGCCGGTGAGGTCGGCGGTCCATCCCATGCGGTGCACCGCCGACAGCGCGTTGGGGCTGGCGAAGGCGACCATCCCGTCGGCGTCGACGCGGATGAACCCGTCGCCGGCACGCGGCGTGGACAGCCCGCGCGGGTTGCCCTCGTTCTGTGGGAACGCCCCGTCGGCCAGCATCTGCGAGAGGTCGTCGGCGCAGTCCCGGTAGGACGTTTCCAGGGACGACGGCAGGCGCAGCTGCGCGAGGTTCGCGGCGCGCATCACGACGGCCACGACCTGCCCGTCGAACTTCACCGGGACGGCCTCCCGCTGCACCTGGATCGAGCCCGACTCACCCCGCACCTCGAGCTCGAGGGCCACCGGGTGCGCTGCCCGCGCGATGCGACCCGCCGGGATCGCCTCGGCGATCAACGGGTCGTCGGCGAGTGGGGTGAACTGCCCGACCTGGTCGACCGGGTACACCGTCGACGCGGTGTTGGGACGGCACTGGGCCACACAGATCAGCCCGTCGCCGTCGGCCTCGACGAGCATGAGGAGGTCGGCGAAGGACAGGTCGGCGAGGAGTTGCCACTCGGCGACGACCTGCTGGAGGTGGCCGGCGACGGCCCCGGAGAGATCGGTGTGCTCGGCGAGCAGATCGGTGAGGGTCGACATGCTCGGGTGACCGAGGAGCTCAGTCGATGGTGGCGATGACGTCGCCGGCCTGGATGACGTCGCCCACGGCGACCTTCACCTCACCGACGGTGCCCGCCTCCTCGGCGAGGACGGGGATCTCCATCTTCATCGACTCCAGCAGGACGACGGTGTCGCCGACGGCGATCTCCTGTCCCGGGGACACGACCACCTCGAGGACGCTCGCAACGATCTCGGCCACCACTGGTTCTGCCACAGCCATCCTCCACACCGGTGCTGCGACGCCGCGGGGTCGCCGCGACGCCGACTGTCGTGAGACAACCTATCGCGACGGATTGGGATGCGGTGCGCAGGTCGTGGGAGAATGGCGCCCGACGAAGGGAGTCCGGAATGGGCAAGCGAGGACGCAAGAAGCGCAGTCGCAAGAAGAACGCCGCCAACCACGGCAAGCGCCCCAACGCCTGACGTGGTGAGCGCACACGACGAGGGCCGGACCTGATCACAGGTCCGGCCCTCGTCGTGTGCAGGGGTTGTGTCAGCCTTCGGTCGCGCGGGTGATGACCGTCTTGCGGATCTCGGTGGTCAGCCGGTCGCGCAGGGAGTCCGGAGCGCGGTCGCCGCCGCACTTGCGGTTCACCAGGTTCTTCAGCTGCGACTCGATGCCGTAGTGCGCGAGGCAGCTCGAGCACTCGTCGATGTGCGACTGCAGACGCTCGCGCACGTCGTCGTCGCACTCGTTGTCCAGCAGGAGCCACACGTCGGCGATCACGGCCGAACAGTCGAGCTGCTCGAACTCGGCGTTCTCCTCCGCGCTCAACCCGTCCTGACGGACCTGCGTCCGGTCGGTGTGCTCGGCGGTCATCGGGTCACCTCCGCGGTGTCGCCACCGGATCGACGGGCAAAACCACGCTCCGCGGCGACGTCGGCGAGCAGCGAACGGAGCTGCTTGCGGCCACGGTGCAATCGGGACATGACGGTTCCGATGGGAGTGTCCATGATCTGGGCGATCTCCTTGTAGGGCAGGCCTTCCACATCGGCGTAGTAGACGGCCATCCGGAAATCTTCCGGGAGCTCTTGCAGTGCGTTCTTGATGTCGTCGTCCGGGAGGGCGTCGAGCGCCTCGATCTCGGCCGACCGCAGACCGGTCGACGTGTGCTCGGCCGTGGCGGCCAGCTGCCAGTCGGTGATCTCGTCCGTCGGGTACTGCGCGGGCTGTCGCTGCCGCTTCCGGTACCCGTTGATGTAGGTGTTCGTCAGGATGCGGTACAGCCAGGCCTTGAGGTTGGTGCCGGCCTTGAACGAGTGGAAGGCCGAGAACGCCTTCACGAACGTCTCCTGCACCAGGTCCTCGGCGTCGGCCGGGTTACGCGTCATGCGCAACGCGGCGCCGTACATCTGGTCGAGCAGGGGCAACGCATCGCGCTCGAACCGCGCATCGCGTTCAGCCTGCGTCTCGACCTCCTGGTCGATCGCCTCCGGCTCGGCCGCTGCCGTCGCTTCGGGATCGCTCACCAACACCCTCTCGGCTGTGCTCACACGTGACCGGCCATGATCACGGCCATCCGATGAGCCTACCGAGGGCATGTGGTGGACGAACACGGGTCGGACGCCGGTCGGTGCGTCCAGGACAGTGCCCAGCATGTCGACCTCCTCGTCCTCGTGCTGTCCCGGTCGGGCAGACCGGTTGATCCGTGATCGCAAATCGGTAACGAGACGGTGAACACTCGTCGGATCTGCGGGTCGGATCCTGTCTTCGAATCGCACAACAGTGGCACGGGGGAGAATGTTCCGCAGCATGTGGCTCGAATCTCGTGATCCGTCCGAAAGGCGTCTGACGTGGGCGTGAGCACTCCGGCGACCGCCGCCCTGACCCGAGCAAGGGTGCCCTACACCGTTCACCGTTACCGTTCTGTGATGGTGAACGGATCGTTCGGTGAGGAGGCGGTCGATCACCTCGGTGCGGCAATGGACGTCGCTGCCGAGCGGGTCTTCAAGACGCTGGTGGTCGCGGCACCCGGGGCCGGTCGGGCCGGGCTCGCGGTCGCCGTCGTGCCCGTCCCCCGGCGGATGGCCCCGAAGGCGGTGGCGGCGGCACTGGGCGTACCGCGGGTCGACATGGCCGAGGCCGCCGCGGTGACACGGGTGACGGGCTACGTCCTCGGAGGGGTCTCCCCCGTCGGCCAACGTCGTGCATTGCCGACGGTCGTCGACGCGTCGGCGACGGGCTACGCGACGATCTTCTGCAGCGGCGGTCGGCGTGGGCTCGAGATCGAACTCTCCCCCGCCGACCTCGTCGCCGTCACCGACGCCGCCGTCGCCGACATCTGCGCCTGAGCAGCCCAGAATCCGCCCCGGCGTCACCCGTCGAGCGTGCCGAAAACCTCCGCCGAGCGTGCCGAAACCAACCGCCAAGCGGGCACATAGTCGTCGTCGACCGTGCGGTAGATCCCCTCGACCGTGCAGACAATCGCCGCCGAGCCGTTCGCACGGTCGACGCGTGCGGCGAGACTGCCGCTCGGCGGGGTGTTTCGGCCCACTCGGTGGCTCAGAGGAGGGTCTGCTGCTCCGGCTTCTCCCCCACGGGTGCGAGGAGGTCGGGACCGTTGTTGGCGACGCGATTCACCAGGGGTGCCACCTCGCGCCGCTCGATCGCCGCGACGACCTCGTCCGACGGCGGGGCGAGCAGCGACTGCGCCGGGGGTGAGTCCGGATCGAGCCAGGCGTCCCAGTTCTCCGACGGCATGATCAGCGGCATCCGGTCGTGGATGTTGCGCAACTCGCCGACCGCGTCGGTCGTGATGATCGTGCAGCTCATCAGGGGCGGGGTGTCGGCGTCGGCGTCCTTGGGCCGCCATGTGGTCCACAGGCCGGCCATGAACAGCCGGGTCCCGTCGACCGGCGACATGAAGAACGGTGTCTTCGCGGGCTTGCCGTCCGCGCCGGTGTCCTTGCGCCACTCGTACCAGCCGTCCATCGGGATCAACGCCCGACGACCCTTCAGCGACGTCTTGAAAGACGCCTTCTCCGCGACGCTCTCGGCGCGGGCGTTGAACAGCAACGGCGCCTTCGCGAGGTCCTTCGTCCACGGCGGGACCAGCCCCCAGCGCATGGCACGGACACGCATCCGCGCCGCCGAGTCCGGGTCGTCGTGGTCGTGGCGGGCGACGACGGTCATGATCGTCGTCGTCGGGGCCACGTTGTAGTTGACACCGGGTCCGCGCCTGCCGGTGGTCGCGGAGTCACCGGTGTCCGCGGACTCCTGCACGTCCTTCTCCGTCTCCTGCGACGCCGGTGCGCTCACCTCGTCGAGCGCGTCCAGCTCGGCGGCGAGCGTCGCCGGGTCGGTCGTCACCGCATAGCGTCCGCACATGGGTCCATGCTGACACCCCGCACCGACGTCCTGCGTCCCGAACGGTCCGCCGTCGTGCGAGCATCCGACGATGAGCACTCGTGCGGCCCTGGCCCGGCGGTATCGACGACTCGTCCATCGCCCGCACGGTCCCCTCGAACCGCACCGCGCCCGCGCTCGCATGTCCGCGTACGTCTACGGCACCCTGCTGGCCCTCGCGGCGGTCGTCGTGGTCGATCCGCACGCGATCGAGGACGGGTCGGCGGTGCTCATCGTCCTGGGCACCACCGCGACGACGTTCCTGGCGCACGTGTTCGCCGAGGTCGTGGCGTACCGCGCGATCGGGGACGTCACCGACGACCGCACCGATCGGGTCCGTGCCCGCGCCGCGGCGGCCGAACTGCGCGACGCCCTGCCGATCGCCTCGTCGGGTGCGTTCCCGGCGTTCTTCCTCGCGCTCGGCTGGCTCGGTGCCCTGTCGACGACGTGGGCCTATGCGCTGGCCGGCGCCGGGCCGATCGTGCGGATCGCGCTGGCCGAGATCGCCATCCAACGTCTGCAGGACCGCCCGATGACGGTGCGGGTGCTCGTCGGAGCGCTCGTCACCGCGGCGGTCGCGACGGCCATCGTGGCGATCAAGGTGCTCGTCGCGCACTGAGACCGCCGACGCCGATGCCGTGTCCCCGGGACCGGCCGGCGTGCGTGGGACAATCGGCGACGATGAGCACCTGGCCCGCACCGACCGCGACCACCCCGGTGTCGGCGACGGTGACGCTGCCCGGCTCCAAGTCGATCACCAACCGCGCCTTGGTCCTCGCTGCGCTCGCCGACGGACCGAGCACGCTGCGCGGTGTCCTGCGCAGCCGCGACACCGACCTCATGCTCGACGCGCTCCGCGCGCTCGGCGTGGCGGTGTCGGTGGAGGCGGATCCCACGACGGTGACCGTCACCCCCGGCCCGTTGCACGGCGGGCATGTCGACTGCGGTCTGGCCGGCACGGTGATGCGGTTCGTCCCGTCGCTGGCCGCGCTCGCCGACGGGGTGGTGACGGTCGACGGCGACGAGCAGATGCGCGCCCGACCGGTCGACGTGATCCTCCGCGCTCTGGCCGATCTCGGCGTCGCGGTGGAAGGCACCGCGCTGCCCTTCAGCATCACCGGCACGGGTTCCGCTCCGGGCGGCACGGTCACCCTGGACGCGTCGTCGTCGTCGCAGTTCGTGTCCGGCCTGCTGCTCGGTGCCGCCCGCTTCGACGCGGGGATCAAAATCCACCACGTGGGGAAACCCGTTCCGTCTCAACCCCACATCGACATGACCGTGGAGATGCTGCGCACCGCGGGCGTCACCGTCGACGACGGCGAGGCGAACACGTGGCGCGTCGCTCCCGGCCCGATCGCCGCCGTCGACCGGACGATCGAACCCGACCTGTCCAACGCGGCGGCGTTCCTCGCGGCGGCCGCGGCCACCGGAGGATCGGTGTCGGTGCCGTACTGGCCGCCACGCACCACGCAGCCGGGCGCGCAGATCGTCGACGTCCTCGAGGAGATGGGCGCGTCGACGTCGCTCGCCGACGGGACCCTCACCGTCCGCGGCCCCGACCGATTGCAGGGCATCACCGCCGATCTGGGCGACATCGGCGAACTGACCCCGACGATCGCCGCGGTGTGCGCGCTCGCGGGCTCACCCTCGACGCTCTCGGGCATCGCGCACCTGCGCGGCCACGAGACCGACCGCCTCGCCGCGCTCACCGCCGAGATCACCGGCCTCGGCGGGCGCTGTACCGAGACCGCCGACGGCCTGCGGATCGAGCCGGCGACGCTGCGCGGCGGCACCTGGCACAGCTACGCCGACCACCGCATGGCCACCGCGGGCGCGCTGATCGGCCTCGTCGTCGACGGCGTCGAGGTCGACGACATCGCCTGCACGTCGAAGACGCTGCCGGACTTCCCCGCGATGTGGTCGGCGATGCTGGGTGGCTGACTCCGGGGCGGGCCGGTCCGCGCGTCAGTACGACGAGAGCGACGTCCGGGTCCGGCCGGGTCGGGGCAGTCGCCCCCGGACGAAGACCCGACCGGCGCACGACGACGCGGTCGAGGCACTCGTCGTCTCCCGCGACCGCGGTCGGTGGGGGTGCGTCCTCGACACCCCCGACGAGCGCGAGGTCGTCTGCATGCGCGCCCGCGAACTCGGCCGCACTCCGGTGGTGGTGGGCGATCACGTGTCGGTGGTCGGTGACCTGTCGGGCGACGAGGGGTCGCTGGCCCGGATCGTGCGCGTCGCCGAGCGCACGACGGTGCTGCGGCGTACGGCCGACGACACCGACCCCTACGAGCGGATCGTCGTCGCCAACGCCGAGCAGCTGCTGATCGTCACCGCACTGGCCGATCCCCCGCCGCGGACCGGGTTCGTCGAACGCGCACTGGTCGCGGCGTACGCCGGTGGGCCGCAACCGATCCTGTGTCTGACGAAGTCCGACCTGGCCGACCCCGCCGAGTTCCGCGAAGCGTTCGAGGACCTCGAGCTGCCGATCGTCGTCGCCGGTCGCGACGACCCGACCGACGTCGTCGCCGACATGCTGACCGGGAAGGTCACGTGCCTCATCGGGCACTCCGGCGTCGGCAAGTCGACGCTGGTGAACCGCCTCGTGCCCGACGCCCACCGCGCCGTGGGCGTCGTGTCCGGCGTCGGCAAGGGACGACACACCTCGACGCAGTCGGTGGCGTTGCGCCTCCCCGGCGGCGGGTGGGTCATCGACACCCCCGGGATCCGCTCGTTCGGACTGGCCCACGTCTCGCCCGACGACGTCGTGAAGGCGTTCGCCGACCTGGCGGAGGTCGTCGAGAACTGTCCGCGCGGATGCCGTCACCTCGGGCCGCCGTCGGACCCCGAGTGCGCGCTGGACGACCTGACCGGGACCGCCGGTCGCCGCGCGATGGCCGTCCGACGCCTGCTGCAGGCCACCGATCCGGCCCGCGGACGGATCGAGGATCCCGGACGCGCAGAAGAGCCCGAGCGTCCCTGACGCCGACGGGTCAGGCCGCGACGCGCTGACGCCGACGGGCGATCGCGGTCTTGAGCCCGCTCTGGATGCGACGTGTGCGACGAGACGGGTCGTCGGTGGCGCCGGTGGGCAGCGACGACCAGCGCCGCTCGGACGCGGTCTCCGGGGCGTCGTCGGCCGTGGCATTCAGGAAGCGGTCGGGCAGCGACAGCTTCCAGATCGTGCGCAGGGTCTGTCCGTACTGCCGTGCCAGCGAGCCCGTCGTGTACGGCAGGTCGTACTCGGCACAGAGCTGTCGCACCCGCAGGCCGATCTCGGCGTACCGGTTGCTCGGCAGGTCGGGGAACAGGTGGTGCTCGATCTGGTAGCAGAGGTTGCCGCTCATGAACGCCATCGCCGGTCCGGCGCGGAAGTTGGCCGTCCCCAGCATCTGGCGCAGGTACCACTGTCCGGGGGTCTCGTCCTGCAAAGACTCGACGGTGAACTTCTCGGCGCCGTCGGGGAAATGGCCGCAGAAGATGACGACGTAGGCCCACAGGTTGCGGACGAGGTTGGCCGTGAGGTTCGCCGTCATGGTCCGGCGGGCCCGCCGACCCGACAGCGCCGGGAACAGCACGTAGTCCTTGGCCAACTGCCGAGCGACCTTGCGGACGAAGGTGAGGACCTCGGGACGTGCCTCGTCCCACGGCCTCTCGCCGGAGACGACCTCCTTGAGGTCGAGGTCGTGCAGGGCGATGCCCCACTCGAACGTCGCGGCGAGGAACACGTTGATGAACGGCCCGCCGAGGTGCTTCGGCTGCCAGGGCTCGTCGCGGGTCACGCGCATCACCTTGTAGCCGAGGTCCTCGTCCATGCCCCACACGTTCGTGTACTTGTGGTGGACCACGTTGTGGGAGTGCTTCCAGTGCGGGGCGGCACACACCATGTCCCATTCCCACGACGAGGAGTGCACCTCGGGATCGTTCATCCAGTCCCACTGGCCGTGCATGACGTTGTGGCCGAGCTCCATGTTCTCGATGATCTTGGCCACCGAGAGGAGGCCGGTCCCGGCGAGCCAGCCGGTCCGGGAGCGGTTGTTCCACAACACGAGTCGGCCCGCGGCCTCGAGAATCCGCTGGGCGGTGATGGTCCGCCGCAGGTACTTCGCGTCGCGCGTTCCCCGATCGGCCTCGACCTCACGACGGAGCGCGTCGAGCTCGCGGCCGAGCGCGGCGACGTCCTCGTCGGACAGATGGGCGTAGGTGTTGATGTCGGTGATGGCCATGGTGGATCAGCCCTCTCAGACGATCGGCGTGGTGTGGTCCGTCAGGCGGCGGACCGCTGCTGCGCGGCTCGACGGGCGATCGGGACGATGCCGGCGCGCTTGGCGCGACGACGCTCCCGCACCGCCGCGATGGCGCTGGCGAGTCCGCGACGACGTCCGCTGCGCGGATCGACCGACGGGGTGCCGTCCCACGACAGGTCCGCGAACCGCTTCTCCGATGCCGTCTCCGGAGCGTCGTCCCGCGTGTCGCGCAGGTACTTGTCCGGGAGCGACAGCTTGGCGATGGTGCGCCAGGCCTTGGCGTACTGCAGCGGGAACGATCCCGTCGTGTACGGCAGATCGTACTCGTCGCACAGGGCCTGCACGCGCAGCGAGATCTCGCGCAGACGGTTGCTGGGCAGGTCCGGGAAGATGTGGTGCTCGATCTGGAACGACAGGTTGCCGCTCATGAACGCCAGCACCGGCCCGCAGTGGAAATTCGCGCTACCGAGCATCTGGCGCAGGTACCACTCGCCGCGGGTCTCGGTGTCGACATCCTGCCTGGTGAACTTCTCCGCTCCGTCCGGGAAGTGACCGCAGAAGATGATCGCGTTGCTCCACACGTTGCGGATGACGTTGGCCATCGCCGTCGCGGTGAGCGCCGATCGCGCACCCGACCGTGACCGGGTGAGGCCACCGGCGAGCGCGGGGTGCAGCACGTAGTCCTTGAGGATCTGACGGCCCATCTTGTTCGCGACGACCTTGCCACGGGACCGGAACTCCTCGCGCGGCATCTTCCCCTTCACCGCGCGGCCGATCTCGAGGTGCTGGATCGCGACGGCGTACTCGAAGAGCACCTGCAGCAGCGTCATGTAGACGACGTTGCCCAGGAAGTAGGGGTGCCACCGCTGGTCGCGCGTCACGCGCAGCGTCCCGTAGCCGACGTCGTCGTCCATCCCGAGGACGTTCGTGTACTTGTGGTGGACGAAGTTGTGGGTGTGCTTCCAGTACTCGGACGTGCCGGCGTTGTCCCACTCCCAGCTGGTCGAGTGGACCTCGGGGTCGTTCATCCAGTCCCACTGGCCGTGCATGACGTTGTGGCCGAGCTCCATGTTCTCGACGATCTTCGCCACACCCAGCGCGCTCGCGCCGGCCCACCAGAGCTTCCGGTTGCGCGCCCCGACGATCATCGCTCGGCCGGCGACCTCGAGCCCGCGCTGGAAGCGGATGGTGTTGCGCAGGTACCGCGCGTCGCGCTCGCCCCGCGAGGCCTCGATGTCGGCGCGGATCTGGTCGAGCTCACGCCCCAACGCCTCGATGTCGGCGTCGGTGAGATGTGCGTACTCGGGGATGTTGGTGATCGCCACGCGGTCCTCCTGAACCCTCCGGTCTGATGAACCTACGGAACCGTAGGTCCGTTCCTACGAAAGCGTAGGTTACGGAGGCGTAGGTGTCCACGGACTCCCGACGATGCGGGCTGGATCACACTCCTGACCACCGGCGACGGTGCGCCGACCCAAGAGGACCGGCCCCGGGCCTCAGGTCCGGACAGGGGCCGTCAGAGCAGTTCGAGGAGGAACGGCAGTTCCTGGGTGGCGTACCACCCGAGATCGTGGTCGTCGACGTCGCCGACGGCGAGTTCGGAGTCCTCGTCACCGAGGTCGGCGGCGTCGACCGCGGCCATCGCGGCGACGACGGCCGGTTCGGCCTCGGCCCCATCGACGTGGACCGAGGCGATCGACGCGAGGGGCACCGACAGCGGGATCTTCACGACCGCGGTGTCGAGATCGGGGCGAAGGGTGACCGGCTCGACGTCGGCGGCGACGACGACACGACGCGGTGGCAGCGGCGGCGCATCGGGGTCGGCGTCGTCCGGGTCGTGCTCGGCGGACAGCAGCCGCAGCGACGCGCGGGCGGCCTCACGCATCGCCGCCTCCGACAGCTCCTCGTCGTCCCCGGACGTGTAGGACTCCCGCAGTGCGGGCGTCAGGGCGAAGGCTGTCCCGCCGATCGACTCGAACGTCCCGGACTCGGTGAGCCCGCTGACCATCCGCAACGTCGCGGGGATGTAGACCCTCACCGGTACCGCCTCCTGCGTGTCAGGGGTCCGACGCGCGCGCGGCGAGCTCGCCGACGGCCTCGGCGAGGTACTCCGGCATCGACGCCAGGTCCCACATGATGTCCCGGTCGGCGTTGAACGCGACGAAGATCCGACCGTTGTAGTGATTCAACCCGATGGCCAACGCACGCTGCGGGACCAGGGCGGGGACGGGGTAGGCGGCGACGATCCGGTTGCCCGCGAGGTACTGCGGTGCCGATCCCCCGCCGGCGATGCTGATCGGCAGGTTGAAGGACCGGCCCGAGAGGGTCGCCGCCGCACGGGAGGTCATCGCGTGGAACGTCGCGGGACCGACCTCCGGCAGCCACGAGCGGGTGCCCATCGCCACCCGTCGTCCCGACGTCGAGTGCCGACCGGTGAGGTGTGCGACCTGGGACAGGCGGACGGTCGGGTTCGGTTCCCCGACGGGGAGGTCGGTGACGAAGCCCCGCACACCGGCTGCGGTCCACTCTGCGTCGTCGATCTGGTCCCAGGACGCCCCCGACGACCCCGGGTCGCCGTGGCCACCGTCGCCGTACCCGTTGTAGGCACCGAGCGGCACCAGGGCGCGCACGGTCGCGGTCGCGTCGACGGCGGTGTCTCGGGAGAGCATCCAGCGCCGCAGCGCGCCGGCGATCGCCGCGAGCACCACGTCCGTCATCGAGCAGTCGTGGTGGCGGGCGATCCGCGCGCACGTCCGCGCGTCCGCCGACGTCACGGTGAACCGTCGACGGCCGCTGGTCGGGCCGTTCAACGGGCTGTCGGGGGCGCTGTCGGTGGCGAACCGCAGCATCGACCCCACCCGTCGCAGCGACCCGGAGAGCGCCGAGCCGACCCCCGCGACGGGCGCCGACAGGACGCGGACCGCCCCGACGATCTCCCACGGGCGGCTCGCCACGTCGGTGAGGGCGCCGACTACGAGGGAGGCGTCCGACGGCTCGGGCGCCGGCAGCCAGATGTCCTGCGGGGCGTCCGGCGGGCGCGGTGAGTCGTCGACGAGGACCTGGTTGATCTCGACCGCGTCGTGCCCCTCGACCAGGGCCTGGTGGGTCTTGGTGAGCACTGCCATGCGGTTGTCGGTGAGGCCCTCCACGAGGTACATCTCCCACAGCGGGCGCGACCGGTCCAACGGCCGCGACATGAGGCGTGCGACGAGGTCGTGCAGTTGTTCCTCGGCGCCCGGACTCGGCAGTGCCGAGCGGCGGACGTGGTAGGTGATGTCGAAGTCGTGGTCGTCGACCCACACCGGTCGGCCCAACCCCAGGGCCACCTCCCGGATGCGTTGCCGGTAGCGCGGCACCGACCCGAGGCGGCTCTCCACGGTGGCGAGCAGACGGTCGTACTGGAGCTGCTCGGTCGCCCGGTCCAGGATGAGCAGCGACCCGATGTGGGTCGTCGCGTTCTGGTCGTCGAGGTAGTAGAACTGCGCGTCCTGCGTCGACAGTCGTGTCACCACTGCGCGTCCGCCCTCCTCGTGGTCACGTTCATCGTAGGCGGCGGGGCATCATCGGAGGCATGTCGACCATGCGTACCCGGAGCCTCGCACTCGCCCTCGGCACCACCGCCCTCGCGCTGTTCGCGGCGGGGTGCTCGTCCGGCTCGGAGGGATCGACGGCGACGTCGCAAGCGCCGAGGACCGTCGTCGTCACCTCGACGGAGAGCGCCACCTCGACGCTGCCGCGCCCGAGCACCTCCACCGAGATTGAAGAGCCCGGGCGCTGCCCGGCGGCGCAACTCCGGGGATCGCTCATCACCCCACCCGGCGCGATGTCGGCAGGGGCGACGCACCGCGTGCTCGTCCTCACGAACGCGGGCTCGACTGCCTGCACCCTGGCCGGATTCCCCGGGGTGTCGTTCGTCGGCGACGGGAACGGGACACAGCTCGGCGCTGCTGCCCGGCGCGAGGGGACTGCCGAGCGCACCGTCACCCTGCAGCCCACCGACAGTGCGAGGGCGACACTGACCGTGGCGGAGGCCGGGAACTTCCCCGACTGCTCACCGGCGACCGCCGACGGGCTGCGGGTCTACCCGCCCGACGACCGCGACTCGCTGTTCGTGCGGACGGCCGGTCTGACGGCATGCCGGTCGTCGGCGGTCCTGCTGACCGTCGGCCCCCTCCGCTGAGGCGCCTCAGACCGTCGTCACGTTGACGAGCATCCACTGCATCCGGATGCGACGCGGCCCACCGGGCGTCTCCGGCCGGACGCGCACCGGCATCCGCTGGATCCGCGCCGCGAGCGCGTGGACACGGGGACCGCGCGCGTAGCTGGCCGTGATCTCGGCGGCGTCGGGCCCGGACCACTGCAGATGCACCCTCGACAGCGAGGCCGTGGACGGGACGGTGCCGGGCGGACGGGTCTGCGCGGCCCGTGCGGCGGTGAGGACGGCGACCTGGTCGACGATGTGGCCGACGGCCACCCCGGTGAGGTGCGCCAGCGGTCGGCGTCGGTCGAGGACCTCGAGCACCATCGTCACCGCCGAGACGGCGAACGCACGGGCGGCCGGGTCGACGGCGTCGGCGGCGCGACGCGGCACCGGCGACCCGGTGCGCGGCCGCGTCGGGTGGTCCGACGGGTCGGGAACGCACCGGGGGATGTCCCGGAACGTCAATCCGCAGGTCGCGGAAGTGGCCGGTCCCCGATCGTCGGTGGTCGTCGTGTGCATGCGGTGCTCCCCTCGCCCGGCGACACCCTCGATCGGTGCCGTCCTTCTCGACGATTGGACGCAGCGCGTGCGCGGTCGGTTCCCCTCGATGTGCGGGGAATCCGGAGACGGTGCGGGATCAGCGCACGCCGGCGGGTCGGCTCACCGCTTCCGGCGCGCCTTCGGGGGCTTGGTGGTGGACCGCCCGGACTGCCGCGCGGCCGCCCGACGCTCGCGACGGCTCGCCGAGACCCCGGCGGTGTCGGCGCCGTCGGAGATCTCCCGGGTGCCACCGCCCTCGGCGGGACCGGTGTAGACGAGGTCGCGCTGCTCGTCCTCGAAGCCCTTCGCCCGCAGTGCGGTCGGCGCCGAGGTGCGGCCGTGCTGTGCGGCCACCGGCTCCTCGGTCGGCAGCGGCCGCGGCGCGGGAGCCGGCGTCGGGGCGGGCTGCACCGGTGCGGCGAGGGGCTCCTGCTCCGGCGCGGCGTTGGCCTCGACGGCGACGTTGAAGAGGAACCCGACGGACTCCTCCTTGATCGCGTCGAGCATGGCCGAGAACATGTCGTAGCCCTCGCGCTGGTACTCGACCACCGGATCGCGCTGGGCCATCGACCGCAGGTGGATGCCCTCGCGGAGGTAGTCCATCTCGTAGAGGTGGTCGCGCCACTTGCGGTCGAGGACGCTCAGCAGCACGGTCCGCTCGAGCTGACGCATGGCGCCGTCGCCGGCGATGCCGTCGATCTCCTTCTCACGCTCGCCGTAGGCCTTGTGCGCGTCGGCCTGCAGCAGTTCGGTGAGCTCCTGCGCGGAGATGTCCTCCCGCTCGCCGAGCTCGTTCTCGGGGACGATCTGCGCCGGGTCGAGGTCGATCGGGTACAGCGTGCGGATCGCGGTCCACAGCTGGTCGAGATCCCAGTCCTCGACGTAGCCCTCGGCGGTCGCGCCAGCGACGTAGGCCGCGATGACCTCGTCGATCATGCGGTTGACCTGTGCCGAGTGGTCCTCGCCCTCGAGGATGTGGCGACGCTCGGCGTAGATCACCTTGCGCTGCTCGTTCATCACCTCGTCGTACTTGAGGACGTTCTTGCGGATCTCGAAGTTCTGCTGCTCGACCTGGGTCTGCGCGCTGCGGATGGCGCGGGTGACCATCTTGGCCTCGATCGGCACGTCGTCGGGCAGGTTGACGCGGTTCATGATCGTCTCGAGCGCGGCACCGTTGAAGCGGCGCATCAGCTCGTCGCCGAGCGACAGGTAGAAGCGCGACTCGCCGGGATCACCCTGGCGACCCGACCGGCCGCGCAGCTGGTTGTCGATACGACGCGACTCGTGACGCTCGGTGCCCAGGACGTACAGGCCACCGGCCTCGCGGACCTTCTCGGCGTCGGCGGCGACCTCGGCGCGGACGGTCTCGATGACCTCGTCCCACGCGGCCTCGTACTCGTCCGGTGTCTCCACCGGGTCGAGGCGCTGCTTGCGCAGGCGCGTGTCGGCGATGATGTCGGGGTTGCCGCCGAGCACGACGTCGGTGCCACGACCGGCCATGTTGGTGGCGACGGTGACCGCGCCGGACCGACCGGCCTCGGCGATGATCTGTGCCTCCTGCTCGTGGAACTTCGCGTTCAGCACGTTGTGGGGGATGTCGCGCTTCTTCAGCTGACGGGACAGGTACTCCGACCGCTCGACGCTGGTCGTACCGATCAGCACCGGCTGGCCCGCCTCGTGGCGCTCGGTGATGTCGTCGACGACGGCGTCGAACTTGGCCTCTTCGGTCTTGTAGATGAGGTCGGTCCGGTCGGCGCGGACCATCGGCTTGTTCGTCGGGATCGGCAGCACGCCCAGCTTGTAGATCTGGTCGAGCTCGGCGGCCTCGGTCTGGGCCGTGCCGGTCATGCCCGAGAGCTTGTCGTACATGCGGAAGTAGTTCTGCAGCGTGATCGTGGCCAGCGTCTGGTTCTCGGCCTTGATCTCGACGCCCTCCTTGGCCTCGATCGCCTGGTGCAGACCCTCGTTGAACCGACGACCGTCGAGCACGCGGCCGGTGAACTCGTCGACGATGAGGACCTCGCCGTTGCGGACGATGTAGTCCTTGTCGCGCTCGAACAGCTCCTTCACCTTGATGGCGTTGTTCAGGTAGCTGACCAGCAGCGAGTTCTGCGCGTCGTAGAGGTTGTCGATGCCGAGTTGGTCCTCGACGAACTCGACACCGGCCTCGTGCACACCGATCGTCTTCTTCTTGATGTCCACCTCGTAGTGCACGTCGCGCTTGAGAAGCGGTGCGATGCGGGCGAACTCGGCGTACCACTTGCTCGAGGAGTCGGCCGGGCCGGAGATGATGAGCGGCGTACGGGCCTCGTCGATGAGGATCGAGTCGACCTCGTCGACGATGGCGTAGGCGTGACCGCGCTGCACGAGTTCGCCGAGCGAGTGCGCCATGTTGTCGCGCAGGTAGTCGAAGCCGAACTCGTTGTTCGTGCCGTAGGTGATGTCGGCGGCGTAGGCCTCGCGACGCTGGTCGGGCGTCATGCCGGTGAGGATCACCGCGGTGTCGAGGCCGAGGAAACGGTGGACACGGCCCATCCACTCGGCGTCGCGCTTGGCGAGGTAGTCGTTGACGGTGACGACGTGCACGCCCTCGCCCGCGAGGGCGTTGAGGTAGGCGGGCAGCACACAGGTGAGGGTCTTGCCCTCACCGGTCTTCATCTCGGCGATGTTGCCGAAGTGCAGTGCCGCGCCACCCATGATCTGGACATGGAAGTGCTTCTGCTGCAGCACGCGCCACGCGGCCTCGCGGGCCGCGGCGAACGCCTCGGGCAGCAGGTCGTCGATCGTCTCGCCCCCGGCCAGACGATCGCGGAACTCGCCGGTCTTGGCGCGCAGTTCGTCGTCGGTGAGGGCCTCGAAGTCGTCGGAGAGTTCTTCGACGACCGATGCGATGGCGTCGAGGCGCTTGACCATCCGGCCCTCGCCGATCCGCAGCATCCTGTTGAGCACTGGTGATCCCTTTGTCTGTTGTGTCGGCGCAGGTGAAAGCCCCAAGCGCGCACAGGTCGGGTCCATGGTACTGACCGGGCCCGTCCGGAGATCATCCGTGCGTCATCTCCCGCGCCGCGGCGGGCGTGTCGGGGTCGACGCGCCCGCCGTGGGCGTCGGGGTCAGCCCCTCCCGGCGGCCGGTGTCAGCCGGATCAGCCCGTAGTCGAAGGCGTGGCGCCGGTAGACGACCGACGGCTGGTCGGTCTCGGAGTCGTGGAAGAGGAAGAAGTCGTGGCCGACGAGTTCCATCTCGTAGAGGGCGTCGTCGGTCGTCATCGGGACGGCCGGGTGGTCCTTGATCCGCACGATCCGGCCCGGTTCGTCGGGCTCGGGCACCTTCGCCCACTCGGGTTCGGACTCCCGCTGCAGCAGGGGCGGCGGGAACTCGGCGGTGGCCTCGGCGACGGATGTGGGCGTGCGCAGGCCGTGATGCACCCGGCGACGGTCCTTCGTCCGCCGCAGCCGGGACTGAAGGCGGTCGACGGCCTCCTCCAGCGCGGCGTAGAAGTTGTCCTTGCAGGCCTCGGCACGCACCACCGGCCCCCGACCGCGTGCCGTGATCTCCACCCGCTGACACGATTTCGCCTGCCGTCGATTCCGTTCGTGGTGCAACTCGACGTCGAAGGCGAAGATCGTGGGATCGAACCGTTCCAGGCGAGCGAGCTTGTCGCCGACGTGCACCCGGAAGTGATCCGGGATCTCGACGTTGCGACCGGTCACGGTGACCGTGGCCGTCGGCTGCGCGGGTGTGGCGTCGTCGTCGGCGACGAACGCCGAGCGGCGATCGAACGCGTCCGATGCTGGGGACGGTTTGACGTGGGTGGGTGTCGACACTCGATGACCTCCTGTGTGGGTGGTACGTCGACGCACCACGGCAGGCGGGCGTCGACGAGTGGGATCAGTGCCGGCGCGCGGCGAGCCACGACGCTCCACCCGTGCACACACATGGATCCGGTGGGGACACCGGAACCTGGTTGCGCGCACCGCGACGACACCTCTGATGGGAGTGGCCTCACCTCCAAGGGTTGCCGGTTCGCTCCGTGGTGTCGGCGGGCAGCGACCGCGACTTCCGTCGCCGGTCGAACGCGCTCACCGTGGGCTCGACGCTAGTCCCCGACACCGCCGACCGCCATCGTTTGGACATCACCGATTCACCACGGGGTCATCTCGGATCAACCCGTGTCGCGCGAGCCTCACGCAGCCGCGATGACCAGCACCGCGTGCACCGTCACCCCCACTGCCGCGAGCACCCGGACCGACTCCGCTGCGGTCGCCCCGGTGGTCATGACGTCGTCGACGAGGAGCACCGCGCAGCGTCCGTCGCCGAGACCGTCGAGCCGGGTGGACGGCCCGCGGACGACGACGGCCTCGTCGAGGTTGGCGACGCGGTCGCGGGCGGACAGACCCGCCGAGTCGCGCGCCCACATCGACGTCCGCAGGACGGGGTGGACACCCACCGACGGCCCCAGTCGCGCGCCGGCCCGTCGCGCGATGGCCGTGACGGGGTCACCCCCGCGGCGCCGCGCGGACAGCAGGCGGGTGGGTGCGGGGATCAGCGCCAGCCGTGGGGGCTCGACCGGGATCTCCGACCACCGGGCGAGGTCGAGGACGCCGCGGGCTAGCGCGTCGCCGAGAGGGGCCACCAGGTCCTGACGTCGGCGCTCCTTCAGCGCGAGGACCGCGGCGCGATGGACACCGCGGTACCGGCCCATCGCCCATGTCGGCACGCCGGGGTCGACGCGGGGCGACAGCTCGACGGGGTCGTCGGCGAGGACCTCCGCGCACCGGGCACACCACGACGAACCGGCCGCCCCGCACCCGCCGCAGCGGACGGGCACGACCAGATCGGCCCCGGCGACCACCACGGACCACAGCCCTGAGCCCACGCACCCCACCCTGTCCAACCGACGCAGACGGTGCGGCGATCCGACCGGCGTCGGGCACGGGTTGTCCCGAGATCACCCCGGGTCCCCACCCCCGCCGACCACCCCGACCGATGCTCCTAAACCCACCGCCGACCGGGCCACAACGATCCGCCGAGCGTGCAGCAAATCCCGTCGACCGTGCGGCAGATTCCGCCGACCGTGCACTGCGTGCTCGCGGGCGGGATCGAGTGCACGATCGACGAGATCGTGTGCCCGCTCGGCGGGATCGAGTGCACGCTCGGCGCGGTCGGCGCCGGGTCAGGGGTCTACTGGGCCAGGACGGGGATGGCGCCGGTGCCGACGGTGGGGCCGACCTCGTTCCAGTACTGGTCGGGGTCACCGTTGGTGCTGCCGAGGCGCAGGATCCCGCGGGCGTCGGCGGCGTAGAGAGTCGTGCGATCCCCGACGACCGCGGTGACCGGCGGGGTGAGGTTGCCGCTGAGCAGCCCCACGGCCGGTGTGCCGTCGACGGTCACCTGGACGATGGGCGAGTCCGTCGTGCGCCGCGCGATGACGACGGTGTCGCCGGAGACCCAGTCGAGCGAGGCCGCCTGCGACCCGATGTTGAACGCGGCCACGCGCAGACCCGTCAGCGACAGCGAACCGTCCGACGCGACGGCGACGACCCCGAGCACCGGCACTCCCCCCACGATCGCCGCCACGCGCGCGCCGTCGCGGGAGACCTGCAGCTCGCTGATGGCACCCGGTGCGACCGCGGCTATCGCGTTCGACGAGACCGAGCCCGCGTTCGTGATGGTGCCCGTCGCGTCCCGCCGGAATCGCTCGACGCGACCGTCGACGACCGCCCACACGGTGTCGTTGCCGGCCCCGAACGACGGTCGGGTGATCACCTGACCCGACGCGACCGACGTCACCGGCCCGCCGAGATCCCCGAGAACCAGCTCCTCCCCCGTCGCCGTGCGGGTCACCGCGGCCACGCGCTGACCGTTGTCCGACACCGCCGCCGAGAGCACCGCCCCGCTGGTCCCGAGCGTTCCGGAGACCGGCGCGAGCGCGGTGTCGGTGACGCGATCGAGCGACCCCGACCGGACGACCAGCAACCCCGTCGACGACCGCGACGGGCCCGCCGGGTCGAGCGAGGAGACGTCGGCGGTCGTCCACCCGTCGGCGTAGCGATCGTCGAGGGGCGCGCCGTCGGCCTGGATGACGTACGGCCCCGGCACGTCGGCGCCGGACAGCGTCCAGATGACCTGGGCGGCGAACAGCGCCCGCCCGCGTGCGTCGACGTTGCCCAGCCCGGCGAACGTCACCGTGCGACCGCCGGCACTGTTGGTCTCGACGCTCGCGCGCACCGAGTCCGACCCGGGGAGCACGGGGTCGACGGCGGGCGCGAGTTCGGCGGACGGCCCGCCGACGACGAGGTCGATCACCTGGTCGGCGACGGACCCGCCGGTCGCGTAGACCCACCGGGGATCGGCGACGAGCCGCTCACCCGACGGGGACGGGAAGTACACGTTGTGGGTGCGATAGCTGGAGGTGAACTGGGTCCGGTCGATCATCACGCCGCGCGGCAGCGCGCCGTCGATCCGCCACTGCCCGTCGACGCTCGTCAACCGCAGGCTGCTCTCCACCCGACCGGTGGCCGGCGTGAGATGGCCGTCGGACGAGAGGGTGCCGGTGTTGTCGGCGATGACGCGCACGGCGTACGAGTCGTCGCTGCGGGCGTCGGTGAGCACGCTGATCTGGTCGACGATCAGGGCGTCGCCACGGTCGTCCCACGCCGACGCCGCCGACTCCGTGAGGTACTGCCGCGCGGCCTGGTGGTTCGAGCCGGGATTGGCTGTCGCCTTGAGGAAGTCGCGCACCAGCGCCTCGGGCGTCATGCCCGAGCGGGGCATGGGGACAGCAGCGGAGGGCCCGCGGCTCGGCAGCGTGCCGATCGGCTTCGGACTCGAGCTCGTCGGGATCGACACGCATCCCGAGAGCACGGCCGTCGCCACGGCGAGGATCACCAGCGCGAGCCCACGCGACCGACGGGACTCACTCACGGGGCGTCACCTTCCGCGGGCCGATCGGCTTCAGCGCCAGCGGGCTGCCGAGGATCTTGTGGCCACGCACCAGCGGGAGGGTGAGACGGAAGTTCGCACCCTGCCCGGGCTCACCCCACGCCTCCAGGCGACCGTTGTGCAGCCGGGCGTCCTCGATGCTGATGGCCAGTCCCAGACCGGTGCCGCCGGACCGCCGGAAGCGCGACGGGTCGGATCGCCAGAACCGGTTGAACACGAGCTTCTCCTCCCCCGGCCGCAACCCGATCCCCCTGTCGCGCACCGTGACCGCGACGGCGTCGCCGTCGGAGCGCATCGTCAGCGTCACCGGCCGTTGCTCGCCGTGATCGATCGCGTTCGCCAGCAGGTTGCGCAGGATCCGTTCGACGCGTCGGGGGTCGATCTCGGCGATCACCGGCTCCTCGGGCAGGTCGACGACGAGCGGCGTGTCGGTGTCCTCGGCGAGGTGGCGCACCGTCGCGAGCGCACCCTCGATGGGCACGCTCATGCTGACCTTCTCGGCCGCGAGTTCGGCGACGCCCGCGTCGTGCCGGGAGATCTCGAGCAGCTCGTTGAGCAGCGTCTCGAACCGGTCGAGCTCCTTGTTCAGCAGCTCCACCGACCGCTTGCGCACCGGGTCGAGCTCGTCGCGGTCCTCGTACAGGACGTCGGCGGCCATGCGGACCGTCGTCAACGGCGTGCGCAGTTCGTGACTGACGTCGGAGGTGAACTGGCGTTGCAGCCCGCCGAACTCCTCCAGGTGGCTGATCTGCTTCGACAGGCTCTCGGCCATGTCGTTGAACGACATCGCCAGACGCGCCATGTCGTCCTCGCCGCGCACCGGCATGCGTTCCTTCAACCGCCCGTCGGCGAACCGCACGGCGATCCGCGACGCCGACCGCACCGGGATGACGACCTGCCGTGACACCAGTCCGGCGATCGCGGCGAGAAGGATCAGCAGCACGATGCCGCCGGTGGTGAGGGTGCCGCGGACCAGCGACACGGTGTTCTGCTCGTTGGTCAGCGGGAACACCAGGTACAGCTCGAGGCCGGAGATGCCGGTCGACGTGGGTGTGCCGACGACGAGCACGGGGATGCGATCGCCCGACGACCCCGCCACCGACGAGTAGCGGTAGGCGATCCGGCCGCCACGCACCATCCGCTGGAGGTTGTCCGGGATCTCCTCGACCGGCCCGACCGACGCGGTGTCCCGCGGGCCGCCGCCGGGTACCAGCAGCACGGTGTCGAAGGTGCCGACCACACCCGACGACGGCGTCGTGTCGACGTCGCGGTCGGTGAGGATCGACCGCGTCTGGCGCAGCCGGTTGGCGATGGAGGCGTTCGAGTCCCCACCCGAGAGGTCCCGTTCCACCGACGTCCGCGCGCGATCGATCTCCTCGGTCGCCGCCCGGAGCTTCAACTCGAGCAGTCGATCGGTGATCTGGCTGGTCAGCACGAAGCCCAGGATCAGCAGCATCGCCAGCGACAGCACCATCGTCGACACGACGACGCGCAGCTGCAGCGACCGTCGCCAGCGTCGGCCGAGGAATCGACCGAGCGCCCCGGTGCGGCGCAGGTATCGCCCGAACGCCGGGTTGATCCGCCGGCGTCCGCGACGGATCACGGCGGGCCGGCCTTGTAGCCGACCCCTCTCACCGTGAGCACGACCTCGGGGTTCTCCGGGTCGGTCTCGACCTTCGCGCGCAGTCGCTGGACATGGACGTTCACCAACCGAGTATCGGCCGGGTGACGGTATCCCCACACCTGTTCGAGCAGGACGTCCCGGGTGAACACCTGACGCGGCTTGCGGGCCAGGGCCACCAGGAGGTCGAACTCCAGCGGTGTCAACGAGATCGGGGTGCCCTCACGGGTCACCTTGTGGGCGGGCACGTCGATCTCGACGGGACCGATCGACAGCAGTTCGGCCGGCTCCTCGTCGGTACGACGCAGCCGGGCGCGGACGCGGGCGACGAGCTCCTTGGGCTTGAACGGCTTCACCATGTAGTCGTCGGCGCCGGACTCGAGACCCAGCACCACGTCGACGGTGTCGCTCTTGGCGGTCAGCATCACGATCGGCACGCCCGAGTCGGCGCGCAGGACCCGGCACACGTCGATGCCGTTCATGCCCGGGAGCATGAGGTCGAGCAGGACGAGGTCGGGGCGGATGTCGCGCACCGCGGACAGCGCCTGGGTGCCGTCGCCGACCACGAACGGTTCGAAGCCCTCACCCCGCAACACGATGGTGAGCATCTCGGCGAGCGCCGCGTCGTCGTCGACGACAAGGATCCTGGGCTTCATGCGTCCCATCGTGACACTGGTGCACCCCCAGTCCACGGTGACGCGCCGCTGACGGGGACCACTAGCATCCCGGGACGTGGGCACACTGATCACCGTCGAGGGTCTCGACGGTGCGGGCAAGCGGACGCTGGTCGAACGGGTGACGGCGCAATGGGAGTCCGACGGACTCCGCGTGGCGACGATGGCGTTCCCCCGCTACGGGCAGTCGGTCCACGCCGACATCGCGTCGGAGGCACTGCACGGCGAGCACGGCGATCTTCGGTCCAGCGCGTCGGCGATGGCGATGCTCTTCGCCCTCGACCGCAGGGACGCCGCCGACGAGATCCGGGATCTGCTCGCCACCGTCGACGTCGTCCTGCTCGACCGGTACGTCGCCTCGAACGCCGCATACACCGCCGCGCGTCTGGGCGAGTCCGCCGACGGGGACGCCGTCGCGTGGGTCGAGGCTCTCGAGTTCGACCGCTTCGGTCTGCCCGTCCCCGACCGGCAGGTGCTCCTCGGCACCGATCCCGAGCTCGCCCGCAGTCGCGCCACGTCGCGGGCGGCCGGGGACGCGTCCCGCGCGATGGACGCCTACGAGCGCGACACCGCCCTGCAGCACGCGACGTTCGTTGTCTACCGCGGCCTCGCCGAGCGATCGTGGCGCTCGCCCTGGACGGCGATCACCGGCTCAGACGACGCCGACGTCCTCGCGACGCAGGTCTGACCCGGCGGCCGTCTGCCCGAGCTCCGGGTACCGCTCGCCGACCGACGCCGACAGCGACGCCTTCGCAGCGCGACTGTCGTCGTCGACTAAGACCTCATGGGTCCCGTCGCGGACGCCGCGCACGATCGCCGCCGCCACGTCGGCCGGGTCGTTCTTCGGCATGTCCGCACCGGCCATCATGTCCGTGTCGGTCGCGGCCAGGAACACCGTCATCACCCGCGTCCCCTGCTCCGCCAGTTCGAGGCGCAGCCCGTCCGAGGCCGACCACACCGCCGCCTTCGAGGCCGAATAGGACCCGGCCTGGGCGACGGTGATCATCGACAACGCCGACGCGACGGTGACGACGACTCCACCGCCCCGGCGGGCGAGTGTCGGCGCGAAGGCGCGCGTGACGGACAGCGGGGCCCAGAAGTTGGTGTCCATCTCACGCCGCATCGCGTCGACGTCGCCGGTCAGCAGCGACTGCATCGCCGTGATGCCGGCGTTGTTGACGACGACGTCGACGTCGTCGGCCACCCGGGCCGCGGCGTCGATGGAATCCGGGTCGGTGACGTCGAGGGTGAGGGGGACGACGCGCTCGTCGTCGACGGACACCGCCCCCGATCGCGAGGTCGCGTAGACACGGGCGGCTCCCGCGTCGAGGAAGGCGTGGACGAGGGACAGTCCGATGCCGCGGTTGGATCCGGTGACGAGGACGGTGGCGTTGGTGAGTTCCATGACTCGACCGTAGGATCTGACATCGGTGTGAGGTTCAAGTCCTCACCGGGAGACGTGCGTCACAGGAGGCGGCCATGCGCATCGGCGAACTGTCGGCGACGACGGGCGCGTCCGTCCGTTCGCTGCGCTACTACGAGGAACAGCAGCTCATCTGTTCGCGACGCACCGAGGGCGGGCAACGTGTGTTCGACGAGGACACGACACATCGGGTCGCGATGATCCGCTGTCTGATCGACGCCGGGGTGCCCACGCGGGACATCGGCGCGATGCTGCCGTGTGTCCACTCGGGCACCACCACCCCGACCACGCTGGCGCGGCTCACCGAGGCACACGCGCGGCTGTCGGCGGAGATGGAGGAACGTCTCGCGACCCGGGACCGTCTGGAACGCATCATCGCCGGCGTGCGCGACAACACGTGCGCCGCGGCCGCGGCCCCGGCCTGACCCACGACGCCGCCGGCCTCCCGCGACAACGAAACGCTCCCGCGACTGTGAGCACAGTCGCGGGAGCGGATTCGTGTCGCGGGAGCGGTGTTCAGGCCGCGCCGGGGTGGCTCAGTACCGGTAGTGGTCCGGCTTGTACGGGCCCTCGACGTCGACGTTGATGTACTCGGCCTGGTCCTTGGTGAGCTTGGTCAGCGTGCCACCGAGCGCCTCGACGTGGATCTTGGCGACCTTCTCGTCGAGGTGCTTGGGGAGGCGGTAGACCTCGTTGTCGTACTCGTCGTTCTTGGTCCAGACCTCGATCTGCGCGATGACCTGGTTCGAGAAGCTGTTGCTCATCACGAACGACGGGTGGCCGGTGGCGTTGCCCAGGTTCAGCAGACGACCCTCGGACAGGACGATGATCGACTTGCCGGAGTCGAAGATCCACTGGTCCACCTGCGGCTTGACGACGACACGCTTGGCGCCGGAGCTCTCGAGCCCGGCCATGTCGATCTCGTTGTCGAAGTGGCCGATGTTGCCCAGGATCGCCTTGTCCTTCATCGACTTCATGTGGTCGAGGGTGATGATGTCCTTGTTGCCGGTCGACGTGATGACGATGTCGGCGGAGGAGATCGCGTCCTCGACGGTGACGACGTCGAAGCCGTCCATGAGCGCCTGCAGCGCGTTGATCGGGTCGATCTCGGTGACCTGGACGCGGGCGCCCTGGCCGGCGAGCGACTCGGCGCAGCCCTTGCCCACGTCGCCGTAGCCGGCGATGAGGACCTTCTTGCCGCCGATGAGGACGTCGGTGGCGCGGTTGATGCCGTCGATCAGCGAGTGGCGGGTGCCGTACTTGTTGTCGAACTTGCTCTTGGTGACCGAGTCGTTGACGTTGATCGCCGGGAAGGTCAGCTCACCGGCAGCGGCGAACTGGTAGAGACGCAGCACGCCGGTGGTGGTCTCCTCGGTGACGCCCTTGACCGACTCCGCGATGGTCGACCACTTGGTCTTGTCGGTCTCGAACCGCTCACGCAGCTGGTTGAGGAAGATCGTGTACTCGGCCGAGTCGTTGTCCTCGACCGGCGGGACGACGCCCGCCTTCTCGAACTGCGCACCGCGCAGCACCATCATCGTGGCGTCGCCGCCGTCGTCGAGGATCATGTTGCAGGGCTCGCCGGGCCAGGTGAGCATCTGCTCGGCGCACCACCAGTACTCCTCCAGGCTCTCGCCCTTCCACGCGAACACCGGGACGCCCTTGGGCTCCTCGGGGGTGCCGTGCGGGCCGACGACGACGGCCGCGGCGGCGTGGTCCTGGGTGGAGAAGATGTTGCACGACGCCCAGCGGACCTCGGCGCCCAGCGAGACGAGGGTCTCGATGAGGACGGCGGTCTGCGTCGTCATGTGCAGCGAGCCCGAGATGCGCGCGCCCTTGAGCGGCTGGACCTCGGCGTACTCACGACGCAGCTCCATCAGGCCGGGCATCTCGGCCTCGGCGAGGTCGATCTCGAGTCGGCCGTACGCGGCCAGCGAGAGATCGGCGACCTTGAAGTCGATCCCTCCCTTGCTGTCCGCGGTCAACGTGGTCTGCACCGATGTCATCGATCTCTCCTGGTCTGGCGATTGCGGCGGGGACGGCCCCCGATGTGGCCGGGTGGTCCCGGATGGCATGACAGGACCCGGACGTGCCGGATCTCGGGTAACAGGCTAACGAACACCTGCCCTGGTGGCGAAAGGCGGATCATGAACGACCCGTTCAGCACCTGCGGTGTTGTGACCCATGACAGCGACACCGCCGGAGGAGCCGGGCCGTCCGGGTCAGGCGACGGACCGCGCCACCGACGCGATCACCGGCTCGAACAACCGGGCCAGATGGTCGGCGACGTCGCTGTCGTCCTCGGGCGGGATGGCGATGTAGCTCAGCGCCATCCGACCGATCGACGACGCCACCCGACGCGCCTCGTCGTACGGCGCACCGATCCAGGAGCGGTGCAGTGTGGTGGCGATGCTCTCGGTCGCGTGCAGGATCAACGGCGCGGCGTCGGTCGTGATGAGCCGCAACAGATCCGGCTTGGCCTGGCCCGACAGCAACGACTGCACCAGCGGGTCGGCCGCGGCCAGTGCGAAGAAGCTGCGGTAGCCCTCGCGCAGGGCGTCCCGGACGCGTCCCACGTTCTTCTCCACCGCGACGTCGACGGCGACGCAGAACTCGTCGGTGAGCCGCAGGGCGTAGGCCGTGGCCAGTCCCTGCCGGCTGCCGAACTCGTTGTAGACGGTCTGCCGCGACACACCTGCGGCCTCGGCGATGTCGGTCATGGTCACCGACGACCAGTCCGAGTCGCGCAGGTGCTCGCGCATCGCGTCGAGCAGTCCCCGGCGCAGCAGCTGCTTGGACGCCTGCTGGTACGCGCCACCCCGCGACCGGCGGGCCGGTACGGGTCTGGTGGTGCGTTCCGGATCGGACACGTGCCCGATCCTAGCGAGGCGAACGATCGTCGCGCCGCGAACCCTTCACCATGGCGAAGGCCGTCTTCGCGGTGCCACTTCGGTGGTCAGGTGAAGGACTTCTCCGGCGCGCTCGGGACCTCACCCCGCTCGCGCCTGCCCACCATCGAGTGGTTGCGGCTGTACAGGAAGTAGAAGGCGACGCCGATGGCCATCCAGATCACGAAGCGGATCCAGGTGAGCGCCGAGAGGTTCAGCATCAGCCAGACACACGAGACGATCGCCAGGATCGGGATGACGGGCATCCACGGCACGGTGAACCCGCGCTCGAGATCGGGCCGCTTGCGACGCAGGACCAGCACGCCCGCTGCCACGACCACGAACGCGAACAGCGTGCCGACGTTGACCATCTCTTCGAGCTTGTTGATCGGGAAGAACGCGGCCACCAGCGCGACCACGGCACCGACGATGATCTGGATCCGCGCCGGGGTGCCGAACTTGCTGGTCTTCGACAGTCCGCGCGGCAGCAGGCCGTCGCGCGCCATCGCGAACAGCACCCGCGACTGACCGAGCATGAGCACCATGACCACGGTCGTCAGGCCGGCGAGCGCACCGATCGAGATCACCTTCTCGGCCCAGGTGATGCCGTTGAGCCCGAATGCGTACGCCAGGTTCTTGGCCTCGCCGTCACCGGCCGAGGTGGCCAATTCCTTGTAGTTCACCATCCCCGTCACGACGATCGTGACCAGCACGTACAGCACGGTCACGATGCCCAGCGAGAACAAGATGCCGCGCGGTACGTCGCGCTTGGGGTTCTTCGTCTCCTCGGCGGTGGTCGCGACCACGTCGAACCCGATGAACGCGAAGAACACGATCGACGCCGCGGCCAACAAGCCGTACCAGCCGTAGCTCGAGTCGCCGCCACCGGTCATGAGCGAGAACAGCGTCGACTCCACCGAGCTGCCGCCACTCTCGGTCGGCTCCGACGTCGGGATGAACGGGCCGTAGTTCGAGGTCTTGATGTAGAAGAACCCGACGACGATCACCAACAGCACGACGGTGACCTTGATGGCGGTGATGACCGCGCTGACCCCCGACGACAGCTTCGTGCCCAGCACGAGCAACGCGGTGATGGCGACGACGATGAGCAGCGCACCCCAGTCGACGTCGAGCCCGGCGACCTCGGCGGTACCCCCGGAGAAGCCGAACACCGTGCCGAGGTAACTCGACCAGCCCTTCGACACCACCGCCGCACCGACGGCGAACTCGAGGATGAGGTCCCACCCGAGGATCCATGCGAGGAACTCACCGAAGGTCGCGTAGCCGAAGGTGTAGGCCGACCCGGCCACCGGCACGGTCGAGGCGAACTCCGCGTAGCAGAGCGCGGCGAGGCCACAGGCGATGGCCGCCATGACGAACGAGATCGAGATGGCCGGACCTGCCTTGTCACCGGCGGTCGAGGCGGTGATCGTGAAGATGCCCGCACCGATGACGACCGAGACGCCGAAGACGGTGAGGTCCCACCACGACAGGCTCTTCTTCAGCTGCGAACCGGGTTCGTCGGTGTCGGCCATCGACTGCTCGATGGACTTCGTCCGGGCCAGCGAGCCACGGAACGACCGTGACGGCTCATGCGACCGCGTCATGCGCGACCTCCTGTCGGCGTGCGAGGCGAATGCCGATCTTCGGTATGTCGGATTCGGTGCAGATGCGACTCTAGACACGCCCTGTGGTTCGCGGTGCCCGGTCCGTCGTGTCGTGACCGGACCGCGACGCCTCAGCCGCGCAGGATGTCCGGCTCGAGGTAGACGACCCGGGCGACAGGCACCGCCTCTCGGACCCGCGCCTCCGCGGCGTCGATGGTCGCCGCGACCGTGGCCGCGTCCACGCCGGGCGGGATCGCGATCTTGGCGGCCAGGAGCATCTCCTCCGGCCCCAGGTACTGCGTCTTGTAGTGGATGACGCGCTCGACGCCGTCCTGCCCCGACAGCGCCGCGACGATCGCGGCCTCCTGGTCGGGGGTGGCGCCCTCCCCGATGAGCAGGCTCTGCATCTCGACGATGAGCAGGATCGCGATCGCACCGAGCAGCACCCCGATCGCCAGCGTGCCGGCCCCGTCCCAGACAGCGTCGCCGGTGATCGTGGCCAGGCCGACCCCGATCAGCGCGAACAGCAGCCCCAGCAGCGCGCCGGTGTCCTCCAGCAGCACCACCGGCAGCTCGGGGCTGCGTGACGTCCGGATGAACCGCCACCAGCTCGCGCGCCCCTTCAGCGGACGGGACTCGCGCATCGCGGTGGTGAAGCTGTAGCCCTCCAGGGCGATCGCAACCAGCAGGATGACCACCGCCACGATCGGGGACTCGAGTTCGTGGGGGTGCAGGAGCTTCTCGACGCCCTCGTAGATCGCGAAGACCGAGCCGAGGCTGAAGATGACCAGCGCGACGACGAACGAGTAGAAGTACCGACTCCGGCCGTATCCGAAGGGGTGCAGGCGGTCCGCCTTCTTCCGTGCCGACCGCTGCCCCAGCAGCAGGAGCCCCTGGTTCGAGGTGTCGGCGACGGAGTGCACGGCCTCGGCGAGCATCGACGAGGAGCCGGTGACCGCGAAACCCACGAACTTCGCGACCGCGATCCCCGCGTTCGCGGTCAGGGCCGCGAGGATGGCCTTGGTCGAACCCTCTGACGACATCGGTCGGCCTCTCTCGGCGTCGGGTCCTTCCGGACTGCTGCGCGATAGTAAACTGGTGGTGCCGTATGCCTGGTCACCGACCAGGCGTGGGTCCGGGGAGGGGCTCACACGGTGCGCCCGAAGGGTCGAACACAGCCCTGGGTGCGACGACTCGTACAGGGGATGATGTCACGTGAGCTCGAACCACCGAGGCATCCCGGCGACGCCGCCGTGGTTGCAGTCGAATCCGCCCGCCCAGCCCACGTCCGGACCACAGGACACCACCGACGAGCAGGGCGACACCGGCCGCGACGACGCGCTCGAGTCGTCGACCGGGCGCCATCTCGACGACGGAGGGGCGCCCGCATCCGACGGGTGGGAGGTCGAGACGCCGCGCTGGGTGAACGCGCCCTGGCCGGGTGAGGAGTCGGCCGGCGGCGACGGTCCGCGTCCGGACGAGCCGTGGTTCCCCCAGCAGGGCCCGGGCCCGTACGGCCCACCCCCGGGCGGCCCCGACGCGAACGGGTACCCACCGCACCCGCCGTTCGACCCGGGTTTCCCGCCCGGCGGCTTCCCACCTCCGGGCGCCGGTCCGGACGGACCGCCGCCGTGGGCGTTCGGACCCGACCACCAGCCGCCCTTCCTGCCGGGACCTCCGCAGGGCCCGGGGGTCGACGGTCGACCCGCCGCCGCTCCCCGCGAGCCCGTGGGATGGGACGCGACGCCCCCGTCGCCGGGACCCGCTCCCGGTCCGCAGGGGCCCGGATGGGGTGGTCCGCCGCCCGGGCCGGATCCGTACGCGCCCGGCATCCCGCAGGGACCCGGTCCCGACCAGTACGGACCCGGCGCCCCGCAGGCGCCGGGAATGCCGTCGGCCCCGGGCCAGGGCTACCGACAGTCCGCCCCCGGCGCGCTCGACGAGGTGGCGTTGCTCCGCAAGGCCCGCCGCGCCCCGCACAGCGGATGGCGACGCGCGGTGCACCGCATGTCGGGCGGATCGATCAACCCGGGCGAGTCGCCGGACGCACTGCACTACGCCGAACTCGTCGAACGGGTCAACCGCCCCGTCCGCGGCGATTACCGCATCGCGGTGCTGTCGCTCAAGGGCGGCGTCGGGAAGACGACGGCCACCGTCGGCCTCGGGTCGATCTTCGCGTCGCTGCGCGGTGACCGCGTGATCGCCGTCGACGCCAACCCGGATCTCGGGACGCTCGGACAGCGCGTCCCCCAGCAGACCCGGTCCACCGTGCGGGACCTGTTGGCGGACAACTCGATCTACCGCTACTCCGACGTGCGCGCGCACACGTCGCAGTCGCCCAGCCGGCTGGAGGTGCTCGCGTCCGAGCGCGATCCCGCCGTCGCCGAGGCGTTCAGCGAGGAGGACTACCGCGGTGTGATGAAGGTGTTGCAGCGCTTCTACAACATCATCATCACCGACTGCGGCACCGGCCTGAGCCACTCGGCGATGAACGGCGTCCTCGACCTCGCGAACGCATTGATCCTGGTCAGCTCGCCGGCCATCGACGGTGCCCGCAGCGCGGGCGCCACCCTCGACTGGTTGCAGGCCCACGGTTACGGCCACCTCGTGAGCCGGGCCGTGGTGGTGCTCAGCCACTCGCGGTCGGGGTCGTCGACCATCGACACCAAGCAGCTGAGTCAGCACTTCCTCACCCGGTGCCGTGCGGTGCAGATGATCCCGTTCGACGACCACCTCGCCGAGGGCGCCGAGGTCGACCTCGAACTGTTGAACAAGCACACCCACCGCTCGCTGGTGGAGCTCGCCGCCGTCGTGGCCGACGACTTCTCGTCGACGACGATGCGGCGCGTGGACCCCTATCTCGGTTAGTCCCAGGTCAGCGGCCGGACGCCTCGGCGGGGGTTCTCTCCGCCGGGGCGTCGTCGTCGCGGTGACGGCGCCGCAGTGCGCGGTGCACGAGGTGTGCGGCGATCGGCACCACGACCGTGCACGCCGACGCGAGGATGAACCAGTCGATGTTGTCGGCGACGAGCGGCACGTTCCCGAGGAGGTAGCCGAGCACGATGATGCCGGCACCCCACACGATGCTGCCCAGGATGCTGAAGACGGTGAAGTCGCGGTGGCGCATCCCCGTGAAACCGGCAAGAAGCGGCACCAGGGTGCGGACGATGCCGATGAAGCGGCCGAAGAAGACCGTGGCCGCGCCGTAGCGCTCGAAGAAGC
The DNA here is from genome assembly GCF_947494875.1 of uncultured Williamsia sp. Lineage (GTDB taxonomy): Bacteria > Actinomycetota > Actinomycetes > Mycobacteriales > Mycobacteriaceae > Williamsia_A. Next base: position 402,127 of record NZ_CANLWM010000002.1, read on the forward strand.
GCGTGGTGCGGTGCACCGGCGCGTCGCCGATGAAGCGGATGGTCCGGCCGCGCAGGACGCTGTCCCCCATCCGGCGGCCGATGAAGTACCCGCACTGGTCACCGAGAGCCGCCGAGAGCGGGACCAGCACGCACGGGACCCACAGCGGCGCATAGGGATCCGGGGCGGCGGCGAGGATGCCCGCGGTGAACAACAGGGAGTCGCCGGGGAACACGAACCCGATCAGCAGTCCTGTCTCGACGAACACCAGGACACACAGCCCGATCAACCCGCCCGTCGCGAGGAACGAGGAGGCGTCGAACGGGTTCACGCCACCCGACGATACGCACGGCGACCAGGCATCTCGGTCGTCGAGCGGACGGTGCGCCGAGGGTTCACCGCGGCGTGACGCAGAGTTCACCGCCGGTTGGGGACCCGCTCGCCGCGCGCGGCGGGCCGTGATGCGGTTCACTGGCACGACCGACCGAGACGAGATGAGCAGACCGTGATCCGACGCCGCACCGACCGTGCCCCGGCACACGTCGGCACCTCCGCGGGCACCGAGACCGCCCTGCTCCGCCCGGTGCCCGACGGCGCACAGTCCCTGGAGTTCCGGACCATCCACGGGTACCGTCGCGCGTTCCGGATGGCCGGTCGGGGTCCGGCGGTGCTGCTGATCCACGGCATCGGCGACAACTCGTCGGCGTGGTCGGAGGTCATCGACATGCTCGCGCCGAACCACACGGTCATCGCGCCGGACCTGCTGGGCCACGGGCTGTCCGACAAGCCCCGCGCCGACTACTCCGTCGCGGCCTACGCCAACGCCATGCGAGACCTGTTGTCGGTGTTGGGCATCCGACGCGTCACGGTCGTCGGCCACTCCCTGGGCGGTGGCGTGGCGATGCAGTTCTGCTATCAGTTCCCGGAGTTCGTCGAGCGCCTGGTGCTCGTCTCGACGGGCGGCGTGACACGTGATGTCAGCCCGATGCTGCGACTGCTGGCGCTGCCGGGGATCAACGCCACCATCGCCGCGCTGCGCCTGCCCGGACTGGTACCGGCGTCCCACCAGGTCGGCACGGTGGCCGGCCGCGTCCTCGACCCCGTCTCCCCGGCACTCCCGCGGCGTCTGCGCGAGCTGATCCACGACGCCCCGGAGGTCATGCGCATCGTCGACGGCCTCGCCGAGGCCACTGCGCACGCGGCCTTCACCCGGACGCTGCGCGCGGTGGTCGACTGGCGGGGTCAGGTGGTCACGATGCTCGACCGTTCCTACCTGACGGCACGCCTGCCGGTGATGCTCGTGTGGGGCACGGGCGACACCGTGATCCCGCACCACCACGCCCTGCTGGCGCACTCCGCGATGCCGCACTCGCTGCTCGAGAGTTTCGAGGGCGCCGGCCATTTCCCCCACCACGACGATCCGGATCGTTTCGTGACCGCGGTGGAGCGGTTCATCGCGGCCACCGCGCCCATGGAGCACGACACCGACGAGTGGTCGGACCTGCTCGCCGCGGGACCGAGTGTCGACGACCTCACCGGCCCGCGCAGCGTCCAGGAAGAAGTCCTCGAGGAACTGGCGTCCGAGCGCAGCGCCACCTGAGGCGTGTCCGTCCGATCTGCCAGACTGCACGCATGAGCGAACAGACCCCCGGGGACGACCGCGTCTCGTTGGGCAAGGGCGATCCCGACCCGTCGGCGTGGACCCCCGCACCCGAGCCGTACCCGCCGCCGGCCGCCTATCCCCCGCCGACACAGCCGTACCCGTCGTCGTCGCCGTGGGGTCAGACCGAGCAGACCCCGCAGGCGCCGTACGGAGGACAGAACCCGTACGGGCAGAATCCGCTGCAACCCCTCGTCACCATCGGCGACATCACCTGCACCGAGCGTGACGTCATCACTCCCTCCGGGACGATTCCCATCAGGCAATCGCGGTGGGTTGTCACCGACATGTCGACGAGCAGTGAGCGAATGTCGCAGACCGGGATCGTGCTGGCCATCATCGGGTTCTTCGTCATCTGCTTTCTGGCGCTGCTGTTCTTGCTGATGAAGGAACGGAAGACGACCGGCTATGTCCAGGTGACCGTGACAGGACCAAACGGCTTCGTACACGTATCGAACATCCCGGCTACCAGCGAAGCGACCATGATCGACGTGTCGAACCGAGTCGGTTACGCGCGGATGCTCTCTGCGAGGTGAGTTAGTCAGCAGCAGGGCGGTGGCGTCGGACGTACCCGCACGTCGCGGGTGACCTCGGCGCGGCTCGCCCACTCCGAGGCGGGCGGGTAGTCGACCCCGACGAGGGTCAGCCCGCGGGCCGCCGCCACCGGGACGTCCGGCGTGCGCTGCGTCTGTTCGAGGAGACCACGGCACCAGGTCAGGTCACGACGACCCTCGCCGACCGCCGCGACCGCGCCGACCAACGATCGCACCATCGACCAGCAGAACGCGTCGGCGGTGACGTGTGCGATCAGCACGTCGTCGGCGTCGCGCTCCCAGGTGAAGCGTTGCAGGTCGCGGACGGTGGTCGAGCCCTCACGCCGTCGACAGAACGCGGCGAAGTCGTGCAGGCCGCAGAGCGCGGCCGCTGCGGCGTTCATCGTGGCGACGTCGAGCGATCGCGGCCAGGTCGCGGTGTCCCGCGCCCGCACCGGGTCCGCGCCGAACGTCGCGTCGGTCAGGCGGTACCGATAGTGGCGGCGCAGGGCGGCGAACCGCGCGTCGAAGGCGCGGTCGACGGCCTGCACGGCGGTCACCCGCACGTCGTCGGGCAGCATCTTCGCGAGCCTGCGGACCAACCGCGACGGGTCGCCGTCGATCGATCGCGTCTGCAACACCGCCGACGGGACGTCGGCGTGGGCCACCTGGCCGGTGGCGTGCACTCCCGCATCGGTGCGGCCGGCGACCGTGAGCGAGACCCGCGCCCGCAGCACGGTTCCCAGCGTCTCCTCGAGGGTGGCGCACACGGTCCGATGTCCGGGCTGACGAGCCCAGCCGGTGAAATCGGTGCCGTCGTAGGCGACGTCGAACCGGAGACGGACGAGCCCGCCGCCGACGGTGTCGGGGGCGGGCTCGTCCGGTGTGCTCACGCTCAGCGCGACGTCACTTGTCGTCGGACTTCTTCTCGTCGTCAGCCGCACCCTTGTCTTGGATCTCCGCGGCGCTCTCGGCCCAGGTCTCCTCGGTGGTGCCCTCGGCGACGGCGTCGGCGTTCTCCACGGCCTCGTCGGAGGCCTCCGCCTCGACCTGCGCGACGACGTTGTTCTCGTCCTCGGCGGCCTCGGCGGCGGTGTCCGCGGCCGAGCTGTCGGCGGTCTCGGCAACAGCCGGGGCTGCAGCCTTCGACGCGGCGACGCGGGTGGCGCGGCTGGCCTCGCTGGACGCGGTCGGACCACTGACCAGCTCGATGACGGCCATCGGCGCGTTGTCACCCTTGCGGGGCAGCGTCTTCACGATGCGGGTGTACCCGCCCTCGCGCTCGGCGAACGAGGGGCCGATCTCGGCGAAGAGCTTGTGCACGACGTCCTTGTCACGGATGTCCTTGAGCACCTCACGACGGTGGGCGAGGGTGCCCGCCTTGGCGTGGGTGATCAGCTTCTCCGCGTACGGCCGCAGGCGCTTGGCCTTGGCCTCGGTGGTCGTGATCCGCTCGTGCTCGAACAGCGAGGTGGCGAGATTCGCCAGCATCGCCTTCTGGTGCGAGGCCGACCCGCCGAGACGGGCGCCCTTGGTGGGCTTGGGCATCGTTGTCTCCTTGTAAGACGCTCACGGCCTCTCGGCCGGGAGGGAAGGTAGGGCAGCTCGTCAGAGCTGCTCGGTCTCTGCGTAATCCTCGCCCGAGTCGGCATCGGAGAACGATGCGTCGTCGGACCACGTACCCGTGCTCGCGTCGTACCCGGCGACCTGCGACGGGTCGAAGCTCGCGGGGCTGTCCTTCAGCGACAGGCCCAGCGTGTGCAGCTTGACCTTCACCTCGTCGATCGACTTCTGCCCGAAGTTGCGGATGTCGAGCAGATCCGACTCCGTGCGGGCGACGAGCTCACCGACGGTGTGCACGCCCTCGCGCTTGAGGCAGTTGTACGAGCGCACCGTGAGCTCGAGGTCCTCGATGGGCAGGCTGAACGAGGCGATGTGGTCCGCCTCGGCCGGCGACGGCCCGATCTCGATGCCCTCGGCCTCGACGTTGAGCTCACGCGCCAGCCCGAACAGCTCGACGAGGGTCTTGCCGGCCGAGGCCAGCGCGTCCCGCGCGGTGATCGAGTTCTTGGTCTCGACGTCGAGGACGAGACGGTCGAAGTCGGTGCGCTGCTCGACGCGGGTGGCCTCCACCTTGTAGGTCACCTTGAGCACGGGCGAGTAGATCGAGTCGACCGGGATGCGGCCGATCTCGGCGCCCGACGCCTTGTTCTGCACGGCCGGCACGTAACCGCGGCCCCGCTCGACGACGAGCTCGATCTCGAGCTTGCCCTTGTCGTTCAGGGTCGCGATGTGCAGGTCCGGGTTGTGCACGGTGACACCCGCCGGCGGGACGATGTCGGCACCGGTGACGGTGCCGGGGCCCTGCTTGCGGACGTACATGGTGACCGGCTCGTCCTCCTCGGAGGACACCACGAGGCCCTTGAGGTTCAGGATGATGTCGGTGACGTCCTCCTTCACCCCCGGGACGGTGGTGAACTCGTGGAGCACGCCGTCGATGCGGATGCTGGTGACCGCCGCGCCCGGGATGGACGACAGCAGGGTGCGCCGCAGCGAGTTGCCCAGGGTGTAGCCGAAGCCGGGCTCGAGCGGTTCGATGACGAACTTCGACCGGTTCTCGGCCAGCGTCTCCTCGGACAGGGTGGGTCGCTGTGAGATGAGCATGGGTGGTGATTCCTCCTGTGTGGGCATCCGCCATATGACGCCCTCGGGTGCCCGGCGACGAACGACGTCGGGCGAGGTCGTCCCCCACCGGTGACCCGGCGGGGGACGGCACGCGTGTTACTTCGAGTAGAACTCGACGATCAGCTGCTCGGTGAGCGGCACGTCGATCTGGCCGCGGTCGGGCACCTGGTGCACGAGGATCCGCAGCGTCGACGGGACCACCTGGAGCCAGCCCGGGATCGGCCGCTCGCCCTGGATCTCCTTGGCGATCTGGAACGGCACGGTCTGCAGCGACTTCGGACGGACGTCGATGATGTCGTACTGCGAGACGCGGTAGCTGGGCACGTCGACCTTCACACCGTTGACGGTGAAGTGGCCGTGGCTGACCATCTGCCGTGACTGACGACGCGTGCGGGCCAGACCGGCGCGGTACACGACGTTGTCGAGACGGGTCTCGAGGATGCGGAGCAGCTCGTCGCCGGTCTTGCCGTTACGACGGTTCGCCTCCTCGTAGTAGCGACGGAACTGCTTCTCCATGACGCCGTAGGTGAAGCGGGCCTTCTGCTTCTCCTGCAGCTGCATGAGGTACTCGCTCTCCTTGATCCGCGCGCGACCGTGCTGGCCGGGCGGGTAGGGGCGACGTTCGAATGCCTGGTCTCCACCGACGAGGTCGACGCGAAGGCGACGAGACTTCTTGGTGGCGGGTCCGGTGTAACGAGCCATGAGTGGGTTCCTTCCCTTCCCGACTAGACCCGGCGCCGCTTGGGCGGGCGGCAGCCGTTGTGGGGGGCGGGGGTGACGTCGGAGATGGTGCCCACCTCGAGGCCGGCGGCCTGCAGCGAGCGGATCGCGGTCTCACGGCCCGAACCCGGGCCCTTGACGAACACGTCGACCTTCTTGACACCGTTCTCCTGCGCCTTGCGGGCAGCGTTCTCGGCGGCGAGCTGCGCGGCGAACGGGGTGCTCTTGCGCGAACCCTTGAAGCCGACGTGGCCCGAGGACGCCCAGGAGATCACGTTGCCCGCGGGGTCGGTGATCGAGACGATCGTGTTGTTGAACGTGGACTTGATGTGCGCGTGGCCGTGCGGGACGTTCTTCTTCTCGCGACGACGCGAGGTGCCCTTCTTGGGCCCGGCAGCGCGTGACTTCGGAGGCATGCGTTACTTCTTCTTCCCGGCGATGGTCTTCTTGGGGCCCTTACGGGTGCGGGCGTTGGTCTTGGTGCGCTGACCGCGCACGGGCAGACCACGACGGTGCCGCAGACCCTGGTAGCAGCCGATCTCGATCTTGCGACGGATGTCGCCCTGGACCTCGCGACGCAGGTCACCCTCGACCTGGACGGACGACTCGATGTACTCGCGGAGCTTCGCGACGTCGGAGTCGGTGAGATCCTTCGCACGCAGGTCGGGGCTGAGCCCGGTACCCGCGAGGATCTCCTTCGAGGTGGTGCGACCCACTCCGTAGATGTAGGTCAGTGCGATCTCCAGGCGCTTCTCGCGCGGGAGATCCACACCGGCAACACGTGCCATGTGGTGGTTCCTTTTCGGTTCCGAAGGTCTGCTCCCGGTCCGTCCCCCGTGTGGGGCTCCGGCCTTCGTCCGGAGGTGGCCGGGGACGCGTGTGTCCCCGGTGGCGCTGGGAGTCTCATCTGTTCTGTGTTCAGTTGTGTGTCACTCAAGCGACCGCGGGGCCCCGAGGAGCCCGGTGCTGATCAGCCCTGACGCTGCTTGTGTCGCAGGTTGTCGCAGATCACCATGACCCGACCGTTGCGGCGGATCACCTTGCACTTCTCGCAGATCGGCTTGACGCTCGGGTTGACCTTCACGTCGGTGCCTCTCGGGATGGGGTGTGTGGCGCTTACTTGTAGCGGTAGACGATGCGGCCGCGGGCGAGGTCGTAGGGCGAGAGCTCCACGACGACGCGATCCTCGGGGAGGATGCGGATGTAGTGCTGACGCATCTTGCCGCTGATGTGAGCGAGCACCTTGTGCCCGTTCTCCAGCTCGATGCGGAACATCGCGTTGGGCAGAGGCTCGACCACGCGACCCTCCACCTCGATGGCGCCGTCCTTCTTTGCCATGTCCTCCACAATCCGGTCCGGACCCGAGCGGTGCCGTGCGGCATCGCCCGCGAAGCGGACTCGTCGTCTACCGTGTCGGTACGTGTAATCCCGGGTCGTCACCGACCGCGAACGGCAGGCGACACCGGTGGACACGCACCAGCGCTCCACTGTACGCGTCTGCGCAGGTATGGGCCAAATCGCCGCAGGTGTGTGCCGAGCTGCCGACGGCCTACCCGGCGGGCAGCTGCTCCAGGACGTCGGTCACGTCCTTCACGCCCAGCACCTGGATCGCGACGTGGTCGGCGCCGGCCGCGAGGTGCCTGTCGACGATGTCGCGGATCTGCTCGCCCGTGCCGTGCGCGACGAGCGTGTCGATCAGTGCGTCGCTGCCGCCGTCGGCGATGTCCTCGTCGGTCCATCCGAGGCGCTTGAGGTTCGCGACGTAGTTCCGCAGGTGCAGGTAGGGGGTGTCCACCGGCGGGCGGCCGATCGAGCGGGCGGTCTCCGGGTCGCTCTCGAGGACGATCTTGTGCTCGGGCGCCAGGAACGCGTCGGGCCCGAGGATGTCGCGGGCGTATTGCGTGTGCTCCGGCGGTGTCAGATACGGGTGGGCCCCGAGCGCGCGGTCGGCGGACAGGCGCAGCATCTTCGGTCCGAGCGCGGCGAGCACCCGACGGTCCACGGGCAGACCACCTTGGTCGAGCTTGTCGAGGTACTCCACCATCGAGTCGTACGGCGAGGCGTACTCCTGCGTCGCCTCACGGTGTCCGACTCCGACGCCCAGGTAGAAGCGGCCGGGGAAGTCCTTGTCGAGGTCGGCGAACTCGCGTGCGATCGCGAGCGGGTCGGTGTTCCAGATGTTGGTGATGCCGGTGGCCACGCGGACCGACTCGGTCGCCTCGAGGATCTTCCGCGCCGGCGCGAGGTCCTCCGGCGACCCGCCGAGCCAGATGGTCCCGTAGCCGAGCTGCTCGACCCTTGCCGCCTGGTGCGGGGTCAGCCCGCCGTGCCAGATCCAGATGCCGTGGGTTCCGAAGGCGTGCTTCGTCGCGGTGCTCATGGCAACGACAACGGCGACGGTGCGCAGTTGCTTCCGTGACGGGCGGTCGGGATCAGGCGGTGTGCATGTGCGCCACGAGGGTGGCGGGGTGCGCGGCGAACGCCCGCGACAGCCGGACGGCCATACCGACCGAGATCGCGCGGGTCTCGCTGTCGCGCGAACCGTCGGCGAGGACGACGAGGAGGTCGTCGACGGACCCCATCACCGCGACCCATTCCGCCAGCACGGCCGCCGGCGACTCCCCGGGCTCGGCGTCGAGGACGACGAGGTCGACGAGCGGGTGGCCGGTGTGCCACAGGCGTCGCAGTTCCTGGTGATCGGCGCCGCGCGGGCAGACGTGGACAGCACGGACCATCCGGCCGAAGCACCGTGCCCGCACCACCGCCTCGTGGCAGGGCGCGGTGACGTCGTCGACGGGCAGGATCACGACGCCCCGCGCCGACAGCGCGATGTCGGAGGTGCAGGTCGGCCGGAGGCGATGTGCGGTGGTCACCGGACCACCGTCGCCCGCTCCCCCGCGCGCGACGACGATCTGTACGCGATCTCGACACCCCGCCGCGCGATCTTGACGCCGCGCTGACACGGCCGCACACCCTGCGATGGGTTTCTGCCCATCGAGTGGGCGTCGACCGTCGCGCTGGCTAGCGTTCGCGTCATGAGGGCAGTGGTGACACGGGTGACAGCGGCGCACGTGGAGGTCGACGGTGAGACGGTCGGACGACTCGACCTCGACGACGGCGTACAGGGGCTGCTCGTCCTGATCGGGGCGACGCACGACGACACCGCCGACACCGCGCGGCGGATGGCCGACAAGATCTGGACGCTCCGCATCCTCGACGACGAGACGTCGGCCGCCGACAAGCAGGCTCCACTGCTCGTCGTCAGCCAGTTCACGCTGTACGGCGACGTCCGGAAGGGGCGTCGTCCGTCGTGGAACGCGGCCGCCCCCGGCGATGTCGCGGAGCCGCTCGTCGATCGATTCGTGACCGCTTTGTCCGACCTCGGGGCTACGGTCACCACCGGCCGGTTCGGCGCGCACATGCGCGTCCACAGCGTCAACGACGGGCCAGTGACCATCCTCGTCGAGATGTGAGGGGCCGATCGTGCCGACCGTCTACTACACCGCGTCCAGTCTCGACGGCTTCGTCGTCGACACCGACGACAGCCTCGACTGGCTGATGCGCAACGACGTCGACGGCACCGGGTTCGGCGGCTACGACGGGTTCATCGCGGATGTCGGCGCGATCGTCATGGGCGCCGCCACACATCGCTGGCTGATGGAGCACGAGCCCGACGTGTGGCCGTACGAGCAGCCGACCTGGGTCGTCACGAACCACCCCGACACCGTCACCGCGGACGGGGTGCGCACCTATGCCGGTGACGTCACCGAGTTGCACCCGCGCCTCGTCGACGCCGCGCAGGGTCGCGACGTGTGGGTGGTCGGTGGTGGCGACCTGGCCGCACAGTTCGTCTCCGCGGGTCTCGTCGACGAGATGTGGATCCACTACGCGCCGTGTTCCCTCGGCGCCGGACGACCGGTCCTCCCGACCGCCTCGCGGTGGCGACTGCTCGAGACCGGCCGCAACCGCGACTTCGTCGGCGCCCGTTGGGCCCGCGCCGACGACTGACGGCTCAGCGGGTGCGGTCGCCCGTGGCCGCGTCGAACCAGTAGGTGGTGTCGACGTCGGGCACGCGCAGCCCGATCGTGTCGCCGACCGCGACGGTGCGGCGATGGTCGATCCGGACCACGACCTTCCCGCCGCGCAACCCGATCGTCTCGTCGAGCGGGGTGCAGTGCACGAACTGTTCGGCGCCGAGTTCCTCGACCAGGTCGATGCGGCAGTCGAGGGTGTCGCTCGACGCCGCCGTCAGTTCCCACGACTCCGGACGTACCCCGACGGTCACGGTCGACGCCGACACCGCCGACGGGGCACGCAGCGCCAGACCACCGAGTCGAATCGTGCCGCCGACGACCGCGACGTCGTCGACGAGGTTCATCGCCGGTGATCCCATGAAGCCGGCGACGAACGCGTTGTCGGGGTCGAGGTAGAGCGTGCGCGGGGCCGCGACCTGTTGCAGGACTCCGTCGCGGAGCACCGCGACGCGGTCCCCCATCGTCATCGCCTCCACCTGGTCGTGGGTGACGTAGACCGTCGTCGTCCCCAGACGCCGCTGAAGCGAGGCGATCTGCGCTCGGGTGCTCACCCGGAGTTTCGCGTCCAGGTTGCTCAGAGGCTCGTCCATGCAGAACACCTTCGGGCGCCGGACGATCGCCCGTCCCATCGCGACGCGCTGTCGCTGACCACCCGACAGCGCCGACGGCTTGCGGCCCAGGACGTCGGTGAGCTCGAGCATCGACGCGGCCTCGTCGACGGCGGTGGCCGTGTGCGCCTTGCTCATCCCCGCGTTGCGCAGCGCGAAACCCATGTTCTCCGCGACGGTCATGTTCGGGTACAGCGCGTAGTTCTGGAACACCATCGCGACATCACGGGCCTTGGGCGCGCGCCCGCTCACGTCGGCGCCGTCGATGAGGACGCGACCGTCCTGGATGGGCTCGAGACCGGCGAGCATGCGCAGGCTGGTGGACTTGCCACAGCCCGACGGACCGACGAGGACGAGGAACTCTCCGTCGGCGATGGACAGTGACAGGTGGTCGACCGCGGGCCGTCCGGACCCGAAGTCGCGGGTGACGGAGTCGAATTCGACGGACGCCACGGCTTACTTCGGCAGCTTCGGCGTGATCTGCCGGTCGATGATCTGCTGGATCTGCGACTGCACCGACGACATCGTCGAGTTCACGTCGGCATTGCGCAGACCGATCTGCTCGAACCCGGTGCCGATGATCTTGTCGCCGCCGGGCACGAACACCCGCGCGTAGTCCTGCGAGGTGGTCTTCGGCAACTGGTTCACGGCGGTCGCGAAGTTCGGGTTCTTGGCGAGGAACTGCTCCGTCGACGCCGAGGTGAGCGCCGACTTCCGCACCGGCATGTAGCCGACCTTCTGGGAGAACAGCGTGGTGTTGTCGGTGTTCGTGATGAAGTCGATGAACTTCAGTGCGTTGACCTTGCGCTCGTCGCTGATCTTCGCCGGGATCGCCAGACCTGTTCCGCCGGTGACGCATCCGGGTCCGTTCGGTGCCGGCAGGAAAGCAGTGCCGACGGGGAACTTCGCGTTCTTCGCGATGCCCGACAGGTCACCGGTCGACGCGATGGTCGACGCGATGATCCCGGCGCCGAAGTCGTTGGCGATGTCGTTGGAGATCGCGGCGTACCGCTTGTCGTGGATGGAGCTGCGGAGATAGTTCGCGGCGGCGATCGAGCCCGGCTCGGTGAACGTCAGGTCGAAGCCGTCGGAGTAGCGGCCGCCGAACGTGCGCATGGGCCCCTGGAACGTCCAGCCGAGGTAGTCGGTGGCGTTGCCCCAGCCGTGGGCGAGTTTGCCCGACCCGACGACGTTCTGCAGTCGCGGGCCCCATTCGTCGAACTCCTGCCAGCTGGTCGGTCCGCGATCGGGCAGTCCGGCCTCCTGCCACACGGCCTTGTTGTAGTAGAACAGCGGCGTCGACCGGGCGTACGGCAGCGCCCAGTGCTTGTTGTTCCAGGCGTAATCGGCGTACAGCGAGTCGACGTAGTCGGACGTGTTCACCGACGCCTTGCCGAACAGGTCGTCGAGGGGTGCGATCGCACCGATCAGCGCGAAGTTGAACCACCACACATCGGAGAGCATCACGACGTCGGGGACGGCGCCGCCGGAGAGCGCGGCGTTGAACTTCTGCGCCACCTCCTCGTAGTTCTTGCCGCCGTCGACCAGCTGGACCTTCAGCGACGGGTTCGCCTGCTGGAAGCGGGTGATGAGTTCGTTCTCTACGTCGGTCGACTTGCCGGGATGGCTCGACCACCAGGTGATCGTGTTCGAATCGCCTCCGCCGGAACCACTCCCGGAGTTGCCGGAGCCCACACACGCGGTGAGGACGCCCGCGGCTGCGGCGGTGACGCCCGCGGCGAGGAAGCCGCGACGGCTCAGTTCGACCATGGTGATGACTCTTTCTCTGTGGACGGAGCGAGGTGACGTGCCGGTGTGGTCATCCCTTGACCGCGCCGGAGGTGAGACCGCGGATCATCTGGCGCTGCAACGCCAGGAACACGGCGAGGACGGGGAGCATCGCGAGAACCGTCGCGGCCATCACCGGCCCCCAGTTGGTGAGGCCGTCGCTGTTCTGGAGCTTGGTCAGGCCGACGGGGAGGGTCGCGACCGAGGAGTCGTCGGCCATGAGGAACGGCCAGAGGTACTCGTTCCACTCGTTGACGATGGTGATGACCGCGAACGCGACCATCGTCGGACCCGACAGCGGCAGGATGATCCGCCACAGCAATCGCAGGTGCCCGGCGCCGTCCATCCGCGCAGCCTCGATGATCTCGGCCGGGATCGACAGGAAGTGGTTGCGCATCAGGAACGTCCCGAACGCGACGCCGGCGAGCGGGACGATGATGCCCAGCAACGTGTTCCGATAGCCGAGCTGCGCGACGAGCGAGTAGTTCACGATGACGGTGATCTGGTTGGGCACCATCAGGGCGGCGATCACGACGACGAAGATCACCCGCTTGAACGGGAAGTGCAGGAACACCAGCCCGTAGGCCGACGCGATGCCGAGGACGAACTTGATGACCGCCAGTGCGGCGGTGACGATCACCGAGTTGCTGAGGAACCGCCAGAACGGGACCGACGTGGTGGCGTCGGAGTAGTTGGACGCGGCGAACACCCGTGGCCACCAGATCGCCGGTTGCACGTAGATGTCGCCGCGTTCCTTGAACGAGGTGAGCACCACCCACGCCAGGGGCACGGCGATGGCGAGGACGACGAGCACCATGGCCGCGTAGCCGGCGACCTGCGCTGTGCGCGTTCGGGTCACGACACCCGACCCCGGTCCATGATCCGCACCTGCGCGACCGTGATCACCAGCAGGACGACGAACATCACCGTCGCGACGGTCGCGCCGTATCCGGCCCGGAAGTTGACGAACGACTCCTCATAGACCTGGTAGACCATCGTCGTCGTGCCGGTGCCCAGCGGACCGCCACGGGTCATCACGTTGATGATGTCGAAGACCTGCAGCGAGTTGAGCATCACCGTGATCGACAGGAAGTACGTCGTGGGCCGTAGTTGCGGCAGCAGCACCCGACGGAAGTACGTCCACGACGACGCGCCGTCGATCGCCGCGGCCTCGGAGAGGTCCTCGCGCCGGCCCTGCAGGGCGGCGAGGTAGATGACGAAGGCGTAGCCGACGTTCTTCCACAGGTAGGTCACCGTGATCATGAACAGCGCCCAGTGCGGGTCCTGGTAGAAGTCCGGCGGCGACCCCAGACCGACGCGGTGCATCAGGTCGCGGACGAGACCGAAGTTCGGGTCGAAGACGAACTGGAACGCGATGCCGATGGCGGCGCCGGAGATGACGAACGGCGCGAACACCACAGACCGCACCAGGTTCCGGCCGCGCAACGTCCGGTCGAGCAGGAGCGCGAGAGCCAGTCCGATGACCATCGACCCGAGAACCGCTGCGACGGTGAAGATCACCGTGTTCGCGACGATCGTGCGGGTGTCGTCGCGGGTGAACCACTCGATGTAGTTGGCGAGTCCGAGGAACCTGATGGTGTCCGACGAGATGTTCCAGTCGTAGAACGACAGTCGGATGTTCTCGATCAGCGGCCGGTAGGTGAAGACGCCGAGCAGCACGAGGTTCGGGCCGACGATGACGAGGAACAGCGCCCAGTCACGCCATGGGCGGTTCCACAGCGACCCGCCTCCGGACCGCGGCAGGGTCCGTTCGGTGTCTGCGGGCACCTCGGCAGCGTCGACGCAGAGATGGAACGGATGGTGACAACGGATGCGCCGTCAGGTGAACACTGACCGACGCGAGGGTCAGGACGGACGAACGGTGAGGATCCGAGGGCCGTCCTCGGTGACCGCGACGGTGTGCTCCCAGTGCGCCGCGCGGGAGCCGTCGTCGGTGGTGATGGTCCAGTCGTCGGCCTCGACGGAGGTCTCGGTGGTGCCGAGGGTGAGCATCGGCTCGATGGCGAGTGTGCTGCCGACGACGAGCCGCGGTCCGCGGCCGGGCTTCCCCTCGTTCGGCAGGAACGGCTCCATGTGCATCTGACGGCCGATCCCGTGACCGCCGTAGCCGGACACGATGCCGAACGACCGCCCGTACCGCTGCTCCGCGGCCCGCGTCTCCGCCTCGATCGCGTGGGACACGTCGGTCAGGCGGTTGTCGGGATGCATCAAGGCGATGCCGGCCTCCATGGACTCCCGGGTGGCCTCGGACAGATCGGCGTCGGCGTCGGACAGGTCACCCACCCCGAACGTCCACGCGGAGTCACCGTGCCAGCCGTCGAGGATCGCACCGCAGTCGATCGAGACGAGGTCACCCTCGGCCAGCACGACGTCGGCCGACGGGATCCCGTGCACGACGACGTCGTTCACCGAGCTGCAGATCGACCCCGGGAACCCGTGGTAGCCCTTGAACGACGGCACGGCACCCGCGTCGCGGATCACCGACTCGGCGACCTCGTCGAGTTCCAGGGTGCTGACGCCCGCCCGGGCGGCCTCCCGCACCGCGACGAGTGCCGCACCGACCACCGCACCCGCCGCCGCCATGGCGTCGAGCTCACCGGCGGAACGGAACGGCACGGTCTTCGTGCGGCGCAGACCCATCGGATCAGACGTTCAGGGCGCGCAGGACCCGCTGGTGCACCTCGCCGACGTCTCCGACGGCGTCGATGACGGTGACCTGGTCGCCGTAGTAGTCGAGCAGCGGCGAGGTCTCCTTGACGTAGACCTGCATCCGGTTGCGGATGACGTCCTCGGTGTCGTCGGCGCGACCGCGGGCGAGCATGCGCTCGACGACGACGTCCTCGTCGACGACGAAGGACAGCACCGCGTCGAGCGAGGTGCCCAGCTCGGACAGGATCTCGGTGAGCGCGTCGGCCTGCTCGGTCGAGCGAGGGAAGCCGTCGAGGATGAAGCCGTTGGTGGCGTCGGGCTCCTGCACGCGGGCCTTCACCATGTCGATGGTGATCTGGGACGGCACGAGGTCGCCGGCGTCGAGGTACTTCTTCGCCTCGAGGCCGATCGACGTGCCCTCGGTGATGTTGGCGCGGAACAGGTCGCCGGTGGAGACGTGGGGGATGCCGAGGCTCTCGGACAGCATCTCCGCCTGTGTGCCCTTGCCGGCGCCGGGCGGACCGAGGATCACGAGTCTCACTTCAGGAACCCTTCGTATTTGCGCTGCATGAGCTGGCTGTTGATCTGCTTCACGGTGTCCAGGCCGACGCCCACCATGATCAGCACCGCGGTGCCACCGAACGGCAGGTTCTGCACGCCGCCGGAGTTGCCGATCTCGAGGAACAGGTTGGGCAGGACCGCGATCACGCCGAGGTAGATCGAGCCGGGCAGGGTGATGCGGCTCAGGACGTAGCCGAGGTGATCGGCCGTGGGCTGTCCGGGACGGATGCCCGGGATGAAGCCGCCGTACTTCTTCATCTCGTCGGCGCGCTCGGCCGGGTTGAAGGTCACCGCCACGTAGAAGTACGTGAAGAAGATGATCATCAGGAAGTACACGGCGATGTAGACACCGTTGCTGGGGTCCACCAGGTACTGCTGGATGTAGCGCTGCCACGTCGGCTGGTCACCGGAGCTGCTCTGCGTGAGCTGCACGATCAGGTTCGGCAGGTACAGCAGCGACGACGCGAAGATGACCGGGATGACGCCGGCCTGGTTGACCTTCAGCGGCAGGTAGGTCGACGAGCCGCCGTACATCTTCCGGCCCACCATGCGTTTGGCGTACTGCACCGGTATACGGCGTTGCCCCTGCTCGATGAAGACCACGCCCGCGACGATGATGACCGCCGCGACGACGACGAGGGCGAAGACGAGTCCGCCGCGGGTGTCGAGGATCTGCTTGCCCTCGGCGGGGATGCGGGCGGCGATGCCGGCGAAGATCAGCAGCGACATGCCGTTGCCGATGCCGCGCTCGGTGATCAGCTCGCCGAACCACATGACGACGCAGGCGCCGGCGGTCATGACGAGCACGATGATGACGAGTCCGAAGATGGACTGGTCGCGCAGGATCTCGCTGCCGCGCGAGCAGTCGCGCAGCAGGTCACCGCGGTCGGCGAGGGCGACGATGCCGGTCGACTGCAGCAGTGCCAGCGCCACCGTGAGGTAGCGGGTGTACTGCGTCATCTTCGCCTGGCCGGACTGGCCCTCCTTGCGGAGCTGTTCGAAGCGCGGGATGACCACGGTCAGGAGCTGCACGATGATGCTCGCCGTGATGTACGGCATGATGCCGATCGCGAACACCGACAGCTGCAGGAGCGCGCCGCCGGAGAACAGGTTGATCAGCGAGTAGATGCCGGCGGAGTTACCGCTCGACACCTCGCTGATGCACCCTCGGACGACCTTGTAGTCGACGCCCGGCGACGGGATCGTCGCGCCCAGTCGGTAGAGGACGAGAATCCCGATGACGAAGAGGATCTTCCGCCTCAGGTCCTGTGTCCGGATGGCCGAGACAACGGACGATCGCACTAATTCCTCCTGCCCAACGAACACGACCCCTGCGGCGTCGAGTCACCGGTCCGGGATGGTTCTGAACTCTAACAGCGGGTGCCGCGGGGCCTCGCCGAGCGCTGTCCGCGCCCGACGAGGACCCCGACGGACCCCTGCGGGGTCACACCAGTGTGGTGCTGCCGCCCGCGGCGGTGATCTTCTCCGTGGCCGAGCCCGAGAACTTGTTGGCCGAGACCTGCACGGCGACCGACAGGTCACCGTCGCCGAGGACCTTCACCAGCTCGTTCTTGCGCACCGCACCCTTGGCGACAAGGTCGTCGACGCCGATGGTGCCGCCCTCGGGGAACAGGCGAGCGATGTCGCCGACGTTCACCACCTGGTACTCGGTGCGGAACTTGTTGTTGAAGCCCTTGAGCTTGGGCAGCCGCATGTGGATGGGCATCTGCCCGCCCTCGAAGGCGGCCGGGACGTTCTTGCGCGCCTTGGTGCCCTTGGTGCCGCGACCCGCGGTCTTGCCCTTGGAGCCCTCACCGCGGCCGACGCGCGTCTTGTCGGTCTTCGACCCGGGTGCGGGCCGGAGGTGGTGCAGCTTGATGGTCATGACTTCTCAACCTCTTCGACGGTGACGAGGTGACGGACCACGTTGATGAGACCGCGGTTCGCCGGGGTGTCCTCGCGCACGACGCTCTGACGGATCTTGCGCAGCCCGAGGGTGCGCAGGCTGTCGCGCTGGTTGCTCTTGGTTCCGATCGTGCCCTTGATCTGGGTGATCTTCAGGTCGGCCATGTCACACTCCCTGACCGGCTCGGGCCCGCAGCATGCCTGCCGGGGCGACGTCCTCGATCGGCAGACCGCGGCGGGCCGCGACCTCCTCGGGACGCTGCAGCATCTTCAGCGCCGCCACGGTCGCGTGGACGACGTTGATGGCGTTGTCGGAGCCGAGGCTCTTGGCGAGGACGTCGTGGACGCCCGCGCACTCGAGCACGGCGCGCACCGCGCCACCGGCGATCACACCGGTACCGGGCGATGCCGGGCGCAGCATGACGACACCGGCCGCGGCCTCACCCTGGACGGGGTGGGTCACGGTGCTGCCGATCAGCGGCACACGGAAGAAGTTCTTCCGGGCCTCCTCGACGCCCTTCTGGATGGCGGCGGGGACCTCTTTGGCCTTGCCGTAGCCGACGCCGACCATGCCCTGGCCGTCACCGACGACGACGAGCGCCGTGAAGGAGAACCGCCGGCCGCCCTTGACGACCTTCGAGACACGGTTGATGGCGACGACGCGCTCGAGCTGGTTGCGGTCGTTGTCACGTCCGCCGCGGTTGTCGCGACGGTCGTTGCCGCCGCGCCCGCCGCCACGGCGGTCGTTACCGCCGGCAGCGCCCGCGGGGGCGTTGGGGTCGTTGGTGGCGGGTCCGGTTCCGCCGTCACGCCGTTGACGTCCCGGCATCAGATGGTCCTTCCATGGGTACGTGCGGTGGTGGTCGTGTGGGTGCTCATCAGAACGCGAGCCCTCCCTCGCGGGCGGCGTCGGCCAGAGCCGCGATACGCCCGTGGTAGTCGCGACCACCGCGGTCGAAGACCACGGCGTCGACGCCGGCGGCCTTCGCGCGGGCGGCGATCAGCTCGCCGACCTTCTTGCTCTGCGCCGACTTGTCGCCACCTGCCGAACGGACCTCGGCCTCGATGGTCGAGGCGGCCGCCAGGGTCTTGCCGGCCAGGTCGTCGACGAGCTGCACGTGGATGTGCCGCGATGACCGCTTCACGACCAGGCGGGGCCGCTGGGGCGTGCCGCTGATCTTCTTGCGGAGCCGGAAGTGGCGACGCGCCACGGACCGCCGACGGCGGGTCGAGACGTCCTTGCCCACCGGGGTGTGCTGCTTGGTTGTCGTGTCACTCATGTCACTTACCCGTCTTTCCGACCTTGCGCCGGATCTGCTCGCCCTCGTAGCGGATGCCCTTGCCCTTGTAGGGGTCCGGGCGCCGGAGGCGGCGGATGTTGGCGGCGATCTGGCCGACCTGCTGCTTGTCGATGCCCGAGACCGAGAACTTCGTCGGCGACTCGACGGCGAAGGTGATGCCCTCGGGGGCGGTGATGGGAACCGGGTGGCTGTAGCCGAGCGCGAACTCGAGGTCGCGGCCCTTCAGCTGCACGCGGTAGCCGACGCCGAAGATCTCCATCTTCGTCGTGTAGCCCTGCGTCACACCGACGACCAGGTTGTTGATGAGCGAGCGACTCAGACCGTGCAGGGCACGGCTGCGACGCTCGTCGTCGGGGCGGGTGACGACGATGGAGCCGTCCTCGGTCGCCACGTCGATCGGCTCCGAGACGGTCAGCGCGAGCTCACCCTTCGGGCCCTTGACGAGGACGTCGCGGCCCTCGATCTTCACGTCCACTCCGGCCGGGATGGTGACCGGGTTCTTTCCGATACGCGACATGTCTATGTGCCCCTTACCAGACGTAGGCGAGGACTTCGCCGCCCACGCCCTGGTTGGCTGCCTGGCGGTCGGTCAGCAGGCCGGAGGACGTGGAGATGATCGCCACGCCCAGGCCGCCGAGCACCTTCGGCAGGTTGGTGGACTTCGCGTACACCCGCAGGCCGGGCTTGGAGACGCGCCGCAGACCGGCGATGCTCCGCTCACGGCTGGGGCCGTACTTCAGGGTGACGACGAGGTTCTTGCCGACCTCGGCGTCCTCGGTGCGGTACTCGGTGATGTAGCCCTCGCGCTTGAGGATCTCGGCGATGTTCACCTTGATCTTCGACGACGGCAGGGTCACCTCGTCGTGGAACGCCGAGTTGGCGTTGCGCAGACGTGTCAAGAAGTCTGCGATCGGATCAGTCATGGTCATGAGTGACCGTCAACCTTTCTCGCAGTGGTTCCCATACAGCACGCTCGCGCCGGTTCCGCCAGTGTCTGTGACACCAGCGGCCTGTCCCGTGACGTGGTGGGCCTTCCACGAAGTCGGATTCGTGTTCCGCACCGACAGGCGTGCAGGTGCGGGGCCGTACTCCAGCGGTGCTCGCGCAGCCGCCGGCATCTGCGGCCGTCAGGCCGAGAAGAAGAGCGTCCCCCGGATCCGGAGACCCCGACGAGCGCACGGCACGACGAGCCCCGGTTCGGGCAACCGCTCAAGTGTAGAGAAAGCCGCGCGTGCGACCAAATCAGTCGTGGTCAGGGGCGCGCGGGGCCGCCTCAGGCGCCGAGCGGGTGGACGAGGAGGCCGAACACGAGGGCGATCGGTTGCAGCACCGCGGTCGTCACCAGGTCCCTCGGGTGGTGAGCCATGAAGTCCACCAGGACCCCGAACAGCGCGTCGGTCGTCATGGCATGAAGTTATCCCGTTGCACCGGTCCCGACCGTGTGGACCCGCCGCACGGTCGGCACGACGTCGATGTCGCGATGGGCGCCGATCGACACGACGCTGTCGAGCATCGCCGCCATCCGTCGGCTCAACTCCTCGTCGTTGCCGGCGCTGCCGTAGAAGGCATGGGGATCGTGGGCTGCGGCAACCGGGAAGAGTTCCTCGACGATGCCGTCGACGTGCTCGACGTCGTCGGTGACCGCCCGCACCGCGATGTTCTGCACGTAGCCGAAGGTGCCCTGGGTGGCGATGGCCACCGGCGTGTGGCTGCCGATCCACCGCGCGAGCCACTCGTCGTGGGTCAGGTCCGGGGGCCGCCGCAGGAACGCGACGTTCGCCATCGCGTCCGCCGGCTCACCGTCGGGCGTGGTCGGCGGACGAATCGGTGTGCGGCGCTGCACCTCCCAGCCCACCACACGCCGGGCGACCTCGTGCAGCGCCGCCTCGACGGGAGCGGGGTCGTCGGCGTCGACGGTGACCACCGCGTCGATCGGCTCCGGCATGGCCTGCAGCGCCAGAGCACCGGCGAAGCGTGGATCGCCGGCGACGTTGGTCTGCACGGTGCGGGCGCCCGTGCGTCGATGCAGTGCGGGGTCGAGAACAGCCTGCGGGTCGTCGCACCACACCGCGAACACGAAGTCGGACATGGGGCTGATCATGCTCTCCGACGTCGCCCGAGCTGGTTCACTTCACCGCATGAGCCGATTCGGGATCGCGCGCGTGCTCGTCGCGGTGCTCAGCAGTGTCGTCATGGCCGCCCTCGCCGGGCCCGGCCCCGCCGGGGCCGCACCTGCTGCGGCAGCGCCGATCCCGTCGGCCGACCCGTTCTACACATGGTCGGGGCCGCTCGCCGGTGTCGTGCCCGGCACGGTGCTGCGCACCCGGCCCGTCGCCTTCGCGCAGGCGGGCGTGAGCGCGCCGATCTCGTCGACGCAGCTGCTGTATCGGACGACCGCTGACGACGGCTCCCCGTCGACGACGGTCACCACCGTCCTGCGGCCGCCGACGCCGGGTCCCACCCGGATCCTGAGCTATCACACCGCCTATGACGCGCTGGGCTCGCAGTGCGACCCGTCGTACACCCTCCGCGGCTATGCCCCGACCCGCGTCGCGACGGCGGAGCAGGCGGTCATCGCGGGCTGGCTCGCGGCCGGATACACCGTCGTCGTGCCCGACTACGAGGGTCGTGACCTGCGGTGGACCGTCGGACGCGAATCCGGGTACGCCGCGCTCGACGGGATCCGGGCTGCGGAACGATACCTGCGCCGGTCCCCGGCGACGCCCGTCGGGCTCCTCGGCTACTCGGGCGGGTCGGTGCCGACGCAGTGGGGTGCCGAACTCGCACCGCGGTACGCGCCGGAGCTCCGGATCGTGGGCTCCGCGGCCGGCGGGCTGCCGGTCGCTCCCGCGAACAATCTGTCCTACGTCAGCGGCAACCCGAGCTGGGCCGGGGTGATCCCGGCCCTCGCCGTCGCCTATCAGCGCGCCTACGGCCTCGATCTCGCGTCGTTCCTCTCGCCACGCGGGCTCGCGGCCACCGGGGCGGTGAGCGACCAGTGCATCGGTGTGTTCGCCGGCGAGTTCGGGGCGCTCACCGACGCCGAGATGGTCCGTCCGCCCTACCGGTCCCTGCTCGACGTGCCCGCGGTCCGCGCGGCCGTCGCGCGGAACACGATGGGGACCGCGGGGACACCCCGTGCGCCGATGCTCCTCGCCGTCGGGCAGAGCAATGCGCACGGCGACACCGTCATGCTCACCGCCGACGTCGCCGGACTGGCGCACACCTACTGCGGTCGCGGCGCACGCGTCGTCTACGAGCGCTACGCCGGCGCCGACCACACCGCCGCGTTCCCGCGCTTCGAGGCCTCCGCCGTCCGCTACCTCTCCGACCGGTTCGCCGGGCTGCCGGCGCCGTCCACCTGCTGACCCGTCGCGCCGCCTGCGAGCCGGGTGGATGGGACAGTGGTCGCGTGACCGCCGCTCCGACCGTTCCCGGATCGGTCACCCGGGTCGTGGGCGTCCGTGCGCTGCTGGGCGAGGATCCTCTGCCTGAGGAGCAGTTGCTCCTCGGGATCGACCTCACGAGCACGTCGTCCGCGCGATCGGTCGTCACCGAAGTCGACGCGGCATTGGAGGCGGTCGCGCGGGGGCTGTTCCCGTCCTGGTTGCCCGGGGCCGACGCCCTCGACGGCGCGGCGGGACTGGACCGGTCCGCGGCGCAGAAGCTGGCCGATCGACTCGCCACGGAGGCCCCGGACTACGCGCCCTACGTGCGTGCACTGGCCGTCGCCGCGCTGCACCGCCAGCAGCTCGGCGGCGACATCGCCCCCGAGCTCCGGCTCCGTGGGGCCCTCCGTGTCATCGCGCGCTCGTACTCACGCGCGTCGGTCGTCGTGGTGCTGCGCCCATGTGCCCTCTCCCCAGCGGGAGTGCTCTCCGATGCCGCCGAGTGGATCGCCGTCCACGGGGGTGCGGCCGTGTGGATTGATGTCACCGACGTCGACGGTCTCGGCCGCTTCCCGCTCGTGGACCTGACGCACTCGGCCACAGCAACGGAGGGCCCCGTCGCGTCCACCGTGCCCGTGGAGCGGGTCACCATCCCGCCACTGGCGGGCATGCCCGCTCCAAACAGTCCCGCCGAGCAGTTGCTGGAGCGACACCTGTCCTCGCTCACCTGGGCGTCGGGACGCCGGTGGAACACCCTCGTCGAGACCGGTTCACTGCTCGACGCGCCGATGCGTGTCGACCTCTTCTGGGCCGACGCGATGGTCGTCGTCGAGATCGACGGCCCCGATCACCGGACGCCCGGGAAGTACGCGGCCGATCGGGTTCGCGACAACCGGTTGCAGCGTATCGGAATGCTCGTGCTCCGCTACACGAACGAGCAGGTGGCCGACGGCGTTGCCGCGGTCGTGTCCGAGTTGCACCAGGTGCTCTTCGCGCGTGGCACGCCCGTACAGTTCCCACCGGGGCCGATCCCGGCACCGAGAGGATGATCGAGCAGTGACCCACCCCCGTCTCACCGGGACCCAGAGCAGCGTGTTGTTCGTGTTGATGGCCCGCGCCGAGGAGGTCCGCAATCCCGACCTCGCCCGGTTCGGACCGGAACTGAAGAA
Source organism: uncultured Williamsia sp. (assembly GCF_947494875.1). Taxonomy (GTDB): domain Bacteria; phylum Actinomycetota; class Actinomycetes; order Mycobacteriales; family Mycobacteriaceae; genus Williamsia_A. The sequence continues at coordinate 425,129 of NZ_CANLWM010000002.1, forward strand.
GCCCGACCGCGAGAAGCTCGTGGGGGCAGGACTCGTGGAGGTCGGCCGCGACGGGCGCGCCATGACGGTGTCGTTGACGGACGCCGGGTGGGCATGGTGCGCCGAGGAACTCGGCCACGAGCCGCCGGACCGCGCGACGCCGCAACTCAAGGCGCTCTACACCGTGCTCGCCGGACTCGGCCGTCACCTGACGAGCAGCGACCGTCGCATCTACGAGGTGTTCACCGCCGAGGATCCCGCCGCCGCGCCGTCCACGACGCAGACATCGATGGGCGTGAGTGTCGTCGACCGCATCCGCGATGCGTACGGTCGCCGCGCATCGCGACCCGGGTCGTGGGTGTCGCTGGCAGTCCTGCGCGCGGACCTCACCGACCTCGACCACGCCGACTTCGACGACGCGGTTCGTGCTCTCGAACGCGAGGCGGGCGTCGGGGTCATCCCGCAGGAAGACCAGGGTCGTCTCACCCCGGCCGATCGCGACAGCGCCGTCGTGATCGGGTCGCAACGGTGCCACCTCATCTCGATCGACGCCCGATGACGGCATTCCACACGAGCCTCGCCCGAACGGCCCTGGAGTCGGTGCGACTGAGCTGGGCACCGACACCCGACGACGTCTGGCAACCGCAGGAGGAGCTGCACGTCGAAGGGCTCCATGACGCCGTGCTCGGCGAGCTCCGGAGGGCGTTCGCCGACGCCGTCACAGACGGCGGCAGTCCGCTGGGCGTCGTGGTGCAGGGCCCCGCAGGGTCGGGCAAGACCCACCTGCTCGGCCAGATCCGCGAGCACGCCCAGCGGTCCGGGGGCTACTTCTTCCTCGTCCGCCTGCTCGACGGCACCGACTTCTGGCGCTCGGTCGTCGTCGGGATGCTGGAGGACCTCGCGCGGCCGACACCTCATCACCCGTCGCAGCTCGTCGACCTCATCGACGCCCTTGCCCGCGAGGCCGCCCTCGACGCGGACGTCACCGCCGCCCTCACGGGTCAGGCGCCACTGACCCGCGAGACGCTCGAGGAATTCGTCGATGCCGTCTACCGGCGACACCCCCGCCACCGCCGGCGGTCTCAGCATGTCTTGCGCGCCCTGGTACTCCGCGCCGCGAGCGACTTCGCGCTGCAGGACCTCGGCGACACCTTCCTGCACCTCGATCCCGGACTCGAGGACGAGCTGGCGGAATGGGGTATCCGACAGGTCCGCCTCGGCTACGAGGAGATCGCGCAGAACATCTCGCGCCTGCTCGCCCTGCGTGGCCCGACCGTCATGGCCATCGACCAGATCGACACCCTCGTCGCGCTGGGTGCCCACCCGGACGGCCGGGCCGCCGTGGAGCAGTTGGCGCACGGGCTGATGGCGATGCGGGAGACGATGGCACGGACGGTCGCCGTCCTCTCGTGCATCAGTGCGTCGTGGGTCATCCTCGAGGAGCACGTCATCAGATCGGTGTCGGATCGCTTCCGCGTCCCGCCGCCCCTGCAGCGTCCCGACGACCCCGATTTCGGTGTTCGCATGCTCGCCAAACGATTCCGCGCCGGATACTCGTCGATCGGTTTCGAACCGCCGTACCCCTCGTGGCCGGTCACGCCGGAGGCGTTCGGCGAGTCCACCAGGTTCACGCCGCGCGAACTCCTCATGGCAGCGGATCGGCATGTCAACGCCTGCCTGCGATCCGGGGAGATCAGCGAACTGCATGAGCTGAGTCCCCAGGCTCCCGCCGCCGATGCAGCCACGGAGGACCGTGACGCGCTCACCGACCTCGACGATCGGTTCGCCGACCTGAGCGCGGCGGCCGACCCGAGCGCGGCGCTGCACGCCGACACCGAGGACACCGTCGTCCCCGGCCTGCTCCGCGTCGCGTTCGCCGCGTGGCTCGATCAACGCGGCGGCGCCGGCGAGTTCCGGATCGACTCCCCACCCAGCGCGAAGCCAGCGCTGCACGGCCGCATCCGCCGCACCCTCGACGCGGACACCGACCGCGAGTTCTCGTGGGGTTTCCGATCAGTCGAGAGCCTGAACGCCGTCGCCGCGCTGAGTCGCGTGCGCAAAGCCGCGACGGCGGCCGGAGTCACCACCCGCACACCGGATCACGCTCTGGTCCTGCTCCGCTCGACGCCGTGGCCGTCGGGGCCGAAGACCCGACAGACATTGGACGAACTCGTCGACAACGGGGGTGTGCTCGTGACATGGTCTGCCGACGACGTCCGCACACTCATGGCGTTGGCGGCCCTGCTCGACGAGCGTCCCGACGACCTCATCCCCTGGCTCGCCTCGCGACGACCCGTCGACGGCATCGCATTCCTCGACGTCCTCGACGGCACATCGTCGGACCTCTCCTCCGCTCCGCGCGTCGCGGACGTGTCGACGCCCGCAGCCGACAGCGTGCCCGAGCCGATCCGGGAGCCGGTCGGTGACCGTCGCGACCCGCCATGGGCCCCGGCGGTCGACATCCCGGCGACCGCCCCCGTCGACGCGATCCCCCTCGGCAGCGCGCGCGGCCGTCCTGTCACCGTCGACCTGCCGGCCCTGCGGAAGCACACGGCCTTGTTCGCCGGATCCGGCTCGGGGAAGACGGTTCTCATACGCCGCATCGTCGAGGAGTGCGCCATCGCCGGGGTGTCGTCGATCGTGCTCGACGTGAACAACGACCTCGCGCGCATGGGTGAGCCGTGGCCCGAGGGGTCGCGGGAGTGGGGTGCCGACGACGCCGACCGGGCCCGTCGATACTTCGAGGGGACCGAGGTGGTCGTCTACACGCCGGGTCGTGCATCCGGACGGCCGCTGTCGTTCCAACCCCTGCCGGATTTCCGGGGCCTCACCGACAACCCAGAAGAGTTCGACGAAGACGAGTTCGAGGCCGCCGTGGACTCCGCGGTCGCGTCTCTTGCACCGCGCGTCAACGCGGAGGGCACGTCCGCCACGGCGAAGCGGCGCCAGGCGATGCTGAACCAGGCGGTGCGGTGGTTCGGTCGACGCGGTGGAGGCACCCTCCGCGACCTCATCGACCTGCTCGCCGAACTCCCGCCCGGTGTGAGCGACCTCCGTCAACCGGGCAGGCTCGCATCCGACATCGCAGATGGACTGCGAGCTGCGATGGCGAACGACCCCATGCTCGGCGGCGACGCCGACGCGATGGACCCCGCGACGTTGTTGACGCCCTCCCCCGGCCGTCGCGCGCGGGTGTCGGTGATCAACCTGGCGGGGTTGCGCAGCGACGAGAAGCGCGACAACTTCGTCAACCAACTGCAGATGGCTCTGTTCGCCCACATCCGACGGCATCCGGCCGGCGACCGCCCGCTCGGCGGCCTCTTCGTCATGGACGAGGCCCAGAACTTCGCCCCCGCAGGGAGGTTCACGGCGTGCACACAGAGCACGCTCGCGCTGGCCTCGCAGGCGCGCAAGTACGGCCTCGGCCTGGTGTTCGCCACGCAGGCACCGAAGGGCCTGAACAACAAGATCCCCGGCAACGCGTCGACACAGTTCTTCGGCAAGCTGACCTCCCCCGTGCAGATCGCGGCGGCCCGCGAGGTCGCGAGTTCGAAGGGCAGCGAGATCGGCGATGTCGGACGCCTCACGGCAGGTCGGTTCTATGCGTCGATCGACGGCGCCCCGTTCGTCGACCTGCAGACACCGCTGTGTCTGAGCCACCACCCGGCGAGCCCGCCCGCGGAGGAGGAGGTTCTCCACATCGCCCGCGGCTAGGACTGAGCCCTTGTCGGTGGCGTGTGATTGCCTCCCCAGCAACCGATCGAACGCATGTTCGGTCTTCGTGGAGGAGGGCCCATGACCGACCACAGGATCACCGTTCCGGGACTGCCGCGCTGGCACCCGGACCCGCGAGTCCGCGAGACGATCGACCGCATCCGACGCTTCGGATGGGCCGTCAACGCCGTCTCCGACATCTGCGAGCAGTGTGAGGCGGCAGGCGAGACGCCGGAATGCTCCTTCGCCTACACCGTGGGCCTCGCGCTCCGCGGTGCGCCGGAACTCGCCGTGTACGGGCTGCCATCGACCACGGCGGGCGCGGTGCTCAACGAGATGTCCGACCTCCTCGCCGTGGAGTACTGGAAGAACCTCGTCGACGACCACGAGGAGATCACGCTCGACGCCCTCGACGTCCCGGTGCGCCTCATCGAGATGGTCGACACCCTCGACCTCATCCACGCCCGGGCGGTCTTCCCGAATGTCCCTGCACTGCAGGTCGTCTGGACCGACGGGAAGCTCTTCTTCCCGTGGGAAGAGGGATACACCCTGCTCGACGACCAGCAACCGGTTCACGGCATACCGGACACGGCGTCGTCTCACCGGCCTGTCGGGCCACGCGTCATCCGCTCGGCAGGCGGACCGAATCGCGCGCAGCGGCGGGCGAGGAAGCGTCGGCGGCGGTGACGGCAGAGGCGACCCGGTCAGCTGTTCTGTAGCGTCTTCCGACATGCAGGTACCGCGTCGGGTCGCGACGGTGAACAAGCACGTCACCAACCGGATCCAGGGTCTCTGGGCGTGGCTCGTCCCGCCCTGGGCCGTCGTGCATCACACCGGTCGCACGTCCGGGCGCGCGTACCGGACCCCGGTCGTGGGGTTCAGCACCCCGCAGGGCTTCGCGATCCCACTGCTCTACGGACCGCAGACCCAGTGGGCGAAGAACCTCCTCGCCGCCGGAGGCGGTGAGGTGCAGCAGGGCGGAAGGCGGCGGGCGTTGATCGGACCGCGTGTCGTCCCGGCGTCGGAGATCACCGCGACAGGCGTCGCGGGGAGGTACACCCGGGCCGCACCGTCGGTGCTCATCGGCACCCTCCGACCCTGACGGCAGGCCTCAGACGCACGACGACCCCCGACCGGAGTGGTCGGGGGTCGTCGTGGCTTCGAGCGTCAGATCACCAGCTGGACTTCTGCACACCGGGCAGCTCGCCGGCGTGGGCCATCTCGCGCAGGCAGATCCGGCACAGGCCGAACTTGCGGAACACCGAGTGCGGACGACCGCACTTCTGGCAGCGGGTGTAACCGCGCACGGCGAACTTCGGCTTCTTGTTGGCCTTGTTGACCAGAGCCTTCTTTGCCATCTCAGTTGTCCTTCACGCTGTTGTCTTTGAACGGGAAGCCGAGGTGACGCAGCAGCGCCCGGCCCTCGTCGTCGTTGGTCGCCGACGTCACGACGGTGATGTCCATACCGCGCGGCCGGTCGATGTCGTCGATGTTGATCTCGTGGAACATCGACTGCTCGTTCAGGCCGAACGTGTAGTTGCCGTGACCGTCGAACTGGCGGTCGGACAGACCGCGGAAGTCGCGGATACGCGGGAGGGCGATCGACACGAGGCGGTCGAGGAACTCCCACATGCGGTCGCCACGGAGGGTGACGCGCGCGCCGATGGGCATGCCCTCACGCAGCTTGAACTGCGCGATCGACTTGCGGGCCCGACGGATCTCGGGCTTCTGGCCGGTGATCAGGGCGAGGTCGTTGACCGCCCCGTTGATCAGCTTGCCGTCGCGGGCGGCGTCGCCGACACCCATGTTGACGACGACCTTCACGACGCCCGGGATCTGCATGACGTTCGCGTAGCTGAACTCCTGCTGCAGCGAGTCCTTGATCTCCGCGCGGTAGCGCGCCTTGAGGCGCGGCTGTGCGTTCTCGGTGGTGGTCATGTCAGATGTCCTTCCCGGTCTTGCGGGAGATGCGGACCTTCTTGCCGGTCTCCTCGTCGATCCGGTAGCCGACGCGAGCCGGCGTGCCGTCGGAGTCGACGACCATCACGTTCGAGACGTGGATGGGGGCCTCGGTCACGACGATGCCGCCCGAGGAGGCACCGCGCTCGGTCTGCGCCGCAGAGGTGTGCTTCTTGATCCGGTTGACGCCCTCGACGAGGACGCGGTTGCGCTGCGGGTAGGACTCGATGACCTTGCCCTTGGCGCCCTTGTCCTTGCCCGAGATGACGATGACGGTGTCGCCCTTGTGGACCTTCATCTCACAACACCTCCGGAGCCAGCGAGACGATCTTCATGAAGCGCTTGTCGCGCAGCTCGCGACCGACGGGCCCGAAGATGCGGGTACCGCGCGGGTCGCTCTCGTTGCGGAGGATCACCGCGGCGTTCTCGTCGAAGCGGATGTAGGAGCCATCCGGACGACGGCGCTCCTTGGTGGTGCGGACGATGACGGCCTTGACGACCTCACCGCGCTTGACGTTGCCGCCGGGGATCGCGTCCTTGACGGTGGCGACGATGACGTCGCCGATTCCCGCGTAACGGCGGGACGAGCCACCGAGCACACGGATGCACAAGATCTCCTTGGCACCGGTGTTGTCGGCGACCCGCAGGCGTGACTCCTGCTGGATCACTTTCTCTCCTCGACCTGGATTGTCTGCCCGCCGGATTTCCGACCCGACGCGCACGGTCTGTCACCATCGGACACACGCCTGCTCGAGCCTCCGGAGAGACCGCGATGGGTTCGTGTGCCGAGTCGCGACGCATGACGCGCCGCAGGCAACCGCCCCAGGGTAGGTGAACCCGCAGGTCGGAAGCAAACTCGCGCATCCGGCGCCCGCTGACATCTGTCCCGACAGCACCGACCGATGGCACCGCGCCGTCGGGCACCCCTCCCGGCACCGATCTCCGCACGTCAGCCGATCGCGCGACATCGCACCGAATCGGGCAACACCGACGCGGTGGGCGGTTAGCCTTCGCCGTCACCATCATCATGGCCTCGGGGAGCTGCACATGACCACCACCATCCGCCGCGTCGTCGTGGCCCTCGCGATGTTCGGCGCAGCCCTCGCGTCGGTGGCAGTCGCCGCGCCCGCGTCGGCGCAGACCTACGCCAACTGCAAGGCCCTCAACGCCGACCATCCGCACGGGGTCGGTACGCCCGGCGCCGTCGACTCGACGTCCGGACGACCGGTGACCACATTCGAGGTCGACGCGACCCTGTACGAGCAGAACCGGAAGAGCGACCGCGACGGCGACGGCATCGCCTGCGAGAAGCGCTGACTCTCCCCGTCTGTCCGATTCCCTGACAGACTGACGGTGTGAGCGATCTCCGCCCGGGCGAGAACCGACCACTGGCCGGTTCGAGCGTGTCGGTGTCCGTCTCGTGCGCGGTCCCGGTCGACGTGTCGGCGCTGCTGCTGGCCGACAGCGGCCGCGTGCGCAGCGACGCCGACCTCGTCTTCTTCAACAACCCGGTCGGCCCCGGTGTGCAGTACCGGCACGGCGCCGGCGCGCCCGACGTCGTCGCGATCGACACCGCCGCCGTCCCCGCCGACGTCACCACGGTCGCGGTCACCGCGAGCCTGGACGGATCGGGACCGGCCACGTTCGGTGCCGCGCCGACGCTCGTCGCGACGGTCTCCGCCGGCGGAGAGACCACCACCTTCCAGATGACCGGCCTGACCACCGAGTCCGCCGTCGTGTGCGTCGAGATCTACCGCCGCGGGGACGCGTGGAAGGTGCGCGCCGTCGGGCAGGGCTACGACGACGGGCTGGCCGGGATCGCGGTCGCCTACGGGATCGACATCGACGACGAGCCCGCTCCTGCCGCCCAACCAACGGCTCCGGCCGCCCAACCAACGGCTCCGGCCGCCCAACCGACGGCTCCTACTGCCCAACGAACGGCCCAGGGAGGCCCCCCGATGCACAGTGAACTGTTCGCCCCGCAGTACGCCGAGGCCTCCGAGCCCGGGATCCAGAAGCAGGGCAGCAAGATGTGCAAGGTCGCGCTCAACGGCGAGGTGATGGCGCGGACCGGATCGATGGTCGCCTACCAGGGCGACCTCAGGTTCGAGGCGCAGGGTTCCGGCGGCATCGGCAACATGATCCGCCAGCGACTCTCCGGCGAGGGCGTGCCGCTGATGAAGGTCGTCGGACGCGGAGACCTGTTCCTGGCCAACGCATCCACCGACGTCCACCTCATCGATCTCGACGGCACGGACGGGCTCACCATCAACGGCGCCAACGTGCTCGCATTCGAGTCGACGCTGTCGTATCAGATCGCGCGCGTGCAGGGCGCGGCCATGGCGAGCAACGCCGGCCTGTTCAACTGTGTCTTCACCGGACGCGGCCGGATCGCCATCACCACCGACGGGACGCCGGTGGTGCTGAACGTCGACCAGCCGACCTACGCCGACCCGCAGGCCGCCGTGGCGTGGTCGTCGAGTCTGCGCACGGGGGTGAAGCAGAACGACTCGTTCAATCTCGGCACCCTCATCGGCCGCAGCACCGGCGAGCGGTTCACCCTGTCGTTCTCCGGGCAGGGCTTCGTCATCGTGCAGCCGTCGGAGCTCCCGCCGGGCGGCCTGATCGGCGGCACCGGCGCCGGCGAGCAGTCCGGTGTCGGCGGGGCGCTCGGCGGCCTGCTCGGCCGCTGAGCCACCCCGCCGGTCCACCGGACTCCTCCGGCCGGGGTTCTCGATGCGTCAGCCGGTGACGACCGGCACCCAGAACCCGAAGAACCAGAAGCCCCACCCGTGATGGGCGGCGTTGTACTGCGGCTGAACCCGCTGACCGCGGTAGGTGAACGCGCGGTGATCGGGTCGCTTGACCGCGCCGGGCTGACCCGTCGGCCGCTGCTGCTGTTGCCACTGCTGCTGGTGCTGTTGCTGCGTGACCTGATGGGCCGGCGCCGCCGAGGCGACGCCCGCTCCGACGCCCAGCGACGCCAGGCCGATGCTCCCCGCCGCGACCGTCCCGACGGCGAGCTTCTTCACGTTCACGACTTTCTTGATCCGCATGTCCCACAACCACCTTTGTGTCGTCCACCGGCCACTCGACCGGACTGCCCACGATCGTGGGACCCATCGCTGGCAACAGACTGCGACGCGGGCTGCTCGTCGCCTGCGAGACCGCTGACCGCCCTCCCAGACAGGTTCGTTAGCATCACCTAAGTCAGCAGCGGTCGACCGCTCGCCCGATCCGAGGAGTTCGCATGCACCTCACCTCCGTCGCCCTTCGCCGTCGTGCGCGCATGGCCGCGATCGTGTCCGCCGGCCTTCTCCTGGCCCTGCCCGTCGCCGCCTGCTCCGACGACTCGTCGTCGACGGCGACGTCGACCACCTCCTCGAGCGCGGCCGGACCCGCCAGCGGCGACGTCGACGCGCCGTCGGGCTTCGATTCCGCTGCGGCACAACAGATCCTGCGGACGGTCCTCGACCCGACGACGTCGCCGCAGGTGACCGCGGACCTCGTCGACTCCGGGAACGCGAGCATCGGACAGCAACTCAACGCCTTCGCCCGCGGCGCCGGGCAGGCGGGCTACACCCCCGACAAGTTCACCGTCACCGGCGTCCGCGCCGACGGCACCGACAAGGCGCAGGCCACCGTCGCCGTCGCGAGCCCGCACACCCCCGCGCCGGTGTCGGTGCAGTACGGCTACGTCCGGGTCGCCGGCACATGGAAGCTCTCGGCCGACGCGGTGACCGCGCTGCTCGGGATGGCGAGCGGACCCCGCTGATCCGCATCGCGCGCACGGCCCTCGCCGCCTCGACGGTCGCCGCGGCGCTCGTCCTGGCGGGGTGCTCGACGGCCCCGCTCGACGTCGGGTCGGCGACGTCGACGCCGATCGCGGCGACCGGTCCGCGGACGGCGACGATCGCACAGTCCGATCCCGTCGCGGTGGCGCCGACGCCGGCGCCGCGGCTCCCCGCCTCGGTCGACACCGCCGACGGCCGACGGGTGACGGTCACCGACGTCAGCCGGATCGTCGCCCTTGACCGGTACGGCACCTACGGCACCACCGTGTTCGCGCTCGGTCTCGGCGGGAATCTCGTCGGCCGTGACATCGCCACGAAGTTCCCCGCCGCGCAATCGATCCCGGTGCTGACCCTCGGTGGCACCGACGCGAATGTCGAGGCGATCATCGCGCTGCGACCGACGGTCGTCCTCACCGACGCCTCACTCCCGTCGTCGGCGACGGTGGTGCGGCAGCTCTCGTCGGCGGGCATCGCCGTCGTCGTGGGCAGCGAGAAGCGCGCCGTCGCGGACACACCCGCACAGCTGCGATTCGTCGCCCGCGCACTGGGCGTCCCCGACGCCGGGGAGACCCTGGTCCGTCGTGTCGAGGTCGGGTTGTCGCAGGCCCGCGCGATGCGTCCCGACGTCCCCGACGCCGACCGACCCCGCATCGCGTTCCTCTACGCCCGCGGGACCGGCCTGCTCATCCTCGGCGGGCCGGGGTCGGGCGCCGATTCACTGATCGACGTCGTCGGCGCGCGCGACGCCGGTACCGCGGCGGGCCTGACGGACGCCTTCACCTCCCTGACGTCGGAAGGCCTCATCCGCGCCCGGCCCGACGTGATCCTCATGCTCACCGACGGGCTGCAATCCGTCGGCGGCGTCGACGGCCTGCTGCGCGTCCCCGGTGTCAGCGAGACACCTGCCGGCCGGACGCGGTCGGTGATCGACATGGACGACGGCGAACTGCTGTCCTTCGGCCCCCGCACGGGCGACGTCGTCCTCGCACTCACCCGCGCGCTGTACGGACCGCGATGACCCGATCGGCTGTGCGGACCCGGCTCCGGCCGTCGCCGACGGGGCGAGCGCGCCGCGCCGCGCTTGCCGTGGTGCTCGTCGTCGGACTGCTCGCGGTGGCCCTGTCGGCCGTGGTGGCCGCCGCGATCGGGCAGAACCCGGTGCCCGTCGACGAGGTGATCGGATCGATCCTGCACCACCTGCACCTGCCGATCGGACCGCTGCCCGACCAGGTCGGCGAGAACACGCTGTGGAACGTGCGCCTGCCGCGCGTCGTGCTCGCCCTGTTGGTCGGGGCCGCACTCGGCTGCGCGGGCGCGGTGCTGCAGGGGGTCTTCGCCAACCCCCTCGCCGAGCCCGGCATCATCGGCGTCTCGTCGGGCGCCGCGGCCGGTGCGTCCGGTGTCATCGCGCTCGCCGGTGTCGGTGTCGCGGGCTATTCCGTCGCGGGCGGGGCGTTCGTCGGCGGACTGATCACCGCGGCTGCGGTCTATCTGCTGTCGCGGTCGGCCGGACGGACCGAGGTCGTCACCCTCGTCCTCACCGGTATCGCGGTGAACGCGTTCGCGGGCGGTCTCATCGCCTTCTTCACGTTCCGCGCCACCCCGACCGCCCGCGACCAGATCGTCTTCTGGCAGCTCGGATCGCTCAACCGCGCCACCTGGGACCAGGTGTTCCTCGTCCTCGGTTTCGTCGTCGTCGGTGTGGTCGCCGCGATGGTGATCGCCCGCCGGATGGACCTGCTGGCGCTCGGCGAGTACTCGGCGCGACATCTCGGGGTCGACGTCGAGGCGCTGCGTCGCGTGGCCATCGTCATCGTCGCCGTGCTCACCGCGGCGGCGGTCGCCTTCTGCGGGATCATCCTGTTCGTGGGTCTCGTCGTCCCCCACCTGATGCGACTGGTCGTCGGGCCCGGGCACCGCGTGCTGGTCCCCGCCGCGACGCTCGCCGGGGCTGTCGGCCTCGTCCTCGCCGACCTCGCCGCCCGCACCCTCGTCGACTACGCCGATCTGCCGCTGGGCATGCTCACGAGCCTCGTCGGCGGTCCCGTCTTCCTGATCCTGCTGCGACGGACCGGGTCCCGACGCGGGGGGTGGGCATGACACCACTCGTGTCCGTCGCCGGGGTCTCCGTACATCGCGACGGGCGGCCCGTGCTCTCCGATGTCGACCTCACCGTCGCAGCAGGCGAACTGCTGTGCGTCGTCGGGCCGAACGGCGCGGGGAAGTCGACGCTCGTCGGCGCCCTGTCGGGATCGTTGCCGCCGACGACCGGGACGGTGTCGCTGGCGGGCGACGACATCACCGAGCTGTCCCCCGTCGACCAGGCTCGCCGCCGCGCGGTACTGCCGCAGGACCACGTCGTGGGCGGGGCGTTCACCTGCCGCGAGGTCGTGCAGATGGCGCGCTATCCGTGGAACCGCACGGCGCACAACGCCGAGGACGACAACGCGGTGGCCGAGGCCCTGGCCCGCTGCGACGTCGAGGCGTTCGCCGACCGCCCGTTCGCGACGTTGTCGGGTGGGGAACGGGCCCGGGTCGCCCTCGCCCGGGTGCTCGCCCAACGGACACCGGTGCTCGTCCTCGACGAGCCGACGGCCGCGATGGACCCCCACTTCGCCGAGGCCGTCATGGCGATCGTGACCGCCCGCCGGGACGACGGGTGTGCCGTGGTCGCCGTCGTCCACGACCTCGGGCTCGCCGCCGCGTACAGCGACACGGTGGCCGTGCTGGCCGGCGGTCGCGTCGTGGCGGTCGGGCCACCCGAGCAGACGATGACCGCGGAGCTCCTCGGCGAGGTCTACGGCGTCCCGATGGCATCGGGGGTCGTCGCCGGCCAGCGCGTCGTCGTGCCCGTGCGCCCGCCCCGACCGACGAACTGACCCGCGCGACACCGGGGAATGCACACGAACGACCGTAGAGTTCGACAAAATGAATTCACGGCCGAATGCATCCCGGTGAGAGGCGGTGAATCGTGCAGGTCCTCGTCGAGGGTGCGCTCGGTGTCGTCGTCCTCGTCGTGGCGGTCGCCGCGATCCGGTTCATCTGGATCCGTCCGCAGCGCGGGTTGCTGCTGCTCGCCGCGTTCACCCCGTTGCACGGTCTGCTCGACATCGCGCCGGTGCCGCACGTCGCGGCGGCCTGGAAAGAGGGCCTCGTCGCGCTGACGCTGGTCTGCGCGTTCGGCCAACGCGCCCGGCGACGGTCGTGGCCGCCCGTCCACATCCCCTACTGGCCGGCGATCGTCGTGTTCGTGGCCTTCGGTCTCGTCTCCGCGGTCGTCACCTACGGGCCCTTCGGCCTCGTCGGGGCGAAGGTGACGTTCTTCTACATGATCTTCGTCCTGCTGATCCTGTGGTTCGCACCGTTCGACGGTCGCGACCGCGACCACCTGATGTCGATCCTCATGGGGATGTGCATCCTCGTGAGCCTCGTCGGCATCGCGCAGCAGATCGTCGGTCCGGGGGAACTGGTCAAGCTCGGCTACGAGTTCGGCAAACAGGTGCGCACCAGCGGCCCCCTCTTTCGCACCTTCAGCACCTTCAACCAACCGTTCGGCTTCGGCCTGTACGTGATGGTGGCGTTGCTCGTCGGCGGCGCTGTGGCACTGGCCGAACCGCGTCGACGCCGCAACCGGGTGTTCCTCTGGCTGTGGCCGATCATGGCCGTGGTGATGGCGACCTCCGTCGTGCGCGCCGCGATCATCGGGCTCGTCGTCGGCGTGATCTGGCTGGCCGCCCTGCGGTTCCGGTACCTCATCGCACCCCTGGTGACGATCGCCGTCGTCGCGATGGCCGCGTTCCCGCTGCTGCCGAAGTCGGCGACGTCGGTGTTCTTCTCCTCCAGCAGCCTGGGGCAGCGCGGTGCGGGGTGGAGCGACATCATCTCCAGCATCCTGGTGCACCCGCTGGGGCGGGGACTGGGGTCGAGCGGCGCTGCGGCGGACCGTATCTCGACCGCACAGGGGCAGTCGACGACGACGGTGTCCGCGGGCGCGGGCGGCACCATCCAGTCGGGGTCGGCGAACTACCAGCCCGACAACTACTACATCAAGACGCTGCTCGAGCTCGGACCGATCGGACTGTGGGTGTTCCTGGCCCTGATCGTCACCGCGCTCGTCTGGTGTGTGCGGTCATCACGGACTCTCCACGGCCGCGACAGCGCGTTGTCACTGGGCGTGAGCGCGTCGATCGTCGCGGCGATGGTGGCGAGCCTGGTGGCGACCTACTTCGAGATCTTTCCGATGGATGTTCATTTCTGGCTTCTCCTGGGAGTGGTGGGATGCGCTACGGCACAGCAGGATTCACGTTCGGTGCGCTCGCACTCCGACCCGGCGGCAGCGGTGTCCAGACATACATCCGCGAGCTCCTGAGGTACATGCCCGAGCTGCTGGCCCCGGCACCGACCACCGCCCTGGTCCAGGCCGATGCCGTCGCGGACCTGCCGGCGGGGATGCACGCCATCACGCGACCGGTCGCCGACGGGGCGCGGCGCGCGGTCTACGGCGCAGCGCCGTTGCGGGCATCGGTGTTCCACGGCCTCGACGTCGACCTCCCGCTCACCGGACCGGCGACGACGGTCGCGACCGTGCACGACCTGTCGGTGATCGACATGCCGTCGGCCTCCAGCCGGTTTCGGGCCGCCGGCGAGAACGTCCTGGTCCGACGGTCGCTCCGCAAGGCCGACGTGTTGATCGCGGTGTCGCGCTTCACCGCCGATCGCATCAAGGCCATCACCGGCCGCGACGCCCACGTGGTCGAGCTCGCGCCCGCGGTGTGGGCGACGCCCCCGTCGGAGGCCGACATCGAGCGCGTCCGCGTCGCCCACCACCTCCCTGAGAAGTTCGTGCTGCAGGTCGGCACCGTGGAGCCACGGAAGAACGTCGCGCTGGTCGCCGCGGCGGCGGATCGGCTGGGGATCCCCTGCGTCCTGGCCGGCGGCGGATCGACGGGTCCCGACGCGCCCGCGTCGGCGATCGGGCTGGGCTACGTCGACGTCGAGGACCTGCCCGCGCTGTACGCCGCCGCAACCGTGACCGCCTATGCGTCCCACTACGAGGGGTACGGGCTGCCGCCGGTGGAGGCGATGGCGTGCGGCGGGGCGGTCGTCGCCAGCGCGGTGGGCGCCCTGCCCGAGGTCGTCGGCGACGGTGCCCGGTTGGTTGCCGCCGACGACGTCGACGACTGGGTCGCCGCGATGGAGCCTCTCGTGCGGGATCACTCGGCACGCGACGAGCTGGCCCGGGCGGCGATCGCGACCATGGAGCCGATCACCTGGGAGCGGACTGCGCGCGCCACCGTCGACGTCTATCGGCGCGAGGGGATCGCCCCGTGACCGGCCGGACCCCGCCGTGAGTCTGGAGTCGGTGGCCCAGGCGGCTCCCCCACCACCGGATCCCCGGATCGCCGAGATCGACCCCGCCGCGGTACGTCCCGGCGAGGCCGCGGCACAGGCGTCCGACGGTCGCGCGGCCGCACGCGCGACGGCGGCGATGCTCGCGAGCAGGCTTGTCATCGCCGCGCTCGGCTGGGCCGGCAGCGTCATCATCGCGCGGATCCTGTCGCCCGAGGCGTGGGGCCACTACACGTTCGTGTTCGCGCTCCTGGGCCTCATGGCGATCTTCACCGACCTCGGCGTGGGTCGGGCGGTGATGGCGCAACTCATCGTCGACGACCCCGAGGAGGTCGCGCGGACGTCGTCGGCGTTCATCGCGCTGCGCCTGCTGCTGGGCCTGGGCGGCTACGTCATCGCGCTCGCCTACGTCGTGATCCTGCAGTATCCCGGCGACGTCATCCGTGCGACCGCCCTCGCCGGACTGGTGATCGTGTTCGCGACACCGGGTCACGCGTTGACCGTCGTCTACCAGAGCCGCCATCGCCTCGTGTTGTCGGCGATCGCCGAGAGTCTCGGCCAGGCACTGCAACTCGCGATCACCATCGCCGCCGCGATCGTCGCGCCGTACCTGCTGATCTTCGTGCTCGCCCCGGTGCTGAACGAGGTGCTCGCGCTGTCGACGAAGACCGTCGGCATCCTGAGCCGCGACGGCGGGCTGCGACCATCACGGCGCATCGAGATCGCGCGGTGGCGGTCGATGCTCCTCGACGCGGCGCCACTCGCCATCGGGTTCGCGCTGACGATCGCGCTGCAGAAGGTCGACATGCTGCTGCTGTCCGTCCTCGACACCTTCGACGCGGTCGGCATCTACGGCATCGGCTACAAGTTCTCCGACATCCTCGACACCTTCGTCCTCGCCGCCGCCGGACCCATCGCGACGCTGCTGGTGGCCGCCTGGCCCGACGAACCGGGGGTGTTCCGACAGAAGTGCCGCACAGCGGCCGCCGCACTCGGCACCGGCGGAGCCCTGGCGGTCGCGGCGTTCTGGCCGTCGGCGCCGCAGGTGATCGGTCTGCTCTACGGCGACCGGTTCGTGGTGGGGGCGTTCGCGGCCCGCCTGCTGGTCCTCGGGGCGGCGTTGACTGCGTTGATCGTGTTGGGCATCTACCTCCTCGCGTCCGCCGG
Organism: uncultured Williamsia sp.; assembly: GCF_947494875.1. GTDB lineage: Bacteria > Actinomycetota > Actinomycetes > Mycobacteriales > Mycobacteriaceae > Williamsia_A. The sequence continues at coordinate 441,091 of NZ_CANLWM010000002.1, forward strand.
GCGAGCCCGCAGTTATCCCCTCGTCGCACTCGGCGGCCTGGCGCTCAACATCGTGCTGAACCTCGTGCTGATCCCGCGCCTGTCCTACGACGGCGCGGCGATCGCCACGGTCGCGACGCTCGGCGCGGTGGTCGTGGTGCTGTGGGCCGTGATCATCCGGACCGTGCCGATCATCGGGTTGCTGCCGCTGGGCACCCTGGTCGGACTCGCCGTCGTCTGCGCGGCGGTCTGCGTCGGTGGGACGGTCCTCACCCGGTGGGTGCCGTGGCCGATCGTGTCGGTGGTGGCCGCCGTGATCGTGGCCGCGGTGGCCCTGCCCCTGCTCCGAGCGTCCGCACGCATCCCCGGTCGACACACGAAGGTGCAGGTGAGCAGCACATGACGACGGAACGTGGGCCCGTGGACCGGGTGCTGTTCGTCGCCCACTCCGGGCAGGTGTCGGGCGCGGAGAAGGTCATGCTCGACCTGGTCCACCACGCCGTCGGCGACGGCCTCGGCGTGGCGGTCGCCTGCGCGGCGGGCCCACTGGTCGACCGTCTACCGGCGGGCGTCGACCACATCGAGATCGGTCACCTCGGGCTGACCGGCGAGAGCGGGGCCGCCCGCCTGCTCGGCGGTGCGCGACTGGTGGCGCGCTGGCGCGCGGTGGGGCGCGTCCTGCGACCCCACGTGACGGCGCCGGGAACGGCGACCGTCGTGAACTCTCTCTACGCCCTGCCCGCGATGCGCTGGGCTGCCGGTGACGACGGTGTCTCCTGGCTCGTCCACGACACCGCGGTGTCCGGACGTCAACGGGCCGTGGTCCGCGCGGCGAAGTCGAGGATCCGGCGGGCGGTCGCGGTGTCGTCGGCGACGGCGGCGCCCCTGCGGGCGATGGGTGTGCCGGTCGTGGTCGCACACAACGGCGTCCGCTGGCCGGTCGAGCAGCTGTCGTCCGATCTGCACTCCCCGCCTGTCGTCGGGATGCTCGCGCTGCTCACGCCGTGGAAAGGCCACAAGGTCCTGCTGGAGGCGGCCGCGCACCTCCCCGACATCGAGGTCGAGTTCGCGGGCGGATCGTTCCCCGGCGACGTCGATCACGTCGCGGAACTCCATGCCCGCGCCGCCGCGATCGACCTCGACGGCCGAGTCCGGTTCCTCGGTCACACCGATCTGCGGACAGCGCTGGCGCGCTGGGACGTCGTGGTGTCGGCGAGCGTCGAGCCGGAGGCCGGCCCCCTCTCGGTGCTGGAGGCGATGTCCTACGGCAAGCCGGTCGTCGGGACGGACCACGGCGGCACGACAGAATTCCTCGCCGGTGGCGCCGGGGTGCTCGTGCCTCCCGGTGACCCCGGGGCGCTCGCCGACGGCATCCGACAGGTCCTGTCCGACGAGGACGCGCGTGCGAGGATGGTCGCCGCAGCGCGACAGCGGGTGGCCGACGACCACGACCTGTCGCGGACGTTGCCCGCCATGCTGACCGCGCTGCTGACCTAGGGGGACAGACACACCCTCCTGCCGCGATCGGTGTCGCGAAGGAGTTCGATGCGGACACGCCTGTTCGGAGCGCGCCGGAGCGCACGCGCGCTGGTCGTCGTCGCGATGACGCTGCTCATCGGCGCGACCGTCGGCCTGCCGTGGGCCGCCGCGGTCCCGACGGCGACCGCGTCGTGTTTCCCCGCCCCCGGCCTCATTGGCGGCGGCGTCGTGAAAGGCACATCACCGGGCGCAGGGTTCCTCTACCTGTCGAACTCCGATCAGACCGCCGAGGTCGACGCCGCGAAGAAGGCCGGCATCCGCACCGTGCGCATCGACGTCGACTGGTCGGCGATCGAGACCAGCCCGGGCGTCTTCAACTGGGCGTCGACGGACCGTGCGATGGCCGCGGTCGCGAGCGCGGGGATGTGCCCGCTGGGGCTGATCGGCTTCAGCCCGAGGTGGGCGACGAACCCGGCCGACAACGCGACCGACAGCCATTTCCGGCCGAAGGACCCGGCCCGGTACGGGCAGTTCGTGCGGACCGCGGCACTGCGGTACCGGTCGACGGTGTCGGCGTGGGAGATCTGGAACGAACCGAACACCCTGAACTTCTTCAAGCCGGCGACGGACGCCGCGTACTACACGCAGCTCCTCAAGGCCGGGTACTCCGCGGTGAAGGGGGTCAGTTCGTCGCTCGGGGTCATCTCGGCGGGGATGGCACCGGCCACCGACAACGGTCGGGACATCGCGCCGCTGACGTTCCTCGCCGGGATGTACGACGCCGGCGCCCGTGGCAGCTTCGACGCCGTCGGGATGCACCCGTACACGTACCCCTATCTGCCGAACGACCCATCGACGCGGTCCTTCAGTGCGGCGCAACAGATGTGGCCGATGCACGACATCATGGTCAATCGCGGCGACGGGGCGAAGCGCATCTGGATGACCGAGTTCGGCGCGCCGACCGGGACGTCGTCGGTGTCGGTGACACCGCAGACCCAAGCCGACACGGTGCGCATCGTCCTCGACGCCGCGAAGGGGACGTCCTGGCTGGGACCGGCCTACGTCTACAGCATCCGCGACGCCGGAGGCGATCCCACCGACCCCGAACAGAACTTCGGTCTGCTCAACCGCGACTTCTCGCCGAAGCCCGCCTATCAGGTGATGGCGGCCTACACCTGACCGCACGGTCGACCGAATCCGTGGCGATTCTTCCCGCTGAGCGGGAAAAAGCACTACGGATTCACGTGTGGAGCGTCGGGCGGTAGGCGAGTTCGACGATGCCGCCGTCGAAGGATGTGCTGCTGATCAGTTCCAGGTCGAAGTCGGGGCCGTCGCGGTGGATCGGGTCGTCGCCGTTCGTCCCGGTGATGACGGGGAAAACGGTCAGCAACAGGCGGTCGACGACCCCGGCCGCCATCAGCGCGCGATTCAGCGACACGCTCCCGTGCGACCGCAGCGGCAGGTCCGTCTCGGTCTTGAGCCGTCTCACGACCTCGATGGCGTCGCCACTCGCGACAGTCGCGTCAGGCCAGTCGAGCGGCGGCTGCAGGGTCGAGGACACCACGGTCATCGGCGATCCGAGCATCCGAGCGACCCACGGGTCCGGCTCGATGCCGATGTCCTGGAAGTGACGGAAGAGTCGGTAGGTGTCCGCGCCGAACACCATGTGCTGGTCGACATGGAACTGCCGTCGCCGATGCTCGAGCCAGGCGTCGCTCTCCTTCCCCCAGTAGCCGCCCCACGTACCGGCTTTCGGGGCGGCGAACCCGTCCAGGGTCGTGAACAGGTCGACGGTGTACTCGGCGGTCATGACGCTCTCCTCGGTCGCGGGCTGTCCACCACTTCGACCGTCGTCGACCACAGAACTCATCGGCCGACGCGTGTCGGGTTCACCCGATCCCGCGATCGAAACTAGTTATGATCGGCAAAGTCCAAGTTCGCAATACTCAAGTCGTCGCGTGCGAAGGAGCCCCCGGTGACCGTCGATGCCGCGACGTCCCATCGCGACGCTCCCCCACCCATCGACCTCGCCGGACACTTCCGGGACCTGGCGCGCATGCTGCTTCCCGCGCTGATCATCGGCGTGATCGTGGGCGGCGCGGTGTTCGCCTACCTCTCCGCGCAGACCAAGCAGTACTCCGCGTCGGTCGTCACACAGGTCACCACGTCGGGTGAGATCGTCGCCGGTGACGCGTTCGTCGAGCAGCTCCGCGCCCCGTTCCAGGAGCTGGCCACCGACGACGGCGTGCTGGCGCAGGTCCTGACCCAGGTGTCGACCGGGTGGAGCACCAGCGAACTGAGCAGCCATGTCACCCTCACCCCCGGCACGGCTCCATCGCTGTTGACGTTCACCGCCACGGCCGACGACCCCCGCACCGCCCAGCAGGTCGCCCGGGCGATGGTCGCGGCCGTCGCGCAGGCCAACGAGGCGAACGCCGCCCGGGACGTCGCCCGTCGGGTCGACCAGATCGACGCCTCGATCGCGTTCGAGCAGGCCCGCAACGGGCGACTCGCCGCGAACAGCGACGCCCGCACCCAGTCCGACGCCCGGCTCGCCGAACTCCGCGCCCAGCGCGACCAGATCGCGGGCGCCGGCGGGAACCAGTTGACGGTGCTCTCGGTCCCCGAGGCGTCGTCGTCACCGGTGTCACCGAAACCGGTGTCGACGGCGCTGGTCGCCGGGATCATCGCCGTGATCGTCGCCGCCGAACTGCTCGTGCTGGCGCGCGGGCGCCTCGGCACACGCAACAACCGGATCTGGGCGCGGCGCATCGCGCACGAGCACGGAGCGCGACTGGTCGTCGTCGGGCCCGGACCCTACGACGCGTCGAAGCTGCTCTACGGCGAACTGGCACACCGTCATCGACGCGGGCGGTCGGCGGTCATCCTCACCGGCGAGTCGGTGGACGTCGTCGACGTCGTCGTGCCGGGCGGCTCCACCGAGGAATGGGGGCAGCGCGTCGAGCGAGGCGCGGTGGCCGACGAGTGGTGGCGTGACGTCGATCTCGGCGATCTCGTCGCCGCGGTCGTCGTGATCACCGTGACCGGGCGCGACCGCGCCGCCACCGCGGCGACCCTCGCGCAGCTCGTCGACCTCGGGGCGGCCCGCTACCTCGTCCTGCAGACCCGGCGGGGAGGCCGGACCCGCCGGGGGACGAAGGGGAAGCGCACGTGACCACTGATCACGACAACCGCGGCGCCGCCCGTCGGGTGGCCGTCGTCCACGAACGCCTCACCGAGATCGCCGGATCCGAGCATGTCGTCGAGCAATTGGCCCTCGAATGGCCCGACGGGAGCGTGCACGCCCCGATCGTCCGTGAGCAGGGCATCCCCCGCGACCTCCCGCACCCCCCGCAGACGACCTGGCTCAACGGCCTCTACCGCGCACTCGGGAATCGCTCCTACGCACCGACGCTGCCGTTCATGCCGCTGGCGTTCCGGCACATGGATCTTCGCGGTCCGGGGGGCGACCCCGAGGTGGTGGTGACAAGCCATCACGCGTTCGCGACCCAGGTCGTGTTCGCGACGGATGCACCGGTGATCGCCTACGTCCACAGCCCGGCCCGGTGGGCGTGGGACGCGAGCCTGCGCGCCGGCGAGGGCGGCGGCGCGCTCGGGGCGGGGATCCTGGCCGGCCTGTCCGCGGTCGCCCGACGCTGCGAGGTGTCCGCCGCACCGCGACTGCACACCGTCGTCGCGAACTCGTCGGCCGTCGCCGAACGAATCCGGAACTGGTGGGGCCGCGACGCCGTCGTCGTGCACCCGCCCGTCGACACCGCAGGCTTCACGCCCGACGACTCGGTCGACCGCGAGGACTTCTTCCTGCTGGCCGGACGGCTCGTCCCCTACAAACGGCCCGACCTCGCCATCCGCGCCGCGGCACAGGCCGACGTCCCACTGATCGTCGCCGGAGACGGTCGCGCGATGGAGGCCTGCCGTGCGATCGCCGGCCCGAGGACGACGTTCCTGGGGCGTGTCCCCCACGACCAGCTCCTCGACCTGCACCGACGGACACGCGCCCTGCTGATGCCGGGCATCGAGGACTTCGGCATCGTGCCGGTCGAGTCGATGGCCACGGGCACCCCGGTCATCGCGCTCGGCGAGGGTGGCGCGCTGGACTCCGTCCGTCCCGGCGAGACCGGCCTGCTGGTGGAACCCGGCACCGACGACGAGATCACCGATCGCTTCGCCGCGGCGATGCGCGACTTCGACCCGTCGGCGTTCGACCGGCACGCCATCCGAGAGTGGTCACAACGGTTCTCGCGCGCCGAGTTCCGGCGGCAGATGCGCGAGGTCGTCGATGCCGCGCTCTGACCGTCGCGCCTTCCGCTCCGACGACGAGATCGGTGCGCACCGACCCAGCGCACTCGACCGCGCGCTCGCCCATTCGCGGAACATTGCCGTCTTCGGGCCCGTGCCGGGCCTCGACCGCGACCTGCTGACCGTCCGCCTGCGGTCCATCGCCGCCGAGGTCCCGCGGCTCCGCCTCGACCCGTTCTCGGCCGACGGCACGTGGACGCGACGGACCGACGCCCTGCTCGTGGAGGACATCGAGGTACCCGCGACGCCCGACGACCTCCCCGACACACCCGGCGCACGGTTGGGGGTCATCGCCACCCACGTGCGAGCGCTCGACCCGATCCCGCTGCGCGTGGCGGTCTGCGACGACCACCTCGTCGTCGACCACTCACACGGACTCGGGGACGGCCGTCTGGCGCCGGCGCTGCAGGCGGTCCTGCTCGACTCCGCCCCGCCCGCCGTACACGCGGCGCTCGCACACGACGCTCCCGCGGGGTCGGTGCGGCGCGCCCTCGCCGACCAGATCCTGCGCCACCCCCGCCGACTCGCCGAGGTCCGACGGCTGCGCGCCGACAACGCCCGGACCGAGACCTTCGCCGAACCCGCCTCCGTCGACAGCAGTCGGGTGCGGACCGTGTCGGCGACCGTCCCGCCCGACGGCGTCGCCGCGCTGCGCGAACGCATCTCGACGATGGAGGGCGCATCCGACGCCTCGTCGACCGTCGCCATCTGGGTGGCCGCCCTGTGCCGCGCCGGCATCGCCTCCGACGACGTGGTGCAGGTCCTCGTCGACTGCCGTCGATACCTGCGGCGCGGTGACGCCGGGATGGGCAACCTCGCGATCGCCCTGCCCATCCGGATGCCCGAGCCCGTCACCCCGGCCTCGGTCCGACACCGGGTACGCGCCGCCACCGAGTCGGCATGGCCGCTGGCCGTTCTGGGGATCAACGCCACACGAGCGCGCCTTCGCCGCGGGGCGCCGACCCAGTCCGTGAAACCCGTTCCTGCCGTACGTACCTCACCGCATGTGCGGCTGTCGGTCAGCGACATCGGCCGACTGCCCCTGTACGACGGGGTCGTGTCGCCCGGCACGGACTCGCCGCCCCAACTCGGCGCCGGCATCGACCCCGACGGCCCCGAGGCGCTCACCCTGCTCGTCAGCGAGGTCGGTGGCGCCCGCACGCTCTCGGCGACCTTCCACTCCGATGTGATCGACGCGCGCGCAGTGCATTCCGCGCTGGCCGACATCTGTCGCGATCCGGTCGCGGTCCTGGAGGCGGCGAGCCAGTGAGGCGCGAGCGATCCAGCATGCCCCGATGACCGCAGTCGACGTCGAGACCGGGCGTCACGGCCTGCACCGGGGTCTCCGAGGCATCCTGTCGACCTGGGCCCTCCTGCTGACCGCGGTCGCGCTCGTCGGATGCGCGACGAGCACGCCCGCCGACGTCGCGGCGCCGTCGACCTCGGCGGAACCCGGGACTCTGGTCGGGACACCGGCGCGTGACGACGGCTACCCGGCCCTCGACGACGTCACCCGCGACATCACCGCGATCCGCTACACCACCACGGCCCGGGACGGGTCCCCACGCACGGCCAACGGCGTCGTCTTCGTCCCCCGCGACGACCCGCCGCGCGGCGGCTACCGCGTCGCCGCCGTCGCTCATCCGAACACCGGCGCGTCGAGCGACTGCGCCCCGACCTCGTATCCGGGACTGCTCGGCAGCCTCGGATCCGTGGCCTACTTCCTCGCCGCGGGATACGTCGTCGTGTTCACCGAGGACCCCGTCACCGTCGACGACGCCGGCACCCTCGCCGACACCGGCGACGGCACCGCGACCACCACCTCGCGTCCGCACCCGTTCCTCGAGCCGTACAGCGGTGCCCACACCATGATCGACGGCGTGCGGGCCGCGAGACGGGTGGTCGCGCGCACCTCCTCCGACTGGATCGCCTACGGCGTCTCGCAGGGTGGGCAGGCCTCGTGGGCCGCCAACGACCTCGCCGGCAGCTACGGCGGCGGGTTGCGCCTGCTCGGGTCGCTGAGCATCTCCCCCTCGGCGGACCTACGCGGGCTCGTCGACAAGATGCAGCAGGGCACGCTCAGCATCGCGCAGCGGGTCGCTCTCCCCGTCGTGCTCGAGGGCGTCAGCGCGGCGTTCCCCGGCTTCCGGATGCAGGATTTCCTCCGCGGGTCGATGTTGTCGGCGCGCTCGGTGTTCCTCTCCTGCACCGGCGACCAGGAGGCGGCGAAGGTCGAGATCGCCACCGCGGCACCGGCATCGGATTTCCGGCCGTCGTCACAGGCCGCCGCCGACCGCCTCCGCGACCAGCTCGGCCAGTTCGCCGTGCCGCTCCCGTCCACGAGCGCGACCGCACCGATGTTCGTCGCGTACGGCACCGACGACACCCTCATCGACCCGCGGTGGACCGTCGACGCGGTCCGACGCGCCTGCCGCGCCGGGGACACCGTCGACCTCCGTGTGGTGCAGGGACAGCCGCACGGGACGCTTGATCTCGGCCCGATCCCGCAGGACTGGGTCGACGACCGCGCGGCCGGACGTCGGGCTCCGAACTCGTGTCCGAACCTGTGACACATGTGCCCGAACACCAGTGGTGATTCGCTATCGTGAACCGCATGCCCGGCACATCCCCCGCGGTCGACCCGCTGGTCTCCGCGGTCCTCACGCGCGCCGCACGGTCCACCGGCGAGGACGTCGACGTCTACATCGGACGCGCGGTGGCATCGCGCCTCGCCGCGGACCTCGTCGGGTCCGACGACCCCGACCTCACTGCGGCCATCACCGCGCTGCGCCGCACGGGGCTGGCGGGCGACGCAGCGCACCAGGACGACGCCGCGCCGGCGGGAACGGACGCGGTGACACTGCCGCCCGGTGTGATCGACCCGGTGATCGTGGATCCCGACCGTCTCCGCGTGCTGTTCGAGACCGGGCTGATGGACACCCAGCCGGGTGCCACGTACGACCGCATCGCCCAGATGGCGGTGGACGCATTGGACGTGCCGAGCGCCGGCGTCTCGCTGGTGTCCGACGAGAAGCAGTGGTTCTGCAGCGCCGCGGGCCTGTCCGGTGAACTCGCCGAGACACGCACCGTCTCGCTCGACCGCTCGCTGTGCCAGCACGCGGTCTCCGCCGGGACACCGCTGATCATCGAGGACGCGCGGCTCCACCCCACGCTCTCGGACCACCCGATCGTCGCCGACGGCACCGTCGTCGCCTATGCGGGCATCCCGCTGACCGACTCACAGGGCCACACGATCGGAACCCTGTGTGCCTGGGACGGGAAGCCGAGACAGTGGACCACCGGCCACGTCCAGATCCTCGAGGACCTCGCGACCATCGTCCGCGAACGCATCTTCGGCGACGACGCGCTGGTCTGATTGACCCGAATTCGCAAAATCTAATCGGGGTCTTCACTAAACTGCATTCATGATCGGATCAGAGATCTGAGCTGGCTGCGATGGCCCTGCAGACCGCCCCCGCGCCGTCTCCGACCTCGACTCCCGTACGGGGCGAGGAGACGGACTCGGCCCTCCTCCGTCGGATCCGGCGGGATCCCGGTCATTCGATCGTCACCGTCGTCGTCGACGTCGTGGCCGCCTCGGCGGCCGTGGCGATCGGGTCGATCTGGGCCGACGCCACACAGGATCAGCATCCACCGCTGTGGGCGTTGTGGTTGTTCGTGCCCACGGTCGTGATGACTTTCGCCCTCCAGCAGATGTACCGCAGACAGTTGCGGCGCAACTTCCTCGACGAGCTGGCGCCCGTCATGACGGCGCTGGCCGTCGCCGCCGTCCTCACGCTCGGGTTCATCGTCACGTTCCTCACGCAGGCGTCGCAGACCGGTGTCACCACGACCAAGGTGTGGATCTGCGCGGTCGTGCTCGTCACCGTCGGACGGTTCGTCCGCGTCGTGATCCAGCGCAACCTGCGTGTCCGCCGGGGGTCCCTCGCCCCGACGCTCGTCGTCGGCGACGGCCCCATCGCGCACCAGCTCATCGCGCGGATGAAGGACATGCCGGAGTACGGTCTGCGTCCGGTCGGGATCCTCGCCACCACTCCGCTGCAAGTGGTCGGTGACGTACCCGTCGGTGACCCTCTCTCGCCCGATGTCCCGCGACTCGGGCCACCGAGGACGATCAAGGAAGCCATCGCGGCGACCGAGGCCGAGGAGATCGTCGTCGCCGCCGAGGACATGGACGACGACCAACTCGCCCGGGTGGTCCGCGCTGCGCACCGGCGTGGCATCCGCGCCTGGGTCCTGCCCCGCGCGCACGACGCCGTCGGGGCGCGGGCACGCATCGACCACCTCGGCGGTGTCCCCCTCCTGATCCTCCCCCGGATCAACCCCCGCAGTTGGCAGTTCGCCGTCAAGCACTCCGTCGACCGGATGGCCGGGGCGGTCGGACTGCTCCTGATCTCCCCCATCTTCCTCACGCTGATGCTCCTCGTCCGGCTGAGCTCACCCGGGCCGATCTTCTTCTCCCAGGAGCGCGTCGGGCGGAACGGGAAGGTGTTCGGCTGCCTCAAGTTCCGGTCGATGCGTCCGCCGACCGAGGCGGACAAGGCGTTCGAACTGAAGGCGGGCGCCGCGCCCGGCGGCGTCGAGGGAGTGGACCGTCGCACGAAGGTCGGCAAGATCATGCGGTCGACGTCGATGGACGAACTGCCCCAGCTGATCAACGTCGTCCGCGGCGAGATGAGCCTCGTCGGGCCGCGTCCCGAACGGCCGGAGTTCGTGGAGCTCTTCGACATGCAGATCCGCCGCTACGGCGAGCGGCACCGGGTGAAGGCGGGGGTCACCGGCTGGGCACAGGTCCACGGCCTCCGTGGCCAGACGTCGATCGCCGACCGTGCCGAGTGGGACAACTACTACATCGAGAACTGGTCGATCGCCCTCGACCTGAAGATCCTCGCCCTCACCGTCCTCACGGTGTTCCACCGCGCGGAGTAGTCGGGGCACACGGCTCTCGCCGAGGACGCGGCTTCTGGGTATCCTCGTCCCCGGCGCGCAGGACGCCACCGGGTCCGCGGAGAGGGCTGAGCCCACCTGCACCGGTGATGGACGTCCTGGCCCCTCGTCACCTCTTCTCGCCCCGTCACGCGGACCACGGGGACGCGAGAGGAGATCGCGGTGGCGACCCTTCCCGAACGACCCGACATCGACTGGCTCCGCCGACGGGCCCGCGACCTGCAGCGTGGCGTGCGCTCGGGCGAACCCGACGCACTCCGGCAGGCGTCGATTCCCGCTGCCGACAGCGACTTCCGGCTCGCCGACGCACACCGCGTCATCGCCCGGGCCCACGGCTTCGCGAGTTGGCCGAGGCTCCAGTCGCACGTGCGTGCCATCGCCGGACGCACGTGGATCCCGAAGCCGGCCCCGGACGACGAACCCCCGGCACACCGGTTCGTCCGAGTCGTCTGCGAGACATGGACCGGCACACCGCCCGATCTCGCTGTGGCGCAGGAGATCTGGGCATCACATGACGAGCTACGGGACGACCCCGTCGTGGCCGCCGTCACTGGCGACATCCCCGCCGTGCGTGAACGTCTCCGCGGCCACCATCCCGACGACCCCTGCGGGCCGTTCGGATGGCCGCTGCTGATGTACGTCGGCTTCGCGCGGTGGCCGGTGCCGCAGCAGACGGCGATCGCACTCGTCGAGGTACTGCTGCACGCCGGAGCCGACCCGGACACGGGGCGTCACTTCGCCGGCCACGCCACGCCCTTCACGGTGCTCACCGGGCTGTTCGGAGGGGGCGAGCACGACGAGTCGCCGCACGCGCATCGCGATGCGCTCGGCCGCGCGCTGCTGCGCGCCGGCGCCGAACCGACGGACGCCCAGCTGCTCTACAACCGGATGTTCGGCACCGACGACGCCCACCTGCGCCTGCTGTTCGAGTTCGGACTGGGCACCGGTGACGGCGGCCCGTGGCGTCGCCGACTGCCCGACCTGATCGCCCCGCCCGGTGTGCTCGTCCGTCAGCAGCTGGCGTGGGCGATCGTCCACGGGATGGCTGATCGCGTCGCGCTCCTGGCCGAGCACGGCGTGGACGTCGTCGATCCCCTGCCCGACGGTCCCGGGCCCGTCCGAGCCGGGGGAACACCGGTCGCCGTCGCGATCCGGTCCGGGCACGCCGCGATCGCCGACGACCTGCGCTCCCTCGGCGCGCCCGACCCGAAGGTCGACGCGGTCGACCGACTGCTCGGCGCAATCCTCGCGGGTGAGATGGACACGGTCCGCACGGCCGACCTGACGACCTTGATCGCGGCGCGTCGACGTCATCCGGGGTTCACGGCCTGGGCGGCGACCCGAGGTGTCACGGCCGTCGCGGCGGCGGTCGAGGCAGGGTTCGATCTCGACGGTCTCGGCCGGTCCGACGCGCCCATCGTCGCGCCGTGGCAGACCGCGCTGCACACTGCCGTCGAGCGCGACGACGTCGAGCTGGTCGGGTGGCTGCTCGACCACGGTGCCGACCCCTCGATCCGCGACGCCCGGTTCGACGCGACCCCACTCGACTGGTCGCGCCATCTCGGACGTCCGCGGTGCGAGGCCGTCCTGGCCTCTGCGTACGGCTCGGACGCATGAGTCCGCCCGCGTAGTGTCGGCGATGTGAGTGCGCGCGCGGGCATCGTCGTCACGGGGACCGAGGTCCTCACCGGTCAGATCTCGGATCGCAACGGGCCGTGGATCGCGACGCAGTTGCTGGATCTCGGCGTCGACGTCGCCCACATCACGGTCTGCGGTGACCGGCCCGACGACCTCCGCTCCGCGCTGCGTTTCCTCGCCGACGAGGGCGTCGACCTCATCGTGACGAGTGGTGGCCTCGGCCCCACCGCCGACGACCTCACCGTCGCGACGGTCGCCGACTTCTGCGGGATCGGCGTCGACCACGATCAGCAGGTCGAGGACCAGATCAGGGACATCGTGCGGGAGTGGAGCATCCGGCGCGGCAACGACCCCGACCGCGAGTCCGTGCGCGCCGCCATCCGCAAGCAGGCGATGGTCCCGCGTGGCGCGACCGTGGTCTCCCCCGCCGGGACTGCGCCCGGCGTGGTGGTCCCGGCCGGGTCGGACCACCCGGTGGTGATGGTCCTCCCGGGCCCTCCGCGTGAGCTCCAGGCGATGTGGCCCGCCGCGGTCGACGCACAGCCGGCGGTCGAGGCGATCCGAGGGCGGATCGAGCTCGAGACCGAGACCATCCGGATGTTCGGCACCGCGGAGTCGGAACTGGCGGAGACCCTGCGCGACGCGGAGTCGACCGTGTCGCGCTTCGGCGACCTCGAGATCACGACATGCCTCCGCGTGAGCGAGCTGGAGATGGTCACCCGGTTCCCCGCGGACGCGATGGACGCCTACCGTGCCGTCGCCGGTCTCGTCGTCGAGCGCCACGGCGACACCGTCTACTCCACCGACGGCTCGACCGTCGACGACCAGGTGGCGGCGCTCCTGGCCGGGCACCGCATCGCGACCGCGGAGTCCTGCACCGGCGGCATGATCGCTGCGCGCCTCACCGATCGCGCCGGGTCGTCGGCGTACGTCATGGGAGGGGTCGTGTCGTACGACAACTCCGCCAAGACCGGCCTGCTGGACGTGCCCGCCGCGATGATCGCCGAGCACGGCGCGGTCAGCGAGGAGGTCGCGTCGGCCATGGCGACCGGCGCGCTGTCCCGTCTCGGCGCCGACATCGCGGTGTCCACCACGGGTGTCGCGGGTCCGGGCGGTGGGACACCCGAGAAGCCGGTCGGGACGGTGTGTTTCGGTCTGGCCCGGTCCGGAGGGAGCGTCATCACGCGCCGCCTCGTCCTGGCGGGGACGCGTGCCGACGTCCGCGAACGGTCGGTGACCGTCGCGATGCACATGCTGCGGAGCGCGCTCAGCGACTGACGAGAGCGCCTGCGACCTCGGCGATCGGGGCGTCGGGCATGTCGAGGAGCGTCGACAGCAGCGCGAGGAACGCTTCGAGGTGCGCGTCGATCTCCTCACGGCCGTACATCGTCGAGTTGCCGTGCAGGTCGACGACGATCGGCAGCCCCGCGCCCGCCTGATAGAGGTTGACGCGGAGGTCCTGCAGGATCCCCGAGGACAGGATCTGGTAGCTGACGTCGGCGCCTTCGAGTGCGAGCGGCTTGTCGAAGAAGACGAGATTGACGATCGGCCCGAACGCGGTGACGCGAGGATCGTCGATGCCCGCAGCGCGGGCGATGTCAGCGAACGGGAACCGTTGGTGGCGCAGACATCCCGTGAGTTCGAGGGTCACCGCCTCCACCAGCGACGTCAGGGTGCGGCCACCGACGCCGTCGAGCCGGACCGGCAGCATGTTCGCCACCATCCCGCCGGCGCGCTTGATCTTCGCGGTCGCCCGACCTGTCACCGGCAGGGTCAGGACGACGTCGTCGCGACCCCCCGCGTTCGACAGGTAGGCGGCGAACGCGGCGGCGAGCACCCCGGCCGTCGACGAGTTCATGTCTGCGGCCACCGCCGAGGTGCGCTCCTGCAGCGCGGTATCCATGGTCCGTGAGCACACGACGTGGTCGGCGGTGTAGCGCAGCGTCGGCCCCCGACGCGAGAGGGACACGGGCGCCGGCAGATCCGCGACCTTGGCTCGCCAGTGCTGCTCGTCGACCGCCCGACGGGAGCCGGCGAGGTACTTCTCGTCGTCGGCGATCACCTCGGCCAGGGTGGCACGGGGCGCGACGACGTACTCCTCGCCGCGTACCGCGGCGTTGTAGCGGTCGACCCCTTCGTGGAGACAGGTGAGGGCAGAGAACCCGTCGAACGCGATGTGGTGTCCGCGCAGGTACCAATACGTGCGGTCGTCGGCGACGCGGATGAACGCCGAGATCGCGACGGCGTCGCGGGTGACGTCCATCAGCCCCTGGTGGTCCGCGGCCATCCAGGCGTCTGCGGCGGCGAGAGGATCGGGTTCGTCGCGCAGATCGATGTCGACGACGTCGAACGACAGATCGAGATCGACGTACTGTCGCGGCTCGCCGTCGACGACGGTGAACCGCGAGTACGCGGTCTCGAGCAGTCGGGATCCCTCGCGGACACCGACCCGGAAGAGGTCGCGGTCGAGGCTGCGATCGGTGTCACGGATGTCGAGATAGTGGGCGACGGTCACCGAGTAGTCGTCCTGCAGGTGTTCGGCGTCCCACATGCTCCGCTGCGCCGCGGTCAGCCCGAACGGTGTCCCTGCCGTCATCTGATCGACCCCCCGATCACGTCCCCGATGTCGCGCAGCAGTCTAGCGGCAGCGCACCGTCTCCACCGGCCGAGCGCCACCCGTCGAGTGGGCGGCCGGAGACGTCGAGTGGGCGCTTGGCGGCGTCGAGTGGGCGCTCGGCGGCGTCGAGTGGGCGCTTGGCGGCGTCGAGTGGGCGGCCGCGACAGGCGACTTCGGTCTTCCGCCCAGTCGACTGTTCCAACTGCCCAACCGACGTCTCCCACCGCCCACTCGACGGGTGGTGGCGGTGGCCGCGGCACGGTGTCACAGCTCGTCGACGGTCCCTCTCGCCGCCGGGTTGCTCCACGTGCCCGACGAACGGTCCCGGCCGCCCAACGAACGGTCCCGGCCGCCCAACGAACGGTTCCGGGCGCCCAACGAACGGCGGGGGTCAGGGCGCGCGGAGGTGCACCGCGACGACGGCGAGGACGTCGGCGTCGCCCATCTGGAGATGACCGGCGTCGACGTCGACGCGGGTCACGCTGCCGCAGTACGGTTCCCAGCTCGCGGCGACCGCTGCGGGGTCGGACTTGTCGGCCGTCGCGACCACCACGACGGCGGGCGCCCGGACCCGCCCGGGTCGGTGCCCGGCGGCCACGGCATCGGCGTCGGCGAAGCTGTCCATGATCGCGGCCACACGGTCGGCCGGCAGCAGCCCGCTGCGCGCGATGTGGTCGCGGACCACCGCGGCGACCTCGTCGGGGGTCGTCGCCTGCACGTCGTCTCCGAGGTCGAACAGGGTGCGCCACCCGTCGAGCGGGTCCACCGGTGCAGCGTCGGCTGTCCGCACGTCGAGGTCACCGACCCACGTGTCGAGCAACCCGAGCACCGCGACCTGCTCCCCCGCCACTTCGAGCTGCTGCGTCATCGCGTGCGCGATGTGCCCACCGAGCGACCATCCGAGCAGGTGATACGGCCCGTGTGGCTGGACTTCTCGGACCTCGGCGACGTACCGCCGCGCGTACGCATCGATGGACGCCGGTGCCGGCTCACCGGCGACGACCGCCGGGTCCTGCAGCGCATGGATCGGTCGGTCGGGCAGGAACGGCGCGAGTCCGCCGTACATCCAGGCCAGTCCACCCGCGGGATGGACGCAGAACAGCGGTGGTCCGCTGCCCTCAGCGCGCAGCGTCAGCAGCACCCGACCCGCGTCCCCACCGCCCGCGACTCGCGCCGCGAGTGCCCGCGGGGTGGGGTCGGAGAAGACCCATGGCAACTCCACCACGATCCCCTGACGCCGCAGCTTCGTGACCGCCCGCGCTGCCGACAGCGAGGTGCCGCCGACGTCGAAGAAGGTGTCGGTCGGCGCGATCGACGGCACGCCCACGACCTCCGCGAACACGGACGCGATCCACCGTTCCGTCTCAACGAGGAGCCCGGCGGCGGGTTCGACGGCGCGATCGTCCGGCACCCGAGGTGGCTGCGGTGGCGATGTCGGCGCCGTCGCCGCAGCGGGCCCACCGATCACCTCCACCGCGCCGTCACGGATCCGCGCCCGGTCGCCGGTGCGGTACATGCGTCCGCCCGGCGGCCCGACGGGGTCGGCGACGAGGCGCGTCGCGGTACTCGCCCCGGGATGCATCGGCGGGACCGCGGCGCCGCGCAGCCACAGGTCGCCGACGAGCCCGGTCGGCACCGGTCGCACCATCCGGTCGAGGACGACGGGGGCGTCGCTCGTCACGGTGATGGGCTCGTCGTCGAGCACCGCGTCGCCCGGCGCGACACCCGCGACGAGCGCGTCGACGACACGCAGGAACACGTCGCGGAACCGTTCGACCGTGCCGGCGTCGTAGATGGCCGCGGCATAGGTGATCGATCCCCGGAGCCCGTCCGCGGTGTCGGCGACGCCGACGGCGAGGTCGACCTTCGCCGGCTCGGGTCCGAGGTCCACCCCGCGGACCGTCACCCCGAGATCGCCGAGGACGTCGGCGGCGAACTCGTCCTCCTCCAGCAGGTTCAGGGTGATCTGGTGGATCGGCGGCCGACGGTCGGCACGGTCCGGCGCGAGCATCTCGACGAGGAGGTCGAACGGCAGGTCGGCGTGGGAGAACGCGGCGGTGTCGTCGTCGCGGACACGCGCGAGCAGATCGTCGACGGTGTCGTCGGGCCGCGACGCAGTGCGGAGGACGACGGTGTTGACGAACATCCCGACCATGTCAGCGGTCGCGGGATGGCGTCGCCCGCTGACCGGCGCGCCGATCACCACGTCGTCGCAGCCGGTGAACGCGGCCACCGTGATCGAGAGCGCGGCGTGCAGTGTCATGAACGTCGTCAGTCCATGTCGGCGGCCGAGGGTGAGGAGTGCGGCGGAGCGTTCCACACCGAGGTCGAGCTCGACGCGGCCGCCCGTGCTGTCGGCGACGGGCCCTCGCGGACGGTCCGTCGGGATGTCGGTGCGCACGGGCAGGTCGGCAAGACGCTCACTCCACCATGCCGACTGCTCGCCGAGCACTGACGCGGGGTCGTCGCTATCGCCGAGAACGGCGTGCTCCCACAGGGTGTGGTCGGCGTGACCGATCTCCAGGGCCGGCAACCGGTCCCCGACGACCCGTCGGCGGTATGCCTCGGCGAGATCGCGGGCGAGGATCCCGGCGGACGCGGCGTCGCCTGCGATGTGGTGGAGGACGACGACGAGGCGGTGCCGGTTGCCGGATCCGGCCAGGGCGGCCCGAATAGGCATGTCGCGCGTGACGTCGAACCCTATGCTGCACAGGCTCATCGCGTCGTCGATGGCTACCGGCTCGCTCCACCAGCCTCCCCCGAGTGCCTCGTCCGTGTCGAGGATTCGCTGGTACGGGACGCCGTCGTCGTCCGTCGGGAACAGCGTGCGCAGAGCGGTGTGTCGGGCGATGACGTCACCGACGGCGCCATGCATTGCCGTGCGATCGAGAGGCCCGTCGATGTCGAGGGCGACCGGCATGAGGTAGGTGGTCGACGACGGGTCGAGCTGGTTGAGGAACCAGATCCGTCGCTGCGCCAGACCCAGCGGCACGACCGACTCCGGGTCGCGGGGACGCAGGGGCCGCGCCGCCCGGCGGGCATCGCGCACGGCGTCCGCGAGACCGAGAACGGTCGGGGCGGCGAGGAACTCGCGGACACCGAGGTCGACGCCGAACGCCTCCCCGACGCGGCCCGCGACACGCACCGCGGACAGCGACGTGCCGCCGAGGGCGAAGAAGTCGGTGGTGGCGTCGGAGACGCCGAGGATGTCCTCGACGATCAGCGCGATGCGGGCCGCGACCGGGTCGCCCGGTGGGGCCTCCGATGACGGGGCCGCGTCGGCGGACGGCGGCGGCAACGCCTTCCGATCGATCTTGCCGGCGACGCTGTGCGGCATCGACTCCAGGTGGACCCACCGGGTCGGGCGCATGTACGCAGGCAGTGTTCTCGCGACATGCTGTGCCACGGAGTCACTCTCGGCGGAACCGGTGTGATACCCGACCAGCAGGTCACCGCCGGGCTCCGCCACGACCGTCACCGCGGCCTGCATCACGCCCGGCGCGGTCGACATCGCGATCTCGACCTCGCCGAGCTCGATGCGGTGGCCGCGGAGCTTCACCTGGGAATCCCGTCGCCCGAGGTATTCGAGGTCGCCGTCGGCGTTCCACCGCACCAGATCGCCCGTGCGGTAGAGGCGGGCACCCGGCTCACCGAGCGGGTCGGCGACGAAGCGTTCCGATGTCAGACCGGTTCTCGCGGCGTATCCCCGTGCGAGTTGGGGGCCGCCGAGGTACAGCTCCCCCACGACCCCGAGCGGAACCGGTTGCAAACGCTCGTCGAGCACGTGGGTGACGCTCTGCGGGAGGGGACGTCCGATCGGGACGGACATCGCGTCGGGATCCACGCGATGGGCGGTGATCTCCACCGCGGCCTCGGTCGGGCCGTACAGGTTCCACAGCGGCGCACCGGGCATCAGCGCACGTGCTGCGCGCGTGTCCGCGACGGAGAGCGCCTCGCCGGTCGTCGAGACGCGTCGCAGGCTCGAGAGCATCTCCCGCGTCCGCGGGTCGCCGGCGAGGACGTCGCAGAAGAGGGAGAGCAGCGACGGGACGAAGTGCACGCTCGTGACGCCGTGCGTGGCGACGAGGTCGCGGATGTGGAACGGGTCGCCGTGCAGGCCCGGCTCCGCGAGGACGACGGTCGCTCCGACGAGGAAGGGCGAGAACAGTTCCGGCACCGACACGTCGAAGGTGATCGGGGTCTTCTGGAGCACGACGTCGTCGGGCCCGAGCGGCTGGTCGTGCTGACCCCACGCGAGGCGGGCCATGATCGCCCGGTGACTGACGGTCACGCCCTTCGGCGCACCGGTCGACCCGGAGGTGAAGATCGTGTAGGCCGCGTGATCGGGACGGACCCGCGGCGGGGCGGCCGAGGCGACCGGGGCAGGCCCGTTCTCGTCGCCGAGGGCCACCACGGTCACCTCGCCGCGAACGTCCTCCGTGCCGACCCACGGGGCGTCGCGGGAGATCAGGATCACCGGAGCGCCGGCGACCCGCAGCATCTCCGCCGACCGGTGCACCGGCGCGTCGAGGTCCAGGGGCACGTACTGGCCACCCGCGACGACGACCGCGTGCACGGCCACGATCATCTCGATCGACCGCGCGATCGCGACACCGACCGGCACGTCCGGGCCGACACCGAGCGCGACGAGCTCCGCCGACAGGCGGGCGGTCCGGGTTGCCAGGTCGGCGTAGGTGATCGACTCCGCACCGCCGTCGGCGCGGTAGGCGATCACCGCAGTCGCGGCCGGATCGCCGGCAGGCAGGCCCCGCAGCGCCTCGGCGAGTGTCGCCCCGAGCGGCGGCACCGCCGCGCCGCCGTCGGCGAGTCGTCGCACCTGCACGGCCTCCTCCGCGTCGAGGAGGGCGATGTCGCCGACGGGCACACGCGGTGTGGCCGTGACCGTGTCGAGGATCGACAGGAGCATGCGGGTCCAGCGCCGGATGGTGGTGCGCTCGAACAGGCCTGCGTCGTGGACGATCTCGAGATCCCAGGAGCCGATGTCGGTCACGGTCACCGTGATGCCGAGGTCGTACCGCGCTGCGGGGATCCCCACGGCGAGCGGCTCGACGGCCAGACCGTCGGGAGCGGCGGCGGCCGTGACCGGCTCGGCGTGGTTCATCGCCAGCATCACCTGCGCGAGCGGCGCGAAAGCCTCCGACCGGTCGTGGACGAGACGGTCGACGAGCAGGTCGAACGGGACCTCCGCGCGGTCGAACGCATCGATGTCGTCGTCACGGACCACAGCGAGCAGATTCTCGAACGACCCGCTCGTGTCCACGGCGGACCGGAGCGCGAGCGTCGAGACGAACATGCCGACGACGTCGTCGACGACTGCGCCCCCGCGTCCCGACACCGGTGTCGCGACGAGGATGTCGGGTGTCCCGGTGAGTCGCGCGAGCAGCGCGGCGACCGCGGCGTGGACGACCATGAATGTGCTCGCGCCCTGCGTGCGGGCGAGTGCGTCCACCGCGGCAGCGAGGTCGCGGGGGACCGACTCCCGCACCACGCCCGTCCGGCCCGACGCCACCGGCGGCCGTGGCCGGTCGGTCGGCAGCGGGATCAGCGAGGGCGCGTCGGACAGGCGCTCCAGCCACCACCGCAGGTCGCGGCCCAGCCGCGAGCCGGCGTCGTCGGCCGCGCCGAAGGCCTCTCGCTGCCACAGGGCGTGGTCGGCGAACTGCACTGGCAGCGGCACGAACAAGGGTGCCCGACCCGCGATCCGGGCGCTGTAGGCGGCGATCAGGTCGCCGACGAGCGGCCGCGCCGACTGTCCGTCGACGGCGATGTGGTGGGCGACGAGCGCGACGAGCCAGTCGTCGTCGGCGCGAGCGACGACGCGGACCCGTAGGGGCAGGTCCGTGGTGACGTCGAAGGTCGCGACCGGGGCGACCGCTGCGCGCACGTCCGCGCCGGGGTCGTCGTCGGTGGACGGCACGACGTCGACCGCCACGTGTGCCTCCGCGGGGTCGAGGGTCCGCTGGTACGGCTCCCCCGCTGCGGACGGGAAGACCGTGCGCAGCACCTCATGCCGTCCGACGACGTCCGCGACGGCGCCGCGCAGCGCCTCGACGTCGAGGGGACCGCGCAGACGCACCCCGATGGGCACGGTGTACGCCGTCGACGTCGGGTCGACCTGGTTCAGGAACCAGATGCGCTGCTGCGCGAAGGACAGCGGGATGTGTTCGGGCCGTTTGGTTCCCGCGGTCGGGCGGGGTCCCGCGATCGCGGGCAGGGACCGGATCCGTGCGGCCAGCCCCGCGATCGTCGGGGCGTCGAGCACGTCGCGCACCGTGATCGCGACGCCCATCTCGTCCGCGACGCGTGCGATCAGGCGCGTCGCCGACAGCGAGGTCCCGCCCAGGGCGGCGAAGTCGTCGTCGGGGCGGAGTCGCTCGGGGTCGATGTCGAGGACGGAACCCACCAGCACGGCGACGGCGCGGTCGGTGTCGTCGGCGATCGTCCCCGCCGGGGTGGTGGGGCGGGATGGCGCCGACGTGTCCGACACCAGTGCGCGCCGGTCGATCTTGCCGATCGGCGTGCGCGGCAGCGTGGGCAGCACGGTGAGTGTCGCGGGGACGAGGTGCGACGGCAGGGCGTCGGCGAGGAACCCGCGTAGGTCGGCCGTTGTGACCTCGGCGGAGGTCTCGACGAAGCCGGCGAGTGCCGTGACCGGTTCTCCCACACCGACGACGGCCGCCGCGACGACGGCCGGGTGGGCGGTCAGCGCGGATTCCACCTCGCCGAGTTCGATGCGCAGCCCGCGCATCTTGACCTGGTGGTCGGTCCGGCCGTCGGAGTACAGCTGCCCATCCGCGGCGCGACGGACGAGGTCGCCGGTGCGGTACATACGAGAACCGGGTGGGCCGAAGGGACACGGCACGAACCGGTCGGCGGTGAGGTCGGGGCGGTGGTGGTACCCCCGTGCCAGGCAGTCCCCCGAGAGGTAGAGCTCGCCGCGGACTCCGTCGGGCACGGGCTGCAGGCGGGCGTCGAGGACGACCGCCGTCGAGCCCGGCATCGGGAGACCCAGCGGCACGGAGGCGTCCGGGGCGACGGGGGTGGAGGTGAGGCACGCCATCGTCGTCTCGGTCGGTCCGTACGAGTCGTAGAAGGCGCGGTCGCCCGCCCATCGGCGCATCTCCGCGTCGGGGACGGCCTCGCCGCCGACCAGCAGGTGCCTGATCGGGATCCGCGCCGGATCACGCAGGGACGCCAGCACACTGGTCACGATCGCCGTGTGCGTCGGAGCCGTGGCCGCGATCCACGCCGCGAGCTCGTCGCCACCGATCACCTCGGGAGGGGTGACGACCATCGCCCCGCCCTCACAGAACGCCCCGAGGACCTCGAGCATCGCGACGTCGAAGGCGGGGGAACTGATCCCGAGCCACCGGGTGTCGGGGCCGACGTGGTGGCGTGACCGCAGGGTCGCGACCATCCCGGCGACTCCGGTGTGGCTGACCAGCACACCCTTCGGCGTCCCCGTCGACCCGGAGGTGTGGATGAGGTAGGCGCCGTTGTGGGGCCGCACCGGACGCAGTCGGTCGCGGTCGGTGAGCGGGGCGCCCAGCGCCGGGTCCTCGTCCGCGCGGCGCCGCAGGTCGGCGATCGCGGCGGCGTCGAGGCGGATCGACGGGATGGTGTCGACGGTCGTGGAGGCGTCGTGCAGTGCGAGGACGCCGCCGCTCGAGGCGATCACCGCGCGTACCCGCTGCTCGGGGTGGCGGGGGTCGACGGGGCAGTACACGCCACCGGCCTTGGCGACCGCCCAGACGGCGACCTGGACGAGTGCGGTCCGCGCCTGGGCGCTGACGACGACGTCCTCGGTACCGATTCCACGGGCGATGAGGTCGCGCGCGAGCACCGAGCTGACGAGGTCGAGTTCGCGATGGGTCCAGAGGGCGCCCGCGTCGAGGACGGCCGGGGCATCGGGGTCGCGCGCGGCCGCGGCGGCGAGCATGTCGGGCAGGAGTAGCGACGCCGGCGGGTCGAGCGGCGCCGGGATCGCCTGTGCACGCTCGTCGTCGAGCAGTAGGTCGACGTCGCCGACGACCTCCTCCGGGTCGGCAGTGAGCGTGCGGAGCACGTGCACCCATCGGCGGGCGAGCCGCGCGGCGGTGTCGCCGTCGAACAGGTCGAGGGCGTGGACGACACCGACACGCCACTCGTCGTCGTCGGCCGTCGCGACGGCGAAGGTGAGGTCCACGGCCGTGGTCGTGACCGGGGCACTGACGATCTCGGCGTCGAGGGGCGCGGTCGAGTTCGCGGCGACGTCGACCGCGACGTCGTCGGTGACGGTGAGGCGGATCTGCGCGAGCGGGGCGAACGCATCGGAACGCACGGCATCGACCCGCTCGATCACGTCCTCGAACGGGGCGTCGGCGTGGGCGAACGCGTCGAGGTCGGCGTGACGGACCGTGTCCATGAGGTCGAGGAACGACTCGGACCCCGACACCGGGGTGCGCAGGGCGATCGTGTTCGCGAACATCCCCACGAGGTCGTCGAGGTCGGCCACACCGCGTCCGGCGACGGCTGTGGCGACGACGACGTCGTCGGTCCCGGCCAGCCGGTGCAGCAGGACGGCGAGCGCGGCGTGCAGCACCATGAACGGCGTGGCGCCCGTTCGCCGGGACAGCGCGGTGATCGCCGCCGCGACGTCGGCGGGGATCACGGTCTCGACGGCACCGGCACGGCCGCTCGCGACCGCCGGACGGGGGCGGTCGGCGGGGAGGTCCAGCACGGGTGGCGCACCGGCGAGGGCGGTCTCCCAGTAGGCGAACTGGCGGTCGAGACCACCGGCGGCGGTGAGGGTCTCGTGCTGCCACAGGGCGTGGTCGACGTACTGCACCGGCAGCGGCGCCCAGCCGGGAGCACCGCCCGCGGCACGCGCGACGTAGGCCGCGAGGAGGTCGCGGAGCAGCACCGGGCCGGACTCTCCGTCGGCGGCGATGTGGTGGACGACGAGCACGAGCAGCGACGGCTCACCCGCGACCAGCCGCACCCGCATGGGGAGGTCTGCGGTGAGGTCGATCCCGGTGTCGAGGAGGGCGAACGCCGCGGTCTCGTCGGACACGACCGCCCAGTCCAGACGCGCCGCCGCGGTCGCGGGGGCGAGGACCCGCTGCCACGGCGTCCCGTCGGGCGCGGTCGGGTAGACCGTCCGCAGAATCTCGTGGCGATCGAGCACGTCGATCACGGCGAGCCGCAGGGTGTCGACGTCGATCGCACCGCGCAGGCGCAGGGCGATCGGGATGAGCGACGACGGCGTCCCGGGTGCGAGCTGTTCGACGAACCACATCCGACGCTGCGCCGACGACAGCGGTGGACGGTCGGGCCGCTCGCGCGGGACGAGGGCCGCGACGTCCCTGCGCGGTGCGTCGGCGACGACGCCGGCGAGGCGGGAGATCGTCGGCGCGTCGAACAGCGCACGCACGCCGATGTCGACCCCGAAGTCCGCCGAGAGCCGCGCCACGACCCGCGTCGCCGACAGCGACGTGCCGCCGAGGGCGAAGAAATCCGCCGTCGCCGAGGGGTTCTCGACGCCGAGGACGTCGCCGATGATCCGCGCGATGGTCGTCTCGACTGTGCCCTCGGGGGCGACATGGTCCTCGACGTCGCGTCCGGGCTCCGGGCTCGGCAGCGCGCGCCGATCGGCCTTCCCCGACGGGGTCAGCGGGATCGCGTCGAGCCGGACCCAGGTGTCGGGACGCATGTAGCCGGGCAGGTCGCGCACGGCCTCGCGCAGATCGTCGTCCGTGGCGTCGTCCCGCGCGGTCACGACGTGGCCGACGATTCGTGCCCGCTCACCGGTCCCGGCGACGGTGACGACCGCCGACCGCACGGCCGGCGACGCGACGAGAACGGCCTCGATCTCTCCGAGCTCGATGCGCTGTCCACGGATCTTGACCTGAAAGTCGATGCGTCCCAAATACTCCAGCACGCCGCGGGCGGTCCACCGCACGCGGTCGCCGGTCCGGTACAGCCGTGATCCCGGAGGACCCAGGGGGTCGGCGACGAAGCGGTCGGCGGTGAGATCCGGGCGCGACGCGTACCCCCGCGCGAGCTGCACGCCGCCGAGATACAACTCGCCGGCGACACCGGTCGGCACCGGGACGAGGCGGTCGTCGAGCACCCACGTCGTGGTGTTCGCGACGGGCCGCCCGATGGGCACGGGATCGTCGCCCGGCGCGACGGGATGGGCGGTGACGTCGACCGCGGCCTCGGTCGGGCCGTAGAGGTTGTGCAGCGCGAGACCGGGCAGTGCGGCGAGCAGCGCCCGCGCGGTCGCGGCGGTGAGCGCCTCTCCGGAGGTGACGACGAGGCGCAGGCTCGCGAGGTCGGCGGCGCCGTCACCGATCTCGTCGACGAACACACCGAGCATCGACGGGACGAAGTGCATCACCGTCGCGCGCGACCGCTTCACGAGGTCGAGCAGGTGGTGCGGATCGCCGTGACGCCCCGGTTCGGCGAGGACCAGTCGAGCACCGGTGACGAACGGCCAGAACAGCTCCCACACGGAGACGTCGAACGTGACCGGGGTCTTGCCCACGATCGTGTCGGTCGCGTCGATCCGGTGGTCGTCCTGCATCCAGCCGAGTCGGTTGATCACCGCGCGGTGGGAGACGGTGACCCCCTTGGGCGTCCCGGTGGATCCCGATGTGAACAGCGTGTACGCCGCCTCGTCGGGGTGGACGCGCGCGACCTCGTAACGTCCCGCGGTCCGCGACGTCACGGGCACCAGGTCGACGTCGTTGCCGCTCAGCGCGGCCGGGAGAGAACCGTCCTCGACGAGCACGAGACGGACCCCGGCGGTCGACAGCATCGACCCGGCACGGGCGGGCGGCGCGTCCACGGCGATGGGCACGTACTGCGCTCCCGCAGCGACGATCCCGTGGATCGCGACGACGAGCGCGACGGAGCGGTCGATGCACACACCGACCGCCTCGCCCCGCCCGACCCCCTGACGACGGAGGTCCTCCACCACCGCGGCGACCCGCGCCCCGAGGCCGGCGTAGTCGAGGACGGACCCGTCCGGGCCGGCGAGGGCGGGTGCGGTCGGCGTGGCCGCGATCTGACGCGCCACCAGTGCGGCGAGATCGGACTCGGTGGCGATGCCGGCATCCCCGTCACCGATCGGATCCGTGTGGACCGTCGGGCCGGTCGAGAGTGTCTGGACCGTGCGCGACTCCGCGTCGCCGAGCAGGTCGATGGCACCGACCGGGACCCGCGCGTCCGCGACGGCGGCCTCGAGCACGGCGACGATCCGGCGCCCGAACGATGTCACGGTGGTCGCGTCGAACAGGTCGGTGGCGTAGACGATCTCGGCGTCGAGCGCACGCAACGAGCCGTCGTCGGCGCGGTCGGCGGAGAAGCCGACCGACAGGTCGAAGCGCGCGGCCGGGACACCCGGGTCGACAGGGGTCACCCTGAGGCCTGGCATGGCATCGAGGTCGATCCCGCGGTGCTGGGTGAGCGTGAGCATCACCTGGGCGAGCGGCGCGAAGGCCGTCGACCGTGTGGGGGCGAGCACGTCCACCAGATGCTCGAACGGCAGGTCGGCGTGGGCGAAGGCGTCGGCGTCGCCCGCGGCGACCATGCGCAGGAACGTGCCGAACGGCTGCGCGGGGTCGACCTTGGTCCGCAGGACCAGCGAGTTGACGAACATGCCGACGAGAGGGTCGAGTTCGGCGCGTCCGCGACCGGCGACCGGGGTCGCGACGGCGACGTCGTCGGTGGCGGCCGTGCGCGCGAGCGCCACGCCGAGTGCGGCGTGCAGCACCATGAACGGCGTCGCCCCATGCGCCCGGGCCAGGGTGTCGAGGCGGTCACGGATGTCGTCGGGGATGTCGACGCGGACGAGTCCGCCCCGCTGCGACGCCTCTGCCGGACGCGGGCGGTCGGTCGGCAGGTCGAGCAGGTCCGGGAGAGCATCCAGACGATCTCGCCAGAACCGTTCCTGCGCCGCGATCGGCGAGCGCGGATCGTCGAGCGCACCGAGCTCACCGGCCTGCCACACGGCGACGTCGGCGTACTGCACGGACAACGGCTCCCAGTCGGGCTCGTGGCCGTCCAGGCGTGCGCCGTACGCGGTGGCGAGATCCGCCACCAGCGGCGCGAGCGACTCGCCGTCGGCCGCGATGTGGTGCAGCGTGAGGACCAGCAGGTGATCGTCGGGGCTCTCGCGGACCACGCCCACCCGGATCGGGACCTCTGTCGCGACGTCGAAACCCCGTGTGGGCGCGGAACGCACGGCGTCGGGATCGTCCAGCCACCACGACCGGCTGGTCACGACCTCGTCGGCGTCGAGGATGTGCTGCCAGGGCTCACCGGACTCGTCCTGGGCGACGACGGTGCGCAGCGTCTCGTGGCGTGCGATGACGTCGCCGACCGCGTCACGCAGCGCCGTGACGTCGAGCGGGCCGTGGAGTCGCATCGCGAACGGGATCGTGTAGGCCGCCGATCGCGGATCCCAGCGGTTGATGAACCACATCCGCGTCTGGGCGGGGGTCAACGGGACGCGTTCGGGGCGGGCGCCGGCCGGGATCGAGTCGACGCTCGCGGCGAGATCCCCACCGCGCGACTCGATCAGCGCCACGAGGGCGCGAATCGTGCCTGCCCCGAGAACGTCGCGGACGCCGACGGTCAGCGTGGTCCCCGCGGTGACCCGCGCGGCGATCCGGGCGGCCGACAGCGAGTTGCCTCCGAGGTCGGCCAGTGTCGCCAGCACCGACGGCCTCGGGGTCCCGACGACGTCCGCCACGAGGCCCGCCACGAACTTCTCCAGGCCACCGACCGCATCCGCGTGCTCGACGGGTTGCCCCACCGGCGACGAGGTGGACGCGCGGGCCCGCGACGTCGGTCCGCTGTCGAGCGCCGCGGTCCCGCCGGTCGAAACCGCGGAGACCACCGTGGACGGGCTGTGCGCGACCACGGAGAGGACCCGACGCAGGGTGTCGAGGACGGCTGCGGCACGGCCGTCGTCGATTAGTTCGGGAAGGTGACGCAGCCGGATGACCAGGCGATCGGCGGCGGGGACCGTGACGAGGGTCAGCGGGTAGTGGGTGGCGTCGGTGGACACCACGCCGCGGATGTCGAGACCGTCTGTCGCGGCGAGGGTCTCGGTGTCGACGGGGAAGGACTCGAAGACCGTGACCGTGTCGAAGAGCGGCCCACCCCCGCCCGCGGCGGCGATGTCGGCGAGTCCGAGGTGCTGGTGGTCGAGCATGCGGGTCTTCGACCACTGCAGCGCGGTCGCGACATCGGCGACGGTCGCCGCGTCACGGACGGCGACGGTCGCGGGGATCGTGTTGATGAAGAGCCCGACCATCGTGTCGGCGCCGGGGAGCTCGGGTGGGCGCCCGGACACCGTCTCGCCGAACACCACCTGCTCGATCCCGGTGATCCCCGACAGCACGATTGCCCATGCCGCCTGCACGAGGGTGTTGGTGGTCGCCCCGAGGCGACGTCCGGTGGCCGTCAGCGCGGCCGTGAGATCGGCGTCGACGATCCACTCCCGGGTCCGTGGCGCCGACGGGCGGGGTACCCGCAGGTCGGGCGCGACGAGCGTGGGTTCCTCGACGACCGCGAGTTCCTCGGCCCATGCCGACCGCGCGGCATCGGCGTCGCCGTCGGCGAGGAACGCGAGGTAGGCACCGAAGTCGTTCTCGGGCGGTCCATCAAGACTGCGGAGGTCGTCGTGGCCGGCGAGCAGTTCGGCGAGGACCAGGGGCGCGGACCACCCGTCCAGGACGAGGTGGTGCGCTGTGATCACCAGGGACGCACCGATCTCCCCGTCGGCCAGGACGTGGATGATCCACCGGAAACGCAGCAGAGCAGGGGATCCGAGATCGAAGGGGGTGACGCGGTCGACGTCTGCCAGAGCCGCGACCCGCGCGCCCACCGCATCGCCCGGCAGGTCGGTCAGGTCGTCCTGTGCCCACCCGGCCCGCGCCGTCTCCGCGACCACAACGACGGGCCTGCCGCTCGCCGACCGGACGAAGCCCGACCGCAGTACTCGATGCCGCGCGACGAGCGCATCCGCCGCGGCGCGCATCCGGACGGGGTCGGCGGAGGGTCCCAGGGTGAGGACGGTCTGGACGACGTACACGTCGAGCGGATCCTCGACGCCGGTCAGTGCCGCCTCGGACTCGACGAGCATCCCGGCCTGCAGCGGGGTCGTCGGCCAGAGCGTGGCGCCGGGATGGTCGCGGAGCAGGAGGTCGATCTCGGACTGCGTGAGTCCGGTGCCGCCGAGGTCGGTCTCGCTCGGACCGGGATCGCCGACCGCCGCGACGTACGAGACGACCGTCGCGAGGTGGTGGCGCCAGCGGTCGGCGACGGCCGGCGCGTCGTCGACCTCGAGCAGGGCTGCGGGCCACGCCATCTCGAGATGCATGACTCGCCCACCCGGTGCACTGGCGGTCGTCACCGTGGCGGTGAGGGCAGCCGTCGCGACCATGGTGCCGCGCGCGGTCGCCGGGAGAGCCGGAGCGGACACGTCGGGCACCGGGACGCGCCCGTCGCGCTCGCCGACACCGCCGGCCGCACCGAAGTAGTTGAGCGCGATCGCCGGGGTGGTCAGCGTCGACCCCGGCGCCCATCGCAGGGCACCGAAACCCAGTCCGCGTTGCGTCATCCGAGCGCGGGTGTCCTTGACCGCCTTGACCGTCGCGGTGACGTCCCGCCCGACGGACACCGCCACCGGGACCAGTCCCGTGAACCACCCGACGGTGCCGCTGAGATCGGCACCCGCGGCGAGGGATTCCTCGCGGCCGTGCGTCTCGGTGAGGAGCGCGACCCGGTTCGCACCGATGTCCGCGGGGTCACGACGGCCGAAGACGTCGACGAGGGCGTGCGCCAGGGTTGCGATGAGGACGGTGTCGACGCCGGTGCCGTAGGCGGTCGCGACATCGGTGAGGACGGCCTCGGCGATCTCCGCGGGCACCGTCGTCCGCGTGGTCGTGACCGTGGACTGACGATCACGCGTGGGATCCATCGCCCGCTCGGGCCCGGCGCCGGTCCCGATCGCCCCGGGCGCGGTCGCCGCGGCCCACGGCGCCGGGTCGTCGCGGTCCATCTCGGCGAGCACCCCCGCCCAGCGACGGGCCGACGTGCCCGGCTCGGCGAGCGCGACGGGTCGTCCCGCCCGGATCTCCGACCACGCGACCGCGAGGTCGGTGCCGATAATCTGCCAGGACACGGCGTCCACGGCGATGTGGTGGATCGCGATCACGAGCCGGTCGGGACCGTCCTCGACGGGGACCAGCGTCGCGCCGACCACCACACCGCGAGCGGGGTCGAGGTCGGCCAGCGCCCGGGCGTGCGCGCTCGGGATCGTGGTCGGCAGGGATGCCTCGCCGACACGGTCGTGCTCGCGGATCACCACGGCGGCGGGATCCCCGGCACCGGCGACCACCCCCCATGACAGGTCATCCCCTGGCCAGACGTCGCTCACGGGGACCAGTGCGGCCGTGAGCATCGGGTGGTGCGCGACGACGGCACGCAGGACTGCGGTCGGGTCGACCCCGTCGTCCCCGGGCAGAGCCAGGACCATGGCCTGGGAGAAGTCGCGGATGGCGTCGGGATCGTCGTCGGGGACGAGGTCGGCCATCCACCGCAGCGTCGGGGTCGGCGTGACGGGACCGATCGCGCCGCCGGGGTACTCGACCAGCGGCGGCACGGCCTGCGCCCGCGCGGCCGCCGCGATCGCGCGGACCGTGCGGTGGTCGAACACCATGCGCGGCGTCACGGTGACACCGGCTGCGCGGAGGAGAGAGACCAGGCGGATCGACATGATCGAGTCGCCGCCCATCGCGAAGAAGGATTCCGTCACCGACACCGCGGGGCGACCGAGCACCGCCGCGACGATCTCCGCGACGACACGTTCGTCCGACGTCGCCGGGGCCACGAGCGCATCGCCCCCGGTGTCGTCCCGCAGCGGTGGGAGTGCGCGGCGGTCGAGCTTGCCGGCGGTCGAGAGGACGACATCGTCGAGCACGACCCAGCGGGTCGGCACCATGTACTCCGGCAGCGCATCCCGCGCTGTGGCGCCGACGGCGTCGAGGTCGATGTCGGTGCCGGCGACGTAGCCGACGAGGTGCTGGGCACCGCCTGCGGTCTCGGCCACGGTCACCGCCGCGTGGACGACACCGGTGGCCCGCAGGAGGACCGACTCGACCTCGCCGAGCTCGATGCGCTGGCCCCGCAGCTTCACCTGGAAGTCGGTGCGCCCCAGGTACTCGAGGGCGCCGTCGCGGTTGCGGCGGACGAGGTCGCCGGTGCGGTACAGCCGCGCCCCCGGAGCACCGTGCGGGTCGGCGACGAACCGGTCGGCGGTGAGGTCGCCCCGCGCCGCGTAGCCGCGGGCGAGTTGGACCCCGCCGAGGTACAGCTCGCTGGGCACCCCGGTCGGAACCGGGTGCAGCCGCGCGTCGAGGACCCGCGTGACGGTGTTGTCCACCGGGCGTCCGATCGGGACGACGTCACCGACGTCGACGAGCGTCTCGTGGGTCACCTCGACGGCCGCCTCGGTGGGACCGAACAGATCGTGCAGGCCCGCCCCGGGGAGTCGGGTGCGGACCTGCGCGGCGAGCGCAGGCGGCAGCGCCTCGCCCGAGACGAACAGGTGCCGCAGCGACGAGAGTCGGGCCAGCGTGGCGTCGTCGACGACCTCGAGGAAGACGGCGAGCATGGAGGGCACGAAATGCACCGTCGCGGCGCGTGTCCGGGCGAGGAGCTCAGCGAGGTACGCCGGGTCGGTGTGCCCGTCGGCGCGGGCGACCACGATCCGCGCGCCGGCGAGCGTGGGGGCGAACAGCTCGGGCACGGACACGTCGAAGGTGGTCGGCGTCTTCAGGACGACACCGTCGCCGGCCGCGAGGGGGAACGTCTCCAGCCCCCACGCGAGTCGGTTCAGGACCGATGCGTGGGACACGGTGACGCCCTTCGGTCGCCCCGTCGAGCCGGAGGTGAAGATCGTGTAGACAGCGGAGTCAGGGTGCAGCGGTGCGCGGCGATCGGCAGCGGTGAACGCCGGCACGACCCCGGTCTCGTTCCCGCCGTGCCGATCCGCATCGACGAGGATCACGGGCAGCGCGGTGTCGGGACGGTCGGACGCGGTGGTCAGGACCTGGCGCACCGACGCCGTCGTGAGGATGTCGGCGATGCGATCGCGCGGCGCGGACGGGTCGACGGGGACGTACTGCCCGCCCGCGACCACGACGGCGTGGATCGCGACGACGAGGTCGACCGATCGTGCCATCACCACCGCGACAGCGTCCTCGGGCCCGATGCCCTCGGCGACGAGACGACGGGTGAGGCGATGGACGCGGGAGGCGAACGCGCGCATCATGATCGGGCCGTCGTCGTCGACGACGGCGACGGCGTCGGGGTCGGTGGCGTACCGCGCCAGGAGGAGGTCGGCGAGCGTCGTCGACGGTCGCGGGACCGTCGGCCCGTGGTCGGCCGCGGCGATCGCAGCACGGTCGACGCCGTCGAGGAGGTCGACGTCGCCGACCGCACGACCATCCGCGTCGTCGGTGATCGCGGCGAGCACACGGACGAGTCGCGCGCCGACCGTCTCGACGGTGTCGGGGTCGAACAGGTCGGTGGCGTAGACGATCTCGCCGGTCCAGTCACCGTCCGGCGTGGACGCGGTCGACACCGTGACCTCGAGGTCGTACCGCGCGGCGGATGCGCCGGAATCGAGGACCTCGATGCCGAGGGCGCCGCCCGGGGCGCCAGGGGTGGACGGGCCGGGCGACTGGTCGAGGGACAGCATCACCTGCGCCAGCGGCGCGTGCGACTCCGACCGCCCCGGGGCGAGCTGGTCGACGAGGTGCTCGAACGGGGCGTCGGCGTGGGCGACCGCGTCGAGGTCGGCCTCCCGGACCGCGGCGAGGAGCCGGTCCACGGTGAGGTCCGGCGTGACGGCCACGCGGAGGACGAGTGTGTTCACGAACATCCCGACGAGGTCGTCGAGACCGGCGTGCCCGCGACCCGCCGTCGGGGTGGCGACCGCGATGTCGTCGGTCGCGGAGAGGCGCGCGAGGAGCACCGCGAGCGCGGCGTGCACGACCATGAACTCCGTGGCGGCGTGACGACGGGCTGCGGCGCGGACCCGCTGCGCGACCGAAGCGGGCACGGTGAAGCGGACGCGGTCGCCGTCGCCCGACGCGCGCAGCGGTCGCGGCCGGTCGGTGGGGAGCGGCAGCAGGTCCGGCAGCCCGCGCAGGCGCTCGACCCGGTGCGCGACCTGGGACCCGAGCGGGCTGGTGGGATCGTCGACCGACCCGAGCACGGTGTGCTGCCAGAGCGCGACGTCGGCGACCTGCAGCGGCAGCGGGGGCAGATCGGGCGCGGCGCCGGTCGACCGCGCGGCCCAGGCGGTCGCGAGGTCGGTGAGGAGCGGCCGCATCGACTCCCCGTCCACCGCGATGTGGTGCAGCGCGAGCGCGAGCACCCCGCCGTCGTCCGGTCGATGCCCCGGCACGACGAGCACCCGCACCGGCATCTCGCGCAGGAGGTCCATGGGCCGTGCGAGGAAGGCCGGGATCGCATCGGCTGCCGGGGTCTCGGCGACCTCGACCGTGAGGGCCGCCGCGGCGTCGGCGGCGGGCAGCACCCGCTGCGTCGCGTGACCCGCGTGCTCCGGGAAGACCGTCCGCAGCACCTCGTGTCGGGTGAGGACGTCGATCACGGCCGCGCGGACGACCGATGGGTCGAGCCGTCCGGGCACGCGCAGGACCAGCGGGACGACGTACGCGGTCGAGGTGGGGTCGAATCGGTGCAGGAACCAGATGCGCTGCTGCGCGATGGTCAGGGGGATGTGATCCGGGCGGGTCTGTGGCGTTATCGGCGGCAGCGTCACGCCGGCGTCCGCGGTACGGATGCGCGCGGCGAGCGCCCGGGCCGTCGACGCCTTGAACAGGTCGCGGACACCCACTCGCACCCCGAACGTGTCGGTGAGGCGTGCGGCGACCCTGGTGGCGGACAGCGAGTTGCCACCGATGGCGAAGAAGTCGGCGGTGACGTCGATCTCGTCGAGGGACAGCACGTCGGCGAGGACGCCGGCGACGAGGCGCTCGTGGTCGTCGGCGGCCTCCTGCGCGGAGGGCGCCGCGACGACCGGATCGGGCAGCGCCGCGCGGTCGATCTTGCCGACCGGGGTGAGCGGCATCGCGTCGAGCACGGTGATGGTCGACGGGACCATGTACCCGGGGAGTCGTGCCGCGAGGTGCGTGGTCAGCGTGGCGACGAGATCACCGGTCGGCGTGCCGGTCTCGACGATCTCCACGTACCCGGCCAGTGCTGCCGACGCACCCTCACCCACCACGACGACAACCGCCTGACGCACCGCCGGATGGTGCAGCAGGACCGTCTCGATCTCCCCCGTCTCCAGGCGCTGCCCTCGCAGCTTGACCTGCCCGTCGCGGCGGCCCGCGTAGAACAGCTCGCCGGCGCGCCTCCGCACGAGATCGCCGGTGCGATACATCCGCGCACCGTCGGGTGCGGCGACGAATCGCTCGGCGGTGCGGTCGGGACGTCGGTGGTAGCCGCGGGCGAGGCCCGGGCCCATCAGGTACAGCTCCCCCAGCGTGCCGTCGGGTACCGGCCGGAGCCGGGCATCGAGGACGAGGGCGGTGACGCCCGGCATCGGGACACCCAGCGGCACCGGCCGATCCGCGGACATCGCCGGGCTGGTGACCGCGAGGATCGTCGTCTCGGTCGGGCCGTAGCCGTCGTGGACGGCCCCGGGCCATCGGGAGATCTCCGACTGCGGGACCGCCTCGCCGCCGGCCATCAGGTGCATGAGCGGCAGGGACGACGGGTCCGGGATGGACGCGGCGACCGATGGGACGAGGAACGCGTGGGTCACACCGTGTCGCGTGATCCACTCGGCGAGATCGCGTCCGCCGACGACGTCGGGGGGCACCACCGAGATCGGGGCACCGGCGTCCGCCGCGCCCAGCACCTCGAGCATCGCGGCGTCGAACGACGGGGAACTGATGCCCAGCCACCGTGCCCCCGCACCCGACCCGAGTCGATCGCGCAGGGTCTCAGCGACCCCGGCCAGTCCGCGATGGGTGACGAGGACACCCTTCGGGACCCCCGTCGATCCCGAGGTGAAGATCAGGTAGGCGCCTGCGTCGACCGGGACCGCCGGCCAGGCGGGGGTCTCGACCGGTCTGCTCCGCAGATCGGCGAGCGTCGCTGCGTCCAGGACGATCTGGGAGCAGCCGGGATTCAGCTCCCCGCGATCGACACCGGGACCGACGAGGACGACCCGGGCACCGGCCTCGGCGAGGACGCGCTCCCGTCGGTCGGCCGGGTACCGCGGATCCACCGGACACCAGACACCACCGGCGAGAGCGACGGCACGCAGCGCGACATGGACCGCGGCCGACCGATGCACCAGCCCGACGACGACCGTCTCCGGCCCGACCCCCAGCGCGCGCAGGTCGACGGCCAGAGCGGTTGCGGCAGCGTCGACCTCGCCCCGGGTCCACACACCGTCGGAGTCGATCAGCACGGCCGCGTCGGGATCGGCAGGCGTGGCGAGGATGTCGCGCAGGGTGCGCGCCGGCGCGGCAGGTGGGCCGAGGAGAACAGGGGTGTCCGGACCGTCGAGGACGACGTCGACGTCGGCGACGCGCTGCTGCGGATCCCGCGCGATCGTGCCGAGCAC
Organism: uncultured Williamsia sp.; assembly: GCF_947494875.1. Classification (GTDB taxonomy): domain Bacteria; phylum Actinomycetota; class Actinomycetes; order Mycobacteriales; family Mycobacteriaceae; genus Williamsia_A. The sequence continues at coordinate 476,778 of NZ_CANLWM010000002.1, forward strand.
CAGAACGATTCGCTCGACGAATGCCTGCACGGTGGGGCCGTTCAGGACGTCGGCCGCGCCGATCGCCCGCACCGTCCAGCCGTCGGCACCTGCGACGACACCGATCGTGAGGTCGACCTTCGCCTCGGTGGCCTCGAGGTCGACGGGTTCGACGGTGATCCCGGCGATCGTGCCGTCGACGGGCGGGACTGCATCGGCGACGGTCAGCAGCACCTGGGTCAGCGGCGGCACCGAACCGGATCTCCCCGTGTCCGCGGCGAAGCGCTCGACGAGGTGCTCGAAGGGGGTGCTCTGGTGGGCGAATGCGTCGAGGTCGCGGCCGCGGATCTCTCCGACGAGGTCTGCGAGCGTGATGTCGTCGTCGACCGTTGTCCGGAGCACCACCGTGTTGACGAACATGCCCACCAGGTCGTCGATCTCGGCGTGACCGCGGCCCGCGACGGGCGTGCCGAGCACGACGTCGTCCGTCGCCGCGACGCGGGCGAGCACCACCGCCACGGCGGCGTGGACGACCATGAACCGGGATGCGCCACACCGTCGGGCGAGTGCGTCGAGTGCCTCGGCGACATCCCGGGCGATCGCGGCCTCACCGGGGACGCCGAGGCCCGACGCGATCGGCGGACGCGGGCGGTCCAGCGGGAGGTCCAGGACGGCGGGCGCGCCGGCGAGCGTGCCCGACCAGAAAGCGAGATCACCGGCGTCTGTTGCCTCGTCGGCCTCGACCACCGCACGGTGCCAGACGGCGTGATCGGCGTACTGGATCGGCAACGACGGCAGGGCGGGTGTCGAGCCGCCGACCCGGGCGGCGTAGAGGGCGAGCAGGTCCCGCAGCAGGATCGGGACGGACTCGCCGTCGGCCGCGATGTGGTGCACCGCGAGCACCACGGTGGTCGGTGAGCCGGGTGCGACACGGGCGCGCAGCGGCATGTCGGTGCGCAGGTCGAACGGTCGACCGAGCACCGCGAGCGCCTCGTCCTCGGCGTCGACCGTGACGAGGTCGAGCCGTTCCGCCGCGCGCACCGCGTCGACGACGACCTGGTGGGGTCCGTCGGGGTCCTCCGGGTACACGGTCCGGAGCACCTCGTGGCGCTCGAGGAGATCCGCGATCGCGGAATGCACCGCCGCCAGGTCGATCTCGCCCCTGAGACGCACCGCGAGGGGGATGACATAACCCGCCGTCACGCGGTCCTCGTCGAGACGGTTCAGGAACCACATTCGCTGCTGCGCGTGCGAGAGCGGCAGGCGCCGGTCGCGGTCGACCGGTCGCAGCGGCGGGAGGTCGTTCCGTCCGATGGCGACGACATCCTGTGCAGCACGAGCGATGTCGGCGATCGTCGACGCCTCGAACACCGCACGGACGCCGACGTCGCCGCCGAGCACCGCGGAGAGTCGCCCGGCGACGCGGGCCGCGCTCAACGAGGTGCCGCCGAGGTCGGTGAATCGTCCGTCCGCGTCGTCGCCGAGCTGCAGGACGTCGGCGACGACCTGGCGCACCGTCGTGAGCAGTGAGTCGTCCACGGGTGTCGTGTCGGCCTGACGCGCGGGCTGCACCGGGGTGTCGACCTCGACGGGCACGAGGTCGCCGGCCGGCGACCTCCGCACGACCAGACCCGTTGCCACACAGCGGTCCCCCGGATCTCCTGCCGGGGCGGCGACACAGGTGGCCGCGGTGGCGGCGCCCGACGGCCACGGGACGGCGTGCCCACCGAGGAACAGAGACCCGACCGCCCCGGGCGCAGCCTGCCGGAGTCGGGCGTCGAGCACCCAGGCCGTGATGCCCGTGACGGGTCGACCCAGTGACGGCGCCGCGTCCGGCGACACCTCGCGGTGGAGGACGCCGAGCGGCATCCCCCGGGGTGCGAGCAGAGCGTGGAGCCGAACCCGCGGGAACCGGTCCATGACGTCCGAGATCGTGGACAGCGCAGCGACGTCCCCGGTGGCGACGGCGAGCCGCGCGGCCGGTGTCGTCGTCACCGTCGCGGCCAGGGCGTCGGCCGGAGCGCACACGACGGAGGCACCGGCGGGGTCGTCGACGATCCGTGCACCACCGAGGACCGCCCACAGGGCGGTGGTGATCCCGACAGGACTGTCGACGCCGTGGGTGACGAGGACATCGTCGCGGGAGTCGACGACCAGTCGCTCGGCCCGCCAGGCGAGGTGGCCTGCCAGCGCGGCCCGGGTCACCGTGTGCCCGCCGACCACGAGCGCCGGCGACCGCGGGTCCGCGGACACGGGGACGATCGTCCGCGCGGTCGCGTGCTCGGGATCGATGACGACCGTTCGCTCGTCGGCGGCGTCTGCGGAGCCCGCCACGATCCGCAGGTCGGCGTCGCCCGACGTGACGTGGCCGCCTGCCATCAGGACGGCGAGGACACCCACGGCCAGCACATCCGACATCGGGATGGGCACGGCCACCGGCGTTCCCGGACGGACACCGCGCTCGACGAGATCCGCAACGAGGGAGGTGACCCGGGCGCGCGTCGCGCCTCGCTGGACGACGAGATCGGCGAGGTCGACGGTGGGTGCGGGCGGCGACGATGACAGTCCGTGCGCCACGGCCGCCGTGACACCGAGGTCCCCGACCGCCCGGTCCGGGCCGGCGACGCCGTCGCGGAGGATCGCGGCGACCTCGTCCGCGACGGACGTGGCGGTCTCCGGGTCGTAGAGGTCGGTCGCGTACGCGAGTGCACCGTGCAGCCCGACGAGTGTCCCGGCGTCGTCACGGCGCAGGGTGACACCGACGGTGAGGTCGAACCGTGCGGCGGGCGGTCCTGCGTCGACGGGGCGGACGGTGAGCCCGCCGACGTCGATGGTGTCGTCGCGGGATTCGGCGACCGACAGCATCACCGAGGCGAGCGGCGGACCGACGGCGTCGCGGTGGGCGAGCCGTTCGACGAGGATCTCGAACGGTGCGTCGGCGTGATCGAACGCGGCGAGGTCGTCGGTGCGGACCGCGTCCACCAGGGAAACGAACGTGGTGTGCGGTGTGACGGCAGTCCGCAGTACCAGCGTGTTGACGAACATGCCGACGAGGTCGTCGAGTTCGCCGCGGCCACGGCCGGACACAGGGGTGGCGACCGTCGTGTCGACGCGTCCGCTGCGGCGGGCGAGCAGGACGGCGAGGGCGGCATGGACCGCCATGAACACGGTGATCCCCCGGTCACGACACCAGCGGTCGAGGCGCTCCGCGAGGTCGTCGACGGGGACGGGGACCTCCGCGCCGAGACCTGTCGCCTGTGCCGGTCGCGGACGGTCGGTGGGAACGCCGACCGGATCGGTCACGCCGTCGAGTCGCTCGATCCACCAGTCGATCTGGTGCGAGATCGGGGACCCATGGTCGTCCGGATCGCCCAGCGTCTCGGCCTGCCACAGGGTGACGTCGGCGTACTGCACGCCGAGCGGCGGGAGGTCAGGCTCTTGCCCGCGCGTGCGAGCTCGGAACGCGTCGACGAGGTCGCGCGTGAACGGCGCGACGGACTCGCCGTCGGAGGCGATGTGGTGCAGCACGACGATCAGATCGGTGACGTCCTCGGCGCCGGCGTGCACGCCTGCGCGGACGGGGATCTCCTGGGTCACGTCGAACGGTCGCGTCGGGAGGGCGGTGACGTCGTCGGTGACCCACCACGACGCCTCCGGCACGTCGCCGAGAACGTGTTGGTGGACGCCACCGTCGTCGTCCTGTCGGAAGACGGTGCGCAGGCTCTCGTGGCGGGCGATGACGTCGCCGAGCGCGGCACGGAGGGCGTCGACGTCGAGCGGACCGTGCAGGCGCAGGACGAACGGGATGTTGTAGGCGGCCGACGTCGGGTCGAGGCGGTTGAGCACCCACATCCGGCGCTGTGCCGGCGACACCGGGATGTGGTCCGGGCGAGGCCCGGCCACCAGCGGCGGCTCGACGAGAGACGGTGCCGCGTCGCCGATCCGGCGAGCGAGAGCGCGTGCGGTGGGCGCCTCGAACAGATCCCGCACCCCGACGCGCAGTCCGAGCGCCGCGGAGATCCGCGCCGTCACCCGTGTGGCCAACAGCGACGTCCCCCCCAGATCGACGAAGTCGTCGGTCGCGCCGACGCCGTCGAGTCCGAGTACCTCGCCGACGACGTCGACGATCAGCCGCTCGACGTGGGTGCGCGGGGCGTCGGACCCCGGTGTGCGCTGTGCGGCCTGTGGTGTCGGCTCGGGCAACGCCCGTCGGTCGACCTTGCCCGACGGGGTGACCGGTAGTCGGTCGAGGACGACCCAGCTGTCGGGCCTGAGTCCCGGTGGCAGCACGGTCGCGGCGTGGTCGGCGAGCTCGTCCGCGGACGTCTCGCCCGCCACCCACACGACGAGGCGATCGGCGGCGACGTCGGCGGTCGCGGCGACGACCCCGTCCAGCGAGGCCACGACGTTCTCGACCTCGCCGAGCTCGATGCGCTGCCCTCGCAGCTTGACCTGGAAGTCGCTGCGGCCGAGGTACTCCAGCTCCCCGTCCTTGGTCCACCGAACGACGTCACCGGTGCGGTACATGCGGCCGCCGGAGCCGGCCGGGTCGGCCACGAACCGCTCGGCGGTGAGATCGGGGCGCCCGGCGTAGCCGCGGGCGAGCTGGACACCGGCGAGGTACAGCTCGCCGGTCACGCCGGGGCCGACCGGATGCAGGCGGCGGTCCAGCACGGCGACGGTGGTGTTGGCGACGGGTCGCCCGATCGGCACGGTGGTCGCGTCGGGTGTGACCTCGTGGGCCGTGACGTCGATGGCGGCCTCGGTCGGGCCGTAGAGGTTGTGCAGCCGCGTGTCCGGGACCGCGGTGAGCAGCGCGGTGGCCGTCGCCGCGGGCAGCGCCTCACCCGAGGCGACGACGTGACGGAGCGACCGCAGTCGCGGGTCGGGACCGACCGCGCCCGCTGCGCGCACCGTCTCGACGAACACCGCCATCATCGACGGCACGAAGTGCAGGCAGGTGACGCAGCGTCGTTCGACGAGGGAGACGAGGTAGGCCGCGTCGCGGTGGCCGTCGGGATCGGCGATCTCCATGGCGGCCCCGACGATCGGCGGGAGGAACACCTCCCACATCGACACGTCGAACGTGAGCGGCGTCTTCTGCAGGATCACGTCGTCGGCGCCGAGCGCGAGATCGCGCTGCATCCAGGCGATCCGGTTGACCGCGGCGTCGTGGCTCACGGTGACGCCCTTGGGGCGGCCGGTCGATCCCGAGGTGAACAGCGTGTAGGCGGCGTGGTCGCCGCGCAGCGGGGCGACGCGATCCGCGTCGGTGACCCGGGCGGCGTCGGGCGTGGGTCCCGAACAGTCGACGACCGTCGTCGGAACAGGGGCATCCGTCCCGGCGGCACCGACGAGCATGTGGGTGACAACAGCGGTGGCGCAGACGTACTGGACCCGATCGTCGGGGGCCTCGGGGTCGATCGGGACGGCGTGACCGCCCGCCGCTACGACCGCGTGGACGGCGACGACCATCTCGATCGACCGCGGGATCCGCACGGCGACGGCCACATCCGGCCCGACACCGAGACCGATGAGGTGTCGCGCGAGGGTGGCGACGTGCCCGGAGAACGACCGGGCGTCCAGGGCCCGGTCGCCGTGCCGCACCGCGATCGCGTCGGATGCCGCCGCGAGCCTGTCGGCGACGAGGTCGGGCAGTCTCCGGTCGGGGACCGTGAGGGACTCCCCGCGCGACCACCCGTCGACGAGATCGTCGGTGGCATCGTCGAGACGGGTCAGGTCACCGATCGCGCAATCCGGTCGGTCCACGAGTGCGGCCAGCACCGTGACCACCTCGTCCAGCAACTCCCCGGCCACATCGTCGGTCACCACCGACGCGCGATGCTTGAGCGTCAGGGTGAGACCGTCATCGCCGACGGCGGCCACGAGGGCGACCGGGTAGTGCGTGGCATCGCTGGTCTCGATCCCGCGGATGTTGACACCCGCGGACGTCGCCGCCGCGCCGACACCGTCGGTGTCGACCGGATAGTTCTCGACCACGACGAGCGTGTCGACCGCGATGTCCCGCCCGACGGCGCGTGCGATGTCGTCGAGTCCGACGTGCTGGTGGTCAACCACCGCGGTGCGGTGTCGGTGGACGGCGCGGACGACGTCGGACACCGTGTGCCCGGGTGCCGCGGGGACCGCCACCGGGACGGTCGTGATGAACAGGCCCACCATGCGCTCGACGTCGGCGACCTCGGCGGGCCGACCGGCGACGGTCTCCGCGAACAGGACGGTGTCCTCACCGGTCCGTCGCGCGAGCACGGCGGCCCACGCGGCCTGGACCGCGGAGCTCGTGGTCGCGCCGAGCGAACGGACGCGGGCGGTCAGCGCGTCGGAGGTCTCCTGCCCGAGACGGGCCGTCACCGTACGGTGTTCGGGCCCCGGTGACGCGTCCACCCGATCGGACGGTGTGGATCGGACGAGGGTGGGTGCGAGCAGCGTGGGTCCGTCGACGCCGGCGAGAGCGTCGCGCCAGGCGGCCTCCGCCGCAGCGACGTCCTGTCGCGCCAGCCAGTCCAGGTGACGCGCGAAATCGAGTTCCTCCCCGACATCCGTACCCGGCTCGCCCGCGAGCAGGTCCGCGAGGAGCACGGGGCCAGACCACCCGTCGACGACGAGGTGGTGCGCCGTGACGACCAGCGACAGCAGTCGCTCGCCCGTGGCAGGGTCGAGGTGGGTTGCCGCCACGAACCGGATGAGTCCTGGCGCGGCGAGGTCGAATCGGCGGGTGCGTTCCTCGGTGGCGAGCGCGCGGACGGCGTCGGCTGAGTCCAGTCGGCCGGTGAGATCGACCGTGCGCCAGGCCGGTTCGATCCGGGGGTCGACCAGGACGGCGACGCGTCCGGATGCCAGGCGGTGGAAGGTCGACCGCAGCGCCGGGTGACGCCGCAGGGCGCGCGCCGCGGCGCGGTGGAGGTCGTCGGGAGAGCGGTCGCCGGCGAGCGTGAGCACCGACTGCGTGATGTACGGGTCGGTCACCGCGTCCCCGACGAGTCCCGCCCCCGACAACTCCACCTCGTAGGCCATCCCCCGCTGCAGCGGGGTCAGCGGCCACAGACGCGCACCCGGGTGCGCGCGCAGCAGGTCGTCGATCTCGTCCTGGACGAGTCCGGTCGCGGCGACGTCGGTCTCGCTGGGCCCCGGCGCCTGTGCCGTGGCGGCCTCGGAGATGGCGCGCAGCGCGGCGGTCCACCCGTCGACGAGGGTCCGGGTCGCCCGCTCCCACCGGTCCGCTCCCCCGAGCGCCTCTGGGGCGACGGTGAACTCGGCGCGGACGCGGCGACCGTCGTCGTCGTGGACCACGGCGGTCGTGGCGGTGACGGCGGCGAGCGCGGTCATCGTCCCGTCGACGACCGGGGCCAGCGACGGTGCGTCCGCCACGGGGCCGAAGGCAGCCGACTCGCCGGCGCGCAGGGTGCCGAGATGGTTGACGGTGACGGGCGGTAGCGACAGGTCGTGCACCGGCGAATCCGGTGTCCCCCAGCGCAGTGGTCCGAAGCCCACACCGTGGTCGGGGGTGCGTGCGACAGCATCCTTCGTCGCCTGCACGAGGCGGATGGCCGCCGCGTCGGGGTCGGCGAGGGAGGGCACCTCGACGGCGACCGGCGCGAGCGCGGTGAACCACCCGACGGTCCCGGACAGGTCCGCCCCGGGGGCGACCCCCTCCTCGCGCCCGTGGTTCTCGACCACCACCGCGACGCGGTTCGCGCCACCCGCCAGGGACCGGAGGACGGCTGCGAGGAGCAGCACGTCGACGCCGGTCGCGAACGCCGGTGCGGTGTCGTCGAGCAGGGTCGCCGAGAACTCGGGGTCGAGGGTGACAGAGACCGTCCGGGTGTCGATCTGGCGGTCGCGCGCGGGTTCGAGAACGACGGGCACACCGTCGATCACGGGCGCGGGTGCGGCCAGACGCTCCTCCCACAGCGCGAGTTCGTGCCGGCGGTCCAGTCCGGCGAGGACCTGCGCCCACCGTCGGTACGACGTGCCCCGGACCGGTACGTCGACGCCCGCGCCGGTCGAGTGCTGCCACCACGCCGTCGCCAGCCCGGTGACGATCGTCTGCCAGGAGATGGCGTCGACGGCGAGGTGGTGGATCGCGACCACGAGTCGCCCAGCCCCCGACGGTCCCTGGATCCCGACCGCCGAGACGACCACGCCGCGTGCGGGATCGAGGGCGCGCAAGGCGGCCCGATGGGCGGCGGCGACGTCGCCGTCTGCGCGGAGCACGACGGGCGCGTCACCCGCGTCGCCCGCCCCTGCCCGGACGGTCCACTGCCCGTCCTCGACGGTGAGTGACGCGGTGAGCATCGGGTGGGCGGCGACCACCGCATGCACCACGGTCCGTAGGGCGTCCTCCTCGATGTCGTCGGGCAGCGCCAGCACGACGGCCTGCGAGAAGTCGCGGATGCGATCGACGTCGCCGGAGGCCAGGTCGCGCATCCACGCGACAGGCGGCGGGACGGGCATGGGTCCGGCGGGCCCGTCGGACGGTTCCGCGAGCGTCGTCGCCGTGGCGTCGCGGAGGCGCAACGCGAGTTCCCGCACGGTGGGTGCGGCGAAGACGTCGCGGGGCGACACGGTGAACCCGGCCGCGCGCAGCAGGGAGGTGAGGCGGATCGCGGCGATCGAGTCGCCGCCGGCGGTGAAGAACGACGTGGTGACGGAGAGGGTCTCGACTCCGAGCACCCCGGCCACGACGTCGGCGACGACCTGTTCGTCGCCGGTCGCGGGCGCGACCGCGACGTCGGGGTCGACCGCGGCGATGTCGGGTGCGGGTAGCGCTCGTCGGTCGAGCTTGCCGCTCGCGCCGATCGGGGCGGCGTCGAGCACGGTCCACACCGTCGGGCGCATGTACGCGGGAAGTGCTTGCGCCGCAGCATCACCCGCCACGGCACTCAGGGTCTCGGCGTCGTCACGGCCGACGAGGTAGGCGGCGAGGTGGTCGACGCCTCCGGGCCCGCGGACCACGGTGACGGCGGCATGGGTGACACCGGGCGCCGCGGCCAGCACCGCCTCGATCTCGCCGAGTTCGACGCGCTGCCCGCGGATCTTCACCTGCGCGTCGGTGCGGCCCAGGAACTGCAGGTCGCCGTCGCGGGTGCGGCGCACGAGGTCACCGGTGCGGTAGAGCCGTGCACCCGGGTCCGTGGGGTGCGCGACGAACCGCTCGGCGGTGAGGTCGGGACGTGACGCGTAACCGCGCGCGAGTTGCACGCCGCCGAGGTACAACTCGCCGACCACCCCGTCGGCGACGGGATGCAGTCGGGCATCGAGGACGTGCGCCTGGGCACCCGGTACCGGTCGCCCGATGGGCACGATGTCGTCGACGGTCGGCAGCGGCGCGTGCAGCACCTCGACCGCGGCCTCCGTGGGCCCGAACAGGTCGTGCAGTGCGGCACCGGGGAGCGCCTCCCGCGCGGCACGCGCGACCGCAGGCGTCAACGCCTCCCCCGAGCAGAAGAGGTACCGCACCCCCTGCATCCCGGCCATGCGGTCGACCGGCCCGAGGCCGCCGACGACGTCGAGGAACACCGACAGCATCGACGGCACGAAGTGGATCGACGTGACCCGGTGTGCGGCGACGAGATCGGCGATGTGCTCGGGGTCGGTGTGGCCGTCGGCGCCCGCGACAACCATCCGCGCGCCGGCGATCAGCGGCGCGATCAGTTCGGGGACGGAGACGTCGAAGGTCCCGGGGGTCTTCAGCATCACGGCGTCGTCGGGGCCGAGCGGGAACGCCGCGAGGCCCCATCGGATCCGGTTGAGCACCGCGCGGTGCGACACGGTGACGCCCTTCGGTCGTCCCGTCGAGCCGGAGGTGAAGAGCGTGTACGCGGCGGCGTCGGGATGGATCGGGACGCCGCGGTCCCGGTCGGTGAGCGGCGCCGCCGGTCGGGTGTCGACGGACACCGCGACCGTGCGGAGACCGCTGTCCCGCAGCGCGTCCGGGACGGCGTCGCCGGTGACGGCGAGCGCCGCGCCTGCCGTGTCGACGATGTGGGCGACGCGGTCGGGCGGGGTGGTCGGGTCGACCGGAACGTACCGCCCGCCGGCGGCGAGGATCGCGTGGATCGCGACGACGAGGTCGACCGACCGCGGCAGACACACGACGACCGCCGTCTCCGCGGTCACCCCGGCGGCGAGCAGTGTGCGGCCGAGACGGGCGACGGCCGAGCCGAACTCGGCGAAGGTGAGCGATCGCCCGGTCGGGCCGTCGACGACAGCCGTGGCCGTCGCGTGGGTCGCACATGCGGCGGTGGTCGCAGCGACGAGGGTCTCGTCGTGCTCTCCGACGACGAGTGCCGGCGGGCCATCGGCGGCGGCGAGGGCGCGCGCCAGCGCGTCGCTCCCGAGCAGGTCCACGTCTCCGAGTGCGGTCGACGCGGGCGCGTCGGCCACCGCGCAGAGGGTGCGGACGAGCGCGTCGGCGATCATCTCGGCGGTGGCGGTGTCGAACAGGCTGCGCGCCACGGTGACGACGCCGTCGAGCCCCGCCCCCGTGTCGGTGGCGCCGACGGTCAGGTCGACCTTGGCGGGCTCGGGTCCCGGGTCGGCGACAGACACCGCGAGGTCGCCGACCGTCAGCGTCGCGGCGGCTCGCGTCGAGCCCTCGTCGAGTACGAGCATGGCTTGGGCGAGCGGCTCGAACGACTCCGAACGCACCGGGTCCAGAGTGTCGACGACGCGCTCGAACGGGACGTGGGCATGGGCGAAGGCGTCGAGGTCGACCTCGCGGACACGCTGCATGAGGGTGTCGAGGTCGTCGGCGGGGTCAAGCGGGGTGCGCAGTACGACGGTGTTGACGAACATGCCGACGAGCGGGTCGATCTCGGCGCGTCCGCGACCGGCGACCGGGGTGGCGATGCTGATGTCGCCGGTGCCGGTGATGCGCGTCAGCACCACGGCCAGCGCTGCGTGCACGGCCATGAACAAGGTCATCCCGTGGCGGGAGGCTCTGGCGTGCAGACGGTCTCGGACGTCACCCGGGAGCGACCACGTGACGGTGTCCCCACGCGCGTCGGCGATGGTGGGCCGCGGGCGATCGGTGGGCAGGGGCAGCAGGTCGGGTGTGCCGTCGAGCACGGTGCGCCAGTGCTCGAGTGCGCGGGCCATCTCCGAGGTGGGGTCGTCGGCGTCGCCGAGGAGGGCGCGCTCGGTGAGGGCGTGGTCGGCGTACTGGACCGGCAGCGGTTCCCACTCGGGGGCCCGACCGTCCGTGCGGGCGGCGTAGGCGGTGGCGATGTCGGCGGCGAGGATCGGCGCCGACTGCCCGTCCGCGGCGATGTGGTGCACCGCGAGCACCAGCAGGTGCCGCGCGGGGGCCGTCGTGGCGAGGCGTCCGCGCAGCGGCAGGTCGACGGTCACGTCGAATCCGTGGGTGAGGACCTCGCGGGCACGGCGTTCGGCGTCGGCGCCGTCGAGGGCACGCCAGTCGAGCCGATCGGCCACGACAGCCGTCGGGAGCACCACCTGGTGCGGTTCACCGTCGACGGACGCGGGGTGGACGGTGCGCAGGACCTCGTGGCGCTCGATGACGTCGAGCACCGCGCGCCGCATCGCGTCGACGTCGAGGTCACCGCGGAGGTCCACGACCACCGGGATCGTGTACGCCGCCGACGTCGTGTCGAGCTGGTTCACGAACCACATCCGCCGCTGCGCGTGGGACAGCGGGAGCCGGTCCGGCCGGGGTCCGGTCACGACAGGCGTCGGCGCCGCGCCCCGGTGGGCGAGGGCCGCCGCGAGCGCTCGGGGCGTGCTGTGCGTGAACAGGTCTCGGACGCCGACCTCGGTCCCGAGGGCATCCGCGACCCGGGCGACGACGCGGGTCGCCGACAGCGACGTCCCGCCGAGGGAGAAGAAGTCCTCGACGACCGAGACCCGGTCGAGCTGCAGGACGGTGGCGACGACGTCGGCGACGGCACGCTCCCGCTCGTCGGCGGGCGGGACGAACGCCGCACGCTCGATGACGGGGGCGGGCAGCGCGCGGCGGTCGATCTTGCCCATCGGGGTGAGAGGCAGCGCGTCGAGGACGACGATCGCCGACGGGACCATCGGCGCCGGGAGACGCTGCGCCACGTGGTCGACGAGCCGGGCTGTGTCGACCGATGCGCCCGCCGGCACGACCCACGAGACCAGCGTCTGCTCCCCCGACGTCGGGTGCGGTATGGCTGCCGTGACGGCGGCGGCGACGTCGGCCCGGTCGGCGAGGACGGCGTCGACCTCGCCCGGTTCGACACGCACGCCCCGGATCTTGAGTTGGAAGTCGCTGCGTCCCCGGTACTCCAGATCGCCGGTCCGACGGCGGCGGACGAGATCGCCGGTGCGGTAGCGCCGTCGCCCGTCGGGTCCGGCCACGAACCGGTCGGCGGTGAGGTCGGCGCGGCCACGGTAGCCACGGGCGAGCGCCGGTCCCGACAGATACAGCTCGCCGGTCGCGTTGACGGGCACGGGCTGGAGGCGGGCGTCGAGGACCTCCACGCCCACACCGGCGATCGGGGTCCCGATGTGGGGGACCGTCCCGGGCGTCATGGGTGCGCTCGCGGTGGACCAGACGGTGGCCTCCGACGGCCCGTACAGATTGCGCATCACGCGGCCGGGCGCCCAGGCGCGAACGAGGTCCGGACCGCAGGCGTCACCGGCGACGCAGAGCACGGCGAGATGCTCGAGACCGGCGGAGGGGACGGTCGCCAGCGCGGCGGGCGTTACGACGGCGTGGGTGACCCGCTCTCGACGAAGGACGGTCGCCAGGTCCTCGCCGGCGACGATCCCCGGGTGGGCGACGACGAGCGTTGCGCCGGCGGCCGCGGCGATGACGGTCTCGAACACGGCCGCGTCGAAACCCGGTGCGGCCAGGCGCAGGGCGCGGGAGTCGGCGGTGAGGTGCAGCTGTCGGACGGCCTCGGCGGTGAGTGCGGCGACCCCCGCGTGGGTGACCTCCACGCCCTTCGGCGTCCCGGTCGAGCCCGAGGTGAACACCACGTACGCCACGTCGTCAGGGGTGAGAGCATCTGTGGCACCGGCGATCCCGCCGACGATCGCGCTCGCGGGGTCGAGGCGTACGACCGCGTCCGGCAGCACGACGCCGTCACGGGCCACCGCCACCCGGACGCCGGCCTGCATGACGATGTCGGCGACACGGTCGGCGGGTGTCGCGGGGTCGACGAGCACCGGCGCGGCTCCCGTACGCGCGACCGCCCAGAACGCGACCGTCGCGTCGACCTCCCGCGGCAGGACGACCGCGACGACGTCGCCTCGTCCGGCACCCGAGGAGGTGATCGCGGCGGCGAGGGCATCGGCGCGGTCGGACAGGTCGGCGTAGGTCAGGGTCGTCGTCCCGTCGTCGACGGCCCGCCGGTCGGGGTGCGCGGCGACCGCGGTGTCGAGGACGTCGACGAGAAGTGTGTCGGTGGGCGCCGCCGCCGCGACCGGGCCGTGGTCGGCGGTCGTCAGCGGCAGGTCGCCGACCGGGGCGTGCGGGTCGGCGACCACGGCCTCGGCGAGTGTGCGCAGTCGCTCACCGAACTCCTCGACGGTCGCGGGGTCGAACAGCGCTGTCGCGTAGGTGATCGTCGCGGCGACGTCCGCGGTCTCGCCGTGTGGGTCCGGGGCGTCGACGGTCAGCTGGAGGTCCACTTTCGTCGTCGTGACGGGGACGTCGACCATCGACACGTCGACACCCGGCAGGTCCAGTGCAGGCCGGTCGTGGTTCTGGAAGGCCATCGCGACCACGAAGAACGGTGCGTGGGCGGTGCTGCGCTCGGGGGCGAGGTCGGCGACGACGGTCTCGAAGGGGATGTCCGCGTGGGCCAACGCCTCGATGTCGGTGTCGCGGACGCGGTGCAGCAGGTCGACGAATCCGGCGCCGCGGTCGACTTGGGTCCGCAGCGCGACGGTGGTGACGAACATGCCGATCAGGTCGGCGACGCCGGGTGTCTCGCGGCCGGCCACCGGGCTGCCGACGACGATGTCGTCGTCGGAACCCGACCGGGCGACGGTCACCGCCAGCAGCGCGTGCATCACCATGAACGGCGTCGCGCCGTGCTCGTGCGCGAGATGGGTCAGCGCGGCCCACAGCCCGGCGTCGAGGCAGAGATGGTGCTGTGCGCCGGCATCCGACCACACCGGTGGGCGCGGACGGTCGAGCGGCAGGTCCGTGACGCCCTCGACGCCGGCAAGACGCGCGCGCCAGTGGTCGAGCTCAACGGCCGCAAGGGAGTCCGGATCCGACGGATCACCCAGCATCTCCTGCTGCCACGCGGCGTGGTCTGTGTACTGCACGGCCAGGGCGGGGAGTTCCGCCGGTGCGCCGGACAGGCGTGACCGGTAGGAGGCCATGAGGTCGCGCACCATCGGGCCGACGGAGGCGCCGTCGCCGATGATGTGGTGGATCGCCACGACCATCACCCATTCGGCGTCTCCGACGCGGTACAGCCGGATCCGTAGTGGCGGCCGCGCAGCGAGATCGAATCCGACACCGGTCGTCTCGGCGACGGCCTGCCCGATCGCGTCGGCCGCCGACCGCAGGTCGACGGGTGGATCCACCACGACGTCGACGCCGTGGGTGTCGGGGTGGACCACCGCGGTCGGCACACCGTCGGTGGCGACGAAGCGGGTGCGCAGGGTCTCGTGCCGTCGGACGAGGTCGTCGAGCGCGGCTGCCAACACGTCGGTCCGCAGATCGCCGGCGAACCGCAGCGCGAACGGGATGAGGTACCCGAGGCCGCCGGGATCGAGCCTGTCGAGGAACCAGATCCGTTGCTGCGCCGGCGACAAGGGACTCGTGAACGGTCGGGTGCTGTCGCGGGCGATCGGTACGAGCGCGGGGCGGGTCGTCTCGGCGGCGCGACCCGCGACCGCCCGGGCGAGGTCGCGCACGCTGGGGTGGGCGAACACATCGCGCACCGAGATCGCCACGCCCAGTGCATCCGACGCCTGCACCGCCCAGCGCGCCGCGGCGAGAGAGTTGCCGCCGAGATCGAAGAGCGACGCGGTCGCCGAGAGCGACTCCCTGCCGAGGATCTCGGCGGCCACCGCCGCGACGATCTCCTCCGTCTGCGTCTCCGGGGGCGCATCGAGGTCGGCGTCGACCGGTGTCGGCGCCGGCAGCGCCGCCCGATCGACCTTGCCGTTCACGGTGGTCGGCATCCGATCGAGGACGACCACGTCCGACGGCACCATGTAGTCGGGCAGCACCGTGGCCACGGCCGCGCGGATCGTCCGTGCGTCCGCACCCTCGCCGGTCACGTAGGCGACGAGACGGTCGGTCGAGCCGTCGGCGAGGTCGGCGTGCGGCCGGTGCACCGTCACCGCGGCCGACGAGACCCCGGGAGCGGCGTACACCGCGGACTCCACCTCCCCGATCTCGATGCGATGCCCGCGCAGCTTGATCTGGTCGTCGGCGCGGCCCACGAACGTGAGGGACCCGCCACGGGTTCGTGCGACGTCCCCGCTCCGGTACATCCGCGACCCGGGGGGTCCGGCGGGATCGGCGACGAAACGCAGGGCCGTCAGATCCGGGCGCCCCAGGTAGCCCCGGGCGAGCTGTCCCCCGGCCAGGTACAGCTCGCCCGGGACACCGTCGGGCACGCCGGCGAGCCGCGCGTCGAGAACCCTGGCGCTCGATCCCGGGAACGCGATCCCGATGTCGGGCTCGGTCGCGGTCGCGGAGAACTCCGCCGTCATGGCGCGGTGGGTCAGGTACACCGTGGCCTCGGTCGGGCCGTAGACGTTCTCCAGCGCTGTTCGGGTCTCGGGGTGGTCGTCGTACCAGCGACGGGCGGCGGCGGGGTCCAGCGATTCCCCGCCCATCGCGATCCGACGCAGCGCCGACGGGATGCCCCGCGCCCGCATCACGTCGGCGAGGGTGTGGAACAGCGACGGCGTCGCGCCCATCACCGTCACGCCCTCGCGGTCGAGGACGTCGACGAGGTCGACGGGGTCGCTCACGGTGTCGGCGTCGACGACGACCAGCCGCCCGCCGACGGTGAGCGGCGTCCACATCTCGGCGACCGAGACGTCGAAGGCCGGGGAGTGCAGTGCCGACCAGACGTCGTCGGCGCTCGTCGGCATGACCTGCTGCGCCGCGACGAACAGGGCGGTGACCTGACGGTGCTCGACGACGACGCCCTTCGGGACACCGGTCGACCCGGAGGTGAAGATCGCGTACGCCGCGTCACGCGGGTCCGGGTCGGCGAGAGTCACGTCGGCGGCCGCTGCGGCACGCAGGTCGCCGAGTCTGCGGACGGGTACGCCCGTCGCGCCGGTGAGATCGTCGGGGTCGGCGTCGTCGGCGACCACCGCGAGAACGGGGCGGGCCGTCTCCAGGACGGTGTGCAGACGCGCCGTCGGATGCGCGCGATCCAACGGGACATAGGCGGCGCCGGAACGCATCACGGCGAGAAGGGTGACGACCAGGTCGACGTCGCGCCCGAGCGCGACGGCCACGAACCGTCCGGGACCGGCTCCGGCGGCGACCAGCGCGCAGGCCAGGGCCTCGGAGTCCGCGTCGAGTGCGGCGAAGGTCAGAGCGCGACCGCCGTTGTCGCTCACCGCGACCGCGTCCGGTCGACGGCGGGCCGCACCGCGCACCAGGCCGGGTACGGTGCGCCAGTCCGTGGTCCCGACCGCGGCGATCGCCGCGTCGATGACGGCGGCGGTCCGCGTCGTCGCCTGAGCGGCGATCTCGGCCGGCGCGAGGCCCGCCCGCGGCATCAGCGCGGTGACCGTCGCGCGGACGGCGGCGTCGGGATCGACGCCCCGCGCGGCGAGAGCCGCAGCAGCGGCGGCGACACGACTGTGCAGCTCAGAGAACGACACCGAGTCGATCGCCAAGCCGTCGGGGGCGACGCGCGCGGCAACCGCGAGGAGCTCGCGAAGACCCGGGGCGGACCGCGAGCGCGGCGGCACGCGATGCGTGCCGGTACCCGTCACGGTCACGCCGACACGTCCCCGTCCGAGAGGAACGAGGTGTCCGTCCCGCCGATCGCGCCGCCGACCGCGTCGACGAGTTCGGCTGCGCGACGGGCAATGCCGTCGACGGCGATCTCGACGGCGTCGCGGTCGTCGGACATCGCCAGATTGGGCACGAGGCCCGTGAGCGCGAGGACCAGCGCCGTGCCGGCGTCGGTGTCCGGGATGGCCGTGGCCATCGCGACGGCGGAGGCCTCGAGGTCCAGGAACGTCACCTCCACGCCGTCCTGGTCGACGGCGACGACGTCCGGGAGCACCGCGGCCGCTGCCGACACGAGGCCGGCGGCCGCGGACGCACCGACGAGAGCCCCACCGCCGGTTCGGAATCCGTCGCCGTGGGGATCCGCGGCGTCCGGCGCGTCCTCCAGCGGCAGGTCGCCCACCGCGGTCGACGGATCGGCGACGACCGCCCGGAGAAGGCGGACCCAGCGCTGGACCAGTGTCTCGACCGTCGACCGGTCGAACAACGCCGTGTCGTAGGTGATCCGACCGCCGAGCGCACCGCCACGGTCGACGCCGTCGCGGTCACCCGGGAAGACGGCGATCTCGAGATCGACCTTCGCCGTCGCGGAGGCGTCATGGCGTGGCGTCACCCGCAGTCCGTCGAGGGTCACGGCGGGCAGGTCCAGGTCCTGGAACGCGAACGCGACCTGGTACAGCGGGTGCCGGTCGGTCGAGGGCGCCCGGCCGAGGACGTGGTCGACGATCCGGTCGAAGGGCACGTCGGTGTGGGCGAGGTCGGCGAGATCGTCGACGCGGACCCGCGCGAGCAGGTCCGTGAACGGCTCGTGCGGCGAGACATGGGTCCGCAGCGGCACCGTCGTGACGAACATACCGACGATGTCCTCCACCCGTTGATCGTCGCGACCGGCATGGGGTGTCCCCACGACGACGTCGGTGCGACCGGACAGGCGGGCGAGCAGCACCGCCCACGCCGCGTGCAGGACCATGAAGGGTGTCGCGCTGTGCGAGTGCGCGATGTCCTCGAGCCCGGTGACAACACCTGCGGGGATGATGACGTCGACGGTCGCACCGGCCCCGGGTGCGCCCCGCCGTGGCCGGTCGGTCGGCAGGTCGTTGCGGTCCGGCACACCGGACAACCGATCGCCCCAGTAGGCCAGCTGACGCTGTTCCTCGGTGACGCCGTCCGGGCCGACTGTCGCCAGATGGGCGGCGTGCCACCGGGACCAGTCCGCGTAGTCGATGTCGACGGGCCGATCGAGCAGACGCGGCGACGTCCCGGCCACGCGTGCCGCATATGCCGCGGCGAGGTCCCGCGTGAGGGGCGCCAAGGACGACCCGTCGGCGTTCATGTGGTGGATGGCGACGGCGAGGACGTGCCGGTCGTCGTCGACGCGCAGGACGCCGGCGCGGACACCGGGCTCGGTCACCAGGTCGAACCCGCGTCCGGTGATGTCGGCGATCGCGGCGTCGACGGTCGCGGGATCGACGGTGCGGACGCCGATCTCGATGCCCGGCAGGGCCTGCTCGGCGGGGAGGATCACCTGCACGGGACGGTCCCCGACCAGCGGGTAGACGGTGCGCAGGGTCTCGTGTCGCGCGATCACGTCGCGGACCGCGGCCGTGAGGGCGTCGACGTCGGCCGGTCCGACGAGGTCGAGGGTGAGGGCGACGACGTACGCCGAGGAGTCGGTGTCAGCGCGGTTGAGCACCCACAGGCCGCGCTGGCGCTCGGACACCGCGACGACCTCGGGCCGCGGCCGGCGGACGAGGTCCGGTCGTGCACTCGCGGGCGCGACGGCCATCGCCGCGGCGAGGGCTGCGGGCGTGGGGTTCTCGAACACCGTCGCCACGGGGACGCGGCGGTCGAGGACGCGTTCGAGATGCGCTGCGAGTCGCGCCGCCGACAGCGACGAGCCGCCCCGGGCGAAGAAGTCGTCGTGCACCCCCACGCCCGGCGCCCCGAGCACCTCGGCGACCGCGGCGACGACCACCGACTCCATCTGTGTGCGGGGCGCGACACCCTCGGTGGCGGCGGCGATCTCGACGGGCGGCAGAGCTGCGCGGTCGATCTTGTGGGTCCGCGTCATGGGGAACGCATCGAGCACGACGACGGTGTGCGGGACGAGATGCGCGGGCAGGCGGGTACGTGCCCGCTCGATGAGACGTCGCGGCGTCGCGTCCCGACCGGTGACGTAGGAGACGAGCACGGTCTCGCCGGAGGGGGCGGTCGCACCCACGGTGACGGCGCCGTCGACCGTGGGATCGTCGGCCAGGACCGCGTCGACCTCGCCCGGCTCGATCCGCATGCCGCGGATCTTCACCTGGAAGTCGTTGCGGCCGTGATAGACCAGGTCACCGGAGGCGGTGCGCGACGCGAGGTCGCCGGTGCGGTAGAGCCGTCGGCCGGGGACGAACGGGGACGCCACGAAGCGCAGCGCGGTGAGGTCCGGGCGAGCGTGGTAGCCGCGACCGAGCGCCGCGCCGGACAGGTACAGCTCCCCCACCACGTCGGTGGGCACCGGGCGCAGGCCGGGGCTCAACACCATTGCGCAGACGCCGTCGACGGGCGTGCCGATCGTGACCGGATCGTCTTCGCGCAGAGGGCAGGTCGCGGTGGAGGTGATGGTCGCCTCGGTGGGACCGTAGAGGTTGATGACGCCCCGGCCGGTACGCGACCACCGCGCGACCAGCTCAGGCGGGCACGCCTCGCCCGCGACCATCATCGTCGAGATCGACGGCATCGCCGCGGGGTCGACCGTCGCGGCGACCGACGGTGTGAGCACCGCATGGGTCACGCCATGACGGTCGACGAACGCTGCGAGGTCGGTGCCGGCGAAGACATCCTGCGGGCTCACGACCAGTTCCGCCCCGGTGCACAGCCCGAGCACGATCTCGAAGACCGCGACGTCGAAGCCCGGCGACGCGACCTGCAACACCCGGCTCGACGGCGAGATGCCCAACAGCCGCCGCTGTTCGGCGACGAGGGTGGCCAGCGCGGCGTGGGTCACCCCAGCAGCCTTCGGCATGCCTGTGGACCCCGACGTGAACAGCAGGTAGGCCAGGTCGTCGACGAGAATCGGTCGGCGTCGCTCGGCGGCGGTGACCGGGTCCGACTCATGGCCCGCGCACCGCAACTCGACGTCGGGGTCGTCGACGACGATGACCGGCGTCGTCACGTCGCGGGGCAGCGTGTCCCGCCTCGCGAGCACGAGTCGTGCCCCGCTGTCGGCGATCATCGACGCCACCCGCGACGTCGGGTGACGCGGATCGACGGTCACGAAGGCCGCACCCGTCGCCGCGACGGCGGCGATCGCGAGGACGAGGTGACCCGACCGCGGCATCGTGACGGCGACGACGTCACCGGGCCCGACGCCCCGGGCGATCAGGTCGTGTGCGGACGCGGCGACCGCGGCGCGGAAGTCGGCCCAGGACAGGACGATGTCTCCCGAGATCGCCGGCGCGGTCGGGTCGGCGAGGGCCGCTCCGGTGTCGAGGAGATCGGCGAGCACGGCGGGCGGCGTCGACGAACGCCGAGGTGCCGTCAGTGCGGCGACCTCGTCGCCGCCGAGGACGTCGATCGTGCCGGCGGACCGGCCCGGGTCGGCGACCACCGCGGCGAGCACGCGGGTGAACATGGCACCGAAACCGGCCACCCGTGCCTCGTCGAACAAATCTGTGGCGTAGGAGATCTCGACGCCGACGGACTCCGGCGCGTCGACGATCGTCCAGGTGAGGTCATACTTCGCGGCGGGGACACGGGCGTCGAGGAGCCCAGCCGCCCCCTCCCACGACGCGAGTTCGGCGAGGTGGTCGGGTCCGACGGTGAGCGCCACCTGGAAGAGCGGTGTGTGGGCCGGCGTGCGCTGTGGTGCGATCGCGTCGACCACCCGCTCGAAGGGGATGTCGGCGTGGGCGAGCGCGGCCGCGCGGATCCGATGATTGCCCGCCAGCAGGTCGGCGACGGTGGCCTCGGCCCGCATCGGCGTGCGGAGGACGACGGTGGTGACGAACATGCCGACCAGGTCGGCGAGGGCCGGGTCGTCGCGTCCGGCGACGGCGGTGCCGATGGTGACGTCGTCGGTCGCCGCGAGCCGCGCGAGCAGGATGGCCAGCGCGGTGTGGAACACGGTGAAGGGTGTCGTCCCCGACACGCGCGCCATCTCCCGGACACCCGCGGCGATCTCGCCGGGCAGGGTGAGGTCGACGGTCGCTCCCGCACCGGTGGCGACCCGCGGCCGACGGCGGTCGGTCGGCAGCTCGAGCACCTGCGGCGCCCCGCGCAGCTCGTCCTCCCAGAACGCCAGACCGTCGCTCATCCGCGGCGACGGCGCATCGACGGTGCCGAGCGACTCCGCCTGCGTCACCGCGACATCGGCGTACTGCAGGGGCAGAGGCGTGAGCGTCGGTGCGTGTCCGGCACGGCGGGCGTCGTACGCACGGGTGAGGTCGGCCAGCAGCGGCCGCAGTGAGAAGCCGTCGGCGGCGATGTGGTGGACCACGACAACCACCGCGTCGCCCGCCGGGTCACCCGTGACGACCGTGGCGCGCAGCGGGATCTGGGTCTGCAGGTCGAAACCGACGCCCGCCAGCCGCGCGATCGTCGCCGACCGCCCGTCCTCGTCGACCTCGATCGCCGTCGGGCAGGCCGCGTCGAGTCGCGCGAGGGCGTCGGGCGTGGACAGGATCTGTTGCACGGGTTCGCCGTCGACCGCGGGGAACACCGTGCGCAGGATCTCGTGTCTCTCGAGCACGTCGGCGACGGCGGCGCGCCAGGCGTCGACGTCCGCGGCGTCGGCGAGCGCGAGGGCACCGGACATGTTGTAGGTCGGGTCGTCCGGGGCCATCCGGTGGGTGAACCACAGGCGTGTCTGGGCGGGGGCCAGCGGGATCCGTTCGGGCCGAACGGTTCTGGTCACCGCGGTGATCGGCGAGGTCGGCACGGCGCGTGCCGCGAGCTCGCGCAGATCGCGGGCCTCGAACACGTCGGCCAGGGCCAGCTCGAGGCCGGCGGCCCGCGCACGGGACACGAGGCGTGCCGCGACCAGCGAGTCACCGCCGATCCGGAAGAGGTTGTCGGTGACCGAGATCGTCGCACCCGACAGCGCGTCGGCGACGAGCGCGACCAGGGTCTGTTCCGCTGGTGTCGCGGGGGCAAGGGCTGTCGGGGTCGTCGGCGCGGCGGGTGCTGGCAGCGCACGGCGGTCGAGCTTTCCCGATCGTGTCGTCGGGAACTCCGTCACCACGACGACCGCGGACGGGACCATGTGCGCGGGCAGACGGTCGGCACACGACGTTCGCACGGTGTCGAGGTCGGCCGCGCCGCGGACGTAGGCGACCAACACCGGCGACGGACCCATGTCGCGACGGGCCACGACGACCGCACCGTCCACCCCGTCCATCTCGGCGACGACGGCACCGATCTCACCGAGTTCGACACGGCGGCCGCGGATCTTGACCTGGTCGTCGGCACGGCCGAGGTAGTCGAGCAGGCCGTCGTCGCCCCACCGGACCAGGTCGCCGGTCCGGTACATCCGTGCCCCGCGGTGGCCCGACGGGTCGGCGACGAATCGCTCGGCGGTGAGGCCGGTCGCCCCGACGTAGCCGGCGGCGAGCTGCGGGCCCGCCAGGTAGAGCTCCCCCACGACCCCGGCCGGCACCGGTCGCAGGTGGGCGTCGAGGACACGGGTCACGGTCCCCGGCACCGGACGGCCGATCGGGACAGGGCGCTCGTCGGCGACGACATGCCGGGTGACGTCGACGGTCGCCTCGGTGGGCCCGTAGAGGTTGACCAGCGTCGGACCGTCGCCCGAACGCACACGGGCGGCCGTCGTCGCGTCCAGCGTCTCACCGGACGTGACCACGAGGCGCACGGCGGCCGGGAACGGGTGATCGGTCGAGGCGACGTCGAGAAAGGTGTCGAGCATGGACGGCACGAAGTGCACGACCGTCACCCCGGCCGACGCCATCCGCGTCCGCAGGTACTCCGGGTCGCGGTGGCCGTCGGGTGCGGCGACGACCATGCGGGCACCGGTGGCCAACGGCCACAGCAGCTCCCACACCGACACGTCGAACGTCGCGGGGGTCTTGTAGAGCACTGCGTCGGCGGGGGTGAGGGCATGGTCGTCCTGCATCCAGGTCAGGCGGGCGCGCACCGCGGCGTGACCGACCTCGACGCCCTTCGGCTCCCCGGTCGAGCCGGACGTGAACAGCACGTAGGCAGGAAGGTCCGCCGGGATGGCGCGAACGGTCCGATCGAGGGCTTCGACCGCGGTCCAGGCGTCGACGCCTCCCGTGCGGGCGACGGCGTCGGCGTCGACGGTCGCGGCGGGGCGGACACGGGAGGTGATGGCCGCTCGCCGCGCGGCGGGGTCCTCGGGGTCGACCGGGACCCAGGCCGCTCCGAGGGTCAGCGCCGCGTAGATTCCGCAGACCTGTTCGACGCCGCGCGGCAGCGACACGACGACGCGGTCCCCCATCGCGACACCCTCGGCGGCGAGGAGAGCCGCGAGACCGCGCCGGGCGCGGTCGAACTCGGCGTAGGTGAGTGTCCCGGAACCGTGGTCGACGGCGACCGCGTCGGGCGTGGCGACGACCTGCCGCTCGAACGCGGCGAGCACACCGCCGTCGTCGGCGGCGAGGTCGAGCGCGGGTCCCCTGGAGAACGTGTCGATGTCCGCGGCCTCGCCGGGTAGCAGCAGGTCGACGTCGGCGACGGCCGCGTCCGGCGCGGCGACGAAACGGTCGAGGAACGTCAGGAAGCGGCGCAGGTGGGTGTCGATCTCGGCGGCGGAGTAGCGCGCCGCGTTGCCATGGAGGTCGATCTCGATCGGGGCGTCGCTGCCGGCCTGGTAGACATTCAGGCGCAGGTCCTCCGCGATCCCGGACGACAGGATCCGGTAGTCGACGCGGGCGCCGTCGATCTGCAGCGGCCGGTCGAACAGGACCATGTTCACGATGGGCCCGAACGACATCGACGCCGTGTCGGTCAGGCCGGCGAGTGCGCGGATGTCCTCGAAACGGAATCGCTGGTGCCGCAGGCATCCGGTGAGTTCGATCGAGGTGGCGCCGATGAGGCCGTCGACCGTGGCACCCGCGGCAACGGGCAGGCGCACCGGCAGCAGGTTGGCGACCATCCCCGCCGAGCGCTTGATCAGCGCCGTCGTCCGCGCGGTCACCGGCAGGCTCAGCACGACCTCGTCGCTCGCGGTCATCCGCGCGAG
The DNA here is from genome assembly GCF_947494875.1 of uncultured Williamsia sp. GTDB lineage: Bacteria > Actinomycetota > Actinomycetes > Mycobacteriales > Mycobacteriaceae > Williamsia_A. The sequence continues at coordinate 500,915 of NZ_CANLWM010000002.1, forward strand.
GAACGCCGCGAAGGCCGCGCCCAGCACAGCCGGCACCGACGCCTGGGTCCGGCGCGCGGCCGCGGTCAGGCGGGCCTGCGCCTGCGGCTCGAGCCGCTCACCGGCAGCGACGTGGCGGTGCCGGTCGTCGCCCGCCGGAGCGCCGCGCCGCGCGAGGGTGACCGGCTCGGGCAGGTCCGCGGCACGCTCCGCCCAGTGGGCGCGGTCCTTCTCGCGGCGCGAACTCATCGCGTAGCGGGCGTCGTCGGCGACCACCTCCGCGACGTCGGCGCGCCGGGGTGGGGTGAAGTCCTCACCGCGCAGGGCGGCGTTGTAGCGGTCGACCGCCTCGTGCAGGCACACAAGCGCGCCGAAGCCGTCGAAGGCGATGTGGTGACCGCGGAGGTACCAGAAGGTCCGGTCGTCGGCGATCCGCAGGAAGGTCGAGACGGCCACCGGGTCCGACGTGAGATCCATCGGGCCCGTGTGATCGGCGGCCATCCACTCCTGTGCGGCGGCCTCCGGATCGTCGGCACCGCGCAGATCGACCTCGTCGACGGCGAACACACGGTCGGGATCGATCCACTGGTACGGGACGTCGTCGACGACGGTGAAGCGGGTGTGCGCGGACTGGAGGTCACGGGCTGCGTCGAGGACACAGCGACGGAACAGGTCACGGTCGAAGGGACGGTCGGTGTCCACGACATCGAGATGGTGGGCGACGGTCACCGACCGGTCGGGGTCGGCGTGTTCGGCGAACCACATGCCCCGTTGAGCGGCCGTGAGCGTGACGAGGCGAGGGTCTAGGCCGGCGGCCTCCCGAGGCCGCGACAGCACACCCCCAGCACCTGCATCACCCATCGCTCCTTCGTCATTTCTCCCACGACCCTCGACCCGAGGCCCTCCGCGCGCACATCCCCCGACGGTATGCCGGTGAGCCGAAGTGATCATAACTGTGCGATCTCACGAATCACTGTCGTTGAACCAGCCGACTCGAACGACGTCGGACCACCCGACGATGGGGCACGCCACATGTTGTTCGCATCGTGAAAAACATTGTGGCGCAACAGTTCATCTGGATCTCATCAGCACCATCCGCCCCATCCGCCGTCCATCGGATGACGGACGGGCGACGGCAAGCGGTGGCACGAACTCCGTGACAACTCACAGCAGACCGTCAGGTGGCCCGGAGACGAGAAAGGCCCGTCACCGCGAGGGTGACGGGCCTGTCCCGGAGGTGCAGGTGCTTACTTGGCCTTCTCGAGGACCTCGACCAGACGCCACCGCTTGGTGGCAGACAGGGGCCGGGTCTCCATCAGACGAACGCGGTCACCGATACCGGCGATCTCCTGCTCGTCATGGGCCTTCACCTTGGAGGTGGTGCGGATGATCTTGCCGTACAGCGGATGCTTCACGCGGTCCTCGAGCTCGACCACGATCGTCTTCTGCATCTTGTCGCTGACGACGTATCCCACGCGCACCTTGCGCTGGTTGCGCTCCTGGGTTGCGGGTGTGCTCACGTTCGTGTCCTCACTCATGCGTCGTCACCGCCGTCGGCGTCGGGACCTGCGGCCAGGCCCAGCTCACGCTCGCGCAGCACCGTGTAGACACGGGCGATCTCGCGGCGCACCAGCCGCAGCCGGCGGTTGTTGTCGAGCTGACCGGTCGCCATCTGGAACCGGAGGTTGAACAGCTCCTCCTTGGACTCCTTGAGGCGCTCGAGGAGCTCGGTGTCCCCCAGTGCGCGCAGCTCGGATGCTGCGATGCCCAGTGCCATCAGAACTGCTCCTCTCGGGTCACGATGCGGGTCTTGATCGGCAGCTTGTGCTGCGCGCGGCGCAGAGCCTCACGAGCGGTGTGCTCGTTGGGGAAGCTCATCTCGAACAGCACGCGGCCCGGCTTCACCGGGGCCACCCACCACTCCGGCGAGCCCTTGCCCGAACCCATGCGGGTCTCGGCGGGCTTCTTCGTCAGCGGGCGGTCCGGGAAGATGTTGATCCACACCTTGCCGCCACGCTTGATGTGCCGGTTGATCGCGATACGCGCGGACTCGATCTGACGGTTGGTGATGTACGCGCTCTCCAGTGCCTGGATGCCGTAGTCACCGAACGTCACCTGGGTGCCGCCCTTGGCCTGCCCCTTGAGGCTGGGGTGGTGCTGCTTGCGGTGCTTGACCCGGCGAGGGATCAGCATGGGTCAGCCCTCCTGGTTCTCGGTCGGGGCCGGGGCCTCCGTCGCCACCGCGGTCGCGGTGTCGGCGGCTGCGCGGCCGGCCTCGGTGCTCGTCGCGGTGGTGCCCGACGCGCCGCTGCGACGCGGACGCTGCGGGCGCTCACGGCGCGGACGATCACCGGCGGGGGCGGCCGCGGCGGCGAGCTCACGCTTGCCACCGACGATGTCGCCCTTGTAGATCCACACCTTCACGCCGATGCGGCCGAAGGTCGTCTTCGCCTCGTAGAGGCCGTAGTCGATGTCGGCGCGCAGCGTGTGCAGGGGCACCCGGCCCTCGCGGTAGAACTCGCTGCGGCTCATCTCCGCGCCGCCGAGACGACCCGAGCACTGCACCCGGATCCCCTTGACGTTGGGCTGACGCATCGCCGACTGGATCGCCTTGCGCATGGCGCGACGGAACGCGACACGGTTGCTCAGCTGCTCGGCGACGCCCTGCGCCACCAGCTGCGCCTCGCTCTCGGCGTTCTTCACCTCGAGGATGTTCAGCTGCACCTGCTTGCCGGTCAGCTTCTCCAGCTCGCCACGGATGCGATCGGCCTCGGCGCCGCGGCGACCGATGACGATGCCCGGACGGGCGGTGTGGATGTCGACGCGGACCCGGTCACGGGTGCGCTCGATCTCGACCTTCGCGATGCCGGCGCGCTCGAGTCCTGTGGACAGGAGCTTGCGGATGGCGACGTCTTCCTTCACGTAGTCCGCGTACTGCTTGTCGGCGTACCACCGCGACTTCCAGTCGGTGGTGATACCCAGACGGAAGCCGTGCGGGTTGATCTTCTGGCCCACTGGTCAGGCTCCCTTGCTCGTCTGCTGCTTCTTGGGCTGCTTGGACCGCGAACGACCCTGCTGCCCTGCCGGCACGCTCTCCACGACCACGGTGATGTGGCTGGTGCGCTTGCGGATCCGGAACGCGCGGCCCTGGGCCCGCGGACGGAAACGCTTCATGGTCGGGCCCTCGTCGGCGAACGCCTGCGAGACGACCAGCGTGCGCCGGTCGAGTCCGAGGTTGTTCTCCGCGTTGGCCGCCGCGCTGGCGACGACCTTCGCGACCGGCTCGCTCGCCGCCTGCGGCGCGAACAGCAGGATGTCGAGTGCCTCGTCGACCTTCTTGCCGCGCACCAGGTCGATCACGCGACGCGCCTTCATGGGCGTGACGCGGACGAACTTGGCGGTGGCCTTGGCCGTCGGGTTGGCGGATTCGGTGCTCGTCATCGACGCTTCGCCTTCCGGTCGTCCTTGATGTGGCCCTTGAACGTGCGCGTCGGCGCGAACTCGCCGAGCTTGTGCCCGACCATCGACTCCGAGACGAACACCGGCACGTGCTTGCGACCGTCGTGGACGGCGAACGTGTGACCGATGAAGTCGGGGATGATGGTCGAACGGCGCGACCAGGTCTTGATGACCTGCTTGGTGCCCTTCTCGTTCTGGACGTCCACCTTCTTGAGCAGGTGGTCGTCGACGAACGGGCCCTTCTTGAGGCTGCGTGGCATGTTCTACTCCCTCCTGCTCAGCGCTTCTTGCCGGTGCGACGACGGCGAACGATCAGCTGATCGCTGGCCTTGTTCTTGCGGGTGCGGCCCTCGGGCTGACCCCACGGGCTGACCGGGTGGCGACCACCCGAGGTCTTGCCCTCGCCACCACCGTGCGGGTGGTCGACGGGGTTCATCACGACACCGCGGACGGTGGGGCGCTTGCCCTTCCACCGCATGCGGCCGGCCTTGCCCCAGTTGATGTTCGACTGCTCGGCGTTGCCGACCTCGCCGACCGTGGCGCGGCAGCGCACGTCGACGCGGCGGATCTCACCGGAGGGCATGCGCAGGGTGGCGTACGCACCCTCCTTGCCCAGCAGCTGGATCGACGCACCGGCGCTGCGGGCCATCTTGGCCCCGCCGCCGGGACGCAGCTCCACCGCGTGGACCTGGGTACCGGTCGGGATGTTGCGCAGCGGCAGGTTGTTGCCGGGCTTGATGTCGGCGGTGGCACCCGACTCGACGACGTCGCCCTGGTTCAGCCCGCGCGGCGCGATGATGTAGCGCTTCTCGCCGTCCAGGTAGTGCAGCAGCGCGATGCGCGCCGTGCGGTTGGGGTCGTACTCGATGTGCGCGACCTTGGCGTTGACGCCGTCCTTGTCGTTGCGACGGAAGTCGATCAGACGGTAGGCGCGCTTGTGCCCGCCGCCCTTGTGTCGGGTGGTGATACGCCCGTGGGCGTTGCGTCCACCGCGACCGTGCAACGGACGCACCAGCGACTTCTCCGGGTGGTCACGCGTGACCTCGGCGAAGTCGGCGCCACTGGCGCCGCGGCGGCCCGGTGTCGTCGGCTTGTACTTGCGAATGGCCATGACTCTTCGTCCTCTGCCTCTCCTCGGATCCGACCGGCGTCAGCCGATCGGTCCCCCGAAGATCTCGATGGGCTTGCTGTCGGCGGTCAGGGTGACGATCGCGCGCTTGGTGTCCTTGCGCTTGCCGTAGCCGAAGCGGGTGCGCTTGCGCTTGCCCTGGCGGTTGGCGGTGTTCACGTTCGAGACCTTGACGTCGAAGATCTTCTCGACGGCGATCTTGATCTGCGTCTTGTTCGAGTCCGGGTGGACGATGAACGTGTAGACGTTGTCCTCGATCAGTCCGTAGGACTTCTCGGAGATCACCGGCGCGAGGATGATGTCGCGCGGATCGCTGTGCTGCACGGTCATGTCACGCCTCCTTCTCGGCTGCGTCGCCCGTGGCCCGTGCGACGAAGGTGTTGAGCGCCTCGACGCTGAACACGATGTCGTCGGAGTCGAGGACGTCGTAGGTGTTGAGCTGGTCCGGGCTGATCGGCAGCACGTTCGGCAGGTTCGCGACGCTCTTCTGCGCGGCGATGTCCTCACGGCCGATGACCACCAGGAACTTGCGACGCTCGCTGAGCAGCTCCAGGAACTGCCGGGCCGACTTCGTCGACGGGGTCTGACCCGCGACGAGCTCGGTCACGACGTGGATGCGCTCGTTGCGCGCCCGGTCCGAGAGGGCACCGCGCAGGGCGGCGGCCTTCATCTTCTTGGGCGTGCGCTGGCTGTAGTCACGCGGCTGCGGGCCGTGGACGGTGCCACCGCCGGTGAACTGCGGCGCGCGGGTCGAACCCTGACGGGCGCGACCGGTGCCCTTCTGGCGGTACGGCTTCGCGCCGCCACCGCTCACGGCGCCACGCGTCTTGGTGGAGTGCGTGCCCTGGCGTGCCGCCGCGAGCTGCGCGGTGACCACCTGGTGCATCAGCGCGATGTTGGCCGGCGCGTCGAAGATCGAGGCGGGCAGCTCGACGGTGCCGTCGGTCTTCCCGTCCGCGGTCCGGACGTCCAGCGTCAGCTTGGTCGCCGACTTCGTGGTGTCGACACTCATGCCTTCACACCGCCTTTCACTGCGTCGCGGACGATCACGACGCCGCCCTTGCGACCGGGGATGGCTCCCTTGATCAGCAGCAGGCCGGCCTCGGCGTCCACCTTGTGGACGGTCAGGTTCTGGGTGGTGACGCGCTCGTTGCCCATGCGTCCCGCCATCCGCATGCCCTTGAACACGCGACCCGGGGTGGCGCAGCCACCGATCGAGCCGGGTGCACGGTGCACGCGGTGAGCACCGTGGCTGGCGCCCAGGCCCTTGAAGCCGTGACGCTTCATGACACCGGCGAAGCCCTTGCCCTTGGAGGTGCCGGTCACGTCGACGTAGGCACCGTCGGCGAAGATCTCGGCGGTCAGCTCCTGGCCGACGCTGTACTCCGCGGTGTCGTCGACGCGGAGCTCCGCGACGTGACGACGCGGCGTGACACCGGCCTTGGTGAACTGCCCGGCGACGGGCTTGGTCACCTTGCGCGGGTCGATCGCACCGTAGGCGAGCTGCACGGCGGTGTAGCCGTCGGTCTCCTGGGTGCGGATCTGCGTGATGACGTTCGGACCGGCCTTGACGACGGTCACCGGCACGACGCGGTTGTTCTCGTCGAAGACCTGGGTCATCCCGAGCTTGGTGCCCAGGATCCCCTTCCCACTGTTCTGAGTCATGTCTGTATCTGGTCCCTGTGTGTTCGATCCCTACAGGCGGCCTCCGGAGCGGGTCCGCGTGACGCAACGCGTCGCGACCCTCTCCGGTGCCGACTACTGGATGTTGACGTCGACGCTGGCCGGCAGATCGATGCGCATGAGCGCGTCGACCGTCTTGGGGGTCGGGTCGAGGATGTCGATCAGACGCTTGTGCGTCCGCATCTCGAAGTGCTCGCGCGAATCCTTGTACTTGTGCGGCGAGCGGATGACGCAGTACACGTTCTTCTCGGTCGGCAACGGCACCGGGCCCACGACGCGTGCCCCGGTGCGGGTCACGGTCTCCACGATCTTGCGCGCCGACGCGTCGATCGCCTCGTGGTCATAGGCCTTGAGCCTGATGCGGATCTTCTGTCCCGCCACGCTGTGTCCTCTTCCGTCTGGTGACTCGGCGACAGATGCCCGCGAAACGGGTCCCGCGTGTGCGGGTCAGGACAGACCACCGGGCGGCTCACACGCCGTCCGACCCGGACGTCCGGGTGGGTGATCGACACTGTTCATCTGTCGTTGTGCGTTCGCGTCCGTCGACGGTGTCGGCGGACGCCACAGCTCTTCTGTCGCACCGGGCTGCTCCGGCACCCGCGGTCGGGCGTGTCGCGCGCACCGGACAAACCTGTGCGCTGTCACCCTGTTCCGACCGCTTGTGGTCGCGCCCTGACGGGCGGTCCCACCGAGTCCGCTCCGATCCGAGGGATCGGGCCGGACGACGACGTTGTGTTCTAGCTCGTGTGATCGAACCCCCGGTGCTCGGAGCAGTTCGGGAACCGCTTGCTCCGCCGGGACGATCGGCGCCCGGATCGAGGCCGCACGAGACGGCACCCGTTCTGGGCAACCCGAACAGTATGCACCAGGACCCGGTGCCGGTCCAAATGGCCGTTAGTCTCGCCCCATGAGTGAACAGCACACCGTCGCGCCGGCCCGTCCCACGGGCGTCACGCCCACCTACGCGCTGTGGCGACGGCTCCCCAGCGGCATCGTCGGCGCCGCCGTGTTCTCCGTCGGCATGGTCGCGCGGGTCCCCTACTTCGGCACCATCCTGCCCCTGGTGCGCGAGCTCGAGCCGGGCCGGTGCGTGGTCACGTCCCCGAAGTGGTTCGGCGTGCACAACCACATCGGCACCTACCACGCGATCGCCGCCTGCAACCTCGCCGAGACGGCCATGGGCATGCTCATGGAGGCGTCGACGCCGACCGAGCTGCGCTGGATCCCGAAGGGCATGACCTCGCAGTACCTGACCAAGGCGACCACGGGCCTGCGCGCGGTGGCGACGCTCGTCGAACCGATCGACCCTGCGTCGGTCGGCGGCGGCAGTGAGGTCGTGGTCGCCATCGCCATCTCCGACAAGCACGGCGTCGAGGTGGTGCACTGCGACATCACCTGCTGGGTGACGCCCCGCTGATCGCTTCTGTCCTCCGAACGGAGGAACAGTCACGCTCCCGCGGGCCGACGGGGCACGCGACGCATATGTATGGGCGGTGACTCGCTCTCGCCCCATGGTCCGGCAGTCGGCGCTCGACCGACTCACCCCGTTGCGGGATGCACCCGTGCGTCAGGCCATCACCGATGCCGGCGTCCCGTTCGCGGTGTGGCACGCCGCGCTGTTCGGGCTCGCAGCGTTCGCGAGCGCCTATCTCGCGCCGATCGCCACCACCGTCGACGGTGCGGGTCGGTCCGAGCCGATCTGGGCTCATTTCGACGCCGCCTATTACGTCGGGATCGCCGACGGTGGGTACAGCGCCGGTCCCGGTGACGAATGGGCCTTTTATCCCCTCTACCCCGCGCTGGTCCACGTGGTCGGGTACATCGGCGGCGGGGGACACACGGCGAACATCGTCGCCGGGCTCGTCGTGTCGAACCTCGCGGGCGTGGCTGCGGCGGTGGTCCTACACAGGTTGGTGAGCGCCGACTGGGGCCTCGGCGTCGCGCGGCGCACGGCGGTCTATTTCGCGGTGACCCCTCTGGGGTTCTACCTGTCGGCCGTCTATGCGGAGAGCCTGTTCGTGCTGCTCGCGGTGGCCACCCTCCTGTTGACACGACGGCACAGGTGGGTCGCGGCCGGTGCCGTCGCCGCTCTCGCGGCCGCGACGCGTCCGCCGGGGGTCATGCTGACGCTCGTCCTCGTCGCCGAGGTGGTCGTCGTGGTCATCGCGGCTCGCCGGACCGGCGCCGCACTCTCCCTCCTGCGACCACTCGTCGGCATCGTCCTCGCACCGATGGGGCTGGTCGCGTTCCTGGCGTTCGGATGGGTGCGCACCGGCGACCTGTTCGTCACGTTCCGCGTCAACGCGGACCGCTGGCACCGGGAACTCGACTGGCCGTGGGTCGCGATCGACCATGCGATCCGCGACGCATCATGGGGCGATCCGCGCGACTACCTCTTCGGTCCGCTGAACCTCGCAGTCGTCGCAGTCTGTCTCGTCGCTCTGGTCGTCATGATCCGACAGTTCCCCCCGACCCACACCGTCTTCACCGCGGCGATGCTCGCGCTGCCGATCTGCTCGGGCCAACTGCAGGCGGTCGGGCGACAGTCCCTGCCGATCGTCACCGTGCTCGTCCTGCTCGCCACCCTCACGCGATCACGGGCGTCGACCGCGCACCAGATGGTCGTCGCCGTCTTCGCCGGCCTCTGCACGGTGTTCCTCGTGATGTACGTCCTGGTCGTGCCGGCCATCGCCTGACGACCCCGCGAACCTTCACAGACTCTGCACACCATCTGCGGCCCGACTGCACAAACGGACATTAGCGTCGACTCCATGAGCGCCGACGACCGTTCCCCGAGCGTCCTGGTGGTGGACGACGAGCCACTGATCCGTACGTCGATCGCCGACCGCCTCACCGCCGAGGGCTTCTCCGTGACGACCGCGGCCAGCGGCCCCGACGCCCTGAGGTGGCACGCCGACACCGGACCCGACGTCGTGATCCTCGACGTGATGCTGCCCGGGCTCGACGGTCTCGAGGTCTGCCGACGGATCCAGGCGCACACCCCCACCCCGGTTCTGATGCTCACCGCGCGATCGGAGGAGACGGACCTCGTGATCGGTCTGGGCGTCGGGGCCGACGACTACCTGGCGAAGCCGTTCTCGATGCGCGAGCTCGTCGCTCGCACTCGCGCGCTGCTGCGACGGGCCGAGCGCTATCCCATCGACGCCACCACGACGGCGCCGACTGTCGTTGCCGGGCCGCAGATCGTCGACGAGCTCGCCATCGACCACGATGCGCGGTCGGTGACCGTCGCCGGGTCGTCGGTCCACCTGACGCGTACCGAATTCGACCTGCTGGCGACGCTCGCCCGTCACCCCGGCGCGGTACGCAGCCGCGGGCAACTGCTCGAGACGGTGTGGCAGTGGACCGACGCCGGCGAGACGCGCACCGTCGACTCCCACATCCGGTCGTTGCGGCAGAAGGTCGGAGCGCATCGCATCCGGACGGTGCACGGCGTCGGGTACGCCCTCGAGGTCGGACATCCATGACGCCGACCCGACCGCGCCCCCTCGACGCGATCCGTTCCTTCAAGACGAAGACGGCGGTCGTGGTGGGGGTCGCGCTGTTCAGCTCCAGCCTGTCGTTCTGGGTCACCGCGCAGTGGCAGTTCCGCTATGCCCTCCTGCTGGCCCTGGTGGTCGCGCTTGTCGTCACCTGGTTTCTCGCCCACGGGATGACGTCACCGCTGCGCGAGATGACCGGCGCGGTCCGCGCGATGTCCCATGGGGACTACTCGGGTCGGGTCCGGGCCACCTCACGCGACGAGATCGGCACCCTGGCAACGGCGTTCAACCAGATGGCCGCCGACCTGTCGGCGACCGACACCTACCGACGCGAGGTCGTCGGCAACGTCGCGCACGAACTCCGGACGCCTGTCGCCGCACTGCATGCCGTGCTGGAGAACCTCGTCGACGGTGTCAGCACCCCGGACCACGACACCCTCGCGCTGGCCCTGAGCCAGACCGACCGACTCGGGCGACTCGTCGACGACCTCCTCGACCTGTCACGGGTGGAAGGAGGTGCCATCGCGCTCGACCGCGCGATGATCGACCTGCACGGTCTCACCGAGGACGCCGTCGCGGAGTGTCTGCTCCGCAACGGCATCGGACAGGATTCGGCCACACACGTGACGTTCCACAACGCCGTGCCCACCGGGCTGTTGGTGCGCGCGGACGAGGCCCGCATGCACCAGGTCTTCGCGAACCTGCTCGACAACGCGGCACGGCACTCACCCACAGACGGGATCGTCGACATCACAGCCCGCGCCGACGGGACCGGGGCCGTCATCGACATCGCCGACCAGGGGCCCGGCATCGACCCCGACGAACGCGGCCGCATCTTCGAACGGTTCACCCGGGGCGGCTCCCGGGACGGCGGGACAGGCCTCGGCCTGGCGATCGCCCACTGGGTGGTCCGACTGCACGACGGGGAGATCGCCGTCGTCGACGACCCCGACGGCTGTCGCATCCGCGTCCGACTCCCCGCGCAGGCTCCCACCTGAGTCGACCCCCGACTTCCGGGCGCGTGGCGCCCGCGCGCGCATCCGCGCATCCGACACACCCGCACGACGAGAGGCGATACCCCATGCCCGGATCACCCCCGTTCGACACGATCCCCCCAGTTCCCGGACCGAACCCGCCCGCATCTCCTCCGCCACCGCCGCTGATGACCACCGTCGACGACATCCCGCCGGCCGCTCCCGCACGGGTACCCGTCGCGGTGGCCGGGGCCGGGCTCGTCGCAGCGATCGCCGCACCGTCCGGGACGACGGGGATCGGGGTCGTGATCATCACGGTCGGGATCCTCGCCGCCGTGGTCGTCGGGGCTCGGCGAGGTCGACCCACCCCGCTCGGCGTGCTCGGCGTGCTCGCCGTGGCCGCACTGGTGTCGGTGGCGGCGTGGCGCAGCGCCGAATGGGTGGTCGATGGGTGTCTCGTGCTGGCCGCCGTGTCCGCGGTCGGGCTCGTCGTCGACGCGCGCACGCTTCGTCAGGCCGCGTTCGGTGGATTCGCAGCAGTGGTCCTCACCCCGCGGGCGGTGGCGTGGTCGGGCCGTGCCGTCGCTCGCCTCCGTGGGGGCCGCTCGCTCGACAACCCGGGGGCCGTCGCCGCGGTCGCCGTCGTGACCGTCGCCCTCGCAGTCGTCTTCGGCGCTCTGTTCGCGGGCGCGGATGCGGCCTTCGCGCACCTGCTCGCGATGCTCACACCCGACATCGGCTCCCTCGACCTCGGCCCGCAGATCGCGGTCGGTGTTCTGGTCGCCCTCGTCACGACCATCGGGATCCATCTGCGCTGGGCGCGTCCGCGGTCGCCGTACGTGCCCTCGCCACCGCAGACCCTGCACACCACCTGGATGTGGGCACTACCGGCGGGGACAGTCCTGCTCGTCTCGATCGCGTTCCTCGTCACACAGGCCTCGACCCTCTTCGGCGGCGACGACCACGTGCAGCGGACCGTCGGCCTGACGTACGCGGAGTACGCGCGATCGGGGTTCTGGCAGCTCTTCGTGGCGACGGCGCTGACGATCGCCGTCGTGGCCGTCGCATGGCGTCGGTCACCGCAGGACACCACCGCCGATCGTGCTGCCGTCCGGGTGATCCTCGGCGGGTTGTGCCTGGCTGCACTGGCGGTCGTCGCATCAGCCCTGCACCGGATGGACCTCTACGTCGACGCGTTCGGCGCCACCCGGCTGCGCGTCGGTGCGACCGCCGTCGAACTGTGGTTCGCAGTCGTCTTGGTCGCCCTGATGGCGGCAGGCGCGGGGTTCGGTACCCGGCAGTTCGCCCGGGCGATCGCAGGGGTGACCATCGTCGGAGCGCTGGCGTTCGCCGCGTATGACCCCGACGCCCGCATCGCCGAGATCAACGTCGACCGCTACGAGAAGACCGGCCGCGTCGACGTCGGGCAGCTGTCGGACCTCTCGCCCGATGCGGCGGATCAACTCCTGCGACTGCCTCCGCACCTTCGGGACTGCGTGCTCACCGCTCTCGCCGGCGATGTCCGGATGGACCGCCGGTGGGCCGACACGAACCTGGCACGGGAGCGAGCACGGCATGCGCTGGGCGACCTGCGGCCCGTCGACCCGGGGGCCTGTGCCGGATGAGATCGGACTCCGAGCTCGGCAGTGGAGGGCGGACGGCTCCACATCTCGTCGCGGCCTCGATCAGGTGACGACTCGCTCGAACGGCCCCGACACGCCCGGACCCGGGGTGACGGGGGTTTCTATGATCGGGTTTCCGTGACGTAACGTCGAAGTGAATTGACTCGTTGAGATCGCAAATGCTTGGCGGGTCGTCGGGGGCGAAGGAGGAACATGTCGAGGTTGTCGACTCGTGCCCGGCGCCGGTTGTGTGTGTACGCAGCAGCCCTCGTGGCGATGCTGGCGATACCCGCGCAGGCCGCCGCAGCCCCTCACCCGTCGTCGGGGATCAACACCCCCACGTGTCGCCCGTCCGCAGAGCATCCGCGGCCGGTGGTGCTCGTCCACGGGACGTGGGCCAACCCCGCGAAGACGTGGGAGAAACTCGCCCCCGCTCTGCGTGACCAGGGGTTCTGCGTCTACACCATCTCCTACGGCAAGCGTCAGTCGGCGAGCCCGCAGAACCTGCTCGACCTGTTCGGCGGCAACTCCATCCGTCAGTCCGCGCGCACCCTCGGTTCGTTCGTCGACACGGTGCGCAAGGAGACCGGCGCCCGTCAGGTCGACATCGTCGGCCACTCACAGGGCGACCACATGGGCATGACCTCGGATCCCCGCGCCGTGGCGATGGTTCTCGATGCCCTCGACCCGTCCTACGCCACCACGCACCGCACGCCCTGCCCCTGAGACTCTGTCGGCACGGCCATCGACGGCCGGCGCCCGAGGACCGCGACCACGCTGCGCGTGGTCTCGCGATCGTCACACCGGAACCGCCGGGCACGAATCGACCGGATGGATGTTCTGCACCAGTTCGGCCGACCGGTGGAACCCTGCCCCCGGTTCGATGATTGCGCTCGAAGGGATCATCGCGCGGGTCTCGCCGGGAGTCGATCTCGTCGGCTGCCCGGGCAGCGGGATCTCGGCGTCCTCCCTCAGGATCGAGTAGCTGATCTGGGAACCGTTCGCGGTGGCGTACCGCAACCGAAGGTGCCCGAACGGGTCAGTCGCGGGCGCGGTCGACGATGGCGCGTAGAGCCAGCTTCCAGTGGTCGACGAGTTCGGTCAGGTCGTCCTTGTCGATCGCGTCGTCGAGCCAGGTGATCTGGGCCCGGACGACGCGCCCGTCCTCGCCGGTCGTCGACATCGACTGGATGTCGATCTCGGCCTGAGCCGGCATCCGGTTGCCCCGCGCCAGCGCGGCGGGATCGGACGTGTCGAGCAGAGCGGGCCCCGCGACGTCCGGGAACCACGCGACTTCCCCGATGTCGGCGGCCGCGTCGGCACCCGGGATCGCGCCGATGTAGTTGAAGACGATCTGCGGTTCCGCGAAGCCGCCCAGCCGCTCGATGCCCTCGGGGTCGAGGTAGCGCAGTATCCCGTACCCGACGCCGCGGTCGGGGTGGGAGGCCATCGCCCGTCGCGTGGCCGAGACCACGGCGGCCGCGGCCTGCGGGTCGTCGAGCATGTCGACCGCCGACCGGCCGTCGAGGTCGACGTGAGTCGGGAACATCGAGGTGAACCAACCCACGGTGCGCGAGAGGTCCACGTCGCGTGCTGCGACGGCCTCCTGGCGGCCATGACCTTCGAGCGTCAACAACGTCCCGGATGCCTCGATCCCTCGATCGGCCCGCCAGCCGACGACGGCGGCGGCCAACCCGGCGATGAGCAGGTCGGCGACCGTCTCGGCCTGGGGACCGGATCGCACACTCGCCGTGAGGGGTTCGACGATGTCCGCGGGGAGCTCCACCTCGAGGCGCGCCAGACGGTCGACGCTGTCACGGGTGAGGTCGAGTCGGCGTGTCCCCAGGTCCGGGTCCTCCACGTCGAGCATCTCGACCCAGTGGTCCAGTTCGCCGCGGCGGGTGGGCGCGGCGGCGTGCAGGGCCTCGCTCCAGTCGACCCATGATGTCCCCGTGTCGGGCAGTGTCGGCTCGTCCCCGGCCGACACCTGGCTGCCCGCCACCGCGATGTCGGACTGCAGGATCTGCCACGACACGGCGTCGACGACAAGGTGGTGCAGCACGACGACGAGACGACCGGTGTGCTCCGATCCGGCCGAGGGCGCCAGCCAGACCAGCCGCATCATGGCGCCCGACTGCGGATCGAGCAGGTCGATGGCGTCGCCGACCGCGCTCCGCAGGATCGCGGTGTAGCCGTCGGTCCCCGGCACGGTCTCGGCGTCCAGATCGACACGTGTCAGCGCAGCGGCAACGTCGACGGTTCCTCGCACACCGACCTCGAGCGCTCCGGTGGGGTCGAACCGCGACCGCAGGACGTCGTGGGAGTCGACGACAGCGCCGATGACACGCTCGATCTGCTCGGCGGTGACGTCGCCGGGGACGATGAACGCCATCGGCATCACGAACCTGCTGATGTCGCCGCCCCGCTCGATCATCTTGCGAATCACGGGTGTCGCCTCCGCGCGACCGCTGCGCCGGGCGGAGCCGGGGACGGCGTCGACGGTGGTCTCCGAGCGGCGCGCGAGAGCGGCGAGAGTCCGGTGTTCGATGACGTCGCGGGCGGTGAACTGCAGTCCCGCCGCACGGGCGCGGGTCACCAGCTGCATGGCCCCGATGCTGTCGCCGCCGACCTCGAAGAACGAGTCGTCGGCGCCGACCTCGGTACCGAGCAACTCGCCGACGATCCGGACGAGCGTCTCCTCCGCCGGGGTCGACGGCGCACGCCGCTCCGCTCGCGCGACCTCGGGGACGGGCAGAGCCGACCTGTCGATCTTGCCCGACCGCCCACGCGGGAACTCGTCGAGCACGACGATCATCTCGGGGATCATGTACGTCGGCAGCGCCCGTCCCGCGAACTCGCGCAGCGCCGAGGCGTCGACCTCGCCGCCGAGATCCCCTGTGACGTAGGCGATCAGTTGCTCACGGCCGCCGATCTCACGGATCGCGACCGCGGCCTGCGACACCGACTCGTGCCGGGCGAGGACGACCTCGACCTCCTCGAGCTCGATACGCAGACCACGCAGCTTGACCTGGAAGTCGACGCGGCCGACGTAGTCCAGTGATCCGTCCGGCATCCGGCGGACGAGGTCGCCGGTCCGGTACATCAGTGACCCGGAGGTCCCGAGAACGCTGGGCACGAACCGTTCCGCAGTGAGCCCCGGCCGGTTCAGATATCCGCGCGCCAGCTGGTCGCCACCGAGGTACAACTCGCCGACCGCCCCCACGACGCACGGGCGCAACCACCGGTCGAGCACCCACCCACGTGTGTTCCACACCGGCCGGCCGATCGGGACGACCTCTGTGCCCGCCGCTGCCGGTGACGCTGTGGGAGCGGTCCCGTTCGCCGACGGCCCGTCGCCTCCGACGACGACCGCGGACGTCGCGTCGACCGTCACCTCGGTCGGCCCGTACAGGTTGACCACGCGGGCACCGCTGCGCTGTGCGACATGCCGGGCCAGCGACCGAGGGAGCGCCTCGCCGCCACTGAACACGATGCGCAGCCCGGACAGCGCTGCCTCACCGGCCGACTCGACGAACACGGCGAGCACCGACGGCACGAACTGGACGACGGTCACCGCGTGCCGGGCGACGAGGTCCACCATCTCGGTGGGCTCGGTGTGGGCGCGGGGACCCGCGACGACGGTCGTCGCCCCGACGAGACCGGGGGTGAACATCTCCCACACCGAGGCGTCGAACGTGAACGGGGTCTTGAGCAGGACGGTGTCGTCGGCGTCGATGCCGTGTTCCTCGGCGATCCAGAGCACCTGGTTGGTCAGGGCGCGCTGCGTGATCTGCACACCCTTCGGCCGTCCCGTCGAGCCCGAGGTGAACAGCACGTAGGCGAGCGACGTCGGGTGCACGCGCCCGCGCAGCTCCGACGGCGCGATCGGCGCGTCGTCGATGTGCCGCAGGCCGCGGGCCGCGAGGTCGAGGCACGCCACCGGTCGGACGATCGACCGCAGCCGGGCGAGCCTGTCGGCGTCGGTGACAGCACAGCGCGCGCCCGCCTCGGCCACGATCCCGGCCACGCGCTCGGCCGGGGCGTCGACGTCGACCGGCAGGTAGGCCGCGCCGGCCTTGAGGATGCCGTGGACCGTCGCCAGCTGCTCGACGGAGCGCGCCATGGCGACCGCCACGACGTCGTCGGGTCCGATGCCGTGTGCGATCAGGACACGGGCCCTCCGGTTCGCCATGGCGTCGAACTCGGCGAACGTCAGCCGGGTGTCCCCGTCCACGAGCATGACGGCATCCGGGGTGGCCACGACCCGTCGGGCGAACAACTGCGCGACCGTCGTGTCCTCGACGACACGGTCGGTGTCGTTCCAGGCGCGCAGCTGCGCCGCGACCTCCGCGGGGTCGACGAGGTCGATGTCGCGCACCGGTGTGGCGCTCGCCCGGCCGAAGGCCGACAGGACCCGCTGCAACCGCGCCGCGAGATCGGCCGCACGGGCGTCGGACACCAGAGCAGGCACGTATCGCAGGGTCACCGAGAGGTGCGGATCGGCCTGTCCCAGCACGGTCAGCGGGTAGTGCGACGCGTCGTTGACCGCGGCACCGTCCACCGACAGTCCGTCGATCGACGCGCCCTGCTCCAGGGAGTCCCGGTCGATCGGATACGACTCGAAGACGACCAGTGTGTCGAAGAGCGCACCGACGCCCAGTTCCCGCTGGATCGCGGGGAGCCCGACGTGGTGCGCGTCGAGCAAACCCGCCTGCTCGGACTGCACCCGTTCGAGCAGCCCGACGACGGTCTCGCGCTCGTCGAGGCGGACACGGGCGGGGATGGTGTTGATGAACAGGCCCAGGATGCTGCCCACGTCCGGGACCTCGGGCGGACGGCCGGACACCGTCGCACCGAACACGACGTCGTCGGAACCGAGCGACCGGGCGAGCACGAGGCCCCAGGCGGCTTGCAGCATGGTGTTCACGGTGATCCCGCGATCGCGGGACAACTCGGCCAGCCCGGCGGCGGTCGGCTCGTCCAGCTCGAGGACACGGTCCACCGGGACGACGGAATCGTCTGCGACGGAGTCGAGTTCGACGTCGTGCCCGTCCTCGGCAGCGATTGCGGCGCGGTCGACCAACATGGTCGGTCGGTCCAGACCGTCGAGAGCCCGGCGCCACGCCCCCAGTGCCGCCCCCGGCTCCTGGCGCGACAGCCACGCGAGGAAGTCGCGGTAGCTGTGCTCGGCCGGCGGCAGATGGTCGACGCCGCCCATCGCGTAGAGGCCGAGCAACTGCTGCATCAGCAGCGGACCCGACCACCCGTCGAGCAGGATGTGGTGGTTGACCATCGACATCCGGCTCAGGGGTGCGCCCGAGTCGTCGGCGCCGAGATCCAGGATCAAGAACCGCATCAGTGGCGCGGAGGCCATGTCGAACCGGTCCAGTCGGTGCGCGCGGAGCAGCCGGTCCGCCTCGTCGAGGGCGTCGTCGCGCCCGGACAGGTCGACCCTGTCCCAGTCCACGTGTGCGTCGGCGACGACCGCCGCGACCGGGATCCCGTCGCGGGTCGCGTGGAAAGCGCTGCGCAGCACGGGGTTGCGCAGGATCACCGCGTCGGCCGCGGCGCGCATCCGATCGGCGTCCAGCGGACCGCGCAGCTCCAACACGACCTGCGCGGTGTAGATGTCGACGGCGTCCGCGCCGGCGACCTCGGAGTGGTAGAGCAGACCGGCCTGCAGCGGCGCGAGCGGCCACACGTCCTCGACACGGCCGTGCGCGGCCTCGATGACGTCGATGTCGTCCTGCGTCACCGGTGCCAGCGGCACGTCGGACGGGGTGAGACCACCGACCACCCCCGACCGGACGTGACGGGTGAGCGCGGTCGCCGCGGCGACCCAGTCGTCGGCCAGTTCCCGCATCTCTCTCTCGTGCAGGAGTTCACCGGCGAAGGCGAACGACGCAGACACCACGGGCCCGTCCGCGGTGTCGGTGGCGATCGCGTTGATCGTCAGCGCGGCCGGCACCACCATGCCGGGATCCATCGATCCGCCCAACCCGTCGACGTCGGTGGCAGGCTGCCACCCGAACTCGGCGGTCTCGCTCTCCCCCGCCGACACGCGACCGAGGTAGTTGAAGGCGATCTGCGGCTCGCCGCGACCGCGCAGCACGTCGGCCTCGGGACCGCCGAAACTGGTCAGCACCCCGAAACCGATGCCGCCGTGGCCACCCGGCACGACCGCCAGGTCCTCCTTGACGGCCTTGATCGCCCGGCCCGCCGCGGTCGCGTCATCCGACTCGACGAGGGCGTCGACGTCGACACCGGTGAGGTCGAGCCGGACCGGCCGCGTCGTGGTGAACCACCCGACGGTGCGGTGCAGGTCGGCACGCGCTCCACCCGACGTCGGTGCGACCGCGAACTCCTCGCGGCCGTGGCCCTCGAGCTCGACCAGCAGACCCGGGGCGTCGACACCCCGACGCAGCCGCCACCGGCGGACGGCGACCGCCAGCGACGCGAGCAGGGCGGAGTCGACGCCGGTCCGATAGGCGGGGCCGATCTCCCGCAGGACAGCGTCGGACACGTCGACAGGCATGTCGACGGTGATCCGGCCCATCGTGGACACGGTGTCCCGCACGGGATCGAGCGGCCCGCTGCCCAGCGGCGGGTCGTCGACCGTGACGACCTGCGCCCACCTGTCGACCTCGTCGGCGAACGACGGGGCCGACTCGGACAGTGCGTGCGCCCATGTCCGCAGGGACGTCCCGACCTCACCGAGGGCGATCGGCTCGTCGACCGAATCCTCGTCGGTGTCCGTCCGAGCCCATGCGACGACGAGATCCGGCAGCAGGATCCGCCACGAGACACCGTCGACGACGAGGTGGTGGATCACGATGTAGAGCCGCCCGGTGGCCTCGCCGCCGAGGCGGGACGACGGGTCGAACCAGACCGCCTGCACCATGACGCCGGCCTGCGGGTCGAGTCGGTCGTCGGCGGCGGCGGCCTCGCGACGGACCGTCTCGACGAAACCGGGTGTGCCGGGCTCGTCGTCGATCTCGACGCGCCGCAGCACGTCGCGAGCGGTCACCGCACCGACGGGCCGGACATCGAGGTGCGGTTGCGCGTCGTCGGAGTCCGCCGGCACCAGCCGCGCCCGCAGCGCGTCGTGGGTCGCCAGGAGCGTGTCGATCGCGACCGCGAGACGCCGGGCACCGGGCTCGCGCGGCAGGGTGAGGAAGTTGGCCTGGGAGAACGTGCGGTACTCGCGACGAGTGCCGATGAGCCACTGCATGATCGGCGTCAACGGCAGCGTCCCGACGCCACCGCCGTCGAGCTCGGGCAGGACCGTCTCGGCGGCCTGCGCGGATGTGGTCACCACACCGGCGAGCTCGGCCGGCGTCCGGCGGTCGAACACGTCGCGCGGGGTGAAGACGAGCCCGGCGTCACGAGCCCGGGTGACCAGACCGATGGCCATGATGCTGTCGCCGCCGAGTGAGAAGAACGAGTCGTCGACACCGATCTCGTCGACGCCGAGCGTCTCGGCGAACAGACGACAGAGCTTCTCCTCGACGGGGTCGGACGGCGCCCGCGACGAAGTCGTCGACCCGCCGAACTCGGGCGCGGGGAGAGCCCGGCGATCGAGCTTGCCCGCCGGGGTCAGCGGGATCTCATCGAGCACGACGACGACGGAGGGGACCATGTGCGCGGGCAGGTTCCGACCGACCCGTGCGGTGAGGTCCGCGACGTCGGTCACCCGTCCGTGTACATACGACACCAGCATCGTCGCGCCGGACACCGGGTGCGGCAGCCCGAGGGTCGTCGCGAACTCGACGTCGGGCTGCGCCCCCAACACCGCGTCGATCTCGCCGAGCTCGATCCGGAACCCGCGCACCTTGACCTGGAAGTCCGTGCGGCCGTTGAACTCCAGCTCCAGACGGTCCCCGATGCGACGCCACCGCACGAGGTCGCCGGTGCGGTACATGCGGGATCCGGGCGGGCCGAACGGGTCCGGGACGAACCGCTCCGCGGTCTGGCCGGGGCGCTGGACGTACCCGCGGGCCAAGACGTCCCCGGCGATGTACATCTCGCCGGGAACCCCCACGGGCACAGGGTTCAGACGGTCGTCCAGAACCGTGATCCGCACACCCGTGACGGGTCCACCGATGGTGACCTGCACCCCGGGGACGAGCGGTTCGGTCGCTGTGGACCAGATGGTCGCCTCGGACGGCCCGTAGAGGTTGAACATCGACCGCGTGGACCCGTCGGGCAACGCGGTCACCCAGCGTCGCACCAGTTCTGGCGGACACGCATCCCCGCCGACCATCACCACGCGCAGGTCGGGCAGGTCGGACGGATCCACGGTGGCCAGCGCAGCCGGGGTCACGAATGCGTGGGTCACCTTCTCCGCGCGCATCAGGCGGCTGAGTTCGTCGCCGCCGAACATGCGCGGCGGGGCGATCACCTGGGCGCCGGCACCGCTCGTCACGAGCAGGATCTCGAACACCGACGCGTCGAAGCTCGGCGACGCGAAGTGCAGGACGTGCGACTCCGGTGTGACACCGAGCCGCTCGCGGGCCTCGGTGACGATGTCGGCGATGCCGCGATGGGTCACCGCGACACCCTTGGGCCGTCCCGTCGAGCCGGAGGTGAAGATGATGTAGGCGAGGTCGTCGAGAGACGGCTGCGCCCAGGCGCTCTCGGCGTCGCCGTCGGCGGCGATCGCCCGGATGTCGATCCAGTCGACGGCACGCGGGAGTCCACCGGCCACCTCGTCGACGGTGAGCCCGATGGTCATGCCCGCGTCGGCGACCATGTGCTCGACGCGGTCGGACGGATAGTTGGGGTCGATCGGCACGACGGCGCCGCCGGCGGCGGCGATCCCCCAGAACGCCGTGATCGACTCGACCGAGCGGCCGATCGCGAGACCCACCGGCGTCCCGTTCTCGACGCCACGGTCGCGCAGCGCCCGGGCGACGCGACGAGCACGGTGGTCGAGATCGGACCACGTGATGCGCTCGTCCTCCCCGATGACGGCCAGGGAGTCGGGCGCCGTGCCCGCGGCGCGCGTGAACACGTCACCGAGGACGCATCGCTCGGGCGCCGCCGGGGACGTCATGTGCAGCAGTCGATCCGACACCTCGGGCTCGAGGATCTCGATGTCGCCGACCGGTGTCTGCGGGTCCGCTACGACGGCCGCGAGGACCGTGGCGAACCGCCGACCCAGTTCGTCGACGGTGGACTCGTCGAACAGGGCTGTCGCGTAGGTGATCACGCACTCGAAGCCGCTGCCGTCGTCGGTCGACGACTGGGCGACCGTCAGCTGCAGGTCGAACTTGGTGGTCGTGGTGTCGACCTCGAGTCCCGACACCCGCAGGCCCGGCAGCTCGAGGTCCGGCTGATCGGTGCTGCCGAACGCGAGCACCACCTGGAACAGCGGCGAGAACGAGGTCGACCGCTCCGGCGCCAGGTCCTCGACGAGCCGCTCGAAGGGGATCTCGGTATGGGTGAAGGCGGCGACGTCGACGTCGCGGACCGACTCGAGCAGATCGGCGAAACCGGCCGAGCGGTCGACGGGGGTGCGCAGGGCGAGGGTGTTGACGAACATGCCGACGAGATCGTCGAGTGCCGCGTCACCGCGACCGGCCACCGCGGTGCCGACGACCACGTCGTCGGTGCCGCCCGAGCGCGACAGCACCACCGCGAACGCGGCGTGGACCGCCATGAACATCGTCGCGCCGTGCGCGTTGGCCAGCCGCTGCAGGCCCGTGCGGGTGGCCGCGTCGACCTCGAACCGCACCTGCGCACCGGCCACCGACTGCACCGGCGGCCGCGGCCGGTCCAGCGGCAGGTCGATGACCTCGGGGATGCCGTCGAGGGTCGTGGCCCAGAAGTCGAGCTGCTGCGCCGCCACCGATGTCGGGTCACTCTCGTCACCGAGCACCGCGCGCTGCCAGAGCGCGTAGTCGGCGTACTGCACCGGCAGTGCACCCCAGGTCGGTTCCTGGCCGGAATGCCGTGCGCCGTAGGCGACCATCACGTCGCGTGCCAGCGGGGCGACGGACGCCCCGTCGGCCGAGATGTGGTGGACCACCACGACGAGGACGGCCTCGTCCGGCGCGAATCGGAGCAACACCATCCGCACCGGCACCGTCGCGGCCACGTCGAAGCCGGTCGTGACCGCCTCGGCGACGGCCGCGTGGGCGGCCTCGAGGCCGTCGAGCGTCCGGACCGTCAGCACCTGTCCGGCGCGGACCTGTTCCGGCGACAGGATCTCCTGCCGCGGTGCGCGGTCGCGGCCGTCGATGCTCGCGTCGGCCGGGTAGCGGGTGCGCAGGACCTCGTGTCGGGCGACGACGTCGGCGACGGCGGACCGCAGCGCCTCGACGTCGACCTCGCCGGTCAGGCGCAACACGGCGGGGATGTTGTACGCAGCCGACGACGTGTCGAACTGGTTGATGAACCACATCCTGGTCTGCGCGGGCGACAGCGGGATCTGCGCCGGGCGTGCCATCGCCTGCAGGCGTGGACGATCCGTACCCGTGCTGTGGTCGGCGGCCGCGGCGATCCCGGCGACGGTCGGGTCGGTGAAGAGGTCACGGACGGTGAGCGAGGACCCGAGGGCGTCGTTGATGCGTGCGACCACCCGGGTCGCCGACAGCGAGTTGCCGCCGACGGCGAAGAAGCTGTCGAACGCTCCCACCCGCTCGGCACCGACGATGTCGGCGATGACCGCGGCGACGATCTCCTCCACCGGTCCACGCGGCTCCTGATGCGCTGCGGCGGTGGAGAAGTCGGGCCGGGGAAGCCCCTTGCGGTCCAGCTTGCCGTTGATGGTGAGCGGCAGCACGTCGAGGACGACGGTGACGGTCGGCAACATGTACGACGGGAGGTCCTCGGCGGCCTCGGCGAGCACCGCCCGCGTGTCGAGTTCCGCCGGGCCGTCGGCGGTGCGGACCGGGACGAGATAGGCCACGATGTGCTCGCCGGCGCTCGGATCGGAGTGGACGGTGACGACCGCGCTGTCGACCGACGCGACGGCGGCGAGCACACGCTCGATCTCCTCGAGCTCGATCCGAAGACCGCGCACCTTCACCTGGAAGTCGCTGCGGCCGACGTAGACCAGCGTCGGCGTGGAGTCGTCGCCGACGCGTGCCCAGCGGACCAGGTCGCCGGAGCGGTACATCCGCGCGCCGGCCCTGCCGAACGGATCGGCGACGAAGCGGTCGGCGGTGAGGTCGGAGCGGTTGACGTAGCCACGGGCCAGCTGGGCGCCGGCGATGTAGAGCTCGCCGGTGACACCGTCGGGGACGGGCCGCAGTCGAGTGTCCATGACGTAGACGCCGGTGTTCCACTCCGGCCGGCCGATCGGGACGGCGCCGTCGTCGATGCCTGCCGGCACCTGCTGGTGCGTCACGCTGACCGCCGCCTCGGTCGGGCCGTACAGGTTGTGGATCGCGGCCCCGCTGACGGCACGGAACCGTGTGACCGTGTCGGCGGTCAGCGCCTCACCGATGCACAGCACGGTGGTGAGGCTCGCGATCTGCTCCGGCCGGGTGTCGAGCAGGAACGCCGACAGCAGCGAGGGCACGAACGTCGTGACGGTGACCCGTCGACGCGCGATGAGCTCGGCGAGGTAGGCGGGATCGCGGTGCCCCTGCGGGGCGGCCACGACGAGGCGGACACCGGCGGTGACCGCCCACCAGTACTCCCACACCGACAGGTCGAACGTGGCTTGCGTGCGCAGCAGCAGGGCGTCGTCGGCGGTCAGGCGGAACTGCACCGAGAGCCAGTTCAGCTGGTTGACGATCGCCGAGTGCGGGACCGCGACGCCCTTGGGTCGACCCGTCGACCCGGACGTGTAGATGACATAGGCGATGTCGTTGGGCCGCAGCGTCCGCAGGCGCTCGGAGTCGGCGACCGTGCCGCCGGAGTACTCGTGAAAATCCAACTCGGCGATGTCGACGACGCGGTCGGCGGTGAGGGTCTGCGAGGCCGAGAGCGCCTCAGGTGCAGCTCCGCTCACGAGGACCAGCGTGGGCTCGGTGTTGTCGACGATGTATCCGACGCGGTCGGCCGGGTGGTCGGGGTCGATGGGCAGGTACGCACCACCGGCGGTGGTCACCGCGTACATCGCGACGATGAGGTCGACCGACCGGGGCATCGCGAGCCCGACGACGGTCTCCGGACCGACGCCGCGGTCGATGAGGGCACGCGCCAGGCGGTTGACCCGCCCACCCAGCGTCGCGTAGTCGAAGGTCCCGCCGTCGGATCCCGACGCGGCGTCACCATCGGCGTCGATCGCCACCCGCGACGGGTACGCGACGAAGGCGGACGCGAGGATGTCGGCGAGTGTCGTCGGCGCGAGCACCACGGTGGTGTTGTTGCGCGCTTCGATCACCTCGACACGCTCGGCCGCCGTCAGCATGTCGACGTCGCCGACAGGGCGCTCGGGCTCGGCTGTCAGACGATCGAGCAGGGAGACGAACCGGGCGGCGACGTCGTCGACCGTCGACCGGTCGAACAGGTCGTCGGCGAACGTGAACGCCGCCTCGACCCCGGCCGGTGCACCGGACTCGTCGTAGGTGTCCGACAGGATCAGGTGCAGGTCGAACTGCGCCACACCCTCGGGCAGCTCGACCGGCTCCATCCGCAGGCCGGCGAGTTCGAGCGTCGGCCGGGCGATGTTCTGGAAGGACAGTCCGACCTGGAAGATCGGGTGCCGCGCGGTCGACCGGACGGGGTTCAGGACCTCGACCAGCCGCTCGAACGGGACGTCGGAGTGACTCAACGCCTCCGAGTCGCGGTCGCGGGCGGCGTCCACCAGGGCGGCGAAGCCCATCGAGCCGTCGACATCCAGTCGCAGGGCCAGCGTGTTGACGAACATGCCGATGACGCCCTCGAGCTCGCGGTCGCCACGTCCGGCCATGGGTGTGCCGACCACGATGTCGGGACTGCCCGACAGACGCGCCAGCAGAACCGCGAACGCGGCATGGAAACCCATGAAGGTCGAGGCGTTGCGTGAGCGCGCGAGCTCGGCGACCCGTGCGTGGGTGGATGCGGGGATCCGGAACAGGTGCTGGCTCCCGCGCAGCGACTGCACCGGCGGTCGCGGGCGATCGGTGGGCAGCTCGAGTTGGTCGGGCAGGGCCGCGAGTGCGGTGCGCCAGAACCCGATCTGGGCCGAGAGCAGGCTGGTCGGGTCGTCTTCGTCGCCCAGGACCTCTCGCTGCCAGAGTGCGTAGTCGGCGTAC
Source organism: uncultured Williamsia sp. (assembly GCF_947494875.1). Taxonomy (GTDB): domain Bacteria; phylum Actinomycetota; class Actinomycetes; order Mycobacteriales; family Mycobacteriaceae; genus Williamsia_A. The sequence continues at coordinate 526,454 of NZ_CANLWM010000002.1, forward strand.
TGGACGGGCAGGTCGCGCCACTGCGGCTCCGAGCCGACCGAACGGGCCGCGTAGGCCGCGGCGAGGTCGGCGACGAACGGGACCATCGATTCCCCGTCCGCGACGACGTGGTGGACGACGGCCGCGAGGACGTGACGGTCGGTGTCGATGCGCCACAACCGGATCCGCATCGGTACGGCGTCGTCGACACGGAAGCCGGCGGAGACGAACGCGCGCAGCTCGTCCGGGAGGTCGTCGGCGGAGGCGTCGACGAGCTCGACGTCCGGGATCGCCTGCGCCGCGGGCAGGATCACCTGGTGCGGTCCGCTCGCCGAGTCGGGGTACACCGTGCGCAGCGACTCGTGGCGGGCGACCACGTCGGCGACGGCGAGGCGCAGCGCGGCGACGTCGAGGTCGCCGACGAGGGTCACGGCCGCCGGGATGTTGTAGGCCGGCGAGTCCGGGTCGAACCGGTTCAGGAACCACATCCGGGTCTGTGCCAGCGACAGCGGGATCCGGTCGGGCCGCGGTCGGGCCACGAGCGGCGCGCGATGCGGACGCGTGGTCTGCCCGCCCGCGATGCGCTCGGCCAGCCCGGCGACGGTCGGCGCGGCGAACAACTCGCGCACCCCCACGGAGCTGTTCAGGGCGGCACCGACACGTCCGGCCACCTTGGTGGCGCTCAGCGAGTTCCCGCCGAGGTCGAAGAAGGAGTCGTCCCGGCCGACGCGGTCGACCCCGAGGACGTCGGCGAACACCTCGGCGATGGTGTGTTCGAGATCGGTCTCGGGTGCCCGGTACTCCCGTTCGACCACCGAGAACTCCGGCGCCGGGAGCGCGCGCCGGTCGAGCTTGCCGATCGGCGTCAACGGGATCTCGTCGAGGACGATCACCGCCGCGGGGACCATGTGACCCGGCAGACGGTCCGCCACCGCCGCGGTGAGGGCGTCGGTGTCGACCGACCGCCCCGAGCGCGGGAGCACGTAGGAGGCGAGCGCGGTCGCGCCGTCGGGCCCGTCGACACCGAGGGTCACCGAGTACTCCAGGTCACCGGCATCGACGAGCGCGCGGTCGATCTCGCCGAGTTCCACGCGGAATCCGCGGACCTTCACCTGGAAGTCGCTGCGCCCCACGTACTCCAGCGCGTTCGTCGGCGCCGTCGGGTCGAGGCTGAGACGGACCAGGTCGCCGGTCCGGTACATCCGTGCGCCGTCCCGGCCGAAAGGATCGGCGACGAACCGTTCGGCAGAGGTCGCGGGACGGTCGTGGTAGCCGCGCGCCAGACCCGGTCCCGAGAGATACAACTCGCCGACGACGCCGCGAGGCACCACCCGCAGGCGGGAGTCGAGGACACGGACCCCCACCCCACGCAGCGGAGCCCCGATCGTGACGCGGTCACCGCGGTCGAGGCCGGGGGTGATGGTGTTGATGACGGTGGTCTCGGTGGGCCCGTACGCGTTGCGCAGTCGCGGCGCCCATCGTGCCGCGAGTTCGGGGGTGCAGACGTCGCCGCCGACGACGAGGGACTCGACGCCGTCGAGACCGGTCGGGTCGACGGTCATCAGGGCGGTCGGGGTCATCACGACCACCGACACCCGCTGACGGGCGATCAACGCCGCGAGTTCGTCGCCTCCGAAGACGTCCTGGGGCGAGACCACCAGCGCCGCACCGGCTCCGAACGCGGCGAGCAACTCCCCGACGGAGGTGTCGAAGCTGGGCTGTGCCACGTGCAGGACACGCGAGTCCGATCGCACCGCGTAGTGCTCGACGACGTCGGCGGTGAGGTTCGCCAGGCCCGCATGGGTCACCACGACCGCCTTCGGCGTGCCGGTCGAGCCAGAGGTGTAGATCAGGTACGCGGCATCGGAGATCCGCAGGGGTGCGGTGCGATCGGCGTCGGAGACGGGGCCGTCGTCACCGTCGGCCTCCATGATCGCGGCCAGGTCGTGCCACTCGACGTCGGCGGGCAGGTCGTCGCGGTCGGTCGCGACGGTGAGACCGAGGAGTGCCCCCGAGTCGGTCAGCATCGTGCTGATCCGTTCGTCGGGGTACTCGGGGTTGATCGGCAGGTACGCGGCACCGGTCTTCGCGACCGCCCAGATCCCGACGACGGAGTGCAGCGATCGTCGCATGCCCAGCGCGACGACGGCCCCCGGTCCCGCGCCCTGCGCGATCAGCCACCGGGCGACGCGGTTGCTCACGGCGTCCAGTTCGGCGTAGGACAGCGACGTGTCGCCGTGGACGAGAGCGGGGCCGTCCGGGGAGATGTGCACGCCCCGCTGCAGCAGTTCCGGCAGGGTCGCGGGCGTCACCGACCGCGGACCGTCGACGGCCTGCAGGGCTGCACGCTCTGCGGGCGCGAGGATGTCGATCGACCCGACCCGGGCGGACGGGTCCGTCGCGATCGCGTCGAGGATGCGCACCAGACGATCGGCGAACGACTGCACCGTCAACTGGTCGAACAGGTCGGTGGCGTAGGTGAACGTCGCGGGCGCGGGCTCGTCGTCGGGGGCGTTGTCCCCGACGGTGAGCTGCAGGTCGAACTTCGCCATCTCGACGTCGGCGTCGGCGACCTCGACGCGCAGGCCCGGGAGCTCGAGTGTCGGTGCCTCGTTGTTGTCGAAGGACAGCGCGATCCCGAACAGCGGGTGGTGGGCCGTGGAGCGGGGGACGTCGAGCACCTCGACGAGCCGTTCGAACGGCACGTCCGCGTGCGCCATCGCGTCGACATCGCCGGAGCGCACCGTGGAGAGCAGTTCGGCGACCGTGAGGTCCGGGTCGACCTCGGTACGGAGCACGACGGTGTTGACGAACATGCCGACCAGGTCGTCGAGGGCCTCCTCGCCACGACCGGCGATCGGTGTGCCGATGGCGATGTCGTCCGAACCCGACAGTCGCCCGGCCAGGATCGCCAGGGCGGCGTGGACGACCATGAACTGACTCACGTCATGCGCCCGCGCCACCGCCGTCAGTCGACGACGCAACCCGGGGTCGAGCGAGAACCGGACGGCGTCGCCGCGCAGTGATGCGACCGCCGGCCGCGGCCGGTCGGTGGGCAGGTCCAGCGATTCGGGCACCCCGGCGAGCGTGCGCCGCCAGTAGTCGATCTGCTGCGCCGCGATCGACGTCGGGTCGTCCTCGTCGCCGAGCAGATCCCGCTGCCAGAGAGCGAAGTCGGCGTACTGGATGGGCAGGGGCGCCTGGGACGACGCGATCCCGGTCCGCCGTGCCTCGTAGGCGACCACGAGGTCGCGGAAGAGCGGTGCGAGCGATGCACCGTCGGCGGAGATGTGGTGCACGACGAGCATCAGCACGTACTGGGAGTCCGCGGCGGCGGCGGTACCCGACAACCGCATGAGCACGATGCGTGCCGGGTAGCCGGTGGTCACGTCGAAGCCGGAGATCGCGGACCGCACGATCTCCGAGGAGACCTCGTCGACATGGACGGTCGCCTCGCGGTACATCGCCGCGACAGCCTCGTCCGCGGGGTGTACGACCTGGTACGGACCGTCGGCGGAATCGGGGTAGGTGGTGCGCAGCGCCTCGTGCCGATCGGCCACGTCGACGATGGCCGCGCGCAGCGCCGCGACGTCGAGGTCACCGGACAGACGCACCGGCAGCGGCAGGTTGTACGCCGGTGACGACGGGTCGAACCGGTTGATGAACCACATGCGCGCCTGCGCCGGTGACAGCGGCACCCGGTCAGGACGGGGTCGCGGCACGAGCTGCGGACGGTCGGAGGTCTCCTCGCGGCCGTCGAGCAGTGCGGCCAGATCGGCCACCGTCGGGTGGTCGAACACGTCGCGCACGCCGACGGCGACCCCGAGCGCCGCCTGGATGCGGGCGGCGACGCGCGTCGCGCCGAGGGAGGTGCCGCCGATGTCGAAGAACGAGTCGCGGGCGCCGACCCGGTCGCGACGGGCGACGACGCCGAAGATCCCGGCGATCGCGATCTCGAGTTCCGTCGTGGGTTCGACGAATTCGACCGTGGTGGTCGCGAATTCGGGCTCAGGCAGGGCGCGCCGGTCGAGTTTGCCGTTGGCGGTGAGCGGGAACGCGTCGAGCGCCATGATCGCGGCGGGCACCATGTATGCGGGCAGCCGCGACCGCAGACGGTCGAACAGCGGGTGGATCGTCGGGATCTCGCCGGGCACCTCCGGGACCGCCTCGGCCGCGATCGACCCGACCACGTAGGCGACCAGCTGGGCGTCACCCGCCGCCTCGACGACGACGGCGACCGCGTCCGAGACACCGGTCACCTCGGTCAGTGCGGCCTCGATCTCGGGCAGCTCGATCCGCAGGCCGCGCAGCTTCACCTGGAAGTCCGAGCGACCGATGTACTCCAGCTCGCCGTCGGACCGGCGGCGTACCACGTCTCCGGTGCGGTACATCCTCTCGCCCGTCGCCGAGGTGATGTCGGCGACGAAACGGTCGGCGGTGAGATCGGGGCGCCCCACGTAGGCACGCGCCAACTGCACCCCGGTCAGGTACAGCTCGCCGGAGACCGTCGGTGGGACGGGCCGCAACCGCTCGTCGAGCACGTGGACCCCGGTGTTCGCGACCGGACGACCGATCGGGACGGTGTCGGTGTCGGCGGCGGAGTAGGCGTGATAGGTGACGTCGACCGCGGCCTCGGTCGGGCCGTAGAGGTTGTGGATCGCGGCGCCGGACACCGCGACCATCCGGGCGGCGACGTGCGGCGGGAGCGCCTCGCCGCTGGCGAACACCTGACGCAGGGTCGCCAGCTCGCCCATGGGTCCGTCGTGTCCCGACTCCGCGTCGAGCGTCGTGGTGAACGCCGACATCATCGACGGCACGAAATGCAGTGTCGTGACACCGGTCTCGGCGACGAGTCGCGCGAGATACGCGGGGTCCCGATGGCCGTCGGGAGCTGCGATCGCCAGCGTCGCACCGGTCTGCAGCGGCCAGAAGAACTCCCAGACCGACACGTCGAACGTGGCGGGCGTCTTCTGCATCACGACGTCGGCGCCGTCGATCGGGTACTCCGACTGCATCCACCGGAGTCGGTTCACGATCGCGCGATGGGTGACCGCGACGCCCTTGGGTCGCCCGGTGGAGCCCGACGTGTAGATCACGTACGCGGTGTTGTCCGGACGCAGCGGGGCGGTGCGATCGTCGTCGGTCAGAGGTTCGCCAGACCGGCCCGCGACGTCGAGGGTGTCGATGGTGAGCACCGGCGCGGCGTCGTGGGTGAAGCCGTCGCGCGTGGTCGTGAGGACCGCCGCCGGGCGCGCGCTGTCGAGGACGTAGGCGATGCGCTCGGCGGGGTGATCGAGATCGACCGGGACGTAGGCGCCACCGGCGGCGACGACCGCATACATGCCGACCAGCAGGTCGACGGAACGGCGCATCGCCAGCGCGACATGGACGTCCGGTCCGACACCGGCCTCGACGAGATGGCGGGCGAGACGGTGCGAGCGCTCGGCGAACTCGGCGTATCCGAGCGTCTCCCCCTCGAACACCAGTGCCGGGGCGGTCGGCGTGCGGCGGACCTGCTCGACGAACAGGTCGGTCAGGGTGAGCGAGTCCGTCGACGGGGCCTCGCCGGACTCGGCGATGACCGACGCGAGCATCCCCGAGAACTGTTCGGCGAACGCACCGCCGGCGTCGTCGAGGAGTCCCGGCAACAGCGTCGACAGCGCGATCGTGACCGCGGCCTCGGGCCCGATCCCGACCGCACCCAGCGTGGCCAGCAGCTCCGTCGACTTCGCCTGCAGCTCACCGTAGGTGACGTCCACGCCGCCGTGGGACAGGGCGACCCCGCCCGGGTTGATCCGTGCGGCGGTCGCGAGCAACTCGTCGAGCGAGCGGCCTCGCAGCCCGTCCGCGTCGGCGCGGACACCCCGCGGGTCGGCGTCACCGGTCTGCTCGAGCTGGTCGCGCTCGGCGTCGGTGAGGATGTCGATGTCCCCCAGCGTGACCGAGGGGTCGTCCGCGACGGCGGCGAGCACCGCGACGAATCGCTCCCCCATCGCGGCGACCGTCTGCTCGTCGAAGATGTCGACGGCGTAGTCGAGCAGCACGTCGATGCCGCGACCGCGACCGTCGGCGCCGAAGGTCTCGGAGATCGTCATCCCGACATCGGATTTCGCGAACCGCACGCCCCACTCCAGCGGCGTCACGCTGAGACCGGGGAGTTCGACGGTCGGGATCTCGATGTTCTGCATGGTCAGGTTGACCTGCACGAGCGGCGCGTACTTGCGGGTGCGCACCGGCGCGACCGCCTCGACCACCTGCTCGAGGGGCACGTCGGAGTTGTTGAACGCGGCGAGGTCCGCCTCACGGGTACGGGCCAATGCGTCGACGAACGTGTCGGACCCCGAGACGCGGGTCCGCATGACGAGCGTGTTCACGAACATCCCGACCAGGCCGTCGACCGCGGAGGCGGTGCGCCCTGCGGTCGGCGTCCCGACGGCGAGGTCGTCTGTGCCGGCCAGGCGGGCGAGCAGCGCCGCGAATGCGGTGTGCACGACCATGAACATCGTCGAGTCGGTGTCGGTGGCGATCCGGTGCAGGCTCTGCTGCAGCGTGGCGTCGATGCGGAAACCGACCTCGCCGCCGACCAGGGACCGACGGTCGGTGCGGGGGCGGTCGGTGGGGATCTCCAGCAGGTCCGGCAGACCCGCCAGGTGCTCCCGCCAGAACTGCAGCTGCCGCCCGGTCACCGAGTCGGGGTCCTCCGGCGACCCCATCACGGTCTGCTGCCAGATCGCGAAGTCCGCGTACTGCACGGACAGCGGGCGGAAGCGGGGCTCCACGCCCGCCACACGCGCGGTGTAGGCGGTCATGAGGTCCGTCGCCAGCGGCACCAGGGACGATCCGTCGGCGGCGATGTGATGGATGACCAACAGCAGCACGTGGTCATTCGGGGCGATCTCGATCAGCAGGGCACGCAACGGCGGGGCGACGGTCACGTCGAACCCGGTGCTCGCCGCCTCCAGACAGATCTCGCGCACCCGGTCCTCCGTCGAGGCGGTGTGCCGCTCGAGTGCCACCGACGACGCGTCGACGGTGAGGATCTGCTGGAACGGCCCGTCCACCGAGTCCGGGTACATCGTCCGCAGGATCTCCTGACGGCCCACGAGGTCGGTCAACGACGCGGTGAGAGCCGCGACGTCGAGTTCTCCGGTGAGCCGCAGGCCGAGAGGGATGTTGTAGTCGGCGGCGGTCGGGTCCAGACGGTTGAGGAACCACATCCGCTGCTGCGCCAGCGAGAGCGGGATCCGCTCGGGCCGGTCGGTGGCGGTGAGCGGTGCGACGGCGTCGCCGGCGAGGTCGGGTGAGGCCTCGATCGCGGCGGCGAGATCGGCGACACCGGGCGTCTCGAACAGCATCCGGACCCCGAGGCGCACACCGAGCGACTCGTTGACACGCGCCATGGCGCGCGTCGCGGCGAGCGAGTTGCCACCGAGGTCGAAGAACGAGTCGTCCGCACCGATCTGTTCACCGCCGAGCACCTCGGCGAAGGCACCGGCGACGATGCGCTCCATCGGCGTGCGCGGCGGCGTGTACTGCCGTGCGGCCCCGAGGAACTCGGGTGCGGGGAGCGCTCGACGGTCGATCTTGCCCACCGGGGTCAGCGGCAACGCGTCGACGATGGTGATGGCCGACGGCACCATGTGGCTCGGCAAGGTCTGTGACGCGTGATCGGCGAGGTCGCGGGCGTCGATCGTCGAGCCGGGTGAGGGCTGCACGTAGGCCGCGAGCGCGGTGTCGCCTGTCGGTCCGGTGACGCCGAGGACGTACACGTAGTCGACGGCGGGGTGGGCGCCCAGGACCGACTCGATCTCGCCGAGCTCGATGCGGAACCCACGCACCTTCACCTGGTGGTCCGACCGTCCGACGTAGATCGGCTCGAGCCGCGTCGACCCGTCCTCGAGCTGCACCCGGGTCCACCGCACCACGTCGCCGGTCCGGTACATGACGCCGCCGGGAGGGCCGTACGGGTCGGCGACGAAGCGCTCCGCGGTCAGCCCGGGCCGGTCGCGGTATCCCCGAGCGACACCGGGTCCGGCGACGTACAGGTCGCCGGGGACGCCGATCGGGGTCGGTCGCAGGCGCGCGTCGAGCACCACGGCCGACGCGCCGCGCACCAGGGGTCCGATGGTGTGGCGGTCACCGGCCACGAGCGGGTCGGTGATCGTGGCCATGATGGTCGTCTCGGTGGGGCCGTAGCCGATGAGCACGGACCGCCCGGGAGCCCACCGCGCGATCAGGTCGCTCGGCACGGCCTCGCCGCCGACCGAGAAGTGCGTGAAGTCGTCGAGACCCTCCGGGTCGACCGACGCCAGGGCTGCGGGGGTGATGAACCCGTGCGAGACGCGGTGGCGCGCGAGCACCTGACGCAGGTCGTCGCCGCCGTACGTGCCGGGCGGGATGATCACCATCGTCGACCCGACCCCGGTCGCCATCAGCAGCTCGAGGATCGATGCGTCGAACGACGGCGACGCGAAGTGCATGACACGGGCGTCGGGTGTGAGGTCGTACCGGTCGATCTGCTCGGCGCTGAACGGCGCCAGACCCGCGTGGGTGACCTCGACGCCCTTCGGCTTACCGGTCGTGCCGGAGGTGTAGATGATGTACGCGCAGCCCTCGAGGTGCACGGGGCGGACGAGCTCCGTCGACTCGACGGGTGTGTCGGCGCGCGAACCGATCTCGGGACCGTCGAGGACGAGCCACTCGACCACGTCGGGGAGACGGGCCGCGTCGTCGGCGGTGGTGATGCCCAGGACCGCACGGGAGTCGGTGAGCATGTGCTCGACGCGGTCCGCGGGGTAGGTCGGGTCGACCGGGACGAAGGCGGCGCCGGAACGGGTGACGCCCCAGGCCGCGAGGACCGACGCGATGCCGCGGGTGATGCCGAGGGCGACGACGTCCTCCGCGCCGCGGCCCCGGGCGATGATCTCGCGTGCGATCTGGTTCGCCCGCCGGTCCAGTTCGCGGTAGGTGATGGTCGTGTCACCGTCGACGATCGCGACCCTGTCGGGTTCGGCCGCGGCGGCGGCGCGCAGGAGGGAGTCGAGGGTGCCCTGCGCGTCGGTGGCCGGTCCGCGGACCGGTACGAGGTCGACGCTCTCCTCCGCGTCGAGCAACGGGATCTCCCAGGCGACCGCGTCGGGGTCCTGCGCCATCCCCTCGAGGATGCGTACCAGCCGGCGGGCGTGTGCCTCGACGGTGGTGGTGTCGAAGATGTCGACCGCGTACCCGAGGAAGCCCGCGATGCCGGCTGGGGCACCCGAACCGTCGAGGTTCTCGGTCATGTCGAAGGTCAGGTCGAACTTGCTGTAGTTGGTGTCGATCGCACCCGGGTCGACGGTCAGGCCGTCGAGGTCGACCGACATGCGGTTCGACCCGTTGACGCTCAGCACCACCTGGAACAGCGGCGTGTGGAGCGAGGTCCGGGTGGGCGCGATGGTGTCGACGACCTGCTCGAAGGGCACGTCGCTGTGCGCGAACGCCTCGAGGTCACGACGACGGATGTCGGTGAGGAGCTCGCGGACGGTGGCGCCCTCGCCGATCTCGGTCCGCAACGCCAGCGTGTTGACGAACATGCCGACGATGCCGTCGAGTTGCTCGCTGCCACGGCCGTCGATGGGCGACCCGATGACGATGTCGGTCTCGTTGCTCAGCCGGGCCAACAACACCGCGAGCGCCGTGTGCAACAACATGAACCGCGACACCCCGGTCGCGTTCGACAGCGCGACGAGGCGGGCGTGCAGCTCCGGCGGGATGAAGAACGGGTGCGTCGCGCCCACCCCGGAGCGGGATCCGGCCCTCGGACGGTCGGTGGCCAGTCCGATCAGTTCGGGCGAGCCCGCCAACGTGCGGCGCCAGAACTCGAGCTGACGACGGGCCGGCGACTCGTCGTCCGCGGCGTCGCCGAACGTCTCGGACTGCCAGATCGCGAAGTCGACGTAGTGCGCCGAGAGCGGGGCCCACTGCGGCGAGCCCCCGTGCAGCCGAGCCTGGTACGCGGTCAGCAGGTCGGTCATCAACGGACGCATCGACAGGCCGTCGGACGCGATGTGGTGCACGACGAACACGAGGAGGTGACGCAGCGGACCCGAGCCGTCGCCGTCGTCGGCCATCCGCCAGAGCGCGGTGCGGATCGGGACGGTGGTCGACACGTCGAAGCCGGGGGTCGCGAACTCCCGCAGTCGATCCCACACCTCGTCGCCGCGGACGTCGTCGACGCGGACAGGCGGGAGGGCGTCGATGGTGGGGACGACGACCTGGTGTGGACCCTGCGGTCCGCCCGGGTAGATGGTGCGCAGGGTCTGCTGCCGGTCGACCAGGTCGACCAGGGCCGCGCTGAGCGCGTCGATGTCGAGCTCGCCGGTCAGCAGGAGCGTCATCGGGATGTTGTAGGCACCCGAGCGGGTGTCGTAGCTGTTGATGAACCACAGCCGTTGCTGGGCCAGCGACAGCGGGATCCGGTCCGGGCGATCGACCACGGGCCCCGGGAACCGCACGGGCGCAGCGTCGTCCGCCGCGGGCTCGGCGTCGCCACCCTCTGCGGTCGGACCGCCGCGCGACCGCTCGACGACCCGCGCGATCTGCTCGACCGTCGGCTCCTCGAAGAGTGTGCGCAGTCGGATCGGGACGCCGAGGGTCTCGGTGAGCCGCGACGCCAGGCGCACCGCGCTGAGCGAGTTGCCGCCGAGTTCGAAGAACGACGTGGTGACACCGACGCGCTCGGCGTCGACCGCGTCGGCGAACAGGCCGGCGACGACCTCTTCCAGTGGGGTGCGGGGTGCGACGTGGGCGAGCGCGTCGTCCACCGCACCGAAGTCCGGCTCGGGCAACGCCTTTCGATCGGTCTTTCCCGACACGCTCAACGGGAACGCGTCGAGGACCATGATCGCCTCGGGGACCATGTAGTCCGGCAGACGGGCCGCCAACCGCTGGCGGACGTCGTCGACCGCGACGCGGTCACGGCCGTTGTCGCCGACCACGTAGGCCGCCAGACGGGCACGGGACGCCTCGCCGTGCGCGACGACCAGCGACTGTCGGATGCCGTCGATGTCGGTGAGAGCGCTCTCGATCTCGCCGAGCTCGATGCGCAGGCCGCGGACCTTGACCTGGAAGTCGGACCGGCCGATGAACTGGGTGTCACCGCCGGGCAGGCGACGGACGAGGTCACCCGAGCGGTACATGCGGGCGCCCGGCGGTCCCCACGGGTCGGCGACGAACCGGGTGGAGGTGAGACCGAACATTCCGCCGTAGCCGCGGGCGGGCGCGACGCCGGCGATGTACAGCTCGCCCACCACGCCCACCGGCACGGGCCGGAGGCGGTTGTCGAGGACGACATGGCGCACGTTGGGGATGGTCGGCCCCATCGGGATGGGGCCGATGTCGCGCACCTCGCCGGGCGGCGGAGGGTCGTAGGCCTCGAGGTCGTATGCGATCGCCGACGACGTCGCGGCGGTCTCCGTCGGGCCGTAGGTGCACAGCAGTCGGGTCCTCGTGCCGAGCATGGTCCGGTAGACGGCCGGGAGGCTGTACTCGCCGCCGGCGACGGCGGTGTCGATGGACGCGATGGTCGCGTCCGGGTCCATCTCCACCAGCAACTCGTAGGCACTCGGCGCGAGGTTGAGCAGCGAGATGTCCTCGTCGCGCAGCACCGCGACGACCTCCTCGGGATCGAACCCCTCGGAGACGACACGGATGAAACACCCGTACGCCAACGTGTTCCAGATGTTCTTCTGCGTCGAGTCGAAGCGGGGCGACTGCGCTATGAGAACACCCGCGCCGCGGCGCAGGACGATCGCCGACCGGTACCACGCGTACATGTTGAAGATGCCGCGGGCGTTGACGAGGGTCGGCTTCGGCTTGCCCGTCGAGCCCGACGTGGTGATGACATAGGCCAAGCGGTCGAGGGCGCCCGGTTCGGTCCACCGGTCCGGCAGCGGACCGTCGTCGTGCGCCAGCAGACGCCGGTCGGTGTCGGGGTCGCCGAGTGGGATCAGGGCGATGCCGGCGTCGGCCAGCCCGATGCGGTACTCGTCCTCGGTCTCCGACGCCGTGGACACCACCACCCGCGACCCCGTGTCGGCCAGTACGGACAGTGCGCGTTCCGCGGGTGCGTGCGGATCGAGCGGCAGGTACGACGCTCCTGCCTTCCACGAGGCGAGGAGCGCGACGACCCAGTTCACCGACCGCGGGGTGAGCACACCGACGACGTCGTCGGCGCCGACGCCGTGGGCGATCAGCTCGCGCGCGAGGCGGTTTGCGGCCGTGTCGAGCTCGCCACGGGTCAGCTCACCCTCGGGTCCGCGCACGGCCAGGGCAGTGGGGTCCTCGGTGACACGCTCGACCCACGCCGACAACGGTGTCCCGGTCCACGGCTCCTCGGACGAGGAGGGCGGTGCGGCCGCAGGGGTGTCCGTCCCGGTGGGGCGGGTGTAGGCGGTCAGGTCGACGCCGGAGACCGCGGCGGCGGTCCGCGCGATCACGTCGTCCAGCACCGCGGTGAAGCCCTCCGGCGCGGCCGCCACGAGCGGTGCGAGACCGGTGAGCGCGATGGAGGCGATCGCCTCGGCGTCCATGCCGCGCTGCGACATCGGGCCGTACAACTGCTCGAACCGTTCGTGCAGTTCTCCGAACGTCACCCGCGACCCGTCGCGGTCGAGGACGGCGTCGTCGGCGGCCACGTCGACGGCCGCGGCCAACATGGCGGGCAGGTCATCCGCGGTCGGCGCGGCGGCGGGCGTCTCGGCAGCATCCGGTGCGGCGTCGAGACGTTCGGAATCGAGGAGGATGTCGATGTCCCCGACGGCCACGCCGGGGTCGGCCGCGACCGCGGCGGCCACGGCCACCAGCCGCTCCGCGATGTTCTGCACCGACGCGGCATCGAAGACGTCGACCGGGAAGTTGAGATGACCTGTGAGAGTGCGTGTCCCGTCGGCCTCGGGCTTCTCGCCGATGACCAGCGTCAGGTCGAATTTGGCGCCCAGGATCGTGTCGTCGGCCGCGACGGAGACCTCGACGCCCGGCAGCGACACCGAGGCCGGCTCGTTGTTCTCATAGGTCAGCTGCACCTGGTAGATCGGCGCGTGCGATGTCGCCCGCCGCGGCACGACCGCACCGACGACGTTCTCGAAGGGGACGTCGTCGTGGGCGAAGGCGGCGAGGTCGATGTCGCGGACGCGGGTCAGCAGCCCCTCGAACGGCTCACCGGGGTCGACCGGGGTGCGCAGCGCGACGGCGTTGACGAACATCCCGACGAGGTCGTCGAGGTCGGGGTGCGAACGGCCCGCGACCGGAGTGCCGACGACGATGTCCTCGGCCGCCGACAGCCGCGCGAGCAACGACGCGAGGATCGCGTGGACCACCATGAACATCGACGTCGAGGTGCGATGTGCGAGCGCGTCGAGCCCCTCCACCACGTCTGGGCCGAGACGTACCGGCACGATGCCGGGCTCGGTCGACCGCTGTGTGGGTCGGGGGCGGTCGAAGGGGAGCTCGATGGCATCCGGTGCGCCCGACAGGGTCTCGCGCCACCAGGTCAGGTGCCGGGAGACCGGCGACGTCGGGTCGTCGAGGGAGCCGAGCGTGTCGCGCTGCCACCGGGCGAAGTCGACGTAGTGGACGGGCAGCGGGGTGAATTCCGGCTCCGCCCCGGCGGCGCGCGCCAGGTAGGCCGTGACGAGGTCGCGTGCCAGCGGCGCGAGCGACGCACCGTCGGTGAGGATGTGGTGCAGCACGACCACCAGCAGGTGCTCGGTCCCGTCGCGGAACAGCCGGGCGCGCAGCGGGACCGCGTCGGTGACGTCGAAGCCGTCGCCGGCGAACCGCACCGCGGCGTCGAACTGGTCGTCGGCCGCGACGTCGACGAGGTCGAGTGCGACGGCCGCGTCGTCCACGGAGACAACCTGCTGCCAGGGCCCGTCCGGCGAGTCGGGGAAGACGGTCCGCAGCGACTGCTGACGTCCCATCACGTCGCGCAGGGCCGCCGTCAGCGCCGCGACGTCGAGTTCGCCGCGCAAACGCAGGGGCAGCACCACGTTGTAGGCGGGCGAGGTGGGGTCGAGCCGGTTCACCAACCACATGGCCTGCTGGGACAACGAGAGCACCGGCCGCTCCCCCGCGCGACCGGCGACGAGCGCCGGTCCGTCGGACGTCGGCTCCCCCGCGGTGTCGGACGCCCGGGCGAGGGCCTCGACGGTCGGGTTGTCGAAGATCTCCCGCACGGCGACGCGGCGCCCGAGCGCCGTCGAGAGGCGGGCCGCGGCGCGGGTGGCCACCAACGAGTTGCCGCCGAGGTCGAAGAACGAGTCGGTGACGCCGATCTCGGGCAGGCCGAGGACCTCGGCCAGGATGTCGGCGAGCTGCGACTCGACCGCGGTCCGCGGTGCCACGGCATCGCCGGTGCCGGCCAGCTGCGCCGGATCCGGGGCGGGAAGCGCCGCGCGGTCGAGCTTGCCGGTGCGGGTCAGCGGGATCTCGTCGAGGCCGATCACCAGCGACGGGACCATGTGCGACGGCAGCGTGCGTCCTACGTGGTCACGGATCGCCGTCGGGTCGACCGTGGCGCCGGGTGTCGGCACGACGTAGGAGACGAGGGCGGTCGTTCCCGCGGGCAGCGGCGAGCCGATCGTCGTCACGAACGCCACGTCGGGATGGGACGCCACGGCCGCATCGACTTCGCCGAGCTCGATGCGGAACCCGCGCACCTTCACCTGGAAGTCGCTGCGCCCGACGTAGAAGACCTCCCACCCGCCGTCGCCACCGCGCACCCAGCGGACCACGTCCCCGGTGCGATACATGCGGGAACCGGTGTCGCCGTGCGGGTTCGCCACGAACCGCTCCGCGCTCAAGCCCGGGCGGGCGTGATAGCCCCGCGCCAACGCAGGACCGGACAGGTAGAGCTCACCATCCACACCCGGCGGTACCGGCTGCAGGCGACGATCCAGGATCATGGAGGTCAAGCCGCGGACCGGGCGACCGATCGTGATCGGCTCACCCGGCACCATCGGCCCGGCGATGTCGGCGAAACACGTCGCCTCCGTCGGGCCGTAGCCGTTGAACATCCGACGCCCGACACCCCACCGCGCCACCAACTCCGGCGGGCAGGCCTCACCACCCACCACCACCGACTCGAACGCATCGAGGCCGGTCGGGTCCACCGACGCCAACGCCGCCGGGGTGACGAAGCCGTGCGTCACCCGGAACTGCGCCAACAGGTCGTGCAGGTCCTGCCCGCCGTACACCTCGGTCGGTGCGATCACCATCGTCGAACCGTGTGCGAGTGCCAACAACAGTTCCAGCACCGACGCGTCGAAACTCGGCGACGCGAAATGCAGTGTCCGCGACTCCGGCCGCAGGACGAAGCGATCGGACTGCTCGGCCATCAGGGCCGCCAACCCACCATGGGTCACCGCGACACCCTTCGGCACACCCGTCGTGCCCGAGGTGTAGATCATGTACGCCAGATTCGACACCCGCACCGGCGCGAGACGATCCGCATCCGACACCGGTGACGACGACTGCACCGCCGTCAGCTCCTCGGTCGCCGCGTCGTCGAGGTCCAGCCACGGCACCGTCGCGGGCCGCGCATCGGCCCAGCGGCGGGTCGAGATGCCGTACACGGCACCCGAATCGGTGAGCATGTGCTCGATCCGCTCGCGGGGGTACCGCATGTCGACGGGCAGATAGGCCGCGCCGGTCTTCGCCACCGCCCACAGGCCGACCATGAACTCCACCGAGCGTCCCATGCCCAGGGCCACGATCTGTTCCGGTCCGATGCCGCGCGCGATCAACACGCGGGCCAGTGCGCTGGAGCGGGCGTCGAGGTCGTCGTAGGTGATCGACCCCTCCGGCGACTCCACCGCCACGCGACCCGCACCCATCCGCGCCGCGTCGGCCAGCAGGTCGGCCAGGGGTCGCGGGGCCGGGACGTCGCCGGAACCACTGCGGGACAGCAGTTCCTGTCGATCCTCGTCCGACAGCACGTCGACGTCGAGGATGCGGGCCCGGGGTGCCTGCGCGATGCGGTCGAGCACGCGCACGAGCATGGTGAGGACAGCGTTCGCTCGCTCGGACGAGATCATCGACGGCAGGTATTTCACCGACAGGCGCAGTGACGGGTCGGTGAGCGCGATGACCGTCAGCGGGTAGTGCGTCGCGTCGACCACGTCGGCGTCGGTGACGGTCACACCGGCCACAGATGTGGCCTGCGACAACGCGTCCCGGTCCAGGGGATAGGACTCGTAGACCATCATCGTGTCGAACAGGACGTCCAGCCCCGTCGCGGCGGTGATGTCGGCCAGACCGACGTGATGGTGGTCGAGCAGGTCGGCCTGCTCGTCGGCCACCCGCTTGAGCACCGCGTCCACATCGTCGCCGTCGTGCGTCGTCACCCGCACCGGCAACGTGTTGATGAAGAGCCCCAGCATCGCCTCCACACCGGACACCTCCGGTGGACGACCCGAGACCGTCGTCCCGAACACCACGTCGGAGCGACCCGTGAGGCGCGAGAGCACCAGCGCCCACGCCACCTGCAACACCGTGTTGAAGGTGATTCCTGCCGACCGGGCGCAGGCGTGCAGTCCCTCGAGGAGGTCGTCGTCGACGGTGATCTCGACCTGCTCGGAGACGCCGTCGTCCGCACCGGATGCCTCTCCCGCGAGCAGGGTCGGCTCGTCGAGTCCGGCCATCGCCGACTCCCATGCCGCGACCGAGGCTCCGTGGTCTCGGCTCGCCAGCCACGACAGGTAGGTCCGGTAGGACGCGGGCGGCGTGAGCGCCTGGCTGCCGTCGGCGGCGTAGAGGGCGAAGAGGTCGGCGGCGAACACCGGCAACGACCAGCCGTCGAGGAGGATGTGGTGATTGGTCGACAGCAGGCGCCATCGGTCGTCACCGAGTGCGACGAGCGCGAAGCGCAGCAGGGGCGGGGTGGCCATGTCGAACGGGGTGACGCGTTCGGCGCGGACGATCGTGGCCAGCGCCTCGTCCGGGTCGGCCGCGGCGGAGACGTCGTGGACCGTGAACGGCACTGTCACACCGGATGTGACGACCTGCAGCGGCGCTCCGTCGGCCGCGGCGACGAACGCGGTCCGCAGGGTCGCATGCCGGTCGACGAGCGCCTGGGCAGCACGGTGCATGCGGTCGGCGTCGACGCCGGTGACGTCGAGGACGAGTTGCGCGGTGTACAGGTCGACCGAGCCGACCGAGAGTTCGGCGTGGAAGAGCAGACCGGTCTGCAGCGGCGTCAGCGGCCACACGTCGACCAGCGGATCGAAGCGGCGTTCGAGGCCGTCGATGTCAGCCTGAGCGATCCGGACCAGATCGAGGTCCGAGGGGGTGAAACCGCCTGCATCCGCCGACGCCGCATGCCGGGCGATGCTCTCCAGCGCCTGCTGCCACAGATCCACCAGCGCGTCGACCGACTCGGCCGACACCGCGCCCGAGGGATGGTCGACCGTCGCCGACAACTGCGGACCGTCGGCGGTGTCGACCACCGTGGCGTTGATGTCGATCGCATGCCGCACAGCGACATCCGCACCGCGTGTCCCCCGCAACGCCGCGTCCCCGGCAGGCACCCACGCACCGCCGGCACCCGCACCCGCAAGGCGACCCAGGTAGTTGAACCCGATCGCCGGCGCCGGCCCGGCCAACACCTCCCGACCCTGCACATCCAGATACCGCAACAGTCCGAAACCCACACCCCGACGCGGGATCCCCGCCAACTGCTCCTTGACGACCTTCACCGCGTCGCCGGCAGCCGACCCACCCGACAGCGCCCCAACCAGGTCGACCCCGGAGACGTCCAGCGCCACCGGATACGCCGTGGTGAACCACCCCACCGTGCGCGACAGGTCCGACCCCGCGAGCAGCTCCTCCTCGCGCCCGTGACCCTCCAGCTCGATCACGACCCGCGAACCGCCCGGCGCGGCATCCTCACCACGCCAGCGCGTCACCGCCAACGCCAGCGCAGCCAGCAGTCCGTCGTTCACACCCCCGTGGAACGCCTGCGGGATCCGCGTCAGCAACGTCTCGGTCAGCTCCGGCGACAGCCGCAACTCCTGGCGGCGCAGCGTGCCGACCGTGTCACGCTCCGGGTCCACCGTCAGACCCAGACCCCCACCGTCGGCGACGATCCCGCGCCACGAGTCCAGCTCCCCGCGCACCCCGGCAGACGTCGCCAACTCCGTCAGCCCACGCGCCCAGCGCCGCATCGACGTGCCGATCGCAGGCAGGTCGACGGCGTCGGCGCCGGCGGCGTGCTGCGCATACGCCACCGCCAGATCCGGCAACAGGATCCGCCACGACACCCCGTCCACCACCAGGTGATGCAGGACGATCACGAGACGGGCGACCGGGGTGTCGTCACTCGATCCCGGACGGATCAGCAGGATCGACCCGACACGACCCGACGCCGGATCGAGCGCGTCGGTGGCCCGCTGCACCGCGGCGTCGACCCCGTGGACCCACTCCGACGAATCGACAGGCGCCGGGACCGACACGTCGGTCAGGGCGATCTCGCCGTCACCAGGCCCGCCGACGACGTGACGGAGAGTGCCGTCGTCCTCGACGGTCAGACGGGAACGGAGGACGTCGTGGTGATCGGCGACGGTCCGCACGGCCGCGGCCAGCGCGTCGCGGTCGAGGTCGGCGGGAGCGGTCACCTCGATGGACTGCGAGACCGGGCCCACCGCGGTCGGGTCCTCCGCCAGCCGCAACAGGATCGGGGTCGGGTCGACGTCACCGACACCGCCGCCCGGGAGCTCCTCGGCCACCGCGACCTCGGACTGCACCGCCGCGGCGAGTTCACCGATCGTCTTGTGCTCGAACACCTGCCGTGAGGTGAAGCGCAAACCGAGTGCCCGCGCGCGGCTCACCAGCTGGATCGACATGATGCTGTCGCCGCCGAGGCCGAAGAACGAATCGTCCAGACCCACACCGTCACGGCCGAGAAGGTCCTCGATCACACCGACCAACGTCTTCTCGGTCTCGGTGACCGGCGCGCGGAACGGCGCGGCGTGCGCCGAGAAGTCCGGCGCCGGAAGCAGTTTGCGGTCGACCTTGCCACTGCCGCCGAGCGGCATCGCATCCAGCACGACGACCGCGTCGGGCACCATGTACCCCGGCACCCGCGCCCGCACACCCGCCACCACCGACGCCGTGTCGACCGTGCGACCCGCCGACGCCACGACGTAGGCGACCAGTCGCTGACCCTGCGGGCTCTCGTGCACCGTCACGACCGTCTCGCGCACCGCCGCATCCGACAGCACCGCGGACTCGATCTCACCCAGCTCGATACGCAGACCACGCACCTTCACCTGGAAATCGCTGCGCCCCACGTACTCCAACTCACCGCCGCGGGTCCACCGCACCAGATCGCCCGTGCGGTACATCCGCTCGCCCGCAGCACCGAACGGGGCGGCGACGAAACGACCGGCCGTCTGAGCCGGATCGCCGACATAGCCACGCGCCAGCTGCACGCCACCGAGATACAACTCCCCCACCGCGCCGACGACGGTCGGACGAAGCTGACGGTCGAGGACATGCACCGTCGTGTTCCACACGGGGCGGCCGATCGGCACGGCAAGCGTGTCGGCGGCCGGATCGAACGGGTGGTAGGTGACATCGACGGCGGCCTCGGTGGGGCCGTACAGGTTGTGCAGGCCCGCGTCGGTGATGGCGGAGAGACGCGACGCCACGGTCGGGGTCAGCGCCTCACCGCTCGCGAACACGCGACGCAGCGAGGTCAGGGACGCGGCCGGGGCCGACTCCACGAAGAGCGCCAGCATCGAGGGCACGAAGTGTGTCGTCGTGATGTCGTGGTCGGCGATGAGTCGGGCCAGGTACTCCGGGTCGCGATGTCCGTCGGGGGCGGCGACCACCAGTCGCGCGCCGACCTGCAGGGGCCAGAACAACTCCCACACCGACACGTCGAACGTGATCGGCGTCTTCTGCAGGACGGCGTCGGTCTCGTCGAGCGGGTACTCCCCCTGCATCCACTGCAGACGGTTGACGATCGCGCGGTGGGCGACCGCGACGCCCTTGGGCCTCCCCGTGGAGCCGGACGTGTAGATGACGTAGGCGGTGTCGTCCGGCCGCAGCGCCGCGCGGCGATCGGCGTCGGTGACGGGGGCGTCCGACTCGTCGGTCACGTCGAGCTCGTCCACCACGAGGACCGGGGCGTCGGTGTCGCTGCCCTGAGGGAGGACGAACCCGTCGGCCGAGGCGGTGAGGACGGCGCGAGGTCGCGCACCGTCGAGGATCGCTGCGACGCGGTCGGCCGGACTGTCGAGATCGATCGGGACGTAGGCACCGCCGGCGTCGACGACGGCATGGATCGCGACCATCATCTCGACCGAGCGCCGGATCGCGACGGCCACGTGGGTGTCGGGTCCGACGCCACGGTCGATGAGGTGGCGCGCCAAGCGGGCGACGCGGGCGCCGAACTCGCGATGGCTCAGCTCGACGTCGCCCACGACGAGCGCGACGGCGTCCGGATCGGCGGCGGCACGCGCCTGGCGCAGTGCCGGCAGCACATCGTCGGGCACGTCGTGCGCCGTCTCGTTCCATCCACGGACGACGGTGTCGATCTCCTCGGCCGACCCGAACGGCACCGAACCCACGGGTGAATCCCGATCGGCGCCGAGGAACGCCTCGAGCAGACCGACGAAGCGGTCGAGGTGCTCGGACAGGTCGACGTCGTCGTAGAGGCGCGGGTTGGCCTCGAGGTCGATCCGCAGCCGGCGTCCGGCCGCACCCGGGTAGATGTTCACCGCGAGGTCCTCGACGGGCCCGGTCGTCAGGACGTGCACGGCGCCTGTCGCCGCGCCGAGGTCCAGTTCGGACTGGAACATCATGAGGTTCACCGACGGGCCGAACAGACCCCGTTCACCCGTTCCCTGCCCGAGGTCACGTCGCATGTCCTCGTGTCGGTAGAGCTGCCGACGCAACGCACCGGTCAGGGCGGTCTGCGTGTCGGTCAGCACGGTCGCGATCGGCGTGCTCGGCGGCACCTGCACACGCAGCGGCACGATGTTCGACACCATGCCTGCCGCCGACCGCAGCTTGGCGGTGTTGCGCGCCGACACGGGCAGCGAGAGCACGACGTCCTCCACGTCGAGCATCCGCGAGAGGTACACCGAGAACGCGGCGATCACCGCCGGCGCGGGACTCCCCGCCGCCTCGGCCGCCGCCGCATCGACGAGGTCGGCGACACGACCGGTCAGTTCGACCGACGCCAGCCGCGAGTACTCACCCGGCGGCTCGCGGCGGGCGGCCAGCGACAGCGCTGCCGGCAGACCCAGGTTGCGCTCGGCCCAGTACTCGCGATCCTTCTCGAAGCGTGACGACTCCCGATACGTCCTCTCGCTGTCGACGACCTCCTGCAGGGTCGCGCCCTTCCACGGCGGGGGCTCGCGGTCCTCCACCAGCGCGCGGTAGATCTCTGCGGCACGCGACAGCATCGCGGTCGCGCCGAAGCCGTCCATCGCGATGTGATGCGCCCGCCAGTACCAGAGGTGGTGGTCGGGCCCGAGTCGGAACAGTTCCGCGATCGTCAGTCGATCCGCGAGGACGTCGAGGGGGCGGCTGTGGTCGGCGCGCATCCACGCCAGGGCCGCGGACCGCGGATCGGGCTCGCCGGAGACGTCGTGGAAGCCGATCGACTCGTCCCGAGCGTCGTCGACCCACTGCCGGGGCACGTCACCGGTGTCGACCAGCCGCAGGAACCCCGACCCGGCCTCACGGCCGATCCGGTTGCACGCCGCCGTCAACGCGTCGCGGTCGACCGGTCCGCGCAACTCGACGTACTCCGCGATGGTGATCGGGATCGACCCGAGCGCCTGCTGGGCGAACCAGATTCCTCGCTGGGCTGCGGACAGGTCGAACGTCGGGTCACCCTGCGGTGTGTCGGAGCCTCCGACTACCAAGTCTCTCGTGCTCCCATCCCGAACGAGGGTCCGTCGAGAACCGACCGGCGATGCACTGTTCTGAAGCAGTGCTCATCGATCGTGTCATGAACAGACCAGCGGGCGTGGTGACACGCCCGGTTCCTCCCGTCTGCCCTGATGCCTGGACAGACTGTGCGATCGCAATGCCGTCATGAAACATCGGCAAAACGCCTGTCGATGCTACATGAACATGACGGGAGGGAGGCACGTCGGGGAGACGGCCTCGGCGTCGAGAATGGAGTGTCGAGAAAAGAAATGAACCCACCCCGTGGGCGGGATGTGTGTCAGGCGCCGGTGAGGCGACTGGCGATTCCGCGGAGATCGATCTCGCTGGTGCCGACTCCCCGCTGCGGAGCGGCGACCGCGGCGACATCGACCTCGGCGAGGTCGGCGAGGACGCGTGCGAACGTCCCGTCGATGACTGCCGCGACCGTCGCGGGGTCACGCTCCGTCGACAGGGACGGGATCGCCGCGAACACCGCGGCCACAACCGCGGCGCGGTCGTCCATCTGCTGTCCACGCGTGACCGGCACCATCAGGTCGAGCGCGGCGTCGAGCTCGCGGTAGGACAGCCCACGGTAGTGGTACCGGCACACCACGCGACCCGGCGTGGCGGTAGCAACCCGGCGCACGGCGGTGACCAGGTCCGGGGCATCCGCCCCGAGCGACTGATCAGATGCGGCCGTTCCCCCCGACCGAACTGCTGTGGAAGTCATCTCTCACCCCTGTACGTGTCCGACTTCGACTGTGTGTGGAGACACAGTAACCGGAGGGGGAACTCAAACGTGTGTACGTTCCGTTACAGGTTGGAACGGTTTCCTCTGGAGGACTTCTACAAACGGGTCTCTGACCAGCGGTTTGACACGGTGTTCACAGCAGAAACACAGGCGTCATGTGTGTGAGTCGTGTCACAGGCGTTACCGGCCCGTGGCCGGGACATGCAGGTCACTGACCCGCGTCGGCCTCCATGGCCTCGATCAGGCTCTTCGGCCGAAGGTCCGTCCAGTGCTCGTTGACGTAGTCGAGGCACTCCTGCCGCGACGCCTCGCCGAACACCTTGTTCCAGCCGGCGGGGATGTCGGCGAACGTCGGCCAGAGCGAGTGCTGGTTCTCGTCGTTGACCAGCACGAAGAACCGGCCGTTCTCGTCGTCGAACGGGTTGCTCATGGCGTCGACCTCCTCGTCAGCGGATGCGTTCCGCGGCGGCGACGGCGACGGTCGCCGCTGCCCGCAGGGATGCCAGCGTAGCGGCCAGGCCGGACGGACCCGACGCGGCGAGCCCGGGCACCGTCATCATCAGGGCGACCGTGAGGGTGGAGTCGTCGATCGTGGACGACGACGACATCGAGACCATGGCGGCGCGCGCGGCCGCGGCGATCTGACCGAACGAGAGAACGAGGTCCGGACGCGACACGGCGATCGCGTCGGGCGCCGTCGCGGCGGCCCGCGTCACGAGATCGCCGAGGGTGCGCGTGGTCGCCGTCTGCACGGGATTCTCGACATCTGTCCGGAGCGTCGTCGCCACGGTCCCTCCTCCAGCTCGTGTGCCCCTCACGAACGGTGGTCTGGACTACCGATCACCGGAATTCTTCGGACGGGCCAAATGATATCCGAGTTGTCGTAACCAGAAATACGCCATCGCGAATTCCCGTTCGACTCCGTCCCTATATCGACGGCGTCCTGGAGAGCGTTACAACGGTCCGAGCATT
Source organism: uncultured Williamsia sp. (assembly GCF_947494875.1). Lineage (GTDB taxonomy): Bacteria > Actinomycetota > Actinomycetes > Mycobacteriales > Mycobacteriaceae > Williamsia_A. The sequence goes on from NZ_CANLWM010000002.1 coordinate 550,077, forward strand.
CGGTGTGTCACCCTGCTGGTCGGCTATGTTCGTCGTGACAGTCGCGATCGTGACTTCGCGATCCCGATCCGCGCGCACCGTGAATCCGAGCAGGAAGCCATACCGATGTCAGTGACGCAGGGGCGGCCGGTCGACGAAGCCCGGTCCGCCACGGGTCCCGCCGTCGTCGCCGACGGTCTCGTCAAGCGGTTCGGTGACTTCACGGCCGTCGACGGCGTGTCGTTCCAGGTGCCCACCGGTACCGTCCTGGGTCTCCTCGGCCCCAACGGCGCCGGCAAGACCACGACCGTCAACATGCTCGCGACGCTCCTCGTGCCCGACGGCGGTTCGGCGACGATCGCCGGCTACGACGTCGTCACACAGCGGGCCGGTGTGCGGCAGTCGATCATGCTCACCGGTCAGTTCGCCGCTCTCGACGAGGCACTGACCGGACGGGAGAATCTCATCCTGTTCGGCCGCCTGATGGGCCTCGACAAGAAGACCGCGCGCCGCCGGTCCGAGGAACTCCTGGAGGCGTTCGCCCTGACCGAGGCGGCGGGCCGACGGGTGGGGACGTTCTCCGGCGGCATGCGCCGACGCATCGACATCGCATGCGGCCTGGTGGTGCGACCGGAGGTCGTGTTCCTCGACGAGCCGACGACGGGTCTGGACCCGCGGAGCCGTCAGGACGTCTGGAACATCGTCACCTCACTGCGCGACATGGGCATCACCACGCTGCTGACCACCCAGTACCTCGAGGAAGCCGACCTCCTCAGCGACAACATCGTCGTCATCGACGCAGGACGTGTCATCGCCGAGGGGACGGCAGACGAGCTGAAGGACCGCGTCGCCGGGACCGTCTGCGAGGTGGTCCCGAGCTATCCCGACGACCTCGGACGCATCGCCGACCTGCTCGCCGATCTCGCACCGGGCGGCGCACGCCGCAACGCGACGCAGACCGCGCTCACCGTCCCCGCGCGTACCGGGACCGCGACCCTGGTGGAAGTCGTTCGTCGCCTCGACAGCGCGGGCATCGAACTGACAGACGTGGGGCTCCGCCGGCCCTCCCTCGACGACGTGTTCCTCAAGCTCACCGAGACACCCGCGGAACCGACCCCGCCGGCCGGTCCGGCTTCCCGATGACCCGGGCGGGATCGGGGCCCGCCGTGGGTTCCGACGTCGCGCGGTCCGACGCCGTGGCGCTGCTCATGGTCGGCGACGGAGTGCGACCGCAGGTCCACCCACTCGGACAGATCGGCGCCCTGACGGCGCGCTCGCTGCGGTCGATGTTCCGTCAGGGCGAGTTCTACCTCGGCATCTTCGCGCCGATCATGCTCGCGATCTGCTTCTACGTCCCTCTGCGCAGCATCTTCGACGCGATCCCCGGCGTGAACTACGGCCAGTTCCTCATGCCGGTCATCTGCCTGCAGTCGGTCGGTTTCGTGGCCACGTCCGCGGCGATGCGCGCGGCGACCGACGCGTCCGTCGGCATCACCGAGCGGCTTCGCAGCATGCCGGTCAACCCGATGATCCCGGTGATCGCGCGGATGCTCGCGAACGCCGCGCTCCTCGTCGTCTCGCTGGCGTGGGCGCTGCTGGCGGGCCTGGCGATCGGATGGCGGCCGCAGCACGGCATCTTCTACTTCCTCGGATTCGTGGTCGTCGCGCTCGTCGTGGGCATCCTCCTCGCGGTCGGCGCCGACGCCATCGGCATCCTGGCCAACAACCCCGAGGCGACCAGCCAGGCTCTCGCTCTCCCCCAGCTCATCCTGGGGATGCTGTCGACAGGGTTCGTGCCGGAGTCGCAGTTCCCGGAGTGGATCCGCGGGTTCGCACGCAATCAGCCGATCTCGCAGTTCACCGAGCTGATGCGGGCCTTCGACAACGGGTCGGTGTCGTTCGACCAGTTCGTCGCGCCGGGCGCCTGGGCGTTGGGGATCCTCGTCCTCGTCGTCGTCGGCTTCGCGGTCGTCTTCGCGCGGGGGTACCGCAAGTGAGCTGGGAGATCACGGGGACGCCGTCCGGTCAGGCATCGGACACCGACGTCGGCGCGCGACGCCCGCGACATCGCTCGCCGCGGGACTCGGTCGCCGATCACTGGTGGCGGCCCGCCCCGCCCGACCCCGACGTGATCGCGGCCGCGGAGACCGAGGCGATCCCTCACGCCGGTGCACGCCCCCGCGATGCGGGATCCCCGCCGCCGCCCCCGCAGCCCGGCACGGGCCGACAGGTGCTGTTCCCCGGGACCGGGTCGATCCGCTCGGTGGTCGGGACCTGGACGGTGCTGTCCGACGACGCCGACGGCCGTGTGACCCGTCATCCTCACCCGGAGTACCCGCAGCCCGGTGTCGACGACGCCTCGACGGTGCGACTGACCGCGCTCCTGGCCCGCGGGGAATCCATCGCTCCCGGGGCGCCGGCCGACATCCGGGCCCTCGCGACCGTCTTCCCCCGACCGCATCAGACCGGTGAGACCGGCTGGCGTGCCTATCGCGAGCACACAGCGATCCTCACGGGTCGTCAGCTGCTCGTGTGGGTACGTGACCGGACCACCCTGCTGCAGACACTGTTCTTCCCGGCGATGAGCATGATCATGTTCAAGGTCGTGCTGGGTGACGCCATCGGCAAGGCCACCGGGCAGAACTCGGCGTTCGGCACCGTGCCCCTCGTCGTGCTCGTGGGTGCGATGTTCGGGTCTCTCGCCGGCGGCGTGCGGCTGCAGAGCGAACGCAAGACCGGCCTGCTGACACGCCTCTACGCGCTGCCGGTCCACCGCGGCGCCGACCTGTCCGCCCGCATCATCACCGAGCTGGCCCGCATCCTGCTCGGGACGATCATCCTGACCGCCTTCGGCACCATCATCGGGTTCCGGTTCAACCAGGGCATCCTGCCCTCGCTCGGCATCTTCGCGGTGGCACTTCTCTTCGGCGCCGCGTTCTCCACCATGGTGCTGGCGCTCGCACTCTCGTCCTCGGGGCTGCCGCTCGTCCCGATCATCTCGCTGGTGTCGAGCCTGTTCATGTTCTTCAACTCGGGCTTCTCCCCGATCAGCGCCTACCCGAAGGTCCTGCAACCCATCGTCGCGAACCAACCGATGACGTGCGCGATCGACGCCATGCGAGCACTGGCGACAGGCGGGGAACTCGGGACCAGCCTGTGGAAGACGCTGGCCTGGGCCGTCGGCGCGCTGCTGGTCTTCACGTACCCCGCCATCCGCGGCTACCGCCGCGCAGCGGCGGCGCGCTGACTCACCGCGGGTTGACGAGAGCGGGAACGGCCGCCTCAGACTCCTCGTACGCGCCCGTCGACAGGTACTTCCATCCCGCGTCCGGGACGATCAGGGCGATGTCCGCCCGGCGTCCCGCAGCGAGCTCCCGTTCGCCGACGCCCATGGCCGCCTCGAGGATCGCGCCGGTGCTGGCCCCGGCGAAGATGCCCTCCATCGCGAGGAGAGCTCGCACGAACGCCGCGGAGCGGTCGGCGTGGACGGGGAAGCGCTCGTCCAGCAGAGAGGGATCGTAGAGCTCGGGGACGAATCCCTCGTCCAGGTTGCGCAGTCCGCAGATCTTGTCCCCCACCACCGGCTCTGCCGCCACGACACGGACACCGGACTTGTGGGCGCGCATGAAGCGGCTGACGCCGTTCAACGTCCCCGTCGTGCCGAGTCCGGCCACGAAATGCGTGATCTCGGGCAGATCCGCCAGGAGTTCCGGCCCGGTGCCCTGGGCGTGCGCGAGCGCGTTCGCCTGGTTGCGGTACTGGTCGAGCAAGACGAGGGAGGAATCGCGCTCGGCCATCCGATGCGCCTCGTCCACCGCGCCCTTCGAACCCTGGGACGCCGGCGTGAGCACGACCGTCGCCCCGTACATGCGCAGCATGGCGCGACGTTCCTCCGTGGAGTTCTCGGGCATCACGCAGATCAGCCGATACCCTCTCAGCTTGGCGTTCATGGCCAATGCGATCCCCGTGTTGCCGCTGGTGGCCTCGAGGATGGTGGCACCGGGGCGGAGGACACCCGATCGCTCGGCGCACTCGATCATCGCTGCGGCGGGTCGGTCCTTCACCGATCCCGTCGGGTTGTTCGCCTCGAGTTTCGCCCACAGGCGCACCGACGGCCCGTAGGAGTCCTCGTGCCACTTCGGCGACAGCCGAGGCAGACCGACAAGGGGTGTGCCTCCGAGTGAGTCGGCGAGAGAATCGAAGCGGGTCATCACTGCCTCTCTGCACGGTCGGTGGCGTCGTCAGCGCTTGTCGACCATGCGGACCGGGGTCAGGTTTCGTAAAGATCCGTACGTCAATGTTAAAGGGATCGATGATCCTTATGCACTCATTACCGAAAAGTGAGAATTTGGTGTGGTACATGCGGGGGACACGAACCCGGACGTCTGCGACGGATCGGACCGACGACGAGAGCGTTCAGCGGAGGCAATGGATCAGTGCGTCGACTCAGTGCCCGTGATGCCGGATACGTCTATCTGGTGGACGGCTTCATCAGCTCACGTGTCATCTCCTGCTGGATCTTGGCCCGGGAAGACGGAGAACCGACAGGCCTGGACGACCAGGCAGTCGTCGATCTCCTCTCCCGACGACTGTCCGCTGACGACATGTTCTCGGCGGTGCTGAGACGAACACCGGGCGATGTGGGCGAGCCGTACTGGGTCGTCGACCCCGACACCGATCCTGCGGACCACATCCGTGTGCACCCTGACCCGATGCGATGGTCGCAGGCTCAAGAACTCATCGCGGACGAGGCTGCCCGGCCGTTCGACATGACCGCGCCCCTGTGGTCGGTGGACATCCTGTCGGACGTGGGTGGTGTGCCCGCGCAATCAGGGTCGGTGACGATCCTGGCCGTGTCGTTCCATCACGCGGCGTTCGACGGGATCGGATGGGAGCAGCGATTGCATCGGCTCCTCGCCGACGATCCCGACGAACCCGCCCGACCCACACCGATCGGCGCCCTGGAGGGGCCATGGTGGCTGACCGTCGCCCGCGACGTGCTGCGCGCTCCTGCCCGTTGGGCGGTCTTCGTCGTCGCCCTCACGCGAGCCCTCTGGGAGACCCGCCGGCAGGCCGGTCGATCGCGGACCGAGCGCGCGGTCTACGACCGTCACGCCGCACCGGTCACACGGTTCAACCGGGGTCTCCGCGGGCGCCGCTGGACCGACTTCGTGGAGGTCGAGGAGGCCGACCTCGACCACGCCGCCCGACTCGCACCAGACGCCACCAAGAACGACGTCCTGCTCTCGATGGTCGCCGGTGCGGTCCACGGGTACCTCGATTTCCACGGCGAGTCGCCCGAGCGATCTCTCGTGTGCCTCGTGCCGATGAGCACCCGGCGGTGGGAGTCGGACGAGTCGGACCCGGACACCGCGAATCGCTTCCTGCCGCTCTCGGTCTCGCTGCACACAGACATCGCAGATCTCGCCACGCGACTGCAGGCGACGGCATCGAGTACGCGATCGGAGAAGGAACGCGGTGGAGCGGTCGCGGCCAGTCGGTTCTGGCATGCGGTGAAACTCGCGCCCGCGTTGGCATTGCGGGTCTCCGGTGCCGCGGCGCGGCGTCGTGGGCATCGGGCGGGCTCCACCACCGCGGTCAACACGGTGCTCTCCACCATCATCAACACCACTCCCGTGGCGACCGTCTCGGGTGTGCCGGTGGTGTCCGGCTTCGCCGTGTCACCACTGGGAAACGAGACGGCTCTCGCGCATTGTGCGGTGGTCGGCCTCGGTCGCGTTCGGATCTGCGTCACCGCCGACGACATCGTGCTGCCCGACATGAACCGCTACATGGCACTGCTGCGCGCATCGATCGACGCCCATCGCGCCGCTGCGGTGACGGCGTCAGGCAGTGGCATCGAGTGAGGCGATGACCTTCGTCGGCTCGATCCAGACGACGAGCTCGCCGGGCACGCCGTTGCGTGCGCCGAACTCCTCGGCACGATCGGCCCCCATGTACCGACCACCGGTCTCGGTCGCGATCCGGCGGACCTCGTCGAGGTCGTCGCCGATGTGCGCGATCCCCTGGACCTGAACGAACGCGTACGGCGGTTCCGGGAGGTCGATGGTCATGACCACTCGCGGATCCCGGGCGATGGCACGGCCTTTCGCCGTCGCGGCACCCGTGTTGAACGCGATCCGGTCGCCGTCCAGGACGAACCAGACGGGTGCCGCCACAGGACGCCCGTCGGACGCCGTCCACCCGAGGTGCCCGGTCTTCGTCCCCTCTGCGAGGAATGCGCGGATCGTCGGATCGTCCAGTGAGGCCATGCGCGTCAGAGTAGTCCCGACGCGGCGATCCGCTCTCCGATCACCGACGCGGCCATCGTCACCGTCGCGTGCGGCCCACTCGACAGCGGCGTGGGCAGTGCAGCCGCGTCGGCGACCCACAACCCGTCGACGTCGCGGACCCGGCCTTCCCAGTCCGCAGCGCCGCCCATCGGCAGTGCGCCCCAGGCATGGTGGGAGGTGCCGAGTGTCTCGTCCACGGTCGTCGATCCCGGCGCGACGAGTCCGGTGAACTCGGGCCCCTCGAGCATCGCGGCCACCTCGTCGGCGAGCTCGCGCATCCGGGCGAGGGCGGGAGCGTCGGGTCGTCCGAGGTCGATGTCGGGGCCCCGGTCCTCGGGAACGGCGATCGAGCCCGCCCCGACAGCACGCATCGCCGCGACCCCGACGGCCGGACCGCTGCGGGGGACGCCTGCGACGTGATCGGCGAAATCGTGCGCGTAGCAGCGGATCTCGAAACCATCATGGGTGTGCACGACGGTCTGCAGCACCGGCCCGATCGGACCGGGATCGGTCGACGCGGTGCGGCTGCGCACGAGCAGTTCGCGGTGCTCGGCGAGTGGCATGGTGGCCGACAGACCCGATCGGGCGGCGATCGTGGCCGAGCCGATGGTGCCGGCACACAGCACCACCACATCCGCCGGGAGCACCGTGCCGTCGTCGAGGACGACCGATCGCACTGTCGCCGAGTCGATCTCGATCCTGTCGACGACACTGCGGGTCCTCAGGTCGACGTGTGGACGCGAGAGCGCTTGCGCCAGGAGCCCGTCGGCCGCGGTACGTCGTCTCCCCCCGACGACGTTCATCCGGACCCGGACGATCCCGGGGCTCGGCCAGACCCCCTCGACCGTGAGGTGCCCGGCTCCCCGCATCGCCCGCTCGAACGCCGTCGCGCGGGGGTGCATCTCGGCGTCGCCGACCCGCCGGACAGACATCGCCCCACCGCCGGGCCCGCCACCGTCGAGTGCGGTGTACGCGCGCTCGACCACGTCGGGTGCCCACACGGACTGGTCCCATCCGTCGAGATCCTCGGCGTGGGCGCGCAGGAAGTATCCGCCGTTCACGGCGGACGAACCACCCGTCCCCCGCCCCCGCGGCAGGTCCGTCCCCTCCCGGTCCCGGTGCACCCGCACCCGGGACGGGTCGGAGAGTGGCAGCACACCGATGTCCACGGCCGGGGCCTGACCGCCGGCTTCGAGCACCAGCACATCGTCGCAACCCGAATCGCTGATTCTCAGTGCGGCGGCGCATCCCGCGCTGCCCGCTCCGACCACCACGACGCGCCGCCGGGCGGACACGACCTGGGGCGTCAGTGTGCGGCCGACGCCGTCGCGGGAGCCCGCGACGCGTCGGCCCGCACGATCGTGGGTCGCAGGGCGGTGGCGGTCCTCGCGGTCATCACGCCCTGCCACACACCCGCCCCGTAGGCGAGGTCGCCGAGGCGACGCAGGACCAGGAAGCGGGTCACGCCGAGGGGCTCGATCGGATCGGGGTTGAGCATCTCCGCCCGAACCCATTCGACGACCCCGTCCACGATCGCGACGGCCATGAGCACACTGCGGAATCGCGCCGACAGCAGTGCGAGCACGAGAGACACCGGCCAGTAGTGCCGGCACAGCGCGGCCGCCATCTGGAGGAACCCGAACCCGACGGCCTCCGCCGTGAGACGCGCCGCGACCGATGCCGCGTCGGGCACCGTCTCCACACGGCGGTACAGCCGCCCGGCGATGACCGCGATCATCGCGAGGACGACGCCGGCACCCCAGCGCGAGCGGGTGAGTGCGGCGAGCGCAGCGATCGCGGTCGGAACGGTCACGACGACGGGGGCGGCGTGCCCCGGGTGTCGATGCGAGAGCGGTGCCGCGCCGGTGCCGTAGAACCGTCGCCGCGCCAGGGACGCGCGCAGCGCCGTGCGGTGGTCATGGGCGACCGTGGCGATCGGGTCGTAGCGGACGGTCCACCCGGCTGCGGTCAGGCGCCAGCACAGGTCGACGTCCTCGGCGACGTGCATGCGCTCGTCGAAACCCGGGAAAGCACTGCGCCGCATGATGATCGCAGCACTCGGCACGTAGGACAGACGTGTGCCGGGAACCACCGGACCCTCCCGACGGCCCATGTCGAGCGACGAGCAGAGTGCCTCGTACCGCGCGGTCACGCCGCCGTCCTGCGACAGGGCGACGACCCGGGGGGCGACCATGGCCACCGTGGGATCGGAGAAGTGCGCGAGAAGCGTGAAGACCCAGGATGTCTCGGGAACGACATCCGAGTCGACGAAGGCCACGAACTCGGTCTGTGCCCGCGCCGCACCGACGTTCCGCGCCGCCGCCGGGCCCACGCTCTGGTCAAGGCGCACGATCTCGGCCCCGCGTGCCCGCACCGGCTCCTGCGAGCCGTCGTCGACGACGATCACCTCCGCGGAGCCGAGCGCGCCGAGCAGGCGGTCCAGTCCGATCTGGTTGTCGCGCACGGGGATCACGATCGTGACGTCGTCGACTGAGGGCCCGAACATGGGGCGCGGGTGCGCGATCCCTGCGTCGAGGAGCCGGCGGGCGACGGTCGCCGTCGACTCGTCCGACACCGCCAGGCGACCGTCGCAGTCGATCATCGCCACCGCACGGGGCGCGAGCGAGAGCAGACGGGTCGGTGATCCGCCGACGAGGTGTCGCCCGTCGTCCGACACCGTGACGCGCGAGTCGATCTGGACCTGGAAACCGTCGGGGAGGCGGGTCGTCTGTGGTCGCTCGTGCACGAGCGACCCGCCGGTCGTCGAGACCTCGTCCGTCATGCGAGCCCGCCCCGCTCGTCCGGCAGCCAGCGACGGGTGGCAGCGGCCAGCCGGTCCACCATGTCCTCGACGATGCGTCGGCCCTGGTCGTCGTCGGCGGGGCGGGGGTCGCCGAGGACACCGTTCGCGCTGACTGCGCGCACCCCTCCGGCCCGGAGACTGTCCATCAGGTCGCCGATCGGCGCCGTCGCGCCGACGGCAACCTTGTCACGCATCACCATCCCGGGGGAGATCGCCAGGAGGACAGAGGTTTCCGTCAGCCCCGCGTGCGCGTCGGCGCCGGGCGTCGTGCACGCCCACCACGCGACATCGCGTCCCTCGGATCGCAACAGTGCGACAGCGTCGACCACGGTGTGGGCGTTCCCGCCGTGCGCGTTGACGATCAGCAGACGCGCTGCCCAGCGGCACACGCTGCGACCGAACTCGACGAGGAGGAGCCGAAGGGCGTCGTGGCCGATCGACACCGTTCCCGGGAACCCCTCGTGCTCCCCACTCGCTCCGTATGCGAGCGACGGCGCGGTCATCGCCTCGTGACCGTCGGCGACGAGACGCTCGACCGCCCACCCCGCGACCGTCTCCGCGATGCGGGTGTCGGTGTCCAGCGGGAGATGGGGCCCGTGCTGCTCGAGGGCGCCGAGCGGAACCACGACAGTGCACCGGCGATCGTCCAGCTCGGGCCAGGTCTTCCCACCGAGCCCACCGGGGCGGGTCATCCTGATGATGCTAGTCACCGCGACGGATTCTGAACACCCGATCCGCGAACGTGATTGACCGTTTCGCGACGGTGACCGGTGGGCGGGTCGCGGACCGGCCTCCACCCTGCCGTGGGGGCACGGTGACGCACGTGCGATGCTGTGCGACCAGGCGAGCGAGTGCTCGGTCCGTAGGCGAACGTTCGACGACGAGGTGGCCCATGAGCAGCGCCCCGAACACCCCGGGACACACCCCCACGACCCGCCCCGGCCCCCTGGGCGGCGTCCGTGTGGTCGAGTTCGCGGGCATCGGCCCAGGCCCGCACGCGTCGATGCTGCTGGCCGATCTCGGCGCCGACGTCGTCCGCGTCCAGCGGGCAGGATCGCTCCCCGCCGCGGACCGCCCCGCCGACCAGCTGCTCCGCGGACGGTCCGCCGTCGTCGAGGCCGACCTCAAGTCGTCCGCCGACCGCGACGAGATCCTGCGCCTCGTCGACCGCGCCGACGTCATCGTGGAGGGGTTCCGTCCCGGCGTCATGGAGCGTCTCGGCTTCGGCCCGGACGAACTGCTCGAGCGCAATCCCCGACTGGTCTACGGGCGGATGACGGGATGGGGTCAGGACGGCCCACTCGCCGACCGCGCCGGACACGACATCAACTACATCTCGCTCACCGGCATGCTGCACGCGATCGGCCGCGCCGACGAACGCCCCGTCCCGCCGCTGAACCTCGTCGGCGACTTCGGCGGCGGGTCGATGTTCCTCGTCGTCGGCGTCCTCGCGGCGTTGGTCGAGCGCGGCATCTCCGGACGGGGCCAGGTCGTCGACGCGGCGATGGTCGATGGCGCCTCCGTCCTGGGCCAGATGATGTGGGCGTTCCGCGGCACCGGGCTGTGGCAGGACCGCCGCGGCGTCAACCTGCTCGACACCGGCGCCCCCTACTACGAGGTGTACGAGACCTCGGACGGCCGCTACATGGCGGTCGGGGCCATCGAGCCGCAGTTCTACGCCCAGCTGATCCAGGGGCTCGGGCTGACCGACGCGGACCTGCCCGAGCAGAACGACATCGCCCGCTGGCCGGAGCTGCGTGCCCGTTTCACCGAGACGTTCGCGACACGCACGCGCGACGAGTGGGCTGCGGTCTTCGACGGGACCGACGCGTGCACCACGCCGGTGCTCGACTTCACCGAGGCGCCGCAGCATCCGCACCTCGCCGCACGCACCACGATCGCCGACATCGACGGCGTCACACAGGCGTCGGTCGCACCGCGGTTCTCCCGGTCCGTCCCCGAGACACCCGTGGGTCCCGTGCGTACGGCGACACCGGCATCCGAGGTCTGGGCCGACTGAGTCCGGGCGCGGCGCACGCCCGTCCCGGTCAGACCTTCACGGACCCCTGGTCCATCGAGAACTCGGATGCGGTGATGGTCTTCGCCGAGTCCGAGCAGAGGAACATCACCATGTCGGTGACCTCGTCGCAGGTCGAGAAGAACGGCTTGTCCAGGATGGGCACGAAGTTGGGCATGTAGCGCTCCATCGCGAAGACCTCGGACGCCTTCGTGTCCTCGAACGCCATCGGCGTGTTCACCGCGTAGGGGTGGATGGTGTTCACGCGGATGCCCTGCTCCCCCAGCTCTTTCGCCGCCGACTGCGCCATCCCCCGGATGGCGAACTTCGACGCGGAGTACGACGCCTGGAACGGCATCGCCTTGAGCCCGGCGCTGGAGCTGACGACGGTGATGCTGCCGCGGATCCCCTGGGAGATCATCACCGGGATGCTGACGCGCAACGTGTTCCAGGTGCCGCGCACGTTCACGGCCATGATGTCGTCGAACTGTTCGGGGGTGAGTTCCCAGATGCGACCCCAGGTGAGCACGCCGGCGTTGGCGATCACGTGGTCGAGCCGGCCGAAACGTTCCACGCCGTCGGCGACGAGCTGCTCCTGGAACGCGAGGTCGCGGGTGTCGCCCTGTCGCGCGAGGATCTGGCCGCCGGCCTCCTCCACGAGTCGGATGGTCTCGGCGAGGTCCTCGGGGGTGGCCGCGGGGTAGGTGGTGTGGTCGGCGATCGGTCCGGCGATGTCCATGCCGATGACCGCAGCGCCCTCCTGCGCGAATCGCAGGGCGTGGTTGCGCCCCTGCCCGCGGGCGATGCCCGTGATGTAGACGACGGCGCCGTCGAATCGTCCCGGCACGCCGCTCAGCTCTCCTCGTCGGTGGTCTCGCCGAACCGCTTCTCGAAGCCGTCGGGGATGATGAGGTCGTCCCGGGTGAGCTCGTGGATGCTCTTGCGGCCCAGTCCCATCAGGGCGGAGTCGATGCCGCTGCGCAGGATGTCGAGGACGTTCTCGACGCCGGCCTGGCCGTTGGCCGCGAGGCCCCACAGGTAGGCGCGACCGATCATCACCGCGTCCGCACCGAGGGCCAGGGCCTTGACGACGTCGCTGCCGCGGCGGACACCACCGTCGAGGAGGACCTGCATGTCGCTGCCGACGGCGTCGGCGATGGGGCCGAGCATGCGGATGGTGGCCGGTGTGCCGTCGAGGTTGTTGCCGCCGTGGTTGGACACCGACAACGCCGAGGCGCCGATGTCACGGGCGCGTTTGGCGTCGTCGAGGCGGGTGATGCCCTTGACCATGAACGGCCCGTCCCACTGCTCCCGCAGCCACTGCAGGTCTTCCCAGCTCGGCGGGGCGGTGGCCATCCACTGCCCGTAGGCACCGAAGAACGTCGGTGCGATCTGGCCGGGGTCGGCGAGATTGGGGGCGGTCAGGTCCGGGACGATCGGCTTGCCCTTGTTGAACCACGACCACGCGTAGCGGGGGCGCATCGCGATCTCGGGGGCCAGTTTCAGCAGCGCCTTCACGTCGACCTTCTCGGGGATCGCGGGGCTCCCCCAGTCGCGTCCCATCGAGAACGACCAGTCGGTGGTGACGATCAGACCCTTGGCGCCGGCGGCCCGGGCCCGTTCCGCGCGCCGCAGGATCTCCTCCCGCGAGTTCAGCCAGTAGATCTGGAAGAAGGTCTTCGGGTTCTCCGCCGCGACGTCCTCGACCGGTTTGGAGGCGAAGCTGGACAGGCCCATGGCCGTTCCCCGCGCCGCGGACGCCCGGGCGACGGCGACCTCGCCGTCCTTGTCGACCGCCTGCACGCCGGTCGGGGAGATGATCACGGGCAGCGCGATCTCCTGGCCCATGATCGTCGTCGACAGCTCCCGGTCGGCGTGTGCGCCGACGACATGGGGGGCGAAACCGATCTCGGCGAACGCCTCCACGTTGTCGTGCAGGGTGATCCCCTTCTCACTGCCGGCGACCAGCGCGGAGTACACCGACTTCGGCAGACGCTTCTGCGCACGCCGCTGCGCCTCGAGGACGGTTTCGAACCAGGGGTTGACCATGACGCACAACTACTTTCGTGAAGAGAGGGATCAGGCGGGTGCGAAGCCCGCGAGTGGGTTCTCGTCGCAGTCGCGCGACGGGGGTCGGGTCATGAGCTGCAAGGGCACACCCCGGGAATGGTCCTTGTTCGCCGACGGGGTCGTGCGCTCGCCTGCGAGCAGCGACTCGCCGTAACCCTGAACGCATTCGGGGTCGGGCCCGTCCAGGGGCAGTCCGGTGAAGAACTTCGCCGCCATGCACCCACCGCGGCAGGAGTCGTAGTGGTTGCAGGAGGTGCACGCCCCCGCGCTCTGCGGCTCCCGCAACTCGGTGAACAGCTCCGAGTGCTGCCAGACCTCCCGGAAACCACCGGGATCGGTGACGTTGCCGGCGAGGAAGTTCTCGTGGATCGCGAACGGGCACGCGTACACGTCACCCACCGGGTCGATCAGACACACCACACGCCCGGCACCGCACAGGTTCAGACCCGGCAACGCCGATCCCGACGAGCCGTCGCCGAACGCCGACAGATGGAAGAACGAATCCCCGGTCAGCACACCGTCGCCACGGGCGACGAGCCAGTCGTACAGCGCGCGTTGCTGTTCGGGCAGCGGGTGCAGGTCGTCCCACACGTCCGCCCCCCGGCCCGACGGGCGCAACCGGGTGATGCGCAGGGTCGCGCCGAACCGATCGGCGAGATCCTTGAACGCGTCGAGTTGTCCGACGTTGTGGCGGGTCACCACCACGCTGATCTTCGCGTCACGGAAGCCGGCATCGGACAGGTTCTGCAGAGCACGCACCGCCATGTCGAACGATCCCGCACCGCGCACCGCGTCGTTGACCTCCGCAGTCGCGCCGTCCAGCGAGATCTGGACGTCGACGTAATCCGACGCCGCCAACCGCGCCGCGATCTCCGGGGTGATGCGTAACCCGTTGGTGGAGAACTTGACCCCCACCTGGTGGGCCGTCGCGTAGTCGACGAGCTCCCAGAAATCCGACCGCACCGTCGGCTCCCCGCCGCCGATGTTCACGTAGAACACCTGCATCCGTTGCAGCTCGTCGATGATCGCCTTGCACTGCTCGGTGCTCAGTTCGCGCGGGTCGCGCTTGCCTGAGGACGACAGGCAGTGCACACACGCCAGGTTGCAGGCGTAGGTCAGTTCCCACGTCAGGCAGATCGGTGCGTCCAGGCCGCGCTCGAACTGGTCCACCAGGCGAGGGACGGGTGATGCCGCCGGCCGGTCGAGGGTGCTCGTCATGCTGTCTCCGGGAGATCGTGGGCGGCGGGTCGGATCATCGCCGAGCCCGCCAGGGTCGACAGGGCCTGCACATAGGGCGCGCGCGCCGCGGGGTCAGCCACGACCGCGGCGATCGCGGCGTCGGCGGACGGGTGATCGGCCAGCGACCGCACCACCTCGACCACCGTCGTGTTCTTCAGGAACGAGAGCTTGCGGGTGCCGAAGTGGTACAGCAACGCCCCGAACGGCTCCGGCCGCACCGCAACCCGCGGGTCGAGCTCCCACGCACCGCTCGCGTCGAACACGATCAGTACACGCCGCACATGCCGTCGATCGAGACCTCCTCGACGAGACTCTCCGCAACGAGCTCGGTCTCGGTGACATCGGTGCCGGCAGTGCTGTGAGCGTCGGACATGGGAACCTCCGTGAGACGACGTGAACTGGGTCACAGCGGACTATAGTGGCACTCGGTGTCAGAAATCCAGGGTCACCGAGAACCTGTTCCATCTGTGTGTCGGAGAGAGGCGGTGACCAGGACCGATGTCCACCCTCGGCCGACGCCCGACCACCACGCGGGCGCAGATCAGCACCATCGCGATCGATCTGTTCACCGAGCGGGGGTTCGAGGAGACCAGCGTCGACGATGTCGCCGCGGCCGCCGGCATCGCGCGCCGCACGCTGTTCCGCTACTACCCCTCGAAGAACGCGATCGCGTGGGGTGATTTCGACACCCACCTCGCCGGTATGCGGGCGCATCTCGCCGGACTCCCGCCGAGCATGGGGCTGGCCGAGGCGCTTCGGTCGTCGCTCGTCGCGTTCAACCGCCTGGACCCCTCGGAGATCGTCGCGCACCGGCGGCGGATGACGTTGCTGCTGACCGTGCCCGCCCTGCAGGCGCACTCGATGCTCATGTATGCCGGCTGGCGCGAGGTGGTGGCCGATCACGTCGCGACCATGACCGGCGAGCGACCCGGGGACCACCACCCTCAGACGGTCGCCTGGCTGCTGCTCGGCGTGGCGCTTGCCGCGTACGGCCAGTGGTTGGACGACGAGGACGCCGACCTCGAAGCCCTCCTCACCGCGGGCAGCCGTATCCTCGATCGGGGCCTGTAGAGCCCCCGCCGGGCCGATCTGGCGGTGCCCGGCCACCGCGCGGTAGCGTGGTGCAGAACTAGAACGTGTTCTCGTTTTCGGAGGATGATCCATGACGTCCCTGACGCCGCACAGCGTGCGCAGTGCTGTGCTCACCGTCGCCGAGGTGATCGAGGAGACCGCCGACGCCCGGTCGATCGTCTTCGACGTCCCCGGCGAGAGCTCCGAGAAGTTCACCGCCTACCGGCCGGGACAGTTCCTGACGGTTCGGATCCCCAGCGACCGGACCGGCTCGGTCGCGCGCTGCTACTCGCTGTCGTCCTCACCGTTCACCGACTCGCGACCCAAGGTCACGGTCAAGCGCACCGCGGCGGGCTACGGCTCGAACTGGCTCTGCGACAACGTGTCCGCCGGCACCGAGATCGAGGTGCTGCCCCCGTCCGGCGTGTTCACACCCCACGACCTCGACTCCCCGCTGCTGCTCCTCGCGGCCGGGAGCGGCATCACGCCGGTCATGTCGATCCTCAAGGCTGCACTGGAGAAGGGCACCGCACCGATCGTCCTGCTGTACGCGAACCGGTCCGAGAACGACGTCATCTTCCGCGACGAACTGCGGGTGCTCGCCGCAGAGAACCCCGACCGGCTCACCGTCGTCCACTGGCTCGAGAGCGTGCAGGGGCTGCCGACGGCGTCGGCGTTGCGCGCCCTGGTCGCGCCGTTCTCCGCCCACAGCGCGTTCATGTGTGGCCCCGCGCCGTTCATGGACGCCGTCCACACTGCGCTGGCCGACGCCGGATTCCCCCACGATCACGTCCACGCCGAGGTGTTCACGTCCCTGTCGGGTGACCCGTTCGACGACCCCGACCTCGAAGCCCCCTCGGAGGAGGAATCGGCCGACGCGGCGACCGTCTCCGTCGAACTCGACGGCACCGTCCACGAACTCACCTGGCCACGCTCGAAGACCCTCGTCGACATCATGCTCGCCGCAGGACTGGACGTGCCCTACTCGTGCCGCGAGGGCGAATGCGGCTCCTGCGCATGCACCGTCGTCGACGGCACCGTTCAGATGGACAACGTCGGCGCCCTCGACCAGGAGGACATCGACGACGGCTACATCCTCGGCTGTCAGGCCCGCCCCACCTCGGACGAGCTGACCATCGAGTTCTAGACCGACCCGACCCCCGTCTGTTGGGCGGTCGGGACCGTCTGTTGGGCGGTTGGGACCAACGGCGAAACACGTTGTGCACAGGTCGTTTTGCCGCCTCCCGTTCTGTCGGACCCCTCGTGTACACATGTACGCATGACGGGCACGGGCATCACCGACGCGCGAGACGCGCTCCGCGACGTGATGGCCGTGCTCGCTGATCTTCCCGCTGCCGGTGATGAGACCGAGGCGATCGACCTGATCTCGCTCGCGGAGTCGGTGAAGTCTTCATGTGCCGCTGTTCAGGCCGAGCAGACCTTGCGGCTGCTGCAGCTACGGTCGGCGGCGGAGGCCGAGCGGGGCATCCCGATCGAGCGACGGTGCCGAGGCTTGTCGGCGGAGGTCGCGTTGGCGCGGCGGGTGTCAGGCAATGCCGGCGGTCGGTATCTCGGGTTCGCCCGCGCGATGGGCGAGATGCCGAACACGTTCGCCCGCCTCCGCGACGGCTCGTTGTCGGAGTGGCGGGCGACGATCCTGGTCCGGGAAACCGGCTATCTGCAGGTCGAGGACCGTCGGATCATCGACCACGCGCTCTGTGCCGATGCCGCGACGCTCGACGGGGTCGGTGACCGGGCGCTGGAGGCGCTGGCGAAGCAGATCGCCTACCAGCGTGACCCGCAGGCGGTGGTGGATCGCAATGCCGCGGCGCCGAGGGATCGTCGGGTGTCGATGCGGCCGAAACCCGATGCCATGGTGCAACTCTCCGCGCTGCTGCCCATGAAAGCCGGCATCGCCGCCTTCGCCGCGATCAAGCAGCACGCGGACGGGCTCGTCGGGGACGGTGACCGTACCCACGCCCAGATCATGGCCGACACCGTCGTCGAGCGACTCACGGGCAAGGCCCGTGCCGAGGACCTTCCGGTCGCGGTGGATGTGGTCGTATCTGCCGATGTTCTCGTCGGAGATGCCAGTGCCGCGGCGGAGGTCCCGGGCTACGGGCTGATCCCGGCCGACACGGCACGGGACCTGATCGCCAATGCCCTCGACGCCGACGCACTGGTCACGCTACGGCGTCTGTTCGCGGCACCCGACTCCGGTGCGCTCGTCGCGATGGAGTCGAAGGCCAGGATCTTCCCGTCCGGCCTGCGTCGCTTCATCACCCGCCGCGACATCTCGTGTCGCTTCCCCTACTGCGACACCCCGATCGCCGAGATCGACCACGCCCACCCCCACCACGACGGCGGTCCCACCGACGCCCTCAACGGGCTCGGCGAATGCCGCACCCACAACCGGCAGAAAGAGAGCCCCGGCTGGCAGTTCACGACCGCGCTCGACCACGACGGCACCCACGAAGCCCTCATCCGAACACCCACCGGACACGAACACCGCTCCCGCGCACCCGCGCCACGGAATACCGCGGCGTGAGGGGACCCGATCAGCTCTGTTGCAGGAGTTCTGAGATCGGCGGGGCGTCGGCAACGGTCTTGCGCATCTTCATCACCGCGCCGGCCCGCCCGGCGCCGACGACGCCGGTCAGCTTCCCGTCGCGGCTGAAGTAGGCGAGGAACTTCTCGCCGTCCTCGTCGACGACGTGGATGTCGTCGTCGGCGGTCGGCGTGCCCAGGCACTGGATCTTCACGTCGAACTGGTCGGTCCAGAAGTAGTGCACCGCGGGAGCACTCGCCGCCTTGTCGGTGCCGACGATGACGTCGGCGAGGATCTTCGCCTGCTCGACGGTGTGGTTCCAGTGCTCCACGCGACGCCCGAACTCACCCGACTCGTCTGCCCAGTTGGCCACGTCGCCCAGCGCGAAGACGTCCGCCGCGGAGGTGCGACCGGAGCTGTCGCAGGAGATCCCGCCGCCGACCGACCGGTCCGCCAGCGTGAGTCCCACCGACTCCGCGAGCCCCGTGATCGGGATGGACCCGATACCGAGTACGACGAGGTCGGCGTCGAGGGTCGAGTCGTCGTCGAGGACGACACCGCGGACCGCGCCGTCGTCGACGGTCAGGCCGCTGACCCCGACACCGGTCCGCACCGTGACGCCGCGGTCGGTGTGCATCTTCTCCACGCGGGCACCGATCTCCGGGCCGAGCGCAGCGTGCAGCACCGACGGGGCCGGCTCCACGATCGTCACCTGGGCACCGACGGACGACAGGCTCGCCGCCGTCTCACACCCGATGAACCCGGCACCGACCACGACGATCCGGACACCGTCGCGGAGCTCCTCCCGCAACGCCGACACGTCGTCGGCGGTACGGACGACGTGGACCCCGGAGAGCTCCGCGACGGAGTCGGCGTCCTGGCCGTCCAGGACGTCGTCGGGGAGGAAACGGGGGTCGAGGCCGGTGGCCAGGACGAGTGACTCGAACGCGAGCGTCTCACCCGACCCGACGGAGGCGGTGTGGCCGTCGAGGTCGACGGCGGTCACCTCGGTGTCGAGGAGGAGTGCGATGTGGTTGTCGTCGTACCACTCCCGCGGCTTCAGCTCCACCGGCCCGCGCTCGCCGCGCAGCACCGCCTTCGACAGTGGCGGGCGATCGTAGGGCAGATGGGGTTCCTTCCCCACGAGCGTGACGGGGTCGGAGTACCCGGCCTGCCGCAGGTTCTCGGCGAGTCGCACACCGCCGAGACCTGCACCCACGATCACCACACCAGCGCCCATCGGCCCACGTTCCTTCTCGTCTCGGCACAACCGCTTCGTCGAGGCGCTGACCGCGTCATCCGCCCGCACCCACGGGGTGGAGATCGGCGAGTCGCCACGTGCCGTCGACTCTACGCATGACCGCCCACCGGGCGATCGAGGCCACGGAGCCGTCCGGGGCCACACCCGGGATCGACACCCGCAGTGCGCCGTAGACGAGCACCCGCGCGGTGTCGCCGTCCACGGCGGCGACACCGACCGCCTGGACCGCGGCCTGCTGCGTCGCGGAGGTCGCCACCGCACCGGGCAGAGCCGCGTCCGGGCCCTGACTGCGGAGGTCGGCCAGTGCGGTGTCGGTGAGCATGGGGGTCAGCGCACGCAGCCGTGCCGCCACCGCTTCCGCAGCGCCGGCGCCGGGGGCGACGGTCAGGTAGTCGGTGACCACCGCGGCCGTCCGCTCGCGCAGTGCGCCGTCGTCGTCCCTGCCGACTGGACGCGGAACGAGCACCGCGACGGCGATCGCGCCGGCCAGCGCCACCACCGCCACACCGGTCAGCGCGGCGTCCACCCGACGAGCCGGACCCGACGATCGCGTCGCGACGAGACCGAGCCCGACCACCAGGCCGACGAGCGCGACGGCCGGGGGGATGATCCATCCCGGTGCTCCGAGGACCCAGACCACCGCGGCCAGGCCCGCGAGCGCCGCGACCGCGACGACCGACCGGATCGCCGTCATCGCAGGGCCACCTGTCCGACGACCCAGACGTCGCCCTCGCGGATCATGGTCACGCTCAGCACGATCCGTCGATCCCCCACGCTTCCACCGACCAGCTGCGGCGCCGTCGTCTCCGCGACGACGAGCACGTCGACCGGCCCGCCTGTCGGCACCGAACCCCCGACGACACCGGCCGCCGCGACCTGACCGGTCCCCGTTCCACCGAGCGACGCCACCGCCGATTCGATCGCGGGACCGGCGGCATCGATGCGCCGGCGGTAGTCGCCGCCGCTGACCGCGCGCGCCGCATCGAGGTACGCCTGAGGGCGGGCGGGGTCGGCGGTGAGGATGGTGGCGACGGCGTTCGATGCCGACCGCACCACCTCGTCCGCCGGTCCGGCACCGCTCTGCCCGTGCAGGACCACAGCCGCCACCGCGGCACCGATCGCACCGATCACGCCGAGCGCCGCTGAGCCCACGACGACCCGCCCGGCACCCCTCGGACGGGATCGGTTGCTGGCCAGTCGTTCCCGCGCCGCGTCCACCGCAGCCTCTGCGGCTGTCACCCGGGCACGTGCCGTTGCGAGCCGGTGCGATTCCTTGTCCTCCCCGCCGTCGGCACGGGCACCCGGATCCGTGGCCGCGTCGTCGCTCACCGAACCACCTGCAGCGTCGCGACCGCCCAGCGTCCCGCGACGCGGCGCAGGTCCGCCGTCACGGCGCGCGTGGACGTCGCACCGTCGACGGTGACCTCGATCAGGGCGACCACGCCGACGGAGTCCGCGGTCGCGTCCGCGACAGCGGTCTGGATCGGGCGGCACACGGCGTCTCCGCCGACCGCCCCGAGAACCGTCGTCCCCGACCGCAACCGGTCGGCGAGGTCACCGGTCGCAGCCGCCGCCGCGGCTGCCGCGCGCGCGGGTGTGCCGCGGTCGATCACCCGACAGATGGTCGGGCCACCGACCCTGCCGACATCGCTCTGGGCGGCGGCCACCGACCGCGCGTCTGACCGTGCGTGGATCGCGGCCCCGAGCAGTCCTCCGGCCGCCGCGACCACGACGAGGCACACCGCCGCGGCGACGACACCGTCCGATGGCCGCACCACCCGGATCACCCAGATGGCCACGGCCGCAGCCACGGTCGACGTCACCAGCAGCGACACCCACCACGCAGGCGTACCGACCACCACCGCGAGCAGGGCGACGAGCGCGACCGCCACCAGGATGCCGACGCCGCCGGACCAGACGGTGGCGATCCGCCGGACCACGGTCACGGGAGGAGTCCCACGGCGGCGAGCTTCAGGCGACCGTCGTCGGGAGCGACGTCGACGACGAGCCGCAGCCGCCGGGGGTCCGAGTCCCCCGCCGCCGCTCCGGTGCGGCGGGTGGTGAGCACCGCGGTGACGAGAACCGATGCGTCACTCCCGCGCCGGTCGGCCAGTGCGACGCCGTCGACGGCGCCGACGGTCTGGGTCCCGAGCCGGGCCACGACAGCACTCCACGAGCCACTCGACTGCGCGAACTCGTCGCGGAACTCCCCTGTCGCGTCGTCGAGGATCCGACCAGCCCGATCAGGGTCACGCGCGTCCGGGGTCAGCAGCGGGACCACCAGTGACCGCGCCGCGGCGAGGATCTCGGCGTCACCGGTGACGGTGGTCGTCATCCGCCGCCCGACCACCGCACCGGCGGCCACGGCCAGAGCCAGCACCACGACGAGCGCGGCGACCGACCACCGGTGCGGAGGCGATGTCGTCCGGGTGCCCTCGAGTCGGGCGAGGTCGGTCCGAGCCGACCGCAGTTCCGCCTGCGCCGCGCGCAGGGCGCGACGGGCCTGCCGCCTGTCCGATCCCACGCCTCACCTCCGTCGACCGCGTCGACGTCACCCTCGCGCGGTCCCGCACATCGTAGGTGTCACACCGATCGGGACGGCCTCAGGCACACGGCGGCTGGTAGGGCATGCCCGGGACGTAGAGACTCCACTCGTCGCGGGAGATCGGGTCGGTGTCGATGCGGCACGCGGCGTTCACGACCCGGGACACGTCCGTGTCCCAGGACCCGACGACACCCGCCGCGCCGGTGGCCAACACCTGGTCGTCGCCCGGCCCGAATTGGACGTCGTAGATGCGGCCGGGGAACGCCTGCAGACGCTCCGAGGCGATCGGGCGGCGGGGGTCGCGGACATCCCACAGCCAGACACGTCCGTCGGCCCCGCCCGCCGCGACGCGCGTGCCGTCGCGGGAGAACGTGGCGCCGTAGACCGAGCCCGTCGGGCCCACGAGGTCGGCGACGACGCGCGGTGAGGACCGGTTCGAGATGTCCAGCAGCTTCACCTGGTTGATCGCCGAACTGGCGACGATGTGCCGGCCGTCGGGCGAGAACCGGGACGCCAGCGCCCCCGACTCGAAGACCTTCGTCTTCGACAGCACCCGGACGTCGGTCGGGTCGGAGACGTCGACGAGATCGATGAAACCGTTGACGGTCGAGACGACCGCCGTCCGGTCGTCGGGCGACATCGACGTCCACGCGATCCCGTCGCCGACGTCGACCGCACCCGTGCGGCGCGGTGCGCGCGGGTCCGACACGTCGATCACCGGGAGCTGCGACGACAACGTCGACCCCGCGACCGCCACCTTCGTGCGGTCGCTGACGGCGACGGTCTCGATGAGCCGGCCCGGTGTGACGTCGATGGGCGGGGAGATGACGGCGGCCCGCGTGGGATCGGAGACGTCGGCGAGATACATGCGCCCGTCGACCGTGCCCGCGGCGACCAGACGGGCGTCCCGCGTCATGTCCAGTGAGGTGAAGGCCTCACCGGGCGGTGGGGACACGTTCGGACCCGCACGTTGCAGCCCGGCGGTCGGGTCGATCCGCCACTGCGAGAACCCACCGTTCGCGTCGGAGTTGCTGACCGTGAACCGGGGGCCGTCGGCCTGGAACGCGAACTGGAAAGTGTTCTTCGGCCCGGCCCGTACGGAGTACTGACGCGGCGGCCACACCGCGACCGACCCGTCGCCGCCCGAGGTGACGACATTGTTCCCCGCGAAGTCGGCCTGCGACACCGTGTTCCCGACGCGGAGCGCCTGCGGCGGGGTCCCGTTCACGAGGTCGTAGACCCGGGCGGTGTCGTCGCTGCTCGATCCGACCAGATGGGTGCCGTCGTCGCTGTAGGCGACGCCGTTCACATAGCTCCCGAAGTCGGTGTAGTCCGCGGTGAGTGTCGGCCGCGTCGGGTCGGCCATCGAGTAGGTCTTGATGTCGCGACTCTTCAGCGCCAGGGCGAGCTCGCCGGTCCGCGGAGAGAAGTCGCCGTCGTCGGCGCTGACGTTCGCCGAGCCCGGCAGCGGGATCGTCGACAGGGGCCGGATGCGATCTGGCTCGACGGCGCTGATGTCGACACGCTGGAGCGCGCTGGCGCTCGCGAGGATCCGCCCGTCCCGACTGAAGGCGACCATGGTGGCCGATCCGACGAAGGAGGGCGGGACGGCGAGCGGCACCCAGCGGTCCTGTCCGTCACGACGGAAGACCACGACGCCGGGCCCGTCCTGGGCGAGAGCGATCAGCCGACCGGTGGGATCGACGGCGACGTCGGTGACCGACGTCGTCACGCGCGGTACGTCCGAGAGCGCACGGGGCGTCGTCGGGTCGCGCACGTCCCAGGCCGCGAGGCCATCGGTGCCCACCGCCCACAGCGTCGACCCGTCCGGGGAGAACTTCACGCCGACCAGCCGTTGGTCGTCGCTGGCCGTGCCGACCGTGGCGACGGACGGGGAGAGGCCCGTCGGGGTGAGTCGGAACAGTCGCACGCGGTGGTCCGACGAGGCGGCTGCGACGAACGTCCCGTCGGGCGACACCGCCAGTCCGACGCCGCCTCCGGCGGTGGCGCGACGGGCCGGGATGGGGCCGGACGTCAGGTCGAGCAGGGCCGAGCGCGCCTCGATGGTCGGCGAGAGCTTGTAGGCGACCAGCGCCAGCTGCAACGCCAGCGCCGGGTTGCGCGTCCGCTGCTCGTCGGCGACGTTCGCCAGACGCGCCGACGTCGCGTCGAGTCGACTGCGCTCCGCGGCGTTGCGTTGGGAGACGGCATCCGACCGCGCGATCACGGCGAGCACCGCCGCGACCAGCGCGACGACGGCGAAGAGGCATGCCGCGACGGTGATCAGTCGCATCCTGCGGGCCTGGCGCTTCCCGCGGTCGGCGATGTGGTCGCGCCGTGCCACGGCGCGGTCGAGGTATCTCCGCTGCTCGGCGGTGATGCGTGTCGCGTTCTCCGGGGAGTCGGCGAACTCGGTGAAGAGGTCGAGGCGGCCGCCGAGGGGCAGCAGTTCGGGTGCCTCGTCGCCGTCGACCCAGAGCTCGACCGCCGCCTGCAGGCGACGGGCGATGAGGAGTTGGTCGCGGTCCTCGTCGATCCAGCGCATCAGTCGCGGCCATGCCGACAGCAACGCCTCGTGCGCGATCTCGGCGTGCGTCTCCGACACCGACACCAGGCGCGCGGCGGCGAACCGGTCCAGCACCCCGGCCGCACGGCGCTCACGGACGTCACGCTTGGCGTCCGGCTTGTCCGGCGGCGGGACCCCCAGCTCGCCCAGGGGCGCCCGGCGGCGAGAGGTGCTGTCGTCGTCGACCATGGTCATCGCCAGGAGCTGGCGACGGGCCACCATCTTCTCGGCGTAGTCGAGCTCGCCGTAGACGCGTTCGGCGGTCTGCTCGACGGCGCCGCGGATCCGGCCGGTCGCGACGTAGTCGGCGACGGTGAGCGTCCGCTTGTTCGAGCGCGTCCACGTCGACAGCAGTGCGTGTGACAGCAGCGGCAGGGCACTGCCCAGACCGGCTGCGGTGAGCCCCGGACGGAGGTCGGCGATGAGCAGGTCGACGAGGTCGTCGGAGACGGTGAGCCCCTTGACCGCCGCGGGCCCGACGATCACGTCGTGGAGCTGCCCGTGATCGAGGGCCGGGACCAGCACCGTCGCGTTCTGCAGGGCGCGGGCGGCGCGCGGGTTCTCGGCGAGGACGCCGTAGTAGTCGGCGCGGATGGTGATGACCCCGAACGTCAGCTCCCGGCGCGACGCGGTGAACTCCGCCAGCGCGACGATCAGGTCCCGTCGCCTCTCGGTGTCGTTGACCGTGTACATCTCCTCGAACTGGTCGACGGCGATGAGCACGGGTCCGTCACCCTCGGGCAACGACGCCACGGCCGACCGGAAGGACTCGACGGGATCGACGCCCGGCGTGAAGAGGATGTATCGCCACTCCTCGAACGGGCCCTCGCGGCCGATCTGGGCGAGCAGTCCCGCCCGCAGCACCGACGACTTGCCGGCCCCCGAGGGCCCGACGAGGGTGACGACGGGCAGCCGGTCGATCCCGGTGACGATCGCGGTGGGCCGCTCCGCCTGTTCGAGGACGGTCTCGATCACGAGGTCGGTGACGTCGGCACGGCCGAAGAACACCGCGTGGTCGTCGACCTCGAACGGCGTGAACCCGCGGTACGGGGACGTCGCGAGGGCACCGTTGCGCGGCGCCTGGCGGCGTGCGCGGGCGGCCGCCTCGAGCCACTCGTCGTGCTCGCGCGTCTCGACGCCGATCGCCTCGAGCACGCGACGCAGCGCGTCCTCCATCTGTGACTGGGGCGCGTGTTGCCCGGAGAACCACCCGCCGACCGTCGCCGCGCTGGCGTTGGATCTGCCCGCGATCTCACGGATCGTGAGCCCCGCCATCGATTTCTGCTCGGTCAGGGCGCGCGCGAACTCCTCACGCGTCTCGACTGTCTCCGGCCGCACGACAACCCCTCCACCTGGGCTTTCGCCCGTCCTCCGGTTGTACGACGTACGGACCTCCGTACGGACCTGGCCGTACGGGCCGCCACCGCTGGAGCACGCGCGCCCCGCCGGAGATAGTTCTTACATCGCACGCCTGTTCAGCTCGCGAGCAGGCACGCACAGGTCCCCCGACCGGAGGAAATCGTACCCATGTCCGTGGCCCCCCATATGCCGGTTGTCTCGCCCTACGTCCGACTGTCGTCGGCCGCCCCCGCGCACACCCACCCGACGCGTCGACCGTCGGCGCTCCGGGTCGTCCCGGCGCCGCCCGCCCCGCCGGCGCCCCCCGCCGTCGAGCGTCCGTCGCTGTCCCGTCGTGAGGTCGAGGTCCTGCTCGCGTGGCTCGCCGCCGAGTCCAAGGCCGAGGCCGCCGCGGCCCTCTACATCACCGCCTCCACGGTCAACACGCACCTGACCCGGATCCGGGCGAAGTACACCGCGGTCGGCCGACCCGCCCGCTCGAAGGCGAACCTGTTCGCCCGCGCCATCCAGGACGGCTACACCCGCCTCGACGAGTGGTGAGCGCGCGACCCTGACACGACGAGACCCCGTCGGCATCGGCCGGCGGGGTCTCGTCGTGTGTGCGGGTCGGCGCTACTTGGCGACCGGTGTGCAGTTCACCCGCTTGAGGTACTCGGCGCGCTCGGCGTCGTCGTAGCTGAGGAACATGCTGTTCATCCCCGTGAGACGCCCCAGCGACCGCTTCAGGCCAGGGGCCATGATCGGGTTCGCGTGCACCCACGCCATCGACCGCGGCACGGTGATGTGCGTCGTCGAGCCGAGGATGCTGTTGTGCACCTCGCGGGCCACGTCCTCGGGCCCGACGGTCTGCACGAACTTGTTCGTCGCGATCCCCGAGATCAGCGCGGTGCGCGTGAAGGTCGGGTTGACCGTCTTCACGCGGACACCCTGCGGCGCCAGCTCGACGTCGGCCGCCTCGGAGAAGGTGATGACGCCGGCCTTCGCTCCGTTGTAGATCGTCAGACCCGGCACCGGGAGACGTCCGGCCACCGAGCCGATGTTGATGACCTGACCGCCACCGCGGGCGATCATCCGCTTCGCCGCGCACTGGGTGCCGATGACGACGCCCAGCAGGTCGATGTCGAAGTTCCGCTTGATGACGTTGAGGTCGTAGTTCAGCAGCGGCCCGGTCGGCATGATGCCGGCGTTGTTGATGAGGACGTCGATCGGTCCGGCGACCTTCTCGACCTCGTCGAGGAAGTTCTCGAACGAGTCGGGGTCGGTCACGTCGAGGACGAAGCCCTCGTGGCCGAGGTCGGCGGCTGCCTTGCCGACCGCCTCGTCGTCGATGTCGCCGATGACGACGGTCGCGCCGGCGTCGCGCAGGGTCTTGGCGGTCTCGAGGCCGATGCCGCGGGCGGCGCCCGTGATGGCGATGGTCAGTCCCCGCACGTCGGGGCGCTGGGCGGTCGCACGCCTGCCGCGCACGCGCGACAGGATGCCGGTCTTCGGGCTCATGGGGTACTCCTGGTTGTTCTTTCGAGCGGTGAGGTGTGCGCGGGGCGTGTCACCACACCATGGGGGACAGATGTTTGGCCGCGAAGGCGCGGACGTAGTCGGGTTCCTGCTTCTCCTCCGACCCGGGGACCTCGAGTTGCGAGATGACCAGGCGGACGATGATCTCGACGGCGTCGGTGAGGTCGGGGTCGGGTCGGACGGCACCGACTCCGCGCAGCGCCCGCACGGTGCGGGCGGTGACGGCGTCGATGAACATCGAGGTCACCGACGACGAGGTGATGCCCTTCATCTCGAGGTCGTCGACGACGAGCCGGTGCATCAGCGGGTCCTTGAGGATCAGCTGCGCCCCGACGGCGAATGCCTCGGCGATCGCCTCCGGCGGGGTCAGCCCGACGATGGCCTGCTCCATCTGGTTCATCCCGTCCTTGTAGAGGCGGGTGGCCACCGCGACCAGCAACGACTCCTTGTTCGGGAACCGTCGGTAGAGCGTGCTGCGCGACACCTCCGCACGACGCGCGATCTCGTCGACCGAGGCCTTGCGGACGCCGACCTCGGTGAACTCCTGCGCCGCGGCGGAGAGGATGGCCTCCTCCTGCGCCTCCGGGTCGTCGGTGTTGCGGGTCTTGCGGCTCACAGCTTCCGGAGGGTGACGGGGAAGCCGTCCTTGGGGATGGGCAGGGAGCTGTAGTTCATCGGCAGCTCGTAGTCGTCGGGCACCGACCACTCGTAGTTGCGCAACAGCTGATGCATGATCGTCTTGATCTCCATCTGCCCGAAGTACAGGCCGATGCACTTGTGCACGCCACCGCCGAACGGATGCCATGCCATGCGGTGCTTCTTGTCCTCGGCGCGGTCGGGACCGAACCGCTCCGGGTCGAAACGCCAGGGATCGCTGTAGATCTCGGGGTCGTAGTGGTCGTTGAGCGCCGTCAGCGACACGAACGTGCCCTTGGGGATGAAGTACCCCTGGAGCTGGGTGTCCTTCACCGCGGCGCGCGGGTGCGCCGGCACCGGGGTGCACATGCGCAGCGACTCCTTGAGGATCAGGTCCAGCTCGGTGAGCGAGCCCAGGTCGTCGTAGGTGAGTTCGGAGTCCATCGCCAGCGACTGCTCGCGCGCACGACGCTGCCACTCCGGCGACTTCGCCATCCGGTAACACATCTGGGTCATCGTGATGGTCGACGTGTCGTGCGCGGCCATGAGCACGAAGATCATGTGGTTGACGATGTCCGCGTCGGAGAAGGTCTTGCCCTCCTCGCTCTCCGCGTGACACAGCACCGAGAACAGGTCGTCGGTCTTGGTCGCCCGCTTGGCCGGGATGTGCGAGTAGAAGAAGTCCTCGAGGATCTTGCGCGACCGGATCCCCTTGCCCCACCGGGTGCCCGGGATCGGCTTGCGGATGACCGCGACGCCGGCCTGCACGGTCTCCAGGAACGCCTTGTTGATGCGGTCGGCTTCGGCCTTGGGCAGCTCCAGGCCGAGGAACACCTCGAGCGCGACGTCGAGCGTCAGCGCCTTGAACTCGTCGAACAACGAGATCTTCCCCGTCGGGAAGGTCTCCATCCGCGCCGCGATCATCGGCTGCATCAGCGCCATGTACTTCTTCAACACCGCCGGGTTGAAGCCCTGCTGCAGGATCAGCCGGTGGCTGCGGTGCTCGTCGAAGTCGAGCAGCATCACACCGCGGTTGAAGAACGGGCCGATCAGGAAGGTCCACGCCGGACCGTTGGCGAACGCTTTGTCCTTGTTCATGAGCACCTGTTCGGTGGCCTCGGGACCCGACGCGACGACCCAGTCCCGGCCGAACATCTTCAGTGCGGAGATCTTGCCGAACTCGGCCAGGCGCTTGCGCTGGAACCCGAAGGGGTCGTGGCGCATCTGCAGGACGGCCAGAACGCCGTTCTTCTTCTGCAGCGGGACCTCTTTCAGGCCGCTGTCGGTCGGAGCTCGAAACGTCGTCGCCGTCATGTCATGCACCTCCATTGGAACAGATACGAAGAATCGTATCTTTGAAGGCGCGCGGTGTCTACCAGATCACATTCGAATCCACTCCGCCGCCGGGTGACCGGCCGGGAGCAGGGCGTGGGTCCTGGCCAGTCGCTCCCGCCACCAGCGGGTGCGGTCGGCGTCGGCGACCGGCAGGTCGTCGTCAGGCTCGACCGTGCGCGGTCGGACCCGCCCACCCACCGGGACGAACGGTGTGGCGACGTCGCGCGTGAACATGGTTCCCGTGCCGAGGCCGCACGCGAGGATGTCGCCGGGCAGCGCCGCGGCGCACGCGACACCGGCTGCCATGCCGACGGCGGAGTCGAGCGCGCTCGAGACGACGATGTCGAGATCGATGTCGGCCGCGATCGCCAGGACCCGTCGCATGCCACCGAGGGGGGCCACCTTCACCACGGCCACATCCGCCGCCCCGGCCCGGACCACCCGCAACGGGTCCTCGGCGCGACGGATGCTCTCGTCCGCGGCGATGGGGGTGTCGACAGCTGCACGCACGGTCGCCAGTTCCTCGACGGTGGCGCACGGTTGCTCCGCGTACTGCAGGTCGCCGAGGGCGCGGATCGCCGAGATGGCCTGCGACGGCGTCCATTTCCCGTTCGCGTCGACACGCACGTTCGGGATGCGCTCACGAACGGCAGCGACGCGCAGCACCTCGTCGTCCAGGGAGTCCCCGGGTTCGGCGACCTTCACCTTGGCCGTCGTCGCACCCGGGAAGCGGTCGAGGATGGCCGCGACGTCGGCGGCAGGAACGGCCGGCACGGTCGCGTTGACCTCGACCTCGTCGCGGACAGCCGACGGAGGTCCGACCCACGCCGCCTCGATGCCGGCGGCCAGCCACCACGCCGCCTCGGCGTCGTCGTACTCGGGGAACGGCCCGAACTCTCCCCACCCGGCCGGCCCGCGAAACACCATCACCTCACGGGTCGTGATGCCGCGGAACCGCTCTCGCATCGGCAGCGCGACCACCTGCGCTGTCGCCAGGATGTCGTCGACGCTCGGGATGCTCACCGCCCCACCGTGGCACAGATCCGTAGCAGTTCGTGTCGCCGGGCGAGACGAACTGCTACCGATCGAAGTCGACGCGCATCTCCAGTTCGGTGTTCGACGGATAGGCGGGGTTCTGCACGGTGACGCCGGTCGGCGCGAAGCCGAACTGTTCGTAGAGACGCCGCGCACGCTCGTTCGTCTCGCCGACGTGGAGCATCGCCGACGGCGTGTGCTGCTCCGACCACGCGACCAAGACCGTCATCAGCTCCGCTGCCACACCCGATCGACGTGCCTCGGGAACGACGTAGACGCTGTAGACCCAGGCGACACCGCACTCGACGTGCGCGCGCATCGAGCCGATCCACCGCGTGTCGCCATGGGCGACGAGAGCGATGCCGTCCGGATCGCGGTGCGCCTCCAGGAGCGAGCGCCACGACCGATCGGGGCGAGCCGCCATCTCCTCGGGGGTGGCCCCGAACGCGTGGGGCGATTCGATCGCAGCGGCGATCCGGAATGCGCGGTACTCCGCCCAGTCGTCGCCGGTGAGTCGCCTGATCGTCACGACCGGGAACCGTACGACCGCGCCAGACCCGACGTCGATCGTATTTCGCGTCGATCCAGGAATCCGTAGCGATTTTTGCCGCTGAGCGGGAAAGATCACCACGGATGCAGGTCAGCGGACGCCGGTGAGCGGGAGTTCGTCGGCGCGTGGGTCGTGGACGACAGCGTCGGCCGCGAGGTCCTTGTCCCCGAACGTCCGCACCGGACGCGGCGAGCCGGGCCGAACCGCGTCCCACCCGGGATCACCGGTGGTCGCGAAGCGCACCCAGGCGCCGTGGATGTCGTCGGCGAGACCGGTCGGGGGGTTGGGGCCGGTCATCGCCATGGTGGCCGCGACCGTGTCGAAGACGAACGGCAACTCGAGAGCGTGCGCCGAGCGCAGATCCCGCACCTCGGTCGGCCATGCGAACTCGTACTGCCAGGCGCTCTGCCCGTCCCGCGCAGCGACCGCATCGACGACGTCGGCGGTACCGGAGCGGAACGCGTGGTCGGTCAACGCGGCGCACAACACGTCGCCGGGCGTCGCCCCCGGGCGGTTGGCGGAGTAGACCGCAGCCGCCTCCGGGTCCATCCCGAATCGTGCGAACGCCATCGGCAACACCTCCTCGGTGATCCCGCCGGCGACGCCGGTCGGCACGAGGAAGAAGCGGAACTCGTCGCGGGTCGTGCCGGCCAGGACGTCGACGCCGCTCCCGGCTCCGGCGCGGAGCGCGTCTATCGGGAGCTGTTCGAGCACCGTGCCGTCGATCGTCGGGAACAGCGCCATGATGCCGAGGCCGCGCGACGCGACGGTTCGGCCCCACCGGTTCGGTGACGGGTCGCCCATCAGCGCGACGGCCTGGTCGGTCTGTGCCTGCAGGAGGGTCGCGTCGTCGAGTTGCGCGACACCGGAGACGGTGGGCGGCAGGCTGAACCGCTCCGTGAAGTCGGCGGTGACCAGACGCGCGTCGGCGACCTCCGCGGCGGCGACGCCGTTGCCGCTCTGGACGATCGCGCGACGGAACAGTCCCACCGACAGCGGCGACGCCAGCAGCGAGGCGATGCTCATCCCGCCGGCCGACTCGCCGAACACGGTGACGCGATCAGGATCGCCCCCGAACGCGGCGATGTTGTCCTGGACCCAGCGCAGGGCGGCGAGCTGGTCCAGCAGGCCGCGGTTGTCCGGCGCACCGGGCAGGCTGAGGAACCCCAGCGCGCCGAGCCGGTAGTTGATGCCGACCATCACCACACCATCGCGAGCGAACGCGCCGCCGTCGTAGGTCGGGATGCTGTGCGCGCCACGCACGAACGCGCCGCCGTGGATCCACACCATCACCGGCAGTCCCCCGGCGGTCGGGTCCGGGGTCCACACCGAGAGGTTCAGTGACTCGTCGCCCGGGACGATCATCGACGGCAGCAGGTCGGAGAACGGGGCGACGTACGGCGTCTGCGGTGGCGTCGGGCCGTGCGCGGTCGCGTCGCGGTCGCCGTCCCATCCTTCGACCGGACCGGGCGCGGCGAAACGGGCGGCCCCGACCAACGGCGCGGCGTAGGGGATGTTCAGGAACGCGTGGACCGTGCTGTCCCCCACCGCGACCCGCGTGCCTCGCAGGGATCCGGCTGTGGTCCGCACCTGCACACCGTCGTGCTCGTCAGTCATGTCGACCAGCGTGCCACGCGGCGCACGACCCGAGACCCACAACCGCACTTGTTTAGTTCGCGCAGCATTCCTTCTGTCGTCACGAGGCAGCCATCACCCGTCACTAGCGTCCGCCTCACGGGGGACGACGGGGGTCGAGAAAAGGAAGCCACACATCATGTCCACGCCGTCACGGGTGCGAATCCTCGCTGCCCTCGTCTTCGTGTTGTCCACGCTCGCAACGGTTCTCGCAGCCGGCCCCGCCGGTGCGACGCCACCCGACATCCCGTCGGCGTCGACGGCCCGGTCGATGCTGGCCGGTCTCACCGTCGCGACCGAGGGATCGATGTCCGGCTACTCCCGTGACCAGTTCCCCCATTGGATCTCTCAGTCCGGCACGTGTGACACCCGCGAGACCGTGCTGAAGCGCGACGGCACCGGCGTCACGACCGGAAGCGACTGCTACCCCACCGCAGGCCGCTGGTACTCCCCCTACGACGGCGCGACGCTCACCGCTGCGGCCGACGTCGACATCGACCACGTCGTCCCGCTCGCCGAGGCGTGGCGCTCCGGCGCGGCGTCGTGGACGACGTCCCGGCGACAGGCGTTCGCCAACGACCTGCAGCACTCCCAGCTCATCGCGGTGTCCGCGAGCTCCAACCGCTCGAAGGGCGACCAGGACCCGTCGACGTGGCAGCCGACCGTCACCTCCTACCGCTGCACCTACGCCCGGATGTGGATCGGGTCGAAGGACGCCTGGGGCCTGAGCCTCCAGTCGTCCGAGAAGTCCGCCCTGTCCGCCGCACTCGACGCCTGCTGAGGAGCACCACGATGCCCGAACTGTCCACCGTCACCACCGTCACTCCCGGCGCCGTCATGACCGACGAGGTCGGTGTCATCACCGGGTCGGTCGAGATCGTCTGCGCCTGCGACGGATCCGCCCACGCCACCGTTCGTGTCCGGTACGAGGACGCCGCCGAGTGGTATCGCGTCAGCGACCTCGACCGCGACCTCACGAGCGCCGACGAGTTGGACGCGTTCCACCGCGAGATCGTCGAGCGGTTCACCACCCCGACGAGCTGACCCACCGACGACGAACGCCCGATCCCCTCAGGGGGATCGGGCGTTCGTGTGTGACTCGGGGAGTCAGATCAACGAGCAGATGTCACTTGTTGATCTTGGTGACGCGGCCGGCACCGACGGTGCGGCCACCCTCGCGGATCGCGAAGCGCAGGCCCTCGTCCATGGCGACCGGCTGGATGAGCTTGACGCTCATCTCGGTGTTGTCGCCCGGCATGACCATCTCGGTGCCCTCGGGGAGGGTCACGACGCCGGTCACGTCCGTGGTGCGGAAGTAGAACTGCGGACGGTAGTTGTTGAAGAACGGGGTGTGACGACCACCCTCGTCCTTCGACAGGATGTACGCCTGGCCCTCGAACTCCGTGTGCGGGGTCGTGGTGCCCGGCTTCACGATGACCTGGCCACGCTCCACGTCCTCACGCTTGAGGCCACGCAGCAGCAGACCGGCGTTGTCGCCCGCCTCGGCCGAGTCGAGCAGCTTGTGGAACATCTCGATACCGGTGACCGTGGTCTTGGTCGACTTCTCGCGGATGCCGACGATCTCGACGTCCTCGTTCACGTTGACCGAGCCGCGCTCCACACGACCGGTGACGACGGTGCCACGACCGGTGATGGTGAAGACGTCCTCGACGGGCATGAGGAACGGCTTCTCGGTCTCGCGGACCGGGTCCGGGACCGACTCGTCGACGGCGGCCATCAGCTCGGCGATCGACTCGCCCCACTTCTCGTCACCCTCGAGGGCCTTGAGCGCGGACACCTTGACCACCGGCGCGTCCTCGTCGAAGTCCTGGGCGGCCAGCAGCTCGCGGACCTCCATCTCGACGAGCTCGATGATCTCCTCGTCGTCGACCATGTCGGCCTTGTTCAGCGCGACCAGGATGTAGGGCACGCCGACCTGACGGGCGAGCAGCACGTGCTCACGCGTCTGGGGCATCGGGCCGTCGGTGGCCGCCACGACCAGGATCGCGCCGTCCATCTGGGCGGCACCGGTGATCATGTTCTTGATGTAGTCGGCGTGACCGGGGGCGTCGACGTGCGCGTAGTGACGCTTCTCGGTCTGGTACTCGACGTGCGAGATGTTGATCGTGATGCCGCGGGCCTTCTCCTCAGGCGCCTTGTCGATCTGATCGAACGCAAAGCTCTGGTTGAGGTCCGGGTACTTGTCGTGCAGAACCTTGGTGATCGCCGCGGTCAGCGTGGTCTTGCCGTGGTCGACGTGACCGATGGTGCCGATGTTCACGTGCGGCTTGGTCCGCTCGAACTTCGCCTTGCCCACTTGTGTGTCCTCCTGGACTGTTGCCTACACCGGGGGGATCCCGGTGAGGGACTGGGATTTCTCTCTTACGTTGTCGCCGTGGTGCGAGGGATCGCGCCCCGGCAGCGGTGATTACTCGCCCGTTGCCTTGGCGATGATCTCCTTCGACACGTTCGCCGGAACCTCGGCGTACGAGTCGAACACCATGGAGTAGTTCGCTCGGCCCTGGGTCTTCGACCGGAGGTCTCCGATGTAGCCGAACATCTCCGACAGCGGCACCAGTGCCTTGACGACACGCGCACCGCTGCGCTCCTCCATGGCCTGGATCTGGCCACGGCGGGAGTTGAGGTCGCCGATCACGTCGCCCATGTAGTCCTCGGGCGTGATGACCTCGACAGCCATGAGGGGCTCGAGGATGACGGGCCCCGCCATCCGCGCGGCCTCCTTGAGCGCCTGCGAGCCGGCGATCTTGAACGCCATCTCCGACGAGTCGACGTCGTGGTACGCACCGTCGAGCAGCGTCAGCTTGAGGTTCACCAGCGGGTAGCCGGCGAGCACGCCGTACTGCATGGCGTCCTGTGCACCCGCGTCGACCGACGGGATGTACTCGCGCGGGACGCGACCACCGGTGACCTCGTTGGCGAACTCGTAGGTCGCGCCGTCCTCGGCATCGGTGAGCGGCTCGAGCTTGACGATGACCTTCGCGAACTGGCCGGAGCCACCCGTCTGCTTCTTGTGGGTGAACTCGTGCTTCTCGACGGTCTTGCGGATCGTCTCGCGGTAGGCCACCTGCGGCTTGCCGACGTTGGCCTCGACCTTGAACTCGCGCTTCATGCGGTCCACGAGGATGTCGAGGTGCAGCTCGCCCATACCGCCGATGACGGTCTGGCCGGTGTCCTCGTCGAGCTTGACCGAGAAGGTCGGGTCCTCTTCGGCGAGCTTCTGGATCGCGGTGCCCAGCTTCTCCTGGTCCGACTTGGTCTTCGGCTCGATGGAGACCTGGATGACCGGGTCCGGGAAGCTCATCGACTCCAGGATCACCTGGTCCTGCGGATCGCACAGGGTGTCACCGGTGGTGGTGTCCTTCAGTCCGATCACGGCGTAGATGTGTCCGGCGGAGGCGGTCGGGACCGCGTTCTCCTTGTTCGAGTGCATCTGGAAGAGCTTGCCCAGACGCTCCTTCTTGCCCTTGGTCGAGTTGATGACCTGGGCGCCGGAGTCGACCTTGCCCGAGTACACGCGGACGTAGGTCAGCTTGCCGAAGAACGGGTGCGAGGCGATCTTGAACGCCAGCGCCGCGAACGGCTCGTCGGCCGACGGCTTGCGGGTGAGGATCTTCTCCTCGTCGCCCACCGCGTGGCCCTGCACCGACTCGACGTCCAGCGGGGACGGCAGGTAGTCGATGACGGCGTCGAGCATGGGCTGCACGCCCTTGTTCTTGAACGCCGAGCCACACAGCACGGGGTAGATCTCGGAGTTGACCGTCATCTTGCGGATGGCGCCCTTGATCTCCTCGACCGAGAGCTCCTCACCGCCGAAGAACTTCTCGAGCAGCTCCTCGTCGGACTCGGCGACGGCCTCGAGCAGTTCCTGGCGGTACTGCTCGGCCTGCTCCTGCAGGTCGGCGGGGATGTCCTGGACGTCGTACTTCTCGCCCAGCTTGGTCTCGCCCGACCAGACCTTGGCCTTCATCTCGACGAGGTCGACGATGCCCTCGAAGTCGTTCTCGGCACCGATCGGCAGCTGGATCACCAGCGGACGCGCACCGAGGCGGTCCTTGATGGTCTGCACGGTGAAGTAGAAGTCCGCACCCAGCTTGTCCATCTTGTTGACGAAGCAGATACGCGGCACGTCGTACTTGTCGGCCTGACGCCACACCTGCTCCGACTGGGGCTCGACGCCCTCCTTGCCGTCGAACACCGCGACGGCGCCGTCGAGGACGCGCAGCGAGCGCTCGACCTCGACGGTGAAGTCGACGTGGCCCGGGGTGTCGATGATGTTGATCTGGTTGTCGTTCCAGAAGCACGTGGTGGCGGCGGAGGTGATCGTGATGCCACGCTCCTGCTCCTGCTCCATCCAGTCCATCGTGGCGGCGCCGTCGTGGACCTCACCGATCTTGTACGAGATACCGGTGTAGAAGAGGATGCGCTCGGTCGTCGTGGTCTTGCCGGCATCGATGTGGGCCATGATGCCGATGTTGCGGACCTTGTTCAGGTCGGTCAGCACGTCCTGTGCCACGTCTTTTCCTCGCTCTTTCGCGTTGAGGGTGTGTGGTGTGTGGTCCGCGGGCGGACTACGTCGTCCGTCCGCGGACCGACGTCGTCACCAGCGGTAGTGCGCGAACGCCCGGTTGGCCTCGGCCATCTTGTGGGTGTCCTCACGACGCTTCACCGCGGCACCGAGGCCGTTGCTCGCGTCGAGCAGTTCGTTGGCCAGGCGCTCGACCATCGTCTTCTCACGACGCTGGCGGCTGAACGTCACCAGCCAGCGCAGCGCCAGGGTGTTGGCACGGTTCGGCTTGACCTCGACGGGCACCTGGTAGGTGGCGCCACCGACGCGGCGGCTCTTCACCTCAAGGGCCGGGCGGACGTTGTCGAGCGCGCGCTTGAGGGTGATGACCGGATCGGTGCCGGTCTTCTCCCGCGCCTGCTCGAGCGCCTGGTAGACGATGCGCTCGGCCGTCGACTTTTTGCCGTCGAGCAGGATCTTGTTCACCAGCTGGGTGACCAGCGGCGACCCGTAGACCGGGTCGTTGATGAGCGGACGCTTCGGAGCGGGTCCCTTACGTGGCATCAGCCCTTCTCCTTCTTCGCGCCGTAGCGGCTGCGGGCCTGCTTGCGGCCCTTGACGCCCTGGGTGTCGAGCGATCCACGGATCACCTTGTAGCGGACACCGGGCAGGTCCTTCACACGACCGCCGCGGACGAGCACCATCGAGTGCTCCTGCAGGTTGTGGCCCTCACCGGGGATGTAGGCGGTGACCTCGACCGAGCTGGTCAGACGCACACGCGCGACCTTGCGCAGCGCGGAGTTCGGCTTCTTCGGCGTCGTGGTGTAGACGCGGGTGCAGACCCCGCGGCGCTGCGGGCTGCCCTTCAGGGCTGCCGTCTTCTGTTTGGCCGTCTTGTCGTGACGGCCCTTGCGGACCAGCTGGTTGATCGTTGGCACTGAAAATTCATCCTCTGTGTCGGCGTTGTTCGTCGGTCTCTGTGGTTGGTGCTCCGGGCAGTCACCGCCGACATCGTCGGCACGTGACTCCACAGATCGCCCCACCAGGCTCGAAAGCTCTGGTCAGTCGTTGTTTTCTCACCCCGTTGTCGGGCGTGTCATGCTCGCCCGCGACCGGATGTCACCTCAGCCCGGGGCACACTCCCGCCCTCGGTGGATTCCGTGGACGACTGCGGGCACGCGGACTTGCCCGACCTGCGTCGGACACCAGCGCTCGACTCTACCGACCGCATTTCATGCGGTCAAAATCCTTGACGGGGCAGTTCACGGTGCGCTCGGCCGACAGTGGAACGTACGACGTCCCCGCGGTGTTCCCCCTGGCGACAGCGCTGTCACGCCCGACGACCCAGACCGACCCAGAAACCGGGGGAACCACGTGAGCGAGACGGTCATCGTCACCCGCCCCGACCGGTCGGCCACCCCGCCCGGCCGGCGGGATGCGACCTGGTTGGTCGCGATCTCCGCAGCGCTGTGGGGCCTCGACGGGCTGCTGCGCAAACCGCTCGCCACCGACCTCGCGGCCGGCACCGTCGTGCTGTGGGAACACATCATCCCGATCGCCGTGCTGGCGCCGTTCCTCCCGTCGGCGACGCGGGCGTTCCTCCGGCTGGGGCTGCGCGACGCGGCCGCGGTCGTCGTCATCGGAGTCGGGGCATCGGCCGTCGCGACGGCTCTGTTCACCCGCGCGTTCGCGATCGCCGGTGCCGGCGGCGACTTCATCACGCCGTTGGTGCTGCAGAAGCTGCAGCCGGTCCTGGCCATCGCGCTCGCAGTGCTGATCCTCGGTGAACGACTCCGACCCCGCTTCGGGCTGTACGTGATCCCGGCGCTCGTCGGCGCCTGGCTGCTCGCGTTCGCCGATCCGCTGCACCTCCGCGTCGCCGAACTCGAACCCGCACTGCTCGCACTCGGCGCGGCGGCGCTGTGGGCGGCGGGGACGGTGCTCGGCCGGTTGGTGTCGCCGTCGCTGTCCCCGCGCGACCTGACGACCCTGCGCCTGGCGTTCGGCACCGTCGGCGCCTTCGGGGTCGTCGGGGTGACCGGTGCGCCGATCCTGCCGACGTGGGGCGACGCCGTGGGGCTCGTGCTGCTCGCCCTGATCCCGGGCCTGCTCGCCCTCGCGCTGTACTACCGGGCGCTGCAGTCGACGCCGGCGTCGCGCGCGACGCTCGCCGAACTCGCCTTCCCCGCCACCGCGGCGGTCGTCGGCGTGCTGGTGCTCGGGAGCACCCTGACGTGGTCACAGTGGACGGGTCTGGCCGTGGTCGCGGCGACCGTGACCGCGATGGGACTGCGGGAGGCCCACGCGTCGGCGCGAGACCGAGCCGGGACCGTCGGCGGCCGTTAGGGTCCGAACAGGTCGCATCCGGGCGATCGGCGAACGAGAGGCCCACCATGCCCGCACCCACCGACGCCGACCACTTCGACCTCGGCGACGTCACGCTGCAGAGCGGGATCACGCTGCGCGGGGCGACGTTGGCCTACAAGACGTACGGGACCCTCGCCGACGACAAGTCCAACGTCGTGGTCTACCCCACGTGGTACTCGGGCTGGCACACCGACAACGAGTGGCTCATCGGACCCGGGCGTGCGCTCGACCCCGCAGAGCGGTTCATCGTCATCCCGAACATGCTCGGCAACGGGTTGTCCAGCTCCCCGTCGAACACCCCGTCGCCCCACGACGGCCCACGCTTCCCTGCGGTCACGTTCCACGACCAGGTGGAGGCCCAGTACCGGTTGGTGACCGAGAAGTTCGGGATCAGCTCCATCTCCCTCGTCACCGGGTGGTCGATGGGCGCCGGCCAGACCTACCAGTGGGCGGTCAGCCACCCGGAGATGGTGCAGCGCGCGGCTCCGTTCTGCGGGTCGAGCATCACGTCACCGCACAACAAGGTGTTCCTGGAGTCGCTGATCGCCGCGCTCACGGCGGATGCGGTGTTCGCCGAGGGCGACTACGCCCCGGACAGGTGGCCCGTGAAGGGACTGCGGGCCTTCGCGCGGGTCTACTCCGGCTGGGGGTACTCGCAGGCGTTCTACTGGGACGAGACGTGGAGGCAGCTCGGCTTCACCTCGCTCGACGACTTCCTCTACGGGTTCTGGGAGAACTTCTTCCGCGACGGGCGTGACCCGAACAACCTGATCGCGATGCTGCGGACCTGGCACGCCGGGAACGTGGGCAACACACCGGGATTCGACGGCGACGTGACGGCGGCCCTGGGCTCGATCCGCTGTCCGCTCCTCGCGATGCCCGCCGAGAAGGACCTGTACTTCCCACCCGAGGACGAGCAGTGGGCGAGCCAGTACATCGAGAACGGCGAGGTGCGCGTCATCCCCGGCGTGTGGGGACACTTCGCCGGAGGCGGCGCGAACCCCGTCGACACGGACTTCATCGACGAGGGACTCCGCGAGTTGCTGGCCCGACCGGGATACACGCCCGACTGACACGCCCCGTCGCTTAGTCCGGCTAATCTTCTCGTCATGCGTGTGCTGTTCTCGTCCCTGGGTTCCTACGGGCACACCCTGCCGCTCGTCCCGCTCGCGTGCGCGGCCTCGGACGCCGGACACGACGTGGTGTTCGCGACCACGGCCACGATGGCGCCCACACTGTCCGCGGCAGGCCTGACCGTCGCCGCGGCCGGGATCCCGATCCGCGACGCGTTCGTGCGACTGGGCCTGGCAGACGTGGCGCCGGCCGACCGCGCACGGATCCCCGACATCCAGGAAGCGATCCAGCGCGCCTTCGGTGAGATCCTCCCCGACACCTACCGCGCCGACCTCCTCGACGTGATCGGCCGCGACCGACCGGATCTCGTCGTCGCGGAGGCGGGCAACATCGGCGCGATGCAGGCCGCTGCGGACGCCGGCGTGCCGTGTGTGCGACACGGCATCGGGCGCGGGATCACGTTCGGGCACAACGCTGTCGAGCTGCCCCACCTCGACATCTACCCTCCGTCGATGCAGGACCGCGAGGTGCTGGACCTGCCCGGTTGTCGACCGCTCCGCCCGGTGTCGGCGACCGCCGACGGACCGCTCCCACAGATCGTCGAGGGGGATCCGACGCTCCCCCTGGTCTACGTCACGCTCGGGACGGAGTTCGGGAGCGCCGACGTCCTCGATGCGATGGTCCGTGCGATCGACACCGGTGACCGTCGGATCCTCGTGGCGGCCGGACCGACGATCGACGCCGCGACGCTGGTCGGCCACTCCGACCTCGTCGAGGTGGCCTCATGGGTGCCGCAGGCGGCCGTCATCGACCGCGCCGCACTCGTCGTCCACCACGGGGGTGCCGGGACGACGCTGGGGGCGTGCGCCGCCGGCGTTCCACACGTGGTGGTGCCGCAGGGCGCCGACCAGTTCCGCAACGCCGAGGCGGTCGTCGCCCGCGGTGTGGGTGAGCAGGT
This sequence comes from uncultured Williamsia sp., assembly GCF_947494875.1. Lineage (GTDB taxonomy): Bacteria > Actinomycetota > Actinomycetes > Mycobacteriales > Mycobacteriaceae > Williamsia_A. Next base: position 591,458 of record NZ_CANLWM010000002.1, read on the forward strand.
GCTGTCCTCCGATGTCTCCGACACGGGCATCGCCGACGCCGTCGGACGACTGTTGATGTCCGACAGCCCGGTTCGCTCGGCGTGTGCCGACGTCGCCTCGGAGATCGCGGCCATGCCGTCGCCCGAGGACGTCGCCGCCGACCTGCCCGCGCTCGCCGCCTCGACGGTGGGCTGAGCGGCAAAATCACTGGCGGGCAGCCGAGGCCACGGCCACACTCGGCTGCGATGACACTCTCCGACACCGACATCGAGGCCTTCGTCCGCGACGGGTTCGTCGTGCTACGCGGTGCCGTGGACCGCACGACGATCGACCGGTGCCGTGACGAGCTCTGGGATGCCATCCCCGAGTCACCGGACGACCCGTCGACCTGGACCGAGCCGGTGCGATGGACGAACAGCCCGATGACGCCGGCGTTCGCACGCGCGGCCGCGGCACCCGCCCTGGGTGAGGCGTACGACGCCCTGATCGGGCCCGGCCGCTGGATCCAGCGGGTCGAACTCGGCACCGTCCCGATCCGCTTCCCCGTCGGGCGCGACTCGAACGACACCGGCTGGCACTTCGACGCGAGCTTCCCGGCACCCGACGGCTCCGGGTATCGCGTGTCGGTGTCGTCGCGTGATCGGGGACTGCTGGCGCTGTTCCTGATCTCCGACGTCGACGAGGACGACGCGCCGACCCGCATCCGCATCGGGTCGCACGCCGACGTGCCGCGGTTCCTGGAGCCCTACGACGAGGACGGCACCGACATGTTCACGGTCTGCGCGGAGATGGCGCGGGCGGGGGTCCTCGACGACCCCGCCCGCCACGAGACGCTCGCGACCGGCCGCGCCGGCGACGTGTTCCTCTGCCATCCGTTCCTCGTGCACGCGGCCCAGGTGAACCGGCGCGGTCGGCCGCGGTTCATGAGCCAACCCGGGATCATGCTGCGCGAGCAGTTCGACCTGGCGCAGCCGACCTCACCGGTCGAGCGGGCAATCGTCGACGCCCTGCGCTGACGGGAACGTCGCGGGGATGCGCGACGTTCGTCTCGTCATGCAGCGTGAACATCTCGTCCCCGGACCCGACCACCCGATCACCGTCGAACCGACCGACAGGCACGTCACCGTCCGCGTCGGCGACACGGTGATCGCCGAGACCGACAGCGCGGTGACACTGCGTGAAGCGGGGTACGACGCCGTGCAGTACGTCCCGCTGGACGACGTCGACCCCGCGGTCCTCCGGACGTCGGAGACGACGACGTACTGCCCGTACAAGGGCGAGGCGTCCTACTTCGACATCGCCGTCGGCGACGACTCGGTGACCGACGGGGTGTGGACCTACACCGATCCCTTCCCCGCCGTCGCCGACATCCGCGGCCACGTCGCGTTCTACCCCGACCGGGTGACCGTCGACGCGGGATGAGACAGGTGTCCAGACAGACGTCTTGACATCCCTCTCGCCGGGTGGTCCCGTGGACATGTGAGCTACGACACAATCGTCCGCGGTGGCCTCTGGTTCGACGGAACCGGGGCGTCACCTGCCGTGTGCGACATCGGCGTCCGCGACGGGGTCGTCGTCGAGGTGAGCGCGGAGCCACTGGACGTGACCGGCTGCCCGCACGTGATCGACGCGCGGGGCCGTTGGGTCATGCCCGGGATGGTGGACATCCACACCCACTACGACATCGAGGTGCTCGACGCCCCGGGACTGTCGGAGTCGTTGCGTCACGGCGTGACGACGGTGTTCCTCGGGTCGTGCTCACTGTCGACGGTGCATGTCGACGGCATCGACGCCGGTGACCTGTTCGGTCGCGTCGAGGCCATCCCGCGCGAGCACGTCATCGCCGCGGTCGACCGCAACAAGGACTGGCGGTGCTGCGAGCAGTACATCCACGCGCTCGAGGCGCGACCCCTCGGGCCCAACATCGCCGCGTTCCTCGGTCACTCGGACATGCGCGCCGCCGTCATGGGACTCGACCGCTCCACCCGATCCGACGAGAAACCCACCCGCGCCGAACTCGCGCAGATGGAGCGATGGCTCGCCGATGCCCTCGACGCCGGGTTCGTCGGCCTGTCGTCGCAGCAGCTCCTCTTCGACAAGCTCGACGGCGAGACAGCCGGTCGCGCACACTGCCGTCGACCTACGCCCGGTCACGCGAGCTGCGGCCACTCAAGAACCTCGTCCGACGGGCCGGCCGGGTGCTGCAGTCGGGCCCGGACATCACGCACCCGTGGAACGTGGTGTCGCAGGCGCTGCAGTCGCTCGGCATCGGGCGGCCGACGCTGAGGACCAGCCTGCTGTCGGCCGCTGACATCAAGGCCAACCCACAGGCCGTGCGCATCATGGGTCCGCTGGCCGGGTTCGTGAACCGCTTCGGCGGCGACTTCCGATGGCAGCACCTGCCCGTGCCGTTCGAGGTGTACGCCGACGGGATCGATCTCGTCATCTTCGAGGAGTTCGGTTCGGGTGCAGCGGCCTTGCACCTGCGTGACGACGTGGCCCGTGACTCGCTGATCCGCGACGAGGGCTACCGCCGACGCTTCCGGAAGGACTACGAGAAGAGGTACGGGCCGCGGGTCTGGCATCGCGACCTGTTCGACGCCGAGATCGTCGCGTGCCCCGACGCCTCCGTCGTCGGGAAGAGCTTCGGTGAGGTGGGCCGGGATCGCGGCGGACTGCATCCGGTCGACGCGTTCCTCGACCTCGTCGTCGACCACGGCCGGGATCTCCGGTGGCGTACCACGATCTCCAACCACCGTCCCGAGATCCTGCGGCAGATGGCCCGCGAGCCGGGCATCCAGATGGGGTTCTCCGACGCGGGTGCGCACCTGCGGAACATGGCGTTCTACAACTTCGGCCTGCGGCTGCTCCGGCACGTCCGCGACGAGCATCGGGCGGGCCGCGAGTTCCTCACCGTCGAACAGGCGGTGCACCGCCTCACCGGGGAACTGGCCGATTTCTACGACATCGACGCCGGGCATCTCCGCGTCGGCGACCGCGCGGATCTCGTCGTGGTGAACCCGGCGGCGCTGGACGAGCGGCTCGAGGAGTACCACGAGAGCCCCGTCGAGGCGTTCGGCGGGCTGCCCCGCATGGTCAACCGCAACGACGGGGCGATCGACGCGGTGTTGGTCGGCGGGGAGACCGTGGTGCGCGACGGTGTGCCGACGGACGTGGTCGGCGCCGAACGCACCGGGCACTTCCTGCGGGCCGGTCGGCGGACTCACGCGGCCCGCCCGGTACGAACGGTCGCGGATGTCGTCTGAACCGCGGGACGCCGTCACCGGGCTGTGGGCGGCACTGTCCGACCGCGACTGGGACCGTCTGGCAACACATCTCGCGGACGACTGCATCTACGTCGACATGCCCGTCGGGCCGACGCTCGCCGCGCGAGGACCTCTCGACATCGTGAAGCGGTTGCAGGTCGGCATCGCGCCGTTGGCGGCCTATCGGAACCATCCGGGAACGCTGGTCGCCGACGGTGAGGTCGTCATGTACGAGCACTCCGAGTCCTGGGCGTGGACCACGGGCGAAACCGCCGAGCTGCCGTTCGTGTCGGTCCATCGTGTTCGCGACGGCAAGGTGACGCTGTGGAAGGACTACTGGGACTTCGGCGGTCTCGCGAACACCGCGCCCCCGACGTGGCTGGAAGACCTCGCCCAGGCGGACACGTCCTGGATCTTCGACGCCACCGGTCTCGTCTGACGGAGCCCGTCACCCCCGCCCGGACACCCTGAGCACGTTCGCCGAGCGTGCACCAGATTCCGCCGAACGTGCGGTAGATCCCGCCGAGCGTGCACCTCCGTACGGACGACGAGATCGTCTGCACGATCGAGGAAATCGAGCGCACGGTCGAGAAGATCGAGTGCACGGTCGAGGAGATCTGCTGCACGCTCGGGGAGGTGATCCGAGGTCAGCGCAGGGCTGCGGTGAGGACCTCGGACCAGGTCGCGACGACCTGTTTGCGGCGGGCGGAGTCGTCGGAGAGCGTGTCGGCCAGGCCGAGTCCGCGGGCCATGTCGAGTGTGGCCTGGACGAGACGGTGCACGTGCGGCGGTGCGTCGACGCCGGCGAGCGACTCGACGGTCATCCGATGGGCCGCGGAGCCGAATCGCTGCTCCAACGGCAGGATCATCTCGCGCAGAGCGGGATCCGACGCCGCCGCGCTCCACACCTGCAACGCGGCCTTGAAATGCAGGCCGGTGTAGACGTCGACCGCCCGGGTGACGACTGCCTCGACGCGACCGGGCCCGTCCGGGATGGTGTCGTCGACGGCGGACGCCCGTGCGGTCAACTCGTCGAACGTCGCCTCGAGAGCGGCGGTGATGAGACTTTCCCGCGTCGGGAAGTGGTGCTGCGCAGCACCTCTCGACACTCCGGCACGCTCGGCGACGAGCGCGACGGTCGTCGCCGACCAGCCCTCGGCCGCCAACATGTCGATCGTGGCGTCGAGCAGACGTTTGCGAGTCGCCCGCGACCGGCTCTGTTGCGGTTCACGCACGCCTGTCATCCCGACACCCACGAGGGCTCACGACGCTGGAGGAAGGCCGTCATCCCCTCCCGCGCCTCGTCGGAGGCGAAGAGCGCGGCGGACTCGTCCCGACGTTGATCGGCAAGCCGCTCGAAGAGTTCTGCGGTGAGGGTGTTGACGACCTTCTTCGACTCCCGCAGACCCTGCGGTGAGGCTTTGGCGATGTTCGCGGTGAGGCCGTCGACGGTCTGACCGACGGCGTCCGCGTCGTCGACGGCGACGGTGACGAGCCCCATCGCCTGCGCCTCGGCGGGCCCGAACTTCTCGCCGGTGAGGAAGTACCGGCTCGCGGCGCGGGAGTCCATCTTCGGCAGGAGCGTCAGCGAGATCATCGACGGCGCCAGCCCGAGACGCGCCTCGGTGAGCGCGAACGTGGTCGACGGACCCACGACGACGATGTCGCAGGCCCCGACGATCCCGAGCCCACCGGCGCGGACGTGCCCGTCGATCTGTGCGATCACCGGTTTCGACGACGTGATGATGGCCCGCAGGATCGCGGTCATCGCCTCCGTCCCCGCCGCCGACGCCTCCTCCGGCGAGAGCCCGGACGCCATCGCGGCGGACAGATCCGCTCCGGCACAGAAGGTCCCACCGGTGTGGGTGAGCACCACCGACCGCACCGAGGGGTCACCGTCGACCGCCGCGAGGTGGGCTCGCAGCTGACCGGTCAGCGTCGGCGACAACGCGTTCCGGTTCGACGGCGAGTCCAGGGTGATCGTCGCGACTCCCCCGGAGTCGGAGCGGGTGACGACGGTGTCGGCGTCGGCCATCGGGCTCAGTACGACTTCGGCAGGCCGAGGCTGGTCTGCGCGACGAAGTTGAGCACCATCTCACGGCTCACCGGTGCGACGCGGGCGATGCGGCACAGGTTGAGCAGCGGCGCGACGCCGTACTCGGTCGACAACCCGTTGCCGCCCATGGACTGCACGGCCTGGTCGACGATCTTCACGCACGCCTCGGCCGCCGCGTACTTCGCCATGTTGGCGGGCTCGGCGGCGCCCCAGTCGTCGCCGGCGTCGTAGTACGAGGCGGCCTTCTGCATCATCAGCTTGGCCATCTCGAGCTCGATCTTGCCCTGCGCCAACGGGTGTGCGATCGCCTGGTGAGCACCGATCGGGGTCTTCCACACCGTACGGGTGGTGACGTAGTCGACGGCCTTGCCGAGCGCGAACCGCGCCATGCCGATCGCCGACGCGGCGGCCATGATCCGCTCCGGGTTCAGTCCCGCGAACAGCTGGCTCAGAGCCGCGTCCTCGGACCCGACGAGTGCGTCCGACGGCAGGCGGACATCGTCGAGGAACAGCTGGAACTGCTTCTCCGGGTTGATGAGTTCCATCTCGATCTGCCGGTACTCGAAGTTCGGCGCATCGGTCGGGACGATGAACAGCGCAGGCTTGAGTTTGCCGGTCTTCGCGTCCTCGGTGCGCGCGACGATCAGCACGGCCTCCGCCTGGTCGACGCCGGAGATCCACACCTTGCGACCGCTGAGCAACCACTCGTCGCCGTCGCGGCGTGCCGTGGTGGTGATCTGGTGCGAGTTGGACCCCGCCTCGGGCTCGGTGATGCCGAACGCCATGGTGATGGTGCCGTCTGCGAGGCCCGGGAGCCAGCGCTGCCGCTGCTCGTCGGTGCCGAAGCGCGCGATGATGTTGCCGCAGATGGCCGGCGACACGACCATCATCAGCAGGCCTGTCCCCGACGCGGCGAGTTCCTCCATGACGATCGAGAGCTCGTACATTCCCGCGCCGCCGCCGCCGTACTCCTCGGGCAGGTTGACGCCCAGGAAGCCGAGCTTGCCGGCCTCGGCCCACAGCTCGTCGGTCTTGCGTCCCTCGCGGGCGCACTTCTGGAAGTAGTCGGGTCCGAACCGCGCGGCCAGTGCGGCCACCGAGGCGCGCAGCGCGGCACGCTCGGGGGTCTCGACGAACGGGTTGACGGGTGCCTCGGTGGTGGGACGCTCCGATGTCGCGGTCATGCGGTCACTTCCTCTTCACTGATCACGGCGAGTACATCACCCACCGCCAATTGATGTCCGGCCGACACTGCGAGCTCGGTCACGACGCCGTCGGCCGGGGCGTGCACCGTGTGTTCCATCTTCATCGCCTCCAGCCACAGCACTGGCTGTCCCTGCACGACGCGGTCGCCGACGGCGACGGCCACGCGGACCACCGCCCCCGGCATCGGGGCGAGCAGCGAACCAGGCGCCCCCACCGCGGTCGGGTCGACGAAACGCGGCGCCTCCGCCAATGCCAGCGAGCCGGCCGGGGTGTCGACGTGGATCGTCGCCACTCCGTCGGCATCGGGGTAGGCGGCGACGCTGTGCGGGACGGCGACGCCGTCGACCTCGAGGACGACGAGGTCGGCGGCGCTCGACACCACCGTGATCGCGGGGTCCTCGGGCAGATCGATGCCGGTGCGCGTCGCGCGATAGCGGACGGTCACCTCGTCGCCGTCGGCGTCGACGAAGGTGCGGGTCTGCGGCGCCGAGGTCAGGTTGCGCCACCCGGCGGGGACGGCCCGCTGCACCGCCGCCGCGGAGCGTTCTCGTGCACAGCACGCGAGGGCAGCTGCGGCCGCGGCCGTGCGGGCCGTGTCGGAGTCGAGCAGCGGGCGGGCGAGCACGTCGAGGCCGACCTGGTCGAGATAGCCGGTGTCGGTGTCGCCGCTCGCGAACTGCTCGTCGCGCAGGATGCGCACCAGCAGATCGCGATTGGTCGCGGGACCGTGCAGCCGCGACCGCACGAGGGCGTTCGCGAGCATCGTCGCGGCGCGGCGACGGGTCGGTGCCCAGGTGATGACCTTGGCGAGCATCGGGTCGTAGAAGACGGAGATCTCGCTGCCGTCGGCGATGCCGGAGTCGACGCGGACCCCCGGCCGATCGAGTCCGGCGAACCGCACGTCGGCCGGGATGTCGACGTGGTGGACGGTGCCGGACTGCGGGGCCCAGTCGTTCGCGGGATCCTCCGCGTACAGGCGGACCTCGATCGCATGCCCGCGCGTCGCGGGCGGTGCGGTGTCGAGCGCTTCGCCGTCGGCGATGCGCAGCTGCCACTCCACGAGGTCCAGACCGGTGGTGGCCTCGGTGACCGGGTGTTCCACCTGCAGGCGGGTGTTCATCTCGAGGAAGTAGAACCGGCCGGCACCGTCGGCGAGGAACTCGACGGTTCCCGCCCCGACGTAGTCGATGGCCGATGCCGCCGACCGCGCTGCGGCGTAGAGCCGATCGCGCAGGTCGCCGCCGATCCTCTCGACGAGTGGCGCGGGCGCCTCCTCGACGATCTTCTGGTGCCGACGCTGGATGGAACACTCCCGCTCGCCCACGGCCCACACCGTGCCGTGGGTGTCGGCGAGGACCTGCACCTCGATGTGATGGCCCCGCTCGACGTAAGGCTCACAGAAGACGGTCGGGTCACCGAAGGCCGACGCCGCCTCGCGGGCGGCGCCCTCGACCTCCTCGGTGAGACGGTCGATGTCACGGACGACGCGCATGCCACGCCCGCCACCACCGGCCGAGGCCTTCACCAGCACAGGGAGGTCCGAGGCGTCGATCGATGCGGGGTCGAGGTCGCCGAGGATCGGTACGTCGGAGTCGGCCATGAGCGCCTTGGCGTTCACCTTCGAGCCCATCGCCGTGATCGCGGCGGCCGGGGGTCCGATCCAGGTGAGGCCCGCGTCGACGACGGCCTGCGCGAACGCGGCGTTCTCCGAGAGGAATCCGTACCCGGGGTGGATCGCGTCCGCACCCGAGGCGCGGGCGGCGGCGATGATCGCGTCGATGTCGAGATACGTCTCCGCCGACGTCTTCCCGGGCAGTCGTACCGCCCGGTCGGCCTCGGTGACGTGGGGCGCACCGGCGTCCGGATCGGAGAACACGGCGACGGTGCCGATGCCCAGCCGGGCGCAGGTCGCGAAGACGCGACGGGCGATCTCACCCCGGTTGGCGACGAGCACGGTGGTGATCACAGGCGTCCTCACATCCGGAAGACGCCGAAGTTCGACGTCCCCTCGACCGGCGCGGAATCGATGGCCGACAACGCGATCCCCAGGATGGTGCGGGTGTCACGAGGATCGATGACCCCGTCGTCGTAGAGCATGCCCGACAGGAACGCCGGGAGCGACTGCTCCTCGATCTGGGCCTCGATCATCGCGCGCATCCCCGCCTCCGCCTCGGCGTCGACGGTGCCACCGCGCGCTTCGGTCGCCGTCCGCGACACCATCGCGATGACACCGGACAGCTGCTGGGCTCCCATGACGGCGGATTTCGCACTGGGCCAGGCGAACAGGAACCGCGGGTCGAACGCACGTCCGCACATGCCGTAGTGACCGGCGCCGTAGCTCGCCCCGACGAGGACCGAGATGTGCGGGACCGTCGAGTTCGACACCGCGTTGATCATCATCGAGCCGTGCTTGACGATGCCTCCCTGCTCGTACTCCTTGCCCACCATGTACCCGGTGGTGTTGTGCAGGAAAAGCAGTGGGGTGTTCGAGCGGTTCGCCAGCTGGATGAACTGGGTGGCCTTCTGCGACTCGGCGCTGAACAGCACGCCCTGCGCGTTGGCGAGGACACCGACGGGATAGCCGTGGATCCGTGCCCAGCCGGTGCACAGCGAGGAGCCGTACTCGGCTTTGAACTCGTCGAAGTCGCTGTCGTCGACGACGCGGGCGATGACGTCGCGTGGGTCGAACGGGATCTTCAGGTCGCCGGGCACGATGCCCAGCAGTTCCTCGGTGTCGTAGCGCGGTTCGACGACCGGGGCGACCGGGCCCGGACCCTTCTTGCGCCAGTTCAGGCGGGCGACGATGCGCCGACCGATGCGGATGGCGTCCTGCTCGTCGCGGGCGAAGTAGTCGGCCAGACCGCTCCGCCGGGCGTGCATGGCCGCACCACCGAGGGATTCGTCGTCGCTGTCCTCCCCGGTGGCCATCTTCACGAGAGGCGGTCCGCCGAGGAACACCTTCGACTGGTTCTCGATCATCACGGTGTGGTCGCTCATGCCGGGCACGTAGGCGCCGCCCGCGGTGGAGTTGCCGAAGACCAGCGCGATCGTCGGGATCCCGGCCGCAGACAGCTGCGTGATGTCGCGGAACATGCGCCCACCGGGGATGAAGACGTCCTTCTGCGTGGGCAGGTCGGCGCCGCCGGACTCCACCAGCGAGATGCACGGCAGGCGGTTGGCCATCGCGATCTCGTTGGCGCGGAACCCCTTGCGCAGAGTCCACGGGTTCGACGTGCCGCCGCGGACGGTGGGGTCGTTGGCGACGATCATGCACTCGACGCCGGACACCACCCCGATGCCGACGACCATCGACGCGCCGACGGCGAAGTCGGAGCCGTAGGCGGCCAGCGGGCACAACTCGAGGAATGCGGTGTCGCGGTCGACGAGGAGCTCGATGCGTTCGCGGGCCAGGAGCTTGCCCCGCTTGTGGTGGCGCTCGACGTACTTCTCACCGCCGCCGGCCAGCGCCTTCGCGAACTCGGCCTCGAGTCCGGCGAGCTTCTCGGTCATCGTCGACGCGTTGTCGGTGAACGCCGGGTCGGTCGCGTCGACCGTGGACCGCAGAGCCGTCATGCCTGGAACCCGAGCCGCTTCGCGGCGAGACCGGTGAGGATCTCCGTGGTGCCGCCGCCGATGCCGAGGATCCGCATGTCCCGATACTGCCGCTCGACCTCGGTGCCCGTCATGTACCCGAGACCACCGAACAGCTGCACCGCGGCGTTGGCGACCCACTCCCCTGCCTCGACGGCCGTGTTCTTGGCGAAACAGACCTCCGCGATGAGGTCGTCGCCGGTGCGGACGCGCCGCTCGACGACGGCGCGGGTGTAGGTGCGCGCGACGTCGACCTTGCGGGCCATCTCGGTCACCGTGTCCTGCACGGACTGTCGGGCGATGAGCGGCTTGCCGAATGTCTCCCGCTCCCGCACCCACGTCAGCGTGAGGTCGAGGCAGCGCTGCGCACTCGCGTACGCCTGGGTGGCCAACCCCGCACGCTCGGTGACGAACCCGAGAGCGATCTGCACGAACCCGCTGTTCTCGGCGCCGACGAGGTTCTCGACGGGCACACGCACGTCGGTGAAGCCGAGCTCGGCGGTGTCCGAGCAACGCCAACCCATCTTGTCGAGTTTGCGGGTGACGGTGAACCCCGGTGTGTCGGTCGGGATCACCAGCAGCGAGACGCCGGACGCACCGGGTCCACCGGTACGGACCGCGGCGACGACGAAGTCGGCACGCACCGCGGAGGTGATGTAGGTCTTGGACCCGTTGACGACGTAGTGGTCACCGTCGCGGACCGCGGTGGTGCGCAGGTGGCCGACGTCGCTGCCGCCGCCGGGCTCGGTGATGGCCAGGCTGCCGATCATCTCCCCGGCCAGGGTCGGACGGACCCACCGCTCGATCTGGTCGGGATTCGCGGCCGCTGCCAGGTGCGGCAGCGCGATGCCGTGGGTGAACACCGATGCGTAGACGCCCCCGGCGGCACCGGCCTCGTGCAGCGCCTCGCCGACGATGGTGGCGTCGACCAGATCACCGCCGCTCCCCCCGACCGCCTCGTCGAACCCGATGCCCAACAACCCGAGCGCGGCGGCCTCCTTGTGCACCTCGCGCGGGATCAGACCGTCGGCCTCCCAGGAGTCCTGGAAGGGCAGGATGTGGCGTTCGACGAAAGCGGCGACCGTGGACCGCAGTTCGCGTCGTTCGTCGGTCTCCCAGGTGGCGGTGGCCAGGGTCATACGGTGTCCTCGGTTCCTGTGTGGGCCCCGAACGCGACGGGGATGTCGACGACCCGGGAGCGCAGCCACTCTCCGAGCCCTTTGGCCTGGGGGTCGAATCGGACGTTGTCGGCGACGCCGCGTCCGAGGATTCCCTCGATGACGAAGTTGACCGCGAGCAGGTTGGGCAGGCGGTGCCGGGTGACGGTCAGGTCCGAGGTCTCCGGGAGGAGTTCGCGCAGCGCGTCGACGGTGAGCGTCGCGTCGAGCCAGTCGAACTGCTCCTCGTCGCGGACCCAGACGCCGATGTTGGCACTGCCGCCCTTGTCACCGCTGCGGGCACCGGCGACGTGTCCCAGGGGGGCGCGGACCGTCGGACCCCAGTCGCGCCCACCCGGGGCGGGATCGGGGTCGAGTGCCGGCAGGTCGCCGCGGACGGGGCTCGGCGGGACGGTCACGACAGTGCCGTCCGGCTGGGTCACACGGTGGTGGACGAGGTCGGCGTCGACGTGTCCTGGCTCGAACACACCGAACGGTGTCCCCGCGGCCGGCGGAGCCGTCAGGCTGAATCCGGGGTAGCTCGCCAGCGCGAGTTCGACTGCTGCCGCGGAGAAGCCGCGGCCGACGGGCTCCGGCTCGCGGCTGCGTCCGACGACGCGCAGCAGCGCACTCGCCTGCGCCTCGGTGGGGGCGTCGGGGCGATCGAGCCGGCTGAGCTCCCACGTGATCGAGTCCGGCTTCGTCGGCAGCGACGACTCGAACTGCTCGCGGGCCAGTGCCGCCTTGTCGTCGATGTCGAGGCCGGTGAGGATCATCGTGACCTCGTTGCGGAACCCGGCCAGGAAGTTCAGCGACACCTTCGTGGTCGTCGGCGGCGCCTCGCCGCGGACGCCGCTGATCGCGACGCGGTCGGCTCCGACCTGCTGGAGGCGGACCGAGTCCATCCGGGTGGTGACGTCCGGTCCGAGGTAGCGGGGCCCGCCGATCTCGTACAGCAGCTGCGCCGTCACGGTCCCGACGGTCACCGCACCGCCGGTGCCCGCGTGTTTGGTGATCACCGACGAGCCGTCGGCTGCGACCTCCGCGAGCGGGAACCCGGGGTGGGTGAGATCGGCGATCTCGCCGAAGAACGCGTAGTTGCCCCCGGTCGCCTGGGTGCCGCACTCGATGACGTGACCCGCGACCACCGCACCGGCGAGCGGGTCGAGATCGGTGGGGGCCCAGCCGAAGTGATGGACGGCGGGTCCGACGACCAGCGATGCGTCGGTGACGCGACCGGTGACGACGACATCGGCGCCGGCGTCGAGCGCAGCGGCGATCCCGAATCCACCGAGGTAGGCGTTGGCGGTCAGCGGCGTGCCGAGACCGAGGTCGCCGGCCCGGTCGACGAGGTCGTCGCCGTCGACGTGGGCGACGCGCACGTCGATCCCGAGTTCGTCGGCGAGAGAACGGATCTGCTCGGCGAGCCCGGCCGGGTTCAGTCCGCCGGCGTTGGTGACGATGCGCACCCCGCGCTCGTGGGCGACCGCCAGGTTCTCCCGCATCTGGCGCAGGAAGGTCGACGCGTAACCGCGGTCGGGGTGCTTCATCTTGTCTCGACCGAGGATGAGCATGGTCAGCTCGGCGAGGTAGTCGCCGGTGAGGTAGTCGAGTTCGCCGCCCTCGAGCATCTCGCGGACCGCGGCGAACCGGTCGCCGTAGAACCCGGACGCGTTGCCGATGCGGACCGGCGACGTCGGCGCGGTCATCGGGCCGTCGCCGCGGAGTCGACAGCTGAGCGCGGGGCGCGACCCGGTCCTGGTGCGCCGGCGAAACACTGGGCGATGTCGACCCACTCGGCGGCGTCGTCACCGACGACGGTGAGGCCGAGGTCCTGCGGCGCCCGACGTTGGGTGACGAGCAGGCAGAAGTCCAGCGCACTCCCGGAGATGCGGTCTGTCGCGTCCTCGAGCCCCCAGACCCATTCGTCACCGGACGGGGCGACGAGTTCGATGCGGAACGGGGCGACGGGCGGTGTCTTCCCACGCAGGACGTAGGCGAAGTCGCGGGTGCGGACCCCGATGTGCGCCACCGCCTTCAACCGGTCGGTCGGCGTCACCGCAACGCCGAGGGCGTCGGCGACGTCCTGCCCGTGCGCCCAGGTCTCCATGATCCGGGCGGTCGCCATGGACGCCGCGGACATCGGCGGCCCGAACCAGGCGAGCTTCGTGCCGTCGGGCACCGCGAGCAACGACTGCGCGAGGCGCGCAGTGGTGCGGCGCCAGTACTCGAGGAGGTCGGGGCGTCCCGCGACCTCCCGCGCGGCGTCGTCGATGAAGGTGCTGGGATCGGCGGCGCCCTCGGCGAGGACCACCGCGAACCGGTCGGGATCGGTCGCGGAGACCGTCGCGACGTGATCGGTCCAGGCGAGGTGGCCGATCTGGTCGGCGATCGTCCACCCCTCCGCCGGGGTGGGTGTGCGCCACTGATCGTCATCGAGTCCGGACACCAGCTCGTCGAGCGCGCCCGCCTCGGCGGTCATGTCCTCGACGAGGTCACGGAGAACCGTCATGAGTCGACCACACCATCGCGAAGTCAAAAAAGCAAGCACGCTTGCTTGTTTTATTCCCAGGCCTCGCCCCACCACCCGTCGAGTGGGCGGCAGGAGGCGTCGAATGGGCGGTAGGCACGTGACCGCCCCCGAGCCGCCCACTCGATCGCTCCGAACGCCCACTCGACGCGTCCGAGCGCCCAGTCGACGCCTGGGTCAGGTGAGGTGGACGGCCGCGGAGCCCTGGACGACGAGGGTGTCGTCGGGGGCACGGAGGTCGGCCGCGATGGACACGACCCGTCGGCCGACGCGGACGAAGCGGGTCGCGATGGTCATCTCGTCGACGTCGACGGGCGGCGAGCGGAAGAAGTCGACGGACAGGTCGGCGAGCCGGTAGTCCTGCCCGGCACCGGTCCGCGACTGCCCGGCCCACGAACACGCCTGCGCCACGACGGCCGCGACCACACCGCCGTGCATCGACCCGAGTGCGTTCGCCATCCACGGAGCCGGGCGGAACAGTGCCCCGCCGGCGGTGGGCGTCAGGCCGAGCACGTCGGCGACGGGTCCCGCGGCCATCCTGCCGTCGACGATCGCGGCGACGATCTGCTCGCCGGTCAGCACCGGGTCGATCGCCGGGGGCGGAGTGGCGTCCGCGGCGAGGCGCGCGGGTACCGGCCACCCGCGCGGACCGTCCGCTGCTGCCGCACCCGAGAGCCGTTCCCGCAGTACGTCGTCGAACACCCGACCTGTCCGCGCGCTGCGGGCGAGCACCGTGGCGACCAGGTCGTCGCCGGCGGCGACGTCGATGGAGGTGAGCCCGAACGATCCCCCGTCGTGCCGCAGCGTCGCGACCGCGTCGAGCACGCCCTCGGGCGCGAGCCCGAGTCCGGTGGTGGCGAAGACCAGACTCGCCTGGACCACCCCCTGGTCGGCCGGCGTCTGGGCGACGAACGGTGCCCCGGCCGCGGAGTCGACGAGGACGGCCCACGCCGCGATGTCGATCCGACCCCGGTGGTCGACGAGCAGTCCGCCGAGACGCTGACGCATCCGTGTGGCCGGGGCCGTCGGCGGCTCGCCACCCACGCCGAAGACGGTGAGGGGATCGTCTCCGATCGTCAGGGAGGCGGAATCGGCTCGGGTCATGCCAGGATGCTTACCAGCAGCAACGACGACGACCGGACGCGAGGAGGTGCGAATGAGTCGGACACCACATCCCGGCGCGGTGTCGCTCCTGCGCGCCGACGGCATGGCGTCCGCTCTCCTCGTGACGCTGTCGTGGTGGTCGGCGATCCTGCTCGCCGGTCCCCTCACCCCGGGCGCGGTGGCCGCGTCCGCGACCGTGGCCGTCGGCCTCGTCGTCCTGAGCCACCCGACGACACGCGCTGCCCTGGTCGCTCGACTGGCGATCCTCGTGCGTCGCCCGGCACCGCCGCCACCGCTCCCCCGGCCCGCCGCACCCGAACCGCACACACCACGGATCGCACTCCGCGCCGTCTCGACCGTCCGCCGCACCCGCGCACCGGGTGTCGTCGTCGCGACGGCCTGATCACACCGACGAGGCCGCCGCACCGCGCCCCTCGTCCACCCGGCGGCCCGACGGCCGTCACCGCATTCTGGAGTACACCCGTGCTGTTTCTCGACCACGTCGACATCGCGATCGACGACCTGTCCCTCGTCACCGACCTCACCCTCTCCCTCGACTCGGGCACCGTGCTCGCGGTCACCGGCCGCAACGGCAGCGGCAAATCGACGCTCCTGCAGTGCATCGCCGGCCTGCGAACCGTCGCCGGCGGCACCATCACTCTCGACGGTGTCCTCGCCGACGAGACCGACCCCGACTTCCGCCGCCTCGTCTCCGCCCATCTGGGGGATGACGCCGTGTTCGCGGAACTGACCGTCGCCGAACACCTGGAGTTGCTGTCGACGACCTGGCGACGCGGTCCCCGCGCCGGCGCCGAGCTGCTGGGCGACGCGGGCATCGACCATCTCGCCGACCGTTTCCCGCACACCCTCTCCACCGGACAGTGGGCCCGGTTCGATCTCTGTGCGGCGTTCCTGCCCGGAACGGCGCTCGTCGTCCTCGACGAACCCGAGACCGGACTGGATGTCGAAGGTCGTTCGTGGCTCACACATCTCGTCGACGTCGCACGTGACGGGGGATCGATCGTCGCGCTCGCCACCCACCGACCGGACATCGTCGCCGACCTGGGGCCGATCACCGTGGAGATCGGCCGATGACCCGCGACGACATCCCCGGCGTCCTCCTCGCGGTGGTGATCGGTGCGGGAGTGCTCTGGAACGTGCTCGGGCCCGACGCTCTCGGTGGCGTGATCACCGTCTCGGGCGGACTGATCGGTGTCGCCGTCTGGGCCGGGGCCGTGGCCGCAGGTGTCGTCGGTGTCCCGGCGTGGTGGTGGGGCCCGGTGCGCGTGTCCACCGCCCGGATGCGGTGGTCGCTCGTCGGCCCAGCCCACCGCGAACCGGCCCTGGGCGCCGCGCTCGTCCGGGTCCTCGGTGTCATCGTCGTCTCGGGCGCCGCGGTCGGGCTGATCGTGGGTGCTCTCGCGCGGTCGTCGCCCGGCGTGGGATCGCTCGGTGTCGGCATGAGCGCAGTGGTCGGAGCGGTCGTCGCGGCGGTGATCGTCGGAACAGCCTTGCTCGCACAGATGCGTCGCAGCGCGCGCCTGTCGCCGGGTGGTGCCGTGCGTCCGATCGGTCGGTGGCACCGCCGCGTCGTGTCACCGGTCGACGGTCTGGCCGCCGCAGGGACGCTTCTCCTGATGACCGCCGACACCGAGTTCGTCGAGCACGCGCGCCGGGTTCGCTGGTGCGCTGGACACTCCGTGTCGCCGAGCCGAGCGGTCGCGAGCACGTCGGTCGTGTGGTCGATGTTCCGTGCCGACGTCGTCCGTCTCCGCCGACGCCCAGGCGATCTCCTGGCGTGGGCGGCGGTCGTCGCCCTCACAGCGGCCCTCGGACTCACGACGTCGGTGTCCGCCGGCGCACCTGCGGTCCTTGCTCTGCTCGGCTACCGCGCCGCCGGTGCGGTGGCGTCAGGCCTCCGGACGGTGACCACCACGCCCGCCCTGCGCCGGTCGCTGGCGGTGTCGGATGCACAGATGGTGCTCGCGCACAGCGTCATCCCGGCCACCGCGGTCGTTGCGTGGACGGTCGCCGCGACGATGACCGTCAGCGGGGTGTCTCCCCTCGCCTGGGCGGTGATCGCGATCGGGGTCGTCGTCGCCGCGCTGCGCCGCACGACGCGTCCCGAGTTGCCCTGGGACGCACCGGTGTACGTCACCGGTCAGGGCGGTGTGGCACAACCTCTGCTGTTGCTGGCACTGCTGCGCGGCCACATCGCCGTCGTCGTCGTGGCGGTGGTGGCCTGCCTGATGTGATCACGACCTCAGCGCTGGAACCGTCCCGCGAACGCCCGCAGCGGGAGGTCCGCGCTGGTGATGATCCCGGGCCGGGCCTCGTGCACCGATCGGATCGAGTTGATGGCCGGCAGGCCGGTCACCGTCATGCCGATCGACGCGAAATCGCTCGGGTCGTCGAGTCGAACGCCGGGCTTGGGGAAGATCATGTGCTTGCTGTAGATGTTCGGGTCACCCTTGATGTGGGTGATGTAGCAGCCCTTGATGTCCCACGCAGGATCGGTGTGCGGCGTCATCTGCCACTCGAGGTGGGTCTCGACGCGCGGCACCCCGTCGACGATCCCCTGGTACTTGATGTAGTTCGCCCCCAGTGATCCCTTCGGCATCTGGTACCAGCCGAGGTCGACGTCCTTCGTGCAGGCACCGAGTTCGTAGGAGAACGCGACCTCGTCGAGCGGGAGATCGAAGGCGTCGGCCATGAGCCGCACACTGTCCTCGAACACGGCGGTGTACTTGTACAACGAGTCGGGGATGGTCGGGTCGTCGACGGGGCGCCCGTAGCCGACCTCTTTCCACGTCTCGACGGAGTGGTGGCAGGAGACGTCGACGGACTCGGTGACGGTGATGTTCTCGATCTCGGCGACGTCGGCGGTGTGGACGATGCCGAGGATCTGCGCGAGGCCCGGGTTCATGCCCGTGCCGTAGAAGGTGGATCCGCCCTTCTGGCAGGCGGCGTCGAGGACCTCGGTGATCGGCCTGCCCGACGGATGGCTGTGGTTGGCGTTGCGGTGGTGCCCGGTGATGAAGTCGGCGGTGGTGACGACGTCGATACCCGCCTCGAGGACCGGCACGTACAGATCCTCGTCCGGGAAGACGCCGTGGAACGTCACGACATCCGGTTTCGCGGCGATGATCTCGTCGATGCTGCCGGTCGCGATCACCCCGTTGGGTTCGAGGCCGGCGAGCACACCCGCGTCCTGACCAACCTTGTTCGGCGAATAGCAGTGCACGCCGACGAGTTCGAGATCGCGGTGTGTGGCGATCCGCTTGATCATCTCGGAGCCGACGTTGCCGGTGGCCACCTGGAAGACGCGGATGGGTGTCGATGGTGTTGTCATGGTGAGCCTCTCGGTCAGCGGGTGGTGTGCGCGCGGGCGGCGGCGGCGACGGGATCGAAGTCGTCGGGGTAGAACTGCGTCGCCCAGCGTCGGATGGCGGTGAAGCCGGCGAACTCCTTCGGGGACAGAGCCGGCGGGTCGGAGTAGCGCTGGTGCTTCCAGATGTGGACGTCGTTGCTGAACTGTTCGATGACACCCGCGGCGTGCCGGAGTGCCCGACTGGTTGGTTCCGGGCTGTCGTCACCGGGCTTGCGGCCGATCCAGGTGGTGAACCGCACGTCGGACGTGGTCGCGTCGATAGGGGTGACCGCGGTGAGAGTCCTGTTGTCGATCATCCCCCAGCTCTTGGTGCACGCGACGCCGATCCCCGAGTTGATCGCCTGGACACCGCTGTTGATCTCGTCGGCGGGCACATCGTCGAAGGCGACGGTGAAGTCGACGTAGGACACCGGTGCGTCGAAGTCGTGTCGGGTGAAC
Source organism: uncultured Williamsia sp. (assembly GCF_947494875.1). Taxonomy (GTDB): domain Bacteria; phylum Actinomycetota; class Actinomycetes; order Mycobacteriales; family Mycobacteriaceae; genus Williamsia_A. The sequence goes on from NZ_CANLWM010000002.1 coordinate 610,177, forward strand.
TCCGGGACCAGCGGGGTGTCGTGCACGTATGTGAAATGCGCGAAATCGACCCCGTTCTCCATCACGTACTGCGGGTGGATCTCGACGCCGGGCTCGTACAGGGTGCTGTGGCCGTACGCGGGGTAGTAGTCGGCCTCGCTCTTCCCGTCGTCGAACCCGGTGAGCGCCGCGGCGACGCCGAAGTAGGGATCCCGGCGCTGCTCGTCGTGCCAGATGAAGATCGACTCGCTGTGTTCCTCGACCGGGTAGGTCCGGATCTTCCGACCCTTGTTCGGACGCTTCTCGTAGGGCACACAGACGTTGCGCCCCTCGGTGTTCCATTCCCATCCGTGGAAGGGGCACCGGACGATCTCCCCGTCGACGGTGCCGCCGAATCCCAGGTGGGCACCCAGGTGTTCACAGTAGGCGTCCATGACGGTCACCTGTCCCGTGGCCGACCGCCACGCGACCATCTCGGTGTCGAAGTAGTGCATGCGGTGCACGGCGCCGACAGCGATCTCGGCCGACCACGCGACCTGGAACCATCCGGTCGGCCTCATCGGCAGGGGCGTCTTCGCCATCGCTGTCCTTCCGCTGTCCCTCGGGCGACGTCTCCGACCGTAGAGGGTTCTGTGAAAAAAAGACAGAGGTGTCTGCGAAACAGCCTGACCAGTACCCTTCGGTCATGGTCGAGACCGGTGTGGCGGAACGCCGCGCGAACAAGCGCGGCCAGGCGACGCGCGAATCGATGCTCGACGCGGCGCTGCACGCCCTGGCGACAGGCGACCCCGGGTCGGTGTCGGGCAACCGGATCGCCAAGGACGCCGGCGCGACATGGGGTGCCATCAAGTACCAGTTCGGGGACATCGACGGCCTCTGGGCAGCGGTGCTGCGGTACACCGCGGAACGTCGCGGGGACCTCCCCGCCAAGTCGGCACCGGGCGCGACGCTGCGCGAACGCGTCGCGACGATCGTCGACAACCTCTACGACGGCCTGTCGGGCACCGACTCCCGCGCCATCGAGACACTGCGCGCGGCGATGCCTCGTGACCGCGACGAATTCGAGCGTCTGTTCCCGCTCACCGCAGCCGAATTCGCGTCCTGGCGCGAGGCGTGGCTCGACACGTGTCGACGCGCCTTCGCCGGACTCGGCGTCGACCCCGACCGCCTGGCCGAGGTGGCCGCCTTCATCCCGGGCGCCATGCGCGGCATCGTCTCCGAGCGGCAGCTCGGCTCCTACAACGATCTCGACCTCGCACGCGTCGGACTCACGAACGCGATCGTCGCCTACCTCGACCCGGGCGTGGCCCGACCCACCCCGGCACCTGCCCACCGCCGGAGGTAGCGGCGCAGTTCTGCGCCGTCGCGCGGGGGGTCACCGGGGTCGACGAGGAACGACTGCACCGTCCGCAGCATGTGTTCCACCAGCTCGTCGCGGTCGGTGTCGGTCCACCCGGTCCAGTCGATGCCGTAGCCGTCGACGATGGACCGGCCCAGTGCCACGGCCCGTGGCGACGTGACGGCGGCGACCGCATCGCCACCGGTGAAGAGAAGTGCGAAACGCCTGTTGGCCCTCAGCATCTCCACCGTCCGCGCGATGGCCTCGACGACGGCCTCGGACACGTCCGTGATCCCGCTCGTCGCCGCGGCGAGGTCGCGGACGAGCTGCTCGGCAGCGCGTTCGGCGGCCGCGCGCACGAGCTCGTCGGTACCGGCGAAGTACCGGTAGACGGTTTGCCGCGTGACCCCGAGCGCTTTGGCCACCTGGAGGATCGACGGACTCGCCGCGCCGGAATCGATGAGCTCGCCGGTCACACGCAGGATCCGCTCGACAGCCTCGTCGTCTGATGCCGGGGTGTCACCACCCCAGCCGTGAGTCCGCATCGAATCAGTCAACCAGTGAACGGAGCCAAAACGGGTAGACAGTACGGCGCGCCAGTGTATGGTCACGATCATGACGTCCACGCTCGGCTCCACGACTCCCCTCGGCCCCGATCTGACGCGCCGCGGACTCGATCTCGCGCTCGCGGGGACGACGGACATGGCCCCGACGACCATGCGTGTGCCGCTGAGCTATTACTCCGACGACAAGCTGACCGACATCGAACAGACGACGATCCTGCGTCGCACGCCCCTGGCCGTGCTCGCGTCGGCGCAGATCCCCGTCGTCGACGACTACGTCGTCCGCGAGGTCATCGGCGACTCGCTGCTCATCACCCGTGACCGCGACGGCACCGCGCACGTCTTCCTGAACTACTGCCGTCACCGCGGAGCGATGCCGGCCTGCGGCGCGGGCAACGCGCGCCGGTTCACCTGCCCGTATCACGCCTGGGTCTACGACAACCGCGGTCGCCTCAAGGGGGTTCCCGGGCGGGCCGGTTTCGACGACGTCGACCTCGACTCCTACGGGCTCGTCGAACTGCCCAGCGAGGAGCGGCACGGGTGGGTGTGGGCGGTCCTCACCGCCGGCGCCGAACTCGACCTCGACGCCCATCTCGGCAGCATCGGACCCGAACTGGAGCAGTTCGACTTCGGGGCGTACCAGTACCACGACGAGCGGTTCCTCGACTCGGACGTGAACTGGAAGGGTGCGCTCGAGGCGTTCGCCGAGGGATACCACTTCCCGTTCGTCCACGGAGACAGCGTCATCGGACAGAACACGATCGCGAACACGCATGTCTACGACGCCTTCGGGAAACACCATCGGATCGGCTTCCCGTTCACCTGGATCACCGCCCTCGAGGGCACAGAGCCCGATGCGCAGCACTGGGACCCGACCTCGCAGATGGGCCTGATCTACTGGATCTACCCCAACCTCATCCTGGCGAACAGTCCGGTGGGCGTGGAGGTGATCGACATCCTCCCCGACGGGGCCGCGGGCAGGTGCCGCATCCGGCATAGTTGGATGGCGAAGTACCCGGCGACGACCGACGAGCAGCGCGAACTCTACGACGGCATCTTCGCCCAGGTGCACGCGGCGGTCCGCGACGAGGACTTCACCATGCTGCCGCAGTGCAGCCAGGGTGCACAGCGCGGACAACACGACCACATGCTGCTGGGCCGCAACGAGATCGGCGTGCAGAACATGGTCCGGGTGCTGTCGGGGGCCCTCGGCATCTCCCTCGCCTGACGTGCCGATCTCATCGTGAGACTCGGCGCGTGGTGTCGGGGGGCGTCACCGCTGGTCAGAGCCCTGACGTGAGGGGGCCCGCCTGCTCCGACGAGATGGCCCGTGTCGACATCGGCGTCATCGTTGAACGGGCGGCGCCACGAGGTCCACTCTGGTGGGGTGTTCGATCTCTCCGATCCCTACCCCGAACTCCTCGAGCTCACCCGGACCGCACCCGTGAGCCGTATCGGTGACTCGTCGTTCTTCGCCGTCACCGCGTGGGATCTGCTGGCCGACGCGGTCGCCCGCACAGACAATTTCTCGTCGAACCTCACGGCGACGATGGTGTGGAACGAGGACGGGACGGTCGAGGAGTACCCGATCGCCGAGCTCGGTTCGCCGATCCATGTCCTTGCCACCGCCGACGATCCCGACCACAAGGCTCACCGTGCCCTGGTCATGCCGTCTCTGGTCGCCAAGCGCGTCCGCGCCCTGGAGCCGTTCATCAGTCAGACCCTGGAGCGCCTGTGGTCCGACGGCGTCGTCGACGGCCGTCTCGACTGGATGTCCGCCATCGCGCAGCGTCTGCCCATGGCCGTGGTGGCAGAACTCCTCGGGTTCCCCACCTACGACATCGACGATCTCGTGCGATGGTCCTTCGCCGCGACGGTCCTGCTCGACGGTGTCGTCACCCCGGCCCAGCTCGAGTCGGCCAGGAGGGAGGTCGGCGAGCTCACCGTGTATCTGTCGCAGGCCTTCGACGCCGCCGTGGCGAACCCGGGCGAGAACGTGCTCGGCGACCTCGCCCGGCTCGTCGACGCCGGGGACCTCGACCAGGGCACCGCGGTGATCATCGGGGTGCAACTGGTCGCGGCGGGCGCGGAGTCGACGGTGAGCCTTCTCGGCAACGCGGTGTACCTCCTGGGACGCAATCCGGATGTGGTGCAGGCGATCCGCGACGACCGCGATCTCGTACCGGTGTTCATCGAGGAGGCACTGCGTCTGGAGTCGCCGTTCCGGGGGCACTACCGCCACGTCGTCGCCGACACCACCCTCGGGGACGTCGCCCTGCCCGCGGGGTCGCATCTCTACCTCATGTGGGGTGCGGCGAACCGCGACCCCGCGAACTTCGACCGACCCGACGAGATCGACCTCGATCCCGCCGCGCGTCGTTCGCACATGGCGTTCGGCAAAGGCTTGCACCTGTGCGTGGGAGCCGCCCTGGCACGCCTGGAGGGTCGGGTCGCGATCGACCATCTTCTCGACCGCACCCCGAACGGCTTCACCGTCGACACCGCGGACCCCGACTGGGAACGCAGCCTGCTCGTGCGCCGTCTCCGACGCCTGCCGGTGCAGGTCGGCGCATAGTGCCTCCGCCTGTCTCGGGCATCACGTCTCTGCTGCACGACTACGCACGTCGTCTGGATGCCGGGGACCTCGGCGGAGTCGCCACGCTGCTCGACCGGGCGCAGATCCTCGTGTCGGGCAGGGTGATCGGGTCCGGTCGCGACTTCGTCGAGGAATTCCTGCGGAGTGCCGTGATGATCCATCCCGACGGGACGCCTCGGACCCGACATGTCATCGCGCAGCCCGTCATCGACGTCGCTGACGGATCCCACGCCACGGTCCGATCGCAATTCACCGTGCTGCAGGCGGGTCCCGACGGAGCGTGCGTCGTCATGGTCGGGCGCCACCACGACGCGATGACGGTCGACGACGGCGCCTGGCGTTTCGCGAGCCGCGACTACGGCGACGTCACCTACGTCGGTGACACATCTCGCCATCTCCGTGCCCCGCGGGAGCAGGGGTGATCGCCGAACGCGTGATCGGTCACCGTGGTCCGGACACCGCCGCCATCGCATCGCCCACCTGGGCGAGTGTCATCGGTGGGGTGTCGTCGTGGTCGGCGTAGGCCAGCAGTTGCAGCTCGGCCGGGGCGTACCGCCCCAGGAAGTTCCCTGCGGCGCTGAACACCTCGCCGGTGAGCGGCGCGGAGGCCCGGGACAGGAGATACGCGTACGCGCTCGTCACGTACTCGGCGGGGGCAGGATCTGCTGCGGCGGCGTGGGTCCCGGCGTCGAGGATCCCGCGGTCCCGGAGACCGTCGATGTGGCGGTGGTAGTCCTCCCCCGTCGACAGCCGCGTCCGCGCCCCGGGCATGACGACGTTCACGCGCACCCCGAGGTGTCGCAGGTCCGCGGCCGCCGCGAGCGCGAGGCTCGTCACGCCGGCCTTCGCCGCGGGATAGGCGGACCCGCCGAACATGCCCAGTGCCGCAGCGGAACCGCTGAGGACGATCGATCCGCCACCACCCTCGGCGAGGACGGGCGCCGCGGCGCGCGTCACCTCAAAGGCACTGGTGAGGTGGCTCGCGACGACGTCGGCGAACACCTCGGAGTCCATCGTGAGCACCGACGATGCCGGTGGCTCTGCGACTCCCGCACAGTTCGCCACGCCGTCGAGGCGACCGAACGACTCGACCGCGGTGCGCACCAGCGCGTGCGCCACCGCGGCGTCGGAGGCACTGCCGACCACCGGCTCCGCTCGGCCACCGGCAGCCCGGACGATCGACACGGTCTGCTCGACGACGTAGCGATCGCGGCCGTTCACGACGACGGCCGCGCCGAGTTCCGCGAGACGCACCACCAGAGCGGCACCTATACCGCGACTGGACCCGGCGACGGCGAACACCTGTCCCGACAGGACGTCTGGGTCGTCCGTCACGTAGCGGGGTGGAGTCGGTCGTGCGTCGGCGCCGACGTCGCGGCGACGTCGTTGGCCCAGCGGTAGTCCGGTTTGCCGCTGGGTGTCCGCACCACCGCGTCGACGACCCAGTACGCGCACGGGATCTTGTACCCGGCCAACCGGTCCCGCAGGTGCGACTCGAGATCGACGAAGTCGGGGTCGGGTCCGGAGACACTCACGACGGCGGCCACGCGATGGCCGAAGCGGTCGTCGGGGACACCGACGACCGTGGCGTCGACGACCGTCGGATGGGACTTGAGGTGCCCCTCGACCTCCTCGACGAACACCTTCTCACCACCGGTGTTCACCACCTGGGACCCTCGGCCCAACAGCGTGATCGTGCCGTCGGAGTCGATGCGTGCGCGATCCCCGCTCACGACCATGCGGACGCCGTCGTGGTCGCGGAAGATGGTCGCGGTCTTCTCCGGATCGTTGAGGTATCCGACCGGGAGGTACCCGGTCTTCGCGAACCAGCCCTCCCCCGGCGCCTCGACGGGGGCGCCGTCATCGTCGATGACCGTCGCGCCGCGCCCGGCGGGCACCCGCGGTCCGCCGCTGTACGCCGTGGCCGCGAACGAGGTGTCCCCGGCGGAGTACACGGTGATCCCACCGAATCCGGTCTCGGACGACCCGATCGAGTCGCTGATCGCCGCGGTGGGCAGCAGTTCCAGCATCTGCGCCTTCAACGCCGGCGAGAACAGTGCGGCACCGGAACTGATCGCCAGCAGCGACGGCACCACGACCGGGCGGCCGTCGTCGGCACGACGGCGCAGTTCCTCGATCAGCGGCAGTGCCATGGCGTCACCGGTGATCACCAGGATGTTCGCCTCCTGTCGGGCCACGACATCCCAGACCGACGGCGCGTCGAACCGCGGCTCGTACATCACGGTGTTGCCGGAGAACAGCGCCCCCAGCGACGGCAGCAGGCCGGACACATGGATCAGCGGCGGCAGCATGAGGAACCGCATCCCCTGTGTCGCACCGGCGGCCGCGGATTCCGCGGCGGCCCGCGACTGCTGCCACTCGTCGGCGAGGAGCTCTCCGGAGTAGAAGTCGATGCCGCCGCCGAGCACCCGCCAGATGTCGGAGTGGTGCCAGATCACGCCCTTGGGGGCACCCGTCGTACCGCCGGTGTACATGAGGAACCGGTCGTCGTCGCGTCGCTCGACGGCGGCGCGGTCGGACGGGAACGACGCGAGGGTGGCATCGAGGTCGGGTCCGGTCACCAGCACCGTCGCACCGACGCCGATCGCCGCCGCGTGGGCGACGTCGGCGTGGTCGGGCTGGGTCACGACCGCGGTCACCCCGGCGTCGGAGTAGACGTGTCGCGCCTCCTCCACCCGGTAGCGGTGGTTGACGTTCACCGCCGCGGCGCGCACCTTGTAGGACGCCAGGAACGCGACGAGCGCGTCGACGTCGTTGTGCATGTGCACGCCGACGTGATCGCCTGCACCCACGCCGTGTTCGGCGAGCAGACGCGCCATCCGATTCGCACGGTCCTCGACCGCGGCGAAGGTGTACGACGTCCCCGCGTCGATGACCGCGACGCGGTCGGGCACGGCGTCGACGGCGTGCTCGAAGAGGTCGGCCAGATTCTGCGCCACGGCTGACCTCCTAGGTCCCGACGGGGGTGATGGGGATCAGCGGTCGCGGTGACCCACGATCGGTGAACTCGAACGTCGCACCGCCGCTGAACCGGGCGACGGCGACCTCCCCGGACTCGGCCAGTTCCTCGTCACCCCAGACGATGTCGACGACGAGCACGCCGTCCGCGACGCGCGCGCCGTCGATCAGCCAGTGCGGGTCGACGGCGGTCGCGATCGCCTGGAGCGGCGCGAGATGGTCGGGGTCGATGAACGTCACCCATCCCGCATCGTCGACGGCGGGGCCGCTCTGCGGGACACGCACCGTCACCGATCGATCACCGGAAGCAGCGGCGTCGAGGCCGACGTACTGGCTCGGACCGAACACGGGGTGCAGCGCGAACAGACGGGCGAGACCCTCGGCGTCGCGGGGGAGGTCGAGGGCGGCGCGGACGCGATCGGCCGCGAGCCCACAGATGCCGGTCAGCTGCTTGCGGACCAGCTTGTCCACGCCGGCCTCGTCTGTCCGGCGACGAACCGCCCAGATGTACCCGAGCGCCAGGAGCTGGTGCTGCAGCGCCACCTCCTCCGCGGTGCGCACCAACGTGCTCCGGGCCCAGTCGCGGAACTGCAGGTCGTCGACCAGGTCACCGGAGTAGTCGGTCCACCCGGGCTCGTCGTGATCGATCTCCGAGAGCACGAGAGACGCTGCCGCCGTGTCGAACATGGCCGCCGTGTACTCCGGCAGCTCGAGGTCCTCGCGGCTCTCGTCGATGGTGACGGTCCACTCGCAGTGGGGCGTCCGGTCCGCGGGACGGCGCGGGGGCCGGTGAACCGGACGGATCCGGGCCTTCCTGTTGGTCGCCACCGCGGTCGCGTCGAACGTCGGGTCCTCGATGGTGTGACACATCGACGTCACGTAGTCGTCTCCGAGGGGCTCCACGTCGAGAAGTGCGCCGCAGTGGTCGAGCACGAACCTGCCGGTGTGGTCGTCGACGACCTCGTAGCGGAAGTCCATGAACTGAGGCGGCGCACCGATGTCGAGCTGGAGGCACTTGAACATGTCCGGCACGGTGTTCCCGGCGACGCCCATCGCCGCGCGCATGCGCGCGGTGTAGACCGGGCTCGCCGCCATCCACTCCTCGATCGCGACCTGGGCCATCTCCTCGCGCCCGAACGCACCGATGACGTGGGCCATCCCGCTGCGATCGATCAACTGTCCCGAGAGGAGGAGCTCGGGGAGCAGGATCGCGAGGTGCTCCCGCGTCAGCTCGCCGTAGGTCACCGGGTCACCAGAACGGGACCGGGGTCTGGCCGAGCGGGTACCACCCCGGCAGAGGTTCCTTCGCGTTCGCCACCCGGTCCATGCGGCCCTTCATGCCCTCGGACAGGTCACCGTTCGTCATCATCTCCATGAAGAGGGCGATGACGTTGCCGTAGTCGAAGAAGTCGCGTTGCCAGGCGAACTGGAAGTTCCCGCCGTACTTGAACCAGCTCCCCTGGATGCCTTCGAGACCGTACTGCGTGCCGTCCGGGCGGTACCCGTCGTACATCTGCTTCCAGAAGCCGATCATGTCACCGGTCGTCGAGTCGATCACCCAGGACTGGTACGGGTAGGTCCAGCCGTCGAGTCCGTCCATCTCCAGACCGATCGCGATGTCGCGGATCTCGCCCCGACCAACGGCCATGAAGTCGTCCTTCGGGCCGTAGTTCCAGCCGTAGGTCGCGTCCTCGGCGTAGAACTCCGCAAGCGGACGCCAGTTCCCGGCCTTCTCGGCGTCACGGTTGGCCTGCAACCACCGTTCGACCATCTCGTCCATCTCAGCGCGATCGAAAGCCATGCGATGAAGCACCTTTCACTTCGTTGTCGTGGGGCGATCTCATTCTTCGACGAGGCGGAGAGCCGCCGTCGGGCAGTAGGTGACGGCGCGCTCGACGTCCTCGCGTGCGGCCTCGTCGATCTCGGTCTGCAGCAGTTTTACGTGGTCGCGGTGCGCCTTGAAGACCTCGGGGGCCTCCATCTCACAGACCCCGTGCCCCTGGCAGATGTCGAGGTCGACCTCGACCCTCGTCACTTCCGCCCCCGGGAACGACGACGGTACTTCACACGGCACGGCTGCTGCAGCTGCACGACCATCTTGGAGTGGTCGTTCCGATAGGACTCCGACGGCTGCGACATCTCGAACTCGTAGTTCTGCATGAGAACCGAGAAGATCGCCTTCAGTTGCATCATCGCGAACTGCGCACCGACACAACGGTGGCGACCCGCGCCGAACGGGATCCAGGTCCATCGGTTCGCCAGATCCTCCTGGCGCGGCTTCTGGTACCGATCGGGGTCGAACGTGTCCGGGTCCGGGAAGTCCTCGGGCAGCCGGTTCGAGATGGCCGGCGACACCGCGATCGACTGACCGGCGGAGATCTCCACGTCCTCGATGTGGATGTCGTTCTGCACCACACGCATGAGGATGATGAGCGGCGGGTGCAGGCGCAGCGATTCCTTCAGTGCCGCCTCGACCTTCGGCATCTGACGCGTGTGGGCGAAGGTGTACTCCGGGCGCTCACCCTCGGGGGTGTCCCCGTAGATCTCGTCGAGCTCCTCGTAGACCTGTGCCATGTAGTCAGGGTTGCGCAGCAACTCGATGAGGGTCCAGGCAGCCGTGCCGGACGTCGTGTGGTGTCCGGCGAACATCATCGAGATGAACATGCCCGTGATGGTGTTGGCGTCGAAACCGACCGACACCAACACGTCCATGAGGTCCCGATCCTCCTTGCTCTTTGGAGGATTGGCGATGCGGTCGTTCATGATGCCCTGGATGAACTCCTGGAGTTCTGCCCGGGACTCGTCGCGCTTACGGAAGCTCTCGATGTCGGCGTGGTAGTCGACGTAGGCGATCGGATCGGTGCCCTTCTCCAGATCGTGGAAGAGATGGGCGATGTGACCGCTCAACTGCTCGCGGAACTTGCGCCCGATGAGGCACGACGACGAGGTGTACAGCGTCAGCTCGGAGAAGAACTCGAGCAGATCGATCTCGCCCCGGTCACCCCAGCCGGCGATGATCCGCTCGACCTCCTCGGGGATGGTCACCGCGTGGCCCTGCATGTGCGCGGCCTTCAGTGCGGAGTTGTGGATCGCCGACGACCGCTCCTCGGGGCTGGCGTCGAAGACCACGCCCTCACCGAAGACGGGCGTCATGAACGGGTAGGCGGCGGCCTGGTCCAGATCCTCTTCGGGTGCGCGAAAGAACTCCTCGTTGGCCACCGCACCGGTCACCAACACGACCTCACGGTCGGCCAGCTGGAACATCCCGACGTCGCCGCATTCCTCGCGGACACGCCAGAACAGGCCGATGGGATCGGTGGCCAACTCGTCGAGGTGGCCGTGCTCGCCTTCTCCGCCGGAGACGCGTGCCGGCTTCGTGAGTGTCATCGGGTCTCTCCTGTATCGGTCGCAGAACGTGGGGTACGCGGCAGGGGGGCCTCTGCTTCCACCTCCACCAGACGCATGTGCGCGCCGCGCGGCATCCCGACCACGGCGGTGATCGCCGTGGCCAGGTGCTCCGGCTTCATGAAGTTGCCGTGGCGGGCGAAACCGAAAGGGCCCCAATCGGTCAGCATCGCGGTCGTGGTCTCGGGATCGACGTTCATCCCCATGCCGGTGAGCGTCTGTCCGGGGCGGACGAGGCTGACTCGCACGCCTGACCCCTCGACCTCCATCTGCGCGGTGTGCGCGAACGCCTCGAGGCCCGCCTTGGCCGCGGCGTACGAGCCCATGTGCGGACGCGTGTCGGCGGCGATGTCCGAGGAGATGAAGACGAAATCACCTCGGAGACGGGCCATCATCTCGGGGACGATGCGGCGGTAGAGGCGCTGCGCTCCGGTCAGGTGGATGTTCACCTGGGCGGCGAACTCGTCGGTCGACACCTCGTAGGTGCGCCCCGGCGACATGTCGCCGGCGCCCGAGACGACGACTTCGATCTCCCCGAGGGCGGCCTCCGCCTTCAGGACGCAATCGTCGACGGAGGCGGGGTCGGTGACATCCAGGGACACCGCGACGGCCTCACCGCCGGCGTCCACGATCTGGTCGACGTACTCCTGACATCTCTCGAGTCGACGGGCGCCGAGGGCCACCGGATAGCCTGCGGCCGCGAGCATCACACCGGTCGCCGCACCGATACCGGATGACCCGCCGGCGATGAGGACGGGTCGGCGGTCGGGGTGAGGTCCGAAGCGTGGCATCAGCGCGCCGTCACCGTCATCGGCAACGCCGCGAATCCGCGGACGTTGATCGAGTGGAAGCGTTCGGCGCGGTCGAGGTCGAGGTCGAACGACCGCAGGGACTTCACGACCTCGGCGAGTGCGACGTTCGCCTCGAGGCGTGCGAGGTGCGCGCCGAGGCAGAAGTGCGTGCCCAGACCGAAACTGGTGAGCGTCTGCGAGCTGTCGCGGCCGATGCGGTACTCCTCCGGGGCGTCGAACACGTCCTCGTCGCGGTTCGCCGACCCGACCAGCAACAGCACGCGCTGGCCGGCCGGGATGGTGTAACCGCCGTAATCGACGTCTTCCATCACACGCCGCAACACCATCTGCGTCGAGTTGTCGTAGCGCAGCGTCTCCTCTGTCCACTGCGGGACCGTGTCGCTGTCGGCCAGCACCGTGGCCAGTTCGTCGGGGTTGCGATAGGCCCAGTAGGCCGCGTTGGCGAGCAGCTTGGTGGTCGTCTCGTTGCCGGCGACGATCATCAGGATCATGAAGCCGATGATCTCGCCCTCGGTGAGCGACGTCGGCTGACCTGTCTCCTCGTCGACGATCTCCGCGCGGATCAACGCTGACACGAGGTCGTCGCCGAGATCGTCTCTGCGCTCGGCGATGAGCTCGGAGTAGTACGTCACCAACTCGAAGTAGGCGGACACGGCGGCCTCCGGCACGTCGAACACGCCCTCGTCGCGGTGGATCAGCGCATCGGAGAGTTCCCGCAGCCGAGCGCGGTCGGCGACGGGGACGAGCAGCAGCTCCGAGACGACGTCCATCGGGAGGAGACCGGCGAATTCGGCGACGTAGTCGAACTCGCCCATCTGCAGACACCTGTCCCAGTGCTGGTGGGTGATCTGCTTGACGCGGTCCGCGAGATGGTTGACGCGTGCGGGCGTGAAGCCCTTCGAGACCAGCTTGCGGATCCGCATGTGCTTCGGGTCGTCCATGGCGAGGAACGACATCGACAGATGGGCGTCCGGGCCGTAGGCCGACGGGTCCATCGACACACCCCAGCTGTTCGAGAGCCGCTGCGCGTCGCGGAAAGCCGTCCGCACGTCGTCGTGCTTGCTGAACGCCCAGAAGTCGAGCTCGCTGTTGTAGAAGACGGGCGCCTCGGCTCGAAGCCGCGTGTACGTCGGGTACGGGTCGTCGTGGAAGGCGTAGTCGTAGGGGTCGAACGGGACCCGGTCCTGCATCCCCGGCACCCCGGCCGCCTCGGTGCCCGCGGTCACCGATGCTCCTCCAACAGCAGCTTCGCCGCTCCGGCCAGACGGTCGGCGATGTCGGAGTAGGTCTGGTACCCCATGCCGGCGCGGACCAGCGCGCCGGAGTACAGCATCTCGAGCAACTCGACGCGCTCGTCGTCGGTGTCGACCGAGAGGCCCAGTGCCGACGCCAGCCGCTCACGGATGAAGCCGCCCACCCGGATGCGCAGGTGCGCGACATCCGGATCGGATCCGAGCAGTGCGACCGTGACCGCACCGGCGAGCTGCTCTTCGCCGGCGACCACCAACGCCACGTCCCGCAGCACCACGGCGGCACGCTCGGTGATGTCGAGAGAGTGGTCGGGCTCGGGGACCGACGACACCAACATCCGCCAGAACAGCTCGGCGACGAGGTGGTTCTTGGAGCTGAAGTACGTGTAGGCGGTGGCAGGCGCGACGCCGGCGCGCTTGGCGACCATGCGGACCGTCATCGACTCGAAACCGTCCTCGTGCAGGACTTCTCGCGCTGCCTCGGTCAGTCGACGGACGGTCTCGGCCTGCTGGTCGGTCAATCGACGGCGCGTCGACTCGTGGGACGAGGGGCTGGACATGGGCCCACGCTAGCACTACGTTTGAGCACCAGTCCAGACACGTGTCCAGAATGGAGTCGAGGCCATGTCCTCCGCAACCGAGCAGTCCGAGCGGTCAACCGACCTGGTGTCCGACGGGGTGTCCGCGCTCCTGATCGACGGCCACCTCGTCCCGGGATCCGGTGGCACGTTCCCCGTCGTCGACCCGACCACCGAGGAGGTCGTCGGACACGCCGCCGACGCGACCGCCGACGACATGGACGCCGCCATCGGGGCCGCGCGCACCGCGTTCGACACCACCACCTGGTCGACGGACCACGCGTTCCGTGCCCGCTGTCTCCGGCAGCTCCGAGATGCGTTGCAGGGCCACATCGAGGAACTCCGCGACATCACCATCGCCGAGGTGGGTGCACCCAGGATGCTCACCAGCGGGCCGCAACTCGAAGGCCCGATCGCCGACCTCGGGTATTTCGCCGACCTGGCCGAGAGCTACGCGTGGCGGACCGACCTCGGCGAGGCGTCGCCGATGGGCATGCCGACCACGCGGTACACGCAGCGCGAGGCGGTCGGCGTCGTCGGTGCCATCACCCCGTGGAACTTCCCCCATCAGATCAACTTCGCCAAGATCGGGCCCGCCCTGGCCGCCGGGTGCACCGTCGTGCTCAAGCCCGCGCCCGACACCCCGTGGTGCGCGGCGGTCGTCGGTGCGATCGCGGCCCGCGAGACCGACATCCCCGCCGGCGTCCTGAACGTCGTCACCTCCACCGATCATCAACTCGGTGCGCAACTGTGCACCGACCCCCGCGTCGACCTCGTGTCCTTCACCGGTTCGACCGACACGGGCCGGAAGGTGATGGAGGCGGCCTCGGCCACCCTCAAGAAGGTGTTCCTCGAGCTCGGCGGCAAGTCGGCGTTCATCGTGCTCGACGACGCCGACGTCGCCGGCGCGTGCGCCATGGCAGGTATCTCCGTCTCGATCCACGCGGGCCAGGGCTGCGCGATCACGACACGACTGCTCGTGCCGCGCGAGAGCCACGACCAGGCCGTCACAGCGGCGCGGGACGCGATGTCCGGCATCGTCCCGGACGACCCGCGCAACGCCGGGACCATGTGCGGCCCCCTGATCTCGGCGGTGCAGCGCGACCGCGTGCAGTCCTACATCGACCTCGCGGTCGCCGAGGGGGGCACCGTCGAGGTCGGGGGCGGACGCCCCGCCGGGCGCGAGAAGGGGTTCTTCATCGAACCGACACTGATCTCGGGACTGGACAACAGCTCTCGTGCCGCGCGCGAGGAGATCTTCGGACCCGTCCTGGTGGTCATCCCGCACGACGGGGACGACGACGCGATCCGCATCGCGAACGACTCCCCCTATGGCCTGTCCGGGATGGTCTACGGGACCGATCCGGATCGCATCCAGCACGTCGTCGACGGTGTGCGCACCGGGACCATGGGTGTGAACGGTGGGGTCTGGTACTCGGCCGACGTGCCCTTCGGGGGCTACAAGGCGTCGGGCGTCGGACGCGAGATGGGGGTCGCCGGGTTCGAGGAGTACCTCGAGACGAAGTCCGTCGCGACCCCGAAGTCCTGATCCGTCAACCGCTTCCCACACCCGCAGATCGAGGAGATCAACCAGTGACAGAACAGCGTTTCACCGACAAGGTCGTCATCGTGACGGGCGCAGCCGGGGGGATCGGTGAGGTGTACGCGCGGCGCCTGGCCGCGGAGGGCGCGAGCGTCGTCGTCGCCGATGTCGCCGACGAGGCGGGCGGTAAGGTCGCGGCCGACCTCGGCGGGACCTACGTGCACTGCGACGTCTCCGATCCCGAGTCCGCCGAGCAGCTCGCGAAGTCCGTCGTGGAGCAGCACGGCCGGATCGACCACCTGGTCAACAACGCGGCCATCTACGGGGGGATGAAGCTCGACTTCCTCATCACCGTCCCGTGGGACTACTACAAGAAGTTCATGAGCGTGAACCTCGACGGAGCGCTGAACGTCACCCGCGCGGTGTACCCGCACATGTCCCGTGGATCGGCCATCGTCAACCAGTCCTCCACCGCCGCATGGCTGTACAGCGGCTTCTACGGTCTGGCCAAGGTCGGCATCAACGGCCTCACACAGCAGCTCGCCACCGAGCTCGGCGGTCAGGGCATCCGGGTCAACGCGATCGCGCCGGGACCCACCGACACCGAGGCGACCAAGACGACGACGCCGGGCAGCATGGTCGACGACATGGTGAAGAAGCTGCCGCTCTCGCGGATGGGCACCCCGGACGACATGGCCGGCGCCCTGCTGTTCCTCCTGTCCGACGACGCATCGTGGATCACCGGTCAGATCCTCAACGTCGACGGCGGACAGATCATCCGCTCATGAGCGACGTCGACCGCGTCGTCCTCGGCGACGACACCCCGGTGGGGTTCATCGGACTGGGCAACATGGGAGCCCCCATCGCACAACGGTTCACGGCCTGGCCCGGTGGACTCGTCGTCTGCGACGCGCGGCCCGAGGCGACCGAGAAGGCCGTCGCGGCCGGCGCGCGCGCCGTGTCGTCCGCAGCCGAGGTCGCCGCTGACGCCGCCCTCGTGTCCATCACAGTCGTCGACGACGACCAGGTGCGCTCGGTCATCGCCGGACCCGGTGGGATCCTGGAGACCGCCCGCCCCGGCACTGTCGTCGCAGTGCACTCGACGATCTCGCCGGAGACCGCCGAGGAGCTGGGCCGCCTCTGTGCCGAGCATGGACTCGCGTTCGTCGACGCGCCGGTGTCGGGTGGATCGTCCGCCGCCGAGCAGGGCCGACTCGTGTTCATGGTCGGCGCCGATCGCGACGTGTTCGATGGCATCAGGCCCGTCCTCTCCCTCGCCTCGGACATGGTGATGTACGCCGGCGAGGTCGGCCAGGGAACCCGGATGAAGCTGGCGCGCAACCTGTTGCACTTCATCTCGTTCACCGCCGCCGCCGAGGCCTCCCGCCTCGCCGAGGCCGCGGGGATCAGCGTGAAGAAGCTGGGCAAGGTCGTCCGGCAGACGGACTCCATCACCGGAGGGGTGAGCGCGATCATTGTGCGCGACACCGCAGCACCGATGGCCGCCGACGACTTCCTGGTCCCGTACTTCGAACACACGCGGGGACTCGCCGAGAAGGATGTCTCGCTGGCCCTGCAGCTCGCCGAGCAGCTCGGCGTCGACCTCCCGATGGGGCGTATCGCCCTCGACGGCATCGGCGACGCGCTGGGCATCGGACCCGGGCCCATCGCGACCACAGCCCGCGCGGAGAGCACCGAGGAGTCGCCGACATGACCGACCCCACACCGCAGGAGCGTCGCGCACGGGGGCTCGCGCGCATGTCCGAGGTCTACGGGTTCGACGTCAGCGACGGGCCCGGCGACCAGTTCGCCCACACCGCCGACCAGCTCTTCGGCGAGGTGTGGACCCGCGAGGGCCTCAGTGACCGCGACCGCCGACTGCTGCTGTTCGGTGCGCTCGGTGCGGCGGGCCTCGACGACGTGGTCGCCCTGCAGGCCGGGGCCGCGCTCTCCAACGGCGAGGTCGACGCGGACCAGTTGCGCGAGATCGCCCTCTTCCTCACCTATTACATCGGGTGGCCGCTGGGCACGAAGGTCGAGTTCGCGGTCGGCAAGGCGATATCCGACCACCGGAGGAAACTGCGGGACGCCGAGAAGAAGGACTCGTGAGCTTCCGGTTCGTGGACATCGACGACGCCGAGATGACCCGGCGTCGCGAGGTCGTCGAACCGCTCACCGACGCCGTGCGGGACCTCCTCGACGCCGTCATCCGGACCGAGGTGCCGGACTCGGAGATCGCCGACGCCGCCGAATCCGTCCGAGCGGTCACGGAGCGGCTGCGTCGCGTACAGCGCGACGGCCCGTACGGCGTCGAGTACACGCGGACACGGACGGGGATGCCCTGGGGCAACCCCGCCGTGGGTGTGCGCAACGCCGTCGCGCCTCCCATGCGGGTGGACGTCGCGGACGACGGCTCGCGGTGCTCCGAGGTGAATCTCGGAGCCGCCTACGAGGGGCCGCCCGGCCTCGTCCACGGCGGCGTCAGCGCCCTGCTGCTCGACCATCTGCTGGGTGAGGCGGCCGGCGCGGACGGGACGCCGTCGTTCACGGGCAGCATCACGCTCCGATATGTCGCCGCAGCGCCGTTGGGCACGGTGCATCTGCGCGCCCGGACCGACCGCATCAGCGGCCCCAAGAAGTTCGTGAGCGGAACGCTCTCCTCCGGCGACGACGTCTGCGTGGAGGCAGACGCGGTCTTCGTCATCCCCCGCTGGGCCCGGCCGACCGAGCCCACCGCGACCTGATCCCCCAGAAAGGAACCCTCGTGACCGATCTACCCACGCGGTGCCCGTTCGGCGCCGGCTGGGATCTCACCGATCCCGGACTCCTCGAACAGGGCCTGCCCGTCGACGAACTCGCGCAGATGCGGGCGACGGGGAAGATCTTCTGGATCGACCAGGAACCCGGCAGCACCCCGTTCCAGGACGACGGCTACTGGGTCGTCACGCGGCACGCCGACATCCGGGCGATCTCGAAGAACAGTGTCGACTGGTCGAACAACACCCAGGGCGCCGTCATGCGGGTGCCGGACGTGATGACACCCGAGCTGCTCGAGTACACCAAAGCGCTTCTGATCAACCACGATCCGCCCGAGCACACGCGACTCCGGAAGGTGGTGTCGCGGCTCTTCACGCCCCGCGCGGTGAACGCGCTGCACGAGATCCTCGCCGAGCGCGCGCGGGCGATCGTCGGGAAGGCGGTCGCCGCCGGCACCGGCAACTTCGTGCACGACGTCGCCGTCGACCTGCCGCTGTCGGCGATCGCCGACCTGATCGGTGTCCCCGAGGCCGACCGCGAGAAGCTGTTCGCCTGGAGCAACGCCGTGATGAACACCGACGACCCCGAGTTCGCCGGGGTGGATCCGGCCGAGGCGAACGCGCAGTTGATGGGGTACGCGTACACGATGGCCGAGGACCGGAGGGCCACACCGACCGACGACATCGTCTCGACGCTCGTCCACGCCGAGGGCGGCCCCGACGGCGCGGAGGCGATGACGGAGATCGAGTTCGGGTTCTTCGTCGTGCTGCTCGCGGTCGCGGGCAACGAGACCACGCGCAACGCGATCAGCCTCGGGATGAACGCGTTCCTCGACAACCCGGATCAGTGGGAGCTGTTCCGGCGCGACCGGCCGTCGACCGCGGTCGACGAGATCATCCGCTGGGCGACCCCGGTGCACTGCTTCCAGCGCACAGCGGTCCGCGACATCGAGCTCGGCGACGTCACGGTGAAGGCCGGGCAGCGTGTCGGGATGTTCTACTCGTCGGCCAACTTCGACGAGGACGTGTTCGTCGACCCGCACCGGTTCGACATCAGCCGGAACCCCAACCCGCACCTGTCGTTCGGCGGGAGTGGCGCGCACTACTGCATCGGCGCCAACCTCGCCCGGATGGAGATCGACCTCATGTTCGGCGCGATCGCCGACCTCGCACCCGACATCAGCAAGGTCGCCGAACCGCAGCGCCTGCGGTCCGGATGGATCAACGGGGTGAAGGACCTGCAGGTCTCCTACGGGCGGTAGACCACCTGGTCGGCCCTCAGGCTTTTCCCGCACGGGCGGCGATCCGCGCCTGCACCTCGGGGCGCCGCAGGGGCGGCACCGTCTTCGGCGGTTGCCGGCGCTCGGGGAGGACCGACAGGAGATCGCGGGTGATCTCGGTGACCGCGGCGACGGCCTTCTCGAAGGCCTCCGCGTTGGCGGCCGATGTCTTCTGGACGCCGCTGACCTTGCGGATGTACTGCCGCGCCGCGGCCTCGATCTCGACGGGGGTCGCGGGCGGTTCCAGTCCGCGCAGCTCGGTGATGTTGCGGCACATGAGGGCTCCCGGTGTCAGTCGCTGATGTGGATCACTGCCTTGCCCAGGATCTTCCCGTCGGCCAGGTCCTGCAATGCCTGCGACAGATCGGACAGCGGGTAGGTGACGTTCACCGGCGGTCGCAGACCCTTCTCGGCGACCATCGCGGTCAGCCGTTCGTGCAGCTGGGCCGGTAGGTCGGGGTGGGTGCGGACGTACTCACCCCAGGCCGCTCCCACGACGGAGATGTTGCGGAACAGCACGCGGTTCAGCTTCACCGTCGGGATGCCACCCGCCGCGAAACCGACGACGACGAACCGGCCGTCGGGCGCGACCTGACGCAGCGCCTCGTCGAACACCTCGCCGCCGACGGGATCGACGAGGACGTCGAGACCCGACCCGGTGAGCTCCTTGATGCGAGCACCCCACCCCTCGCGCAGCGGCACCACCTCGTCGGCACCGACCTCGCGCAGCATCTCCTCGGCGCCGTCGCGGTGCACGATCGCGATGACCCGCGCGCCGAGCGCCTTGGCCACGGCGATCGTCGCGACACCCACACCGCCGGCGGCCCCGAGCACGCCGACGGTCTCGCCGGGCTGCAGATGGGCACGCGTGTCCAGCGCGAACAGGGCGGTCTGGAAGTTGATGCCGAGCGCCGCGCCCTCGTCGAACGACAGCTCGTCGGGCAGCGGGAGGATCTGACCGTCCACCGCGGCCACACGCTCGGCGAACCCGCCCACCAGTGAGGTGACGACGACCCGGTCACCCGCCGAGTACCGCGACGACTCCGGCGCCGACGCGACCACACCCGCGACCTCGGTGCCCGGCGTGAACGGCACCGGGACGCGCATCTGGTACTCGCCCCGCGACATCAGCAGGTCGGGGAAACACACCCCGCAGGAACGGATGTCGACCAGGAGCTGCTCGTCGGTCGGGGTCGGGTCGTCGACGTCGCGGAGTTCCAGGGCGGCGGGACCGGTCTCGGCGGTGAGGATCTGCGCTTTCACGCCGGTCACGCTACGCGGGCGCCGACCGATAGGATCGCGTGATGAGTGCGACCGGCGCCGACGCCCCTGCCACCCTCCTGTCCGAGACCCAGCAACGGGCGTTCGACGAGGCCCCCGGTTTCATGCCGGTCGACGAGGCCGCGGCGCTGCACACGGTCGCGACGGAGTACCTCTCGGCACCGGACGCCGTCGGGTTCGGCGTGGAGATCGGGACCTACTGCGGAAAGTCCACGGTGTGGCTCGGGGCCGCCGCCGCGCCGCTCGGCGCGCTCGTCGTGACCATCGACCACCACCGCGGCTCCGAGGAGCACCAGCCCGGCTGGGAGTATCACGACACCGACCTCGTCGACCCGCACACCGGCACGCTCGACACCTCGGCCCGGTTCCGACGGACGATGTTCGACGCCGGTCTCGAGCAGACGGTCATCGGGATGCTCACGGCGTCGACGACGGCGGCGCAGGTGTGGGGCAAGCCCGCGGATTTCGTGTTCATCGACGGCGGCCACAGCTCCGAGGCGGCGCAGGCCGATCTCGCGGCGTGGGCACCGTGGGTGCGGCCCGGCGGGGCGCTGCTCATCCACGACGTCTTCCCCGACCCGGCCGACGGGGGTCGGCCGCCGTTCGAGATCTACGAGAAGGCCCTCGCGTCCGGCGAGTTCACCGAGGTCGGTGCCCACGGGTCGCTGCGGGTGCTGCAGCGGGTGCGGCCGGCCGCCTGAGAGGTTCCTCGAACCCGCTTCGGCGCGCTGCCACCGGCACTACCGTCCGACCATGACCTCGGTCACGGACAGCTCCCCCGCCACCGCCGCGCAGCCCTTCCCCCGCGACACCGAACCCCTGATCTCGCAGCGGCACACCTGGGTCAACCAGGTGCGGATGCACGCGATCATGCGGCCCGACGAGTTCGCGATCCGCCACGAGGGGCACAGCACCACCTGGCGTGGACTCGAGTCCCGGATGAGCCGCCTCGCGGCGGCGCTCGACGACCGCGGCGTCGGCTTCGGTGACCGCGTCCTGGTCCTCACCCTCAACCGCGTCGAGTTCTTCGAGACCGTGCTCGCCGTCAACGCGCTCGGCGCGATCGTCGTGCCGGTGAACTTCCGGATGGCCCCGCCGGAGGTGCTGCACCTCGTCACCGACACCGCCGCCCGGGCGATCGTGCACGAGCCCGCCTTCGACGCCCTCGTCGACGCGGTGGTGCAACTCCCCGGCGGCGCCACCGATCTGCGCATCCGTCTCGACGGCGGGCGGGACACGGCGCTGGACTACGAGGCGCTGATCGCCGAGGACCGCACGCTGCGCCCGGTCGACGTCCCGGAGACGACGCCGGCCGCCATCATGTACACCTCCGGCACCACCGGGCGCCCCAAAGGCGCTGTGCTGACACACATCAACCTGCAGGCGCAGGCGATGCACAACATGGTCGCCCCGGGTGTGGTCGACCACGAGGCCGTCTCGGCGATAGCGGTACCGGTCTTCCACATCGCCGCGCTCGGCGTCCTCTCCACATGCCTTCTCGACGGTGTCGGCACGATCCTGTTCCCGCTCCGGCAGTTCGACCCGGCGGCGACGCTCGACGTGATGGCCCGCGAGGGCATCACGACGATGTTCATGGTGCCGGCGCAGTGGCAGGCGGTCATCGCAGAGCAGCGCGCCCGCCCGCGGGATCTCGCGCTCAGGTTCCTGTGGTGGGGTGCGGCCCCGGCGTCGGGCACCCTGCTCGCGTCGATGGCCGAGACGTTCCCCGACTCCACCATCTGCGCGGTCTTCGGGCAGACGGAGATGTCGCCGGTGACGTGCGCGCTGACGGGCGAGGACACCCACCGCAAGATCGGGTCGGTCGGGCGACCACTGCGGACCATTGCCGCCCGCGTCGTCGACCCCGACATGAACGACGTCGCGCCCGGCGAGGTCGGGGAGATCGTCTACCGCGGACCGAACCTGATGAGCGGGTACTGGAACCGCCCCGACGCGACCGCAGAGGCGTTCTCGGGTGGCTGGTTCCACTCCGGGGACCTCGTCCGCCTCGACGACGAGGGCTTCGTCTACGTCGTCGACCGGGCGAAGGACATGATCATCTCCGGCGGGGAGAACATCTACTGCGTCGAGGTGGAGAACGCCCTCGCCGCGCACCCCTCGATCCGGGAGGTGGCCGTCATCGGCCGGCCCGACGACCGGTGGGGCGAGGTCGCCGTGGCTGTCGTCGCGGTCCATCCCGACTCGTCGGCGCCGACCGTCGCCGATCTCCGGTCGTTCCTCGACGACCGTCTCGCCCGCTACAAACATCCCGCCGACGTCGTCGTCGTCGACGAACTGCCGCGGAACCCCGCCGGCAAGGTGAACAAGGGCCGGCTGCGCACCGCGGGATGATCTGCGCGACGTCGGCCCGGTCCGTCTCGTGCGCGTGAGGGATCTCACCGAGTCGGGGACGTGCCACCGGGTGGCCTTCGCCCGACTACACGGGTGCGCCGCGCCGAGGAGTTCTCGGGTGGCCCGCAGGAGGTGACCATGTCCGTTCGCGAGAACCCCACCAGCCGGGACGAACCCGCTTTCGACCCCCGGACCAGCGAGTCCCTGCTCGCCGCCACGCCGGCGGGAGCGACCGACGACGCCGTCGAGGTCGCGGCCACCGCCGCTGCGGCGGCTGCGCCGGATCCCGGGTCACTCGCCGCGATGCTGGTCGCACTCGGGGGCAGCATCGCCGACGAGGACGACCTCGTGGTGCTGCTGCAACGCGTCGTCGACGTCGCCCACGAGGTGATCGACGGCGCCGACTGCGCGAGCATCACGATCGACCTCGGCGGTCGGACATACACCGCCGTGCACACCGACACCCGCACGCTGCGCGTCGACGCCGAGCAGTACGACGCCGGCGACGGGCCGTGCCTGCAGTCGGCGCACACGGGCGAGACCGTCCTCGTCGACGTCGGTGCGGGTGGACAGCGCTGGCCGCGGTTCGCCGAGGCCGCCGCGGAGGAGGGCATCCTGTCGTTCCTCGCCGCCCCGTTGTCCGCAGCCGGACAACCCCTGGGAGCACTGAACCTCTACGGCACGGCGCCGGCAGCGTTCGACACCGTCGACGCCGATGTGGTGACACTCCTGACGACCACGGTGAGCCGCGCGATCGCGGACTTCGCACGGTTCCGATCCGCGGTCGAGGTCGCGGACGCCCTGCGCGTCGCGCTGGAGAACCGGGCCCCGATCGAGCAGGCCAAGGGCATCATCATGGCCGACCACGGCGTCGACGCCGACCAGGCGTTCGCGCTGCTCCGCACTCGATCGCAGAACAGCAACCGGCGGGTGCGCGACATCGCGTCCGACCTCATCGCATCCCGTACGCGCCCGGCACCGTAGGATGAACACGCCTCTTCCCCGTGACGGCGCCATCGGCGCAGCTGTCGGGAAGGGGACATGACGATGATCGATCGCGGTTCACCGCGAGAGTCCGCCGACCACTCCCCCCTCGCCGCTCTCGGCATCACCGCCCGCGTCCGCGGGGTCCATCGACTCTCCGATGGTGCTCTCGCAGCCCGGATGGTCGCCCTGACCGGGCCGCCGGGCAGCTCCCTCGAGGCCGAGGACGACCTGCGGCACGTCGCCGCGCTCATGCAGCAGACCGCGGACCTCGACGACTACGCGATCCGCTTCACCCGCCGGCTCGCCGCCGCCGCCGATCTCCCGCTCCTCACCGTCGTCGACCCCTCGTCGGCGGCGAACCTCGCCGTCCCGCTCACCGGCCTGTCGGTCTCGCTGGAACCGCGGGATTTCGCCCGCTCGCCCCGCCGTTGCCTCGACACCGTGCGCGTGGCGCGGGCTGCTGGTCGCCGGGTGTGCGTGCGGGTGGGCGTGGACGACCTCGCACTGGCCGTGCTGCCGATCATCGAACCCGACGTCGTCGTGCTGCGATCGGAGGTGATCGCGCAGGTGCGGGACCCGTCGGTGGCGCGCCTGGTGCAGGAGGTCACCGCGCACCTCGAGAACTCCGCCGCCGTCGTCCTCGCCGAAGGAGTCGACAGCCTCGACGCCGCGCGGACCGCCCTGAGTCTCGGCGCGCAGTACGGCACGGGCGCGGCCTTCGACGACCCCGCGTCCGTTGCGGTCGTCGCCCCGTTCCCGGCGCCTGTCGCGCCGTGCGCGCGGCATGAGCCGACGGGAACGCCGTTCGCGATCCTCGCCGCGACCCACCGACCTCGTCGGGGTGATGAGTCGCTGCTGCAGGAGATGGGCCGGTCACTGGAGGCGCAGGCGACCGGGACGGGCGCCGCGGCCCTCGTCGTGCGGACGGCGGGTGCGTCGTGCGAGCTCGGGCACCTGACCGCCCGACGATGGGACGGGATCGCCGACACGACCGGCATGACCACCACGTACGGCGTCCGGATGCCCCTGCTGCGCACCACCCACGACGCACAGCACCCGACCGGCCCGGGGTGGAACATCGCCGTCGTGGGACCGCATGTGGCGGCCCTACTCGCCGCCCGTCCGCTGCCGTCGGCGGACGGCGATCGCCGATTCGAGTTCGTGCAGACCTACGACCGGGCGACCGTGGTCGCCGCCACGCGAGCACTGCTCCGCGAATTCGCCGAGGCGAACTGACCCACCGGCGCGGTGTCCGCGTCGCACTGCGTTCGACGGGTGGGTCGCGGCGTATCCTTCGCCGGTGCATCCAGAGCGGACCGCCTCGGCGATGGCCTCGGTGGAGGACAGCGCGCTGGTGCGGGACCGCCTCGACGTGACACTGGCACTGGCCGCCGCCCTCTTCGGCGTGACGGCGGTCGCGCAGCTGGCAGCGGATCACGCGCGGGCGGTGTGGATCCCGAGCGCCGTCGCCCTCGTCACGGCGACCGTGTTCGCGAGCGCCTGCGTCCTCATCCGCCGCCGTCGCGGACTGTTCCTGTTACGCCACACCACGCTGTGGTCGGCCGCCGTCGCGGCGCTCGTCGGCGTGAACCCGTTCGCGTACATGATGGCCACCGGGATCACCTATCCCGCGATCGGCGCGCTGCTCACGATCGTGGCGATCGCAGCACTCTTCCCCGCCTGGAGGGTCGCCTCGTCGATCATCGTCGTCGTCAACGTGTGCTGGATCGCCACGGCACTCGCGATCCCACCGGAGCCCGGCCTCGGAACCCTGCTGCTGCAGATGGGCAAGGCCGACGCGCTGGCCGCGATGATCATCATCACCTGGGAACGCACACGTTCCCGCGTCGCGGGCGCCAACACACTGATAAGGCAGCTCGCTGTCGTCGACGACCTGACCGGTCTGCCGAACCGTCGCGGACTGCTCGAGCGCGGCGCAGAACTCGTGGACCAGGCACGGCAGGCCGACCTCCGGATCGGCGTCGGGTTCATCGACATCGACGGCCTGAAGCAGGTCAACGACCAGGCCGGCCATGCCGCCGGGGACGACATGATCCGTAGGGCGGCACAATGTCTGGCGACGTCGGCGACGACATACGGACTCTTCGTCGCGCGCCTCGCGGGAGACGAGTTCGTCGTCGTCGGATCGGGAGATGCGGCACGACTGTGGCCGGATCCCCTGTCGGCTCTGCGGACCGCCCTCGCACGTCAGGGGATCTCCGCGAGCATCGGCGGGTCGGTGGGCGACGGACGCGCGACGGGATCCTTCGACCGGCTCCTGAGCGAGGCCGACTTGGCGATGATGGCGGACAAGCGCTCACGACGGTCGTCGTCGGCACCCGACCGCGACGGCGGTCAGAGCAGCCCGAGCTGACCGGCTCGCTTGGCGAGATAGCCCCGGGCCTTCTCCACGTCGTCATCGGGCACCCCGTACAGGACGAGGGTCACGCCGAGATCGTCCCAGCGGGCGAGCTTCTCGGGGTCCGGACGGCCGTCGAGGGCGATGATCTGCGGCGAGCCCGACCGGCCGTGATCGGCCCAGATCTTCTGCAGCAGGCGCACCGAGTCGTCGATGTCGGTGTCGGTGGGTGTGGTCAGCCAGCCGTCGGCGTTCTTCGCGATCCAGGTGAAGTTCTTCTCCGTCGCACCGGCACCGACGACCACCGGGACACCGGGCTGCTGAGGTGTCTTGGGCCACGCCCAGCTCGGACCGAAGTTCACGAACTCGCCCGCGAACTCGGCCTCCTCCTGCGACCACAGCGCACGCATCGCCTCGAGGTACTCGCGCAGCATCGTGCGACGCCGCTTCGGCGGGACGCCGTGGTCGCCGAGTTCGTCGAGGTTCCAGCCGAAGCCCACGCCCAACGTGACCCGACCGTCGGAGAGGTGGTCGAGGGTGGCGATCTGCTTGGCGAGCGTCAGCGGGTCCGACTGCACCGGCAGCGCGACCGCGGTGCCCAACCGGACACGGGAGGTGACCGCAGCGGCCGCCCCGAGCGACACCCACGGGTCGAGGGTGCGCATGTAGCGATCGTCGGGCAACGACGCATCGCCGGTCTGCGGGTGGGCGGCATCGCGCCGGGTGGGGATGTGGCTGTGCTCGGGGACGAAGTAGGCGGCAAAACCCGCTTCTTCCACCAGCGGCGCCAGCGTGGCCGGCCGCAGGCCACGGTCGCTGGTGAACTGCACGATGCCGTAGTCCATGGATCCTCCGCGAAGCCGACCCGCCGACGATCGACGGGTGTCTGGACACCAGTCTAGTCAGGTGGACAGTCGCGGTCCAGGGTCGAGGTCAGACGAGCGCGCAGGTGCAGTCGAGGGCGGCGGTGTCGTACACCGGCGCCGAGTAGGGATCGGCGTCGCGGAAGACACCGTTGCCCGGCGAGGTACGGCTCAGCGCATCGGCGGCGAGCACCACCGCGGCCGATGTCCAGCAGCTCTTCTCGACCGGCCACCGCTTGCCGTCGGCGTAGACCAGACCCGTCCAGTACGACCCGTCCGGGTCGCGCAGGTGCTGCATGTCGGAGAACAGACGCAGGGCGGTGGCGTGGTCGCCGAGGCAGTCGAGGGCGAGCACCAGCTCACACGTCTCGGCGCCGGTCACCCACGGTCGGTGGTCGACGCAGCGGATCCCGAGACCGGTGACGACGAACTCGTCCCATCGCGACGCGATGAGCTCCTCGCCCTGCCGGCCGCGGACCGCACCACCGAGCACCGGGTAGTACCAGTCCATCGAGTGGTCCGACGGCGGCAGGAAACGGTCGGTGTGCGCCCGCAGCGCGTGTCCGAGACGGTCCCGCGCAGCGACCCAGCGCGGCTCGGGCTGCCCGACCGCCTCGGCGAGCAGAGCTGCGCAGCCGAGGGCCTGGTGGATGCTCGCGCTGCCGGTGAGCATGGCGTCGTCGAACATCCCGGGCGGCACCGCGCCCATCTCCCCCACACCGGCGTGCGTCGATCCGGGAGCGGCCTGGTCCTGCGAGTGCGGGAGCGGATGCGCACCACCCCAACGGATCTGGCCGCTCGGCGCCTGGAAGCGCAGCACCAGCTCGACGGCCGTGCGCACCGTGGGCCACAGCCGACGCAGGAACGCCTCGTCCTCGGTGACGAGGTAGTGATGCCACACCCCCACAGCGAGGTAGGCACAGAAGTTGGCGTCGGTGTTGGGGTCGGTGACCCGCCCGTCGACGATCCGGATGGGCCACGACCCGTCGGGGCGCTGGGTGCGCCGCGACCACTCGTAGGCGGCCTCCGCCTCGGCGTGGAACCCGGTGACGCTCAACGCCATCGCGGACTCGACGTGATCCCACGGGTCGGTCTGGCCGCCCGGGAACCACGGGAGCGCGCCCGAGGACTCCTGCATGGCCGCGATCGCCGCGCCGGTGGCGGCGCACTGGTCGGCGGTGACGACACCGGGGACCTCGGGGAACAGGGTCATGGCACGGATCAGGCCGGCTTGTGGAGGTAGAGGACCACGGACTTGCCCAGCAGCGGGTCGAGCACGCGCTCCCCCACCCGGGTGAGCGCCGGGGCGCTCATCATGTCCCACACCAGCAGCTTGTGGTAGCCGCGGACCAGCGGATTGCGGTCGTTCTCCACGCCCACAGCGCATTTCAGCCACCAGTAGGGGGCGTGCAGCGCGTGACGGTGGTCGCTGCCGGTCACCTGCAGGCCGGCCGCGGCGAGCTTGTCCGCCAACTCGCTCGCCTTGTAGATGCGGACGTGTCCGCCCTCGACCTCGTGGTACGCGTCGGAGAACGCCCAACAGATCTTCTCGGGCCAGTAGCGCGGCACCGTCACGGCCGCGTGACCGCCGGGCTTGAGGATGCGGGCCATCTCGGCGATGGCCTCGGTGTCGGCGGGGACGTGCTCGAGGATCTCCGACATGAGGACGACGTCGAAGCTGTCGTCGGCGTAGGGCAGGTGCAGCGCGTCACCGACCTCGGTGCGGGCCTTCGCCGACGCGGGCACCTGGCTCTCGGCGATCATCGCGTCGAACATCTGCGAGACCTCGCCCATGTCCGACTCGGACTGGTCGAACGCGATGACGTCCGCGCCGCGCCGGAACATCTCGAAGGAGTGGCGGCCCTGGCCGGCCCCGATGTCGATGGCCGTCGTCCCGGCCCGGACGCCGAGGCGGTCGAAATCAACTGTCAGCACGAGTGTCTCCTTCGGCACCATGCGTCGCTGCGATGGCGCGTTCGTAGTGTTCTGCGGTCCTGGCGGCGACGGCCGCCCAGCTGAATCGGGACTCGACCCGGGCGCGACCGCCCTCGCCGAGGCGACGACGGAGGTCCGGATCGTCCAGGAGACGGCCGATGGCCGTGGCCAGAGCACCCGAATCCATCGGCGGCACATGCAGTGTCGCCTCGCCGTCGGCGCCCGCGACCTCGGGGATCGCACCGGCGGTGGTGACCACCATCGGCGTACCGCAGCTCATGGCCTCGACCACAGGCAGCGAGAAGCCCTCGTACAGCGACGGCACGCAGGCGACCTCGGCCGAACCGATCAGCTCGCCGAGTTCCTCGTCGGTCAGCCCCGACCGCACGGTGACGCGATCGGCGATCGACAACTCGTTGACGAGTTTCGCCGTCGGCCCGTCGGGGTCGAGCTTCGACACCAGCTCGAGGTGCACCGGGCGTTCCGCGCCCAACTTGGCGATGGCCTCCAGCAGGTACGACACACCCTTGAGCGGCGCGTCCGCGCTGGCGACGCAGACCACGCGGCCCGGGACCCGGTGGTCGGCGGGCCGGAACACCTCGGTGTCGACGCCGAGCGGGACGGTCTCGATGCGTCCGGCCGGGATGTCGAACGCCTTGCGGATGTCGACCTCGCTGCTGCGCGAGACGGTGAGCAGGTCGGGCAGTCGTCGGGCGACCTTGCCCTGCATCCGGGCGAACTGGTGCCACCGCAGCGCGGTGATCTTGCGCCATCCCTTGGCCGCCTTCACCGCGAGGCTGCGGTCACGGGTGATCGGGTGGTGGATGGTCGCGACGACGGGCAGCCCCGACTCCTGGATGCGCAGCAGGCCGTATCCCAGGCACTGGTTGTCGTGGACCACGTCGAACTCGTCGCGACGCTCGCCGAGGATCTTGGCCATGCGCAGGCTGAAGGTGAGCGGCTCGGGGAACCCGGCGGTGTACATCGTCGCCACCTCGAGCACGTCGATCCAGTCCCGGATCTCACTCGGCCGCGGCGTCCGGAACGGGTTCGGCTCGCCGTACAGGTCGAGGCTCGGCACCTTCGTGAGGGTGACGCCGTGCTCGTAGGAGATGTCGTCGAGGTCAGGGTAGGGCTGCCCGGAAAACACCTCGACGGAGTGGCCGAGCAACGCGAGCTCCCGCGCGAGGTGACGGACGTAGACGCCCTGTCCACCGCAGTGCGGTTTGCTCCGGTAGGACAGCAGGGCGATACGCACTCGGTGAGACCTCTCTCGTCGGTCGAGATGGGATGTCGGGGTCGGCCCCGGCGGATTGTGGTGGTGGGCGGCTCGCGACCGTCAGCCCGTTGCCACGGATTCGAGTTCGGGGATCGATGTGATCTTCACGCGGCGTCGCCCGGCGTCCTTGCCGGCCTGTTTCTCCGCGGTGTCGATGCTCTTCCAGCCCGTGCCGTCGACACGGGTCGCGCCACGACCGGCGACGAGGTCAGCGATGGCCTCACGCGAGTTGTCCGGCTCGCCCAGACGACCCTCGGTGAAATCGGCGAGGACGGCCTGCGCGGTCTGCTGACCATCGAGCCGATTCATGCCGATACCACCGGTCGCGCCACGCTTGATCCACCCCGAGACGTATACACCGCCCACCGGCTCCCCGCCCGGTTCACTCAACACACGACCCCCCTCGTTCGGGATGACCCCGTGGCCCTCGTCGAACGGCAGATCCTTCACCGGCAGACCCCGATAGCCGATCGCCCGCAACACCACCGACGCCTCGATCTCGAACCGCTCCTCGGTCGGGGCGACCGCGACGCGCTCCCCGTCGACCAGCTCGTTACGCACACACCTCACCGAGCTGACCGCGCCGTCACCGGTCAGTTCGACCGGCGACACCAGATACCGGAACACCACCCGCCGCTCCGCGCCCGTGTCACCGCGCTCGGCGAACTCCCGCGCGATCCGGATCTTCGTCGCGACCGTCGAATCCAAGGTGCCCGAGGACTCCGCCTCGGCCGACGCGGCATCCAGCACCAGCTCATCGGGATCGATGATCACATCCACCCCGGGGATGTCGCCCATCGCGAGGAACTCACCATTGGTGTACGCCGCCTGCGCGATCCCACGCCGCCCCAGCAACACGACCTCGCGGACGTTCGAGGCGCGCAGTTTCTCGATCGCATGATCGGCGATGTCAGTCTTTCCCAGGTGGTCGGGATCGCTGAGCAGGATCCGCGCCACATCCAGGGCGACGTTGCCGTTGCCCACCACCACCGCCCGCTCACCGGTCAGATCCACAT
>NZ_CANLWM010000003.1 GCF_947494875.1 uncultured Williamsia sp.
GGTTGATAGGCCAGAACTGGAAGCCCAGTAATGGGTGCAGGTGACTGGTACTAATCGGCCGAGGACTTACAACAACACTTCTTAGAAGCTGTTTCGCATCCACTGTGCAATATCTGAAACAACACACACAGGTATAAACAAACCCGTGTGGTTTCACAGAGTTACGGCGGCCATAGCGGAGGGGAAACGCCCGGCCCCATTCCGAACCCGGAAGCTAAGCCCTCCAGCGCCGATGGTACTGCACCCTAACCAGTGTGGGAGAGTAGGACACCGCCGAACACAACATCCCGACAAGGCCTCTGAACTGCGGTTCAGGGGCCTTGTCGCATGTCTGGGGTCGCCCGGAGCCGGCGCGTACGATCTGCCGACATGACCCTTTTCCAGCGTGTCGCCAACGGTGCCAACAAGGCGGTGTTCCCGCTTCTGCGGGTACCCGGACTCGCCGGCCTGCTCGGCAAGTCGATGGTCGTCCTGGAGTACACCGGTCGGAAGTCCGGGCGGACCGTCAGGCTGCCGGTCAACTATCGCCAGAAGGGCGACACCGTCACCGTCACGGTCGCGGCACCCGGACAGAAGTCCTGGTGGAAGAACTTCTCCGGCGACGGCGCACCGATCGCTGTCGAATACCCCGGAGGTGGCCGGCGCGAGGGACACGCGACCACCCGTACCAACGACAAAGGGTGGCGCCAGGTCGTCATCGACCTGACACCACCCTCCTAGGCGTCGCCGGGGTTCAGCTGAGGTGGTGGACCTCCTGCAGCCCGTACACCGGGGTGTCCATCCCCTCGTACCGCGCCTTGAGCTGCAGGGCGAGGTACAGCGAGTAATGACGTGACTGGTGCAGGTTTCCCCCGTGGAACCAGAGGTTCTCCTGCTGCGTCGGCTTCCACATGTTGCGCTGCTCGCCCTCCCAGGGGCCGGGGTCCTTCGTCGTGTCCGAACCCAACCCCCACACCTTGCCGACCTTGTCCGCGACGTCCTGGCCGATCAGGTCGGCCGCCCAGCCGTTCATCGAGCCGTAGCCGGTCGCGTAGACGACCACGTCGGCGGGCAGTTCCGTCCCGTCACCCAACACGACGGCGTCCTCGGTGAGGTGATCGACGTCGCCATGGGCGAGCTTGATGGTGCCGTCGGCGACGAGTTCCGCCGCGCCGACGTCGATGTAATAGCCCGATCCGCGTCGTAGGTACTTCATGAACAGCCCGGATCCGTCGTCACCCCAGTCGTGCTCGAATCCTGCCGCCTCGAGGCGGTTGTAGAAGTCCCTGTCGCGTTCGCGGATCGCGTCGTAGATGGGGATCTGGAACTCGTGCATGATCCGGTAGGGCAGGGACGCGAACGTCAGATCCGCCTTCTCCGTGGTCATCCCGGACGCCACCGCCCGCTCGGAGTAGAGGTCACCCAGTCCGAGGTCCATCAGCGACTCGGACTTCACGATGTGGGTCGACGACCGCTGCACCATCGTGACGTCGGCGCCGTTCTCGACGAGTGCCTTGCAGATGTCGTGCGCGGAGTTGTTCGACCCGATGACGACGGCACGCTTGCCGGCGTAGGCGTCGGGCCCGGGGTGTGCGCTCGAGTGGTGCTGATCGCCGCGGAACACGTCCATCCCCGGGAACTCCGGCACGTTGGGCTTCCCCGACATGCCGGTCGCGAGGACGAGGTGCTCCGGGTGCAGGGTCAGGCGCTCGCCATCCCGCTCGACCTCGACAGTCCAGCGCTTCGACTCCTCGTCGAAAGATGCGGACAGGCACGTCGTCGAGCCCCAATAGGGCACCTCCATGACCCGTGTGTAGAACTCGAGCCAGTCGCCGATCTTGTCCTTGGGTGCGAACACCGGCCAGTTCTCGGGGAACGGCAGGTTGGGTGAGGTGGTCGTACCAGACGGGGTCGTGCAGGCAGAGAGACTTGTACCGTCCGCGCCACTGGTCGCCCGGCCGCTCGTGGCGGTCGAGGACGATCGCGGGGACGCCGAGTTGCCGTAGCCGCGCACCGAGTGCGATGCCGCCCTGGCCTCCGCCGATGATCAGCGTGTGCGGCTGGATCGACCGGCCGAGCTCGCGCTCCTCGGCCTCACGACGTTCCGCCCAGGACCGTGGGTCCGCGGACTGGCCGTGCACCGCGCCCATCACCCGGCGGGTGCCCTGCGGCTCCTCGTGGCCGGTGAGCTCACGCAGCGTCGTCAGCAGCGTCCAGGCGCGGTCCTCGCCGTCGTCGTCGCGGCTGATGCGCAGGTGGCCCTTCCCGGTCCCGACCGCGGTCCGGAACTCGATGAACGCCGACACCACGCCGCCGTCCTCGGTGGCCGGCTCCAGGGTGGCGAACCCAGACGGGTCGGTGTCGTCGAGGCGGGCCTGCAGCATCGCGCCGATCTCGTCACGACCCTCCGAGGTGCGCAGATTCCACGTGAACGACACCAGGTCCCGCCAGAAGCTGTCCACCCGGAACATCTCGGTGACGCCCTCGACGTCCCGCGCGGCGAGCCGTGACTCGAACCGTGCGAGCCACCGATCCATCCGGTCCTGCGGCGTCTCCTGCTCGTGGGTGTCGGCGAGTGCCGGGTGCAGCGTCTGCGTCATCGTGCTCCTCCATGTGTGCGGTGTGATGCAGAGCACACGCCGGAGGTGGTGGGTGCGGCAACCGTTGCGAGGTGTTGCAACCCGCCCGGTCGTTGCTGCCAGGTGTGACCGGGAGCACACTGGGGTCACCATGCCGAGCCCGTCCGCGACCCGCACGCCCGCGCCCGAACCCGCGATCCAGGCGGGTGACGACCCGCGTCACCACGCCGAGATCCTGTCCGCGGTCTACGACGCGCGGATGTCGGGAACGCGGGCACCGGCCCGACCCCGCGATGTCATCGACGACTCCTGGCGTCGCCTGCTGGCCGACGGCGCCGATCCCGACCGCATGGCACGGGCGACCCCCGATCCCACCGTCGTCGACCTCGACCGGGAACGGCGCGCCTCCGGACTCGACGAGGTCGTCGATGAGATGACCGCCGGTCTCGAGGCGGTGACCACCGACGGTGACAACATCGTCGTCGTGGCCGACCGCGGCGGGCGCGTCCTCTGGCGGAGCGGGTCTTCGAGGGTGCTGTCGCGGGCGGATCGTCTCGGCTTCGTCGAGGGCGCGAGCTGGGCGGAGGGCAGCGTCGGTACGAACGCCATCGGTACCGCGCTCGTCGCGGGGTCGGCGGTACAGGTGTTCTCCGCCGAACACTTCACCCGCACCCACCACACCTGGACCTGTACCGGGGCGCCGATCCGTGACGCCCGGACCGGTGAGGTCCTCGGCGTCGTGGACGTGAGCGGGCCCGCCGCGACGATCCACCCGACGACACTGGCGCTCGTGGACGCGGTGGCGCGGCTGGCCGAGTCCC
Source organism: uncultured Williamsia sp. (assembly GCF_947494875.1). GTDB lineage: Bacteria > Actinomycetota > Actinomycetes > Mycobacteriales > Mycobacteriaceae > Williamsia_A. The sequence goes on from NZ_CANLWM010000003.1 coordinate 3,380, forward strand.
GACTGCGCGAGGTGCACCGCCGCAGCCTCGACCGGCTGCGAACGGTCGCCGCACCGATGCTGGCGCGGTTGGCCGGGCGCGCACTCGCGGTCGACAACCACGGATGGGTCGCCGCTGTCGACGGGGTCGACTCCGGCGCCCGGTTGATGCTCCCGCACGAGATCGGACCGGGCCGGGCGTTGCTGCCCGAACTCGGCTCCTGTGACCTCGACCCGCTGCCGGGTGGGTGGCTGATCCGCCTCGCCGACACCGACGGCGCCCTCGCCGAACAGGCGACCCGACTCGTCGTCGACCTGTGCTCGGACCGCGATCCGTCGGTGCGGGTGGTCGGACCGATGGGCAGTTGGACGCAGACGATGTCGCCGCGTCACGCCGAGATCCTCTACCTGCTGTCGTTGCACTCCCCGCACGGGCGCACGGCGGGCGACCTTGCCGCCGACCTGTTCGGCGATGCGTCCCGGGTGGTCACGGTGCGTGCGGAGATGTCGCGGCTCCGACGGCAGCTCTCGGGTCTGGTCGCCGGGAGTCCTTACCGGTTCGTCGACGGACTCGACGTGGAGGTGTCGATACCCTCCGACCCGACGCGCCTGCTGCCCCGGTCGACCGCGCCGGCGATCCGGCGTGCGCGGATCGGTCTCTAGGCGGCGGACTCCGTCGGTGTCGCCCCACGGCGTGCCGAACGGTGGTTGCGGACCGCCACCGCCGCGGCCAGCACCCAGATGAGGACCACCGCGATCGTCAGTCCCAGCCCGTAGGGGCGGTCGAGGATGGTCGCGTTCATCGGTCTCTCACCCGCCGGGCGCGGGGCGAGCACCGGAAACGCCAGCGCGACGAGCACCAGCGTCGCCGCGGTCGCCACCAGGACCGGCGCCCACACCGTCGACGGCAGCAGGCGCGACCCAGCGTGTCCGAGGATCGAGTAGGTCGGCGCGAGGATCGCGTCGTGCACCAGCAGTCCCGCGATCGCCCAGATGAGGACGGACAGCTGGTCCCGCGGGGTGAAATCGGTGATCAGCGTGACGCCGTAGACGGCCATCCCGATGCCGGCGAGCACCAGGAGCACGCGCACCGCGGCCGTCACAGGACCTCGATCCGGGACAACCACTTGGTCTGGAGGACGCCCGGCCGGTTGGGTGCGATCAGCCGGCACGGGAAGCCGTGGTCGAGGTTCAGCTCCTCGCCGTTGAGACGGAGCGCGATCAGGGTGTCGTCGGCGTCGGCGAAGTTCGCCGGGAGCACGGTGACCCCGTAGAGGCCTCGGTCCAGCGAGATCATCCGCGCGTCCCGACCACCGCTGTGGCCGGCGCGGGCGAGCAGGTCGCGCAGGCGCACGCCGGTCCACGTCGCCGACGCGCTCCACCCCTCGACGCAGGCGATCGGCAGGTCGCGGGTCGTCTGTGTCATCGCGCGCAGGTCGTCGAGCGTCAGCGGTGTCTCACGACCGTCGACGGCGAGGGTCAGTCGGTAATCGGCACCGCGTACGCCGTCGGTGATGTTCGCCTGCTGTGCGGTGCGGTTGATCGGGAGGCCCTGCGGGCCCTCGCCGGATCGAGGCGCCAGGAACGAGATCCACCGGGCGAACGGCAGCGTCTGTCCGACCACGGCGACCGCCGCGAGTCCGGTGATGGCCCAGGTGCTGCGCAGCACCGTGCGGCGGGTGAGGGCACCGGCGTGATCCGGGCGGGCGGGCGGCGCCGACGACCCGTCGGGCAGGGTCTCCGGCGCGTCGAGGGGTTCGCCGAGCGCGGTGCGGATGACGGGGAGCTTCACCGCTATGTGCACGAGGATCGCCCCGATAGCGATCCACGCCGTCGCGTAGTGGGTGGTGGTGAAGAAGAACTTCCACGGATACCACTGCGCGGTGTTCATCAGCCCGGTGAACAACTGGAAGATGGCGGCGACGACGAGGACGGTGATCGAGGCGCGCTCGAGGAGCCGCACCGGCGAGCCGATCCGCGGACGCGCGAACAACTTCGGGTAGACGGTGCCCAGTTTCACCAGGAGCAGGGGGATGGCCGCGACACCGGTCGTGACGTGCAGACCCTGGGTGAACCGGTACAGCCACGACGGCTGCGTCGGCCACCAGAACCACCCCGGAGGGTGCTGGATCCAGTGGCTCAACAGGCCGGTGACGAAACAGATGCCGAAGCAGATGCCCAGCGCGACCCCGACCCGCGCGGTGAGCCGTGCACCGCGCACGGGGCTGCGCGGCCGCTCGTCCAGACCGACGGTCTCGAGCAGGCGATCGATCCGGTCGGCGACGCGCATCCGTCGAGCGTACGTGGCCGCGCCGGTCAGGCGAGGGTCATCGCGCGGCGGGGGATGCCCGTGCGCGGCGTTATGCTGTGCGCGCGAACTTCACAGGGTGTGTCCGAGCAGGGTGCCGGACGAGTCCACGGCGCGGCCGTGGGTGTCCGTGTGTGTCAGGAGCAGAGGGATCGAGATGAGCGACGACCGCCGCGGACCGCATCGCCGTACCGAGCACAGCCGCACCGACCGCCCGAATCGATCCCAGTCGGGTCGACCGCAGTCCGGCCGGTCCCCGTCCGACAGGACCGGACGCGACGGCCGCACCACCGATCGCCGCGGCACGGTCCGTCGGGACGAGCCGGCCCTCCCCGACGACGTGACACCCCAGGATCTCGACGGTGAGGTCCGTCGGGACCTCAAGACCCTCGACCGCACCAACGCCGACGCCGTGGCCCGGCACCTGGTGATGGTGTCCCGGCTGCTCGAGGACGATCCGGCTGCTGCCCTGCTCCACGCCCGCGCTGCGCGGGGACGGGCGGGACGCATCGCCGTGGTGCGTGAGACCGCCGGCATCGCCGCCTACAACGCGGGCGAGTGGTCGGAGGCGCTGTCGGAACTGCGGGCGGCGCGGCGGATGTCGGGCAGCACGGTCCTGCTGCCGCTGATGGCCGACTGCGAACGCGGACTCGGGCATCCCGAGCGCGCCATCGACATCGCCCGCAGCGAGGAGGGCCGCGCGCTCACCGGTGACGAAGCCCTGGAGATGCGCATCGTCGAGTCCGGTGCCCGCCTCGATCTCGGCGATCCCGAGAAGGCCGTCGTCACACTGCAATCGCAGAACCTCGACCCGTCCGTGCACGGCACCGGGCAGGCGCGGCTGTTCTACGCGTACGCCACCGCGCTGCACGCCGCCGGGCGCGAGGACGACGCGATCACGTGGTTCATGAACGCCGCCGCGGCCGACGAGGATGACGTCACCGACGCCGAACTGCGTCTGATGGAGATCACCGACCCCGAGCAGTTCGCTGCGGTCTACGGCGAGGACGAGGAGGACGAAGCCGCCCCGGACACCGCCGACGTCCCGGAGACCGACGACGTGCCGGACACCGTCGCGTCCGTGGCGCCCGCGCCGGAGCCCGCCGCCTCGGAGATCGCCGCCTCGGAGATCGCTGCCCCGGAACACGCCCACTCGGACAACGCTGCTGCGGAGACCCCGGAGGCCACGGTCTCGGACACCGCCGACGAGCCACCGGCCGTGTCGGAGTCGGCACTGGTGGCCGGGTACGACGCGGTGTTCGCCGACCTCGACGGAACGCTCTTCGCCGGCAGCGCGCCCGTCGACCACGCCGTCGCGACCGTCGAGGCACTGTCGGTGCCGGTGTACTTCGTCACCAACAACGCCAGTCGCCGTCCGGCCGAGGTCGCCGCGCACCTCGAGGAACTGGGGTTCCGCGCCGACGCCGAACGCGTCGTCACCAGCGCGCAGACCGCGGCCCGACTGCTCGCCGAGCATGTCGAGCCGGGCTCGCGCGCCTTGGTCGTCGGGACCGACGGGCTCGTGCAGGAGGTGCGGGAGGTCGGTATCGCGACCACCCGCAGCGCCGACGACCGCCCGGTCGCGGTCATCCAGGGTCACAACCCCGAGACCGGGTGGGCGCAGCTGTCGGAGGCCGCGCTGGCGATCCGCGCCGGCGCGTTGTGGATCGCGTGCAACACCGACGCGACCCTGCCGTCGGAGCGCGGGCTCCTCGTCGGCAACGGGTCGATGGTCGCGGCTGTCGCCTCGGCCACCGGCGCGACGCCGCTCGTCGCCGGCAAGCCCGCCGCGCCGCACATGCAGGACGTCCTGACGCGCAGCGGCGCGTCGCGGCCGATCGTCGTCGGCGACCGTCTCGACACCGACATCGCCGGTGCGAACGCCGTCGGCCTCGACAGCCTGCTGGTCCTGACGGGCGTGAGCACGTTGGCCGACGCGATCTGCGCCGAGGCGGATTCCCGTCCGACACATGTCGCCGCCGACCTCACCGGGCTGCTCGCCGACGCCGATCTCGCCGCGGTGGGCGCCGACGACCACTGGGATGTGCGGGTGGAGGGCACCACCATCCGGATCGCCGGTGACGCGGACGCGGACGACGCCGCCTTCGCGGGCGCCGTCCTCGCGGCCGCGTGGGAGGGCGACGCGTTCGTCGACGTCCCGTCCGGCGACGTCACCGTCGTGACCGAGGACGACACGGCCGCCGCCGCCGCACGACGACACGGACTGTCCTCCGATAGCGTTGAGAGGTCATGACCTTCCCGTCTCCCACGCAGATGCCGGGTTCGCGGCCGGTTCCCGGCGCCACGGCACCCGTCGGCGCCGACGTCGACCCTGCCGAGCTCACCGCGCAGATCGGTGAGATCACCGACCGCGTCGACGCGATCGCCGCGGACACCACCGGTGATCCCGACGACACCGAGGCGGTCGGGGCCCACATCGCCGCGCTCGACGCCACCGCCGACCTGGTGGACCGCGCCCACGGACTCCTCACCGACGCGCTCGACCGTCTCGATCGGGTCTGAGCGGCCACGGTGGGTCGCTGATGGCGCCGCGCGCCCGGCTGGACGCCGAGCTGGTCCGCCGCGGACTGGCCCGGTCCCGGGAACAGGCGCAGACACTCATCGCCGACGGCGTCGTCGCCGTCAACGGTGTCGCGGCCACCAAGGCCGCCACCAACGTCGGACGGGACACGCCGATCGTCGTGACCGTCGACGACGGTGACGACTGGGCGTCACGCGGCGCACACAAGCTGCTCGGTGCGCTGGCGGAGTTCGGTCCGTCCGGGCTCGTCGTCGACGGCCGCCGATGTCTGGACGCGGGCGCGTCGACCGGCGGCTTCACCGACGTCCTGTTGCGGCACGGAGCGCGCGAGGTGGTCGCCGCCGACGTCGGATACGGGCAACTGGTGTGGCGGTTGCAGACCGACGACCGGGTCGACGTCCGCGACCGCGTCAACGTCCGACATCTCGACGCCGAGCAGATCGGTGGCCCGGTCGACCTCGTCGTCGCCGACCTGTCGTTCATCTCCCTGCGTCTCGTCCTGCCCGCGTTCGCGGCGTGCGTCGCCGACGGCGGTGACGTGGTCCCGATGGTGAAACCGCAGTTCGAGGTGGGCAAGGAGCGTGTGGGGTCCGGCGGCGTCGTCCGCGACCCCGGATTGCGTGCCGAGGCCGTCGCCGAGGTCGCGCAGGCCGCGCTGACGAACGGCATGCGGACACTCGGCGTCGTGGCCAGCCCACTGCCGGGCCCGTCGGGAAATGTTGAATACTTCCTGTGGCTGCGCCGCACCGCGGAGTCCGCCCGGGACAGCACGCTCGACGACGCCACCCGGGCGGCGATCACCTCCGCGATCGAGAAGGGACCCCAGTGACCGAGTCCGGGCAGCGAGAGTTCCTGGTGGTCGCCCACACCGGGCGGGAGATCGTCACCGACACGATCGCCGCCATCACCCGCCACTGCGTCGGCGCCGGCATCGGGCTGCGCGTCGTCGAACACGACATCTCCGGCGGGTACCACGGGCAGCGATGGATCGGCCCGACCGCACACCCCGTCGACCCCGCACAGCTGCGCGGCATGGGCGCCGACGTCGCCGTCGCGAGCGGTGACGAGGAATCCGCCGCCGGTTGCGAGCTCGTCATCGTGCTCGGTGGCGACGGGACGTTCTTGCGCGCGGCTGAACTCGCCTATCCCGCAGGCACTCCCGTCCTCGGCATCAACCTGGGACACATCGGGTTCCTCGCCGAGGCGGAGGCCAATCGCATCGACGACGTGATGGAACTGCTCGTCGCCGGCGACTACGCCGTCGAGGAGCGGATGACCCTCGACGTGACGATCGTCGACGGTGACGAGGTGATCGGACGCAGCTGGGCGGTCAACGAGGCCAGCATCCAGAACCCGACGAACCAGGGTGTGCTGGAGATGGTCACCGAGGTCGACGGCCGCCCGGTGGCGTCGTACGGCGCCGACGGTGTCCTGGTGTCGACCCCGACCGGCTCGACTGCGTACGCCTTCTCCGCGGGCGGTCCGGTGATGTGGCCGGACCTCGAGGCGATCCTGGTGGTGCCGTCCAACGCGCACGCACTGTTCACCCGCCCCCTGGTGACAAGTCCCGAATCCGTCATCGCCATCGAGGTGGAGCGGTCACGGCAGCATGCCATCGTGTCGTGTGACGGCCGTCGGACCCTCGAGGTCCCGGCCGGCGCCCGCGTCGAGGTGGTGCGGGGCGCGCAGTCGCTGCGCTGGGTCCGGATCGACTCCGACCCGTTCGCGGACCGACTGGTCACCAAGTTCGATCTGCCCGTCACCGGGTGGCGGGGGAGGTAGGTGTGACGTGCTCGAGGAACTGACGATCAGCGGGCTCGGCGTCATCGAGAACGCGGCCGCGGAGTTCGACGCCGGGTTCACGGTGCTCACCGGCGAGACCGGCGCCGGCAAGACGATGGTGGTGACCAGCCTGCACCTGCTGTCGGGGGCACGGGCCGACGGGGCCCGGGTGCGCGCCGGTGCCGACAAGGCCGTCGTCGAAGGACGGTTCCGGGTCGGCGAGGCGCCGGCGGACGTCGCGGACCTGCTCGAGTCGACCGGTGCGCTGCTCGACGACGACGACACCGTCATCGCCGCGCGGTCGGTGACGGCGGAGGGCCGGTCGCGGGCGCACCTCGGCGGGCGGTCGGTGCCGGTCGGGACGCTCGGCGGGTTCACCAACTCGCTGCTCGCGATCCACGGCCAGAACGACCAGCTGCGGCTCGTCCGGGCCGACCACCAGCGCGACGCCCTCGACCGCTTCGGCGGCAAACCGATCGCCAAGGCGCGCGCCGCCTACGACACCGCCCGCGCCCGATGGGTCGCCGCCGTCGACCTGGTGGAGGAGCGCCGCGCCAACTCGCGCGAGCGTGCCCAGGAGGCCGACCGGCTGCGGTACGCCCTCGACGAGATCGACGCCGTCGGGCCGAATCCCGGGGAGGACGAGGAACTCGCCGCACTCGTCACCCGCCTCGGCGACCTCGAGGCGGTGCGGTCGGTCGCGGCCGTCGCCCACGGCGCGATCACCGGTGAGGTCGGCCCCGACGACACCGGTGACCCGGACGCGCCCGCTGTCCTCGACCTGCTCGGCCAGGTGCGGTCCCAGCTGTCGTCGACGTCGGAGTCGACCCTGCAGGGCCTGTTGCCACGCGTCGAGGAGGCGCTGTCGGTGGTGGGTGACATCGGCGAGGAACTCGCCGGATTCCTGCACGGACTTCCCGCCGACGCGAGCGAACTGGAGAAGGTGCTCGCCCGCCAGGCCGAGCTGAAGAATCTCGTACGCAAGTACGCCCCCGACATCGACGGCGTGATCGCCTGGCGTGACGACGCGCGCACGCGACTCGCCGCCATCGACGACTCGTCGGTGTCCATCGAGTCCCTCGAGGCCGACGCCCGCACCGCGGCAGACGACCTCCGACAGGCCGCCGCGGCGCTGACCGCCGCGCGCACGAAGTCCGCGTCGACGCTCGGCACCAAGGTGACGACCGAACTGAAGGGTCTGGCCATGTCCGGCGCGACGCTGGCCGTCACCGTCTCACCCGACGAGGCGGGGGAGAACGACGCCCGCGCACTGGACGTCGCCGGCCGGCGCTGCCACGCCGGCTCCTCCGGAGTCGACCGGGTCGAGTTCACCCTGGCCGCGCACTCGGCGGCACCGGCGATGCCCATCGCGCGATCGGCGTCCGGTGGCGAGCTGTCGCGCGTGATGCTGGCCCTCGAGGTGGTGCTCGCCGGCCCGGGTGGCGGATCGACCATGGTGTTCGACGAGGTCGACGCGGGCGTGGGCGGTCGCGCCGCCGTCGAGATCGGTCGCCGCCTCGCGGCGTTGGCGCGCAACCATCAGGTCATCGTCGTCACCCACCTGCCGCAGGTCGCGGCCTTCGCCGACCACCACATCGTCATCGGCAAGACCACCGGCAAGTCGTCGGTGACGAGCTCGGTGACCACCCTCGACCGCGACGGTCGCGTCGCCGAACTCGCGCGCATGCTCGCCGGTCTCGGCGACTCCGACACCGGTCGCGCGCACGCCGAGGAACTGCTCGACACGGCCGAGGGTGAGAAGACCCCCGGCTGAGTGCCGGAGCCCGTGTTACTCGTGTGACAAAAGTTTCTCGAGTTACGGCGTGGCGCCGATGTGACGCATGAGGTCCGCGTCACCATGGGCGTCATGAAGATGCCTGCCCTTCTCTCGCGCACCGCCGACACCCTGCCCGGCGTCATCGGGATCGCCCGGATCGACAAGAACACGTCCCGGCTGCTGGAGCGGGTCGGCCCGGGGGACGTCGTCATCCTCGACGAGCAGGACCTCGACCGGATGACCGCCGACGCGCTGGTCGCCGCCGACGTCACCGCCGTCGTCAACGCCTCGCCGTCGATCTCGGGCCGCTACCCGAACCTCGGCCCCGAGGTGCTGGTCGCGTCGGGCATCACCCTCATCGACGACGTCGGCCCGGAGGTCTTCCGTCGCGTGAAGGACGGCGCCAAGGTGCGCCTCGACGAGGGCGACGTCTACGTCGGCACGAACAAGCTGGCCCGCGGCACCGAGCTCGGCGAGCGTGAGGTCGCCCGGCTGATGATCGAGGCCAAGTCGGGTCTCGTCGACCACCTCGAGGCGTTCTCCGGCAACACCATCGAGTACATCCGCAGTGAGTCGCCGCTCATCATCGACGGCGTCGGCGTTCCCGAGGTCGACATCGACATGGCGGGCAGGCATGTCGTGGTCGTCGGTGACGGCACCGACCACGAGATCGACCTCAAGCGGATCAAGCCGTTCATCAAGGAGTACGCACCCGTGCTCGTCGGCGTCGACGGCGGCGCGGACACCCTGATGCGCGCCGGCTACCGGCCCGACCTCATCGTCGGCGACCCGGAGCTCATGCGCTCGGCGACGCTGAAGTCCGGCGCCCAGGTGGTGCTGCCCGCCGACCCCGACGGTCACGCCATCGGTCTCGAACGCATCCAGGACCTCGGTGTCGGGGCGATGACGTTCCCGGCCGTCGGGTCGCCCACCGACCTCGCGCTGCTCCTCGTCGACCACCACGGCGCCGCGCTGGTCGTCACCGTGGGTGCGTCGGCCTCGCTGGAGGACTTCTTCGACCGCAGCCGTCGGGAGTCGAACCCGTCGACGTTCCTGACCCGCCTCAAGGTCGGCCACAAGCTCGTCGACGCGAAAGCCGTTGCCACGCTGTACCGCAGCCGTGTCTCCGGTGCCGCCGTCGCCCTGCTGATCCTCGCCGCGCTCGCCGCGATCATCGTCGCGGTGGTCATGTCGAACACGGGCACCGAAATCGTCGACTGGGCCGTCGCCGAGTGGGATCGCGGATACGCCTGGGCGCGGGAACTCTGGAACCGATAACCGGTGATCTCCCTGCGACAGCACGCGATCTCGCTGGTCGCGGTGTTCCTCGCGCTCGCCGTCGGTGTGGCGCTCGGGTCGGGTTTCGTCGGCGACCGGGTGAACTCCGGCGGTGACTCCGGCTCGTCGTCGCTGCGGTCGCAGAACGATGCGCTCAGCGCGCAGGTCAACGCGTCGGACTCGTTCAACGCCGCGATCGCGCCACGACTGCTGCGTGGGCTCCTAGCCGACCGCAGCGTCGTCGTCGTGACCACGCCGGACGCCGCCGATGCCGACGTGACCGCGGTCAAGCAGATCCTCAACCAGGCCGGCGCCGGGTTCGCCGGTCAGATCGGCCTCACCGACGAGCTGGTCGGGGACACCTCGGCGCAGAAGCTGACGACCATCGTCGACCAGGCGATCCCGGCCGGCGCCCAGCTGCGCCCCGAACTCACCGACTCGGGTGGCCGTGTCGGCGACCTGCTCGGGGCCCTGCTCCTGCGCAAGGTCGAGTCCCCGGCGCAGGTGAACCCCGGCGACGTGACCGCGGGCCTGCAGGCTCTGCGCGAGGGCGGCTACATCTCGTACGTCGACGGATCGGTGTCGCCCGGGCAGCTCGCCATCGTGGTGACGGGCGGGGAACTGCCCGCGAACTCCGGCGCGCAGGGCCAGTTGATCGCGCGCTTCGCCGCCTCGTTCTCTGCCCGCGGCGCAGGTGGCGTGCTCGCCGGACGTGCCGGCTCGGCCGACGGGGGATCGCCGGTGGCGGTGGTGCGCTCCGACGGTTCGCTGGCCAAGACGGTCTCGACCGTGGACGACGTCGACACCTCGGCCGGGCGGATCGCTGCGGCGCTCGCACTCGCCCAGGCGCAGCGCGGACAGACGGGGGCGTACGGCACCGGTGCGGGCGCGTCGGCTGTGGTGCCCGCCACCTGAGTCGACCGGCGCGGCCCGTGCCGCGGTTGCGTCGCGGGACCGCCCGGGGGTGTTACGGTTGAGTCCCGTAGGCGAGCAGGTTTCGGTCCTGCTCCGGCCCCACGGGAGAACCTTTGCGACCACTGCGTCACGGCCATTCGGGCACCAAGCACATCTTCGTCACCGGGGGTGTCGCGTCCTCGCTCGGCAAGGGGCTGACGGCGTCGAGCCTCGGTCAGTTGCTCACCGCACGTGGCCTCCGCGTCACGATGCAGAAGCTCGACCCCTACCTCAACGTGGATCCCGGGACGATGAACCCGTTCCAGCACGGCGAGGTGTTCGTCACCGAGGACGGTGCCGAGACCGACCTCGACGTGGGTCACTACGAGCGTTTCCTCGACCGCAACCTCTCGCAGGACGCGAATGTCACCACGGGACAGGTCTATTCGACCGTCATCGCCAAGGAACGCCGCGGCGAGTACCTCGGTGACACCGTCCAGGTGATCCCGCACATCACCGACGAGATCAAGAACCGCGTCCTCGCGATGCGCCATCCCGGGGCGGACGGACACGAGCCCGACGTCGTCATCACCGAGATCGGCGGCACGGTCGGCGACATCGAGTCGCAACCGTTCATCGAGGCCGCCCGGCAGATCCGCCACGACGTCGGCCGCGACAACGTGCTGTTCCTGCACGTCTCCCTCGTGCCCTATCTCGCGCCGTCAGGGGAGCTGAAGACCAAGCCGACGCAGCACTCGGTGGCCGCGCTGCGCAACATCGGCATCCAGCCCGACGCGCTCATCCTCCGCTGCGACCGCGACGTGCCCGAGCCGCTCAAGGACAAGATCGCGCTCATGTGCGACGTCGAACTCGACGGCGTCATCTCGTGTCCCGACGCACCGTCGATCTACGACATCCCCAAGGTGCTGCACCGCGAGCAGCTCGACGCGTACGTGGTGCGCAAGCTCGGTCTGCCGTTCCGCGACGTCGACTGGACGGTGTGGGGCGACCTGCTGACCCGCGTCCACGAGCCGCGCGAGACCGTCACCGTCGCGTTGGTCGGCAAGTACGTCGACCTGCCGGACGCCTACCTGTCGGTGACCGAGGCGATCCGCGCCGGCGGATTCGGTGCCCGCGCCAAGACCGAGATCCGGTGGGTCCAGTCCGACGAGTGCGCCACCGAGGCCGGTGCCGCCGCGCACCTCGGCGACGTGGACGCGATCCTCATCCCCGGCGGCTTCGGCATCCGCGGCATCGAGGGCAAGGTCGGTGCCATCCGCTACGCCCGCCACCGCGGGATCCCGCTGCTGGGGCTGTGCCTCGGCCTGCAGTGCATCGTGATCGAGGCCGCGCGCGAGGCCGGTCTGACCGACGCGAGCTCCGCCGAGTTCGACCCCGACACCGAACACCCCGTCATCTCGACCATGGCCGACCAGGAACAGGCCGTCGCCGGCGAGGCCGACCTCGGCGGCACCATGCGTCTCGGCGCGTATCCCGCTGTGCTGGAACGCGGTTCGATCGTCGCGAACGCCTACGGCACGACGGAGGTCTCCGAGCGGCACCGCCACCGGTACGAGGTCAACAACACCTACCGCTCCACGATCGCGAGCACCGGCCTGCGTTTCAGCGGCACCTCGCCCGACGGCCACCTCGTCGAATTCGTCGAGTACCCGCGCGAGATCCACCCGTTCCTCGTCGCGACTCAGGCACATCCCGAACTGAAGAGCCGCCCGACGCGCCCGCATCCGCTGTTCGCCGCGTTCGTGAAGGCCGCGCTGAAGTACAAGGCGGGCGAGCGTCTTCCGGTGAACATCCACGGTGACCCCGAGGACGACGACGTCGACGGCGAGCCGTCGCCCACCGGCGCGGTGGCCGGCGTCGCCGAAGCGGGCGCATGAGCGACGAGTCGCACACCTACGAGGTCGTCGACTCGCGCACCGTCTACGACGGCGCGATCCTCGCCCTGCGCGTCGACGAGGTGACCATGCCCGGCGGACGGACCGCCAAGCGTGAGGTCGTGGAACACCACGGCGCCGTCGCGATCGTCGCCGTCGACGCCTGGGGTCGTATCGCGACGGTCACGCAGTATCGCCACCCCGTGCAGCGCGCGCTGCGGGAACTGCCCGCGGGTCTGATGGACTCCGGCGGTGCCGAGTCGCCCGTACAGGCGGCGGCCCGCGAGCTCGTCGAGGAGGTCGGCGTCGAGGCGCAGACCTGGCACTCATTGGTCGACGTCGCGAGCTCGCCCGGGTTCACCGACGAGGCACTGCGGGTGTTCCTCGCGCAGGACCTGCGGTCGGTGGACCGGCCGGAGGCGCACGACGAGGAAGCCGACATGAGCATCGAGTGGGTCGACCTCGACGAGGCCGTCGCGATGGTGTTCCGCGGCGAGATCGTCAACGTGACCAGCGTCTGCGGTGTGCTCGCCTACGCCCACGCGCTGTCGGAGGAGATCGAGCTGCGCGGACCCGACGCCCCGTGGCAGGACCAGCCCACCGCGCTCGACCGTCGCCACGCCGATCGCTGAGCCGGCCGTGGGGACCGTGGCCGCCGAGACGCGTCTGGAGGATCAGATTCGTCGCTACCTCGACCACCTCGCCGTCGAACGCGGTGCGGCGGCGAACACGTTGAGCTCCTACGGTCGCGACCTGGACCGCTACCGCCGCCACCTGACGTCGCGGGGCATCGCGTCCCTCGCCGAGGTCGCCGAGGAGGACGTTCGCGAGTTCCTCGTCGCCCTGCGTACCGGCGATCCCCACCGCGACGAAGCGCCGCTGGCGGACAGCTCTGTCGCCCGGACCCTCGTCGCGGCGCGGGGACTGCACAAGTTCGCCACCGCCGAGGGGATCACCGCCACCGACGTCGCGCACGCCGTGCGGCCACCGAAACCCGCTCGTCGGCTCCCGAAGTCGCTACCCGTCGACCAGGTGGTCGCGATCATCGAGGCGGCCGGGGGAGACGGCGCCGCCGACACGCCGCGCGGGCTGCGTGACCGGGCGCTGATCGAGTTGCTCTACAGCTGCGGCGCCCGCATCTCCGAGGCCGTCGCCCTCGACATCGACGACATGGCGACCGAGTCCGGCGCCGTCCTCCTCCGCGGCAAGGGCGGCCGCGAGCGGATCGTCCCGATCGGTGGTCCCGCACGGGAGGCGCTCGACGCCTACCTGGTCCGGGGCCGACCGGCCCTGGTGAGCCGCTACAACCCCGCGCTCTTCCTCAACGCGCGCGGCGGGCGACTGTCCCGGCAGAGCGCCTGGCAGGTGTTGTCCGACGCAGCCGAGCGCGCAGGACTGCAGACCTCGGTGTCACCGCACACCATGCGGCACAGCTTCGCCACACACCTGCTCGACGGCGGCGCCGACGTCCGCGTCGTCCAGGAGCTGCTCGGGCACGCCTCGGTGACCACGACGCAGGTGTACACGCTGGTCACGGTGTCGGCGATGCGCGAGGTGTACGCCACCGCCCACCCCCGCGCCCGGTGACCCGCGCCGACGGCGATGCTCCACGGCGAGCGACGCGCCACGCACTAGGCTGTGATGGCATCGCAGCGCCGACGGTGAGGAGCAACCGCACGTGACGACACCCCAGCCACCGGCCCCGGGTGTCGCCGACGGTCCGGACCCGGAGGGTCCCGCGACGACCGCTCCCGCACCCGGGTCGGCGAACGGTCAGTACCACCTCACGATCGACGCGCCCGCGCGGGCGAGCGCGCAGGCCGACACCGGGCCCACGGCCTCCGACGAGGAACTCGGGCCCACCGGCCGCGTCAACCGACCCGTCCCGGAGCCGACGCCCCTCGACCGCCACGGCCCGGCCGTCGTCGTCGCCGTGTGCAACCAGAAGGGCGGCGTCGGCAAGACCACGTCGACGATCAACCTCGGTGCGGCACTGGCCGAATACGGCCGACGCGTGCTCCTCGTCGACCTCGACCCGCAGGGCGCGCTGTCCGCGGGTCTCGGCGTGCCCCATCACGAGCTCGACCTGACCGTGCACAACGTGCTGGTCCCGCCGCAGGTGTCTGTCGACGACGTGCTGATGAGCACGCGCGTCGACGGGCTCGACCTGCTGCCCTCCAACATCGACCTGTCGGCCGCGGAGATCCAGCTGGTCAACGAGGTCGGTCGCGAACACACCCTCGCTCGCGCGCTGCACCCGGTGCTGGATCGCTACGACTACGTCCTCATCGACTGCCAGCCGTCGCTGGGTCTGCTGACGGTGAACGCTCTCGCCTGCGCCGACACCGTCGTCATCCCGATGGAGTGCGAGTACTTCTCGCTGCGCGGACTGGCGCTGCTCACCGACACCATCGACAAGGTGCGCGACCGCCTCAACCCGCGGCTGTCGCTGGGCGGGATCCTGATGACCATGTTCGACGCACGCACGCTGCACTCCCGCGAGGTGATGGCCCGCGTCGTCGAGGTGTTCGGGGACACCGTGTACGACACCGTCATCGCGCGCACCGTGCGGTTCCCCGAGACCAGCGTCGCGGGGGAACCGATCACGTCGTGGGCACCGAAATCCGGTGGTGCCACCGCCTACCGGTCGCTCGCGCGTGAGGTGATCGACCGCACCGGCAGGGCCGGATGAGCGACACGGCGACCACCGACGTCGCCGTGGCGGCCGATGCGGCGGCACCTGCCGTCGACCCGTCGGTGTTCACGGTCTCGCTCACCAACTTCTCCGGTCCGTTCGACCTGCTGCTGGACCTCATCAGCCAGCGCCGCCTCGACGTCACCGAGGTGGCCCTGCACGCCGTCACCGACGACTTCATCGCCTACACCAAGAACCTCGGTACGGCAGCCGATCTCGACCAGATCACGCAGTTCCTCGTGGTTGCGGCGACCCTGCTCGACCTCAAGGCCGCGCGTCTGCTGCCGCGTGGTGAGGTGGAGGACGCCGACGACCTCGAACTGCTGGACGCTCGCGACCTGTTGTTCGCGCGACTGCTGCAGTACCGCGCCTACAAGCAGGTCGCGGTGCTCTTCGCCGAGTTGGAAGCATCGGCGCTGCAACGCTATCCGCGCGCGGTGTCGCTCGAACCGCGCTATGAGGAGTTGTTGCCGGAGGTCGCCCTCGGTGTCGATGCGTGGCAGTTCGCGCAGGTCGCCGCCGCGGCACTGGCCCCGAAACCCGTTCCGCAGGTGGGGCTGTCGCACCTGCACGACGTCGACGCCGTGTCGGTCCCCGAGCAGGTGACCCGCGTCGGTGACATCCTGCGTCGCGCGGGCACGCACCGCTGGGTCGACTTCGGGACGTTGGCGTCGGAGTGCGCGAGCGGCCTCGAGGTGGTCGCCCGGTTCCTGGCCCTGCTGGAGTTGTACCGACAGAAGGCGGTCGAGTTCGAGCAGTCCGAGGCGCTTGGGATGCTGCACGTCCGGTGGTCCGGCGAGCGTGACACCGCCGAACTCGTGACGACCACCGCGGAGGACTACGGATGACCGACGAGCCACAGGGCCCGGACGCCGACGAGTCGACCGAGCTCGACGCCACGGACCACGACGGCGGACTGTTCGAGCAGCCCGTCGTCGAGGCCGACGAGATCCACGACCCCCTCGACGAGGACGAACTGCGGTCGGCGTTGGAGGCCATCCTGCTTGTCGTCGACTCACCGGTGGGCGTGGATGCGCTGTCGTCGGCGATCGGGGAGCCGGCCACACGCATCGAGTCGACCGTGATCGCGATGGCCGCGGAGCTCAGCGAGCGCAACAGCGGCATCGACCTGCGCTACGCCGGCGACGGGTGGCGGTTCTACACCCGTCAGGAGTTCGCGCCCTACGTCGAGAAGCTGTTGCTCGACGGCGCGCGGAGCAAGCTGACCCGCGCCGCCCTGGAGACCCTGGCCGTGATCGCCTACCGCCAACCGGTCACGCGATCGCGGGTCAGCGCGGTCCGCGGCGTCAACGTGGACGGCGTCATGCGGACGCTGCTCGCCCGCGGACTCATCAGCGAGGCCGGGAACGACCCCGACGGCGGGGGAATCCTCTACGCGACCACCGAGTTGTTCCTGGAGCGCCTGGGCCTGGCCTCGCTGGGTGATCTTCCCGACATCGCACCGCTCCTGCCCGACGTCGACGTCATCGACGACATCGGAGACGAGCTGGCCGCCGATCCCAGATTCGCCAAGATCGGTGGTCAGCGGGCAGACTCGAGAATCGACCTGGGCCGTTCGGACACCGACTGACGCCCGCTGAGAACTGGATGTACTGATGACTCCCGCTAGCCGAGATGGCAGACCGGACCGCAAGAAGACCTCCTCGCGCGAGGAGTCCCCGCAGCAGCGGTCGAAGAAGCCCCACCGCAAAGGTGGCGCCCCGACGTCCGGCGGTCGCCGCCCGTCGAAGCCCCGGGCCGACCGTGGCGCGATCCGGATCAACAACGCCAAGCCCGCGGCCCGGCAGAACGTCACCCCCGACGGCGACGGCGCGCAGTACGTCGCCGACGGCGTGCGCCTGCAGAAGGTGCTCGCCCAGGCCGGCGTCGCCTCCCGCCGCGGCGCCGAGGAACTGATCGCGGCCGGACGCGTCGACGTCGACGGCGAGATCGTCACCGAGCAGGGCATGCGCATCGACCCGGCGACCGCCGTCGTCCGCGTCGACGGCGCCCGGGTCGTCATGGACGAGACCCTGCAGTACCTCGCGCTGAACAAGCCGAAGGGCTGGCAGTCGACCATGTCCGACGACCAGGGCCGCCCCTGCGTCGGCGACGTCGTCGCCGAGCGGGTGATGGCCGGGCAACGTCTGTTCCACGTCGGACGCCTCGACGCCGACACCGACGGTCTGCTGCTGCTCACCAACGACGGCGAACTGGCCCACCGGCTGATGCATCCGTCGTTCGAGGTGCCGAAGACCTACCTCGCGACGGTGAAGGGTTTGCCGCCGCGCGGTATGAATCGCACGTTGAAGGCCGGGGTCGAGCTCGACGACGGTCCCGTCGCGGTGGACAACTTCACCGTCATGGAGATCGGTGACGGGGTGACGCTCGTCCGGATCGTCCTGCACGAGGGTCGCAAGCGGATCGTTCGCCGTCTCATGGAGCACGTCGGGCACCCCGTGATCGAGCTGTCGCGCATCTCGATCGGTGCGGTGCACCTCGGCAACCAGCGGCCCGGGAGCCTGCGGGTCCTCGGTCGCGACGAGATCGGCGCGCTGTACAAGGCGGTGGGAATGTGAGCGGGACCGACCAGGACCGGATCGTCGCGATCGACGGGCCCGCCGGCACCGGCAAGAGCAGCGTCTCCCGTCGGCTCGCCGACCGCGTCGGTGCCCGCTACCTCGACACCGGCGCCATGTACCGCGTGGCGACGGTCGTCGCTCTGCGCGCCGACGTCGACCTCGAGGACCCGTCCGCGATCGCCGCTGCCGTCGAAGGCATCGACCTCTCGCTGAGCAACGACCCCTCGTCGGACACCGTGTTCCTCGGCGGTGAGGACGTCTCGGCCGAGATCCGCACGGACGCAGTCACCGACGCGGTCTCCGCGGTGTCGGCCGTGCCCGAGGTGCGGACCCTGATGGTCGACAAGCAGCGCGCGCTGGCCGACGGCGAGTTCGCCGTGGTGGAGGGGCGCGACATCGGGACCGTCGTGTTCCCGAAGGCCGGCTGCAAGATCTTCCTCACCGCGACCGCACAGGCCCGCGCCGAGCGCCGACACGAGCAGAACATCGCGCAGGGCCGCGAGAGCGACCTGGCCGCGGTGCTCGCAGCCGTCGAGCGCCGGGACCATCTCGACTCGACGCGCGCGGTCTCGCCGCTGCGCGCGGCCGACGATGCGATCCAGCTCGACACCAGTGATCTCGACATCGAGCAGGTCATCGACCGGCTGGCGGAGCTCGTGCGCGAGCGGATCGGAGTAGAGGCATGAGCGAGTCGGATCTCGACATCGGCATCGTCGACGGCGTGTGGTCGGACGAATCCGACTGGCAGGTCGACGAGTTCGGCGACGCCGTCGACGGGGACGGCGGCGCTCTGGCGATGCCGACCGTCGCCATCGTCGGTCGCCCCAACGTCGGCAAGTCCACCCTGGTCAACCGCATCCTCGGGCGCCGCGAGGCCGTCGTCGAAGACGTTCCCGGCGTGACGCGTGACCGCGTCTCGTACCCCGCGACGTGGAGCGGCCGACGATTCCTGGTGCAGGACACCGGCGGCTGGGAACCCGACGCGAAGGGCATGGGGCAGTCCATCGCCCGGCAGGCCGAACACGCCATGAAGACCGCGGACGCCGTGGTGCTGGTGGTCGACGTGACCGTTGGCGCCACCGCCACTGACGAAGCTGTCGCGCGGGTGCTCCGGCGCTCTGACGCCCCGGTCCTGTTGGCCGCCAACAAGACCGACAGCGAACGGCTCGAAGCCGAGGCCGCGTCACTGTGGTCGCTGGGTCTCGGCGAGCCGCGGACGGTCTCCGCGGCGCACGGTCGGGGAGCGGGCGATCTGCTGGACGCCATCCTCGAGGTGCTCCCCGAGACACCTCGGGAGACCGAGGTGAGCGGCGGACCGCGTCGCGTGGCGCTCGTCGGCAAGCCGAACGTCGGCAAGAGTTCGCTGCTGAACAAGCTCACCGGATCCGACCGCGCCGTCGTCGACAATGTCGCCGGCACCACCGTCGACCCCGTCGACGAGCTCGTCGAACTCGGCGGCAAGGTGTGGAACTTCGTCGACACCGCCGGCCTGCGTAAGAAGGTGAACACCGCCAGCGGTCACGAGTACTACGCGTCGCTGCGGACGCGCAGCGCGATCGAGGCCGCCGAGGTGGCGGTGCTGCTGATCGACGCGTCGCAGCCGATCACCGAGCAGGACCAGCGGGTGCTGACCATGGTGATCGAGGCCGGCCGCGCGCTGGTGATCGCGTTCAACAAGTGGGACCTCGTCGACGAGGACCGCCGCTACATGCTCGACAAGGAGATCGACCGCGACCTGGCCCGTGTGCCGTGGGCACGGCGCGTGAACATCTCGGCGTCGACGGGACGGTCGGTGCAGAAGCTGGTGCCGCAGCTCGACACCGCGCTGGACTCCTGGGACCGCCGCATCTCCACCGGCCAGCTGAACAACTGGCTCAAGGAGGTCATCGCAGCGACGCCGCCGCCGGTGCGCGGTGGCCGGCAGCCGCGGGTCATGTTCGCGACCCAGGCCGCGACGCGTCCGCCGACGTTCGTGCTGTTCACGACCGGTTTCCTCGAGGCCGGCTACCGCCGCTTCCTCGAGCGCAGGTTGCGTGAGCAGTTCGGCTTCGACGGCTCCCCGGTGCGCATCAACGTGCGTGTTCGGGAGAAGCGCCAGCAGCGTCGCTGAGGGTGCCAGGCGATTGGCTCGCGGACCTCGCCGTCCGCTAGGCTGAGCGACGCTGCTCCGCGGAGCGGCAACGGGCTGTGGCGCAGTTTGGTAGCGCACTTGACTGGGGGTCAAGTGGTCGCAGGTTCAAATCCTGTCAGCCCGACTCACCTCATCCGACGACATCTCGGATGTCGCGAATCCCCGCGAGAACCTCCTCGGGCGCTGACAGTGGATATCCCCACCAGGCGAGCTGCCCGAGGTACGCGACGCCCAGTTCGTTCTCGCCGTGTTCCCAACTGAGATTCGTCATCCGCCATTCGAAGGCGCACAGGACCATCGCCAGGGCCGCGGTCGGGGCATCGCCGAAGAACTGGGTGACCTGCCATCCTGGGAGCTCGGTCGGGTGGCCCTGGTGAGGTATCTCGAACACCTCGGCGGTCAGCGCGAGGCTCGCTGGGCACAGGCTGTCGTACAGGAGGTGCATCGCATTCGCGACGAACTCCTCGGAGCCAGTAAGGCGTGGGCCGCCTCGGAGAAGATGGTGGCGCAACCATTCTCGCCGTCTCTGCGCTCCGGCCCGGTCAGCGGCACGGAGGTCGCTCACTTGTCTCCACGTCGGCGCATCGGGAGCGCCGTCGCGCGTGAGACGTCGGTCGAGCCTCTCGCTGTCGCGTGATCGAGATCGCCTCATATCCGCCACAGCACGTGGTCGAGCACCGGGGAGGTATGCCACGTAGACATCGATGCCGATTGGTGACGTCAGCCTCGACAGCGGCACCGCGGCACGGGCGGGCCTGCAGATGGTGGTGGCACCACCCACGTGAGTGCAGTAGATGAGGCCGAGGGTCTCCGTGGATTTCCTCTTCCCGTTCATCAAACGGACGACCCAACCGACATCGCCGGCGACACTCGCCACAAAACTCGAAGCGATGTCGGTCAGAAGATCGTCGACCGTCGCGTCGGCCGGGTAGTCCCAGAACTCCTCGTGGCTCTCGACGTCATCGCCCATCGCAACCGACTCGCGGTCCATCCGAACCGTGATCACCTCGGGGCGACTGGACCGCATGAATCGGAGCGTAACCACATCGGAGTTCTCGTCGCCTGCGGGCCGATCGAGTTCGGGGAGGTCTGCCCGTCTCCGCCGAATCCCGGCGTCGCCGCTCCTCAGCCCCGTTCGTACGGGATCTTCTCGCCGGCCTCGACGGCGAAGGGCAGGTGATTGCCGGCCGGCGGGAGCGGGCAGGTCGCGAAATCGATGAAGGCGCAGGGCAGGTTGACCGCCCGGTTGAAGTCGAGGACCACCGCACCGCCGTCGCGAATCACCTGGTCGGACGCCTCGATCGCGAGAGTGCGGTTGGCGGCATAGGTGGTCACCCCCGATGTCTCATCGGTGAAGAGAACGCTCAGTCCACCGTCCTTGCCGTTGAACGCGGTCAGGCGGTGCTCGGCTCCGTTTCGCTGCAGGACCACCACGCCCGGTGAGACGTACACGTGCGCAAGCCCTTCTGCGACCGCGCCGACGGTGACGGACTCGGGCTCGGCGAATGGCTCGAACCGGGCTTCGATCGCCCACGCCGGCTCAGCGGGATAGGCGGGAACCCCGCGGAAGTCGCGGAGTGTCGCGGCGGAGTCGTCGTGGACACGAATCAGGTAGCCCTCGCCGCGGCGGGTGACCTCGATGTGGTGACCGTCGAGATCGATGACCTCGCCCGGGCCGGTGGGATGTAGTTCGAAATCGCGGGGCTCGAACGTCTCGCCGTCGCCCGGCGCGAGATGCGCGATCGACTCCTCGTACCACCACGACCCCGGCAAACCGTCGAATTGACCGGGCTCGGTGTCGAGCCACTCCAGGCGATTGATCGACAACCACCCACCGCGTGCCCCCAGGGCCTGCTCGCGGGCGTGGTGCCACTTCGCCCACTCCGCTGCGAAGTCGTCCGTCGAAGCGGCGCTGCTGTCAGTCGTGGTCGTCGTCATGGCAATCTCCTCGTCCTCGGTCACTTAGTGAACGCTTGACGCGTCCTCGATGTTCGCGTTGTTCTCGCCGCGGTCGAAAAGATTGACCCTCCAGGTCAGCAAGGGGTGGCTCACCTACGTGGCCGGCCCCCCGCACCCGACCTACCGTCGAGGGAGTGACACGTCGTCCATACGCGGGCTCCGCGTCCTTGCTCGCTCTGCTCTGCGTCGCTCTCGTCGCCTGCTCGTCCGGAGGCGGACCAACCACGACGTCGGGCACGTCATCACTGCCCGCTGGTCTCGGCGCTGATCAGCTGGTCTCGACAAAGCTCACCACCGCGAACGGCGTCGACGCCGGTGCCGCAACGGGTCGATCGCTCAACGTTCCGAAGGGCTGGACCGCGCAGGTGTGGGCGGACGTTCCCGACGCGCGGATGGCGGTGTGGACGCCGGACGGGAAGCTCATCGTCTCGACCGGCAAGACCGGAACGCTGAACATCGTGACGCCAGCCAGCGCCGGCCGGGGGCCCCAGGTGTCTCGACTGGCGAGTGGACTGTCGGATCCGCAGGGCGTGGCCATGACCCGACAGGGCGGCCGCGAGGTCCTCGTCGTCGGTGAGAACTCGCGGATCACCACGTGGACCTACGCGAACGGTGCGATCTCGGACCGACGGATCATCGACAACCTGCCCACCGGCGGCCACGACAGCAAGATGATGGCCGTCGACGGCGATCGCATCGTCTACAACGTGGGGTCGACCGCCAACCACAGCGACGCCGGTCCGCGCGACGATCGCGGAGATCGGACTCGACGGCACCGGCAACCGCACCCTCGCGGTCGGTGTCCGCAACGGGGAGGGTCTGTCGATCGCGCCGGACGGCTCGATCTTCACCGCCATCAACGAGGACGACAACCAGCCGTACCCGTTCCACGACGACAACCCGTACGGCGGGAAGGTGCAGTCATACATCAACGACCACCCCAACGATCAGATCTCGCGCATCACGCCCGGGACCGACATGGGTTGGCCGCTGTGCGTGCCGGACTCGCGCGGCAAGCCGGACGGACTGAACATCGGCTACGTGAACGACCCCGAGTTCAATGCGGACGGCAGCAAACTGAACTGCTCGCGTATCGGCACGACGATGCTCGGGATGCCGGCACACAGTGCGCCCGTCGGGTTCGGGTTCACACGGGGCACAGCGCTTCCGGCGGCGTTGTCCGACGGCGCGATCGTCACCGCACACGGGTCGTGGAACCGGAAGCCTCCGCGGGAGCCCTACGTCGCGTATACGCCGTGGAACGACGCGACGAAGTCCCTCGGTGCCCTCCGTGTTCTTGTGACCGGGTTCCAGAACGCCGACGGATCGCGCTGGGGGAGAAGCGTCGACGCCGTACCCGGTCCCGACGGCTCGCTCTATGTCACAGACGATGTCGCAGGGCTCGTCTACCGCCTGACGCCCCCACGCTGAACCGGTTGCGTCGTCGGCCCGACGGGGTGACGATGACGGTCACAGGTCATCTGTACGACGGGCCGACGGATGGAGGGCGACATGGTGACGGGATTCGTGATCCTCGGCCTCGTGGCGCTGGGCGTCGCACTCGTGGCGCGCAATCGTGGCGGGCTGAAGCCGGGGGAGAACCCCTCGCGGGTGGGCAGAGCTGGAATCGTCCCCCGCTACGGGCGGACCTCGGACCCTGGCACGAACGGGAGTTCCGTCGGCCTTCTCGGCCTCGGGGGCTTCGACAGTTCTGGTTCGGGTGGGTTCGACAGCGGCTCGTGCGGCACCAGCGACGGCGGATCGAGTGGAGGCGACTCCGGCGGGAGTTGCTGACCTGACCCGATCAGGCGCCGCGTCGTGCGACAGTGACTCGATGAGCGAGACCGTAGCGGTCATCGGGGCAGGGCCCGGAGGGCTGGTTGCGGCACGGTGGCTCCTCGCGCAGAACTTCGACGTCGACCTGTTCGAGGAGGGGCCGACCCTTGGCGGCCAGTGGTCTGGAAGACCCCGCACGAGCGGGGTGTGGCCCGCCATGCACACCAACACGAGTCGGATCCTCACCGCCTTCGGCGATCTCGACCACGACGCCGACGTCGTTTTCCCGTCGAACCGCGACATCCTCGCGTATCTCCACCGCTACGCCGAGACGTTCGACCTCACCCGCCGCATCCGGTTGTGCACCCGCGTCGACGTCATCGATCGCGAGGACGACCGGTGGCGCGTCGAACACTCGGCCACCGTGGAGATCTTCGACCGAGTGGTCATTGCGACCGGACGTTTTCGATCTCCGTCGTTCCCGCCGGTTCCGGGTCTCGAGACATTCCCGGGCACAGCGCAGTCGACATTCCACTACCGCGGGGCCGAGGAGTACCGCGGCAAGCGCGTGCTGGTGGCGGGCTGCGCTGTCAGTGCCCTGGAGATCGCCGCCGAGCTGGCGCAGTCCGGGGCCTCGACGGTCACGATCACCCAGCGCCGCCAGCGCTACGTGCTGCCGAAGTTCGCCGCGGGGGTGCCGTCCGACCATCGCATCTTCACCCGCTACGGAGCGCTCGCCGCAGAGTCGCTTCCGCCGGCGGAGATCGACCGGCAGCTCCGTGAGATCGTCGTGGAGGCCGGCGGCGCGCCCGAACAATACGGCGCACCGGCGGCGGACCCGTTACTGTTCCGGGCCGGCGTCACCCTGAACCAGACGTATCTGCCGCTGGTCGCCGAAGGACGAATCACGGTGCGGCCGTGGATCGGATCGGTCGAGGGCAACGAGGTGACCTTCGCTGACGGACGTCGCGAGGAGTTCGACGCGATCCTCTTCGGGACCGGGTTTTCCGTCGACATCCCGTTCCTCTCCGACGAGGTGCGGGAGGCACTCGACATCGACGACGCGCACATCGACGCCGACCGGTACACCTTCCACCCTGATCTACCCGGTCTCGCGCTGGTGGGGATGTGGGATCAGTCGGGTGGCTACTTCGTGCCGCTGGAACTCCAGGCCCGCTGGATCGCCTACGCGTGGGGCGGCGCAGTCCCGATGCCGTCGGATGCCGATCAGCGGGATGCGGTGATCGCCTACCGTGCCCGCCGCGGTCAATCGCAGAAGACCCGCATGAACCTTGCCGCCATCACGTTCGCACGGGCCGCCGGCGTGGAGCCGACACCCGAGATGTGGCCGGACCTGCAGCGCGCGTTGCTGTTCGGCCCGCTCGCGCCGAGCTGCTTCCGACTCGAGGGACCCGACGCGCTGCCTGATGCTCGCGAGCGGTTCCTGCGCGATGCCGCTGCGTTCGGCGCGATCCCGGGCCCCGAACTCACCGCCCGAGAACGCGAGTACCGGGCGATGCTGCAGGCCGCCCAGAAACCGGCGGTCGTCGGCGGCTGAGCGTCGAGGAGGACATGCTGACGGGCAAGCATCTCGGCTGAGCACGGACCCGAGATGTCTCCCAGGGCCGCCGGTGGTCCTCGCAGACGAGGACCTTCGGCCCTGTGAGGACACCGACGACATCGGCGACGATCGGGTGGTCGAAAGGGTCGCGACCGGCGCCGACACAAGGTCTGACGCCTCCCGGGTGAGGGCGATGGTCACACGTGAACTCCGTGGTCGGAGCCCGACGAGCCGCTGCTGGCGGCCCTTCCGACACGAGCCGTCGCCTCGGCGCTGTGGTCTTTCGGGGCGGCCTCGCGACTACGTGCGAGGTCGTGAGGGTGCCCCGCTCCCTCGGGTCACCGCCGTGGCGACGGTCTCGTCCTTCTCGTCTCGGCCATCGCTGTGATGTTCTCTAGCCCTGCTCCTTCGAGCAGAACCAGGTGGTGCGGCCGCCGACCGTCCCGCGCTTCATCGGTGCGCCGCAGCGCGGGCAATTCGAGTCGGCATTGCGGTAGGGAATGATCTCGCCGGTGTGAACACCTCCCTTTCGAATAGCGGATCTTGTGCACCTTCGTAAAACTCGACGCAATTCGTCGGCGTCTGATTCCGAGAGAGAATTCGATCGTCGCGACGGCGACAAACTCGTCTGCCACAGCACTTCATCGGCGAGGAGATTGCCGATACCCGCGATCGCGTTCTGGTCGAGCAGTCGCGCCTTGAGTGGCGCCTTGCTCGCGGCGATCATGCTGCGGAACTCCTCGCGGGTGATCTCCGCGGCGTCCGGACCGAGCGCGTCGATGTCGGGCTCGAGCCGCACCCGGCCGAGGCGGCGCTTGTCGAACAGGCGCAGCTGCCCGCCGTCGTCGAAGGACATGGAGAAGCGCGTCCACTCGGGCTTGTCCTTCTTCCGGACGCCGATCTTCGCGTTGCCCCCGCCGTAGTCCGACGAGTCCTCGCCCTCGGGAGCGGTGACGATGACACGCCCACCCATGCCGAGATGGATTCCGAGGGTGGGACCTTCGGCTCCGTCGGCGGTCTCGGTCTCGCACCACATCGCCTTGCCGCGGCGATGCGCCGCCGTCAGCCGGCCACCGACGAGCGCGTGTTTGATCTCTCCGGGCCGGTGGGGGCGGCACTCGTACTCGTCGTGGTCGTCGATGTCGCTGATGGTCCGGTCGAGTGCTTTCTCGACCACCTGGCGCGCGTTCTCCACCTCGGGCAGTTCGGGCATGACTCCGGTGTACCGGCTCCCGCGGCGCGGCGCACTGGCCTGCGACAACAGCGGTGCGCGGGGTCGTTGTCGGTCGAACGCGCGGAATCTCCGATCACTAGCGACAAACGGCGGTTCCTCAATGTATGTTTACGCCCAGGGGGTCGCATTCAGCTCTTCAGCGACAGTCACATTCTTTTGGGGGAAGGTTTTCCAGTGGGGAACAACAGCGGGCGTCATCGCGCCGCAGAGAAGAAGGCCGCTCGTCGGCGCGAGCGGACCGCCGCTTCGTCGAGCAAGCGGAAGGCGCAGTTCGTCCTGGCCACCTCGGGCGTGACCGCCGCGGCGGTCGCGCTCGGCGTCGCCGGACCTGCTTTCGCGGCAAACCCGGACCAGCTTCGCAAGGACTGCACCTGGGCCAGCACGTCCGACCAGCAACGGCAGATCCAGACCTGCACGTTCTACTCGAACGCGCTCGGTCGCGAGGTCAACGTGCAGGTCCGCGCGTCGAACCAGGAGGCCGGCGGCACCGAGCAGGGCGTCTACTTCCTGGACGGCATCGGCGCCAACAACGACCGAAGCACCTGGGCCAACGCGGATGTCGGCGAGGTGGAAGCGTTCAGCAAGGGCGTCAACCTCGTCCTCCCCGCCGGCGGCGCCGGTGAGTGGGCCACCAACTGGCAGGGCGACAAGGTCCAGAACGGCGTGACCACCAAGGGTCCGCAGTGGGAGACGTTCCTCGCGCAGGAGCTGCCGGACTACCTCAACGAGAACTTCGACGTCCAGAAGAACAACAACGCGATCGTCGGCGTCTCGATGTCCGGCGGCCCGGCCATCATCACCGCGCTGAACAACCCGACGGTGTTCGCCGTCGCCCGGTCGTTCTCGGGCTTCTACCAGACCGACAATGCCGGTGGCTACCAGGCGATCCCGTACATCCAGCAGACGTACACCGGCATCAGCAACGGTGGCTCCGGCATGTGGGGCGTCCCGAACACGCCCGGCAACATCTGGGCGCAGAACGACGTCAGCAAGCGCATCGCCGAGGCGAAGGCCAACGGGCAGACCATCATCATCTCGGTCGGCAACGGCATCCCGCCGCTGAAGACGATCCTCGCGCTCGCCGCCTCGCAGGGCATCGCCGGCATCATCACGCTGCCGGTCACCATCGCGACCGGTGCCGCCATCGAGATGGGCTCGCTCGTCTCGACGATGCTGCTCAACGCCCAGGCCGTCGCGCAGGGCCTGCCGGTCCGGTTCCACTACAACTTCGGCAGCCACGACTTCTACTCGTGGGCGCAGACCGCTCCGCAGGACGCGGCCGAGATCGAGGCGGCCCTCGCGGCGGCGCAGGCCAAGGAGAACACGAACACCTTGGCCAAGGTGGCCGGCCCGTCCTCCACCCTGACTTCGACGAATGCGGCTCTCGCCAAGAGTGTCTCGCTCGTGCAGTCGGCGGATGGGACCTCCGCGCTCAACGTGCCGTCGAAGGTCGCCACGGGATCGTCCTCGTCG
Source organism: uncultured Williamsia sp. (assembly GCF_947494875.1). Lineage (GTDB taxonomy): Bacteria > Actinomycetota > Actinomycetes > Mycobacteriales > Mycobacteriaceae > Williamsia_A. Next base: position 31,245 of record NZ_CANLWM010000003.1, read on the forward strand.
GACGAAACCGCGGCGTCCGGATCGACGTCTGAGACCGCCACCGGCACTTCGGGTTCGACCTCGACCGAATCGGGCTCGACCACCGAGACCAGTACGCCTCCGGCCTCGTCGACGCCGGTCGAATCGACACCGACCTCATCGGCGCCGTCGACCTCCGAGTCGCCCGCACCGACCAAGTCGTCGGACTCGGGGACGTCGGCCTCGACGGGATCGGAGTCGACCGCACCGAGCACGTCGACCCCGTCGACGACGGAGACCTCGGCGCCGGAGACGTCCTCGACGGACACTTCGGCGACGAAGCCTTCGACGGAGTCGGACTCGACGGGAAGCGGATCGACGGGCACCAGCGGCTCCACCACGGTCACCAAGACCGAGACGACGGCCACCGCCTCGGCGGCCTGACACAGCTACACACGACAGCGGCGCCCCTCGTCATCGCGACGGGGGGCGCCGTTCGTCGTATCGGGTCAGCCGGCGGTAGGCAGCCGATCGTCGTCGGCGGCCCGGGCCTGTTCCCGCTGGTGCCGACGTCGCCGCACCACCAGGGTCACCACCGCAGCCGCGATGATCGCGTAGACGACGTAGTCGAAGTACCCCAGGTAGTCGTGGAAGCGCTCGTGCTGCGTGCCGAGCGCGGCGCCGGCACCGAGCAGCAGGCCGTTCCACAGGAAAGAGCCGAGCAGCGTCAGCACACTGAACACCAGAAGGTTCATCGCGGCGGCACCGGCGGGAAGCGAGATGATCGACCGGACACCCGGGATCATCCGCCCGAGGAACACCGACCACTTGCCGAACCGGCGGAACCAATCGGCGCCACGCTCGGCGTCTCGGCGGCTGACGATCCGGGTCCACACGGCTGCGTCGACCGTGCGGTCGAGGCCGACGACGCGGCCCAGCACGTACAGGACGAGCGCGCCGAGCCAGGCGCCCACGGTGCTCCACACGATCAACGCCGGCAACGACAGCGTCCCCGTGTGGCTGAGATATCCCGCGAACGGCAGGATCACCTCGCTGGGGATCGGCGGGAACACGGTCTCGAGGAAGACGAGGAACCCGATCCCCGCACTCCCGAAACGCTCGAGGACGTCGGCGGCGAAGCCGGTGATGCCGGTGAACCCGTGGCCCTCGGCGGCAGTGATCGTCAGCGTCGTCACGCGGGCGAACTCCTGTGGTCAGGGGGCGGCCGGGTTGCCGCCTCCCTCCATCATCCAGATCCGGACGAACCGGTCAGCGGCCCTTCTCGTCCTCGGTCAGCAGGTTCGACATGAACGTGAAGAGCTCACGATCGGTGAGAGCGCGCCAATTCGGGGCCAGGAGCTTCATGTACTTCTCGACGTAGAGCAGCTGCTTGCCGACGAGGACGAGCTCCCGGGGGAGACGAAGATCATAGGCGCGCGCGAGGTCGGCGAGCTGTTTGCCCAGGTCGGTGTAGGACATGCTGCCGAGTCCCTTGCCCGCGGTCGGGGCGACGAACCGTCGCATGTCCTTCGCCCCATCTCGGGTGCCTCCCGGCTTCTTCACCGCGCCGAGCGTGAACAGCGCGCGCCCGGCCGACTCGTAGTCGTTGCGGAGGAAGAGATCGCCGACGAGCCGTCGCATGATGCGGCGGGTCCGCGGGTCGAAGCGTCCGACGATCCCGAAGTCCAGCAGCACCAGACGACCCTCGGCGTCGACGAGGACGTTGCCAGCGTGCAGGTCGCCGTGGAACACACCGCCGTGGAACGCCGACTCGAGGAAGGACAGCAGCAGGGTCCGGACCAGCTCGGTGCCGTCGTGGCCGGCCTTGCGGACCGCCTTGGCGTCGTCGATGCGGACCGCCTCGACGTACTCCATGGTGAGCACCGCGGCGGTCGTGAACTCGCGGTGTACGCGCGGGACCCGCACCCGGTCGGCGAGCGTTGTCCCGGCGAGACCGGCGACGAAATCCTCCATCGCCGACGCCTCGTTGCGGAAGTCGACCTCGGCGTTCAGCCCGGCGGCGAAGTCGTCGACGACGTCCCGAGCGCTGAGCATCCGCCCGTACTCGGAGGTCTCGGCGAGGCGGGCGAGGTGGGTCAGTATCTGCACGTCGGCGGCCAACCGGGGCGCGATCCCTGGTCGCTGCACCTTCACCACCACTCGCTCACCGGTGTGCAACGTCGCGGTGTGGACCTGCGCGATGGATGCCGACGCGATCGGCGTGCGGTCGAACTCGGCGAACACCTCCGACGGCGGCGCTCCCAGTTCGTCGGTCAACACCTTCTCGACGGCGTCGCCCGGCGCGGGGGCCACGCGGTCGAGCAGTGACTCGAACTCCCGCGAGAGCAGCGGGGTGAAGACGCCCGGGCTCGACGCGATCAACTGCCCGAGCTTGACGTACGTCGGGCCGAGTCGTTCGAAGACGTCGCGGACCTCGCGCGCGGCCAGTGGAGCGAGCGGCGATCCGGGACGCACGCCGGCCACGAACTCCACACCGCCGCGCGCCACCTGGAAGGCCGTCACACCCATGCGTCGGGCCTCGGCGATCGGCGACACGTGGGGAAGACGGTTGTACACGCCCTCGGCGGGATCGACGTCAGCGGTGATCGCCGGACGCGGGTCGTCGGCTGTGGTCATGTCCTCAGGTGTCTGCGTCGTCATCGTGGGATCCGTGGGTCGGGGTCGGATGGTCATCGCATCGTGAGCCGCACCACACGGGCTGGTGCGGACCACTGTGCGAGGGTGCCGTTCTGCGATGGCAGAGTCAACGCGAGACGGGTGTTCTGTGACGAATTACCACCGGTCCGTGCCAGGGTCGACCCATGGCCGAGCCGGAGCGGACCCCAGACGGCCACCACATCGTCGTGAACGGCCGACGGTGGCGCGCCACCGATCCATCGATCCCCGAGGACCGCGGCGCGGAGTTGCGGTCGATCCTGATGGCCTGGCGGCGGGCCGTCCGCGACACCGACGGTTCCCGCGCCGCCCGGGCCGGCGTACAGGCGGCCAAGGTCGCGTTGGGCGAGCGCGGCACGCCGTGGTGGGAGCAGTCCGAGGACGAACGCCGAGCCCGGTGGGAGACACACGTGCCCCGGCCCGGGGACCCCGACGCGCCTGACGGGAACTGACCGACGCCGTCGGTAGGGTGCCGCGGGTGACAGCGAGCGCGCCCATCCAGTCCGTGAACGCCCGGCTGGCCGACGAACTGTCGGTCGCCGAGAACCAGGTCGCCGCCGCGGTGCGGTTGCTCGACGAGGGATCGACGGTCCCGTTCATCGCGCGCTACCGCAAGGAGGCGACAGGCAGCCTCGACGACGCCCAGCTCCGCCGGCTCGACGAGCGACTGCAGTACCTCCGTGAACTCGACGATCGACGCGCCACCGTGCTCTCCTCGATCGACGAGCAGGGCAAGCTCACCGAGGACCTGCGCGCCGCGCTGCTCGCGGCCGACACCAAGTCGCGTGTCGAGGACATCTACCTCCCGTACAAGACGAAGCGACGGACCAAGGCGCAGATCGCCCGGGAGGCGGGACTCGAACCCCTCGCCGGCCGTCTCCTCGGCGACCCGACTCTCGTGCCCGAGACGATCGCCGCCGGCTTCGTGACCGACGGTGTCGCCGACGCCGCCGCTGCTCTCGAGGGCGCGCGACACATCGTCGTCGAGCGGGCCGCGGAGGACGCGGACCTCGTCGGCGCCGTGCGCGAGAAGTTCTGGGCCGACGGCACGCTGCGCACCGCTCCCCGCACCGAGGCCGCGGCCGCGACGCCGACCGGCCAGAAGTTCCGCGACTACTTCGACTTCGCCGAGCCGCTGGAGACGATGCCGTCGCACCGCGTCCTCGCCGTGTTGCGCGGGGAGAAGGAGGAAGTCCTGTCGTTGACCTTCGACGGTGGTGAGGACGAGGTCTACCAGGCGATGGTCGCGCGATCACTGGGCGTCGACCTCTCCCACCCGGGACCGGCGACCGCCTGGCTGGCCGGATCGGTGCGGTGGGCGTGGAAGATCAAGCTCACGATCGGCGCCGAGACCGACGCCCGCCTGCGCTTGCGTCGTCGCGCCGAAGAGGACGCCGTCGCCGTCTTCGCGACCAACCTGAAGGACCTCCTGCTGGCCGCGCCCGCGGGCAACCGTCCCACCCTCGGACTCGACCCCGGCTTCCGGACGGGCGTGAAGGTCGCCGTCGTCGACGGGACCGGCAAGGTGCTCGACCACTGCGCGGTCTTCCCGCACCAGCCCCAGAAGCAGTGGGATGCGGCCAAAGCGACGCTCGGCGCACTCGTCGCGCGGCACGGGGTCGACCTCATCGCGATCGGCAACGGCACCGCCTCCCGCGAGACCGACGCGCTCGCGAGCGAGCTGGTCGCCGACATCCGTGCCTCCGGTTCAGCGGCCCCCGCGAAGGCCGTCGTCAGTGAGGCGGGAGCGTCGGTGTACTCGGCGTCGGAGTACGCGAGCCGGGAACTACCCGACCTCGACGTGTCGATCCGCGGCGCCGTGTCGATCGCCCGTCGACTCCAGGACCCGTTGGCGGAGCTGGTGAAGATCGACCCGAAGTCGATCGGCGTCGGCCAGTACCAGCACGACGTCAACCCCGTCACCCTCGCGCGCAGTCTCGACGTCGTCGTCGAGGACGCCGTCAACGCTGTCGGCGTCGACCTGAACACCGCGTCGGTGCCGCTGCTGTCGCGGGTGTCCGGAGTGACGCCCGCCCTCGCCGAAGCGATCGTCGGTCACCGCGACACCACGGGTCGGTTCACGAGCCGAGCCGAGCTGCTGAAGGTGCCGCGACTCGGGCCCAAGGCGTTCGAGCAGTGCGCGGGGTTCCTGCGCATCACCGACGGCGCCGACCCGCTCGACGCGTCGGGCGTCCACCCCGAGGCGTACCCCGTTGTGCGAAAGATCCTGGACCGCACTGGGATCACGCTCGCCGAACTCATCGGCGACACCCGCACGCTGCGCTCGCTGCGGCCGGCGGACTTCGCCGACGACCGGTTCGGCGTCCCGACGGTGTCCGACATCCTCGCCGAACTCGAGAAGCCCGGCCGGGATCCACGACCGGCGTTCGAGACCGCCACCTTCGCGGCAGGCGTGGAGAAGGTCGGCGACCTGCGACCGGGCATGGTCCTCGAGGGTGTCGTCACGAACGTCGCAGCCTTCGGGGCGTTCGTCGACGTCGGCGTGCACCAGGACGGGCTCGTGCACGTCTCGGCCATGTCCGATCGCTACGTGTCCGACCCGCACGAGGTCGTGCGGTCGGGTCAGGTGGTGCGGGTGAAGGTCCTCGAGGTCGATGTCGACCGGCAACGGATCGGGTTGACGCTCCGGTTGACCGACGAGGTCGGGGCGACGCGACCGGGCCGCGGGGCGAAGCCGGGAGCGGACACGGCGTCGGGCGAAAGGCCGTCGGGTGGCGCCCGCCCCTCCGGACCGCGCGACGGCCGGGGCGGCGGCAAGCGGGGAGGCCCCCGTGGCGGTGACCGTGCGCGCCGAGACGCCCCCGCGGCCTCGGGTGCCATGGCCCAGGCACTGCGCGACGCCGGATTCGGCCGCTGACGTCTCCTCAGTCGACGCCCAGCGTCGCTCGCAACTGCTCGACGAACCACCTCTCCCATCGCGCCGGGGTCCAGCCGCGGCCGTCGACCAGCATCAGGAACATCCGTCGCGACGCGAGGACCCACATCGCGTCGACGACGTCGTCGGCGGGCGCGTCTCCGAGGATGAGCGTCGTCGCGTGGCGGACCTCGTCCCACCGGTTCTGTTCACGGACATGCAGGCGAGCCGCCGCGTCGGTGTCGGTGACAGCGGCCTGGTCGAGCACGTTCTGGATGCGCGCGGATCGTTCGTGCGCCCCGCGGAGCCACGACGCCCCTGCGCGGATGCGGTTCTCCGGGGTGCCGTCGCCCATCGCGCGGTAGTCGTCGAGCGCCCGCACGGCGCCACCCTCGCCGGCGGTGAGGGCGAGATCGATACACGCGTCGAGGAGTTCGAGTTTGCCCGCGAACTGGTGATAGACGGTCTGTCGCGCGACGCCGGCCGCCGCAGCGACCTCGGCCATCGTGGTGGTCGACCACCCGCGCTCGCAGAACATCGAGGTCGCCGTCTCGACGACCCGACGTCGGTTCTGTCCCGCGCGCTCGGCGCGCAGCGTCGAGGAGTACTCGCGTGCCACGGATGGAGTCTAGACAGAATTGACTAGACGCTGTGTAATACGAATACCAGTCACCCCCAGGCCGCGTCAGGAGACCCCATGGCCACGATCACCGTCGACACCGAGCTCGGTCGACTGCACGTCCGTGCGCCGGATTCCGCCGGCGCGGCGGGGACGCCGGTCGTGCTGTGGCACAGCATGTTCGTCGACTCGCGCAGCTGGGACCGCGTCGCGCCGCTGATCGCCGCTCGGCCCCTCTACCTCGTCGACGGCCCGTCGTCGGGGAGCAGCGACCCGCTGCGGGCTGCCGCCGACATCCCGGCGTGCGCGCGTGCCGCCACGACCGTCGTCGACGCGATCCGCTCGTCGACGGGTGCGGACAGGGTGGATTGGCTGGGCACCGCCTGGGGCGGGCACGTCGGCATGGAACTGGCCGCCACCCGGCCGGACCTGGTCCGCAGCCTCGTCGCGATCAGTGCCCCGACCTTCCCGATCCCGCCCGCGCTGCGCGCCAAGGTCCGTCTGCTGCTGCCGCTGTACCGACTGGTCGGGGCGCGCGGTCCCGTGCGGTCGGCGATCGTCGAGACGTTGTTCACCGACGCCACGCGCCGCGACGACCCCGAGGCACTCGCCCTCCTCGACGACTCGCTGCGTCGGTCGGGCCGGGCGATGATCGCGGCGATCCGGACGGCCATCCTCAACCGGACGGACCTGCTGCCCGCGGCCTGTCGGATCGCCTGTCCCACACTGCTGATCGCCACCGACGATCGCGGGGAGTGGACCGGGGAGCAGGCGCAGGAGGCCGCCGACACGATGCGTGACGCCCGCGTGGTCACCGTCACCGGTGCCCGGGTGATCCCGGCGCTCGAACGACCCACGGCCACGGCTGATGCCATCATGGCGTTCTGGGCTGGGGTCGACGGACGGGTCGCCTCGCCGCGGTGAGAGGGGCGGGACCATGCCACGCGCGGGTGCACCATTGCGGAAGCTGGGCTTTCTGACCATCGGACGCTTCGACGGCGACAGTCCCCGCGAGGGTCACCTCGAGACGATCCGGACCATCGAACGCGCCGAGGAACTCGGGTTCGACAGCGTGTGGTTGCGCTGCCGGCACCTGCAGTACGGGATCTCCTCGCCGGTCGCCGTCATGGCGGCAGCCGCCATGCGCACCAGTCGCATCGAACTGGGCACGGCGGTCATCCCGTTGGGACTCGAGAACCCGATGCGTCTCGCCGAGGATCTCGCGACCGTCGACCTCCTGTCGGACGGTCGTGTCAATCCGGGTGTCTCCGTGGGGACGCCGATGCGCTACGACGACTACCGGCATGCGCTGTACCCCGACACCCACGACGTGGAGGACTTCTCCAAGGAGCGGGTGATGCGGCTTTTGCGGTGCCTGCGGGGCGAGCCGGTGAGTGACTTCGAGGGTGTCGTCGGCATCGAGACCTACTCCCGCCGGGTGCAACCGCAGTCGCCCGGCCTGGCCGATCGCGTCTGGTACGGCGGCGGGCTGTCGTCGGCGATCTGGGCGGGCGAGCAGCGACTGAACTATCTGACGTCGTCGGTGGTGACGACGGAGGGGACCGTCTCGCGCGACTTCGCGACCATCCAGGCCGAGCAGATCGACGCTTTCCGCGCCCACCACCCCGACCCTGCGCGGGCGCGCGTCTCGCAGGCTCTGGTGGTCATCCCCACCGACTCGGCGACGCCCGACCAGGTCCGCAAATACCGCGAGTACGCGCAGTCGCGGTTCGCTCGAACCCGCGAACCGCAGGGGCCCCGCGGGATGATGTTCGCCCCCGACCTGGTCGGGACGTCCGACGAACTCGCCGAGGCACTGCACGCACACGCGGGGTTCCAGCGCGCCGATGAGGTCGCCTTCGCCCTGCCGTTCTCTTTCGACGAGGCCGACTACGCGCAGATCATCGAGGACATGGCCACCCGTCTGGGTCCCGCACTCGGCTGGACGCCTGCGACCTAGCGGCCTTTGCCACGGAGGTAGGCGGCGAGTGCGGTGATCGTCGCGGGGTTCCGGGGACTCTCCACCAGCGCCGCGTACGGGAACGCCACGAAGTTCCCCTCGCGGACCGCTGTGGTCCCTGCCATCAGCGGCTGGGAGCGCAGCGCGTCGATCTTCGCCTGGACGGTGTTGGACGGCCCGGCGCCGTAGTCGACGATGACTATCACCTCCGGGTCCGCCTGTGCGGCGGCCTCCCAGGACACCGATGTCCAGGAGTCGTCGAGCCCGTGGAAGATGTTCGTGCCGCCCGCCTTCTCGATGATCTCGTCCGGTCCGGCGTTGCGGCCGGAGGTGAAGGGCGACGGGTCCGCGCTGTCGAAGAGGAACACGCGCGCCCGGCGATCCGCCGGCGGCGCACCCGCGGCCGCACGCGCCACCTCGGCGCGGTACCCGTCGATCAGCGTCGTAGCCCGGTCACGCACGCCGAAAACGGAACCGAGGTTGTCGAGATCGTCGTAGAGCGCGTCGAGCGGCCGTTCCACGCCGCGTCGGGTGGTGCCGGGCTGCCGACACGCCTCCGTGAGCTGGTACGGCGTGGCACCGATGGAGCGGATCCATTCCGGTGTGACCCCGGTCGACTCCTTGAAGCCGTAGTTCCATCCGGCGAAGACGAAATCGGGGGCGGCCGCCTGGATCACCTCCCGGGTGAACGCGGTCCCCAGTGATCGAGTGGACGCGAACTCCGACCGCCACGGTGAGCTGTCGACATCGCGGTCCTTGCCCTCGTAGGTGGTGTACCCGACCATCCGGTCGGCCAGACCGAGCGCGAACATCATCTCGGTGATGCCGGTGTCGTTGGTCACCACCCTGGTCGGGGTGTGCGGGATGGACAGGGGCACGCCGCAGTTGGTGACGTCCACGGTGCCGACGGTGCCGGAGGGCGCCGCGGGTTCGTCGATGCGGGCGCCGCAGCCCGCCACAAGCAGGGTCACTGCCAGCGCTGCCAGTGCGGCCCGGGGTCTCCGGTGGGTGATCATGGGGAAGTCCCTTCGTCGAAGATGATCTGCGGCACCCCGGTTCGGGGATGTGTGAGGACGTGACAGGCGACTCCGAACCACCGGAGGACCGTGTCGGCCGTGAGGACCGCGGTCGGGGTACCGCTGTCGACGATCCGTCCGCCGGACACCACCACGAGCTCTGTGCAGAACTGCGCGGCGATGTTGAGGTCGTGCAGGGCGGCGAGGACCGTGATGCCGCGGTCGCGCGCGGCGCGCAGGACGGCGTACTGGTGGGCGACGTCGAGGTGGTTGGTGGGTTCGTCGAGCACCAGCACCGAGGACTCCTGCGCGAACGCCCGCGCGATGAGCACGCGTTGGGACTCTCCGCCGGAGAGCTCGGAGAACCGCCGACCGGCGAGGTGCGATACGCCGGCGTCTGCCATCGCCCGCGTGCAGATCGCGTCGTCGCCGGTGGAGAGCGACCGCAGCAGCCGGGTGTGCGGCAGCCGCCCGGTGCGTACGACCTCGCGCACCGTGAAGTCGAGGAACATCCCACCCGACTGCGTCAGGGCGGCGACCTGACGTGCGTTCTCCCGCACCGAGACCGCGCCGATGTCCCGTGCGCCGACGGTCACGCGACCGGTCGTCGGGGCCAGCGCGCGGTACAGACAGCGCAGCACGGTCGTCTTGCCGCTGCCGTTGGGCCCGACGAGACCGACGAAACGTCCCGCCCCGACGTGCAGGCACAGATCGCGGAGGACGGCGGTGTCACCGAGGGTGACGGCGACATCCTCGTACCGGACCTCTGGCGCGGTCATCGCGTGCCAGCGCGGTGTCGTCGCTGCATGAGGAGGATGAAGGCCGGTACGCCCACCGCCGCGGTGATCGCGCCGATCGGCAGGTCGTAGGGCGGGACCATCGACCGCGCGACGATGTCGGCGGCGACCAGGAACGCCGCGCCCAGTACCGGTGTCAGCAGAAGGACCCGACGGTGGCCGGCGCCGACCAGCAGTCGGGCGACGTGGGGGAGAACCAGTCCGACGAAACCGATCGCGCCGCAGACCGACACGATGATCCCGACGACGGCCGCGGCCCCGAGGAACAGCACCAGACGGAAGCGGCCGGCGTCCACGCCGAGACTCGCGGCGACGTCGTCACCCATCGCCAGGGCATCAAGGTGCCGCGCGACCAGCAGAGCCAGGCCGGACCCGAGCGCCGCGACCGTGGCCACCAGCCACACCGAGTGCCAATCCGATGCGGCGAGACTCCCGAGGAGCCAGAACATCACGCTGCGTGCCGCGTCGCCGGCGGGCGCCAGGAAGACCAGCACCGTGGTGATCGCGGAGAACCCGTATCCCAGAGCGGTTCCCATCAGGACGAGACGCAGCGGTTCCAGCCCGGACGCGGTGCGGGCGAGTATCAGCACGACCAGTGTCGCGACGAGCGCTCCGAGAAAGGCCGCCGTCGGCAGGGCGTAGACACCGAGACCACCCAGAGCGCCGAAGAGGACCACGCCCGTCGCGCCGACGGATGCGCCGGAGGAGATGCCGAGGACGTACGGATCGGCGAGGGCGTTGCGCACGACCGCCTGGATGACGACACCGGCCACGCCGAGTCCGGCGCCCGCGGCTGCTCCGGTGAGAACGCGCGGCAGGCGGGACTCGACGACGATGCGATAGCCGGGCACGCCGGTCGCCGCCACGTGTCCGCCGACCAGATCGGCCCACAGGTAACCCAGCGCGTCGCGCGCGGGGATGGCGACACTGCCGACGACCAGTCCCAGAACGCTCACGACCACCAGCGCGAGCACCGACAGCGTGAGCAGCACCGTGACCCGTCGTCGTCCGACGTCCATGGGGACCTTCCGTCGATCGCGGTCGACGACAGGGCGCAGACGCCCGGGCGATCCCACGCAGGCCGCGGTTCGCCGAGGGCAGTGCCGCACCAGCCATGTCCCACGAGGCCGATGAGCGACCGCGCCTCGCCGGCGCGGCCGACACCGGCAGGTCTTCGGACTCCCGGGCTCGGCACCCGACGGGTGCCACCTACCTGCGACTGCTTCCCGGCCTGGGCCAGTGCGTGTCTGTCGCGTCGTTCCCGATCACCGCTGCGGGGCAGTTCCGGATTCGCACCGGATTCCCTCTTGCCGTGCCCCGTCGTCCACCGCGGTGGGCGGTCGACGGCGGGGCACACCGACGTCGCGGGGGACGCTACACGCGACCATGTCCGACTTCGCGAACCCCTGACCAAGCGAGCGCTTGGTTGTTAAGGTGTCGCCCACCATGGGTTTCATCACGCAGGAGTCCCCGCAGGTCGATTTCGCCGAGTGGAGTCGAGGGACGCGGGCGGAGAAGATCCGCCCGATGGCCCACCACTGGGCCGAGGTCGGGTTCGGTACGCCTGTCGTGCTGCATCTCTTCTACGTCGTGAAGATCGCGGGCTACGTGCTCGTCGCGTGGGCCATCGCGGCGTCGACACCCGGTGTCGGCGGGTTCACCGACGTGGCGCAGTGGTACGACGAGCCCATCGTCTTCCAGAAGGTCGTCCTCTTCACGATGCTGTTCGAGGTGGTCGGCCTCGGATGCGGCTTCGGGCCGCTGAACAACAGGTTCTTCCCGCCCATGGGCTCGATCCTGTACTGGTTGCGGCCCAGGACGATTCGCCAGCCACCCTGGCCGCGCCCGGTCCCGCTCACCCGTGGTGACACCCGGACCCCGGTGGACGTCGCGATCTACGCGGCGCTGCTCGTGATGCTGGTGGTCGCACTCGCCGGTGGCGGCACGGGGCCACAACCGGCCGTCGACAGCAGCGTCGGGCTGCTCCCGCGGTGGCAGATCGCGACGATCCTCGTCCTGCTCGCCCTGATCGGTCTGCGCGACAAGACGATCTTCCTCGCGGCACGGGGCGAGGTGTACGGCGCGTTCGCGGTGACATTCCTGTTCTCGGCACCCGACATGGTCGTCGCGGCGAAGCTGCTGTTCGTCGTCATCTGGATGGGTGCGGCGACGTCGAAGCTGAACAGGCACTTCCCGTTCGTGGTGTCGACGATGATGTCGAACAACCCGATCATCCGGACCAAGCGGCTCAAGCGATCGTTCTTCGAACATTTCCCCGACGACCTGCGACCGGGACGGCCGGCCCGGTGGATCGCGCACGCCAGCACCGTGATCGAGATGTGCGTCGGGCTCGTGCTGTTCGCGTCGACGGGCGGGTGGCTCACCTGGGTGGCGGCGGCGATCATGCTGATCTTCCACTTCGCGATCCTCTCGGCCATCCCGATGGGTGTGCCGCTGGAGTGGAACGTCTTCATGATGTTCGGGGTGCTCGCGCTGTTCGTCGGGCACGCGGATCTCGGCCTCGGCGACATCGAGAACCCCGTGTGGGTGATCGCGCTGATCGTCGTCAGTGCGGCGACGGTGGTCGTGGGTAATCTGCGGCCGGACCTCGTGTCGTTCCTGCCCGGCATGCGCTACTACGCGGGCAACTGGGACACCGGACTCTGGTGCATCACCCCGTCGGCCTCGGCGAAACTCGAGGCCGGGATCGTCGCGATCGCGGCCCTTCCGGCGTCGCAGCTCGAGCGGGTCTACGGCGGTCTCGAGGGTGCGCAGATCGCGATGTACAAGGGATATGCGTTCCGCGCCTTCAACACCCACGGGCGAGCGCTCTTCACCCTCGCCCACCGGGCGATGGCCGGCTCCGACGAGTCCGGTTTCGTCCTCACCGACGGCGAGCGCATCTGCAGCATGGCGATGGGCTGGAACTTCGGGGACGGGCACCTGTCGAACGAACAGCTCATCGCATCCCTGCAGAAGCGCTGCCACTTCGAGCCCGGTGAGGTGCGCGTGGTGCTCCTCGAGGCGCAGCCGATCCACCGACAACGGCAGCGGTATCGCCTCGTCGACGCGGCGACCGGCGAGTTCGAACGTGGCGAGATGCGCGTCGCGGACATGGCGACCCGCCAACCCTGGGACGACGACCTCCCGGTGACCGTGACGTGGAGCAGAGAGGCGTCGCCGACGGTCCCCTGAGCTGTCGGGAAGAATGGTCGGGTGATTTCTCTCGAGGTCGCCACGACCCACGGGCCGGTGCGCGGCGTAGTCGACCCCCACTCCGAAGTCCGTCGGTGGAAGGGGATCCCGTACGCGGCAGCCCCGGTCGGTGATCTCCGGTGGCGATCACCCCGCGCTCCCGAGCCCTGGACCGACGTCCGCGACGCCACCCGGTTCGGGCACGCCGCACCCCAGCCGCGGTTCCCCATGTTCGACCTGGGGGAGGGCGTGACCGTCTCCGAAGACTGCCTGGTCCTCAACGTCGCGGCACCGGCCACAGCCGATCCGTCCGCCCTGAAGCCGGTGATGGTGTGGATCCACGGCGGCGCGTACATCCTCGGCTCTGCCAGCCAGCCCCTCTACGACGGCACGCGACTGGTCCGAGACGGCGACGTGGTCCTGGTGACCGTCAACCACCGGCTGGGGCCCTTCGGCTTCCTCGAACTCGGGTCGTTCGCCACCGACGACCACGCGTTCGACGGCAACCTCGCACTGCGCGACGTCATCGCCGCTCTGGAGTGGGTGCGCGACAACATCGCCGCGTTCGGAGGGGACCCGGAGTCGGTCACGCTCTTCGGTGAATCCGCCGGCGGCGGCATCGTCACCACGCTGATGACCGTCCCGGCGGCGCGCGGCCTCTTCCATCGGGCCATCGCGCAGAGCGCGCCCGCGACGTCGATGTACGACGGCTCCCGCGCGCGCGTCGTCGCCGAGCGGTTCCTCGACATGGTCGGCGTCGACCACGACGACATCGGCGCGATCCGCGACGTGCCCGTCCGGACCCTGCTCGAGGCCTCGACGACGCTGTTCGACGCGATCCCCACCGAGTCCCCGGGGCGCCTGGCGTTCGCGCCCGTCGTCGACGGCGACCTCGTCCCCGAGTACCCCGTCGACGCCTTCCGGGCCGGTCGGGCGACGCCGGTCCCGCTCGTCATCGGCACGAACAAGCACGAGGCCGCGCTGTTCCGTCTCATCCGGTCGTCGATCATCCCGATCAAGGCCGACGCGATCCGCAGTCTGTTCTCCGAGATCGCCGTCGAACGTCCCGAACTGGTGATCCCGGCCGAGCAGGACGTGCTGTCCGCGTACTCGCGGGTCCGCACCCGATCTCGCGGACTCGCCGTCGCCCGCGACCTCGCCTTCCGCATGCCGACGCTCTGGCTCGCCGACGGCCACAGCACGGTCGCGCCGGTGTACCTCTACCGCTACGACTGGGCTTCACGCCTGCTGAATGCGCTCGGTATCGGCGCCACGCACGCGACGGAACTCGGCTACGTCTTCGGCGCCGTCCGGTCGCGCAAGCGCAGCGTCGAGTTTCTTCTCGGTGGGCACGGCACCGCCCGACGTGTCTCGGAGCGCATCCAACGTCGGTGGGCCACGTTCGCGGCGACCGGTCGCCCCGACGGGGATCACGCCGACCCGATCTGGCCTCCGTACGACACGGCGTCCCGTCGTGTCCTCGTCATCGACGCGACCGAACGCGTCGCCGACGTCGACGCGCAGCTCCGCGCGGCGTGGGGTGAGGAACCGCTCAGCTTCCACTGACATTCCCGACCGCGAGGTTCCGCGCAGCCCGGTCCCAACAGTTGGCGCACGGCTGCGATATCGGCATGCTGGAGCGTCGGGCACGTCACGCCCGACCATCGCCATCTCACCGGAGGTTCCCGTGGCCAGCACCATCCGCACATCCGTCGTCCCGTTCGTCGTCGAGGCGACCGGATCCGGCGTCGCGCAGCACCTCGTCGCGCAGGGCGACAACAAGCACGAGTTCGACACCGATGCCTACCCCGCATTCGGTGGCAAGGACGCGGCGCCCAGTCCACTGCTGTACGCGCTGGGCGCGCTCACGTCGTGCAATCAGGTGACCGCGTCCATCGTCGCCAAGGATCTCGGCATCACGCTGGGCGAGTTCACGTTCCGGATCCAGGGAGACCTCGACACCGCGGTGTTCGTCACCGGCGCCGACGGCAACGCCAACTTCGACAAGGTCACCGTCGACGTCACCGTGCAGACCGACGCCGACGACGAGACGTTCTCGCGCTTCAGGTCGGAGGTCGAGCGGCGGTGCCCGGTCAGCCAGCTCTACATCCGCAGTGGCCTGGAGTTCGTCAGCGACTGGACGCGCGCCGACCTGCCCTGACGCGGCCGGGAGTGGTCAGCCCTGCGCCTCCAGGGCGACGGGCTGCCACTCCTCCCACGTCGCGAGGCGCTTCTCGTAGTCGGCCTTGGCGATCGCGAGGGGCGCCTCGCCGAAGAACACACGCAGGGGCGGCTTCTCGGCGTCGACGACCGAGAGGATCGCTCGACCGGATGCCGCCGGATCACCCGGTGTCGTCGACCGCTGCGACCGCGCCTTCTCGGCCGCGGCGCGGACGTCCTCGTAGGCGTCGATCGTGTCCGCGTGCTTCGCCGACGGGCCGGCCCAGTCGGTGGAGAACCCGCCCGGCTCGATCAGGGTCACGTGGATGCCGAACGACTCGACCTCCTGTGCCAGCGACTGCGAGAACCCTTCCAGGGCCCACTTGCTCGCGTGGTACAGCCCGACGTTGGGGAACGCGCTGATGCCTCCGATCGACGAGACCTGGACGATGTGACCCGACCGCTGCTCGCGCAGGAACGGCAATGCCGCCTGCGTCACCCACAGGGCCCCGAACACATTGGTCTCGATCTGGGCGCGCGCCTGCGACTCGCTGACCTCCTCGACGAACCCGAACTGGCCGTATCCGGCGTTGTTCACGACGATGTCGAGACGACCGAAGTGGTCGTGGGCACGGGCGACGGCGGCGAAGTCCGCGTCGTGGTCGGTGACGTCGAGCTCGATCGGCAGGATCGCGTCGCCGTACTTCTCCACCAGATCGTCCAGCGACGACGTGTCCCGTGCGGTGGCGGCCACCTTGTCGCCGCGATCGAGTGCCGCGATCGCCCACTCGCGACCGAAGCCGCGCGAGGTGCCGGTGATGAACCAGATCTTCTCAGCCATGCCCATCGCAACGACGATGTCCGACTTGCTAGTCCCGGACGGCTCGCGGACCCACCACCCGCGCGCCGAGGTCGGTGACCCTGCGACGCAGTTCACGGTCGGCCGTCACCGCGATGCGCTCCGCGGACGCCGCGATGTCGGCCACGACCGCCACGATCGCGTCGTCGCCGGACCCCGGCGCCTCGACCACCTCGACGGTCGGTGTGGACGGCACCCCGCGCGCGGCGCCCTCCACGACGAGGACCACGCGCGCCGATCCCGAGCCGTCGACTCCCGTCGCCGCGAGGCCGGCGATCTCGTCGCGCAGTCGCTCGGTCGCGCCGCGCCGATCGCGCCACCACCCGTCGGGTCGGGAACCGACGACGTTGGCGGCGTCGACCACGATCACGGTCTCGTCCACGCCTGCGACCCTATGTCCGGTTCGTGCCGCCGACGACGAGCGTGGCTACGGTCGGGTGGGACGTCGTCGGAGTGAGGGGTGTGTCGTGGAGTATGTGAACGTCGGTCGCAGCGGCCTGAAGGTCTCGCGGATCTGCCTGGGCTGCATGAGTTTCGGAGAGCCCGACCGCGGGCCGCACGAGTGGACGCTGCCCGAGGAGGAGTCGCGGACGGTGATCCAGCACGCCCTCGAACAGGGGATCACGTTCTTCGACACCGCGAACGTGTACTCGGCAGGGTCGAGTGAGGAGATCGTCGGCCGCGCGATCCGCGACTTCGCCGACCGTGAGGACGTCGTCATCGCGACCAAGGTCTACAACAACGGTCGCCCGCATCCGAACGAGCGGGGCTCGTCGCGCAAGGCGATCATGACCGAGATCGACACCAGCCTGCGGCGCCTCGGCACCGACTACGTCGACCTCTATCAGATCCACCGGTGGGACCCGACGACGCCGATCGAGGAGACCATCGAGGCACTGAACGACGTCGTGAAGGCGGGCAAGGCCCGCTACATCGGGGCGTCGTCGATGTTCGCGTGGCAGTTCTCGAAGTCGCTGTACACCTCGGAGCTGCACGGCTGGAGCAAGTTCATCTCCATGCAGGACCACTACAACCTCCTCTACCGCGAGGAGGAGCGGGAGATGCACCCGCTGTGCGCCGATCAGGGGATCGGTGTGATCCCGTGGAGCCCGCTCGCGCGCGGTCGGCTCACCCGCGACTGGGACACCGAGACGACGCGATCGCAGACCGACCAGTTCGGGTCGACGCTGTACGACGAGGGCGACAAGGCGACGGTCGACGCGGTGTCGGATCTGGCCGAGACGCGTGGCGTCCCGCGCGCGCAGATCGCGCTGGCGTGGATGCTGCACAAGCCAGTCGTCAGCGCCCCGATCATCGGTGCCGGCAAGACGGCTCACGTCGACGACGCCGTCGCCGCGCTGGACGTCTCGCTCTCCGACGACGAGATCGCAGCCCTGGAGGCGCATTACGCCCCGCGGCCCATCGTCGGCTTCTCCTGACCGGGGTCGCTGCGGCAGGCTCGGGCGCATGAGAGCAGTCGTCTACGAGCGCTTCGGCGGACCCATCGATCTGCGGGACGTGCCGCCGCCGGTGTGCCCCGACGACGGGGTGGTGGTGGCCGTCGCCGCCACGGGCCTGTGCCGATCGGACTGGCACGGATGGCAGGGCCATGACCCCGACATCCCGCTGCCGAACGTGCCCGGACACGAACTCGTCGGTGCGGTCGTCGAGGTCGGTGCCGGTGCGCGGCGGTGGTCGCCCGGTGACCGGGTCACCGTCCCGTTCGTGTGCGCCTGCGGCACCTGCTCGACCTGCCTGCGCGGTGACCAGCAGGTGTGCGAGCGCCAGCAGCAGCCCGGTTTCACCCACGCCGGGTCGTTCGCCGACCTCGTCGCCCTGCGATATGCCGACGTCAATCTCGTCGCCGTCCCGGACGCGGTGTCCGACGAGGCCGCCGCCGGCCTCGGGTGCCGGTTCGCGACGGCCTATCGCGCGGTCACCGCTGTGGGTGCGGTGCGTGAGGGCGAGCGGGTCGCCGTCCACGGATGCGGGGGCGTCGGTCTCGCCGCGGTGATGATCGCCGCATCCCGCGGGGCCACCGTGATCGGCATCGATCCGTCCGAGCGCAGTCGCGCGATGGCCCGGGATCTCGGAGCCGCCGAGGTCGTGGAGTCCGCGGACGGGCTGCGCGACATCGACTGCTCGCTGGACGCGTTCGGGTCCCCGGCGACCATGCGCGCCTCCATCGCGACGCTGCGGCCGCGGGGTCGACACGTGCAGGTCGGGTTGCTCGGCGCCGACACCGATCCCGGCGTACCCATGGGGTCCGTGGTCGCCCATGAACTGCAGCTGCTCGGCAGCCACGGCATGGCCGCGCACGAGTACCCCGCGATGCTCGCCGACATCGCCGACGGCGTCGTCGACCCGCGCCCGCTGCTCCGCGACGTGATCGGCCTCGACGACGCGCCGGGACGTCTCGCCGACCTCGGCACGCCGGGTGCCGGCGCCGGTGGGGTCACCGTCATCCGCCTCTGACCCGACCGCCGGAGTTCACCGGGGGTTCGCCGACATCGGGGTGAGCGGTTCCCCGCAGGTGTTTCGCTCTGCTCATGACCCGACTGCGCGTCGTCCTCGCCGCTGCCGCCCTCACCCTGTTCGCCCTCGTCGGCGACGGGGCACTCGCCCACGCCACGCCCACCGAGCAGTACCCGATCTCCCCGCAGGTGCAGGCGGCGTCGCAGGTCTACCCGGGCCCGCCGCTGTCAGAGCAGTCGCGGACGACGCTGCGGGCGACCGCGTTCGTCACCGTGCCCAGCAACTATGTCTACGACACGAGCCTGGAACCGGTTGCGCGACACGACTACTGCACGTCGTCGCCGGACAGCTACTTCGCGGCCGACTTCCGCGGCCCCTGCGCGCGCCACGACCTCTGCTACGACGCCGCCGACCGTGCCGGCACCTCGTACACCGCCTGCAACTCCGCGCTCCGCACCGACCTGATCACCAACTGCGCGTACGCCTACGGCACCAGCGGCACGGGGTACTCGACCTGCAAGGCCACCGCCGACATCTACTGGGCGGCGGTCACCGCGGCGCACCTCTGACGCCCTGGCGCATACTCGGCGCCATGATCCGCAACGTCGTGATGGGGCGGCTGCGTGCCGCGGAGGGTGAGCAGGCCGAGCAGGACCGCGCCCGACTGGAGGCCGCGCTCGCGGGTATCGCAGCGCTGGACCTGCCCGGTTGTCTGGCCAACCACACCGGCCGTGACGCCGGTCTGCGCGACGGCGGCTGGGATTTCGCGATCACCAACGACTGGGCGACCGTGGAGGACTACCGCGGCTACGACGTCGACGCCGAGCACAACGTCCACCGGGCCGAGATCGTCGCCGTCGCCGAGCAGGTCGCCCGCGTGCAGTTCGAGATCTGACGGCCCGTCCCCGATGGCCCTCACGGTCGAACCTCGCGCCCACGGTGTCCGACGCGCCCCGCGTGCGCGCGGTGCCGCGCTGGCCCCTGTGCCGGCCCCTCGTCACCGACCCGGGCTGGTGGAGACGGTCGGCACGACGATCCGCGACCGCGGATGGTGGGTCGCTCCGGTAACGGTCCTCGGCTGCGCGGTGGGATCGCGGTGGGGCAGACCCCGCGTCGGCGCCTCGCTGGGTGCGGTGTCCGCCGCGGGTGCGGCCGCGACCGTGACCGCCGTCGGGCCGCGGACACCGGTGGTGCCGGTGCGTGCGGCCGCCGACCCCGAAGTGCGCGCACCCGAGCGGCTGCGCGTCGTCGAGTTCAACGTGCACGGCGGCATGGGCGGGTCGGGCGAGTTCCTCGCGACCCCGGCGAAACTCGACCGGCTGGCGCAGGCCATCGCCGACCTCGACCCGGACGTCGTCCTGCTGCAGGAACTGGACCGGTTCGCGCTCCGGTCGAGCCTGAGCGACACCCTGTGTGCCCTCGCCCGGCGACTGCACCCGACCGGCGCGGTGATGACGGTCAACGCCGAGAAGATCTACGGCCGCCAGGAGGGTCCCGGGGTGCTCACGTTCCACGGCATCGTCCTGACCGACGCACGGACCCTGCGCATCGGCGACGCATTCGGAGACGACTGGGCCCGTCGGGCCCGATCGGCACTGGCGGCATGGGCCGATGTCGCCGGCAGTCGATGGGGGTTGCGGCGGCGGTGGTTCCCGACGACCACCGAACACCAGCCCCGCGGTGCCACCGACACGATGGCGGTCACGCCGCAGGGCACCGCGATCCGGATTCTCTCGGGGCATTTCAGCTCGCCGCACGACGGCGTCGACGAGGTGGCCCGCCAGGTGGCGCCCGTCCTCGACACCGTCCGGCTGTGGCCGGGGCCGACGATCCTGGGCGCCGACTTCAACACCCAGCGTGACTCGGCCGAGTACGCGGGGGAGACACGACTGGCCGCGGCCGTCGGCCTGTCCGACGCCGGTACGGGAACCCGCTCGACCAGCGATCGGGTCCTGGTCTCGGACCATTTCCTCGTGCGTGACGCGCGCGTCGTCGACCGGCCGCAGGCAGAGCGGGCTGTCAGCGACCACTCGCCGGTCGTGGTCGATCTCGAACTGCGACCGTGACGGCGACCGACTCAGCTGAGGTGAACGGTCCCGTCGGCGGCGACGCGCCAGCCGGGGTTGTGGGCGACCTCCCACACGACGCCGTTCGGGTCCCGCACGATCGCGTGGAAGATGTCACCGAACGCGCCGTCCTCCGGGGGTGTGACGACGGTGCCGCCCGCGCCGGCCATGCGGGCAACGACCTCGTGGACCGCGTCGCGGTCGTCCACGTTGTGGGCCAGCGTCACCCCGCCGACGGTGCTGCTGGTCGCTCCGGCGACGTCGGCGGCGAACTTCTCCGCCTCGAAGAAGCCGAGCACCAGCCCACCGGCGATCTGGAAGAAGACGATCTCGTCGGGCACGTCGAGCAGTGGCTCCCACCCGAGTCCGTTCACGTAGAAGCGGCGCGCGGCGTCGAGGTCGGCGGTCGCGAGGGTCATGAAGTGCACGCGGTGATCGGTCGGGGCGCCCGTCATGGTGCGACCGTAGCGGGAGGGGGACGTCATCGGGTTCCGTCGTGACGAGCTGCTCGCGTACCGGGACGCGGTCGTCGACGACCTCGTCGACGACCGCTGTCGGCTGTTGTTCGTCGGGATCAACCCGAGCCTGTGGACCGCGGCGACCGGCGCCCACTTCGCGCGGCCCGGCAACCGCTTCTATCCCGCCCTGTACCGGGGTGGTCTCGTCGACCGGCGGATCGACGCGTCGTCGGGGATGTCGGCGGCCGATCGCGAGGTGATGCTCGGAGCCGGGATCGGCATCACCAATGTCGTCGCCCGGGCCACCGCGCGGGCCGACGAACTCGCCGACGACGAGCTGCGCGCCGGTGCGCGTCGACTCGCCGAGACCGTGCGCGCGCTCGCGCCGCGCGTGGTCGCCGTCGCCGGGATCACGGCCTACCGCACCGGGTTCGGGCACCCCAGGGCGACGGTCGGCGAGCAACCGCGCGACCTCGCGGGCGCGCGGGTGTGGGTGGTCCCCAACCCCAGCGGACTCAACGCGCACGAGACCGTCGACACCCTCGCCGAGCACTACCGCGAGGCCGCCGTCGCCGCCGGACTGGCGGTCGCGGACCGGCGATACGGTGGGGCATGACCGAGCAGCGCTCGACCCCGCTGGCCCCCGACCGCGCCGCCGACCTGCGTGCCGCGACGTTGACCTATCGCGACGTGGGGGCCACCCTCACCGGGCTGCCGTCGGGCTACCACCACCTCCACCACGACGGCGTCGTCGGACAGGGCAGGCGGCGGTTCGAGCAGTGCGCCGAGGCGGTGCTCGCATGGCAGGTGCAACTGCGATCGGGTGCGCGGGTCGCGGCGACCGACGACCCGCTGGTGGAGGGCACGGTGGCCGACGTCCTCCTCGGTCCGGGACCGCTCGGGTTGCGGGCACCGGTGCGAGTGGTGCGCGTCGTCGACGAGCCCACCCGGGCGGGATTCGTCTACGGCACCCTCCCCGGTCATCCCGAGGACGGCGAGGAGGCGTTCCTGGTCCACCTCGACCACGACGGGACCGTGCGTCTCGCGGTCACCGCGTTCTCGCGACCCGGCTCGCTGCTGACGCGGGTGGGCGGGCCGGTCGCCCGAGTCGCCCAGCGGATCATGGCCCGTCGCTACGTCGCGGCGATCAGGTCGCTGTGACCCGGTGTGTGGCGCGCGACATAATCACCCCATGACGACGGGGCCCGAGGCGTATCCACGCGAGGACATCACGTTCGACTCCGGCGGCACCACCTGCGCCGCCTGGCTGTACCGGGCCGAGGCCGAAGACGGCGAACGCCGGCCCATCGTCGTGTTGGGGCACGGTCTCGGCGCGGTCAAGGAGATGCGGCTCGACGCCTACGCGGAGCGGTTCGCCGACGCGGGCTACCACGCCCTGGCCTTCGACTACCGCCACTTCGGCGCCAGCGGTGGCGAGCCGCGTCAACTCCTCGACATCGACCGGCAGCGCGAGGACTGGCACGCCGCCATCGCGTACGCGCGGTCGCTTCCGGGGGTCGACCCCGACCGGGTGGTCATCTTCGGGTCGTCGTTCGGTGGGGGACACGTGCTGGTGATCGCCGCGCACGACCCGCGGGTGGCCGCGGCGATCGCGCAGTGCCCGTTCACTGACGGCATCGCCTCGGCGCGCCAGAACATGGGACCGAGCTCGCTCGGCGTGATGGGCAAGGCGCTGGCCGATGCGCTGGCCGCGCGTCGCGGTCGGCCGCGGGTCATGGTGGCGCTGGCGGGTCGTCCCGGGGAGACCGCGCTCATGAACACGCCTGACGCGATGGACGGCTACCTCGCGCTGGTGCCGGAGGGGATGTCGTTCTCCGACGAGGTCGCCGCGGCCGTCGCCCTGCGCATCCCGCGGGAGAAGCCGGGCAAGGTCGCGCGGTCGGTGACGGCGCCGGTGCTGTTCGCGGTCTGCGACACCGACTCCGTCGCGCCGGCGGCGGCGACGATCAAGCACGCCGAACGGGTGCGCAACGCGGTGATCAAGCGCTACCCGGTCGGTCACTTCGACATCTACCTCGGTGACGCGTTCGAGACCGCGGTCGCCGACTACGTCGATTTCCTCGACGACGTCGTCGGTGGGGTCTGAGTCGACGTCGTGGGTGGGGTCTGACGCCGACGTCGTGATGTCGCGCAGGTCGGCGGGTCGTCCCGCGTACGGTGGGGGCGGCCACGGGGCGCGGGGCGGGCAGGTCCCCGTGCACGTCGAACAGGAGTGATCGGTCAGTGGGCAAGCTCTCGAACCGGATGTGGCGGATGCTGGGCGCGCAGGCGACGCGCAACCAGTCGAAGTCGGTCGCACTGATCGCCAAGGCCGCCACCCACGACGACTGGGCCGCGGGGCTGTCCGACGACGAGTTCGCGGGGGCGGCGGAGAAGCTCGACATCACCGATCCCGCCGGCGACGACCGCGCGCGCTACATCGCCCTGGTGCGCGAGGGCGCCGAACGTTCCCTGCAGATGCGACCGTTCGACGTGCAGCTTCAAGGTGCGCTGCGCCTGCTCGAGGGCGACATCGTCGAGATGGCGACCGGTGAGGGCAAGACGCTCTCGGGTGCGATCGCGGCCGTCGGCTACGTCCTGCTCGGCCGCCGCGTGCACGTCATCTCCGTCAACGACTACCTCGCCACCCGTGACGCGTCGTGGATGAAGCCGCTGTTCGATCTGTTCGACATGTCCTCGGGGTCGGTGTCGGAGTCGTCGACGAAGGACGAGCGACGTACCGCCTACGCCGCGGACATCACCTACGCGTCGGTGAACGAGATCGGCTTCGACGTCCTGCGCGACCAGCTCGTGACCCGCGAGGAGGACCTGGTCTCCCCGACGCCGGACGTCGCGATCATCGACGAGGCCGACTCGGTGCTCGTCGACGAGGCGCTGGTTCCGCTCATCCTCGCCGGCGCGACGACCGGCGAGGTGCCCGACAAACCGATCCACGACACCGTCGCCAAGCTGCGGAAGAACCACTACGAGATCGACACCGAGGGCCGCAACGTCTTCCTCACCGAGGAGGGCGCGGAGTTCGTCGAGGCCGAGCTCGGCGGCATCGACCTGTACTCCGAGGAGCACGTCGGCACGACGCTGGTGCACGTGAACATCGCGATGCACGCGCACATCCTCGTCGAGCGCGACGTCCACTACATCGTCCGCGACGGTGGCGTGCACCTGATCAACTCCTCCCGCGGCCGCGTCGCGCAGCTGCAGCGGTGGCCTGACGGCCTGCAGGCTGCTGTGGAGATGAAAGAGGGCCTGGCGCAGACCGATTCGGGCGAGGTCATCGACACGATGACCGTGCAGGCGCTGATCGGCCGGTACCCGACGGTGTGCGGCATGACGGGTACCGCTCTGGCCGCCGGTGAGCAGTTCCGTCAGTTCTACGAGCTCGCCGTCTCCCAGATCCCGCCGAACACCGACAACGTCCGTGTCGACGAGCCCGACCGCGTCTACGACACCAAGTTCCACAAGGCCGAGGCGATCGTCGAGTTCGTGAAGGAGATCCACGAGACCGGTCAGCCGGTGCTCATCGGCACCCACGACGTGGCCGAGTCCGAGGAGTTGGCACTGCTCCTGGAACGCGCAGGGGTCACGAGCGTCGTCCTCAACGCGAAGAACGACGCCGAGGAGGCGGTCATCATCGCCGAGGCCGGCGCGCTCGACGCCGTGACCGTGTCGACGCAGATGGCCGGTCGTGGCACCGACATCAAGCTCGGCGGCACCCGCGGCGAGAAGGACGGGAAGTCCACGGGCGCCCGCGATCAGATCGTCGAGCTCGGCGGGCTCTGTGTCGTCGGGACCGGCCGCCACGACACCGAACGTCTCGACAACCAGCTGCGGGGACGTGCCGGCCGTCAGGGCGACCCCGGCCGCAG
This sequence comes from uncultured Williamsia sp., assembly GCF_947494875.1. Lineage (GTDB taxonomy): Bacteria > Actinomycetota > Actinomycetes > Mycobacteriales > Mycobacteriaceae > Williamsia_A. Next base: position 56,246 of record NZ_CANLWM010000003.1, read on the forward strand.
CGTGTTCTTCTCGTCGCTGCAGGACCCGGTGGTCACCAAGAACCTGTCGTTCAAGCGGGACCCGGAGTCGGAGAACGAGGACGGCTCCATGGGGGAGCGCGGCATCGAGCTCATCGAGCAGGCGCAGCGCGTCGCCGAGGGCATCATGCTGGAGCTGCACGCGAACACCTGGCGCTACAACAAGCTGGTGAACCAGCAGCGCGACATCGTCGTGAAGCGGCGCATGGAGGTCCTCACCACCGACATCGCGCTGGAGGAACTGGAGAAGTCCGAACCCGAGCGCTACGCCGAGTTGACCGGCACCGCGACGTCGTCGGACCCCTCCGACACGTCATCCGGCGACGACGCGGACGGGACGGCCGCCGAGGCGTCCTCGGTCGCGGTCAAGACCGATCCGGTGCCGCGGGACGTGCTCGTGCAGGCGGCGCGGGAGATCGCGCTGTACCACCTCGACCGCGCCTGGGCCGACCACCTCGCCTTCGTCGCCGACGTCCGCGCCAGCATCCACCTGCGCTCGATCGGTCGGCAGAGCCCTCTCGACGAGTTTCACAAGCTGATCCTCGACGCCTTCGCGACCCTGCCCGCCGAGGCGGTCGAGAAGGCACGCACCACATTCCGCGAGGCGACCATCACCGCCGACGGTGTCGACCTCGAGGGCGCCGACCTGCGTCGCTCGACGACGACGTGGACCTACATGGTCCACGACAACCCGTTCGCCTCCGGCGGGGCGAAGACGCTGCAGGGGATCATCGGCGTCTTCCGCTGAGCCCGGCCCGGTTGGCGGTGTGACAGGCTGAGCAGCATGGAATCCGACGGCTCCACGCGGGCACCGGGATCGAGCGAACCGGTGCTGTCCGATCGGATCGTCACGGTGCCCAACGCGCTGAGCCTGCTGCGTCTGGTCCTGGTCCCGGTCTTCGTGTGGCTGTTGGTGTTCGAGCACGCCTACGCGTGGTCGTTCGTCGTCCTGCTGGTCTCCGGGGCGTCGGACTGGGCCGACGGGAAGCTCGCGCGACTGCTGAACCAGTCGTCGTCGCTCGGTGCGCTGCTCGATCCCGCAGCCGACCGGATCTACATGATCGTCATCCCGATCTGCCTGGGGCTGCGCGACATCGTCCCGTGGTGGTTGATCGGGATCCTCATCGGCCGGGACCTGTTGCTGCTGGCCGCGGTTCCGATCCTGCGCACGCGGGGGCTGACGGCGCTGCCGGTGACCTACGTGGGCAAGGCGGCGACGTTCTCCCTGATGTACGGGTTCCCGTTCGTGCTCGGCGGACAGATCGACAACTGGCTCGGAGACGTGTTCCACCCGATCGGATGGGCGTTCCTCATCTGGGGGACGGGCATGTACGTGTGGTCCTTCGTGCAGTACTGGTGGCAGGCGGTGCTCGTCGTCCGACGAGTGCCGCGGGCACGATAGGGTTCACGGCGTGAGTGAGATCGAGGTCCCCGGGAACCTGCGCTACACCGTCGAACACGAGTGGATCGAGCAGCTCGGACCCGACCGTGTCCGGGTCGGGATCACCGCCTACGCACAGGATCAGCTCGGCGACGTCGTGTTCGTCCAGCTGCCCGCCGTCGACGACGACGTGACGTCCGGGGAGTCCTTCGCCGAGGTCGAGTCGACCAAGAGCGTCTCCGACATCTACGGCCCGCTCGAGGGATCGGTCGCGGCCGTCAACGACGCGTTGGAGAGCACGCCGGAACTGGTGAACTCCGCGCCGTACGGCGACGGTTGGCTCATCGAGATCGCCGTGTCCGAGGGCACCGACCTCGATGCGGTGTTGGGTGACCTGCTCGACGCCGACGGCTACCGCAAGGTCATCGACAGCTGATCTGACGGGGGCCCGGCAGGGTACGGTCAGTTGGGCACGAGCGGACCCCGGGAGCACCCGACGCGGACCACCACCGCGTCGGCAGGCACCCCGGCCGCCGGGGATCACCACGGACAACCGGGTCGACACGCGCCACCGCCGTCGACCCGACACGCGCGACCTGCATCGACAGGTCACGAGAACCCGAGAAGGAGTGGTTGGTGAGCGACAACGAGAAGGACTACGACGCGCCCGTGGAGACGACGTCGGTCTTCCGCGCCGATTTCATCAAGGAACTCGACGCTTCCGGGGGATCGACGACCGAGACCGCCGAGGCCGCCGTCGAACGTCTCTCGCCGGGCACCGCGCTGCTCGTCGTCAAGCGTGGACCGAACGCCGGGTCGCGCTTCCTCCTCGACCAGACCACCACGTCGGCGGGTCGTCACCCCGACAGCGACATCTTCCTCGACGACGTGACCGTGTCCCGTCGTCACGCGGAGTTCCGTCTCGCGGACAACGAGTTCCAGGTCGTCGACGTCGGCAGCCTCAACGGCACCTACGTGAACCGGGAGCCCGTGGACTCCGCGGTCCTCGCGAACGGTGACGAGGTGCAGATCGGCAAGTTCCGTCTCGTGTTCCTCAGCGGCCCCTCCGGCGACGGATCGTCGGCGGCCGGGTAACCGCTCGTGACCGCGCCGTCCACCGGTGGCGGGGCCGCCCGTCCGGGTGGTCGGTCGGGATCCGACGAGGGGTCGATGTCCATCGGCGCAGTCCTCGACCGGCTCCGTCCGGATTTCCCCGACGTCACCATCTCGAAGATCCGCTTCCTCGAGGCGGAGGGGCTGATCACCCCGGAACGATCCCCGTCGGGGTATCGGCGGTTCACCGCCGACGACTGCGAACGGTTGCGGTTCGTCCTGACGGCCCAGCGGGATCGCTATCTCCCCCTCAAGGTCATCAAGGACCAGCTCGACGCCATCGACCGCGGGGAACGGGTCGACCCCGGCACACCCCGGCTGCTGTCGACGGCGCGCTCCTGGGTTGCGCCGGCGATGGACTTCGAGAGCTCGGGTGGCCGCGTGTCGCGCGAGGCGCTCATCGACCGCACCGGGGCCGACGCCGAGTTCGTCGCCGAACTGCTGTCCGCCGGCCTGCTCAGCGCCGGACCGGGTGGGTTCTTCGACGAGGACGCCGTCCGTCTGGTCGAGGCTGCCGCCGCGCTCGCGGACTACGGGCTCGAGGCACGGCATCTGCGCGCGTTCAAGGTCTCGGCGGACCGGGAGGCGGGCCTGGTCGCCCAGATCGCCAACCCGATCGCGAAGAGCAAGGGTGCCGGTGCCCGCGACCGGGCCGAGGAACTCACGCGTGAGGTGGCCGCACTCACCGTCACCCTGCACACACAGTTGGTGAAAGCCGCTGTGCGCGATGCCCTGGACTGACTCCACGCACGCCCCGGTGGTCCGCGCCCGTGAGGTGTAGCGTCGATCCTGATCGACCGGCCCGTTCGCGTGCCGGTCGGTGCTGTTCGACAGGTGCGTCGATCGTCAGGCGGGAGAGTGACCATGGGTGAGATGCACGTCGTCGGGATCCGCGTGGAACCCCCACAGGGCCAGCCTGTCCTGCTCCTCCGCGAGGTCGACGGAGAGCGCTACCTGCCGATCTGGATCGGGCAGAGCGAGGCCGCGTCGATCGCCCTGAAGCAGAAGGGTGTCGAACCGCCCCGCCCCCTCACCCACGATCTGATCGTCAACCTGGTGTCCGCCTTCGGGCAGGAACTGGTCGAGGTGCGCATCGTCGACATGCAGGAGGGCACCTTCTACGCCGAGATGATCTTCGGCGGCGAGTTGCGCGTGTCGGCGCGTCCGTCGGATGCGGTCGCCGTCGCGATGCGTGCCGAGGTGCCGATCATCGCCGAGGAGGACGTCCTCGCCGAGGCGGGTCTGGTCATCCCCGACGAGGAGTCCTCGGACTCCGAGGAGGTCAAGGAGGACGAGGTCGAGAAGTTCAAGGAGTTCCTCGACAACATCTCGCCCGACGACTTCAAGGCCTCAGGCGGAGCCTGATCCGGTGTCACAGCCGGGGCCTGATCACGGAACGGTCTCCCCGGCGTCACGGTTCACCCTCAAGGTGAGATTGAGACTTACCGGGCGGGCGAGTCGCGTTGATCGGCGCGTCGCCGGGTCATAGCGTTCCCCTCGAATCCGCGAGATCGCGGGACGCCACCCAGGGTCGGGTCGCAGGGGTACCCTGAGTTGCACCGATGGTGTTCTGCCATCCGTCCACTCAGGTCCACGCCGGACGGACCCGATCATCCCCAGGAGCACGCCGTGGGCGACGAGCCAACCACGCAGGGCCCGGACACCGCCGACGACGTCGCGACCCGGTCCGAGCAGGCGCCGGTGGCGCGTCCCCAGCAGGGAACACTCGACGACATCGCGCCCGGCGTGTTCCCGAACGACACCGTGCCCGACGAACTCGTCGGCTACCGCGTGCCCAGCGCCTGCCAGATCGCCGGGATCACCTACCGCCAACTCGACTACTGGGCGCGCACGTCCCTGGTGGTCCCGTCGATCCGCGGCGCCGCCGGCAGCGGCAGCCAGCGCCTGTACTCCTTCAAGGACATCCTCGTCCTGAAGATCGTCAAGCGACTGCTCGACACCGGCATCTCGCTGCAGAACATCCGTGTCGCCGTCGACCACCTGCGTCAACGCGGTGTCGAGGACCTCGCCCGCATCACCCTCTTCTCCGACGGCACCACCGTCTACGAGTGCACGTCGGCCGAGGAGGTCGTCGACCTCCTGCAGGGCGGTCAGGGTGTGTTCGGCATCGCCGTCGCCGGTGCGATGCGGGAGCTCTCGGGCACCATCGCCGACTTCCCGGGTGAGCGGGCCGACGGCGCGATCAGCGAGACCGCCCCCGAGGACGAGCTCGCCGCGCGCCGCAAGACCCGCGCGCGTCGCACGGGGTAGCGGGACCGGGGTAAACTCGGCTCCACGTCGCAGCGGCATGGGAGAGTGTCGCGACCCGACCGGTCGCGTCCGCCGAAGGAGCAACACCTCTCCGTCAATCTCTCAGGCATCCAGGACCGTGTCGCCCCCGACGTCTCTGGAAAGTGACGGCGTCCGCGTCGTCCGCCCACGGTGAAAGGCCGCCGCCCGCGGCTCAATCTCTCAGGCGCCCGTACGACGGGCAGGACAGAGGGGGAGGACCAACTGCTGTCCGACGGCATCGTCGGACATGCCCAGGGGAGGTCCCACCCGTGTCCGAGCAGACCCGTATCGCCGACGTCACCGACGCCTTCGCCGACCGCCACATCGGTCCCGACGACCACGACCTGGGCCGCATCCTCGAAGCGCTCGGCGTCGACTCGTTGGAGGCCCTCGCCGATCGCGTCGTCCCGTCCTCGATCGCCGATCCCGCCGACGCGACCGGCCTCGACGTCCTCCCGCCCGCGGCCACCGAGGTCGAGGCGCTGGCCGAGCTCGCGGACCTCGCCGCACAGAACACCGCCGCCCCGTCGATGATCGGCCTCGGCTACTACGGCACCCACACCCCAGCCGTACTGCGGCGCAGCCTGGTCGAGAACCCCGCCTGGTACACCGCGTACACGCCGTATCAGCCGGAGATCAGCCAGGGTCGCCTCGAGGCGCTCCTCAACTTCCAGACGATGGTCTCCGACCTCACCGGCATGGACGTCGCCAACGCCTCGATGCTCGACGAGGGCACCGCGGCCGCGGAGGCGATGACCCTGCTGCGGCGCGCGACGAAGAACAAGTCACCGCGGTTCGTCGTCGACACCGACGTCTTCCCGCAGACCCTCGCGGTCATCGAGACCCGTGCCGAGCCGCTCGGCATCGAGGTCGTGCGCGCGGACCTCACCCGGGGCCTGCCCGACGGCGACTTCTACGGGGTGCTCACCCAGGTTCCCGGTGCCTCGGGTCGCGTCGTCGACCTCGCACCGATCATCTCCGCCGCACACGAACGGGATGCGCTCGTCGCGGTCGGCGCCGATCTGCTGTCGCTGACGTTGATCACCCCGCCCGGTGAGCAGGGTGCCGACGCCTGCTTCGGCACCACACAGCGCTTCGGCGTCCCGATGGGCTTCGGCGGTCCGCACGCCGGCTACCTCGCCGTGCGCACCCAGCATGCCCGTCAGCTGCCGGGTCGTCTGGTCGGCGTGTCCAAGGACGCCGACGGCAACCTCGCCTACCGGCTGTCGCTGCAGACCCGCGAGCAGCACATCCGCCGCGAGAAGGCGACCAGCAACATCTGCACCGCCCAGGTGCTGCTGGCCGTGCTGGCCGCCATGTACGCGAGTTACCACGGTCCAGACGGCCTCACCGCGATCGCCCGGCGGGTCCACCGTCTGGCGTCGGTCGTCGCCGGACGCCTGGCCGACGCCGGCGTCGAGATCGTCCACGACACGTTCTTCGACACCGTCCTGGCCCGAGTCCCGGGCCGGGCGGACGAGGTGGTCGAGGCCGCCAAGCGGGACGCGGGGATCAACCTGCGCCGCGTCGACGCCGACCACGTCGGCATCGCCTGCGACGAGACGACCACCGAGGAGCACGTCGCGGGCGTCCTCGCCGCGTTCGGGGCGGAGCTGTCGGGTGAGGTGATCGAGGCGCCCGTCGGTCCGGAGCGGACGAGCGAGTTCCTCACGCACCCGGCGTTCCACCGCTATCGCACCGAGACGTCGATGCTGCGCTACCTGCGTCGTCTGTCCGACAAGGACATCGCGCTCGACCGCAGCATGATCCCGCTCGGCTCGTGCACCATGAAGCTCAACGCGGCCGCCGAGATGGAGCCGATCACCTGGCCGGGCATCGCGAACCTGCACCCGTTCGCCCCGGCCGAGGACACCGCCGGCATGCGCACGATGATCGAGCGACTCGAGACGTGGCTCGCCGACATCACCGGCTACGACCGGATCAGCCTGCAGCCCAACGCCGGGTCGCAGGGGGAGTACGCCGGTCTGCTCGCCATCCGCAAGTACCACCTGAGCCGCGGCGACGAGGGTCGCGACATCTGCCTCATCCCGTCGAGCGCCCACGGCACCAACGCCGCGTCGGCCGTGATGGCGGGCATGCGGGTGGTGGTCGTCGCGTGTCGTGCCAACGGTGACGTCGACACCGCCGACCTGAAGGAGAAGATCGCCACCCACGCGGAGTCGTTGGCGGCGATCATGATCACCTACCCCTCCACCCATGGTGTGTTCGAGCACGAGGTCTCGGAGATCTGCGGTGCCGTGCACGACGCCGGTGGTCAGGTGTACGTCGACGGCGCGAACCTCAACGCCCTCGTCGGTGTCGCCCGACCCGGCAAGTTCGGCGGCGACGTCAGCCACCTGAACCTGCACAAGACGTTCTGCATCCCGCACGGCGGCGGCGGACCGGGTGTCGGTCCGATCGGGGTCCGCGAGCACCTCGCGGATTTCTTGCCCGGGCACCCGCTGGACGACGCCCTGCCGGGGTCGATGACGATCTCGGCCGCGCCGTACGGCTCGGCGTCGATCCTGCCGATCACCTACGCCTACATCCGCATGATGGGTGCGCAGGGTCTGCGGCGGGCGACGCTCACCGCGATCGCGTCGGCCAACTACATCGCGCGGCGCCTGGCCGACCACTTCCCGGTGCTCTACACCGGCGAGAACGGCTGGGTGGCCCACGAGTGCATCCTCGACCTCCGTCCGATCACGAAGGCGACCGGTGTCACCGTCGACGACGTGGCGAAGCGCCTGGCGGACTACGGATTCCATGCGCCGACGATGAGCTTCCCGGTGAGCGGCACGCTCATGGTGGAGCCCACCGAGAGCGAGAACCTCGACGAGATCGACGCGTTCTGTGAGGCGATGGTGTCGATCCGCGCGGAGATCGAGCAGGTCGCCGACGGCACGTTCACCGTCGACGACAACCCGCTGCGCGGGGCGCCGCACACGTCGGAGTGCCTGGTCGCGGAGTGGGAGCATCCCTACACCCGCGAGCAGGCGGCGTTCCCGAACGGCCGCCCGTCGGCGGGTGCGCGGGACAAGGTGTGGCCCGCGGTGCGCCGGATCGACGGCGTCTACGGCGACCGCAACCTCGTCTGCAGCTGCCCGCCGATCAGCGCCTTCAGCGAGCCCGCCGACGCCTGAGTCCGGCGGCGGGCGTTCCGCCGACAGCGGATTCCCCGGACGGCGGTCCCGGGCGGGCACCACCGTCCGGACGACCTGCATCGCCGGACTGGAGGGACTGCTGTGGACGTCGTCACCGGAACCGCGGCGGGCGTGCCGTTCACCGCGCTCCCGCCTCGCACGAGCGACGTGTCGCGCCAGGACCACGCGCCGCTGATCATCACCTGGCACATGCTCGACGCGCCGCGTACCGACGCGGCGTTCGCCGCGGCGTTCCCCATGGCGGAGGTCCCCGCGTGGCGCGTGCACCTCGGGATGCCGATGTGCGGGGCACGGATGCCCGCCGGTGGTGTGGACGAGGTGTTCGCACTCGCGCGCGACGACGCGGTGTCGTCGTTCCTGGTGCCGTTCGTCGAGTCGGCCGTGGCCGAGTTCCCGGCCGCGCTGGCCGCCGTGCGCGCGCAGCTGCCGGTCGACGACGGCCCGGTGACGATCGTCGGTGCCTCGCTCGGGGGCGCGGTCGCGTTGCAGGTCCTCGCCGACGCAGAGATCCCCGTGCACGCTGCGGTGCTGATCAACCCCGCGATACGGGTCAGCTCGGCGGTGCCACTGGTGGAGCCGATGGCAGGGCACCGCTACGAATGGTCCGAGCAGGCGCGACAGAGGTGCGCCGACCTGGACTTCGTGGCGCGCGCCCCAGAGATCGCCCCGCCGCCGCTGCTGATCGTCAGCGGCGACGACGACCATCCGGAGTTCCGCGCCGATGCGGCGGACCTCGTCGCCGCGTTACGTGGTCAGGACGGCGACCCGGGCAGGATCGAGCAGATCGGCGTGCCGGGCCTCGCGCACCCGCTGGCCGACGAACCGGGGATGGAACCGGCCCCGCAGCGCGCCGATGCCCATGCGGTCGACGAGATCGTCACCCGATGGCTTCGTCGCATTCTGCCCGTCGCCGGATGACGTCGTCTCAGCCGAAGACGAGTCGGGCGATCTCGGCGAGCGCGGCCGCGTCACCGGCGGGCATCGGTGTCGCGATCTGCGGGAAGGTGACCGCGGCCGTCGGCGTCGCACCGGCAGCTGCGCCGCGGAACCCGAGACGGGTGAGGGTCGAGAGCTGCTCGGGCATACGGGCGAACCGGAAGAACGCGGTGACCGACTCGGCCGCCGCCGCGTCGACCTGGGGGCCGGTCAGGTCGACGACGGGGAAGTCGGCCGACGGCGTGTAGCCCGTCGGAAGGAGTTCGACGACCCCGGGCGCCCCCGTTCGCCGCGTCGCGGAGTACAGCGCCTGCTCGGTGATCGGGACCGCGTGCACGCGCGCCCGTGCAGGATCACCGTCGACGACAGTCGGCAGTGTGCGTGAGGCACTCCCGTCGACCGACTGCGGCGCCTCGGCGCGTAGCGCCGCGATGGTCGAGGTGACCTGGGCCGAGCGCGCGTCCTCGACGGTCAGTCCCGCCGACCCGACACGGCTGACCTCGGTGGCGACCGCCTGCGCGGCGAGCACGCTCGCGTCGGTGCCGGGTCCGACAGGCAGAGCCATGCGCAGCGGGCCCCATCCGCTCAGTCCGAACCGTGACAGGGCGGCATCGTCGCGGGTGAGGGTCGGGACCTCGATCCATGACAGCTTCCCCGCCGCCGCACGCGCGAACTGCGGGGCCACCGCGAGCACGACGGGTGAGGTGACCAGCGACTCGGGGTCGCCGTCCACCACCGACGATCTCGCCGTGAGCAGCTGCGCACTCCACACCGACGACGCGGGCACCCACGCCGCGGGGAAGGCCCCCATCGAGGCGGTGTCCCACGTCCCGGTGAGCCCGTCGAGCGTGGTCTTGGGATCCACGGGGCGGACCGACACGGTGATGCACTTGTCGCGCACGACCGGCTTGGTCGCCGAGTACGCCGCGGCGATGCGGCCCAGCGGCTCGGCGATGTCGGCGTCGGCGACGACGGACACCGTCTCGGGGCCCTCGACACATGTCTGCGCCGCGGCGGTGGAGTCGTCGCGGAGACTGCGGCCGAGAACGACCCACACGACCACCAGGACCGCCACCACGACCAGCGCCGCGACGGACAGCACCACCCCGCGGCTGACGCGGCGGCGGTGGGCGGTGTCCGTGCGGTGCCGGGCCATGGGTCAGGCCTCAGGCGTTGGCGGCTTTGAACTCCCGGCGGCGGCGATGCAGGATCGGCTCGGTGTAGCCGCTCGGCTGCGAGGTGCCCTCGAGGATCAGGTCCTTGGCGGCCTGGAAGGCGATGCTGGAGTCGAAGTCCGGGGCCATGGGCCGGTAGGCGGAGTCGCCGGAGTTCTGCTCGTCGACGACCGCGGCCATCCGCTGCAGCGACTCGACGACCTGCTCCTCGGTGATGATGCCGTGCCGCAACCAGTTCGCGAGCAGCTGGCTCGAGATGCGCAGCGTCGCACGGTCCTCCATGAGGGCGACGTCGTGGATGTCGGGCACCTTGGAGCAGCCGACGCCCTGGTCGATCCAGCGCACGACGTACCCGAGGATCGACTGGCAGTTGTTGTCGAGCTCCTGCTTGCGCTCCTCGTCGGACCAGTTGGTGTCCTTGGCCAGCGGGATCTGCAAGATGTCGTCGACCGAGGCGGGATCGCGCTTGGCGATCTCGTCCTGACGCTCGAACACGTCGACCTGGTGGTAGTGCAGCGCGTGCAGCGTCGCGGCGGTCGGGGACGGGACCCATGCGGTGGTGGCGCCCGACTTCGGGTGCCCGATCTTCTGCTCGAGCATGTCCGCCATCAGGTCGGGCATGGCCCACATGCCCTTGCCGATCTGCGCGTGGTGCGCCAGGCCGGCGTGCAGGCCGATGTCGACGTTCGAGTCCTCGTAGGCCTTGATCCAGGTCTGCGACTTCATCTCCGCCTTGCGGATGACCGCGCCGGCCTCCATCGACGTGTGGATCTCGTCGCCGGTGCGGTCGAGGAAGCCGGTGTTGATGAACACGACGCGGTCGGCCGCGGCCTTGATGCACGCCTTGAGGTTCACCGTGGTGCGCCGCTCCTCGTCCATGATGCCGACCTTGAGCGTGTTGGCCTGGAGGCCGAGGATCTCCTCGACACGGCCGAAAAGCTCGACGGTGAACGCCACCTCGTCGGGGCCGTGCATCTTCGGCTTCACGATGTAGATCGATCCGGTCCGCGAGTTCTGGCGGCCCTCGGGCGCCATTCCGTGGATCCCGATGAGCGAGGTGAAGACGGCGTCGAGGATGCCCTCGGGCACCTCGTCGCCATTCGCGTCGAGGATCGCGTCGTTCGTCATGAGGTGACCGACGTTGCGCACGAACAGCAGCGAGCGGCCGGGCAGGGTGAGTTCGCCACCGTCGGGCTTGGTGTAGACGCGGTCCGGGTTGAGTGTGCGGGTGAAGGTCTTCCCGCCCTTGGTCACGTCCTCGGCGAGGTCGCCCTTGTTCAGGCCCAACCAGTTCCGGTAGCCGAGCACCTTGTCCTCGGCGTCGACGGCGGCGACGGAGTCCTCGAAGTCCATGATCGTGGTGATCGCGGACTCGACCAGGACGTCCTTGATGCCGGCGGGGTCGGTGGACCCGATCGGGGACTCCGCGTCGACCTGGACCTCGAGGTGCAGGCCGTTGTGGCGCAGCAGGATCCCGCTGGGGGAGTCGGTGTCGCCGAGGAACCCGACGAAGGCCGAGGGGTCGGCCAACGAGGTGGAGGAGTCGCCGAGGGTGACCGCGAGCGAGGACCCGTCGACTGCGAGGCCGGTGACGTCGGCCCACTTGCCGTTCTCCAGCGGGACGGCGCCGTCCAGGAAGTTCTTCGCGTAGGCGATGACCTTGTCGCCGCGGACCTTGTTGTAGGACGTGCCCTTCTCGGCGCCGTCGGTCTCGGGGATCGCGTCGGTGCCGTAGAGCGCGTCGTACAGCGATCCCCAGCGGGCGTTCGAGGCGTTCAGCGCGAAGCGCGCGTTGAGCACGGGGACGACGAGCTGCGGCCCGGCGGTGCTGGTGATCTCGGTGTCGACGCCTTCGGTGCCGATCTGGAAGTCCTCGGGCACCGGGACCAGGTAGCCGATCTCCTGCAGGAACGCCTTGTAGGCGGCCGGGTCGATCTCGCTGTTCTGGTGGTGCCAGTCGTCGATCTTGGTCTGCAATTCGTCGCGGACGGCCAGCAGTTCGCGGTTGCGGGGCGCGAGGTCGGTGATGATCCGGCCCACGCCGTCCCAGAACGCGTCGGCGTCCACACCGGTACCGGGCAGCGCCTCGGTGGTGATGAAGTCGTGCAGGACGGTGGCGACCTGCACCCCGCCGACGGTGACGCGTTCGGTCATGGCTCCTCTTTCGCTGGTTGCCGATCTCCTCCGATCACGGAGTCGGCTGGTGTCCTCGCGGTGATCCGGGGATCAATCCTACTCAGCGGTAGTGAGCGGTTCGTCCACGGTGGTGGCCGACGCCAGAGACCGGCACCGGGCGAGTAGGTCGGACCTGATGGACGCGGCCCGGTCGGCGAGTTCTCGCTGGTGGGCGACGTACTGCGCGCGTCCCCGCGGGGTCTCGACGGCCACGGGTGCGAAGCCGAGATCGCGCAGGTCGTAGGGGCTCGCGCGCATGTCGAGCTCGCGGAGGTCGAACGCCAGCGCGAGGGCGTCGACGACGACGTCGGAGCCCACCAGCGCTTCGAGTTTGGTGGCCCACTTGTAGAGGTCCATGCCCGCGTGGACGCAGCCCGGCTGCTCGGTCGCGACCTGTGTCGCCCGCGTCAGCTCCTGCGTGTTCCGCCCGACCGCGTCGTCGGTGAAGAACCGGAACGCGTCGAAGTGGGTGCAGCGCAGACCCTGGCGGTCGACGACGCGATCGGTCTCGGCGGGGGACAGGCGCAGCGGGACGTGGTGGCGGCGCACGGCGCTGTCGCGGTAGACCATCGCCCACTCGTGCAGCCCGAAACAGTTCCATCGGGGGGCGCGCCCGGCCGTCGCCGACAGCAGGCGGGTCACATGGGCGACCGTGTCGCGGCGGGCGTCGAGGTGGGCGTGGCCGACGGTGACCACGGAGCCGCCCGCCGCGTCGTCGACGCGGACGTAGTGCGGCCAGTCGCGGTGATCCGGTGCCCCGGCGAGTCCGACGCCGAAGCCGGGGTGCCAGCGGCGCAGTCGGGCCGGCTTGTGACTGTAGTAGCGGAACAGGAACTGCCACACCGGATGATCGCGACCGTCCGGAAGATGCTGCGGGTGGGCGTCGAGCAGTGCTCCCACCCGCGCGGCGTGGTCGGCGGCACGGGTGGTCCAGTCGTCGACGGTGAGGACCCTCATATCCGGTGCGTCTCGTCGCGGACGGTGCCGACGAACTCCTCGACGAGATCCTCGAGGGCGACGACGCCGGTGGTGCGACCGTTGCCGTCGACGACGGTCCCGAGGTGCGCGCTGGTCCGGCGGAGCGACGCGGTGGCCTCGTCGAGGGAGGTGTCGCCGGAGATCACCGGCAGCGGCCGGATCGTGTCGGCCCCGATGATCGTGTCCGGTCCGACGCTCTCGTCGAGGATCTCGTCGAGGACGTCCTTGAGGTGCAGATATCCGGTGAAGGTGCCGTCGGTGCCGCGGACGGGGAACCGCGAGAACCCCGTCTCGGACACGGCCCGCTCGATCGACCCGAGGGTGGGGCCGGTGCGCCCGGTCGCGGGGTCGGTGGTCGCGCGGACGCTGCGCAGGTCGTCCAGGGGGATCGCGACCTCCGAGACGGTGCGACCCGCGGTGCGCAGCGCACGGGTCAGCCGTTCGTGCTCCTCGGCGTCGATGAGTCCCTCCTGGCGGGACTCGCCGATCATCTCGGCGAGCTCACCCGCCGACACCGTCGCGTCGAGCTCGTCGCGCGGCTGGATTCGCAGCACTCGCAGCGTGAGGTTCGCCGCCAGGTTGTAGAAGGCGATGAACGGCTTGGCAATCCGGATCCACGCCAGGTGGATCGGTACCAGCAGCATCGCCGACGCCTCGGGACCGGCGAGCGCGATGTTCTTCGGCACCATCTCGCCGAGCAGGATGTGCAGCGCGACGACGAGGATCAGCGCGATGGTGAAACCGATCGGGTGCAGCAGTGCGTCGGGGATGCCGACGAGATCCATCGGTGCCTCGATGAGGTGCGCGACCGCCGGCTCGCCGACGCGACCCAGCAGGATGGAACAGACCGTGATGCCGAGTTGGGCGCCCGCGAGCATGAGCGACAGGTCCTGACCGGCGCGGATCACGGTGCGCGCGCGGCGCTTCCCCTGCTCGGCCAGTGTCTCGAGCCGGTCGCGACGGGCGGAGATCAGTGAGAACTCCGCGCCGACGAAGAACGCGTTGCCGGCGAGCAGTGCGACGGCGATCAGGACCCCGAGCCAGTCGTTCACCGGTCCACCTCCTCGGGGGCGGATTCGGCGGGCGGGGCGTCGGAGTCGAGAGCGGAGATCGCGACGACGTCGACGCGCCGGCCGTCCATCCGCACCACCCGGGCCTGCCATCGCGGCGGCGGCGGGACCGGGTCGGCGCCGGAGTCCTCCTCGCTCTCGTTGCGTTCGGGCAGTGCGACGACGTCGCCCTCTGCGGCGATGCGTCCGAGCAGTGCGACGACGAGCCCGCCCAGGGTGTCGTAGTCGCCGTCGGGGGCGTGGTACCCGGTCGCGGAGGTGAGTTCGTCGATCCGCAGCAGACCCGAGCACACCCACCCGTCGTCGGAGCGCGAGACGTCGGCCTGTTCGTCGTCGTGCTCGTCGGTGACGTCGCCGACGATCTCCTCGATGAGGTCCTCGGTGGTGACGATGCCTGCGGTGCCGCCGTACTCGTCGACGACGACCGCGACCTGCAGGCCGTCGCCGCGGATCCGGGCCATGAGAGCGTCGCCGTCGAGGCTGTCGGGGACCACGGGGACGGGTCGGGCGATGTCGCCCATCGTCGTCGACCGACGCTGCGCGACAGGGAGTGTGAACGCCTGTTTGATGTGCACGAACCCGCGGATGTTGTCGAGGTCACCGTCGACGACGACGGGGAAGCGGCTGAAACCGGTCTGCGACGCGGCGAGGATCAGGTCGCGGACGTCGGCGGTCTCGTCGAGCGCCTCCACCGTCGAACGCGGGGTCATCAGCTCCTCGGCGGTGAGCTCGCCGAATCGGAGGGACCGTCCGACGAGGATGGCGGTGCTCTGGTCGAGCGATCCCTCGCGGGCGGAGTTCCGCACGAGTGATCCGAGTTCCTCCGGTGAGCGTGCCGAGCGCAGTTCCTCGGCCGGTTCGATACCGAGCCGACGGACCACCCAGTTCGCGGTGCCGTTGGTCCCGCGGATCGCCCAGGAGAAGATCGCCGAGAACCCGACCATCGGACCCGCGGTGGCCCGTGCGGTCGGCAGCGGCCGGGCGATGGCCGCGTTCTTCGGGATGAGTTCGCCGAGCACCATCGACAGCGAGGTTGCGACGACGAGGGCCAGGACGATCGAGAGCACGTCGGTGAGCTCGTCGCCCGCACCTGCGGCCTCCAGCGCCGGCCCGAACAGCTGCGCCAGCACCGGTTCGGCGATGTAGCCGGTGACCAGGGTGGTGATGGTGATGCCGAGCTGCGCGCCGGACAGCTGGAACGAGAGGCTTCGGTGCGCGCGGGCGACCTGGCGGGCGCGGCGGTCGTCGCGGCGGTGCAGGTCGGCGTCGACCGTCGACCGTTCGAGCGCGGTGAGCGAGAACTCCGCCGCGACGAACAACGCGGTGCCCAGCGTGAGGGCGATGAACCCGATCAGGCTCCCGACGAGGATCAGGGTCTGCACGCCGGCGTCACCACCCGGTCGGCAGGGGGCGCCCCTCGGCGAATCCGGCGGCCGACTGCACCCCCAGCACGACCTGCTCGTGCAGCTCGTCGAGGGTCCGTGCCCCGACATAGGTCGCGGTGCTGCGCACACCGGAACAGATGTGGTCGATGAGGTCCTCCACGCCGGGGCGGGCCGGGTCGAGGAGGATCCGCGAGCTCGAGATCCCCTCCTCGAACAGGCCCTTGCGGGCTCTGTCGAACGCGCTGTCGCCGGCGGTGCGCGCGGCGACCGCTCGTTTCGACGCCATGCCGAAGCTCTCCTTGTAGGCGCGCCCGGACGGGTCGTGGTGCAGGTCACCGGGTGATTCGTGGGTGCCCGCGAACCAGGAGCCGATCATCACGTTCGACGCCCCGGCCGCGAGGGCCAGCGCCACGTCGCGGGGGTGACGGACGCCGCCGTCGGCCCACACGTGCGCGCCGCGGGCGCGGGCGACGGCCGCGCACTCGGCGACGGCCGAGAACTGGGGGCGCCCGACGCCGGTCATCATCCGGGTGGTGCACATCGCGCCCGGTCCGACACCGACCTTGATGATCGATGCGCCGGCGTCGAGGAGATCAGCGGTGCCCTGGGCGGACACCACGTTGCCCGCCGCGATGGGCAGGCCGAGATCGGCCTCGGCGACCGCGCGGACGGCCGTGATCATCTTCTCCTGGTGGCCGTGGGCGGTGTCGACGACGAGCAGGTCGGCGCCGGCACGCGCGAGCGCGGCCGCCTTGCCGGCGACGTCTCCGTTGATGCCGATGGCCGCGGCCACCCGCAGCCGTCCGTGGCCGTCGGTGTTCGGGGTGTAGATGCCCGCGCGGACGGCGCCGGTGCGGGTCAGGACGCCGACCATGGTCCCGTCGGGTGCCGTCAGCACCGCGAGCCCGAGGTGCTGGTCGGACAGGGCGTCGAACACCTTGCGCGGCTCGGTGTCGACCGGCACCGACACGATCGCCGGGTCGAGCACCTCCGACAGGCGAGCGAACCGGTCGACGCCGGTGCATGCCGCCGCCGTGACGACGCCCAGCGCGCGGCCCTCGCCGTCGACGACGACCCCTGCGCCATGGGACCGCTTCGGCAGCAACGCGAGTGCGTCGGAGACGGCGTCGTCGGGTCCGAGGGTGACCGGGGTGTCGGCGACGAGGTCGCGGCTCTTGACCGTCGCGATGGACTCGGCGGCGGCCGCGGCCGGCAGGTCCTGCGGCAGGACGACGATCCCGCCGCGCCGTGCGACGGTCTCGGCCATGCGCTTGCCCGCGACCGCCGTCATGTTGGCGACGACGATCGGGATGGTCGCACCGGACCCGTCGGAGGTCGTCAGGTCGACGTCGAAGCGGGAGGCGACATCGCTGCGCCCGGGGACGACGAAGACGTCGTCATAGGTGAGATCGGTCGTGATCTGGTGTCCGTCGAGGAAACGCACGGCGGTGTCTCAGGCCTCCACCTCGGAGCGGTCCTCGCTCCACAGTGTGTGGAACGTGCCCTCCTTGTCGACGCGCTGGTAGGTGTGGGCGCCGAAGTAGTCGCGCAGACCCTGGGTGAGGGCGGCGGGAAGGCGCTCCGACCGCAGGCCGTCGTAGTAGGCCAGCGACGACGAGAACGCCGGCGCGGGGATCCCGAGGCTCGCCGCCGTTGTCACGACACGACGCCAGCTCTCCACACCTTCCTCGACCGCGTCGCGGAAGTACGGCGCGAGCAGCAGGCTCTTCAGGTCGGGGTTCTCGTCGTACGCGTCGCGGATGCGGTTGAGGAACTGCGCGCGGATGATGCAGCCGCCACGCCAGATGGTGGCCATGGCACCGGGGTGCAGGTCCCAGTCGTACTCCTCGCTGCCCGCGCGGATCTGGTCGAAGCCCTGGGCGTAGGCGATCACCTTCGACGCGTAGAGCGCCGCGCGGACGTCGGCGACGAACGCCTCGCTGTCGGTGGGCTTCTCGCCGATCGTGCCGGGCTTGAGGTCGGTGGCCGCGGCGCGCTGGTCCAACTCGCTGGACAGCGCGCGGGCGAAGACGGCCTCGCCGATGCCGGTGACCGGTACGCCGAGGTCGAGCGCGGACTTCACCGTCCACCGGCCGGTGCCCTTCTGGCCCGCGGCGTCGACGATGACGTCGACGAGGGGTTTGCCGGTCTCGGCGTCCTTCTGCGACAGCACCTCGGCGGTGATCTCGACCAGGTAGCTCTCGAGGTCGCCGGAGTTCCAGTCCCGGAACACGTCGGCGATCTGGTCCACGTCCATGCCGAGCGCGCGACGGAGCAGGTCGTAGGCCTCGCCGATGAGCTGCATGTCGGCGTACTCGATGCCGTTGTGGACCATCTTCACGAAGTGGCCCGACCCGTCGGGGCCGATGTGCGTGCAGCAGGGCTCGCCGTCGACGTGGGCCGAGATCGACTCGAGCAGCGGGCCCAGCGACTCGTAGGCCTCGGCCGGCCCTCCCGGCATGATCGAGGGTCCCTCGAGCGCGCCGACCTCGCCGCCGGAGATACCGGCGCCGACGAAGTTGAGGTTGCGCTCGCTCATCTCCTTCTCGCGCCGGATGGTGTCGGTGTACAGCGAGTTGCCGCCGTCGATGATGACGTCGCCGTCCTCCATGAGGTCGGCGAGTTCGGAGATGACCGCGTCGGTGGGATCGCCGGCCTTGACCATGATGAGCACGCGCCGCGGCTTCTCCAGTGCGGCGACGAACTCCTCCATCGACTCGGTGCGCACGAAATCGCCATCGTCGCCGTGCTTCTCGAGCAGGGCGTCGGTCTTGGCGGTCGTCCGGTTGTGCAGGGCGACGGTGTGTCCGTGTCGGGCCAGGTTGCGCGCGATGTTGGACCCCATGACGGCCAGTCCCGTCACGCCGATCTGGGCGCGCGCGGTGGTCGAGGAGTCACCCGAGGCTTGTGTCATGTGCTCAGCCTATGACCTGTGCGCCGGTGACGGTCCCGCAGGACGCGCGCCTCATGCGGTGAGCAGTCGGCTGAGCTCGGTCAGCCAGGGGATGGCGACCGCGAGCGTGGGCAGCACGAGGATGCCCGCGGCCGCGGTGTACGCGGCGGCCGACGGCCACCGCGCGGGGGAGTCGTGGCAGAGGCGACGGACGCGCGTGAGGGTCGTCGGACCGCCGACGGCGAGCGCGCCACGGGGGGCGACGGAGTCGGCGCAGGCGACGAGGGCGCGGCCCAACGGGGTGGGCCCGGTGGCACGGACGGCGTGGTCGTCGGCGAGGACCTCGACGAGCAGCTGCACGGCGCCGAGCGCCGACCGGCTGCGGATGAAACGGGGGAACGCCTCGTGCACGGCGATGAACGCCTCGAGGATCAGGTCGTGGCGGGCCCGCAGGTGCGCGCGTTCGTGGGTGATCACGGCCTCGAGCTCGTCGTGGGAGAGCCGGGCGATGACGCCCTCGCTGAGGACGACGCGCTGGCGCAGACCCGGCAGGCAGTAGGCGATCGGTTGCTCGACGGCGAGCATCCGGACATCACGGGCCAGCAGCGCGCCGTCGCAGTCGCTGCGGTCGAGCTTGTCGAGCAGGTCGATGAGGGTGCGGTGCGCGGCGCGGCGCGCTCGCGTGCGGACGCCCACGCGGACGACCGTGTACATCAGTCGGGCGCCGATGAAGAGCGTCAGCAGGAAGACGCCGACGTAGATCGACCACAGGACGATGCCCAGGGAGCTGATCTCGTCGAGCGGGTTGGTGGTCGGGCGGCCGTCGGGTCCCGGGACCAGCAGGTTGGCCGCGATGGCCAGTCCGCAGCTGAACGCCGAGAGGACGGCGGCAACTGCGATGGCCTGCCACAGGGCCATGGCCGCACGCGGGGCGTGAAGCGGCCAGGTGGCACGGGACAGGCGGTCGGGCACGGGGCCCACGAGGACCAGTGCCATCAGCCCGAACGCCGCGGCGGTCATCGGGTGTCCTCACTGCGGTGTCGAGATCGCGCACGACGCGCGGGGCGGAGGTCGCGAACGGTCCGGGTCAACGGCCCGAACACGTCCGAGGATACCCGCCGGACGGTCGTGGTCCGGCGGTCGCGGACACCGCGGTCACGAGCGGTCGGAGTCTCCACGGGCCGATTCCAACTCGTCGAGGGCGCGGCGCAGTGCGGCCGCCTCGTCGGCGCCGACGCGTCCGACGAACGACACCAGGGCGGCGTGCCGCGACGTCGACTCGTCGGCCTCGCTGAGGGCGTCGACCATCAGGCTGGCGACGAGGTCCTCGCGGGGATGCGTGGGGGAGTAGCGATGGGCGCGGTCGTCGCGGATCTGCGTGACGAGGTTCTTCTTCGCCAGCCGCTGGAGAACGGTCATCACGGTGGTGTAGGCGAGGTCGCGGTTCTCCGACAGGGCGGCATGCACCTGCCGCACTGTCAGCGCCTCGTCGCTGGACCACAGATTGTCCATCACGGCGCGCTCGAGATCTCCCAAACCGCTCATCTTCTTGACTCTACCGACCGGGCCGGTCCGTCGCGCTCCCGCCATGCGGCCAGGTTGTCCGACATCACGCGCGCCCGCGGCGCGCGACCCCGGCCGATGCGGGGCGGAAGTGATGGCGGCGTAGCTCTTGACCATGAAGGTAAGGATAGCCTATCTTCATCACGTCGGACCGCGTGAGCGTCCTGAGGGCTGCAGAGACCCCCGGTCCACGCCACGGCAGGCCCCGCACCCACCCGGTGCGGGGCCTGTCGGTCTGTCCGGGGCCCGTCGGACCGCTGGTTAGGCTCCGACGATGACCAACTCTCTCGACAGCGACCTGATCGGCGCCGGCCTCGACAGTCACCTGTCCTTCCGGTGGGACCACGTCAGCGGGGACGGATCCCGGGCGTCGTTCACGGTGGCCCCCGAACACCACCAACCGTTCGGGATCGTCCACGGCGGCGTCCACTGCGCGCTGGTCGAGAGCCTCGCGAGCATGTCGGCGGCGCAGTGGCTGCAGGACCAGGGGTTGCCGCCACGGGTGGTCGGGGTCAACAACTCGACCGACTTCCTCAAGGCGGTCAGCGAGGGCGATGTGACCGGGCAGGCCACGCCCATCCACCGGGGCCGGTCGCAGCAGCTCTGGCAGGTCGACATCACCGACGGCGACGGCCGACTCGTCGCCCAGGGACGCGTGCGGCTGCAGAATCTGGACCAGCCCGGCCGCTGACCCGTCTGTTGGCGGCAGGAACCACTCGTTGGGCGGTAGGAACCACTCGTCGGGCAGGTGAAACCGAGTGAGGCGCTGTTGGAGCGGTGAAGCTGCCTCAGCGCCCGATGAACAGGCTCCGACCGCCCAACGAACGGTTCCGACCGCCCAACGAACGGTTCCAGGCGCCCAACGAACGGCTCCAAGTGCCCAACCAACGGCTCCAAGTGCCCAACGAACGGCTCCAGCTGCCCAACGAACGGTTCCAGGTGCCCGACGAACGGCGCGGGGTGGCCGACCGACGGTGAGGCGGTCGTGTTCGCCGCGACGAGGTGCCGCGGTGCGTGGCACGATGACCGACACGATCGGGCGCCGGTCCGCAGCGGAGGAGTGATGCGATGAGGTTGACGCCGCACGAGCAGGAACGGCTGATGATCTCCTACGCAGCCGAACTCGCGCGACGTCGCCAGGGTCGCGGCCTGAGGCTGAACCACCCCGAGGCGGTCGCCGTCATCACCGACCACGTCCTCGAGGGCGCCCGCGACGGGCGGTCGGTGGCGGACCTGATGACGAGCGGACGAAGTGTGCTGGCCCGATCCGACGTCATGGACGGAGTGCCCGAGATGATCCACGACGTCCAGGTGGAGGCCACCTTCCCCGACGGCACCAAGCTCGTCACCGTCCACGAGCCGATCGCATGATCCCCGGTGAGGTCCTCTGCGACGAGGGCGACATCGAGATCAACGCAGGCGCACCGGTGACCGAGCTGACCGTGGTCAACGCAGGCGACCGACCGGTCCAGGTCGGGAGCCACTACCACTTCCCGCAGGCCAACGCGGCGTTGCGATTCGACCGCGACGCTGCCCACGGGCTGCGCCTCGACATCCCGGCCGGCACCGCCGTGCGGTTCGAACCCGGGATCGAGATGTCGGTGTCGCTGATCCCGATCGCGGGCGCCCGCGTCGTCCCCGGGCTGTCGCTCGACGCGCCCGGGGAGCTCGACCGATGAGTTCGCTGGGTCGCGACCGCTACGCGCAGCTCTTCGGGCCGACGGTCGGTGACCGGATCCGACTGGCCGACACCGATCTGCTCGTCGAGATCACCGAGGACCGCTGTGGCGGACCGGGGCTCGCCGGCGAGGAGGCCGTCTTCGGCGGCGGGAAGGTGATCCGCGAGTCGATGGGACAGTCGCGGGCCACCCGCGCCGACGGCACCCCGGACACCGTCATCACCGGCGTCGTCGTCCTCGACCACTGGGGGATCGTCAAGGCGGATCTCGGGATCCGCGACGGTCGGATCGTCGCGCTGGGCAAGGCCGGCAACCCCGACACCATGGACGGCGTCCACCCCGACCTCGTCATCGGGCCCAGCACCGAGATCATCGCTGGCAACGGCAAGATCGTCACCGCCGGCGCCATCGACTGCCACGTCCACTTCATCTGCCCGCAGATCATGGACGAGGCCCTGTCGAACGGGGTCACCACCCTCATCGGCGGCGGCACGGGACCCGCCGAGGGCAGCAAGGCCACCACCGTCACGCCGGGCGCGTGGCACCTGGCGTCGATGATCGCCGCGACCGACCACTGGCCGCTGAACATCGCGCTGCTGGGCAAGGGCAACACGACCGGCGCCGACGCGATGCGGGAACAGATCCTCGCCGGCGCGTCGGGGTTCAAGGTGCACGAGGACTGGGGGAGCACTCCCGCGGCCATCGACGCGGCGCTGCGTGTCGCCGACGAGATGGGTGTGCAGGTGGCACTGCACTCCGACACCCTGAACGAGGCCGGATACGTCGAGCAGACCCTGGGCGCGATCGCCGGCCGGGGCATCCACGCGTATCACACGGAGGGCGCCGGAGGTGGTCACGCGCCCGACATCATCACCGTCGCAAGCCATCCCAACGTCCTGCCGAGTTCGACGAACCCGACCCGGCCGCACACGGTGAACACCCTCGACGAGCACCTCGACATGTTGATGGTGTGCCACCACCTCAACCCGAGCGTCCCCGAGGACCTCGCATTCGCCGAGAGTCGGATCCGTCCGTCGACGATCGCGGCCGAGGACCTGCTGCACGACATGGGTGCCATCTCGATGATCGGCTCGGACGCACAGGCGATGGGCCGCATCGGCGAGGTGGTGCTGCGGACCTGGCAGACCGCGCACGCGATGAAGGCCCGACGCGGCAGCCTCGAGGGTGACGGCCGCGCGGACAACAACCGCGCGCAGCGCTATGTCGCGAAGTACACGATCTGTCCCGCGGTGGCGCATGGTCTCGACCACGAGATCGGCTCGGTCGAGGTGGGCAAGCTGGCCGACCTCGTGCTGTGGGAGCCGGCGTTCTTCGGGATCCGTCCGCACGTCGTCGTCAAGGGCGGTGCGATCGCATGGGCCGCCATGGGCGACGCCAACGCCTCCATCCCCACGCCGCAGCCGGTGCTGAACCGACCGATGTTCGGCGCGGCGCCACCGGTGGCCGCGGCCACGTCGCTGACGTTCGTGGCCCAGCAGGCCCTCGACGACGGTCTCGCCGACCGGCTCGGGGTGCGGCGTCGTCTCGCCGCGGTGAAGGGTGTCCGATCGATCGGCAAGGCCGACATGCCCCGCAACGACGCGACCCCCGACATCCGCGTCGACCCGGACACCTTCACCGTCTCGATCGACGGGGAGGTCTGGACCGAGTCGCCCGCGCAGACCCTGCCGATGGCGCAGCGGTACTTCCTCTTCTGATGGCAGCCCCCGCGCCGCCCGACGGCACCCTCGCCATGCTGTTGACCCTCGCCGACTCCCGACTGCCCGTCGGTGGCCACGTCCACTCGGGTGGGGTCGAACAGGCCATCGCCGACGGCATCGTCGTCGACGCGGCCGGTCTCGAGACGTACCTGCGGCGCCGCATCGTCACCGGTGCGCTGGTCGCCGCGTCGATCGCCGCCGCGGTCGCCGACGGGCGTCTGACGCCCGCGGCCGCCCAGGTCGAGACCGACGCCCGCACACCGTCGTCCGCGGCGCGCGCAGCGTCGCTGGCCCAGGGGCGCGGGATGCTGCGACTGGCCCGGCGCCGCTGGCCCCACCACGACCTGTCGGGGCACATCCCCCGCACCCACCTCCCGGTGATCGCGGGGACGGTGGGATCGCTGTGCGGGATGTCGGGCCGCCACGTCGCCCTGGTGCACGTCTACACGGCGATGACCGGGTCGGCGACAGCCGGGCAGCGGTTGCTCGCCCTCGACCCCGCCGACGTCGCGATGATCACCATGGACCTCGCGGCGCTGTGCGAGGAGACCGCGGACGCCGCCGCCCTCGAGCTCGCCGACCTGTCCGACCCGGTGTACGACGTGCTCGCCGAACGGCACGAGCGCCGCGAGATGCCCCTGTTCGCGTCGTGACCACGACACCCCACCACCGCAGCGCGGTACGCAGAGAAGGACGGTGACACCGATGCCCCCGCATCTCATCGACGGACAACCCCACAGCCACGCGCCGGACCGCCCGCGACGCACCCGGCAGCCGGGCGAAGCCCTGCGCGTCGGCATCGGCGGGCCCGTCGGGTCCGGCAAGACGGCGCTCGTGGCCGCGCTGTGTCGCCAGCTGCGCGACGAGCTGTCGGTGGCGGTGCTGACCAACGACATCTACACCACCGAGGACGCGGACTTCCTGCGGCGCAACGCAGTTTTGCCCGATGAAAGGATCACCGCCGTGCAGACCGGTGGGTGCCCGCACACCGCCATCCGCGACGACATCACCGCCAACCTCGACGCCATCGACGATCTCGTCGACCACAACCCGCCACTCGACCTGATACTGGTCGAGTCCGGGGGCGACAACCTCACCGCGACGTTCTCCACCGGCCTCATCGACGTCCAGATCTTCGTCATCGACGTCGCCGGCGGTGACAAGGTGCCGCGCAAGGGCGGACCGGGGGTGACGTTCTCGGATCTGTTGGTGGTCAACAAGACCGACCTCGCGCCGATGGTCGGGGCCGACCTGTCGGTGATGGAACGCGACGCCGCCGCGGTGCGCGGCGAGCGGCCGACCGCGTTGATCTCGTTGACGGAGGACCCGGCCGCGACCGATGTCCTGGGCTGGGTCCGGCGACAGCTCGCCGAGGTGCGCTGAGCGGGTGCACACCGTCGTCCACGTGGTCGCGCGCGCCGGCCGCTCCCCGTGGTCCTGCGCCGTCGGCGGTCTCGCCGTGCGCCGCACCGGCGTCGATGCGCTGCACCTGATCTCGACCGCTGCCACACCGCTCGGTGGCGATCGCATCGACATCCGTGTCGAGGTCGAGCCGGGAGCCCGGCTGTGGCTCGGCACGGTGGCCGCGACCATCGCGCTGCCCGCCCGGATCGACCCGCACTCGAGTGCCGGATGGACCGTCGACGTCGCCGACACGGGACGGCTGTGCCTTGCGCCGCAGCCGACCGTCGTCGCCGCGACCGCAGCCCACGAGACCACCACACGGGTGCGGTTGGCGCGGACCGCCACGGTCGAGATCGACGAGAGTGCACAGATCGGGCGACACGGTGAGACCGGGGGTGCGTGGTCGGGTCGACTGTGGGTCGACGTCGACGACACCCCGACGCTGCGTCACCGCCTCGAACTGGGCGCGGGGTCAGTGCTCGGCGATCACCACAGCGCCGTCGTCAGCCGGTTCGCCTACCCCGACGCCGGCGGCGGGGACGTCTCGACGTCGCGCACGGCGACGCGGATGGCCGTGGCCGGCGGCGCCTCGCTCGTCACCGCCTTGGGACGGACCGTCGCCGACGCGCGATCCGCGGAGGCGACGATCGGGCGCTGAGGGACCGGGCGCCGAGAAATGCGGCGTCGAGAAATCCGGCGCCGAGGCATGCGACGACGGGATCAGCCCGTAGCGCGGGCCTCGTCCTTGGCGTCGGCGTCGGTGGTGGAGTCCGACGCCGGGGTCGTCGGCTCGGGATCGGGTTCGGCGATGGCCGGGATCGGCGGTTCCTCGTCCAGCTTGTTCGCCGCCTCCAGATGGTGGAGGTGGTCCATCGCGGTGCGCGCGTACACCTGCTGCTCGGTCACCGTCAGCTGCGATCGGCCCCAGGTGCTGAACGCGACGGCCCAGTCGATGATCGTCGACAACCGGCTGCGGAAGCCGACGATGTAGACCAGGTGCAGCGCGAGCCACCCCATCCAGGCGAAGAAGCCCTCGGTCTCGAATCGCTTCTGCGTGAACGGGATCGGGACGCTCATCACGGCGCTGAACCGCGACACCGTGGCCATCGAGCCCTTGTCCTTGTACTTGAACGGCGTGCGCTGGTCCGGCGTCTGGCCCTTGAGCCCGGCGACGATGGCGTCGGCGGCGTAACGCCCGCCCTGGATGGCGCCCTGCGCCT
The DNA here is from genome assembly GCF_947494875.1 of uncultured Williamsia sp. Taxonomy (GTDB): domain Bacteria; phylum Actinomycetota; class Actinomycetes; order Mycobacteriales; family Mycobacteriaceae; genus Williamsia_A. The sequence goes on from NZ_CANLWM010000003.1 coordinate 82,413, forward strand.
GCCCGGGGACGTTCTCGACCGACATCATGTCGCCGACGACGAACACCTCGGGGTGGCCCTTGATCGACAGGTCGGGCTCGACCTTGACGCGGCCGGCGCGGTCGAGTTCGACCTCGCTCTGTTCGGCGAGCTGCGTGCCGAGCGGGCTGGCGGCCACACCGGCCGACCACACCTTGCACTGCGACTCGATGCGTCGGGTGGTGCCGTCCTTCTCCTTGACGGTCAGGCCGTCGTAGTCGAGGTCGACGACCATCGCGTTGAGCTGGATCTCGACACCGAGCTTCTCCAGGCGTCGTGCGGCCTTGGTCCCGAGGTTCTCGCCCATCGGCGGCAGCACGGCGGGCGCGGCGTCGAGCAGGATCACCCGCGCCTGCGTCGGGTCGATGTTGCGGAACGCGTCCTTGAGCGTCTTGTCCGACATCTCCGCGATCTGGCCGGCGAGTTCGACACCCGTCGGTCCCGCACCGACGACGACGAAGGTCAGCAGGCGGGCGCGCTCCTCGGGGTCGTCGGACAACTCGGCCTGCTCGAAGGCGCCGAGGATCCGGCCGCGCAGCTCGAGGGCGTCGTCGATGGTCTTCATGCCCGGGGCGAACTCGGCGAAGTGGTCGTTGCCGAAGTACGACTGGGCGGCACCCGCGGCGATGATGAGGCTGTCGTAGGGGGTCTCAGTCATGCGCGTGAGCAGGCGCGACGTGACGACCTTGCGCTCGAGGTCGATCTTCTCGACGTCACCGAGCAGGACCGTTGCGTTCTTCTGTCGGCGCAGCACCTGACGGGTGGCCGGGGCGATCTCGCCCTCGCTGACGATGCCGGTCGCGACCTGGTAGAGCATCGGCTGGAAGAGGTGGTGGGTGGTCCGGGCGATCAGGGTGACCTCGACGTTCGCCTTGCGCAGGCGTTGCGCACCGAACAGGCCGCCGAATCCGGACCCGATGATGACCACGCGGTGCGGGCGCGCCTCGGTGGAAGCGTTCATGCGGAGCTCCTGTGTTCGTCGCTGGTGGCAGCCGGGCGGTCCCTGGTGCCGTGACGGGGGTGGTGTCACGACGTCGTCGATGCCGTCCGCTCACCCCAACGGTAGTCAATCGAGGCGACGCCCACGCGCCCGAGGGCAGACACGTCGCGGAGGACGTCCTCAGGCGATGAGGTGCGCGTGCCGCGCGCGGCGCGGAGCCCAGGCGAGCTCGCCGGATTCCCAGTGGCTGCGCAGGATCTCGTACTCGACCTCCCCGCGCTCGTAACCGTCGACCGCGGGGTCGTCGGCCTGGTGCAGCGCGGCAAGGCGCATGCCCGATTTCTCCATCACCCGCCGCGACGCCGCGTTGACGGCCATCGTCCCCGCGAACACCCGGTCGGTGGGCCCCGTCTCGAAGGCGTGACGCAGCAGCGCCCGCGATCCGGCTGTCCCGTAGCCGAGCCCCCACGCGGTGCGCCGCAGGCGGTAGGCGAGTTCCAGTTCCGGGGACGCGCTGTGGCGCGGTGCCCGCAGGGCGAACCAGCCGACGAAGGAACTCCGACGGTCGTGCGCCATCCACATCCCGGCGCCGTTCCCGGCGGCGAGCGCCGCGACCGCACGCGGGACGACCCAGTGGGCGATGGTCTCCTCCGGGGTGGGCGCACCGCCGGACACGTAGCGCATGACCGCGGGGTCGCTGTCGAGGTCGACGAGGTCGGCGATGTCATCGGCGCTCACCGGACGCAGGCGCAGGTGCGGGGTCTCGATGATCACCGACCCACCTCCGCCGACGTGCGCGGGCATCGGTCACCGCCCGCGGGGTGGTCTCATCCTAAAACCGTCCGACGACGGAGACGGGATGGATCGGGCGTCGTGTCGTGCGCCCGTCCGACGCGACGCGGGCGTCCCGAGGGTCAGTGTCCGAGCTGGTGGCGCAGCACCTGCTCGAGGTCGGGCATGCGGAACCGGTGGCCGAGCTCGAGCAGCCGGGTGGGCACCACGCGCTGGTCGGCCAGCGCCAAGGACCGCGCGCCCGTCGGCGTCAGCAGCAGTTCCGGGGCGATCGCCGGCACCGGCAGGACCGTGGGGCGGTGCAGGACGTGCCCCAGGGTGCGGGTGAACTCCGCGTTGCGGACGGGTGCGGGCGCCACGGCGTTGATCGGACCGTCGAGGCGCTCGTCGAGTGCGGCGCGGTAGAAGACGTCACAGACGTCGTCGATGCCGATCCACGGCAACCACTGACGACCGCCGCCGATCCGTCCTCCCAGACCCGCGGTGAACAGGGGTCGCAGCAGAGCGAGCATCCCGCCCGCCGCCGCCTGGACGACACCGGTGCGGATCACCGGCACCCGCAGACCGGCCTCGCGGGCGGGGACGGTCGCGGCCTCCCAGTCGCGGACGATGTCGGCGACGACGCCGGTGCCGGGGTCGCTGTCCTCGGACAGTTCCTCGTCTCCGCGGATGTCGCCGTAGTACCCGACCGCCGACCCGGCGACGAACACCGACGGTCCGCGACCGGCGGCACGGGCGTCGGCGGCGACCTCGGCGAGCAGCCGGGTGGGACCGACGCGGCTGTCACGGACGGCGGCGACGTGGGAATCGGTGAACCGACCCGCGATGGAAGCGCCCGCCAGGTGCACGACGATGTCCAGCCCGTCGAGGAGGTCGGAGTCGGGGGCGTCGGGATCCCACCGCCGTTCGTCGGGCCCGGTCGGCTCGCGGCGCACCAGCGCGACGACGCGGTGTCCGCCGGTGGTCATGAGCGCCGACAGGGCCTGGCCGATGGTCCCGGAGTGCCCGGTCATGCCGATCACCACCGGATCGGGGGACAGTTCGCGCGCCCACTCCTGGGTCGCGAGATCGTCCGCCAGCTGGCGGTGGCGGTAGTCGAACATCGGGGCCAGTGCGAAGCCCGGGACACGGGTCTCGACGTGGTCGATGATCCGGGTGTGCGTGTCGTCGACGGCCTCGAACCCGTGGGTGTGTTCCCACGGCGTGAGCACCCGCAGCGGGAAGTTGCTCAACCGGTCGACGAACTGGAAGGGCGGTCGGTATCCCGACGGCTCGTGCGACGCCACCCAGTTCAGGCCGCCCGGGAGGGACAGCACGGCCTGGCCGTCACGGATGGACGTGGCCTCCGACCGCAGACCGATCGGCGACCCGGGCGGGGACAACCGCCGGAACGCGCCCGGACGCTCGTGCCACGCGAAGACGTCGTCGATGGCGCCCGGGACGACCGTGGTGCGGTGGATGCTCACGCATTCCACAGTAGGCGGCGCGTGATGCGCCGCGGCGTGACGTGAACGCGGTCACCCCATCCGGGAGTCGGCACACTCCGAACACCGCAGTGAGGTCACGCGTGCCGATAATGTGCTGACCGCATCGCCACGATGGTGATCCGGCACTCGATCGAGACGACGGCGAGGAGGCGGTGAACGATGGACACGACCCGTTCGGGCGGCAGTGTGGCGGTGGTCGGTTCCGGCGTGTCCGGGCTCACCGCGGCGCACATCCTGGCGCGTACCCACCACGTCACGCTGTTCGAGGCCGACGACCGTCTCGGCGGCCACGCCCACACCCACCGTGTCCCGGGTCCCGGCGGGGACATCGCGGTCGACACCGGTTTCATCGTGCACAACGAGGAGACCTATCCGCTGCTGCGCCGTCTCTTCGGTGAACTGGGCGTCGCCACGCAGCCCACCGAGATGAGCATGAGCATCCGCGACGCCGCGGGCGGCTTCGAGTACGCGGGCGGTCGGGGTGTCGGGGGAATCCTGGCCCAGCCATGGCGTCTGGCCGATCCCCGCTTCGTCGGCATGCTGGTGCAGGTCAAGCAGTTCCACCGCGCTGCCGCCCAGTTCCTGTCCGACACCGACGACGAGGATCTGACCACGTTCGGTCAATTCCTCGCCGACCACCGGTTCGGTGAGTTCTTCCGCCGCCACTACGCGGTGCCGCTGGTGTCGTGCGTGTGGTCGTCGGGCAGTGCGACGGCCATGGACTACCCGGCGCGGTACCTCTTCGCCTTCCTGCGCAACCACGGGATGTTGTCGGTGACGGGGTCGCCGCAGTGGTTCACGGTCACCGGCGGGTCGAACGAGTACGTGCGCCGTGTCGCAGAACGCCTCGACGACGTCCGCGTGAGCTGCCCCGTCACGCGGATCAGCAGGAGCGATCCCGACGCGGACGGCGGGGTGACGATCACCGATGGACACGGCGGGACCCACCGGTTCGACTCCGTCGTGGTCGCGGTCCACCCGGACCAGGCGCTCACGATGCTCGCCGATCCGACGCCGGAGGAGAAGTCGGTGCTGTCGGCGTTCCGGTACTCGCCGAACGAGGCCGTGCTGCACACCGATTCGAGCCTGCTGCCTCGGACGCCGCGTGCCCGCGCGTCGTGGAACTACCTGGTCCCCGGCGACGTCGACACCTCCGACGAGCCGCCGGTGGTCACCTACTGGATGAACCGTCTGCAGAACCTGCCCGGCGACACGGACTACCTGGTCACGCTGAACGCCACCGACCGCATCGATCCCGATGCGATCATCGCCGTCATGGACTATGCGCACCCCGTGTACACGCCGGGTGCCGTGGCCGCGCAGCGCGAGTTGCCGCAGATCGCCACGGACACAACGGTGTACGCCGGGGCCTACCACGGCTGGGGCTTCCACGAGGACGGCTGCCGGTCCGGGGTGGCCGCGGCAGAGCGTCTCGGTGGACGCTGGTGACCACCCGGCCCCTGACACTGCCCTCGCTCCCGGCTCTCGTCGTCGGCGAGGTGGCCCACGAGCGGCGTACACCCCTGCGTCACCGGTTCACCCACCGCGCCTACCAATGGCTCATCGACCTCGACCAGCCGCCCCGGCCGCCGTCGGTGCTGCGTCCGTTCGCGGCGTTCCGTGCCGCCGACCACATCGGTCGCGACGACGGTGGGGGACCGGCCAGCATCCGCGCGAACGTCGAGCGCTTCCTCGACTCACAGGGCGTCGACCTGCCCGCGGGATCGCGGATCCTGATGTTGGCCAACGCCCGCGTGCTCGGATACGTGTTCGACCCACTGTCGGTGTTCTGGTGCATCGACCCCGACGGCGCCGTCGTGTGTCTGGTCGCCGAGGTGCACAACACCTACGGCGAGCGCACGGCCTACCTGCTGCACCCCGACGAGCACGGGACCGCGGAGACCGACAAGACGTTCTACGTGTCGCCGTTCAACGACGTCTCCGGGAGCTACCGGATGCGGTTCGTCCTGCGAGACGACGCGGTCGCGGTCTCGATCCGTCTGGACCGCGAGGAGCACGCGCCGTTCCACGCCTCGTTCACCGGCACCCCACGCCCAGCCACCCCCGGCCGCCTCGTGCGTGCCCTGACCACCATGCCCCTCATGCCACAGCGCGCCCGCACCCTCATCACGGTGCACGGCGTGTGGCTGTGGCTCCGCCGACTGCCGGTCGTCCCACGACCGGTGCACACCCCAGCCCAGGAGATCCAGAGATGACCGGACTCGCCGACCCCTTCGCCGTGCGCCGCCCACTGCTCGCCGGCACGTTCGTCAAGGTGCCCATCGCCCGATGGCTCATGGACTACGCGATCGGCAAGGCGCCGGTCATGGTCCGCTTCCCCGACGGTTCCGTGCGCGGTGCCGGGGGACCGGGCAGCCAGGTGCTGGAGATCGTGCGCCCCAAGGCTTTCTACGACCGGATCAGCCACAACCCGAAGATCGGGTTGGGCGAGGCCTACATGGCCGGTGACTGGCGTGCCGCCCCGGGAAGTGACCTCGGCGCCGCGCTCACCCCGTTCGCCGAACGGATGACATCGCTGGTCCCCGAGCCCATCTGGAAGCTGCGCGCCGTCGTCGACAAGCGCATCCCCGCCGTGACGAAGAACTCCCGCGAGGGGTCGCGCCGCAACATCGGAGCCCACTACGACCTGTCGAACGAGATGTTCGCGTCCTTCCTCGACCCGACGATGTCGTACAGCGCGGCGAAGTTCGACGAGTCCCTGCCGTTCGCCGAGCAAGATCTGGAGGCGGCACAGCTGCGCAAGATCGACGCGATCCTCGACATGGCCCACGTGGGTGCGGGTACCCGGGTCCTGGAGATCGGCAGCGGTTGGGGCGCTCTGGCCATCCGTGCCGCGCAGCGCGGAGCACAGGTCACCACGATCACCCTGTCCACCGAGCAGCTCGGGTTGGCCCGGGAGCGCATCGCCGAGGCGGGACTGACCGACAGCATCGACATCCGGTTGCAGGACTATCGCGACGTGGAGGGCGAGTTCGACGCGATCGTCAGCGTCGAGATGATCGAGGCCGTCGGCGAGGAGTACTGGCCCACCTACTTCGCGGCCATCGACTCGCTCCTCGCGCCGGGCGGGACCGTCGCCATCCAGGCGATCCTGATGGACCACTCGCGGATGGTGGCCACCCGCCGATCGTTCGGCTGGATCCAGAAGTACATCTTCCCCGGTGGGCTGATCCCGTCGCTGCCGGCGATCGACGAGACGCTGGCGGCGCACACCGGACTCGTCCGGAGTGCCCGCAGCGACCTCGGACAGCACTACGCCGAGACCCTGCGGCGGTGGCGTCATCGTTTCATCACCTCGTGGGATTCGGCGGGCGCGGTGCACGGTGGGTTCGACGAGACCTTCCGTCGCATGTGGGAGTACTACCTCGCCTACTGCGAGGCGGGTTTCGCCTCCGGCTACCTGCAGGTGAGCCAGTTGCAGTTCACCCGACCCTGACGCGTCCGCACCGCCTACCCGCCGTGCGGGGGGCGACCCTGCGGACGGTCGACGGCAGGGGCGGGGGCGTCGGACGGCGTCGATAGTGTGTCCGCATGTCCAGTGACGTCGTGCCCGTGTCCCTGCAGCTGCGCTGGGGCGACATGGACCTCAACGCCCACGTGAACAACGTCGCCATCGCGCGGCTGTTCGAGGAGTCCCGCATCCGTGCGTCCCACCGGCTCCTTGCGCGTGACGCGTCCGCCGCCGACGGGCGCGAACTGCTCGAGGGCGGACTGGTGGTGGTGCGTCAGGAGATCGAGTTCCTGGCGGTCATGCCCTACACCGAGGACGACGTCACCTGTTCGGTGTGGCTCAGCAGGGTCGGGCGCTCGTCCTTCGACTTCTCCGCGCGTATCACCGGTGTCGACGACACCGCCTACGCCCAGGCCGAGACCACGCTCGTGCGCGTGGACGTCTCCGGTCGCCCGGCGCCACTGCCCGACGACGTCCTCGCCGCGATGTCGGACCGCCTCCGGGAACCCCTGCCCCTGCGCAGTCGGTCCGCGGCGCGGGCCTGACGTGTTCACGCTGCACCGGTCGCCCCGCACGGACGTCCTCGCCGACGCCCTGGCGGACATCCTGGTGCAGCCCCTGCCCGACCCGTTCGCCGCGGAGATCGTGGCCGTGCCCGCGAAGGGCGTCGAGCGGTGGCTCGCGCAGCGCTTCGCCACGACCCTGGGAGCGACGTCCGGCACCGGCGACGGCGTCGCCGCCAACATCGACTTCCGGTCGGCCTCGGACCTCGTCGACGGCGTCCTCGCCGGTGTCCGCGGCCACCGCATGGCCGACGACCCGTGGGCGACCGCCCGGGTCCGCTGGCACCTTCTCGACGTCGTCGACGAGTGTGCCTCGCTGCCCGAATGCGCCGTCCTGGCACGGCATCTCGGTGTGGACGGCGCCCGGGTGGACCCCCATCGGGCGGGCCGTCGGTGGGCCACCGCCGGTCACCTCACCCGCTTGTTCCGCGCCTACGCGGCGTCGCGGCCCGCGATGCTCGCCGCCTGGACGCGCGGCGACGACGTCGACGGCGTTTCCGACGAGGACGGTTCGGTACGGCCGGTCGACGACGACCTGCGCTGGCAACCGGTGGTGTGGCGTGCCCTGCGGGCCCGCATCGGGACACCGTCACCGGCCGAGATGCTCGACGACCTCTGCGCACGGATCCGGGACGAGCCGACGTCCGTCGACCTGCCCGAGCGCGTCGCCCTGTTCGGCCCCACACGCCTCACCACGCAGCAGCTGGACGTGCTGGCGGCGACAGCCGAGGACCGGGACGTGCACGTGTTCCTGCCCCACCCGTCCGACGCACTGTGGCACTCCGAGGCCGCCGGGGGACCCGTCCGGCGGACCGCGCTGCGCCGCGCGCTGTCCCCACACCCGTTGGTGGCCAGTTTGTCCCGAGAGGTCCGCGAGACCCGTCACCGTCTCGGGGCCGTGGTCGACGACGACGTGCACCATCCCCTCCCGCAGGCGCGACCCACCACGCTGCTCGGTCGCCTCCAGTCCGGCGTCGAGGCCGACGAGCCGCCGAGTCCGGGTTGCGCCGTCGCCGACGGCACCGTGACCGTCCACGCCTGCCACGGACCGGCTCGGCAGGTCGAGGTCGCCCGGGACGTCATCGTGCGGATGTTCGCCGAGGACCCCACCCTGACCCCCCGCGACGTCATCGTCATGTGTCCCGACATCGACCTGTTCGCGCCGCTCGTCGCCGCGTCGTTCGGCCAGGACGCCACCACCCACCCCGCGCACCAACTGCGAGTGCGCCTCGCCGACCGCGGGCTCGCGGCCACCAACGCCGTCCTGGACACCGTCGTCGCCGTGCACGCGCTCGCCGGGTCGCGGGTGACCGCCGGTGACGTCGCCGACCTGGCCGCGCGCGAACCCGTCGCCCGGCGTTTCGGTCTCGACGACGACGCACTCGAGCGCATCGACGACTGGCTCGTGCGCGGCGGGGTGCGGTGGGGACTAGGTGCGCCCCAGCGCAAGGCGTTCGGTCTCGAGGGTTTCCCGCAGAACACCATGGAGACCGGCGTCGACCGGCTCGCGCTGGGCGTCGCCGCCGACGAACTCGACGGCTGGATCGACCGGGCCCTGCCGTTGGCCGACATCGAGAGTGCCGACGTCGATCTCGTCGGACGTTTCGTCGCCCTGGTCGAGTCGTTGGAACGCTGCGTGGACGCCCTCACCGGCGTCCACACCGGGGTGCAGTGGCGCGACGCACTGGTCGGGGTCGTCGCCGACCTCACCGAGAGCGATCGCACGCAGGCATGGCAGACCGCACGCGCGATCGCCGAGATCGACGCAGCCTTCGACCACGGGCAGTCGCTCACCCTGCGTCGCGCGGACGTCACCGCCCTGCTCGACGAGATGGTCGCCGCGCGACCCACCCGCGCCAACTTCCGCACCGGTGAGCTCACGGTGTGCTCCATGGTGCCCATGCGGTCGGTCCCGCACCGCGCCGTCGTGCTCCTCGGCCTCGACGACGACACGTACCCGCGGGCGACCCGGGCCGACGGCGACGACGTCCTGGGCCGCGATCCCGTCGTGGGGGAACGGGATCCGCGGGCCGAGGACCGTCAGCTCCTGTTGGACACGATCATGTCCGCGACCGACCGGCTCGCCGTCTGCTTCTCCGGTACCGACCCGGTGTCCGGACTTCGCCGGCCACCGTCGGTGCCGGTGAGCGAACTGCTCGACACGCTCGTCACCCTGGTCGGCGCGGACGGCCCCGACGAGATCGTGCATCGGCACCCGCTGCACGCCTTCGATCCCGCGTCGTTCGCCGCGGACGATCCCGCACCCGGCGTGGCCGACACGACGCCACACCCGTTCTCCTACGACACGGTCGCCCTGGCCGGCGCCCGGGCGATGCTCGCGCCGTCGTCGGGAACCCTCGTGTTCGACCGGACCCCGATCCCGCTACCGGCGGCCGCACTGCGCGACGACCTCGACCTCGGCGACCTCGTCGCCTTCCTGGAGCATCCGACGCGCGCGTTTCTCCGCCAGCGGCTGCACACCGGCGTCCCCGAGGCCGACGACGTCCTGCCCGACGCGATGACCGCCGACCTCGACTCCCTCGACCGCTGGGGTATCGGCGACCGGATCCTCTCGCGTCGGCTCGACGGCATGGATCTCGCGACCCTGCGCAACATCGAACTGCGGCGGGGGATGCTGCCGCCGTTCACGTTCGGGACGCGCGCACTCGACGACATCGTCGACGTCGTCGACCGCATCGCCGGCGCGGCCGGGCCCGAGGCACTCACCCCGCGCGTCACCGTCGACGTCGACGTGGCCCTGCCCGACGGGCGACGGGTCACCGGGACCGTCGACTCGTTGCGGCACAACGACACCGGGCTCCGTGCGGTCACCGCCTCCTTCTCACGGTTGTCGGCGAGGCGTCGTATCGGCGCGTGGGCGACTCTGCTGGCGACCGCGGCGTCGGTGCCCGAGATGCTCGGTGCGCGCACCGTCGGCCGAGGTCGCGGCCCAGCCATCGCCGTCGCCGATCTGACCGTGCCCGCCGACCCCGTCGCGCTGCTCGCCGACCTCGTCGCCCTGCGGGACCGTGGTCTGCAGGCCCCGCTGCCCGCACCCGTGGCCGCGACCGCGACCTACGCCGAACGCCGTGGACGCGGCGTCGACCACGACCCGGCGATGGACGCGGCGCGCAAGGACTACGAGGGGAGGTACGGCGAGCACACCGACCGGTTCGAACAGTTCGTGTTCCCGGGCGGGTTCGACGAGATCGCCGCCGCCGACGCCGATCTGCGGGACATCGCGGCACGCATCTGGCAGCCGTTGACGGCCCACGAGACGACGACGACACGATGAGCGACCGCACCCGCGGTGAGGCGTCGCCGTTCACCCTCGCCGACCCGCTCCCGACCGGGACCACCGTCCTCGAGGCGTCGGCGGGCACCGGGAAGACCCACGCCATCGTGGCACTGGCCGCGCGCTACATCGCCGAGGGCGTGCCCGTCGAGTCGCTGCTGCTCGTCACGTTCAGTCGGATGGCCACGGCCGAGCTGCGCGAGCGGACGCGCGAGCGGTTGCGTTCCCTCGCAGCCGGTCTCGCGGAGCCGGAGGCCTCCGACGACGATCTCGTCGCGATCGTCGCCGACGTCGATCCGGCCGAGCTGACGCTGCGCCGGGAACGGATCGCCGCGGCACTGTCCGACTTCGACGCCGCGACGGTCAGCACCACCCACACCTTCTGCTCGCGCATGCTCGACGCCCTCGGCGTCGCCGGGGACCGTGAGGAGGGGCTGACGCTGGTCGAGGAGGTCGACGACCTCGTGAACGAGGTCGCCGGCGACGTGCATCTCAAGTGGTTCGCGACCGCGGAGCCACCGTTCTCCGCCGACACAACGCGCACCATCGCCCGCGCGGCGGTCCGTCAGTCCGCGGCCCGCATCGTCCCCGACGACGCCGCCGACGACACCTCCGAGGCGCTGCGGGGGCGCTTCGTCGAGGTCGTCCGCCGCGAGGTCCGACGGCGCATGCGGATGAGCCGCATCCGCGACTACGACGAACTGCAGTCGCTGCTCCGCGACGTCGTCTGCGACCCGGTGCACGGCGAGGCCGCATGCGCGCGCATCCGACGGCACTTCCGCGCCGTGCTCGTCGACGAGTTCCAGGACACCGATCCCGTCCAGTGGGAGATCCTGCGCCGCTGTTTCCACGGACACGTGGCGCTGACCCTCGTCGGCGACCCGAAGCAGTCGATCTACAAGTTCCGCGGGGCCGAGGTGCTCGCCTACCTCGACGCGTCCCGCGTCGCCGACCAGAACCGTCGCCTGACGACGAACTGGCGCACCGACGCCGACCTGGTGTCCGCGCTGGACCACCTCTACGGGGGCGCCGAGCTCGGGAACCCGGAGATCGTCGTGCGCGGCGTCGACGCCCGTCACGCGCAGCCGCGCATCGACGGTCTGCCCCCGCTGCGCCTGAAGGTGGTGCGCCGCACCGGCCACGGCCCGATGTCGCGATCGGGACTGCCCGTCCTCGACGCGCTCCGCCGGTCCGTGGTGACCGACGTCGCCGACGACATCGCGGCGATCCTCGCCGACCCGCCGACACTGTCGACGCCCGACGGTGACCGGCCGGTCCGGCCGTCGGACATCGCCGTCCTCGTCCGCGCGCGCAAGGTCATCGAGCCGCTGCAGTCCGCCCTGCGCACCCACGGCGTCGCCTCGGTGGTCGGTGCCGGGGTGAGCGTGTTCGCCACCGACGCCGCGCGCGACTGGTTCCACCTCATCCGAGCCCTCGAACAGCCGACCCGCGCCGATCGCGTGGCGCTCGCTGCGCTGACACCGCTCCTCGGGTGGTCCCCGGCGGAGGTGGCCGAGGCGGGCGGCGCACCGGACGCGGCGTCGGATCTCGTCGCCGACCTGGCCGAGACGGTGGAGCGGTCGGGATTCGCCGCGATGGTGGAGCGCCTGACGTTGCGCCGCGGCCTCTACGCCCGCGTGCTGTCGACCCACGACGGCGAGCGGGCCATGACCGACCACCTGCACCTGGCGTCGCTGTGCCACCGCCACATGGTCACCGAGCGTGCCGGGCTTCCCGGTCTGGTCCGCTGGTTCTCCGAACGGCGCGAGGACCCCGGGGTGGGTGATCAGGCGGAACAGAGCCGTCGTCTCGACCGTGACGCGCACGCCGTCACGATCATGACCGTCCACGGCAGCAAGGGACTGGAGTTCCCCATCGTGCACGTGCCGTTCGGGTGGGACTCGGCGAAGGTCCCGAAGCCGGAGACGCTGGAGTTCCACGACGACCACAACCGCCGAGTCCTCGACGTCGGAGGACCCGAGGCTCCTGGCTACCAGCGACGTCGTTCCGTCGCGGACGCCGAGGACGCGGGGGAGGACCTGCGTCTGTTCTACGTCGCCGTCACGCGCGCGCGATCCGCGGTGACGCTGTGGTGGGCTCCGGGGTCGTCGGCGCGACAGTCACCGTTGCACCGTCTCCTCTTCGCACGACCACCGCGTGCGGTCGCCGCACCCGATCCCGGACCATCGGCGGATCTCCCGACCGACGCCGAGGTCATGGACCGTCTCACCGACTGGGCCGCACGCGCGACGGTCCCGATCGTCGTGTCGCACGGCGGATCCGGGTCCACGGACACCGTCGTCGACGACGAGACCGACACCGGCCGCCCCACGACGCTGCGCGCTGCCCGGCTCGATCGGACCATCGACGCCGGGTGGCGGCGCACCTCGTACACCGCGCTCGTGGCCGCCGCCCACGACCGGGCACCCGGCGTGGCCACCGAACCGGATCCGCTCACCGTCGCCGACGAGCCGACCGAGGAGACGACGGACGACGATGCGGTGACCGACATCGACGCCGACGGTCTCGCGCTCCCGTCGCCGATGAACGGTCTGCCCTACGGCGCCGCGTTCGGGACCCTCGTGCACGCGGTCCTCGAGACCGTCGACGTGGACGCACCCGACCTGCGCACCGAGGTGGAGCGCTGCGCGATCCCGGCCGTGGCGAGTGCGGGTCTGGACCTCGACCACGGCCACCTCGTCGACGCGCTGGTCGCGGTCCTGAGCACGCCGCTGCACCTCGCGGGCGGCCGCGATCCCGACCTGCGGCTCGCGGACGTCCCGCGTCGCCGGAGACTCGCCGAGGTCGACTTCGAGTTCCCGCTGGCCGCCGGGACGGGTGCAGTGGCTGCGATCGCCGACCTCATGGACCTCCATCTGCCGCAGGACGATCCGATGCGGGGCTACGCATCGGTGCTGCGCGAACTCGGCGATCCCGAACTGCGCGGTTTCCTCACCGGGAGCATCGACGCTGTCCTCGGCGTCCCCGTCGGCGAACATCTGCGGTACCTCGTCGTGGACTACAAGACCAACCGCATGGGCCCCGGCGATCTCTCGGCGCTCGACTACGACGGTCCCGCCATGACCGCCGAGATGATCCGCTCCCACTACCCGTTGCAGGCGATGCTGTACGCGGTCGCGCTCTACCGATATCTGCGGTGGCGGCTGTCCGACCCGCAGGCACAGGATCGCCTCGGCCCCGTGTTGTACCTCTTCGTGCGCGGGATGGCCGGCCCCGCGACGCCGGCGGGGATCGGCGTGCTGCGCTGGGACGTGCCGGGGCCGATGGTCGTCGCGCTGTCGGACCTGCTGGGAGGCCGCTCGTGACCGCCGATTCGACGACGTCGCCGGCCTCCGCAGGGGATCTGGTGACGGTGTTCGCCGACGCCGGGGTGCTCGGCGTCGCCGACGTGCAGGTCGCCCGCCGGCTCGTGCGTCTGGTCGGGGGAGTGGCGCCGACCCTGGGACTCCTCGTCGCACTGACGATCCGAGCGCTGCGCGCGGGATCGGTCTGCGTCGACCTCGCCCGACTCCGCGACATCCCACCCGACCGGGACGCCCCCGAGGGCCTCGAGATCGCGGACCTGCCCTGGCCCGACGCGGACGCGCTCCTCGACGACCTCCGGTCCTCACCGTTGGCGGTCGCGGGCTCCGGTGGACTCGCCCCGCTGCGAGTGGCGCGCACCGGGGACGGTGCCGTCCTGGTCTACCTGGACAAGTATTCGCGTCAGGAGTCCCGCGTCCGCGAGGTGCTCGCCACGCGCGCCGCGGATCCGCCGACCGTCGACGAGGCGGTCGTCGACGCCGTGGTGGCGAGGCTCTTCCCCGACGACGGTGACGACGGACCGGACCTGCAGGCGTCGGCCGCACGGGCCGCGGCGACCCATCGGACCACCGTGCTCGCCGGAGGACCCGGTACCGGCAAGACGCACACCGTCGCGCGGATCGTCGCGCTGCTCGAGGAGATCGAGGGACCCGGTCTGCGGGTGGGTCTGTGTGCCCCGACCGGTCGCGCCGCGGCGGCGTTGCAGGCCGCCGTGAGCGGCCAGTCCGACCTGCGTCTCCCGCCGGTGCGTGCGGTGACGATCAACCGACTGCTCGGGCCGCTGCCGGGGGGCAGGCGGTTCCGTCACTCGGCGGCACACCGGCTGCCCTACGACGTCGTGATCGTCGACGAGGCGTCGATGGTGTCGCTGACGATGATGTTCCGCCTCCTCGACGCGCTGCGCCCGACGACGCGACTCGTGCTCGTCGGCGACCCCGACCAGTTGGCATCCGTCGACGCGGGTGCCGTGCTGGCGGACCTCGTCCACAACGTCGGCGACAGCGACACCGGGACCTCCGGTGCCGTCGTGTCACTCCGACGCCGTCGGCGATTCGGCGGGGAGATCGGGGCTCTCGCCGACGCGGTCCGCGCCGGTGACGCCGACGCGGTGATCGGTCGCCTCGCAGACCCCGACGCCGACGTCGGCGGTGTCCGCCTCGTCGACGACACCGGCGCAGCGTTCGACGACGTGTTGGCCGCGACCACCCGATGGTTGCGCGCGATGTCCTCGGCGGCGCAGGCAGGCGACGCGGCCGGTGCACTGGCCGCTCTCGACAGCCACCGCGTGCTGTGCGCCCACCGCCGGGGACCTGCGGGCGTCGCCCACTGGCAGACCGTCGTCACCCGCGCCGCCGACATCGACGATCACCCCGCACGACCGTGGTACGCCGGCCGCCCGGTCCTGCTGACCGAGACCGACCGGCGGGCCGGGCTGTACAACGGCGACACCGGTGTCGTGGTCCTCGTGGAGGGGGAGCCGATGGTCGCCTTCCCCGGCCTCGACCCGGGAGCGGAGCCGCGCCTCGTCCGGCCCCGCACCCTGCGCGGCGTCGTGTCGGCGTATGCGACGACCATCCACCGCAGTCAGGGCAGCCAGTACGGCGCGGTCACCGTGGTCATCCCGCCGGGACGGTCGGCTCTGTTGACGAGAGAACTGCTCTACACCGCGATCACCCGGTCGACGGACGCGGTGACGTTGGTGGGGACCGCAGCCGACCTCCGGGCCGGGGTCGAGCGAAAGGTGCTGCGCGCCAGCGGCCTGCGCACGAGCCTCGTCGATGTTGCTCGGTGAGATCAGGCTCCGTGGTCTGGCCCACCAGGTTCTGACGGGTGATGGTCACCCCTGTTGTCGTCGGACCGTTGTCCCTGGCCGGTGTCGCGATACGTCTCGTACGCGGTGACGAAATCGGTCAACCCGACCGCCTCGTATTTCTCGATCTCCCGGTCGAGGTGTCCGTGTTGCGCTGCGTAGTAGGGACCCGATGCGTGAAAGCAGAGGTGGTCGCGGATGACACCGTGCTTCTTGCGGAGGTACTTCGCGAACACGGTCGAGAGCATCCCGTCCTCACCGCTCGCCATCGACAGTGCGCGGCGTCTGATCAGCGGCTTGAGCAGGGTGTGGTGACGTCGCCGAAAGCAGGCGCACCATCCGCCGGCTGGTCCGCGCTCCACGGTCAGGTCGCCCCTGACGTCAGGCGAGTACGCGTCCGCCGGTGGCTTCGCGCCGTCGGTGTGTTCGTTCTGCACCACGTTCAGGCACAGGAAGCCGTAGTCGGGGAAGGCTGTCATGTACTGGTCGAACACGAGGTCCAGGTCTGGCGGGAACTCGAGGACGTCGTCGTCGACCACGACGATGTACTTTCCCTTCGCCGCCGCGAAGAGCCGGTGATACGCCTGCAGACCCTCGTTCTCCTCGAGGGTGATGACGCGGACGTTCTGCTGACCGGCGTGCCGGGAGAGGACATCTCTGGTCGGCTGATCGGAGCCGTTGTCGAGGACCAGGATCTCGCACCGGTCCCGATGTGCGATGTTCGACGACAAGCTGGTGAGGCTCGCGTCCAAGAACCGCGGACGATTCCACGTCAACATGACGAAGCTGAAGTCCATGCGCGAAGGGTATCGACGACGGAGTCGTCAGGCGGGCCGGGTCGACGGCACCGGGATCACCGCGGGATGACCTGT
Source organism: uncultured Williamsia sp. (assembly GCF_947494875.1). Taxonomy (GTDB): domain Bacteria; phylum Actinomycetota; class Actinomycetes; order Mycobacteriales; family Mycobacteriaceae; genus Williamsia_A. The sequence continues at coordinate 98,986 of NZ_CANLWM010000003.1, forward strand.
TCCCGCGCATCCGGCAGAAGGGGGCACCCCCCCTGCACCAGGTCGCGGCGAAGGTAGTACTCGACGCGGAGGAGCCGACGGCGGGTGTCCTCGTCGAGGGCCAACAGCGCCTTGAGTGCCGTGCTGCGATCCATCTCCGACCGATGCTCGTTGATCGCCGTCCACTTGCGGTCGACCCAGTCGGCCACGTCCACCGTCAGGTCGATCTCGTCGTTCGGGGTCCCTGCCGGCGGTGCGTCGTCAGCGGTGCCGATGCGCCGACCGATGGCGTCCATCGTCGACGTCGGGACGGTGGTGAAGTAGACCGATCGCACCTGCCAGGCCGGTCCGGCGTCGGGATAGATCGACGAGGTCGCCGCGGCGTCGACCGCGGCGAGCGTGATGCGGTTGGTGTGGATGTGGTCGGGATGCCCGTACACGCCGTAGGCGTCATAGGTGACCACCGCGTCCGGACGGTCTGCGCGGATGTGCGCGGTGACCTGGGCGACCGCCCCGTCGAAGTCGGCGTCACACAGGCGCGGCGCTCCGGGTGCGGAGTCCGGGTACGCCCCGTCCGCGTACCCGAGCGCGGCCGCGGGTGGAGCTCCCAGTGTCGCGAGGGCGCGCTGCAGTTCGGCGTGACGTTTCGTCCCCTCGGCCCAGGTGCAGCAGAGGGTGGAGACCGCGACCCCGGCGTCGGCGAGGCGCGCGATGGTGCCGCCCGTCCACAGCGACTCGTCGTCGGGGTGGGCGTGCACGAACATCACGGACCCTGGGGGCACGCTCCTCCTCACGCAGGGGCGCGGGTGCGCCGGCGGCGGGACGGTCTCCCCTCAGCGTAGGGGGATGCGTCGGACGGTCGTCGGCCCACCGCCCGCCGTCAGTGCGCGAAGTGCTTGCGGTGGGGGAGGTGTCCCGTGGTGTGCGCCTGATGCAGCCCGTCGACCACGGTGCGCAGGTTGTCGGCGAGGTGACGCGCCATGTCGCCGGAGAACCCCTCGCGCACGACGATCCGCAGGACGGCGACGTCGGTCGCGTCGTCGGGCATCGTGTACGCGGGCACCTGCCAACCGAACGTGGAGAGCCCTCGCGACACGTCGAAGACGCTGAAGCCGACGTCCGGTGTGGTGGTGAACGTCAGCACGGGGATCCCGCTGCCGTCGGTGACGACCTCGAACACGTCCATCTGACCGATCTCGTGAGCCAGCCACTGCGCGGTGTCCGCGAGCGTCTGCATGATCTCCCGATAGCCCGCCCGACCGAGGCGCAGGAAGTTGTAGTACTGCCCGACCACCTGATTGCCCGGCCGCGAGAAGTTCAACGTGAACGTCGGCATGTCCCCGCCGAGGTAGTTGACGTGGAAGACGAGGTCCTCGGGCAGGTCCGCGGGCGTCCGCCACACCGCGAAGCCGATGCCCGGATAGGTCAGCCCGTACTTGTGACCGCTGGCGTTGATGGACTTCACGCGCGGCAGGCGGAAGTCCCACTTCAGATCCGGGTCGAGGAACGGCACCACGAACCCCCCGCTGGCCGCGTCGACGTGGACGGGGACGTCCGGGCCGCCTGAGGACGCGAGCGCATCCAGCGCGGCGACGACCTCGGCGACGGGCTCGAGCTCACCGGTGTAGGTGGTGCCCAGGATGGCGACGACGCCGATGGTGTTCTCGTCGACCGCGTCGGTCACCTGCTCGGGCGTGATGACGTACCGGCCGCGCTCGACCGGGAGGTACTTCGCCTCCACGTCGAAGTAGCGGCAGAACTTCTCCCACACCACCTGCACGTTCGATCCCAGGACGAGGTTGGGTGTCCCGCTGCCGGCACCACGGGCGCGCCACCGCCACTTGAGGGCCAGTCCGGCCAGCATCACGGCCTCGCTCGAGCCGATCGTCGTCACACCGGTGGCGCTCGACGGGTCGGCCGGGTCGAGATCGGGGGCGTTGAAGAGGTCCGCCACCATCGACACGCAGCGGGACTCGATCGCCGACGTCGCGGGGTACTCGTCCTTGTCGATCATGTTCTTGTCGAAGGTCTCGGCCATCAGCTTCTCGGCCTGCGGGTCCATCCAGGTCGTCACGAAGGTGGCCAGGTTCATCCGCGACGCCCCGTCGAACATCATCTCGTCGTGGATGAAGCGGTAGGCGGCGTCGGGGTCCATCGAGTTCTCGGGCATCCGCAGGGCGGGGATGCGGTCCCGGGACAGGCGGCCGGTGTAGGCCGGGGCGAGGTGTGTGTCGCCGTCGTCGGGGGTGGCGGGGCCGGATCCGGACGTATCGGTCACGGTGTCTCCTCGGAGGTGAGTGGGGCACACGGGTCCACCGCGGGGCTGCGTCGCGGACTCCTGACACCGGCTTACACGATCGTCGCCGGTTGGCGGGGGCGGTCCAGGTGAGGTCGGACGTATCGGTAAAATTCCTGCGCCGGACCGCATGTCCGGCGGAATGAGAATCGATGGTGCCGGCAGCCGCCGGCCGAGGTGACACAGGAGACCGACGTCGTGAACGCCCCCGTCGAAGAACGCGAGTTCCAGGCCGAGACCCGCCAACTGCTCGACCTGATGGTGCACTCGGTGTACTCGAACAAGGACAGCTTCCTGCGGGAGCTGATCTCGAACGCCTCCGACGCCCTGGACAAGCTGCGGCTGGCGTCGTTCCAGGACAAGGACCTCGAGGTCGACGTGTCCGACCTCCACATCACCATCGAGCGCGACGTCGAGAACCGCCGACTGACGATCCGCGACAACGGGATCGGCATGTCCCGCGAGGACGTCGTCGGTCTCATCGGCACGCTGGCGCGCTCGGGCACCGCGGAGCTGCGGGCCAAGCTCACGGAGGCCAAGGACGCGGCGGCCTCGGCCGACCTCATCGGCCAGTTCGGCATCGGCTTCTACTCGACGTTCATGGTCGCCGACACCGTCACCCTGGTGACCCGCAAGGCGGGGGAGTCCGAGGGCACGCGCTGGCGGTCGTCGGGTGAGGGCACCTACACGATCGAGACCGTCGCCGACGCCCCGCAGGGCACCTCGGTCACGCTCGACCTCAAGCCCGTCGACACCGACGACCACCTCTACGACTACGTCTCCGAGGCCAAGATCCGCGAGTTGGTGAAGCGCTACTCCGACTTCATCGCGTGGCCGATCCGCATGGACGTCGAGCGCACCGAGAAGGTCGAACCCGCGGACGGCGACGAGGACGCCGAGCCGACGGAGAAGACGGTCGTCGAGACGCAGACGCTGAACTCGATGAAGGCGCTGTGGGCGCGACCGAAGGACGAGGTCGACGCCGAGGAGTACACGCAGTTCTACCGGCACGTCAGCCACGCCTGGGACGAGCCGCTCGAGACCATCGCGCTGCGCGCCGAGGGCACGTTCGAGTACCAGGCGCTGCTCTTCATCCCGTCGCAGGCACCCTTCGACCTGTTCATGCGGGAGCGGCCGCACGGCATCCACCTGTACGTCAAGCGCGTCTTCATCATGGACGACTGCGAGGAGCTCATCCCCGAGTACCTGCGGTTCGTCAAGGGTGTCGTCGACGCGGCGGACCTGTCGCTCAACGTGTCCCGCGAGATCCTGCAGCAGGACCGCCAGATCCGCGCGATCCGTCGTCGGCTCACCAAGAAGGTGCTCTCGACGATCAAGGACATCCGTACCGAGCGCCCCGACGACTACACCACGCTGTGGAACCAGTTCGGCCGCGCCATCAAGGAAGGCCTCATCGCCGACACCGACAACCGCGACGCGATCCTGGGCATCTCCGCGTTCGAGTCCACCCACGACCCGGAGACGGCGACGTCGCTCGAGGACTACGTCGCCCGGATGAAGCCCAACCAGACCGAGATCTACTACATCACCGGCGAATCCCGGTCGGCGATGGAGAACTCGCCGCACATGGAGGCGTTTCGCGCCCGCGGCATCGAGGTCCTGCTCCTCGGCGACCCCGTCGACGAGGTGTGGACGGGCAATGTCCCGGAGTTCGACGGCAAGCCGCTGCGGTCGATCGCGAAGGGTGAGGTCGATCTCGACGACGACGAGGGCAAGACGCAGGAGGAGAAGGACGCCGCCGAGAAGGAGCGCGCCGAGCGGGAGGAGCAGTTCTCCGACCTCACGTCGTGGCTGACCGAGACGCTGTCCGAGAACGTGTCGCAGACCCGTCTGTCCACGCGTCTGACCGACTCGCCTGCCTGTCTGGTCGGGGACACGTTCAGCTTCTCGCCGCAGTTGGAGAAGCTGTACCGCGCGTCGGGCCAGTTCCTGCCGCCGTCCAAGCGGATCCTGGAGCTCAACCCCGACCATCCGCTGGTCACCGCACTCAAGGACGCACGTGCGGAGAAGGGTGACGACGAGTCTCTCGCCGACACCGCCCGCCTCCTGTACGGGATGGCGGTGATCGCCGAGGGCGGTGAACTCGACGACCCGGCGCACTTCGCGAAACTGTTGGCCGCGCGGCTGACAGCGACGGTCTGAGTCGGGTCGGGGGCACGACACCGTGGGATTCCCGCTGCTCGGAGCGCCGGACGCGGCCAACACCGCCTGGGTGATGACCAGTGCCGCACTGGTTCTCGTCATGACGCCGGCGCTGGCGTTCTTCTATGGCGGCATGGTCCGCGCCAAGTCCGTCCTCAACATGATGATGATGTGCCTCTCGGCCGTCGGCGTCGTGTGGGTGCTCTGGGTCGTGTTCGGCTACTCCCTCGCATTCGGTGACGACATCGGCGGCGTCATCGGGGACCCGACCGAGTTCGCGGGCCTCCGAGGGCTCGTCACCGGGACCTACCTCGCGACGAACGGTGCGACGGTGTCGATCCCGCTCGTCGGCACCATCCCCGCGGTCGTGTTCGTCATGTTCCAGGCCGGCTTCGCCATGGTCACCGTCGCGCTCATCGCGGGCGCCGTGGCCGACCGGATGAAGTACACGGCCTGGCTGGTGTTCGCCGCCCTCTGGGCGACATTCGTCTACTTCCCGGTGGCCCATTGGGTGTTTGCGCTCGACGGGCTCGCCTCGGAGCACGGTGGGTGGATCGCAAACCACCTGAAGGCGATCGACTTCGCCGGCGGGACGGCGGTCGAGGTCAACTCCGGTGCCTCCGCGCTCGCCCTGGCGATCATCGTCGGGAAGCGCCGCGGGTGGCCGCGCGACCCGATGCGGCCCCACAACCTCCCCGCCGTCATGCTCGGCGCCGGACTCCTCTGGCTCGGCTGGTTCGGGTTCAACGCGGGCTCCGCCCTCGCCGCCGACGGCACCGCCGCCGTAGCGCTCGTCAACACCATGGGCGCCGGAGCGGTCTCGTTGCTCAGTTGGCTCGTGGTCGAGAAGATCCGTCACGGCAAGCCGACCTCGTTCGGTGCCGCCTCCGGCGTGGTCGCCGGTCTCGTCGCCATCACGCCGTCCTGTTCGTCGGTCACCCCGATCGGCGCCATCGCGATCGGCATCGTCGCCGGTGCGGTCAGCTCGCTGGCGATCGAGCTGAAATACCGCCTCGGTTACGACGACTCGCTCGACGTGGTCGGCGTCCACCTCGTCGCCGGCGTCGTCGGCACCGTCATGATCGGTCTGGTCGCCAGCGCCTCCGCGCCGGCCGGAGTCGACGGCCTCTTCTACGGAGGTGGGGTCGACCAGTTGTGGCGTCAGATCGTCGCGGTGCTCGCCGTCGGGCTCTATGCCACCCTCGCCACCGCGATCATCGCCACCGTGCTGCGGAAGACGATCGGTGTTCGCGCCGACCCCCAGGACGAGCTGGACGGCATCGACGACGCGGAGCACGCCGAGACGGCCTACGACATGCTCATGACGCGCGGCGGTCGGCGCGAACTCTAGTACGCCCGCACGGTTGCCGACGACGTCCCGGGAACGTCGTGATGAACATCGGATGGACGATCTGCGGTCTCAAATCGTCAGCGGCGCTTACGATTACGATTTGACCGGTTTCGTGATCGGAAAGCTGGTCCGTTCACAGGAAACCGGCAGGCATGTCACCGAAACACGGCCCGCCGTTCACCCCACGTTCGCCTGATCCGGTCACGATTCTGCCGATCGACAACAGCGCAGCGAGCCCCGTGGTCGCGCTGTCGGTTCCGTTCATGTCACGAACACACGCCCCTGATCGGGGGCGGGCAGAGCATCCGAAAGAGGATCAGATGAGCAAGAACTCCACCGCGCTCCGGCGAGCCGGCACGCTGGGGACGATGGCAGTGATCGGCGCCACCGCCGTCGGTCTCGTGTCGCAGGGCGCCGCGAACGCGGACACCTTCGTCAAGCTCCCCAGCGGGAGCATCCGCGGTGACGACGGCATCGTCCTCAGCCGCAGCAACGAGTTCGCCCAGATCTCGCCGTCGCTGGCCGCCAACGGTGCGGGCCGGACCGCCTGGGTCTCCGCGGACATCACGCTCAACGCCCCGAACCTTAAGGCCAAGAAGGCCGGCCCGAACCGCGGCGCGCAGAACGAGAGCACCTCGACGTCGGGCACGCTCGGCACCAACTCGACCGAGACCAACGGTGCCGCCGCGACCCTGTCGACCGGATACATCGTGGGTTGCCAGGTCACGGTCGGCAACCTGACCCTCGGCGGCGGCGCGACCCTGAACAACATCGGTGCGGCGCTGCCCACCGCGACCCTCAACGGGTCGTTCTCCCTGCCCCTCACCCCGGGCGCGGTGTCCTTCGTGATCATCAACTCGAAGAACATCGAGAAGAAGGGCACGTACTACATCTCCTACGACCGTGCCCAGCTGCAGGTCCAGGGATGCGGTGGGTACGCCCAGGCGCGCGCGTTCTCGGTGGTCGAGACCACCGGCGAGGACCAGCAGAAGGTCACCCTGTACGGCAAGCCGTTCTCCATCGGCTGACCCCACCATCCACGATCCGCAGAGACACAAGGAATTGATGAACATGTCCCAGAAGGTTTCTCGCCGCGCACTCGGGGTCGCCGGCACCAGCGCAGCCATCGCGGCTGCCGCCGCGCTGCTCGCGCAGGGGTCGGCCAACGCCGACGTCTTCGTGAACCTGCCGAACCAGGTCCAGACCACCACCCTCCAGGACGGCACCAAGGTGTCGATCTCCCGCACGGGTGAGACCGCCGTCGTCGCACCCTCGCTCGGTGGGACCCCGCTCCACCGCGCAGCACAGGTCTCCGCGCGCTACCAGGTGACCTCCAGCAAGAAGGCCAAGATCCGCATCCAGGCCGGGTACATCGTCGGCTGCCAGGTGAACATCTCGACCTTCACCCCCGGCGGCACGGGCACAACCACCGAGAACCTCGCCGGCACGAGCACCGCCACCGGCGCCGGTGCGAACCAGTCGCTGTCGCTCGGCCCGGGCCAGGCGACGCAGTACTTCATCAACCAGGTGGAGAAGGCCGACGACTTCGGCAGCCAGCAGTACACCAACAACGTCGACTACGAGGGCACGAAGCTCAAGCTGAGCTACACGGGGTCGCAGCTGCAGCTCACCGGCTGCGCTGGCTACGCCCAGGCCCGTTCGATCGCGGTTGTGCGCGTGCGCACGTCCAACGTCGACAAGCAGGTCACGTTCTACGGGCGTCCGTTCAGCATCGGCTGACACCCGTACACCCACCACGGTGCCCTCGACCCACCACGGGTCGAGGGCACCGTCGTGTCAGCGGGGCAGCAGGTCGGCCGGGATGATCTGCAGCGAACTGGCCTCGCCGGGCGCGCTGCCGGTGACCACGACGGTTCCCGTCGTCGGATCCGCCGAGACCGAATTCGGTTGCTGCACGGTAGGAACCGACCCACGCACCCGCGGTCGCGCGGGATCGCTCATGTCGATCACCTGCAGGGTGTTCGTCGCGGTCGACGTCACGAACAGCGTCTTCGTCGACGCCTGGTAGCCGAGGCCGTACGGCTTGCCGGCGGTGGGGATGCGCGCGACGTCGACCACCTGCGGGGTGATGCGTTCGACGAGGACGGCACCACCGTCGGTGTCCGCGAAGGCCACGAGGCCGTCCTCCATCGCCTGTGCGTGGGTGAGCCGCAGCCCGATCTGCTTGCGCGCCACCTCGGTCTGCGTCGTGCCGTCGTAGACATAGACACCGTTGCCCTGCACGTCGGCCATCGCGGCGTAGCGGCCGACGGCGGCCACACCGCCCGGCTGTGGCGGCGGCGCGGGAAGTGACTTGATCACCTTGCCGTCGCGGATGAACAGCGCCCCGCCGCCGTGCTCGTTCGTGCCGACGTACGTGCCGTCGGAGGTGAGGACGACGTCGTGCGGGAGATCCCCGACGTCTCGGGCGATCGGACCGAACTGCCCGTCGAATGTCATCGTGGTGACGATGTTCGCGGTCTCCAGCGGCAGGATCACCGGGCCGTCGGGTCCGGCGAGTTCGAGGTGACGCGGCGCGCCCTGGGTCGGGACGGTCCGGATCAGCCGCTTGCCCGCCACGTCGACGAGGGAGATGCCGTCCGGTCGGCGGACGCCGACGGCGGCGATGCCGGACGTACCGATCTGCACGCCCTCGGGCTCGTTGCCGACCTCGATGACGGTACCGACCGGGCGGGTCGTCGGGGCCGGGGCCACGGCCGGTTCGGCGGCAACCGGTGTCGACGATGCGCTGGAGGGGGCCGGCGAGTCGCCGCCGTCCGATCCGCACGCGGACACCAGTCCGATGCAGGTCAGGACCGCGAGGGAATGCAGGGCCGCCGTGCGGGTCTTGGTAGGCATGACTCCAGTGTGCCGATTCGCGGTACGTCGTGGAGCCGACCAGGAGGATCGACAGTGACCATATCGCCGACAGGGTTCCACCACGTCCGGATCACGGTGCGTGACATCGAGCGATCGCGGAAGTTCTACGACGACGTCTTCGGCTTCGATGTCGCCTACGAACTCCCCGCCGACGCCGACGAGGCGACCCGCGAGCAGTTGTCGTTCCTGTTCGGCGGGGTCATCTACCAGTTCGCCGGCAACCTGTTCGGCCTCCGGCCCGTCGGCGACGACTCGTTCGACGAGGACCGCACGGGCCTCGACCATCTCAGCTTCGCACTCGCGACCTTCGACGAGATCGAGGATGCCGTCGCCACCCTCGACCGTCTCGGCGTGGAGCACGAGGGGATCAAGGACGCCGGAGGCATCTCGATCCTGGAGTTCCGCGACCCCGACAACATCGCGCTCGAACTCACCGCGCCGCCGAAGAGCTGACCCCGTCTGTTGGGCGCCAGGAACCGTCTGTTGGGCATCAGGAACACCCTCGTGTGCACTGTGCCGATGACCACGGTCCCGGGTGCCCAACGAACGGTCCCGGGTGCCCAACGAACGACGGTCAGCGGGGGCGGACACCGCCGTAGATCCCGCGGTCGACGATCCACGGCCGCAACACCCGATCGACGACCGGCCGCGGGATACGCACGCCGATCCCGGTGGGGGTGAACACCTCGAGACCGGTGGCCTGCGGACCGAGCACCGATCCCCATCGGGTGGCGCGCGGACGGTAGCGCCGGAGGCGTCGCCGCGAGAGCTCCGCGCCGACGTTGTGGGCGACCAGCCGGTCGGCGCGATTGCGAGCCGACCCGCGCAGGGGATCGGTGGCGGCGACATCCCCGACCGCGAAGGTGCGCGGCAGCCCTGACACCCGCAGGTTCTCGTCGACCCGGACGAAACCGTGCTCGTCGAGAACGCGTGCAGGAAGCCAGTCCGTGTGCGGGGTCGCGCGGCCGATCGCCCACACGATCGCATCTGCCGACACGCCGTGCTGGCCGGTGGTCCACTCGACGACGCCCGGACCGACGTCCGCGCGCTCGGCCCCGGCAGGGACGCGTGCGCGGTGGCCCGCGTGCAGAGCGACCCCGAGACGACCCAGGCGACGCTGCACCGTCGCCTGGGTCCTGGGGTGGTGGTCCCGCAGCGGCCGCTCGCCCGGGAAGTACAGGTCGACACGCGCATCGGGCAGCCGCGCCGCGATGCCGGCCGCGGCGGCGACAGCGGCCGCGCCGCCACCGATCACGGCGACCCGACCTGCACTGCGGAGCGCGTCGTGCTGGGTTCGCAGCCCGTCGGCCACTGCGGCGGCGTCGACGACGTCGGGCGACCGCCAGAACCCGTTGGTGACACCGGTCGCGATCACCAGCGCATCCCACGACCGCGTCGTGTCACCGCTGTCGTCGGTGGTGATCGTCGCCGTCCGCGTGTCGCCGTCGATCCCCGTCACCCGTCCGCGGACGATCTCGACCTCGTCGAGCCGGCGGTATCGGCGGTAGTCGACCCAGTAGTCCCGCGCCCACCGCCCGGGGTCGGACAGCCGTAACCCGAGCTCCTGGCCACTGACCAGTCCCGGCGTGGTGGCGACGCCGACGACGTCGACGTGGCGGGCGAGGTGCATGGCGGTGAGCACCCCGACGTCGCCCATCCCCGCCACGAGCACCGTCGGTCGGCTCACCGACCGGCCGCCGCCCGCGGCGGTCGGGGGACGAACCGCGGGACCCTCTCGACGACGTCGCCGTACGACGGTCGCGACGCGAGGCTGCGCTCCTCCATCATCGGGATGCTGGCCCCGAGGAACATCGCGAGCATGGCGCCCGCCCCGATCCACGACCACCACGCGTCGCCCGGCTCGACGGCGACGCCGAACAGGAAGACTCCGAGCCAGAACCCGAACTCGCCGAAGTAGTTCGGGTGCCGCGACCACGCCCACAGCCCACGGTCCATGGCCTGCCCCGGTCGCTTCACCGCGACGAAGGCCCGCATCTGGTGGTCCGCGGCCCATTCGAGCGCGACCGCCGCGAGCGTGACCACCGCCGCGACGACGACGAGCCAGGGCAGCGCCACCGGTCGGTGGGTGACCGCGAGATAGGCGGGCACGCACCCGAGGAAGACCTGCACCGACGGGATCAGGTGGATGGCGACGAGGTCGACGACCGCCTCGAACCGGCCCGCCCGTCCCCGCAGGATCGGGTAGCGCCAGTCCTCGTGGTGCAGGCCGGGGAACCCGACCGCCCAGTTCGCCGTCAGCCGTACCGCCCAATACAGCACGACGACGGTGACGACCCACGCGGTCGGGTCGCCGGGACCCGCGTCCGACCGCCACCACCAGTACGCGACCAGCAGGGGAGGGATGACGCTCCAGTAGGCGTCGTAGAAGCTCGAGTTGCCGTGCGCCCGGCTGAACACGAACACCACGACGGTCGCGAGGACATCGGCGACGGCCGCGTCCCACAGCGCCGACGACGTCCGCGGCCCCAGCGACAACCACACGGCGGCCACAGCGATCGCGACCACGTAGGCCACGGCGACCCGGACGAACGACGCGCGCCTGCTCATCAGGCGATGGTGCCCCATTCGAGACCACCGGTATCGCAAATCGCCGCACGAGCCCCCGCGTCGTGATTGTCTGAACCGCGACGAGAGGCGGGTCCGGTCATGGCAGGGCGATCCACGGCGCACACGGTACTGGGACGAGAGGTCGGGTCACCGGTGGAGATCCGGCATGCGACGGCCTTCACCGCGATGGTCTCGGTGGACGCGGCGGCCGCGGCCCGACTGATCGGACCCAGCGGGCTCGAACCCGTGACGTGGCGTCCCGGGCGTGCGGCGTGCGCACTCGTGTTCGTCGACTACGTCGACGGTGACCTCGGCCCCTACAACGAGTTCGGCGTCTGCTTCCTGGTGAACCACCACCGGCCGGGTGCCGGCGCGGGAGGGATGCGTGCGCTGCTGCGCGGCGAGGTGTGTGCCTACATCCACCGCCTCCCCGTCGACGGCGACTTCACCCTCGCGGCGGGGCGGGAGATCTGGGGGTTCCCGAAGACCCTCGCCGAGTTCGACTGTCGACACCGGTCGGTCCGGCCGTATGGAGCGGTGCGCGCCGACGGCCGCGACATCGTCGACCTGCGGCTCGGACGGGGACTGTCCGTCCCCGACTCGTCGTCGTCGACGACGCTGACCGCCTACTCGTGTCTCGACGGCACTCTGCGCGCGACACCGTGGACCATGCGTGCCGAATCGGTTCGTACCCGTCCCGGTGGTGCCCGGATCACGCTGGGGGACCACGAATTCGCCGACGAGCTACGTCGTCTCGACATCGGCGTCACACTCATGTCGTCGTCGATCAGTCACCTCTCGATGACGTTCGGTGACGCCGAGGTGATCGGCTCGTCCGCGCACTAGGCTGCCTGTCATGACCGCTGCCGGACCGCATGTGGCCGATTCGCACGACGTCATCCGCGTGCGGGGCGCACGGGTGAACAACCTGCGCGAGGTCGATCTCGACATCCCCAAACGACGCCTGACAGTGTTCACCGGCGTGTCCGGTTCGGGCAAGAGTTCCCTGGTGTTCGGGACGATCGCCGCCGAATCGCAGCGGATGATCAACGAGACCTACAGCGCCTTCGTCCAGGGGTTCATGCCGAGTCTGGCCCGCCCGGACGTGGACCTGCTGGAGAACCTGACCACGGCGATCATCGTCGACCAGGAACGCATGGGCGCCAACATCCGGTCCACGGTCGGTACCGCCACCGACGCGAACGCGTTGCTCCGCATCCTCTTCAGTCGCCTGGGGGAGCCGCACGTCGGTTCTCCGCAGGCGTTCTCGTTCAACGTCGCGTCGGTGAGCGGTGCGGGCGCGGTCACCGTCGAGAAGGCCGGACGGACGGTGAAGCAACGCGCGTCGTTCGAGATCACCGGCGGCATGTGCCCGCGCTGTGAGGGACGCGGATCGGTCTCCGACTTCGACCTGACCGCCCTCTACGACGACTCGAAGTCTTTGTCGGAGGGTGCGTTGACCATCCCCGGTTACACGATGGACGGGTGGTACGGCCGGATCTTCCGCGGGTGCGGTTTCTTCGACCCCGACAAGCCCATCGCCAGATTCACGAAACGCGAACTCGAGGCGCTGCTCCACAAGGAGCCGACACGCATCAAGGTCGAGGGCATCAACGTCACCTACGAGGGGCTCATCCCGAAGATCCAGAAGTCGATGCTGAGCAAGGACCGCGACGCAATGCAGCCGCACATCCGGGCATTCGTCGACCGCGCCATCACCTTCGACACCTGCCCCGATTGCGGCGGCACCCGGTTGTCGGAGCTCGCGCGGTCGTCGCGCATCCGTGGGCGCAACATCGCCGACCTCTGTGCCGTGCAGATCAGCGACCTGGCCGCATGGGTGGCCGACCTCGACGAACCGTCGGTCGCGCCGCTGCTCACGACGCTGCGCCAGACCCTCGACTCCTTCGTCGACATCGGACTGGGCTACCTCTCACTCGACCGGCCGGCCGGGACCCTGTCCGGGGGAGAGGCGCAGCGCACCAAGCTGATCCGCCACCTCGGGTCGTCCCTGACCGACATCACCTACGTGTTCGACGAGCCCACCGTCGGTCTGCACCCGCACGACATCGCCCGGATGAACGAGCTGCTGATCGCGTTGCGCGACAAGGGCAACACCGTGCTCGTGGTCGAGCACAAACCGGAGGCGATCGTCATCGCCGACCACGTCGTCGACCTGGGACCGCGGGCGGGCACCGAGGGCGGGCAGGTCGTCTTCGAGGGCAGTGTGGACGATCTCCGCGCCGCCGACACGCTCACCGGACGGCACCTCGACGACCGCGCGTCCCTCAAGCCGGAGGTCCGGACGCCCCGCGGCGCGATCGAGGTCCGGGGTGCCTCCACGCACAACCTGAAGGACGTCGACGTCGACATCCCGCTGGGCGCGCTGGTCGTGATCACCGGGGTGGCGGGGTCGGGGAAGAGCTCGTTGATCGCCGGGTCGGTGGCATCGCGCGACGACGTGGTGTGGATCGACCAGACACCGATCAAGGGGTCACGTCGTAGCAACCCGGCGACCTATACCGGGCTCCTCGAGCCGATCCGCAAGGCGTTCGCCAAGGCGAACGGGGTGAAACCCGCCCTGTTCTCACCGAACTCGGACGGGGCGTGCCCCAACTGCAACGGCGCGGGTGTCGTCTACTCCGATCTGGCGATGATGGCGGGCGTCGCGACCACCTGCGAGGTGTGCGAGGGTCGGCGGTTCCTCGCCGAGGTCCTCGAGCTCACCTTCGGAGGGCGCGACATCAGCGAGGTGCTCGCGATGTCGGTCGCGCAGGCACGGGAGTTCTTCGCCGACGGTGACTCTGCGGTTCCCGCGGCGTCGAAGATCCTGACCCGCCTGGACGACGTCGGGCTCGGCTACATCCGTCTCGGTCAGCCCTTGACGACGCTGTCGGGCGGCGAGCGCCAGCGGCTGAAGCTGGCGTCGCAGATGGGCTCCACCGGGGACGTGTACGTCCTCGACGAGCCGACGACGGGTCTGCACCTGGCCGACGTCGAGCAACTGCTCACACTGCTCGACCGCCTCGTCGACGGCGGGAAGAGCGTGATCGTCATCGAGCACCACCAGGCGGTGATGGCCCACGCCGACTGGATCGTCGACCTCGGTCCCGGCGCCGGGCACGACGGTGGTCGGATCGTGTTCGAGGGAACCCCGGCCGATCTCGTCGCCGCACGGTCGACGCTGACCGGCGACCACCTTGCGAGCTATGTCGCCTGAGCGCCCGGTGGTGCCGCGCGCAGGTGCGCCCGCTCGCCCTGCTTGCCGAACAGGCTGAGGAACTCGACGGCACGTCCGTCCGCGGAGCCGAACCAGTGGGGGAGTCGGGTGTCGAACTCGGCGGCCTCGCCGGCCCCCAGCACGATGTCGTGCTCGCCGAGGACCAGGCGCAGACGCCCGTCGAGGACATACAGCCACTCGTACCCGGTGTGGGTGCGGGGGCTGGGATCGACCCCGGGATCGCATGGGTCGAGCACCACCTTGAAGGCCTGGATGCCGCCCGGCCGGCGGGTGAGCGGCAGGACGGTCCGGTCGCCGGCCCGGGTCGCCCGCAACGTGACCCTGGGGTCGCCGGTGAAGGGGGCGTCGACGAGCTCGTCGAGCGTCACCCCGTAGAGACGGGCCAACGGCAGCAGCAGTTCCAGACTCGCCCGTCGCCCACCCGACTCCAACCGGGACAGGGTGCTGCGGGAGATGCCGGTCTGCGTCGACACCTCGTCGAGGGTCAGCTCGCGGTGCTGGCGCAGTTCTCGCAGGCGGGGTCCGGCAGCGGCGATCGCCTGATCGGTCTGGGCGTCCATGGTTGCGAGTGTGCCATAACAGGGAAGATGTTTGCCACAATCGCGAAGCAGGATGCACAGTTGTCGCCACACCCGCAGGGGGTGGGCGACGAGAGGAGCAGCAGATGCAGTCGGACGACGTCGATGTCGTGGTGATCGGTGGCGGGGCCGCCGGGTTGAACGCGGCGCTGATGCTGGCGCGATCCCGACGGTCGGTGATCGTCGTCGACGCCGGCGACCCGCGCAACGCCCCGGCGGACGCGGTGCACGGGCTCCTCGGCCGGGAGGGCGTCCCACCGCGAGAACTGGTGGCCCAGGGTCGACGCGAGGTGTCCGGCTACGGCGGACGCATCGTCGACGGCCGCGTGGCGGCCCTGTCGGGGGACGTCGCATCCGGGTTCCGTGCCCACCTGGAGGACGGCTCGACCGTCGACGCACGCCGGGTCCTGATCGCCACCGGGCTGACCGACGTCCTGCCGCCGGTGCCGGGGATGGACGCGCTCTGGGGGATCGACGTGCTGCACTGCCCCTACTGCCACGGCTGGGAGGTGCGTGACAAGGCGATCGGCATCGTCGCGAGCGGTCCGGCGTCCGTGCACCACGCCCTGCTGTTCCGGCAACTGAGTGACGACGTCGTGTACTTCGTGCAGGACACCGCGCTCGACGCCGAGGCTCGCGAGCAGTTCGCCGCGCGCGACATCGGGGTGGTGGAGGGTGCGGTGCACGCGCTGGAGACCACCGGCGGTCGGCTGTCCGGGGTCCGCCTCGACGACGGGACCGTGATCGCTCGCGACGCGGTCGCCGTCGCGCCGCGGATGGAGGCCCGGGTGGAGTTCGCCGCCGGGATCGGA
The DNA here is from genome assembly GCF_947494875.1 of uncultured Williamsia sp. GTDB lineage: Bacteria > Actinomycetota > Actinomycetes > Mycobacteriales > Mycobacteriaceae > Williamsia_A. The sequence goes on from NZ_CANLWM010000003.1 coordinate 114,854, forward strand.
CTGACGGCGACCGATCACCCGATGGGTGTCGGGACGCACGTCGCCGTCACCCAGACGGGCGCCACCGACGTTCCCGGCGTGTGGGTGGCCGGCAACGCCGGGGACCTCATGGCGCAGGTCGGCGCGTCCGCAGCGCAGGGCGCGCTCGCGGGGGCACACGTCAACGCCGACCTCGTCGCCGAGGACACCGCCAGCGCCGTGGCCGCGCGACGTCAGGACGCGGTCGTCAGCTGATCACGTCCAGCGTCGCCCGGACGATGCTGTCGGTGTCGATGCCGTGGTGGCGATAGGTGTCGTCCAACGCGCCCGCCTGCCCGAAGCTCGCGACGCCCAGCGCGCGCAGCCGAACCCGGTTGATGGTGGCCAGGAACGCCAGGGTGTGCGGGTGGCCGTCGAGGACGGTGACCATCGGTGTCGCCCGGTCGGCGGGGAACACGCTGTCGAGGATCCACGTCGGCGCGTCGTGTCGGCCGTCGCGCGCCTGGGTGGCCGCGAACAGCAGTCCCGGGCTGGTCACGCAGATGACGTCGGTCTCGATCTCCATGTCCTGCAGGCGTTCCGCGGCGCGGACGGCCTCGGTGGCCATCGCGCCCATCGTCACGATCGTCGCGGTCGGGTGCTCGGCGCTGCGGAGCCGGTAGGCGCCGGCGACCACCTGTCGGCGTCGCCGCTCGCGGGCGGCGGGGTCGTCGGGCACGGCGGCGAGCTGCTGTTCCACCGGTCGCGTCGACAACCGCAGGTACGCCGACCGGCCGTCGGGGCGTCCGAGGTGGGCGAGGCAGTCGAGCAGGATCCACTGCACCTCGATGGCGAACGCGGGCTCGTAGGTGATGCAGCCGGGCTGCTCGAGCCCGACGGACGGCGTGGTGATCGACTGGTGTGCACCGCCTTCGGAGGCGAGGCTGACACCCGACGGGGTACCCACGAGGATGGACTGGCCGCCCGCGTAGACCCCGAAGGACCACGGCTCGAGGGCGCGTTCGACGAACGGGTCGTACAGGACGCCGATCGGCAGCAACGGCTGCCCCCACCGGCTCCACGTGGCGCCGAGTTCGCCGAGCAGGCCGACGAGATTGGTCTCGGCGATGCCGAGCTCCATGTGCTGGCCGGTGGGGCGCTCACGCCAGTGCATGATCGTCTCGGCGTCGTCGGCGAACCAGTCGCGGCGTTCGGCGGCCGACCAGACGCCGACCTTGTTGAGCCACCCGGCGAGGTTCGTCGTCGAGCTCACGTCGGGGCTGACGGTGACGACCCGCTCGGCGATCTCCGGTGCCTCCCGGGACAGGTCGAGCAGCACGCGGCCGAGCGCGGCCTGGGTGGTGGACGTCGCCGACGGGGTGCGGTCGACGTCGCGGGGCACGTCGAGTCGCGGCAGCGGCGGCACCGACGGCCGTTCCAGACGCCGCGCCGTCTCGGCGCAGATGCGTCCTTCCGGTGAGTCGGGATCGAAGCGGCGCCAAGGGTTCTCGACGTCCTCACCGAGCGTCGTGGCCAGGTCCGCGAACTGCTCGACGCTCAGCAGCGACGAGTGGTTCTGCGGGTGGCCCTGGATCGGCAGGCCGAATCCCTTCACGGTGTAGGCCAGGATCACCGTCGGGCGGTGGTCGTCGATGCGCGCGTAGGCGTCCCGCAGGGCGTCGATGTCGTGGCCACCCAGGTTCGCGATCGCAGCGACCAGAGCCTCGTCGTCGAGATCGGCGACGACCTGTCCGATGATGTCGGCGTCGGGCCCGTCGCCGGGGAGTCGGTCGCGCAGCTCAGGACCCGAACACCGAAGGAGACGTTGGTATTCGGGGTTGGGCATGTCGAGGATGCGGCGCCGCAGTGCGTCGCCGCCCTCCCGTGCGAAGAGGCGTTCGAGCGTGCGGCCGAACGCGACGGTGAGCACCTGCCACCCGGCCGCGGAGAACATGTCGGCGAGCTTGCGGGCGGCGATGTTCGGCACCACCCGGTCCAGCGACTGGCGGTTCATGTCGACGATCCACACGACCTCGCCGAGTTCGGCCACCGACGGGTCGAGGATGGCCTCCCACACCGCACCTTCGTCGAGTTCGGCGTCACCGACCAGTGAGTACTGCCGTCCGGTGCCGGTGGGGCCGAAGGACGTGTCGACGTAGCGGCGCGCTATCGCGCCCCACAGCGGGGCTGTCGCGCCGATGCCGACCGACCCGGTGGAGTAGTCGACGCGATCGGGGTCCTTGGACCGGCTGGGGTAGGACTGCAACCCGCCGTATTCCCGCAGCGTCGGCAGCCAGCGCTCGTCGAGATCCCCGAGCAGGTGGTTGATCGCGTGCAAGACCGGCGACGCGTGTGGCTTCACCGACACCCGGTCGCCCGCCTGCAACTGCCCGAACCACAGCGAGGTCATGATGTGCACCATCGACGCGCACGAGGCCTGATGTCCGCCGACCTTGAGGCCGCTCGGGTTGGGCCGGATCCGGTTCGCGTGGTGGATCATCGCCGTCGACGTCCACAGGACGTGGCGCGCGATCGTGTCGAGTGCGGCGCTGTCGTCGCCGACGTCCGGGGTGTCCTCGGACAGGTCCGTGCTCATGCCGTCCAGGTTACGGACGGGGGCGGGCGACGAGACCGACTCACCCGACCTCGTGGACGTCGACCTCCACGACGTCGGGATGTCGCAGGGCGGACGCGACGAACACCCGTCGCGACAGCCACGCCCAGTCGGGGTGATCCGAGGACAGCAGTGGCGTGGTGCGGAAGTAGATCCGGTCGGGCGGGACCGGCACGCCCCGCAGCAGCGCGGCGGTGTCGTCGGGCGCTGCGACGCGTACGCCGCGGTTGCGGACCTCGACCACCGCGCCGTCGTCGGTGTCGAGAAGATAGTGGGCGTCGAGGTCCATCACGTCCGGCGCGCGCAGGGTCTGGCTGTCGGCGCCCGCGGCACGGACGGTTCCCGACAGCCCCGGTCCCTCCGCCGTCCCTCCTACGATCGGGACCACCCGCCGCCGGCCCGTCGGGAAGACGCCCAGGTCGATCGGCTCGCCGACGTGCACCGTCAGCCGCGTCACGAAGCGCAGCGGGGGAGGGGTGGGCTGCATCAGTTCGTGCGGTCGGCGAAGCCGTCGGGGAGATCCGCCGGCGCCACCGAGATCACCGACTCGTCGTCGGCACCGACGTGCTCGAAGAGGGTGATGTGCGCGAACTCAGGGACCACGTAGATCGGGTAGGTCGGCCCCTCGTCGCGAAACCGGCGCATGTCGTCGAGGTGGTCGTTCTGATACAACACGGTCTTCGCCCCGTCGTCCTCCACCCACTTCGGGAAGAAGATGGTGCCGTGCAGACGACGCCGGCCGGGCAGCACGTTCACGACGACCGAGGTGCCCGTGGGCTCGTTCCACGACACCTTGTAGACGTCGTCGTCGAGGGCGACGAGATCGACCGCCTGGTCCTTCACCCAGCGGCCACCCACCATGCCGGTGTGGATGCGATAGTCGATCGTCGTGGCGTTCTTGACGTACATCTCGTACTGCCAGCCGTTCGCATAGGTGTAGATGAATCGGTGGCCGACGATGCCGTCGAGGTTCTGTGCGGGGACGGGGTTCGAGACGGATGTGGTGATCGTGGACATGCGATCATTTTGCCACAAAATGATTAGCGGAAGCAGGTATCGGGATGACGGACACCGACGATGCGGTCCGCCTGGGCCAGATGACAGGTCCCTTGCGCCGCGCGGTCCTGCGTGCGGTACGGATCGCGGCAGATCTGCCCGACCTCCCCGAGGCGCAGATCGAGGTGCTGCGCGTACTCGCCGCGGAGACCTCGCTCGCCTCGGGGGAACTCGCCGCCCGGCTCCGGCTCGCACGACCGACGACGAGCAACCTCCTGACCACGATGCGGCGTCAGGGGCTCGTCGAACGGGAGCGCATCGGCGAGGACCTCCGACGGGTCGTGGTCCGGCCGACGCCGCATGCCCTCGACCTGCTCGCACGGTACGACCGCGCCAGTCGTCAGGTGCTGTCGACAGCGCTCGACTCGCTCGGCGCCGACGCGCGACAAGCGGTCGTGGCGGCGGTGCACGCCTTCGAGGAGCTGACGACGGTGCTGGACGCGATGTCGTCTCCCGTGGCTGTGGAGCGTCACTCCGCGTCGTAGGTGTGTAGCCCGGCATTACTGTTTTGTCCCAAAACACACCCCTCGGGGGCTGCGGTCGGCTAGGACTGTGCCCGACGAAAGGGGTCCGACGTGACCAGCTTCCGGCGTTCGACGACCACCGTGGTGGCGGTCGTTCTCGCGACCATCGGCCTCGTCGCGGCCGTCCCGACCGCGACCGCGTCTCCGTCCGCCGTCCGCGTCGCCGGCGGCGCGGTCAGCGGATTCGATCGCGACGGCGTCGACACCTACTTCGGCGTGCCGTTCGCGTCCGCGGCGCGCTTCGCGCCACCCGGACCGGCTCGTCCCTGGTCCGGAGTACGTGCGGCGACACAGCACGGCCCGCAGTGCCCCCAGGCGCTGCCGACGCCGGGGATCGCGATCCCGTCGTCGGTGCCGATCCCCAGTCCGACGAGCGAGGACTGCCTCTCCGTCGACCTCTACGTCCCGAAGAACGCCGCGGGCCGAAACCTGCCGGTGATGGTCTACCTGTACGGCGGCGCGTTCCTCCTCGGGTCGAACTTCCAGTACGACGCCCCGTCCGAGATCGCGCGCAGCGGGGACGTCATCGTCGCGGTGCCCAACTACCGCGTCGGGCCGTTCGGATTCCTCGCGCTCCCCGAACTCGCGGCCCAGAACAAGGGCGTCAGTGGAACGTTCGGCATCGCCGATCAGCAATACGCACTGCGGTGGGTGCGCGACAACATCGGCGCCTTCGGCGGCGACCCCCATGACGTCACGATCTTCGGTGAGTCGGCCGGCGGGATGAGCGTGTGCCTGCAGGTCGCGGCGCCCGGATCCCGCGGGCTGTTCCGCCGCGCGATCTCCGAGAGCGGCGGCTGCGCGCGGAGCCCCTTGGTCCCGCCGTCCCAGGCCGAGGGGGTACGCCGTTCGGAAGCCTATGCAGCGCAGGTCGGTTGCAGTGACGCACGGACGCGCCTGGCATGCCTCCGCCGACTGCCGATCGACCGACTCCTGGACTCACCCACGACGAAGTTCGACAGTGCGGCCGTCACGTGGACCCCCTTCCTGGACGGGACCGTGCTGACGCAGACGCCGGAGGACGCGCTGCGCGACGGTGCCGCACGGGACACGCCACTCATCATCGGCAGCAACGCGAACGAGGGCGCCGTCTTCGTGCTCCTCTTCGACTACGTGAGCCGGCAGCGACTCGTCACCGAGGCGTCCTATCGGCAGACCGTCGAGGAGCTCTACACCGACCGCGCACCACGGATCCTGGCCGCGTACCCCTCGTCGCGCTACGGCTCGCCCGCCGCGGCTCTGACCGCGGTCTACACGGACTCGCTGTTCGCGTGCCCGGCCCTCGCCACGGCGCGCGCGGCGTCCGCCGGCGGGGCGACGGTGTGGCAGTACCGGTTCGCGGTGAAGCCGGTCGGCGACAACCCCGTCCTGCCGGGCGCCTTCCATGCGGCCGAGATCCCGTTCCTCTTCAACCGGCTCGGCGGGGTGCCCGTCCCCTGGACGGGGGCGTCGGCCGCGTTCGCCGCGCAGATGAAGCGGCAGTGGTCGACGTTCGCACGCACCGGGAGCCCGAACGGCCCGGGATCGCCGCAGTGGACGCCGTGGTCGCCGTCGGACCCGCGGTTCCTGTCGCTCGACATCCCCACGTCGTCCATGCGGTCGGGGTTCTCCGATCTGCACAAGTGTGGGGTGTGGCTCGGTTAGACGGCGACCGTCGAGGGGCCGGGCACGTCCCAGGGCAGTGGCTCGGACAGTTCGGTGATCGCCTGCGCCGTGCGGTCGAGTTCGTCGGCCACCTGCGTGATCTCGTCGGGTGTCATCGAGCTGACACAGAGCGCGTGCAGCGACGCGGTCGGCAGCCCGCGGTCGGGCGCCGGGATCGCCACCGACACCGTCGCCACCCGGTGCGACGCCGCCGATCGCAGTTCGTCGTCGTCGAGATCGACCGTGGTGAGATCCGCGACCGCGGTCGCGAGGCGAGAGGTGATGGGGTCGACGTCGATGAGCTCGCCCGCGCTCGGGACATCGGCCGACCGGAGGGCGGAGAACGCGGCGATCACCTGTTCGTGGATCTCGCTGAAGTTCTCCACCGAGAACCGTCGGTCCCGGATGGCGGGCAGCACCCGGTCCATCCGAGACGCGAACGCCTCGTCGTCGGGCACGGAGGAGAACCATTGCGCCAGTGACTCGCCGGTGTCCCACGCGGCGAAGTCCCTGCCGAACGGCGCGGCGTACGGGGCGCGAAAGCCGACCTGCGGCATCTCCACCCGGTGCCCGCGGCTGTGGGTGATGACGAGCTGCCGGCGGACCAGACGCAGGACGAACACGGGCCGCTCCAGGCGGGCGTGCAACTGGTCGAGACACCCGTCGAACGCGCTGTGCCGCCCGGCCCGCCCTCCGACGACCTCGGCTGCCCGCGGACCGAGCGACAGATGGGCGGTGTCCGGGGAACGCGTCGCCCACCCGTTCTCGACGAGCGCGCCGACGATCGCGTGTCCCGTCGCGTAGCTGATCGAGAGCCCGCTCAGCAGACCGGTCAGTGAAACTCCCTGCGGCGGAGCGCAAGCGAGCGCCTCCAGGATGCGCAGCACGCGCTCGGTCGGTGGCGAGGGTGATTGACGTCTCATACTGTAAGCGTTACCGTTCCGCTCAGATAGTCGATGCTCGTATCGAGAATTCGATAATAGGGTATCGGCGCGACGAGACGGCGGAGGCGGACGCGGCATGTGGGAAGAGATCGTCCGGCTGGTGATCGCGTGGGGGATCATCGCGCTGATCATCGCCTTCTGGTACTGGCTGCTGTCCAACATCGGGACCTTCTGAGGCCCCACGTGACCTTCTCCACCACCGACAACCTGCGTCGCCAGACGACGTTCGGCGTGATCGCCGCCGCGTTGTCCGACGGTCGCAGGCAGGGTGCGCGACTCGTCGGCGGCGAGAAGCGGTCGTTCGGGCTGACGAAGTCGGGCACCGTCGTCGAGGTGCCCTGGCCGGTCCCCAGCGGGTGGTCGGATGCCACGACGTCGTGCGGCATCGCCCTGCAGTGCGCTCCGTCCAAGGACCTCCTCCGTGCCCGACCCGCCGCGTCCGGTCGCGTGGAGGCGGCAGTGACGGTCGTCGAGGGTGGGGTCGCGCTCTCCTGGGTGTCGCGCCGCTGGCCGGGCCTCGTCGCCGATCTCGCGGAGGACGTCGGCGAGTTGCCTCGCTACCCGGAGGATCTCGCACTCGAGGACATGCTCCGCGAGGCCGACCTGCTCGTCCGGGCCGGTGCGCCTGCGCCCCACCCGATCCTGGGGCGTCTGTCGGCCCCGCAGGTGATCGCGCGTCCGCGCGTGACCGGCCGCCGCGTGCTGGGTCGCCTTCCCTGGGTGTCGCGCGAGACCGCCGCGAAGCGACACATGTCGGTACCCGTCGGCGGCAACGGCGGTGCACCGACCAGCACGCTCCCACCACCGTCGCGACCGGAGGACGACGACACGCACAACGAGAACGACCGCCGGTCGGGCATCTCGTACCCCGAGTGGAACATCTGGTCGAACAGTTTCCTGCCCGACCACGTCACGGTGCTCGAGACGGTCGTCCCCGCCCGGGACGCGGGTACCGATGCCGGCATCACCTCCCTGGACCCGTGGTTCCGCCGGCGCCTGCACCGGACCGTGGTGCGCGGCCTCGACGACGGCTCCGACCTGGACGTCGACGCCTATGTCCGGCATGTCGTCGACGAGGTCGTGGGCGACCCGGGCGAACCCCGCTGGTTCCAGGAACTCCGCCCCACCCTGCGGGACGTCACGTCCGCCGTCCTCGTCGACGGATCCGCATCGCTGTCGTCGCACGAGGGGGCCGCGTTCTCGTTCGAGTTGCGCTGTGCCGACGCGCTGTCGGCGTCGATGACCCGAGCGCGCGAACGGCACGCGATCTTCGTGTTCAACGGCGACACCCGACACAACGTGAAGGTGCAGCGCCTCAAGGACTTCGACGACCCACGTCCGGTGTCCCTGACGTCGTCCGGTCTGACGACCGGCGGGTACACGCGCCTGGGAGCGGCCATCCGGCACGCGACCGCACGACTGAACGCCGCGACCGGATCGCGGCGGGTGCTGTTGATCCTCGGTGACGGTCTCATGTCGGACGAGGGGTACGAGGGTCACTACGCCTGGGCGGACACCGCTCACGCCGTCACGGAAGCCGAGGAGGCGGGGATCGTCCTGTATTACATCGGAGTCGGGGTCGTCCGCGTCGACCCGCTGCCCGAGGTGTTCGGCCGGGAACGGTCGTGTCGGATCACACGGTTGGACCAGCTGCCGGACGTCCTGGCGTCGGTGCACGCGGGACTGGTCGCGGCATGACGGCCGCGGTGCGATCGGGGTCCGACTACGTCCAGGCCGGCAACGAGGTCGACGTGGTTCTGGCCGCCTACCGCAGTCGTCTGCCCGTGATGTTGACCGGACCCACCGGCTGCGGGAAGACCCGGCTGGTGGAGCACCTCGGAGCGCAGCTCGGCCTGCCCGTGGTCACCATCAGCTGCCACGACGACCTGACGAGCGCCGATCTCGTCGGCCGCTTCACGGTGTCGGGCGGCGACGTCGCATGGCATGACGGGCCACTCACACGCGCGGTGAAGACGGGCGCCATCTGCTACCTCGACGAGGTCGTCGAGGCCAGGCACGACTCGCTCGCCGTGCTGCACGCGCTGACCGACCATCGGCGGACCCTCTACCTCGACCGGTCGGACGAGGTGGTCACGGCCCCGGACTCGTTCATGCTGATCAGCTCCTACAACCCCGCGTACCGCAGCACCTTGAAGGACCTCAAACCGTCCTTCCGCCAGCGGTTCGTCACGGTGCCGCTGACCTACCTGCCGCCCGACCGGGAACGCGACGTCATCATCGCCGAGGCCGGTGTCGCCGCCGGGGTCGCCGAGCGTCTGGTCTCCTGCGCGACGGCGATACGCGGAGCGGACAAGGCTTTTCACCTCGAACCTCCGTCGACACGAGTCCTGGTCGCCGCGGCCCGGCTCACCGCGGCGGGGGTCGACGAGTTCACCGCGGTCGAGAGCTGCGTGCTCGCCCCCCTCAGTTCCGACGGTGCGATCTCCGACGGTCTCCGCGCCGTCGCCTCGGCCGTATTCCCATGACGGCCCGCCAGCGCTCACCCCGACGAAGGACGCATCGATGAACGAGAGAGACAAGCAGCGCAAGCGCGCTCTCATTGTCTTCCAGATCATGATCTATGGCTTCATGATCGGCATGTTCGCTCTGCAGTTGAGCATGCTGTTCACCAGGGACTGGTGACGCCGCAATGGTTTTCGGATCACGTACCAAGAACACGACCGACGGTGGACTCGGACCGGCGGTGGCCTTCGACGAACACCATGAGAGGTCGCGGGAGGCGCAGCGGAGGTCCGATCGATGGCTCATCGTCGGCACCCTGCTCATGGGCACCCTCGTCCTGGGACCGATCGGCCTCGTCGCCTTCGTGCGCGGCCTGCTGCTGATCAGACGGGCCGAGCGCGACGGGCTGTCGGTGCGCCCGCTGATGGTCACGCTCATCGGCTATGTCGTCATCCTCGACGCCGCCATCAACACCATCGGGTGGGGGCTCGACCTGTTCGCCAACCACGCGTTGATCACCCGGACGATCTTCACCGCCTGGGGCAACTTCATGGACGGCGGCTACAACTGGCACTACAACGAGCTGTGGATCGGCGGGTCGGGCGCACCCGGTGAGAAGGCCTGGGTGATCGTCAGCGTCTTCGTCATCTTCCCGATGCGCATCGCGGCCGCCATCGGCTTCCTGCAGATGAAGCGATGGGGGCACCAGTGGATCATCATGACCTGCTGGTTCGGGGTCATCGCCTGGGTGGGATACGTCATCAACATGACGATCTACGCCGACGTCCGATTCGCCGGGACCACGCTCCCGGTCATCGGGTGGTGGGCCTACAACGTCTTCTACATCACGCCGTTCCTCGCGATCCCGTATCTCCACACGGTGAACAAAGAGATATTCACGGACTGATGACGACGCGAACGACGAACGTGGAGAGTGGGATCGGATGAGCGACAAGGATGCGACGACGGACACGCCGGCGAAGGAGGTGCTGCCCGAGGGCACGACCCCGGCGTTCGCCCGGATGCACCGCTACCTCAAGCGGGGTCTGTTCATCGTGCTGTTCGGTCTGGTGATCGAGGGTTCGCTCACCGTCCCGGCGCTGGCGGTCTACTACGGGTGGCCGCAACTGTCGCTGACCGACATCTGCAGTGAGCTCTACAAGGTCCGCTACTCCGACGACTCACTGACGTGTCGCAACCCCTACCCACTCAACGGCCCGCCCTTCGGTGGTGCCCCTGAGGCCGCCCACCAGACGACGGCGCAGGACAGGTGGGGCGTCCAACCCAAGCCGGAGTACCCCAAGATCGGGTTCCGTGAACTCGTGCGCAAACACGAGGAACGGCTCGCCCGCGAGAAACAGGAGAAGGAGAAGGAGGGGGCCACACGATGACCGAGGTCGTACTCGTCACCGGCGCAACAGGACTTGTCGGAACCGCTGTCGTCGACCACCTCGCCGGTGAGGGACGGACCGTGGTCGCCACCGACCTCGACACCCCGGACAACCGCCGTAAGGCGGCCCGGTGGGAGGGAAGCGACGGCGTCAGCGTCCACTGGGCGGACCTGACCGATCACTCCGACGTCGAGGCCGTGCTCGAGAAGGTCGAGCCATCGGCGATCGTCCACCTCGCGGCGGTCATCCCACCGTTCTGCTACGGCAGGCCCGGCCTGGCGCGGACGGTGAACGTCGACGCGACGGCAGGCCTCAGCCGCGCAGCGGCCACCCGCCCCCGACCGCCGCGGATCGTCCTGGCGTCGAGTGTCGCCGTCTACGGTCCGCGAAACCCGGTCAAGCACAGCGGTGTTCTCACCAGTGACACGCCGGTCGCGCCCTACGACATGTATGGGCAGCACAAGGTGGAGGCCGAGCAGATCGTGCGCGACTCCGGCCTGGACTGGGTGATCCTGCGGCTCGGGGGTGTGTTGACCGTCGAGGCGGCGACGTCACTCGACAAAGAACTCCTGTCCTTCGCGAGTGTCCTCCCACGCGACGGCCGCATCCAGACGGTGGACGTCCGAGACGTCGCCCGTGCATTCGCCGCCGCCACGACGACGCCCGCGACCGGTGAGGTGTTCCTGATCGGCGGGGACGAGTCACATCGGCAGGAGCAGGCGCGGCTCAGCAGGGACACCTCCGCGGCCATGGGGTTGCCGGGCGCCGTTCCGGCAGGATTGCCGGGAGACCCTGATCAGGATCTCAGCTGGTTCGCGACCGACTGGGTCGACACCACGCGGTCGCAGGAGGTGCTGGACTTCCAGCGTCGTTCCCTGCCGCAGATGTACGACGAGATCCGTTCCGCAGCCGGGTGGAGGAGACACGTCATGCGGCCGTTGGCGCCGGCGGTCCGGTGGTATCTGGGCCGGATGTCGCTCTACGACAAGTCGGCGCGGGTCACCGACCCGTGGTCGGTCATCTCGCAGCGGTGGGGTGACGCCGTCGAGTCGACACCGGGCGCCCGGTAGCTCAGGCGAGCAGCCGCCAGAGGCCGACGATCCCGACGACGACGATCACGGCCCGCAGGGCCGCCGGTGACAGCCGTCGGCCGTACCGTGCGCCGAGGAATCCACCCACCACGGAGCCCGCGGCGATGAGACCCGCCGCGGACCAACTGATCCGGTCGTAGGCGACGACGGTGAACGCGACAGCGGCGACCACGTTGACGATGAGCGAGAGCAGGTTCTTGGCGGCGTTCATCCGCTGCATCGACTCGGGCAGGATGACACCCATCGCGGCCATCAGCAGGATCCCCTGTGCCGCAGTGAAGTAGCCGCCGTAGACCCCGACGGCGAACGTCGCGAGGGTGAGCACCGCCATCCGGGTCCGTGTGATCCCTGCGGCGGCCCGACCGGCGACGTCCGACCGCGACCGCACCCAGGTCTGGATGCGGGGCTGCGCCACCAGCAGCACCAACGCCACGATCAGCAGCACCGGGACGATCGCCTCGAACACCGACGGCGGCAGGTGGAGCAGCAACCATGCGCCGATCAGCGCCCCGAGGAACGACGCGGGCGCCTGCCGCAGCAGTCGACGCCCCTGGCCCCGTAATTCACGGCGATAGCCCCATGTGCCCGAGGCGCTCCCGGCGACCAGCCCGATCGCGTTCGACATGGTGGCCACCTGCGGCGGATACCCGAAGGCGACCAGGGTGGGGAACGTGACGAGGGTGCCGGACCCGACGACGGCGTTGATCGCGCCGGCGCCGACGCCCGCGAGCAGGATGACGACGGCTTCGACGGCGGACACCCGCCCGACGCTACGTGCCGGCGGCGGCGTGGACGCCGGTGGCGTCGGCGTCGACGTCCTGTCCGATGGGATCCCACCGGATCGCGACGAGGGCGACGAGGGCCACGATCGGGGCGACGACGATGGCCCCGATGGTGAACCGCTGACCGTGCGCGGCCGTGAGGACGGGAAAGGCATAGGCGCCGACGATGCCGCCGACGCGGGTGACCGCCTGGGTGTACCCGCCCGCCGTGCCGCGGACGTCGGTCGGATACGACAGGGTCCCCATCGCCGTCCCCGCGTAGCCCGGGCCGAGGTTGTGGAGGAAGTAGAACGCGGCGATGAACACGGCGGCTGCGCCCGACGCCAGGATGCCGTACAGCCCGGCTATCAACGCCAGAGCGGTTGCCGTGCCGACGAAGCCCACCATCGCGATGGTCCGGATGCCGGTGCGCTGGACGACCCGGGTGCAGGCGTAGGCGCCGATCGCGCCGACGACGTTCACCGCGGCGGACACCGCGAGGACGGCCGCCAGGTGGTTCGCGCCGAACAGCTCGGTGAGGATCGTCGGTGTGTAGAGGGAGATGGCGTAGAACTCGACCGCCTGCATCACGACGAGGACGCTGACGAGCAGCGTGCGTCGACCATAGGGCGACCGGAAGAGCGCGACCACGTCGCCGGGCCGGGTGGGCCGCGGCCTCGGGGCGCGCTCGGCGTCGTCGGTGACCACGAGGTGCACGTCGTCGAGCACGTAGGTCGAGCGCAGGATCTCCACGGACTCGCTCACCGATCCGTGGCGCGCCACCCACATCGGGCTCTCCACCGACGCGAAGTAGCGCAGCGCCAACACGATCAGCGCCGGTACGGCCCCCAACCCGATCGCCCACCGCCACAGACCCTGGTCGACCCCGAGCGCGTGGATCCCTAGCGCGACAGCGAACACGACCGCCGACGCACCGGTCGACATCACCTGCGCCAAGTTGACGTTGCGGCCCTTCGTCGCGAGTGCGCTCACCTCGGCGATGAACGCGAGCGCGACCGGGACGTCGAGCCCCACCCCGAGCCCCATGAGGAAGCGGAACGCCACGAAGCTCTCGACGTTCGGGGCCAGACCTGCTGCGGCCGCGGCGAACACGAGGAGGACGAGGTCGAGGATCATCATCCGGTACCGGCCCACGCGGTCGGTGAGCCAGCCACCGACCAGTCCTCCGACGAGGGCACCGACCAGCACCGAGGCGCTGACGAAGGGAAGGCTGTCGAGCCCCCAGTTGCCGCTGCCGAGGTCGAAGTCCTGCCGGATCTGTTGGGCGCCCAGGCCGAAGCTGCCGAGGTCCCAGCCGTCGACGAAGATGCTGCCCAGCGCCACGGCCAGCATGAGGCGCGGGCGCCGAGGGGTCAGACGGCTCGAGTTCACCAACCCGATGACGTCGGCGGGGGAGGAGACGGTGATCGTCGAACGGGCGTCGGGCGACGTGGTCATCCGACTGACGGTACGACCGACGCGGGTGGCGTCAACCGTTTCCGCGGTGTCGGATCAGAATCTCCTGCCAGTCGTGCGGGACACGGTCGCGGGGCCCGGGTGCGGTCTGATCGGCCGGATGCGAGTGCGGCGGGGCCAGTTCGGGCCCGGTGACCATCCCGCCGGACCCGTAGTCGTAGAACCAGTCCTCGCCGGGTTCGAAGCTCTGCACCACCGGATGTCCCGACTGGCGCGCGTGGGCGGTGGCGTGTCCACCGAGTGAGTCGTCGCAGCACCCGATGTGTCCACACTGTGCGCAGCGCCGCAGATGGAACCATCAGCCCTGCGCCGCCTCGCAGTCCAGGCAGCCGTCACCGCTGGGCGGCCGGGACGGGTCGATACCGGTCATGTCATCCATCGGATCTCCGAACACTCTCGACGGGAACGGTTCTCACCGCGCCACGCTCATCTCAGCCCTACGCGGTGCAGTGCCTTCATCGTCTCGACGACCTCGTCGACGGGGCCGTCGACCACGACGCCGGGCGCGACCGTCGTGATCGGCAGCGGGGCGACCGGCGACACCGGAGCGCCCCACTCGTGCATCCATGTGGTGAGCTGCGTCGCCGACACCGCGTACACGATCCGGCCCAGCCCCACCCACGCGTGCGCGGCCGCGCACATGGGGCAGTGCTCCCCGGAGGTGTAGGTCGTCGTCTCGGCCCGATCCTCGGCGGCGAGGTTCTCCACGGCCCACAGGGCGATCGCGAGTTCGGGGTGCCGAGTGGCGTCGCCGCCGCCCACGCGGTTGCGGTCCTCGAACAGACGGGTGCCGGAGGCGTCGACGAGGACCGACCCGAACGGCTCGTCCCCGGCGTCGGCGGCCTCGCGGGCCAGCTCGACGCAGCGACGCACGTGGTCGACGTCGTCCGCGGAGATGGCCATCACCGCAGCGTAGGTCACGCGTCGGGTGCGGACGTGCCCATCTCCGCCGCGAACTCGACGGCCATCCTCGCCGATAGCGCCTGCGCGGCTCGCAGCGGCCGCACCATCACGGTGAAGTCGTCGATGAGTCCGTCGTCGTCGAGGTGGAGGACGTCGCACCCGTGCACCGTGAGGTCGTCGATCGTGGCGGTGAAGAACAGGACGTGGTCGCGCCCACCGACGTCGTCGACGGTCCTGACGTACCGGAAGTCCTGGAACACCCGTGTCACCGCACGCAGGATCGCGGCGGTGACGGGCTTGCCACGGTAGGGCGCGAAGGCCACCGGTGAGGTGAACACCACGTCCTCTGCGAGGAGCGCGGCGATCGCGTCGTGGTCATCGGCCTCCACTGCCTTACGGAACTGCTGCATGTCTGGTCCTTCGGGTCGGGATCGGATGTGGTCAACTCCGCACCTATCGGTACGCGTCGTTCTGTGACGTGCGGCCGGCGAGACCACGCGCGTCGAGCACCTCGAGGACGCGTGCCCCCCATCGCAGCGACTCCTCCTCGAACATGCGCCCTCGCATCAGGGTCAGGTACGGGCCGACGCGCTCGGCGGTGGCGAGGAAGTCGGTCTCCGTGCGTCCGTCGAGCAGGCGATGCGCCATGCGGTCGTAGCGTGCGAGCTTGTCGCGGGCCAGTTGCATCCGCGTGCGCACGGCGTCGGCCACCGCGCCGGTGTCCCCGGCCTCCAGGGCGTGGACGGCAACCAGGTGTTCGTCACGGATGGCCGGGAGCCTGGGGGTGTGGGCGGACACCGCGCGCAGGGCGTCCCGGCCGGTGTCGGTGAGGCGGAACAGTCGCTTGTCGGGTCGTCCCTCCTGCGGGACGAGCCTCGCGACGACGACGCCGTCGTCGGCCATACGGTCGAGCTCCCGGTAGACCTGCTGCGACGTGGCGGTCCAGAAGTTCGCCACCGTGGCGTCGAAGGCCTTGGACAGCTCGTATCCGGACATCTCGCCGTCGACGAGTGACGCCAGGATGGCGCTGCGGAGCGACATGCTTGCCGACGCTACGGTCCGACGAGCCAATGGTCAACAAGTTGAATATGACAAGCCGGTCCAGCAGAGTGGTCGAGCATGACGTACGACGGCGGTCGGTGGTCGCGCTTCGTCGCCCTCGGCGACAGTCAGACCGAGGGCCTGGCCGACGGTGACGAGCGGACCGGCTACCGCGGGTGGGCAGATCGACTGGCCGAACAGATGGCCCGATCGCAGCCGGGCGCCGTGTACGCGAACCTCGCCGTGCGGGGGCGACGAGCCGCGGAGGTCCGGTCCGAGCAGCTGCCTGCGGCACTGGCACTGCGACCGACGGTCGCCGCCGTGTCGGCGGGTGTGAACGACGTCCTTCGGACCGGGTTCGACGCACGCGCCGTCGCCGACGAGCTCGACGCGATGTTCGTGGCGCTGCGGGCGATCGACTGCGTCGTCGTGACCATGACCTTTCCCCGCCTCGCGCACCCCGTCCCCGGGGGCGCGGCCATCGGCCGGCGGATCACCGCCCTGAACCACGAGATCCGGCGCGTCGCGGCACGATCCGACGTCGCCGTCATCGATCTCGCGCTGCACGACGTGGCCTCGGACCCACGGCTGTGGAGCCGGGATCGGTTGCACCTGAACAGCACAGGGCACCGGCGCCTCGCCGACGCGGCGGCCGACGTGCTCGGCGTCCCGGACAGCGACGACGCCTGGGTCGTCCCGTTGCCTCCGATGCCGCGGTCGTCGCTGCGCGAACGCGTCGCCGCCGACACGCGGTGGACGGTCACGTTCCTGCTGCCGTGGCTGCTCCGGCGGGTTCGAGGGCGCTCGTCGGGCGACCGCAGGACAGCGAAACGGCCTCAGCTCGCCTCCGTCTGACCGCTTCTCGTGCGGCCGCCGATCCGTGTCGCGACGTACAGACCCACTCCGACCAGCACCAGGACTCCGGCGCGCGCCCAGGTCGATGCGCTCTGCTGGGTCATCAGTGCCACGCAGGTCCCGAGAGCGAGGACAGGCACGACAGTCGGGGCACGGAAGTGATCGCCCTGGTGCTCCCGGTCGCGCCGCAGCACCAACACCGCGAGGTTGGTGCTCACGAACCCGACCAACAGCAGCAATACGACCGTCTCGGCGAGTGCGGCGACCGATCCTGTGGCCGAGAGGACCATCGCGACGGCTGTGGTCGCCAGGATGGCGGTCCACGGTGTCTTCCGCTGTGGGAGAACGCGGGTCAGCGCCCCGGGGAGCAGTCCCTCGCGGGCCATCCCGAAGGTCAGTCGCGACGCCATGATCATGGTGAGCAGGGCGCCGTTGGCCACAGCCACCAGAGCGATCACCGAGAACAGGCGTGCCGGCACCCCGACGTCCGCGATCGCCACCACGTCCAGCAGCGGCCCCGTCGACGCCGCGAGACGATCTGCCGGGGCGACGACGGAGATCGCGACACCGACCAGCACATAGATCACACCTGCGGCCATGAGCGCACCGAACAGCGCGCGGGGGTACACGCGACGCACGTCGCGCAGCTCCTCGGCGACGTTCGCCGACGTCTCGAAACCGACGAAGGAGTAGTACGCCAGCAGGGCCGCACCGAGGACCGCCACCGCAGGTGTGGACGCGGAGTCGAACTCGAGCACCCGGCCGGGGTCGCCGTCACCGCGCCCGAGCACGACACCTGCGAGGACAACGACGAGGATGAGCCCGGACACCTCGATCACGGTCATCACGACGTTGGCGCGCAACGATTCCTGGATGCCCCGAGCGTTGAGCGCTGCCACGACGGCGAGGAACACGAGGGTCGCAGCCGGCGCGGGGACGTCGACGAGCGCGGTCAGGTAGTCCCCGGCGAAGGCCACGGCGAGGCCGGCGGCGCTGGTGACCCCGGCGGCGAGCATGCAGAAGCCGACGAGGAAGGAAACGAGCGGTGACCGGTAGGCCCGCCGCGCGAACACCGCCGCGCCGCCCGCCCGCGGATACTTGGTGACCAGCTCGGCGTCCGACGTCGCCGTCAGCAGCGCCATCACCAGGGCGAGGAGCAACGGCACCCACACGGCGCCACCGACCTTGCCGGCGATCTGGCCGACAAGCGCGTAGATCCCCGCGCCGAGGACGTCGCCGAGGATGAAGACGAAGAGCAGCTTCCCGGTGATCGCCCGCCGGAGAGGGGTGTGCTCGTCGTCGGGGTCGGTCGTGCCCTCGTCGCGGGCTCTCTCCACGGTCATCAGGTGGGGGATACCCCACCCGTGAATGTTCAACCGTGTGGTGTGTCGGCGGCGTGGTCGTCGGTGCTCAGGCGAGTGACTCGACGAGGCCGCCGAGCGCTGCGCGGGTGGGTTCCAGGGCGGCGAGGATCGCGCCGGGCGACCGCACGCGGTGTTCGGGTGCTGCGGCGGCGAGTGCCCCGCGGAGGGTGCCGTCGGCGGAGACGACCGGGACCGCGATGCACCCGAACCCCGGCACCAGCGAACCGACCTGTGTCGTCGAATCGATGGGCTGCGACCGGTGGGTCGAGTCGTGGGCGAGGAGCAGTCGTCCGACGGCGGAGACGCGGTGGTCGCGCAGGATCCGCGAGGCGTCGGACAGGGGGTAGTCGGGATCGATGTCGAGAGGTGTGATGCGGGCGCGGGCGGTGCCGACGCGGACGAAGCCGAACAGGTGCAGCCCGAAGCGCATACTCGACCTGGCCTCGTCGAGTACCGCTCGCACGCGGTCCGGCACCGTCGCCGCCGCGGCGGTCCCGATCAACCGATCCACTTTCCTGCCCAGGGCGAACCCGCCGAGATCCGGTGTGCGCACCAGGTACTCCTCCTGCGCCAACAGGTTGACGAGGCGGTAGGTGGTGGAGCGGGGGAGTCCGAGGGTGCGCGCGAGCTCGTTCGCAGTGATCCCCGGACCGCTCGCCGCGACCTCCTCGATCAGCTCGAGTGCAGAAATGACCGACCGTGATGCCCCGTCGCCGCCCAGCCCGCTCAACGCATTGTGCGGTCGGCGTGACCGCTCCACAGATCGGCGCGGGTCGGTGTGTCGTGCAACCCGATCCCCCTCAGGCGGTCCGGATGTCGCGTGCGCACGACGACATATGTCACCGCCGCCGCGAGGAACCAGAGGAGAGCGCCGATCGCTCCCAGCCCCCAGTCGGTGCCCATGATGGCCGCGACGAACACGATCCCCACGACGCCGAACGAGACAGCGGCGGCCGCCGCCACCGTGACAGTCCGGACGCGCAGTTCGCCCAGCCGGTACAGGAAGACCGGTGCAGCCACGCTGACGATCACGTAGGACGCGATGAAACCGATGACGGGGGCGGCAGCGAGTGATCCGGTCATCGACCGCAGCCCGGCGCCGCAGACGGTGGCGATCGCCGGTACCGCGACGATGACGGCCATCGCGGAGGCGATCGCCACGACCGGGGTCTTGAACCGCACGTGGGTGCTGCCGATCCCTGGTGGGAGCAGTCCCTCGCGCGAGAGTGACAGCAACAGCCGGGCGAGCGCGGTCACGCTTGCCAGAGTGCACGCCAGGAACGACGCCACGATCCCGACATCCACCACCGGTGCGAACCACGCGCCGCCGACCCGTCCGAGCAGTACGTCGATGTTCCCGTCACCGACGGACGAGGATGCCGATGCCCGCCCCACGTCCTGGGCCACCGCGACGACGAGTACCACGACGGCACCGAAGACCAACGACCCCCGTATCGCCGACGGAACGGACCGCAACGGAGCGCGCGCCTCCACCGACAGCGATGCGGCACTCTCGAACCCGATCAGCGCGCAGGTCGCCAGCGCCACACCGGTGGCGAAGTCGCCGAGGCCGGTCGGTGTGGCGGTGAGTTGAGTGAGGTCGACACCGCCGGGCACGGCCGCCATCACGACGATCGCCACGACCAGCAGGATCGCCACCGCTGCGAGTTCGACCACGAGACCGACCCGCGCCGAGGCGCGTATGCCGCGGAGCAGGACGACGGTGCTGCCCGCGCCGACGAGGACGATGGTCGTGACGACGATCGCGGCGGACGGGCGGTCGACACCGACCACCCTCAGCAGGTATGCGGCCGACTCGGTGAGGGTGAACATGGCGAGAGCGCCGTAGCCGAGGATCATCGCGGCCGCGGTCGCGAACCCCGCTGTCGCACCGAGGCCCTTGGCCGCGTAGGTGTAGAGCGCGCCGGGCGCGGTCAGTCGGGAAGCGAACTCTGTCAGCACGCGGGAGACGAGCCCGGCGAGCAGGACGGCCACGACGATGCTGCCGACGAGGGCCGCACCGGATTCCGCGATGAGAAGCGGCACCGTGGCCCCGGCGGCGCAGGGCGCCATCACCGCCACGGACTGCGCCGCGACGTCGGCACGCCCGAGAGATCGTCGATCCAGACCGGCGAGTCGACTCCGCGCACCCCGCGGCATCACCTCGGGTTGCTGCGGGGACGGGACGATCGCCATGGCGCCGCACGCTAGAGACACGCGGTTTCGGCGGTGTTACCCGCCCATGTGGACGTCGTGTCGCGCGGTGGGACGACCGGGCGGACGGTGTCCCGCGCCCTGCGCGAACGTGTTACCCGGGGGCAACTGCACCGCCTCCTGTCCCTCCCACAGTGGTCGGCACACGGGTCGCATCCGCCGCGACCATCGAGATCCGGGAGCACCAACCATGGCCACCGAGTACGCGCCCGTCGGCGCTCCAGTCCCCGCCGGGGCGTCCACGCCCGCGGCCTCGCATTCCGGCCGGCTGCACGGTTCGCTCGGCGTGGGCTCCATCGTCTTCATGGTCGTCGCCGCGGCCGCTCCGCTCACGGTGGTCGGCGGGGCGGTCCCGATCGCGATCCTGCTCGGGAACGGCGCAGGCGTCCCGATGATGTTCCTGGTGTCGGCGATCGTGCTGCTCCTCTTCTCGGTCGGGCTGAGCACCATGTCGCGCTTCGTCCCGAAGCCCGGCGCCTTCTTCACCTACGTCGGCTACGGCCTCGGCCGTCCGATGGGTCTGGGCACCGCACACCTCGCGCTGCTCACCTACACGCTGATCCAGGCCGCGGTCTACGGCTACCTCGGCGGGGCACTGCAGAGTTCGATCATCGATCTCGGCGGGCCGTCGATCCCGTGGTGGGTGTGGAGCCTTGCGGTCGTCGCGGTCACCGGCTGGCTGGGGTACCGGGACATCGAGCTGAGCAGCAAGGTGCTCGGGTTCCTGCTCGCCGCGGAGGTCGGGATCGTCCTGATGCTCGACATCGCGGTGGTCGTCAAGGGCGGTGACTCGGGCCTGGGCGCGGAGTCGTTCACGCCCAACCAGTTCCTGTCCGGCTCACCGGGTATCGGGCTGATGTTCGCGGTCGCCGGCTTCATCGGCTTCGAGGCCACCGCGATCTTCCGTAACGAGGCGCGCGACCCCGACCGCACCATCCCGCGCGCCACCTACGCCGCGGTCGCGATCATCGGCGTCTTCTACACGCTGTCGTCGTGGTCGCTCGTCGAGGCGTGGGGTGTCGACAAGGTGGTCCCCGCGGCCGCCGCCGACCCCGCGGGGATGATCATGGCCACCGCCCGGAACTACCTCGGCGAGTGGGCCGACGTCACGGTCCACGTGCTGCTGCTGACGAGCCTGTTCGCCTGCATCCTGAGCTTCCACAACGTGATCACCCGCTACCAGCACTCGATGGCGTCGGCGACCGCGATGCCGAAGCGCTTCGCCGCGGTCCACGCGCGACACCGCTCGCCCCATGTGTCGTCGATGGTGCAGACCGTCACCGCCGCCGTGCTGGTCGCCGTGTTCGCGGCCTGCCGACTCGACCCCGAACTGCAGGTGTTCGCCTGGTTCTCCGGGATCGCGACGCTCGGCATCGTCGTCCTGATGGCCCTGACCTGCCTCGCCGTCATCGTCTACTTCCGACGCAATCCGTCCACCGTCGGCGCGTGGCAGTCGCTGATCTCCCCTGTGCTCGGACTGATCGGACTGATCGCGATCCTCGTGATCGTGGTGACCAACTTCGCGACCCTCATCGGCGGATCCTCCACTCTCGCCGACATGTTCATCGCCCTGGTGGTGCTCGCCGTCGTGATCGGCGTCGTCCAGGCCCGCATCATCGCCCGACGCAACCCCGCCGCCTACGACACCCTCACCGACTCGATCTCGCTCTGACCCCCGAGCCCGAACGGAAGACATCCCATGACGACATTCGACACCCCGCCCACGACCGCGACCCGTGTGCTCGGCAGTCTGACCGCCCCCGAGATCAGCCGCACCCGAGAGCTTCTCGGTGAGGCGGGCGCACTGACACCGACGACCAGGTTCGTCTACCTCGGCCTCGACGAGCCCGACAAGACCGATGTGCTCGCCTTCCAGGCCGGACAGGCACCGGCCCCGGCCCGCACCGCACGGGCGTTGCTGCTCGACACAACCAGCGGCGACACCCGCGACGCCCTCGTCGACCTCGACGCCGGGACCGTCACTTCGCGGACGATCGACGCCGCGGTCGGACAGGTCCCGATCCTCGACGAGGAGTTCGAGATCGTCGGGGAGTTCCTGTCCACCGAGCCACGGTGGATCGCCGCTCTCGAGTCCCGCGGCATCGACCCGGCGACGACCGTCGCCGTCCCGCTGTCCGCAGGCACCTACGATCTGCCCGGCGAGGAGGGCCGCCGGATGGTCCGCTCGTTCGCGTTCGTCATGGATCATCCGAAGGACCATCCGTGGGCGCACCCTGTGGACGGTCTGTGCGCCTACGTCGACATCATCGGACGCGAGTTGGTCGACCTCATCGACTACCGCGTCTACGACGTCCCACGCGAGTCCGGCAACTTCGACGACCCCGCGGTCGCCGGCCCGCCGCTGGAGGGGCTCAAGCCCATCGAGATCACCCAACCCGAGGGCCCCAGCTTCACCGTCGACGGCGAGCACATCGAATGGGCGAACTGGAAGCTCGACATCTCCTTCGACGCCCGCGAAGGCCTCGTCCTGCGGCAGCTGAGTTATCTCGACCGGCCGGTGATGTACCGCGGGTCGATCAACGAGATGGTGGTGCCCTACGGGGATCCGTCACCGAACCGGTTCTGGCAGAACTATTTCGACACCGGTGAGTACGTCTACGGTCGCTACACGAACTCCCTGACGCTCGGCTGCGACTGTCTCGGCGAGATCCACTACTTCGACGCGGTGCTGGCCGACGAGCAGGGCAGCCCGCGGGTCATCGAGAACGCGATCTGCATGCACGAGGAGGACTACGGCACGCTGTGGAAGCACACGGACATCTTCACCGGATCGAGTGAGGTGCGTCGCCAGCGTCGCCTGGTCATCAGCTTCTTCACGACCGTCGGCAACTACGACTACGGCTTCTACTGGTACCTCTACCTCGACGGCACCATCGAACTCGAGGCCAAGCTGACCGGCGTGGCCTTCACGGCCGCGTACCCGCCCGAAGGGTCGGACTACCAGAGTCACGTCGCGCCCGGGCTGGGGCTGCCCTACCACCAGCATCTGTTCAACGCCCGCCTCGACATGACCGTCGACGGGGTCGCCAACGCCGTGGACGAGATCGACGCGGTGACGGTCCCGGTCGGCGACGGCAACCCGTGGGGCAATGCGTTCACCATGAGCGCCACCAGGATCGGTTCCGAACGTGACGGGGTACGCCGCGCCAACGCCGAGGTCGGGCGCACCTGGCACATCGCGAGCAGCGACAAGACCAATCGGATGGGTGCGCCGACGAGTTACGCGTTGCACGCCCAGCAATCGCCCACCCTGCTCGCCGACCCGTCGTCCTCGATCGCCAAGAGGGCGCCGTTCACCACGAACCAGGTGTGGGTGACGCGGTATGACGTCCACCAACGCTATGCCGCGGGCGATTTCGTCAACCAGAGCGACGGATCTCAGGGGGTGGTGGGCTACCAGGCCGCTGACCGATCGCTCGACGGAGAGGACCTCGTCGTGTGGCACACCTTCGGACTCACGCACTTCCCGCGGGCCGAGGACTGGCCGGTGATGCCGACCGACTACGCCGGGTTCACCTTGAGGCCCTACAACTTCTTCGACGCCAACCCTGTGATGAACGTCCCGCCGTCGACCGCTGCGCACTGTGACCACGGTTGCTCGTGACCCCGACCCGGTGCGGGCCGTACGCGGTCTGCACCGGATCGGTGGGGGAGTCGCAGCGGTGCTGGCGGTCGCCGCGGCGGTGATCCACGTCGCCATGGTGACGACCGCACCCGATCCGGTCCACGTCGCTCTGCTCGTCCCCGCCGTCGGCTGCGTGTGGTGCGGGGTAGGGCTGCTGAGGTCCCCGGGCCTGGCCGGGTGGGTGACGACGGCGGTGACCGAGGCTGTGATGCTGAGCGCTCACCTCGCGACGGCGGGTTCGCCCGGAGGCCACGCCGGACACGGGATGGTGATGCCGTCGGGGTCGTCGGGTTCGGCGCTGATGTCGGCGTCGATGGCGATCGCGTCCACCGGTCTCGTGCTGGCGGTGGCCGCGATCTGGGCGCTCACCCCGACGGTGCGAGCGCCGAGAGCAGTTGCAGCATCTCGTGGGAGCGTGAACCCGGTGTCGCGGTGTACACCAGCAGATAGTGGGACTGGGCGGGGTCGACGAGGGTCTGACAAGACAGTTCGAGTGGTCCGAGCTGCGGATGGACGAGGTGTTTGACGTCCTGCGGTCGGATCCCGACCTCGTGGCGCTCCCAGACGGCGCGGAACTGCGCGCTCCGGTCCATCAGCAGGTCGGCGAGTTCGGCGCCCCGCGAGGGTCGGCCGCGCAGCGTGATGTTCTCGCGGAGCCCTGAGGCGAACATGCGCGAGAGGAAGTCGTGGTCCTCCGGGGCGTACAGCGCACGTGTCGCGGGGTCGGTGAACCAGCGGTAGCCGAGGCTGCGGGACGGCCCGGTGAAGCGCGTGAGATCGCCGGTGAGCGCGACCCCCAGCGGGCTCTGACGCAACGTCTCGCCGAGTTCGGTGACGATCTCGGCCGGGGTGTCGCCGAGCCGGTCGAGGATCCGTAGTAACCCGGGTCCGATGTGGTCGCCGGATGCGCCCGTCGACGGCGGTCGGTGACCGGCCAGTCGGAACAGGTGGTCGCGCTCGGCCACCGACAGATGCAGCCCCTGGGCGATGGAGGCCATCATCTGCTCCGACGGGTTCGGACCCGTCCCGCGCTCGAGCCGCGCGTAGTAGTCGGTCGACATGTGGGACAACGCCGCCACCTCCTCGCGACGCAGTCCGTCCGTGCGTCGCCGTGGCCCACGTAGCAGGCCGACGTCCTCGGGCTGCAGCGCGACGCGGCGGCGTCGGAGGAACTCGGCCAGTCCCGCCCGGTCGATCACCGGGGCACCTCGACGGTCATGCGGTCGATTCTCGTGCCGATGCGGTGTGTGAGCCACGCCTTCTCGATCCACCCCTGGGCGGCGACGCGAAGGGTGGATCGTCGGGTCCTGGTTCGTCGATGACCGGGTGGGCCACGGTGGGGGGACACATCAGCGAAGGAGTGGACATGCCACGCAACGTCGACACCACCCTGCCCGACCTCAAAGGGCGGAGGGCCGTCGTGACCGGGGGGAGCGACGGGATAGGCCTCCACATCGCGCGGAGGTTGGCCGCCGCGGGTGCCGAGGTGGTGCTGCCCGTCCGCAACACCGAGAAGGGAACCGCCGCGGCCGACCACATCCGCGCTGGGGTACCGGGTGCTCGGGTGTCGTTGCAGAAGCTGGATCTGTCGTCGCTGCGATCAGTGCAGGAGATGTCGGCGGAGCTGCGGTCGGCGGGCGACCCGATCCACATCCTGGTGAACAACGCGGGGTTGATGACGCCGCCTGCTCGGCAGGTGACCGCCGACGGGTTCGAGGTTCAGTTCGGCACCAACCATCTCGGTCACGTCGCGCTCGTGGCGGGCCTGCTCCCGCTGCTGCGATCGGGGCGGGCACGCGTGGTGTCGCAGATCAGCGTCGCGGCGAACCGCGGTGCGATCAGCTGGTCCGACCCGAACTGGGAACGCTCCTACGACGGCATGGCCGCCTACAGCCAGTCGAAGATCGCGATGGGCCTGTTCGCCGTCGAGCTCGGCCGACGCAGCGACGAGGAGGGGTGGGGGATCACGAGCGTCCTGTCGCATCCGGGGGTGGCGCCGACCAGTCTGCTGTCGGCGCGGCCCGAGGTGGGACGTGACGACGACACGCGATCGGTGCGTCTGATCCGGTGGCTCTCGGCTCGAGGACTGATCGTCGGCACGGCCGAGACGGCTGCGCTGCCGGCGTTGCTCGCGGCAACCGATCCGGACGCGACGAGCGGCACGATGTACGCCCCGAGGGGCCCGGGACATCTCGGGGGTGGCCCGGGCACCCAGAAGCTGTTCTCACGTCTGCGGTCTGTCGACGACGCCCGGCGCGTCTGGACCGAGTCGGAACGTCTCGTCGACGTGCGGTTCCCGACCGCCGCCGACGCCTGAGACCACCGCCGGGACGAATTCTCAGGTTCCGCACATCCCTCGCGGAAATACCTGGTGACGCCGACTGTTGGACATGTGGTCCAGATCACACGTGCAGGAGGTTCGCGTCATGGCGGTCACGATGAGTTTTCACAGCCCACATCTGCATCACAAGCAGCCGTTGAGCGCCGCTCGGATGCGGCGGGCGCGGCTGCGGCGTGCCGCGGTCTGGGGTCAGGTCGGTTGGGCCGCGTTCATGCTGGGCTCTGCGGCGTTGGCATTGGGTCTGGCCGGTCTCGCGACCGGACTCACCGTGGCCGGCATCGTCGCCCTCGCGGTGTGGGTCGTGGCCTATGGAGTGGTGATCTACGCGATCCGTGCCCGCGCGATGGCCAAGGGTGACCGCACGCTGCAGGAGCACATCGCGCGCATCAAGCGTCAGCACTACCGGCAGTACTACCCCGCGTCCGCGACGTCGTCGGCGACCAGCGCCCGCGAGCCCTACCGCAAGCCGTGCTCGCTGCTCACTCCCGGCGCCGACTAGGGAATCCGTCTCGACCGTTCCCTCGGACCGTGCCGAGAAGGACCGCCGACGTCTCGCGGTAAGCTCTCGTCATTCAGTGGCGTACCGCGCGGAAAACATCGACCGGGTGCGGGATCCGCGATTCGCCGTCCGCATCGGACACCGCGACCGCCCGGAGGTAGTCGCGCACCGGACCCCGCAGTTCCGGGGTCAGTCGGGCTTGGACGGCGAAGTCCAGCACCTCGTCGCTCGTCGCGAGCAGGGCCACCAACGCGTCCAGCGTCACCGACTCCTCGAGGATGATCCCGGCGTCGTCGAATGCCTTCCGGACGTCAGCGCTGAACCACTGCGGGTGGTCCTCCAGTGGTGGCGCCAGCACGTCGACCAACTCGTTGAGTGCGGCGCGGGGGGCGTTGAGCACCCACAGTTGCCCGCCGGGACGCACCAGCTGCAGGGCGGAACGCAATGTCGCGGCCACGTCGGCGACGTAGTACATCGAGTGGACGAAGACGACGACGTCGAACGTCTCGTCGAGAGCAGCCTCGGCGAACGAGGTCACGTGCACGTCGATGCTGAGTTCGTGCGCCTCCAATGCGGACATCTCCGCGGCGAACAAGGCTGCGCTCCCCGACCAGGGCTCGATGCCGACGTAGCGCACCGGTCGCCCGGGAACCGCTCGCAGGAGACCCTGAGCGAGCTGCGAGTCCAGCGAGCCGTCGCCGCAGCCGACCGAGAGCACCGACACCGGTCCGTCGTCCAATCTCGCCAGGTGTCCGGCGAGGTGATCCGCGATCAGGCCGCGTTGGTCGGAGAGTCGCTCGAACGCGGCGTGGTCGCGCGCGTAGGACTCGGGGTCGAGACAGGGCAGGGCGGGGGAGTCGCGGCGTGCGACACGCAACTCGTCGAGGATCGCGACGGCGGTGTCGGTCGATCGGGACGGCACAGAGCTGAACACACTGCCGAGTGAACCACGTCACGACTGTACATATGTACGCGCACGTATGCTGGCGACAACGACAAAGGAGTCCTGTGAGCAGCAAAGACACGGCCGAACGAAGTCTCGAGCACTGGAGTGAGGCGGGTCGCGCCGAGATGGAGGCCTTTTACGCCCTGGCCACCGAGGACTACCGGCAACTGGCGCTCGCCGCCGACTGGCCGACCCTCCTGGGATCCCGCGCACACGACGGATGGTCGTTGCTGGACGTGGCCTGTGGAAGCGGCAAGTTCCCCACGGCGCTGCGCCGTCACACCGATCTCTCGACGGTGCCGGAGGTGGCCTACGACCTGCTCGACCCGTCGGAGTTCTCCGTCGCCGAGGCGCGCAGTGCTCTGGGCGCCCCGTTCGCGGCCAGACACGACCTGGTCATGACGCTGCAGGATCTGCCCGCCGAGCACTCGGACTACGACGTCGTCTGGGCCACGCACGCGCTCTACGCACTTCCCCCGGATGAATTGGACGCCGCGGCAAAGCGTTTCGTGGCCGCGCTCGCCCCGGGCGGTCTCGGACTGGTCGCACAGGCGACGGCGACGTCGCACTACCTCGCCTTCTACGACGCGTTTCGCGCGGGCGTCCACGAGGCGACGCCGTACACGACCGCCGAGCAGGTGCGCGACGCCCTGACCCGTGCCGGTGCCGACGTCCGCGATCAGCGGATCACCTACACCACCGGGACGTCCGATCGTGTTGTCGCCGAGGGCTTCCTCCAGCGCTGCGCCTTCGACGACACCGTGTCGCTGGAGCAGATGGAGGCAGCGCCCGTTCTGGGCGACTACCTCGCCTCCTGCCGCGACGCGTCCGGTTCCTACACCTTCTCCCACGAGGCGGCTCTGCTGTGGCTCTGAGCAATCCGACGACCAACGACCGCCTGCCCGAGGAGAATCGCGACGGCGGCATCGAACAGGACTGGGCCGGCGACGATCAGGACTGGTGGGACTGGTACGTCACCCTGGCCGCCAACGATGCCGTCCCCACCGAGTTGGTCGACGGGCCCGGACTGCCCGACGCCGCACCGGCGAGCGACGAGCAGGTCGAGCGTGAGTTGGCCGAGCCCTACGACCTCGATTCCGCTGCGGTGGACGCCTTCGCCCGTGATGCGTTCGTCCGGCTGCCCGGTGTCCTCTCGCCGGCCGTGGTTCGACGTCTCGCCGAGCGACTCGAGGAGTTGTTGCGCGCGGAGCACGGCGACGACGTCGCAGGCCGGTTCACGGCGCTGGAGCAGATGTGGCTGCACGACGATCTGATGCGCGCGGTCGCGCTGTCGCCACGCATCGGGGGACTGGCCGCGACGCTCCTCGGCGAGCCGGGCGTGCGGCTGTACCACGACAACGCCCTGTCGAAGGAGCCCGGCTGCGGCCGGACGCCCTGGCACCACGACGCCGAGCACTTCCCACTGCAGACCACGCAGGCGGTGACCGCGTGGATCCCCATGTCCGCGATCCCCGGTCGCATGGGTCCACTGTCGTTCGCGCGTGGCCGCGACGTGCTGTCGGAGGTGTCCGACCTCGAGTTCGACAAGGTCGGGACGTCGTACGACGAGGCCGTCTCGCACCGCTTCGTCGAGCGTGACGTCGCCGTCGAGGCCGGACCGTTCGCGGTGGGCGATGTGTCGTTCCACTCCGCGCTGTGTCTCCACACCGCGGGCCCGAACCTCACCACGCAGCCCCGGCGGGCCCTGGCGACAACGTATTTCGCCGACGGTGCTCGGGTTGTCGATTCACCGACGTTGATC
The DNA here is from genome assembly GCF_947494875.1 of uncultured Williamsia sp. Taxonomy (GTDB): domain Bacteria; phylum Actinomycetota; class Actinomycetes; order Mycobacteriales; family Mycobacteriaceae; genus Williamsia_A. The sequence goes on from NZ_CANLWM010000003.1 coordinate 144,347, forward strand.
AGCGGCACGTGGCGTGAGTTCCTCCCTGGCGTCGAGCCCGGCGGCCTTGCGGTGTCCGACCTGAACCCGGTGGTCGGCCGCTCCAGCTGATCGGCGGTCGGTGGACGGTCACACCGGATCGGACAGGGTGGCGCTGAAGGCGACGGTCACCTCGTCGACCACCTTCATCGCGCCGAGCAACTGCGAGTACGGCTTGATGCCGAAATCGGACTGTCGCACAACGGATTCCATGGACAGGTGGTGACGCTCGTCCTCGGTCGTCACCGCCAGGTCGACGACGTGGTCATGAGTGACGCCGTGGATCTCGAGGGTGCCGGTCAACCGCCGGCCCGTGTCGGTGGCGTCGATCGTGTCCGAGCGGAAGGTGACGGTCGGGAACCGCTTTGCGTCGAGTGTCTTCAGCGCGTTCGACCGTGCCACCATCTTTTCGGGGGCGAGCAGGGGCGTGATGCCGCCCTCGCCGTGCACCACGTCGATCGAGTCGAGATCGGCGGTGAGCTCGACCGCCGTCGGCTGCCCACCATCCCACTCGACGACCGCGTGCCACCGGGACACCTCGATCGTCAGGCGGTGGCCCATGGTCGCGGCCTTGCCGGTGACACCGGTGCGGATCTCGAGAGTCGCGTCGTCGGAGGGAGTGAGAGTCCAGCTCTGATCGGCCATGCCCCAACGCTACGTGCGTCGGCCAGGTCGTCTCGTCGCATCCTCGTCGGGGTGGACGGCGGGCTCGGATGTGTCGAGGGGGGCGTGCTCGAGCAGGCGCAGCTTGTCCGCCGAAGTGCTGCCCGGTTCGGCGGTGTACAGGAGCAGTATCTGGGCGCCGCCGTCCGCGGCCAGTTCCTCGCAGTCCAGGACCAGTTCGCCGACCGAGAGATGTCGGAACGTCTTGCGTTGCGGTCGGGGCCGCCAGGAGACGTCATGCTGCTCCCAGAGTTCGACGAACTCCGGTGAGCTGCGCTGCAATGCCGCGACGAGTGCCCGCACCTGTGGGTCCTTCGGGCGTCGGGCACTGGCCAACCGCAGGATCGAGGCGTAGGCGCGCGAGTATTCGGCGCACTCGTCGGAAGGGTGGATCTGCTGTGCGACCGGCTCGGTGAACCACCGATAGAAGCGCGATCGACGGAGGTCGGTGGGTGCGAACCGGGACTCGTCGCCGAACAATGCCATCGCCGAACGATTTTGTGACAGGACACGGCCGAGGTCGTCGGTCACCATCGCCGGGGTGTCGAGGTGGTCGAGTACTCGCTGCAGAGCAGGGGAGAGGTGATGGTCGTACCCGTCGTCGGCGGGTGGTGGATGACCGGCCAGCCGATGGAGGTGATCGCGTTCTCGGCGACTCAAGCGCAGTGCGCGGGTGACGGCGGCGAGCATCTGCGCCGACGGCTGCGGTCCGCGGCCCTGCTCGAGACGCGTGTAGTAGTCGGTCGACATCCCGGCGAGCCGGGCGACCTCCTCGCGGCGCAGGCCGGGTGTGCGGCGGCGGGCGGTCCGCTCGAGTCCGACGTCCTCGGGCGTCAGGGCCTCGCGACGGTGCCGCAGGAAGTCGGCCAAGGATTCCTTGTCCATGGATGTCAGGATGACCGATCGTCGACTCCGTAGGCAGAGATCGGTGGTCCCCCGATAACAGGGTCTCTGGTGACCGTTCGGGATCCCGAGCACGGTGGGGACATGACCACGACGAACACCACGAACCCCCAGACAGCACTCGTCACCGGCGGGAGCCGCGGCCTCGGCCGCGCCACCGCCCTCGCCCTCGCGGACGCGGGTGTCGACAGCGTCATCACCTTCCGCACCGGTGAGCCCGAGGCTCTCGTAGTGGTCGACGAGATCGAGGCACGCGGTCGGCGGGCGACCGCCCTGCGTCTCGACACCACCGACATCGCGTCGTTCCCCACCTTCCGGGACACCCTGCGAGACCACCTGCCCGACGGGCAGCTGGACATCCTGGTGAACAACGCGGGCACTGCTCTGTACAGCGCCCTGGCCGACACCACCGAGGACGAGGTCGACACCGTGTTCGCGGTCCACCTCAAGGGGCCGCTGTTCCTCACGCAGGCGGTGGAGCCGCTTCTGCGCGACGGTGGTCGCATCGTCAACGTCTCGACGGCACTGACCCGGATGGCCTTTCCGCGGTCGGGTCCCTATGCCGCGGCGAAGGGCGCGTTGGAGGTCCTCACGCGCTATCAGGCGCTCGAGTACGGCGGGCGAGGGATCACCGCGAACGTGGTCGCGGCCGGCGCCGTGCCCACCGATTTCGGTGGTGGCCACCTGCGTTCGGATCCCGACCTGCAGCAGACGATGATCGACTCCGCGGCGCTGCGGCGACTGGCCGCGCCCGAGGACATCGGTTCCGCCATCGCCGGACTCGTCACCGCGTCGGGGTCGTGGATCACCGGTCAGCGCATCGAGGCGTCGGGAGGCGTTCGTCTCTGATCGCGCGTGACCATCGGACCGGTGCGTGCCGGTCGGTCAGCCGGCCTCGTCGAGGAGGCGGCGCAAGTTGTCCACGGCACCGTTCATGTGGCGCACGATGGTCCGCAGTGTCCCGATCTGCGCCGGGGTGGGTGCGCCGGTGAGCCCGGTCTTGACGCTGTTCAGCCGGGACCCCTCCAACCACGAGGCGATCCGAGGCTCGGACCCCCACCGGATCGTGCTCTCGGTGTTGACGAGCGTGGTGCGCAGCCAGTCGATGTCGGCGTCCGGCGAGGGGATCACCGCACACAGCGCGTTCTTCTCCGCCTCGTCGGTGAACGTGGCCTCCACGTGTGCGATCAGTGCGGCGCTGAAGACCTGCTGACACGTGCGGACGCTCTGGAGGACGATCCGATCTCCGCTGAAGACCGGTTCCGGTGGGCGACGCTTGAATCCGTCTGCGGTGCAGTCGACGTGGATCACCCCGGCGGAGGTCTTGACGGTGCCGCCGTCCAGTCCGATCGCGTCGGCACCGATCGACCGGACCCGTCCCATGCGCACGACGCCGCTGATGCTCCGCAACTGGTCGAGTTCGGTCCTCGTCACCGTCGCGCAGCGGTACATCGTCGGCGTCACCTCGGGGTCGAGTCGCAGCAGCTGGCCAGTCTCCTCGAGGCGACGGAAGAGGTCGGGTATCGAGGTCGCCAGCGCGGACGCCTCCAGCTGCAGCGCGTAACCGCCGACCGTGCTCTCGAAGTTGTCCTCGACCGGCTGGATGTTGCGCCGGTCGAGGAACCAGGAGTCCCGCGGCACGATCCACCGGATGGCGTCGGGGTCCACCCCCGCGTCGAGCAGCCACAAGCATGCATCGATGCCGGTCTTGCCCGCACCGATCACCACGTACCCCGAGGCATCACCGAACACCGACGGCAGCTCGTTCGGCGCGACGCACACGATCCCGTCGGCGACGTCGTACGTGGGTGGGCGCATCGAGGGCACGGTGACCTCGCTGTGGGCGGCGTCGACGATCTTCCTCGCGCGGATGGGTCGTCGGGCACCTGTCGTGACCGACACCGCGTCCGACCCGTCGACGTCGTGCTCGGGCAGGTACTGCAGGCGCCCGGTGGGGAGGAGTCGTTCTCGCAGCACGCGATCGAAGTAGTCGACCACCTCCGCGCCGGAGGCGAGTTCCTGGAGTCCGGCGTTCCCGCCCTCGGTGTCGAGTCGACCCATGCCGAGCGCCTCGGAGTTGACGCCGTAGAACGCCGACGGCTGGTGCAGCCGAACGAACGGATAGGCGCGATTCCAGTGCCCGCCGGGGCGGCTGTACCTGTCGACGAGCGCCACGGTCGCCGTCGTCTCGGACAGGAGGACGTCGGTGAACGCCATGCCGACCGCCCCCGCACCCACGACGAGGTAGTCGACGTCGATCGGTGCGCTGTTCGGGTCCATGTGACCGACTATGCCATCGGGGTGAGGGGTGGCAGCGTCTGTTGCCAGGAGCGGAGTTCGTCGACGAAGAGGGCCGGTTGCTCCAGAGCGGCGAAGTGGCCGCCGCGGTCCACCTCGTTGCAGTACGACAACGTGGGATACCGCTTGCGCGCCCAGCGCTCCGACGTCCGGTTGATCTCCTTCGGGAACATCGAGACACCCACGGGAACACCGATGTCGGACTGCCAGGACGAGCGGGGAGCCTCCCAGTACAAACGTGCCGACGATGCTCCGGTCGCGGGGAGCCAATACATCATCACGGCGTCGAGCATCTGGTCGAACGTCAGGATGTTGGTCGGATCGCCGTCGTGATCGGTCCAGTCCCAGAACTTCTCGACGATCCACGCCGCCAGGCCGACGGGGGAGTCGACGAGTGAGTAGCCGATCGTCTGAGGGCGGGTGGACTGCTCCTTGAGGTAGCCGGTCTTGTCCCGCCGGTGCTGTTTCAGGTGGGCGATGATCGCACGCTCGGCCTCGGTCGGGTCGTCGTCGGGATCCGGTTGCGCCAGCGGCATGTTCAGGTGGATCCCCGTCAGGTGCTCGGCGTCGACGGCACCGAGCGCACTGGTGACGATCGATCCCCAGTCACCGCCCTGTGCCGCGTACCGGTCGTAACCGAGCGTCGCCATGAGCTCGGCCCAGGCTGTGGCGATCCGGTTGACACCCCACCCCGGCGACGTCGGCTTGTCGCTGAAGCCGAACCCCGGCAGCGTCGGCAGTACGAGATGGAAGGCCGGCTGATCGTCGGCAGGAGCCGTGAGCGGCTCGATGACGTCGAGGAACTCCAGTACCGATCCCGGCCAGCCATGCGTCATGAGCAGGGGCGTGGCGTCGGGACGTTCCGATCGGACGTGGATGACGTGGATCGCGAGCGAGTCGTCGCCGCCCCCGCGGACATCGACGCGACACTGCGGCAGGTCGTTCAGTCGTTGCTCGACGCGGCGCCAGTCGTAGGTGTGCATCCAGTGATCGACCAGTCGGCGCAGGAAGTCCTCGGGCACGCCCTGGCTGGTGTCGTCGACGTTCTCGGGCTCCGCCCAGCGGGTACGACGCAACCGATCGGCGAGGTCGTCGAGGTCGTCCTGGGGGACGTCGATGCGAAACGGTGTCACGGCGCTGCTGTCGGAGCTCACGACCTCAGTGTGCCGCGCGGGGCACGGCGCCACGATGAGCGACCAGCAGCACGCTGGTGCCGCCCGATGTCAGGTCGTCCTGGTTCTGGTCACGTGTCGAGCTCTGCGGCCACACCGTCGTGGAACACCCGGAGGGTGAAGTCGAGCTGCTGGGTGCCGTAGGTGTTGTCACCCCGCTCCGAGATACGCACGAGGTTGGGATATCTGGCGGCATCCCTCGGGGCGAGGGCTCGCACCAAGGATCGGTGCCGAGGTCGGTCGCCGCTGGCGGACGCGCGAGTGATGTCCCGTGCATGTCCGAGGCAGATGGTCGACAGCATGGTGACCGCCCGGATGCTGAGTTCATCGTGGAACCCTGCGTCGGTCAGTCTGCTGAACAGCAATTCGGTGGGCTCGAGGAACCACGACGTCAGGGCCTCGTCGAACCAGAGGTGGTCGGCCAGGTCTCCGGCGGCCACGATCCCCCGGACGAAGGAGTGCGCGTACGCAGTACAGGCGTCCTGCCACGTGGATGTGCGGGCGATGTCGCCTGCCGCGAATTGCGCCGCGAACGCGTCGAGTGCCACCAGTGCGAGCAGCGAATCGCGATCGGAGACGTGGTTGTAGAGAGCTTTGCGATCCACCCCGAGCACGCTCGCCACGGATTGCATCGACAGTGATTCGCGGGGGAGGGATTTGGCGGCCTCGAGGATCTGATCGAGATCGATCCCAGCGCTGTGCCCTCGACCCCGTCGTCTGACCTCGGCGGCCACGTTCCCACCTCCACACCCAGCGCAGGGTGCCTCTTGCCCACTGCCAGGTGACGAGCGTAACGTGCGGTGAAATCCCGCCCGGTATTTGCTCAGGAGTGACGATGACAACGACGCATCACCACCATGTGGACCCTGTGGTCACCAGAGAACGGTTGCTGGGTACCGAGTCGCGGTGGCGACGGTTCGGTGAGCCGAATCCGGCCGGTTCGGAGTCGTCCGACGGCGAGCGGGACTACGGCGTCTTCGGTCCTGATTCCGTGGCCTGGGAGGTGCTGTTGCACCCCGCGACGATCGTGTTCCAGAGCGCGGCCCAGTTCGTCCTGCAACTCACCTACAAGCCGATCTTCGCCGGGGTGCGTGACTGGGACCCCATCTCCCGTAAGGCCCGCGCGGGTGAGCTCACGATCTTCGATCTCTTCGATCGTGCCCAGCGGAACTCCGGGATCCACGCGCCCATGTGGCTCGGTGACACCGCGACTGCCCGACGAGTGGCGAAGCACCTGGCCAACATCCACGCGAAGGTCGCCGGCGACGTCATCGACGCGGGGGATCCGTCGCTCGGTTCGTACAGTGCGAACTCGCCGCGGGAGTCGATGTGGGCTGCGCTGACCGAGATGCACACGATGCTCTGGGTCTACGAGTCACTGGCATTTCGTGACGGGCACGGACCCCGTCGACTCCCCGACGAGAAGCGGGACCAGTTCATCGCCGAGGTCGCCGAGTACTGCAAGCTCTTCCCGGCCGCAGACGAGGATCTGCCCACGACGATGGCGGAACTGCAGGCTCTGTACGACCGCGATGCACGCCTGTTCGGGCAGACGCCGTCGATGGCGATCATCCCGTCGACCGGACAGAACTACGCAGAGTTGGTCGAGGAGTCGATGCAGAAGAACCGGCACCCGTCGCAGTATCGGGTTCGCGTCCAACTCTGGTTCCAGAACTCACTGTTCAAGCTTCCGGTACTCGGTTCGGTCTCGGGGAAAACCCGCCGATCGATGCACCTGACGCGTCGTCAGGAGCTGCTCGCCCGGTCGTCGCTCTACTGGATGCGACCCCTCATATGGGTGCTGCAGCAGCCGCCGTGCGAGCGCTACTTCATGCGGATGATGTGGGGCCCCGACGCTGTCGACTTGATACGCCACGCCCGCGCACTCCGCCGCGCACGGTCATCACGTCAGACTCCGTTCTGAGTGCGCGTCCCTGACCGTGCGCGCGACGCAGACGATGTGCCCGGGGTGTACCCGAGGGACCGTCGGAAGGTGTCGATGAACGCGCTCGGAGTGGCCCAACCACACCGGTGAGCGACGTCGGTGACGGTGTGGTCGTCCGCGAGCAGGCGCACGGCGTGGTGGAGCCGGAGCTGTGTGCGCCACTCGCGGTAACTCATCGCCAGGTCCTCGGCGAAGAGCCGGCTGAGGGTGCGTTCGCCCACTCCGATGGCCGCTCCCACCGCACTCAGGCGTAGGGGAGTGGACAGGTTCTCCGCGACCAGCGTGCACGCCTCCACCAGTCGCGGGTCCGTGGGCGTTGGAAGCCATTGGGGCTGAGGGTCGTCGAACCGCAGATGGTCGTGCAGGACGTCGAGCAGGCGACGGCCACCGGGGGAGTCGTCGGTGTCCGCGGAGGATCGGGCCTTGATGAGTTCGCGGGTCAGCGGGTCGATCAGCAGCACGGTCGGCCTTCGCGCCGGATCGGCATACCGTGCGGGCTCGAAAGCCACACAGTGGAATCGGGTGCGGCCGTGGAATCGGTGGTGGTGCAGGACTCCGGCCGGTATCCAGATGGCGCGATTGGGCGGGGTGATCCAGGTGCCGACGTCGGTCGTCACCGCGACTGCGCCGGTGGACGGGTAGACGACCTGATGCCACGGGTGGAGGTGGGGCTCGATCGTCGTCCCCGCCGCACACACCTGTGACGACGTCGCCATGTGGTCGTGGCTGGTTTCCGACATTTCCGGGCACTGTATAGGAAGTCGTCGATGTCTGTCCGCCCTAGTTTCGGGAGGAGATGATCTCCAGCCTGGGAGGGAACCGACATGGCGAGCCCCGACATCGACGACGGTCACGTGCTGCGAGCACCGGAGAAACCGGGGAAGACCCCTCGTGCCCTGGCGCGGATGAGGTGGTGGATCGCAGGGCATGCGGTCGACGATTTCTATCAGGGCATGGTGCCCGCCATGCTGCCGTTTCTGGCCATCGCGAGGGGATACGACTACACCGCGGTCGCGGCCTTGGCGATGGCAGCTGCGCTGGGAAGCGCGTTGCCGCAGCCGATGTTCGGGATCCTGGCCGATCGCCGACCCACCCCGTTCGTCGCGCCCGTCGGCCTCACGATCGCCGGAGTGGGGGCCTGTGCTGCGGTGACGGTGCCGCAGTATCCGGTGGTCTGGACACTGATGCTGGTGTCCGGTCTCGGGGTGGCCGCGTTCCACCCGGCCGCGGGCCGTGACGCACGGCGGTCTGCAGGCGCCAGTGCGACGGCGATGAGCTATTTCGCGACGGGGGGCAAGGTCGGGTTCTTCCTGGCACCCCTCGTGGTGACACCGGTGGCGGCGCATTTCGGAGTGGAGGCGCTCGTTGCCTTGGTCGTCCCGGCGCTGGTGATGGGAGCCGCGTTGCTGCGACACCAGCGTCACGTTCAGACGAACGGCGGGGCCGCACCGACGTCGTCGGGCCGCGATCGCTGGCGACCGTTCGTGACGCTCACCGGGGTCGAGATCGTGAGGTCCACCGTGTCGTTCGGGATCAGCACGTTCCTCGCGCTCTACTTCATCCACCACCTCGGGACCAGTGTCACCACCGGCGGTCTCGCCCTGACCCTGTTCCTCGGTGGCGGGATCGCCGGGACGGTCATCGGAGGACGCATCGCCGACCGCTTCGGCGCAGTGCGCACCGTGCAGATCGGCGGTGCGCTGATCATCCCGGTACTCGTCGCACTGCGCGCCGCCGAACAACCCGTGCCGGCTCTGGTCCTCGCGCTCATGGCGGGCGCCGCCATCAACATCCCGTTCGCCGTCATGGTGAAGCTCGGGCAGGACTATCTGCCGAGCCGTCCGGGGACGGCGGCGGGGGTGACGTTGGGGCTGGCGGTGAGTGCCGGCGGACTGCTCATGCCGGCGCTCGGGGCGATCGCCGACCACGCGGGGATCACCGCCACCCTGTCGACCCTGTGCGTCGTGTCCGCCATCGCCGTGGCCCTGGCGCTGGCGCTTCCTCGCTCGTGAGTGTGCGTGCCCAGCCGTTATCGCATCACGAGTGTTGGTCGATGTAGGTGTCGGCATCCTCCTCCGGACGGTCGACCCCGTGTCGATGCGTGGCTTCGAATGTCGCGAAGGCCACCGCGAGGTCGTGACGCTGCTGCAAGTCGGCATGTTGCCGGATGTCGGCGATCGCGCCGCGCTCCTCCTCGCCCATGTGGTCGCTGTTCGCGACCCGCGCGTCGACCACGGACTTGCGCCACTCTGTGCTGCCCACCGGGTGCTCGTCGGCAGCGCGGATGGCGTCGCGGATCTCGTTGTGATCGCCGATGGCGTCGCGAGTCTCGGCCTCCGGGCCGTCCTCTCCACCCGCGCCGCGGCCGACGTCCAGCAGGACGGGATAGAAGATCTCCTCCTCGGCGGCGGCGTGAACTTCGAGCAGGGTGGCCAGCCGTCGCCACAGTGGTTCCAGAACGGCGGGATCGTCGCCCGCCTCGTCGAGCAAGGCGAACTGGTGTTCCAACTCGTGATGGTCGTGCAGGATCAGCTCGGCGATGTCCATTGATCTCCTCGGATAGAACTGCTTCTCCACTGCAGTCTGCACTCGACTCAACTCATCCGCGCCACTCTCAATCGCCATGTTGTCGAATTGCAGTATGGGCTCGGAGTGCACAAGGGATTCTCGTCGGCTGCTCGTGGAGGTTGTGTCGAATCGTAGAGCGCGACGGATTTAAAACGGGTGAAATCGGACGTGGGTATGCCTACTGGCGGTGCGGGTGCGGTTGTCAACTCGGAGGTTGTCGGAGTCGTCAGGTCGGAGAGCATCGTGGCGTATAGTTTCAACCCACACGCATTGGCTGAAACCCCGGGTTCTGCGTCGCCTGGGAAGGGTCGCCATGACAACATCACCGCCGTCTCGGGAGCTCTACCTCGTACCGCCGAATTCGACAGGTGTGTACAGCGATTCCGCGACCGAGCGTATGGTCACACCGCGCCTCCGCGATCGCTCCGACATCGTCGAGTTCCACGGTCGTCACGCGCTGCGCAACACGACCACCACACCGCACGAGGCGATGGTCGCGGATCTGTTGTTCATCCGGGATGCGCTCGACGCCGCGGGCATCGCGTATCTGCTGGTGCGAGGAAATGATTCGCGACCCGTCTTGGCCGTGGATTGGCACCTGCGCGCCGAACTACGCGCCGCCCTCGTCTCCGCGTGCATGCGGGAGCCGTTCTACGTCAAGACGATGGACGTCGACAACAGCCGTCCGATGCTGGTCGCCGACGACACGCTCTCCGAGGACGACGACGCACGGATCCTCAGGCTCTACCGCCCGCGCTACGAACCCACCAGTGGTCTCCACTACGGCGCATCGACCGCGGTGCAGGTCGAGCTGTGGTCGATGTCGTCGGCGGAGATGGTGCTCCCGGTGGAGAATTCGTTGACGCGCAGCATCATCCGCACGGACGAGGTGGTGTTCGGCACCGTCGAACGGTTCGGTGCGACCTGGCCGACAATCGAGAACATGTTCGCCGACCACGCGTCGGACATCTCGTTCGACATCGACATCGTCTTCTCCTGGGTGGACGGTTCGTCCGCGGAGTTCCAGGCTCAGCGCGCCAAGCGCATGAGAAATTATGTCGTCGGATCCGGTGACGACTCCGCCGCACGGTTCCGTCAGATCGACGAACTCAAATACGCGCTGCGATCGGTGCACATGTACGCCCCGTGGATCCGACGCATCTTCGTCGCGACCGACTCTCCGCGCCCGGCGTGGCTGGCCGACGACCCCCGCGTCACATTCGTTCCCAGTGCGGAGTTCTTCACCGACACCTCGGTGCTTCCCACCCACAACTCGCAGGCCGTCGAGTCGCAGTTGCACCGCATCCCGGGCCTGTCCGAACACTTCCTGTACTCCAACGACGACATGTTCTTCGCGCGGCCGGTCCAACCGGACATGTTCTTCTCACCGGGCGGCATCACCATGTTCGTCGAGGGTGACGTGCGCATCGGGCTCGGCACGAACGACAACCAGCGCAGCGGTTTCGAGAACGCCGCCCGGGTCAACCGACGAGTCCTCAAGAAGCGATTCGGGTCGGTGACGACCCGACACCTCGAACACGTCGTGACGCCGTTACGGAAGAGCGTGATGTCGGAGATGGAGGCCGAGTTCCCCGAGGAGTTCACCGCCACCGCGGCCAGCGCGTTCCGGGCCAGCGACAACATCTCGGTCACCAACTCGCTCTACCACTACTACGCCCTGCGCACCGGTCGGGCCGTGGTCCAGCGAGGCGCCAAGGTGCGCTACATCGACACCACCTCCGCTGCCGGTCTGCGGTTGATGGACAAGCTGCTGCCCAAGCGGGCCGTGGACTTCTTCTGCCTCAACGACGGCAGCTTTCCCGAAGTGGACCTCGACGTCCGAACCGACCGGGTCACGCGATTCCTCGACCGGTATTTCCCCATCCCCGCCGGATGGGAGACACCGCCGCCGACGTCTTCCGCGAAGCACTAGACCGGCGGACTCGCGGCCCGCGAGCTGTCGCGGATGGTGACCCCGTGTGCCTCTATCCGGCGCGCTGCCTCGTCGGCGTCGACACCCTCACCCACCGTGGGGTCGCCGCGCAGGGGGACGACTGAGCAGACCACGGTCTCGTCGTAGACGTAGACGAGGTTGTGCGCCTGGGCTCCGTCCCTGCCTCGGACCGCGCCCGCCGACACCGCCAGGTCCTGGGTGTAGCTCGTGGCCGACGCCACCGACACCGGGATCCCCGCGAACGTCGCCGTCGTCGAGTAGTGCAGGTGGCCCGACAGGATCTGACGGACATCATTGCCGCGCAGAACATTCGCCAACTTCTGCTGGCCGACGAGCTCGACCAGCGTCGACAGGTCCAGAACCGCGGGGATCGGCGGGTGGTGCATCACCACGATGCTGCCATGGGGCGACGGTGTCGCGAGGACGTCGGTCAACCACGCCAACTGTTCATCGGTGACCTCACCGTGGTGGTAACCGGGGACGGTGGTGTCGAGAGTGATGAGGCGCAGCCCATCGATGTCGTAGACCTCGTCGATGGGATCACTCGACGGCTCCTGGTCCAGGAGGTGGGCACGGAACTGCGCGCGGTCGTCGTGGTTGCCCATCGCCCAGATCACCGTCGCGTCGAGTTCGTCTGCGAGCGGATCGACCAGTGCCCGCAGGTCGTCGTACGCCGCGGCCTCGCCCCGGTCGGTCAGGTCGCCGCTGAACACCAGCACGTCCGGGCGGGCCTTCGACGCCTGAACGTCAGCGAGGATCCGCCGCAACCGTTCTCCGCCGTCCACGTCGCCGTAGAGGATGCCCTCGGCGACGAGGTGGGTGTCGCTGAAGTGGAGGATGCAGAAATTGGGCCGCGCGTACTCGGCCGTTCGGGCCTTCATGTGCTCTCGCTTCCGCCGGCCGTTCGTCGAGGGCCGTGCGTGGGGCGTGCGCGAAACCCGGGGCCGGGCGTCCGTCGTGTTCACCCTAGACAACCGGAGACGCGGACCGCGTCGCCACTGCGCGCCGGCTCGGCGAGCTCGTCGTGGCGACGAGTGTAGGAGTTCGAGTGCGCTCAAACGCGAGACAGGGAGTAATCCGTTTTCATGACAGGGACATATCTGACCTTCGATCTGCCGGATGCAGCGGTGGGTCGAGGGTGCGACGAAGTCGTCGATGGTTCGAGGCAGTGATGCAGGCACTTTCGGCAGGGAGCTCACAACGCGCGACGTGGTCGCAGGGAACACGACCGATGACGTGACACCGCTGCGCTACTCGGTATCGGCGCGAAGGACCTCGCGTGTGATCTCGAGCTGGCCGAGGTGTTGCGCAAGCTCTCGCACCAGGTGGCTGAGGAGATACTCGGGGGTAGCCGTCGCGGCGCGGGATCCGGCTGCGCCCGGGTCGCGAACGCCGTCGGTCACGGCGACCTCAACCCAGGCCGGGAGTCGGGCAGCGACGTCGTCGAGTGCGCCGTGCAGGTCTGTGACCGTCCCGGTCGCCGTGAACTCAGCGTTGCGATCTCGGGGGATACGTTCGCCGCCGATGACGCTACCCGCCCAGAACAGGACGACCTGCGTGCAGTGGTACACGATGCCGTACCCCGAATTCGCTTGCGGTAGCGGCGGAACGACGTTGATGCGTTCGTCGCCAATCTGATCGGCGACGGCTGCCAGGCCGTCGAGATTCTCGACGATCAGGCCGTGCGCCGCTTCGGCCCAGGCGGGCAGGTTCAGGTTGTCGATCACCGCGGATTCCTGCTCGGCATGTCAGTCATCGCGGAAGCCTAGACGCGCGCGATGTGAACACCGACCCGCCCACTGTGCCCCGCAGCAAACGTCTGCGAAAGCGAAGCGCCGAGCGTGGTCCGCGCACCGGACATGACCTTGTAGGTCATCGACTCGCTGACGTAACCGCACGCATCCTGGGTCTGGTCACCACGCCCCCAACAGAATCGAGGTCCTTCGTGGACGCAGTCAGCACCACCTACCTGGACACCTAGAATTCGACTGACCCTGCGGCCCGGCGCGCCGCGCTCGAGCAGTTCTGGTCACCGCAGGCCACGTACAGCGATCCGCTCGTAGAGGCGACTGGTCATGACGAACTCGACTCAGCGATCGCCGGCGTGCAGCACCAGTTCCCCGGATTCGTGTTCACCGCCATCGGTGACACCGACGCCCACCACGATCACGCCCGGTTCCGCTGGGGTTTAGGCCCTGCCAACGAACCGCCCCTCGTCGAGGGGTTCGACGTTGTGTCACTGGACGGCGAGGGGCGCATCCTCACCGTGGTCGGGTTCTTGGACAAAGTTCCCAGCTGACCCCGCTTGTCCACCGGGAAACAAGACAACGCGCCAAACCCGCCGGGCGAATGGTATTACGTGACAAAGGCATACCGGTTGGAACGCGACAGGCTTCGAAAGGTGCGTGTCCATCGCTGTCTGGGGGTTGGTCATCGAAGGTCGTGGGCCGACGTGTCGGTTCACTTCTTGCACGAGCGCACCGCTGATGCGACGCACGAGCGAAGCGGGTGCGCTGGCGCGGTCGTCGGTCCACCGCGCGAACCCGCCGAGCGAGCCCGACCGACTGGATCATCGAACGATGAGGTGATGTCGGCGAGGTCCCGGTCACGTCCGACCACGGCCCACTCCTGCGGCATCGCCATCCCATCCACGTCGCGCGGCAGCCGCGGGGTGCCGGTTTCACACGACGCCGGCCGACCGGCATCAGCTGCGCGACGGAAGAGGGGGAGGCGTGCCCCTGCCGCCGGATGAGAGATCGGAAACTACTGCAGGAACACGCTTCTACTACTGCACCCCGAGCGGCACTACTGCACTTCTGTTAGCCGCGCTGCGCATCGTAGACATGCCAACGTGCGCGGCTCTAGCGTCCGTCTCATGCGTGCCCGGTCGTGGGCGCACGGAGTGTGTTCGGTTCGGATTGTTGATCGTGGGGTTGCGGGGGCGCCCTTCCACGGATAGGTGAAGGACGCTCATGAAGGCCAAGCGGAATTGGGTGCGCGCTGCAAAGCTCGCCGGTGGGGCTGTTGCGATCGCGGGTGCGTGTGCCGCGGGCACGGGTGCCGCCGCGGCGGACACCGCTCCGTCCACGTCGGATGCCGGGGGACAGGCTGTAAGCAGCGCCCCAGCCGACACCGTCGGCGCGGGCACGACCACGTCGACGTCATCGTCGGCGCCCACCCCGACCTCGACCACCACCTCGACGGGCGCCGCGCCGTCATCGACGAAGCCCGTGTCGAGTTCTGGTGGTGGTGCGTCAAGTACGCCGACGGATTCCGGGGGCTCGAGCGCACCTATCCCGACCACCGCGACGAGTCCCGCGCCCTCGGGTACGTCGTCGATGTCGTCGGGTCCGCGGCATGCGGCGCCGACCACAAGCGACCCGACCTCGACCACGTCGTCCTCTGTGACCACCACTGCTGCGTCGACGACCACCTCGCCGCCGAGGACCACCTCGACTGCGACCACGTCATCCGCGGCGGCGGGCACTACGACCATGTCGCCTGCGGCGGGCACCTCGGCACCGTCGACGACCTCGGCACCGTCGACCGCGACAGGAACCGGCACGTTCACCTCGACCCCCGGTGACCGGCACGCCGCCGCGCAGTCGTCTCTATCGCCATCTGCGCCGACCGCCCCGCCGACGCCGGCGACGGCGATCGTGGCGGCATTGCTGAGCATCTTCACCACTGCCCAGCAGCACGGCTCCACCAGCACTCCCGCGGCGGTGGATGGACCGTCGTCGTGGGTCGCCGCCGGCGTCGCTCGCCGAGAGCTGGACACGACCCACACCAGCACCGGCGCATCGACGAATATGGTGACGCCGCAGGTGAGTCTTGTGGCAGCTCCGCCGTTCAATCCGCTGCAGGCGTTGCTCGCCCTGTTGATCAGCAACGGCACCGCTGAGCATCCTGATGCTGGTCTCCTGTTCGGCAACGGGTTCAGCTACACCTCGGCCACCTGCCTTGTGGACATGGTGTGCAACGGCGGCCGCAGTGGCCTGTTCGGCAACGGCGGCAACGGGTTCAACGGCGGCAACGGCGGCGACGCTGGATTGTTCGGCAACGGTGGCCGCGGTGGTGCTGGCAGTGCGGGCACGGCGGGAACCAGCGCCATCGTCACCGGCGGCGCCGGCGGGAACGGTACCGCGGGCGGTGCGGGTGGCCGCGGCGGCAACGGCGGCCTGCTGTTCGGTGCCGGGGGAACGGGCGGCACCGGCGGCATCGGCGGGGTCGGTGGCAGCGGGGCGGCTGGAACCCAGGGTGCGGATGGGACCACGCCCGGCGCCAATGGTGCCGACGGCACCTCAGGTGGGGCAGGCGGCACTGGCGGTCGGGGCGGGGACGCCGGCGCCGGTGGCCGCGGCGGACTCATCGGCACCGCAGGCACGGCCGGCACCAACGGCACCGGCGGAGCCGGCGGGTCCGGCGGTATCGGCGGCGACGGCGGCAACGGTGTGCACGGGACCGCAGGTGCTCACGGCGGCAATGGAACCAACGGTAGTGCGTCAGGCGCCTCGGGAACCAACGGCGCCGACGGAACCCCCGGCGGTGCCGGCGGCAACGGCGGTGCCGGGGGCGCGGGCGGGGCAGCGGGCGTTGGGGGTGCTGCCGGGATGGGCGGCACCGGTGGTTCTGCGGGCGCTGACGGCGCAACCGGGGTACAAGGACTCGGCGGAACCGGCGCCGACGGCGGACACGGCGGCAACGGCGGTGATGGGGGCAACGGGGTTGCAGGGAGCAACGGAGCCGCCGGTAGGGACGCGAACCATAGCACCGCTCAGTCGGGCGCGAATGGACAAGCCGGCGGCGCCGGCGGCAACGGCGGCAACGGCGGGGCGGGAGGCCGCGCAGGCACCGGGGGCGCCGGCCGCGTGGACGGCGCAGACGGTCAGACCGGATCCCAGGGCGACGGCGGCAACGGCGGTACCGGGGCCCGGGGCGGCGACGGCGGCAACGGCGGCAACGGCGAGCCAGGCTATGGCAGTGGCGGCAACGGCGGTGCGGGCGGCAATGGTGGCGCCGGCGGAACCGGCGGCACCGGCGCAATCGCCGGCTCGACCGGTGCGACAGGCGCCGGCGGCAACGGCGGTAACGGCGGAACAAGCGCGCCCAGCTCCGGCACCAGCAGCGCATCCGGTGCCGGCGGTAACGGCGGCAGCGGGTCGGCCGGCGGGAACGGCGGCAACGGCGGGGTGGCCACTGCGACGTCCACCGCAGACGGCAACGGCGGATCAGGCGGAGCAGGCGGTACCGGCACCACGGGCGGTGGCGGCCGCGGCGGCAACGGCGGCACCGCCACCGGCCCCTTCGGGGTCATCGCCGGTGCTGGTGGCAACGGCGGGTCGAGTATTTCCGGCAACGGCGGTGACGGTGGCAACGGCGGGTCCGCCTCCAGCGACCGCCCCCGTTTCGGCGTCTACGGCGGTGACGGTGGCAACGGCGGCAACAGCGCGACAGGTACCGGCGGCAACGGCGGCAACGGCGGATTCGCCCCATCGGGGACCGCCGGCGCTGCGGGAGCAGCAGGTATCGGAGGCAAGGGCAACGGAACTGCCGGAACAGCCGGAACACCAGTCAACCACCCGCCGACGGCCCCGGATCAAAATCTCACCACGCTGGTGAACACGCCCGTGTATTTCGATCTACTCACCGGCGCGACCGATGTCGACGGTGACCCGATCTATATCGGAGATTTCCTCACATATCTTGCGCACGGGTCGCTCTATCACCCAAACGGGAATGCGCCGACCGGCTACACCTACACTCCGAACGCTGGTTTCACTGGGCAGGACATCCTGCGGTACCGGATCGTCAACTATGACGGAGTCGGTAGCACCGTCACCGTCACGTTCGATGTCGTCCCCGGTGCAGCCGTCCAGCCGCCGGTTGCCGTCGACGACGCCGCGACCGTCGCCGAAGGTGGCAGCACCACCATCGCGGTGACCGCCAACGACACCGACGCCGACGGCACGGTCGACACCACCACTGTCGTCATCACCCGACAGCCCACCGCAGGAACCGCGACGGTCAACGCCAACGGCTCGATCACCTACATCAACAACGGCAGCGAGACCAGGGCTGACAGCTTCGGTTACACGGTCAAGGACAACACCGGCGCGGTGAGCAACGAAGCGACCGTGGCCATCACGGTCACCCCGGTCAACGACGCGCCCACCGCGGCGAACGACGCCGCGACCGTCGCCGAAGGTGGCAGCACCACCATCGCGGTGACCGCCAACGACACCGACGCCGACGGCACGGTCGACACCACCACTGTCGTCATCACCCGACAGCCCACCGCAGGAACCGCCACCGTGAACGCCGATGGCTCGATCACCTACGCCAACAACGGCAGCGAGACCAGTTCTGACAGCTTCGGTTACACGGTCAAGGACAACACCGGCGCGGTGAGCAACGAAGCGACCGTGACCATCACGGTCACCCCGGTCAACGATGCGCCGGTGGGAGTGCCCGATTCCTACACGGTCGGGCAGGGCTCCACGCTGGTCGTCAACGCTCCAGGCGTGCTCAGCAATGACACCGACGCAGACAGCCCGACATTGGCCATCTCGGCGGGCACCGCGCCCACACACGCCAGCGCATTCAAACTCTTGTCGGACGGCTCGTTCACCTACACGCCAGCCGCCAACTACAACGGCACCGACTCGTTCACCTACCAGGTGTCCGACGGGACGACCGCGTCGGCGCCTACGACGGTCACCATCACCGTGACCGCCACGAGCAATGCCGCCCCGGTGGCCAATCCCGACTCCTACACCATCGCTGAGGACACCGTCCTGACCGTCGGCGTTCCCGGCGTCCTGGCCAACGACACCGACGTGGACAGCCCGACGTTGGTGATCTCGGCGGGTACCGCGCCCACACACGCCACCGCATTCCAACTCTTGTCGGACGGTTCGTTCACGTACACGCCAGCTGCCAACTACAACGGCACCGACTCGTTCACCTACACCGCCAGTGACGGTGTCAACACCTCGGCAGTCACCACCGTCACGATCACCATCACCCCGGTCAACGACGTGCCGGTGATCGTCAACAGCACGATTCCCGTCAAGCAAAACACCACCGGCGGCTACTTCCTGGGCAACAAGTCATCTGATGGCGATGGCGACGCACTGACCGGAACGCTTCTCACCAACGTTCAGCACGGCACCTTGATCTTCAACGGCGTCGATCTGACCGCCGTCTACACGCCCGCAACCAACTACATCGGACTCGACTCCTTCACCTACAAGGTCAACGACGGAAAGGTCGACAGCGCCGCCGGGACGGTCACGTTCAACGTCACCGCAATTGGCTGATCAGCGGGACACGGAAATAGTTGCACGTGGCCCCTTCACTTGCTGGTCCCAGCGATCGGCCCTGGCGCCGCGACACCTGTCGCTGTCTCCCTTCGACTACTTCGGCGATGTCGAAAGGAGTGCCAGAGCGTCGATGGGTGCTGCCCCGCCCGAGCCAAACCCACCACCAACGCCGGCCGCCGCAACCAAAATCACGGGAGCGCAACGCGTAGTGCATCGCCGCCGTAATAACGGACCCCGCCGCCCGTACGTCCTTTACTCCTGTGCTTCTGGGGCGAGGGTGTCGACGTAGGCGGTGTCGTAGTGCTCGGCGCCCCATTCCGCGAGAGCGGTCAATACGGGCAACAGCTGACGTCCCTTGCTCGTCAACTCGTACTCTGCGCGGCCCGCACGCTCTGTGGCAGCAATGTCGAAAATGTGTTCTTTCACAAGAAACGACAGCCGTTGGGATAGCACCGCTTTCGGAACAGCGAGGCGATCTTGGAAGTCGGTGAACCGACGTCCACCGCGAAACGCCTCCCGCAGGATAAGCAGTGTCCAGCGTTCGCCGACGACCTCTAGCGACCGGGCAATCGGACAATCCTCGGCCGGGTACTCGCGGGGTAGCGCCATGTCGCGATTGTGCCACTTGCAAGTTCGGTGAACGAACCATACCGTCGAATCGGTTGGTTCGGTCAGCGAACCAAGGAACCGGGGGGCTTGGCGTGACTGAAGCGAAAATGGACGTGACGTCGCACGTCATGAACCGACTCGATATCAGCACCGGGATGAAGTTCGAGGAGTTTCGCTCGCGCTTCGAAGAGGCGGCACCGTCGTTCGACGCCGACGTCGTGGAACGCTTGGTTCAGCGCGCAGCCCCCTGGGAGGATATGCAGGCCGCCGTGCGAGAGATGGCTCCGCATGCGCTTATCCGCTACGTCACCATTGACGCCGGCCCCGTGATGGCACTAGCCGGCAACCGGACCCAGGCGGTCGAATACCTGTTGGGCAATCACGTCATCGCCGAGACGATGTTCCGCCACGACCCTCATGCGATGCTGTACGCCCCGCTGCGAGTGCTGTTGTACAGCAACGCCGTGGGCGAAGCCGTGTTCAGCATCGACCAGCCGAGCACAGTTTTCGGCAGCCTGGGCATCGACGAGGTCACTGAGATCGCTCTGGGGCTCGACGACAAAGTAGCCGCGCTGCTCGCGTTCCTCTTGGTGGTCGTTGCCTTCCCGCCGCAATCGGGAACTCGCCACGGTTGATTGCAATCTCAGATGACGCGGCGGCACGGCGTGACCTGGATATGCCACCGTAGTACTCGCCGAAGTCGTCACGAAGATGCCGAATAAGTCGTACGAACTCACTCGCCAGTGGCGAGGAGTTGGGGGAGGCGCTCGAGAATGTGTGGAAGTGGGTCTACGGCCGACCCGGCCCTTTGATTCACGCCACGCGAGACGCAGATGCTGGCGCCAACGCGCGACGACGCATTGACCCGGTCTGACATACACGCTCGTCCGCTCGTGACCACGAGCCAGTAGGTCGGCACCAGGAGGCTGACATTACGTCACTGTGACGTATTGGTCGAGCGTGGCAGGTTCCGTAGGTCATGGGGTGGATCTCGGTCTGGGCGCCGGTCGGCGCACATGGTCGTTCGACGCATTCGTCAACGGCGATTGGCGCAGCTGTGGGGCTTCCTATCGATCCGACCCGGCCAAATCCGTCTGCGACGCCGAGGCTTTCGTTGCGCGGATGCAGATTCGTTTGTGTTGGTCGGACCAAACGCGAGTCGAGCCCTAGCTCTTCATCGCGCCGCGGCCCGGTGTGCGCCGATAAGACACATTATGTCAGGTACGAGTTCCCACTCGCTGCACGTACCTGACAGACCGCTGGCCTAACCTGCCACCGCCGAGGATCGGAATCGCCTGGCACCTGCGTACCCAAAACGATGCCGCACACTGCTGGTTTGCGCCAGCAAGTGGCTGCCGCATTCGAATCGCCCGTGGAGCGTCAGAACGAGCCATGGTGACTCGATCGTGCTCGCCGCATCTCGATGAGGGTTCTGTGATGGCGCCACAGCCACGACGCTCTCGGTCATCTCTTGATCCTCGTATCCACTCGGTTTGCCAAGGATTTGAGATAGTGCTTACTATCTGGATATGAGTTCATACTTGACTTCGACGGGTACATCCGATCGTGCGGAGTAGTCGGCGACTGACTCGGGCCGAAAGTAAAGAGCAGACGCGGCAGCGCTTGTTGAAGGCTGCAGCCGAAGTCTTCGCTCAAAAGGGCTACCTCGGATCCTCGGTGGAGGAGATCGCTGAAACCGCTGGCTTCTCGATCGGGGCGATGTATTCGAACTTTGCGACAAAGCAAGACCTGCTGGCGGCCTTGATGTCCACGCGGGCGGTAGGGCGAATGGACGAGGTCGCCCGTGTCATCGATACCGCGCAGGATCAGTCCGTGGACCCATTGCAGGCGCTGGGTGCCCTGCTGATGGCGATCGCCGACAAAGACATCGAGGCCGCTGTGCTCAGCACCGAGTTTTGGTTGCAAGCGGTGCGCAATCCCGCTCTGATGCAGATCGAGGCCAACGCGTCGGATCAGAAATTGCTTGCGGTGCGCAACATCCTGGTTGAGATCCTTGATCGTCATCACGTTCACGAGAGCGTCTCGGTTGAGGAGTTTGCTGTCACAACGCTGGCATTGTTCAGCGGTCTGATCCGTCAGCGGCGCATCGATCCGCGCCGGGTGTCCGACGAGATGTTCGGCCGTGCACTGCGCTGGCAGATCGACGGTATGCCGAAAACGACAGGTAGCGAACCCCATTCGCGCATCGGAGTTGAGGAAAGAGAATAGGCACGACCATGGACTTTGTTTACAATATTGGCCTCTACTCCATTCCAGCCTTCTTGCTGCTGTTGGGCGCGGAGCTCATCGGCGATCGACTCGAACGTCGCCGCGAGGATTGGGCGCAGTCACACACCGATCGCCGACGCGTAGGTTTCTCGACGCGTGACACGCTGACCAGTTTGTCGGCGTCCGGTCTGCTCCGGATGGTCAAGCCGCTCAACGCGTTCATCCAATTGCCGTGGGATCCTCCAGGGTGGTCGCCAGCGCCGCCATCGACGGCGGATAAGCGCGCAACGGTTCCGCCCACGACACCGGATCGTGTCTCATGAGAGCCGCCGTCCTCTCCGAATTCGGTGCGCCCCTGTCTATTCAGACTCTGCCTGATCCCGAAGTCGGCACTGGAGAGGTCGTCGTCGACATCATCGCTGCCGGCGTCGGGGGCTATGCCGCGGACGTCTTCTCCGGCGCCCGCGGTTACCTACTGGAACTACCCGTCGTCCCGGGCCCGGGCGGTATCGGACGGATACGCGCCACCAGCCCCGATTCCACCCGCTTGACACCCGGTGACTGGGTTTACTGCGACGCCACAATCCGTGGCCGCGACAATATTGCCGAACCCGACATGATTTTGCTGGGCTGGACCGGCCGCACCCCTTCGGCGTTGCCGTTACACCGCTACTTTCATCACGGCTCCTTCGCCGAACAAGTGCTCATGCCCACCGAGAACGTCACGCCGATCGGTGAGATCAACCCGACGGACGCAGGCCGCTGGAGTGTGATGGGGCGTCTACTCGTGCCCTACGGCGGATTGCTAGCCGGCGGGCTGCACGCTGGGCAGACCTTGGTCATCAACGGTGCGACAGGGGGTTTCGGCAGCGCCGGGGTAACCGTTGCGCTGGCCATGGGTGCTGGCCGTGTCGTTGCCACCGGCCGCAACACCGAAACACTCCAAGCGCTAGCAGATTGTCATCGTTCCCGAGTAGCGCCGGTACAAATGACCGGCGACCCGACCGTCGACCACGACCGCATCATCGAAGCCGCAGGCGGACCTGTCGACTGCGTCCTAGATCTGCTACCCCGAATGGCGACAGCGGAACAGGTCCTGACCGCGGCGATGACCGTACGGCCAGGCGGGACCATCGTGCTCATGGGAGGCGTCGGCCGAACCGGCAGCGACGAACTCGCACTGCCCTATCGATGGCTGGTCCGAAACGACGTCACCGTGCGCGGAAAATGGATGTACCCCCGCACAGCCATACCCCAGATGGTGCAGCTGATCCGCTCCGGCCTCATTGACCTGAGCCAATTCGACACCACCGAGTTCGCTCTCGAAAATATCAATGACGCGCTCCCCTACGCAAAGTCACACAGCCAGCCACACCAACTCACAGTCATCCGGCCAGATCGCGAATAATCTTGGCCCTACCAACTGATGCAACACCTCCGATGGCGTCAAGTTGAATCGCCCCGGGCTTTGTAGAGGGCGGGTTATCCCAGCGCGGGTTCGCGGTGGGAGGTGTTCTCACGGTAGTCCTCGTTCTCCATCTCGACCGGAGATCGATAGCCGATCGCGGAGTGCAATCGGTTCTCGTTGAACCAGTGCACCCAGGACAGGGTGGCCAGTTCGAGTTCGCCGACAATGCGGAACGGTCCGTCGATTTGCACGCACTCGGTCTTGTAGAAGCCCGACCACGGACTCGGCCAGAGCGTTGTCGTAGGAGTCGCCCACGGTGCCGATCGATGCGATCGCCCCAGCGTCGGTGAACCGCTCGCTGTAGCGCAGCGCAGTGTATTACGTTCCGGCGTAAAAATTTTGGACCACTCCGGTGACGACGTGTCCGGCGCGGTCGCGGACCCAGAACACCATCTCCCGCGCGTCCAGGGGCAGGTCGGTTGGCATCTGCGCCATCGTCCGCCAGCCGACGATGCGTCGCGAGTAGACGTCGGTGACGAACTCGGTGAATGCCATCCCCGACCAGGTGGGGATGTAGGTGAAGTCCACCACCCACATTTCGTTCGGCCGGGAGGCCCGGAACTGGCGCTGCACATGATCCGGAGCGCGCAGCGCGGCTGAATCGGAGCGGGTCGTGACGAACCGGCGTTCGCGCCGTATCCACGCAGCCCGTGCTGGCGCATGAGGCGCCCGACGGTGCATCGGGCCACGTCATGGCCCTCTCGGCGCAGCTGTCAGATCCTGCGGGCGCCGCTGATCCCACGCCCGAGCGCCGGGTCGCAGAAGACCCGCTCGATGTGGGCGATGAGTTCGGCATCGGCCAGGGTTCTGGCGCAGGCCGGACGGGTCTTGAACGCGTAGTAGCCCGACGGAGCGATCGGCACTCCGTGCTCGGTGAGCACTCGGCAGATCGGCTCGACCCCGAAACGGGCGCGATGGTCGTCGGTGAATTGGACTACCACGGCAGTCGCGGTGTCGAGCTCCCGCGCGAAGAACGAGGACGCCGCCAACAAGATCTCATTGGCGCGCTTGAATTCTCGTACCTCCACCTCGAGCGACTTGATGCGTTGGGCATCGCTGGTCGTGGTCCCTGGGCGTTCCCCGGCATCGATCGCGGCCTGCTTGCACCACCCCCGCAACGTGTCGGCATTGACCCCATGCGAGCGCCCGATCACCGATGCGACGGCGCGAGGCAGGGTGGCCCATCTCGGTGTGTAGTCATCGATGGCGCCTCCCGTTTACGGGCAGCGCGCTGCTCTAGCGGAGTCGAAGGATGGCGAAGGCGCGCTGGACCAGTTCGGTAAGGGTCGTTTTATCCGCGAACCCGGCGACGCGCAGCTGCCAGTGTCGAATTGCAGCGCTGCGCAGCGCTGACACCCCAGCCCGCGCCAGCACCTGATCAACAAGCACGTCCTCGGATTGCGGGTCTCCGGATGCCCGTCTGCGGTCGGCGAGCGCGTCGGCGATGACGTTCTCGAACTGCGCCAGGAGCGCCGGCGCGGTGTTGGTCAGGCGGCCGGCCGGTGGTCCGTCGTGAAACAACCACGTCAGAGTCTGTCGTATCGTGTGCCAGACGTCGTCACCAAGAGCGAGGACGGTGTTCTCAATCGCGTCGAGGGGAGTCTCGTCCGCGGGTCGGGCCCGGATGGTGTCCCCGAGCGTCGGTAGCCACGACAGAATGTCCTCGACGAGGAGGGCTTCCTTACTTGGGAAGTATCGAAAGAAGGTGCGCTCGGTTACGCCTGCGGTGTCGGCGATCTCGCGGACTGTG
This sequence comes from uncultured Williamsia sp., assembly GCF_947494875.1. Taxonomy (GTDB): domain Bacteria; phylum Actinomycetota; class Actinomycetes; order Mycobacteriales; family Mycobacteriaceae; genus Williamsia_A. The sequence continues at coordinate 169,249 of NZ_CANLWM010000003.1, forward strand.
GTAGCCCCGAAGCCCTTATCCGCGAATAGCACGTCAGCCGCGTCTCGAATGGCGCGACGGGTTGCGATCTTGTGCGCTTCGCGCCGACCGACATCAGCCGTCATGTCTCCACTATCGCAGTAAGTGACGAGCAGTTGTCAGTACTGACACTTCGATCTAAAGTGTCATTCATGACAGATTTCGTGCGTGCGCGCCAACACCAGCAGGTCACCAGGGTCCGCATCGGTTATCTCGTCGCTGGTGTGACGATTGGGGCGCTCTGGATGGCGCACGCAGGAGAGTCGCCGTGGCAACACGCGGTTCGGCTCGTCGTGCTGATGATCGGTGTGATGACGGTGGCCGCCGTGGCGCGACGAGCGGCGGAACGCCGGGGTCAGCACCCTAGGCATCCGCGGCTGGGGAGATTCATCGCGCTCAAGGGTTCCGTCATAACCTTGGCGGTGATGGCCGGGTTCGTCCTGGACGGCAGGATTGCCAACCCGGACATGTGGATCGGGCTAGGACTGATCGCCGTCGTCGCGCTCATTGGACCACTGGTCCACCCATGGCTGTTCGCCGAGGCGGTCTGAGGTGCAATTCGAGGGCACCATCACCGACGACATCCTCACCTCCATTCCCGATTGGACGCCTTACCGCGCCGCGGTTGCGCCCCAGGGTGCCACGCCAGAATTCGTCGAGGTCTAGTTCGCCACCATCGATAAAGTACGACGCAGTCTCGACACCTCGTTCCCGACAAAGGAACTGACAACGTTCAGCAGTGTCAGGCAACGGCACGGCTGCTCCGCCTCGGCGACCTGTGGGTCAGCGTCGCAGACATGGCCGGGGTCACGCGACACCCCTGGTTCATCTCAGTTGTTTAGCGGAATCCTCTGCAGGTCGTGACCAATGATCACTTCGCCGTGAAACCCACTCTGCGCCTGCACTCTCCATGAGACATCGGGGATCGCCGTGGTTCCGGGGGCCAGGTGCGTGAGCACCAGCTTCTCGACGCCTGCTGGCTGTGCGACCTCGCTACCGATGAGTCGCACGTCGGAATGGCTGTTGCGGTGGTGCTGCAGCTGCGACGCCGAGAGGTTGCCGAACTTCTCCACGATGGTCAGGTCGATTGCCTCGTGAACCAACATGTGTGCGCCTCTGGCGAGGGTCACCATGTTCGGGGTAATCGTGGTGTCGCCACCGAAAACGACTGCTCCGTAGCGGGTCTCGAATCGGAACGCGAACGACGGGAACACCGGTGGGTGATCTACGAGGATGGCCGTCACCCGCACACGATCGTCAGCGAAGACGTGGAACGGCGCCATGGGCGGTGCTAGGTGGCCGTTGGGCCCCGCGCCGACGTCAGGAACCGTGATCTCGTCAATTCGGAACAAGCTTCGGATGTTGGGCCAGCCCTCGTCGCGCATCCGGAGGTTGACGTCGTACGCAGTAGCAGCGAGGGAATTGGCGAAGAAGTCGGCTAGTCCAGGCGTGGGGTTGTCGGCTGCGATCGTCGCGACACGGTGGCCGCTGGACGACTCAGGGAGTCCACCCGCGCGTCCCGGGCCGTGGATGTGGACGACGTGGGTCAAGGGGTTCACGCCGCCGAACCGGAGCCACAGCAGGGTGAAGAGATCTGCTAGATGATCCGAATGCAGATGGGTGACGAAGATGTGATCGATGTCGGCGGCAGCGAGGCCGGACTTCTGAAACTGGTCGAAAGCTCCGTGGCCCATGTCGATCAGATAGATCCGGCCGTCGACGACGAGCGCGCTAGCGATTCCGGACCTGCCAGACATGGGCACCGGACCGGCCGCCGTTCCGAGCAGCAAGACATGAGCGCCGTTCCGCGGAATTGGATCGGTCCCGGCAAGTGTCGGCATTGTCGAAGCCGCGCCGGAACCGGGGCCTACGATTGCCGGCGCCGCCAGGGCGCCACCTGATGTTGCGGCGGCCGATCGCAGTATCTGACGACGTGTATAAACCACTTCTAGACCCCATCTCGACATCGGGTGTTGACCGCGCTCGTTGTCATCAACGACAGGGGGCCGACGTGGTCGCGGGGTCCAGCGCGTGGAGAACGAGACCAAGCGTGTAGGGGTCGAAGGCCATCCCGCCGTGATCCACTGTGTTGGCCCGACAGCGATCTTGGACGAGAACGTTCGGGACGTCGTCGCCTGTTAGGAAGGCCGACGGAAACGGCCTCACGACCGTGTCGGTCCGTGTCTCAATGACGGTGTATTGGACGCTGGAAACCTTGTCTCCGTGGGCCTTCAGCGCAGCGAGAGACGTGGAACCGGCCCTCTGATCCGTCCACCCAGATCCCGCAACTGCCGAGGCTGCCGCAGCCATCCTTCCCCGGGACGCCACCGCCTTGGAGATCAACGACATCAAAAGCGCCGCGGAGCGTGGCCTGGACCGCAGTCTCATCGGTTCTCCTCAGGGCGTTCGCAACGGGTGGTGGCCACGTTAGCTCCGAATTATGTTGAGCGTCCAATTATTGGATGGTTAGTTCTGGTGCGCTACGGTCGCGTCATGAATAGACACGCAGAAGTGAGTGCGGAGACACGAGCGCGCCTCATCGCCGCGGCGTGGGACCTTCTCGCTGAGGGCGGAACCCGCGCGGCGACGGTGCAGGCGGTCGCTCAGAGGTCGCGGATCAGTCGGGGATCGATCGGATGGCATTTCGGGTCGAAGGAAGGTCTTGTCGTCGCGGTGGTCAACGACGCCTTCGACATGCTCTGCGAGCGGGTGGACGCGGTTTTCGACGCTCCCGGACCGGCGACCTGGGAGCGTGCACTCGGCGCACAGAATGCGATGCTCGCAGATTCAAGGTTCCGAATTTTCGCGACCGTGGGCCTCGACGCGATCGGTGAGCAGGGTGCGGTTGCCGCAGCATTCACTGCGGGCCATCAACGGGTGCGTGATCTCTACGCACACTATCTAAGCGCCAATGATCTGGTCGGTGATGAAGTCGATCCCCAAGATGTCGCGACGGCGCTTCGCGCAATGACTCTCGGGCTCAACATCCAACGGCGCTTCGATCCGGACGTGATTGGCCTTACTCGCGCGGTTGGCGCCCTACGTGCAGCGAGAACCGTCGAGGGCAAGGCCTCGGAGGTCGACAATTGACCCGCGATCTTTGGCGTCCGCTTGCATCTGTTCTGTCGCTCGCGGCCTCCCTCACGGTCATGTCGCCTATCGGGTCCGCGTCGCGTGCAGTTGCCGGGACCGTCCCACTGTGTGCCTGAGAGGCGAAGTTCGCCGCAGATAGCTCGTCCCAGCGTGCGCCGAGTAATTTCTTATGTCAGGTCAAGGCTGGAGCAGCTCGGGCTGTTCAGTCCGACGGATCATCCGGTCCGAGGCCGCGAGTCTGTCGAGAACGACGAGACAATCGTCGGGGACAACGAACTCGGCGATGTGTGGGTTCCGCCGGACGGATCGACTGAGCCCGTCGTCGTCGACCCGGCCCTTCCCTATCTCGGCTGGAGAGGCGGGCCGAATGGTCAGGTAGGTTTCTGGCACAGGACCGGCGACGATCCGAAAGCGTGGCCGGTCATCGTCACCGATCTCGCGACACAGTGGGATCACCACCCGCGAGGGCTGGCTGCATATCTTGTCGACCTGCTCTCTGGCCGGTTCCCGTCCGCGGCGTTCGACGGTCAGTCCTTCCAGAAGCCAGTCACATTCGGATAGATGCGATCTCACGTCTTCGTCGTATCGCTGCGGCCAGTAGTGGACGTCAGCATCGCGGCTAGTGCCGGATCGACTGCCGCCACGATGAGGCGCGCGGCAGAGCCGAGTTGTTCGAGCTGAGTGGCGTCCATGGCGTCGACGACGAGCCGCCGCACTTCCGCGACATGAGTGGGCGCGATGCGCTGCAGTTCCTGCCACCCCGTCTCGGTCATGACTACCTCGGTTCGTCTACCAGCTCCCCCGCACGACCGGCGCTCCACCCAGCCGGCGGTCTCGAGACGTGAGACGGCATGCGACAGGCGGGACAACGACCCCTTCGCCTCGACGGCCAGATCGCTCATCACGCTGACGCGTCCGGGGGCCTCCGACAGCGACACCATCACGCTGTACTCGTAGAAGTTGATCCCGGCAACCTGTTTCAGCTGCGCGTCGAGCTTGCCGGGAAGCGTCATCAACACGGCGACGAGGCTTGCCCAGTCGCGCTGCTGATCGTGCGAAAGCCACACGTCATCGTGCGTGTCCGGGCTGTGGGTCACACGGCAATGGTAGCCGACTTGAATGTTCAACTATGTTGAGTAGTCTCGAACTTGCACGTTCAAGTTGAAGTTCGAGTTCCGTCCGAAGGAGATCTCATGACACTGTTCCGTCTCGACGCCAGCATCCGCGTCGAGGGATCACACAGCCGCGCGATGGCCGACATCGTCGAACGGGAGTGGACGGCCGGACATCCCGACGATCGGATCATCCGGCGCCACGTCGGCACCGAGCCGATCCCCGCGACGACGTGGCCACAGCTGCGTTCGCCGGCTACACCCCCGAGGATCAGCGGACGTCCGAGCAACGCGACGCGGTGAACGTCGCGGCGGAACTCGCCGACGAGCTGATCGCCGCGGACGCCCTGCTGTTCGCGGTGCCGCTGTACAACTTCGGGGTGTCCCAACACTTCAAGACCTGGGTCGACACCGTCATCACCGATCCGCGCTTCGACCCCACCATCGCCCCGGTCCTCGCGGGCAGGCCTGCCGTTCTCGTGTCGGTCCAGGGCGGCAACTACGCGGCGGGGACGCCGCGAGAGGGCTGGGACCACGCGACCGGGTGGATGCGCCGCATCCTCGCCGATGTCTGGAAGCTGGAGCTCGAGGTCGTCGAGACCGCGTTCACCCTCGTCGGAGAGAACCCGGCGCTCGACGAGTTCACCGACCTCGCGGCGACGCTTCGCAGCGAAGCCGAGCAGCTCGCGCGGAAGCACGGCCAGGCGCTCGGGGCCGCTCACGTCTGAGATCGGTGGTTCCGGCGCGGCGCGACTCTCCAGCGCTTCTGAGTCAGATCTCGTCGAGGTGATGCGATCCCGTGGCAATCGAAGTGGTTCCAGATGACACGGACGGGAGGGATTCTCGTTGCACGCCGGCGGCCTGCACATAGGTCAGATGGCCTCCGAGGGCGCCTGATATCGCGGTGACACCGAGGCCGGCGATCGTCAGGGCAATCGCTCGTCCGGTGAGGCCCCTGCTGCGGGCCGCCATGGACCCGACCAGCGCGGTCATCGCGACCGAGTTGCTCGCGGCGTGGACCAGTGCGACTCGACGCTGCGCGGTGTCGAGGGTCGTGTACTCGGCGAGCCCTGCTGTCGCCGCAGGAATTGCCGCAGCGAGACCGACCGCCGTCAATCGTTGTGCTGCAACAGGTTGACCGGTCAGGTCGAACACCGGAACCGAGGTCCAGGCGCCGATCGGAACGGTGACCAGCACGGGATGCAGCGGGTGACCGAGCCACGAACCCCGCAGGATGTTCCCCAGCCCTCCGCTGAGCACCGGCGCGAGCAGGCGGCCGGTGGTGGCTGCCAGTCCGTCGAGGCCAGAAAGTCGCTCGACACCAGCGAGGGCTCGCCCGATCGGTGAGTTCGTGGCGGTCGCTGGAAGGATTCGATGTCGGTGAGCACCCAGGTCATCTGCCATCCACAGCGTCTACCCCACCCACCGAGTCGGAAACATCGAATCGTGCGTTCCGTCCCTCGTCATCGCTCCCCCGCGCGGCGTCAGGATGAGGGATTCCGGTCTCGAGAACGGGTCTGGTCGAGGCGCCTCGTCGGCCACCGAGCGAGGTCGGCGTCGACAAGTGCCGGGTCTCGGGGCGGTGGGACCTCATCGAGGATCTCGAGGTCGACGATCCGCTCGAGGTGGAAGCCGCGTATCGCGTTCCGGAGTCGGCACCACGCGATCAGCAACCACGAATCCCGAGCGCGGAGCAAGCCCATCGTCTCGACATCGCGGACGGTGCGTGTGACGTCGTCCGGGCTGCCGTCATCGTTCTCTCCGAGGTAGGTCAGTCGCACAAGACGTCGAGAGGCGATGACATCGGAGAGCATTGCCGGTGGCACTGCGTCGTCGGCGCGCGCAACGGCGTCGACGACGTGCATGGTGCCGAGGATCTCTTGAACGCGCGCACGGTGGTCGTCTCTCATGACCGCGGCGATCTTGGCGCGCGCACGGCGAGCGGCCCCCTGGTAGGGCGACGACTCGAGCAGCGACAATCCCGCCAGCGTCGCCAGCGATTCCGCCGCGGACAGGTTCAGCGGTGGCAGCGAGTACTCGCGCAATATCGAGTAGCCGCCGGCCACTCCGTGGTCTGCGTAGATGGGGACGCCGGCGAGCTGCAGGGATTCGACGTCGCGCTCGATGGTGCGCGACGAGACACCGAATTCGCGCGCAAGCCGGGTGGCGGACCACGGTCGATCGGCACCTCGAAGCAGGTCGACGAGTGCGTACTGCCGCTCGGCTCGCTTCATGCCCTCATCGTGTCAGAGATGATGGAGCGCACAGGGGTTCAACTTCGCATGCTCCGCTGCCCGCCGACCGACCAGACCCGTCCGATGCGACCGTCCTCGGTGAAATCGAAGACATCGACGCCCCCCGCCTCCGCATCTCCCGCGCGGACATCCCAGAGCAGCCGGGCGTGGATCCCGTCGATCGCGTCGGCGACGGCAGTGAAGACGACACCCGGGTTCTGCTCGTGCCACCAGCGCAGATAGTTCGCGAAGTCGTCCGGCGTGCGGATGTCGTCCGCGGGAGTCGACCCGTCGGGCTCGGTCACGGCGAAGTGGATTCGAAAATCGCCGGCACAGATTCGTCGGGCGATGTCGCCGTCCGTGTTCCACATCGTCAGCCACGAATCGAGCGACTCTCGCGCGACGGACAGGGCTTTGGGGCTCAATTGCTCGCTCATGCGGCAACCCTCGACGACCCGCGCGACAACTGTGTGTCGGAGTTCGACGGATCGGCCATCGACACGCGGTGGGTGGAACAGCGGCCTGCGACACGACCGGTGATCCTGATCTTCACCGGCGATCTGCGGTACATCTCCGGTCCCCGGTGGTGGCCGGAGATGCTTGTGCTGCCCGCGATCGGTGCCGTGGTCGCGATGGTCCTCAGCCTGATCTGCTGGACCGTTCTGCGTACCCGCACCGGTCGTGTCGTCGAGTCGCTCCTGGTGTCGATTCCGGCCGCCGTGACGGGCGCGTCGGTCGGCGGTGTGGCAGTGCTGTTCGCGCACGTGGACAGACCTCGCGTGCTCTCACGGATCGTCGAGGAGGCACCACGCGATCCATCTGGTGCCGACGATCTGGTGGCCGGTGGACCGTGGAGTCACGAGCTGGCACCGATCGGCGTGTGGTTTCCGGTCGTCGGGATCCTCGCGGCGCTGCTCGTGTCTGCGGCGCTGTCCGCAGGGCGCTGGGCGTTGCGCCGCAGCGCGATCCAGCGACGTCACTGAGCGGGGAAGTCCGTTCCTCGCGAGAGTGATTCACTCGCACGGATGTCGGACAACGCCGCCTCCAGCGTGTCGGTGACGGCGTCGAAACCGCTGTTTCCCAGAACCAGTCGTCGCGGGGGCGAATCCTGAGCCATGGCTGCGATGACGGCGCGTGCACCGCGGTGCGGGTCTCCGGGTTGCACACCGTCCATGTCCACGAACGTCTGACGGGCCTGCTCAAGCAGCTCGTGGTAATCCGGAATCGGCTCGGACACGGGCTCGTCGGCGAAGCCGGCGTAGGCATTCGTCCGGGTCGCCCCCGGTTCGACTGCCAACACCGATATGCCCTGCGGCGCGACCTCGTCGCGCAGTGTCTCGGTGACGGCCTCCACCGCGAACTTCGTTGCGCTGTAGTAGCCGAACCCCGGTGCGGCGACCAGGCCGGCCACCGAGGAGACGTTGACGATCCACCCGTCCCCGCGAGCGCGCATCCCCGGCAACACCGCACGAGTCACGGACAGTACGGCGAAGAAGTTCAACTCGAACATCGACCGCACCGCGGACTCGTCCATCCCCTCGATCGAGCCGAACCAGCCGCGGCCGGCGTTGTTGACGAGGACATCGACACCGCCGAAGTGCTCCTCGGCCGTGCGCACCGCGCGGTGCACCTGCTCGGCGTCGGTGACGTCGAGCGGTACGACGAGAACGCGGTCACCGTATTGCTCGGCCCATTCCGTGAGCTCCTGCGGTCGACGGGATGTGAGGACGACGCGATCCCCCGTCTCCAGTGCCGCCTCGGCGAACGCGACCCCGAACCCGCCGAGCGTCCCTCCCGTGATGAACCACCGCCGCGTCATGGCTCGATCACCAGCCGGCTGATCAACGAGCCGTCGAGCTCGAAGCGATAGCGCAGGTCGGCGACGCCGCCCGGGAAGTCGCCCTCCAGATGCTGCCCGACGTCGACACCGGTATCGGTCGTGATCGCGTCGGTGAACTCCGACGTGTAGGTGAACTCGCTGCCGCTCACGTCGGTGGCGAGCCACGCCCTGATCTCGTCACGTCCGGTGTGCACGTGGCCGTTGTCGGTCACCGCTGCGTCGGTGGTGAACATTGCGAGGGCTTGCTTGTCGTCTCGGTCGTTGATGGCGGTCATGAAGGTCTTCACGGTGTGCGGGAGTGCATCCCAATCTGTTGTCATGCCACGACGGTCGGACCTCCCCCACGGGGAATGTCAACCCCAGGGGCGGCCGAATTGTCACGGTTGACCTTGCCGTAGGGGGAATCTGCACGATGATCGACGGCATCGCGACAGGCGGATCACGCAGGAGGACACCTTGAGCGCACGAGTCCCGATCGGCGACTTCGCCGTGATGACCGGCCTGACCAGGAAGGCCCTACGGCACTACCACGACATCGGGATCCTGACGCCGGCTCACATCGACCTTCACACCGGCTACCGCTTCTACGACACGGGTCAGGTCGACCACGCGCACATCATCCGTCGATTCCGATCACTCGGTATGTCCATTCCCGACATCAAGGCGTTGCTGAGTACGGAGGACGCCACGGCTCGGACGGAGATCATCACGACCCATCTCGAGCAGATGGAGGCGCAACTGCAACAGACCCGCGACACCGTCGGCGCGCTACGCGAACTGCTCTCCCCCGTGCAGCCCCCGGCCTCGGTGAGCGTGCGCCGCGAGCCGGCGCTCGCGGTGTGGTCGATCAGCGCCATCGTCGAGCTCTCCGACATCGACAGCTGGTTCGGGGTGACGATGACGACCCTGCATCGTGCGGTGTTCACGACGACCGGCGCGCAGGCGGACGTCGTACCGGGTGGCCTCTACGACCGCGAGCTGTTTCTCGAATCGCGGGGTGGGGCGAGGCTCTTCCTGCCTGCGCCGCAGTCGGCCGAGCCCCCGGACGGAGTTCGTGCCGAGGTCCTGCCGGCGGCGGAGTTCGCGGTGCTCACCCATCAGGGTGGCCACGAGGGCATCGACCGCAGTTACGCGGCGCTGGGGACCTACGCGAACGAGCATCTGATCAGCCACCAGGGGCCGATCCGCGAACACTACGTCGGCGGCACCTTCTCGGCTCCGATGGCGTTCACCGCCACAGAGATATGCTGGCCGATTTTCAGCACGACTCCCCCGCCGCCGCGATAAGCCGGAGTGCCGCCGCATCGCGCGCGATCGCATCCGAGAGGACGATCATGTCCATGACGACACCCGACGACCCCCGGCCGCCTCTTCCGCCCTTCACCGACGAGTCCGCCGCCGTGAAGGTCCGAAAGGCGGAGGACGCCTGGAACACCCGTGATCCGCAGCGGGTGTCGATGGCGTACTCGCCCGACAGCCGCTGGCGGAATCGTTCAGAGTTCTTCGAAGGGCGCGGGGCCATCGTCGAGTTCCTGACGCGCAAGTGGGACCGCGAGCACGAATACCGACTGATCAAGGAGCTGTGGGCGCACAGCGGGAACCGGATCGCGGTGCGATTCGCCTACGAGTACCACCTCGACTCCGGGGAGTGGTTCCGCGCGTACGGGAACGAGAACTGGGCGTTCGACGACGGCGGCTACATGACCCATCGGCACGCCAGCATCAACGACGTGCCGATCCGCGACGCGGACCGCACGTTCCACTGGGACCGCAGCGGTCCCCGCCCGGAGGATCACCCCGGCCTGTCGGACCTGGGTCTCTGAGGCGCACTCAGGGCGCGATGAGCACCTTCAACGCCTCGCGGTCGGCCATCTGCTGGTAGCCGGTGGGGACGTCGTCGAGGCCCATGGTGACGTCGAAGACTTTGCCGGGTTCGACTTTTCCCTCGAGGACGTCGGGCATGAGCTCCTCGATGTAGGCCCGCGCCGGCGCGACCCCACCGGTGAGCGTGATGTTGTTCATGAAGAACTGACTGCCTGCGGTCACCTTGTCGTACTGGGGCACGCCGACGCGGCTGACCGTCCCGCCGGAGCGGACGGCGCCCAGCGCCATATCCATCGCGGCCTCGTGTCCGACGCACTCGAGCACCTTGCGGGTTCCGTCGCCGCCGGTGAGTTCGCGGACCTTCTCGACTCCCTCGTCACCGCGCTCCTCGACGACATCGGTCGCACCGAACTCCCGTCCGAGGTCCGTGCGGGCCGTGTGGCGGCCCATCAGGATGATCTGCTCGGCACCGAGTCGCTTCGCGGCGAGCACGGCGGACAGGCCGACAGCTCCGTCGCCGATGACGGTGACGGTGTCGCCCTCACCGACACCGGCGGTGACGGCGCAGTGATGGCCGGTCGAGAACACATCCGAGAGCGTCAGCAGCGACGGGAGAAGGGCGGAGTCCTCGGCGACGGGGAGTTTGACCAGGGTGCCCTGCGCCTGGGGGACACGGACGGCCTCGCCCTGTCCCCCGTCCACGCCGCGCATGCCCCAACCTCCGCCGTGGCGGCAGGAGGTCTGCAGGCCCTCACGGCAGAAGTCGCAGGTGTTGTCGGCCCAGACGAACGGGGCGACGACGAGGTCGCCGCGCTTCAGATCGCTCACCTCGGAGCCGATGTCCTCGACAACGCCGAGGAACTCGTGTCCGATCCGAGCGCCCTTGTCCGACGGCTTCTTCGATCCGTACGGCCACAGGTCGCTGCCACAGATGCACGACCGGACGACGCGGACGATGGCATCGGTGGGATCCTTCAGCTCCGGATCGGGGACGTTCTCGACCCGGATGTCGCCCTTGCCGTAGATGAGTGTGGCCTTCATGCGGATGCTCCTAGCGGGTCGGGTGACGGGTGAGTGCGGACCTTCTCAGCATGCCCGAACGGTTCGCGCACACGCGTCCGGTCCCGTCGAATCGCCGTGGTCGTGGCCTCCGACCGCACAGCGACCGACAATGTCCGTAAGTCCTCTGCCACTCTGCGCCCACGGTGTCGCCGGCGCCGTCCGTTCGGTGCGCCGGACGGATAGCGTGCCCGCATGCCGATCGAGCCCGACACGAAGAACTGGACCTGGGTGCTGCAGAGACGCTGCGACGCTTGTGGTCTCGACGCCTCGTCGCTCCCGTTCCGTGCGATCCCCGATCTCGTCGACGACAACGTCGCCCGCTGGCCCGCGGCGCTCGCCGTGCCCGACCCGGCCACACGGCCCGATGAGGCGACGTGGTCGCCGCTCGAGTACGCGGCGCATGTGCGCGACGTCTTCCGCCGCTTCGCGGTGCGGCTCGACGCGATGCTGACATCGGACGTTCCCCCCTTCGCGAACTGGGACCAGGACGCGACTGCGCGGGCCGAACGCTACCGCGACCAGGACCCGACGACGGTGCTGCAGGAACTCGCCGAGGCCGGACGCTCGATCGCCGACGCCTTCCGTGCCGTCCCCGATGCCGCCCTCGCCCGTGCCGGTCGTCGCAGCGACGGCAGCGTGTTCACCGTCGAGTCGCTGGGTCGCTACTTCGTCCACGACCCGATCCATCACCTGTTCGACGTCACGGGTGAGCGATTCGTCAGTTGATGATCTCGCCCTGACGGTCGCGGATCGCCCCGAGACGCTGACGCCACATCTGCAGGTCGGCGTCGCTCAGACGAGTCCAGTCACGCACTTCCCGAACGACGCGTAGTGGGTGCGTGCTGCGGAACGACCGCGTGGGGTTGCCGGGGAACTTCTTGTCGGTGACGTTGGGGTCGTTCTCGAACGGCCCGGTCGGTTCCACCTCATAGACGTGTGGCGTCGCCCCGTCCACGTCCATGGCAGCGATCTCGGCGGCCAACCCCGCGCCGTCCCGCAACGCCGTGAAGTAGATGTGATTCATGACGACCTCGGGTCTGTAGTTCGACCGGAACCCGGCACGCAAGAGATCACCGGGCCCCAACTCGGCGCGGGTGCCGTGGAAGAACGGGCCGTCGTCCAGTGCTGTCCACCGGTCGTCCATGAGCGGTCCCACCTCCTGTCACACACAACGGCAGGGGCATTCTGCATCAGAGCCCGAGCTCACACCACCGTGGTCGGTACGAGCGTGTAGACCGCGTCGATGTCGCCGGCCGCGGCCATCACCGTCGCGTCGGGCCGGATGAGCGCGACGCGAGCCCGGTGTCGGATCAGCCACTCCCCGAGCGGTTCCCCGGGGTGGACCGTGAGGACGCCCGCGCCGCGTCGGGTGATCTCGAAGCGCTGGTCGCGCGACGGCTCGTCGACGGTGACGAGCAGGAACCGGTCGAGGTGGTCGTCGAGGCGTGCCCCCGCGGAGTCGACGACGGCATTCGGCGCCAACGTCCCGGGCAGACTGCCCGCACCGCGCAGAGCGCCCAGCACCGTTTTCGGCAACCGGTCTGCGATCGCGCCGTGTCGCACGAAGTACGACGAGGTCAACGGCGGTGTCGCGCTGTCGGTCACGCGCGCCGACAGACCAGGGATCCGGGCCATCCGCGGCGCGATCACCTTGCGGACCAGGTCTCCCCCGCTGCCACCGCGAGTCATGGCGACGCCCATCGCCACCGCGAGGCGGATGAGCGACAGGACGTGGGGAATCCGTTCCTGCTCGTAGCTGTCGAGTGACGACTCCGGCACGCCGCCGGAGAGCACGGCGGCCAGCTTCCAGGTGAGGTTGGCCGCGTCCCGGATGCCCGCACCCATCCCCTGGCCGATGAAGGGCGGCGTGAGATGTGCTGCGTCGCCGAGGATGAATACGCGGCGGTCCCGCCACGTCTGCGCGCAGCGAGCGCGGAAGGTGTACTCGGCCGAACGGATCAGCGTCAGCGAGCGATCGGCCCCCGCGGGCAGCCAGGGTCCGATCAGGGGGACGACGGCGTCGATGGAGGCGTAGTCGTCGGCGGACTCGTGATCGAGGAGTTGGAACTCCCAGCGATACCGCTTGTCCCCGATACGCATGTAGGTGGCTGCACGCTCGGTGTCGCAGACCTGATGGACACCGTCCCACTGATGCAGGTCCGTGGCGGTCTCGATGTCGACGACCAACCAGCGTTGGCTGAAACCGAGATCCCTCCAGTCGCCACCAATTGTCGCGCGCGCGAGACTTCCCGCGCCGTCGCAACCGAGCAGGTGACTTCCCTCGAACGTCAGGGACGCACCGGTGTGTCGATCCGAGGCGGACACCGTCACACCCGCGGGCGACTGATCGATGGACTGCACCTCCACTCCCCCGCGCACCGTGATGAGGTCGCCGCGTCGCGCCACGGCGGTGCGGAGCAACCGCTCGAGGTCGGGTTGGTCGAACATCGACGCGGCCGGGAACCCATGAATCCCTGCGTCTGGATTGCGGCGGAACTCCGCGAGCGGCGTGAGATCACGGGTGACCAGACGTAGGCCGAGGCCCGGGCGCGAGATCGCGGCGAACTCCTCCGCGAGACCGAGGCGTGCGAGGACGCGGTAGACCTCGTCGTCGAGATGGACCGCGCGGGGCTGCGGGTAGACGTCGTCCCACCGCTCCAGGATCACCGATGGCACACCGAGATCGGCCAGCAGCGCCGCCGCGGTGAGTCCGGAGGGACCCGCGCCGACGATGAGCACCGGGGCCTGCGCGCTCATGCGTGCCGCACCACCGTCTTCTGCGTACCGAGGTCGATCGATCCGTCACCGGAGCGCACCGTCGCCTCGACGATGTCGCCGTCGCGCAGGTACTTCGGGTTCGACGCCTGACGACGGAAGAACGCCTTCCACTTCACATGCGGCGGGAGGAGGGCGCCGATGATCTCGATCGGTTTGGGCGGCGCGGTCAGTGCGGTGCCGCCGGGGGTGCCGGTGAGGAGCAGGTCACCGGCGTCGACGCGCTGGAACCGGTTCAGCTCACGCAGTGTCTGCAGCGGCTTGTAGATCATGTCCGCGACCGTGCTGTTCTGGCGGGTGACACCGTTGACACGCAACTGCAGGGTGAGGGTCGAGAACTTCTCCCACTCGCCCGCCTCGAGCAGCACCAGTGCCGGGCCGACCGGGGTGAACGTGGGATACGACTTCGCCTCGTAGAACTGGGTCTTCGGCAGCTGGACGTCGCGCGCGGACACGTCGTTGGTGACGACCAGCGCCGCGATCGAGTCGGCGAGGGTGGCCTCGTCGACGTGCGTGCCGACGGGGATGGTCTGCCCGAACACGAGTCCGATCTCCACCTCGTAGTCGAGCAGTGCGACGTGCGGCGGCTTGACGATGTCGTCGTTCGGGCCGGAGATCGACCCGGAGGACTTGCGGAAGAAGGTCAGCGGGACCTTGTCCGGATTCATGCCCGAATCCTTCACGTGTGAGACGTAGTTCGTCATCTGGGCGATGACCCGACACGGCGCGGTCACCGGCGAGATCAGCGCGAGCGTCGACGGGTCGACGAGATCACCGAAGCCGGTCGCCGCGGACTCCACCGCGGCCCGGTCGGCGATCAGCTCGGCGGTGGTCGACGCAGCGGTGTCGATGCGACGGGCTCCGCCGGGAAACGAGACCCACCAGGCGTCGACGGTGCGGAGGACGGAGATGCTCATGAGCGCGCGACTTTCATCAGGCCGAGGAGGCGGTGGACGTCGAACTCGTTGTCGGACTCCCGCAACGAGGAGAGGATGGCGGCGAACTCGCGCAGGGCGGCCTTGCCGGGTGCGACGCCGAGGAAGTCGGCGGTGGCCGGTGGGCCCCACTGGTTCAGGCCGGACGCGGTCATCGGGGCCCAGCCGGCGGTGACCGTGCTGTCGAACAGGTCACCGTCGGTGAAGTGCTCGACGAGGAATCCGTCCGGATCGCGCCAGTAGTCGAAGATCTGGCTGCCCTGGATGTGGCGGCCGACACCCCAGGATCGGTGATGACCACGCTCGGTGAGGAATTCGCCGCCGGCGGCGAGGGCGTCGAGATCGCAGACCTGATACGCGGAGTGCACGTAGCGGTCCGCGGGCCCCAGGGTCAGCGCCAGGGTGTGGTGGTCGGACGGCTGCGCGCCGCGATCGCAGCGGACGAAGCTCATGACCGGCCCGCGATCACGCTGACCCGGGTAGTACAGGAAGTCGCTGACGATGAGCCCGAGGTTGCGCAGATACCAGTTCAGGGATTCCAGGTAGCGCGTCGACTGCAGGACGACGTGCCCGAGCCGCTCGACGACGGCGGGGGCACGCGCCGGGCGTTGGATGTCGTTCGTGCGGCCGGTCGCGCGCGCGACGTTGAGAGTCCGTGTGTCCTGCAGGGGTAGACCTGGCCAGTCGGTGACACCCGCGACGACACGGACACGACATCCGCCCGGTTCGCGGGTGGTCACGGCCCTCCCGCCGAGCGCGTCGCCCAGCGATTCGATCGGGCGGTCCCACTCTGAGGCGAGAGTCCGGAGGTCGGCGTCGTCGGCCGCACGGAACGCGACGCCGGTGAACGCGGTGCGATGCGCGCGACGGACGATCACACACGGCGATCCGGGCAGCGCCCCACGCAGGTGCAGTTCGTCGCGGGTCGCGAACGTGGGGACGAAGCCGAAGTCGACGGCGAATGCGGCGGTCCGCACGAGGTCGGGCTTGTCGAACTCGAGCCACGCGATGTCGTGGACCTTCACCACGGGCTGCGGATGCCTGCCAGGGTGCTCCCCGGGCAGCGCGCCCTCGTCGGCATGCAGGCCCTCGTGGACGTCGTGGGCGACGGTCATCGGCACCTCCTACTTTCTGACGATATCGTCACTCACGACGACAGTGTCAGTCAAGAGGATGATCAGAGGTCACGCGAACGACGCGCGGAACGACTCGAGACCCTGCAGGCAGTTGTTGCGGAGGGGTACCGGATCGCTCACCGTGATCCGCTCGACCCTCTCGACCATGGCGTGCAGGAGGGTCTGCATCTCGAGCTTCGCGAGCTGCATGCCGACGCAGGTGTGGACGCCGTGGCCCCACCCGACGTTCCCTCCACGCGGGAGGAGGGAGAACGTCTCGGGGTCGTCGAAGTGCCGCTCGTCGCTGTTCGCGGCCGCGAACAGCAGTGCCACCCGATCTCCGGGGCGCAGCCGGACGTCACCCACCGTCGTCTCCGTGGTGACCGATCGGGTGAACGCCCGTACTGGCGACGCCAGCCGCACGGCCTCGACGACTGCCGTCGGGATCAGGTCGGGCTCACGCCGGATCTGATCCCATGCCGCCGGGTCGCGACCGAGGCTCCAGAGCAGCCGGCCGGTCGACAGGATCGTCGTGTCGAGACTGGGTGCGACGAAGTCGATGATCATGTTCTTCGCCTCGACACGGCTGATCTCCCCGCGGTCGGCTGCGTCGAGCACCGTCGACGCCCAGCCGTCCGGCGTGACGTGCCTGCGGTCGAGCTTCACCGTGTACAGGAACAGGCCCATCGAGCCCCGGATCGACCGCACCGCCCGCCCGTTCGTCGGTCCCAGGCCGTCGAATGTCGCTCTCCCCCATGTCAGCATCTGCTCGGGGGTGACCCGCACCCCGACGAGTTCGGCGACGGCCTGGACGGGGAGGCGGGTGGCGAAGTCCGCGACGCCGTCGAAGGTGTCGCGGGTCAACAGTCGGTCGACGGTCGCGGCCGCCTCGCGCTCGAGCGTCGGCAGCGACGGCCGGATCGCGCGGGAGGTCAGCGACTGCATCAGGATCATGCGCCGCTTCATGTGGGTGTCGCCGTCGCTGGCCAGGGTCGTGAAGTGCCCCAGCGTGTTCGCGACCGGGTTGGCCGCGACGCCCTTGCCGCTGCGGTACGTCGCGTCATCGCGGAGCGCCGCCCGCACGTCGTCGAAGCGTCCCATCGCGAACACCCGATGACGTGGGAGCCACACCACCGGTCCGCTGTCGCGGATCAGGCGGTAGACCTCCTGGGAGTTGTCGACGGCGTGATCGCCGTAGAGGTCGACGTCGACGACGGGCGCGCCTCGATACACGCGACGCCCCGTGCGCGCTGCGGTGGGGATTCTCAACTGGACACCTCCGTCATAGATGACGAAATCTTCACCTAGGGTGTCCATCGGTGTCAACGAGGCGGGTTCGTGCCGCCTGTCGGTCAGGTCTGGAGTGCCTGCTGCTCTGCTGCTCCGACCTCGCCGGAGCCCAGCGCCCAGCGGATGGCCGTGGTCATCGCGATGCCACCGGCACGGACGGCGGTCGCCTCGGTCACCGGGAGGTAAGGCAGGCGCAGAGGGAACCGTGTCCACCACGGCATCATCGACACCGCGACGGACGACAGCAGGCCGTACGCCGGCCGTAGGGCGATCGGGATCGGCGGGGTCAGCAGGATGAACCGGGCCGTGCGCCGGGCAGCCGTGGTCCCCCGCAACTCGTGACGGTAGGACAAGAGCGCGGCGTCGAGCTCGGCCACCGACTCGGGTACGTCCGTGGCGCCCAGGCCCCGTGCGACAAACGCGGTCTGGCGGACGTACTCGTCCCGGCCCGCCGCGTCGAGCGGATGCGCACCGTACCGATCGTGCGCGCGCAGGAAGCTGTCGATCTCCGCCACGTGCACCCAGCGGAGCAGGTGGGGGTCGGACGCTGCGTACGGTCGCCCGTCCGGAGCGACCCCGGTGATCCGCTTGTGCACCGCGCGGACGATCCGGATGGCGCGGTCCGCATCCTCGATGGTCCCGAAGGTCGTCTCCGCGAGGAACGTGCTGGTCCTCTGCAGGCGACCCCACGGGTCACCGCGATACCCCGAGTGTTCGTCCACGGCGGCCATGGCCAACGGGTGCAACGACTGCAGCAGCAGAGCGCGCATGCCGCCGACGAACATCGCTGCGTCGCTGTGCACCCGGTAGATCGCGGAGCTTGGCGCAAAGCGGCGCGGACCGGGAGTCAGGTGGATCCGATCGCGACGCGCGGGTCCCTCGTCGCCGGCGACGCGGTCGAAGATCATCTCGCCGACACGCTGCTGGACCGATCCGAACGGGGTCATCCATCCAGTCTGCGCCTCCTCCGCGTGGGCCCGACTTCCTCACGACCCCATCGCCGCGCCGACGACAGCGGGACGACAGCGCCTGACAGGGCGACGACAGCGGCGCTTTCTAGCGTCCTGACTCGAACCCCGACCCGAGAGGAGACACCATGAGTCTCGCCCCGGCCGCGTCCCCCGAGACCGCCACCCGTACCTACACGTCGCTGTCCGCGGCGTGGATCCCCCTCGCCGCGCTCTGCCTCGCGTTCTTCGTCGAGATGGTCGACAACACATTGCTGTCCATCGCCCTGCCGACCATCGGTCGCGCCTTGGGCGGCGGCACCACCGACCTGCAGTGGGTCACCGGTGCCTACTCGCTCACCTTCGGTGGGTTGTTGCTCACCGCCGGTTCCGTCGCCGATCGGTTCGGTCGGCGTCGTGTGCTGTTGGTGGGTCTCGCCGCGTTCGGTCTGATCAGCCTGATGGTGCTCGCCGTCGACTCGACGGGCGAGTTGATCGCGTTGCGAGCAGCGCTCGGCGTGGCCGCCGCCGCGATGGCCCCGATCACGAACTCGCTCGTCTTCCGGCTCTTCGATGACAAGACGCTGCGCATGCGCGCGATGACCGTGATGATCACCGTCGGCATGGCCGGCTTCGTCCTCGGGCCCCTGCTCGGAGGAACCGCACTGGCGCACGTCCGGTGGGAGTGGCTCCTCGTCGTCAACGCCCCCATCGCGCTGATCGCCGGTCTCGGCGTGCGCTACGGCGTCACCGCGGACAGCCGTGACGGTCTCACTGCCGACAGGCTGGATTTCCCCGGGGCTCTGCTCAGCATCGTCGCGATCGGGCTGGCGTGCTGGTCGCTGACGAGCGGCGTCGACAACGGCTGGACGGCGCCGATCACCGTGCTGTCGATCGTCGGTGCGATCTCCACCGCCGTCGCGTTCGGATGGCACGAACGGCGCAGTGCAACACCGATGCTCGATCTCACGCTCTTCTCGAACGGCACCGTACGCGGCGCCGCGATCGCGCAAGTCGGCACGTCGATCGCGATGGCCGCTGTGATGTTCGGCCTCATCCTGCACTTCCAGTACGCCTACGGGTGGAGTCCGGTACGCGCCGGACTGGCCAACCTCCCCATCATCGTGACGATGCTGCTCGCGTCACCGCTCTCGGAGAAGCTCGTCGCGCGGTTCGGGCACCGGATCGCCTGCCTGATCGGAGCCGGCTTCCTTGCGGCGTCTCTGGCGGGACTGTCGTGGGGTGTGTCCCACGGCTATGCGGTGATCGCCGCGTCGATGGTCCTGATGACCATCGGGCTGCGGACCGTGATGACCATCTGCGCCGTCGCGCTCGTCGACGCGATGCCCGCCAACCGCACGTCGATGGGCACGGCGCTCAACGACACCGCCCAGGAGGTCGGGACCAGCGTCGGTACCGCCGTCGTCGGAACCGCCATCGCGGTACTCGTGACCGCGCAACTGCCGCCCGGCACATGGAGTTCGACGCTCGTCGACGCGTTCTACCACGGCGAGCGCATCACCTACGCGGTGCTGGCCGTCGTGGTCGGCGTCATCGCTGCCGTCGGGGCGCTCACCCTCACCGACTCGCGCACTGTCGAGGAGTGACCGCCCCGGCGGCCTACGATTCGCCTACCGGCGAACGAGTTTCACGATGAACAGCAGGATGACCGCCCCCAGCAGGGCGGTGAGGAACGTGAAGAACCATCCTCCACTTGCGGTGTCGAACGCGAAGCTGAGCAGGAATCCGCCGAGGAACGCGCCGATCACACCGACGACGATGTTGAGGCCGATCCCCATCTGCTTGTCGGTGCCCATGATCTTGCTGGCGATCCACCCGGCGAGACCGCCGATGATGATGTAGCCGATGATGCCGACGCTGGTGGTGGTGGTCGATCGCGCGGCCAAGACCTCGACTGCTGCTGCGGTGGTGCTCATGAAGGGAACGTCCTTTGCGTGACGGTCGCACGCCTGCATGGCTCGAGGCAGGCACGCGGGTGAAATGTACGGTTTGCTCCGCATGATCTACCCGGTGTGCGGCCGCGTGAAACGTCGTCCGATGGTCCCGGTGCGCGCGAACGCGCGGGCCGTCAGTCGTGCCTGTCGGCGGTGTGGTGGGGCGCGAGGTCGGTCGGCGCCGCCAGGTGGGCCATCTCGTCGCGCCGACGGCGTGTGACGGCGATGATCCGGATGCCCACCACGCTGATGACGACGGCTGCGACGACGGTCCCGATCGTGATCGGCGTGCTCTGTGCCGCGGTGATGCCTTCGGTGAGCAGCCAGGCTGCGAAGGCGAGGAACAGGGCTGCGGCGCCGAGGGCGATGGTGCGTTCGGGCAGTTTCTTGCCCAGTGCCATGCCGACGACGATGGCCAGTGCGTCGGCGAGGACCATGCCGACGGTGGAGCCGATCCAGACGCCGAGCCAGTTGTGGTCGGTGGACAGGGTGATGGTGGCGAGCATGGTCTTGTCGCCGAGTTCGGCGAGGAAGAACGACGACATGACGGCCAGCAGCACCGAGGTGCTGGTGCGGGAGGCCTTGTTCTGTTCGTCGGCGTCGAGTTCGTCACCGCGGATGGTCCAGATCGCGAAGACGAGCATCGCGAGGCCACCGACGATCGAGATGAGGTCGGTCGGGATCGACAGGCCCAGGAAGTGGCCGACGACGACGGAGACGGCGTGTACGGCGGTGGTGGCGATGGTGATGCCGGCGAGCACGACCCACCAGCGGTAGCGCAGGGCGTAGGTCATCGCCATCAGCTGAGACTTGTCGCCGAGTTCGGCGACGAAGACGACGCCGAAACTGATCAGCAGGGCGGTGAACATGAGATGAGGTTAGGAAACCCTTACGGTAAGTGCAACAGTTCCTCATTCCGTACAAACCGCTGCGCAGGCTCGGAAGAAATGAGTTCGGAGAACCGAACTCGGCGGTGTCCGCAGGTCAGGCGTCAGAGTTGCGCCGTCGCGAGGAGGAGATCCTCGGCTGCGGCGGTGGCCTCCGGCACCGAGGTCGCGATGCGGACCCGGGCGTCGAGCCGGTCGTCGCGAGGCGCGGGTGCGGCTGCGGTCCCGTGACGATCGGGCGGATCCAGGGCCGCATCCGGGTCGATCACGACCCAGCCGGTGCCGTCCCCGGCCCGCAGGCGCATGAGTCCGATCAGCAGCCGCCGGGACACCTCGTCCACGGTCCCGACGCGACTCATGTCGAACACGACGACATCCGCGCGGTCGCCCAGCGATTCGACCCGGCGGACGACGCTCTCCACCCCGGAGAAGGTGAGGTCGCCCTGCAGTTGCAGGACGCGGATGCGGTCACGATGGGCGCGCAGGAACCCTGCCTCGCGGGCGGTACGGTCTCGGGTGCTCGGTTCCCACTCCCGACCGTCGAAGACGGATCGGATGGTCACCCTGCTCTCGCGAGCGACTGTGAACATGTGGAGGCCGAGATCGTCGGACAACAGACGGCATGCACGCACGCCGCGCACCGAGTTGCCGTGCTGGTCCAGGCGTGGCGAGAACACGCCGATACCCAGCTGCCCCGGAAGCACCGCCAGGATGCCGCCGCCGACGCCGCTCTTCGCGGGCAGGCCGACCGTCGTCACCCAGTCCCCCGCGCCGTCGTACATGCCGCACGTCGTCATCACGCTCAGGACGCGTCGCACCACGTCGCCCTCGATCATCCGTCGACCGGTCCGGGGATTGACTCCCCCGTTGGCGAACGTCGACCCGATGACGGCCAGGTCGTCGGTGGTCACGCGGATCGAGCACTGTCGCACATAGAGATCCACCGCTGCCTGAGGGTGGGAGGGGAAGACACCGAAACTCTCCAGCATGTACGCGATCGCGCGGTTGCGTGAGCCGGTGGCCATCTCCGAGCGGTAGACGGCGTCGTCCATGGACAGTCGTCGGCCCGCGCACCCCGAGTAGAAGTCGAGGATGCGGGCGAACGCGGCGTCGAGGTGCGGTGCCCACTCCTCGCGTGAGGTCGGCCGATCCGGCAGGGTCTCAGGCCTAATGAGCAGAGCCGCCGCGGTGAGGGCGCCGGCGTTGATCATGGGGTTGCGCGGGTGCCGCGACGACGTGTCGACGCTGACCTCGTTGAACGCCTCACCCGACGGTTCCACGCCGATGTGGGAGTCGACGAGCTGCACCCCGTACTCGGCCAACACCAGCGCGTAGGTCAACGCTTTCGAGATCGACTGGATCGTGAACTCGGTGGTCGTGTCGCCGGCCGAATAGATGTGTCCGTCATGGACCACCAACGACAGCGCGAACCGGTCCGGGTCGACGGAGGCGAGCTCCGGGATGTAGTCGGCGACAGCACCCTCGTGGAGAGGGACGCAGCCGGACTCGATCCGTGCGAGGTACTGCTCGACCACCGATGTCACAGCCGCCATCACAGCAGACCGACCGCGTCGTCGGGTGTCTCAGGGTGCGTGGCGTCGGCCCTGCCGCGTAGCCACGGCGCGGCCGAGGACGGGCTCGAGCAGTCCGGGTGCGCTGTCCACGACATGAGGGATGGCGTTCACGATCGCCTGCGCGGTGAACGACAACGACGGGACCGACTTCTCGTCGGGGCCCTGGTCGAAACACATCTGCAGTCGCAAGCTGGGTCGGCCGACGATGCGATGCACCATGGCCGCGTCGCCCTCGGGGGCGGGCCAGGCGTCGGGCCAGGGAGTGGTCGAGACGGTCGCGAAGTACTGGACCGACACGACCGGCTCTCCGCCGACCACGCCGGCGAGCTGCCACCGATGCCCGTTGACGGTTCCCTGCGGGATCGTCTCCAGTGCGGTGGGCTGGTCCGTGGTGGCGAGGATCGTCTCCCAATCCAGCTCGACGGAGTCGAGCTGGACGCCGAGGATGTCGGCCACGTATCGGACGACGGGCTCCCAGTCGTGACGCACCTTGCCCGAGGCGATCCGGGCGGGCACGTGGCCGTCGGGTTTCCCGAACCCCATGGACTCGTGGAGGACGTCCCACAGCGGGTACGCCCGATCCATCCCGACCGCGTATTCGTCCATCCGGTACGAGTCGACGCGTCCGGCTCCCGCGAAGAGGGTGACCGGCAGGTGCATGCTGACCACGCCGGGCTCACACCCCGAGGCGTAGAAGGTGGAACCACCCTCGTCGCAGGCCGCGGCGAGCTGTTCGCGGTACTGAACGGGCGCGGCGGGCGGGTAGACCATGGGGATGGTCGCGATGGTGACGACGTTGATCCCCGCCCGCAGAAGTGTGGCGATCTCGTCGTAGGCCTCGTCCTCACGGCCGACGGCAGATCGGCAGTAGCAGAAGCAGTCCGGCTTCGCGGCGAGGACGGCGTCGAAGTCGTCGGAGGCTGTGACGCCGGTGTCCGGGAGGCCACACAGGCTGCCGGCGTCACGGCCGACCTTGCGCGCGGACGACACCACGAGCCCGGTCAGGTCGAGGTCCGGGTCCGTGATGAGTCCACGCAGCGCCTCGCGCCCGGTGATCCCGGTTCCGGCGTGCACCACCGAGTAGTTCATGTCGTCGAATTCCCTTGTCTCCGTGTGTCAGCGCCGTTGGATGAGTCGGATCGCCTCACCGCGGCTCAGCGGGCTCTGCTGGAAGATGCCGCGCACGGCGGAGGTGGTGGTGCTCGCGCCGGGTTTGCGGATGCCGCGCATCGCCATGCACAGGTGCTCGGCCTCGATCACCACGATCACCCCGCGCGGCTCGAGCTTGCGGACCAGGGCGTCGGCGATCTGCGTGGTCAACCGCTCCTGCACCTGCGGGCGCTTGGCGTACAGGTCCACCACCCGCGCCAGCTTCGACAACCCGGTCACCTGACCCGTGGCGCCCGGGATGTACCCGACGTGCGCCACGCCGTGGAACGACACCAGATGGTGCTCACAGGTCGAGTACATCGGGATGTCCTTGACCAGCACCAACTCGTCGTGCCCGACGTCGAACGTCGTGGCGAGGACCTCGTCGGGATCCACCCAGAGGCCGGCGAACATCTCCTTGTAGGCACGCGCCACCCGCGCGGGCGTGTCCTTCAACCCGTCGCGCTCGGGGTCCTCCCCCATCGCGAGCAACAGTTCGCGGACCGCGGCCTCGGCACGAGGCTGGTCGAACCCGCCGACGGCCGACTGATCGCGCGCGTCGGTCGTCGTCACTGCCCACCGTCCTCCCGGGACGGTCCCGCCCCGTTGTGCGCGCCGGACGACCATCACGCCGCCACGAGAGCGCTTACCGTAACACTTACAGTAGGCGGCCCTCGGTGGGGTCGGACCCGTCAGATGTCGTCCGGAGCAGGTCGTCGACGACGTCCTCGACCGGCCGGGTCGCGTCGATGACGGTGGACCTGCTCGGCCACCTGTCGGGTTCCCGATGGAGTCGGAGGACGAGGTCGCGTTCGCCGGGTGTCGCCCCGAACTCGGTGGCGGGGCGGCTCTCCAGTCGGCGCCACAGGGTCGTCTCGTCGATCTGCAGCACGACGATCTCGTCGAACACGTCGAGGACCTCGTCGAGGTTCCGGGCGTCACCGCAGACGACGACGATGTCGCCGTCGTCGGCGACGGCGAGGTCACGCGCTCGGGTCACGTCCCACAGGTGATGCCAGTGGGGCGGCCGCGCGGTCACCGACGTCGGCAGCCGCTCACCCGTCTGCGGGTCACCCTGGTAGGCGAGGTCGCGATCGCCGTCGACGGTCCGGACGCCGCGTCGTTCGAGCTCGCGGCGAACCGTCGACTTGCCCGTGCACGAGCCGCCGGTGACCAGGATTATTCGACCCGCCACGGGGTGCTCAGAGGTAGCGACCGACAGCCCAGGCGCGGGCAGCGTCGGGTCCGACGACGTCGACCTCGGCGCCGTCGGCGTACAGCGTCGTCTGCACGACGACACCGGTCTCGATCGCCTCGTCCCACGCGCGGATCACGCCCTCGCCCCACGGCCTGTGCGGCAGGAGGTCGTCGATGACCAGGACGGTCTCACCGTCGGAGAGACGTGCCATGTTGCGGATGTCGGCACTCGCCACCTCATAGGTGTGGCCACCGTCGACGAAGACGAGGTCGAACGTCTCGCCCGGGTGCGCGTCCGCGTACTCCGGCACGGTCGACAGTGAGTCACCGATGATCAAGGTGTGCCGACCGGGGAAGTCCGCGTCGATCTGGGCCTTCGCCCTCGAGCCGTATGCGTGCTCGCCCAGGTCGAAGGACGTGACGGTGACATCGGGATGTGCGCTGAGGAAGGCGTGGGTGGAGAAGCCGGCGTTGAAACCGATCTCGACGACCCGACGGATACCCGGCGCCTCGGCCAGGGTCCTCAGCGCGGCGAGTTCGGTCTCGCTCGCCGAGCCCTCGACGTACTGCCCGTTCGCGCGGGCGTCGTCGACGATGTCCTGCAACTGCTGAAAGCCCATGTGCCCCATCCTGAGACCGAGAGGCACCTCGTCGGCCTCGACCGAATGATCTTATGACCGAGACCCGCGTACGCTGCGATCGCACTGATCGGCCTGCAGTCCTCGGGCGAACGATTCGGCTTCCGGCTCGTCTCGCTACTCCGGTGTGGTGGTCCGAGAGACGGAACCGCGCGCGCTCACGTCGTCAATCGTCACCGTGCATCGGTGTCCGCGGACCCAGTCGATCGTGCACTCATCTCTGCGTCCAGTCGCAGCAGGCCGGGGCCGTCGCCCGCGATCATGCCGACGCGCCCCACAATCTCGTCGACTTTTGCCTCTTCTTCCAGCTGTTCGGTGAGAAACCACGTCAGCAGGGGTCGCGAGTCCAGATCGTCGGTGGCCTCGGATTGGCGGTACAGCGACCGAATCGCGGTCGAGACCCGCTCCTCGTGGGCACGTGCCGTCTCGAAGCACTCGAGCACACTGGAAACCGACACGCTGGGCGACGGAATCGTGCCGATCACGGCATGGTTCCCGCGGTCGGTGAGGTGGTCGATGAACTTCTCGGCATGCCGGTTCTCCTCTTCCGCCTGACGTCTGAGCCAGGTGGCCATGCCCCGGAGGTCGCGCATGTCCATCTCGATGGCGAGCTGACGGTAGACGACAGCCGACTCGAGTTCCAGTGTGATCTGGGCATTGAAGTCGGCTTCGAGTGCCGTGCTCATCCTCATGGATCGCGAGCGTAGTCGTATGACGCACGGACAGTGACCTTTCCCGAAACCACAACAGTAAGACCATTGGGGACGGGGACGAGGATTCCGCCGGCCGTCGACGGAGGGAATGGTCGGCACCCTTCCTAGTGCGTCTGCGCGTCGACGCGAGGACTCACCTGCGTACCCAGCAGTTCGATGCCCTGCAGCATCGCGTCGTGCGGCAGCTTGGTGTTGGTCATCTGCACGGTGAGTCGCGCGAGGCCACCCAGGTCATCGGAGACGCGCGCGATCTTCTCCGCGACGGTCTGCGGTGATCCGACGAACATCGCCCCGTGCGGACCGGCCATCGCGTCGAACTCGGCGCGTCCGGGCGCCCCGAACCCGCGTTCCCGACCGATCCGGCCGAACAGGTCGGCCCACCCTGGGTAGGCCGCCGCGACCGCCTCGTCGTCGGTGTCGGCGACGAGGCCGGGCGCGTGCACCCCGACCGGCAGCTGCGACGGATCGAAGCCCGACCGCTCGCCCGCCTGCCGGTAGAGATCCACGAGCGGACGGAAGCGACGGGGCTCACCACCGATGATCGCGACCATCAGCGGCAGGCCGAGCATGCCCGCGCGGACGAAGGACTCGGGGCTGCCACCGACACCCAGCCACATCGGGATCGGGTCCTGCACCGGCCGCGGGTGGACACCCTGACCGCTCAGCGACGGTCGGTGCGGACCACTCCACGTGACCGACCCGGGGTTCTCGCGGATCCGGAGCAGGAGGTCGAGTTTGGCGGCGAAGAGGGAGTCGTAGTCCTGCAGGTCGAGCCCGAACAGCGGGAACGCCTCGGTGAACGACCCTCGGCCGACGACCATCTCGGCCCGTCCCCCGGAGATCAGGTCGATGGTGGCGAACTGCTGGTGCAGCCGCACGGGGTCGTCGGCGGACAGCACCGACACCGCACTCGTCAGCCGGATGCGCTCCGTTCGCGCCGCGGCGGCACCCAGGAGGATCGTCGGCGCCGAGTCGTAGAACTCGGCGCGGTGATGCTCACCGATCCCGTAGACGTCGACGCCCGACCGGTCGGCGAGCTCGACCTCCTCGAGCAGGTGGGCCACCCGCTGACGGGCTCCGATCTCGCGGCCGGTGTCGTACTCGACGACGGCCGACACGAAGTTGTCGATGCCGATCTGCACCCGCTCAGTCCGTCTCGTCGTCGTGGTCGTCGAGCTCACGGGTGGCCATCCCGCCACTGCCACCGTGGTCGGCGGGACCCGGTGCCGGCTGCTCACGCTTGTCGTCGTCGTCCTGATGGTCGGTCGTGTCGTCGGTCATCAGACCATTGTGTCCGCGACGGAGGACCCGGGGCCGGATCGCGCCGCCCGGCGGCAGCGCGCGACCGTCGTCTCGATCACCGCGGCGAGTTCGTCGACGACGGTGTCGCGGTCCATGTCGCCGGACGCCGCGGCGGCTGCGAGGGCCTCGGCTGCTCCGAGCATCCCGGTGAGCGCCGCCGGCGTGAGCGTCGCACCGTTGCGAGCACCGCCCAGGACGGTGGTGAGCTGCTCGGCGTACGCGAGGTCGGAACGTCGCTTGAACTGGGCGAGTTCCGGTGTCCCCTCCAGCGCGGCGGCCACGCCGACGAGTTCGCGCCCCTGGGTCACGACGCAGTCGACGAACGACGCCGCGATGGCACGCGCACGACCGCGAACGCTCGAACCCGCCCGCGTGACGGCGGCCGCGAGTGCTGCGTTCTGGCGTTCGTCGTACTCCTCGAACAAGGCCACGAGCAATGCGTCTCTCGACGGGAAGTGGCTGTAGACAACCGGTTTGGTGATCCCTGCGGCCGTCGCCAGACGGCCGAGCGTCAGATCGTCAGCGCCGTGGTCGCGGACGATCGACCATGCGATCGCCACCAGCTGATCGAACCGATCCTGACGCGCCATGCGTTCACGGGCCACCGGCCGCACCTGCGATTCTGTGTACCATCGGTAACCTACTATTGGTAACTTACCCACACGGTAGTCGCAGAAGGGACCGTCCGTCATGACCGCTCTCGTCGTCGTAGCCCATCCCGACCGGGACTCCCTGACCCACCATGCGGCCGAGCGGATCCGCGCCGCTCTGCGGGATCGCGGTGTGAGCGCGGAGATCGCCGACCTCTGGGCCGAGGGGTTCGACCCTCGGTTCTCGCCGGCCGACAGGCGCCGTTACGCAGAGGACGCCCCGCTGCCCGACGACGTGCGGGCCGAGCAGGATCGCCTCGACGGGGTCGACGACCTGGTCCTGGTGTTCCCCGTCTACTGGTGGTCGATGCCGGCGTTGCTGAAGGGCTGGGTCGACCGCGTGTTCATCCGCGGCTGGGCGTTCGACGATCGTGTCTCGCCGTTCAGGGCCATGTTGGGCCACCTCACCGTCCATCTCGTGATGCTGGCGGACGACGACGCCGACGGGTTCCGCCGGCGCGGTTACGACACCGCGATGTCGACGCAGATCGAGACGGGGGTGCTCGGCTACTGCGGCGCTGTCACCGGGGTGGTCGCCACCGTCCACGGATCGGAGACCGCGACCGACGTCGCGTCGCGGACACAGGAGATCGCCGACGCCATCGGGCGCCACGCCCGGTCGGACGCCGCCGATCTCGCGCTGCGCTGAGGTGACGGCGTAGCGTCGTCCGCGATGTGGATCGGATGGATAGAGGTCGATTTCCTGCTCGGTGACGTGCACTCCCTCAAGGAGAAGCGGTCGGTGGTGCGTCCCGTGGTCTCCGAGATGCGACGGCGGTTCGCGGTCTCGGCCGCTGAGGTCGACCATCTCGATCTGCACCGCCGTACCACGGTCGGCGCGTCGGTGGTCGCCCCCGACAGCGCGCACATCACCGAGATCCTCGACCAGATCGAACGGCATGCGGCGAGTCGCCCCGAACTGCAGCTGCTCTCGGTACGTCGTCGGCTTGTCCGCGCCGACGAGATCTGACATCGACCCGAGACGAGGAACGCCCGCCCCCGCGATCGGTGGGGACGGGCGTGCGACGCGTGGCGTCAGGCCGTGGCTGCGGCGGCGAGACGTCCGAGGGTGTCCTGGAGCTGCTGTTCGGTGACCAAAGGGAAGCCGACCTGTTCGAGCAGCTTCTTGTCCTCCACCTTCGACCAGTCGTAGGTGTGGCGCACCAGGGTCTCGTTCGGGCCCTGGGACTCCAACTCCCACACCCACTCCCATCCGGGGGGCTCGGTGCCGGCCGGCGCCGTCTTCCACGCGAGCAGCTTGTCCTTGGCGTAGCCGGTGACGTGGTTGTCGGTCTGGTACTGGCCGCCCATGTGGGCGCCCTCCATGTTCATGGTGAACACGTCACCGACCTTCTGGATGCGGTCGGCGTGGTCGACGCCGCGGATGAACCCCGCTCCGTCGAGTTCCTGATGACGGTCCGGGTTGGAGAGGACGTCGAATATCGCGTCCACGGGTGCCTCGATGGTGCGTTCGACGGTGACGTGCGTGGTGTCGGTCATGGAACCCACCCTGCCCGCGATTGCGACAGGCGGCAATCACGTCGGCCGGACCGGGCGATGTGGACCGCCGAGAACGCGTGATGTAGATCACACGGCCCTTCTTCGTGCTGAACCGCACGCGTGCTGCGACTACATCGTCGATCCGGAAGACGTTCGGACGAGAGGAACAGGTGGATCCCATGACAGACACGCAGAGCCGGAACCGACTCGTGACGCCCGTCCTGGCCGAGGCGATCGGGACTGCGGTCCTGGTCATCGGCGGTGTGGGTACAGCGGTCCTCGCCGGGAAGACAGTCGGCACCCTCGGCATCGCACTGGCCTTCGGCCTGACGCTGGCCGCGCTGGTCTACGCGATCGGGCCCATCTCGGGCTGCCACGTCAACCCCGCCGTCACCCTCGCCATGGCTCTGCGTCGCCGGATCTCACCCACCGAGGCGGTCGGGTACGTGGTGGCACAGGTGGTCGGCGCGATCGTCGGTGCCGCCATCGTGCTCCTCGTCGCCTCCGGTCGACCGGGCTACTCGATCGACGTCGACGGTCTCGGGACGAACGGGTACGGCGCACAGTCGACCGGCGGTTACGGTCTGCTCCCGGTGGCGGTCATCGAGATCGTCCTGACGGCCGTGCTGGTGCTGGTCGTGTTCGCGGCGACCGACTCGATCGCCACCCCGGCAGGCGCCGGCGTCGCCATCGGCGCGACGCTCGTCGTCGCACACCTCATCGCCATCGGGATCGACTCGACGTCGGTCAACCCGGCACGCTCGCTCGGGCCGGCGCTCTTCGCGGGGGGCACCGCACTCGCCCACCTCTGGGTCTTCATCGTCTTCCCGCTGGTCGGCGGTGCCGTGGGCGCTGTGCTGCACCTGCTCATCTCCGGCCGCAAGGAGGCCGTCGCGGCATGATCGCGTGGCGCCCGCCGTCCGATCACCGGACGAGCGGGCGACCCAGCGGGAGCGCCGAGCCTCCGGTCTCCTCCCAGAGGGCGGCGACGTAGTAGTACACGACGAACGCGACGAAGAGGAAGACCGCGACGCCCCCCGCGTGCACGATCGCGCGGCTGTCCGCGGCCGTGCCCACGAGCAGCAGCGCGAGCGCGATGTCGACGACACCGAGCAGCGCCGGGTAGGTCCAGGGGAGGCGGAGAGTCAGGACGGTGAGCAGGCCGATCGTCAGGAGCCAACTGCCGAGCCAGAGCTCCGTGGTCTGCGTGGCATCGCCGCCGGAGATCCCGAACCAGTTGTGCGTCAGACCGATCGACAGCACCGCGTAGCTGCCGTAGAAGCCGAAGAAGATCGCGTAGACGGTCGCGTTGACGTTCTGCCGCAGCGCGGCCGCCCAGATGGTCGCGAGCAGCAGGCCGACGGAGGTCGCCGAGAGCAGGATCGGCACGGCGGCAGCGCCGTTGTGCACCACGCCCGTGTTCGTGAACCCGAGACCCACCGCTCCGGCGATGATCAGGGGCAGGGCGACGAGGCCCGGATTGCCCTCGCGCTCCGGAACCCCTCCCGACGAAGCCGCGTCGTCTGCGTGCGGAACGGTCACTGCGGCTGTCGGAGGTGCCGGGCGATCGGAGATGGCGGTCATGGGGTCCTTCTGCTCGTCGGAGGTGGCTGACGCTAGCGCCGGATCTCGCGCGAGCCGAGCCTTCCGATCACCCCGAGCCGTTCTCTCGTCACGCCCGCCGTGACGATGCCGCGAGCCACGACGTTCCTCTGAGGACCGAACCTGTCCTGAATCGTTCCTAGCGTCATCCCTGTTCGCCACACCACGACAGGAGAAACCGATGACGACAGCATCGATCGACCCGGTTCGCGACGACCCGGCCGGCCCGGCGTCGCAGCCCACGACAACACGCTCCCCCGTGGGCCGCGCCCGCACCGTCGCGCTGATCTGCCTGCTGGCAGCGTCGTTCATGGAGCTGATGGACGCGACGGTGGTCAACGTCGCGCTGAACACCCTGCAGCGCGATCTGGGTGTGTCACCCGTGAGCCTGCAGTGGGTGGTCGCGGGCTATCCCCTCGCCTACGCGGTCGGGCTGATCCTGGGTGCCCGCCTGGGTGACAACGTCGGCCGACGGCGGGTCTTCGTGATCGGACTGGCCGCGTTCGGCGCGGCGTCACTGGCCTGCGGGTTGGCCGATGGGCCGGTGGAGTTGGTGGTCTTCCGACTCGTCCAGGGCGCTGCGGCTGCACTGATGGTCCCGCAGGTGCTGAGCAACATCCAGGTCCTCTACCCGCCGGCCGAACGCGGCCGCGCCATGGGTCTGTTCACGTCGGTGATCGGTCTGGCCGCCGTCGTCGGTCCCGTGCTGGGCGCGGTGATCACCAGCGGTGACTGGTTCGGCCTGAGCTGGCGGCCGATCTTCCTGGTGAACGTCCCGCTGGCCGCGGCGGCGATCGTCGCCGCACTCGCGTTCATCCCGGAGACGCGCGCAGACCGGCACTCCCCCATCACCGCGGGCTCGGCGCTGCTGCTGGCCGGATCGCTCGTCGCCGTGATGCTGCCGATCACGCTCGGCCCCGAGAACGACTGGCCGCTGTGGGGATTCGGTGTCATCGCGCTGGGTGTCCTCGGGCTCGCGGCGTTCGCACGTCGCCAGAGTGTCCTCGCGCGGTCGGGGGTGGAGGCGATGGTCCCGCCGGCGCTGTTCGGGTCGGCGTCGTTCGCTCGCGGAGTCGGGGCCTTCGCGCTCCTCATGGTGCCGACGGGAGGCTACTTCCTGGTGCAGTCGCTGCACGTCCAGGCGGCGCTCGGGTGGTCGGTCCTGCACACCGGACTGATGTGGATCCCGTTCTCCCTCGCCGTGCCGGTCTCGGCAGGGCTGGCGGCGACGGTTCTGGCCGACCGCCTCGGCAAGCACGTCCTGCAGCTGGGCGGCGTCGTCCTGGTCGCGGGGATGGGGCTGATGATCATGGCCGAGGGTTCGACGCACCCGGGCGTGTGGTTCGCGGTCGCGCTGGTGGTCGCGGGTCTCGGGTTCGGCGCGATCGTCGGTTCGTCGGGACTGCTCGTCCTGCACGACGTCCCGGTGCGGCTGGCCGGTGCGGCCTCCGGCGTGTTCACCACGGCGCAGGCGCTGTCGGTGGCGCTCGGCGCCGCGGTCGTCGGCACGGTCTACACCTCGGTGTCCGCGTCCGACGGGCTCGAGTCGGGCTATCGCGCGGCGTTCGTCGTGATGATGGCGCTGATCACCGCCGGTGCCGTTGCGGCGCAGGCGATGCCACGGCGTGAGGTGCCGTCCGAATCCTGACTCACAGGGTTGTCGATCCCGCAGGCGAGATGCCTGCGGGATCGACGCGTCTCATCCAGCTATCCGCTGCAGGAGGCCGCGTCCGACCTCCGCGGGACGGTACTGCTCGGCCGCGAAGGCACTCGTCGCCACGATCGCGCCCGTGAGGGCAGGGATGACCCACTGCAGTCGCGCGAGCATCCGTTGTGCCGACGCGACGTCGGGCGGTGTCGCCGAGCTCGGTTCGGTCGCTCCGGCAGCCGCCACGGCGCCGTGGTCGGACACGGTGCTACCGAGCAGTCGCGCCCACCCGGTGACACCGAGAGCGGCGGCGGTCAGCGCTGTCTTGGTGATCGCCATGGTCGGTACTCCCTGTTGAGCGCGAACGCGCCCCAGGTCGTGTCGCAGCAGCCCGGCCGCACCGACGAGGTGTGCGCCGATCGCCGCGGCGTTGACCGGTGTCCACCGGTCCCACCCCGCGTTCGCGACCGCGCCGGCCGACTCCTGGTCTCCGGCGCTCTTCGAGGCGGGGTTCAGCGCAACCGCGTTCGCGAGGGTGCCGCCGAACCAGGCGGCGCCGCCCAGGTCGTGAAGCTGATGGAAAATCGTTGCGCGTGCCATGATCTCGCTTTCGTGGGAACTGGTCGATCAGATCGCCGGGTACCCGGAAGGGGCCGCCGGAAACCTGGAGGTCACGGACCGGTGAGGTGTCGCGGCGGGGCGGCGGTCACCCGGGTCGACTCCACGACGTCACCGATGGTCGAGTCGAGGTCGTCGTCGCGTCGCGGCACA
Organism: uncultured Williamsia sp.; assembly: GCF_947494875.1. Lineage (GTDB taxonomy): Bacteria > Actinomycetota > Actinomycetes > Mycobacteriales > Mycobacteriaceae > Williamsia_A. The sequence continues at coordinate 203,080 of NZ_CANLWM010000003.1, forward strand.
CGGACGAGACGCCCTGAGTGGTCGGCTGCGCTACAGTGATAACGCCATTCTCATATTCGTGTAAGCATCGTCTCGGCCTGCGGGTCGGAGGCGGCTGTCGAAGGAGCGTCCAGTGACCGCTGACATCATGATCGTGTCGCCCGACGACCACCTGGTCGAGCCGGCCGACCTGTGGACGAGCAGGTTGCCCTCGCGCTACAGGGATGTCGGCCCCCACATCGTCCGACACCGTGGACTGATGGACCCGTCGGTCACCTCCGACGTCGCGTTCATCGACACCGAGGACGGTCGCGAGGCGGACATCTGGCACTACGAGGACTCGATCATCCCGATCCCCCTCATCAGCGCGGCGGTGGGATACGAGCTCGACGAGCTCTCGACCGACCCGATCACCTACGAGGAGATGCGCCCGGGGTGCTACCGCCCGGAGGACCGGATCGCCGACATGGACGTAGCCGGTATCGAGGCGTCGGCGTGTTTCCCGAACACCTTGGTCCGCTTCTGCGGTCAGCGGTTCCTCCACGCCAAGGATAAGGACCTGTCGCTGCTGTGTGTCCGCGCCTACAACGACTTCCAGATCGACGAGTGGGGAGCGTCGTCGAACGGTCGCCTCATCCCGTTGGGGATCATCCCCCTGTGGGACGTGCAGCTCGCGGTGGCCGAGGTGGAGCGCGTCGCGGCGAAGGGCATGAAGGCGGTCTGTTTCTCCGAGCTCCCGGCACGACTCGACCTGCCGTCGATCCACAGCGGCTACTGGGACCCGTTCTTCGCCGCGTGTGAGCGCAACGACGTCGGGATCATGCTGCACATCGGCTCGAGCTCCTCGCTCACCAAGTCGTCGCCCGACGCGCCCCATGTCGTGACCAGCGCCCTGATGGCGGTGAACTGCACCATCGCCCTGGTCGACTGGCTGTTCTCGGCGAAGCTGATGCAGTTCCCGAAGCTCAAGATCGCGTTCGCCGAGGCCCAGGCCGGCTGGATCCCCTACTACCTGCAGCGTGTCGACGAGGTGTGGGAGGACCGTCGGGCGTGGGGTGGCATCCACCCGCTGCTCACCGAGCCGCCGAGCAGCCAGGTCCCCGGTCGGGTCTGGTTCTCCACGTTCGGCGACCCGGTCGCCTTCCGCATCCTCGATCTGGTCGGACCCGACCAGCTCATGTTCGAGACGGACTACCCGCACAACGACACCAACTGGCCGCACAGCACCGAGGTCGCGAACAAGGCGACGGCGGGCCTCGACGAGGAGACCAAGCGGAAGGTGTTGTCGACGAACGCGAAGAACTTCTTCGGCATCGCGTGACGCCGAGCCGGGCGCAGGCGGCCTTCAGCACCGTGTGTTGAATGCACTACAGTAAGGGCCTTGCGCTCGGCTCGGTCGCCGGGCCGGTCGGCGGTGGTCGTCGGCGACGGCACGATGGAGACGAGACGGATGGCAGAAGCGCGGACAGCGTCGGCACCGAAGAAGACGCGACGACCTCGCGGATCGATCTCGGCCGACGACATCGTCGCCGCGGCGTTCGAGGTGGCCGAGAAGGTCACGCTCGCGAAGCTGAGCATGCCCATGCTCGCCCGCCATCTCGACGTCGGCGTCACCAGCATCTACTGGTACTTCCGACGCAAGGAAGAACTGCTGGACGCCATGACCCAGCGGGCGAGCGACGAATACCACTTCGTCACACCGTTCGTGGAGGGCGCGGACTGGAAGTCGAGTCTGCGCAACCACTTCCACAAGATGCGTGAGACATTCCGTGCGCATCCCGTGCTGGTCGAACTCATCCTGCTCCGCGCTCGGGCCGTGAGCCCCGCCGCGCTGGCGGCGACGGGTGAGAAGTTCGAGGCGATGGTCCAGACCATGGCCGAGGCCGGATTCGATCAGGACGACGCTCTCACCGTGTACATGTCGCTCTCGGAGCACAGCAGTGGCGCCGCCATCGGTCAGTACCTGCGGACCGTCCAGCGGGACGCCGAAGGGGTCGACGCGCCGACCGACATCGTGTCCACGCCGGTCGCGCAGCGACTTGCCGAGGCAGGCCGGTCCACCCACGGGATCGAGGACGCGGTGTTCGAGTACACGCTGGAGGCGATCCTCGACCGCGCCGAGAGCCTGATCAGGACGGGTGCGAAATCCGGTCGATGACCGCGTGCAGGATGCCGGCGAGCGCGATCGGCTGATCCCCCTGCACCGAGTGCCCGGCGTCCTCGACCTCGATGACGTCGACGGTGGGGTCCGCCGCGCGCAGTCGCGCCACGTCCTCCTCGTCGACGAAGGCCGAACGGGATCCGCGGACGACTGTGGTGTGCACGCCCGGGGTGATCACGCTTCCCCAGAGTGACGTCGGGTCGAACCGTGCCGGGACGTCGTAGCGCCAGCGCCATCGCCCGTCGTCGCCGGGAGCCGCGTTGTGCAGCACCCCGCGCCGGATCGCTGCCCGGGACCGGGTCGGCGAGGCGGCGTGGGTCGCGTCGACCATCTCGCCGAGCGAGGCGAAGTCGCGCGGCCCCTCCATCAGGATCGTGGCGTCCCGGGACTCACGGGACATCGACGCAGCCCGTTCCGCCGACGACGGTGTCACGTCGACGAGGACCCGTCCGACCTGCCGGGTGCCTGCCCGTCCGAGGGCGATCGCGGTGAGCCCGCCCAGAGACATCCCCACGACCACTCGGGGATCGACGCCGGCGCGGGTCAGGAACCCGCCGACCGCGGTCGCATTGCGCTCGGGGCCGTAGTCGTGGTCGTCGCGCCACGGCGATCGACCGTGTCCCGGCAGGTCGATCGCCATCGCGGTGACCTCGCCGCGCGCCGACAGGGCGAGGAGAACGGCGTCCCAGGTGTGCGCGTTCTGGCCCGCGCCGTGCAGGAGCACCACGTCGACGTCGCCCGTCCCCCATCGCACCGCGCTGATCTCCCCGTCGTCGACACGTTCGACGGCCGGGTCGACCCATGCGATGCCGAACTCCTCCGCGGTCTCGGGCAGCAGGGCGAACTCGGACGCGGCGTGGGTCCGGGCAGCGTGCAGATCGGACTCGAGGTGGTCGTTCGACGGCGATGTCGGGGTCACAGGCGAATCCCTCGCAGAATTTGCAGCGCACCGAGTCCGGGGCGCTTACCGAATGATTTACAGTATGGCTTTGAGTATCGGGCTCGCGAGAGGCGGGCCCCGTCACGAAAGCAGGTCGCGCCATGGCACTGTCGGTCGGCACCCACCTTCGCACCCCGTCGAGCGCGGCGGAGGTGATCGTCGTCCGCGGGCCGGACGTCGACGGCGAACTGCAGTGTCACGGGGGCGTGATGGGCCCGGACGCCACCGCCGGTGACGTCACCGATCCCGACGCGCCGCAGCTCGCCATGGGCAAGCGCTACACCGACGAGGCGACGGGCCTCGAGGTGCTCATCGTCAAGCCGGGTGCCGGTCCGCTGGCGTTCGCGGGGCGTGAGCTCGCCCTGCGCGAGGCCAAGCCGCTCCCGGCCTCGGACTGAGAGGGTCGGCCGTGAACCTGTCGATGCTGCTCGACATCGTCGCCGCCGGATGCGGTGACCGTGTCCTCCTCGGTGACGTCGAGTCCGGACTGACCGGTGCCGAACTCGACCGCCGCGCCACCCTCGGCGCCCATGTGCTCCTCGACGCCGGCGTCGACACCGTCGCCTACCTCGCCGACAACGGGCCGGATTTCGCGGTAACCCTGTTCGCCGCCGCCCGGGCCGGCATCCCCTTCCTGCCGATGAACTTCCGGTTGGCCTCCGAGCAGATCGACGAGATCGTGAGTCGACGGGCGCGTCCCCTCGTGATCGGGAACGGCCACCGACCCTCGCACGGTTCGTTCATGTCGATCGAGGACTGGTCCGCCGCGACCGCCGTCGCCGCCGAGCCCCCCACGCGGGCGTTGCCGTTCGCCGCGTTCGACGAGCCGGCGGTGTTGCTGATGACGAGCGGCACGACAGCGGCTCCGAAGACCGCCGTGCTCCGCCACGAGAACCTCACCTCCTACATCATCAACACCGTCGAGTTCGCGTCGGCTCCGCCGGACAGTTCGATCCTGGTGAGTGTGCCGCCCTATCACATCGCGGCCGTGGCGAACGTGCTCAGTAACCTCTACGCGGGACGGCGACTGGTCTACCTGACCAAGTTCGACGCCGGCGCCTGGATCGACATCGCACGTGCGCAGGCGGTGACCAACGCGATGGTGGTGCCGACGATGCTGGCGCGGATCGTCGACGAGTTGACGACGCGCGGCGAGAACGGCCCGGACACCCTCCGGACGCTGTCCTACGGCGGCGCCAAGGTCTCCCCGACGGTGCTGGCAAACGCCCTCGAGTTGTTCCCCGAGACCGGTTTCGTCAACGGGTACGGCCTCACCGAGACGGCGTCGTCGATCGCGGTCCTGGGACCCGACGACCACCGCACCGCGCAGCGCAGCGACGTCCCCGAGGTCCGCGCTCGGTTGGCGTCGGTCGGCAAGCCGCTTCCCGAGGTGACCATCGAGGTGCACGACCCGGACGGTCGTCCCTGTCCCCCCGGGGTCGAGGGAGACATCGTCGTCCGTGGCGGCCAGATCGCGGGCGCGTACGCCGAGAAGGGCAGCCTGGTCGACGCCGACGGGTGGTTCCACACCCGCGACCTGGGTCACTTCGACGCCGACGGGTATCTCTTCGTCCACGGCCGTGCCGACGACACGATCATCCGCGGCGGGGAGAACATCGCCCCCGCCGAGATCGAGGACGTCCTCGTCGGACACCCCGAGGTGCACGAGTGTGCCGTGGCGGGCGTGCCCGACGACGAGTGGGGACATCGGATCGCCGCGTTCGTCGTGCTGACCCCGGGCGCGACGACCGGGGCGTCCGATCTGCGGCAGTGGGTCCGCGACCGACTGCGCGGATCGAAGACGCCGTCGGACGTCGTCTTCGTCGAGGAACTGCCGACGACGGCCACGGGCAAGCTGCTGCGGCGCGAACTCGTCAAGCTGGTCGCGACACCGGCCTCCTAGACCCGTCGATCCCGGGGCCCTGCCGCCGCAGGGCCCCGGGGGCGTCACCCCAGACGGGCGGCGCGCTCCACGGGTCGGCCCGCCGCGAGGTCGGCCAGCGTCTTGCGGTCGATCTTGCCGTTCGCGTTGACCGGCAGGGGTTCTCCCCAGGAGACCAACTCCTCCGGGATCTTGTACTTCGGCAGCCCGGCGTCGACCAGTGCGCCCGAGATCCGCGCCAGCGGGATCGCGGCGTCCGCGACGACGGCGATCGCCAGACGTTCTCCGGTCTTGTCGTCGGGGACCGAGTACGCGGCACAGTCGCGCACACCGTCGATCGCGTTGACCGCCGATTCCACCTCGGCCACAGGGATCTTCATGCCGTTGCGGATGACGATGTCCCGCAGGCGTCCCACGATGCGCAGGTGCCCGTCGACCATCTCCGCCGCGTCGCCGGTGTGGAACCACTCGTCGTCCAGCGCGGCGGTCGCGACGGGATCGGTGTAGCCGAGGAACGCATGCGGTCCCCGGATACAGCATTCGGTCGGGTCGAGGTCCGATCCGATGCGGACGTCCACGTCGTCGAGGGGTGCGCCGTCGTGGTGGTGACGTACCGCCGCTGGGTCGTCGCGTCGCCCGCAGGTGCTCACCGGCACCTCCGACGACCCGTAGGCGCGCAGCACGACGATCCCGAACTCCTCTTCCGCCCGGCGGACGATGCGGTCGTCGAGCATGGTGCCGCCGAGGAAGACCGCCCGCAGCGTGGTCGACTCCCCCGCCGCGGCCGTCGCCGCCAGCATCGTGTCGAGCAGGCGGTCGGGACCCCCGTACCAGGTGCATCGCTGCGACGTCAGCCACTGCGCGGACCGCTCCGGATGCCACCGCGCCTCGAGCACGACAGGGATCGTGAGCAACGGGGCGACGAACAGCGCCTGCAGCACCCCGGTCACCGACGACAGCGGACTGATGAGGAAGATCCGGTCGTCGGAGGTGAGCTCGGCGCCGGCGATGTAGTTGACGCTCGCCTTCTGGAGCGTGCTGAGCGAGTGCACCACGCCCTTCGGCGCGGACGTCGTCCCCGACGTGAACAGCACGAACGACGGGTCGTCGCCCGCGCGCCGTGCCACCACGTCGTCGCCGTCCGACGACGCCTCGTCCTCGAGGTCGATCACGGTCAGCAGGTCCGTCACCTCGTCGGGCACCGGACGGCCGGGAGCCACGGCGAACCGCACCGCCGACCCCTCGACGACGTCGCGGATGTGCGCCGGCCCCGCGTTGTCCGCCACGACCAGCACGACCGCGTCGACACGGGTCGCCGCGTGCACCGCCACGACCGAGCCCAGATCGTTGCCGACGATGAGCAGGACGGGCACGTCACGGCCCACCCCGGCCCGGGCGAGGCGTCGCGCCGCGCGTCCGACCAGAGCGTCGAGCCGGGCGTAGGTGACCGTTCCGGCGTCACGGTCGACGACCGCGTCCGCGTCGGGCATCCGTGCCGCGGCCTCCGCGACCACGTCGATCGGGTCGCCCGTCCAGAAACCGTCGGCGCGGTAGGCGCTTCGTCGACGGTCGGCGCGTTCGCGAGCGGGGGCGAGAAGATCGGGCACATCGGCTCCTGTGTCTGGAGGGGGTAACGCCGTTGTCAGAATAGAGAATGTATCCTCTCGCCATGCCAGCAATGACTTTCGACGATCAGGTCGCCATCGTGACCGGCGCGGGGAACGGCCTGGGACGGTGCCATGCACTCGAGTTGGCCCGTCGTGGCGCCCTGGTGGTGGTCAACGACCTGGGTGCGTCCGTCACCGGCGACGGGTCGTCGTCCTCGGCGGCGCAGACGGTCGTCGACGAGATCACCGCCGAGGGTGGGCGTGCCGTGGCCAGCACCGATTCGGTGGCGACCACGGAGGGCGCGAAGGCGATCGTCGCGACGGCCGTCGAGGCGTTCGGTCGGGTGGACATCCTGGTCAACAACGCCGGGATCCTGCGGGACGCCGCGATGGCCAAGATGACCGCCGACGAGTTCGACGCGGTCATCGCCGTGCACCTGCGGGGCGGATTCAACATGATCGCCGAGGTGTGGCCGATCATGCGGGAGCAGAACTACGGCCGGATCATCCAGACGAGCTCGGGCACAGGGCTCTTCGGCAACTTCGGCCAGACCAACTACGCGGCGGCCAAGATGGGCCTCGTCGGGATGATGCACGTGCTCGCCATCGAGGGTGAGCGTCGCGGCATCGCGATCAACGCGATCGCCCCGATCGCCCGCACCCGGATGACCGAGAAGATCATGGGTGAGGCGGCCAAGGATCTCGACCCCGAGCTGGTGACCCCGGTGGTCGTCTACCTCGCGCACCGGTCGTGCGACCGCACGGCCCACATCTACTCGGTGGGTGGCGGTCGTGTGGCGCGCGTGTTCATCGGCGTGACCGAGGGTGTCACCAACCGTGAGATCACCGCGGAGTCCGTCGCCGAGGCGATCGACGACATCGACGCGACGGAGACCTTCACCGTGCGCGGTGGCCCGACGCCCTGACGTCGGGCGGGATCACCGGCCGCGGAACCGCGGTTCGCGCTTCTCGCGGAACGCGGCGATCCCCTCGGCCAGGTCGTCGGTGGCCGCGACCGTCTCCTGCGCCCACGCCTCCTGGTCGAACGCGCGGGACCGGTCGGACTCCGGCGCGACGGCGAGAAGCCGCTTGATCTGTGCGAGCGCCACGCCCGGCCCGGACGCGAGGCGCTGCGCCATCGCGTCGGCCTCAGTGCGGGTGTCCGCGGGTTCGGTGACCCTGGTGGCGATGGCGAGCCGGCCGCATCCCTCGGCGTCGAGTGGCTCGGCGAGCATGAGTATCTCGGCGGCGCGGCGCTGCCCGACCGCCCGCGTGAGCAGGTGTATCGCGCCTGCGTCGGGCAGGATGCCGCGGCGGACGAACGGCGCCACGAGCGTGGCGGTCGAGGACATCACGACGAGATCGCACGCGAGGACGAGACTCATCCCCGCCCCCGCCGCGGTCCCGGTCACCGCGGCCACGACCGGCGTGTCGCAGTCGATGATCGCCGCGACGAGCCGTTGCCACCCGTCACGCAGCGTCCTGGCGACGTCGCCCGATCGGTGGTCGGAGCGCGGCGGCGTGGCGCTGAGGTCGGCACCGGTGCAGAAGTGGCGATCCCCCGCTGCCGCGAGCACGACCGCCCGGACCTCGGTATCGCGGCGGACGTCCTCGAAGGCCCGCGCGAGGTCGTCGCGCATCGCCGGGGTGAGTGCGTTCCCCCGTGTGGGATTGGCGATCTCGATCGTCCGGACGCCGTCCGGCGCCGTCGTCGTGCGGACCTGTCGCTCCTCTGTCGCCACCGGCACAGCCTAGCGATAATGGCGCTCTCATAATCGGATATGCTGTTCACGCTCGCGCCGCTGCGGGCAGAGGAGGCGTCGTGACATCGACCGTCGGACAGATCACCGATGAGGCCGTCGACCGACTCCGATCCACGATCGGTGTCGCGGTGCCGCATGTCGCGCCGCCGCACTACCTGTCCCCCAATCACGACGCCTTCCGCCACGTCGCGGAGAGCTACGGCGACGACAACCCGCTCTGGTGGGACGAGTCATACGCGGCGCAGACCCGATGGCAGGGCGCCATGGCCCCGCCCGCCCTGATCGGTGGCGACTCGCTCGTTGGCGAGGACGAGGTCACGGAGAAGCCCGACGGCGTCGGCGGCGACCCCTTGCGTGGCGTGCACGCCTTCTACGCCTCGTCCGCGCGGGAGTGGTGGGCGCCCCTGCGGCCGAACCGACGGGTCCACCGCCGCAACGCCCTCGTCGCCGCGCTCGACAAGTCCAGCTCGTTCGCCGCACGCGCGATCCACGAGTGGTCTGCGCAGGTGTTCGCCGATGACGAGGGGGCCATGCTCGCGGGCCAGTACCGCAACATGATCCGGACCGAGCGGACGAAGGCTCGCGCCACGAAGAAGTACGAGTCGATCGAGTTGAAGACCTGGTCCGACGACGAGATCGCCGAGATCGATCGCGCCTACGCCGCCGAGTGTCGCCGGGGCGGCACACCGCGCCTGTGGGAGGACGTCTCCGAGGGGGACACGCTCGGTCCCCTGATCAAGGGCCCCCTGACGGTCACCGACATGGTCTGCTGGCACGTCGGGATGGGCACCGGGATGTACCGGGTGCGTCCGCTGCGACTGGCATGGGAGAACCGTCGGCGGATCCCCCGCTTCTACTCCGCGGGCCCCGACAACGTCCCCGACGTGCAGCAGCGCGTCCACTGGGATCCCACGGCGGCACGCGCGGCCGGCAACCCGACCACCTTCGACTACGGGCGCATGCGGGAGACCTGGCTGATCCACCTCTGCACCGACTGGATGGGTGACGACGCCTGGCTGTGGAAGCTCGAGTGCGAGTTCCGCCTGTTCAACTATGTCGGCGACCTGCACACCGTCACCGGGACGGTGACCCGCAAGTATCTCGCCGAGGGTGGCCGCCCGGCCGTCGACGTGCGACTCGAGGCCCGCAACCAGCGCGGTGTCGTCACGGCGCCGGGTGAGGCGACGATCCTGCTGCCCAGTTCCGAGCACGGACAGGTGCGCCTTCCCGACCCGCCCGGCAACGCGACGTCGCTCGCGGGCGTTCTCGACGCGGTCATCGACGACTTCGCGGACCGGTGAGGGACATGGGCTACCAGAGCGCCGAAGGCCTCGTCGCCGACCGGGACGGAGCCGTGCTGCGCCTGTCGCTCGACCGTCCGGACCGTCGCAACGCGGTGAGCGACGCGATGCTCGAGGCGATGATCGACGACCTCGTCACCGCGAACAGCGACGAGGACGTTCGCGTCATCGTGATCGACTCCACGGGAGACGATTTCTGCTCCGGTGCCGACCTCATCGCGCGCAACGCCAAGTCCGACCGCAAACCCCGGGTCGGGTCGACGCAGCGTCGCATGCCGAGCAAGGCCAACCGGCTGATCCCTCTGCTGACCCAGACACAGGTGCCCGTGGTCACCGTCGTCCGCGGCTGGGCAGCCGGACTGGGCTTCCACATCGCGCTCGCCTCGGACTTCTGCATCGCCGCCGACGACAGCCGTTTCTGGGAACCGTTCATGGCCCGGGGGTTCACCCCCGACAGCGGGGCGGCGTGGCTGCTCCCCCGCCTGATCGGTCTGGTCCGCACGCGGCAGCTGCTGATGTTGGGCGAGGAGATCGACGGTGCGACGGCCGCCGACTGGGGGATCATCCACCGTTCGGTCCCCGCCGGTGTTCTCGACTCCGCGGCAACCGAACTCGTCGACGGCCTGGCGGCCGCACCGACCGTCGCACTCGGACTGACCAAGTGGTTGCTGCACACCGGCGGTGGCCTCGATCTCGAACGCCACCTCCACAACGAGGCCATGGCGCTCGAGTTGTCGAGTCGCAGTGATGATTTCAAGGAAGGGCTCGCCGCCTTCCGGGAGAAGCGGGCAACGGGGTTCCAGGGACGATGACCAGGGTCGAGATCACCGAACAGAGCACGCCCGACGAGGTCGTGGAGGTGGTCCGCGCCTGGGTGGCCGACGCCGTCCCCGGTACCTGGCGCGAGGCCGCGGCGCAGGGACGCGACGCCCTGCGACGCGTCCGGTCCCGGGAGGACTACGAGAAGTGGTACCCCGCGTTCGGCGACTCCGGGCTCGTCGTCCCCACCTGGCGATACGAGCACGGCGGCCTGGGCGTCTCGGCCGATGTCGCCCGCGTCATCGATCGCGAACTGCGGCCGCTCAACCTCCGTCGTCTGAACCCGCTCGGCCTGCACAATGCCGCGGCCGCCCTGTTCGCGCACGGGACCGAGGAGCAGCGCCGACGGTTCCTGCCCCCGATGGTGCGCAACGACGAGAAGTGGTGCCAGCTCTTCAGCGAGCCCGGTGCCGGCAGCGATCTGGCGTCCCTGGCCACGAAGGCCGTCAGGTCCGGTGACGAGTGGATCGTCACCGGCCAGAAGGTGTGGACCACCTGGGCCCACGTGTCCGACTTCGCGATCCTGCTGGCCCGCACCGATCCCGATCAGCCCAAACACAAGGGCATGACGTACTTCCTGCTCGATCTCCATCAGCCCGGGGTCGACGTGCGACCGCTGCGGCAGATCACCGGTGACTCCGAGTTCAACGAGGTCTTCCTCGACGGCGCCCGTATCCCCGACGCGCACCGGGTCGGCGAGGCCGGCGACGGGTGGCGGGTGAGCGCGTCGACCCTGTCCAGCGAGCGTCAGATGGTCTCGAGCTCGGGTTCCGGAGGCGCGGGACGGCTCGGCGGGTCGGGCGCCGACTCCCTCATCGCGACGGCGCGGCGTACCGGACGCTGGGACGACCCGCTCGTCCGGCGGGATGTGATGCGCCTGTGGGCGCAGGAGCAGCTCGCGGAGTGGACGAACGATCGCATCCGCGCGACGGTCGCGGCCGGGGGATCCCCGGGCGCGGCGTCCTCGATCGGCAAGGTGCACCAGGCCACGCTGAACCAGCGGATCCAGGACCTGACCGTCGAGCTCATCGGCGCCGACGCGCTCGCGTGGGAACGCACCGACGACCCCGACCACCTGCCCCGCGAGGTGCGCGGCATGCTCCGGAGCCGCGCCAACACCACCGAGGGCGGCACCAGCGACATCAACAAGAACATCCTGGGCGAGCGGGTCCTGCGCCTCCCCCGGGAACCAGACCCGTACAAGGGCGTCCCCTGGAAGGACATCCCGCGGTCATGATGTCGTTCCAGCGACTGATCGTGTCGGTCGACGAGGGCGTCGGATGGCTCACCCTGAATCGACCGGACTCGGGGAACGCCTTCGACAACACGATGCTCGACGAGCTCGAGATCGCCTGGACACAACTCGACGCCGACCCCGAGGTGCGTGCGATCGTCGTCACCGGCGCCGGCCGACAGTTCTGTACGGGCATGGACGTCGTGCAGGTGTCTCGCGACCGTGACGCCATGCGGCGACACTCGCGCCGGACCCGCGACGCGCAGCTGCGCATCTCGTCGTGGCACTGCGGTGTGTGGAAACCGGTGATCGCGGCCGTCAACGGGGTCGTCGCAGGCGGCGGGCTGCACCTCGTCGTCGACGCCGACATCGTGATCGCCTCCAGCGCGGCGTCGTTCGTGGATCCCCACGTCTCGGTCGGCCAGGCGGTCGCCTACGAGGCGATCACGATGCTGCGGAAGTCGCCGATGGAGGCCACCACACGGATGGCCCTGGTCGGTCGGGCCGAGCGGATCAGCGCGCAGCGGGCGTTCGACCTCGGCGTCGTCGGCGAGGTGGTCCACCCCGACGACCTGTGTCACGCCGCGCACCGCACCGCGCTCGCCGTGGCCGCGAACCCGCCGTCGGCGGTCCGTGCATCGAAACGCGCCCTGTGGCGGGCTCTGGAGGTGGGGACGACGCAGGCACTCACCGAGGCCGCCGACACCATCCGCGCCCGTGTGGAGTCCGCGGACCGACACCACAGCGTGACGACCCGCATCCGTGAGCGTGCAGGCATCGCCACGGTGCCGAGAACACCTGTCTCACAACCGTCCCCGCCCGAGAGGACCCTGTCGATGGACTCCGACGCCCCCTACGAGCGCCTGATCGTCGAGCGTCGCGGCCCCGTGGGCTGGATCATCAACAACCGGCCCGAACGACTGAACGCCTACGACGCCACGATGCGCGCCGAGTTCCCCCGCGCGTGGCGCGAACTCGACGACGACCCCGACGTGCGGGTCATCGTGCACACCGGCAACGGACGCGCGTTCATGGCCGGCGCGGACGTCGACGAACTCGACGGTGAGTCCGTCCAGGAGTTCGCCGACACCATGGCGAACCTCGATCTACGCCTGACCGCGTGGCACATGCGGGTCGGGAAGCCGGTCATCGTCGCGGTGAACGGTGTCTGCGCCGGCGGCGGGCTGCACTGGGTGGCCGACGCCGACATCGTGATGGCCGCGCGGACCGCGTCCTTCGTCGACCCGCACGTCTCGATCGGTCAGGTCAGTGCCCTCGAGACGATCGCCCTCATGCGCAAGGTCCCCGCGGAGGCGGTGTTGCGCATGGCCCTAGTCGGCAGCGGCGAGCGCCTCAGCGCGGAACGTGCCCACCAGATCGGCATGGTGGGACAGCTGGTCGACACACCCGAGGAACTGCGCGAGGCGGCGCAGGAACTGGGCGAGAAGATCGCCCGCAACTCCCCCAGCGCGATGCGGGCCACCAAGCGAGCGTTGTGGGGTGCGCTCGAGGAGGGCCTGACCGATGCCTGTCGGACCGGGGCACGCCATCTGACGTCGATGTGGGGACATCCCGATCAGGACGAGGGACCCAAGGCGTTCGCCGAGAAGCGGGAGCCGGTGTGGCTACCCGCGGAGAGGGAGTCATGACACTCGCCGACCTGCTCGACAACGGCCCCACCGAGCCGGTGCACCTTGTCGACCGGACGGTGCCGCGCGACGAGTTGACGGCGTTGCGCGACGAGATCGCCGTCGCGCTCACCGGTCTCGACATGCAAAGCGGGCACATCGCGGCGGTCATGCTGGGCAACACCTCCTCGACCATCGCCACGCTCTTCGGTGTCTGGTCCGCGAGAGGGGTCTACGCCCCGCTGAACCCACGGGCCGCCGACCCCGAGATCACCTCGCAGCTCGAGACCCTGGGCCCGCTGGTCGTGATCACCGACGCCGCGCTCGCGCCTCGATTCGACGTGCACCGGGCGGCCGGGCTGCATCTCGTCGTCGTCGACGGCGACACGGTCACCGCCCACCCGTCCGACGCGGCGACGCCCGCCCCGCCGCGGTTCGACGACGACGTGGCGTTGCTGCAGTTCACCTCCGGGACGACGGGCCGTCCGAAGCCCGTGCCACTGCGACACTCCACGGTCCTCGATCTCGTCGACCGTCTGCAGGCCCGCCTGCGGGGTCGGAAGTCGGGTGAGAAGTCGTCCGCACCGAGCACACCGATGCCGAACCTCGTGCCGCTCTCCCTGTCGCTGTGGGCGGGTATCTATCAGGTCATCTTCGCGTTCCGTGCGGGCGCGGGCGTGGTGCTCATGGACCGGTTCGAGCCGGTCGAGTTCGCGACGCTGGTGCGGCGCCACGGCATCCGCTCGACGGTGCTGCCGCCGGCGGCTCTCACCATGACGGTGCAGTCCGAGGAGGTCACCGATCTCGCGCCGCTGCGGATCGTGCGCAGCATCACCGCGCCGCTGTCCCCGGTGGTCGCCCGGCGCTTCTACGAGAAGTTCGGCGTGATGGTCCTGAACTCCTACGGCCAGACCGAGCTCGGTGGCGAGGTCGTGGGGTGGTCGGCTGCGGACTCCCGAGAGTTCGGTGCGGACAAGATCGGGTCGGTCGGACGGCCGCTCCCCGGTATCGAGGTGCGGATCGACGAGGGCGAGGTCGTGGTGCGGACACCGAGCACCGCTGCGGGACGGGTGGACTCGTCTTTGCTCGACCGCCTCGCCGAGGGCGGCTGGTTCCACACCGGGGATCTCGGATGGCTCGACGAGGATGGCTTCCTGTGGCTCGACGGACGCGTGTCGGACATGATCAACCGGGGCGGACTCAAGGTGTTCCCCGGTGTGGTCGAGGACGTCCTGCTCGCCTGTGACGGTGTCGCGGACGCCGCCGTGGTGGGGGTGCCCGACGAGCGGGTCGGCGAACTGCCCTGGGGCTTCGTGGTGCGGTCGACCGCCGATGTCGACGAGGCCGCCGTCACGCAGTGGTGCCGCGACCACCTCACCCCCTACCGGGTGCCTGCCCGACTGGTCTTCGTCGACGAGTTGCCCCGCAACGACGTCGGCAAGGTCCTCAAACGCGAGCTGTCCGCGCTGGCGGAGACGATGCTGGCCTGAGAGACGTCGGCGGCGTCAGGGGGTCGGTGCCGGCGCCGCGAGGTCGGACCGCAGGACGGTCTTGAGGACCTTGCCCGACGGGTTGCGCGGCAACGCCTCCACGATGCGCACCTCGTCGGGATGCTTGTGCCGGGACAGACCTGCCTGGGTGCAGTGTCGTCGGAGGTCGTCGAGAGTCGGTGGGTCGTCGGGGCGGTCGGGCACCACGACGGCGCAGACACGCTCCCCCATCCGCACGTCGGGCAGCCCGACCACGGCGACGTCGGACACCGACGGGTGCCCTGCCACCACCTCCTCGACCTCGCGCGCCGAGATCGTCTCGGCGTTGCGGAGGATCGCGTCCTTGATACGCCCGGTGACGACGACGTTGCCGTCGGCGTCGATCCGTCCGAGGTCGCCCGTGCAGAACCACCCGTCCTCGTCGAACGCCGCCTTGTCGAGGGAAGCGTCGACGTATCCCTGGAAGCACTGCGGGCCCCGCAGTCGGAGCTCACCCTCGTGTCCGGGGTCGACGTCGAGACCGTCGGCACCCACGACCCGCACGCGGACGCCGGACACCGGCCTGCCCGCGGTGTGGTCCAGCACGTCCAGCGGTGCGTCGGGAGTGGCCGACGCCGCGACGGGGAACTCGGTGAGCCCCCACGCATTCGCGACGCCGGGAACGCCGAGGTGGCGCCGGATCTGTGCGGACAACGCGGTGGTCACAGGTGCCCCGCCCCCGACGCATCCGCGGAGGTCGGGGAAGAGCCGGTGGTCGGGGTCGGCCTTCTGCGCCTGGACGAACGCGTGGAAGAACGGCGTCGCGCTGCCGAGCAGCGTCGGGCGGTGCCGTGCCATGGCCACCGGCGTCGCCACGGGGTCGAAGGTGTCGAAGAGGACCAGCTGCATCCCCGTCCGCAGTGAGGCCGCCAGCATCGACGCCCCGCCGATGTGCGACACGGGGAACGCGACCGGGTTCACGTCGGCGCTGCTCGCCCCGACCATCTCGACGATCCCGGTGGTGCTGGCGATGATCGAGTCATCCGTGTGCCGAGCGCCTTTCGGGTCCGAGGTCGTCCCCGAGGTGTAGAAGACCCATCGCACGTCGCCGCCCGTACCCCCGCACGGGGTGTCGAGCCGGGCGTCGGGGTCGAGGTCGATCCGCAGCCGCGAGGAGATGGGCGGGGTCTCTACGTCGAGCGCGATGATGCGGGGCGCCGGCGTGTCCGTGACCGACTCGACGAGGGCGACGTGGTCGACCCCGCGCCACGACGTCGGGACGATCACCGTCGCCGGTGACAGCTCGCGCATGGCCACCGCGAGTTCGCGTTCCCGCCAGATCGGCAGAATCGGGTTCTGCACGGCGCCGATCCGCGTCAACGCGGTCATGACGACCATCGTCTCGAGGCAGGTGGGCAGTTGCCACGACACCGTCGAGCCGGGTGCGACGCCGAGGTCGGCCAACCACCGTGCGGTCGCCTCCGCGAGGTCACGGAGTTCGCCGCACGTGAGACCTCTCCCGTGGTCGTCGGTCAGTACGACGGCGTCCGGGGTGCGGTCCGCGGCGTCGACGAGCAGATCCCAGTACATCGGTCCCCCACCGATCAGGCGGACGGAAGTCGCAACCGTCGCTTGGACAGGATGTTCCTCATCATTTCCGAGCTGCCGCCCGAGACCGTGTAGGCCCGGGACCACAACCAGCACTCGCGGAGTCGTCGACGTGCCTCGCGGAGGGCGTCGTCGTCGCGTCCACCGCATTCGACGGCCGCGGAGAGCTGCGTCCCGTGGGCCGAGAGCCGGTGATAGGTGTCGGCGAAGCTCAGCTTGGCGATCGACGAGTCGCCGGGTTCGTCGTTGCCGGCCAGCATCTGCTCGACGTGGTCGTCGATGAAGGCCTTGGCGGCCTCGACCTCACACGCGAACGTGGCCAGCCGGTGCCGGATGTCGGCGCTCTCGATCGCGGGCCGACCGTCGATGTCGCCGAGCCGCGCGACGGTGACGAGATCCTCCACGAGGAGTTCGAGCAGGATCACGTTGCCGCCGATGCCGAACCGTTCGAAGTCCAGGCCGGCCATGATCACCGACCACCCCGACCCGACGTCGCCGACGACCGCGTCGGGACCGACACGGACGTCGTCGAGCACCACCTCGTTGACCTCGTGCGCGCCGCCGATGGTGCGGATCGCACGCGCCTGCACCCCCGGGGAGCGCATGGGCACGACGAAGACGGTCAGGCCCTTGTGCCGCCGCGAGTCGGGGTCGGTCCGGACGAGCGCGAGACCCTTGTCGGCCCAGTGCCCGTCGGTGATCCAGAGCTTCGCGCCGGAGATGATCCAGTCGCCGTCGGGTTGACGGACCCCGCGCGTCCGCACGGCTGCGATGTCGCTGCCGGCGTCCGGCTCGCTGAGGAGCTGGCACCAGACGTCCTCGGACCTACGGATGGGCGGCAGGTGGGTGCGCTTCTGCTCCTCGGTGCCGAAGTGCAGGATCACGTGGGCGGCGAGGTTGACCTGGTCGACCGGTCGCGGCGCCCGGGCGCGCACGATCTCCTCGGCCACGATGCGGTCGCGTAGGGGATGGTGGTCGGGGTCGCCACCGTGTTCCACCGGCCAGTCGGCGCCGATCAACTTCTCGGCGAACAGCAGGGCGAACCACTGCCGCAGCATGGCCTCCTGCTCGGCGTTCTCCGGTGCGCGGTGCCCCTCGCGCGCGACGATGGCGGGCGCGTTCGCGGCGACGAAATCGCGGACGCGTTCCCGGAACTCGGTGAGCTGCTCGACGGACGGCCGCGACAGGGTGGTCACCATCCCGACGCCCCCGCGTAGTCGACGGCGCTGCGCCGCGCGGTGCCGACGAGGACGGAGTTGTCGGTGACGCGTCGGAGATCGTGGTGCAAGGGGTACTCCCAGGAGAAGCCGATGCCGCCGGAGAGCTGGACACATTCGTCCACCATCGCGACGACCGAGGACATGACGAACGCGTGGGCCGCGGCGGCGAGCGGCACGGCCTCGACGTTCCCGCCCGGCTGCTCACCGAGTCGGCGTGCTGCCTTGGCGATCAGTGCACGGCATCGGACCTCGAACACGAGCAGGTCCGCGAGCCGGTGCTGGACTGCCTGGAAGGCGGCGATCGGTGAGCCGAAGGCGATGCGGTCGCGGAGATAGTCGACCAGTCTCTCGCGTGCCGCGGCGAGTGCGCCCACGGAGTCGGCGGCGACGAGCAACCGCGTGACCGCGGTCAGGACATGCGCCGCGCGGGCGTCGCCGATCTCCGTACACGGGTGGCGTGTCAGGTCGATCAGGACGCTGGGACGGTCCAGGTCGAGCGATGCGTCGTCGTCCGACGTCGCCAGCGGCACCGACTCGGACAGCCCGACGCCGTCCGGACCGAGGACGAGTACGAACTCCGCGACGTCGGCGTGCGTGACACGCACCGGCGCCCCGTGGACCGCCAGTGCCCCACACGTGGTCCCCGCGAGCAGTCCCGGCAGGAGTCGGTCGCGGAGGTCCGCCGTCGCCCAGGACACCGCCGTCGCACACACCATCGACGACACCCACGGAGCGGTCGCGCGTGCGCGACCGAGCTCCTCGGCGATCACCGTGGCGACGAGCGGTTCCCAACCCGACCCGCCGCGGTCCTCCGCGACCAGCAGTCCGAGCCAGTCCATCGATCCGAGAGATCGCAGGTCGCTCCCCGACCCCGCCGCGAGGTACTCGCGCGCGGACTCGCGGACGAATGCGACGTCCAACGCATCGTCGTCCATCGCGGTGTCAGCTACGGATCAGCAGGGCTTCGGCGTTGTCCCGCATGATGCGTCGCTTCGCGGCGTCGTCGAGGGGGTCGAGCAGCTTGACGAAGTCCGCCGGCTCGGCGAGCCCCTCGGCATGCGGGAAGTCCGAGCCCATGAGCAGGCACTCGTCGTACCCGAGGGCCTGGGCGATCGCGGGGGTGTCGTCCTCGGGATAGGGGACGACGCCGACGTGGCGGCGGAAGATCTCCGAGGGGCGCTCGGTGAGCGGGCCGCCGATCCACGGACCGTTGCGTCCCATGCCGCGGCTCTTGTCCATGTGGCGGACGAAGCCCGGCACCCACTCTGCCCCGTGTTCGGCGACGAGCACCTTCAGGCCGGGGAAGCGTCCGAAGAGGTTGTCGAAGATGAGAGCGGACAGCGTGTCCTCGATGGGGCGCTGACCGTAGATGTTCATCCACTGCCAGGCCGACATGTGCCACGCCGCGGGATCGGGGTCGAGCCCCCACGCCGGCGAGATGGCCGAGAAGTACCAGTACGGCTGGATGTGGAAGACGAGCGTGCAGCCCGCCTCCTGCAGTCGTGCGTAGATCGGGTCGAAGTAGGGATCGCCCGGGGACCGGCCGTAGGCAGGGCCCGTCGGGAGGAGGACCATCTTCGCGCCCTGCTCGATGATCGCCTCGGTCTCGGCGATGGCCGAGTCGAGGTCGCGCAGGGACAGCAGGGCGGTGGCGAAGATGCGGCCCTGGTGGTCGAAGCCCCACGTCTCGTCGAACCACCGGTTGAACGACCGGAGGTTGGCGTAGAGGGCCTCGGTGTCGTCGACGTAGTGCTCGGCCGCCAGCGCCATGCCGGCGGGGAAGATGACCGCGCGCGCCACGTTCTGGCGGTCCATGATCTCCAGACGCGGGCCGCGCTCGAGGTACTCGGTGCGCATCGGCTCGGGCTGATAGGTCTCCTCGGGGTTGCCCGAACCCATCTGCTTGAGCATCTCCTTCAGCGATCCCGGACGGTAGGCGAGGTCGAACCCGAGTCCGGCCTCGCTGTTGAAGGTCGCGATGCGGTGGCCGGCGAGGATCGCCTCCTTGCCGTCGCCACCCTTGACCGGGAGGATCGCGCGATCCAGGAACTTCGACGGGAGGTAGCGGGTGAAGGCGTCTCGCGTCTCGTAACAGTGCGTGTCACAGTCGAAGATTCCGTAGTCCAGGGTGGCCATCGAGCGAACTCCTTCGGTCCGAGAATTGCTGTTCTCACCTGACGCAAACAATACTATCGTTTCGCGAGATCGCCCGTATCGGGTCTGCTCGGATGAGCCGACCCGGTCGTGCGATCCCATCCCGACGACGTGAGTGAGGCCGCATCCGATGCCGTTCCCCGACTACGTCCCCACGATCCCGGTCATGCTCGACCGCGTCGTCCGGCAGCACGGCGACACCACCGCGATCGTGTGCGGTGGGGAGTCGGCCACCTACGCCGACCTGGCCGGCCGGTCCGCGCGTCTGGCCCGCACGCTGCTCGCACACGGGGTGGGCAAGGGAGACCACGTGGGGATCCTGATGCCGAACAGTGTCGACTGGGCCGTGGCCTATCTCGCGGTCACACGGATCGGCGCGGTCGCGGTGCCTCTCAACACGTTCTACCGCGCGTCGGAACTCGGCTGGACCGCCCGGCACGCGGACCTCTCGGCGATCCTCGCGTGGCCGCGCTCGGCCAAGGTCGACTTCACCGCGACCCTCGAGGCGGCCTTCGACGGGTTGTCGACGCAGGTCCGCCCTGGCCGGTTGCGCATCCCGTCGGCCCCCTACCTGCGGACGGTGTTCGTCTGGGGTGAGAGCGACCGGCGCTGGGCCACGGCGGTCGTGGGCGACTCCACCGAGACCGGTCGCGGACCCGACGGCGTCGACGACGACCTGCTCGCCGCCGTCGAGTCGGCCGTGGTGCCGTCCGACGACGCGCTCATCATCTACACGTCGGGCAGCACCGGTGACCCGAAGGGCCCGCGGCACACCCAGGGCACCGTGGTCCGCCACACCTTCAACCTGACGTCGGTGTACCTCGTGACCTCCGACGACGTGCTGTTCACGTCGATGCCGTTCTTCTGGGTGGGTGGGCTGATCACCGGACTGCACGCGGTCATGCACCACGGCGCCACCCTCGTGACCCAGGAGGCGTTCGACGCCGACGCGGCGGTCGATCTCATGCAGGACCACCGCGCCACCATCGCGCTGGGGTGGCCACAGCAGGGCAAGACGCTCGCCCAGAGCGCCACCGCCCGGGGCTCGGACCTCTCGTCCCTGCGCCGCACGAGCATGCCCGCTCTCGCCCCCGACATCGCGCCCCCGGCGACGGGCGCGCTGAACCTCGGGATGACCGAGACGTGCGGGATGCACATCGGCGCCGACCCCTATGTGGCGCAACCGGAATCGCGACGTGGGACGTTCGGGCAGTCGCTCGACGGGATGACCCACCGCATCGTCGACCCGGAGACGGGCGTGGACGTCGGACCCGGAGTCGAGGGCGAGATCTGGGTGCGCGGGGTCGCGCTGATGCAGGGCCTGTACAAGTTCGAGCGCGAGGAGACCTTCACGCCGGACGGATACCTCCGCACCGGCGACGCCGGGTTCGCCGACGCCGACGGGTGGATCACTTACACCGGTCGGCTCGGCGACATGATCAAGACGGGCTCGGGTGTCAACGTGACGCCCACCGAGGTGGAGGCCGCCCTGATGGGATGCGCGGGCGTGCAGGAGGCCTATGTCGCCGGCGTCGACGACCCCGATGCGGGGACGATCGTCGGCGCGGCGCTGATCGCGGCGCCCGGGGCCGACCTCGACGTCGATGCGATCCGCACCGAGCTGAAGTCGACCCTGTCCGCCTACAAGATCCCGAAACGCGTCACCGTGGTGGAGAAGGCCGCGCTGCCGTTCACCAGCACCGGCAAGATCAAGCGCCGTGACCTGGCGGTGATGCTCGCCGATCTCGCACCGGTCGGCCACAACACGACGACGGAGCATGCCCGTGCAGACCACTGAGTCCATGTCCCCCACGGAACTCGCCGAGTTCCGGGACACCGTGCGGCAGTGGCTCACCCGCCACTCCCCCATCGCGACGGTCCGCGACACCATGGACGGCCCCGACGGCTGGGATCGCGCGCTGCACACCGCGTTGGCCACGGAGTTGGGTGTGCTCGGCGTGGCGGTCCCCGAGGAGTACGGGGGTGCCGGCGCGGGCCTGCCCGAACTGGCGTCCGTCCAGGAGGAGCTGGGCGCCGCGTTGACGTGTTCGCCGGTCTTCGGGTCGATCGTGCTGGCGGCGCAGACGCTGCTCGCCGTCGACGACCGGTCGGCGTGCGCCGATCTCCTCCCGGGCCTCGTCGACGGCAGCGTGACCGCGACGGTCGCCCTCAACGGCGAACTCGGGCCCTGGGACCCGGCCGCCGTGACTCTCACCGCGCAGGACGAGGCGGGTCGGGTGCAGGTGTCCGGGGTCCTGGAGAAGGTCGTCGACGGTGACCGCGCCGACGTCCTGCTCGTGGCCGCTCGCCGGGGCGACGAGATCCTGCTGGTCCGTGTCGCAGGTGACGCGGACGGCGTCCGCCGAGATGCGCTGACGACCCTCGACAGGACGCGCGGCATCGCCCGGGTGGTCCTCGACGCAGCCCCCGGTGACATCGTGGGCGACCCGGCGGGTACCGCGTCGGCGCTGGCCCGGGCGTCGGATCTGGCCGTCGTCGGACTGGCCGCCGAACAGATCGGCGCGGCGCAGCAATGTCTGGACCTGGCGGTGGACTACGCCCGCGACCGTATCCAGTTCGGCCGGGCGATCGGTAGTTTCCAGGCCGTGAAGCATCGATGCGCCGACATGCTGGTGGAGGTCGAGACGGCGCGCTCGGCCGTCGTCCACGCGACGCTCTGCACCGAGTCCGACGAACTCGCGGTGGCCGCCGCCGTGTGCGGCATGGTCTGCTCGGACACGTTCGCCGACGTCGCGTACAACGCGATGCGGGTGTTCGGCGGGATCGGCTTCACCTGGGAACACGACGCGCATCTGTACCTCCGCAGAGCCACGGCCGACCGCCTCATGTGGGGCACGCCCGACCACCACGGCGAGCGGCTCGCGCAGCTCGTCGGCGACACCACCGGGAGCATGTGATGGCCGTCGGGCTGATGATGGAACTGCCGACGCACCGGGTGGAGGCACCCGAGGAGTTCGTCACGGCGGCGGCGATCGCGGAGATCGCGGGCGCGGCAGAGTCGGCGGGGTACACCGGCGTCTACGTGACCGACCATCCCGCTCCGGACGCGAAGTGGCTCGACCACGGCGGGCACCACGCGCTCGACCCGTTCGTCGCACTGTCGTTCGCGGCCGCGGCGACCACCTCGCTCTCGCTGCTGACGAACATCTACATCGCGGCGTACCGCAACCCGTTCCTCAGCGCGAAACAGGTCCAGAGCCTGTCGGTGCTCAGCGGGCATCGCTTCATCCTGGGCGTCGGTGCCGGGTACCTGAAATCCGAGTTTCGTGCTCTCGGTGTTGATTTCGACACCCGCGGTGCCCTACTCGACGAGTCGCTGGAGGTTCTCAGGGCCGTCCTGGGGGGCGAGGACACCGCGTGGGAGGGCAGCTCGTTCTCGGCGCGCGGGGTACGCCTGCGTCCGGCGCTCCCCCCGGCGACCCCGCCGATCTGGGTGGGCGGCAACAGCAAGGCCGCCATCCGACGAGCGGTCGCGCGCCACGAGGGGTGGTCTCCCTTCAACACGTTCGGCTACTCCGCCACGACCCGCACCGCCGAGGTGTCCGATCTCGCAGAGCTCGAGGCCGCCATCGGATGGGCGCGGTCCTACGCGGACGAGATCGGACGCACGGCCCCGTTGGACGTCTGCTTCTCGGCGGGGCCGATCCTGAGCGGGCGGCGATCCGCCGACGAGCGTCGATCGGTGCTGGAGCGACTCGAGCAGATCGGGGTGACGCACGTGACCGTGGACTCCCGCGGCGACGACCGCGAAGAGGTCATCGGCAACCTGCGCGAGTTCGCCGCCGACGTCGTGCCGGACTGACCGGCCGTTCTCAGTCGGCCGCGGGCCGCATCCTGCTGTTCTCGGCGAAACCGTCGACGGAGATCCGACGGGACGCGAACAGCCACCGGCCGTCGGCGCCGGTGACGAACCGGTCGCGGTAGCGACCCCAGTGGTCGACGCCGGCGTCGGTGAAGACCGTGAAATAGCTGGTCGCAGCAGCGGAATCGGTCGTCACGTCGGAGATCGCGGTGCTGCTGACGTGGTGGTGCACGTACCGCGGGGCGGGCCGCCCGGTGTCGGGCAGGACCTGGGCCGCGAGCCCCGAGGCGATGTCGTCGGGTCCGACCATCGGGGGCCCGGCGGGCGTGCGCAGTTCGCCGTCGTCGGCGAAACACGCCGCGAGCCCGGGGAGATCGAACCGGTCGGTCGCGGCGGTGTAGCGCATCAACAGGTCCCGGATCTCCTCACGCGCCTGCACCTCGGTCGACTGCACGTCCACTCCCCTTCCGTTCGCATGGTGTCCGGGACGCCCGACTCCTGGACTGCGAGTTCACCAGCACTTCTGGCCCTCGACCGTCAGCGATGATAACGTCATTCTCACCCAGCGTTAACTGCTATTCCGCAGCTGCTCAGAGGAGGCTCTTCGTCATGACGCCCCGGTCACTCGGTTACCCGGTCTTCGACATCGACAACCACATGTACGAGACGTCGGACGCTCTCACCAAATACCTGCCACCCGAGCACAAGGGCAAGGTCGGCTACGTCTACACCAACGGCCGTCCGAAGCTCGTGGTGAAGAACCGGATCAGCCACATGATCCCGAACCCGACGTTCGAGCGCGTGGCACGCCCGGGCAGCGCCGAGGACTACTTCCTCGGCAAGAACCCGGAGGGCAAGTCCTTCCGCGAGTTCATCGGCGAGGCGATGGACGTGCACCCCGGGTACCAGAACCCCGAGCCGCGCATCAAGCTCATGGACGAGCTCGGTCTCGACCGCTGCGTCATGTACCCGACGCTGGCGAGTCTCATCGAGGAGCGCTCGACCGACGACGTCGTCCTCACCCACGCCGTCATCCATGCGCTGAACGAGTGGATGCATGAGCACTGGACGTTCAATTACGAGGGACGCATCTTCGCGACGCCGGTCATCACGTTGTCGTTGGTGGACGAAGCGATCAAGGAGCTCGAGTGGATCCTCGAGCGCGGCGCCAAGACCTTCCTGGTGCGGCCGGCCCCCGTGCCGAGCCTCACCGGCGGCTCGCGGTCGATGGGTCTGCCGGAGTTCGATCCCTTCTGGCAGGCCGTCGTCGACGCCGACATCCCGGTGACCTTCCACGCCTCGGACAGCGGCTACCAGGACCACCTGATGGCCTGGGAGGGTGGCGACGAGTACCTGTCGTTCAAGCCCAGCGCGCTGCGCGAGGTCGTCATGGGTCACCGCGCGATCGAGGACACGCTCGCCGCTCTCGTGTGCCACGGTGCCCTGACGCGATTCCCCGATCTCAAGGTCCTGTGCGTGGAGAACGGCAGCGGCTGGGTCAAGGGTCTGCTCGACCAGCTCTCGGGCGCGTACAACATCATGCCGAAGGAGTTCGACGAGCACCCGGTCGACGCCTTCAAGCGCAACGTCTACATCCACCCGTTCCTCGAGGACGACGTCCAGAGCATCGTCGAGATCATGGGTGCCGACCACGTCATGTTCGGGTCGGACTACCCGCACCCCGAGGGGATCGGCGACCCGATCAGTTTCGTCGACCGGCTCGACGGGATCTCCGAGGAGGACAAGCGGAAGATCATGGGCGGCACCGCCATGGATCTGCTGCACATCCCGGTCGACGCCACGGTCTGAGCCGACTCGACCTCATCACGACGACACGGTCGGTGCCCCCGGGTGCCGGCCGTGTCGTCGTATCCACACCGAAAGGACACCGATGACATCCAGTGAGCAGACCGTCGTCACGTACACGGGCATCGACGCGTTCGAGGCCGCGGTCGGGAGCCATCTCGGGTACAGCGACTGGCGGGAGGTGACGCAGGATCAGGTCGACCTCTTCGCCGACGCCACCGGTGACCACCAGTGGATCCACGTCGACCCGGTCCGCGCCGCGTCCGGCCCGTACAAGACCACGATCGCGCACGGCTACCTCACCCTGTCGATGGTGCCGCTGATGGTGCAGCAGATCTACCGCGTCACCGGGCTGGCCATGCAGGTCAACTACGGCGTCGACAAGCTGCGGTTCCCGGCACCCGTCCCGGTCGGGTCGCGGATCCGCTCCGGAGCCGAACTCGTGAAGGTCGAGCGCATCCCCCGCGGTGCCCGGTCGACCGTCCGTGTCACCGTCGAGGTCGAAGGCGGCAGCAAGCCGGCCTGCGTCGTGGACACGATCGCGATGATGGTCGAGGCCGAGCCCGGCGCGTGATTTCCTGACCCGCAGACCACTGTGGCCCGCCTCCGAGTCGGGGGCGGGCCACGGTCCTCTGATCGCTCAGGTCAGGTCGAAGTCGATGACACCGCGGATGTTCGCGCCGGCACGAAGATCCTTCATCGCGACGTTGATGTCCTCGAGCCGATAGCGGTTGGTGATGAGCTCGTCGAGCTTGAGGGTCCCCGCCTCGTACATCGACAGCAGCATCGGCATGCTCGCCCGCGGGTTCATGTTGCCGTAGAGGACACCCTTGAGGGTCTTGGCCGAGTTCACCATCTCGGCCAGCACCAGGGGCACCGACATCTCCGACACCGGGGTCATGCCCGTGAGCACGCACACGCCGCCCTTGCGGATCGACATCATGGCCTCCCCCACGAGTTCGGCGTGCACGACGCCCGCGGTGAGGATCAGCCGGTCCGCCATGACGCCCCAGGTGAGTTCGCGGACGAGGTTGGTGGCCTCCCCGAGGTTCTCGGCGACATGCGTCGCGCCGAACGACGGTGCGATATCTCGCTTGGACTCGACGGGGTCGACGGCGATGACACGCTTGGCGCCTGCCGCGCGCGCACCCTGCACGGCGTTCATCCCGATCCCGCCGACGCCCACCACGATCACGGTGTCCCCGGGTTGCGTCCCCGCGGCGGTGGATCCCGAACCGAAACCGGTGGTGACACCACAGGAGACGAGTGACGCGGCGTCGAGCGGGATCCAGTCGTGGATCTTGATGACCGACCGCGCGGACGCCACCACGTACTCCGAGAACGTGCCCACCTGCATCATCGCCATCAGGTCCTGGTCGTCGTAGTGCCGACGAGGCGTGTGGTCGGTGGTCATCTTCTTGCTGTGGAGGAACTCCCCCACGTCGCACAGGTAGCTGAATCCCGTAGCGCACCAGCGACAGTTCCCGCAGGCGGGGATGAACGAGATGGCGACCCTATCGCCGGGCTTGACGTCCGTCACGCCCGGTCCGACCTTCTCGATGACGCCGGCGCCCTCGTGCCCGCCGAGCATCGGGAAGAAGTCCGGCGGATCCATCCCGAGCTCGCGCATCATGGCGGCGATGTCGTCGCTGAGAACGCTGTCACCCGTGGCGAAGTGGTCGTCGGAGTGGCAGATCCCCGCCACGGACATCTTCACCAGGACCTCGCCCGCGTGGGGTTCGTCGAGATCGATCTCCACGACGTCCCATTCACGGCCGACTCCCTGCAGAACCGCGGCCTTGCTCTTCATGCTTCACTCCTTCTCCGGACGGCGCGTGCCGCCGGTTCGAACCGGTGGGGTGGGTACGGGTGGACGATCCGACTCACCCGGAGACCCTGCGGATGGGGACGTTCTGCCACCCGAAGACGTTTGCCATGCGGACCCGCTGCAGCCCGGCACGGTCGATCTCGAAGTGCGGCAACAGGTCCAGCAGGGCGTTGAACGCGATACGGCTCTCCAGCCGCGCCAGGGCCGCGCCGAGACACGAGTGCGCCCCGTAGCCGAATGCGATGTTCGGCCCGTTCGGGCGGATCCGGTTGATGTCGAAGGTGTCGGGGTCGTCGTACATGCGGTCGTCGCGCAGCGCCGCCCCGTTCATCAACAACATCGTGGTGTCCTTCGGGAGCGTCGTCCCGTGGATCTCGATGTCGCGGGTCAGGCTCCGGACGTTGTACTGCGACGGTCCCTCCATTCGCAGTGCCTCCTCGACGGCGTCCGGGATCTTGTCGCGGTCGCCGCGCAGCTGCTGCCACTGCTCCGGGTGGTCGGCGAAGAGGACGAGGGCGTTCGCGACGAGCTTGGTCACCGTCTCGGCACCCGCCCCGCCGAGCATCGAGGTGAACATGGCGATCTCGATGTCGTCGAGCGAGACCTTCTCCCCGTCCCGCTCGACCTCGGCGCGGATCAGACCACTGATCATGTCGTCGCCGAGATCCTGTCGCTTGCGACCGATGAGCGAGTAGTAATAGAGCCCCATGTCGTAGGCGGACTGGAGCCCCTCCGGCGTCATCTCGATGCTGCCGGGACGACGTTCCATCATCTGGTCGAGCCAGTGCCGGATCTGTTCGCGATCTTCCTGGGGCACACCGAGCATGGTGGTGATGACCTCGATCGGGAACAGCGCCGAGAAGTCCTGCACGAGGTCGAAACCGGCGTCGGCGTCGACCGCGCCGAGCGTGCGACCGACGATGTCGACGACCTTCTCCTCGAGTGCGGCGATCGCGCGGGGCGTGAACACCTTGTTCACGAGGTTGCGCAACACCTGATGCTCCGGCGGGTCGAGATGGATGATCACGGGCGTGACCGTGATCAGCTTCTCCTCGGAGACGTGCATGTCGAGGGTCGCGCCCTTGGCCGAGGAGAAGGTGGCCGTGTCCTTGTACGCCGCCGCGACGTCCTCGTAGCGCGACAGCGCCCAGAAGTCCCACTTGTCGTTCCGGTAGAGGGGTGCCTCGTCGCGCAGCCGCTTGTAGGTGGACCACGCCCCGGTGAAGTAGTCGTCGGAGAACGGGTCGAACTCGACGGTGTCCGCCTGTGTCGTCACGGTGATGTCGCCTCTGTTCGTGGGGGTTCGGTCGGGTGGGTCATCGACGGGCGAGGAGCTTGTCGCCGATGACCTGCGTCTCCCGCAGGTCGGCGATCTGCGCGTCGCCGAGTCCGACCTCGTGCAGCACCTCGTCGTTGTGCTGACCCAGGGTGGGTGCCGGCGCCCGGTGGTGGTGATCGGGCCCCGGGCTCATGCGGAACGGCCACCCGGGGAACTCCAGTTCGCCGCTGAGCGGGTGCGAGATCTCCTGGAAGTACCCGCGGTGTCGCAACTGCTCGTCGTCGTACATGCGGTCGGCCGTCATGACCTCGGTGACCGGGACACCTGCGGCCCGCAAGGTGTCGACGATCTCGGGTCCGGTTCGCGCGGAGCACCATTTGCCGACGACGTCGTCGAACAGGTCGTGATGCGCCCTCCGGTCGGCCGCCGACGCGAGCGTGCGAGCCGCCGTGGCATCGGGGCCCACGATCGGCGTGATCGCGGCCCAGTCGTCGTCGTCGCGCACGGTGAGGGCCACGAATCGACCCTCCTCGGAGGTCGGGTAGACACCCTGAGCCGCGACGGTGTCCCGGTTGCCCATGCGGGAGGGGACGTTCCCGGTGAGGCTGTACTCGATCACCTGCTCGGGGTTCGCGGCGGCCCCGGCCTCGATCTGCGCGACCTCGACGAGTTGGCCCTCACCGGTTCGCGCGCGGTGCGCCACCGCGGCGAGCAGGGCGACGCAGGCGTGCACGCCGGCGATCGGATCGGCGGGACCCTGCAGGTTGCACGGATTGCCGTCGGGATACCCGGTGGCCCAGGTCATCCCGGACAGCTGCTCGAAGTTCAACGCCCAGCCGACCCAGTCGCGCCACGGGCCCTCGAGACCGAACCCGGGCATGCGGACCTCGATGACGTCGGGGTTGATCGCCCGGAGCGACTCGTAGTCGAGACCGAACTGTTCGACGACCCGCGCCGAGAAGTTCTCGATCACGACGTCCGCCTCGCCGGCCATCCGCAGAGCGATCTCGCGACCCTCGGTGGAGTTGAGGTTCAAGGTGATGTCGCGCTTGTTCAGGTTCGTGCCCTGCCACAGCGCACCACGTTCGTAGGCGTCGTCGCCCTGGTAGAGCATCCCGCCGGAGTAGCGGTGGCTGTCCGGGCGCTGGATCGACTCGACCTTGACGACGTCGGCTCCGAGGGCGCCGAGGTAGCACGTGACGTACGCACCGGCCCAGAAGGTGCTCAGGTCGAACACGCGGAGGCCGGCGAGCGGACGCGCGGGATCTGTTGTGGCGTCGGCGCGGAAGCGTTCGGTGTCGAGCCAGGTGGTGTCGGCTGCCCCGAGCGAGGGCGCGGAGCCTGTCGGGTCGGCGGGGGTCGCCGACAGCCGGAACGCCGGTCCCGGTCGCGTGTAGCCGCGGCCGTCGAGCTCGGTCTCCACGAAGAACCCGCGCTGCTCGAACTGCGGACAGGAGAGGACGGTCCTGC
Organism: uncultured Williamsia sp.; assembly: GCF_947494875.1. GTDB lineage: Bacteria > Actinomycetota > Actinomycetes > Mycobacteriales > Mycobacteriaceae > Williamsia_A. The sequence goes on from NZ_CANLWM010000003.1 coordinate 233,051, forward strand.
CGTCGCAGACCGGTGTCGCGGGGATGCGCATCGCCTGGCACAGGGCGACGATGTCCTCGACCTTGCGTTCGGCGACCCAGGGCTCGATGAGCGCGAAGAACTGCGCACGCTCGGGCCCGCCGATCATGATCGACATCTGGTGCTCGCCGAATTCGATGCCGCCGACCATCGCGCAGACGTCGAGCCAGTTCTGACCGGTGAGGCAGTTGATGCCGACCCACCCGTCGGCCGCCGCGAGGACCCCGACCATCGGCTGTGTCGACGACGTCGGCGGCAGACCCATCGACATCAACCGCTGGGCGACCAGCATCGGGTACGGCAGCGTCGACATCATCGCCTCGGCGACGGCCAGGTCCACCTCGACGACCCCGTCGCGTGCCGCGATCGGCAGCGCGGACAGCGTGGCGACCGCCACCCATGCGCCCGCGACGTACTCGGGGATCCGGCCACCGGCGCCCACCGGCGTCCGACCGGGATCGCGCTCGGTGACCCATCCGGTCGCCGCCTGCATGGTCAGGGGGCTGGTCGGGACGCCCACCCGTGGCCCGGTCTGACCGAAGTCCGAGACACGCAAGACGACGAGCGGGTTGCCCAGTCCCTCGAGGGAGGCGTGGTCCACACCCCAGCGAGCCTGCTCCGTGCCGCCGGGCGGCAGCGACTCGATGAGGACATCGCAGTCGGCGATCAGGTCACGCACCACGCTGCGGTCCCGCGCGTCGTCGGGATCGACGGTGAGTCCGCGCTTGTCGGCGTTCACGTAGTCGAAGAGCCCGCCGTGCCGGGTCGCGACCGCCGTGTCGGCGGCGGACACGCGCTGACGCAGCACATCACCCGAACCCGTCTCGATCTTCACGACGTCCGCCCCCAGCGAACGCAGGAGACGGCATCCGTAGGGGGCGGCGATGTCCGACGCGATCTCGACGACCCGGAGCCCGACGAGGGAGCGGGTCATGCCGGCGACCCGATGGCCTTGGGTTCCATGTAGGTGCGCAAACCCATCTCGCCGCCCTCGCGGCCGATCCCGCTCTGTCCGAACCCGCCGAAGGGTGCGTCGCCCGGCGTGGTGCCGTTGATCGACACCTGGCCGGTCCGCATGCGCCGGGCGATCGCGAGCGCACGGTCGGTGTCGGTGCCCCAGACCGCCCCGCCGAGGCCGTACTGCGAGTCGTTGGCGATCGCGACTGCCTCGTCGTCGGACTCGTAGGACAGCACGGTGAGGACCGGACCGAACACCTCTTCCTGGGCGATGTGATCGGAGCTTCGCACGCCCGTCACGATCGTCGGGGCATAGAAGTGCCCGGCGCCCGCGTCGACACGGTGTCCCCCGGTGGCGACGGTTGCTCCGTCGGACACGGCCTTGTCGACCATGGTGCTGACGCGCTCGAGGTGATCGGCGCTGATCAAGGGACCCATGTCGACGTCACCGGCCACAGGGTCGCCGACGGTCACCTTCTCGGCGAGGGAGACCAGGCGGGCGACGATGTCGTCGTGTCGTGACGCGGGCACGACGAGCCGACTGTTGAGGATGCACGCCTGTCCCGCGTGCAGGGTGCATCCCTCGAACAGCAACCGCGCCATGGTCTCGTCGTCGAGATCGGCGTCGTCGAGGATGATCGACGCCGACTTGCCGCCCAGTTCGAGCAGGACGCGCTTCATCGTCCGCGCCGCCGCGGCCATGACCGACCGGCCCACCGCCGAACTGCCCGTGAAGCTGACCATGTCCACGCGGGGGTCGGTGGTGAGCAGCTCGGACCCCTCGAGCGAGCTGGGTGTCACCACGTTGACGACCCCGGCGGGGATGTCGGTCTGTTCGTCGATGATCGTCGCCAGCGCGAGCGCCGAGAGCGGTGTCAGCGGCGACGGCTTCAGCACCACCGTGTTGCCCGCGGCGAGGGCGTTGCCCACCTTCATCGCGTTCAGGGTGTGCGGGAAGTTCCAGGGCGTCAGGACCGACACGACGCCCAAGGGCTCGTACCGGAGAAGGGTGGTGCCGGCCGCGCCCCACGCGGGGATCGCGCTCTCCACGGGCTCCGCCGCCAGTTCGGCGTTGCGCAACGCCATGATCGCCGGGGCGTCGATCTGGAAGAGGCGCTCGTTCTCGGTGCATCCCCACTCGTGCTTCGCCAGTGCGAGGAGATCGTCGCCGGCGCCGAGCAGGGCGTTCGCGAGCTGCTGGACGTGCTCGGCGCGTTCCTTGGGATCGAGGCCGGACCAGCCGCCGTCGTCGAACGCCCGACGGGCCGCGCCGATCGCCGCGTCGACCTGGCCGGTGCTCGCGTCCGGGGCCATCGCGACGGTCTCACCGTTCCCGGGGCGGATGTCGGCGTACCGGCCACCCTCGGGTTCCTGCCATGCGCCGTCGATGTACACGCCATAGGAACGATCGGCCAGAACCGAATCAGACATCTGCCATCCTGCTGTCGGTGGGTGAACGACACATTGTGAACACATGACGCGCGCCGTAGTCAATGATGCTGGACCACGAAAGTCCGCTTCACGTGGGCCAATCCGTCGATCTTGACAGCTCGTGCGAGCGGAGTCCATGCTTGCGGGCGTCGTACATTCTCATCGTAAGTGTACGTTCTCTGATCGCCGACAGGAGGCACATCGGTGCTGACCGACGTCCCGCTTCACACGCCCGAGTTCTTCGCGGGCAACCCCTACCCGGCATTCCGTGAGATGCGCGCGGGAGCGCGCGTGTGGTGGAACGACGTCACCAAGTTCTGGGCGCTGGTCCGATACGACGACATCCGGTTCGTCTCGTCGAACCCGGCGCTGTTCTCGTCGGCGAAGGGGATCATCATCCCCGAGGTCGACGGTGAGGAGCTGATCCAGCCCGAGAACCTCATCTTCACCGACCCGCCCCGTCACCGACAGTTGCGCAAGCTCATCAGCGCCGGCTTCACCCCTCGCCAGGTCGCGCTCCTGGCCGACGAGATCACGAAGATCGTGACGGGGATCTTCGACGAGATCGACACGACGCGGGAGTACAACTTCGCCGAGGACATCGCGGCCCCGCTCCCCACCCGGCTCATCGCGGACATGCTCGGTGCCCCGTCGACGGACTGGGAACAGTTCCGCCACTGGTCCGACGCGATCGTCGCTCTGAACGACCCCGACATCGAGCAGGACCCGCTCGAGGCCATGGCCGAGTTGTACGAGTACTTCCTGAAGCTGATCAACCTGCGCCGGGAGGGCGTCTCCACCGGCAAGACCGATCTCCTCGCGATCCTCGCGGCCGCCGAGGTCGACGGTCTGAAGCTGACCGACGACGATCTGCTCGCGTTCTCGTTCCTCCTCCTGGTCGCCGGCAACGAGACGACGCGCAACCTCCTGGCCTTCGGCATGCTCAACCTCATCGAGAACCCCGATCAGTTCGCGCTGTTGCGGTCGGACCACTCCCTCATCCCGTCGGCGATCGAGGAGATGCTGCGGTACAACTCGCCCGTCGCGCACATGGCGCGCACCGCCACCGCCGACGTCGAGGTGGGCGGCCAGCTCATCAAGGAGGGTGACCGGGTCGCCATGCTCTACGGCGCCGCGAACCGCGACGAGGACGTCTTCGGCGACGACGCCGAGGAGTTCATCATCACCCGTGACCCCAACCCGCACATCGCCTTCGGATACGGCGAGCACATGTGCCTGGGCGCTCAGCTGGCGCGACTCGAGGCGCGGATCTTCTTCGAGCAGTTCCTCACCCGGTTCTCCGACATCTCACTCGTCGGAGACATCACCCGTCTCCGAGCGACGATGGTCCCGGGGGTCAAGAAGATGCCGGTACGACTGAAGGCAGGTGCCTGATGGATTTCGACTACACCGACGAACAACTCGAGCTGCGCGAGAAGCTCCGGAGCGAACTCGACGCCGTCATGACGCCGGAACGTCAAGCGGCGATGGAGAACCGCCTGGAGGGCGGTCCCGCGGTCAAGGAGTGCCAGCGCGCCCTCGGCGACGCGAATCTTCTCGCGGTGTCGTGGCCCGAGGAGTACGGCGGCCGCGGGTTCTCCGCGATCGAGCAGTACCTCTTCTCCAACGAGGCCAAGCGTGTGAACGCGCCGATCCCGATGATCACCCTGAACACCGTGGGCCCCACCCTGATGCAGTTCGGTTCTCAGCAGCAGAAGGATTTCTTCCTGCCGAAGATCCGGCAGGGTGAGCTCGACTTCGCCGTCGGGTACTCGGAACCCGGCGCCGGCAGTGACCTCGCCGCATTGCGAACCACCGCGGTGCGTGACGGCGACGAGTGGGTGATCAACGGCTCCAAGATGTGGACGAGCGGTGCGGAGTTCGCCGACTACGTCTGGCTCGCTGCTCGGACGGACCCCACCCTGAAGAAGCACAAGGGTCTGAGCCTCTTCATCGTCCCGACCTCCGCGCCCGGGTTCTCGTGGAAGCCGTTGCGCACCATGCCCGGTGTGCAGACGTACTACACGTTCTACGACGACGTCCGCATCCCTGCGGAGAACCTGGTGCACGAGGTGAACGGCGGTTGGGCGCTCATCACGGCGCAGCTGAACCTCGAGCGTGCGGCGCTCGGCAACCTCGGTGCCATCGAGCCCCTGTGGGAGAAGACGCTGGACTGGGCGCGCACCACGTCGCACGGTGGCGGGAAGGTGATCGACGAGCCCTGGGTGCAGTCGACCCTGGCGCGCGTCGAAGCCGAGATCGCGGCATACAAGCTCCTCAACCTTCGGGTGAACGCGTCGATCGGCTCCGGTGGTCTCGGGATGGCGCAGGCATCGGCGGCCAAGGTGTTCGGCACCGAACTGGTCCAGAAGGTGGCGCGCGAACTCCTCGAGGTGGTGGGGGCGAACGGTATCCGAGCGGGCGCCAACGCACCGCTGCGCGGTGCGTTGGAGACCGCCTATCGACAAGCGGTCATCACCACGTTCGGCGGGGGTGCCAACGAGGTCCAGCGCGACATCATCGCGATGGCCGGCCTCGGCATGCCCCGCGCCCCCCGCGACACCTCGTCCAAGAAGTGACCCCGTCCCCCCCGATGACCCAGGAGTCCCCCACCGTGCCAGACAACGACGGTCTGCAGGCCCGGCTCGACGCGATGATCGGTCAGCCGACGTCGACCACCCCGGTGAGCCATGCGCCGGATCCGGTGAACCAGCCGATGATCCGCCACTGGGCCTACGCGCTCGACGACATGAACCCGGCCTACCTCGACGCGGAGTTCGCCGAGAACTCGCGCTTCGGGGGCGTGGTCTCGTCGCCGGTCATGCTGCAGACGTGGACGATGCCCCCGCCCGAGCTCGTGCACCTCCACGAGCGCGGTGGGGTCCCGATCGTCGTGAAGGACAACCCGCTGCAGTTCCTCGCCGATGCGGGGTACACCGGCACCGTCGCCACCAACTCGGAGTTCGAGATCGAGCGTTATCCACGCGTGGGTGACGAGCTGACCGCGGAGACGGTGTTCGACGAGATCTCGACCGAGAAGAAGACGGCCATGGGGACCGGGTTCTTCGTGACCTGGCTGACCACCTACCGCGATCAGGACGGCGAGGTGGTGGGGCGCCAGCGCTTCCGGACCCTGCGATTCAAGCCGGGCGCGAAGTGATCGGCACCCGGCTCGCGCCGACCATCAGCCCCGACACACAGTTCTTCTGGGACGGACTGCGCGACCACACCATCCTGATCCAGCAGTGTTCCGACTGCGGCACACGGCGATTCCCGCCGCGGCCGATGTGCTTCTCCTGTCAGTCACTGAAATGGGAGACCGTGACGGCGGCAGGCACCGGGACCGTCCACAGCTTCGTCATGCCGCAGTACCCGCCGCTGCCCTTCTTCGAGTACCCCTACATCGTCGCCCTGATCGACCTCGACGAGGGCGTCCGACTGGTCTCGAACCTCACCGACGTCGCGCCCGACGACGTGCACATCGGCATGCCCGTGACGGCCTACTTCACGACGTTCGACACCCTCGACAAAGAGGAGCTGGTCCTGCACCAGTTCCGTCCGACCGCTGCGGCAGTGGGAGATTGACATGGACTTCACCTTCACCGACGAGCAGGAAGCGATTCACGACGTCGCCCGGAAGCTCTTCGAGACGCGCGCGACACCCGAGCGTCTGACCGAGATCGAGGCCGGCGACGTCCGCTTCGACGCCGAGCTCTGGCAGGAACTCGCCGGTTCGGACCTGCTCGGGATCGCCCTGCCGGAGAGTGTCGGGGGCAACGGGGGTTCGTTGCTGGACCTGAGCATCGTCCTGGCCGAGGTGGGGTGGAGCGTGGCACCGGTCCCGGTGTACGCGTCACTGCTCCTCGGCGCCGACACGATCGCCCGCCACGGCGACGCCGACCAGGTGACCCAATGGCTGACCGGGGTCGGCGACGGCAGCCGCATCCTGACGGCGGCGCTGTCCGAGCCGGGCGGCGGTGCCACCGTGGACACCACCTCGACACGCGCGACGTCCGACGGCACGGGCTGGCGGATCTCGGGTGCCAAGGAACTGGTACCCGCCGCGCAGATCGCCCATGCGGTGGTCGTACCGGCGCTGCTCGACGACGGCGACGTCGCCTTCTTCGTCGTGCCGACCGACGCCGCGGGCGTGAGTATCACGCCGGTCGCGACCACCAACGGCGAACCGCACGCCGACATCGACCTGGCAGACGTCGCCGTGGCGGCGGATCAGCGCATCGGTGCGACCACCTCGGGCCGAGAACTCCTGCGCGACCTCGTCATCCGCGCCCAGCTCGGCCTGGCGGCCGTCCAGATCGGCGTGACCGACCGCGCGTTGCAGCTCGCGGCGCAGTACACGACGCAGCGGGAACAGTTCGGTCGCCCGATCGGGTCGTTCCAGGCGGTGCAGCAACGACTCGCCGATGCGTTCATCGACGTCGAGTCGATCCGCTGGACGACCTTCCACGCGGCGTGGCTGTACTCCGAGGGCCGCGACGCCGAGCGTGAGGCGGCCATCGCCAAGTACTGGGCCGCGGAAGCGGGTCCGCGCGTGGTCGCGTCGGCGCAGCAGGTCCACGGCGGGATGGGCATCGATGTCACCTATCCCCTTCACCGGTACTTCCTGTGGGGCAAGACCTACGAGCTCAGCCTCGGCTCGGCCCCGCACCAGCTCGCCGAACTCGGCCACGGACTCGTAGGAGCGCACGCATGACCAGTACCACGTCCCCGGGCCGCACCCTGACCGGCGCCGACGTCTCCGTCGGGGACGCGGTCACACCGATGTCGGTGAAGGTGACCACCACCTTGATCGTGGCCGGCGCCATCGCCTCCCGCGACTACATGCCCGTTCACCACGACAAGGACTTCGCCACCGCGCAGGGGTCGCCGGACATCTTCCTGAACATCCTCACCACCAACGGGCTGTGCGTGAAATTTCTCCACCAGTGGGCCGGCCCCGAGGCGATGGTCGCGAAACTGTCGGTGCGACTGGGAGTCCCGGCGTTCCCGAACAGTGACCTCGATTTCACCGGCACCGTGACCGCTGTCGAACCCGACGGCGACGGGCACCGCGTCGAGATCGATCTCGAGGGCGTCAACAACCTGGGGAAGCACGTGTACGGTACCGCGGCGCTGCACCTGCTGGACGGGCCTGCCCGGTGACCGACACCATCGCTCGCAAGGCGGCTGTCGTCGGCATCGGCCAGACGGAGTACTCCAAGGAGTCCGGTCGTTCGGAACTGCAGCTGGCGTGCGAGGCCGTCAAGAGCGCCCTCGACGACGCCGGTCTGACGCCGTCCGACGTGGACGGGATGGTGACGTTCACGGTCGACTCGTCCGAGGAGATCGAGGTCGCGCGCAATCTCGGCATCGACGACCTCCACTTCTTCAGCCGCGTCCCGCACGGCGGCGGCGCCGCCGCCGGCACGGTCCTGCAGGCGGCGATGGCCGTCGCGACGGGAATCGCCGACGTCGTCGTCTGCTATCGCGCGTTCAACGAGCGGTCGGGCCTGCGGTTCGGCGGCGCGGGCCGCGACCACACCACCACTCCCCTCTGGCTCGCGCCGTACGCCCCGTTCGGTCTCATGACCCCCGCGGCGTGGGTGGCTCTGCACGCCCGGCGCTACATGGAGGCGTACGGGGTCACGAACGCCGACTTCGGCAAGATCTCCGTGATCGACCGCAAACACGCCGCGACCAATCCCGACGCCTGGTTCTACGAGAAGCCCATCACCATCGAGGATCACCAGAAATCGCGGTGGATCATCGAACCCGTTCTCCGCCTGCTCGACTGCTGCCAGGAGAGTGACGGCGGTGTGGCGATGGTGGTGACCAGCGCGGAGCGTGCGAAGGACCTGAAGCAGCGACCCGCGGTGATCGCCGCCGCGGCACAGGGTGGTGGACGAGACGGCGAGGTGATGACGAGCTACTACCGCGACGACATCACAGCGCTGCCCGAGATGGGGATCGTCGGCGACGCGCTCTGGACGCAGGCCGGACTCACGCCGCAGGACATCCAGACGGCCTTCCTGTACGACCACTTCACGCCGTTCGTGTTCGTGCAGCTCGAGGAGCTCGGCTTCTGCGGACGGGGTGAGGCGAAGGACTTCGTCACGGTCGACGGGTTGTCGCTCGGCGGACACCTCCCCATCAACACCAACGGTGGCCTGCTCGGCGAGGCGTACATCCACGGGATGAACGGCATCGTCGAGGGAGTCCGGCAGATCCGCGGCACCTCGTACAATCAGGTGCCGAACGTCGAGCACACGCTCGTCACGTCCGGTACGGGTGTTCCCACGAGTGGTCTGATCCTGGCCCAGCCGTGAAGGAATGATCAGTGGTGTCCGAGCGGGGATGGTGAGCGATGATGGCGCACTCGTACAGCGTCGACATGCGCAACACCCTGATGGGAGCCGCGTTCACGTGCTTCCGTGACCGCGGGCTGGCGAAGACCACGATGAGCGACGTGGCCCGCGAGGCGAAGGTCTCGCGGAGCACGCTCTACCAGTACTTCACCGACAAGGAGCACCTCCTCGAGGCATGCGCCGAGACAGCCGCCGAGCGGTTCTACCAGCGGATGGCCCAGGCGATGGACGAGGGGAAGACCCTGCGCGACAGACTGGCCCTCGCGGCGGCGTTCGTCACGTCGGCTCTGCGGGTCGTGGAAGGGCAACTCTTCTACGACCGCGACGAGGTCAACATCCTGCTCACGCGGAACTCCCGGGCGCTGCTCAAGGACTGTGCCGATTTCATCGGCCCGTACATCGCCGCTGCTCGGGTCACGGGTGAGGTGCGCCGCGACATCGACGTTCCCGCGGCCAGCGAGTGGTTCGCGCGGATGTTGTTCTCGCTCTTCACCACCCCGTCGCCGCTCTTCGACGTCAGCGACAGTGAACGCACGCGGGATTTCGTGGCGCAGTTCGTCGTCGACGGCTTCACGCCCGATCCGTCCGCAGCCCGTCGACGACGCCCCTGACCGGTGTCCGGGGCGTCGTCGCGGTGAGCTCACACGATCGCGCCGGCCTCCTTGTGGCGGGCGATCGTCTCCCAGTCGAAACCCGCCTCGAGCAGCAGCATCTCGGTGTGCTGACCGTGTTCGGGCGCGCCCACCGGGACGGCGGGGGTCTCGTCGAACTGGACCGGGTTGGTCGGCAACGCGAACGGCGTGCCGTCCGAGGTCGTCATGGTGGCCATGTACCCGTTCGCGGTCACCGACGGATCGACGGCCACCTCGCCGGGCGTCTGGACGATGCCCCATGCCCCCGACACCCCGGCCAGCGCGGAACGCCACTCCTCGAGTGTGCGCTGGGCGAACGCCTCGTCCATCAGCTGGATGAGCGTCACCCGGTTCGCGTAACGCGAGGCGTCGTCGACGAACCGCTCGTCGTCGATCAGCTGCGGCAGACCGATGGCGTGCATCGTCTCGGCGAAGAACTTCCCCATCTGCAGCATCATCAGCGTGACGAAGCGGTTGTCCTTCGTCCGGTAGTTGCCCACCAGCGGGTTGGGCGCGTCGGCGTGGGTGAAGGTCGGGGCGGGGTTGCCGCCGAACAGGTTCGCGATCGCGATGTCGGGGCCGAGGTTCCAGGCGGCCAGTCCGAGGAGCGACACGTCGACCACGGAGCCCTTGCCCGTCGTCTTCTGCTTGTACAGCGCTGCCGCGATGCCCCCGGCGATCGTCATGCCGCCCAAAAGATCTCCGAAGGCCGGGCGCGAACGCACGGTCTCCTCGGCGTCGGCCTCGGTCAGAGCGACCGCGATCCCGCCCCGGGACCAGTACGAGACACCGTCGTACCCGGGCTTGTCGGCGTCGTCGCCCTTCGGTCCGTGGCCGCTGCCGCGCACGTACACTACGTCGGGCTTGACCGCGCGGATGTCCTCGACGTCGATCCCCAGCCGCGCACGGCGGCTGGGCAGGTAGCTGGTGAGGAACACGTCGCAGGTCTTCGCCAGGGCGTGCAGGACCTCCTGGCCACCCTCGGTCTGCAGATCGATGCCGATGGACCGCTTCCCGCGGTTGGGGATCTCGATCATGTAGTTGACGTTGCTGCCGGCGTCGACGATCCCGCTGGTCACCAGGCCGCGCTGCGGGTCACCGCCCACACGGGGTTCGACTTTGATGACCTCGGCGCCCCACTCCGCGAGAACCGCTCCCGCCGAGGGGACGAAGGTCCAGGCCGCGACCTCCAGCACGCGGACGCCGGCGAGGGGTCTGTCATCGGTCATGTGGCGATGCCTCCAGTTCGACTGTGCGGCAACCGATGGCGATCGCCTCATGATGGCCCGCGGCGTCGTGAAGTCGCCCACCGCGAGCCCGCGGGAAGAATAACACTCTCGTTCGACGAGAACGCCCTTTCCGTACAGAGCTGCTCCACTAGACTTCCTGATGTTCATCACCGATGGAGGAGTGCCTGTGACCCAGGATGGGGCGACCATGACGGCTGCCGATCGGACCGTGCGAGACCTCGAGGGTGTGCGCATCCTGGTCGTGGGGGCGTCGTCGGGGATCGGGCAGGCATGTGCCACCGCCGCGGCCCGGCGGGGTGCCCGCACGGCGATCGCCGCGCGGCGCACCGACCTCCTCGACGAGATCGCCTCCAGGACCGGCGGGATCGCGCGCGCTCTCGACGTGTCCGACGCCGACGAGGTCCGCCGTGTCGTCGGTGACGTGGCGAGCGCCATGGGTGGGCTGGACGCGGTGATCGTCACCAGCGCCGTCGCCCCCTTCGCGCGCGTCGACGAGACCGACGCCACGACGTGGTTGCACGCGTTCTCGGTGAACAGCATCGGCGTCTCGAACGTGATGGAGTCCGCGCTGGCGCATCTCGATGCCGACGCGACCATGCTGATCGCGTCGGCGCACGACGTCGGGAGACCACGTGCGGGTGTCGCCGCCTACAACGCGAGCAAGGCGGCCCTGAACGAGATGCTGCGGTCGTGGCGCGCGGAACGCCCGGAGTTGTCGCTGATCCGGGTCGACGTGGGACCGACGAAGGACACGGAGATCCTCCGTGGAGCCGACCGGGAGATGTTGGCGGAACTGTGGGACGGGTGGATGCACTCCGGTCAGGTGCCTGCCCAGATGTCGGCACTCGAGGATGTCGCGAACACGATCGTGTCGCTGCTCGCCATGGCGCGGGCCAACCCGTCGGTGGTCCCCGAGGTCGTCGCGCTCGCGCCGCGATACCGCTGACACGGGTGCGGCGGACCGTCGAGGACGGTCCGCCGCACCGGTACGTCGCGTGTCAGGCGTGCTTGGCGGTCTCCTCCGCCCAGTCGGCCTGGTGACGGCCCATGGTCATCGCGCCGTACCACCCGCCATCGGTCCACAGGATCGAGCCGCCCACGTAGGACATCCGAGGGCTCCCCAGGCAGACCAGCGGCCATGCCTGCTCCTCGGCTCGGGAGTAGCGACCGACCGGTCCCATCGCATCGTCGATGACGTCTTTGCCCATCAGGTCCTGGAAGGCCGGCATCATCGCGGTCTCCGTGGGTCCGGGGTTGATGCAGTTGATCCGGATGCCCTTCGGGGCGAGTTCGGGATACCACCACCCGACCCACGCGTCGATGACGTACTTGGAGTACGCGTATCCGCTCCAGTTCCAGGTGGCCTCGTTGGCCTGCAACCACTCGACGGCGGCATCGAAACCGGTCGTCTCGAGCAACTGCTTCGTCGTCGAGGTCTGCTTCTCCCAGCCGATCGCAGCCGAGGAGGAGATGACGCTGATCGCCGACCCCGTCGACATGTGGGGGACGAGCGACTCGGCGAGATGCCGTGCGCCGACGAAGTTCACGAGCATCGTGTCGAACTCGCTGAACGGCGGCCCCGGGAGTCCGGCGCAGCTGAAGAGACCGTCGATCGCCGTGTCGGTGATGGACGCGACGGCGGCGTCGATGGAGCCCTGATCGCGGAGATCGATCTGGACGAAGCGGTCCACCGACACCGTCGGCTCCTTGATGTCCAGAGCGGTCACGCGCGCCCCGAGGTCGCCCAGGATGGCGGCCGTGGCCTCGCCCATCCCGGAGGCGGCGCCGGTGACCACCACCCTCTTCCCCTTGTAGCCCAACGCATCATCCATGGTGACCTCCCTGGTCCGGTACTGGTGAGAACGATCTTCTCACACGGCGGTGACGACGATCTCGTAGTGTCGGTGCGGGTCAGAACCGACCGACGAAGTCCGGGATGGTCGAAAGGTCGTAGAGACCGGGCTCTGCGGCCACCACCCGTGGGATCGCGTTGATCGCGTGCATGGCGGTGGCGAGGCACCCGAGTTCGGCGTGGTCCTCCACACCCTCGTCCCCGATCAGCAGGTGACACCGCATGTTCGGAGATCCCCGGTACGCGATCTCGTACCCCTCCTCCGCCGGCCAGTCCGGGGCGATGTCGTCGGCCATACGGGTGATGTGCTCCACCGCGATCTCGGTGCCGCCACAGTCGGCGACAACGCCGAAACGCATGGCCGCGACCGTCCCGGCGGGAATCGTCCCCGCCGCCACGGTCAGCTCGCGCGGTGTCGTCGCGACGTGGCGGAACCCCTCGATCCCCTGGATGGTCAAGCCCAGCGCCGATGCGAGGACGGTGGCCGATCCCACCCAGGCGGCGGCCGCGTAGTCGGTGTTGGCGAGCAGTGGCGTCTGGTCGTCCGGAGCGTGTCCGAATCCCATGGTGGAGAACATCAGGTCCGTGCTGGCGTAGGTCGCGTAGCTCAACACCTCGCGCACGTCGATGCGGTCGGTCGACTGTGTCAGCCGGCTGAGGACGGGGGCGAGGGTCTCGGCGATGTAGCCGGGGTACAGGCCGAGGCCCAAGAAGGAGGACTGACCCTTCTCGCACGCAGCACGGATGGAGTCCCCCAGTGAGCGGTGCAGCGAATCGGGGTGGACGAACCGGCTTCCCGTGGCGATCACGTTCTTGCCCGAGGCGAGGAGATCGCACACGTCGGCGAAACATCCCTGCAGGTCGGTCTCGACCTTTCCCATGTAGAGGACGACGTCTGCGTCCTCGGCGATCACCGCGCCACGGTCGGCGGTCGTGGCGACTCCGCGGGTCTCACCGCCGTAGATCTCGGAGACGTCGCGTCCGGCCTTGCCCTCGTCGTAGACACGGACCGCCACCAGTTCCAGATCGTCGCGATGAGCGATGTGCCGCAACGACATGGTGCCGGTGACACCCGTCGCCCACTGGATGACACGTGTACGCGCGCTGCTGTCAGCCACTTCGAGACCCCTTCGTCGCGATCGGCGAACATGAGGCCGACCAGCTGTCAACATACATCGTGTAGGTAGGTGTCGGGGACCCCTCGGTGGACTTCGCGTCGTCCGTCCCCGATCGTGGTGCGGATGATGGGACGGGTGATGGACTCGACGAGAACCCCTGTGCGGCTGGTGGTGTGGGCGACCGGCGCGGTGGGTCGCGCGGCTCTGCACGAGATCATCGGCGACTCGCGGTACGAGCTCGTCGGCGTGCGTGTCTACAGCGCGGACAAGGTCGGCGTCGACGCCGCAGACCTCTGTGGGCGTTCCGATCCCACGGGTGTCACGGCGACCGACTCGACCGACACGATCGTCGACCTCGGTGCCGACGTGATCCTGCACGCCGCCAGCAAGGCGCATCCGCACGACTCCAACCTCGACGACATCTGTCGACTGTTGTCGTCGGGCTCGGACGTGATCACGACGACGTCGTACGCCCACCTCGAGACGTGCGGCCCACAGACCCGGTCGGCGATTCTCGAGGCGTGCGCCGCCGGACACTCCCGATTCCACGCGGCCGGGGAGAATCCCGGGTTCATGTTCGAGCGGCTCGTCGCGACGGCGACGGGCCTCGTCAGCACCGTCGACCGCATCGAACTCTTCGAGGCCACCGACGTGTCCGGCGTGAGCAGTCTGCCGATGCTCACCGACCTGATGGGGATGGGCCGGCCACCCGAGGAGGTCGAGGCGGACGCACCGGTCCTGGCCACGCTCGATCTCGCCTACCGGCAGGCACTCGCCGCGACGGCGGACGTGTTCCGTGTCGACCTCGACGAGATCACACTGTCGGTGGAGAACACGACGATCGACCGGGACCTGACGGTGAGCGCCGGCGTGATCAGGGCGGGAACGGTTGTCGGGCGGCGGTTCTCGTGGACTGCCTCGCGCGGCGGCTCGCCGCTGCTGGCGATCCACGAGGAGTGGGTGCTCACCCGTGATCTCCCCCAGTGGGGTCTGCGTCCTCTCGCCGTCGGCGAGAAGGCCCCGCTCATCCGGGCCGTGATCCACGGGGTGCCCTCGATCGAGCTGCAGCTCGACGTCGGCTACGACGATGTCCCGCCGGGACTGGCGGGCACGCTGCCCGGACACCTGATGATCGCGATGACCGCGGTCCGGGCGATCGACGACGTGCGGGCGTCCGAACCCGGCGTCGTCGTCGCGCCCGTCTTCGGTGCGATCAAGCTGTGAGCCGCCGTGCCCGGATCGTCAGACCCGGGCAGGGATGACGTCGGCCGAGATCTGCGGGAGCGCCACGCTCGGGGCGGCGTGGAAGACGTGCGCGCTCGCGTCGGGCAGGACGCGACGGGCGACGAGGTAGTCGACACCCATCCATCCCTGCCGGATGTACCGACCGAACTGGATGCACGTCCCGGGGGCGCCGCTGGCCGACGGGACGAACTTGATGTGCTCGATCGCGTCCTTGACCCCCTCTCCCGTCAGGGGTTTGGCGTTGCCGAGCGCCCGGCTGATGACGACGGCGACGTCACGACACAGGGAGGGCATGAAGTACGCCGGTCGACGCCCGTAGCGCGCCTCGAAGCGGTCGAGGAAACGCTGTCCGACCTCGTTGCGCTCGTCGTAGCTGTCCAGGCCGATCCATCCCGACAGTTGCTTCATCCAGGTCCGGTTGATGTGGGCCAGCTCGAACGCGGTGGTCGTGTAGCGGGGCGGATCCCAGTCGATGGCCTCCAGGGCCGCGTTAAACCCCCACAGTCCATGTCCGAAACCGACGTGGACGACCGCGTCGGGTCCGCTGTCCCGCAGTGCGCGTACCGCGGCAGCCTTGTCGGACTCGACCTGGGGGATGGCGACCGTGGTGAGGACGGTGATGCCGGCGTCGGCGTAGACACGTTCGGCGAACGCGAGGTACTCCTTGCCGATCAACGACGACTCGTAGGCGATGGCGATGCGACGCCGATCGTCACCGATCAGCACGGACGCGAGCATCACCGGTTCCTCCGGCATCGATCCGTTGTTGAGCGCGAAGCACCATTCGCCGAGTGCGCCCTCGGACCCGCAGATCGTGATGATCGGGACCTCGGCGACTCGTTCGACGTGTGGCCGCAGCGGGACGACGTTGTCCGAGACGTACGGACCGAAGATGGCGAGACACCCCTCGGCGACGAGGTCGTCGAAGGCGTCGCGGACCGCCTTGAAGCTCCCGTTCGGCAGCCCGAGCACCTGCCGGTGCAGGATCTCGATCGGGCGGTCCACGAGCTTCGACTCGTACGCCTCGTCGAAGACCATCCGCAGTGCGTCGATCGCGTCGGTGTCGGCGCCACCTCCGGTCGGATAGTCGCTCAGATAACCGACTTTCAGCGGGACGACGGATCCGTAACCACGCGAGGAGTCATTGCTCATGCGGGTCAACCTACACGGCGAATGTTGGTAGGCTGCGGCAATGGCGCAACGCGGTGGGACCGCTTCGGAACGGGCGGCTCGGGCAGAGGTGACCCGACGACAGCTCGTGGACGCGGGGCGCGTCGTCTTCGCGCGTGACGGTTACGACGAGGTCGGCGTGGCCGACATCGTCGAGGAGTCCGGCGTCGGGACGCGGGGCGCCTTCTATCACCACTTCGCCGGCAAGCTGGACCTCTTCCGCGAGGTCTACGCCGACGTCGAGCGCGATCTCGTGCTCCGCGCGATCGCCAGTCCCCCACCGGGATCGACGTGGGACCGGCTTCGCAACGGACTGCACGACGTCGTCGATGCGGCCGCCGCGCCGGAGATCCGCCGCATCCTGTTCGAGGACGGACGTCGGGTGCTCGGGTGGGCGGAGACGCGTGCCGACCGTCGCGGCGGGAGTTTCGCGATGATCCGGGACGCGCTCGTCGAGTGTGCCGACTCCGGGGTGATCGAGACCGACGACCCCGTGGCGCTGGCCCACGCCGTCATCGCCGTCGTGGAGGAATCGGCGATGATGACGCGATCCGATCGTTCGCGATCCACGTCGGCCCGACGCGCGAGAGCCTGTCTCGACCAGCTGCTCGACGCGGTCTCGACACCGTCGGGCGCGGCGTCGACAGCGGGGCCGGAGGTGATCCCGAACCCGCGATCGCGGCGCCGGGCGGCGGACAAAGCTCCCCGCGGATGACCATCGGACGCTATAGTGGAAATGCCGTTCTCGTCGTCGAGAAGCCGCTTTCGCAGGGGCGGTCGGATCGTTGCCACACCGCGGGATGATCCGGGCGGCGGCCCCCCGAGACAGAACCGAAGCGTGAGATCAAAGGAGACACCATGCGCGCCGAAGACATGATCCTCGTGAGCGTGGACGACCATCTGGTCGAGCCACCCGACCTCTTCGAGGGTCGCGTTCCGAGCAAGTTCGCCGACGAGGCACCACGCGTCATCACGCAGAAGAACGGGTCGGAGGCGTGGACGTTCAACAACGCTGTCGTCCCCAACATCGGTCTTAACGCGGTCGCGGGTCGTCCCCGCGAGGAGTACGGCGTCGAACCGACGGCGTTCAACGAGATGCGACCCGGCTGCTACGACATCCACGAGCGCGTCAAGGACATGAACGCCGGCGGTGTGCTCGGGTCCATGTGCTTCCCCTCGTTCCCCGGTTTCGCCGGACGGCTCTTCGCCAGTCACGGTGACAAGGAGTTGGGTGCCGCCATCACACGTGCGTACAACGACTGGCACATCGAGGAGTGGTGCGGCACCTACCCGGGACGCTTCATCCCGATGGCCATCCCGATCATGTGGGACCCCGAGGAGTGCGCGAAGGAGATCCGTCGCAACGCGGAGAAGGGCTGCCACTCGCTGAGTTTCACCGAGAACCCCGCGACGCTCGGCTTCCCCAGCTTCCACGACGAGTACTGGGACCCGGTGTGGCAGGCCGCGTCGGACTGCCAGGTCGTCATCTCCGTCCACCTCGGCTCGAGTGGCAAGATCACCATGACCGCCGACAACGCGCCGATCGACGTGATGATCACGCTGCAGCCGATGAACGTCTGCTCTGCCGCGGCCGACCTCCTCTGGTCGCGCGTGGTGAAGAACTTCCCCGACCTGCGCTTTGCGCTGTCCGAGGGTGGCACCGGGTGGATCCCCTACTTCATCGACCGCCTCGACCGGACCTACGAGATGCACCACCTGTGGACAGGGCAGGACTTCGCGGACAAGAAGCCGAGCGAGGTCTTCCGCGAGCGGTTCATGACCTGCTTCATCTCCGATCCAGTGGGCATCAAGCTCCGGCACGACATCGGCATCGACAACATCTCGTGGGAATGCGACTACCCCCACTCGGATTCGTCGTGGCCGAAGGCTCCGGAGGAGTTGGAGGCCGTGATGGCCGGCGTCCCGGACGACGAGGTCAACAAGATCACGTACGAGAACGCCAGCCGCTGGTACAACTTCGAGCCGTTCAAGCACCGCTCGCGCGAGCAGTGCACGGTGGGCGCACTCCGCGAGGAGGCGGCCGGACACGACGTCGAGATCCGCAGCTTCGACCAGGGTCGGTTCGAGCGCAAGAAGGGTGTCGACCTCGGAGTGTTCAGCAAGGTCGCGAACTCGCCCAGCAATGCCTGATCGCATCGGACGCCGGGGGCCGCGATGAAGGTCGCGGTCGTCGGCGCCTCGAGCGGACTCGGTCGGTGCATCGCGGTGGGGCTCGGGGAGCGCGGGAACTCGGTCGCGCTGCTCGCGCGGCGCAAAGAGCGACTGCAGACGGCCGCCGCGGAGGCCGGTCCGTCGTCGGTCGCCATCGAGTGCGACGTCACCGACGAGCTGTCGAGCAAAACGGCGATCGACGAGGCGGCCGCGGAGCTCGGCGGCCTCGACGCACTGGTGTACGCCACGGGCATCGGCAGGATGGGGCCGCTGGTCGACACGACAGCGGACACGTGGTCCTCGCTGTTCGCGACGAACGTCACCGGTGCCGCATTGGTGACATCGGCTGCGATCCCCCATCTGATGGAATCCGACGTACGCGTCGCCGTCTACCTGTCGTCGCTGAGCGCGTCGTTGACCGGGCCGTGGCCGATGCTGGGTGGGTATGCGGTGAGCAAGGCGGCTCTCGACAAGCTGATCGAGGCGTTCACCGAGGAACACCCAGACATCGGCTTCACCAGGCTCGCCGTGGGTGACACCTACGGCGGCAAGGGCGATTCGCAGACCGGGTTCCACCATGACTGGGATCCGGAGTTGTTCACGGAGTCGGTCAACGTCTGGCTGGAACGCAAGCTGATGAACGGGGGTCTCATCCACCCCGATCACCTCGTGGGCATGGTGACGTCGATCCTGACGGTGGGGCGCAGCAGTTTCCTGCCGTCGGTCACCCTGACCCCGCGTCCCCCGAGTCGAGCGGGCGCGCCGCGGTAGCGGTGTGGGTCGACGCAAGGCGGGCAGGTCCTTCGGGGCCTGCCCGCCGTAGTCATGTCCGGGGACCAGACGATCCGGACCAGGGCGTCTCCCACGAATCACATGCGGTGACCTCGCGAAGAGGCTTGCGGCGCACCTCGCGATGCCGGCCGCGCGGCCACCCCGCCGTGACCGTCGCCGCGATCTGCCAGTCCGGCGGAACGCCGACCGCCTCCCGGAGTTCGTCCTCGAACACCGTGTGCCACAGCGACATCGCGGTTCCGAGGCCGTGAGCGCGGGCCGCGAGAGCGAAGTTCTGGACGGCGGGGAAGATCGATCCGCCGTGCAGCAGTTCCGACCCGACACCGGGCAGAGCGCGGACACAGAACAGCAGGCAGACAGGTGCGTCGCCGCCGGTCTCGGCATAATCGCGCATGGCTCGGTGGGCTCGCGTCCGTGCGTCGGCGTCGGGCGCGACGTCCCGCGGCGGGTCGGCGATCCCGTAGAACTGCTTCGCCTCATCCCAACTGCGCAGGGCTGACCGCGAGATGATGTCCCGCACCGACCGCGACTCGAGGACGACGAAACGCCAGGGCTGCTGGTTGCCACCCGAGGGCGCCCACGTGGCGGCCTCCAGGCATCGGCGGAGGACCTCGGTGGGTACGGGGTCGTCGCGGTAGCGCCGGATGGTGGACGCCGAGCGGAGCACGGTCCAGACGTCGTCGGACGCGTCGACGGCCCGGTCCGTCGATCCCGGGTCGACCGAGGTCACCAGTCGCCCCCGGGGACCACCCCCAGCCAGGTGCCGCCACGCATCGGACCGGTCACCAGCGGCAGGTCCAGCGTGGACAACAAGCCCGGCGGGGCGTCCATGACCGCGGGGATGGCGTTGATCTCGCGCATCACGGTCGCGTAGGTGAGGCCACGGAGATTGCTCCCGCGCCCGTGCATCTCGATGTCGACCGTGTAGGTGGGCAGGCCGTCGACGATGACCCGGTAGCCCCCGTGCGGGGACGGGTGCTGCGGCCAGTCCGGTGCGGAACTCTCCCCCATGCGGGTGATGTGTTCGAGGATGATGCGTTCCTCTCCCCCGAGGTGTCCGACGACGCGGAACCACATGCCGCCCATGGTCCCTGCCGGCACCGTGCCCGACGCGACCTCGTAGTCCTCCGGGGTGATCCACTTGTCGATCGTCGTGGTCACCTCGTCGAGGGGCAGGCCCAGCCCGTCGGCGACGAGATGCACGATCGGTGCCCACAGCGCCTGCAGTCGGGCGGGATCGAACAGGGGCGCCTCGAACTCCGCCGGACGACCGAAGCCCATGAAGTCGAACATGATGTCCGGCTGGTCGATGCCGCCGTAGTCGAGGATCTCCTGCATGGTGATGGTGTCGACGCGCGCGCTGAAGCCGGACATCGTCAACGCGATGACGTCGTTGGCCCATCCCGGGTCGACACCGCTGGTGAACAGGCTGCTGTGCCCGTCCGCGCACGCCGCGCGCAACACGTCGATCGACGCGGTGTCCGCGGCGGGCGGGTAACACATCGGGACCAGTGACGTGCACACCACGTTCTTGCCCGCGCGCAGGCAGGAGGCGACATCCTGGACGGCTTCCTCGTACCGGTAGTCGCCGGACGCGAAGTAGGCGACGACATCGGCGTCGAGGGCGAGTGCCGCGGCGTGATCGTTCGTGGCGACGATACCCGTGTCGGGGAGGCCGCAGAGGGATCCTGCGTCGCGACCGACCTTGGCCTGCGAGTGCACCACGACGCCGACGAGCTCGAGACCTGGGTGATTGATGACGGCCCGGAGTGCTGCGACGCCGACCTGACCCGGCCCCCAGATGATCACCTTCGGTTTCGGCCGCAGGCTCACAGGACTCTCCCTCCTGGTGCGGCAGGGACGGGATCGTGGACCGAGGGAGCCGCAGACCCTCCGTGTGAGAACATGATAACCGTCATACGGAAATGGCCGTTTCCGCATCGTCGAGTGCGATGCGATCCCGCCCGTGCGAAGGAGTGTCAGTGCCCGACTACCAGTTCCTGAAGTGGGAGACGTTCGACGACGGCGCCATCGTCCGGATCTCGTTGAACCGACCTGAGACCCGAAATGCGCAGAACCGAGGGATGCTCGTCGAGCTGGACGAGGCGTTCGGCGCGGCGGAGTTCGACGACAAGGTGCGCGTCGTGATCCTCGCCGGCGAGGGCAAGATGTTCTCGTCGGGACACGACCTGGGGTCGAAGGTGGCCATGGCCGAGTACACCCCGGGACCCGACCAGCATCCGACCGCCGGGAACAACGGCGGCAGCCGCGACGGCACCGAGAAGCGGATGCTCCAGGAGTGGCACTACTTCTTCCAGAACACCCTGCGGTGGCGGAACCTGCGCAAGATCACCCTCGCGCAGGTCCACGGTGACGTGTTCTCCGCCGGCCTGATGCTCATGTGGGCCTGCGATCTCATCGTCGGCAGCGACGACACCCGCTTCGCCGACGTGGTGGGCACCCGGCTGGGCATGTGCGGCATGGAGTACTTCGGGCACCCCTGGGAGTTCGGGCCCCGGCGGACCAAGGAGCTCATGCTCACCGGCGACGCCATCGACATCGAGGAGGCACACCGCCTCGGGATGGTGAGCAAGATCTTCCCGCGCGAGACCCTCCCCGACCAGACACTGGAACTCGCGCGCCGGATCGCGCAGGTGCCCACCATGGCCGCGCTGATGATCAAGGAGTCGGTGAACCAGACCGTCGACTGCATGGGCTTCTACAACGCGCTGCAGTCGTGCTTCTCGCTGCACCAGCTCAACCACTCGCACTGGGCCGAGGTCCGGGAGGACAAGGTCCCGCGTGCCGACGAGTCACACGGTGTGCCGAACTGGCGGGAGGCGCCGCCCATCGTGATGTCGATGAAGGACCGTGTGCGCGCCGATGACTGACACGGCCGTCGGCCGTTCGTCCGGGACGCCGATGCAGGTCGACCCGGGTCACCTGTTCGCGACGCTCCCCCTGTTCGACGTTCACGACTCGACGGAGTCGGTGGTCGTCGAACTCGAACACCGTGCGGACCTGGTGAACTCGCACGACGCGATCCAGGGCGGTCTGATCGCGACCCTGATCGACATCGCCGGTGGCCGTCTGGCGCTCACCAGCGCGCCGGACGGCCATGCGGTCACGACCGCGGACATGACCGTGCACTTCGTGGCGCCCGTGCGGGTGGGACCCGCACGGGCGATAGCGACGCCGGTGCGCGTCGGGTCCCGGCTGATCGTCGTGGCGGTGGACGTGGTGGACGCCGGTGCCGGCGACCGGCTGTCCACGCGGAGCACGCTCACGTTCGCCGTCCTGGGTCCGCGCACCGCGACCTGACGCGGTCGCAAAGAGGTCCCGGGTCCGCCTCAGGCCGAGGCGACCGACGTGTCGTAGCGAGCGGACGCGGCGCGGTCGAGTGCGTCGTCGGCGGTGCCCCAGACGAGAGCCCACGCCCGGGCGCGCCGGTAGTACAGCTGGGCGTCCTGCTCCATGCCGAACCCGTAGCCGCCGTGCACGTGGAGTCCGCGATAGGTCGCGTCGCGTGCCGCCTCGAAGGCGGCCGCGAACGCCATGGCCGACAGTTCCCGGACGCGTGCCGGCTCCTCCTCGAACGCCGCCGCCGCCCGCTGTGCGAGGAGGCGCGCGCCGTCCAGGGCCGTGGCGCAGTCGGCGAGAGGGTGCGACACCGCCTGGAACGTCCCGATGAGCGTCCCGAAAGCCGATCGTTGTCGCGCGTATTCCACACCCATCTCGAGCCCTCGTGCGCCGATCCCCACGAGTGCGGCAGCGGTCAGACAGAGCCACCGGTCGAGCGCGGACTGGAACACCACGGCCGCGTCCTCCCCGTCGGCCAGGACCTCGAGGTCGGTCGCGTGGACGTCGGACACCGGCATGCTGCCGATGTTCTCGACGGGCTCCTGTGCCGTGGGACGGGCCAGCACGAGACGGTGCTCGTGCAGACCGATCACGGCGTCGGCGACAGCGCCGCCCGCCGCCATCCGCCACACCCCGCCACGCGTCGCACGCGGTACGAAGGTCACGGTCTGCTCGCCCGCCAACACCGCGGACAGCGTCTCGGCGGCCACGGGTGACGCCCCGGCGACCTCGCCGAGGGTCCAGGCGCCGACCTGCGCCTCGATCAACGGGGCCGGGGCGATGTGCCGACCGTGGAGTTCCGCGATCAGGTTCAGGTCGCTCATCGAGCCGCCCCACCCGTCGTGGTCCTCCCCGACCGCGATGGGCACCCCGCCGGTCTCGGTGAGCACCGCCCAGAGTGCGGCGTCGAACCCGAGCGGCTCGGCAGCACGGACGCGGTCGACCGTCGCCTCGCGCGCGTAGAGCGATCGGAACGCGTCCCGCAGCTGGGTCTGTTCGTCGGTGAGCGTGAGATCCACGAGGACTCCTGTGTGAGGCGACGGTGCCCGGGCCCGTCGTCCGCCCGGGTGCCACCGTCCAGACGGCAACGCTGTTATTGTGTTGTGAGAATAGCATTATCGCTGTTGGCGAGGTCCGAGCCGATACCGTTGTCGGTCCCGCCGCGACGAGGAGGTCGACGCCGTGCAGTTCACCGACAGCCCCGAACTCGCGCAGCTCCGGACGGAGGTGCGCGACCACCTGACCGAGGTGATGACACCCGAGCGGCGCGAACGGATCTACCGTAGCGGCGTCTCGCACGACAAGGACCTGATCGCCGGTCTCGTCGACCGTGGCTGGTTCGTCCCCCCGCACCTCGCCGAGGCCGTCGGCGCGCCCGTCCGCACCGCGGTCGAGCAGAGCGCCATCGACGCGGAGCTGATGTACGCCGACGCCCCGACGTATCTCTCCGCGACCACGATGATGGTGGCGTCGGTGATCCATCACGCGGGGACCGACGAGATGAAGGAACGCATCCTCGGGCCGGCGCTGGGCGGCGAGGTCACCATCGCGCTCGGCTTCACCGAGCCGGAGTCCGGCTCCGACGTCGCCGCCGCGGCGACCCGTGCGGTGCGCGACGGCGACGACTGGGTCATCAACGGCTCGAAGATGTTCACCACCAACGGTCACATCGCCGACTACGTCTTCCTGCTCGCCCGGACCGACCCGACCGTCCCGAAGCACAAGGGCCTCACCATGTTCCTCGTGCCCATGGACACACCGGGGTGCGACGCGCAGGCGGTGTGGACCCTCTCCGGCGAGCGCACGAACATCACGTTCTACAGCGACGTGCGGATCGGCGACGAGCAGCGCATCGGCGACGTGAACGCCGGGTGGAGTGTGCTGAACATCGCCCTGGTCGACGAGCACGCGTCGAGTTGGGGTCCGCACCTCGCCCGGCTCCTGCACCACGCCGAGGCCTGGGCGCACGAGAAGCGGGTGGACGACCAGGGTGTCACCGCCACCCCGATCGACGACCCGGCGACGCGGCGTCGGCTCGCCCGCATCGCCATGGAGGTCGAGGTGTCGGACCTCCTGCAGCAGCGCTGCCTGTGGATGTCGGGCAACGGCGACATGCCGATCGCCGAGGGTCCGATGTCGAAGCTGTACAGCACCGAGGCACTGGAGCGCGCGACCGAGGACGTCGTGGAGATGGTCGGCCCGGACGGGTTGCGTTCGTACCTCGAGCCGACCGCCCCCGAGGACGGGATGTTCGAGCAGACCATGCGGTTCAGCCTGGGCACCACGATCTACGCGGGTACGAGTGAGGTCCAGCGCACGATCATCGCCCAGCGGGGCTTGAAGCTGCCGCGGACCTGAGGCGCACGCGTCCGCGGGGATCTCGCCGCGGACGCGTCAGCTCTTCGCGCGGGTGCGTGGTGCGGTACGCGGTTTCGTCGTCTTGCGCGGCATGACGCGCGGGCCGGCGGCCTCGGACGGTGTCGTCACGGCCTGGTGACACCACGACCACATGTCGTCGACCGACAGCGGGACGTTGGGTCCGGTCAGGTTGAAGACACCGATCTGGGCGAAGCCCGACAGCGTCGTGCTCAGCAGCGACGTGATCTGTGCCGCCGTGAGATCCGTGCGGATCAGGCCCTCGTCCTGGCACGCCGCGACGATGCGCGCGAGGAGCCGGTGCTGGGGCTCCCACACCTTCCAGAAGTCCGCGGGCCGTTCGATCTCCAGGCTCAGGTGGTAGATCGTGACCATCCGGCCACCCTTGTCCTCCGACGACTGCGCGCGCGACAGGAATCCCCGACAGAAGGCCTCCAGCTGCTCCATGGAGCCCTCGACGCCGGACACCTGTTGGCGGAGGTCCTCGGTGAACTGGCTCGTCAGGTCCTCGTACAACGCGAGGAGCAACTCCTCCTTGCCGGCGAAATGCTGATAGAAGGCACGCAGGCTGAGGTTGGAGCGCTCGATGAGCGTCTGCACGGTGAAGTCGGCGCGTCCGGATTCCTCGACGAGATCGAGGGCCGCGGCGAGGAACCGCGAGCTCCGTGCCAGGGCTCGCGCCCGCGCCGCACTCAGACGGCGGTCGATGGTCCGCTGCTTCCACAGCGGCGCATCGCCGTCCGTCACATCGGCCGGTGCGTCCGACGCGGCCTCGTCACTGCTCATTTCCTCAGGTTACGACATGTGAGAATGCTCGTGCTCGCCTGACACGGCTGCGGGGTCACGACGACGTCCACTCGGGGTCGCGCTTCTCCATGAACGCGCGAGGCCCCTCGACGGCGTCCTTGGTCAGTGCCACCTTCATCCGATAGTTCTCCGCGATCAGCTCCGCCTCGTAGATCGGCAGGGTCAACCCCTTGCGGATGGCCATGCGTGTTCCCCGAACCGCCAGCGGCGCATTGCGATTGATGATCGCGGCCACCTCCCAGGCCCGGGACATCAGATCGTCGTGCGCGACGACCTCGGTGACGAGTCCGAGGTCGAACGCGCGCTCGACGGAGAGACGTTCGTGCTTGCCGGTCAGGGCCATTCTCATCGCGACCGGCAACGGCAACACCCGGGCCAGTCGGACGGCCTCGCGACCGGAGGTGAGACCGATGCTGACGTGGGGGTCCATGAACGCCGCCTGATCCGAGGCGATCGTCACGTCGGCCGTGGTGACGAAGTCCAGCCCCGCGCCGCATGCCAGGCCGTTCACGGCGCAGATGATCGGCTTAGTGGTCTGCAGCCACGGCGGGGTGGCCTCCTGCGGTGCGTCCCACTGGCGCATGGAGCTGAGGACGGGCTCGCCCTGGGTGTCGATCCCCGCTGCGTTGGTGGTGTCGTGCCCGTCTGCCTTGGAGACGTCCGCACCGACGCAGAGTGCTCTTCCCGTACCCGTGAGGATCAGTGTCCAGACGTCGTCGCGCGCCTCGAGTTCGGCGTAGACCCCCGCGAGTTCGGCGATCATCTCGTCGTTGATGGCGTTGAGCACATGCGGACGGTTCAGCGTGACACATGCTGTCCTGTCCCGGATCTCGACCTCGATGGTCTCGTACGACATGGGGCCCTCTCGTCTCGTGCCTCTCGCGGCGACCGCTGTCATGAGGTCGTGATCGTGTCGTGCCGTGGGGCCACGGGCGTACCGAACAGTGCCTCGAACCGCTCCGTGAACGCCGGCCACACGCCCGGGTTGATCAGCCGTGGCGGGTGCGCACCGCTCAGCAGCTGCGTCCACTGCTGCGCGGTCGCGACCGCGATGTCGCGGGCCGCCTCGCGGGTGATCCCGGCGAGGTGCGGCGTGGCGACCACGGAGTCGAGAGCGAGCAGCGGCTCGTCGGCGGTCGGCGGTTCGGTGTGGAACACGTCGAGTCCCGCACCGGCGATCCGGCCCTCGGTCAGCGCGGAGTACAGCGCCTGCTCGTCGTGGATCGGACCGCGGGCCGTGGAGATGAAATATGCGGTCGCCTTCATCGTGGCGAACTCCCGCTTGCCGATCAGCCCCCGCGTCTGATCGGTGAGCGGGCAGGTCACCTGGACGAAGTCCGCCCGCGCGAGCAGGTCCGGCAGGTCGGTCACCGTCACCCCGCGAGCCCGCGCGGCGGCGGGTGTGAGGTACGGGTCGAACACCAGCACCTCCATCGCGAAGGGTGCGCAGAGTTCGACGAGTCGACCACCGATCGCGCCCATCCCGATGACGCCCAGCGTCTTCCCCGACAACTGGCTCCCCTGCAGGGAGAGTCGATGACCCAGGCTGCCGGCCCGCAGGGCTCGGTCCGCCCGCGTCACGTTCTTGGCGAGGTCGAGCATGAAGCCCAGGGCGTGCTCGGCGACCGCCTCGGCGCCGGGACCGGAGTTGTTGCACACGGCGATCCCCGCGCGGGTGCAGGCCTCGACGTCGATCACGTCGTAACCTGCGCCCGCGGAGCACACCGCGAGCAGATCCGGACACCGCCGGATCAGCTCCTCCCCCACGAGCCACTGGTCGCCGTCGGCGAACTGGCTGACGTCGGTCCGCGTGGCGACCTGGTACCCGTGGGCGCCCTGCAGCAGCGCCCAGGCCGCCTCGGGGTCGGCGAGGTCGAGGTGGACCACGTCGAGGTCGACGTCGGAGGCGGCGAGCACGTCACCCGCCGCGGGGTCCGTCCACCGTTCGTAGACGAGCCGAGGGGTCATCAGTCGACCTTGGGCTTCGCCTGCGCCGCCTTGAACATGTCCGCCAGTGCGCTGTCGACGTTCTTGTAGTCGTTCGTCGCGATGGCGCCGTCGCGGCCCGGGACCACGTCGTAGCCGAGGCGGAGATCCTTGTTCTCCATGTGGAAGTACTCCCGTCCCTGCGGCAGCCGGCGATCCGACAGCGGGACCTCCATCCACGCGCGCAGGAAGCACCGCGCCTTCTTCGGATCGGTCCCCGAGACGAAGTCGGACCGCGAGTGACACATCGCGAAGTTGTTCGCGACGCCGGCCTCGCCGGACTCCAGACGGAACTCCACCTGCTGGCGGATGAGCACCGTCCGCAGGTAGTCGATGGCCTCGGTCTCCTTCTCCGTGAACTCCCGTCCCAGGGCGTGCATGGCGGGCAGGATGCTGCTGTAGGTGAAGTTGATGCAGATCTTGCCGTCCACCTGGGAGAACACGGGGACGTTGTACGGGGTCACATCCGGCTGATCGTCCGGCTGCTCACTGCGACGATGGTGCGGGAAGCCCTCGTAGAGCACCTCCAGGAGGTCGGGTCGGTTCTCCAGGACGGTGTTGTGCGCCGCCGGTCCGCTCGAGAACTGGCTGGCGCCACCCTCCATCGCGGGGTACACGCACAGCAGCGACAGGATGTCCGCCGCGTCGTTGTGCATCGCGAGCTCCGCGCTCGACTTTGTGCCGCGGGCCGGCTGCACACCGTTGGGGAGGATCTCCTCCTGCACACGCACCATCCGGTGACCCATCGAGTTGTTCGACACGAGGTACCCGAGGTGGGTGCAGAAGGCCCAGTACATCCGCTCGAGTTCCTCGATCGAGTGCTCCTCGACCGGGAAACCACGGACGACGGCGAGGCCGCGTCCGAACATGATCTCGCGGTAGATCTTCTCGAAGTCGTCGTTCAGACCCGGATGACGAGCGTCCTCCGGGGTGATCTCGTCACGACCCTTGTGCGCGGTCGCGGCGAGGATCGAGCGCAGGGCCTCGAGGTTCTTGGCCGAGAGGTCGAACGCGAAGTCGTCCTTCCCCGTGAACGTCGCTCCGGTCCACGCCATCGGGTCGTCGACCTTCTGCTGATAGATCGCTGTGGGCATCTCATCCTCCAATCTGTCGGGCCCCCACCGCGATGTGCGGGCCGTCGTTGTCATCTGGTGGCGGTCATCCGGGTGGTGCCGGCCTCGTCGAGCGCACGCAGCGTCCGGACGCGGTCGCCGGCCGCGACGGTCATGAAGCCGAGATCGGTCCCGGCGGAGACGAACCGCAGACCCCGGTCGACGTAGCGCCGGAGCAGATCGACCGCGGGGACCCCCGCGACACCGAACGCCGGGCCGCGCGCCCGACAGGCGTCCGCGACGCGGCAGACGGCCTCGTCGAACACATCCGAGGCGAAGTCCTCGTGGACGCCGAGGTCGAGGGACAGGTCGTTCGCGCCGAGCAGGATCATGTCGACACCGGGTACGGCGGCGATCTCGTCCACGGCGGAGAGTCCCGCCCTCGACTCGACCATCACCGTCACGCTGGTGAAGGCCCGCGCCGCGACCATGACCTCCGCGACAGAACGGTGGCCGTATCCCGTGGCCGCGGTGGGACCCGAGACCGATCGGCGTCCCGTCGGGGGGAAATGCGCCGCGGCGACGACATCGGCTGCCTGACGTGCACTCTCGATGTGCGGGACGATCACCCCGGTCGCCCCGACGTCGAGTGCGCGCCCGATGCCGGACGCGTCGTGGCCCGACACGCGCACCAGCGCCACGATTCCCGCGGAGACCGCAGCCGAACACAGGTCAGCAGCCGCGTCCAGCGGAAGGGCGGTGTGTTCGAGGTCGACGTACACCGCGTCGAACCCGCATGTGGCCGCGACCATGGGCACCACCGGTGAGCGAAAGTGCTGCACAGCCATGCACAGCACGACACCATCGGTGTCGAGTGCGTCGCGCAGACCGGCCGTCACACCGCAACCGTAGCGGATTGAGAACGACGTTTCCACGAATGGAGAAATGCTGTTCTCGTCGTGTGGTAGACCTCTGCCATGGCTTCACGGGCGGTGGCGATCGTCGGCGCGGCACTCTCCGAGTGCGGTCGTGTCCCCGACATGACAGCGCGCGGGCTCGCCGCCCAGGCCGCTCGGCGCGCTCTCGCCGACTCCGGACTGGACAAGGACGACATCGACGGGTTCGGGGCCCACGGCGCACTGCTGAGTCCGGTCGACGCGGCCGAGCACCTCGGTCTGCGCCCGTCCTGGGTCGATTCGACCGATGTCGGGGGTTCCTCCTGGGTCGCGATGGCCCAGCACGCCGCAGCGGCGATCGCGGTGGGCGAGGTCGACGTCGTCCTGCTGACCTACGGCTCGACAGCGCGATCCGACGTCAAACGCAAGGTGCGGGGGTCGGCCGCGGCGATGCCGACCGGCGGACCGATGCAGTTCGAGACCCAGTACGGCGCGACGCTGATCGCGAAGTACGCGATGGCCGCCCGCCGCCACATGATCGAGTTCGGGACGACCTGCGAGCAACTCGCCGAGATCGCCGTCGCCGCACACGAGTGGGGGGCGATGAACCCCGACGCGTTCGAGTCGTTCTCGATCACCGCCGACGACGTGGCCGCGGCGCCGATGCTCGCCGACCCGTTCACCGCGAAACACGTCTGCCTGCGCACCGACGGTGGTGGCGCAGTCGTCCTCGCGGCGGAGGAGAGGGTGGGCGACTGCGCGGCGGCGCCGGTGTGGATCCGGGGCAGCGCGCAGGCCGCGAGTCACGTCTCGATGTCCGCGTGGGGTGACTTCACGCGGTCGCCCGCGGCGGACTCGGGACCGGCTGCCTTCGCCCGGGCGGGTGTGTCTCCGGACGACATCGACGTCTGCCAGCTCTACGACTCGTTCACCCACACGGTGCTGACGACGGTGGAGGACCTCGGGTTCTGCGAGAAGGGCGAGGGCGGGCCGTTCATCGCGGAGGGTCGCCTCCGGCCCGGGGGGTCGTTGCCCACGAACACCGACGGCGGCGGACTCGCGTCCTGCCATCCCGGGATGCGCGGGATGTTCCTGATGGTCGAGGCGGTCCGTCAGCTGCGCGGGGTCTGCGGTGATCGACAGGTCCCGGACGCCGCGCTGGCCTGCGTGAACGCGATGGGAGGGTTCATGTCCCACTCGGCGACGATGATCCTGGGGACGAGCCGATGAGTGAGCTGCGGGTCGCGCCCGACGAGCCGACACCGGATCTCGACACCGAATGGTGGTGGGATGCGATCGACGGCCACCGGCTGATGGTCGTCCGGTGTCCCCGATGCGACCGGGTCACCGCGGTGGCCGCGGCGTTCTGCCCGCGGTGCTGGGCCGAGGACGTGGAGCGCGTGCCCGCGTCGGGCACCGCGACGCTGTACACCTGGACCACCGTGCTCCAGGGGTACGGACCGTTCGCCGAGAAGGCACCGTATGTCGTCGCGATGGTCGACCTCGAGGAGGGGCCCCGCCTCATGACGGAGATCGTGGACGCGGATCCGGCAACCCTCCACGCCGGACTGCGATTGACAGTAGGTTTTCGGGACCGCGAGAAGGGCCGCGCGGTGATGGTGTTCGCGCCGACCACGGACACGGTTCGATGAGCGCGACGCCGTCCGCGTCGAGTCTGAGAATCTGCGACATGCATGACGAATCCAGTCCGCAAGGGCCGTTCGGGCAGTACCGTACGGATGCCGTTACTGTAAGACCGTCAGTTGGGACACCGGCGGGCACGCCATCCGCGAGCACGACGCCGCCACAACCGCTTTCGCCCGAACAGACATCGCCGCACAGGCCCCCACGACGTGGGCGACCGAGGAGCACGAGATGACCACCCAGCAGGCCACCGCCGAGGAGACCAGCGTCGACGTCAACCGTCGCGCGTCCGAACGGGGGGAATCCCGGCTCTTCATCGGCGGTGAACTCGTGCCGGCCCGCTCGGGCGAGGAGTTCGAGAACCACGCGCCGGCAACCGGTGCTCGCCTCGGCGTGACGGCCGCTGCAGGCACGCAGGACATGGATGCGGCGATCTCCGCTGCCCGCTCCGCGTTCGACGCCGAGGTCTGGTCGCGGGATCGGGCCCTGCGCAAGCGGTGCCTGCTGCAGCTCCAGGAGGCTCTCGAGGCCGAGCGTGCCGAGATCGCCGACGAACTCATGTCGGAGGTCGGCGCCCCGCGGATGACGATGGACATCGCGCAGTTGAACTGGCCGCTTCTCGACGCGCTCACCTACCCCGCGGACCTGATCGACACCTTCGCGTGGGAACGCGACCTCGGCCCCGGCGCCGTCTCCGACGCGAGGAACAAGCGACTCGCCGTGAAGGAGCCGGTGGGTGTCGTGGCCGCGATCGCGCCGTGGAACTTCCCCCTCGAGATCAACCTGAACAAGCTGGGGCAGGCGCTGGCCACGGGGAACACGGTGGTGCTCAAGCCGGACCCGAACACCCCGTGGAACGCGACCCGCCTCGGACGCCTCATCGCCGAGAAGACGGATTTCCCGGCCGGCGTCGTGAACGTCGTCCCCACTCCCGACAACGCGGTGGCGCAACAGCTGGTCACCGATCCCCGCGTCGACCTCGTGTCGTTCACGGGTTCGACCGCGGTCGGTCAGCTCATCGCGCGTCTCTCGGCGGACCGGGTGACGAACACGTTCCTCGAGCTCGGCGGCAAGTCCGCGATGGTGATCCTCCCCGACGCCGACATCGATTCCGCGATCATCAACTCGATGCAGGTCTGTGTGCACGCCGGGCAGGGATGTGCGATCAACACCCGACTGCTCGTCCACCGGTCGCAGTACGAGCGAGCCACCGAACTCGTCGCGGGCCTCTACCAGTCGATCCAGCCCGGGGACCCCGCCTCACCGGGCACGCTGCTCGGACCGGTGATCAACCCCAAGCAGCACGAGCGGATCCTGGGCTACATCGAGCGCGCTCGACAGGCCGGCGGCGAGATCGTCACCGGCGGTGGGGCACCCACCGACCTGCCCGCACACCTGCAGGGCGGGACGTACGTCGAGTCGACGCTCATCCGCGGTCTCGACAACTCGGCGGAGGCCGCACAGGACGAGATCTTCGGGCCCGTGATGGTCCTGCTGGCCTACGACGACGTCGACGAGGCGCTGGCGATCGCCAACGACAGCCGCTACGGCCTGTCGGGATCGGTGTTCGCCGGCTCCGCCGAGACCGGCCTGGACTTCGCACGTCGGATGCGGACCGGCTCCGTCATGGTGAACGGCGGCATGTTCTACGGCGCGGACGCACCGTACGGCGGATACAAGCAGAGCGGTGTGGGTCGGCAGAACGGCGTGGAGGGCTTCGAGCAGTACCTCGAGACGAAGATCATCGGATACCACTGATGCCCGGACCCGGAGGCTGCCCGCGATGACGCGGCTGCTCCCCCTGATGCGCGGCATCGGGGGTCTCTTCCTGATGGCGGCGGACACGTCGAAGTTCCTCTTCCGCCGTCCCTTTCAGACCCGTGAGTTCTTCGAGCAGGCGTGGTTCGTGGCGCGTGTCTCGATCATGCCGACCCTGCTGGTGGCGTTCCCCTTCACGGTCCTCGTCAGCTTCACGCTGAACATCCTGCTGCGCGAGCTGGGAGCGGCCGACCTCAGCGGCGCCGGTGCGGCGCTGGGCGCGGTCACCCAGGTCGGCCCCGTCGTCACGGTGCTGATCGTGGCCGGCGCCGGTGCGACCGCGATGTGCGCCGACCTCGGGTCCCGCACCGTCCGTGAGGAGATCGAGGCGATGGAGGTGCTCGGCATCGACCCGGTCCAACGGCTCGTCGTGCCGCGGGTCCTCGCATCCGGGCTCGTCGCGATGCTCCTGAACAGTCTGGTCTGCACCATCGGGATCGTCGGCGGATACCTGTTCTCCGTCTACCTCCAGGGTGTGAACCCCGGGGCGTTCGTCGCCGGGATCACGCTGCTCACCCACCTCACCGAGGTGGTCATCTCGATGATCAAGGCGCTGCTCTTCGGGCTCATCGCCGGCCTCGTCGCGTGCTACCAGGGGCTGATGGTCCGCGGCGGTGCGAAGAGCGTGGGCAACGCGGTCAACGAGACGGTCGTGTACGCGTTCATGTCCCTGTTCGTGGTGAACGTCGTCGTCACCGCCATCGGCATCCGGCTGGGTTCGTGATGGTCATCGCAGCGCGGTATCCGCGCACGTACCGGACCGTCCGCACGCCCGTGCGGTGGGCGCACACCATGGGCCATCCCGCGATGTTCTACCTCCGCGCGATCGCCGGTATCCCCACAGTCGTCACCCGATTCCGTCGCGAGACCGTCCGCCTGGTGGCCGAGATCAGCATGGGATCGGGTGCGCTCGCGGTCATCGGCGGCACCGTCATCATCGTCGGGTTCCTGACCCTGGCGGCGGGCGGCACCCTGGCCGTGCAGGGCTTCAGTTCCCTCGGCAACCTCGGGATCGAGGCGCTCACCGGCTTTTTCGCCGCATTCATCAACGTGCGCATCTCCGCACCGGTGATCGCCGGTATCGGCCTCGCGGCCACCATCGGCGCCGGCTCCACCGCCCAACTCGGCGCGATGCGGATCAACGAGGAGATCGACGCGCTCGACTCGATGGCGATCAACCCGATGACCTACCTGGTGAGCACGCGTGTCCTCGCCGGTCTGCTGGCGATCATCCCGCTGTACTCGCTGGCCGTGGTCGCGTCGTTCCTCGCCAGCCGGTACACCACGGTCCTGTTGTTCGGGCAGTCCGGTGGTCTCTACGACCACTACTTCTCGACGTTCCTGAACCCCGTCGACATCCTGTGGTCGTTCATGCAGGCGATCATCATGGCCGTCGTCGTGATGCTCGTGCACACCTACTACGGCTACTTCGCCAGCGGCGGCGCCGAGGGTGTCGGCGTCGCGGTCGGCAACGCGGTCCGCTCGTCGCTGATCGCGGTCGTCGCGGTCACGCTCCTCAGCTCGCTCGCCCTGTACGGCACCAACGGCAACTTCAACCTCTCGGGATGACGGGCGTGCAGGCGAAGACATCCGGACCCGGGGCGCAGGCGCTCGCGGGCCTGCTGTTCGTGGTCGGGTTGGTGGCCATCGTGGCCGTCTCCCTCACGATGTTCGCCGGGGGCTTCACCACCTCGGTGCCGGTCACGGTGATCTCGGACCGGGCCGGTCTGGTGATGGACCCGGACGCGAAGGTCAAGCTGCGGGGTGTCCAGGTGGGGCGCGTCAGCGCGATCAGCACCGACGGCGATCGTGCACGTCTGACCCTGGCCATGGACCCCGGCCAGATGCGACACATCCCGAGCAACACCCTCGCCGAGATCCGCTCGGTCACGTTCTTCGGAGCCAAGTTCGTCGACCTGATCCCGCCGGAGGACGCGTCCACCAGACCGCTTGCCGCGCATGCGATCCTGCAGTCGAGGAGCGTGACCGTCGAGTTCAACACCCTGTTCGACCAGTTGACCGACGTCCTCTCCCGCGTCCAGCCCGAGAAGCTGAACGCGACGCTCGGCGCGCTGGCGACGGCGTTCCGCGGCAAGGGTGCGCAGTTCGGCGACACCCTTGACAAGTTCAACGAGACGCTCAAGACGGTGAATCCCACCCTGCCCACGTTCAGCACGGATCTGCAGAAGCTCAACACCGTGGTGCGGACCTACGCGTCGGTGTCCGACCCCCTGGTGAACACGTTGCGGTCGTCGACCACGATCAGCACCACCCTGGTCGAGAAGGAACGACAGCTCGACCGGCTGCTCTCCGGGGTCATCGGGCTGTCCGACGTCGGTGACGCCGTCGTGGGCCGCAACGCGGACGGGCTCGTGAGCACTGCTCGCGCGCTGGTGCCCACACTGGATCTCACCAGCGAGTACAACGTCTCCTTCGGCTGCACCCTGGGCGGTTTCAAGAACTTCTACAACCGGGCCGAGTTGATGCCCTACCCGTTCGCCGGCCCCGGAGCCGTCCAGGCGGTCAGTTTCCTGGCGGCCAGCCCCGCGTACAAGTACCCCACGAACCTCCCGAAGCTGACCCGCGCCGGGCGGACCTACTGCGGTTCGCTGCCGCGGTTGCCCTACGACGAACAGCCGCAGTTCCTCGTCGCCGACTACGGCGCGAACCCGTTCGAGGGCCGGTCGAAGTCGACCGAGCTCAACGTCGAGAGCTTCCAGCAGCTGCTGTTCGGCCCGCCTGTGGGACTCGCGCCGTGAGCCCGTCGAAGCGCGGTGGACGTCCCATCGCGGCCATCGTCAAGTTCTCCGTCTTCGCCGTCGTCATGCTGCTCACCACGGCCGGTCTCGTCATCGTGTTCGACCAGTGGCGGTCGGGACCGACGTCGGACTACAAGGCGGTCTTCACCGACGTCTCCGGATTGAAAGCCGGCGACACCGTGCGAATCGCGGGCATCCGGGTGGGGACGGTGACGGCCGTGGACCTCGGGCTGCGCGACCACAAGGTGACGGTGGGGTTCGACTCCGATTCCGGCTCACCCCTCACCCGGGGCACCCGGGCGCAGGTGCGCTACCTGAACCTGACCGGTGACCGGTACCTGGAGCTCGCCGACGGGCCCGGCTCGGCGGCGCGCCTCCCCAAGGGCGGCACGATCCCGCAGAGTCAGACGTCCCCGGCGCTGAATCTCGATCAGCTCATCGGTGGTTTCAAGCCGTTGATCCGCGTCCTCGACCCGGACCAGTCCAACGCGTTGACGGCGTCGCTCGTGCAGATCCTGCAGGGGCAGGGCGGGACGCTGGTGTCGCTGCTGTCGAACACGAGCTCGTTCACCTCGACCCTCGCCGACAACGACCGATTGATCGGGGAGGTCATCACCAACCTGCGCACCGTCCTGGACACGATCGCCAAGAACGGCGACCAGTTCAGCGACACCATCGGGCAGCTGGACTCGCTGGTCAACGGGCTGGCTGCGCAGCGGACGCAGATCGGTCGGGCGGTCGGTCAGATCGACAGCGGGACAGCGAGTCTCGCCAGTCTGCTGCAGGACACCCGCCCGAACCTCACCCAGACCATCAACAACCTGTCGATCCTCGCGCCGACCCTGCAGGCACAGCGGGGCATCGTCGACTCGGCCCTGCAGAAGGCGCCGGAGAACTTCCGGAAGGTGGCGCGGCTGGGCTCCTACGGCAACTTCTTCAACTTCTATCTCTGCGGTGTCTCGGTCAACCTCACCGGGTTGGACGGCAAGACGGTGAAACTCCCGTGGGTTCAGCAACAGACGGGACGGTGTTCTTTCCAAGATGAATAGGTATCGCGCCGGCGACCTCGTGCGGGTCGGCATCCTCGGCCTCGTGATCGTCGTGGCCGTCATCCTCGCCGGCCTGCAGTTCGAGAAGCTGTGGTCGTTCTCCTCGGGCGTCCGCTACACCGCCGTCTTCACCGAGGCCGGGGGTCTCAAGTCCGGCGACACGGTGACGATCGGTGGCGTGGAGGTGGGTGCGGTGCAGGGCATCTCCCTCCGAGGAGACGGACTCGTCGACGTCGACTTCACCGTGCGGGACGGTATGCGACTCGGTGACACCACGCGGGCGTCCATCGAGACGCAGTCGCTGCTCGGGCAGCGGGCGGTCGTCGTCGCACCGGACGGGACGGGACAACTCTCCCCGTCGTCGCCGATCCCGGTCGCGCGGACGAACTCCCCCTACTCGTTGTCCGACGCCCTCAACGGCGTCACACGCAACACCGCCGGACTCGACACCGCAGACCTCGACAAGGCGCTCGACACCCTGTCCGGGACGTTGACCGCGACCCGGCCGGAACTCGGCCCGACCTTCGACGGCCTCTCGCGTCTGTCCCGGACGATCAATGCTCGCGACGACAGCCTGCGGGATCTGTTGGACAGCACCAGCAAGGTGACGGGGATCCTCGCCACGCAGAGCGCGAAGGTGAACAGCCTCATCCTGGGCGCGAACGACATCGTCGACGAGCTCAACGCGCGACGTCAGCAGATCGTGGACCTGCTGGCGAACACCTCCGCGGTGACCGAGCAGCTGACCATCCTGTCGCGCGAGAACGGGGACAAGCTGGCGCCGACGCTCGCGCGACTCAACGACGTCACCGCGGTGCTGCAGAAGAACCGCGACAACATCGCCAAGGCCATCCCCGGCCTGGCGAAGTACGCGACCGTCGTCGGTGAGGGCGTCTCCAGCGGGCCGTACTACAACGCCTATGTCGCGAACCTGCTGCCGGGACAGTTCATCCAGCCCTTCCTCAACGGGGCGTTCGGACTGCCCCCGCAACCGCTCCCGCTGCCGATCGTGAACCCCGATCCGCCCTTCATCCCCACCCCCGCAGCATGAGGATCACGATGCGACGTCTCGATCTCAGGAAGACCGCCGCGGCCCTGCTCGTGGTGGCCGTCCTCGTGGGCGCCTACGTCGGGTACCGGGTCGTGGAGGCCCCGATGAAGGTGACGGCCTACTTCGGGTCGACCACGTCGATCTACGTGGGCGACGCCGTGACGGTCGCCGGAGTGACGGTGGGCAAGATCGACTCGATCACCCCGCGCGGCACCCAGAACGAGATCGTCATGTCCGTCGACCACGGCGTGAAGATCCCCGCAGGCGCCAGTGCGGTCATCATCAGCCGCAGTCTGATCGCGGCGCGCTCGGTGCAGTTCACGCCGAGCTACACCGGTACCGGGCCGACGATGCGGTCCGGTGCGACGATCCCGCGTGAACGCACGGCCGTACCCGTGGAGTGGGACGAGGTGAAGACGCAGCTGAAACGCCTCGCCGACACCCTCGGACCGCAGGGCGACGACGCGACCGGGACGCTGTCGCGGTTCATCGACTCCGCCGGGACAGCGCTCGCCGGCAACGGGGACAAACTCCGCGGTGCCCTGACCGAGCTCGCGCAGTCCTCGAAGATCCTGTCCGACAAGAGCAGTGACATCGGCAGCACGATCGCGGCGCTGCAGACCTTCGTCTCGGCGCTGAAGGGCAGCACGCAGCAGATCTCGTCGCTGCAGGCGAATCTCGGATCGCTCACCTCGACGATCAGCGCGGGCAGCTCGGACCTCGACGGTGCGCTGCGGAACCTCGCCACCGCGAGCACCGAGGTGCAGGCGTTCATCGCGGGCAGCCGGGACCAGGTGAGCGAGACGGTGCAGCGCCTCGGCGACGCCACGCGCGTGCTCGTCGACAAGACCGACGACCTCCAACAGCTGCTGCACGTCGCGCCGAACGCGCTGGCCAACTACAACAACAACTACAACCCGACGACCGGAAGCCTCGTCGGCGTGTTCGTCACCAACAACTTCGCGAGCCCCGCCAACTTCCTCTGCGACGCGGTCGCGAGCCTCCGCAACGCCACGTCGGCACAGGGTGCGCAGCTGTGCGCCGACTACCTCGGACCCGCCCTGAACACGGTGGCGGTCAACTACCCCACGTTCGGCATCAACCCGCTCAAGCCCCCGGCCCCGGCCCCGGGACGGCTGCTGTACAGCCAGGACAAGCTCGAACCGTCGGCCGACTCGTCCCAGCAGTCCTCGTCGCCGCCGAAGAAGACGCCGGTGACGTCCCTGCAGCAGTTGCTCGTCCCCGGGAGCAAGCCATGACCAGGCCACGACGGCACGCCCGGCTGACGGCGGCGATCTGCATGGCGCTGGGCGTGCTGCTCACCGCCTCCGGCTGCGGGTGGAACGGCCTGAACTCGCTTCCCCTCCCCGGCGCCCAGGGTCACGGCGAGGACGCGCAGAAGTTCACCGTCCGGCTCCTCGACGTCGGCCCGCTGCAACAGAACTCACCGGTCCTGCTCGACGACGTCGACGTGGGCAGCGTGGGCGCGATGCACGTCTACGGGTGGCGTGCATCGGTCGACATCTCGGTCAAGAAGGGTGTGATCATCCCGGCCAACGCCATCGCCGCCGTGGGTCAGACGAGCCTGTTGGGCTCGAGCCATCTCGCGCTGACGACACCACCGGGTGTGGCGGCTCAGGGACGCCTGGCGTCCGGGGCCACCATCGGGTTCGACCGTTCCGAGACCTACCCGAGCACCGAGCAGACGCTGTCGTCGCTGTCCTACGTGCTCAACGGAGGTGGCCTGGGCCAGCTCGCCGATTTCTCGTCGGAGCTGAACCAGGCCTTCGACGGGCGGCAGGACACCGTTCGTCAGCTGCTGCCGCGGCTCGACGAGATCCTTGGGACGCTGAACGACCAGCGTCAGACGATCGTCTCGACGACGCAGGGGGTGAACCAGTTGGCCGGCACACTCGCACGCAACGACGGCGTCCTCGAGGACGCGCTGACGCGGATACCGGCGGCGCTCGACGTCCTGAACAAGGACCGGGACGAGCTGATCTCGGCGATCGAGAAGGCGGGGGCGTTCAGCGCGACGGCAGGTTCCGTCGTGGATCGTGCGGGAGCGGATCTGCGGCGCCTCGTCGAGGATCTCGTGCCCACGACCGACGCGTTGGCGAAGAACTCCGACGCGGTCGCGAAGACGGCGGCGTCGTTGACGACGTTCCCGTTCTCGCAGAGCCTCATCGACAAGTCGATCCATGGCGACTACTTCAACCTCTACATCGTCCTCGACCTCACCGTCCCGCGCCTGCGCAAGACGCTGCTGCTCGGGACCCCGCTGGGCGAGGCGCTGACCTCGCTGCCGGCCGTGGTCGGCAAGCAGCCGACCTCGTCGTCGAGCTACAGCAAGGACCCCTTGAAGGGCACGGTCGAACCCCCCGCCCCCGCACCCGCGCAGAAACTCCCCCAGGTGCCGGGATTCACGACGATGGGTCCGGGTGCGCCGTGATCCTCTCGCGCATGGTGAAGATCCAGCTGGCGATATTCGGTGTCCTGACCATCATCGGTCTGGCGGTGATGGGCTTCGGCTACATCCGGGTGCAGACGTTCCTGGGCATCGGGACGTACTCGGTCAAGGTCGACCTGCCGGCGGCGGGTGGGCTCTACCGGTTCGCCAACGTCACCTACCGCGGTGACCAGATCGGGCGGGTCACCGACGTCGGTCTCTCCGACGACGGGGTGACCGCGACCATGTCGCTCGACAGCGACCGCAAGATCCCGACGGATCTGCGCGCGGAGGTCAAGAGTGTCTCGGCGGTCGGTGAGCAGTACGTCGACATCATCCCGCAGACCGACGACGGACCTTATCTGCGCGACGGGTCGGTCATCCCCGTGAACCGCACGACGATCCCGCAGGAGGTCGGGCCACTGCTGGACCAGCTCGACCGGTTGGTCTCCACGATCCCGGAGGACAAGTTCTCCACCCTGCTCGACGAGACCTATCGCGGCTTCGCGGGCGCGGGCGACGATCTCGGGACCATCCTGTCGTCGGCGAACGCGGTCGCGACGCAGTTGGAGGCCAACGATTCCCGGTTGGCCACGTTGATCACCGACTCGGGCCCGCTGCTGGACACCCAGGTGAACGGCGCGGCGGACATCCGACGGTGGATCACCGGCCTGTCGGGGGTCACCGGGACGATCGCGAGCGACGACGCGAGTGTCCGGACCGTCCTGGACCAGGGCCCCGGACTGACGCAACAGGCGACCGCTCAACTCGCACAACTCAGCCCGACGCTGCCGCTGCTGCTCGCGAACCTGACCAACGTCGGGCAGGTGGCCGTGAAGTACAACCCCGGGTTGCGCCAGACGTTCATCCTGCTGCCGCGGCTGCTGCTGAACTCCGCCGCCGCCGATCCCCGGGCGAGCAGCGATCTGTTCGGCGCGGCGCGTGGTGACTTCAACCTGCAGGTCAACCAGCCGCCTGCGTGCACCGTCGGGTTCCTCCCGGCGTCGCAACGCCGCAACCCCGACGAGCTCAACACGGTCGACACCCCCAGCGACCTCTACTGCAAGCTGGCGCAGGACTCGCCGGTCGCCGTCCGCGGGGCGAGGAACTATCCGTGCATGGACACGCCGGGCCGCCGTGCGCCGACGGTCGCGCTGTGCAAGAGCAAGGACGGGTTCGCGCCCCTCGCCCGTAACGGTCCGTTCGTGGGTGGCAACCCGGCCGATCCCGACCTGGAACGTCAGGGCGTCCCGGACTCGTCCGGCGGCCCGCAGACGGGGACGCCGCGCAACTATGGCGCACCGTCGTCCTACGACTCGTCCACGGGGAAGTTCGTGGCACCGGACGGCGAGATCTACACCGACGGCAACGCCGCGGGCGACTTCAGGCCGGCGACGTCCTGGACACAGCTCATGCCGCAGTGACGGCGGACCACCACATCGAGGGGAAACGAATGGATT
The DNA here is from genome assembly GCF_947494875.1 of uncultured Williamsia sp. Classification (GTDB taxonomy): domain Bacteria; phylum Actinomycetota; class Actinomycetes; order Mycobacteriales; family Mycobacteriaceae; genus Williamsia_A. The sequence continues at coordinate 274,760 of NZ_CANLWM010000003.1, forward strand.
TCACGGGTACCGCAGCGATCGTGACCGGGGGTGCCGGTGGTCTCGGCGAAGCCGTGGTGCGTGCCCTGCACGCCGCCGGCGGCGCGGTCGTGATCGCCGACCTCGCCGACGGCCCGGCCGCGGACCTGGCCGACGAACTCGGTGACCGTGTCCGGTACGTCCGCACCGACGTCCTCGACGACGACGACGTCACCGCCGCCATCACCGCCGCCTCCGAGCTCGCGACGTTCCGCTACGCGGTGATCGCGCACGGTGGGTTCGGGGTGGCGCAGCGCGTCGTCGGCAAGGACAACCGCCCCGCCGAGATGGCCGGCTTCGAGAAGACGATCAGCCTGTACCTGAACGGGACCTACAACGTCCTCCGCCTGACCGCGGCCGCGATCGCGGCGACGGACACCGACAGCCGCGACGAACGGGGTGCCGTCGTCGCGACCGCCTCGATCGCCGGATACGAGGGTCAGGTCGGCCAGAGCGCCTACGCCGCGGCGAAAGCCGGCGTCATCGGACTCACCCTCGCCGCAGCACGCGATCTCGCCCCGGTCGCGGTGCGGGTCAACACGATCGCGCCGGGGACCATGCTCACACCGCGGATGGCGTCCGTCGGCGAGGAGATGCTCGCCGGTTTCGCCGCGAACGTGCCCTTCCCCCGCCGACTGGGGCAACCGTCGGAGTTCGCCGACCTCGCACTGCACCTGCTGTCGAACACCTACCTCAACGGCGAGGTGGTCCGGCTCGACGGCGCCCAACGGTTCCAGCCCCGCTGACCCCACCGGTCTCCACCGCGCAGGACCTGCGCGGTGGAGACCGCCTCAGCCCTCCCGGCGGAACAGGATGGCGCCGGACGGTACGCCGCCGCCGGCGGTGGCGACCGCGACCCGGGCGTCGGGGACCTGGAGGCCGCTCCCCCGCCCACGAAGCTGCAGGACCGCCTCGCGGACGAACCCGTATCCGTGGAGACGCCCGGCCGACAGTTGTCCCCCATGGGGATTGAGCGGCAGCGTGCCGTCCACGGCGATCCCGGACCCGTCGCCGATGAGGTCGGCGGCCTCGCCCGCTCCGCAGAAGCCGAGCGTCTCGATCCACGACAGCGCGTTGAACGTGAAACCGTCGTAGATGCAGCCCACGTCGACGTCGTCGGGGCCCAGGTCGGTCCGCGACCACAGGTGCGCTGCGGGTCCGATGGTCTGCGGCAGGTAGTGCAGTGTTCCCTGATCCCAGCTCAACGGCTCGGTGATCTGGGTCCCGACCGCCTCGACGAAGACGGGTTCGCAGTCCATGTCGGCGACGGCGTCGATCGCGGAGACCACGACGGCGACGGCACCGTCGCAGGGGACGTCGCAGTCGTACAGGCCGAACGGCGTCGAGACCATCCGGGCCGACATGTACTCGTCCATCGTCAACGGATCCCGGTACACCGCCTCGGGATTGGCGCCGGCGTGGGCGCGGGTCGTCACCGCGATCGCACCCAGCACCTCACGTCCGACCCCGTACCGGTGCATGTAGTTCGACGCCTGACAGCCGATCCACGTCGCCGGGGACATCGCGCCGTAGGGCCCCCGGGACTCCATCATCCCCTCGGGACGGCCGGACGGCGGGTCGATCTCCCCGGCCCGCATCATCGCGCTGTTGGTCGACTGCCACACCGACCGGATGCACAGGACGTGGCGACACAGCCCGGCCGAGACGGCGAGCATCGCGGTGATGATGGACCCGTTCTGTCCCGGGAGGTCTCCCCCGCCGTTGACCCACGTGGGGTGGATCGTCAACGACTGTTCGAGGGGCATGATGCCGCCCTCGGAGATGCCGGTCGGACCCCAGCCGGGGTAGGTGGACAGGCCGTCGATGTCGTCCATCGTCAGGCCCGCGTCGGCGACGGCGCGCTCGGCGGCGTCGACGGCGAGCGTCACGGGATCGATCATGAGCCGGCGTCCGACCCTCGACTGGCCGACACCGGTGATCGCGACGTCGTCCTCGAACTTGCGCCGCGACACCGGCGGTCGCACACGTCGCGACGCGGGATCCGGCTCGGGGACGGGCCCGGTCTCCCCGCCGGCCTCGGGATCGGGTTCGAACAGGGGCAGCCAGACGTGCTCGGACGCCTGCTCGAAGCGCACGCGCACGCGCATCCCGACCACCACGTCGTCGACGTCGCACCCGACGACGTTCGTCGTCAACCGGGCGCCGTCGTCCTCGTCGATGGCGACGATGGCGACGACGTAGGGCGGGGGCATCGAGGGGACGAGGTGCTGGTGGTTCACCGACACCCCGACGACCGTCCCCCGGCCCGACGTCGGTGTCATCGTCAACGAGCGGGAGCGACACCGACGGCATGCTGCCGGCGTCGGGTTGTTCCACGCGCCGCAGTCGTCGCACCGGCTGATACGCAGCACGCCGTCGGCTCCCGATGCCCAGAAGTCACGGGTCAGGATGGTCGTCTGAGGGGCAGGTCTGATCGAGGTCGTGGTCATGACGATGCGTCCTTGTCGAGGGGGTGCTGCACGAAGATGGCTGTGGGCCGGGCGGTCAACCGCGCAGGCGACGTGCGACGGCCATGCCGAGGACGGCGGGGACCATGGTGATGAGGAACGTCCACGCCAGCCCGGAGGTCAGCTCCACCCCGGGTGAGACGCCAGCGAGTCCCGAGACCTCCAGCACGCCCAGCACACTGCACACGACGCCGGTCACCACGGCGCACACCACGGCCGCCCGCACCCACGTGTAGGCGTCGACGGTGTCTCGGTTGCGACGCGATACGCCGTCGACGACACCGGCTGCCACGGCCACGAGGATGACGATCGCGGTACCCGAGTACCGGAACGCCGCGCTGTGCAGCGGCGCGGACTCGGTGAGCGCGCCCGCGGCCGTCCGCACGGCGATGTGTGCGACGGCCAGGATCAGGCCGCGTACGACCCAGTCGACGGCGCGGGATCGGGTGACCGTGCGTCCGGACGAGGCCGTCACCCGGCCGCCATCACGCGGATCATCGACTCCTGCGCGTAGGCGGCCACCAGACGCCCGTCGGCGGTGAACACGTCACCGGTGCCGAACCCGCGGGACCGGTTGAGCGCCAGGCCTCGCTGGCGGATGAGCAGCCAGTCGTCGAGGTGGATGTCGTCGTGGAACCACATGGTGTGGGAGGTGACCGCGGTGTGGACGCGAACCCCGTTGTCCTGCTGCGCGACTCCCTCGACGGGCAGCAGGAGCGTGCCGATCATGGAGAGGTCGGTGGCGTGGGCCAGCAGTGCCTTCTGCATCCACTCGTCGTCGGCCCGGACCGGCGCGCGCATCCACAGCGCGCACTCGGACGGCTGCGAGCGCCGGTCGAAGAGGTCGACGTCGCCGACGATGCGGACATCCCACGGCAGGATCCCCAGATCGACGGGACGGGCGTCGTCGGGGCTTCCCGGCGGATCCCCCACGGGCAGCAGGGTCGGACCGTCCTCCGGAGTGTGGAAGGACATCAGCGTGTGGCCGATCGTGCGCTCGCCCTGTCGGGCCGCGACCCGCGCCGACGCATACGTCCGGCCGTTGTGCAGCGATGTCACGTCGAAGTCGACGGGGGTGTCGGTCGCACCCTCGCGCGCGAACAAATGCGTGAAGGATTTCAGGGACTTCTCGGGCGCGGCCGACGCGGCGGCCATCACCGCCTGACCCATGATCTGTCCGCCGAACACGCGGTCGGTGCCGATCGGGATGTTGTCGCCCCGGAACGTGCCGCTGTCGTCGGTGGGTGCGAGGCGGAGACAACGATCGAGTTCGTCGAGCGACAACACCGACACCGGTGGACCTCCATGGGCAGGCGCCGCGGCGTCGGGGTCGACGTCGTCGGCGAGTGATCGGAACGCGTTACTGTATCTCCTACAGTAAGCGCTCGTACTCAGGTCTGAGAAGAATCTGAACATTGCCGTGACCTGCGTCGGATCGGCCAACACGGCTGGAGCGTGCGGGTACTGTGACCCGCGTCGGTCACCGGGCCGACGGACGGTCGGGATCGACCGGCTCTCGAGAGGTGGTGGACGTGTTCGGCTCGTCGAGGCGCAAGGCCGACCCCCCGGATCCGGACGAGTCCGCACCGGGTGACGGGAGCGGCGAGGCAGTCGATGCGTTGAGTGCGGCTCGCGACGACATCGCCCGGCTCGAGGCGGAGGCGCAGGAGGTGGAGGCCAAGGCCACGCAGGCGCGGGAACGGATGGAGCGACTCGAGGCGGCACGTGTCGCCGAGGAGGAGGCCCGCACGCTCGAGGCCGCCGCGGCGGAGTCGGCGCGGCAGGCGGCGGAGGCGCGCAAGCGGGTCGCCGCACTCTCGGGAGGGGTTTCCGGTGGCGCCGACACGGCCGTCGCCGTGTCCGACGACACCGGCGAGGACGCCGACGACACGGTCACAGACACCGACACCGACGATGCCGACTCGACATCGACGGACGTCCGGCGACGGTCGCGTCTGCGGCGGATCGGGTCCGGGGTCGCGTCGGGAACGCGCGGCGGGGTCGTCGCGCTGACCCGCCCACCGGTCGCCGTGGCCGCCGCGGCCGTGGTTGTCGTCGTGGGGCTGGCCTCGCTCGCCGGATTCCTCGTCGTCGATCACCTCGACGTCCGCCACGATGCCGACCTCCGGGGCGAGGCGCTCGCGGCCGCCCGGCAAGGCGTGGTCGATCTGACCTCGATCGACCACACCAAGGCCGACGCCGACGTCGCGCGGATCGTCGACAACTCGACGGGCGGCTTCCGCGACGACTTCCAGAAGCGTTCCGGCGCTTTCGTGTCCGTGGTCCAGGACTCGCAGGTGTCCACCGCCGGCACCGTCACCGGTGTCGGCGTCGAATCGGTGTCGGACTCCTCCGCTGTCGCGTTGGTCGCGGCGACGTCGAAGGTCACGAACTCCGCCGGCGCACAGGACCAGCCGCGCATGTGGCGGCTGCGGGTGACACTGACCAGAGATCAAGGGGTGTACAAGATGTCACGAGTGGACTTCGTCCCGTGAAGGCCGACGTCAGCGAACGGGACACGTCGGTGAGCGACGCCGAGGCGCCGGAGGACAGCGCCGCGGACGGCCCCGACGGCGCCACCACCGACGGCACGGCAGCCGACAGCACGGTGACCCTCGAGAAGACCGAGACCGCGAAGTCGCCTGCGGTGACCGAGAAGAAGGGTCGGTTCCGTCGCCTCCGCGCAGCGGTCGCGCCCCGGACGCGACGGGGACGTGTCGTCGCCGGGGTCCTGTCCGTCCTGGTGGTCGCGGCGGTCGCGGTCGTCCTGTCGCTCTACCTCGCGCTCACGCGTCCGGACCGCGCGATCGACTCGTCCGAGCGATCAGCGGCCACAGCGGCGGCCGGCCAGGGGGCTGTCGCGATCCTCGCGTACGAACCGGCGAAGTTGCAGCAGGACTTCGACTCCGCGAAACAGCGTCTGACAGGACCGTTCCGCGACTACTACACGACGTTCACGACCGAGGTCGTCGCACCGGCGGTCAAGGCGAAGCAGATCACGTCCGCGGTCACCGTGGTCGGGTCGTCTCTGACGTCGATCGACGACTCCCAGGCCACCGCACTGGTTTTCGTGAACCAGACAGTGACGTCGACCGACAGCAAGGACCCGCGCCTGACGTCGAGCAGCATCAAGGTCGGCATGCAGAAGGTCGACGGGGCCTGGAAGATCTCCAGCTTCGACCCCGTGTGACGCCGACGGGGTCCCGTCAGACCTCGACGACCACTCCCCCGGCCTGACCGCCGCCCGCACACATCGCGGCGACACCGATCCCGCCGCCGCGACGACGGAGGTCGCCGACGAGGGTGGCGATCATGCGTCCCCCGCTCGCGGCGATGGGGTGGCCGATGCTGCACCCGCTGCCGTGGATGTTGACGACGTCCTCGGAGATGCCGAACTCGCGGCAGGCCGCGATCGGCACCGATGCGAACGCCTCGTTGATCTCCCACAGCGCGACGTCGGCGACGGTGAGCCCGGACCGGTCGAGCAGGCGACGGATCACCGCGATGGCCGCGCTGCCGGTGTCGCGGGGTGACGTCGCGGTGGAGGCGACCGCGCGGATCTGGGCGAGGGCGGTCACCCCGGTCGACCGGGCGGTGTCGGGGTCGGCGACGACCAGCGCCGCGGCGGCGTCGTTCAGGCCGCTCGCGTTCCCCGCCGTGATCGAGAACCCGTCGATCTCCGGGTGCACGGGTGCGAGGGAGGCGAGTTTCTCCGCCGTCGTCGACCGACGCGGGTGCTCGTCCACCGCGAACACCGCCGACTGCCCGTCGGCGCGCACCGCCTCGATGGGATCGATCTCGTCGACGAAGGTGCCGTCGTCGATCGCCGCGATCGCCCGCTGATGGGAGCGCAGGGCCCACTCGTCCATGGCCTCCCGGCTGATCGCGTAGGCGCGCGCCGTGTTCCACCCGACGGTGATGGACATGTCCATCGCGGGCGCCTCGGCGGAGTCGGGGTGGGTGAACGGCATCCACGGCTCGACGAACTCGTCGGCGGTGCCCGGGACACGTTGCTTCATGACCGGTGTCAGCGAGGTGCTCTGGACACCTCCGGCGATCACCACCGAGGCGGCCCCGGCGGCCACGGTGGTCGCGGCGACCGCGGTCGCGGAGAGGCCGCCGGCGCAGTGGCGGTTGACCGCGAGGCCGGGAACCGACGTGAGCCCGGTGGCGACGGCGGCGTGCCGGGCGAGATCGCCTCCGCCGTAGTGTGATTCGGCGAGGACGATGTCGTCGACGCGGTCGGCGCCGAGCCCGGAGCGCTCGAGTGCCGATCGGACCACGTGCGCGGCCATCGTCTCGGCCGGGGTCCCCGCGAGGGACCCCTTGAACGCGGTCCCCACCGGGGTGCGGGTGGTGGCGACGATGACCGGGCGCGTCGACAGCAAGACAGACCTCCGAGGGACGACGGATCGCCGACGGACAGGTCGCCGTCGACGACTGACGACATTACCGTAAGGCTTTCAGTAAGTGCGCCGGTCCACCGTGTCCCGGAGGCCGTCCCGGGGCGGCCGACGACCGTCGGCGGGGACACCCGGTGCCGTAGCATCCGTCGTGTGATGAAGCGCCTGTTCGCGTCCCTGTCCGTCGCCGTCGCGGTGGCCACCACCGGTGTCGTCCTGACCGGCGCCGCGCCCGCGTCCGCGGCGCCGTGTTCGAACGTCGAGGTCGTGTTCGCCCGGGGAACCGCGGAGCCGGCACCCCCGATCGGACTGACGGGTTCGGCGTTCATCGCGTCGCTGAGGTCGCAGCTGCCCGGCCGCTCGGTGGCGCAGTACGGCGTGAACTACCCCGCGTCGGCGAGCTTCACCGACCGCATCGGTACCGCGCGCTCGGTGATCGCAGGCGTGAACGACGTGCAGCGGAGGGTCGCGTTCCTGGCGTCGGCGTGCCCCGGGACGCGGATCGTCCTCGCCGGCTACTCCCAGGGTGCGGTGGTCGCCGGCTACGCCGTGAGCCCGCAGGTGGTCCTGCCACCGGAGTACCGCACCTTCACCCCGCGCCCGCTGGCGCCCGCGCTGCTGCAGAAGATCGCCGCGGTCGTCCTCTTCGCCCCGCCGTCGGCGCGGTTCCTGTCCGACGCGGGTGCGCCGCCGGTCGCCGTGCAACCTGCCCTCGCCGGGCGTACCGCGCGGTACTGCATCCCCTCCGACAACATCTGCAACGGGGCGCCGCTGGCGGGCCCGGGTGCTGTGCACGTGCTCTACGCGGTGAACGGCGACGTCGTACGCGGGGCGGGTTTCGCCGCCCGGGCGGTGCGCGGCTGACCCACCCCGACGAGACACCCCGACGACCGTTGGTCGTCGGGGTGTTCTGCGTTCGGGCCCCCGCTCGCGGCTGTCGTTGTGGCGAAGAAACACACATCGGCACATCAGTTGGCACCCGTCACCGAACTCAACTCCCGTTGTGGCACCGACCACAACGGATCGCACACTCGCACCCGGTGGCCGTCTCGGCCACGATCGAGGGGGGCATGCGTGCAACATCTGAGGTTCCGCCGCGTCCGCTGGGTGACGACCGTCGTCACGGCAGCCGCGGCACTGGTCATCTGGGGTTCGGCGACGGCGGTCGCCGCTCCACCACCCGCGCCGGTGCTCCCGGCGCTGCCCGGCGTCCCGACGCCACCACTCCCGCCGGCCTCGGAGCTCGGGCCGTCGTACTCCGACCCGGGTCCGCTGTACCGGCACCCGCCGAACCTCGCGTCGATGCGGGACGGCGACGTGATCGGTGCTCAGCGCAAGCCCAACCCGTTCCGGGTGGTGCCGTCCGAGACCTGGCAGATCCGGTACAAGACGACGGACTCGCACGGGCAGCCGATGGTCGGTGTCACCCTGGTGATGGCACCGTTCAACCGTGCCGCCAACGTTCCGCTGCTCTCGTACCAGATGATCACCAACGCCCTCGGCATGCGGTGTCAGGCATCGCAGAGCGTGTACACGTCGACCGATTTCTCGGCGTCCCCGGCCGATCCTTGGGGCTTCAACGTCGCGCTGTTGCGCGGGTGGGCGATCGCCGTCCCCGACCACCTCGGGGAGAAGTCGGCGTACGGAGCGGTCCGTATGAGCGGTCACGTCATCCTCGACGGGATCCGCGCCGCCACGCGGTGGGCCCCGCTGCGTCTGCAGAAGTCGCGGGTCGGCATGTCCGGGTACTCCGGTGGTGGGATGGCGACCGCATCGGCTGCTGCGCAGCAGCCGACCTATGCCCCCGACGTGAATCTGGTCGGGTCGGCCGAGGGCGGCGTGCCCACCAACCTCGAGCAGATGGCCGAGGCCATCGGCACCGAGAAGACGCATCCCGCGTTCGGTCTGGCGATGGCCGCCGCCCTCGGGCTCGAGCGTGAGTACCCGAAGGAGCTGCCCATCAGCAAGCACCTGAACTGGCTCGGGTTGCAGACGCGGGCGCAGATGGCGAACGCCTGCACCAACGAGATCCTCACCGTCGGGTTCGGCAAGACGGCACGGATGCTGGCGACGAACTTCGATCTGCTGAACGACCCGTCGACGAAGAAGGTGCTGCGGGAGAACTCCATCGGGTACATGCCGGAGACCCCGACGGCGCCGATCTTCGAGTTCCACTCCCCGACGGACCCGTTGATCTCGGTGGCGTTCCTGAACCAGACGATGGCCCGGTACTGCCGGGCGGGCACCAAGGTCGTCCAGTTGTCGACGCCGGCACCGGAGCACCTGAGCGCGGCCGCCGTGGGGTTCTTCCCCGCCCTGCAGTGGCTGCAGGACCGGTTCGACGGGAAGCCGGCGCCGACGACCTGTCGATGATCGGGTTGCCGCTCGCCTAGGGTCGGAGCATGTTCCAGACCCCCGGGCCGGTCGTCGTCGATCTCGACGACCGGTCCGGGGGTCTTCTCGATCCCCCGGTTTATCGCGGTGGTCCTCGGATCGGGGTCGTCTCCGCTGACCTGCCCGAGGCTGCATGGGGGGCGGCCGCGCAGGGCTGCGACGTCGTCTATGCGACACCGCAAGTCGCCGGCGACCGACGCTGGTGCGTCGGCGTCGACGATCCCGGGGGGACCGCCGCTCGGGTGGTCGACGACCTCGCGCGACACCCCCAGGCGGCGGCGGTGCTCGCACAGGTCCTGCGAGCCGGGGAACACGTGTCGGTCGCGCACGCCCTGCTCGTCGAGTCGTTCGCCTACTCGACCCTGCTCGGCGGCCCCGAGTTCGCGAAGTGGCTCGCCGGGCGTGGCGAGAAGCCGGCGCCGCCCCCGGCGTCCGATCCGGTCCTGATCGACCGCGACGACGACGTCCTGACGATCGCGCTCAACCGGCCGGACCGACGCAACGCCTACGGGGCAGCGCTGCGGGACGCGCTGAACGCGGCGATCGACGTCGCCCGGTACGACAGCACGGTCCGCGCGGTCCACCTGCGGGCGGTCGGTTCGTCGTTCTGTTCCGGCGGCGACCTCGCGGAGTTCGGGACCACCGCCGATGTCGCGACCGCCCACGTCATCCGGACCGCGGTCGGGTCGGGCCCGCGGATCGCCGAGATCGCGTCGACGGTCACGGCGTTCGTCCACGGCGGGTGTGTGGGTGCGGGCATCGAGCTCCCGGCGATGGCCGGCCGGGTGGTCATGGACCCCGCGACGATCGTGCACCTGCCCGAGCTGTCGATGGGCCTCATCCCGGGAGCCGGTGGGACGGTCAGCATCTCCCGGCGGATCGGGCGCTGGCGCACGTTCCACCTGGCCGCCACCGACGAGGTGGTCGACCCGGCGACGGCACTCGCCTGGGGCCTCTGCGACGCCGTCGAGGCGGTCAGACCGGTCGACCCTCGATGAGCGTGTGGACGACGCGAGCCGCGCCGGGATCGGCCAGGACCTCCCGGCCCGGGCGGTCCAGCACGACGACGTCGCCGCACTCCGCCACCGCGATCCGCCGCTCGGGCCCGCCGGGGGTCGCGGCGCCCGACTGGTAGGCCGCGAACGCCTGCGCCGCAGTGCATCTCTCGTCGGGGCGACCCACGCGACGTCCGAGACGCGTCCTGCGGTGCACGGCCGCGTCGATCACCGCGAGGGGGTCCACGGGACCGTACGGCGTGTCACTGCTGAGGGCGACAGGCACACCGACCCGCGTCAGACTCGCGCACCGATAGAGATCGTCGTGGTCGCCCGGGTCGGATCCGTCGAGGAAGTCGTCGCCGCGGTCGGCGAGGAAACCGGGTTGGGTGACGACGGTGACGCCGAGTTCGCCGAGGTGCCGTGCGGTGCTCGCATCCACCACACCCGCGTGTTCGACGCGATCCCCCCGCCCGACCCCGGCCGCGAGGCTCAGCGCGAGGGCGGCACGGGACACGCAGTGCACCGCGACCGCCCGGCCCGCCTCGTGGGCCGCGGTGACCGCCGCGGTCAGCTCGGTCAGCGACGGCATCGGTGCGTCCGCGACGACGATCTTGTACGGGCCCGTCGTGACCCGTGACGACGCCACCTGTTTCCCGAGGGGCACGCCGAGCAGATGCAATCGCTGCGGGAGGCGCCGTTCGTCCGCCGCGGTGATCAAAGCCGTGAGGGAGCGGTCGTCGAGATCCGGTGTCGCATCGGTGATCTCGACGATCCCCAGCCCGGCCAGACGGGCGCCCACGGCGTCGAGAGCCGGTGGTCCCGCTCCCGGGAGGCGTGACCGCACCAGGTCGTCGGCCCGCCACAGACGGCCCGTCGGCCGACCGAGCGGGTCGCGCTCGACGCCCGGATGGTCCGCGGTGTCGAGCCGGAGGGCCCGGATCGCAGCCGCGTTCACCGTCCACAGCGCGCCGCTGCGGTGCTGGATCCGCACCGGTCGGTCTGCGTGCAGTCCGTCGAGGACGTCGGCGTCGAGATCGCCGGCGACCGTCTCGATGTAGCCGGTCCCCCGCACCCAGCCGGCGGGGTCGGACGGGGCCCGGGCCAGCGCGGCGGCGAGGTCGGCGCGGTCGCGGACCGCGGGCGGGCCGCACGGCGTGGACGAATCCGCCGCGGCGGTGGCGAAGAGGTGGGCGTGGTGGTCGACGAAGCCCGGCATGACCGCGCAACGGTCGGCGTCGACGACGACGTCGGCGGATCCTGTCGCGAGACGTGGTGCGACGGCTGTGATCAGCGAGTCACCCCCGGGTCCGCAGGCGATCCGGATGTCGACGGGCGTCGGGCCGCCGGTGTCGGCGTTGACGACGACGCAGGACCGGATCGGCACGGCCGCTATGCTATCGCCGCAGGCCAGATGCTCCTCCGACGAGGCGGGTGCGGGTGGATCCGACGACAGGCGACGCCACGGCGCAGTGGGCGCGTCACGGCCTCACGTCGCTGTGCGGTGAGCCCTCGGGCACCGGCGACGCCAGTCGCGCCGGGGTGCTCGTCGAGGCGCATCGCGTGCTTGCCCACGTCCGTCCGGGGGCCACGGTCGGCGATGCCGCGGTCCTTCTCGCGGGCCGCGCCGCGCTGTCGGGACGGAGCCGCGCGGGGTCCGTCTCCGTCGGTGGGGCGTCCCGACTTCTCCCGGCCCGCGACGGCCACGTCGCGATCACGCTGTCACGGGACGACGACGTCGACCTGGTCCCCGCGTTCCTTCGCCGCGCCGTCGAGCGCGCGGACTCCTGGGTGGCGCTCACCGATGCCGCGAGGGTGATGTCGCCCGCGGAGTGGGTGGACCGGGGCGCCGAACTCGGGCTCCCGGTCGCGGCGCTCGGCGAGACCGCACCCGGCGCGCCCGTCGTGTCCCGGCGAGGATCCCGTCGGAGCGCGGGTGAACGGCCGTTGCTCGTCGCGGACCTCTCGTCCCTGTGGGCGGGACCGCTGTGTACCCGACTTCTCGCCGATGCCGGCGCGACGGTCGTCAAGGTGGAGAGCCCGGCGCGCCCCGACGGTGCCCGGCAGGGCGACGTCCGCTTCTTCGACTGGATGAACCACGGGAAACTCTCCTGGGCGGTCGATCCCACGCGATCTCCCGACCGCGTCCGTCAGCTGCTGCGGTGCGCTGATGTCGTGGTCGAGGCCTCCAGGCCGCGGGCGCTGCGGCGACTGGGTCTCGACTCGTCGTCGGTGCCGGCACGACCCGGACAGGTGTGGTTGCGCATCACCGGCCACGGTCTCGCCCACCCCGACCGCGTCGCCTTCGGTGACGACGCGGCGGTGGCGGGTGGGCTCGTGGTCGGGACCCCGCGCCACACGATGTTCTGTGCCGACGCCGTCGCCGACCCGCTGACGGGCCTCGAGGCGGCCCGGGCGGTGACGCAGAGCCTCGCCCGTGGCGGCGGCGAAGTCATCGACGTCGCGCTGTCGACGGTCGCGGCCCGGTACGCCGCGCTCGGGACCGTCGACACGGGGGCTCGGATCGACCGGCCGGACCCGCCGTCGGCACCCCCGTTCACGCCGTCGGCGGCACGGCTCGGCGCCGATGGCGATCGCGTCGAGAGACTTCTCGCGTCCATCGCCTCGACGGGGTACGGTCACGGCACCTGAACAGTTCGACAAAGGATGTACAACTGTGTCTGACGTCGTCCCCACCCCCGGCACGCCGACCCCGAGCCGGTCGTGACCGACCTCGCGGACGCCGCCACCAGCGTCGAGGTCAACCGGCAGGCCGCCGCAGCGGCGGAGTCACGCATGCTGATCGGCGGGCGGCTCGTCGCGGCCCGGTCGGGGGCGGAGTTCGAGAACCGGTCCCCTGCCACCGGCGTCGTGCTCGGCTCCACCGCGGCGGCGGGGCCGGAGGACATGGACGCCGCCATCGCCGCGGCGCGAACGGCATTCGACGACGGCATCTGGGCCTCGGATCGGGCTCTGCGCCGTCGGTGCCTGCTGCAGTTGCAGGAGGCTGTCGAGGCCGAGCGTGACCAGATCGTCGACGAGCTGATCGCGGAGGTCGGCGCACCCCGGATGACGATGGGTATCGCTCAACTCGACTGGCCACTCCTCGACGCTCTCACCTACCCCGCCGACCTCATCGACAGCTTCGAGTGGGAACGCGATCTCGGGCCCGGTGAGGTCGCGGGACCGGACAACCGTCGGATGGTGGTGAAGGAGCCGATCGGCGTCGTCGGGGCCATCGCGCCCTGGAACTTCCCCCTCGAGATCGCGTTGAACAAACTCGGGCAGGCGCTCGCCACCGGCAACACCGTCGTCCTCAAGCCGGACCCGAACACCCCCTGGAACGCCACGCGGCTGGGACGGTTGATCGTCGAGCACACCGACATCCCGGCCGGCGTGGTGAACATCGTCCCCACGCCGGACAACTCGGTCGCCGAGATGCTCGTCACCGACCCCCGCGTCGACCTGATCTCCTTCACCGGATCGACGACGGTGGGACAGCTGATCGTCCGGAGATCCGCCGACACCCTGAAGAAGGTCTTCCTCGAACTCGGCGGCAAGTCCGCGATGGTCGTCCTCCCCGACGCCGACATCGACGGCGTCGTCGGCAACACGATGGCGGTCTGCGTCCACGCCGGACAGGGGTGCGCCATCACGACCAGGTTGCTGGTACCCGCGTCCCGGCACGACGAGGTCGCGGAGAAGGTCGCCGACCTCTTCGCACTCTTCCGTCCCGGCGATCCCGCCTCCGACGCGACGGTCTTGGGACCGGTGGTCAACCGGGCACAGCAGGAGCGGGTGCTCGGCTACGTCGAGCGGGCGCGGGCGGCGGGTGCCGACATCGTGACCGGTGGTCGTGCACCGGCCGATCTCCCCGAGCACCTGCGTGGGGGGACGTTCGTCGAGGCGACGCTGATCGCGGGACTCGACAACTCCTCCGAGGCGGCGCAGGACGAGATCTTCGGACCCGTCATGGTCCTTCTCCCGTACGACGACGAGGAGGACGCGCTGCGGATCGCGAACGACAGTCGATACGGGCTGTCGGGGTCGGTGTGGTCGGCGTCGGACGAGCGGGCCCTGGCGTTCGCCCGACGGGTGCGGACGGGGTCGATGATGGTGAACGGCGGCATGTTCTACGGCGCGGACGCCCCCTACGGCGGGTACAAGCAGAGCGGGGTCGGCCGTCAGAACGGCGTCGAGGGGTTCGAGCAGTACCTCGAGACGAAGACCATCGGGTACCGCTGACACCCGCGACAATGACGAGCGGGACCGCCACGGTACCGTCGGACCAACAGTAAGTGTTTCGGTGGAGCAGAGAGGCGCACGATGACACGCACGGTCGTGATCTCCGGGGGTACGGGCGGACTGGGGTCGGCGGTGACCGCGCGGCTCGCCGCCGACGGGTGGCGCGTGGTCGTCCCGTGGGTCGTCGAGTCCGAGCTCGACCGCGTGCGTGGGGTCGACGGGATCGAACTGATCCAGGCCGACCTGATGGATCCCGACAGTGTCGCGACGGTCGTCGATCTCGCCACGGCGGACGGATCCGAACTGCGCTCGCTCGTCAATCTGGTCGGCGGCTTCGCCATGGGGGGTCGTCTGCACGAGACCCCGGTCGACGACTTCGAATCCCTTCTGCGCCTCAACGTCCGGCCGCTCTACCTCCTGAGCCAGGCCGTCCTCCCGCATCTCGTCGCCGCCGGCGGCGGGGCGATCGTGGGGGTGTCGGCGAAGGCCGCGTTCGCCCCGTTCTCAGGGGCGTCCGCCTACGTCACCGCCAAAGCCGCGGTGTGGACGCTCATCCAGTCGATCGCGGTCGAGTACGCCAAGGACGGTGTCCGCGCGAACGCGATCCTGCCGTCGGTCATCGACACCCCCGGGAACCGGGACTCGCAGCCGTCGGCCGACAGGTCGAACTGGGTGTCGCCCGCGCAGATCGCCGAGGCGATCGCGTTCCTCGTGTCCGACGCGGGGTCCGCGGTGACCGGTGCGCAGGTCCCGGTGCCGGGCGTCGGCTGACCCTGCGTCCGACCGCCGTCGGTCGGCATCACGCTCGACGAACCGGCTGCCGGAGGATGGTGCGCAGCCGTTCCGGCGCCGCCCGGCGGGGATCGCCGAGGTAGATCTCGTGGTGACGACCGGTCATCCGTAGTCCTCGGGCGGGGATCACCTCGTCGTGCATCGTCGCCAGGACCGGGCCCTCGTCGTCGTACGGTCCGACGTGCAGCGTCTGCACGACGAGCCCCTCGTCGAGGACGTCGTGATGCAGGTCGGCCAGACGAGGACCGCGTCCGCGCGCCGCCACCGTCGTCGCGGCGTCCGTGACGTCCCGCGCGTCGAGCCATGGGGCGACCAGAATCATCACGGTCCACCGCCAGCGTGACTTGTCCCGTCGCGTCGTGAACACGGTCGGGTCGTCGGCCCACCACAGCGCCTCGAGTGGCATGACGCGGACGTCGCGGTCGTGGCGCTGCCGGCTGTGCGCCTTGAGCGCGTAGGCGACCGGATAGAGCGTGGACACGGCGTCGGCGTAGGCGGGTGTGGTGTTCGGGTCACCCTCGCCGTCGATCATCAGATACCGCTGCGGCGGGATCTCGAGGACGTCGAACCGGTCCCGCCGTGCCGAGTACCCGGGCAGGTCGCGGCGCAGGTCGACCGCGCTCACGACGCCGCCTCCCTGACCACGGCGGTCACCCTAGTGGCGGTCGCCGTCCCCCGCGCCCGGTGCCCTGCGCCGCGTTGTGTGTTCCCTTCGGTCACAGACACCGGTACTCTGACATCGACCAATGGCACTGTGGGCGGTGGGAGTGACGATGACGACGGCGACACGGATGGACGGGGCACCGAGTCGGGTGGACGCCGGGATGGACGAGGTGTCGCGCCGCCTCGTCGACTCGTCGCTGGTCGCCTCCCGCAACGCGATGACCGAGATCGACTGGACCGCGCCCCTCGACGCGCACGGACACGGGTGCAGCCCGGAATGGTCGGCGCTGTACGGGACCCGGTACTGGGACGAACTCTCCGAGGAACAACGTGTGCGGCTCACCCGGCACGAGATCGCCTCGGTGATGACGATCGGTGTCTGGTTCGAGATGATGTTGCAGCAGTTGGTCATCCGCGACCAGCGGACAGTTTCGGCCCACTCCCCCGAGTTTCACTTCGCCATGACCGAGATCGCCGACGAGTGCCGGCACTCACTGATGTTCTCGGCCGCGTCGCAGCGCCTCGTCGGGCGCTCGTATCACCCGTCGCCGAAGGTCGCCCGGATGGGACGCGTCTTCATGACCGTGGCGCGAGGAGAGGTCGCCTACGCGGGGATCCTCGTCGCCGAGGAGATCCTCGACGTCCTGCAGCGCGGCTCGCTCGGCGACAGGCGTGTCCTCCCGCTCATCCAGACGGTCAACGAGGTGCACGTCCTCGAGGAGTCCCGGCACATGCGTTTCGCGCGGGAACAGGTCCGCGAGGCGATGGTCGGTGCCGGACGCCTCCGCCGGGCGAGCAGTGCCGTCCTCGTCGCACTCGGTGCGGAGATGATCGTGATCAACCTCGTCCGGCCCCAGGTGTTCGCCGACGCGGGGCTCGACAAGCGTCGCGCCGTCGGCGAGATGATCGCCAACGAACACCGACACGCGATGCTGCGCGGCAGCTGCGTGCACCTGATGCAGTTCCTCGACGAGGTCGGACTGCTGACGCCCACGGCGGCCCGGATCTATCGCCGGTGCCACCTGCTCTGAGCGGTCTACCCTCGCAGGATGGCCGGACTGGACACGCCGCTCACACCACTGCGATTCCTCGAGCGAGCCGCCGAGGTCCACCCCGACTCCGAGGCCGTGGTCGACGGCGACCGCCGGATCACCCACCGCGAGTTGGCCGCCGCGGCACAGCGTCTGGCCTCGGCCGTGCGTCGATCCGGGGTGGGTGAGGGTGAGCGCGTGGCGTTCCTCGCGACCAACCGCCTGGAGCTGCTCGTCGCGCACTTCGGGGTACCGCTCGCCGGCGCCGTGCTCGTCGCGGTGAACACACGTCTCTCGCCGCAGGAGGTCGCCTACATCTGTGAGCACTCGTCGTCGCGGATCCTGTTCGGCGACAGCGATCTGCTCGCCGCGCTGGACGACGTCGACCTCGCGGTGTCCGAGGTGGTCGACCTCGACACGGGTTACGCGGAGTTCCTCGATCGCGGGATCGACGAGCAGTTGCCGTGGGACGTCGAGGACGAGACGGCGACCATCACGGTCAACTACACCTCCGGGACCACGGGGCGCCCCAAGGGCGTGATGTACACCCACCGTGGTGCGTACCTGAACGCCCTGGGCGAGATGCACCACCAGGGCTTCACCCACGACAGCCGCTACCTGTGGACCCTGCCCATGTTCCACTGCAACGGGTGGTGCACGACGTGGGCGGTGACCGCGGCGGCGGCGACACACGTGTGTCTGCGCGCGGTCCGTGGTGAGGCGATCTGGGGACTGATCGACGACGAGCGGGTCGACCATCTCTGCGGCGCCCCGACGGTCCTCACCACGCTGGCCACGGCCCCCGAGGCGCACCACCTCGACCGGCCCCTCACCGTCGTGACCGCAGGCGCGCCACCGAGTCCCACCGTGGTCGGTCAGATCCGTGACCTCGGTGCCACCCTCGTGCAAACGTGCAGATGGCGCGTCAGGGAGCCGGGATGATCACGGCCGACCGCCTGCGCGTCGTACGCCGCGAGACCGACGGCGACGGTGCGCTGGTGGACGTCGCGCCCGACGGGGTGGAGATGGGTGAGATCGTCATGCGCGGCAACGGGGTGATGAAGGGCTATCTCGACGACAAGGACGCGACCTCGGAGGCGTTCGCCGGCGGATGGTTCCACTCGGGCGACCTCGGCGTGATGCACCCGGACGGGTACGTGCAGCTGCTGGACCGGGCGAAGGACATCGTGATCTCCGGTGGCGAGAACATCTCGACCATCGAGGTCGAGCAGGCCCTCGCGTCCCATCCGGACGTCGCCGACGTCGTCGTGATCGGCGTCCCCGATGAGAAGTGGGGTGAGCGGCCCAAGGCCTTCGTCGTCGCCCGGGAGGGTGCCTCGCCCGACGCCGACAGCCTCGTCGCGCACGTGCGGTCACGGCTGGCCGCGTTCAAGGCGCCGCGGGAGATCGTGTTCACCGATGCGCTGCCGCGGACGTCGACGGGCAAGGTGCGCAAGAACGCCTTGCGCGAGTCCGAGGCCGGCGGCTGAGCTCGTCGGCGTCAGTTCTCGTGCGCGGTGAGGAGGATGGTGTCGACGCCGACCGGTCGGCGTGGGCGCATCGCGCACCACCGCAGCGGCCGGCACGCGCACCTTCGTGTCGGTGTGCTGTGAGCGCCGGGCGAGCACGTCGTGGGACCGGGAGCCGTCGAGGGTGTGGCGGAAGGACCCGCGTTCGGCGGGATCGTCGGCCGCACACCGGATGTCGGGCGGTCTGAGTCTGGCGACGGCTGGTCCTTCGCGCGGGCAGGAGCATCACCGGCGCCGAACTCCTGTGCCGCCGCCGGGACACCATACTCACGGCGCGGATGCCGACGAT
The DNA here is from genome assembly GCF_947494875.1 of uncultured Williamsia sp. Taxonomy (GTDB): domain Bacteria; phylum Actinomycetota; class Actinomycetes; order Mycobacteriales; family Mycobacteriaceae; genus Williamsia_A. The sequence continues at coordinate 293,587 of NZ_CANLWM010000003.1, forward strand.
CGCGGCATGCTCCGGCGGAGCGGCGCTACCGTCGTGGCATGCAGCTCACGACGATCCCCGCAGGGGACGGAGACACCGAAGCCCACATCGCACGACCGCAGTCCGGCTCCGGGCCGGGGGTGGTGTTGTTCATGGACGCCATCGGTGTGCGACCGGCCCTGGTCGAGATGGCAGAGCGCATCGCGTCGTGGGGGTACGTCGTCCTCACGCCCAACCTGTTCTACCGCGACGGCAGCGTCGACGACGTCCGCCCGCACATCGATCTGCGTGTCGACGGCGCACGGGACGCGTTCTTCGGCAAAGCCATGCCCCGGGTCGGGTCGCTGTTCGGGCAGGATCTGTCGGGCGACCTCGACGCGTACCGTGCGGCGGTACAGGGCATCGACGGCGTGACCGGTTCGACGATCGGATGCGTGGGCTACTGCATGGGTGCCCGGGTGGCGACCTTGTTCGCGGCCCGCCATCCGCAGGTGGTCGGTGCGGCCGCCGGCTTCCACGGCGGTGGCCTCGTCACCGACGACCCCGCGAGCCCGCACCGGCAGATCGCGTCGGCCACGGCGGAGTTCGTCTTCGGCCACGCCGACAACGACTCGTCGATGCCGCCGGAGGCGGTCACCGAGCTCGGTCGTGCACTCGACGACGCCGGCCTGACCGCGACGAACGAGATCTACCCCAACGCGCCCCACGGGTTCACGATGGTCGACACGTCCATGTATCAGGAGCAGGGCGCCGAGCGGTCGTTCCGGGAGCTCGAGGCGCTGTACGCCCGCGCGCTGCGCTGACATCCGGCCGGGTTCCGCCGACGGCCGCCGTCGCCTAAACTAGAACACGTTCTAGATCTCGGGCCGAGAGGACGACCGTGCACACACCGCTCTGCGACACCCTGGGGATCGAGTACCCGATCTTCGCGTTCACCCACTGCCGCGACGTGGTCGTCGCGGTCAGCAAGGCCGGGGGCTTCGGTGTCCTGGGTGCCGTGGGCTACACACCCGAGGAACTCGAGGTGGAGCTGCGGTGGATCGACGAGCGCATCGGCGACCGCCCCTACGGTGTCGACATCGTCATCCCGAACAAGTACGAGGGGATGGACTCCGACCTGTCGGGTGAGGAGCTGGCCGACATGCTGCGGAAGATGGTCCCGCAGGAGACGCTGGACTTCGGACGGAAGCTGCTCACCGACCACGGCGTGCCGCTGGCCGAGGGCGACGACAACAGCCTGCAGTTGCTGGGCTGGACCGAGGCAACGGCCACCCCGCAGGTGGAGATCGCCCTCCAGCACGAGAAGGTGCGGCTCATCGCGAACGCGCTGGGCACCCCGCCGGTCGAGATGATCCAGCACATCCAGTCGACGGGCCGGAAGGTCGCCGCGCTGTGCGGGTCGCCGTATCAGGCGCGCAAGCACGCCGACGCCGGAGTCGACATCATCATCGCGCAGGGCGGTGAGGGCGGCGGTCACTGCGGTGAGGTCGGGTCGATCGTGCTCTGGCCGCAGGTCGTCGCGGAGGTCGCGCCCATCCCCGTCCTCGCCGCCGGCGGCATCGGCAGCGGCCAACAGATCGCGGCCGCGTTGGCGTTGGGTGCACAGGGCGCCTGGTCGGGATCGCAGTGGCTGATCGTCGAGGAGTCGGCGAACACCAGCAAGCAGCACGAGGCGTACATCAACGCCACGAGTCGGGACACGGTCCGGAGTCGGTCCTTCACGGGCAAGCCGTGTCGGATGCTCAAGAACGACTGGACCGAGGCGTGGGAGAAGCCCGAGAACCCCGATCCGCTCGGTATGCCGCTGCAGTACATGGTGTCCGGGATGGCCGTCGCGGCGACGCACAAGTACCCCGACCAGACCGTCGACGTCGCGTTCAACCCCGTCGGCCAGGTGGTCGGACAGTTCCGGAAGGTGGAGAGGACCTCGGCGGTGATCGAGCGCTGGGTGCAGGAATACCTCCAGGCCACAGGCACTCTCGACGACATCAACGCCGCTGCCGCCGGCGTCTGACCCGCCGCGTCGCGGAGTCGCGGGGCGGATGACGAGCCCCGGTGTCGGTCGTTACCCTGGTCGCCCCGAACGTCCCGACGCGAAGGAGGAACGATGACCGTCGATCCCGATGCGACCGAACCCGCCACCGGGGCCGTCCCCGTCGAGGCCATCCCGGACAAGCCCGTGCCCGAGGGAGCCGAGGCCGACATCCTCGAGCAGGAATTCGTCGTCGACGTCGACGACGAGGAGTATCCGCACGTCGCCCAGACGCAGGACGACTGAACCCGGTCCGTCCCGCCTCAACGCCTGTAGATTCGTCGGCATCAGGGGGCGCGCGGCGCCGCCGTCGGCGTGGGAGGACGGACGATGCGGCTACGACGGGTCGTGGACGGGGATCGTCGGGTCGTGGCCGTCCACCACGAGCAGAGCGACTCGTGGGTGGACCTGGATGCTGCGGCAGCGGTGTTCGACCACTCCGCCCGCGGCCCGCTCACCCAGGATCTCCTCGCGCTGCTGGCCGCCCGGGAACGTGGTCGCGACCTGGCGCTGGGTCTCGCCGACCGCGCGGTGGCCGACCGGATCGCCGTCACGACGCCCGCGCCCGCACTCCCGTTCGATCCCCTGTCCCTGCGGTGCTTCCTGGGATGGGAGGAGCACTGGGTGCAGGCCGCCCACCACATCGTGCGCCGCAACCTGCCCGCGGCCTGGCCGTTCATCCGCGCGTACGAGACGGTGAGCCGTCGCACGTTCCCGGCCCTGCGCCCGGGTCCGGCGTTCGCCGACCATCCGGACTACTACACCGGCAACCACCGGACCATCCGTCCCGACGGCGCCGAACTCCCCTGGCCCACGTACACCGGCCTGCTCGACTACGAACTCGAGTTCGGGGTGATCGTCGACCGGCCGGTGTGCGATGCGACCTCCGCGGAGGCCGCAGCGGCGATCGGCGGGTTCGTCGTCTTCGACGACGTCAGTGCGCGCGACGTCCAGTGGGAGGAGCAGCGCCGCAGTTCGTTCGGCCCGGTGGTCAAGACCAAGACGTTCGCGAGTGCGATGGGATCGGTGGTCGTCACCGCCGACGAGATCCTCCCCCACCTCGACGACCTCGCGGCACGCGTCGTCGTCGACGGTGAGACCTGGGCGGAGACCAGCACGGCCGGCATGCGGTGGTCCCCCGGCGACTGGGTGGCCTACGCCGCCCGCGGTGAGGAGATCGGACCCGGGGAGTTGTTCACCTCGGGCACCCTGCCGTCGGGGTCCGGGTTGGAGATCGACCGGTGGATCCAGCCGGGCCAGACCCTCACGCTGTCCATCGACCGCATCGGCGACGTGACCAACCGTGTCGGTGCGCCCGCCGGCGGGCCATCATGACGACGACTTGCCCGTCACCGGGCGGTGGCGACGACCCGCGCGACGATCCGCGCGACGGTGTCGAGTTCGGACGCGTCCCGCGGGGCGTACAGGAAGAGGTACCCGTCCGGGAGCCCGAGCAGGGAACGGCCGGCGAGTGGGTGTCGCTCGCCCCAGCCGCAGCCGAGGATCGTCGCGACGTCCCCGGGTGCAGCCACGACGTGCAGGGATCCCTGGCCGGGATGGACGTGCGCGATCTCCCCGGCGGACCGGCGAGACCACGCAGTCCCCGGATCGTCGACCACCACCGCGTCGTGGTGTCGCTCGAATCGGCTGCGGGCGAGGCTGTTCCCCGGCTCGCGGCCGACAGCCTCCACATGGGCGACGACGGCGTCGATCATGTCCGCGCCGGGGATCTGGTCGAGCTGTCGGTGCGGGATGGGGTATGGGGCCATCGCCGGTCGCTCCCCCCGGTCCGGCAGCGTCCAGCCGTCGTGGGACGGTGCGGGATCGCCTGCGACGCTCAAGGTGTCGCGGGCCAGGACCCGCAGCACGGTGGTCACCGACCACCCGAACGGGGTCTGTGGGAGTCCACCCGGGCCGAGCGCCCGCCACGCGCGGTAGTCCTGCACGACTGCTCGCACACCACTCCTCTGTCGCGGGTTCGACGAATGACCGCGCCACCATCCTGGGGCATCATGGCGACGAGCGCGACGACGTCCCCGAGACGAGCGATGAGGATCCGACGATGAAGCTGATGCTGCGATGGTTCGTGATGCACGGGTTCCTGCGGTTCGTGGCGGGGCGGGCCGCAGCCGCCGGCGATCTGCAGGCCCGGCTCATCGGTGATCCGGCGGTGCGCGAGGACCCGACGGGCCTGTTCTCCGACATCCGCGCCCGCGGTCCCGTCACCAAGGGTCGTCTGGCGGCCGTCACCGTCGACCACGCGATCGTCCACCAGGTGCTGCGCTCCGACGACTTCCGCACGATCGTGCTGGGATCGAAGCTGCCCGGCCCGCTCGGGGCGATCGAGCGCCGGACGCGGTCGGAGGCGCTGCACCCGCTGCGGCCGCCGTCGCTGTTGGCCACCGAGCCGCCCGAGCACACGAGCTACCGCAAGATGGTGTCGTCGGTGTTCACCGCGCGCGCCGTCGCGGCGATGCGCGACAACGTGGAGGAGACCGCGCGAGCACTCCTCGACGACCTGGACGGCGCGGCCGGCACGGTCGACATCGTCGAGCGGTACTGCGCGAAGCTGCCGGTGACGGTGATCGGCGACATCCTCGGGGTCCCGGAGTCCGAGCGGGACAAGGTGCTGCACTTCGGCGAACTCGCCGCTCCCAGCCTCGATCTCGGTCTGCCGTGGGGACAGTTCCGCCGCGTGGAGCACGGGATCGAGCGGTTCAACGAGTGGCTCGCCGACCACCTCGCCACGCTGCGGCGCTCCCCCGGCGACGACCTCATGAGCCAGCTGATCGCGGCGACCGACAACGGCGTGTCGCTGACCGACGAGGAGCTGCGCGGGATCGCGGGGCTGGTGCTCGCGGCCGGGTTCGAGACGACGGTGAACATCCTCGGCAGCGGGATCGACCTGTTGACCCATCACCCCGACCAGCTGGCGCTGCTGCAGGAGGATCCGTCGCTCTGGCCGAATGCCGTCGACGAGATGCTCCGGCTGCGCTCGCCTGTGCAGCTCACCGCGCGCTCGGCCGTGCGTCCGACGGAGGTCGGCGGCGTGTCCTTCGAGCGCGGCGAGTTGATCGTGCTGGTGCTGGCGGGGGCGAATCGTGACCCGGCCGTCTTCACCGACCCGGACCGGTTCGACGTCACCCGCGCGAACGCGAACAAGCACCACTCGTTCTCCGGCGGCCGCCACTTCTGCCTCGGCGCAGCCCTGGCGCGCGCCGAGACCGAGGTGGGTCTGCGGGCCCTCTTCGACCGCTACCCCGACCTCCGTGAGGCGGGTCCTCCGGTCCGACGCGACACCCGTGTGCTGCAGGGGTATTCGGCGATGCCGGTCACGCTCGGGGAACGCAGCAGCGCGCGCACCTGAGACATGAGAACGCCCGGTCGACGACGTCGACCGGACGTTCTCGTCGTGCCGTCAGGCGAGCCCGAGCAATCTCAGGTCGGAGACGTACTTCGAGATCAGGGCGTGCGAGAGGTGTGGGATCTCGCCGCCGTCCCCCAGGCCCGCGTCGGCGACGGCGCGGACGAAGTGCTCCGACGGGATCGCCGAGCCGTGCACGGGCTCCTCGGGGGTCCGGTAGGCGTCCATCAGCGGCGCCACCGACGCCTGCCGGATCCGTTCGGGCAGACCACGGATGGCCGTCTCGAACCGCTCGACCCAGGTCGCGTGGTCGTCGATGCGGGTGATCCGGACGCCGTCCTCCTGCATCCAGTCCACGACGCTGTCGAGCGAGATCCCGTCGTCGTGGGGGTTGACGACGTTGTAGGTCTCGTAGCCCTTCGCGACCGCCACGCCCAGTTCGGTGATCGCGCGTGCGGTGAAGTCGGCGGGCAGCCCGTCGTAGTGCGCCCGCGCCGACGACCCGTCGGTCTCGCGGCGGTAGAACGTCGCCGGCGCGAGACCGGTGGCGAGCACCGTGAGGATCAACCGGGAGAACACGTCGGGGACGTTGAGCTGTCCGGCGAACGTGCTGTGCGCCAGGATCATGTCCGACCGGAAGACCCCCACCGGCAACTCACACAGGTCGTGCGCCTCGCGGAGGAGGACCTCACCGGCCCACTTGCTCGTGCCGTACCCGTTCGCGTACGAATCGGCCACGGCCCGTTCGCTGCTCGCCGACCGGATGTCGAGGTCCTCGTCCAGCACCTGCGGCCCGCCCTGCTCGGCGACACCGACGGTCGACAGGTAGGTCACCGGCTTGCGCTGGGTCGTGAGCGCGAGACGGATCACCTCGGCGGTGCCGACGACATTCGGTCCGAACAACTGGTCGTAGGGCAGCACGTGGTTCACGAGTGCGGCCGGGTGGACGATCCTGTCGACTACCTGCGTGAGCCGTGCCCATGTCGTCTCGTCGAGGCCGAACCGCGGGCTCGCGATGTCGCCGGCCAGCACCTCGAGTCGTCGGCCAGCGAGTTCCCGGAAGTGTGCGCTCAGCTCGTCGTCGCCCGAGTCGAACACCGACTCCAGACGGCGCCGCGCGTCGGCGGTGTCGCGACCGCGGACGATGCAGACGAGGGTGCCGTCGACCTCGTCGAGACGCTCGAGCCACTCGAGGCACAGGAACCGGCCGAGGTAGCCGTTCGCGCCGGTGAGCAGCACGGTCGTCGGGGTCTCGGGTGCCGACGGGAGCGTGGGCGCGGCCTCGACGAGGTCGGTGTCGAGGAACTTGTCCAGTGTCAGATCCGCGGCACGGACCGACGACGCGTTCGGCCCGTGCACCGACGCGAACGTCGGCGCGGCATCCGCGCCGGAACGGACCGACTCGATGTGGGCGGCGATCGCGCCCATGTCCGTCGCCGCGCTCATGAGCAGACCGACCGGTACCTCGACGTCGAAGATCTCCGCGAGCAGCGTCGAGAAGCTCAACGCGGACAACGAATCCCCGCCGAGGTCGCCGAAGCGGGCGTCGGCGGCGAGTGCGGAGGTCCCACCCCCGATCACCGCGGCCGCCGCGCGACCGACGATCTCGACCACCGGACGGTCACCGGCCTCGCGACGCAGACGCCGCAACTCCTCGGTCTGTCCGTCGGCGAGGTCCCGGTAGAGCTGTTCCAGCCGGTCGCCGTAGCGCTCGGTCAGCTTCGGCCGCAACACCTTGCCGACACCGGACAGCAGTCCGTTGTCCCGGCTGAACGGCTCGCGCTCCACGATCACGTCCCGGGGGATCTCGTAGGAGTTCAGACCCGCCTCGCGGCCGGTCGACTTCAGCGAGTCCACGATCGCGTCGTGCAGCGCGGTGTCGTCGGCGACGCGGGCGACGGCCTCGTCGGTCGGCACGACGACCGCGAGCAGGAACGACCGTGCGCTGTTGCCGTAGACGAAGATCTGCCCGACGCCGGGGGCGGCGGCGAACACGGCCTCGACGCGGGACAGCGCCACGAACTCGCCCTGCGCCAGCTTCAGCACGTTCTTGCGGCGGTCGAGGTACACGAGGTGATCGGGCCCGAGTTCGGCCATGATGTCGCCGGTCTTGTAGAAGCCGTCCTCGTCGAACACCTCGGCGGTGGTCTCGGGGCGCTTGTAGTAGCCGGGGAACAGCGACTCGGACCTGATGAGCAGCTCGCCGCGGGGGTGCGGTGAGTCGTCGACGTGGTACCCCAGCTCGGGAACGTCGACGAGCTTGTACTCGGTCACCGGTGGGCGGGTGATGTGTCCGTCGACGAGCACCGACCCCGCCTCGGTGGAGCCGTAGCCGTCGATGAGGTGCACGTCGAGGCAGTCTGCGATGAAGTCCGCCATCTCCGGTGCGAGCGGCGCCGTGCCGCACATGGCCGCGAGCACGCGTCCGCCGAGGACGTCGTCGCGGATGTGCTGCTTCACGCTGTCGACGACGGCGTCGTCGGCGTCGGTCCCGCCGGAGCGCCGGTCGAGTTCGCTGACGTAGCGCTGGTGGATCATGTCGCACACCCGGGGGACGAGGGCGAGATCGGTGGGTCGGACGAGTGCGATGTCGTCCATGAGCGTGGACAGGTCGCTGGCCGCCACGAAGTAGGCGGTGCCCCCGGTGGCGATGGTCTTGGCCAACAGAGCCCGACCGGCGACGTGGCTCATCGGCATGTAGTTGACGGTGATGCCGGGCAGTGTGGGATCGCCGGTGAACCAGAACGTCGTCCACAGGCGGCGGACACCCTTCACCGGGTACATGGCGCCCTTGGGGGCACCCGTGCTGCCCGATGTGTAGATCAGGTTCGCGAGGTCGTCGGAGTGGTCGACCCCGTCGCTGCCGAAGGCCGGCGCCGCGGGGAGGTCGCGTCCGCGGTCCAGCAGATCGTCGATGGTCTCGACCGCGATGTCGGCGTCACGGAGCGCGGCCGCGGCCTGCTCGACGGCCCGGCGCTGGGCGTCGTCGCGCGGGTCGTGGTCGAACAGGATCACGCGACGCGGGCGGTGGTCTGTGGTGGCGAGCTCCACGACGTCGTCGATGTGGTCGATCCCCACCGCCAGGACCGTGGGGGTGGTCTCGGTGAGGATCGGGAGGAGTTGCGCCGGCGCGGAACTCGTCTGCAGCGGGACCGTGACGAGCCCCAGGTGGATGCAGGCCAGATCGAGCGTCACGTAGTCGACGCTGGTGAAGCCGAGGGTCGCGATCAGCTCGCCCGACTGCAGGCCGTCGGACTGCCATGCCGCGGCGACAGCGCGGACGCGGTCGGCGAGCTCGCGGTAGGAGACGGTCTCGAACTCGTCGCGCAGACGGACGGACGCGGTGCCGTCGTCGCCGGTGACCACCTCGGTGGCGCGACGCCCCAGGGCGGGCCGGTCGGCGTAGGTGGAGAGGATCTCCTCGATGACCTGCGCGAGCGGGAGGTCGCTCGCGAGAACACGCTCGGCGAGATCTGGGTCCGGCGCGGCGTCGCGGAACTGCGGGTCGTCCTCGACGAGTCGCGCCCGTCGCTCGGCGAGCCGCTGATCGCGGGGTTCGTCGGTGGTGGAGACGTCCTGTGTGGTCATCGCTGTCCTCCTGTCACTCCCCTGGTGTGCAAGACCAGACGCTCATCGATGATCGTGAGCTTAGAACAGCTAAGTACTATTGCCGCTGCGCGTATTCCGCGAGAGCAGTGTGACCGTCGTCTCTGCGACAACGAATCGTCCATCTGCACAGGGGTTTTCGCGACATTGGTCCGATTGGACCGTTTCGACGGACGCGGTCAGCGCAGTGACGCGAGGCGGCGCTGGATGCGTTTGGCCGTCACGAGACGGCTCACGAACGCGACGGTGATCGACACGACGAACAGCAGCGCCTCGACGATCCAGGCATCGAACCGGGGGGTGGCCGCATCGACCGCGTTGCCGCTGAACCCGACGGCGATCCCGCTGAGGATGGCCGAGCCGAAGGCGGGATACCCGGCCCGGTTCTCCAACCGCACCTTCCAGTCGACGGCGTCCCGGCGGGCCTGATCGCGGGTGTCCGCACCGCGGTGTCGGGAGGCCTCGATCGCGAGTTCGAGGTCCGGGTCGTCCGGGGCCCGCCACGCGCGCGCGGCGGACCAGATCCACCCCAGGACGATGACGACGTCGACCACGGTCAGCAGCACCGCCCCGACCGTCGTCACGTGGCGATGGTATCGCCGCCGAGGTCCGTCCCGAGGTGGTCGGAGGTGCCGTGGTCAGTACACGTCGCGCAGGTAGCGCCGGTCGGCGGCGAGCGCCTGCACGTACGTCTCGGCGCTGTGCGGGGCGAGGCGGCCGTGCTCGGCGACGACCCCCACCAGCGCGTCGTGGACGTCGGGAGCCATGCGGTCGGCGTCACCGCACACGCAGAACATCGCGCCACGCTGCAACCAGCGGAACAGCTCGGCGCCGTGTTCGCGCATCCGGTCCTGGACGTAGACCTTCTCGGCCTGGTCACGGGAGAAGGCGACGTCGAGCCGCGTGAGCACGCCGTCAGCGCGCAACTCGTCGAGTTCGTCGCGGTAGTAGAAGTCGGTGGCCTCGTGTTGCTCGCCGAAGAACAGCCAGTTGGGACCGTCGTGTCCGCGGGCGCGGCGGTCCTGCAGGAACGCCCGGAACGGGGCGATGCCGGTCCCCGGCCCCACCATGATCAGGGGGGTCGAGGGGTCGGTCGGTGGGCGGAACGAGGACGACCGACGGACGAACACCCGGACGTCGTCGTCGGCGTGGTCCGCCAGGTACGTCGAGCAGACGCCGCGCCGTGGGGTGCCGTGCACGTTGTACCGCACCGCCGACACGGTCAGGTGGATCTCGTCGGGGTGCTGTCGCGGGCTCGACGAGATCGAGTAGAGCCGCGGACGCAGGGGTGTCAGCACGTCGAGCCATTCGTCGGCGGTGGCCCGCACCGGATGGTCGGCCAGCAGGTCGACCGACTGCCGACCCCACGCCCACTCGTCGAACGCGCCGCGGTTCTCCGGCAGCATCATCGCCTCGAGGTCGACGTCCCCGGTGCGCGTGATGACGAACCGCATCAGGTCGGGGGTGACCTTGGCGATCTCGAGGCGGTCACGGAGCGCGTCGCGCAGGGTGATCGACCCGACCGCGGGCACGTCGACGGTGGTGCCGCCGTCCAGGCCGGTGTGCTCCAGCCACTCCCCGACCAGAGACTCGCTGTTGCGGGGCCACACACCGAGCGCGTCGCCCGTCTCGTAGGTCAGGGTGTCGGCCGGGATCGCCACCCCGACGGTGCGGACGTCCTTCTGAGAACCCGGGAGGGTGAGCCGATGGTTGCGGGTCAGTGACGACACGAGAGGCCGTGTCCGGTCGTAGCGGACCGCGGTGGGCCCGGGTGCGCGCGTGTCCGCGACGGTGGGCTCGGTGGGTGGGCCGGACCCGATCGCCTCGACGACCGCGTCGAGCCACCGTGCCGCGTGTTCTTCGTACTCGGGTTCGCAGTCGACGCGATCGGTCAGTCTCACCGCCCCGAGATCGGCGAGCCGGCTGTCGAGGCGGCGCCCGTGGCCGCAGAAATCGGCGTAGGTCGAGTCGCCCAGCGCCAGCACCGCATACCGCAGGCCGGAGAGATCGAGGTCGACGTCTACGAGTTCCGACCAGAAGGCCGCACCGTTGTCAGGCGCGTCGCCGTCCCCCGTCGTCGAGCTGACCACGACGACCGTCCCGAGACCGGGGAGATCACGGGGTGTCATCGCGTCCATCGGGCGGGTCACGACGCTCGTGCCCGCCGCGGTCAGTCGGGTCGCCACCGTCTCGACGACCTCCTCGGCGGTGCCGGTCTGCGAGGCCCACAGCACCGTGACGGCCGATGCCGCGTCGTCGGCGGGTGCAGGCGAACCGACGACCGTGCGCGACCACATCCCCGCGAGGACGCCGTCGACGCGTGCGCGGACCGACGGTCGCAGTGGCGCGGAGGCCGGGACGATCGGGACCTCTCCGGGTGAGACAGGGCGGGCGTCCAGACCGCTGACGAACCCGGCGAGCCAGTCGGCCTCGAGCGCGGTGGGTGTCTCGACCCGGTGGGTGTCGGCCACGCCGAGCGCGACGGCGAGGTCGCCCGTCCGGGTCGCGGTCGTGTCCTCCGCCCGTGCCGTCGCGACCCGGGTCAGCCGCACGGCGCACGCCTTGAACTCGGGCTGGCGGGAGTCGGGGTCGACCGCATCGTTGGTGACGGCGTTGACCGCGATGTCGGGGGCGAACCGGTCCGCGAAGTGGAAGGGGACGAAGCACGAACCGGGCAGCACCCGGTCGGTCACGACCGCCGGCAGGACGGAACGGCCACGGCGCGAGGCGATCTCGAGCGAGTCGCCGTCGGCCACACCGAGCGACGCCGCATCGTCGGGATGGACCTCGACGAACGGTGCGGGGTTCAGCCGCCGCAGTTTCTCGACGCGTCCGGTCTTCGTCATCGTGTGCCACTGGTGCGATAACCGTCCGGTGTTGAGGACGAAGGGGTGGTCGTCGTCGGGCATCTCGGCGGGATCGACGGCCGGTCGCGTGAGGAAACGAGCCCGACCGGACGGCGTCGGGAACGTGGGCCGGCCGCCGTCGGCGGCGACGTAGCGGACGGGGTGTCGCCGGTGCGGGTCGTCGGGCGGGCAGGGCCACTGGATCGGGCCGTCCGCGAGGCGGCCGTAGCTGATCCCGCGCAGATCCCACCCGGTCCGGGGATTGTGGAACCGCCGGATCTCGTCGAACACGCCCTCGGCGTCGTCGTAGGTGAAGTGCTCGCCGAAGCCGAGCCCGCCGGCGATCTCGGCGACGATCCGCCAGTCCGGCAGCGCTTCGCCCGGTGGCGGCGCCGCGGGCCGGCACAGGGTCACCGACCGTTCGGAGTTCACCATCACGCCGTGGGTCTCGGACCACATGGCGGCCGGGAGGACGATGTCGGCGTACTCGGTGGTCTCGGTGTCGCCGTAGACGTCCTGCACGACGACGAGGTCGGCGTTGCGGAGGGCGTCGATCACCGTCGCGCGGTTCGCGACGCTGGCGACGGGGTTGGTGCAGATGATCCAGGCGGCGCGGATGTCGCCGGCGGCCATCCGCTCGAACATGTCGACGGTGCCACCGCCGACGTCGGTCGAGATGGTCCCCCGCGGTACGCCCCACAGGTCCTCGACGTGCGCGCGGTCGCCGTCGTCGAGGACCGACCGCTGCCCCGGGAGTCCCGGACCCATGTAGCCCATCTCGCGTCCGCCCATGGCGTTCGGCTGTCCGGTGAGCGAGAACGGACCGCTACCCGTGCGGCAGATGGCGCCGGTCGCGAGGTGCAGGTTGCACAGGGCGTTGGTGTTCCACGTGCCGTGGGTGGACTGGTTGAGCCCCATCGTCCACAGGCTCATCCAGTCGTCGGCCTCACCGATCCACGTGGCCGCGGTCCGCAGGTCGGACTCGTCGATGCCGCATTCCCGCGCGACGGTCGCGGGTGGGTACGCGTCCAGCGACGCGACGAGGTCGTCCCACCCGTCGGTCGACGAGGCGACGAACTCGTCGTCGACGTGGCCGTCGGCGACCAGCAGGTGCAGGAGACCGTTGAGCAGCCACAGGTCCGAGCCGGGCCGGACCTGCAAGTGGAGGTCGGCTTTGTCCGCGGTGGCGGTGCGTCGGGGATCGACGACGATGACCTTCGCGCCCGCGCGCGACCGGTCGAGCATGCGCAGGTGCAGGATCGGGTGGCAGTCGGCCATGTTCGACCCGATGACGAGGAAGACGTCGGCGTGGTCGATGTCGTCGTAGGACCCGGGGGGACCGTCGGCGCCGAGCGACTGTTTGTAGCCGGTGCCCGCGCTGGCCATGCACAGTCGCGAGTTCGACTCGATGGCGTTGGTGCCCAGGAATCCCTTGACCAGTTTCGTCGCCAGATACTGCGCCTCGGTGGTCATCTGCCCCGACACGTACAGCGCGACGGCGTCGGGGCCGTGCTGGTCGATGATCGCGCGGAGTCGGGCCGCGGTCTCCCGGATCGCGTCGGCAGCGGGTGCGGGATGCGCGGGCCCACCCCTCTCGGGTCGGACCAGCGCCGTGGTCAGGCGGCCCGGAGCGGCGAGCATCTCCGCGGTGGTGGCGCCTTTCGTGCACAACCGGCCGCGATTGGCCGTGTGATCGCGGTCGCCGGACACGGACAGGACCCCGGTGGAGCCGTCGTCGCGGACGCCGGGCTGCAGGACGATGCCGCACCCGACACCGCAGTAGCCGCACACCGATCGCACGCCGCTCCCCGCCACCATGGCCCCACTGTCGCGGCAGACGCGATCGGTGCGGTTGCCGTGCTGTGTGGCAGGGGTGACTTTCTGCTCACGGTGAGCCGAAGGGAACGGTGAGGCCGCAGGCGGTGCGCCGACCTGCACGTGGTCGCGGGCTGGTAGAAATCGGCAGGTGAGCGAACACGCCTTCGGGCTGAGGACGCGGGCGATCCACGCGGGGGCCCGCGTCGATCCGACGACCGGTGCCCGGGCCGTCCCGATCTACCAGACCGCCAGTTACGTCTTCAGCGACGCCGACGACGCGGGTGACCTCTTCGCCCTCCAGAAGTACGGCAACGTGTACTCCCGGATCGGGAACCCGACGGTGGCGGCGTTCGAAGAACGCATCGCCAGCCTCGACGGCGGCATCGGGGCCGTGGCGACGGCGAGCGGACTGTCGGCGGAATTCGCCGTCTTCGCCACCCTCTGCGAGAGCGGCGACCACATCGTCGCCGCGGCCGGCCTCTACGGCGGCACGGTGACCCAGCTCGACGTCACCCTGCGTCGCTTCGGGATCCAGACCACGTTCGTCCCCGGGACGGACCCCGCCGACTACGCGGCCGCGATCACCGATCGCACCAAGCTGGTCTACGCCGAGGTGATCGGCAACCCGTCGGGAGACATCGCCGACCTCGAGGGGCTCGCGGCGGTCGCGCACGAGCACGGGCTCCCGTTCGTCGTCGACGCGACGATGGCCACGCCGTGGCTCTGCCGGCCGATCGAGTTCGGTGCCGACGTCGTCGTGCACTCCGCGACCAAGTTCCTCGGAGGCCACGGCACCACGCTCGGCGGCGTCGTCGTCGAATCCGGCCGATTCGACTGGGGCAACGGCCGATTCCCGGCGATGACCGAGCCCGTCGCCTCCTACGGCGGACTGAGCTGGTGGGGCAACTTCGGCGAGTACGGCTTCCTCACCAAGGTCCGCAGCGAGCAGGTCCGCGACCTCGGGGCGAGCCTGTCACCCACCTCGGCGTTCCAGCTGCTGCAGGGCATCGAGACGTTGCCGCAGCGGATGGACGCCCATGTCGCCAACGCACAGGCGGTCGCCGAGTGGCTCGACGCCGACCCGCGCACCGCATCGGTCGCCTACGCCGGGTTGCCCGGCCACCCGCATCACGAGCGCGCCGCGCGCTACCTGCCCAAGGGGCCCGGAGCGGTGTTCGCCTTCCGGGTGCGCGGCGGTCGTCGCGCCGGGCAGGCACTCGTCGAGAACGTCCGTCTGGCGAGCCATGTCGCGAACATCGGCGACGTGCGCACCCTGGTGATCCACCCGGGCAGCACCACCCATCGGCAGCTCACCCCCGAGCAGTTGGAGGCCGCCGGTGTGCCCGACGACCTCGTCCGCATCAGCGTCGGTATCGAGGACCTGGAGGACATCCTGTGGGATCTCGACCAGGCGCTGACCGTCGCCACCGAGGAGGTCGACAGTGACCGCTGAGACGCAGACACGCACCTGGCAGGGCCCGTCGGCGGCCCGTCGACGCGAGATCCTGCTGCGCACCAGGACCATCGCCATCGTCGGGGCCTCCGCGAACCCGGCCCGCGCCAGCTACTTCGTCAACCGCTACCTGACGTCGACCTCGGACTACACCGTGTGGTTGGTGAACCCGACGATCGACGAGGTCGACGGGACGCCGGTGTACCCGAGCCTCGCCGACCTGCCGGGCGTCCCCGACATGGTCGACGTCTTCCGGCGACATGACGACCTGCCCTCGGTGCTCGACGACACGCTGGCCGTCGGTGCGCAGACCCTCTGGTTGCAGCTGGGTCTCTGGCACGAGGACGTCGCACGTCGCGCCGAGGAGGCCGGACTCGACGTCGTCATGGACCGGTGCGTGAAGATCGAGCACGCCCGCTTCCACGGGGGTCTCCACCTCGCCGGCTTCGACACCGGAGTCATCGACTCGCGGCGACGCAGCGGCCTCTGACGACGCTGTAGTCCCTGTTCACGGGCGCGTCGACCGGTGCTCGTCGGGTGCGATGACACGATGGACGGTGTGAGCGACGACGACACACCCCGGTACCTGCCCATCGCCGACCATGGGGTGATCGGCGATCTCCGTACGGCGGCACTCGTCGGCACCACGGGGCGCATCGATTGGTTCTGCTGTCCGCGGTTCGACTCGCCGAGCGTGTTCGGGTCGCTGCTGGACGCGTCGAAGGGCGGTTCGTGGGACGTGTCGATGGTCGACGGTCTGGTGTCGACGAGGCAGTTCTACCTGCCCGATTCCAACGTCCTCGTCACCCGGTTCATGAGCGAGGACGGCGTCGCCGAGGTGCAGGACCTCATGCCCCTGGCGCAACCGCGAGATCCCGAGCATCGCACCCGCATCGTCCGGCGGATCGAATGCGTGCGCGGGCGGGTCACGATGGCCATGCGCCTCGATCCGGCGTTCGACTACGGCCGGGCCGACCACACCGCGTCGGGGGTCGACGACACCCACATCACGCTCACCGGTGGCGACCTGACGTTGCACCTCGCCGCCGACGTCCCGCTCGAGGTCGACGGCGGCGTCGTCGCCGCCCAGGTCCGACTCGGCGTCGGTGAGGCCGCCACGTTCACCCTCGGCGTCGACGAGATCCCGGACGACGAGGTCGATTCCGAGGCGTCGGAGCACATCATCCACGGGACGGTGCGGTTCTGGCAGGCGTGGCTGGGCCAGTCGAACTACCGCGGCCGGTGGCGTGAGATGGTGCACCGCTCGGCCCTCGCGCTCAAGCTTATGACGCACGAGCCGACGGGAGCCATCGTCGCGTCGGTCACCACCGCGCTGCCCGAGGAGATCGGTGGCGAACGCAACTGGGACTACCGCTACGTCTGGATCCGTGATGCGGCCTTCTCCCTGTACGGGCTCCTGCGTCTCGGGTTCAACGACGAGGCCGCCGCGTTCATGGGCTGGCTGACACGACGTTTCAGCGCCGGCGGCGGCGCCGACGGACGGCCGTTGCGCCTGATGTACACCATCGACGGGGAGGCACCGCCGGACGAGAAGCCGCTCGAGCACTGGGAGGGCTACCGCGGGTCGACCCCGGTCAACATCGGCAACGGTGCGACCAACCAGATGCAGCTCGACATCTACGGCGAACTCATCGACTCGGTCTACCTGTTCAACAAGTACGGGCCGGGCATCTCGTGGAACTCGTGGCATCAGTTGTGCGAGGTCATGTCCTGGCTCGTCGACAACTGGGACCAGTCCGACGAGAGCATCTGGGAGGTGCGGTCGGAGTCGCAGAACTTCGTGTACTCGCGGCTGATGTGCTGGGTCGCGTTCGAGCGCATGATCCGGATGAGCCGCCAACGCGGGCTGCCCGGTGACGTCGGCACCTGGATGAAGACCCGCGACGCGATCTTCGATCAGATCATGGTCAAGGGGTGGAACGAGGAGCGTGAATCCTTCACGCAGACATTCGAATCCGACCGCCTCGACGCATCGCTCCTGTTGATCCCCGCCGTGAAGCTGCTCTCCCCCACCGATCCTCGGTTCCTGTCGACGCTGAAGGCCATCGAGGGGCAACTGGTGAGCGACTCGCTGGTGTTCCGGTACGACTCGAGCGATCACGACGACGGGTTGAGTGGCACCGAGGGGACGTTCTCACTCTGCTCGTTCTGGTACGTCGAGGCACTCACCCGCGTCGGCCGCCGCGCCGATGCACGCCTGGCGATGGAGAAGATGTTCACCCACGCCAACCACCTCGGTCTCTACGCCGAGCAGGTGGGCCTCACCGGTGAGCAGCTGGGGAACTTCCCGCAGGCCTTCACCCACCTGGCCCTCATCAGCGCCGCCTACAACCTCGACCGCGAACTCGGCGACTGAGCGGCGCGGACGGATCTGCGTGATCCTGGTGTGCATGACACGAGACGACGTGACCCGCACCATCGCCGCCCGCCGCGTGGAACTCGGACTGACATGGCAGTCGTTGGCCGACGCGATCGACAAGCCCGTCGTGTGGACCACCGCGGCGTTGCTGGGACAGCACCCCATCCCGCGACCGGAGGCCGAGGTGCTGCTCGAGAAGCTCGGTCTGTCCACGGATCTCGTCCCGATCCTCGGGGCGGTCCCGGTCCGTGGCACCGACCGCGACGTGGTGAGCAAGGACCCGACGATCTACCGGCTCTACGAGGCGCTGGCCGTGTACGGACCCGCGCTGAAGGAACTGATCCACGAACAGTTCGGCGACGGCATCATGAGCGCCATCAACTTCAGCGTCGACATCGACAAGAAGCCGCACCCGTCGGGTGACCGCGTCGTCATCACCCTCGACGGGAAGTTCCTGCCCTACGACTGGGTCTCGGCCGACTGACATCCGACACGCACGGCCCGCGCCGTCTGTTGGGCGCCCGGGACCACCTGTTGGGCACCCGGAGCAGTCGAATGGGTGGCTAGGCCGTCCGCGCGGTTCCTACCGCCCAACGAACGGGTCCTACCGCCCAACGAACGGGTCCTACCGCCCGCCGAACGGGACCGGGGTCACTTCCCGGTGACGAACCAGCCGATCGGCGCCGCGAGTTGATCGGCCGCACCCGGCCCCATCGAGCCGGCGGGGTACGACTGCACCGACGGCGGGTTCTCCAGCAGGGGCTGCGCGACCTCCCAGACGTGCGCCAGACCGTCGGGGCGGGTGAACAGCGACCGGTCACCGTCGAGGACGTCGTTGAGCAGGCGCGAGTACGGCGACAGGGCGCCGCCGTTGTCGGAGTCGACGGTGTCGAGCGGCAGGTCGAGGTGCGCGACCGCGAGGTCCTCGCCGGGACCCGGCTCCTTCACGGTGACGGTGATGTCGATGCTGCCGTCACCGGACAGGTCGAAGGTGAGCGCCGCCCCGCCCTGGGGGATGTGGGTGATGGGACCGTCCTCGGGTCGCCGGAACACCAGCGTGACGCGCTGCGCCGAGACGCCCATCTTCTTCCCCGTGCGCAGGACGAACGGGACGTCGCGCCAGCGGTCGGTGTCGACCCAGAGCCGCGCGGCAACGAACGTGTCCGTCGTCGAATCGTCGTCGATGCCCTCGGTCTCGCGGTACCCGTGGAACTGGCCGAGGACCACCTCGGACGGGTCGATCGGACGGAACGCGGCGATCACGGACTCGCGCGCCGATTGCAGGTCGTCCGCGCCGAGACTCAGCGGCGGCTCCATCGCCACCTCGGCGGCCACCTGGAACAGGTGTGTGACCACCATGTCGAGGACGGCACCGGTCGCGTCGTAGAACTCCGCGCGGTCGTCGATGTCGAGCGTCTCGGGCACGTCGATCTGCACCTGCTCGACGTGCTCGCGGTTCCAGAGACCGGCGAACATGCCGTTGGCGAACCGCAGGATGTGCAGGTTCTGGGTGCTCTCCTTGCCCAGGAAGTGGTCGATCCGATAGACCTGCGACTCGTCGAAGACGGCGTGGACGGCCTCGTCGAGTTCGGTGAAGGTCTTCTGCGAGGTGCCGAACGGCTTCTCGTAGACGACCCGCGAACCCTCGGCGAGTCCGTGCTCGCCCAGGGCCTTCGTGTAGTCGGTGAAGGTGCTGGGCGGCAACGCGATGTAGTGGACCAGCTGGACGTCGTCGCCGCTCAGGTCGTCGTCGTTGCGGATCTCCTCGACGACGTCGGGGAGCTGCCCCGGGTCGTCCACGGTGAAGCCGTGGCCCGCGAAGCGCAGGTTGGCCGCGAAGGCGTCCCACGAGTCGTCGACGCCGTCGCCGAACTCCTCCAGCGCCGACCGGACGTGGTCGCGGAACTCGTCGTCGGTACGTTCACCGCGGCCGTTGCCGACGAGACGCCACTGCTCGGGCAGCAGCCCGCGGCGCTCGAGTTCGTAGAACGCGGGCAGCACCATCCGCTTGGCGAGATCACCGGTGGCGCCGAACAACACGAAGACCGTGGGGGTGTCGGGCATGGTTCCACCTTGCCAGATGCGAGGGTCAGTCGACGGCCGTGAGCGAGAAGACCGGTATGACGCGGTCGGTGCGTTGTTCGTACAGCCGGAAGTTGGGCCAGGTGTCGAGGAGGTCCTGCCACGCCGCGGAGCGTTCGGCGTCGGCGAGTTCCCGCCACCGCACGCGGATCGGGGTCCCGCCGCGGACGATCTCGGCGGTGTCGGTGGCACGCAGGTTGTGCACCCAGGCGGGCATCTTCGGGTTGCCGAAGTACGAGCCGGCGATGAGCCAGTCACCGTCGCGCGGTACGCACAGCAGAGGCGTCGACCGGACGACGCCGGACTTGCGGCCGGGTACCCGCAGGGTCAGGTTGGGCAGCCCGGCGATGTCGAGGACGGAGACCTTCCCGTTCGAGATCCGTTGCAGCCGAACGTCGGTCTTCTCGATGACGGGCAGGAGCTTCGGCATCCAACCGACCGCCCCGATGCGGACGGCGAGCGGTGTCAGCAGACCCATGGTGATCCCTTCGGTGCGAGCCCAGGGGTATGACGCTACGCGGGAGTGGGTCAGCGCAGGGCTGCCAGGTTGTCGACGGAGCGGCGGACGTCGCCCTCGATGACCCTCGCGACCATGCGACCGACGGGACCGCTGAGGAGACCGCCCGACAACTCGGCGGCGACACGGAACCGTGAGCCGTCACCGTCCGCGGACACCGTGAGGTCGAGGGTGATCCGGACCCCGCCCCGACCGCTGCCCTCGAGTCCGATGCGGGTGGGCTCGTCGTATCGCGTGACCCGCCAGGAGATGGTGTTGCGGAAACCCTTGACCTTGATGAGCGACTTCACGCTCGTGCCGACGGTGATCTCGTCGGGGACGTCGGACTTCCAGCCGCCGAAGATGGTCAGCCACTCGTCGAACCGCCGGAGATCCGAGGCCAGCGACCACGCCGTGGCCGGGTCGACCTCACTGCGGACCGTCACGTCCAGATCTGCCACCGCTGCTCCTCTGCTCGACCGACGACGCTACCGGGAGTACCCCCGGCGCCCCGGGTCACACGGGGTTGTGACGAGTGACACGGGTAGCCTGAGCCCGCTGCGTCGCGCCCCGCGTGCGACCTCTCGAACCCGAACCGGAAGGTGTCGTCATGACCGAGCTCGACCCGTTCTACGAGGACGTGCAGGCCCACTACGACCTGTCCAACGACTTCTTCGACCTGTTCCTCGACCCCTCCCGCATGTACAGCTGCGCGTACTTCGAGGAGGACGACTACACCCTCGAACAGGCCCAGTACGCCAAGATCGACCTCTCCCTAGGCAAGCTCGGCCTGGAACCGGGCATGCGTCTGCTCGACATCGGCTGCGGATGGGGCACCACCATCAAGCGGGCGATGGAGCGCTACGACGTCGACGTCATCGGACTGACGTTGAGCAAGAACCAGTACGAGCTCGTCAACGAGTCGCTGGCCGCGGCCACCCCCGCCGGCCGCACCGCCGAGGTCCGTCTGCAGGGGTGGGAGGAGTTCGACGAGCCCGTCGACCGCATCGTCAGCATCGGCGCGTTCGAGCACTTCCGCGCCGAGCGCTACCCGGCGTTCTTCGAGAAGACCTACGGCATCCTGCCCGACGACGGCGTGATGCTCCTGCACACGATCGTCGCGTTCAACCGCCACGTGATCCGCGAGAAGGGCCTGCCGATCACCCGCGACGTCCTGGCCTTCGCGCGGTTCATCGCCAACGAGATCTTCCCCGGCGGGCAGTTGCCCGAGCCGCACGACGTCGAGCGGGAGAGCACCCGCGTCGGGTTCACCGTGGAGCGCATCCAACCGTTGCAGCAGCACTACGCGCGCACCCTCGACACGTGGGCCGCGTCGCTGAAGGAGCGTGAGGACGACGCGGTCCGGATCGCGAACCGCGACGTATTCGACACCTACATGAAGTACCTCACCGGCTGCGCCGACTACTTCCGCAACGGTTACATCGACGTCATGCAGTTCACGTTGCAGAAGTGACGCTCACGCGCTGAGCACCCGCAGCATCTTCTCGACCGTCGCCGGCCAGCCGAACGTCTCGGCGCGCTCGCGTGCCCGGGCCCGGGCGTCGGCGAGGTCGAGAACGGTGCGCACCCCTGCTGTGAACGCCGCTGCGGTGTTCGGGGTGATCGCCCCGCAGTCGGCGGTGACGATCTCGGCGACCGCGGAGGTCCGGGAGGCGACCACGGGTGTGCCCGCGGCCAACGACTCCAGCGCCGAGAGGCAGAACGTCTCGTGCGGACCCGGTGCCATGGCCACGTCGGCGGCGGCGAGGAGGTCCGCCACCTCGTCGCGGGTCTGCAGGAACCCGGTGAACTCGACCGGCAGTCCTGCGGCCCGACGGACCAGGGCGGGGCGGCGCGGACCGTCACCGGCGATCACCAGGCGCGCCGCCACACCGGCCTCCAAAAGACCGGCGCAGGCGTCGATGCTGCGCTCGACGTGCTTCTCCACCGACAACCGCCCGCAGTGCACCAGGAGCTGTCCCCCGCCGTCGCGCCACCGCCCGCCGCCCGCGGAGTCACGTCGCCGGGGATGGAAGAGGTCGAGGTCGACGCCGAGCGGGACGCGGTAGACGTTGCGGGCCCCGATGCGATCGAACTCGGCGCGGGCGAACTCCGTGGTGCACACCACCGCGTCGTGTCCCGCGGCGGACCGTGCGTTCGCGACGTCCGCGGCGGCACGCGCCCAGGCACGCGGCATCGCCTGCGCGAGAAGCCGATCGAGACGCTCGTGCGAGATCATCACCGCCACGGCGCCCCGACGTCGGGCCCAGGGACCGAGCCCACGCAGCGTGAGCCGGTCGGAGACCTCGAGTGCGTCGGGCGCCAGGCCGCGCAGGATGTCGGTCACCCGACGCGGGTCGGCGACCCGGTACCCGCCCGTCCACGGGATGGACGGTGCGGCGACGGTGATCCGGTGCACCCCGGACGGGAGCATCTCCTCGTCGGCGCGGTGCCCCGGCACGACGAGCGAGACCTGATGTCCCCGTTGCACGTAGCCGTGGCCGAGCTGGTCGACGGCGGTGCGCAGCCCGCCCGACCGCGGCCCGTAGAAGTTGGCGACCTGCACGATGCGCACGTCCGCAGTGTGGCGCCCTCCCGCCGCCGTCAGATGTCCGTCAGGTGGCCGGGATCGCAACACCGCCACAACTGTCGGACCGTCGATGGTGATGTGGCACAACTCATTCCTGAGAAGACGATGTGTAACACGGGCGAAACGGTGAAATGCGGCATGCGTGGCTAGCCTTGGAAGGCATGAAACCGATCGGGGATCCAGAAGCAGTGGTCTCGTGGGTGCTCGCCGCCATGGCGGGCCTGGTGGGAGCGGCGGCGTTCATCCAGACCACCGGCTACTTCGTGACCTTCATGACAGGAAACGCCGAGCGCGCCGCCCTCGGCTATCTCGTGGGACGACCGGCCATGGCGACGGCCGCGATCCTCATCACCGTCACGTTCGTCGCCGGTGTCGTGGTCGCGTCACTGCTGCGGCGACACCTGTGGGTGAACCACCCGCACGGCGCGACGATGCTCACGACCATCAGCCTCGCCATCGCGACAGGCGTGGACTTCGTCACCGCCGGCTTCGACGCCCCGGCGGTCACCTTCATCCCGATCCTGTTCGTGGCGTTCGGGATCGGTGCGTTGAACACGTCGTTCTGCGATGACAAGAAGGGCGAGGTGTCCGTCCCCCTGAGCTACGTGACCGGCACCCTGGTGAAGCTCGGGCAGGGCATCGAGCGACACATCAGCGGCGGTCAGGCGAAGGAGTGGAACGGCTACTTCCTCCTGTGGCTGGCGTTCGTCGTCGGCGGTGTGCTGGGCGGGATCGTCAGCCTCGTCATCACCGGTGGCCAGATGCTGTTGGTGGCCACCGTGATCTGCGGTGGTGTCGCGCTGTACACCTACCGGCTCGACGAGCGCGCAGGCATCCTCGGGTGAGAGCCGCAGTGACGGCGACTCATTCGTAGCGAGGGACCACCGCATAGACCACGAGGTCGCTCGGTGTCCCCTTGGCGCGGAACCGTCGACGTCGCCGGACGTACTTGTCGGCGTCGGTCGCGTCCAGGGTGGCGCTCGTGGCGAGTACCTCACCCGCGCCCGCGGCGTCGGCGACCCGGGCAGCGATGTTCACGTCCACGCCGAGGTAGTCGTCCCCGTCGCGACGCGGTGTGCCGGTGTGCAGTCCGGCGCGCAGCGCGGGGCGGTATCCGTCGACGGTGATCGCGCTGACGGCCAGTCCGGCCTCGTGGGCCGCCTCGATGGCGTCGGCACCGTCGAGGAAGACGGCCATGACGCCGTCGCCGAGCGACTTCACGACGCGGCCACCCCGGTTACGCACCACCTCGGTGGTGGCAGCGTTCACCTTCCGTACGAGGTCGAGCACCTTGTCGTCGCCGGCGTCGAGGGCCCAGGTGGAGAAGTTCACGAGATCGGTGAAGAGGATGGTGACCGGTCGCGGGTCGTCGTCGACCTGGCGCCGACCGCCGAGGGTCTGCCACATCTGCACCGCGGTCAGCCCGAGTTCACGCATCGCGGTGGGCTCGTCGCCACCGCCGATCAGTCGCGCCAGACGGTCGCTGTAGCGCATGGCGGGTGCGGAGAAGTCCATCACCGGCAGGTCTCCCGGCGCCCGCGTGCGCGCCGACCGCGCCGCCCGGATGACGGTCTCGGTGTGGTTCATCCGCGACGCCCAGTCCTTCGCTCGGACCAGGCCGGTCGCGATGGCCTTCCCGGCGCGACGCGCTCGCTCGCGCGCTTCCCGCTCGCGTTCACGCGCTTCCTGCTCGCGGTCACGGGCGTCGTCCTCAGGCGTCCGGGACACGTCGTCGCTCATCGCCGAGACCGCCTCACAGGTCGATGGTGCACGCGCCCGAGACCGTCGAGACGCACGTCTGGACGCGCTCGCCCTCGCGGTGCTCCTCCCCCGACCGCAGGTCTCGGGTGTGGCCCGATATAAGGGGCACGACACATGTCTGGCAGATACCCATCCGGCATCCGAACGGCAGTGACACACCGAGGGATTCACCGGCCTCGAGGATCGTCGTGGCGCCGTCGACCTCGATCGACCTGTCCGATCGGGTGAAGGTGAGGGTTCCGCCCTCGCCGCGGACGTCGCCGCGGTCGATGGCGAAGCGCTCGATGTGCAGGTTCTCGGCGACTCCCGCCCCGGCGAACACCTGCTCCACGTCGTCGAGCATGCGCACCGGACCGCACGCCCACGTCGACCGCTCGCGCCAGTCGGGCACGACGGAGTCGAGGGCGCCGAGGTCGACCTTGCCCATCTCGCGGGTGAGCTGCA
Organism: uncultured Williamsia sp.; assembly: GCF_947494875.1. Taxonomy (GTDB): domain Bacteria; phylum Actinomycetota; class Actinomycetes; order Mycobacteriales; family Mycobacteriaceae; genus Williamsia_A. The sequence goes on from NZ_CANLWM010000003.1 coordinate 318,438, forward strand.
GGTGCAGTGTGTACGAGTCGGCCGTCTGCGCGAGTTCGGCCAGCTCGTCGGCGAAGATGACGTCGTCGCGGGTGGGTGCGGAGTGGACGTGGACGACGTCGGGCAGGGTCCCGTGGTCGCGCAGGCTCCGCAGCATCGCCATCACCGGGGTGATCCCGCTGCCGGCGGTGATGAACAGCAGCCGCGCCGGCGGCGGACTGGGCAGGACGAAGTCGCCGCGCGGCGGTGCGAGGCGGATGACCGTGCCCGGTGCGAGCCCGTCGACGAGGTGCGTCGACAGGAACCCGTCCGGGTTGGCCTTCACGGTGACGGTGATCCTTTTGTGCCGCGCCGCGCCGATCGAGGTGAGCGAGTACGACCGCCAGTGCCACCGGCCGCCGATCTGCACACCGATCCCGACGTACTGTCCGGCCCGGTAGTCGTGGGAGAAGCCCCAGCCGGTCTCGATCTCGACGGTCGCCGAGTCGGCGGTCTCCTTGCGCACAGAGACCACCCGGCCGCGCAGTTCCCGCGCCGACCAGAGCGGGTTGAGCAGGTGCAGGTAGTCGTCGGGGAGGAGTGGTGTCGTGGCGCGCGCGAGCAGGCCGCGGATCACCGGGGCGTGCGAGGTGGTCGCCGCGACCCCCTCGGCCGGCCGTCGACTCCATCGGAGCAGGTCCATCGTGGGGTCTCCTCGCTGTGGTGTCAGCCGACCGGCGTGCGGTCGGGTGTGGGCTCCGCGGCGTTCTCGCGGCGGTTGGCGGCGATGCTGCTGAGGAGAGCGGCGCCGATGAACGCGACGCCCACGAGGCCGGTGATGACCTCGTTGATGTGGTACTCGATCGAGACGAACAGGATGACCGCCAGCGCGCCGATGGCCCAGTGCGCGCCGTGTTCGAGGTAGCGGTACTCGGCGAGCGTCCCGGTGCGCACCAGGTAGATCGTGATCGACCGGACGAACATCGCGCCGATGAACCCCAGGCCCAGGGCGATGATGATCGGATCGGCGGTGATGGCGAAGGCGCCGATGACGCCGTCGAAGGAGAACGACGCGTCGAGGACCTCGAGGTACAGGAAGAGGAAGAACGCCGCCTTGCCGGTCGCCTTCACCGCGGCCGACGGACCGCGTGCGCTCGAGCCGCCCGCGACCTCCTCCCCGTCGGCATCACCGATCTGTTCGGTGTGGAACAGCGAGCCCAGTCCGTCGACGGTGATGTAGGTGATCATGCCGAGCGTCCCCGAGATGAGGATCGTCGCGCGGTGGGTGTCGTCGGCGAGGAACTCCGCGACGAGCACGAGGGTGCCGCCCGCGATGACGACGGCGAGCTGGTCGAGACGGCCGATCGCCGCGAGGGGCTTCTCCAGCCAGTCGAGCCAGGTCGTCTCGCGCTCGGACAGGATGAAGTTGAGGAACAGCATGAACAGGAACATGCCGCCGAACGCCGCGATCTGCGGGTGGGCGTCGGTGAGGATCTGCTCGTAGGACTCCTGGCCCGAGCCCTCCGCCGGCGGGTTCATGGCCAGATCGAACGCGCGGACCGGGTTGAGTCCCGCGGTGATCCAGACGATCACGAGCGGGAACAGCAGCCGCATGCCGAAGACGGCGATGAGGATGCCGACGGTGAGGAAGATCTTCTGCCAGAACTCACTCATCCGTTCCAGCACGGTCGCGTTGATGACCGCGTTGTCGAAGGAGAGCGACACCTCCAGCACACCGAGGATGGCGCAGAGCGCGACCGCCTCCCAGCTGCCGTAGAGGAACGCCACGACGAGGGACACGATCGACACGGCGACCGAGATCCCGAAGATGCGGACTACCACGGGTGGGAGCCTTTCCGATGGCGCGGCACAGCCCGGGGGACGCCGGCGGTGGCGTCTCCCCGGGCTGTGCCGACGAGATGGGTGGTGCTGGTCGTCAGACGTTCACACCGTAGTCGCGGGCGATGCCCGCCAATCCGGAGGCGTACCCCTGACCGACGGCGCGGAACTTCCACTCCGACCCGCTGCGGTAGAGCTCGCCGAAGACCATGGCGGTCTCGGTCGACGCGTCCTCCGACAGGTCGTAGCGGGCGATCTCGTTGCTGTTCGACTGGTCGACGACGCGGATGAACGCGTTGCGGACCTGACCGAACGACTGCGACCGCGAGTCGGCGTCGTAGATCGAGACGGGGAAGACGATCGAGTCGACCTCCGGCGGCACGGCCGCCAGGTTCACCTTGATGACCTCGTCGTCGCCCTCGCCCTCACCGGTCAGGTTGTCGCCGGTGTGCTCGATGGAGCCGTCGGGCGACGTCAGGTTGTTGAAGAAGACGAAGTGCTTGTCCGACAACACCTTCTTGTCGGTGCCGACGGCGATGGCGCTCGCGTCGAGGTCGAAATCGGTCCCGGTGGTGGTGCGGATGTCCCATCCGAGCCCCACCGACACCGCGGTCATGTTCGGTGCCTCCTTGGTGAGGGAGACGTTGCCGCCTTTGCTCAAACTGACGCCCATGTCGGTCCTTTCTCGCCGGCCGGGACCTCCCCGGGGCGGGGTCGTGCTGCGTCGGGGTGCGCGGTGGCCACCCACCCCGTTCGTGGGCACCACGGTACGCGGGGACCCGACATCCCGGTCATCCCCCGAAGGACGGATGTGGCGGCCCGAGCCGGACACGCCGGTCACGTGCACCAGTACGATCGCGGCGTGGTCAGTGGGTGGTTCCGGCGTGATGCACGCACCGCCGGCCCCTCCGACGGTCCGGTGGAGACCGCCCGCGCCGAGATGGTCCGCGCCTTCCTCGATCTCGACCGCCGACTGTCGGTGATCGACGACGGAGTCGACGCTGCCCGCGACCTCGGCCTCCACCCGGACATGGTCACCGCGTTCGGCCCGCTGCGCGACGAGGTGTACGCCACGATCGACGACTACCTGCGCCTCTCCGCCGATCCGGATCCGACGGCCCCGGGGCCCGCGCCCACGGTGGCTGACCTGCAGCGCTGCACCGCGGCGCTGCACGACAGGGCCACGCGTCTCGACACCTTCTACGAGCGGCACGCGACGTCGGTCGAGCATGCGCGGTCGGCCGCGGCGGCGCTGCCGACCCGGGCGACACAGGCGATCCAGGCCGCCGACCAGGCGCTGGCCGGGGTCGGCGGACTACCGCCCGCCGCGCAGGCATACGCCTCGGTCCGTGCCGCGGTGCGCGACACCGAGGCCGCGCGCGACGCCGTCGGTCAGGCCCGCACGCAGGGCCGACCGGGTGACGTCGCGCGGGCGACCGAGCGGCTCGTCGCGACGACCGAGGCGCTGCGCCGCGCGATCGAGCGCGCACCGGGACGCACCGCCGAGGTCACCCGTGCGCTCGCGTCGGTCCGCACCCGACGCTCGGCGGTGGCCACCCGCGCCGAGCGACTGCCCGACGCGTATTCCGCTCTGCTGCGGGAGTTCTCGGCCGCGTGCTCCGAGGACGTCGTCGGCGACGACCGCCGGGGCCGGGAGGCCGTGGACCGCGCGGACGAGCACATCCGGGCCGCGGCCGGTGCCGCCGACTCCGATCCCGAGGCCGCCGCGCGGGAGATCGCGGCGGCACGTGACGACCTCGCCCGTGCGGAGGGGCTCGTCGACGGCGTCACCGACCGGCTCGACCTGCTGCGGTCGGTCCGTGACGATCCCGGTGCCGTGGAACGCCGGACGCGGTTCGCCATCCGCGACGCGCAACTCCTCGCGGTGGACCGCGGACTCGTGGCCCGCTGGGGTTCGGTGATCGACGCCGCCGCGCGTCGGGTCGACCGCGCCGCCGAGGGTCTGACCGGTCGTCATCCCGACTACCTCGCCTATGTCCGCGAACTGGACTCCGTGTCGGAGTTCGTCGCCGACGTGGTCGGCAAGATGAAGTCCGGTGCACGATGACCGGCTCGCACGCCGCGCTCGGGCGGTCGGTGACCCACTTCCCCAACCTCACCGGGGAGCAGTGCGACCGCCTGTTCCACCGGTTGCCGCGGCCGATACCGCTCGACGGGTCCCGCGACCAGGTGGCCGCGGCGCTCGGCGCGACGCTGTACATCCCGTCCGTCCGTCCCGACCTCACCGCGTCCGTGCTGCGCGCCGGGCAGGCGGGTGCGACCTCGGTCGTCCTCGACCTCGAGGACGCGGTCCCCGACGACGAGGTCGGCGCCGGCCTCGCCGCCGTCGTCGCCACCCTCGACGACCTCGCCGGCGTCGACGGGGCGCCGATGACCTTCGTCCGCACCCGATCGGGACCACAGATCGACACGGTGCTCGAGCGTGTCGGCCGCGGTGCCGTCGCACTCTCCGGGTTCGCGCTGCCGAAGTTCGGGACCGCCGACGGCGCCGACCACCTCGCACGGATCGCCGCCGCGACCCCGACCCCGCACGGTCCGCTGTACGCGATGCCGATCATCGAGTCACCGCGGGTCGTGCACCCCGACACCCGGGCCGATGAACTCGCCGGCATCGCCGACATCCTCGCCGCGCACCGCGAGCGTGTGCTGGCCGTACGCATCGGGGCGACCGACCTGAGCGGCACGTTCGGCATCCGCCGCGACCCCGACCTCACCATCTACGACGTGCACCCGGTCGCGTCGGTGATCGCCGCCGTCGTGACCCGACTGGGTCGCCACGACGGCACGGGCTTCACCATCACCGGACCGGTGTGGGAGTACTACAACGCCCACGAGCGCATGTTCCGGCCGTTGCTGCGCAACACGCCGTTCGAGGAGCTCGACGCGGTGCGGTTCCGACGACACCTCGTCAGCCGCGACCTCGACGGGATGCTCCGCGAGATCGTCCTCGACCGCGCCAACGGCCTCCTCGGCAAGACCGTCATCCATCCCACACACGTCAACGTCGTCAACGCCACCAGCACCGTCACCCACGAGGAGTACGTCGACGCGCTCGCCGTACTGGGCCGCGACGAGGACCGGGACGCGGCAGGGGTCGGGACCCGCGACGCGGACACCGAGGGCGGTGTCCTGGCCTCGAGCTATCGCAACAAGATGAACGAGCGCCGCCCGCACCGGAACTGGGCGATCCGCACCCTGCTGCGCGCCGAGGCGTTCGGCGTGACGCGCCCGGAGGTCGGCATCATCGAGGTGCTGACCGCAGTGGTCGACCGGTGACCGACGCGTCGGCACTGGATCCCACAGGAGGACTGCGCATCACACCCCGCGCCGGGGTGGCGGGATGGTCTGTCGACGAGCTGGTTCGGCCCGGTCTGCGCCGCAACCCGCGTCGGGCCCACCTGTGGGTGTCGACGGTGCTGGGCAAGCACATCCCGGTCGCGCCGTCACGGATCATCGGCGCGGCCGAGGCGTTGGCCGACCACGTCGCGACGGTCGTGGACGCACACGGACCGATGACCGTCTTCGGGTTCGCCGAGACCGCGACCGGTCTCGGTCACTGTGTCGCCCGTCGCCTGCACGCGCAGGTCCACCTGCAGTCCACGCGTCGTGCGGTCCCGGCGGTGCCCACCACCGCCCGGTTCGTCGAGGGGCACTCGCACGCCACCGACCACCTCGTGCAACCGACGTCCCGGGATCTGATCCCGCCCAGTGTCCCGTGTGTGCTCGTCGACGACGAGATCTCCACCGGCGCAACGGCGATAGCGGCGATCGCCGCCCTGCAGCCGACCGTGCGGGCGTCGTCGTGGGTGGTCGCGGCCCTGGTCGACCTGCGCACCGAGACCGATCGTGAGCGCTGCGCCGCGATGGCCCGGGAGGCCGGGGTGGCCGTCGACTTCGTCGCCCTCGCCACCGGATCGGCCGTGGTCCCGCCCGATCTCGTCGACCGGGTCGCCGCACTCCCCGACCCGTTGGCCCCGGACACGACGGGCCCGGCGGGAACGGTGACGCGAACATGCATCGACTGGCCCGCCGAGGTCCCGGACAGCGGGCGACACGGCATGCTCGCGAGCGAGACCGCGGCGTTCGACGACGCACTCGTCCCCGTCGTCGACGCGATCGCCGAGCGCCTGGACCCCCGTCGCCCCGTCCTGGTGCTCGGCCACGAGGAGTTCATGTACCTGCCCCTGCGGATCGGCGCGGCGCTGGAGGACCGCGGCCGGTCGGTGACCTCGCAGACCACCACCCGCTCCCCCGCCTACGTCAGCACCCACTCCGGGTACCCGCTGCGCAGCGGATTCGCCTTCACCGCACCCGAACCCGAGTCGGCGGCAGGCGTCCACGGCACCCGGCATCTGTACAACGCCGCCGCCGACGACCCCGCGACCCAGCGGGTGCTCGTGGTCGACCCACCCGCCGACACCGCGGCGCTCGCCGCACCGGGTGGTGTGGCAGACGTGCTCACCGCGGGTGGACGCGACCTCCTCGTCGTCGTCGCGGGCGGGACCTCGTTCGACGCCCTGGCGCGGGCACGCGTGGACTCCGGCAGGGTGTCCGCGTGACCCAGGAACCGCTCCGCGGACCGGACTTCGGCAGCTACGCCCCCGACGAGGTGGGGTGGCTGCTGACCGACCTGTCACATGTCGACCTCGAGGCCGACATCGCCGATCGGGAGGCGGCGATCCAGGCGGGGACGGCCCATTACGCCGAGTCGCTGCCGCACGAGTTCCAGCCCGACGCGGCCTATCGGGACCTGTTCGAGCAGGTGCTGCAGGAGACGGCTGGGGTGCTCGCCACGGCGGTCGCCACGGTCACCGACCTCCTCCTCGCCGAACGCGGCACCGACATCGTGCTCGCGTCGCTGGCGCGGGCCGGCACCCCGATCGGCATCCTCATGCGCCGATGGGCCCGCCACCGGCACGGCCTCGATCTGCCGCACCTCGCGGTGTCCATCGTCCGTGATCGCGGCATCGACGCCGCTGCCGTCGGCTGGCTCGCCGACCACCACCCGCCGTCCGACATCGTGTTCGTCGACGGGTGGACCGGCAAGGGCGCGATCACGCGCGAGCTGGCGGATGCTCTGGACGACCTCGCCCGCACGGGCGGGCCCCGGTGCGACCCGGACCTCGCCGTCCTCGCCGACCCCGGTCACTGCGTGCGGACTTTCGGCACGCGCGACGACTTCCTCATCGCCTCGGCCTGCCTGAACTCGACCGTCTCCGGGCTCGTGTCCCGGACGGTGCTCAACGACAGGCTGCTCGCGCCGGGGCAGTTCCACGGCGCGAAGTTCTACCGCGACCTCGCCGCGGACGACGTGTCGAACCATCTGCTCGACACGGTCTCGGCGCGCTTCCCCGCGGTCACCGACGACGCCGACGAGCGGGTCGCGACGATCCGCGCGTCCGACCGCACCCCGGACTTCCGCGGCTGGGCGTCGGTGGAGCGTATTCGCGCCGCCTTCGGCATCTCCTCGGTGAACTTCGTCAAGCCCGGGGTCGGCGAGACGACGCGGGTGCTCCTGCGACGGGTCCCGTGGCGGGTCCTCGTCCGCGACCCCGAGGACCCCGCACTCCGCCACATCCTCGCCCTCGCGGCGGCTCGCGGCGTGCCCGTCGAGACCGACCCGGCACTCGCCTACGCCTGCGTCGGCCTGATCAGGGAGGCCGATCGGTGAACAGCGCACTCGCCGCCGTCGATCTCGACCGCACTCTGATCTTCTCGGCCGCGTCGGCCGGTGCCGGGGTGGACGGACTGCGCTGCGTCGAACACCTCGACGACCGTCCGCTGTCGTACATGAGCCCCACCACCGTCGATCTGCTCGACGAGCTCGACGCACGCGCCCTGGTGGTCCCGGTGACGACACGCACGGTCGAGCAGTACCGGAGGGTCCGATTCCCGGGGCGGCCTCGGGCGTTCGCCGTCGCGGCCAACGGAGGCGAGATCCTCGTCGACGGCGAACCGGACCCGGTGTGGCGCAAGCAGATCGACGCCGCTGTGTCCACTGCGATGCCCGTCCCGTCGGTGTACGCGCGGGTTGTCGCCGACGGCGACCCGGTGTGGCTGCGTGCGGCGCGCGTGGCCGACGAGCTCTTCTGTTACGCGGTGATCGACCCCGCAGCGGCCCCCGACGACCTGGTCGAGCGGTGGCGGGTGTGGGCCGAGGCCGACGGGTGGAACGTCTCGCGGCAGGGCCGCAAGGTGTACCTGATGCCCGACGCGGTGACCAAGTGGTCTGCGGTGGCGGAGGTCGCCGCGCGCGCCGGTGTCCCGGCCGACCGGGTGTTCGCGGCCGGCGACGGTGCCCTCGACCGTCCCGTGTTGGAACACGCGCACCGGTCCATCCGACCGCGACACGGCGAGCTCGAGGAACTCTCGTGGCACCATCCGACGTTGTCCGTTTCGAGTGCATCCGGTGTCGCGGCCTCCGAGGAGGTCGTGGCCGCCCTGCTCCGCTGGGCGGGGGGCACCGGACCCGACGTTCGACCTGCCGCCGACCGAGAACGGAACCCATGACGACCGCGTTGATCAAGGGACAGAACGGACCGCTGCCGTCGAGCAGCGTCGAGGTGACGGCGCAGGTGGCCGCCTCGGCCGACCTGTCGGCGCTGATGGTGACCGCGAACGGGAAGGTCCGGACCGACGCGGACTTCGTGTTCTACAACCAGCCGTCGGCGCCCGGGGTCACCCTGGTGCCCGGCGCGGGCGGGACGTTACGGATCGACCTCGCGGCCGTCCCGGCCGACATCGACCAGATCCGCGCGGTCATCACCCTGGACTCCGGCACCTTCGGCGCGGTCTCGGCGCCCGTCACGCGCGTCGTCTCGGGGTCCGAGACCTACGAGTACCGGATCGACGGCCTGACGACGGAGTCGATCGTGATCGCCGCCGAGGTCTACCGGCGCGGTGACGGATGGAAGGTCCGCGCGGTCGGCCAGGGGTACGCGGGAGGGTTCGCGGCACTCGTCACCGATCACGGCGTGTCCGTGGACGACGCACCCGCCCCGCCGTCCGCCGCTGCGCCGCCTCCCGCTGCGCCCACCCCGCCTGCTGCCCCGCCACCTGCCGCCCCCACGCCGCCCGCCGGTCCGCCCGCTCCGACCGGGGGGTCGCAGCCCTGGCCGACGGCCTCGACCGGCGAGGTCAGCCTCAGCAAGGATCGGCCGGTCAGCCTGACCAAGGGGCAGACCGTGTCCCTGAAGAAGGACGGCGGTGTCGCGCTCACCCGCATCCGGATGGGCCTCGGATGGGATCCCGTCGTCACCAAGCGGGGGCTGTTCGGCGGCGGACGCGGCGCGAACATCGATCTCGACGCGTCGGCGATGATGTACGCGGGCTCCCGTCTGGGCGACCTCGCCTACTACGGGCAGCTGGTCAGCAAGGACGGGTCGATCCGGCACCACGGCGACAACCTCACCGGCGAGGGTGAGGGCGACGACGAGGTCATCGACGTCGACCTCACGCGTGTCCCGCCCGCGGTCACCCAGGTGCTGTTCGTCGTGACGTCCTACCAGGGTCACACCTTCGAGCAGGTGGACAACGCCTTCTGTCGCCTCGTCGACGACACCACCGGTCACGAACTCGCGCGGTACACGCTCGCGGGCGGGATGCCGTTCACCGGGATGGTCATGGCGAAGGTGTCGCGGACGGCGTCGGGGTGGTCGCTGCAGGCGATCGGCGACGGCATCCAGGCGCGCCACCCCGGTGAGGCAAAGAAGCAGGTCGAGCGCTTCCTCTGACCCTGCGCCCGCGAGGCACCGATCAACGCAGCCGTTCGGCCTCGGCGGCGCGGTCGAGCAGCTCCCGGCACAGGTCGGCCAGCTCGTCGTGCGGTGCCGACTCGGCGACCGCGGTCGCGACGTCCTCCGCCGCACACCGCAGGGTGAACAGCCGGTCGACGAGCGCGTCCACCTCGCCGCGGCTGAGGATCACCGCGTCGTCGGGGACGGAGGTGCCCTGCGTGACCGACCGCTGCTCGTAGGCGCGCTGCCGACAGGACTGCTTGCAGTAGCGGCGGCGACGTCCGACACCGGAGTCCGGGACGGGTTGTCCACACCAGCCGCAGGCCTGCGGTCGGCGTCGGGTCGTCTCCACGCGGCGCACGATACGCCGCGCCGGTCGGGTGGGACGCGAGCCCCGGGACGCGTAGTATGTCCCTGTTCTGCTCTGTGACAGCCGTGTCCGACCAGACGACTCCCGGTGAGTCGGGTGGAGGGCGCCGAGCGCCCCACCTGTCGGACACCATCACGAGCACCTCGCAGGAAGGAATCGACCATGGCAGATCGAGTTCTCCGCGGCAGCCGACTCGGCGCCGTGAGTTACGAGACCGACCGCGACCACGACCTCGCGCCCCGGCGCATCGTGCAGTACCGCACCGACAACGGGGAGATCTTCGACGTCCCGTTCGCGGACGACGCCGAGATCCCCTCGACGTGGCCGTGCAAGAACGGCATGGAGGGCACCATCCTCGAGGGCGCCGAGCCCGAGGAGAAGAAGGTGAAGCCCCCGCGCACCCACTGGGACATGCTCCTCGAGCGGCGCAGCGAAGCCGAGCTGGAGGAACTGCTCAACGAGCGGCTCGAACTCCTCAAGCAGCGTCGACGCGGCGTCTCCGCCGGCTGACCACAGCACGACACACGACGGGCCCCGGCATGTGCCGGGGCCCGTTGTGTGTGTACAGGGGGTGGGGCGGTCAGCGTGACCGGCGGCGGAACTTCTCCACGCGGTGCGCCATGCCCCACTCGAGGACCTTCAGGAAGGCCTCACCGATCACGTCGCCGCTCATCTTCGACTCGCCGATCTGACGCTCGGTGAAGGTGATCGGCACCTCCGCGACACGGAAGCCCGCCTGGATGGCACGCCACGCGAGGTCGATCTGGAAGCAGTAGCCGTGCGAGTCGACCGAGTCGAGGTCGATCTTCTGCAGGACCTCGCGGCGGTACGCGCGATATCCGGCGGTGATGTCGCGCACCTCCACCCCGAGCGCGAGCCGCGAGTAGGTGTTGGCGCCCTGCGACAGCCACTTGCGACGCCGGGGCCAGTTCACCAGTGACCCGCCGGGCACGTATCGAGACCCGATGACCAGATCGCTGCCGTCGTTGATCTTCCCGAGCAGACGGTGCAGCTGCTCCGGGGCGTGGCTGCCGTCGGCGTCCATCTCGACGAGAACCCTGTAGTCGCGCTCGAGACCCCATGCGAAACCGGCGATGTAGGCGCCCCCGAGCCCGCTCTTCTCGGCGCGATGCAGGACGTGGATGCGCGAGCCGGGACGCCCGTCGGCGTCCCGGGCGGCCAGGGAGTCGGCGAGGTCGCCGGTGCCGTCGGGGCTGCCGTCGTCGACGACGAGGACGTGCGCTCCGGCGAGCGCGCCGTGGAGCCGGTCGACGATGAGCGGCAGGTTCTCGCGCTCGTTGTAGGTCGGGATGATGACCAGCGCGCCGGATCCGTCGGGCCCGACCGTCGCGGACGCCCCGGCCGATGCGGTCGGGTCGACCGACTCCGACGCGTCAGGGGTGCGGGGTGTCATCGATCTCCTCGGCGGTGAGGTCAGGGCTGTCACCGTCGGCGCGGGGGTCCCTGCGCAAACGTTTCCTCAACCTAGTACGACGGGCGAGCGCGACCAAAAACCCTGCGACCGCGATCACGACGATCACCGCCTGTGGTCCGACCCCCAACCGGACGGCCGGTGTGGTGTCGGTCCGGAGCGTGAGATCGGCCGTGAGCACCGCCGGGGTGAAGAACCCCGACCGCTGCTGCAGATGGCCGTCGGGGGCGACGACGGCGCTGACACCGGTGGTCGCGGCCACCACCACGCTGCGGCCGGTCTCGACCGCGCGGACCTGCGACATCGCCAACTGCTGGTAGGTCATCTGGGTGCGGCCGAAGGTCGCGTTGTTCGTGGGCACGTAGAGGAGCTGCGCTCCCTCGTCGACCGCGGTGCGCGGCGAGCGGTCGAACGCGATCTCCCAGCATGTCGACACGCCGATCGGCACCGGCTGCTCCCGCCCGTCGACCGGCACCTGGAGCACCGAGGGCCCGGTGCCGGGACGGAAGTTGCCCGCCTGGTCGGCGTAGGACGAGAAGTGGCGGAAGAAGGACCGCCACGGCAGGTATTCGCCGAACGGTTGCACGATGTGCTTGTCATAGCGTCCGACCGGTCCCCGGTCACCGTCCCAGACGAGCACGGTGTTCGTCGGCCGCCCGTCGGCGTTGAGGATGAGGGTCCCGACGAGGATCGGCGCCGCCACCGCCTGCGACGCCGCGGTGATCTCGGTGGCCGCGTCGTCGTTCTCCAGGGGGTCGATGTCGGACGCGTTCTCCGGCCACAGGACGACGTCGGGCCGAGCGACGCGGCCGGCGCGGATCGCGTCGGCCAGTCGCAGGGTCTCGCGGACGTGGTTGTCGAGGACGGCGCGGCGTTGGGACGCGAAGTCGAGGCCGAGGCGGGGGACGTTTCCCTGCACGGCGGCGACGGTGATCCGCGACGATGCCGGGCCGGGGCGGTCCGCATCGTGCACCGACGGCCACATCACGGCGGCGACGACCGGACCGGCGAGGAGACAGATCGCGGCGACGGCGACCGGACGCATCCGCGCCGACCACGAGCCTGCGCCACGGGCGGCGAGACGCACGATCTCGGCCGCTCCCGCGGCGGTGAGCGCGACCGCGAGTCCGAGCAGCGGCACGCCACCGAGCGCCGCGACGGGCAGCAGCGGACTGCCCACCTGACCGAACGCGGTGGCACCCCAGGGGAACCCACCGAACGGGAACGAGGAGCGGGCCCACTCGACGGCGATCCAGCACACCGCGAACCAGACGGGTGCGGCGGGCAGGCGCATGGTCACGGCCGCGATCGCACCGAACGCCGCCCCGTACAGGGACAACGCGACCGCGAGCGCGATCCACGGCAGCGGCCCCACGTACACGCCGATCCACGGCAGCAGGGGAAGCCAGAAGCAGAGCCCGAACACGAGGCCGCAGAGCGCGCCCACGCGGGCGCGGGGGCGACCCACCGCCAGCGCCGCGTAGAGGAGAGCGAGGCCGAGGACGGCGAGCCACCACAGGTTGCGCGGAGGGAAGGCGCCCCACATGGCGAACCCGCCGGCCGCCGATGCCCCGACGCGGAGGAGGAGTCCGGCCGCGGGTCGCCGCGACCGTGCCGGAGCCGGCTCCGGAGCGCGCGTGGTCGTCGCGGTCACGACCCCGGCCGTCGGTAGATCTCCGCACCACCGCGCAGCACGCGTCGGCAGGTCGGCAGGTCGACGCCGGGGGTCACGTCGGGCAGGGCCGGTGTCCGCGAGCGCGGATCGGTCGACCATCGCTGTACCGACTCCGACGACCCGGCCGTGACGAGCTCGCCCGCCTCCCAGAACGCGAGGTCCGCCGGCGCGCCGGGCACGAGGGTGCCGAGCATCGGGTCGCGCTCCCCCGCCGCGCGCCAGCCCCCACGGGTGCAGGCGGCGAACGCGGCGCGCGGCGACACCGCGCTGACCGGGTTGTGGTGGTGCACGGCCGCGCGGATCTGCGACCACGGGTCGATGCCGGTGACCGGTGAGTCGGAGCTGAAGGCCAGGGTCACCCCGGCCCGGGCGAGGGACGCGAAATCGTTGAGCTGTGTCCCGCGGGGCACGCCGAGACGCTGTTCGTACAGGTCTCCCGGGCCACCCCAGATGGCGTCGAACAGGGGCTGCATGCTCGCGGTGAAGCCCGATCGCGCCAGGGTCTCCGCGGCATGGGTGTCCACCATCTCGGCGTGCTCGACGCGGTGCGCGCAGCGGGCCACCGCCACGGTGCCGACCTCGTCGACGAGCGCGGACACGGCATCCACGAGACATCGGGTCGCGGCGTCACCGATGAGGTGGAATCCCGCCTGGATCCCGGCCTCGGTGCACGCCCGCAGGTGGGCGAGGACCGTCTCGCCGTCGAGGTAGGAGACACCGCTGCGCCCGGGGGCGTCGGTGTAGGGCTCGCACAGCCACGCGGTGTGGGAACCGATCGCGCCGTCGATGAACAGGTCGCCCGCCAGCCCGTGGGCGCCGGTGGCGTGCAGCAGTGCGCGGGCGTCGTCGGCGTCGGCCACGGCCTGTCCCCAGTAGCGACGCACCTCGACCGGATGGTCGAGGGCGGCCAGCGCGGCCAGGTCGTTGAGGCCGCTGATGTCCGGGCCGGCGTTCTCGTGCACCGCGACGACGCCGTGCGCCAGTGCGTCGTCGAGGGCGCGGCGCTGCGCGCGTTCGCGCTGGATCGGGCTCAGCAGTTCCCGTGCCGCGGCACGGACGAGGTGGTGGGCTTCGGCGGTCAGCGGCACCTGCGGGTGAAAACCCTGTGCGTCGGAGAGGCCGCCGGCGATGAGCCGTAGGGCCGACGAGGCGACGGCCGAGTGCTCGTCGATGCGGGCCAGGTAGACGGGCCGGTCACCGACGACGGCGTCGATCTCGTCGGTCGAGGGCGGGGTGTCGTCGGCCCAGCGGGACGAGTCCCACCCGAGACCCCACACGAGGTCGCCCGGGGGCGTGTCCGCGACGTGGCGGCGCAACCGGTCGAGGCACTCGTGCCGGTCGCGGGCGTCGTCGAGGTCGAGCCCCTCGAGCGCCAGGCCTGTCGAGGTCAGGTGCACGTGCGAGTCGACGAAGGCCGGGGCGACGAAGGCGCCCTGCAGGTCCTCGGTCTCGACGCCGTCGTGCAGCGCCCGCCCGACGTCGTCGGTTCCGACCCAGGACACGACGCCGTCGGTGATCGCGATGGCCGTGGCGTCCGGCGACGACGGTGTGTAGACGTGCCCCCCGACGAACAGTTGCGTTCCCACGAGGGACCAGTCTGCCCTGCCTGCCCCGGAAGGCCGACGGGGCACGACGTGTCAGCGCAGGCGGTACGGATCGGTGCCGGTGCTCGGGCGGTACGGGTCGACCACCTCACCGTCGATCACGGTGACGCCGCGCCCTGTCATCGGGCCGAACCGGTCGACGACGCGTGTCATCCGTCGCGCGCCGACGGCCGCCACGGCCGGTCGGGCGAGAGCACGCACCGGCGGCAGCATCAGCAGGATGCCGACGACCGTGGTGACCAGGCCCGGGACGAAGAACAGGACGGTCGCGAAGGCGAGGAGGGCCGCGTCGGTGAGTGACCGGGCGGCGGCCGTGGGGTCCGCCTGCGCGAGACGCATCTCGGCGAAGATCCTCGCTCCCTGTCGGCGCAGCAGTGCGAACCCGAGGACGATCGCGCCGAGGGTGAGCAACAGCGTCCACCAGAAACCGATGGCGTACACCAACCCGACGAAGGCCGCGACCTCCACGGCGACGTATCCGACGAACACTGCGAGCTTCATGACCCTCCAACGACCGGGACGCCGGATTTTCTCCCGGGAGCCGGCGTGTGCCGGATCAGCCGCCCTCGATGTCGCCCTCGGTCTCGAGGAACACCTGCTGCAGCCGGCCCAGCGTCTCGGGCTCGGGGTTCTTCCACATCTCCCGGCCGGACGCCTCGAGCAGCCGTTCGGCGATCCCGTGCAGCGCCCACGGGTTCGACTTCTGCAGGAACTCCCGGTTGGTCTCGTCGAAGACGTAGGACTCGGCGAGCTGCTCGTACATCCAGTCGGCGACGACGTCGGTGGTCGCGTCGTAGCCGAACAGGTAGTCGACGGTGGCCGCCATCTCGAACGCGCCCTTGTAGCCGTGACGCTGCATCGCCGCGATCCACCGCGGGTTCACCACACGTGCTCGGAAGACGCGTGACGTCTCCTCGGACAGCGTCCGGGTCTTCACCGTGTCCGGACGCGTGCTGTCCCCGATGTAGGCCTCCGGCGACCGCCCGGTGAGCGCGCGGACCGTGGCGACCATGCCCCCGTGGTACTGGAAGTAGTCGTCGGAGTCGGCGATGTCGTGTTCGCGGGTGTCGGTGTTCTTCGCCGCCACCGCGATCCGCCGATAGGCCGAGCGCATGTCGTCGACGGCCGCGACGCCGTCGAGGCCCCGCCCGTAGGCGTAGCCGCCCCAGGCCGTGTAGACCGCCGCCATGTCCTCGTCGGTGCGCCATTCCTTGGAGTCGATGAGCTGCAGCAGCCCGGCGCCGTAGGTGCCCGGCTTCGACCCGAAGACCCGCGTCGTCGCCCGGCGTGTGTCGCCGTGGTCGGCGACGTCCGCGCGGGTGTGGGCGGCGACGAAGTTGTCGTCGTCGGACTCGTCGAGGTCGGCGACGAGCTGCACGGCGTCGTCGAGCATGGTCACCACGTGCGGGAACGCGTCGCGGAAGAACCCGGAGATGCGCACGGTGACGTCGACGCGGGGGCGGCCGAGTTCGGCGAGCCCGATCACCTCGAGATCCCGCACGCGCCGCGACGCCTCGTCCCACACCGGCATGACCCCCATCAGCGCGAGGACCTCGGCGATGTCGTCGCCGGAGGTCCGCATGGCGCTGGTCCCCCACACCGACAGGCCCACCGACCGCGGGTACTCGCCGTGGTCGGCGAGGTAGCGCTCCAGCAGCGAGTCGGCCATGGCGCGGCCGGTCTCCCAGGCCAGCCGCGACGGAACGGCCTTGGGGTCGACGGAGTAGAAGTTCCGGCCGGTCGGCAGGACGTTGATCAGGCCGCGCAGCGGTGATCCGCTCGGGCCGGCGGGGATGAACCCGCCGTCGAGGGCGTGCAGGACGCGGTCGATCTCCTGGCTGGTCTGGCGCAGGCGCGGGACCACCTCGGCCGCGGCGAAGTCGAGGATCTCGGCGACCGCGGGCGGGTGGTCGGCGGCGATCGTCGCGACCTCGGCGCGCGACCAGTCGACCTTTCCGCAGGCGGCGACCAGTTCCCGGGCGACCGTCTCGACGTGATCGGTGTCCTCGCGGCTCGCCTCACCCTCGGCCAGACCCAGCGCCTCGCGCAGCCCCGGCAGGCTGCGGGTGCCGCCCCAGAGCTGTCGGGCGCGCAGCATCGCCAGCACGAGATCGACCTCGACGTCGTCGGCGGGTGCCGCGCCCAGCACGTGCAGACCGTCGCGGATCTGGACGTCCTTGATCTCGCACAGCCAGCCGTCGACGTGCAGCAGCATGTCGTCGAAGACCTCTTCGTCCGGGCGCTCGGTCAGACCGAGGTCGGAGTCCATCTTCGCGGCCTGCAGCAGCGTCCAGATCTGCTGACGGATCGCGGGCAGCTTCGACGGGTCGAGCGTGGAGATGTTCGCGTGCTCGTCGAGCAGCTGCTCGAGACGGGCGATGTCCCCGTAGCTCTCGGCGCGCGCCATCGGCGGGATCAGGTGGTCGACCAGCGTCGCGTGGGCACGGCGCTTGGCCTGGGTGCCCTCCCCGGGGTCGTTGACGAGGAACGGGTAGATCATCGGCAGGTCCCCGATGGCCGCGTCGGTGCCGCACGCCGCGGACATGCCGAGGGTCTTCCCGGGCAGCCACTCGAGGTTGCCGTGCTTGCCGACGTGCACGATCGCGTCGGCTCCGAACCCGTTGTCGCGGTCGGCGACCCAGCGGTAGCAGGCGAGGTAGTGGTGCGACGGCGGCAGGTCGGGATCGTGGTAGATCGCGACCGGGTTCTCGCCGAAGCCGCGTGGCGGCTGCACCATCAGCACGACGTTGCCGAACGTCTTCGCGGCGATGACGACGTCGCCGTCGGGGTTCGCCGACCGGTCGACGTAGAGCTCGCCGGGTGCGGGCCCCCAGTGCTCGACCATCGGCGCGCGCAGGCCCTCGTCGAGGCCGTCGAACCACGGCCGGTAGTGCTGCGCCGGAAGACGGATCGGGTTGGCGGCCAACGCCTCGTCGGTGAGCCAGTCGGGATCCTGTCCCCCGGCGGCGATGAGCGCATGGATCAAGGCGTCCGAGTCGTCCTCGGCGAGACCGGGGATCGCGTCGGGGCCGGAGTCCGGGCCGATGTCGTAGCCCGCGTCGCGCATGGCGCGCAGCAGCGCGAGGACGCTGGCCGGCGTGTCGAGGCCGACGGCGTTGCCGATGCGGGCGTGCTTCGTCGGGTAGGCGGACAGCATGATCGCGATGCGCCGCTGCTCCGGCGGCGTCGACCGCAGCCGCGCGTACGAGGTGGCGATGCCCGCGACGCGCCCGCACCGCTCGTGGTCGGGGGCGTACCAGGGCAGGCCATCGTCGCCGAACTCCTTGAACGAGAACGGGACCGTGATGATGCGACCGTCGAACTCGGGCACCGCGACCTGTGTGGCGACGTCGAGCGGCGACAGTCCGTCGTCGTTGGAGTCCCAGGTGGCGCGTGACGACGTCAGGCACAGGCCCTGCAGGATCGGCACGTCCAGCGACGCGAGGCGCTCGATGTTCCAGGCGTCGTCGTCCTCTCCCGCCGAGGCGGTCGCGGGGACGGCTCCGCCGGCGGCGAGGACGGTGACCACCAGGGCGTCGGCCTGCCGCAGCGTCTCGATGAGGTCGTCGGGGGCGGTCCGCAGCGAGGCGCAGAAGATCGGCAACGATCGGGCGCCGCGGGCCTCGATCGCGTCGCACAGGGCGTGGATGTAGCCGACGTTCCCGGCGAGGTGTTGGGCGCGGTAGAAGAGCACCGCGACCGTCGGGCCGCTCCGCTCCTCGGCCGGGGCCGGTCGCTCCAGCACACCCCAGTGCGGTGTGACGGTAGGTGGGGCGAAGACGGCGCCGGTCAGCAGGACCGTGTCCGAGAGGAACCCGTGCAGCGAGGCGAGGTTCTCGACGCCGCCCTGGGCCAGGTAGTTGTGCGCCTCGGCGGCCACACCGCCGGGCACCGTCGACAACGACATCAGGTCGGGGTCGGGCAGCTGCTCCCCCGACAGCACGACGGTGGGCAGCCCGTGTGCGAGCACCGCGTCGAGACCGGACTCCCAGGCCCGTCGACCGCCCAGGATGCGCACGACGACGAGGTCGGCGCCGTCGAGCAGGCCGGGCAGGTCGGTCTCGGGCAGCAGGCGGGCCGGGTTCGCCACGCGATAGTCGGCGCCGGACGCCTTCGCGGTGATGAGGTCGGTGTCCGAGGTGGACAGCAGGACGATCAACGATGCCTCCCGACCGGGTTCTCGCGCCCGGTGTCGACGGTCATCGGGAGAGGGTCTGACTCGACGCCGCGAGACGGCGTCACACAGTGGCGCGACCGTGCCGGGTTCGCACCGGCTTCCCGACTGCCCGATCGGATGGTCCTCACCCTAGCCTGGAGTGATGTCCCGACCGAGCGACCGCTGTCCCGGTGTGCTCGACCCGCACCCCGCGGCCGACGGTCTCGTCGCCCGGATCCGGTTGCCCGGAGGTGCGGTGACCCCGGCGGAGATGCAGGCGCTGGCGGCCTTCGCCGCCGACCACGGCGACGGATTCCTCGAACTGACGGGTCGAGCGAACGTCCAGGTCCGCGGTCTGTCCGAGGTCGACGACACCGCGATCGCCGGACTGCGTGACGCCGGCCTGCTGCCCTCGGGCGCCCACGATCGAGTGCGCAACACGATGGTCTCTCCGCTGTCGGGGCGTCTCGGCGGTCACGGCGACGTGCGCCCCCTCGCCTCCGATCTCGACGCCGCCCTCGTCGACGATCCAGACCTCGCGGCCCTCCCCGGCCGGTTCCTGTTCGGGTTCGACGACGGTCACGGTGACGTGCTCGCGCACGGTCCCGACGTCGGCGTGCTCGCCGTCGACGGCGACACCGTCGAGCTGCTGCTCGGCGGACGTCGGACCGGACGGCTGGTCGCGTCCGACGGCGCGGTCGCGGTTCTGCTGGACGTGGCGCGGGCGTTCGTCGGCGTCCGGGGCGATCGCTGGCGCATCGGTGACCTCGACGCGGAGTCGCTGGCCGTCCTGGTCGAGATCGTCGACGCGGCGACACGTCCCGACGACGCCGACCCGATCCCGGTGGTCCCCCACGACGGTCCGATCGTGGGCTGGTTCGACCAGGACGACGGCACGGTGCTGCTCGGCGCCGTCGTCGAGCTCGCACGTATCCCGGCGCGCACGGCGGAGTTCCTGGCCGCGATCGACCACCCGATCGTGATCACGCCCGACCGCGAGATCCTGGTGTGCGACCTCGGAGAGGGCGTCGCCGAGACGGTGGTGCGGGTCCTCGCCCCGATGGGACTCGTGTACGACGCGGCGTCGCCGTGGGCGCGGGTGAGCGCGTGCGCCGGGTCCCCGGGCTGCGCACGCTCGCACGCCGACGTGCGAGCCGACCTCGTCGAGCACCTCGCTTCCGGCGAGGCGGCCGACCTCGGTGACCGTCAGCACTGGATCGGGTGCGAGCGCGGCTGCGGGAGCCCGCACGGCCCCCACCTGCGCGTGGAAGCCGGACCCGAGGGCTACACCCGCCGCCGGACGGGTGAGGACCCCGACCCGGGACACCTCTAGGGTGAGGCCCGACATGTACGAGTACATCCACGACGGCGCCGAGATCTACCGGCAGTCGTTCGCGACCATCCGCGGCGAGGCCCGCCTCGACGGGCTCGATCCGGAGACGGAGAAGGTCGTCGTCCGCATGATCCACGCCTGCGGTCAGGTCGATCTCGTCGACGACGTCCGGATCACCGACGACGCCGTCACGCGCGGTCGGGCCGCGCTGCAGGCCGGCGCACCCATCCTCTGCGACGCGACGATGGTCGCCTCCGGGGTCACCCGTCGCCGACTGCCCGTCGACAACGACGTCGTCTGCCTCCTCGGGGACCCGCGCACGCCCGAACTCGCACTCGAGCTCGAGACCACCCGCACCGCCGCCGCAGTCCACCTGTGGGAACCGATGCTGGAGGGGGCGATCGTCGCGATCGGCAACGCGCCGACCGCCCTGTTCGCGCTGCTGGAACTCATCGACGCCGGATTCCCCCGGCCCGCAGTGGTGGTCGGCGCCCCTGTCGGGTTCATCGGCGCCGCGGAATCAGCTGCGGCGCTGGCGGACCGGAACGATCTGGACTTCATCACCGTCCTCGGTCGTCGCGGCGGGTCGGCGATCACCGCGGCCGCCCTCAACGCCCTGGCGAGCCCGGTCGAATGACGACGCCCGGGACACTGTGGGGCGTCGGGCTCGGACCCGGGGACAGCGAGCTGGTCACGGTGAAGGCCGCGCGGGTGATCGGCGACGCCGATGTCGTCGCCTATCACTGTGCGCAACACGGCAACTCGATCGCCCTCGGCGTCGCACAACCGTATCTGCGCGACGGCCAGCTGCGGGAGGAACTGCGGTACCCGGTGACCACCGAGACCACCGATCACCCCGGCGGATACCGAGGCGCACTCGACGAGTTCTACGCCGAGGCCGCTGCACGGCTCGCCGCGCACCTGCGCGCCGGCCGGTCGGTGGCGTTGCTGGCCGAGGGTGACCCGCTGTTCTATTCGAGCTTCATGCACATGCACAAGCGACTCGTCGACGAGTTCACCGTCGAGATCATCCCCGGCGTCACGTCACCGAGCGCGTCGGTCGCGGCGGTCGGGCTGCCGTGGGTCGAGGCCGACGAGACCACGACGATCCTGCCGGGAACACTCCCCCGGGACGAACTCGTCCGCCGCCTCCGTGACGCCGACGCGGTCGCGATCATGAAGCTGGGCCGCACGTTCGCCACCGTGCGGGAGGCACTCGAGATCGCCGGTGTCGCCGACCGGGCCTGGTATGTCGAGCGGGCCTCGACCGAGCGCCAGCGGGTGATCCCGGTCCGCGACGTCGACGCGTCGTCGGTGCCGTACTTCTCGATGGTCGTGGTCCCCGGACGCCTCAACGCCGTCGACACCGGGGCCATCGCGACCGACACCACTGCTTCGCGGCGGGTCTCGGTCGGTGAGGTGGTCGTCGTCGGGCTGGGACCCGGGGCCGACCGGTGGACGACTCCCGAGGTGACCGCGGAGCTCGCCCGCGCGACCGACCTGGTCGGGTACGCGACCTACCTCCGACGTGTCACGGCCCGACCAGGTCAGCGGGTGC
The DNA here is from genome assembly GCF_947494875.1 of uncultured Williamsia sp. Lineage (GTDB taxonomy): Bacteria > Actinomycetota > Actinomycetes > Mycobacteriales > Mycobacteriaceae > Williamsia_A. The sequence goes on from NZ_CANLWM010000003.1 coordinate 340,120, forward strand.
ACTCCAGCGACAACAAGGTCGAGTCCGAACGCGCCTGCATGGCATTGGATCTGGCGGCGCGGGGCGGTCAGGTGGTGGTCGTGTCGTCCGGCGATCCCGGCGTGTTCGCCATGGCGACGGCGGTGGTGGAGATGGCGGCCGATCCCGAGTGGTCGCACGTCCCCGTGCGCGTGGTACCGGGTGTGACCGCGGCCAGTGCGGTCGCCGCGGCCGTCGGTGCACCCCTCGGCCACGACTTCGCGGTCATCTCGCTGTCGGACCGGCTGAAGTCCTGGGACACCGTGGAGCGCCGCATCCGCGCCGCATTGGACGCCGATCTCGTCATCGCGATCTACAACCCCGCGTCGAGCGAACGGACCCGTCAGGTGTCGACGTTGCGCGACATCGTCGTCGAGACCGCCGGGCCGGACAGGGTTGTCGTCCTCGGTCGCGATGTCGGTGGTCCCACCGAGTCGGTCACGGTGACCACCGCGGGCGACATGGACCCGGGTGTGGTCGACATGCGCACCCTGCTGATCGTCGGGTCGTCGACCACCGCGGTCGTCGAACGCACCGCCGGCCGCGCGGTGTTCACCTCGCGTCGCTACGACGACCCGTCAGGATCTGCTGCACCACACCCATGACCTCGTCGGGGTCGCTGACCTCGTGGTCGGCCTCGGGCGTCGGTGGTCTACGCACCATCACGACCTCGAGACCGCGTTCCGCCGCGGCGATCAGTTTCGCCCGGGTCAGCTCCCCGCCGGAGTTCTTGGTGACCACGAGGTCGATCGCGTCGTCGCGCAGCAGCGCCCGTTCCGACTCCAGGTCGTAGGGACCACGGCTGCGCAGGATCCGATGGTGGGGTGGGAGGTCGGCGGTCGGCGGGTCGACGACCCGGACGAGGAACCACGCGGTGTCCACCGCGGCGAACGCGCCGACGTCCTGGCGGCCGGTGGTCAGCAGGACACGGCCCCCGCGCTCGGCGACCGTCGCCGCTGCGGCCGCGATGTCGTCGACGACGGTCCACCGGTCGGCGGGTCCGGGTTCCCAGGCGGGGCGTCGGACGGCGACGAGGGGCACGCCCGCGAGCCCCGCGGCGCGTACGGCGTTACGCGAGATCGTCTGTGCGAAGGGGTGAGTGGCGTCGACGACGACGGGACTGTCGTGCTCGTGCACCCACTCGGCGAGACCCTGGGGACCACCGAAGCCGCCGACACGGACCTCGCCGACCGGCAGCCGCGGCTGCGACACGCGGCCGGCGAGAGAGGACACGACCGGGATCTCGGCGTCGACGAGCAGCGCGGCGACCGCCCGCGCCTCACCCGTCCCACCGAGCAGCAGGACGGGACCGGCACCGGTCACGACGGTTTCGACAGTTTGGTCATCCGCGCGGCGGAGTACAGGTAGCTGTCGGGGAAGCCGGAGGCGCCGAGCACTCGCCCGACCAGGATCACCGCGGTCTTGACGACGCCGGCCTGTCGGGTGCGCTCGGCGAGGTCGGCCAGGGTGCAGCGCACGATCGTCTCGTTGTCGCGGCTGGCGAACGCGACGACGGCACAGGGGCAGTCGGCGCCGTAGGTGTCCATCAGGTCGGTCTGGACCGCGTCGACCTGCCGCGCCGCGAGATGGAGTGCCAGCGTCACCCCGGTGCGGGCGAGTTCGGCCAGGGTCTCCCCCGGTGGCATGTCGGTCGAGAGTGTCGACACGCGGGTGATCAGCAGCGACTGCCCGACACCGGGGACGGTGAGCTCGCGACCGAGCGACGCGGCGACGGCGGAGAACGCCGGGACGCCGGGGACGACGACGTGGTCGATGCCGACGGCATCGAGCGCGCGGATCTGTTCGGCCATCGCCGAGTAGAGCGACGTGTCGCCGGAGTGCAGGCGTGCGACGTCGTGACCGGCGTCGTGGGCGTCGCGGATGTGGCCGATGATCTCGTCCAACGGCATCCGGGCGGTGTCGACGAGGACGGCGTCGTCGGGACAGTGCGCGAGGACCTCCTGCGGCACCAGCGATCCCGCGTACAGGCAGGTGCCGCATCGCTTCAGGGTCTCGACGGCCCGCAGCGTGAGCAGGTCGGGTGCGCCGGGTCCGGCACCGATGAAGTGGACGGTCATCGATCCTCCGGTTTCCGCGCGATCCACTGCGTGACCGGCAGGACGGGCCGCCAGGTGGTCATCGTTCCCAGCGGTGATGCGGACTCGAGGTGGATCCGGCGCAGATCACCGCCGCGCGAACGCTGTTCACCGACGACGAGATGCTCGGACTCGACGGTGACCGCGTTGGCGACCAGACGCCCGCCGGGTCGCAGGGCCGCCCAACACGCGTCGACCATGCCGGGGTCGGTGAGGCCGCCGCCGACGAAGATCGCGTCGGGCACGGCGGCGGACGGAAACGACCCGGGCGCGGCACCGGCGATCGTGATCGACCGTGTGACCCCGTGGCGCGCGGCGTTCGTCGCGATCCGTCCCCGTCGCGCGGCGTCGGACTCGAATGTCCATGCGGTGCAACGACGATCGGCGCGGCACCATTCGACGGCGATCGACCCCGCACCGCCACCGATGTCCCACAGGGTCTCCCCCGCGGCCGGTGCGAGCGCGGCGATGGTCAGGGCACGCACACCTGCCTTGGTCAGCTGGCCGTCGTTGTCGTAGGCGTCGTCGTCCAGTCCGGCCGACCGGATCAGCGGTGGCCCGACGCACTCGACGGCGATCACGGCGAGTGGATCGCCACCCATGTCCGACCACACGTCGGCGGTGCCGGTGGTTCGTGACTCCCCCGGGCCGTCCAGGTTCGCCAACACGGTCAGCCTCGACGCCCCGAAACCGTTCGCGGCGAGCACGTGAGCGAGTTCCGTCGGGGTGCGGGAGTCGCGGCCGAGGACGAGCAGTCGTAGACCGTTGCCGGCCTCCGCCAGGACGGAGTCGACGGGATCGGTGACGACGGACAGGACCGTCGCGCGGGCGAGGTCCCACCCCATCCGTGCGGCGGCCAAGGTCGCGCTCGACACGGCGGGGAGCACACGGACGCGGTCGGCGCCGATCCGACGGACGATCGTGGCGCCGACCCCGTGGAACATCGGGTCTCCGCTCGCGAGGACATGCACCGTCCCTGACTCGCCGGCCAGCAGGGCGTCGAGGTCGTCGAGCATCGGTGTCGCCCAGGAGTGCCGGTGGGCGGTGACGGTGTCGGGGAGCAGATCGAGCTGTCGAGCGGACCCGGCGACCAGGCTCGCGGAGCACAGTTCGTCGCGCGATCGCGGTGTCAGACCCGACCAGCCGTCGGCGCCGACGCCGACCACCACGACCGAGGGATGGGTCATCGCGGCATCCGACGCCAGACCCCCTGCGGCAGAACGCGCATGACGGCGAACACCGGTCGCAGCGCACCGGGGATCCACACCGTACGACGTCCTCGACGCAGCGCCCGGACGACCGCCTCGCCGACCTGGTCGGCAGTGCTCGACATGGGGGCGGGGTCGACGCCGGACGCCATCAGGTCGCGGGTCATCGCACCGACGACGAATCCCGGCCGGGCGAGGAGCAGGTGGACGCCGCTGCCGTGCAGCGCATCGGAGAGCCCCGACGCGAAGCCGTCGAGGCCGGCCTTCGTCGAGCCGTAGACGTAGTTCGCCCGGCGCACACGGACTCCGGCAACCGAGGAGAAGACCACGATCGCACCGGACGCCTGCCGGCGCATCGCCTGGGCGAGGGGCGTGAGGACGCTGATCTGCGCGAGGTAGTCGGTGTGCGCGATCTGGAGGGCGTGCGCGTGGTCGGTCTCCGCGCGAGACGCGTCACCGAGGATCCCGAACGCGACCACCGCGATGCCGATTCGGCCGTGCTCGGCGACGATCGCGTCGATCAGCGCAGGATGCGAGTCGGTGTCGTCGGCGTCGAAGGCGACGTCGTGGACGGCGGCCGCCCCGGCGTCGGTCAGCAGGCGTCGTTGCTCGTCGAGGTCGTCGGGGCGGCGGGCCGCGAGCACGACGACAGCACCGTCGGCGACGCGTCGCGCCACCTCGATGCCGATCTCACTGCGCCCGCCGAACAGCACCACGACGCCGTCGGTGTTCGGGGGTCTGCGCAGCACCCGAGCATTCTCCCATCGGCGCGAGCGGGGTCAGGAGTCGGTGTCTCGGGGCTGCCGGAGCACCTGCACGACATCCCGGTAGAACTCGGTGATCAGAGAATCGGTCGCAGCCACGACGTTGCCGCGCTGAGGCCCCCCTCGGCCACCGATACCGGATGTCAGCGTGAGTGTGAATCGGCGAGGCGGCCGATCGTCACTCTCGACGAGGACTTGGGGGTCATCGCGCACGGTCGCCAGCTCGACCTGCCGCGGCCGCGCGGCGGACCTCGATGTCGTCGCCTGCACGAGCAGTTTGGCAGGGGCGTCGGGGATCTGCCGTATCAGTTGTCTGACTGCCGTGACCGCACGAGATGTCTGCGCCGCGTCGACCGTCGTGGAGCATGAGACCTTGTCGGTGCGGAGGTCCATCGACAGCGTCAGCGGTCCCACGGCGCCCGGGATTCGTAGCGAACCGAAGAGGATGCCGGAATCCGTCAGCTGTTGGATTCTGGGCGTGCTGTCGACACGGTTTCGCGGGAAGACGGGCTGGACGTCGACACCGAGAAGGCAGGACAGATCGTGTCCGATGTGTCGGATCAACTGGTCGAACTGCCGACAGACCCCGTCTGCGGCCTTGTCGCGGGGGTGCAGGGTCCGGTTCTTGACCCCGTCGCGAACATGCACCCAGTCCGGACCCATGTCGGTGAACCCCTGCAGCTTGGACTGGTCATGCAGCAGGTAGCGGACGAATTCCCGCAGCACCCACCGTTGCGTTGCGTCCTCCACCTTGTCATGCATCGACAGATGGATTGCCACCGAGCGGATCTCGTCCCACGAGAGATGCCGGACGGCGACCTTTCGCAGCTTCCGGCGGTCGATGTCCACGGGGATGTCGTCTCCCCCGGAAAGCAGCTGGTTGCTGACTGTGATGACAGTGTCGAAACCCTCGGCTCGAGCCAGATCCACGTACAGCTCGACCTGTTCGGCGGTGAGGGGGGCCGATGAGGTCTTGACCTCCACCAACGCTGTCCACACACGGGCGCCCCGGCGCACGCGAACGAGCCCGTCCGGCCGTACCGTCCTCTCCTTGAGGGTGAACTGTGGCTCGACGAACGTCTCGATCGTGCCTCCTATCGCCCCGCAGCGCCGGGTCAGTTCGCGTCCGAACTCACGAACCCCACTCATGACCGCGAGGAGAGCCGACGCCGACCGTCGCTCGCGCTCCTCTCCCTTCCCGATCCCCGACACGGAGAACAATCTCGCCCGATCCCACTCGTCGTCGTCGGCCAGCGAACTCGCGATGGACCAGTCGGGCAGTCGCGGCGGACGAGTCGGACGTCGTGCGACGGTGAGGCGGTTGGCCGGACCACTGCTCGATGGCTGATCCGTCGCCGTGGTGGCAGTGAGTTCTGTGGCCGCGACCTCGGTTTCAGTTGCAAGCTGGGTCGTGTCGGCGTCGGTTTCGGCATCGACCTCGACGCCGTGGTGGCGTGCGAATTCCGCCAGTCCGCCTGCATAGCCCTGGCCTACGGCGCGGAATTTCCACTGGCCGGCCTTCCGATAGAACTCTCCCGGGAGAATCGCCGTGATCTCCGGGTCCGAATCGGAGACGAACCGGGCGATGGGTTCCTCCTCCGGGGTCAGGTTCACCGACATCACAATCGGTCCGAGGACAGCCGACTCCGCGTCGACATCGACACTCGCGGCGAGGATCACCCGATCCACGTCCGGGTCCATCCGGTGAAGTTCAAGGGTCAACGTCGCGAGGCCGGAGTCGTCTCCTGCGAGGTCCAGGCGGATGGCCCCCTCGCTCGCAACAGGCTGGTTGTAGAAGACGAAATCCGAGTTGTCGCGGACCGAACCGCCCGCATCCACCAGCAGCGCGCTGATGTCCGGCCGTGAACCGGCTGCGTTCTCCGCGCCCGAATCGAGAAGGACGCTGCACTGCAGTGTTTCGGCGTCAGTGCCCACAACGAGATTCTCACCGGGTTGTAGAACACGTGATTCGGACATTCGCCGACTATCGCACAGGTGCCCGACGGCCGGTGCAGGTCTCGGCGCGCGCGAGCCGGGTCCTGCCGGTCGTTACGCTGACCGAGTGCCCCGCGACGCCTCCGATCTCACCGACGCCGCCCTCGAGTTCCTCACCGATCGGCATCTGGCGAGCCTCGTGACGCTGCGTGCCGACGGAACGCCGCACTCGGTGGCGGTGGGGGTCACGTACGAGCCCGAACGTCGGCTGGCGCGCGTCATCACGGTCGAGGGCAGCCAGAAGGTGCGCAACGCAGAGCGATCGGGCTACGCCGCTGCCACCCACGTCGACGGCCCGCGCTGGCTGACGTTGGAGGGTCCGGCGCGGGTGAACCGCGATCCCGACGGGATCGCCGAGGCGGAGCGTCGGTACGCCGCCCGCTACCGCCAGCCGAAGCCGAACCCGCGTCGCGTCGTCATCGAGTTCGAGGTCACGCGCGTCCTCGGGTCACGCACCCTTCTCGGCGAGAAGGACTGAGCCGACGCCGTTTCCGCCCGGTCGGCGTGCAGTTTCCGCCCGCTCGGCGGGATCGAGTGCACGATCGGTGAGTTCTCGCGGGGTCAGACGACAGTGAGACCGTGGGGGCGGGCGTTGACCGGTTCGCAGCCGTCGGCAGTGACCACCACGATGTCCTCGATGCGGGCGCCCCACTCGCCGGAGAAGTAGATCCCCGGTTCGATCGAGAACGCCATCCCCTCGGTGAGGACGGTGCTGTTGCCCGCGACGATGTAGGGCTCTTCGTGCACCGAGAGCCCGATCCCGTGACCCGTGCGGTGGATGAACGCGTCCGCGAGGCCGGCCTCGGCGAGCACCGATCGGGCGGCGGCGTCGACCGACTGGGCTTCGATCCCCGGTCGCACCACGTCGACCGCTGCCTGCTGGGCCCGTTCGAGGATCGCGCAGCGCTCCGCGATCTCGTCGGCCGGGGTCCCGACGCTGTAGGTGCGGGTCGAGTCGGAGAAGTACCCCGGTGCGACGGGTCCGCCGATGTCGACGACCACGACGTCGCCGGACTCGATGACCCGGTCGGAGACCTCGTGGTGCGGGTCCGCGCCGTTGGGCCCGGAGCCGACGATGACGAACTCCGCGTGCGAGTGGCCCTCGGCGACGATCGCAGCGGTGATGTCGGCGGCGACCTCGCGCTCGGTGCGCCCTGGGGCCAGGAAGCCCGGCACCTGCGCGTGCACGCGGTCGATCGCGGCACCCGCCCGTCGCAGCGCGTCGATCTCGGCGTCGTCCTTCGTCATGCGCAGCAGACGCAGCACGTCGGTCGCCAGCACCGGCACGGCCTCGTTCCGGTCGGCGAGGGGCAACAGGTGCAGCGCCGGGACGGCGTCGGAGACAGCCAGGGAAGACCGCGCCGACACTCCCTGCAGGGCGAGGCCATAGGGGTCGTCGCCGTCGACCCAGTCGCGGGTCGCGATACCCAGGTCACCGACGGCCGACGCCCGCAGGGCAGTCAGTTCGAGGCGCGGGACGACCACCCACGGATCGCCGGCGGACGGCACGACGAGCGCGAGCAGTCGTTCGAAGGTGCTGGCACGCGACCCCGTCAGGTAGTCGAGGTCGGGGCCGGGTCCGATGATCAGAGCGTCGAGCCCCGCCTCACGGGCGTGGGCGGCGGCGCGGGACAGGCGGTCGGCGTACACCGGGGAGGGGAATCGTGACTCGCTCATGACCTCCAGCCTGTCACGGCCGCAGGGGGTCCGCGTTCTGGCACAGTGATCCACCATGGCCGCTCCCCTGATGCTGCTCGACGGCGCCAGCCTGTGGTTCCGCGCGTTCCACGGGATCCCCGAGAAGATCACCGCGCCGGACGGCCGCCCGGTCAACGCCCTGCGCGGGTTCCTCGACATGATCGCGGTACTGGTCGAGCGGGAACACCCGCGACGGCTGGTGACCTGCCTCGACGTCGACTGGCGTCCGGACTTCCGGGTGGCGCTGATCCCCTCCTACAAGGCGCACCGCGTCGCCGAGGTCGTTCCCACGGGCGACGGGGAGGAGTTCGTGGAGGAGGTCCCGGACACCCTCACCCCGCAGGTCGCGATGATCGCCGACGTCCTCGCCGCCGCCGGTATCGCGAGCGCCGGTGCCGTCGACTGCGAGGCCGACGACGTGATCGGCACCCTGGCCGACGCCGAGACCGACGACCCGGTGGTGGTCGTCAGCGGCGACCGGGACCTGCTGCAGGTCGTCCGCGACGATCCGGTCGCGGTGCGGGTGCTCTACGTCGGGAAGGGCGTGACGCGGGCGGAGAAGTTCGGGCCCGAGGAGGTCGCCGAGAAGTACGGGGTGCCGCAGCAGCACCCGGGGAGCGCGTATGCCGAGTTGGCGATCCTACGCGGCGACCCGTCGGACGGACTGCCCGGTGTGGCGGGTGTCGGAGAGAAGACGGCCGCGAAACTGCTCCGCGAGTTCGGCGACCTCGACAGGGTGCAGGAGGCCGCCCGCAATCGCGACAAACGCATCTCGGCGCGCATCGCCGCGTCGATCACCGACGCCCACGACTATCTCGACGCCGCGCGCACCGTGGTGTTCGTCCGCACCGACGCCGACGTCGCGTGGGAATCCGGTTCGGCGCCCGCACCGGTCCCCGCCGGCCCCGCCGACGCCGACGCGCTCGCGGCCCTCGTGGAGGAACTCGGGGTCGGGTCGTCGGTGAACCGTCTGGCCGCGGCGTTCGGCTGGGACCAGCGCTTCTAGTCCACGCCGATCTCGCGGGCGCGGATCAGTTCGGGGCCGGCCGTCCGACCTGGTAGGTGCCGTTGTCGTCGAGGAAGGTGACGGTCACCTGCTGCTGCGCTCCCGCGATGCTCACGCTGCAGCGGAAGCTCGACCCCTTCTGCACCCTCTGACCGTCCGGGCAGCTCACCGTCGAGACGTCGGTGGCCTGGTAGTCACGGACGAGCACCGACTTCACGCCGCTCTCCGCCGCCGAGCGGGACAACTCGGTCGTCACCAGGAACCCCGGCGCCCAGAACGCGGTGATCGCGAGGATCACGACGACGAGTGCGACCACACCGCCGATCGCGGCGAGCAGCTTCGGTCGGCGACCCTTCGACGGGGCCATCGAGGCGAACGCATCCTGACCCGCCGCGGGGGCCTGGCCGTAGGGCTGCTGCGTCGTGGGTGCCTGACCATAGGGCTGTTGTGCGGTGGGCGCCTGGCCGTAGGGCTGTTGGCCGTACTGCGGCGGCTGTCCGTATCCCTGTTGGCCGTACTGGGGCGGCTGCTGGCCGTATCCCTGCTGGCCGTATCCCTGCTGGCCGTACCCCGGCTGGCCCCACGGTGCCTGTCCGGGGGGCGGACCGTACTGCGGTGGAGGTTGCTGACCGTAGGCAGGTTGTCCGTACTGGCCCTGATCGGACGGCCGCGAGGGGTCCTGCCATGCTCGCGTCTGGTCGTCGGGGCCCGGTGTCTGGGGGTCGGTCATCGAGCCCTCCCGCACTGTCGTCACGCTGCGCCCGCACCCGTGCGCGGACGCCCTGGTCGCGACCGAAGATACCGCACCCACCCCCACCGTCCCGGGAGCTCCGGCGTGCGCGGCGTGGACCCGACGAGCGGGTCAGCCGATCTCGACGGCCACCACTCCGCGGGTCACGGCGCGGCTCGCCGCCCGGGCGGTCGTCGCGACCGGGGTACCGGCGGCGGCGATGCGGATCTGCTCGAGCAGGTCGATCACCTGACGCGACCAGCGCACGAAATCCCCTGCGGGCAGGGGCCGCCCACGATCACCGGCGACGGCGAGCACCTCGGCGAGGGGTCGTCCGGACGCCCAGAGGTGCATCGCGAGCGCGAACCCGGCGTCGGGTTCACGGGTCACCGACACGTGGTGGCGCTCCTCCACGACCGACAGCGCGCGCCACGCCCGATGCGTGGCGGTGAGGGCGTCGCGGACGGCGTCGTCACCCGTCACGAGATCGGCGCCGGCGTAGGCGTCGCGGCGGGACTCGTAGACCGTGGACGACACCACCGCGGCCAGCTGCGGCGCCGTCAGCCCCTCCCAGATGCCACCGCGCAGGCACTCGCAGATCAGCAGGTCGCTCTCGCTGTACACGCGCGCCAGCGCGGAGCCGGACGCGCTCACCGTCAACGAGTCGTCGTCGCGAACGAGGTACCCCAGGTGCTCGAGCACGCCCACCACACGATCGAACGTGACCGACAACGTCGACGTCCGGGTGCGGACCGCGTCCACCAGTCCGTCGAGATCCCGCTGGACCCGCGCACGGCGTTCCGCGAGCCGGAACAACTCGTCGGATCCGGCGATGTCGTGACCCGGGTGCGACCGCAACCGGGCCCGGAGGTCGGCCAGCTGGGCGTCGTCGGCGGCCGGGGCACGCTTCGCAGGACGGCCGCGGGGCATCTCGATCCCGGTGTTGCGCAGCGACGCCGCGAGGTCCCGTCTCCCTCTGCCGGTGCGGCGGTCGACCTGCTTGCCCAGGCGCATGTCGCCGAGGACCTCGGGCGGGTTGACGAAGTCGCGAGCTCCCACGCGGCCGCACCAGGCGTCCTCACACAGCACCAGCGGCCTCGGGTCACGGCGGTCGGACGCCTGCTCGACGACGACGGCGAGTCCGCGGTGACGCCCACCCCGCAGAGCGATGACGTGCCCCCGCTTCAGGCCGAACAGGTCGTCGACGACGGAGTCCTGGCGGTCCATCCGTGTCCGGAACTTCAGGTCACGTTCCCGCGCCCGGATGGTCTGCCGCAGGCGCATGTACCCGAAGAACCCGGCGTAGGGATCGGCGTCGTCGGGCGCGGGGTCGAGGGTGCCCGCGTCGATCCCGACGGTCGCCGCGCGGCCGGTGAGTTCGGCGTCGACCGTGCGCAGCGTGGCCCGGGTCGCGTCGATGCGTCGGTGCTGACCGACGACAGACCGGTCTGCCTGAAACTGCGCGAACGACCGCTCGAGGAGGTTCTTGGCGCCGTCGAACCCGACGCGGTCGATGAGGTTGACCGCCATGTTGTACTCCGGCGCGAACGAGCTGCGCAGCGGGAAGGTGCGCGCCCCGGCCAGTCCCGCGACGCGACCAGGGTCGAGTTCGGGCGACCAGACGACCACCGCGTGACCCTCCACGTCGATGCCGCGACGGCCGGCACGCCCGGTCAGCTGGGTGAACTCGCCCGGCGTCAGGTCGACGTGGGCCTCGCCGTTGAACTTCACGAGGCGTTCGAGGACCACCGACCGCGCGGGCATGTTGATGCCCAGCGCCAGCGTCTCGGTGGCGAAGACGGCGCGCACCAGACCGCGGACGAACAGTTCCTCGACGGCGTGGCGGAACGCAGGGAGCATCCCGGCGTGGTGCGCGGCGAACCCGCGGGCCAGCGCCGACGCCCACCGGTCGACCCGCAGCACCTCACGGTCGGCGTCGGACAGCTCGCCGACATGCTTCTCCACCACCGCCTCGACCTCACCGGCCTCGTCGGGGCGCAACAGCGTCAACCCCGACCGCAGGCACTGGTCGAGGGCGGCGTCGCACCCCGCCCGGGAGAAGACGAACGTGATCGCGGGCAACAGCCCTTCGCGGTCGAGCCGGGCGATGAGATCGGGACGGGACACCACCGCACCGGTGCGGACCCCGCCGCGACCGCCCTGACGGCCGCGTCCGGAGCGCGATCCGCGCCCGTGGACACGGTCGTGGTCGTCGACCATCTCGCGCTGTTTGATGTACCGGCTCAGCTCGGGGTTGACCTCCGGCTTGCTGCCGGGGCGGGAGCGGCGGTCGAACAGGTCGATGATGCGGTTGCCGACCATCATGTGCTGCCACAGCGGGACCGGCCGGTGCTCGTCGACGACGACGGTGGTGTCGCCGCGGACGGTCTTGATCCAGTCGCCGAACTCCTCGGCGTTGCTCACGGTGGCCGAGAGGCTGACCACCTTCACCGCCGGCTCCAGGTGCAGGATGACCTCCTCCCACACCGCCCCGCGGAAACGGTCGGCGAGGAAGTGCACCTCGTCCATGACGACGTGCGACAACCCCTGCAGCGCAGGCGAGTTCGCGTAGATCATGTTGCGGACGACCTCGGTCGTCATCACGACGACCGGTGCGTGCGGGTTGATCGACGAGTCGCCCGTGAGCAGTCCGACCGCGTCGTGACCGTGAACGGCGACCAGGTCGGCGTATTTCTGGTTGCTCAGCGCCTTGATCGGGGTCGTGTAGAAGCACTTCGACCCGGCCCCCAGCGCCAGGTGGACGGCGAACTCACCGACGATCGTCTTCCCGGCGCCGGTCGGTGCGCACACCAGGACACCGTGTCCGTCCTCGAGCGCCGAGCACGCGGCGAGCTGGAACGGGTCGAGGGCGAAGTCGAGCCGTTCGGTGAACTCGTGCAGGCGCGGCCGGTCGGCGGCGAGGGCAGCGGTTCCGGCGGCGTCAGAGGACGTCATCGAGATCCGACGCGCTGACGGGTCGGCGCGACGTGGTCACCGGACTCGCCGACACGGGACCGCTCGCGGCCACCGACGAACTCGCGCCGACCATCTCGGGGCGATGGTCCAGCGGCGATGCCTCCTCGTCGGACAGGTGGTCCCAGTTCTCGCCTTCCCGACGTGCCTTTCGGCGGTCGTGGATGCGGGTGAACTGCACCGCGAACTCGAACAGCACCGTCAGCGCGAGCGCGAGCGCGAGCATGGTGAACGGGTCGGACCCCGGGGTGACGACGGCGGCGAACACGAAGAGCCCGAACGTCAGTCCCCGTCGCCACGCCTTGAGACGCGCATAGGTCAGCACACCGATGAGGTTCAGCGCGATGATCAGCAGCGGCACCTCGAAGCTGACGCCGAAGATGATCAGCAGGTGCAACATGAACGAGAAGTACTGGTCGCCGGCGAGGGCGGTGACCTGCACGTCGTTGCCGACGGTGAGCAGGAAGTGGAAGGCCTTCGCGACGACGAGGTACGCGAGGATGGTCCCGGTGACGAAGAGGACCGCCGCCGCGGCGACGAAGGTCAGTCCGTAGCGGCGTTCGTGCTGGTGCAGGCCCGGGGTGATGAACTGCCACAGTTGGTAGAACCAGATCGGACAGGCCAGCACGGCCCCGGCGGTCGCACCGACCTTGATACGCAGCATGAACTGGTCGAACGGGCCGGTGGCGAGCAGCCGGCATTCGTCGCCGGGTGTCAGCGTGGCGCGGGAACTGGCAGGCAGCGAGCAGTACGGCCCGCGGAGCAGTTCACCGAGCGACTCGATGTGGAAGACGCCGTGCGAGTACCAGACGAACCCGATGATCGTCGTCAGTGCGATCGCGATCAGCGAGATGAGCAGTCGCTTGCGGAGCTCGTAGAGATGCTCGACGAGCGACATGGTGCCGTCGGGGTTGACGTGCCGCCGACGACGGCGCGGATCCAGGGGTATGCGGACCACGGGTCAGAGAACCACCAGTCGGGAGGGCACCGCGGTCACGATCACCACCCGGCCACGAGGCCGGGCGCGACGGTGCGCGGTGCGGCGGGGTCAGGCGCTGCGACGTTCCCCGTCGGACTGCGAGGAGGTCGTGTGGCCGGTGCTGTCGGTCGGGGTCGGCGCGGGGATCTGCCGCGGCGCGGAGTCCTCGGCGTCCGCCGACTCCTCCTTCTTGCCGTCGTTCTGCATCTCCTTGACCTCGGACTTGAAGATGCGCATCGACCGGCCCAGACCGCGCGCGGCGTCGGGGAGCTTCTTCGACCCGAAGAGGATGAGGAACACGATCACCACGATGATGATGTGCCATGGCTGGATGGCGCCCATTGGCCTTCCTTTCGCGCGTCGACTGCTGCCGATGCTACCGGACCGGCGAGGTCGCGGCGGGAGGCGTCGGATCCGGCGTCGGGCCTGCCGTCAGCGCGTGACGCCGTACGCGCCCAGGGCCGCCTGCGCTCGTCGACCGATCTCGGCGGACACCCCGGGGGTGTCGACGGGCCGGATGCGGCCGCCGAAGCCGAGCAGGAACCGGGTCAGCCATTCGTCGGAGCCGTAGGTCATCCGACCCCGCAGCGGGCCACCGTCCGTCCCCGCCTCGACGATGTCGATGAGGTGGTAGTCGACGACCCACGCGACGTCCGGCTCGATGAGGAGGTCGACGGTCGGCAACGAGTCCGCGTCGTCACCGAACAGCGACAGCGACGACGACCCGCGGTCGTCGGATGCGTGGTCGTGGGCGGGTTCGTCGAGGAGCCGGGCTTCGTCGATCCGATCGAAGCGGAACAGCCGGACGCCCTCGCTCTCGCGACACCAGCCCTCGAGGTAGCTCTGGCCGTCGACGGCCTGGATCCGGATCGGGTCGACGGTCCGCTCGGACACGGCGTCCCGCGACGCCGAGTAGTAGCGCAGCCAGACGGCCTTGCGGGTGCGCACGGCGTCCCGCACGATGCGGTCCCATCCCTCCGCGGACGCCGTGTCGGCAGCGGACGGCGCCGCCGAGGCGGCCGACCCGAGAGCTGCGTCGCCGACGGCCCTCTCGATCTTGGCGATCGCCCGCTGGGCCGCGTCGGAGTCGACGACACCGCCCATGTCGAGCAGGGCACGCAACGCCATCAACAGGACCGACGCCTCGGCCGGGGTCAGGCGCAGCGGACGGTCCATGCCGGCGGAGAAGGTGACGTCGACCGTGTCGCGGTCCACGAAGTCCAGGTCGATGAGGTCGCCCGGCGAGTACCCCGGCAGGCCGCACATCCACAGCTGCTCGAGGTCCTTCTGCAACTGATCGGGGGTGACGCCGAGCTCGGCCGCCGCCCGCGTCTTGGCCACGCCGGGGTGGGCGAGGAAATACGGCACCATCGCGAGGAGCCGCGACAGGCGGTCCGGCGCGCCGCTCACGCGTCGGCCCCGGCGAGTGCGCCGCGCAGGCCGGCGACGACGGCGTCGACGAGGACCGGCGGCGCGAGGGCGACCGCGTCCTCGCCGAGACCCACCACCTGCCGGGCCAGGCTCTCCGCCGACCACTCCATCAGGGTGACGACGGCACCCGGCCGGCCGTCACGGTCCTCGGGGGCGACGGTCGCGGCCGCACGTCGCACCCCTGCCGCGCGCCCGTCGGCGACCCAGATACGCGCGGGTCCGTGCCCGCCGGAGTCGGCGAAGGTCGCCGCCTCGGCGACGAGCGCGCGCACGTCGACGTCGTCCGGGCGCGTGAAGGACGCGGTCCCGGTCTCGACCGGCTCGAGGATGCGCGACAGGCGGAACGTGCGGGTCTCACCGCGGTCGAGGTCGTGACCGACGACGTACCAGCGTCCGCGGTGGGTCACCACACCCCACGGCTCGAGGCGTCGGGTGCTCGGCTCGGCGGTGGGCGACGGCCGGTGCAGGAAACTCACGGGGAGCTGGTTCTCGACGGCCCTCAGCAGCACCGCGACCACGGCCTCGGAGCCCATCGCGCGGGGGGTCGCCGCGCGCACACCGACGGTGAGGTCGCTGTCGGCGACGAGTTCCACACCACCCGCCCGCAGTTTCAGCAACGCGGTCCGGGCGACCGACGCCATCGACGGGTCGTCCCACAGTGCGGCGGCCATGGTGACCGCGGCGGACTCGTCACGGTCGAGGTCGATGGCGGGCAGCTCGTAGGCACTGCGGTTGATGCGGTAACCGTCGACCTCGGAGCCCCGGTGACGGCCGGTCTCCAGGGGGATGCCGAGGTCACGGAGTTCGTTCTTGTCCCGCTCGAACATGCGGTTGAACGCCTCGACGCTCGACGACTCCCCGTATCCCGCGACCAGGGTGCGGATCTTGTCCGCGGTGAGGAAGTGCTCCGTCGACAACAGGCAGATGACCAGGTTCATCAACCGTTCGATCTTGGTGGTCGCCACTCGACGCAGCCTAAGGCACGAAGGGGGTCGCCGAAGCGGACATCCTCGGCCGTGTCGAACAGGTGATCACATGGACGCGATGAGCCGATCGACCCGCTCGTCGACGTTGCGGAACGGGTCCTTGCACAGCACCGTCCGCTGAGCCTGGTCGTTGAGCTTGAGATGCACCCAGTCGACGGTGAAGTCCCGACCGGCCTTCTGCGCGGCGGCGATGAAGTCGCCCCGGAGCTTGGCGCGGGTGGTCTGCGGTGGCTCCTCGACGGCGGTCTTGATGTCCTCGTCGGTGGTGATGCGGCGCACGAGACCCTTGCGGGACATGACGTCGAAGACGCCGCGTCCCCGCTTGATGTCGTGGAACGCCAGGTCGAGCTGGGCGATCTTCGGGTCGGCGAGGTCCATGTCGTAGCGGTCCTGATAGCGCTGGAACAGCTTGCGCTTGATGACCCAGTCGATCTCGGTGTCGACACCGGAGAAGTCCTGCGACTCCACCGCGTCGAGGGTGCGGCCCCACAGATCGACGACGAGGTCCATCTCCGGGTCGGGGCGGCGGTTGCGCAGGTGCTCGACGGCGCGGGCGTGGTACTCCCGCTGGATGTCGAGCGCACTGGCCTGCCGTCCACCCGCCAGGCGCACCGGACGGCGTCCTGTGGTGTCGTGACTGACCTCGCGGATGGCGCGGATCGGGTTGTCCAGCGCGAAGTCCCGGAACGAGACACCGGCCTCGATCATCTCCAGCACCAGCGCGGCGGACCCGACCTTCAGCATGGTGGTGGTCTCGGCCATGTTGGAGTCGCCGACGATCACGTGCAGACGCCGGTACTTCTCGGCGTCGGCGTGGGGCTCGTCGCGGGTGTTGATGATCGGCCGCGACCGCGTGGTCGCGCTCGAGACGCCCTCCCAGATGTGCTCGGCCCGCTGCGAGAGGCAGTAGGTCGCCGCCTTCGGCGTCTGCAGGACTTTCCCGGCACCACAGATCAGCTGGCGCGTGACGAGGAACGGGAGCAGGACGTCGGAGATGCGGGAGAACTCCCCCGCCCGCACGACCAGGTAGTTCTCGTGGCAGCCGTACGAGTTGCCGGCGGAGTCGGTGTTGTTCTTGAACAGGTAGATGTCCCCACCGATGCCCTCGTCGGCGAGGCGCCGCTCGGCGTCGACGAGGAGCTCCTCGAGGACGAGTTCCCCGGCGCGATCGTGGTTGATCAGCTGCACGAGCCCGTCGCACTCGGCGGTCGCGTACTCCGGGTGCGACCCGACGTCGAGATAGAGCCGCGCCCCGTTCTGCAGGAACACGTTCGACGACCGTCCCCACGACACCACCCGCCGGAACAGGTACCGGGCGACCTCGTCCGGGCTGAGGCGACGGTGACCGTGAAAGGTACAGGTCACGCCGAATTCGGTCTCGATGCCCATGATGCGACGGTCCACCTGTTCGACCCTACCGGTGCTGGTCGCGGGCGGCCGGGATGCGCGGACGCGGCGGACGCATCAGGACGTCGCGTCCCCCGTGCCGTCCGTCGCCGACTCGTCACCGTCGGCGGAGGCCTCCGCGGTCGGTGCGGGCAAGATCGCCGCGACCGCATCGGTGGTCAACCGACGGAACGCCCGACGGGGGCGGTGGCGGTCGAGGACGGCGACCTCGAGATCACCGGCGGCGAGCACCCGCGGTTCCGGCGTCGGCTGCGACGACGACGTGCCGTTGGGCGTGGCCGGAGGCGCACCGAGCGCGGCGACCGCCCCGGTGAGCGCGGTCGCGAGATCGGCGTCGGCGGTGTACGAGTCCCGCATCGCCGTCGTGATCGACTCGGTCGACCCGCCCATCACGAGGAAGCGCGTCTCGTCGGCGATGGAACCGTCGTAGGTGATCCGGTAGAGCTGCGACGGCGTCGACCTGCCCGGCTGGGCGACCTCCGCGACACACAGCTCGACCTCGAACGGCTTGGGCTGCTCGGTGAACACCGACCCCAGCGTGTTGGCGTAGGCGTTCGCCAGCGACAGTCCGTTGACGTCGGCACGGTCGTAGCTGTAGCCGCGGACGTCGGCGAGCTGGATCCCGGCCTTGCGCAGGGTCTCGAACTCGTTGTACTTGCCGACCGCGGCGAACCCGATGCGGTCGTAGATCTCGCTGACCTTGCGCAGCGCGTTCGACGGGTTCTCCGCGACGAACAGGACACCGTCGGCGTAGGTCAGCACGATGACGCTGCGGCCGCGGGCGATGCCCTTGCGGGCGAGCTCCGAGCGGTCGCGCATGATCTGCTCGGCGCTGGCGTAGTACGGGAACGTCATGACGCGTCACCCCCGAACGCGGCGTCGTGGGCGGCGGTGCGGTCGGCGATGACCGCCCGGGCCGCCTCCTCGATCTCGACCGACGGCACCTCGCGGGCGCCGTCGGTGTCGATGACGACCGCTGTCGGGACGATGCGACGCACCAGATCCGGTCCGCCCGTGGCGGAGTCGTCGTCGGCGGCGTCGTAGAGGGCCTCGACGGCGATCCGCACCGCGGACGCGACGTCGAGGTCGGCGCGGTACAGCTTCTTCAGCGACGACTTCGCGAACACCGACCCCGAGCCGATGGCCTGGTAGCCGCCGAACTCCTCGTGGCGGTCGCCGGCGACGTCGAAGGAGAAGATGCGGCCGGGTCGACGGGGGTCGTCGCCGCCCTCGGGGTCGAATCCCACCAGCATTGGGATGGCGACGAGGCCCTGCATGGCCGCGCCGAGGTTCGATCGCACCATCGTGGCCAGGCGTGTGACCTTGCCGTCGAGGGTGAGCGGACGGCCCTCGATCTTCTCGTAGTGCTCCAGCTCCACCGCGAACAGACGGACCATCTCGACGGCGATGCCCGCCGTGCCGGCGATGCCGGCGGCGGAGTACTCGTCGGTGACGAACGTCTTGCGGATGTCGCGGCTGGCGATCATGTTGCCCGCCGTCGCACGACGGTCACCCGCGATCAGCACACCACCCGGGTACGCGACGGCCACGATGGTGGTGCCGTGCGGGATGGAGTCGGTGGGTGACACGACGTGGGACGTGTCGGGCAGGAGCTCCGGTGCGGTACGCCGCAGGTGGTCGGTGAAGGACGAGATGTCCCGACCGATTCCGTCGAGCTGTCCGCTCACTGGCCGCCTTTCTGCACGTATGCACGCACGAAGTCCTCGGCGTTCTCCTCGAGCACGTCGTCGATCTCGTCCAGCAGGTCGTCGGTGTCGTCGGCGAGCTTCTCGCGTCGTTCCTGGCCGGCCGCGGTGTCCGGGCCGTCGGCGGAGTCGTCGTCCCCGCCACCGCTGCGCCGCGTCTGCTCCTGCGCCATTGCTGCCTCCTCGATCCTGCGATCCCCGGGGCCACGAGGGCCCGGGGAGTCCGTGTGACCACCCTACCGGCAGGGGTTGCGCCCCCGCGGGATGCGCGGGCAGCTGCCGGGGTGGGTGTCAGGTGGTGAGCTGGTCGACCAGTTCGGCTGCGGAGTCGACCGAGTCCAGCAGGGCGCCGACGTGGGCGCGGCTGCCGCGCAACGGTTCCAGCGTGGGGATGCGCACCAGGGAGTCGCCGCCGAGGTCGAAGATGACCGAGTCCCAGCTGGCGGCGGCGATGTCGGCGCCGAAGCGCCGCAGGCACTCGCCGCGGAAGTAGGCGCGCGTGTTCTCCGGCGGCGCGGAGATGGCGTCGGTCACCTGCTGCTCGGTGACGAGCCTCTTCATCGACCCGCGCGCGACGAGCCGGTTGTAGAGGCCCTTGTCGAGTCGGACGTCGGAGTACTGGAGATCGACCAGTTGCAGGCGCGGAGCGCTCCACCCGAGACCCTCGCGGGTCCGGAACCCTTCCAGCAGGCGCAGTTTCGCCGGCCAGTCGAGGATGTCGGCGCACTCCATGGGGTCACGCTCGAGGCGGTCGAGCACGTCGATCCACGTGTCGAGCACGTGCTGGGCCCGGGGGTCGTCGATCCCGCGTTCACGCGCGAACTCGGCGCACCGCTCGTGGTAGATGCGCTGTACCGCGAGCGCCGTCACCTCCCGGCCGTCGGCGAGAGCGACCGTCCCGGTGAGGGTCGGGTCATGGCTGATCCGGTGCACCGCGGTCACCGGACGGGCGAGTTCGAGGTCGGAGAGGTCGACGCCGGCCTCGATCAGGTCCAGGACCAGCGAGGTGGTGCCCACCTTGAGGTACGTGGCGGTCTCGGCGAGGTTGGCGTCGCCGATGATGACGTGCAGACGCCGGTAGCGGTCGGGATCGGCGTGCGGCTCGTCGCGGGTGTTGATGATCCCGCGCTTGAGGGTGGTCTCGAGTCCGACCTCGACCTCGATGTAGTCGGCGCGCTGGGAGAGCTGGAACCCCGCGTCGTCGCCGGACTGGCCGATGCCGACCCGACCCGATCCGGTGAACACCTGTCGCGTCGCGAAGAACGGTGTCAGCCCGGCGATCACGGCCGTGAACGGGGTCTCGCGGGCCATCAGATAGTTCTCGTGCGTCCCGTAGGAGGCGCCCTTGCCGTCGATGTTGTTCTTGTACAGCTGCAGACGGGGTGCGCCGGGCACGCTCGCGACGTGCCGGGCGGCCGCCTCCATCACCCGCTCCCCCGCCTTGTCCCAGATCACCGCGTCCATCGGGTCTGTGACCTCGGGTGCGGAGTACTCGGGGTGCGCGTGGTCGACGTAGAGCCGGGCGCCGTTGGTGAGGATCATGTTCGCGGCACCGACCTCGTCGGCGTCGATGATCGGCGCGGGTCCGGACGACCGGCCGAGGTCGAAGCCACGGGCGTCGCGCAGCGGCGACTCCACCTCGTAGTCCCACCGCGTCCGCTTGGCCCGCGGCACACCCGCGGCGGCGGCGTAGGCGAGCACCGCCTGCGTCGAGGTCATGATGGGGTTGGCGCCCGGGTCGTTGGGGGCCGAGATGCCGTATTCGACCTCGGTTCCGATGATGCGCTGCACGTGGTCGAGCGTAGGCGTCATCGGCACAGACGGCCGACGCCGACCCGTCCGTGATCGGTGGACGGGCCGGCGTCGGTGTCGGTGAGCGTGTCGGTCAGAGGTACTGGCCGGTGTTCGTCTCCGTGTCGATGGCGCGGCTCGCGCCGGCGCTCTTGCCGGTGACGAGCGTGCGGATGTAGACGATCCGCTCGCCCTTCTTGCCCGAGATCCGTGCCCAGTCGTCCGGGTTGGTGGTGTTGGGCAGGTCCTCGTTCTCGGCGAACTCGTCGAGGATCGAGTCGAACAGGTGCTGCACGCGCAGGCCGGGGGCGCCGGTCTCGAGCTGCGACTTGATCGCGTACTTCTTCGCGCGGTCGACGACGTTCTGGATCATCGCGCCCGAGTTGAAGTCCTTGAAGTACATGATCTCCTTGTCGCCGTTGGCGTAGGTGACCTCCAGGAACCGGTTGTCCTCGTTCTCGGCGTACATCCGCTCGACGACGCGCTCGATCATGGCCGCGATGCACGCGCCGCGGTCGCCGCCGAACTCCGCGATGTCGTCGGCGTGGATGGGCAGGCCCTCGACGAGGTACTTCGAGAAGATGTCGATCGCCGACTCGGCGTCGGGTCGCTCGATCTTGATCTTCACGTCGAGACGGCCCGGACGCAGGATGGCCGGGTCGATCATGTCCTCGCGGTTCGACGCACCGATCACGATGACGTTCTCGAGTCCCTCGACGCCGTCGATCTCGCTGAGCAGCTGCGGGACGACGGTGGTCTCGACGTCGGAGGAGACGCCGGACCCGCGGGTGCGGAAGATCGAGTCCATCTCGTCGAAGAAGACGATCACCGGTGTGCCCTCGGACGCCTTCTCGCGGGCCCGCTGGAAGATCAGACGGATGTGACGCTCGGTCTCACCGACGAACTTGTTGAGCAGCTCCGGGCCCTTGATGTTGAGGAAGTACGACTTCGCCTCGCGCGCGTCGTCGCCGCGGGCCAGGGCGATCTTCTTGGCCAGCGAGTTCGCGACGGCCTTGGCGATGAGCGTCTTGCCGCAGCCGGGCGGACCGTAGAGCAGGACGCCCTTCGGCGGGCGCAGCGAGTAGTCGCGGAACAGGTCCTTGTGCAGGAACGGCAGTTCGACGGCGTCACGGATCTGCTCGATCTGGCGACCGAGACCACCGATGTCCTCGTAACCGACGTCGGGCACCTCCTCGAGCACCAGGTCCTCGACCTCGGCCTTGGGGACGCGTTCGAACGCGAAGCCGGCCTTGGTGTCGATGAGCAGCGAGTCGCCGGGACGCAACGCGCGCTTGCCGTCCTCGCCGTCGACCTCACCCATGAGGGGTTCGGCCAACCAGACGACACGTTCCTCGTCGGCGTGGCCGACGACGAGCGCGCGGTCACCGGTGCCGAGCACCTCACGCAGGGTGCTGATCTCACCGACGGTGTCGAACTCGCAGGCCTCGACGATCGTCAGGGCCTCGTTCAGGCGCACGGTCTGGCCGCGTCGCAGGGCCTCGACGTCGATGTTCGGCGAGACGGTCAGTCGCATCTTCCGACCGGAGGTGAACACGTCGACCGTGGAGTCCTCGTAGGTGGCGAGGAGCACGCCGTAGCCGCTCGGCGGTTGTCCGAGACGGTCGACCTCCTCACGCAGCGCGAGGAGTTGCTGGCGCGCGTCCTTGAGGGTGTCGAGGAGCTTGGCGTTGCGGGCGGTCAGCGTGTCCACGCGCTCCTGGAGATCACCGCTCAGCGGGCGCTCGTGCCCTCCGGTGTCCGGGATGGGGACACGTCCGTGTCCGGGACGACCAGCCCGGTCCGCGTTCTCTCCACGGGCGTTGTCACGACGGTCGGATTCGGTCATTGCTGACTCCTCTCGCCGGTGAGTCGCAATCGGGCTCACCGTCCTTCCACGCTACCGGCGTGCGCGGACGTACGCGGGGCAGGCGTGCACAGACCCGCCGGACGTCCCGCATGGTGGACACCGCGGGAATGTCGACGACCGCGACGAGGACGTGCTCAGCCGCGGCTGGGCCGCCGTGCCGGGCGCAGGGTGACGGTCCCCGGGGCGAGGCGTCGCGCCGTGACCAGGAACGCGGTGTGGCCCTGCATCTTGTGCGACGGGCGCACGGCCAGACCGACGACGTTCCAGTCACGGACGAGCGATTCCCAGGCGCGCGGCTCGGTCCAGCACTCCTGCTCACGCAGGCCCTCGACCACCCGCGACAACTGTGTGACCGTTGCCACATAGACGATGAGCACCCCGCCCGGCCGGATCGTCTCCGCGACCACGTCGAGGGTCTCCCACGGGGCGAGCATGTCGAGGATCACGCGATCGACGGTCACGGCACCGTCCCCGCCCTGCCCGCCCGCGCGGTGCTCGCGGATGTCGGCGACCGTCAGCTCCCAGTTCGGGGGGCGGCCGCCGAAGAACGTCTCGACGTTGCGGACCGCGTGCTCGGCGTGGTCGTCGCGGACCTCGTAGGACAGCACCCGACCCTCGGGCCCGACCGCGCGCAGCAGCGAGCAGGTGAGCGCACCCGACCCGGCACCGGCCTCGAGCACCGTGCACCCGGGGTGGATGTCGCCCTCGGTGATGATCTGCGCCGCGTCCTTGGGGTAGATGACCTGCGCGCCGCGCGGCATGGACAGCACGTAGTCGACGAGAAGCGGGCGCAACGCGAGGTACTGCGCACCGCCCGTGGACGACACGATGCTCCCCTCGAGGGCACCGATCAGGTCGTCGTGGGCGATCCCGCCGTGGTGGGTGAAGAACGACTTCCCCGGTTCGAGGTGGACGGTGAACTTGCGGCCCTTGGTGTCGGTGAGCTGGACACGGTCACCGACGGCGAAGGCGGGATCGTGGGTCATCGCGCCTCCCGGCCTCTGTCGTACACCGGGCTTACCCTGCCAGGTGTGAGTGACGTGATCTGCGGCGACCCTGCACCGACCGGCACCGATTCGAGCGACCGTGCACCCTTCGTGCCGGCCGGCAGGGAGATCCCCTCCTGCCCCACCGCCATCGGCGATCCGCCCGTCGTGCCCCGCCGTCCGGCCCTGTCGCCGTCGCGCGCAGCCGACTTCAAACAGTGCCCGCTGCTGTACCGCTACCGCGCCATCGACCGTCTCGCCGAACCGTCGACCACGGCCCAGGTCCGCGGGACCGTGGTGCACTCGGCTCTGGAGCACCTCTTCGATCTCCCTGCGCCGCTGCGGACTCGCGAGACCGCCGGCGACCTCGTCGACGCGGCGTGGGACGTGCTGTGCGAGAAGGAGCCCGAGCTCCGCGACCTCGTCCCGGCCGAGGGCGTCGCAGGGTTCCTCGCCGACGCGCACCGGCTGATCGAGACCTACTACCGCATGGAGGACCCGACGGCGTTCGACGCACAGAGCTGCGAACTCCGGGTCGAGGTGGACCTCGCCGACGACGTCGCCCTGCGCGGTTTCGTGGATCGCATCGACGTCGCACCGACGGGTGAGATCCGCGTCGTGGACTACAAGACCGGCCGGGCGCCGGGTGAGTCGTTCGAGGCGCGGGCGCTGTTCCAGATGAAGTTCTACGCCCTGGCCATCCTGCGGTTGCGCGGGGTGGTCCCCCACCGTCTGCAGCTGATGTATCTCGCCGACGGTCAGCAACTGCGCTACACACCCGACCGCGAGGAGCTCGAACGGTTCGCGGGGACGCTGACCGCCATCTGGCGCGCGATCCTCGACGCGGGGGCCACCGGCGACTTCCGGCCCAAGCGCTCCTCGATGTGCCGGTTCTGTGACCACAAGGCGCTGTGCCCGGAGTTCGGGGGCTCGATCCCCGACTACCCCGGGTGGCCGACGACCCCGGGTGAGGACACCGCCGCCGACCGGCTCGCCCCGTGACGGACGCGTTCTACACGCCGCTCGGCGAGGAGGACGGCTGGTTCCATGTCCAGCCGACCGAGCACACGGTGAGCGTCTGGGCGGACACGTTGCAGCACGGCGGTCCGCCGTCGGCGCTGCTGGTGTGGGCGATCGAGCGGATGGGTGTGCCTGCCGGCACGGCGATCTCGCGCATCACGGTCGACATCCTCGGTGCCGTCGGGCTCGAGCAGAACCGCGTGCAGGCGCGTGTGGTCCGGCCGGGCCGCCGGATCTCCCTGGTCGAGGCCGTGCTCGACGTGCGGGCGTCCGACGGCGCGTTCCGTACCGCCGCCCGGGCCTCGGCGTGGGTCCTCGCCACCGGCGACACCGCGGGGATCGCGTCGCCGTCGACCATGAGCGGAGCCGCGCCACGGGGACCCGGTGACGACCGCCCGTCGGAATGGGTGGATCAGGGTTGGGGGCACACCGGGTTCATCGCGGCGGTCGACGTGGTCGGTGTCGCCGACCCCGGCCCCACGTGGCTGCGACCGCGCCACCCGTTGGTCGCGGGCCACGAGACCGGCCCCTACGCGACGTTCTGCTGCGTGGTCGACATCGCGAACGGGCTCGGCAGCAGGCTGTCGGCCCTGCAGTGGCAGTGGATGAACACCGACACCACCATCCATCTCGCCCGGCGTCCGACCGGCGACTGGGTGGGCGTCGAGGCCGAACTCGTCGCCGGCGACCAGGGATACGGCTACACCGGCGCCGACCTCTACGACGTCTCCGGTCGCGTGGGCCGGTCGAGTCAGACGGTGCTCATCGCACCCCAGGCCTGACCGTGTGGTCGTGGGTCAGAAGCGACAGGACCGGATGTCGGTCACGAGGATCGCCTTCGCGCCCATCGCCGACAGGTCGTCCATCACCAGCTGATGCCCCGATCGGGGGACCATGGCGCGCACCGCGACCCAGTCGTCGTCGGCCATCGGGGCGATCGTCGGCGACTCCAGCCCGGGCGTGATCGAGACCGCCTGGTCGAGCAGGTCCTTGCGGCAGTCGTAGTCCATCATCACGTACTGCTGGGCGACGACGACGCCCTGCACCCGCGCGATCAGCCCGTTCGCAGCCGCCGACGGATCCTTGTCGGCGCCGTGGATGAGGATCGCCTCCGACTCGCACATCACGTCACCGAACGCGGTCAGACCGTGCTGGCGCAGGGTCCGTCCCGAGCCGACCACGTCGGCCACGGCGTCCGCGACACCGAGAGCGATCGAGATCTCGACGGCCCCGTCGAGCCGGATGATCTCGGCGTCGATCCCCCGCTTGGACAGGTCGGCGGCGACGATGTTCCCGAACGACGTGGCGATCCGCTTGCCGGCGAGGTCGTCGACCGTCATCGGGGTCTCGACGGGCCCGGCGTACCGGAACGTCGACGACCCGAAGCCCAGCGCGAGACGTTCGACGACGGCTGCCTGTGACTCCCAGGCGAGGTCGCGGCCGGTGATGCCGAGATCCAGTTCACCCGACCCGACGTAGATCGCGATGTCCTTGGGCCTCAGGAAGAAGAACTCGACGTCGTTCGCGGAGTCGAGGACGGTGAGGTCCTTGGCGTCGGTGCGACGCCGGTACCCGGCCTCGGCCAGGATGGCCGCGGCGGCCTCCGACAGGGCGCCCTTGTTCGGGACGGCTACGCGCAGCATCGCTCTCTCGTTCGTCGTGATCGTGGTGTGGGCCGGGACCGCGGGGCTACAGGTGGCGGTACACGTCGGCCGGGGTGAGGCCGCGTTTGATCATCACGACCTGCAGCCAGTAGAGCAACTGGGATATCTCCTCGGACAGCGAGTCGTCGGACTCGTACTCCGCCGCGAGCCACACCTCGCCGGCCTCCTCGACGATCTTCTTGCCGAGATGGTGGACGCCTTTGTCGAGCGCGGCGACGGTGCCGCTGCCCTCCGGTCGTGTCGCGGCGCGGTCGGAGAGCTCGGCGAACAGCTCGTCGAAGGTCTTCACGGTGGCTCAGTCTCCCACGGTCGAGGATCCGGCCTCGCGTCCGGCGTTCCTGTCCACATCGCCTCCGGCGAGGCGGAAGATCTCGCCGAGGGTCTCGGCGTCGAGTCCGACGAGGCTGTCGCGCAGCACGCGCCCGTCGGCGGCGGGCACGGGCGCGTCGGACGGGACCACCAGCGTGGGGCAGCCGGCGGCGGCCGCCGCTGCGGAACCCGTGGGCGAGTCCTCGATCACCAGGCACTGCGACGGCGACATCGCGAGGTGGGCGGCGGCGGCGAGATAGAGGTCGGGCGCGGGTTTGCCGGTGGGCACCTCGTCGCCGCAGAACGTGGCGGCGAACCTGTCCGCGCCGATCGTCGGCAGCGCCTGCTCGGTGATGACCCGCTCGGTGTTGGTGACCAACACCATCGGGATCCCCAGACCCGCGATCGTGTCGAGGGCCTCGCGCGCACCCGGCCGCCACGGGATGCCGTCGGCGAACAATTCCGTCACCCGGTCCCGCAGCCACTGCGCCTCCCGGGCGTGATCACGGTCGGACTCGGCGGTCGCGGCGGCGTCGAACAGCCGGTTCAGCGCATCCACCATCGAGTTCCCGAGCGTGGATTCACGCAACGCGGTGGTCATCGTGACGCCGAGCTTCGCGGCCAGGTCCGCCATGGCGACGTCCCAGAGCTTCTCGGAGTCGAGAAGTGTCCCGTCCATGTCCCACAGGACGGCGCTCGGCAGGGTGCTCATGACGTCTCATCCTTCCGCACCGACGCGTCGCCACCGCCTCCGCCCGTCGGGACGGTAGGAAGTGGGTCCATGCCCCATGGTCGTCCCGAACTCGTCTACTACGTCGCCGTCTCGCTCGACGGCCGGATCGCCGCGGCGGACGGGGACTTCTCCGCGTTCCCGGTGGAGGGCGATCACATGAGCGCGGTCACGGGCCGATTCCGCGACGCGCTGCCGGCTCCGGCGCTGGCCGCGCTGGGGCTGACGCCCTCGTTGCGCCTCTTCGACACCGTCGTGATGGGTCGCGAGACCCACGGCGTCGGTGTGCCTCACGGCCTGCTCAGTCCGTACCCGCATCTCCGGCAGATCGTCGCCTCGCGCTCCAGGCCTCCGGTCGGCACCGACGTCGAGGTCACCGCGGATGCGGTCGGGGCGGTGCGGGAGGCGAAGGCGCGAGCGGGCGACGCCGACATCTGGCTGTGTGGGGGCGGGATCCTCGCGTCGGCACTGCGCGACGAGATCGATCGGATGATCCTCAAGGTGAACCCCGTCGTGATCGGCGACTCCGGGCGGCCGCTCTTCGCAGGCCCCGGGCCCGAGCGCTGGACCCTCACCGACGAGGAACAGTTCACCTCGGGCGTCCGGATCGTGGACTACCGCCGGGTCCGCTGACCGCGGACCGGCTCCGGCGGCGCGAGGCGGTCACCGGTGACCCGGGCGTCGGCGAACTTGACGCGTCGTCCGACGGGGACGATCTCGTAGCCGACGATCCCGTCGAGGTCGGCCAGGGTCGTCGTCACGGTGCCGTAGACGTCGGCGAAGCCGCGGGTGGCCAGCGAGGCGGTGAGGTTGTGGCGACCGGTGACCGCGGCCGCGAACGGGACGTGGGGATGGTCGGCGAGAGCCGCACCGACCGTGGCGAGCGAGCGGGGCGTCACCGACAACCAGAGCCCGACCACGGTGCGGATCCCGGACGCGGCCGCGGCGACATCCACGTCGAAGTAGGTAATCCCCGCCGCGAGCAGCGCCTCCACCCGACGTCGCACCCGACCCGGTGAGCTGCCGGTCAGCCGGGCGAGGGCGGCGTATGAGGTCCTCCCGTCACGCGCCAGCGCATCCAGGATCGCGCGGTCGTCGGCGCGCAGCACCGTCACGCCGTCGGGTCCGCCCGAGGGCGGGTCGTCGATGACCGGGGGACACTGCTCGTCGCGGGCGAGTGCCTGTTGCTGGTCCGTCGACAGCGGCGACGACCAGGCCGCCCAGTCGGTCGCGCTGCCGCCGACGAACGTGTGCAGCAGCGCCGCGACCTCCACGTCGAGCACCGACTGCGACTTCGGCAGCTGGCGGGTGATCAGACGCTGCGCCTCGTCACCAGCCGTGGAGCGGACCGAGCAGGTGACCTCCCAGCCGCTCGCGTCGATGGCCACCCAGGACACGTCGTCACGCCGGGCGAGGGCCTCGGCGACCACCTCGGCGCCCTCGGGTCGACACCGGATGCGGGCGTGCCAGACGGTGAGGCCGAGGGCCGCGGGATCGACCGCAAGCGTCACCCGCACGAGCCCGCTGCGTCGCAGCCGGCGGTAGCGCCGCGCCGCGGTGGTCTCGCCGATCCCGAGCACCTCGCCCATCCGGGCGAAGCCGACGCGCGGCGCGATCTGCAGGGCGTGCACGATCTGTTCGTCGATCGGGTCCAGGACGACGGAATCGGTCGGCGTGGCCGGTGTCATCGTGGTGATCGTACGCGCGGGCACGCTCTCCGCGACCTGGCCGTCCATCGCGGGTGATCGTCTCCCCCGTTCTCGTCCCCGAGCGAAGGAATCGACATGTCACGTAGATGGTGGCCCCTGGCCGTGGTGTGCACCGCCACCTTCATGTTCCTGCTGGACGTGACCATCGTGGTGGTCGCACTCCCCGACATCCAGCGCTCGCTGGGCGCCGGCTTCGACCAGCTGCAGTGGGTGACCGACGCCTACGCCCTCGCGCTCGCGTCCCTCCTCCTGACCGCCGGCTCCATCGCCGACCGCGTCGGCCGCCGCAGGGTGTTCGCCCTCGGTCTCGCCGTGTTCACCGCTGCCTCCGTGCTCTGCGGTGTCGCGAGCGACCCCGCGCTGCTCATCGCCGCCCGCGCCGTGCAGGGCATCGGCGGCGCGATGCTGTTCGCGACGTCCCTCGCGCTGCTGTCGGTGCTCTACCAGGGCCGCGACCGTGGGATCGCCTTCGGCGCATGGGGTGCGGTCACCGGCGTCGCGACCGCACTCGGTCCCATCCTCGGCGGGGTGCTGACCACCGGCCTGTCGTGGCGGTGGATCTTCCTGGTCAACCTCCCGGTGGGGCTCGTCGCGCTGTGGGGCACCCGCGTCATCGCGGAGTCCCGCGCCGACCATCCCCGACGCGTCGACGTCCCGGGGGTCGCGACGTTGACGGTCGGTCTGCTCGCGGTGGTGTTCGGTTTCATCGAGACCGGCAGCCGGTCGTGGGGTGACCCGATCGTGGTGGGGTCGTTCGTGATCGGCGCGGCCATGCTCGTCGGATTCGTCGTGGTGGAACGGACGGTCCGCGAACCCATGTTCGACCTGTCCCTGCTCCGCACACCGACGTTCGTCGGCGGGTCGCTCGCCGCGTTCGCGATGAACGGGTCGCTGTTCGCGATGCTGCTGTACGTCGTGGTGTACCTGCAGGACGGGCTGGGGTACTCAGCGCTCGAGGCCGGCCTGCGGCTGGTGCTCATCTCCGGCGCGACGATGGTGGTCGCCACCGTCTCCGGACGCCTCGCCCACACCGTGCCGGCGCGGTGGTTGATCGGACCGGGCCTGCTGCTGGTCGGTGTCGGACTCGCGCTCTGCGCCGGACTCGACGGCGGATCGGGCTGGACACATCTCGCGGCCGGCTTCCTCGTCGCCGGTGTCGGCAGCGGTCTGGTGAACCCGCCGCTCGCGTCGACCGCGGTCGGCGTTGTCGATCACCATCGCTCCGGGATGGCCTCCGGTGTCAACAACACCTGCCGTCAGGTCGGGATCGCCGTCGGCATCGCGGTGTACGGCTCGCTGTTCGCCGCGCGGGTCCGCTCGTCGCTGGAGTCCGGTCTCGCCGCCCGACCGGAACTGCGTTCGCGGACAACGGGTCTCGCCGACGCCATCCACGACGGCGCGGCCGGCCGGGTGATCGGGGCCCTGCCCGCCGATCAGCGGGCCGTCGTCGCCGACGCCGTGCGGACGGCGTTCGCCGACGGCATGAACACCCTGTTCGTGGTCAGCGCGGCGGTCGCCGCTGTCGGCGGCGTCTGCGCGCTGCTGCTGGTGCGCGGTCGCGACTTCGTCGTCACTCAGGCACCGGGTGCGCGCACCGAGGCACCCGACGACACGGTCGCGGCGGGCTGACGACGCACCACCCGACGCAGCGCGACCACCACCCCGGCCGCGGCGAACGCCATCATCGACGCGTAGACGCCGAGGGCGGTGTCGCCGCGGCCGGACGTGTACCCCGACGACCCCGCACCGCCGGCCCGCCCCGGTCCTGCACCGCCGTTCCCGGCTTGGTGTCCGCCGTCGGCCGAGGGCCGCGACCCGCCGGGCCGGAAGCCGTCATCCGGTCCCGCGCCGCCGGGCCGGGGTCCACCGCCCCCGACGGATCCCGCACCGCCGCCGCGCATCCCGCCCTGGTCGCCGGTCAGCGACGAGTGATAGACGCCGATCGCGGACGCCTGCACCAGCAGAGGGATCACCGCATAACGGAGTGGGAGGAAGAACGCCGCAACGACGCTCAGGACCTCCGCGGCGTAGAAGTACCGGTCGTGCATCGCGGGCAGCAGGAACGGCACCACGATCGCCGAGGCGGTGGTGACCACGAGGATCGATGGGTCCGTCACCGGTGGGCGCCGGACCACCGACCACACCAGGAACCCGACCACGAGGACGACCGCGGCGGAGATACCCGCGTACGCCACCCAGGTCACGTCGCCGGACAGCGGGATCAGCTGGTACAGGTTCGCCGCGCCCAGCGTCAGCTGCCGGTACGAGTCCGTCTGATCCAGATAGACCGAGAAGACCTCCCGCCAGGGGGCACCGGCGATCAGCACGGGGACGTCGAGCGCGACGTAGACGAGCGGGATCATCAGCAGCGCGTACCAGGGCACCCGTCGTCGGAGGACCAGCCAAGCGAGGACCGGGAACACGAACACGGCCTGCAGCTTGAACGCGAGCGCGAGACCGAACAGCGCACAGGCGATGACCGCGTTGCGGCGGCGGCGCTCCCGCCCGGACTTCAGCAGGAACAGGACGCCGGCGAGCACGCAGGCGGTGTAGATGCCGTCTGCCTGACCCCACCACGCGCTGTTCGCGATCACCGACGGGAGGAACAGCACCAGTGCGAACGCACCCAGTGGTGTCCAGCGATTGGCGGACCGAAGAGCCACGATCCGCGCCGCGACGAAGGCGAGGACGACGTCGGCGGCGATCGACAGCGCTTTGATCCCGATGAGAGACGGGATGTGCAGCCAGGACAGACCGGCGATCAGGTACAGGTACGGGTAGTTGTAGTCGGCGAAGCGGGACCGGAACGCTGCGACGCCCTGCTGGTCGAGGACGTCGTACCAGCGGCTCAGGAACGCCCGGTAGTCCATGGTCTCGACGTGGACGAACTGCCACCGCACCACGAGAGCGACGACGAGGATCGCGGCGACCACAGCCCAGCGCACGAGGCGGGGTGGGCGGGTGAGCAGCGACCCCCGGTCGGCGTCGGTCGCGGGGGCCGGGTCGGCGAGCACAGCGGTCATACCCGACACACTGACCGGTCAGGCTGGGAGATCGATGTCAGCGGCCTCCCAGCCCGCCGTGAGACTGCCTAGACGTTGAAGTACTTCGCCTCCGGGTGGTGCAGCACGAAAGCGTCCGTCGACTGCTCGGGATGCAGCTGGAGCTCCTCGGACAACTCGACACCGATGCGACCGGGCTCCAGGAGCTCGATCATCTTCGCGCGATCCTCGAGGTCGGGGCAGGCCCCGTACCCGAAGGAGTAGCGGGCGCCGCGGTACTCCAGGTCGAAGAACCCCTGCGGCGAATCCGGGTCGTCGGAGGCCACCGAGCCACCGTCGAACTGCAGCTCCGACCGCACCCGCTGGTGCCAGTACTCGGCCAGCGCCTCCGTCAGCTGCACACCGATGCCGTGCACCTCGAGGTAGTCGCGGTAGGCGTCCTTCGCGAACAGGTCGTTGGCGAAGTCGGCGATCGGCTGACCCATGGTGACCAACTGGAACGGGAGGACGTCGACCCGACCGAGTTCCCGGGCACGGTCCCGCGACGCGACGAAATCGGCGATGCACAGGAACCGCGAGCGCTGCTGGCGCGGGAACTCGAAGCTGAAGCGGGTGTCGGCGTCGGCGTCGGGCTCGGTGAGCACGTGCACCGTGTCACCCTCGCTCACCGCGGGGAAGTAGCCGTAGACGACGGCCGCGTGCTGGAGGATGTTCTCCGTCGACAGGCGGGCGATCCACTCCCGCAGGCGCGGACGGCCCTCGCTCTCGACCAGCTCCTCATAGCTCGGCCCGTCGCCGCCCCGGGCACCACGAAGACCCCACTGGCCGAGGAACAGCGCCCGCTCGTCGAGCAGTCCGCGGTAGTCGGCGATCGGGATGCCCTTGACGATCCGCGACCCCCAGAACGGCGGGACGGGGATCTCGTTGTCGGCGGCGACATCCGAGCGCGACGGCACCTCGACAGGCGCGGCCTCGGCCTTGCGCTTCGCCGCGATCCTCGCCGACTTCTCGTGTCGGGCCTTGCGTTCGGCGGCCTTCGCCTCGGCCGCGGCCTTCTCCTCGGGGTCGGCCGTCGACCCGCCACCGCGCTTGGTGGCCATGATCTCGTCCATGAGCCGCAGACCCTCGAACGCGTCGCGCGCGTAGTGCACGTCGCCCTCGTAGGTCTCGGTAAGGTCGTTCTCGACGTACCCACGTGTCAACGCCGCACCACCGAGCAGCACCGGGTAGTTCTCGGCGAGCCCACGCGCGTTGATCTCCTGCAGGTTCTCCTTCATGATCACCGTGGACTTCACGAGGAGCCCCGACATCCCGATGACGTCGGCCCGCTTGTCCTCGGCGACCTCGAGGATCGTCGAGATCGGTTGCTTGATACCGATGTTGACGACCTCGTAGCCGTTGTTGCTCAGGATGATGTCGACGAGGTTCTTGCCGATGTCGTGGACGTCGCCCTTCACCGTGGCGAGCACGATCCGACCCTTGCCGTCCTCACCGGTCGCCTCCATGTGCGGCTCGAGGTGGGCGACCGACATCTTCATGACCTCGGCCGACTGCAGCACGAACGGCAGCTGCATCTGACCGGAGCCGAACAGCTCACCGACCGTCTTCATCCCCGAGAGCAGCGTCTCGTTGATGATCTTGAGCGGCGGGACCTCCTTCATCGCGTCGTCGAGGTCGGACTCGAGCCCGTTGCGCTCGCCGTCGACGATGCGACGCTCGAGGCGTTCGAAGAGCGGCAGTTTCGCCATCTCCTCGGCCCGGCTCTCGCGCGCCGACGCCGCCGAGACACCCTCGAACAGGCCCATGAGGGTCTGCAGCGGGTCGTAGTTCTCGTCGCCCTCGCTGCGGATGCCGGCGGTCCCGCGACGGTCGTAGACGAGGTCGAGGGCGACCTCGCGCTGCTCGTCGGGGATCCGCGCCATCGGGAGGATCTTCGACGCGTGCACGATCGCGGTGTCGAGCCCCACCTGGGCGCACTCGTGCAGGAACACCGAATTCAGGACCTGGCGCGCGGCCGGGTTCAGTCCGAACGAGATGTTCGAGATGCCGAGGGTGAAATGCACCTCGGGGTGGGCCTCGTGGATGCGGCGGATGGCCTCGATGGTCTCGATGCCGTCCTTGCGCGTCTCCTCCTGGCCGGTCGAGACCGGGAAGGTGAGCGCGTCGATGATGATGTCCTCGTCGCGCAGACCCCAGTTGCCGGTGATGTCGGCGATGAGCCGCTCGGCGACGCGGACCTTCCAGTCGGCGGTACGTGCCTGGCCGTCCTCGTCGATCGTCAGCGCCACCACCGCGGCACCGTGCTCGACCGCGAGCTGCATGATCTTGGTGAACCGGGAATCGGGTCCGTCGCCGTCCTCGTAGTTCACCGAGTTGACGGCGCAGCGGCCACCGAGGGCTTCGAGACCGGCCTGCAGGACCGCGGGCTCGGTCGAGTCGAGCATGATCGGCAGCGTCGACGAGGTCGCCAGACGCGTCGCCAGCGCGGTCATGTCCTCGGCGCCGTTGCGCCCGACGTAGTCCACGTTGAGGTCGAGCATGTGCGCGCCGTCGCGGGTCTGGTCCTTCGCGATGTCGAGGCACTTCTGGTAGTCGCCGGCGAGCATGGCCTCGCGGAAGGCCTTGGAGCCGTTGGAGTTCGTCCGCTCCCCGACCATGAGGAAGCTGTTCTCCTGCTCGAACGGCACCGAGGCGTAGAGCGAGGAGATCTCCGGCTCGTGCTCGACGGTGCGCGTCCCCTTGGTGGTGCCGCGCACCGCCTGGGCCAGCTGCCCGATGTGATCCGGGGTGGTGCCACAGCAGCCACCGACGAACGACAGGCCGTACTCGGAGACGAATCCGCCGACGGCCTCGGCGAGCTCGTCGGGTGTCAACGGGTACTCGGCGCCGTTCGGTCCGAGCTGCGGCAGTCCGGCGTTCGGCATGACCGACACCGGGATGCGGGCGTGCTTGCTGAGGTACCGCAGGTGCTCGCTCATCTCGGCGGGGCCGGTGGCGCAGTTCAGTCCGATGAGGTCGACGCCGAGCGGCTCGATCGCCGCGAGCGCCGCACCGATCTCCGACCCGAGCAACATCGTCCCGGTCGTCTCGACGGTGACGTGGGAGATGATCGGGATGCGCCGGCCGAGCTGCTCCATGGCACGCTTGGCGGCCAACACCGCGGCCTTCACCTGCAGCAGATCCTGCGAGGTCTCGATGAGGATGGCGTCTGCACCGCCCTCGAGCATGCCCAGGGCGCACTCCTGGTACGCGTCGCGGATCACCGCGAACGTCGTGTGGCCCAGCGACGGCAGCTTGGTACCGGGGCCGACCGACCCGAGGACGAACCGAGGGATGCCGTCGTCGGAGGGGCCCATCTCGTCGGCCACACCGCGCGCGATCGCGACGCCCTTGCGGGCGAGCTCCCGGATGCGGTCGGCGATGTCGTAGTCACCGAGATTGGAGAGGTTGCACCCGAAGGTGTTGGTCTCGACGGCGTCCGCACCGGCCTCGAAGTAGGCCCGGTGGATCCCCGCGAGCACCTCCGGGCGGGTGTCGTTGAGGATCTCGTTGCAGCCCTCGAGGTTGGCGAAATCGTCGAGGGTGAGGTCCGCGGCCTGGAGCATGGTGCCCATCGCCCCATCGCCCACGAGGACGCGTTTGCCCAGCGCGTCGAGAAACGCCGAGTCGTACGAGTCGGTTCCGGTGGAGACAGACATGGTGCTCAGGGTAGTTCGCTCCGTTTCGGTCTTCGGTCGTAGGCTGGGTCGGTGACAGCTGACCAGTCGTCCCCACTGCCTTCACTGCGGGCACCGATCCTGGTCGCGGCCTTCGAGGGCTGGAACGATGCCGGCGACGCCGCGAGCGGCGCGGTCGAACATCTGGCGCTGATCTGGGATGCCCTCCCCCTCGTGGAGATCGACTCCGACGACTACTACGACTTCCAGGTCAACCGTCCCATCGTAAAGCAGGTCGACGGGGTGACGCGACGTATCGAGTGGCCGGCCACGTCGATCTCGTGGTGTAGCCCACCCGGATCGGATCGCGATGTGGTGCTGTTGCGCGGGATCGAGCCGAACATGCGCTGGCGACAGTTCTGCGCCGAGATCATCGACGTCGCCCGCCGACTCGACGTGCGGACCATGGTGATCCTGGGTGCGCTGCTCGCCGACGCGCCGCACACACGACCCGTGCCCGTCACGGGCACGACGTACAGCAAGGACTCGGCGCTGAGCTACAACCTGCAGGAGAGCCGGTACGAGGGCCCCACCGGCATCACCGGCGTGCTGCAGCACCTGTGCGTCGCAGAGGGCATCCCGGCGGTGTCGTTCTGGGCCGCGGTCCCCCACTACGTCTCCACCCCGCCCAACCCGAAGGCGACGGTTGCGCTGCTGTCCCGCGTCGAGGAGGTCCTCGACATCGAGGTGCCCCTCGGTGACCTTCCCGCGCAGGCCGAGGAGTGGGAGCAGGCCGTCACGGAGATGACCGAGGACGACGAGGAGATCGCGGAGTACGTGCGCGGTCTCGAGGAGCGCGGCGACGCCGAGGTCAGCGTCGAGGACGCGATGAGCAAGATCGACGGCGACGCGCTGGCCGCCGAGTTCGAGCGGTACCTCCGTCGCCGCGGCCCGGGTTCGTTCGGCGGCTGACCGCACTTCAC
The DNA here is from genome assembly GCF_947494875.1 of uncultured Williamsia sp. Classification (GTDB taxonomy): domain Bacteria; phylum Actinomycetota; class Actinomycetes; order Mycobacteriales; family Mycobacteriaceae; genus Williamsia_A. The sequence continues at coordinate 376,834 of NZ_CANLWM010000003.1, forward strand.
CAGAGCCCGCCGCAGCGGGTGAGTTGCCGACAACCCAGCCGTTACGGCGCGGCAAAGGTCGGTTGACCTCGCCCCGACAGGGTGTGCCCATGTCCACACCCCATTTCCTGCAGGGCGTGTTCCCGTTCACGGGCACCGGCCTGACCACGCAGGTGCCGCTGCACCCCTCACTGCGGTACGTCGTCCCTCCCGGGCTCACCGCGCAGCCGCTGTACTTCCGTGGCGGCAACTCCTCGGACGAGCTCGTGCACGTGGCGCTGACCTGCGACGGCCGGACGATGCGGCTCTTCCCGATGGGCGCACGGGGATCGGTGAACATCCCGCTGCGTGTCGTGGAGGACGTCGACCCCGACTCGACGCTGGAGCTCGTGTTCGCCGCTCCGAGCGGCTGTTCCGGCGAGATGGTCGTCGACTTCGGGATGGTGGTCTTCTGAACGCGCGCCGTCGGCTGGTCGTCGTGGGCAACGGGATGGCCGGGGCGCGGACCGTCGAGGAGATCCTCACCCGTGGCGGCGCTGACATGTTCGACATCACGATGGTCGGCGACGAGCCCTATGGGAACTACAACCGCATCATGCTGTCGCATGTGCTCGCCGGCGAGCAGTCGCTCGACGACGACGACCTCATGCTCAACCCCATGGCCTGGTACGCCGAGAACGGGATCACCCTGCACGCCGGTGACCGGGTGGTGGCGCTCGACCGCTTCGCCAAGACGGTGACGTGCGAGAGCGAGCGGGTCATCCCCTACGACGTCCTCGTCGTCGCGACCGGCAGCCTCACCCACTTCCCGAACATGGACGGGCTCCGCGACCCCGACGGGCGACTCGCGCGCGGCGTGTTCGGTTTCCGCACCATCGCCGACACCAACGGCATGCTGCAGATGGCCGGCGCCCGCGACGGGACGCGGGCGGTCGTCGTCGGCGGCGGCCTGCTGGGTCTGGAGGCCGCCCACGGGCTGCGCGTCCAGGGCGTCGAGGTCGACGTCGTGCACTCCCCCGGCCACCTGATGAACCAGCAGCTCGACGAGCGCGGCGGGCGGGTGCTGCGACGGAGGATCGAGTCACTCGGTGTCGGGGTGCACACGTCGCGTCGCACGTCGGCCGTGCTCCGCGACGACGCCGGGGCGGTCACCGGCGTCGCGTTCACCGACGGCGGACGGCTCGACGCCGACATGGTGGTGATCACCGCGGGGATCCGTCCCAACGTCGAGCTCGCCCGCCGCGCCGGACTCGTGGTCGAACGCGGGATCGTCGTCGACGACCAGATGCGGTGCGAGGACGAGAGTGCGATCTTCGCGGTCGGCGAGTGCGCACAGCATCGCGGTGAGGTCTACGGGCTCGTCGCGCCCCTGTGGGAACAGGCCGTCGTGCTCGCCGACGTCCTCACCGGTGTCGACCCGACGGCGAGCTACCACGGGTCACGACTCGCGACGAAGCTCAAGGTCGCCGGGGTCGATGTCGCGGCGATGGGCGTCCAGGGCCCGGAGCGCGACGACGACGAGTTCGTCCAGTTCTACGAACCCCGCAGCGGCACCTACAAATCCGTCGTCGTCCGGGACGACAAGCTCATCGGGGCCATGCTCCTCGGCGACATCAGCAAGGCGAACTTCCTCGCACAGGCCTTCGACGAGAAGGTCGCCCTGCCGTCCGAACGCATCAGCATGCTGTTCGACATGGGAACCCCCGGCCCCGACACCGGTGCCGCCGAGCTCGCCGACGACGCGCAGGTCTGCAACTGCAACGGCGTCACGAAGGGGCGGATCGTCGCGTGCGTCCGCGACGGTGCGACAACCGTCCGCGCGGTCACCGCGGCCACCCGTGCGGGCAAGGGATGCGGGTCGTGCGTGGGACTCGTCGGCGACATCGTCGCGCACGCCGGCGGCGGCGCGGCGGCCGATCCCGAGGTCGACCGCTACGTGCCCTGCATCCCGATGACGAAACCCGAACTGATCGGGGCGATCCGGGCGTCGAACCTGCGGTCGGTGTCGGAGGTGTTCGCCGCGCTCGCCCCCGGCGGGGAGGACGCGACGGCGAAGATGCCGCTGGCGTCGCTGCTGCGCGTCGTCTGGGGCCCGGACTGGACCGACGAGCGCGGCGCGCTCTTCATCAACGACCGTGTGCACGCCAACATCCAGCGCGACGGCACCTTCTCGGTGGTACCGCAGATCGCGGGTGGCGTCACCACCCCGGCGCAGCTGCGCAGGATCGCCGACGTCGCCGAGAAGTACTCGGTCCCGATGGTCAAGATCACCGGCGGGCAGCGCATCGACCTGCTCGGCGTGCGCAAGGAGGACCTGCCGAAGGTGTGGGACGACCTCGACATGCCGTCGGGATACGCCTACGGCAAGAGCATGCGGACGGTGAAGACCTGTGTCGGGACCGACTACTGCCGCTACGGACTCGGGGACTCGACCGCGCTCGGTGTCGCCGTCGAGAAACGGTTCATGGGTCTGGAGACCCCCGCGAAGCTGAAGCTCGCCGTCACCGGCTGCCCGCGGAACTGCGCCGAGGCGCTGTGCAAGGACATCGGTGCCGTCGCCGTGGGCGAGGGCGGTGTGGCATCCGACCGGTGGGAGATCTACGTCGGTGGCGCCGCGGGCGCGCACATCCGCAAGGGAGACCTGCTCGCCACCGTCGACTCCGGTGACGAGGTCATCCGGCTGATCGGACTGTTCATCCAGCACTACCGCGAACAGGCGCGGTGGCTGGAACGGACCTACGCCTGGGTGCCCAGGGTGGGCGTCGACGAACTGCGTGCGGTCCTGGTCGACGACCGCGACGGGGTGGTGGCCGGGCTGCAGGAGCGGATGGAGGCGGCGGTCGCCGGCTACCGCGACCCGTGGCGCGAGCGCGAGGCCCCACGGTCGCCGGCGCAGTTCGCCTCGGCACTCCCCTTGCTGCCCCTCCCGACGGTGCCGGCCCGATGAGCACCGGGGTGGACACCGCCACGGGGTGGATCGTCGTCGGGTCGACCGCCGACCTCACCCCCGGCGAGGGGCGTACCTACGTCGTCGACGGACGACAGGTCGCGGTCTTCCTCCTCGCCGACGGATCTGTGCGCGCCACCGAGGCGGTGTGCCCGCATCGGGGAGGGCCGATCGCCGACGGCCAGATCGACGCCGCGACGGTGACGTGTCCCCTGCACCAGTACCGGTTCCGGTTCGCCGACGGCAGCTGCACCGACGCGGGGATCGGGTCGCTGGGGGTGTTCGGGGCCCGGGTCGACGGGTCGACGATCGCGGTGCGGCTCGCCCCCGCGGTCAGCTGATCCGTTCGATCGAGACCACCGGCGTGGTGATGCGCCAGGTGCGAACGTCCGGGTCGTCGACGGCGCGGACCCAGAACTGCGCGGACTCGCCGATCCGGCAGGACTTCACTCCGAGCAGCGGGATGTCCTCGGAATCGCGCCGCAGCTGACTGACCGCCCACGGGTCCTCGCCGTCCACACCGGGCGGCGGTCCACCGACACCGGGTGCGCGCAGCAGAGTCATCTCCTCGAAGTCGAGCAGATAGGTCGAGGTGCGGGTGACCACCGTCCACACGCCCTCGGAGGTGTCGGGGTCCAGTTCGGTGAGATGGGCCACCACGGAAACCTAACTCGGGTCGACAGCCCGACGCAGGTCGACCCCGAGCAACGCGTCGACCGCATCCGCGATGCGCGCACCCGCGTCGGACACCGACCCGATCCCGCGCTCCACATCGGTGACCCACCCGTCGATCGCCGCGAGCGCCTTCGGCGTGTCGAGGTCGTCGGCGAGGTGGGTGCGCAGCCGCAGGATGACGTCCTCGGGGTCGGGACCGGTCCCCCGCGCCACCGCGTCGCGCCACCGGCTCAGCCGGGCCACACCCGCGTCCAGCACGGCATCGGTCCACATGCGGTCGGCGCGGTAGTGGTCGGCGAAGACCGCCAGACGGATCGCGCCGGGGTCGACACCCGCGGCCGTGAGCTTCGACACGAACACCAGGTTGCCCAGGCTCTTCGACATCTTCTCGCCGTCGAGCCCGATCATCCCCGTGTGGACGTAGTGCCCGGCGAACCGCCGTTCGCCGGTGACCGACTCGGCGTGGGCGGCGGAGAACTCGTGGTGCGGGAAGATCAGGTCGCTGCCCCCGCCCTGCACGTCGATCGGTGCACCGAGCCGGTTCAGCGCGATCGCCGCGCACTCGATGTGCCAGCCGGGCCGTCCCGGACCGTGCGGGGAGTCCCACGACGGTTCGCCGTCGCGAGCCGCGCGCCAGATGAGCGCGTCGAGCGGGTCGCGCTTGCCGGGGCGGTCGGGATCGCCGCCGCGCTCGGCGAAGAAGGTCGACATCGTCTCGCGGTCGTAGTTCGACTCGTAGCCGAACTGCGGTGTGGCGTCGGTGCGGAAGTAGATGTCCGGGTACTCGGCGTCGTCGACGACGTAGGCCGCCCCGGACGCGACGAGCTTCCCGACGAGCTCGATCACCTCGTCGACCGATTCGACCGCGCCGACGTAGTGGTGCGGCGGCAGCACCCGCAGCGTCGCCATGTCGTCCCGGAACAGTCGGGTCTCCCGCTCACCGAGGTCACGCCAGTCGATGCCGTCGCGCTCGGCCCGCTCGAAGAGGGGGTCGTCGACGTCGGTCACGTTCTGCACGTAGCGGACCTCGTGCCCGGCGTCCAGCCAGATGCGGTGGATGAGGTCGAACGTCAGGTACGTCGCGGCGTGCCCGAGGTGCGTCGCGTCGTACGGGGTGATCCCGCAGACGTACATCGTCGCTGTCTGTCCCGGGGTGACCGGGCGTACCTGCGCGTCGGAGGTGTCGTGGAGACGGAGCTGGGGACCTGTGCCCGGTACCGACCGGACCTCGACACGCGACCACGACTGCATGGCTCCACCATATGGTCGGCCGTCGCGGACGCGATCGGCGGCCGTGGTCACCTCAGAAGGCAGGCCAGGGAATCGGGCGCGACCGGGCGGGTGTGGGCATCTCGGGGACCTCGGCCAGGAACTCCGCGCGCTCCAGCAACGCCGCCACCTCGGCAGGCGTGATGAGCTCGGCCAGTTCGGCGGCGAGGTCGGAGGTCTCGGTCGCGAGCACGTCGCAGAGACCGACGACGTCGGCGACGAGATGCGCGGGGATCACGTCGCCGGCCCAGCCCCACAGCACGGTGCGCAGCTTGTCCTCGACGTGCAGGCAGATCCCGTGGTCGACGCCGTACACGTTGCCGTCGAGACCCTCGAGCACATGGCCACCCTTGCGGTCGGCGTTGTTGATGATGACGTCGAGCACGGCCATCCGCAGCAGGCGCGGGTCGTCGGCGTGCACCAACGTCACCTCCTCGCCGCGCGCGTCGTAGGCGTCGAGGATCCGTCGGTAGTCGTCGGGGACGAGCTCGGCCGGGCAGAGGTCGACGAGGTCGAGGCGGTCGGGGACGACGTCGCGCGGTTCGGGGGTGTCGATCCACCGCTGGACCATCCCGGGCCCGAACTTCCCGCCCCGCAGCACGGTCTCGGGGATGACCGACCACCCGAGCGCGGCGCTGATCCGGTACGACGCGACCTCGCGGCCCGCCAACGTCCCGTCCGGGAAGTCCCACAGCGGTTGTTCGCCCCGCACCGGCTTGTAGACGCACCGCAACCGCTCGTCGCCGAGCACCGCGTCGCACACCAGGGTGGCGTTGCTGGCGGTGCGGACCTGCCCGATGAGCTCGAGGTCACCGGTGGTCAACACCGTCATGACGTCGGCGGGCGTCGCGGTGTCGTCGGTCGCGTTTGGATCGGGTCGGTCGGACGCCGACGTCATGGACGTGCGGGCCCCGGGTCGTCGGGGTCGTCGGGGTCGTCGTCCTCCTCGAGTGCGTCGCGCAGATCGGGATCGTCGAACACGTCCGGGTCGACGAAGTCCAGCGACTTGTCGAACGCGACGTCGCGCTTGAACCCGTTCGTCCGCACGCACATGTGGCCGGTCGCGTCGAGCGGCTGGCCGCAGAGCGGGCACGGTTCCCGGCCGGCGGAGATGACGCGGGTCGAGCGGGCCGCGAACTCGCGCGCGGCGGCCGTGGAGAGGAACACCCGCACGGCGTCGGGTCCCTCCTCGGTGTCGTCGAGCACGACGGACTCGTCGAAATCGCCCTCGGTGATCGCCAACAGCTCCACGACGACGGCCTCGGACTCGGCGTCCCACCCCAGGCCCATGGTGCCGACCCGGAACTCGGCGTCGACGGGCATGGTCAGCGGACGGAGGTCCGCGATCGTGTCGTCCTCGGGCGGCAGCGGGGTACCGAACCGGCGGTGGATCTCCTCGAGCAGAGCGCCGATGCGCTCGGCGAGGATCTGCACCTGCTGCTTCTCCAGCAGCACCGACACGATCCGTGCCTCGTGGGTGGCCTGCAGGTAGAACGTGCGGTCACCGGGAGTCCCGACGGTGCCGGCGACGAACCGGTCCGGGGTCCGGAAGACGTGGATGGCCCTGGGCATCACACCTCCTCGCTGCTCGTGAACTGGCCCGTGTCGTGCTCTGTGTCGATTATTGCCGTACCCGGCCGGTCGATCACGGCCGCACCGCCTGCGCCGGTGCGCCGGTCGACCCGCCGATCACGGCGTCGTCGCCGCTGGGCGCCGCCTCGCCCTCCTTCGGTGCGGGCGGGGGTGCGGGTACCGGGGGGCGTCCCGTCGTCGAGTTCACCGCGTGGACGTAGGGCCGCGCGGAGCTGTACCGGATGACGCTCATCGACGACGGCTCGACGACGATCCGCTGGAACGAGTCGAGGTGGACGCCCATGGCGTCGGCGACGATGGCCTTGATGACGTCGCCGTGGGTGCACGCGACCCAGACACCGGACCGGTCAGCGCCGGCGAGGCGGGCGTCGAGGTCACGGATGGCCCGCACGGCACGCGCCTGCACGTCGGCGAGGCCCTCGCCGTCGGGGAACACCGCGGCCGACGGTTGCTGCTGCACCGTCTTCCACAGGTCCTGCCCGATGAGGTCGGTGATCTTGCGCCCGGTCCACGAGCCGTAGTCGACCTCGACCAGACGCTCGTCGACGATCGGCTCGATGCCGCGTGCGCGGGCCAGCGGCTCGACGGTCTGCTCGCAGCGCTGCAGCGGGGACCGCACGATGCCGACCAGCTCGGCGACGTCGGCGAGGCGTTCGACGACGACGTCGGCCTGCGAGCGCCCGGTGTCGTCGAGGTCGACTCCGCCGCTGCGCCCGGCCAACACCCCGGAGGTGTTGGCGGTCGAGCGCCCGTGGCGCAGGAGGATGACGGTCACGCACTCACACTAGGCATTGCGTCGCGACGATGCCGCCGGGTCCCGAGCAGGGCGGATCACGTGGCGCTGACGACCCCGGTCGACAGCAGGATCAGCACGATCACACCCACCACGACGCGGTAGCCGACGAACCAGTTCAGCGAGTGCCGCTCGACGAACTTCAGCAGCCACGCGATCGACGCGAAGCCGATGGCGAACGCGATCACCGTGGCGACCAGCAGCTGCGGTCCGGACGCCTCCAGACCGTCGCCGCTGGGCGAGAACGCGTCGGGAAGGCTGAACAGGCCGGACGCGGTGACCGCCGGGATGGCGAGCAGGAACGAGAACCGGACGGCCGCTGCGCGTTCGAGGCCGAGGAACAGACCGGCGCTGGCGGTGGCGCCGGACCGCGACACCCCGGGGACGAGGGCGAGACACTGCGCCAGGCCCATGGTCAACCCGTCGCGCAGGGTGAGTTCCTCGATCGGCCGGCGTCGGGTGCCGATCCGCTCGGCCAGCACGATGACACCCGAGAACACGATGAGCATGGTGGCGATGAGCCAGAGATTCCGTGCCCCGGTTCGGATCTCGTCCTTGAACACGAAGCCGAGGATCCCGATGGGGATGGTGGCGAAGATCACGTACCACCCGATGCGGTAGTCGAGTCCCCTCTCGCCGGGCGAGAAGAGGCCACGCGCCCAGGCGATCACGATGCGCACGATGTCCCGGAGGAAGTACAGGAGCACGGCCGCCTCGGTGCCGAGCTGGGTGACCGCGGTGAACGACGCACCCGCGTCGTCGCCGTAGAAGATGCCGGACACGATCCGCAGGTGCCCCGAGGAGCTGACCGGGAGGAACTCGGTGAGGCCCTGCACCGCCCCGAGGACGATGGCCTGGCTCCACGTCATGGCGTCGGTCACGGCGAGGATCGTACGACACGGACATTCCACCGCCGGCGGTCAGCGACCCCGGGCGGGTGCAGCACTATGGACGCCATGCCAGTCCACCCCCGCCGCGCGGCCGTCGCCGTCGTGATCGTCGCGGCGACGACCCTGCTCGCCGCCTGCGGTTCCGGCGGCGGGTCGTCGCGGCCGAACGTCGCGACGACCGTCCCGCAGACCCCGCTCGCCGCGCCCCCGCTGGGTTCGCAGGCGCCGTCGGGGACGGTCGTCGCGGCACCCGCGTCGTCGTCGATGGTCCTCGACCCCGCCGGCCGGCGGATCGCCGTGCTCGGCACCGATCGGACGTCGGTGTCGGTGTACTCGATCGCCGACGCCCGCAGACCCGTTGCGCTGCAGACTATCTCGCTGCCGGCCGAGGTCGACGTGCTCGGCGCCGACCGCGACGGCGTGCTCGTCGGGGCGGCAGCCGACCGTCTCGTCGTCGTCGACCTCGCGTCGGGGGCGGTGACCGCACGGTCGGTGCCGGTGTCCCAGCCGTTGTCGCTGGCGCGCCTGTCCGACGGTCGTGTCCTCGTGGGCAGCGCCACCGGCGAGATCACCGTCGTCGACCTCGCGAACGCGGCCGCACCGGTGACCCGCATCGGCGGTCTCGTCCGTGTCGACGCGATGGCGGTGCACCCGCGTCAGGGACGGGACGACCAGGTCCTCGCGCTCGACCGTGCGCAGTCGTCGGTCACCACCGTCGACATCCCGGACGCGTCACTGGGTGAGGCGCTGCGGGCCGGCGACGGCGCCACCAACATCACGGTCGACCACTTCGGACGATTCCTGGTCACCGACACGCGCTCCGGCGACATCGTCGCCTTCTACGGCGACCCGATCGTCATGCGGATCCGCTATCCGGTTCCGGGTGGGCCGTACGCCGTAGGATACGACGACGCTCGCGACCTGGCCTGGGTGGCGACGACGGGTGACAACGGTCTCGTCGGCTTCGACCTGGCGTCCGGAATCCCGGTGGAGCGGCAGCGGTTGACCACCGTGCGGCAGGCCGACGCGATCGCCGTCGACAAGGACTCCGGTGTCGTCTACCTGGTGTCGGCGCGCGGGGACGGGCTACAGGCGGCGTACTGACCGGGCGAGCAGCAGGAGGCGAGATGCGCAGATCAGCGGCGACCGGCGGTCGTGCGCCCGGGTTCCCCCGCGAGTGGACGGTCGCCACCCGCGGCGACTACGAGTACGTGCCCCTGCGTCTGCCTCCGGACGTCACGCGGGTGACCGCGTCGGTCCGGTTGGCCATCGAGGCCGAGTTCGGGGGCTGGGAGATCTCGCGCGTCCGCCTGTACTCCGACGGCACCCGGAAAGTGCTGCTGAAACGTCGACGTCCGCGCACCGGTCCCGGGTCGTCCACCACCGACGCGATCCGGGACGACTCGTGATCGTCGCGCTCTACCGGCTCCTCTACCCGTTGGCGTTGCGGGTGATGTTCCTGATCGACCCGGAGCGCATCCACACCGTCGCCTCGGCGGTGCTCTCGGGGTTCCTCGCCCGTCCGCGCGTCGCCCACCAGGCCGCACGTGTGTTCGCGCGACGTGACCCGATACTCGCGACCACGGTGTTCGGCGTCGACTTCCCCGCCCCGCTCGGCCTGGCCGCCGGGTTCGACAAGGACGCCCGCGCGGTGGACGCGTGGGCCGGTCTGGGCTTCGGGTTCGCCGAGGTCGGGACCGTGACCGGTGCCGCACAGCCCGGCAACCCCCGCCCGCGACTGTTCCGGCTCCCCGCCGACCGCGCACTGATCAACCGGATGGGCTTCAACAACCACGGGGCCGCAGCCGCCGCACACCGACTGTCCCGTCGACTCGGAGGTCCGTTGTCGGTGCCGATCGGGGCGAACATCGGCAAGACCAAGGTCGTCGAGGCCGACGACGCCGTCGAGGACTACCTGCACAGCGCGCGGCTGCTGTCCCCTGTCGCGGACTTCCTCGTCGTGAACGTCAGTTCGCCCAACACACCGGGCCTCCGCGACCTGCAGGCGGTGGCGTCACTCCGACCGCTGCTCGCGGCGGTGCAGGACGTCGTGGACATCCCCGTGCTGGTGAAGATCGCGCCCGACCTCTCCGACGAGGACATCGACGCCATCGCAGACCTGTCTGTCGACCTCGGCCTCGATGGCATCGTCTGCACGAACACGACCATCGGACGCGCGGACCTGCGGACCGGCGCGCACGCCGTCGCGGCCATGGGCGCGGGCGGCTTGTCGGGCGCGCCGCTCGCCGACCGCTCCCTGGAGGTGCTGCGTCGGCTGTATGGGCGCGTCGGCGACCGTCTGCCGCTGGTGTCCGTCGGCGGCATCGAGACCGCGGATCAGGCGTGGGGACGCATCCGGGCCGGTGCGTCCCTGCTCCAGGGCTACACGGGTTTCATCTACGGCGGGCCGATGTGGGTTCGCGACATCCATGACGGAGTGGCACAGCGTCTGCGCGACAACGGGTTCCGGTCGCTGGCCGAGGCTGTCGGGAGCGAGAACGCCCCTCACGCCCGGCAGGCGTGAGGGGCGTCGTCCCAGCGCTGATCAGCTGTCCGCGGGCACCTCGAAGGTGGCGTGGATGATGCCTCGCGCGATGGCGTGGCTGAACAGGTTGAAGCCGAGGAAGGCGGGTGTCGCGCCGTCCGGCAGGTCCAGCGACTCGACGTCGACGGCGTGCACGGCCAGGAAGTAGCGGTGCGGGCCGTGTCCGGGCGGCGGAGCCGCGCCGACGAAGCGCTTCATGCCGCCGTCGTTGGCGAGTGTGACCGCGCCCTGAGGGAGTGCGCTGCCGGTGTCGTCGCCGGCGCCCTCGGGCAGTGACGTGGTCGACACCGGGATGTCGGCGACGGCCCAGTGCCAGAACCCGGAGGCGGTGGGGGCGTCCGGGTCGTAGACGGTGACCGCGAAGCTCTTGGTCTCTGCGGGGAAGCCCGACCAGCTGACCTGCGGCGATGCGTCGTCACCGCCGGGGCCCATCATCCCGCTGGCCTGTCGGGAGCCCCAGGCGCCACCGTCGGAGAAGCTCTCCGACGTCACCGTGAAGGTCGGGAGGTCCGGGAGCGCGTCGTACGGGTTGTAGCTCGACATGTCTGTAAGGCACATCCTCTCGTCTCGACGGCGCGCGGCCACGCGCCTGCTTCGACCACAACCACGCTCCCGCCCCGTGGCTTCCCGAGGCGGGAGCACTGGTGGTCAGCGCAGTGTGAACGTCGCGGTGCCGGCGATGTGGGGCAGCGAGATCTCGCCTGATTCGTCGCTCTTCGAATAGGTGTCGACCCGGGCAGCAATGCGCCCGGCGCCGGGCGCGTACCCGAACCCGTCGCTGATTCCGTCACTGCGCCCGTCCACCGTTCCGTCGCTTGCGACCGTGCCGTATTGACCGCCCGACCCACCCTCGGTGAGGTTGCGCCATTTGACGGAGTAGATGAACTGACCGCAGTTCGTCCCGATCCGCGCCACCGAGACCTTCACGCGGTACTGCCGGGAGACGGTCTGCGGGAGCTTGGTGACGGAGAGGACGGCTGCACACGCCGGTGAGCCCGGGATCACCGACACGGTCGGCGTGAACGGGACGCTGTCGTCTCCGGTGGCGGCGTTCGCCCCGGCGACGGGAATGACGGCGACGGCGGCAACCGCTGCGGCGGTGGCGGTGACGCGACGGACAGTGGACTTCCTGAGAGAGATCATCTGACGCTCGCTTTCTACGGGGATCGGACATCCCTGACGTCCTCGAGGTCGATAGTGAGCGTTACTAGGAAGCCCCAGGTTCACGCGATCGACCGACGTCTGTTGGGCAGGTGGAGCCGTCCGCTGGGCGTTTGGAGTGATCGGTTGGGCGGTTGGAACACGCGTCTTTGTGGACGCGAATTAATTTGCGCACAAACAGGTTTGGACAGCCAGAGTTGTCGGACCCCGCGTGTACACATGTACTCATGAACCCGATCGGCACCGTCGACGCCCGCGCGGCACTGCGCGAGGTGATGGCTGTGCTCGCCGAGTTGCCGACGGCTGTCGATGAGGCCGAAGCGATCGATCTGATCTCTCTTGCGGAGTCGGTGAAGTCCTCGTGTGCCGCTGTTCAGGCGGAGCAGACCTTGCGGTTGCAGGATTTGCGGTCGGCGGCTGAGGCCGAGCGCGGTGTTCCGATCGAGCGGCGGTGCCGGGGGTTGTCTGCTGAGGTGGCGTTGGCGCGGCGGGTGTCGGGCAACGCCGGTGGCCGACATCTCGGGTTCGCCCGCGCTTTGGGCGAGATGCCGAACACGTTTGCCCGTCTCCGCGACGGCTCGTTGTCGGAGTGGCGTGCCACGATCCTCGTTCGCGAGACCGGGTACCTACAGATCGAGGATCGCCGGATCATCGACCACGCACTGTGCTCCGACGCCACGACTCTCGACGGTGTCGGTGACCGCGCTCTCGAGGCATTGGCCAAACAGATCGCCTACCAGCGCGATCCACAGGCGGTGGTCGACCGCAACGCATCCGCGCCGAAGGACCGTCGCGTCACGATGCGGCCGAAACCCGATGCGATGGTTCAGCTCTCCGCGCTACTACCGATGAAGGCCGGGATCGCCGCCTATGCCGCACTCAAGCAGCACGCGGACGGCCTCGTCGGGGACGGTGACCGCAGCCACGCTCAGATCATGGCCGACACCGTGATCGAACGATTGACTGGCAAAGCCCGCGCGGAGGATGTCGCCGTCTCCGTCGACGTGGTCCTCAGCGCGGATGTCCTCGTCGGCGACTCGAGCGCCGCGGCGGAGGTCCCCGGCTACGGGCCGATCCCAGCTGATACCGCCCGGGACCTGATCACCGACGCCCTCGACGCCGACGCCCTCGTGACACTCCGACGTCTGTTCGCGGCACCCGACTCGGGTGCGCTCGTAGCGATGGAGTCGAAGGCCCGGATCTTCCCCTCCGGGCTGCGCCGGTTCATCACCCGCCGCGACATCGCGTGTCGCTTCCCGTACTGCGACGCACCGATCGCCGAGATCGACCACGCCCACCCCCACCACGACGGCGGACCCACCGATGCCCTCAACGGGCTCGGCGAATGCCGCACCCACAACCGGCAGAAAGAGAGCCCCGGCTGGGCGGTCACGACCGCGATCGACGACGACGGCACCCACGAAGCGCTCATCCGAACACCCACCGGACACGAACACCGATCACGCGCACCGGCTCACGCCCCAGGCGAGGCTGCCTGAGGAGCACAGATCAGCTGTGGAGCAGGAAGTGCTCCAGAACCTGGACGCCGAAGAGGAGGCCGTCGACGGGGACCCGCTCGTCGACGCCGTGGAACAGTGCCGCGAAGTCGAGATCGGGCGGAAGTTGCAACGGCGCGAAGCCGAAGCAGCGGATGCCCAGCTTCGCGAACGCCTTCGCGTCCGTGCCGCCCGACAGCATGTAGGGCACGGTCCGACCGTCCGGGTCGAAGGCGAGGATCGCGTCGTTCATGGCGTCCACCAGATCGCCGTCGAAAGTGGTCTCGTACGAATCGAGTTTCGTCACCCACTCGCGGGTGACATCCGGCCCGATGATGTCGTCGACCTCGGCCTCGAACTCGGCTTGTCGCCCGGGCAGCACCCGACAGTCGACCACCGCGGTCGCGGTCTGCGGGATGACGTTGGCCTTGTAGCCGGCGTCGAGCATCGTCGGGTTGGCGGTGTCCCGCAGGGTGGCGCCGACGATGCGCGCGATCGACCCGAGCTTGAACAGGGTGGTCTCGAGATCCGGCGACGAGGCGTCGAGGTCGAGCGTGGACTCCTGCGACACCGCGGCGAGGAACTCCCCCACCGACTCGGTCATGACCAGCGGGAACGTGTGTCGCCCGAGCTTGGCGACCGCCTCGGCCAGGATCGTGACCGCGTTGTTCTCGTGCAGGAACGACCCGTGTCCGGCGGTGGCGGTCGCGGTCAGCTTCATCCACGCGATGCCCTTCTCCGCCGTCTCGACGAGGTAGAGCCGCTTGGTGTCACCGTCGGGTGTGTCGACGGTCAGCGAGTACCCGCCGACCTCACCCACCGCCTCTGTGACGCCCTCGAACAGATCGGGCCGGTTCTCGACGAGCCAGTGCGACCCCCACTTGCCGCCCGCCTCCTCGTCGGCGAGAAATGCGAACAGGATATCGCGCGGCGGCACGGTCCCCTCGCGCGCGAACTGGCGGGCCAGGGCGAGGGCCATCCCGACCATGTCCTTCATGTCGATCGCGCCCCGGCCCCACACGTAGCCGTCTTTCACCGAGCCGGAGAACGGGTGGACGCTCCAGTCCTCGGGACGCGCCGGCACAACGTCGAGATGCGTGTGCAGCAGCAGGGTGCCGCGGTCGGGGTCGGACCCCCGCAGGCGCGCGAACACGTTGCCGCGCCCGGGTTGTCCGGACTCGACGTACTCGGTCTCGTAGCCGACCTCGGCGAGTTGATCGGCGACCCAGCGGGCGCACTCCTCCTCGCCCGCAGTGGTGGCGAGTTCGCCGGTGTTCGAGGTGTCGAAGCGGATCAACCTGCTGACCAGGTCGACCACCTCGTCGGTGGCGCGGGGCGTGGAGTCGTCGGTCACCCGGCCATCCTGTCACCGACGGGCGCTCCCGGGACCCGCGAGAACCGGGCTGCGCGGGAGATTTGGGGACCGTGCGCGCCCTCGGCTAGTGTGGTCGACGCGCTGCTCCGGCGGCGCACATGTCCGGGTGGCGGAATGGCAGACGCGCTAGCTTGAGGTGCTAGTGCCCTATTAACGGGCGTGGGGGTTCAAGTCCCCCTCCGGACACACACTCACCGACGCGCCGCGGCGTCGACCGCGGCGCTCACCGTCTTCTCGATCTCGGCCGTGGCGTCGATCGTCACGGCGTTCTCGTCGGGCTGCAGATCCTCATACGTCGACAGCTGCGACGCCAGCATCGCCACCTTCATGTAGTGCCCGGTCCGCGACTCGAGTCGTCGTCGCAGCTCGTCCTCCGGGACGGCCAACTCCACGAACAGCACGCCACCCGACGCTGTGGCGAGGTGGTCGCGGTAGCTGCGCTTGAGCGCCGAACACGCGAACACCGTCGACCGCCCCGCGGCGGCCTGGTCGTCGCACCAGGCGACGACCGCGTCGAGCCACGGACGGCGATCGTCGTCGGTGAGGGGGGTGCCGGCGGCCATCTTGTCGATGTTGCTCTGAGGGTGCAGATCGTCGGCGTCACAGAAGGTGCGGCCCAGCTGCTCCGCGAGCCGGGTGGCGATGGTCGTCTTCCCGGACCCGCTCACCCCCATGACGCAGATGTGGCGGTCGGTCGGCGAGGCGTCGTCCACACCCTCTTGTAGCACGACCCGGCGAGGCGTGATCTGCGTCCCGCGGGCGACTTTCCTACACTGATCGCTCGTGACCGGGCAGACCACGCGCGAACCGGGTATCCCGGACGATGATCTCGAGCAGCTACGGCGAATTCTCGACCGCGCCGCCGACCTCGGCCCCACCCATCCCGACTCCGTCGCCGTGCAGCACGCCGTCGGCGCGATGTTCAAACAGCTGAAGCGGACACGTAAACGAACCTCCCGACGCGCTCGCATCGACGCGGACCGCGCCGTCGTCGACGCGACCGCCACCGGCTCCCCCGATCGCGTCGACGACGAGACCGCCGGTCTCCCCCTCACCCCCTCGGCCGACGGCATCGCCGGACACCTGGTTCGCCCGCAGGGCTGCTACATCTGCAAGACGGAGTACACCCAGGTCGACGCCTTCCACCATCAGCTCTGTCCGGACTGCGTCCGCGACAACGGCGCCCGTCGCGACCAACGGGTCGACCTCACCGGACGCCGGGCCCTGCTGACCGGTGGCCGCGCCAAGATCGGGATGCACGTCGCGCTGATGCTGCTCCGCGACGGCGCCGACCTCACCATCACCACCCGCTTCCCGCGTGACGCCGCCCGGCGGTTCGCCGCACGCTCCGACGCCGACGACTGGCTGCACCGCCTGCACATCGTCGGCATCGACCTGCGCGACCCCGCCCAGGTCGTCGCACTCGCCGACGAGGTCGCCGCCGGTGGGCCGCTCGACATCCTCGTCAACAACGCGGCGCAGACCGTGCGGCGCTCCCCCGGCGCGTACCGATCCCTCGTCGACGCCGAGCAGGCCCCGCTGACCGGCGCCGCTTCGCAGGTCCCCGTGCTCACGGTCGGTGAGGCGGCGCACCACCCCGCGGCACTGCTGTCGGCCACCGAGACCGCAGGCGCGATGTCCGATGCGGGTGCGCGGGCGCTCGCCGCGGCAGCGATGACCGGGGGTTCGGCCTCCCCGGCACGACTGGCCGACGGGACCGCTGTCGACGCCGGCGGTCTGCTCCCCGACCTGGTGTCCACCAACAGCTGGGTCGCGACCGTGGACGGTGTCGACCCGCTGGAGCTGCTCGAGGTGCAGCTGTGCAACAGCGTCGCGCCGTTCATCCTCCTGTCGCGGCTGACTCCCGCGCTCCGCGCCTCGACCGCGCGCCGTCGGTACGTGGTCAACGTGTCGGCGATGGAGGGTGTGTTCTCGCGCCGCTACAAGGGCGCGGGCCACCCGCACACCAACATGGCCAAGGCCGCGCTGAACATGTTGACCCGTACCAGCGCCGGCGACCTGGCCCGCGACGGGATCCTGGTGACCGCGGTCGACACCGGGTGGATCACCGACGAACGTCCGCACACAACGAAGACCCGGCTGGCCGACGAGGGCTTCCGCGCCCCGCTCGACCTCGTCGACGGCGCAGCACGCATCTACCACCCGATCGTGGACGGGGAGAACGGGATCGACCTGTCCGGGTGCTTCCTCAAGGACTTCCGGGTGCACCCGTGGTGACACCGCTGCACGACGCCGCAGTCACGCTGCTGCAGGAGAACCTCACGGCCATCGCCGATCTCGTCGTCGGACTCGGCGACGACGACGCCGCGCGACGACCGGACCTCCCGGGGGCGAACGCGCCCTACGGCATCGCCAATCACTGCGTGGGTCTGGTCGAGTTCTGGCTCGGCAGCGTCGTCGGCGGCGAACGCATCCCCCGCGACCGCGACGGTGAGTTCACCGCGACCGGCACCGTCGCCGATGTCGCGGCCCGGCTGTCCGACATCGCCGACCGGGTCCCGGGGTGGGTGGACATCGCCCTCGGCGAGGGGCCCCGCGATCGGACCGCGGTCGGGTCGACCCGCACGACGGCGGTACGGGAGGCGTCACCGGAATGGATGCTGCTGCACGTCGTGCGGGAGCTGTCCCAGCACCTCGGACAGCTCGAGATCACCCGCGACCTGCTGACCGCGTCCGCCGACGGCGCTGCGTAGGGTCGTGCGCGTGCCCACGTCCGTCCCGCTGATCCTCGACTGCGACACCGGGATCGACGACTCCCTGGCGATCCTCTACCTGCTGTCCCATCCGTCCGCCGAGCTGCTCGCCGTCGTGTCGACGGCCGGCAACGTCCCCGCGGACGTCGTGTGTGCCAACAACCTCGCGTGGCTCTCGCTGTGCGGCCGCGACGACATCCCCGTCGCTCTCGGCGCCACCGGTCCGCTGGTGGCGCCGCTGCGCACCACCGAGGACACCCACGGCCCGCTCGGCGTCGGCTACGCGGATCTGCCCACCGCCGCTCGTCCGGCGTCGACGACATCCGGGGTGGACTGGTGGATCGACCTCACCACCCGCCGTCCCGGCGAGGTCGTCGGACTCGTCACCGGTCCGCTGACCACGCTGGCGCAGGCGATCGCCGCCGATCCCGGCCTGCCGGCCCGCCTCCGGCGCCTGGTGATCATGGGTGGGGCGTTCCACCACCCCGGGAACACCACGCCGACGTCGGAGTGGAACGTCGCCGTCGATCCGGAGGCCGCCAAGGCCGTGTTCGCGGCGTTCGGCCGGGACGGGGCTCCCGAGCCGATCGTGTGTCCGCTGGACCTCACCGAGTCCATCGCCTTCACCCCTGACCACCTGGGCCGCCTGGCGGCCGCGGCCGAGAGCGAACCCGTGGAGCAGCCCGGCCCCGACGACGAGTACGGCACCCGGTCGGTCGCGTCGAACACGATTGTCCGTCACGTCACCGACGCCGTCCGTTTCTATTTCGAGTTCCACGCCGACCACGACGAGGGATACATCTGCCACATGCACGACCCGTTCGCCGCCGCGGTCGCCGTCGACCCCGGCATCGTGACCACGCGGCCGGCCGTCGTCGACGTCGAGGTCGACGGTGCCCTCACCCGCGGCACCACGGTCGCCGACACCCGCGGCATGTGGGGTCGCCCGGTGAACGCGCGTGTCGCGACGACGACGGACGCGGACGCCGCGCTCGACGACATCGTCGACCGCGTCGCCGACCTCGCGCGGCGGACACCGGACGGCGATCAGGGCAACGGGTTGCGCTCGTAGAACTCCAGGTGCGCCTGCGCGGCCGCGTCCCATGTCAGCGATTCGGCGAGACGCCGCCCTGAGGCCGCGTCGTGCGCGGTATCGAGTGTTGTCGACATCGCGGCGGCCAACGCGTCGACGTCGGCGGCGTAGGACACGGTGTCGCCGAATACCTCTCGCAGCACGGGTAGGTCACGGGTGACGACGGGCCGCCCCGCGGCGAGCGCCTCCATCGCCGCGAGCCCGAACCCCTCCTTCACCGAAGGGAACGCGAACACGTCGCACGCCGCCACCAGGGACGGCAGGTCGGCCTCGGCCACCGGGCCCAACACCGTGGGGTGGGCGTCGAGCTCGTCGGCGCGTCGGTCGTGGGCGGCGCGATAGTCGCGGTAGTCGAACAGGGTCTCCCCGCCGGCGACGACGAGGTCGACGTCGGGGTGCCGCCGACGCATCCGCGCCCACGCCTCGAGCAGGTCGATGCTGCCCTTGCGGGGTTCGATGCCGCCGACGGCGAGGACGAAGCGGCCCAGTCGATGCCGCCACGCCTGCCGTGCGGTGACCGCGGTCGGGTCGTCGCCGGCGGCGGTGGAGAAGCGGAGGGCGTCGACACCGTTGGGGATCACGGTCGGGGTGATGCCCCAGCCCGCCGTCACCTCGGCGGCGACCGCCGCCGACACACAGATGTGCGCATAGGGGTCGACGATCGCCTTCTCGTGGCAGCGCACCAGAACCGGCGTGGTGAAGGTGTCGAGATGGTGGACGGTCCGGATGCAGGTGCCGACCGCGTTGGCGCTGATGCAGTCCTGGGCGTGGACGATGTCGAACCCCGCGTGGTCGACGCCGTCGGCGAGCGCCGCGATCGACCGCACGATGCGGTCGGCCACGGACTCGCCGTCGCGCGCGGCGAACGGGATCAGGCGGACCTCCACCGACGGGTCGACGGGCCGGAAGAACCCGGGGTCGCCGTCGCGGGCCAATGAGTGCACCGTGACCCGTGCCCCGGCCCGCGCCAGCGCCTCCGCGAGGTTGAGGGTGTGCACCACCCCGCCACGCGGTCGCGTCGAGTAGGTGACGAGAGCCACCCTCACGCGAGGACACCCCCTGTCGGGTCGGACGACTCGGCCGCGGCGATGCGGTAGGTGTCGATCCGACGTTCCGACAGGTGGTCGAGAACGCGACGCGCGCGGGCGATCTCGGCGTCGACGTCCATGCTCACGGTGGCCATGCCCCCCTTCGAGCGCGTGGTCGCGAGCGTCTCCCCACCCGGGCCGACCACCTTGGCCTGGCCGAGGAACCGCAGCGATCCCATCACGCCGGTCTGGTTCGCCGACGCGACCACGACCTGGTTCTCGGCGGCCCGCGCGGCGTCGTAGAGGTCGAACAGGCGCGACTGTCGGTCGGCGGGCAGTCGGGACGCGCGGTCGGTGACGCTCGCGGGCCACGCCGACAGCATCGCGAGGACCTCCGCGCCGTCGAGCGCGAGGGTGCGCGCCGACTCGGGAAACGTCTTGTCGTAGTCGATGAGCATCCCGACCCGCCCGACCGGGGTGTCGAACGACGCGAACCGGTCCCCGGGTGCGAACGCGCGCGCCTCCCCCGCCGGCTGGTGCACCTTCCGGTGCACACCGAGGATCCCGTCCCCGGTGAGACACACGGCGGTGTTGTGCCGTCGGGCCGCGCCGGCGTCCTCGGTGAGACCGAGGCACACCGTCGTCGACCCGGCGGCCGCACGGACGGCCGCGAGTTCGGGTCCGTCGAGGTGGACCGGCGGCGGCAACTCGGTGAGGTCGGGGTCGCGCAGATCGCCGATGTACCCGCCCAGGCAGGCGTGTGGCAGCACCAGCAGGTCCACGCCGTCCCGGACCGCCGCCTCGACGATCCCCACGACCTTCTCCAGAGACCGGTCGAGGTCGCGACCGAAGTGCGCCGCGACCGCACCGATCGTGATGGGGGCCATGCGGTCAGCCCCGGGAGTCCGCGACCCGCCGCGCCGGTCGGCTCATGCGGGGCCCAGCCCGGTCACCGACGGCCCGACCGCGAGGGTCTCGACACCGTCCGGCCAGCGCAACCGGACACCGGGCTCGGAGGTCAACCTGCCGACGGGTGCCGTCGCCACGCCTGCGGGGGCGTCGGGGGCCGCGGCGCCGGGCGCGTCCGCGGTGAGCATCCCGAACCCGGGGAAACAGGTGAGCCAGGACGCCATGTCGGCACCGGACGGGCGAGGTACCGCGGCGACGTCGATGCAGGCGCCGGTCCCACCGGCCTCGGCCAGCATCCCGGTGGTGCCCACGACGCCGGCCATCGAGACGTCCTTGGCCGCGCGTGGCGTCGATCGTGCGACGAGACCGTTCATCGCCCGCAGGTCGTCGGCGCTGCGGCGCGACGTCGAATCCCACTGTGCACCGGTGTATCCGGGGCGCCACCCGCCGGTCACGTCGACGGTGAGCCGCAGCGTGTCGCCGACGAGTCCGCCACCCGCCGGGATGGGACGGCTGGTACGACCCAGGGCGGTGACCGACAGCGACGCCGGGACGCCGACCTGGGTGTGACCGCCGAGCACGGGCACACCCCACGTCTGTGCGGCGGCCGCGAGGCCGCGGACGACGCGGGTGAGCTGGGACGTGGTGCGGGCACCGACCGCGTCGAGCAGACCGGTGGGCGTGGCGCCCATCGCGGCGAGGTCGTTGAGGTTCACCAGCACCGAGCACCACCCGGCCCACCACGGGTCGCGGTCGACCATCGAGGGCAGGATCGCGTCACAGGCGGCGATCGTGTCGCCGCCCGGGACCGGGACGCCGTCGTCGCCGACGAACCCGGCGGGACCGAGTCCGCCGGCGTGCGAACGGAGCGGCGCGAGGACGTCGGCGAGGAACGCCTTGGTGTCGTGGGCGATCCGGGCGATCCGGGGCATGGGTCGACGCATGTGCACGTGCGGGATGTCGCCGATCATGGTGTCGCCCTCGGCGGTCCACCCCAGGCGGGTGAACAGACCGCGCTGCGCGGCGTTGACACACGCGTCGAAGCGCAGCACGCCTCGACTCTCGGCATGCGCGACGGCCGCGCGGATCAGCGCCGACGCGACCGTGGCACCGCGGCGATCGGGTGCGACGACCAGTCGGCTGCCTGTCCACCACCCGATGTCGGTCTCGCCGACCGGCGCGAGCCGAACCCCGCCGATGACGTCGCCGTCCGAGGCGATCGCGACGAGGACGACCGTGCGGTCGTCAAGGTCGATCTCGTCGACGTCGGTGTGTGGGAACACACCCTGTGCGTCGACGAAGGTCGCACGACGCAGCGCGCGATACCGCCGGTGATGCTCGGTGGTGTCCGCCGGTCGGACCAGGAACCCCGCGGGCACGGTGGCGGTCCGCGGCATGCCCTCGAGGATCGACATCGGACCGGACAGGTCGACTGCTGACGGGCCGCGCACGTCGACGATCATCCGCCCACCGCCGGGAGCACCGAACACGCGCCGCAGGCCGCGCAGCCGGCCCGTTGGTCCGACCCGCTCATCCCCGCGGTGCGCAGACGGTCGGCGACCCCGCGGGCCACCTTCTCGTACACGGCCGCGTCGGGCGGTCCCACCCCGTCGACCTCCACGGCGAGCGAGCCGGGATGCGGCCGGTACGGCACGACGAACGGGTACACACCCATCTCGACCAGATCGCTCGCCCCGGCGACGAGTTCCTCCGGGTCCTCGCCGAGGCCGACGATGAGATACGTCGACACCTGATTGCGGCCGAACACCCGCACGGCCTCAGCCCAGGCCGCACGGTACTCCGAGAGCGGCAC
This sequence comes from uncultured Williamsia sp., assembly GCF_947494875.1. Taxonomy (GTDB): domain Bacteria; phylum Actinomycetota; class Actinomycetes; order Mycobacteriales; family Mycobacteriaceae; genus Williamsia_A. The sequence goes on from NZ_CANLWM010000003.1 coordinate 399,114, forward strand.
CTGTGCCTTGCCCGGCATCCACCGTCGCCGCACCTCGTCGTCGAGGGACTCGACGTGGATCCCGATCGCGTCGGCACCCGCCTCGTGCAGGTCGGTGATGACCGCGAGGTCGGCCGGTGGCTCGCACTGCACCTGCACCGGCAGTTCCGGCACGGCGGCCCGCACCGCGCGCACACATCGCGCGAGATGGGTTGCGCCACGGTCGCGGCCGTTGGACGTGCCCGTGGTCATCACCATCTGTCGGACTCCGTCGAGGTCGACGGCGGCGCGGGCGACCTCGGCGAGGTCGGCCGGCTTCTTCACCGCGACCGTCGCGCCCGACCGCAACGACTCCTCGATGGTGCAGAAGCGGCAGCGCTGGTCGGGTGCATACCGCACGCAGGTCTGCACGACGGTCGTCGCCAGCACGTCGCGACCGTGCAGGCGCGCGAGCTTCTCGTAGGCGACGCCGTCTGCGGTGTGCAGATCGTAGAAGCGTGGACGTGCGACGGCCTCCACCGACAGCCCGGTGTCCGCGCCGTCGAGGAGGATGCGGTCCCCGTCGAACACATAGGGGCTGAGCGGGTTCCGCGGGATGGCCGCGCCCAGACCGTCGACGACGACATGACCGTCGGCGCTGGGGCCGGCGCCCGCGCCCCTCGACACCGGCGGGTCACCGCGGATGCCGAGGAGTGCGAGATCGACGCGGGTGGAGACCGACATGATCAGACCATGTAGGTGGAGTTGATGATGGCGCCCTTGCGGGCGTAGTGGATGAGCGCGTCCTGCACGTCGAGCGGATGCGCCGGGATCACGCCGGCGATGAGGTCCTCCTCGCGTCCGCCGTGCAGTGCGAGTCCGAAGCGACAGCAGTAGACGGTCCCGCCCTCGCCGATGAAGGTCTCGAGCGAGTTGTTGATGTTCTGCTCACCCGGGAAGCCGCTGTCGCCGGTGGTCGGGAACCCGCGGGTGGCCAGGCAGTTGATCGCACCGGGACCGTAGAAGTAGATCGCGGACTCGAACCCCTTGCGCAGCGCGCGGGTGGCCTGCAGGACGGCGACGAAGCTCACCGACGACTCGTGCGCGATGCCGTGCACCAGGGTGAAGTAGGTCTCGCCGTCCTCGGCCTGGTAGTCGGGGAACAGCTTGGTGCCGCCGTAGATGTTCGAGCCCTTGGGCAGCGAGGGATGTGGGATCTCGGCGAGCGAGGTGGCGATGTTGGCGGCGATGGTGTCGTCGATCTCGGACATGGGATCCTCCGGGAGGAGAGTGTCGGACCGAGAGCCGGGGATCCGGCTCTGGTGAGGACCAGTCAACGGTGATGGCGTTGCGCGGTGGTTCGGTCCGGAACAACGCTGTGTTACAGGCGCATCCGAGTGTTGCGGCGGCGTTTCCGACGTCGCACACGCCGTGACGCGTCACGTCGGTCGACGTGCCTTGCCCGCCGAGTCACGGATGGGACTGCGCCGCAGCCGGATCCGACCGGGGCGACAGTGTCGCGCCACGACCGCACGCGCGAACTCGGCGATCGCGGGCTCGTCGGCATGGTCTGCGAGGGTGATGTCCGCGCACAACCCCTGTCCCGCGGGAAGGCTCACGAGGCATTCGACGACGTCGCCGTGGCGCAGCAGGTGCTCCTCGACGCGGGCGAGGTCGACGACGGTGTCGCCGCAGGAGCGTCTGTCGGTGGTGCGGCCGACGAGGTACAGCCAGCCGTCCGCATCGAGGCGCCCGAGATCGCCTGCGGTGTCCCACCCGTCGTCGGTTCTCGACGTCGCACCGCCGACGCGGGAGTACCGGGGCGGCCCGTCACGCCGCATCCACACCGTGCCGACCTCACCGGCCGGCAGGTCTCGGCCGTCGTCGTCGCGGACGGCGATCTGTGTCCCCCCGATCCCCCGTCCGACGCTGCCGGGCCGGGCCAGCCATTCGGCCCCCGTGATCATGGTGAGCCCGAACGACTCGCTGCTGGCGTACACCTCGACGACGCGCTCGGGGCCCAGCCAGTCCATGAGTGCCCGCTTGTCCGCCGGCGGGCACGGTGCGCCGAGATGCACAACGGACCGCAGGGTTGGGACCTCCCCGCGGCGATCGACGGGCAATCGGACGAGGCGCCGGAGGAGCGACGGGGCCATCAGCGCCCAGGTGACCTCCTGACGCCGGATGATGTCGGGGAGGTCGGAGGCGTCGGCACGCGGCGCGAGCACCAGCCGGTGATCGGTCATGAGGCCGCGGAACGCGTAGGTGAACGCCGCGGGGTGCCACAGGTCGGCGGTCACGAGTTGCACGGCGCGGCCGGGCAGGAACGGCGCGACCGGACGGTCCGGGTCGAAGCGTGCCGGCACGGTCGACCGGATGAGCTTGCGGGGGCCGGTGCTGCCCGACGACGTCGACACCTTCCACGACGACGCCCACTGGCCGCTCGGCACGCCCGCCGCGGCGCCCGCACCGTCCGAGTCGACGGACTCGATCGTCGGGACCGCCGATCCGGGTGCCGCGACACCGATCACGGCTGCGGGCCCGGCGAGCCGGTCGAGGTGTGCACGCTCGTCCGGTGGCAGATCAGGCGACACCGGCAGCGGGACCGCTCCGGCCGTCCACACCGCGACCAGCGCAGCCACCATCGCGGTCGACGTGGGCAGCGCGACGACGACGGTGTCGTCGCGCACCACACCGACGGCCCGCAACCGACCGGCCAGGGCGGTGGCAGCCGCGTCGAGCGCGGTGGTGGTGAGTTCCTCGCCCGTGCCGGCGTCCACGACGAGCACCTCGTCGGGCTCGCGCAGCGCCCGGCGAGCGACGAGGTCCCCGATGGGCACGTCCCCGGACATCGTCAGCCCGAGACGGCCAGCCGGAGTCCTCCGACGGAACCGACCCGCCGCGCCACCACGTCGGCGACATGCCGTGCGTCGGTGTCGACGCCGAGGAATCGACCCGATCCCCACGTGTGCATCCACGGCAGACCGATGAAGCTGAGACCGGGCACCTCGCTGATGCCGCGGGTCTGCATCGGTCGGCCGGCGCCGTCGAACGCGCTGGCCTCGATCCAGGACCAGTCGGGGCGGTACCCGATGGCCCACACCACCGACGTGATCCCCGCCGACGCGAGGTCGACCTCGGTCGCTTCGTCGGCCGGCTCCCACACGGGCTCGTACCGCGACGGCGGCGGGGCGTCGAGGCCCTCCCGCTCGATGTACCGGTCGATGTCGGTGCAGATCGAGTTGTAGACCGCGTCGGCGCCGTCGAGGGCCGCGGTCAGCGTCGGTGCGAACCGCAGCCCGGCACCGTCGCAGTCGACGAGCTGGCCGTGCAACTGCATCCCCTCGCGCGCGAACGCGCGCAGGTCGATGTCGCGGCCCCCGTCACGCCCGGTGACGTAGTGGTTCGTCTTCTCGCGTGCGGGTGCGCCGCCCGGATACTGGGCGACCGGGGTGTCGTAGAGCCCCATGTCGGCGAGCCAGGTCATGACGTCGCGGCCGCGGTAGAACCGGGCGACGCGGGGTGCGCCGCCGACGGCGAGGTGGACGGTACGGCCGGCGAGATGCAGGTCCTCGGCGATCTGAGCGCCGGACTGACCGGTGCCGACCACCAGCACCGCTCCGGGCCGCAGCTGGTCGGGGTTCCGGTACTGCGCGGAGTGCAGCTGCTCGATGCCGGCGGGGATGCGCGCGGCGTACGGCGGGATGATCGGCACCTGGTAGCCGCCGGTCGCCACGACGACCTCGTCACAGGTGAGCACCTCCGCCGTCCCGCCACCGGTGGGTTCGACGGTGAGTTCCCACCCGCCGGCCGGTGCGTGCTTCAGGCGGGTGGCCCGGGTGTGGGTGCGCAGCGGCGGGTGGAAGTCCTCGAGCCACCGATCGAGCCAGGCGACGACCTCGTCGCGGGTCATGAAGCCGTCCGGGTCGTCCCCGTCGTAGGCGTGACCAGGCAGGCGGCAGTGCCAATTCGGGGTCACGAGGGTGAACGCGTCCCAGCGCGTGTCGGACCAGTGGTGCATCGGTGTGTGCGCCTCGAGGACCACGTGATCGACGCCGGACTCGGTGAGATACCAGCTGACGGCCAGACCCGCCTGTCCACCACCGACGACGGCGACGGAGACGTGGCCGCTCACCGGGTGCCCCTGGAGACGGTGGCCGGCAGCGGCGGGTGCATCGCCACGACGGTGACGGTCGCATCGGGTGCGAAGCCCTCGGCGCGCGAACGGATGTGGTCGGCGGTGGCCATGGCGGAGGTGCAGGCGAACCCGTAGCGGGCCCGGACACGTTCGGCCGCCTCGCCGAGCGCGACCGTCGCGCGGTCGGTGAAGTCGGCGACCGTGTAGTCGGTGCCGGCCGTGAGGTGGTCGTGCATCACGAGGCTCGGTGAGTAGCAGTCGTCGCGAGTGCCGTCGGGCCAGCGGACGGTCACGGTCATCTCAGGCATGGGCCAGGTTCCCCTGCGTGAGTGCGCCGTACACGTCGGGGCGACGGTCGCGCAGGTGGAACATCCCTCCGCGCATCGCGGCGAACGTGCCCTCGATGTCGACGTCCGCGACAGCCATGCCGGATTCGAGAAGTGTCGTGGCCAGGACGTTGCCGCCCGGGTCGACGACCTTGGCGTTGCCGACGTACCGCAGCGACCCGAAGGTGCCGGACTGGTTCGAGGCGACCCAGAACACCTGGTTGTCCAGGGCGCGGGCGGAGTCGAACAGGTTGAACCGGTAGGTCCACCGGTCCTGCTGCAGGTCCTCGGCGGTGGCGGTGCGTGCGGCCGGCCACGCCGAGAGGCTGGCGATGATCTGGGCCCCGTCGAGCGCCATCACGCGGGCCGCCTCGGGGAACGCCTTGTCGTAACAGATCTGCAGGCCGACACGGCCGACGGGCGTGTCGAACACCCCGTACCCGTCGCCGGATGCGTAGGACATGTTCTCGCCCAACGGCTGGTGCACCTTGCGGTAGTTGCCGTAGATGCCACTGCCGTCGAGCACCGCGGCGGCGTTGAAGCGGGTGGGTTCGCCGTCGGGACCGTCGGCGAGTTCGCAGAAGCCGATGGCGACGAGCATGTCACCGGCGATGTCGCGGACCCGGGCGAGTTCCGGACCGTCCAGGGTGATCGCCGGGGGCAGCGAGACCGCCGAGTCCCGGCGCGTGTCGCCGTGGTTGCCCAGCGAGGAGAGGTAGCCGCCGATCGCGGCCTCCGGGAGGACGAGGAAGTCGACCCCGCGGGCCCGGGCCCGGCTGACGAGATCGGCGATGAGGGCGTAGTTCTGGTCGAGGTCGCGGGTGAAGTTCGCGGACACGGCGGCGATGGTCGTCATCGCACTCTCCTGCTGCTGGGGGACGGGAGCACACACGTCGATGTGTGCTGTACCCAGTAAGCGGTCCGCGTGTTGCGCAGTGGTTACCGACAGAACAAACCGCCGCTGCGGTGTCCTCACAGTCGTCACGCTTGCGACATCTCCGCAGCCGGATCAGCGCGCGTCGAACGCCTCGACGATCTGCTGTGCGCCCAGCGCGGGGGTCAGACCACCCGAGCGGACGGCCTCCTCGGCGCGCCGACGGGCCTCCCGCACACCGGGATCGGTGTCGAGGCGGTCGGTGAGGATGTCGGTCACCATCGACCACATCCACCGGACCTGTTGGCGACGCCGACGCTCGGCGAACTCGCCCGCGTCGGCGAGCACCTGCTTGTGCTGGAGCACCGTGTCCCAGAACTCGGTGACACCGATGTTCTCGAGCGCGCTCATCGTGAGCACCGGCGGATGCCACAGCGCGTCGTGGGGGTAGAGCAGGTGCAGTGCGCCGCGGAGTTCGCGCGCGGCGGAGCGGGCGTCGCGTTCGTGCTTGCCGTCGGCCTTGTTCACCACCACGATGTCGGCGAGCTCCAGCACACCCTTCTTGATCCCCTGCAGCGAGTCGCCGGTGCGCGCGAGGGTGAGGAAGCAGAAGCTGTCGACCATGTTCGCGACGGTCACCTCGGACTGCCCCACGCCGACCGTCTCGACGATGACCACGTCGTAGCCGGCTGCCTCGAGGACCACCATCGTCTCGCGCGTCGCCTTCGCGACGCCGCCGAGCGTGCCCGAGGTGGGCGACGGCCGGATGTAGGCGTCGGGGTGCACCGACAGCTGCCCCATCCGGGTCTTGTCACCGAGGATCGATCCACCGGTCTTCGTCGACGACGGGTCGACGGCGAGCACCGCGACGCGGTGACCCTGCTCGAGCAGGTGCATCCCGAGCGCCTCGATGGTCGTCGACTTGCCCACCCCGGGAACGCCGGTGATGCCCACGCGGTAGGAGTTCCCGGCGTGCGGGGTCAGCTCCAGCAGCATCTCCTGGGCTGCGGACCGGTGGTCGGGGCGCGTGGACTCCACGAGTGTGATCGCGCGCGCGAGTCGGGCACGGTCACCGTCCCGGACGGCAGCGGCCAGCTCACCGGGGTCGATCGAGGGTGCGGGCATCGGTGTCGGCGACTACCCCGCCGCGGCCGACAGGTCGTGGCCCAGCGACTCGCCCAGCTTGGTGACGAGTTCCACCGCGCTGTCGGCGATCACCGTTCCGGGAGGGAAGATGGCTGTCGCGCCCGCGGCGTACAGGGCGTCGAAGTCACCCGGCGGGATGACCCCGCCGACCACGATCATGATGTCCTCGCGATCGACCGCCGCGAGGGCGTCCCGCAGGGCGGGCACCAGGGTGAGGTGACCGGCGGCGAGGGAACTGACCCCGACGACGTGCACGTCGTTGTCGGCTGCCTGCCGGGCCACCTCGTCGGGGGTCTGGAACAGGGGGCCCACGTCGACGTCGAAGCCGAGATCGGCGAAGGCCGTCGCGATGACCTTCTGGCCGCGGTCGTGGCCGTCCTGGCCCATCTTCGCGATGAGCACACGCGGGCGACGACCCTCGGCCTCGGCGAAGGCCCGGACGATCGCGGTGGCCGCGTCGATGTTGCCCACCTGTCCGGCCTCCTGTCGGTACACCCCGCTGATGGTGCGGATCTCCGCCTGGTGACGACCGTAGACCTTCTCCAACGCCTCCGAGATCTCCCCGACCGTCGCCTGGTGGCGGGCGGCCTCGATGGCCAGCGCCATGAGGTTGTCGTCGAGTGACCCGCCCCGTTCGGAACTCGCGGCGGCACGCGAGAGCTCGGCGAGGGCGCGCTCCACGGCTGCCGAATCGCGGTCGGCCCGGAGACGGGCGAGCTTCTCGAGCTGTTCGGCGGCGACCTTGCTGTTCTCGACCTTGAGGACCTCGACCTCCTGGTCGGACTCGACCTGGTACTTGTTCACGCCGATCACCGGCTGGCGTCCGGAGTCGATGCGGGCCTGCGTGCGGGCGGCGGCCTCCTCGATGCGCAGCTTGGGGATGCCCTCGCTGATCGCCTTCGCCATGCCGCCGGCCTCGGTGACCTCGGCGATGTGGGCGCGCGCCTTCTCGGCGAGCTGGTGGGTCAACCACTCGACGTAGTACGACCCGCCCCACGGGTCGATCGGCCGCGTGGTGCCGGACTCCTGCTGGAGCAGGAGCTGGGTGTTGCGCGCGATGCGGGCGGAGAAGTCCGTCGGCAGCGCCAACGCCTCGTCGAGGGCGTTGGTGTGCAACGACTGCGTGTGTCCCTGCGTCGCGGCCATCGCCTCGACGCAGGTGCGGGCGACGTTGTTGAACGGGTCCTGCGCGGTCAGCGACCACCCCGAGGTCTGCGAATGGGTGCGCAGGCTCAGCGATTTCGGGTTCGTCGGCTCGAACTGCGCGACGAGCTCGCTCCAGATGAGGCGCGCGGCACGCAGTTTCGCGACCTCCATGAAGAAGTTCATGCCGATGCCCCAGAAGAAGGACAGCCGCGGCGCGAACTTGTCGATGTCCAGGCCCGCGTCGAGGCCGGCACGGATGTACTCGACGCCGTCGGCCAGGGTGTAGGCGAGCTCGAGATCCGCTGTGGCCCCGGCCTCCTGGATGTGATACCCGGAGATCGAGATCGAGTTGAAGCGCGGCATCTTCTGCGACGTGTACGCGAAGATGTCGGAGATGATCCGCACCGACGGCTCGGGCGGATAGATGTAGGTGTTGCGGACCATGAACTCCTTGAGGATGTCGTTCTGGATGGTCCCGGCGAGCTTCTCCGGCGGCACACCCTGTTCCTCGGCGGCCACGACGTACAGGGCGAGGATCGGCAGCACCGCGCCGTTCATGGTCATCGACACCGAGACCGCCCCGAGGTCGATGCCGTCGAACAGCTGACGCATGTCGAGGATCGAGTCGATGGCGACCCCGGCCATGCCGACGTCACCGGCGACACGCGGGTGGTCGGAGTCGTACCCGCGATGGGTGGCGAGGTCGAAGGCCACCGACAGGCCCTTCTGGCCCGCTGCGAGGTTGCGCCGGTAGAAGGCGTTCGACTCCGCGGCGGTGGAGAACCCGGCGTACTGGCGGATCGTCCACGGCTGGTTCACGTACATCGTCGGGTAGGGCCCGCGCAGGAACGGGGTCGCACCGGGGACGGTGTCGATGGGGAACCCGTCGGCGGCCACGGCGTCGCGGTGGGCCCGTGCGAACACCGGCGGGACCTCGATGCCCTCGGGCGTGGTCCACGAGATCTGGTCGGTGGTGTACCCGTGCGCACTGGCGGCCGCCGCGGTGAGCGCGTCGGTGTCGTCGGGGGTCGGCACCGTGGGCGGCGCGGTGTCGCCGACGAGAGGCACCTCGGCGAAGCTGCCGATCCCCTGCTCGATGTCGTGTGTCGTCATGCCGGGACCCCTGCGGTGTCGGCGCCCTGCGTGGTCAGCAGGTCGAGGATGTCGGTGAGTGCCGCGACGGCGTCGATGCCGAGCGACAGGAACCCGTCGGGCCTGCGGTCGCCCTCGAGGTGGGCGACGGCTTTCTCGGTGCCCGCCAGAAGGATTCGCGTCACCCCCGCTGCACGCAGCGCGGCGACGGTGTCCCCCGCCTCGTCGGCGTAGCGCTTGTCGGTGCCGCAGACGATCGCGACAGGCGAGGCGGTCTCCCGGGCGGCGGACGACAGATCGGCACCCGGCCCTGGGTCGACGGCCACGATGCCGCCCGCGCCCAACAGGTTGATCGTGAACGTGGTGCGCGGGGTGTACTCGGCGAGGCTGCCGAGCGGGGCCAGCAGCACCGCAGGCCGGGAGCTTGTGGCGGCCAGGTGGGCGTCCGACCGGTCGCGCAGGGTCTCGAACGGCGCGGCGTGGCGGCTGACCCGACGGGTCTCGGCCCCGGGTTCCGGTGCGGGCAGCGGCTTCTCGGCCACGTCCGGGAACTCGCTGACCCCGGTGATCGCGTGCCGGCGGTGGGCGACGTCGTCGGCGCGGCGGTCGCGGACCGCGCCGATCGTCGCGGCCAGAGCACCGGACACGAGGGCCTCGCGGTAACCACCCTGCGCCTCGATGCCGGTGAAGACGTCCCACGCCGCCCCGGCCGTGGCGTCGGTGAGGGACTCGACGTACCAGCTGCCCGCGGCCGGGTCGAGCACGCGCCCGAGGTGGGACTCCTCGAGCAGCAGCAGCTGGGTGTTAACGGCCATCCGATCGGTGAAGGAGCGCGACACCCCGAGCGCCCCCGGCGGCAGAGCGGAGTCGAACGGCGAGACGGTCACCTCGTCGGCGCCGCCCAACCCGGCCCCGAACGCCGCGAGCGTGGTGCGCAGCATGTTCACCCACGGGTCGCGCTGGGTCATCATCGCGGCCGAGGTCACCGCGTGCTGGGGGGCGTCACCGTGCTCCGGCACGCCGAGCACCTCGGCGATCCGGGCCCAGACCCGTCGGGCCGCGCGGAACTTCGCGATGGTCTCGAACTGCTGATCGGTGGCGGCGAACCGGAACGCGATCGTGTCGAGGACGTCGGCGACCTGCAGCCCGTTCTCGACCCCCGCCCGGACGTAGGTCAGTCCGGCGGCGATCGCGGCCCCGATCTCCTGCGCGTCGGAGGCCCCCGCGTCGTGGAAGACGGTGCCGTCCACCACGAGGGCACGCACCTCCTCGGGACGGGCGACGGCCGCACGGGTCAGCGCGACCGCCTCCTCGTGGGTGGCGGAGTCGACGCCGGCGAACTGTGCGGTGAGGGTGTCGACGCCGAGCGTGATCCGCGTGGTGCTCGCGTCCGGCGGCGGCGCCGATCCGGCCGCGGGTGCAGCGGCGCGCTCGTCGAGCAGGGCGAAGAGGGCGTCGGCGGTCGCGGTGACGTGTCGTCCGGCGTCCAGAGTGAGCGGCGCCAGGTCGAGCAGGACACCGTCGAGGATCCGGGGCAGGTCACCGGGATCGGTGGTGGGCGTGAGCCAGAGCGCGCTGGTGCCGGTGGTCAGACCCTCCAGGATCGCGGTGTTCGTGTCGGCGGGGTCGGCGTCGGGGGCGCCGACACGGGTGGTGACGTGCCAGCCACGCATCACGTCCCGGGTCGCCTCGCGTCCGCGGACGAACGGGAAACCGCCCGGCAGTGGCGGCTCGGGGAGCTCGTCGGCCCGGGTGTAGAGCGGGTCGATGGTGGTGCCGTCGTAGGTGGTGGTCTGCAGGTGCGCCGCGGCCGGGCGGCTGATCTGCTCGGGCTCGGTCCGCCGGGCCTTCGCGAGCACGCCGGCGACCGCGTCGTCCCAGGCGTCCCGGGCGGCCTGCAGGTCGGTGGCCGCCGGTGCGGGTGACGCCGGGTCGGCGGATGCGTCGGATGATGGGGGCACGGCGAACTCCCTGTCCTCGGCGACGGTCGGGCGACCGTCGTGACCGGACGCGTGGGCGTGTCGCGCCGCCCGTGTGTCCGGTGCTACACGTGTGTCTTACCCCATCCGAGCATGAGACGACGATCACACCCGTGTGAACGCTCGGTCGGGAGGGGTCGCAGCGTCGGCGGGTAGCCTCGCCCGCGTGATCCGGGCGGCGCGTCGATGGTGGGGACCGATCGCCCTGGCGGTCGTCTTCGTCGCCGCGCTCGTCGCGGTCGCCGTGGTCGGCCTGCCCGGTGTCGACCGGTTCCGCGCCTGGTCGGACTCGTCGGGCCCGTGGTTCGTCGTGGTGTTCTTCCTCGCCTACGCGGTCATCACCGTCGCCCCGATCCCCCGCACGGTGTTCACGCTGTCCTCGGGTGTCCTCTTCGGGCCGGTGACGGGGCTGGTGGTGGCGCTCGGGGCCACGATGATCGCCGCGGTCGTCTCGTTCGTGCTGGTCCGCGCGGCGGGTCGAGATGTCGTCGCACCCCGGTTGACCCATCCGGCGGTGCGCGCGGTCGATGCGCGCCTGGCCCGACGCGGGTGGCTGGCGGTCGGGTCGCTGCGGTTGATCGCGCCGGCGCCGTTCTCGGTCATCAACTACTGCGCGGCGCTGTCGCGGATCCGCCTGATCCCCTACACCCTCGCGACGGCGGTGGGGATCCTCCCGGGCACCGTCTCGGTGGTGGTGCTGGGCAGTGTCCTGTCGGGCAGTGCCCACCCTGCGGGACTCGCGATCTCGATCGCCGGCGTGGTGCTCGGTCTCGTGGGCCTCGGGATCGACGCGCGCACGCCGCTGCGATCCGACGGCACCGATGTCAAGGCGTCAGACGCGACCGACGAGCATCAGGTCGTCGGGCTTGACGGCGACGAGACGGTCACCGCAGACCGGACGTGAAAGTCTGCCGACTTGATAGATCAGAGTAAACCCGAGTAGCTTGACAGGGTGTACGTACTGACGGTCGACCAGCGTCGGAGCCGGCGCGACCGTGACCGCGTGCCCGAGCTCGTCGCGCGGCTCTCCGACGCGCCGCTCGTCCGCGGCTTCGACCGCACCGCCGGTGACGAGGTGCAGGCGGTCGCCGACGACCCGGATGTCGTCGTCGACGTCGTCCTCGACCTGGTGGCGCTGGGCGGGTGGAGCATCGGCGTCGGCGTGGGCGCCGTCGAGCTCCCCCTGCCCCAGGTCACCCGCGCCGGACGTGGCCCCGCCTTCGAGGCGGCTCGCGACGCCGTGACCCGGGCGAAACGAGCACCGGGGAACGTGAGCGTCGCCGGCGGGGACCCGGCCCGCGCCGCCGACGCCGGGGCCGTGCTCGCCCTGCTGGCGATCGTCGTGGCACGGCGGTCGGACGAGGGACACCAGGCGGTCGCCCGGATCCGGGCCGGTGCCTCGCAGAGCGAGATCGCCGACGAACTCGGCATCAGCAAGCAGGCCGTCTCGCAGCGGCTCTCGGTCGCCGACTGGCAGGCCGAACGAGACGGGAGGATCGCCGCCGCCCACCTCATGGCGGCGGCCGACACGGCCGCAGGAGGCCTGAGATGACGGTCACCGTGGTGTCTCTGGCGATCTGTGCCGCGGTCGCTGTCTCGTCGACCCTGCCGCACGGCCGGTTCCTGCGCACCGCGGCGGTGGTGGTCGCGACCGTGACGCTGGCGATCGCGGCGGTCGCCGCGGCCATCGCGGACCCCGCCGAGGGATCGGTCCGTGGGGTCGTGGTCACCCTGGTGGTGGTGATCGCCGCGTTCGGCGGTGTCGGCCTCGTGCCGCTGGTGTTCGATCTCGTCGAGGTCGACCAGCGCGACCACCGGGGGGATCCCGGGTCCGAGGACACCGGCGAGGACGACGTCCCGGTCGGGTCCCGGCCCCTGCGGGGTGGGCGGATCATCGGCGTCCTGGAACGCGTGGCCGTGGTCGGCGCGCTCGTCGCCGGGTGGCCGGAGGGGATCGCCGTGGTCCTGGCCGTGAAAGGTCTCGCGCGCTACCCCGAGATCCGCGACCAGCACGCCGGCGAGCAGTTCATCATCGGCACGTTCGCCTCGGTGCTGTGGGCCGTGGCGGCGGCAGGTGTCGCCCGCCTGACCCTCACCTGACGTCGCGTCCGGACGCGCTCAGCTCGCCGACGAACCCGATGCGTCGTCGGTGGGCGGGTCGTCGGTGCTCGTCGCCGGGACGGCCGGCGTCTTCCGTGTCTCGATGCCGGGCGCGACCGACCGCGCCTCCATCTCTGGTGCGACGGGCTTGCGGGCCACCGCCTCCGCCTCGGCGACGGCCTGCGCCACCTTCGGGTCCGGAGCGAGGTCGAACCAGTCGTCGACCTCGGAGTCGTCGCCCTGCGGCGTGGCCGCGTCGTCCGACGGCTCGTACCGGAAGACACCGTCGTCGCCCTGGTTCGCGAACGACCGTGCGAAACCCTGCAGAGCGGAACCGAAGTCGGACGGAACCACCCACACCGAGTTCCCCTCGCCCGCCGCCATCTCGGGCAGCTTCTGCAGGTACTGGTAGGCCAGCAGCTCCGGGGTGGGCTTGGCCGACTTGATCGCGGCGAACACCTTCTCGATCGACTTCGCCTCACCCTGGGCGTTCAGGTACTGGGCGGCACGGTCACCCTGCGCGCGCAGGATCCGCGACTGTCGGTCGGCCTCCGCGGCGAGGATCGCCGCCTGCTTGGCACCCTCGGCGGAGAGGATCTGACTCTGCTTGTTGCCCTCCGCGGTCTTGATCGACGACTCCCGCTGACCCTCGGCCGTCAAGATCATCGCGCGCTTCTCACGGTCGGCCTTCATCTGCTTCTCCATCGACTCCTGGATCGACGGCGGCGGCATGATGCTCTTCAACTCGACCCGGGCCACACGCAGACCCCAGCGACCGGTCGCCTCGTCGAGCACACCGCGCAGCTGCGCGTTGATCGAGTCCCGCGAGGTCAGCGTCTCCTCCAGGGTCATGCCGCCGACCACGTTGCGCAGTGTCGTCGTCGCGAGCTGCTCCACACCGATGATGTAGTCGTTGATCTCGTACACGGCCGACTGCGGGACCGTCACCTGGAAGTAGACGACGGTGTCGATGGACAGCGTCAGGTTGTCCTCGGTGATCACCGGCTGCGGCGGGAACGACACCACCTGCTCACGCAGGTCCACCCGAGCGCGGATCCGGTCGACGAACGGGACGAGCAACGTCAGCTGCCCCGACACCGTCTTGGTGTAGCGGCCGAGCCGCTCGATCACCGCCGCCTCGGCCTGCGGGATCAGCGCGACCGACCGGAACAGGATCACGAACGCCAGCAGCACCACCACCGCGACGACGACGATCACTCCGATTTCCATGACACGCTCCATTTCCCGACCGGCACTCGACCGGTCACCTCAGGACTTCCAGACGACCGCTGTGGCCCCGTCGATCTGCATGACCATCACGTCCTCGCCCTCGGCGAACACGTCGCCGGAGTGCAGCGGACGGGCCGACCAGATCGACCCGTCCAACCGGACCTGGCCGCCGTGGGCGTCGACGGTCGTGGTCACGATCGCGGTCTTCCCCTGCAGCGCCTCGGCGTTGGTGGCCAACATCGGCCGCCGCAGCAGGTGCCGCTTGGCGACCGGCCGGACGCCGGCCAGCAACAACACGCTCACGGCCGCGAACACGACGGCGTCCACCACGACGGGCAGGTCGGTGAACGCCGCGGTACCCGAGGCGGCCACCGCGCCACCGGCGAGCATCAGGAGGACCAACTCCCCGCTGAGGGCCTCGGCACCGACCATGACCAGCGCCGCGACCAGCCAGATGATCGCTGCCATGTCTCCACTGTGCCAGAGATCAGGCGCGCGTCGGAGAAGCCGCACGCCTCGCCTTTGTGTCTGCGACCTGCGGCGACGGTCAGTCGTCGTCCCCGGCGGCGGTCACGAAATCGATGAGTTCCTCCACGCTGCGGAGCAACTCCACCCGCACGTCGCGGTAGTCGGAGACGGCACGGTTCACGCGACGCCACCCGTCGGTCGGTGTGCCCCAGCGCAATCGCCGACACACCCCGGCTTTCCACTCCTCCGTGCGCGGGACGCGCGGCCACTCGCCGATGCCGAGCACCTCGGGCTTCACGGCCTCCCAGATGTCGACGAACGGGTGCCCGCAGACCAGGACGTGTGGCCCGACCTCGCGGGTCAGCCGACTCTCCTTGCTGCCCGTGACGAGGTGGTCGACGAGCACGCCCGCCCGCCGCGACGGTCCGGGACCGAACCCGGCGAGGACCTCGTCGAGGTTGTCGAGACCGTCGAGTCCCTCCACCACGACGCCCTCGGCACGCAGGTCGTCGCCCCAGATGCGTTCCACCAGTGCGGCGTCGTGGATCCCCTCGACGAAGATGCGGCTCGCGCGGGCCACCCGCGCCCGCGACGACGCCGGGGCGACCGATCCGGATGCGGTGCGGGCGGGGGCCGCGGCGCGGGCGGGCGGTCGTCGCAACGTCACCGGTGCGCCGTCGAGGAGGAACGCCGACGGCCGCATCGCGAAGATGCGGGTCGCCCCGCGGCGGTCCTCGAGGCGCACGTGGTCACCGTCGTACCCGCGCTCGAAACCCACGACGGCGCCGCAGAACCCGGTCGCCGCGTCCTCGACCACGAGATCGCGGTCGGCGTCGACGACGGGGACCGCGGGCGTCGCGCGGGCGCGACGTGCCGCCGCGTCGAGGACGTCGAAGCCGTAGCGGTCGTCGGAGAAACCCATCCCGCGACCGTAGGAGTTCGGCGGCACGGTCGCCCGGTGCCACGCCGGGTGCCGCCGGGCCGACGGCGTCACGTCCGCACCGTCGCTATCGTGGCCCGGGTGAGCGAGATGACCGACCGCGTGGCGACCGCCGGCCTGCCGGCCGTCGCCGCGCTGGGCACCTGGGGGGCGGTGTGGCGTGCCGGCCTGTGCTCTCCGGACGACGTCGTCGATGCCCTGTCCGACGTCGCACCCGCGCATCGGGTGGTCGCGGCCGATCCCGACGCGGCCGCCGTCGTCGACCTGACCGCGGCCGAGGTCGGCACGGGGTCGCTGTTACGGGCGATCCGTCAGGCGACGCGCATGCGTGTCCTGCTGCCCGCACCCGGCGACACACTCGGGCTCAGCGGCGCGCCGCTGGGGGCGGCCCTCGACGCGGGCGCCGTGCTCGTGCTGTGGCTGTCCGAGACGTCGGAGGACGCGATCGGCGTGCTCGCGCGTGTGGTCGGCCCGGGGACGGTCACCTGGACCGTTCGCTCGCTCGGGTCCGTCGTCCGCGTCCCGGACCGGGATCTCGGGGAGGCCGAGCTGCTCATGCGCGAGGCCGTCCGAGACGCCACCGCACTGCTGTCGGGCATCGGTGGTGTCGAGCCGTCCGACGGCACACCGTCGGACCTGCGGACGCGTCTGGCGGCCTTGACGCGGGCCGAGACCCTCGACGTCCCACCGGATTCGGGTGATCGGGTCGCGCGGGTCATCGGTCAGACCGCGCAGATCGCGGCCATCCTGCATCTCGCGGCGGACGGACGTCCGCGCACGGGGCTGACGGCGACGGGGCAGGGTCGCGCCGAGGCAGCCCTCGACAGCCTGGACCGGACCGTGCGGACCGCGCGGATGACCGCGCTCAACGCGGTCGTGGCCGACTCGGACCGCCTGCCGCGTCGCTGAGCCCCTCTCGCCGGTCAGGCCGGCCGTGTCGGGCGGACCAGTGGACAGCAGCCCTCCACACACCGCTGTCCGTTGTCGGTGCAGCCCATCCCGGTGCTCCGGGTCGTCGCGCCGGCCAGTTGGTCGCGGATGAGCTCGACGATCATCGCGATGTACCGCGGATCGGTGCCGACGGTCGCCGCACGCGCCATGGGCATGCCGAGTTCGTCCGCCTTCTCGGCCGCCTCGGTGTCGAGATCCCAGACGACCTCGAGGTGGTCGGAGACGAATCCGACCGGGGCCACGACCGCCGCGGGGGTCCCGTCGGCGTGGATCGCCTGGAGGTGGTCGACGATGTCGGGCTCGAGCCACGGCACCTGCGGCGGCCCGGACCGGGACTGCCACACCACGTCGTGCTCGGTGACACCGGCCGCGGCGGCGACAGCCGCGGACGCCGCGATGACCTGCCGGCTGTACAGGTGCCCGCCGTCGTCCGGCGGTCCGGCGACGGCGTCGGCCGCCGAGGGAACCGAGTGGGCGGTGAAGACGACCCGGGCGTCGGAGCGGACGTTCTCGGGGAGGTCTGCCTGCGCGGCACGGACGGCGTCCGCGCCGGCCTCGATCATCTCCGGGCGGTCCCAGTAGTGGGGCAGCTTGCGGAGGGTCATCGGGTCGTCGGCGGACGCGGGACGTCGTTCGGCGAGCGCGGTGAGCGCGCGGCCGATGTCCTCGTGGTACTGCGCGCACCCCGAGTAGCCACCCCACGCCGACGTCGGGAACACCAGCACGCGGCGGTGTCCCGCGTCGAACATCTCGGCGACGGTGTCCTCGACCATGGGGTGCCAGTTGCGGTTGCCGAAGAACACGGGCAGGTCGATGCCGTTGTCGCCCAACGCCGTCCGCAATCGGTCGATGATGTCGAGGTTGAGCTGGTTGATCGGTGACACGCCCCCGAAGTGCATGTAGTGCTCGGCGACCGACTCGAGGCGCTCGCGGGGCACACCGCGACCGCGGGTGACGTTCTCCAGGAACGGCATCACGTCGTCGGGACCGTCGGGCCCACCGAACGAGAGCAGCAGGACCGCGTCGAACCCGGCAGTGCGCGGTGCCGTCATGAACCGGTGAACCCCTCGGGGAACCAGGTGTTGTGGCTTGCGCCCCCGTCGACGTAGATGATCGACCCGGTGGTGCCGGGCAGCCAGTCGGACAGCAGCGTGCAGATCGACTTCGCCACGACCGTCGGGTCGTCGACGTTCCACCCGATCGGCGATGCCCCGTCCCAGTACTCGTTGAGCATGTTCAGCTGCTTGGCGTCGTCGGTCGCGGTGCCGGCGATGGCCTTGGCGGCCAGGGTCTTGATCGGGCCGGCCGCGACGAGGTTCGACCGGATCCTCTTGGCCTCGCCGACCTCTCGCGCGACGTAGCGGTTCACCGACTCCAGCGCGGCCTTCGCGACGCCCATCCAGTTGTAGTACGGCATCGCGGTACGGGGGTCGAAGTCCATGCCGACGATGGACCCGCCCTCGTTCATGACCGGCAGCACCGCACGGGCCAGCGACGCGTAGCTCCAGGCCGAGATCTCGAACGACTTGGCGGCGTCGGGGCCGGGTGCGTCGAGGAAGGGCACCGCGTCGGGCCCCATCAGGTTCTTGGGGGCCATCGCGATGGAGTGCAGGACGCCGTCGACACCCTGGGGTGCCAGCTCACGGACCTTGTCGGCGAGCTCGGCGAGGTTCTCCTCGTTCGTGATGTCCAGTCCGATCGCGGGCGGGACCTCCTTCGGCAGCCGCTTGGCGATGCGGTCGATGAGGCGCAGCCGTTCCGGGATGCCGGTGATGATCACCGTGGCCCCCTGCTCCTGGGCGACCGACGCCGCGTGGAAGGCGATCGACGAGTCGGTGATGATGCCCGTGATCAGTACGGTCTTGCCCTCGAGCAGTCCGCTCACTGGTGAACTCCTAGGTGGTGGTGGGTGATTCGGGTCGCGCGTGTATCAGTGCCCCATGCCCAGGCCGCCGTCGACCGGGATGACGGCGCCGGAGACGTAGGCGGAGTCCTCGGAGGCCAACCAGCTGACGACGGCGGCGACCTCCTCGGCCGTGCCCGTGCGGCCGGCCGGGATGATCTTGGTGACCTGCTCGCGGTACTCGCCGGGAAGGGCGGCGGTCATGTCGGTGTCGATGAAGCCCGGTGCCACGACGTTCGCGGTGATGGAGCGGGTGCCCAGCTCACGCGTCAGCGACCGCGCCATGCCGATGAGGCCGGCCTTGGACGAGGCGTAGTTGATCTGGCCGGGTGTGCCCATCGTGGCGACGGCCGAGCCCAGGAAGATGAACCGCCCGAACCGCTTGCGCAGCATCGACCGGCACGCGGCCTTCGCGACGCGGAACGAGCCCGTCAGGTTCGCGTCGAGGACCCTCTCGAACTGCTCCTCGGTCATGCGCATCAGCAGGGTGTCGTCGGTGGTGCCGGCGTTGGCGACGAGTACCTCGACCGGGCCCTGGTGCGCCTCGATCTCGGCGAACGCCCGCGTGACGGCCTCGGAGTCGGTGACGTCGCACTCCACGCCGAACAGTCCCTCGGGCGCACCGGACGAGCGGTGGGTGACGGCGACGCGGTGGCCGTCCTCGGACAGGCGTCGGGCGATGGCCAGGCCGATGCCGCGGTTGCCGCCGGTCACCAGGACCGATCGGGAGGGTCCGCCGGAGCGGGTGGTGGCGGGGGGCTGCTGCGACGCGGTCTCTGCCATGCCGGTCAACCTATCGCCTGCCCACCACCCGGACGACACCGCGGTCGACGTGGGGACGGACCTTCGCTCACGGCAATCTGCGGTTCATCGCGATGGCACCGATCGCCGCGATGATCACCAGGATCGTGCCCGCGATGACCCACGGCCGGGAGTTGTCGCCGCGCTGGGTCTCGAAGCCGATCTGTTCCTGCAGGGTGTCGTAGACGCGGGTCAGCTCGTCGAGGGTCGAGGCCGTGAAGAACTCACCACCGGAGAGATTCGCGATCTGTTCCAGCGAGGCGTCGTCCACCGGCACCGGGATGCGGTCACCTTCGAGATCGACCGTGCCGGTGAGGGTCCCGAACGAGATCGTGTTGACCGGGATCTTGTCCTCCCTCGCCTTGCGGGCGGCGGTGAACGCCCCGCGCGGGTCGTCGGGGTCGTCCGGGACGGTCTCCTTGCCGTCGGACTCCAGCACGATCCGGGCGGGGGGTGCGCCCTTGTCGCCGCCGAGCACGGCGTTGAGCGTCTTGATCTGCTCGATCGCGGCGAAGATGCCCTCACCGGTCGCGGTCTTGTCGGCGAGCTGCAGCTTGTCGACGGCGGCCTTGGTGGCGTCGTGGTCGGGCGTCGGCGAGACCAGGGTCGCGGCGGTGCCGGCGAAGGAGATCAGGCCGAGGTTGATGCCGTCGGTGAGGTCGTCGGCGAACTTCTTCGCCGCCTGCTGGGCGGCCTGGATGCGCGAGGGTGCGACGTCGGTGGAGTTCATCGACCGCGAGACGTCGATCACCAGGATCACCGTCGCCTTGTTGCGGGGCACCCGACGATCGGCCTGCGGGCCGGCGAGAGCGACGGTGAGCAGGATCAACCCGACGAGCATGAGGGCGATCGGCGCGTGCTTGAGGCGGTTGCGCTGCGGCGGGACCACCGTGTCGAGCAGTTCGAGGTTGGCGAATGTGACGGCGCGGGAGTGCCGACGCCGCTGCATGTAGACGTACCCGGCGGCGAGCGCGGCGACGACGAGCAGCAGCAGGAGCCACCACGGGGTGGCGAGATCGGTCACCGCCCGGCCCCGGCCACGGCGCCCGCGTGCAGACCGCGACGCCGGCGGGCGACGAACCGCACCACGTCGGCGATCCAGTCACGGTCGGTGCGCAGGCTCATCGTCGGGGCGCCACAGGTCCGCAGCACCCGGTGCACGTCGGCCTGGTGGGCGGCGGCGGCGCGGGCGTAGTCGGTGCGGACCTTCTCGGTGACCGTCAGCTCGCGGACCTGTCCGCTCTCGGCGTCGCGCAGGACGATCTCACCGATGGCGGGCAGTTCGAGGTCACGCGGGTCGAGCACCTCGACACCGAGGACCTCGTGGTGACCGCCGACGGCACGGAGCGGGCGGTCCCAGTCGATCGGGCCGAGGAAGTCGCTCACGATCACCGCGAGACCGCGGCGGCGCTGCGGGCGGCGCAGCGCGTCGATCGCGCCGGCGAGATCACCGCGGACGCCCTCGGCGCTGCGCCGGGTGGACGCGATGGTCGACAGCAGCGACATCGCGTGCGCCCGCCCCGAGCGGGCGGGCACCCGCACGATGCGGTCGCCGGTCGCGACGATCGCTCCGATGCGGTTCCCGCCGCCGAGTGTCAGGTGGACGATCGCCGAGCACGCGGCGACTGCGAGGTCGCGCTTGGTGCCGCCGGTGGTCCCGAAGTCCAGGCTGGCCGACATGTCGACGACGAGCCAGGTCTCGAGCTCACGGTCGGCGACCATCTGACGCACGTGCGGGTGCGTGGTGCGCGCGGTGACCGACCAGTCCATGCGCCGGACGTCGTCGCCGGGCTGATACATCCGCGCCTCGCCGGGCTCCGATCCCGGTCCCGGGATCAGCCCGAGGTGGTCGCCCTGCAGGACACCGTCGAGTTTGCGACGGACGGTGAGCTCGAGCGTCTTCAGTGCCGCGGTGAGCGTCGGGTCGTCCAGTGCGCCGTCGCCGAACGACGGAAGGCGGTCAGCCTCGGCCATCGGCGACCGGGGCGGACGGGTTCTGCACAGCAGGCGGTGCGTTCTGCGTGTATGGCTGCGCCGGCGCCCCGTACTGCGGTGAGGGGCCGTTCACGGCGGGCGGTTGCTGACCGTTCGGGGCGGGCCGCGGCCCGTTCTGACCCGGCGGCGGACCGACGGGCTGCGACGCCACCTG
The DNA here is from genome assembly GCF_947494875.1 of uncultured Williamsia sp. Classification (GTDB taxonomy): domain Bacteria; phylum Actinomycetota; class Actinomycetes; order Mycobacteriales; family Mycobacteriaceae; genus Williamsia_A. Next base: position 420,315 of record NZ_CANLWM010000003.1, read on the forward strand.
CGGCAGACCCACGGTCTGCAGGATCCGCGTGATCACCTGGTCGGCGTCGATCTCGTCGGCCAGGGCGTCGTAGCTGAGGACCAGCCGGTGACGCAGCACGTCGGGGATGATCTCGACGACGTCGGAGGGGATCACATAGTCGCGGCCGCGGACCAGCGCCAATGCGCGCGCCGCGGCGACGATGCCCAGCGTCGCGCGTGGCGACGCACCGTAGGCGAGCCATCCCGCGACGTCGGAGAGACCGACCGTCTCGGGGCGACGCGTCGCGGTGATGACCCGGACGACGTAGTCGACGAGGGCGTGGTGGACGAACACCGTCGAGGCCAACTGCTGCAGGCGCACGGTGGCGGCGGGGTCGAGGACCTGATGGGCCTGCGGCGGACGGGTGCCCATCCGGTAGACGATCTCGCGCTCCTCCTCCACCGACGGGTAGTCGACGAGGACCTTGAACAGGAAGCGGTCGCGCTGGGCCTCCGGGAGCGGGTAGACGCCCTCGTTCTCGATCGGGTTCTGGGTCGCCATGACCAGGAACGGGTCGGGCATGGGGAACGTCTCGCCACCGATCGACAGGTGGCGTTCGGCCATCACCTCGAGCAGCGCCGACTGAACCTTGGCGGGCGCGCGGTTGATCTCGTCGGCGAGGAGGAAATTCGCGACGACCGGGCCGAGCTCGGTGTCGAACGTCTCTCGGCCCTGCCGGTAGATGCGCGTGCCGATGAGGTCGGTGGGCACGAGGTCGGGGGTGAACTGCACGCGGGAGAACGACCCGCCGATGACCCGCGCGAACGTCTCGACGGCGAGGGTCTTGGCGACACCCGGAACACCCTCGAGGAGGATGTGGCCCCGAGCCAGCAGACCGACGAGGATCCGCTCGACGAGGGCGTCCTGTCCGACGATCACGCGCTTCACCTCGAACATGGTGCGTTCGAGGAGCTTCACGTCGGCGTCGGTGAGACCCCCGTCCTGCTCGGTCCGGGTCCCGCCACCGTCGTGCGTCTGGGTCACGCGTTCTCCTCCACCGCTCGTCACGCCTGCTCGGCTCCATGGCATCGCCGGGCACGCCCGCACGCCTGTCGCTCCCGAGGGTAGCGGTCCGCCCGCCGCCCGCCCGGGCACGCGGGTGCTCCCCCGGCGTCTACCCGGTGAGTCGGACGACGTACGGCATCGCGCCACTGGTCCGCAGGGGCGAGATCTTCACGACCGACCCCGATTGCGGTGCCTCCACCATCTGGTTGTTGCCGAGGTAGAGAGCCACGTGCTGACTGGCGTTGGCACCGTAGAAGATCATGTCGCCGCGTTGCATCTGGGACAGCGGGACATGCGGACCCGACGTGTACTGGTAGCCGGTGTAGTGCGGCAGCGAGATGCCGATGCCGGCGAACGCGTAGATCATCAGCCCCGAGCAGTCGAAGCCCACCTTGTTGTAGTCGCCGTAGCTGTCGGCGACGCCGCCGTCGCGGATGCCCTTCGTCGGGCCGCTGGCGTTGCCGCCTCCCCACGAGTACGGGACGCCGAGCTGTGACAGCGCGCGGTTGACGACGATCTCGACGGCCGCCGATCCGGTGACACCCGGCGTCACCGAGGTCGCGCCGCCGCCACCGCCGCTGCCGCCGGACGTGCCCGACCCGCCGTCGGTGCCGTCGATGTCGGTGTGGTTGCCGGTGATCGAGGCGATCACCTGGGCGACGACCTGCTGTGCGGCGTCGACGGCCAGCTTGGCGGCGGCCTGTGCGGCGGTCTGGAACGCCGACTGTGCGGCCGTGACGATCGCGTCGCGGAGCGGGTCGATGGGCGATGCCGCATCCACCCGGCCGGGGATGACCGCGGCGACCCCACCCGGGGTCGGGGCCGGTGCGGCGGCAGGAGTGCTGCCCGGTGGGCTGCTCGGCGCACCTCCCGGGACGGTGACCGGAGCGGCGGCCGGTACCCGGCCACGCATCGCGTCGAGCTGCTGCTGCGCGGCGTCGCGCGCGGCACTGAGCTGCGCCTTCGTCGCGGATTCCGTCTTCGCCGCGGCCACGGTCTGCGCGATCGCGTCGACCGCGTCCTGCTTGCGCTGGGCGGCTTGCTCGGCTGCGCGAGCCGCCGACTTGCGGGTCGCGGTCGCCGTGGCGAGCTTGTTGGCCTTCTCGTTGCGCGAGACCTTCAGCTGCTGGATCGTCGCCTGCTGGTCCTTCGTCAGCTGGGCGATGATCCCGGCGCGGTCGAGCACGGCCGCGGGGTCACCGGAGGCGAAGATGCCCGCGAGCGACGCCTGGTTGCTGCCCTGCCGGTACAGATCCCGGACGAACCCGTCGAAGTTCTTCTGCGCGAGCGCGATCTGGTCGTCGGCCTTCTTCACGGCGTCCGAGGACCCGTTCACGGCGAGCACCGACAGTCGTTCCTGATCCCGGGACGTCTGCAGGTCGACGAGGGCGCGGTTGGCGGCTTCCCTCTTGATCGCCAGCGACGCGTCGATGTCGGCGAGACGTTGGTCGACGTCGGCGATCTGGTTGATCAGTCCGGCGATCCCCGACGGTCCCCTGGGTGCGGGGGCCGCAGGGTCCGCGGCCACGGCTCCTGCCCCGGCACCGAGCAGACCGATGGCGGCGAGGAGGGCCACGGTGGCGGCGGTGAGGACGCGCAGACCCCGGGCGGGGCGCGGATGCACGCCGTCTCCGGGGTCCGTCGGATGGATGGGGCCGTCGTCGACGGCAGGGTGGCGGCGCGGGTCGACGGGATGAAACGACTCCCGACGACCGCATGCGGAACGTCGCCTCACAGATGACTCCCTCGCAGAACGGACACGCGATCGGCGGGTGGCGACACCACGGCTCAGCCGAACGTCGACCCACCCCCGAAGTGCGCCACGGGAGGTGTCAACTTCCCCATCAACACCACCAATGACATGAGGAACAGTACGTCACAATCGCCACCAGTGAAACACGAGTAACAAATTACAAGTACGTGATTACCTGCGGAAACACCGCTCGCGAGCCCGTTCTGGGGGCTGATCAGCCGAACCACATCGACGTGATTCGATGTGCGATCGTAAAGAGTGACTACGCCACTGTGACGTGGGCGATCCCGGTGGCCGCGTCAGGCCGGCGGAGCGGTGTCCCGGCGCTCGGCGTCGGCGGTGGACGACGCGGTCGACGTCTCCGCGGCGGTCGCGCCGGCGGGGGTCGCGGCGACCGACGTGCGCCGGCGCACCTGGAGCATGCGGGCCGCGACGGCGCCCACCACCACCACGACGACCAGGACGAGCGTGACGATCGTCCACGGCACCTGCGTCTGGACCGTCATCCGGTCGAGCATCTGCTGGGCACCCGTCGTCGGCTGCGACACCGTCAGGTTGTCCTGCGCCTGCTCCAGCTGCACCCGGCTGAAGTCGTCGGACGCGGTGCCCACGGTGTCCGGGCCGAACACGACGACCGTGCCGCCGGTCTGCTCCTGGAGAGCGGTCGCGATGTCGCGGTAGTAGGTGAAGTTCGGCTGCGCCTGCTCGAGCACGACGAAGTTCATGTCGTGGCCCTTGCCCTTGGCCTCGGCCACCACACGCTCGAGTCCGGCGACATCGCCGCTCGGGGCCGACACGTGATCGGCGGCGAGATCCTTCTCGATCGCACCCAGGTCGACGTCCTCGGGGATCACGGTCAACGCCGGCGCCGAATGCAGGATCCCCCGGATGTCGGCGGGGTCCGTGCCGGCGATCTGCATGCCGACGGTCATGACCGGTGGCTCCTCTTGGCGTCGGGATCCGGGCACCCTTTCGGGCCCCGGGGTGACGGATGCACAGTACGACAGCACGGTGTCCTCGCGATGTTCACCCGCCGGGACACACCATTCACCCGAAGAGCCCAACCAGTACGCGCGTACTGCTAGACTGAGGGCACGTTCGCACCCCGCCGGCCCGCGGGGTACAGGACACGTCAGCGTCGGCGCAGCCCCGTCGGCGACGAGAGTCGGCGGATCAGCGACGCCGGCGAACCGAGAAGTGGAGTGTTGCGTGAGCTCGTCAATTGATTCGTTCGGAGCCAAGGGGACCCTGGAGGTCGGCGACAACTCGTACGAGATCTACCGGCTGAGCGCCGTGGAGGGTGTCGACCGACTCCCCTACGCGCTCAAGGTGCTCGCCGAGAACCTGCTGCGCACCGAGGACGGTGCCAACATCACCAAGGATCACATCCAGGCGATCGCGGGATGGGACCCCGAGGCCGATCCCAGCATCGAGATCCAGTTCACGCCGGCGCGCGTGATCATGCAGGACTTCACCGGTGTGCCCTGCATCGTCGACCTGGCCACCATGCGCGAGGCCGTCCAGGAGCTCGGCGGCGACCCGGACAAGGTGAACCCTCTGGCGCCCGCCGAGATGGTCATCGACCACTCCGTCATCATCGAGGCGTTCGGCAACGCGCAGGCCTTCGAGCGCAACGTCGAGATCGAGTACCAGCGCAACGAGGAGCGCTACCAGTTCCTCCGCTGGGGCCAGGGCGCGTTCGACGACTTCAAGGTCGTCCCCCCGGGCACCGGCATCGTCCACCAGGTCAACATCGAGCACCTCGCCCGCTCGATCATGGTGCGTGACGGCGTCGCCTACCCCGACACCTGCGTCGGCACCGACTCGCACACCACCATGGAGAACGGCCTGGGCGTCCTGGGCTGGGGCGTCGGCGGCATCGAGGCCGAGGCGGCCATGCTCGGCCAGCCCATCTCGATGCTCATCCCCCGCGTCGTCGGCTTCAAGCTCTCCGGCGAGACCAAGCCGGGCGTCACCGCCACCGACGTGGTGCTCACCATCACCGAGATGCTGCGTAAGCACGGCGTCGTCGGCAAGTTCGTCGAGTTCTACGGCAAGGGTGTCGCGGCGGTGCCGCTGGCCAACCGCGCCACCATCGGCAACATGAGCCCCGAGTTCGGCTCCACCTGCGCGATGTTCCCCATCGACGAGGAGACGGTGAAGTACCTGCGACTCACCGGGCGCAGCGAGGAGCAGCTCGCGCTCGTCGAGGCGTACGCCAAGGAACAGGGCATGTGGCACGACGGCGACAAGGAGCCGGTGTACTCGGAGTACCTCGAGCTCGACCTCGCCGACGTGGTCCCCTCCATCGCCGGACCGAAGCGTCCGCAGGACCGCATCGAGCTGTGGGACGCGAAGAACGCGTTCCGCAAGGACATCCACAACTACGTCGAGAACGGCAACGCCGCTGAGCACACCAAGCTCGACGAGGCCGTCGAGGACACGTTCCCCGCGTCCGATCCGGCTGCACTGTCCTTCGCCGACGACGACGCGGCGCCGCTGCACTCGGCGGCGCGCAACGCCGAGGGCCGTCCGTCCAAGCCCGTCACGGTGGAGTCGACCGAGCGCGGCAAGATGATCCTCGACCACGGCATCGTCACGATCGCGTCGATCACGAGCTGCACCAACACCTCGAACCCGTCGGTGATGATCGGCGCGGCACTGCTGGCCCGCAACGCCGTCGAGAAGGGCCTCACCAGCAAGCCGTGGGTCAAGACGTCGATGGCCCCGGGCTCGCAGGTCGTCACCGGCTACTACGAGAAGGCCGGCCTGTGGCCGTATCTGGAGAAGCTGGGCTTCTACCTCGTCGGCTACGGCTGCACCACGTGCATCGGCAACTCGGGCCCGCTTCCCGAGGAGATCTCCAAGGCCATCAACGACAACGACCTCACGGCCACCGCGGTGCTCTCGGGCAACCGCAACTTCGAGGGTCGCATCAACCCCGACGTGAAGATGAACTACCTGGCGTCGCCGCCGCTGGTCATCGCCTACGCCCTCGCCGGGACGATGGACTTCGACTTCGAGTCCGACCCGCTCGGCCAGGACACCGACGGCAACGACGTCTTCCTCAAGGACATCTGGCCCTCGGGTGAGGAGATCGAGAAGACGATCGCCGAGTCGATCTCGCCGGAGCAGTACGCGGCCGACTACGCCGACGTCTTCAAAGGCGACGAGCGGTGGCGGAGCCTGCCCACGCCGGACGGCAAGACGTTCGAGTGGGACCAGAAGTCGACCTACGTCCGTAAGCCCCCGTACTTCGAGGGGATGCAGCGTGAGCCGGCCCCGGTCACCGACATCTCCGGCGCGCGCGTGCTGGCGAAGCTGGGCGACTCGGTGACCACCGACCACATCTCCCCCGCGTCGACCATCAAGCCGGGTACCCCGGCTGCGCAGTACCTCGACGAGAACGGTGTGGCCCGCAAGGACTACAACTCGCTCGGTGCCCGTCGCGGCAACCACGAGGTCATGATCCGCTCGACGTTCGGCAACATCCGCCTGCAGAACCAACTGCTGGACGGGGTCTCGGGTGGCTACACCCGCGACTTCACCCAGGACGGTGGCCCGCAGTCGTTCATCTACGACGCCGCGCAGAACTACGCCGCGCAGAACACGCCGCTGGTCGTGCTCGGCGGCAAGGAGTACGGCACCGGGTCGTCGCGTGACTGGGCCGCCAAGGGCACCAGCCTGCTGGGTGTGCGCGCGGTCATCACCGAGAGCTTCGAGCGCATCCACCGCTCGAACCTCATCGGCATGGGCGTCATCCCGCTGCAGTTCCCCGAGGGCGAGTCGCACAAGTCGCTGGGCCTCGACGGCACCGAGACGTTCGACATCACCGGGATCGAGGAGCTGAACAACGGCACCACCCCGGAGACGGTCCACGTCACCGCGACCAAGGAGAGCGGCGACACGGTCGAGTTCGACGCGAAGGTCCGCATCGACACGCCCGGTGAGGCCGACTACTACCGCAACGGCGGCATCCTGCAGTACGTGCTGCGCAACATGATCGGCGACTGAGCAGTCCGTCCGATGTCCGCGCGCCCCGGTCCCTCCCACAGGACCGGGGCGCGCGCCCATCGCCGCCGTGTCGATCGAGGAGAGGAGGCGCAGCCGTGCCTCGCGTGAGCGAAGACCACCTGGCGGCACGCCGCCGCGAGATCCTCGACGGTGCGCGACGCTGCTTCGCCGAACACGGGTACGACGGCGCCACGGTGCGCCGTCTCGAAGACGCGACCAGCTTGTCCCGGGGCGCGATCTTCCACCACTTCCGCGACAAGGAGGCGCTGTTCCTCGCACTCGCGCACGAGGACGCCGAACGCATGGCCGACGTCGCGGCCGAGCAGGGACTCGTCCAGGTCATGCGCGACATGCTCGACCACCCCGAGGACTTCGACTGGCTCGGCACGCGACTCGAGATCGCGCGCAAGCTGCGGTCGGACCCCGACTTCCGGTCGGAGTGGGTGGCCCGGTCCATCGACCTCGAGGCCGCGACCCTCGCCCGGCTCGAACGCCAACGCAGCGCCGGCCGTCTCCGCGACGACCTCCCCACCGAGGTGATCGTGCAGTACCTCGACCTCGTCCTCGACGGCCTCATCACCCGCCTCGCATCCGGCCACCGCGGCCGTGACCTGCACGCCGTCCTCGACCTCGTCGAGGAGTCGGTCCGTCGCCCCCGCGCGGAGTAGACCGAACACATCAGGCGAGTTGCTCGCCGACCCAAAGCGACAAGTTGCCGAATCTGTTCCATCGGCGGCATAGGTGTGGTTATCCTGTCGCCATGTTCCCAGGAGTGTTCGCGGCGACGACGCCCGACAAGCCCGCAGCCATCCTCCCTGCGACCGGTGAGCAGATCACCTACGCCGAACTCGACGATCGGTCCGTCCGCCTGGCGAACCACCTCCGGGAACTCGGACTCCGACGGGGCGACTGCATCGCACTCGTCTCGACCAACGACCTGCGGGTCTTCGAGGTCTACTGGGCCGCCCTGCGGTCCGGGCTCTACATCACGCCGGTGAACAATCACCTGACCGCCGCCGAGACGAACTTCATCCTCGGTGACTGCGGTGCGCGTGTCCTGTTCGCCTCCGCGGCGTCGGCCGGTGCCGTCGCCGACGCCGCGGAGGTCACCACCCTGGAACACCGGATCGCCTGGGGTGGGATCGACGGCTTCGAGTCGTACGACGAGGTGCTCGCCGCCGCCTCCCCGGAGAAACCGGCGAGCCAGCCGCGCGGCCACGACATGCTCTACTCCTCGGGCACCACCGGTCGCCCCAAGGGGATCCAGCCGCCGCTGCCCGAGGGCGAGGTCGACGAGGTCCCCGACATCTACACGGTGATCTTCTCCGGCATGTACGGCTTCGACGCCGACACCGTGTACCTCTCCCCCGCCCCGCTGTATCACGCTGCGCCGCTGCGCTATTGCGGCATGACGCAGTCGGTGGGCGGCACAGTCGTCGTGATGGACCGCTTCGAACCCGAGGAGGCCCTGCGGCTCATCGAGGCCTACCACGTCACCCACAGTCAGTGGGTGCCCACGATGTTCGTGCGGATGCTCAAGCTGCCCAAGGAGGTCCGCGACCGCTACGACGTCTCGTCGATGAAGGCCGCGATCCACGCCGCCGCACCGTGCCCCGTGCACATCAAGCGGGCGATGATCGACTGGTGGGGTCCGGTGATCCACGAGTACTACTCGTCGACCGAGGCGATCGGTGGCACCTTCATCAACTCGGAGGAGTCGCTCGCGCACCCCGGATCGGTCGGCAAGCCCCTGCTCGGCGTCATCCACATCTGCGACGACAGCGGTGCGGAGGTGCCCGTCGGCGAGACCGGCACGGTGTACTTCGAGCGCGAGGCGAAGGCGTTCGAATACCACAACGATCCCGAGAAGACGCGCGCCGCGGAGCATCCCGACCACGAACTCTGGGCCACTACGGGCGACATCGGGCACGTCGACGACAAGGGTTATCTCTACCTGACCGACCGCAAGGCGTTCATGATCATCTCCGGTGGCGTGAACATCTACCCGCAGGAGGCCGAGAACGTCCTCATCGGTCACCCCGCCGTCTTCGACGTCGCCGTGATCGGCATCCCCAACGACGAGTTCGGCGAGGAGGTGAAGGCCTGCGTGCAGCTCGAGGAAGGCCACACCGGTTCGCCGGAACTGGCCGCCGAGCTCGACGCGTTCGTCCGTCGGGAGCTCGCCGCCTTCAAGGCTCCGCGGAGCTACGACTTCGTCGACGAACTCCCCCGCACGCCCACCGGCAAGCTGGTCAAGGGGAAGCTCAAGGCCGCCTACGTCTGATCAGGCGAGCTCGATGAGTTCTGTGACACGGCGGAGGAGCTCATCTCCGCACCGGGTCATCAGGCGAGCTCGATGAGCTCCTGATACTCGGCGGACCAGTGGTCCTCGGTGCCGTCGGGCAGCAGGATCACACGCTCGGGTTCCAGCGCGGCGGCCGCACCCGGGTCATGCGTGACCAACACGACCGCGCCGGCGTAGGTGCGCAGCGCGTCGAGCACCTGCTCGCGCGATATCGGGTCGAGGTTGTTCGTGGGCTCGTCGAGGAGCAGTACGTTGGCCGCCGACGACACCAGGCCCGCCAGCGCGAGACGGGTCTTCTCGCCACCCGAGAGCGTCCCCGCCGGCTGCTCGAGCTGGGGACCGCTGAACATGAACGCCCCCAACAGCCCACGCAGGTCCTGCTCACCGGCGTCGGGCGCGGCGTGGCGGATGTTCTCCCACACCGAGGCCATGTCGTCGATCGTGTCGTGCTCCTGCGCGAAGTACCCGAGTTTCAGCCCGTACCCGGGCTCGATGCTGCCCAGGTCCGGCTTCTCCACGCCCGCGAGCAGTTTGAGCAGCGTCGTCTTGCCGGCACCGTTGAGGCCGAGGACCACCACGCGGCTGCCGCGGTCGATGGCGAGGTCGACGCCGGTGAAGATCTCCAGCGACCCGTAGTTCTTGGTGAGTTCCTTCGCCATGAGCGGCGTCTTGCCGCAGGCGGTCGGCTCGGGGAAGCGGATCTTCGCCGTCCGGTCGGCCACCCGCTCCTCGTCGAGGGCGTCGATCATCTTGTCGGCCCGCTTCAGCATCTGTTGTGCCGCAGCGGCCTTCGTCGCCTTCGCGCCGAGTTTCGCGGCCTGGGTCCGCAACGCAGACGCCTTCTTCTCGGCGTTGGCCCGTTCCCGCTTGCGCCGTTGTTCGTCGGTGGCGCGTGCGTCGAGGTACTTCGCCCACCCCATGTTGTAGACGTCGGCCTCGCCGCGGACGGCGTCGAGGAACCACACCTTGTTGACCACGTCGGCGAGGAGGTCGACGTCGTGGCTGATGACGACGAGGCCTCCCTCGTGGTTCTGCAGAAAGCTGCGCAGCCACGTGATGGAGTCGGCGTCGAGGTGGTTCGTGGGCTCGTCCAGCAGGAGCGTGGTGTTCGACTTGCCGCCGCCGGTCGACGCGGCGAACAGGATCCGGGCCAACTCGATACGCCGGCGTTGTCCGCCCGACAGCGTCGACAGCGGCTGCCCGAGGACGCGGTCGGGCAGGGCGAGGCTGTGGCAGATCCGCGCGGCGTCGGACTCGGCCTCGTACCCGCCGAGGGAGGAGAACCGTTCCTCGAGCCGCCCGTACTTCGCCACGGCCTTGTCACGGGTCGCGTCGTCGGCGGCCTCGGCCATCAGCGCCTGCTGCTTCTCCATGTCCCGGACCATCGCGTCGAGTCCGCGAGCCGACAACACGCGGTCCTTCGCCAGGACGCCGAGGTCGCCCTCCTTGGGATCCTGCGGGAGATATCCGACGTCGCCGGTGCGGGACACGGTGCCGGCGTACGGCTCGCCCTCGCCGGCGAGGATCCGCATGGTGGTCGTCTTGCCGGCGCCGTTGCGGCCGACGAGGCCGATCCGGTCGCCGGGCTGGATGCGCAGCGCAGGACCGGGCGCCGAGAGCAGGGTCCGCACCCCTGCCCGCACCTCGAGGTCCGTTGCCGTGATCACGACGATTCAGTCTACGGAGGGGTGCAAACCGGTTCCCCCACCGACGACGGGGTTGACCTGGCAGGACGCGCGGCGGTGTCGGATAGCGTCGTGGGTGTGACCGATGTGACACAGCCCCTGTCCGGACGGACCGCCCTCGTGACCGGCGGGAGCCGCGGGATCGGCCTCGGAACCGCGTCTGTGCTGGCCGCGCGGGGCGCCGCGGTGACGATCACCGGTCGTAAGGCCAACGCACTCACCGCCGCCGAGGCGACGATCCGTGAAACGGCACCGGATGCCGACGTGCGGACCATCGCCGCGAACACCGGTTCGCCCGACGACCGACGAGCCGCCGTGGAGCTCGCCGCTCGCGACCACGGCACCGTCGACATCCTCGTCAACAACACGGGGATCAATCCCGTCTACGGCCCGCTGATGGACGCCGACCTGGACGCGGTGCGCAAGATCTTCGACGTCAACGTGGTCGCGGCCCTCGGCTACCTCCAGGAGTGTCACCGCGCCGGCATGGGCAGCGGCGGCGGTGCCGTCGTGAACATCGCGAGCACCGCAGGACTGCGGTCGACCGGGGTCATCGCCGCCTACGGGGCGTCGAAGGCCGCACTCATCCGATTGACCGCGGAGTTGGCCGCCGAGCTCGGCCCCGGCATCCGCGTCAACGCCATCGCGCCGAGCATCGTCAAGACGCAGTTCGCGGAGGCGCTCTACAGCGCCGACGAGCAGGGCGTGGCCGCGCGCTTCCCGATGAAGCGGCTCGGCACGCCGACCGACGTCGCCGAACTGGTGGCCTTCCTCGTCGACGACGAGCGGTCGGGCTGGATCAGCGGAGAGACCATCACGCTCGACGGCGGGCTGCTCGCCGGTGGGTGACCGTCCGACGGCACGACACCGGCTCGTCGTCGTCGGCGCCGGGCCGGCCGGACGCGCGGTCGCCCACCGTGCCGCGCTGGCCGGCATCGACGTCGCGATCGTGGACCCCCACCCAGCAGCGGTGTGGTCGGCGACCTATGCGGCCTGGGAGGACGAACTGCCGCTCTGGCTGCCACCCGAGGTGATCGCGACGAGGGTGCGTCGCATCTCCGTCCACACCGGGCGCCGGCACAGCATCGACCGGCCCTACGTCGTCCTGGACAGCGCCGCCCTGCGATCGGCGCTGGGCGCCGAGGTCAGCGAGTACGCCGCCATGGTCACCGACATCACGGCGCAGGCGGTGCGGCTCGCCGACGGTCGCGTGCTCGCCGCGGACGTGGTCGTCGACGCCCGCGGCAGCCAGGACGCCCCCGGGCCGGCGCAGACGGCATCGGGAATCTTCGTCGACACCGCCACCGCGGCGCCGGTCCTCGGCGACGAGGAGGCGGTCCTCATGGACTGGCGCGATCCCGACGGCCGCCCGCTGGACGCCACCACCGTGGACAGCAAGGGACGCACGCTTCCCGCGACGTTCCTCTACGCGATCCCGGTCGCCGAGAACACGGTGTTGCTCGAGGAGACGTGTCTGGCCGCGGACCCGCCGGTGCCCGTCGCCGAACTCCGCGCCCGGCTGCTGAGACGGCTGGTCCGTGCCGGACTCGACGCTGACGCGATCACCGAGGCGCCGCGGGAGTCGGTGCGGTTCGCGCTGGACGGCGGCGGCGAACGACCCTGGCACGCCGACCCGGTCCGGTTCGGCGCCGCAGGCGGACTGATGCATCCCGCCACCGGCTACAGCGTCGCGGTGTCGCTCGCCCTCGCCGACGTCGTGGTGCGAGCGGTGGCGGACGGGACCGACGTCGTCGGTGCGCTGTGGCCGTCGCCGGCGCGGACGGTCCACGCGTTGCGGCGGCGCGGCCTGAACACGATGTTGCGCCTCGACGCCGCCGCGACGATCGGGTTCTTCGACGGCTTCTTCCTGCTCGACCCGGCGCGACGCGACGCCTACCTCAGCGATCGCGACGACCTCGGCGCCGTGGCCGGAGCGATGGCCGCACTCATGCCGATCGTCGGCCCTGCCGCGGCGGTGCGGATCGCCCGCGGGGCGATGCGACGACCGTCGTGGGCGTCGACGCGAGCCCGCTGACCAAGCGGGTCAGACGCCGTCCGCGGTCAGTTCGGTCAGGAGTTCCAGCAGGGTCTGTCGCTGCGTCTCCGACAACCGATCCATCGCCGCGGGAGGTCTGCGGAGGATCGCCTCGACCGTGGTGAGGGCGTCCCGACCGGCCTCGGTGAGCGCGACCAGCTTGCGCCGACGGTCGTCGGGGTGGGGTCTGCGGTCGACCAGTCCGTGCGACTCGAGTTTGTCGACGATGACGGTGGCGTAGGGCGCGTCCACCCCGATGTCGGCCGCGATGTCCCGCAGGGTCCGCGGACCCTCACCGAGCCGCGTCAACACCTTGCCGCGACCACCACCGAGCGAGAACCCCAGCGCCTGCGCCAGTTCCGCGCGTCGGCCCTGCGCCTCGACGAAGTCGTACAGCAACGCCCACGAGCGGGTCGCGCTGTCGTCGGTCACCACGGGACGGTCCGTCCGAGGTAGTCGACGTAGTGGACACCGGGGCGGTCGGCCAGGGAGTCGAGCGTGGCGACGACCCCGGGGATGCTCTCGTCGACGGTCAGACGGGCGCCCGCGCCGCCCAGTTCGGTGCGCACCCATCCCGGCGCCATCAGGACGATCGGTCCGCGCTGTTCTCCTCGACGGGCCGCCCAGCTGCGGACGAGGGTGTTCAGTGCCGCCTTGCTGGCGCGGTACACCTCGTGCCCGCCGCGCGTGTTGTTCGCGACGCTCCCCTGACCCGACGACATCACGCCGATCATCCCGCCGGGCGAGACGAGATCCTCGAGCGCGTCGATGACACGCAACGGGCTCAGCGCGTTGGTGACCATGAGACGGGTGAACTCGTCGGTGGACACCTCCGCGACCGTTGCGTCGGATTCGTCGGTGACCCCGGCGTTGACGAACAGCAGCCCGAACGACCGACCGTCCAGTCGGCCGCGCAGTGCCGCGATCTGGTCGACATCGGTGACGTCGACGTTCTCGATCTCGACGTGGTCGGGATGGGCGGCCGCGAACTCGTCGAGAGGCGTGTGACCGCCACGGGTGGTCGCGACGACGCGCCGACCACCCGACACCCATTCGGCGACCAGCGCCGCACCGAGTCCGCGCGAGGCACCGATGATCAGGACATCACCCACAATGGTTGTACTCATGACAACCATTGTGTACTCTACAACGATCCCGCGTCAAGCGGCAGGGATCAGACGGTGAACCCCAGGGCGCGCAGTTGCTCGCGGCCGTCGTCGGTGATCTTGTCCGGGCCCCACGGCGGCAGCCAGACCCAGTTGATCTCGATGTCGGTGCACAATCCGCTGGTGACCACGGCGGCACGCGACTGGTCCTCGATGACGTCGGTGAGCGGGCACGCCGCCGAGGTGAGGGTCATGTCGATCTTCGCGACGGCCTCGGCGTCGACGTCGATCCCGTAGACGAGACCGAGGTCGACGACGTTGATCCCGAGTTCGGGGTCCACGACGTCGCGCATGGCCTCCTCGACGTCGTCGATGCTGGGCAGCGAGGTCTGTACCTCGGCGGGCACCGGTTGGGTCTGTTGCTGGTCGGTCATGTCGTGCTCCTGGCTGTGCTGGTCTCGTCGTCGGGCAGTGTGGCGTCGGTGCGGCCGAGGGCGTCCTTGAACGCCATCCACCCGAGCAGGGCGCATTTCACCCGGGCGGGGTACTTCGACACGCCGGCGAAGGCGATGCCGTCGCCGATCACGTCCTCGTCGCCCTCGACCTCGCCGCGAGAGGTGACCATGCCGGTGAACGCCCCGACGGTGTCGAGCGCCTCGGCGACGGACAGGCCGACGACCTGGTCGTACAGGACGGACGTGGCGGCCTGGGAGATCGAGCACCCCTGGCCGTCGTAGGAGATGTCGGCGATGGAACCGTCGGCGACCGCGACGCGCAGCGTCACCTCGTCACCGCAGGTGGGGTTGACGTGGTGCACCTCCGCGCCGAACGGCTCACGCAGACCCCGGCCGTGCGGGTGCTTGTAGTGGTCCAGGATCACGTCCTGGTACATCTGCTCCATCCGCATGTGCTCAGCCCACCCCGAAGAACCGCTGTGCGGTCCCGATCGCGTCGGCGAGAGCGTCGACCTCGGCTGTGGTGTTGTACGCGGCGAACGATGCCCGCGCGGTGGCTGCGACCCCGAACCGCTTGTGCAACGGCCACGCGCAGTGGTGTCCGACGCGGATGGCCACACCCTCGTCGTCGAGGATCTGGCCCAGGTCGTGGGCGTGGATGCCGTTGACGACGAACGCCACCGCACCGCCGCGATCCGTCGCGTCGGTCGGACCGACGATGCGCAGCCCGGAGATGGCGGCCAGACGCGTGAGCGCGTGCTCGGTGAGCGTGTGCTCGTGGGCGGCGACCGCATCCATCCCGATGTCCCGCAGATACCGCACCGCGGCGCCGAGCCCGACGACCTGCGACGTCATCGGGACGCCGGCCTCGAACCGCTGCGGCGGGGCGGCGTAGGTGGACACCTCCATCGACACGGTCTCGATCATCGACCCGCCGGAGATGAACGGCGGCAACTGCTCGAGAAGTGCCGACTTGCCGTACAGCACACCGACTCCGGACGGCCCGAACATCTTGTGGCCCGAGAAGGCGGCGAAGTCGACGTCGAGAGCGTGCAGGTCGACCGTCATGTGCGGGACGGACTGGCAGGCGTCGAGGACGACGAGGGCAC
Source organism: uncultured Williamsia sp. (assembly GCF_947494875.1). Lineage (GTDB taxonomy): Bacteria > Actinomycetota > Actinomycetes > Mycobacteriales > Mycobacteriaceae > Williamsia_A. The sequence continues at coordinate 435,803 of NZ_CANLWM010000003.1, forward strand.
CCACCGCCCGCGCCCGCCGCACCACCTCGGCGACGTCGGTGACGGCGCCGGTGACATTGGACTGGTGTGTCACCGCCACCACCGCGACGCTGTCGTCCAGATCCAGGGAGGCGAGGTCGATCCGACCGTCCTCGGTGACGTCGTACCAGCGCAGAGTCGCGCCGGTGCGACGGCAGAGTTCCTGCCAGGGAACGAGATTCGCGTGATGCTCGAGCTCGCTCACCACGACGGTGTCACCCTCGCCGAGGCGGTGCCCACCGAGCAGCGGGCCGGTCCGGTCGTCACCGAGGGTGTACGCGACGAGGTTGATCGCCTCGGTGGCGTTCTTGGTGAACACCACCTCCTCGTAGGCGGCACCGATGAACGACGCGATGTCCGCGCGGGCGCCCTCGTAGGCGTCGGTCGCCTCCTCGGCGAGCTGGTGGGCTCCACGATGCACCGCGGCGTTGTGGTGCAGCAGGAAGTCGCGTTCGGCGTCGAGCACGGGCAGCGGCCGCTGCGACGTCGCGCCGGAGTCGAGATACACCAACGGTTTCCCGTCCCGGACCGTGCGGCCCAGGATCGGGAAGTCGGCGCGCAACGCCTCGACGTCGAGCGCGGGCGATGCGACGGTGCTGGTCATGCGATCACCTCGTGACGATGGGTGTCGGGTCGGCGTCAGGCCGACGCGCCCGCCCCGGTGAAGCGGACGTACCCGTTCTCCTCGAGCTCGTCGGCGAGTTCCGGACCGCCCGACTGGACGATGCGGCCGCCGACGAAGACGTGGACGAACTCGGGGTGGATGTAGCGCAGGATGCGGGTGTAGTGCGTGATCAGCAGCACGCCGCCGTTCTCGCGCTCCTTGTACTTGTTCACTCCCTCGGACACGACCCGCAGCGCGTCGACGTCGAGGCCGGAGTCCGTCTCGTCGAGGATCGCGATCTTCGGCTTGAGCAGGCCGAGCTGCAGGATCTCGTGGCGCTTCTTCTCGCCACCGGAGAAGCCCTCGTTCACACTGCGCTCACCGAACGAGGAGTCGATCTCGAGTTCGGTCATCGCCTCCTTGGTCTCCTTGACCCAGTGGCGGAGCTTGGGGGCCTCGCCCCGCACGGCGGTGGCCGCGGTGCGCAGGAAGTTCGACATGGAGACGCCGGGCACCTCGACCGGGTACTGCATCGCGAGGAAGAGGCCCGCGCGGGCGCGCTCGTCGACGGACATCGCGAGCACGTCCTCACCGTCGAGGGTGATCGACCCCGAGGTCACGGTGTACTTGGGGTGCCCGGCGATCGCGTAGGACAGCGTCGACTTGCCGGACCCGTTGGGGCCCATGATCGCGTGGGTCTGGCCCGACTCGATGGTCAGGTCCACGCCCTTGAGGATGTGGATGGGCTCGGCGTCGGAGTCGCTGCCGGCGACGTCGACGTGCAGGTCGCGGATCTCGAGAGTGGTCACAGGAATCCTTCGTGAATCGTGGGGTGGGGCGGCGTCAGACGCCGGCGGTGGCGAGTTCGGCCTCGACGGCGGCCTCGAGACGCTCGCGGAGGTCGGGCACGGGGATCTTCGCGATGATCTCGGCGAAGAAACCGCGCACCACCAGTCGGCGAGCCTGGTCCTCGGGGATGCCCCGGGCCTGCAGGTAGAACAGCTGCTCGTCGTCGAAACGTCCGGTGGCGCTGGCGTGCCCGGCACCGACGATCTCGCCGGTCTCGATCTCCAGGTTGGGGACCGAGTCGGCACGTGCACCGTCGGTCAGCACGAGGTTCCGGTTGAGCTCGAACGTGTCGGTGCCCTCGGCCTCGGCGCGAATCAGCACGTCGCCGACCCACACGGTGTGGGCCTCGCGCGACCGGTCCGTGGCGCGCCCCGCCGCGTCGACGTCGCTCTGCAACGCGCCCTTGTAGACGACGTTCGAGCGGCAGTGCGGCTGCGAGTGGTCGACCAGCAGCCGCTGCTCGAGGTGCTGACCGGCGTCGGCGAAGTACAGACCCCAGAGTTCGGCGTTCCCCCCGGGCCCGTCGTAGTGCACGAGCGGGCTCAGGCGCACCAGGTCGCCGCCGAGACTGACCGCGAAGTGCTTGATCGACGCGTCCCGTCCGAGCCGCACGTGGTGCGCGGCGACGTGGACGGTGTCGTCGGCCCAGTCGTGGACGTCGATCACCGTGAGCGACGCGCCGTCACCGACGACGAACTCGATGTTCTCGCCGTAGGTGCCGCTGCCGACCTGGTCGAGCACGACGGTCGCCCGCGCGTGCCGCCCGAGGCGGATCTGTACGTGTCCGAAGGCGACGACGCCGGCACCCGGGCCGGTGATCGTGACGGACACCGGGTCGGCCACCTCGGCCTCGGCAGCGACGGAGACGACGGTCGCCTGCTCGAACCCCGACCACGCCGCCGCCGCGATCCGGTCGAACGGGATGCCACCGTCACCGAGGCGGGAGTCGTCGCGGCCGACGGTCTCGACCGTCACGCCGTCACCGGCGCCGGTCACCTCGACCGTGGCCGAGCCCGACGCGGTCGCCGAGCCGTCGTGCAGGCCCCGTAGACGCCGGAACGGCGTGAAACGCCAGGCCTCGTCTTTGGACGACGGCACCTCGAAGGCGTCGACGTCGTAGGACGTGAACAGCTCGCCCTTGTTGACGACGGGGTGCGGGTTCTCCCCCGCCACCGCGCCGACCACTCCGGTGGGCGTGTCCTGCGCAGAACTCAACCGACCGACCCTTCCATCTGCAGCTCGATGAGACGGTTCAGCTCGAGCGCGTACTCCATGGGCAGTTCCTTGGCGATGGGCTCGACGAACCCACGCACCACCATCGCCATGGCCTCGTCCTCGGTCAGGCCGCGGCTCATCAGGTAGAAGAGCTGGTCGTCGCTGACCTTCGAGACGGTGGCCTCGTGACCCATCGTCACGTCGTCCTCGCGGATGTCGACGTAGGGGTAGGTGTCGCTGCGGCTGATCGTGTCGACGAGTAGCGCGTCGCACTTCACCGTCGAGCGGCTGCCGTGTGCGCCGCGGTTGACCTGGACCAGGCCGCGGTACGAGGCGCGACCACCGCCGCGGGCGACGGACTTCGAGACGATGTTGCTCGAGGTGTGCGGCGCGAGGTGCACCATCTTCGAACCCGTGTCCTGGTGCTGACCCGGGCCGGCGAACGCCACCGAGAGAACCTCGCCCTTGGCGTGCTCACCGGTCATCCACACCGCGGGGTACTTCATCGTCACCTTGGAGCCGATGTTGCCGTCGACCCACTCCATGGTCGCGCCGGCCTCGGCCTTCGCGCGCTTGGTGACCAGGTTGTAGACGTTGTTCGACCAGTTCTGGATGGTCGTGTAGCGGCAGCGCCCGCCCTTCTTGACGATGATCTCGACGACCGCGGAGTGCAGCGAGTCGGTCTTGTAGATCGGCGCGGTGCACCCCTCGACGTAGTGCACGTAGGCGCCCTCGTCGACGATGATGAGCGTCCGCTCGAACTGGCCCATGTTCTCGGTGTTGATGCGGAAGTAGGCCTGCAGCGGGATGTCGACGTGGACACCCTTGGGCACGTAGATGAACGAGCCACCCGACCACACGGCGGTATTCAGCGCCGAGAACTTGTTGTCGCCGGCGGGGATCACGGTGCCGAAGTACTCGCGGAACAGGTCCTCGTGCTCCTTCAGCGCGGTGTCGGTGTCGAGGAAGATCACGCCCTGCTGCTCGAGGTCCTCGCGGATCGAGTGGTAGACGACCTCGGACTCGTACTGCGCCGCGACGCCGGACACCAGACGCTGCTTCTCGGCCTCGGGGATGCCCAGCTTGTCGTAAGTGTTCTTGATGTCGGCGGGCAGGTCGTCCCACGTGGCGGCCTGCTTCTCGCTGGAGCGCACGAAGTACTTGATGTTGTCGAAGTCGATGCCGTCGAGGTCGCTGCCCCAGGTCGGCATCGGCTTGCGCTCGAAGGTCTGCAGCGCCTTGAGGCGGGCGGCGAGCATCCACTCGGGCTCGCTCTTCTTCGCCGAGATGTCGGTGACGACCGCCGGGTTGATGCCGCGCTGCGCGCTGGCACCGGCGACGTCGGAGTCCGACCATCCGTAGCCGTACGTGCCCAGCGACGCGATGGTCTCCTCCTGCGTCAGCGGGGCGGCGGGCCCGCCGGCGGTGGTGCGGGGGTCAGTGACGGTCATCGGTGTCCTCTCGGTGGGTGGTGGCGGTCGGCGACGGGGGCTGTGCGTCGGCCGCCGGGTGCGAGGTCGTGGGGGTGGACAGGGGTACGTGTGTGGTGCACGCGCAATCGCCGTTGGCGATGGTCGCCAGGCGCTGCACGTGGGTGCCGAGCAACTCGGTGAACCGCGCCGTCTCGGCCTCGCAGAGTTCGGGGAACTCCTGCGCGACGTGGCCGACCGGGCAGTGGTGCTGGCAGATCTGCACACCGTTGCCGACACGACGCGTGTCTGCGGAGAACCCCGATCGGGTCAGCGCGTCGGCGATCTGCGCGGCCGTCCGCTCGACCGCGGCGGGGTCACGCTCGGCCACCTCGGGTGAGGTCGGTTCGACCTCGCCGACGACGTCGTCGATGCGATCGGCGGCGAACGCCCGGACGGCCTCGTCGCCGCCCAGGTCGCGCAGGCGCCGCATGGCGGCACCGGCGAGATCGTCGTAGGCGTGCGGGAGACGTCCCCGACCCTGTGCGGTGAGGCGGAACTGCTTGGCCGGACGACCCCGACCGCGACGGGCGTACCGGGACGACTCGCCCGCGGTGACACGCCCCTCGGCGATCAGCGCCTCGAGGTGACGACGCACCCCGGCCGCGCTCATGCCGAGCTCCTCGCCGATCTCGCCCGCGGTGCTCGGTCCGTGCTCGAGCAGCAACGCGATCACCGCGGACCGGGTCTGGCCCTCCGTGGTGATCGTGACGTGCGGCTCCATCGAGCGCGCGCCTGCCGGCGAGGTTTTCACAACACAAGTGTCACCTAATTCGCGGCGCGGTGCCAGCAAGGGTGACCTATCCCCCAGCCGCGGCCGATGTGCGACCCCCGCGGTGGCGCGCGGCTCGGCCCCACTCGGGAACGGCTCCCCGACGGATAGTCTGCACTCGTGTCAGACCCCCGGCCGCGGGCCCGCGGCGTGATCCCCGCGCGCGTCGGCGTCGTGGGCGATTACCTGGGCCTGCGACGGCGCGGGACGGCACCACCGCCCGACCTCCCGGGCGACTACGGCGTGTCGCTCGCGCGCATGCACGACCGCGAACCCGAGGTCGGCCCGCTGCTGCCCGCGGAGAACCGGGCGTTGGCACGGATCCGGATCTTCGGCGCCGTGGGATCGATCCTCATCCTGGTCGGGTCGCTCGGCACCGGCGCGGTCCCCGTGCTGCAGAACCCCATCTCCGGGATGCGCGTCCTGTCGCTGCCCTCCCGGATGTGGACGACGGCGCTGACGCTGTCGATCACCGGGACCATCGTCCTGGTGCTGGCCTGGCTGATGCTGGGGCGCTTCGCGGTCGGGCGGCTCACCGTCGACGTCGCCGCCGGACGCCGTCCGGAGCGCCGCATGACCCACCGTCAGGCCGACCGCACCCTGCTCGTCTGGCTGGCGCCGATCGTCGTCGCGCCCCCGCTGCTCAGCAAGGACATCTACTCCTACCTCGCCCAGAGCGCGATCGCGGCGAAGGGCATGGACCCCTACACGATCAGTCCTGTCCGCGGCCTCGGCGTCGACCACGTCTTCACGCGGTCGGTGCCCAACCTGTGGCGGGACACCCCCGCGCCCTACGGGCCGCTGTTCCTGTGGCTGGGCAAGGGCATCACGAACATCACCGGCGACAACCTGTCCGCCGCGATCCTCCTGCACCGTCTCCTCGCGCTGGTCGGTGTCGGCCTGGTCGTGTGGGCGCTGCCACGACTCGCACGCCGCTGCGGCGTGTCGCCCGTCGCCGCGCTGTGGCTCGGGGCCCTGAACCCGCTGCTGATCCTGCATCTGGTCGGGGGCATCCACAACGAGGCCCTCATGCTCGGGATGATGCTGGCCGGGATCGAGCTGTGCTTCCGAGCGCTCGACTCGCCGCATCGCCTGCGCCGGGCACCGGGGTGGATGCCGTCGCCCACCGGGTGGCTGTTCCTGGCCGGCGTGGTCGTGATCTCCGCCTCGTCGATGGTGAAGATCGCCTCGCTGCTCGCGTTGGGGTTCGTCGGCATCGGCCTGGCGCGCCGCTGGGGGGCGACCCTGCCCGCTCTGCGCCACGCCCCGCGGTCGCAGTGGTGGACGCGATCGCGGCAGTCGGTGATCGCCCTCGCCGGCGCGGCCGGCCTGCTCCTGGCCGTGCTGGTCGTCGTCATGGTGGGCATCTGCGTCGGCACCGGCCTCGGTTTCGGTTGGACGAAGACGCTGAGCACGGGCGACGTGGTCCGGTCGTGGATGTCGATGCCCACCCTGCTCGGCGTCACCGGTGGGCGCGTCGGAGTGGTGCTCGGACTCGGCGACCACACCCAGGCCATGCTCGACGTGGCCCGTCCGATCGGTCAGCTCATCGCGGCGGTGTTCATCGTCCGGTGGCTGCTCGCGGCGCTCGCTGGTCGCCTGCACCCGCTCGGCGCACTCGGTATCGCGATGGCGACCTTCGTCGTGTTCTTCCCGTTCGTGCAGGCCTGGTACCTGCTGTGGGCGATCATCCCGCTGGCCGCGTGGGCGACCGGTCGGTGGTTCCGCCTCGTGGCGATCGCGGTGTCCGCCGTGATCGCCGTCGTCATCCTCCCGACCGGCGCGGGCACCCGGGGCTTCCAGCTCGCCGAGGCGATCGTCGCGTCGATCCTGCTGACGGCGGCCCTGACCGCCCTGTTCTTCGAACGGCCGCGCAGTCGCCGTAATCGTGTCGCGCCGGACCCCCACATCCGACCGGCCGACGACCACGTCGGCGCGCGATCGGATCCCGCCGACACCGCGTCGTACGACGAGGCGTCGTCGACCTCGTCGTCGGACCCCGTCGCAGCCGCCGACCAGCGGGTCCGGTGACCGCCGCCGGACACGCCCCCCGACGATCCGGCGCGGCCGCCCGCCTACTGTTGAGCGCGTGAACAGCCCGATCGGAGCCCCGGCGCTGGACGTCACGGGCCTCGTCAAGCGCTTCGACGGGACGACCGCGGTGGACGGCATCGACCTGCGCGCGGAGCGCGGCCAGGTGGTCGCACTCCTCGGCCCCAACGGCGCGGGCAAGACGACGACCGTCGAGATCTGCGAGGGGTTCCTGACCCCCGACGACGGCACCGTCCGCGTGCTCGGGCTCGACCCGATCGCCGACAACGAGGCGCTGCGACCGCGGATCGGCGTCATGTTGCAGGGCGGCGGCGCCTACCCCGGAGCCCGGGCCGGCGAGATGCTCCGACTGTGCGCCGCCTACTCGGCGGACCCCATCGACCCCGACTGGCTCATCGACACCCTCGGCCTGCGCGACGCGCAGCGGACGCCGTACCGACGGCTGTCCGGCGGCCAGCAACAGCGGCTCGGGCTGGCCTGCGCGCTCGTCGGACGCCCGGAGCTGGTCTTCCTGGACGAGCCCACGGCCGGACTCGACGCCGCCGCGCGGATCCTGGTGTGGGAGTTGATCGACCGCCTGCGAGCGGACGGTGTCTGCGTGTTGTTGACCACACACCTCATGGACGAGGCCGAGCAGCTCGCCGACGACCTCGTCATCATCGACCGCGGTCGCGTCGTCGCCCATGGCTCGCCGTCGGAGGTGACCAGCCGCGGCGCGGAGAACGAGCTGCGGTTCAAGGCGCCCCGTGGCCTCGACCTCGACCTGCTGCGCTCCATCCTCGCCGAGGAGTACTCCACCGAGGAGATCTCGCCGGGGACCTACCTCGTCGCCGGCCCGGTCACCCCCGAGGTGATCGCCGCGGTCACGGCGTGGTGCGCGCGGATCAACGTGCTCGCGACCGACATGCGGGTGGAGACGCGCAGCCTCGAGGACGTCTTCCTCGACCTCACCGGACGGGACCTCCGCGGATGACCGACACACCCCGTCGCACCGGCGCATCCGCCGCTCGCTTCACCCCGGGCCTGTTCACTCCTCGTCCGGCCGCCGCACCGGTGATGCGCATGCTGGCGGCCCAGTCGCGGATGGAACTGGTCTTGTTGCTTCGCAACGGCGAACAGTTGCTGCTGACGATGTTCATCCCGGTCACGATGCTGATCGGCCTGTGCCTGCTGCCCATCTCGACCGGGGCCGAGTCGCGAGCGGATCGGTTCGTGCCCGCGATCATGACGGTGGCGGTCATGTCGACCGCGTTCACCGGACAGGCCATCGCGGTCGGCTTCGACCGCCGCTACGGCGCGCTGAAGCGGCTGGGCGCCACCCCCCTGCCCCGCTGGGGTGTCATCGCCGGCAAGTCGATCGCCGTCGCCGTCGTGGTCGTCCTGCAGGCGATCGTGCTCGGGGCGATCGGCGTCGCGTTCGGCTGGGACATCGGTCTCGGCGGTCTGCTCGTCGGTGCCGTCGCGATCGCGCTGGGCACGCTGACGTTCTCGGCGCTCGGGCTGCTGCTGGGCGGCACCTTGCGGGCCGAGATCGTCCTCGCCGTCGCGAACATCGCCTGGTTCGTCTTCATCGGCATCGGCAGCCTCGTGGTCGCCGGGTCGTCGGTTCCCGAGGCGGTGAAGTGGGTCGCGCGGTGCTCCCCGTCGGGGGCGTTGGCGGAGGCCCTGCACCAGGCGACACGGCTGTCGGTCGACTGGGTGGGGTTCGGCGTGCTCGTCGCCTGGGGCGTCGTCGCCGCGGTAGCCGCGATCCGCTCGTTTCGGTTCACCTGAGCCGCGGCGATACCATCGACGACGTGCTGTATCGCGGTTTCGTCCGGCTGGTGAACCTCCTGCCCGCAGTGTCCCTCCGAGTGCAGACGGTCATCGCCGTCCTCGTGGTCCTGACGCAGGCGGGTATCGCCGTCACCGGCTCCGTCGTCCGGGTCACGGCCTCCGGGCTCGGATGCCCCACCTGGCCGCAGTGCTTCCCGGGAAGCTTCACCCCGGAACCGCACCAGGAGGTCGCGGGGATCCATCAGGCGGTCGAGTTCGGCAACCGGATGCTGACGTTCGCCGTCGTGATCATCGCCGCCGCGATCGTGATCGCGGTGACGCGCGCGAACCGCCGTCGCGAGGTTCGCTTCTACGCCTGGCTCATCCCGCTCTCGACGGTCGCGCAGGCCGTGATCGGCGGCATCACCGTCCTCACCGGTCTGCTGTGGTGGACCGTCGCCATCCACCTGCTGGTGTCGATGGCGATGGTGTGGCTGTCGGTGCTGCTGCTGGAGAAGGTCCGCGAACCCGACGACGGCGAGGCCATCCCCCTGGTGCCCGCACCGCTGCGCTGGTTGACCGCGTTGTCGGCCGTGATGATGGCCGTGGTGCTGGTGGCCGGGACGATGGTCACCGGTGCCGGCCCGCACGCCGGCGACGCCAGCATCGAGAAGCCGGTCCCGCGACTCGCGGTCGCGATCACGACCCTGGTGCACTTCCACGCCGAGATGATGGTGGCCTATCTGGCGTTGATCGTCGCGCTCGGTTTCGGGCTGGCCGCGGTGGGCGCGACCGCCGCGATCCGCCGACGGCTCTACGTGGTCGTCGGGATGATCGTCGTGCAGGCCGCGATCGGGATCACCCAGTACGCCACGGGGATCCCCGAGCTGCTCGTGGTGTTCCATGTCGCCGGTGCGGCCGCGTGTGTCGCCGCCACCGCGGCCCTGTGGATCTCGCTGCGGCCCCGCCGACTCATGCCGAGCGAGGAGGCGACGTCGGAGCCGTCCGGCCTCGCCGAACGCGCCGACCGCTGATCAGGTGTTGGCGACCCAGCCGGCCATCTTGCGCCAGTGGCCCGGCTGCGGTGTCGCCGCGGCGCTGAGTTCGCGGTCCCACTCACCGGCGGTGAGGCCCGCCACCGCGTCGACGACGGCGTGTGCGGTCGCGACGTCCTTCACGACGACGTCGCCCATGACGCCGCCGTCCTGCGCGACCATGAGGATCCGTACGCCCGCCGCCCCGATCGGCTCGATCACAGCCGTCGCCTCGCCGCCGCCGTCGCGGACGAACCGCGTCGCCGCGGCCACGGCCTTCTTGGGCGCCGGCACCGCGGCCTCGCGGGTGTCGGTGGCCTGGGCGGATTCGGTCGCGCTCTCGTCAGCCATGTCGCCGATCCTATCGGGGCGGTAGAACGGTCTGATGCAGGCAGTCCACGTCACCCGCCACGGCGGTCCCGAGGTGCTCGAGATCGTCACCGTCGACGACCCCGGCCCCGGCCCGGGCGAGGTTCTCGTCCGCGTCGGCGGAGTGGGCGTCAACTTCATCGACACCTACCTGCGATCGGGCTACTACCCGTCGAACCCGCCGTACATCCCTGGTTCCGAGGGCGCGGGCACCGTCGTGGCGGTCGGCGACGGCGTCACCGAGCCGGCTGTCGGGACACGGGTCGCCTGGTGCGACGCACCCGGCAGCTACGCCGAGCTCGCTGTTGTCCCCGCACACCGCACGGTGGTCGTCCCCGACGGTGTCGAGGACGCCGTCGCCGCGTCGGTCCTGTTGCAGGGGTGCACCGCCCACTACCTCCTCGACGGGGTGTCGCATCTGCGGGGCAGCGGCGACCCCGACGGTCCGGACACGGTCCTTCTCCACGCCGGCGCCGGCGGTGTCGGCCTCATCCTGACCCGCCTGGCCGCCGCCCGTGGGATCCGTGTGATCACCACCGTCTCCACCGATGCGAAGGAGCAGCTGTCCCGCGAGGCCGGCGCCGCACACGTGCTGCGCTATGGCGACCACGTCGGCGAGAAGGTCCGCGAACTCACCGTCGGGAAGGGTGTCGCGGCCACCTACGACGGCGTCGGCGCCGACACGTTCGAGCAGAGCCTCACCGCGACCGCGGTCCGCGGGACCGTCGCGCTGTTCGGCGCCGCGAGCGGTCCGGTGCCTCCGTTCGACCTGCAACGCCTCAACGGTCTGGGATCGCTGTTCGTGACCCGGCCCACCCTCGCGCACTACATCGCCGACACCGACGAGTTCGCGCGCCGTACGTCGGAGGTGATGGCCGCCGTGGCGGACGGGCGGCTGCCGATGCGCGTCGATCACCGCTACCCACTGGCGGACGCGTCCCGGGCACACACCGACCTCGAGGGGCGGACGACGACGGGATCCGTGGCGCTCATCCCCTGACGTCGACGGGAACCGGCCGCAGGGCGATCAGAAGGTGGAGAGCACCGTCGGCAGGTGGATCACCGAGTCGACGGCGAGGCCGCAGAACACCACGGCGAGGTACTCGTTCGACTGCAGGAAGACGCGCAGCGGCGCGATGGGCTCGCCCCGACGGGTCCCTGCGTAGAGCTTGTGCACGGCCCGGAGGAACCAGGCGCCGGCCACCACGGCGACCACGGCGTAGATCCACCCGGTCGCGGCGACCAGGACGAGCGTGGCGGCCACGGTGGCCCAGGTGTAGATCACCATCTGCCGCGCCACCTGCTGTTCGGTGGCGACCACCGGCAGCATCGGCACACCGGCCGCCGCGTAGTCCTCCTTGTAGCGCATGGCGAGCGCCCAGGTGTGCGGCGGCGTCCAGAAGAAGATGATCAGGAACAACACGACCGGCTGCCAGGAGATGGTGCCGGTGACCGCGGCCCAGCCGACGAGGGTCGGCATGCAGCCGGCGGCCCCGCCCCACACCACGTTCTGCGAGGTCCGGCGCTTGAGGACCATCGTGTAGACGAGGACGTAGAAGGCGATGGTCGCCATCACCAGCAGCGCGCTCAACAGGTTCGCAAACGCCCACAGCACCGCGAACGACGCCGCGCCGAGCACGATCCCGAACACGAAAGCGTGTCCACGGCCCACGGCGTGCCGGGCCAGGGGACGCCGGGCGGTGCGCTTCATCTTCTGGTCGATGTCCGCGTCGACCACCATGTTCAGCGTGTTGGCACTCGCGGCGCCGAGCCACCCGCCGACGAGTGTGACGGCGATCAGGGCGATGTCGACGGACCCGCGGTCGGCCAGCAGCATCACCGGCACCGTCGCCACGAGGAGCAGCTCGATCACGCGGGGCTTGGTCAGCGCGATGTAGGCGAGGACCAGATCGCGACCCCGCCGGGCGGGCGACGCCGGGGTGCCGGGCTCGTCGACCGAGCGGGTCGCGGCCGACGTCCGTGCGCCGCTGTGCCCGATCTCCACTGACTCTCCTGCACCGTCCCGCTGACCCGGGGCGTTCGTGACACTCACCCGGCTGGTCCGCGCGCGGGCCGAGCCGACCGGCGTCGCCTCGCGCGTCTACTACAGAGAATGGTAGACGGCCCCACCCTCCAGGCGACAAACGGACACGTCACCGCGGGCCCTACGAGCGGGTGCCGGGGGCGTCACAGCGGGCGTGGCGGCGACTAGGCTGAGAGCGCGGTCCCACACCTGCGCGGGCCGCTCCCGCGTTCCCCCGACGCACCGCACCGACCTCAGGAGATCCCCGCATCGTGGCCGTGACAGACGAGATCCGTTCCCTCACCCAGGCGTCGCACCCGGCGGACTGGACCGACGTGGACACCCGCGCCGTCGACACAGTCCGGGTCCTCGCCGCCGACGCCGTGCAGAAGTGTGGATCCGGTCACCCCGGCACCGCCATGAGCCTCGCTCCCCTGGCCTACACGCTGTTCCAGCGCGTCATGCGTCACGACCCGAACGACACGGCCTGGCTCGGCCGCGACCGATTCATCCTGTCGTGCGGCCATTCGTCGCTCACGCTCTACATCCAGCTGTACCTCGGCGGTTTCGGGCTCGAACTGTCCGACCTCGAGGCGCTGCGCACCTTCGGGTCGAAGACTCCCGGCCACCCCGAGTTCCGCCACACCCGGGGCGTCGAGATCACCACCGGCCCGCTGGGTCAGGGTCTCGCGTCGGCGGTGGGCATGGCGATGGCCGCCCGCCGCGAGCGCGGTCTGTTCGACCCGGATGCGCCGGAGGGTCGCAGCGTCTTCGACCACTTCATCTACGCGATCGCCTCCGACGGCGACATCGAGGAGGGCGTCACCAGCGAGGCGTCGTCGCTCGCCGGCACCCAGCAGCTGGGCAACCTCATCGTCTTCTACGACGACAACAAGATCTCCATCGAGCACAACACCGACATCGCCCTGTCCGAGGACACCGCGAAGCGGTACGAGGCGTACGGCTGGCACGTGCAGTACGTCGAGGGAGGCGAGAACGTCACCGGCATCCTCGAGGCGATCGAGGCCGCGAAGGCCGTCACCGACAAGCCGTCGATCATCATCCTGCGCACCATCATCGGCTTTCCCGCGCCGACGAAGATGAACAGCGGTGACGCGCACGGCTCGGCGCTCGGCGACGAGGAGGTCGCAGCGACGAAGAAGATCCTCGGGTTCGACCCGGACAAGACCTTCGAGGTCGACGACGCGGTCATCGCCCACACCCGCGAGCTGTTGCAGCGTGGCCGTCACGCCCACGAGGAGTGGTCGGACGAGTTCGAGAAGTGGTCGTCGGCCAACCCCGAGCGCCGCGCGCTACTCGACCGTCTGACCAAGGACGAACTGCCCGAGGGATGGGCCGACGTCCTGCCCACCTGGAATCCCGGTGACAAGGCCGTCGCGACCCGCGCTGCGTCGGGGAAGGTGCTCGGCGCGCTGGGCCCGGTGCTCCCCGAGCTCTGGGGCGGTTCCGCCGACCTCGCCGGCTCGAACAACACCACCATCGAGGGCGCGAAGTCCTTCGGCCCGACGTCGATCTCGACCGACGACTGGGACGCCGAACCCTACGGCCGCACACTGCACTTCGGTGTCCGCGAGCACGCGATGGGCGCGATCCTGTCCGGCATCGTGCTGCACGGACCGACCCGTGTCTACGGCGGCACGTTCATGCAGTTCTCCGACTACATGCGCCCCGCGGTGCGCCTGGCGTCGCTCATGGACATCGACCCCATCTACATCTGGACCCACGATTCCATCGGTCTCGGCGAGGACGGGCCGACCCACCAGCCGATCGAGCACCTCGCCGCGCTGCGGGCAATCCCGAACCTCTCGGTGGTCCGTCCCGGTGACGCCAACGAGACCGCGTTCGCCTGGAAGTCGGTCATCGGGCGTTCGTCGAGCAGCGGTCCGGTGGGTCTCGCGCTGACCCGCCAGAACATCCCGATCCTCGAGGGCACCTCCGCCGAGGGTGTCGCCAAGGGCGGCTACGTCCTGAAGGACTCCTCCACCGCCGAGCCCGAGGTCATCGTCATCGCCACCGGCTCCGAGCTGTCGCTCGCGGTCGACGGCGCAGCGGCGTTGGAGGAGAAGGGCATCGGTGCGCGCGTCGTGTCCATGCCGTGCATCGAGTGGTTCATGGACCAGGACCAGAACTACCGCGACCAGGTGCTGCCGCCGACCGTGACCGCCCGCGTCTCCGTCGAGGCCGGCATCGCGATGCCGTGGTACCCGATCGTCGGCGGACACGGCGAGATCATCTCCCTCGAGCACTTCGGGGAATCCGCCGACTACCAGACACTGTTCCGCGAGTACGGCTTCACCGTCGAGGCCGTCGTCGCAGCAGCGCAGCGCTCCATCACGACCGTGAAGGGACAATCCGCATGAGCCAGAACGCGAACCTGAAGGCACTCTCCGACGCCGGCGTCTCGGTGTGGCTCGACGACCTGTCGCGCGAGCGCATCTCGTCGGGCAACCTCGCCGAGCTCATCGAGACGAAGTCGGTGGTCGGCGTGACCACCAACCCGTCGATCTTCCAGGCAGCCCTGTCGAAGGGCGAGGCCTACGACGACCAGATCAACGAACTCGCCGCCCGCGGGAGTGACGTCGACGCGACCATCCGCACGGTCACCACCGACGACGTCCGCAACGCCTGCGACGTGCTGCGGTCGGTCTACGACGCCACGAACGGCGTCGACGGTCGGGTGTCGATCGAGGTCGATCCCCGTCTCGCGCACGAGACGGACAAGACCGTCGAGCAGGCGATCGAACTGTGGAAGATCGTCGACCGCCCGAACCTCCTCATCAAGATCCCGGCCACCGAAGAGGGCATCCCGGCCATCGCGAAGACCCTCGCCGAGGGCATCAGCGTGAACGTGACGCTGATCTTCTCGGTGGAGCGCTACCGCCTCGTGATGGACGCGTACCTCGACGGCATCGAGGCCGCGAAGAAGGCCGGGCACGACCTGTCGACGATCCACTCGGTGGCCTCGTTCTTCGTCTCCCGCGTCGACACAGAGGTCGACAAGCGACTCGACGCCATCGGCACCCCCGATGCGATGGAGCTCAAGGGCAAGGCCGCCCTGGCCAACGCCCGTCTGGCCTACGTCGCCTACCAGCAGGTGTTCGAGGTGGGCTCGCGGTTCCAGGGCCTGCTGTCCGACGGGGCACGCCCCCAGCGACCCCTCTGGGCCTCCACCGGGGTCAAGAACCCCGACTACTCCGACACGCTCTACGTCAGCGAGCTGGTGGCACCGAACACGGTCAACACGATGCCGGAGAAGACGATGGACGCCTTCGCCGACCACGGCGAGGTGGACACCGAGTCGCTCATCGGACGGGGACCGGAGTCCGAGCAGGTGTTCGCCTCCATCTCCGACCTCGGGATCGACCTCACCGACGTGTTCCTGACGCTGGAGAACGAGGGCGTGGAGAAGTTCGAGTCGGCGTGGGGCGAACTGCTCGACGAGACCGCCGAACAGCTCAAGTCCGCCAAGGGCTGACGCGTGACCGCGACGGTGTCGACCTCCTGGGCCAACCCGCTGCGGGACTCGCGGGACAAACGCCTTCCGCGGATCGCCGGACCCTGCAGCCTGGTCATCTTCGGTGTGACCGGTGACCTCGCCAAACGAAAGCTCATGCCGGCTGTGTACGACCTGGCCAACCGCGGACTGCTGCCACCGAGCTTCGCGTTGGTCGGGTTCGCCCGACGGGACTGGGACGACCAGGATTTCGGACAGATCGTGCACGACGCGGTGCGCGAGCACGCGCGCACACCGTTCCGTGAGGAGGTGTGGGAGCGGCTGTCGGAGGGTTTCCGCTTCGTGCAGGGCGCCTTCGACGACGACGACGCGTTCGACCAGTTGTCGACGGTTCTCGGCGACCTCGACCGGCAGCGGGGCACCGACGGCAACCACGCCTTCTACCTGTCCATCCCGCCGGGCGCGTTCCCGACGGTGTGCGAACAGCTGCAGCGGTCCGGCCTGGCCGATCAGACCGACAAGCACTGGCGTCGCGTCGTCATCGAGAAGCCGTTCGGGCACGACCTGCGCAGCGCACAGGAGCTGAACGCCGTCGTCAACCGGGTGTTCCCGGAGGACGCTGTGTTCCGCATCGACCACTACCTGGGCAAGGAGACCGTCCAGAACATCCTCGCGCTGCGGTTCGCCAACCAGTTGTTCGACCCGCTGTGGAGCTCGCATTACGTCGACCACGTGCAGATCACGATGGCCGAGGACATCGGACTGGGCGGTCGTGCCGGCTACTACGACGGCATCGGCGCGGCGCGCGACGTCATCCAGAACCACCTGCTGCAGTTGCTGGCGCTGGTGGCCATGGAGGAGCCGGTCTCCTTCGAGCCCAAGGAACTGCAGGCGGAGAAGATCAAGGTGCTCTCCGCGACCCGCAACGTGCTCCCGTTGGACCTCAACACCGCCCGCGGACAATACGGCCCGGGATGGCAGGGAAGCACCGAGGTGCCCGGCCTGGTCGACGAGGAGGGCTTCGCCGCCGACTCGATCACCGAGACCTACGCCGCGATCGCCGTCGAGGTGGACAGCCGCCGCTGGGCGGGGGTGCCGTTCTACCTGCGCACCGGAAAACGGTTGGGCCGCAGGGTCACCGAGATCGCACTCGTGTTCAAGCGGGCACCGCATCTGCCGTTCGACAAGACGATGACCGAGGAGCTGGGCGAGAACGCCCTCGTGATCCGCGTGCAGCCCGACGAGGGCATCACGCTGCGCTTCGGGTCCAAGGTCCCGGGATCGAGCATGCAGGTCCGCGACGTGAACATGGACTTCAGCTACGGGCAGGCGTTCACCGAGTCGTCGCCGGAGGCCTACGAACGCCTCATCCTCGACGTGCTGCTCGGCGAGCCGTCGCTGTTCCCGGTCAACGACGAGGTCGAGCTGTCGTGGAAGATCCTCGACCCGGTCCTCGAGGACTGGGCGACCTCGGGACGACCCGACACCTATGAGTCCGGCACATGGGGTCCACGCTCGGCCGACGAGATGATGTCGCGCGTCGGACGCACCTGGCGGCGTCCGTGACACCCACCCTGCCCGTGAAGGAGTCCCTGCGGTGATCCTCGACCTGCCGGCCACGACCACCGAGAAGGTCAGCAAGAAGCTGGTGTCGATCCGGGAGACCGGCGGTGCCGTCACGTTGGGGCGCGTGTTGACGCTCGTCGTGTGTGCGGCCGAGGGGCAGCCCACCGAGGGTGCGATCGACGCCGCGAACGAGGCGAGCCGCGAGCACCCCTGTCGCGTGATCGTCGTCTCGCTCGGCAATCCCGCGGCGGCGACCCGCCTCGACGCGCAGATCCGTGTCGGTGGCGACGCCGGCGCCTCGGAGGTCGTCGTTCTGCGTCTCTACGGCGATCTGACGCAGCACGCCGCGAGCGTGGTCACGCCGTTCTTGTTGCCCGACACACCCGTCGTCACCTGGTGGCCGGGTGAGGCCCCCGCCGATCCCGCCAAGGACCCGCTGGGCCGCCTGGCCGGTCGACGGATCACCGACGCCGCGCACGCCGCCGACGCGGACACCGTCCTCGCGACCCGGCTCGAGGGCTACTCCCCCGGCGACACCGATCTCGCGTGGTCGCAGATCACGTACTGGCGGGCGATCCTCACCGCCGCGCTCGACCGGCCGCCGCTGGAACCGGTGCGCTCGGCGTCGGTGACCGGGCCGACGCACTCGCCGTCGATCGACCTGCTCGCCGGATGGCTGCAGGCGCAGCTCGGCGTCGACGTCCAGCGGGGTGTCGGGAGCTTCGAGATCCGTCTCGAGCGCGAATCGGGACCGCTGGTGCTCGCCGTCGACCAGAACAACAACGCGGTCCTGTCCATCCCGGGACGCCCCGACGGCCGTATCGCGATGTCGACGCGGGGCACCCGCGAGTGCATCGCCGAGGAGCTGCGTCGGCTCGATCCCGACGAGATCTACCACCTGGCGCTGCAGGGTGTCGCGCGCCTGACCCGACCCGGAGCGGAGGTCCCGGCATGAGCGTTCGTCCCGAGGTCGTCGAGGTGACCGACAAGCCCGAGCTGATCGCCGCGGCCGGCGCGCGATTCGTCGAGACCGTCGTGGCCGCCCAGCGCGAACGCGGGACGGCGTCGGTGGTCCTCACCGGCGGCAGCAACGGCATCGCGATCCTGGAGTGGTTGCGCGACAACGGCTCCGAGATCGACTGGCGGTCGGTGGACGTCTGGTTCGGCGACGACCGGTTCGTCCCCGACGCCGACGACGAGCGCAATGCCGGGCAGGCGCGCGACGCGCTGCTCGACCATGTCGACGTCGACCCCGCCCGCGTGTTCGTGATGGCGCCCAGCGACGGGGAGTTCGGCGACGACATCGACGCCGCGGCCGCCGATTACGCGCGGCTTCTCCGCGAGCGCGGCGACGGCGCCGACAGCCCCGCGTTCGACATCCACCTGCTCGGCATGGGCGGCGAGGGCCACATCAATTCGCTCTTCCCGCACACCGACGCGCTCGCCGAGCGGTCGGCGACGGTCGTCGCCGTCGAGAACTCGCCGAAGCCACCGCCGCGGCGCATCACGCTGACCGTGCCCGCGGTGAACCGGGCCCGACAGGTGTGGTTCCTCGTCGCCGGCGCCGACAAGGCCGAAGCCGTCGCCGCGGGTGTCGGTGGCGGGGACGCGTCGGCGTGGCCGTGCGCGTCGGTGAGCGGTACCGAGGCGACCGTCTGGTTCGTCGACGCGGACGCCTCCGCCGACCTCTGACCACCCACCCCGTCGAGTGGGCGCTTGGCGACGTCGAGTGGGCGGTTGCCAGGATCGAGTGGGCGCCTAGCTGTAGTGACCTGACACGTTGTTGTCAGGCAGCGAGTCGGCTGATGGGTGGGTGTCCGCCGAGGGCGGAGTGGCCTCGTTGAGTGTTGTAGCGGACGAGGAAGCGGTCAAGGCCGCGTGTTCGGTTCCGG